>CAVSVF010000001.1:0-2058253 GCA_963731435.1 uncultured Solirubrobacterales bacterium
CAGGCAGGAAGCCCCACACCTCCGGCTTTAGAACTCGGAGTGACGGGCCAGGTAATGGTCGGCGATCTGGTCAGCGGTGGCCAGCCACGCGTCGCCTGAGTCGACGATGTGCTCGAGGGCGCGTCGCAGTTCGGCGAGACGGAACGGGACTCCGGCCAGGAAGGGGTGCAACGGGATCGCCATGACCACTCCCGAGCGCTGCCCGGCGGCCCGCAGCCCGTCGAACTGGTCGATCAGCGCGTCGGCGTATTGCTTCGCGGTCCAGCCCTTCGACAAGAGCAGCGTGACGTCGTTGAGCTCAACGCTGTACGGCACCGAAACGATCTGGTCTCGCGTCCCGGTCAGCAGATAAGGGCGGTCATCGTTGCACCAGTCGCACGTGTACGAGAGCCCCAGCTCGTCGAGGAGCGCAGGCGTGTTGAACGTCTCGGTCAGCGCCGGCCCCAGCCACCCGCGCGGGCGTTGGCCGGTGGCGCTCTCGATCGCGTTCACGCAGTCGAGCAGCATCCGGCGTTCGGCGTCGATTGCGACGTCGGTGTGGAGCGCGGCGTTGTGCGCCCCGTGGGCCATCCAGCGCCACCCGCGCTGCACGCCGCCCTCGATGATCTCCGGATATCGAGTGCACGCTTCCGTATGCACCGGGGCGGTGACTGGCATTCCGAGCCCGTCCAGCAACGCCATCAGCGAGAAGATCCCTACGCGTGCGCCGTAGTCCCGCCAGCCGTAGTTCATCGGGTCGGGGACGAATCCCGCTGTGACAGGGACGAGGCTGAGCCCTGGGCGGTCGATCGGGTAGTGCTCGATGTTCATCGCTATCCAGACCGCCACCGGCTCGCCGCCCGGCCAGGTGATGGCGGGCGCCTTGGTGGCCGGCCGATATGTGAACGGCGGCTCTGGGGTCACGGCTTCTGCAGCTTGGTGCGCACGGCGTCCAGCGCGATGACGTCGGCGTACTTGGTCTGCATGTCGAGCATGCTCTGCCGGTGTCCCGCGGGATTCCTGTCCCCGACCGCCTCCAACACCACCATCACGCGGAAGCCGTGCTGCAGGCCATCGACTGCGGAGGCGCGTACACAGCCGCTCGTCGTACACCCACACAGCAGCAAGGTGTCCACGCCGCGGGTGGTCAGGCGACTGGCCAGATCGGTGCCGAAGAACGCCGAGGCGTACTTCTTCAGGATCAGCGCCTCATCGGGACGGCGACCCAGACGCGGATCCAGCTCGACGCCCGGTGTGCCCGCGCGTAACGTAGTCGATGCCGGGACCTTGCTGGCCCAGATGCCGGCATCCGCGAGGTCCGGTTCGTCGTAGACGGGGACCGTGAAGTAGACCGGTACGTGCGCGGCACGGGCGGCGCCGAGCACCTCCACCGTGGCGGCGATCTCCGGGCCGAAATCCGCCGCCAGCGGCATCCCCTCGCCGGGCTCGGTAAAGGCCCGCACGAAGTCGATGACCACAAGCGCAGGTTTGCTGCCGAAGCCCAGGACGCGCGTCAACCCACGACGTTCGTTCTCGGCGAGGTCCTCGCTCAAATCCTGTTGCAGCCCGGACAAGCCGCAACCATACCCGTACACCTCACCGAGGCCGGTCGCCATGGTCTCCGGACCACTCTCGGTATCGAGCTCGGAGGAGGCCGCCTGAGCGCTCAAGCGCCCCTCGCACGACGCCGATAAGTAGAGCATCATGGACTCTGAGCCGACCGTGGGTCCGGCCGGGTTGGAAACGACCTGGCGTGGACGGGCGCGCACCGGAGTCATCCTGGCCCTCATCGTCTGGGCTGCGGTGACCGGAGCATTGGCGTGGTTCCTGGCGAATTCGCAGTCGGACAGTCGCCGCTCGATCGTGCAGCGCACCCAGGCACGCGTTCAACTCGGTGCCGAGTTCGCGACGCTTTACGTCGGGGACCTACTTAGCCGCGAGCACACCCAGGGTATGACCTGGCTCGGCGGTCGCCAGGTCACGAAGGGATTGTTCGAGCGGACCAGCCGTGGACTGGGACTGAGCGCCGCGGTGCTCCTCGACAGTCGAGGACGGCTGCTACAGGTCGTACCCGCGGATCCCTCGCTACTGGGCCAGCCGCTCTCGCGTCGGTACGCGCACCTTGCGGCGGCTGTGGCCGGCCACACCGCGGTGTCGAACGTAGTGCCCTCGGCGGCGCGCGCGGATCCGGTCGTTGGCCTTGCCACCCCGTTTCAGACCTCATCGGGACGCAGGGTGTTCAGCGGCGCCTACGACGTCTCGCACACGCCACTGGGTGCGTATTTGACTGATATGACAGCGATCCCCGGTCACCGCGTCTACCTGGTCGATGCGCGCGGACAAGTGATCTCGTCAACCCGGGGGCCAGGCCCGAAGCCCACGCTGGCGCTCGCCGAGCCGGCACTGGCGGTTGCGGTGCAGCACGCAGCCCAGGGGTCCTACGAGAGTCACGGGGTGAACAGCTATTTCCTCAGCGCTCGCGTTCACGGAACGCCGTGGCGGATCGTGATGGCGGTACCCGAGGCGCAGCTGTTCAACTCCGTGGACGGGCCCGCGGAGTGGTTGCCGTGGGTGGCCGTCGCCGGCCTTGTGGCGGCTGGACTGGCCTTGACCCTGCTGCTGACAAAGCTTCAAGGCAGCCGGATCCAGATGCGGCACCTCAACACCGAACTCGATCGGTTGGCTCACACGGACGCCCTGACCGGGGTCAGGAACCGCCGGGCGATCAAGAAGGCCCTCGAGGAGAGCCTCAGCGCAACGCGACGCCACCGGCATCCGATCTCGGTGTTGATGATCGATCTCGACCACTTCAAGCACCTCAACGACACCCTGGGGCACTACGGCGGGGATGGCGTCCTTATCGACACCACACGCGTGCTCGCCGGCTCGCTGCGGACCGAGGACCTGATCGGTCGCTGGGGCGGCGAGGAGTTCCTCGTTGTGCTGCCGTTCACCGACGAGCCAGGCGCGGAGCGGGTGGCCGAACGGCTGCGCGAGGCAGTCGCCACTCTGATCCCGGACCATCCGGCTGAAGACGCGCAGGTGACGATCACGGTCGGTGTTGCCGATTGGGCCGGCGAGACCAGCGATCTGCTGATCGCCAAGGCCGACGCAGCCCTGTACGCCGGCAAGGTCGCCGGCCGGAATGTCGTGCAGACCTCCTCCGCGCTCCAGCGCTCCAACGGCAACGGCGCCGTGTCGCTGTCGAGCTAACCGTAGTCGCACCATCTCGATCGAACGTCCAGAGCACGGCCGTTTTTCTTCGGTCCGCGATTGGGATGCCGATGGAAGACCGCATGAGCGGTTGGGCACGTCGGTTGGTGTTGATGGCTGCGGTGGTCGGTGCCTTGGGTTGTCTGGCGCCAGCGGCCATGGGCGAATCGCCTTCACCCACGGCGAACGCGGCGAGGTTGTGCTCGCTTGACGGCACGCAACCGTTCCAGCTGAACCCGCGCCCGGCGAACCATGCCGATCCCCTCGTTGGCGCACGGTTCTTCGTCGATGGCCCCGGCACGAACAGAGGCTTCGCAGCGACCTCGATCGCGCAGCTGCTGGGTCGCGACCCCAATCGCGTCGGCAACGTCACCTGGACGGGTTTCGAGAAGACCCAGAACTTCGGCGGTCTGTCTCCCGCGTCGCTTCGCAAGGTGCAGCTGCTGAGCAAGATCGCCGCGCAGCCTGAGGTGAAGCGCTTCAGCAACTACTCGGCCGGCGGCGGCCCGGGCGCGATCTACTCGCAGACTCAGAAGCTTCTCTGCCGGATGCACGAAACCGATCCAGGCGCCGACGCCCTGATCTCCACCTACTTCCTGATCCACTCGCACTGCGGCACGCTGCGCGAGACCGGCTCCGTTGCCGCGGTGTTCAGGCGCCACATCAACGAGCTCGCCGAAGCGGTCGGCCATTTCCCCACCGTGATCCTGCTCGAGACCGACGCGATCGACACCGCGGGATGCCTTAGCCGGGCGGGCCTGCGCGACCGCGAAGGACTGCTCTCCTATGCCATCAACAAGCTCTCAAGGCTCCCGCACGCAGTGACCTACGTCGAGGGCGGCACCTCCGACGCCGACAGCCCTCGCTTCGCGGCGAAGATCCTCAACAAGATCGGGGTCCGCAAGATCCGGGGGTTCTTCCTCAACGACACCCACTTCAACTGGACCACGCACGAGATCAAGTACGGGGCCGAGGTCTCGCGGATGACCGGAGGAAGCCACTTCATCGTCGGCACTCAGGACAATGGTCGCGGTCCGCTGCTCAACCGCGATCCCGTCCGGCAGGGAATCGAGGATCTGTGCAACCCGCCCGGACGTGGACTCGGCCCGCAGCCGACCGCCAACACCGGCTTCTACAGCAAGCACGTCGATGCCTTCATGTGGGTGGGTGTCCCCGGCCGCAGCGCGGGCACCCAGTGCTACCCCGGGAGCGCGCCGGCGGGCCTGTTCGACGAGCGCTTCGCCCTCCAGCTCGCCAAGTACGCGAACTCGCAGCTTGGCCCGGGCTACCCGAGCCGGCCTTACTGAATCCGCCCGCGCGAACGCGCCGCTACTCCGTCCGGATGTAGGTCAGGCTGAAGTCGGTCGCGTACTCGCGGCCATCCTCTGCCTTCTCCCAGCGACCCACGATTCTCTGGCTGTCATCGGTAAACCTGCCGGTGAAGCGCTGCGGGAATGGCAGCCCCTCCCGCCAGAGTCTCCATTCGCGCTCATCGAGGCTCATCTCGTAGACGCGACAGACCCCCCGGTCGTCGGAGTACAGCTGGTAGTAGGTGCCCTTCGCGCCGTCACATCCGATGATCGCGATGCTCGTTGGCACCCCCGGAGCATCAACAGCCGAGTGGACGACGAGGTGCGCCCGTGACTCGTGCCACTCGATCCGCGCGTGCCCCTCACCTGGCCATGGCTCATCGTCCGGCCCACTGGTCAGCAGCCTCCAGTGGCCGACCAGCTGATCGAGCCTGCGCAAAGCCGCTTCGGCGGTCGGCTGATCCATGACGACCCAATTGGAGCAGAGACCGATGACGGCCGCGCATCCGGACAGCCGTCGGCTCACTTCCCCTGACTCTGGCCCGCCGGCTAAAACGGTCGTTTGATACGATCGTTTGCACGTGGTAATGGCCAAGCCGGCAACGAACACCCAGGCCTCACTGCTCGCAGCGGCCAAGCGGCTGATCGCCGAACGGGGATACGCCGGCACGAGCGTGCGTGACCTCGCCGCAGAGTCGGGTGCCAACCTCGCTGCGGTCAACTACCACTACGGCTCTCGGCAGCGCCTGCTCACCCAGGCGGTACTGGAGTGCTTCCTGGAGTGGACCGAACGCGTCTCGCACGTCGCCGCCGCCGACCGGGACGCCCCGCCGCTTGACCAGCTCCTCCATTCCCTGGCCGCGATGCTCGATGAGGTCCCGAAGCACGAGGCGCTGTTCGCGACCTTTCTGGAGGCTCTGCTTCAGGCTCGGCGCTCACCGGAGCTGCACAGCCGGCTCGCCGACCACTACGCCGAGCAACGCCGGCGGGTGGGCGGGATGGTCCGCGCCGGCGCTGCGGAGGAGACCATCCCTCCACGGATGGTGGAGGTGCTCTCCGCGCTGCTGATCGCGATCGCTGACGGCCTGCTGATCCAGTCGCTGCTTGATCCCCAGGCCGTACCCAGCGGCGAGGAGCTCAGCCTGCTTCTCAAGGGAGGCATTGGCGGAGACCATGAGCCTCAAACCGGAAGGTCGGCATGAGCGGGTCTTCAACACAAGTCGGCCACGAGACCCGCAGCCGCGACCTGGAGATCATCGAGTTGCCGGAAGCATTGCGCGCCCAGGCGGCCCAGGTGCTGGCCGGAGCGTTCCTGGACGACCCTGCTTGGGTCGCCATCGGACCGCGCCGGGTCGCGGCGCGGAGGCGATTGCTGGAGCGCTACTACGGGGTCCTCGTCGGCGAGGCACTGCGGTGGGCCGGCCCCAGCTGGTGCGTGATGGACGAGCGCTCGGTGGTGGGGGTGGCGCTGACCTACGCCGAGGGCCTTCGTTTCCCGCCCCCCCGCGCGACACTGCGCGAGGCGCCGCCCTTCCTGCTCGCGGGCCCGGGCCCAGGTCTCCGGGGAGCCTGGGTCGACGCGGTGATGAAACGCCATCATCCTCATCACCCGCACCTGTTTCTCTGGTACCTGGCCGCCCATCCCGATCACCAGCGCCAGGGCATCGGCAGCATGCTGCTCGACCATGTCCTGGGCGAGGCGCAGGTGGCCGACCGACCGATCTACCTCGACACGACCAACCCGACAAACGTTCCGTACTACCGGTCCCATGGCTACCGTGAGATCGGGAATGCACGGCTCCTGCGCGGCGCGACCGCGTGGTTCATGCAGCACGACCGCTAGCCCTTCGCGCAAGCGAGCCGCTTCACCGTCCGGACTGCGATCTACGGTTTCCGCCGTGGCGAGCAGAGGAGGTAGGAGGTGACGGAGATGAGGCGCAGAGAGCTAATCGCCGGGGCCGGTGCGCTGGCCGCGGCGGGCGCCGTTGCCGTGGCAGCGACCGCGGATGGGAACGGCGAAGGATCGCCTGTGCTGGATGTGTCCAAAGGCACGCCGGTGCTTCCGAAGGACAGCGACGAGTATCGGTTCCCGCTGGCCAGCGCCAAGCCGACGGCGATCACCCCGGGTGGGACCGTCACCGAGTTGACCGAGAAGAACTTCCCGATCTTCGAGGGCAATGCCGCCGGCGTGTTCTTCCTCGTACTCAAGCCCGGTGGACTGCGTGAGCCGCATTGGCACCCGGACGCGTGGGAGATGGACGTGTGTCTGCAGGGGCAGGGGGAGCTTGGCGTGGTTACCCCTGACGGCCATCAGCGCGCGCAGACGCTGTCGCCTGGCGACATCGGCTTCATACCCCAGGGCTGGGCTCACTACATCCGTAACGTCGGGTCCGTCGACATGAAGTTCGTCGTCGTCTTCAACAGCAGCCTGCCCACTGACATCGGACTCTCGACGATGTTCGGGGGCATGCCGACCTCCACCTTCAGCCAGACGCTCGGCGTTCCTCCCGGAACCCTGGACACGGCCCGCAAGTCCCCGAAGACGTTGTTGATCGTGCAGCAGCGGGGCTGAGTCACCAACGACTCAAGCTTTGCCGCCGTGACGCCGACGCTAGTCAGGGATGCCGGCTTCGCGACGTATCACAGTTGGACACGGTCTCATGCAGCTGGGCCTCGCCGTGCGCGTGATCGCAGGCTGCGTGGCCGGATCCTTCTTCGTGGCAATGGTGGCCGGCGTCGCCCTGATCCCGCTGTTCAAGGGTGGCGGGTATCCGGAGCCGTTCGCGCTGATCGGACACGTCACCCGCTCAGGCGATCTCGCCACCTGGCTCTGGCAGGGCGCGGCGCTGGTGGCCGTCGTGCTGTTCGGCGGCCGCGCGCTCGCCGTTGCGACCGCGGCGTCCGGCTGGATGGTCCTGCCGCAGGAGCACCGAGCGCTCCTCGGTCGCATTGAGGGCACGCCTGCACCGGCGGCCCCGCCGGCGCCTGAAGCGCCCGTGGTGGTGCCGAGGACCGTCAACGCACCCGCTCCACGGACGGCTGCAATGACAGATTCATACCAGGAGTCCGTGCACCGATAGTTTGTGGGCGAACCGGGTAGGTGTTGCCCGTTCGTGGTACCAAACAGGAGGTGTCGGGTCGTTGAGCGCAACAGCGGGAGCGTCGTCGCGTGGCCGGAGAAGACCCGACCGCAGGGCCGTGGCCGGCGGCGCCGAGGGCCGTCGGGACCTACGATCTTCGTCTCGATCGCGGGCGGGATGCTGATTCTCCTCGCCATCATCCTGGCCTGGAGCCTGCTGCTGACGGTGGCCGCCGCGGCCGCGCTGGGGGTCGGCACAGGGGTCGGCGTCAAGCAGACCGGTCTGCGCTGGCGCGAAGCCGAGACCGTGACGCGGGGCACGGCGTTCGCCTCGCTGAACCTGGCGGGTGGCTTGGTGCGCCGGGTGATCCAGCCCGACTGCCTGTTCGTGGTCTACGCCGAGACCGAGCACGATGAAGCGGCTCTACTTCCCGGAATGGGTGGAGCGGATGCTGAAGCCCGTGTTCTCCAGCGGCGTGATCCACTTCGGCCGTCACTGGGCGATGATGGTCGCGGGCAAGGCCACGGCGCAATCGTTCGAGCAATCGCCCGAGCGTCTGCGCGAGTTGCTCGACGGCGTTCGTGCCCGCTATCCGGATGTGGTCGCCATCGCTCTGGCCGGCAGGATCCCAAGCATTGCCGCCGACGAACGGGATCGAGCTGCTGCCGCCCTTTCTACGAGGCGACCGCGGCACGGTGTGCGCGATGATGGGCGCGGCGCGTGAGCAGGCCAGGCTCCTGGGCAAGCCGCCGGCGGACGTGACCATCGCGATTCCGGGGGGTGCCGGCCTGATCGGGCGTCAGCTGGTCGAGGAGCTGGCGAAGGAGTTCGCGGCCGTGGTGGCCCTGGATCCACGGTACGCCGATGAACGCCGCTGGGAAGGCAACATCCTCTACACGGATCTGGCGCAGGATGTTGGGCGGGCCGATGCGGTCCTGGTACTGACCGCCCGCGGCGATCAGGCCTCGAGCATCGTGCCGTTCCTGACGCCAGGAGCCGTGGTGGCCGACGACACCTACCCCGAGGTACCGCTCAGTCTCCGTGAGGAGATGGAGGCCGCAGGCGCAACCGTGCTGAAGGCCGCGGTGACCGATCGCCGCTTCCGGACATTGCCGCGAATTCCGATCTTCCGCGACGATGAGATCCCGGGCTGTCTCCTGGAGGCGATGGTGGTCGCGGATCAGGGCGCTGAGGTGCTGGCCTCGCAGGACGGCGTTCAACGCCGCCGCGGAAAAGCTTGGCCTCCGCACGCAGCTCTCGCCGCACGTCCCTGACGCAGCCTCGGCGTAGTCCTGGCGGAAGCTGACGCCCGTTGGATCGCGGGCGTTTAGGACGATTAGCCCCGGAAACTCTAGGGTTTTCGGCTGATCTGCCGATACCTTTTCAGTGGACCGAAAGGATCTCGGCCGCCCCAAGGCAAGGAGACCCATGAGGCAAGTGGGCTGACCTCTCGCCTGATTCTCACCTACGCCGAGCAGCGTGGGGGTGAGCAGGCTGTCGACGCCATCCTCGAGCGGAGCGGGCTCACCGAGCTTCGAGATGAGCTGCGGGACGAGTCGTTCTGGTTCTCGTTCGAAACCAAGGTCGCGCTGTTCGAAGCCGCAACCGAGGTGCTCGGTGATCCGCAAACCGCGCGCAACATCGGGGCCGCCGCGGTGGAGCTCAACGCCTTCCACCTGCTCAAGGTCATGCTCCGAGCGGTTGGTAGCCCGCAACTCGTCTACTCGAACCTCCCCCGCACCGGCGAGAAGTTCACCTGGACTCACCGGATGGAGGTCGTCTCCATCGACTCGACCTCGGCCCGCATCCGCTACGTCGATACCGCCGGCGTCGGCTATCACGTGCTGGACTGTCAGTACAACAAGGGTCTCCTCGCCGCGGTGCCGACGATGTTCGGCGCGATGCCGGCCACTGTGCGCCACCCGGAATGTGCGCTGAGGGGGGGCTCCAGCTGCGTCTACGAGATGCGTTGGTCAGAGGAGGACTCGGCACTGGTCGCGCGCAAGGCCCGGATGTGGACCGCGCTCAGTGGAGCCGCCGCTGGCGGCGAGCTGGTCGCAGGGCGCCCGGGCCCGCCGGGTGGCGAGCCGCTCGTGCCGGCGCTGGGAACATCGCTGATGCTGCGGCAGGCGTTGCGCGAGCGCAAACAGCAACAGGAGTCCCTCTCGGCGCTGATGCGCGATCAGTATGCCCTTGGCAAGCGGCTGTTCGCCTCGCTGCGGGATCTGGTCGGCGAGCTGCGGGTCGAAGAGGTGCTCGACAAGATCGTGGAGAACGCTCAGGCCGCGATCGCGGGTAGGGAGTTCGTGCTGCTGGTGGCGACCGATCAGGGGCTCCGCTGCCGGAGCTCCTCCGATGGTGTTCCCGAGGCCACAGTGCGGTTGCTGGAGACATGGGCCAACGACACTCCGGGCGTCCTGGCCTCACGAGTGGAGTACTCGGCGCTGGAAGCCGTGCCGAGACTGGCGTCGATCGCGTCCGATGATGAAACGCCACTCGGAGCACTGCACAGCAGCCCACTTCAGTTTCGCGGCAACACCATGGGCGCGTTGATCGCGCTGGCCCACGGCAGGGACGGATTCGACCCGCTCGAGTTGGAGATGCTGCGGGCCTACGGTGACCAGGCGGCGATCGCGCTGGCCAACGCCCGGCTGTTCGCCCGCGTCGAGGACATGGCACGCCGAGACTCACTCACCGGTCTGCTGAACTCCCGAGAGTTCGAGCGCGAGATCGTGCGACAGATCCGTCACGTCGAGCACGCCGACTCCGAGCTGGCGATCGTGATGTTGGATCTCGACGGTTTCAAGCTCGTCAACGACCAGCTCGGTCACGCCGAGGGCGACCGCGTGCTGAAGGAGGTCGCGGAGGCGATCGAATCGGCCTGCCCGCCACGCGGAACCGCATACCGCCTCGGCGGTGACGAGTTTGCCCTCGTTCTGCCTGGCACGACCAAGGAGCACGCCAGTGAGCTTGCCCGGGGGGTCCAGACTCGGGTCAATGCCGTTCGCGCGCCGGTGACCCTCTCTTGGGGGGTGGCCGTCTGGCCCGAGGACGGTCCGTCACCGAACCTGCTGACGTTCAACGCCGACCGCGCTCTGTACGAGCACAAGGCGCGTCACCGGGGGGCGAAGCGCGGTGCCCCGATGGTGCCGCAACCTCAGAACGTTCACCTGACCGCCTTGGCGGGAATCGACCCGCGTGATCACTACCTGCGGATGTTGGCCACCACGCTTGCCCGGGCCGTGGACGCGAAGGACTCCTACACCCGGAGCCACTCCGAAACGGTCTCGGAGCTATGCGAGCTGATCTCGCGGGAGCTTGACTTTGACGAGGACCGGGTGGCCAAGGCTGCCCTCGCCGGCCTCCTTCACGACGTGGGGAAGATCGGCGTGCCGGACTCGATCCTCCAGAAGCCCAGCAGCCTGACCGACGAGGAGTACGCGGTCATGCAGACGCATACGACTCTCGGCCACAAGATCGTGGCCGGAGCGGAGCTGGCCGAGGCGGCGACGTGGATTCTCCACCACCACGAGCGCATCGACGGTCGTGGCTATCCGGCTGGACTGACCGGGGACGAGATCCCCTTGGAGTCCCGGATCATCCTGGTGGCCGATGCCTTTGAGGCGATGATCTCCGACCGGCCGTACCGGCAAGGTCGCCCCGTCGCGGCGGCCCTGGCCGAGCTGGAGCGCCACGCGGGATCTCAGTTCGATACTCGCTGTGTTCAGGCTTTGCGGCGAGTGCTCGGAAGTGGTGCAAGAGAGCTATTCGCCGGTACTCCGTCCGATTCCCGGGCTGCGGTGACCCCGCTCTCCGCCGGGTCTGACTAGCTCAGCGAGTACCGATCGCTGGCTGCGCACAACCATTGGTTGGGCATCTGCGGCTACCGGCGGCGAGCAGCCGCCTTGAACGTCAGGACCTGGCTCTTCGTCACGGTATTGCCGAGCTTGATCGTGAACCTGACACGGAGCTTGTGGTTATGGGCGCGGGCCAAGTAGACCCGTCCGGTGTGGTTCAGCTTCACGGTGATCTTGCCCAGGTGCCCGGCGGCGATTGAGTAGCCCGAGTGCCCGAGTGTCCGGGTGACGGTGTGGGTGTGGTGGTTGTGCCGGACGCGGACGCGGATGGTGGCGGTGATCGCTCCGCGGCAGCGGCCCATGGTGAACAGGCAGCGCAGCGGGATCGTTGCGGCGGTGCCCTTGATCTTGAAGTGACCGAACCGCAGCCCAGCTCCCGTCTTGAAGGTGACGTCCTGGCCGGTGCTCGGCCCGGACGCGTTGCTCGCCACCAGCCGGTAGTGGTAGGTGGTGTTGGGCTGCAGGCCGCTGATCACGGCGCTGACCGGGGTGAGGCTGTTGCCGTTGATCGCGACGGGGCTGGTGGTCGATCTGTAGTTCCGGGTGGTGCCGTACTGGAAGTGGTAGGTGGTGGCCTGGGCGTTGGCGTTCACGACCCCGCGCAGGGTGGCGGTCGTCGCGCTCACCCCAGTGGCTGCGTAGGTGCCCGTCGCGGGCGGGGTCAGCGCCTGCTGCGCCGCCAGCGCGAGGCCCTGCGCGTCGGCCTTGGTGAACGCCCACGAGTACGTTGTGCGAAGCGTCGTGGACCCTCCGGCCGGCACCGTGCGTTGGTAGGTGAACGTCAGGTGGGTCTGGCCGCTGTCCCCCTGGGGCACGAAGTAGATCGAGGTGGGCTGATCGCCGAGGGTTATCGCTCCCTGAGCGCCGCTCTCATCGCCATCCGCCAGCGTGTTCTCGTAGTTGACGAAGATCGACGCGGGCACCGTGTGCGGGGAGGGCTCAACGTCGCCCGTGGTGTGGGTGCTGTAGGCGGACTCTCCTGGGAAGCGGAACCCGGCATCGCTCTTGTCGAAGTCCTGCCCGTAGCGGACATCGAGCGCGTGCTGGGCGCCGGAGCTCACGTAGGTGTCGACCAGCCTTGCCTGGCGGCCGGACGACGTTTGGGTGATCGTCCGGTTGAAGGTGAGTCCGGTCGGTTGAAAACTGGTGCAGCTGGTGGAGGTTGCGGGATAGACCGTGTCATCGGGCGAGCACTTGACCAGCGGCTCGGACTCCTGCACCGACAGATCCCCGGTGATCGGGTTCTGGCTGGAAGAGAAGGTAACCGCGGGGAAGCCGGTGGCGGTGCTGCTGATCTGCTCGGCCTGGTAGGAGTCGTAGGCCGGCTGGCTGTCGATCCTGATGTCCGGCCGATCGGTGTTGTTGTTCTCGAGATAGTTCTCGGCGAAGAACAGGTCGGCGCCCTCAACCAGATCGCCGGAGTCCTGGGGATAAGCGTCATAGAGGCCGCCATCGCCCACCGACTGGTAGTCGGCGTCTCCGTTGAACTGGGCCGCGTTGTCGTAGAAGTCGTAGGTGACCCCGCTGTTGGGCCCGGAGCTCAACACGCTCCTCCTGAAGTCGCCAGAGGCGATCGTTGGTCCGGTGTAGGGCGAGAGGTCGCCCGGGAGCGTCGTGTCCCCGTTAGTGATCGCTCGCAATACGCACAGTTGCTCGGCCTTCGGCGGTGGCCCGGTGTAGGAGAAGCTTCCTCCCGCCGCGACCGGGACCCCGTCCGCCACATCGTCTTCGGCCGGGCTGCTCCCCCCCGGATACGTGCAGACGATGTCCACCGTGTCTCCGGTGGTGCCGTTCGACGTTCCGGTCACCGTGATCTGGTGCGCCGGGTCGGACGGTGTGTCGGTGTTCTTCTGGTAGTAGCCCCCGCTCGCCGGGGCGGTGATGTGCGAGCTGGTGACCGCCGCACTGGCCGCGGACACGCCGAATGCCAACGACCCCAGGCATGCCAGCAACAACACCGAGCGCAAACGCATTACCAGTCCCATCGAACCCCCACTCTCCATGTACCGCGACCGGGCCCATCGCCGTCGCGCTTATGCGAAGCCTACACCGCGGCGGTGAGCCGTGTGGATTCGTGGGCCGGGCAGCGAGCGCGAGCTCAGCTCGGCGCCGCCACTACGCCGACGGCAAGCGCGCGGTGCTCGGCCTTGCGGGCGTACATGACTGAGTCGGCCATCCGCACGAGGTCATCCAGCGTGCTCCCCCGCTGGGAGGAGAACGCCTCACCCACGCTCGCGCGGACGGTGACCTGCTGGCGGTCCAGCTGGAACGGGGACCCGAAGGCCTCATCGACTCGCTGGGCGGCAGCCTCGACCTCCTCACGGGTTCTGGCTCGCGGCAGCACGATCGCGAACTCGTCGCCTCCGACCCGGGCCACCAGATCCTCGCCGCGAACGGTTTCCCGCAGCCGTTCGGCCGCTTGGCGCAGAAGCTCATCACCGGCGTTGTGGCCGTACCGGTCGTTGAGCTGCTTGAAGCCGTCGATGTCGACGAACAGCAGTCCGGCGGGGCCGTCGGTCCGACCGTCTCGCAGCACGCCCTCGATCGAGCGTAGGAATCCGGTGCGGTTGAGCACCCCGGTGAGGCCATCGCGGATCACCTGGCGCGCCAGCTCGTCGATCAGCTTGCGGTTCTGGATTGCCGAGGCGGCCAGCGCGGCGACGCCCGTCAGCTTCTCGATCAGCTCCGGTGAGCAGCGAATCCGACCGGGATCCGTCTCGACCCCCGCGGTCAAGAGCGCGAGCAGCACCCCATGCGCGATCACGGGCACCACCGCGAGGGCGACCAGGTGGGCATCGGTCATGATCGCGTCCAGCAAGGGGTCGGGGTTCTCGCTGGGGAAGAACATCGGCTGTGGGTCGCTCAGCATCCGCGGCAGATCGACCATTTCGGTGGGGGAGATCGCTCTGCGTGAGACCAGCGACGGGTCGCCGGTGCTCCACTCGTGCCGCAGGCATTCGGTGGCGCCATCCCATAGCCACACGGAGGAGCGGTCGCAGTCGACCAGATCGACCACCGACTCGGTGAGCTGGCGGGCGATGTCGGCCGTTGTCTCCGCTGCGGCCATGGCCTGCGAGAGCGATAGGAGCGCGTTGACATGGGTGTTGCGCCGGGCTGACTCGCGGAGCGCCAGCGTGGTGTCGAGCACCGCGGCGGCGTGCTTGGCGTAGAGGCCCAGCAGCTGGCGCTCCTGGGCAAAGAAGCTTTCGCCGCCCGGATAAACCGCCAGTAGGCAGCCGTAAGTCCGGCGGCTGGAGGCGACCTCAACGCAGAGCACATTGGAGGTCTGCTGCGCCTCATCCGTCGCGGAGGCGGCCAGCGCCGACGCCTGCTCGGCAGGAATGCCATCGCTGAACACGAGGTCTTCGCCATCTTCCTCGAGCTTGACGGTGAGCACGTAGGCCGGGGCGCGCACCGCGTCGGCGGCACGCTCGACGATGCGGCCGAGGACCGAGTCCAGATCGTCGGCGGAGACCAGGTCGCTGGCGGTGGCGTAGGCGCTCTCCAGTCGATCCGACAGGGCGAGCACCTGCGCCTCCAGCGCCGTCACCCGTTGCTGGGGATCGGCGGCGACCTCCGCCAGGCCACCGTCCCAGGAGACTTCGTAACGGCACTCGCTTCCACCGTCGGCCTGGCACTCCACTTCCTTGACCTGAGCCGGAGGCAGCCCAAACAACTCGCACGGCGTCGACAGGAGCCCCTGGGTCCATTCGCAGAGCGGCTTGGCGCGGCGGAAGCCCGGCCGCGCCCGCGCAGTGACGATCGCGTGGCTGGGACCCGTCTCCTTCGCCTCCATCTCGGTCACCGTGCTGAACTTGGCTGCGGTGGTGGTGATGCTGCGGAGCACGGCCTCAGGCGAGCCCAGCGAGCGCAGCAGCGTGGCCACCTGGGTACCGGCGTGCTGGCGCACTGCCTGAGCGCCGACCCGCCGGGGCAGCATCGGGTCCCCCACAACTCCGATACCGGCCTCGAGCAAGGACACCGCCTCCGGCAGCGAAACCCAGTTCTCGGTCGACTCCAGGAACCGGGAGTCACGGTTTGAGCCGGCCCGGGCCAGCAGCTCGTCGACTCCGGCCTCCCCTCGCGCCTCGCGCACCATGCGGACCAGCACGCTGGTCATCGTGCAGCAGATATGGCGGTCGGCCATCGTGCCGGCCGACGGGTCCGGAGTGCCCATGAATCCCATTTCGGCGTGATGGCCCGGCATCTTGAGTATTAGGTGAACGCCTGTCAGCGCATTGTTACCGGGCGCTCCCGGCCTGCGCGAGACGATCTTGTAAACCGGCCGCATCCACGAGCCGGGTGAGACCTTCGAGCAGCTCCGGGTCATCGGCTGCCCCCGCCAGCCGGGTCAGCTCGTCGTTGTCCAGACGGAGGTTGTCCACGGCGACACCCACGCGTCTCAGCGCCGGCTCGGGCAGGAACGGAACCAGCGGCAGGAGCTGCGGCCAGAGCTGGCATTCCTTGGCCACCACCACGATACGCTCCAGCACGCCGTCGCCCTGGATCGCTGTGAGTTCAGCGAACCGGCGACGGCTGGTCTCGCTCATCGCTCCGGTCACCGGTAACGCCGCGGCCCAAATGTCGTGCACCTGCGCGGAGGTGATCAATGTGTCGAGGACCCCGTCCTCACGCGCGGCAGCGGCGTCGGCCAGCCGCTGTTTCTGGCGGTCATCGAGATGACTCACCAGATCGAGCACCTCTGGCCACAGGTCGTCGCTGGCTGCAGTCTCGATGATGGCGTCAATTCGCTCCGGTGACAGCAGCCCGATGAAGTGCCCCACCCCGTCTTTGGATTCGAGCACGAACGCCACCTGGAGCAGTTCGTGGTCGTTCATCGCGCCGACCGCCGCGGCGATCGAATCCTCGCGCAGGTGGCCCACGAAGCGGCCCATGGTCACGTACTCGCCCCGGCTCAGCAACTCGCGGGTCACGGCGGCGATCTGCGCGGGGGGGATCCGGGAGATGACCGCGCTGGCTCGTCGGGGATCGATCTCCACCGCGATGTCGGCCAGGAAGTCGATCGGCATTCGCGCGGCCATCTCCACCGCTCGGCTCGGCTCAAGCAATCCGGCAACACGCGCGGAGAGAAACGGACCGAAGGCGCGCTCGCCAATGGTCGCGACCACCCCGACCGGCAGGAGCCGGCTCGCCGCCGCCAGACGACTCATAACCTGCCCCTGAGCATCGAACAGCGTCTCGGTTATCTGCTCCCGCAGCTGCGCGATGTCCTCCGAAGGGACGCTCTCCATGTACTGCAGCGTGGAGGGCTCGCGCCGGAGCAATCTGGCCAGCTTGAGGATCTCCGCCCTGGTCTGCAGGGTCTCGCTCACGGGGTTGCTCTCCTCATCCGGGGCATGGCCTCAGCGGAGCACCTTGCGCACTGGCCCGCGCAGCATTCGCGGCACCAGCCGTAGGGCCTGGTCTCCCGCGGCCGCCAGCTCAGCCGCTTGCCGGTGCCGGGCGGCGCTGACCCCGTCGGCGAGGTCACGCAGCGCCGCGTCACTCAGCTCGCGCACCCCATTCGGGAGGCTGGTCCCCAACAGCTGCTCCAGCGATCGAACACCGGCATTGGACACGACTTTTCTCCTCCTCTCCCAGCACTTATCGGCGCGGCTGGGCGCGAACGCTATCGCTGGGCGCCGACTTTCTTCAGGAAGCCGACCAGATCGGCGAAAAACGCGTTGTGTGGGTAGGCCCCCGGCGGGTCGTTGTGAGCGTAGGTGCTCGCCCGATTGATCAAGGTCAGATTACGAAGATCGTCCCGCGGGCCGCGCCGGGCCGGATCAGCTGAAGCTGGTGGACGGCAGCGCGTAGAAGACCGCCAAGCCCGCGCAGATGATCAGGGTGGCGTACGAGGAAACTGGAGCGAGGGCGGTGGCTACGGCGTAGGGGATCAGCCCGGTGGCGGACCGCCGCAGGATCGCCCGTCGTTGGGATTCCGGTAGGGGTTTCCTCATCAACTCGGGACGCTGGATCAGGATCTGGCGCTGCAACGAGGCGAAGGTGACCCCCATCAAGAGGAACGCGCCGCTGTAGACCGCGGCCGCAAGATGCTCGCCACTGCTCTGACGCAGGTACGTGGACATCAACGACGTGGCGAACGGGAGCAGGCCGATGCTCAGCAGCAGCAGCAGGTTGAGCATCAGGATCGAATGGTCGGCTCGCTCGAGCCGCCCGATCATCACGTGGTGATTGATCCAGATGATCCCGATGGTCATGAACGAGGTGACGTACGCGGCGTAGTTCGGCCAGAGCTGACCCAGATTGTGGGCCAGGGTCCCGTGAGAGCCGGGCGGCGGTACGTGGATGTCGAGCACCAGCAAGGTGATCGCCACCGCGATCACCCCATCCGAGAACGCCTCCATCCGCCCGGTGCTCACCCCAGCGGATTTCGCCGGGCTGCCGGGTGCTCCTCTGCCCGTGTGCTAGCCGAGCGGAACCGTGGTGAGCGCACCACCGACAGAAGCGCCTGGGCCAATGCCGCCGGGTCCGCCGGGGCCAGGAGTCCGCTGTGCCCGTGGTCGATCAGCGAGGCGGGACCGCCGGCATCCATAAGGCTCACCCGTCGCGCAACGCTCGGACCCGAGGCGGAGCCTTTGCCTCCCAGGCGTCGGCGAGCAAGTCACCGAGAAGCGCGGGATCGGTGACTTCAAGATCCACCTGTACCGCGGCCAGGCGCTTGCCCCACCACATCTCCGCACAGCAATCGGGCCGGTCGGAAACCGCCGTGCGGATTCCCGGCTCGTCGAGCATCACATTCATGTGACGCAGATCCCAAAGGGTGGCGAAGATCCGCCCTCCGATGCGAAACGAAGGCCGGCCGTGATGATCCTGTTCGACCGTCTCTGGCAGGGCCAGGGCCAGCCCCCGAGCCTCTTCCGGCGAGACCATCTAGAGCGTCACCAGCTCCATCAACAGACCGTCGCGCCAGCGTCCCTCGTGTAGCTCATGGCCGCGCATCACCCCCACCGGGGTGAAGCCGGCCTTGGAGTACGCGCGGATGGCCGCGAGGTTGGCGGTGGCAGGGTCGATGGTGAGGCGATGGTGTCCACGCTCTTCGATGAGGTGTTCGGCGACTCGCCGCACCACCTCGGTGCCGATGCCGCGACCGTGGAACGAGGGATCCAGGAAAAGGTCAATCGAGGCGTGGCGGTATCGGGGCTCGGTCTCCTCCTGATACTGGATCAGACCGGCGATGGCGCCATCGACCTCGATCGTCAGCCGCGTGGAGTCAGGCTCTTCCCAGGGAAACGCCTCCTCGGGCTCGCCCCACCATGCGACCACCTCCGGTGCCTGGTGGATTCGCAGGAGCTCGTCCGCGTCGTCCGGGACCAGCGCTCGCAAGGTGATCTCGTGGGTGTGGCCGGTCAAACTGTCGCCCGGGTCAGCCATATGAGCGTGAGTATGCTCGCGCGCGTGCACCAAGCCGCGCTAACGGCTCCTGAACAGCGGGTTCTCGGATGCCTGATCGAGAAACGGTGGACCACTCCCGACGGGTATCCGCTGTCGCTGAACGCGTTGCGGCTGGCCTGCAACCAGTCGACCAATCGCGATCCTGTCACCGACTACGACGAGGCCACGGTGCGCGACGCCGCCCAACGGCTCTGCCGCTACGGCCTCGTCCGCCTGGCCAGCGGCCACACCAGCCGGGCGATCAAGTACCGCCACCTTGCTGAGGAGGGGCTCCAGCTCGACCGCGAGGCACTCGCGCTGTTGGCGGTGCTGCTGCTGCGAGGGCCGCAGACCGCGGGCGAGCTCAAGGGCCGCAGCGAGCGGATGGCCCAACTGGCGTCGCTGAGCGTGGTGGAGCAGGTGCTTGCCGTTCTGGTGGAGCGCGGCTACGTACGTCAGCTTCCCAGGCGGCCGGGGCAGAAGGAGGAGCGCTTCGAGCAGTTGCTCGGCGAAGCGGAGGGAGATGCGCCGGCTGCCGAGTCGCCCTCCGAGTCACCAGTTGCGCCTGTTGCGCCTGTTGACCCTGGCAGTGCCAGCGACGATCTTCAGCGCCGGGTCGCCGCGCTGGAGGCAGAGGTCGCCGAGCTGCGGGAACTGCTGGGCACTCGTTCTGCGTAGTTCGGGCGCTCAGGTCGGCAGCGCCAGGCCCACCAGGTAGGTGGCACCGCCGACGATCACCCCGGCCAGGGTCATCTCGAGCCCCGCCGACCACCACGTGCGCAGGGTCACCAAAGATTTCGCTGCCCCGACCAGGAAGTGCGCCACCAGCGACACCACCGCGGCGGCGATGATCGCCACCGTGCCTGTGGTGATCATGAACGGAATTACCGGAACGATCGCCCCGATCCCCGTCGAGACGCCTGCGGCCAGCGCTGCTTCGGTGGCGTTGCCCTCTCCTGCCGGCCCACCCCCGAACTCCTCCGCGGTCAGGGTCTGGAGCATCGCGTCGGGGTGCTGGGACAGCCGCTCGGCCAGCTCGTCGGCGGTCTGCTCGTCGATGCCCTTCAGCTGGTAGAAGAGCGACAGCTCTTCCTTTTCCTCCTCGGGGTGCTCGGCGATCTCCTGGCGTTCTCGCTCCACATTGGCCGCCTGAACCTCGTTCTCCGAACGCTCGGCCAAGAAGGCACCGGTGGCCATCGACAGCGCCGAGGCGATCGCTCCGGCGAGTCCCGCGGTCAGCACCGAGCTGGAGCCGCCGGTGGCGCCGGAGACTCCGGCGACGATCCCGAACACCGCGGCCAGGCCATCGTTGGCCCCGTAGATGGCTCCGGAGATCCATCCCCCTCCGGTCCGGTGCCACTTCTCTCGACCCAGGATCCGGTCGAGGCGGGTCCGGGCTCCCGGCACCGCCAGCGGCGTGGCCGGTGCGATCTCGCCGCCACCTGCATCGGGAAGCCTCCCCGGATCGTTTCCGTCGGTTCCGCTGCGGATCTCCTGCACGGCGAGCGAGTGCGAGCGCTCCTCCTTGCGGATCTCCCGAAGCAGGTGGTCGGTTGCCGGATCGCCCGTGGAGCGCTTGTAGAGATCGTCGACCTCGTCGTCCTCGGCCGCCTCCCTGGCCGCCAGGAGACGATCGATCGGGGCGATCCGCGCCTGCAGGCGAAGCCAGAGCGGAAGCCGAACGCCGGCCGGATCCGGAACCTTGATCTCCAGCTCGCGCATCCGCGCCTCCAAGCGGGTGCGATGAGAGCTCTCCGCCTGGGCCATCCGGCGCAGGATGTCCGCCTCCCGCTCGTCCATCCGCGCGGCGATGAGCTCGTACACAGACCCGGCCACGATTTCCCCGTGCCAGGCCTTGAGCAGGCGGTCGCGGACCTCGGCAGGTGCTTCGCTCATCTCCCGCAAGAGGCTAGACCAAGGTACCCCCGCTAGCCTTGCCCCGCGTGAGGAGTACCGGGAACAGGTCGGCCGGCCGGCGAGCGCTGCGCGGCGGCAGCCGCCGCCGTCCTGCTTTGCGTCGCCGGATGCGGGTCAGGCAGTAGCTCGTCCAGCTCCACCGGCTCAGGCGGAGCGGCGCAGAGGCCCTCCCAGCGGGCGACGCCCGGTGGGGGCCGCGGAGCGACACACCCGCCGGTGGCATTCCGGACCGTCCCGGCGCTGATCGCTCCGCCGAACACGCCCACGACCACCGTTCGAGTGCCGGTGCTCACCTACCACCGCGTCGCTCCGCTGAGCGCAGTCGGACTGACCGATCTGAAGGTCGACCCGGCGAACTTCGTCGCCGAGCTCTCCGCGCTGAGCAGCGCGGGCTACCACACCATCACCCAGGCCCGGCTGTTCGATGCCCTCTACCGTCACGGGTCGCTGCCGAGCAAGCCGATCATCATTTCCGTCGACGACGGCTACGTCGATGACGTGAGGACGATCCTTCCGGACCTTGAGCGGTTCCATATGGTGGCCACGTTCTTCGTGATCACCGGGCGGATGACCGAACCGGGCTTTCTATCCGCGCCACAGATCCGCCGGCTGGACCGCGCCGGGATGGACGTCGGCGACCACACCGCCCACCACGTCGACCTCCGTCTCCTCACCCCGACTGAGCTGCGGACCGAGACCGCGGGGTCTCGCCAGGTGCTTGAGAACGTGCTCGGACACCCGGTGTACTTCTTCGCCTACCCGTTCGGGTACTACAACGACGCCGTGCTGGCGGCGGTCAAGGCGGCCGGCTTCACGATGGCCTACACCACCGCGGGCGGCATCCAGGAGAGCAGCGCGACTCCGCTGACGATGCCTCGGATACACGTGGGGCGGGCGGAGACACCCAGCGGACTGCTTGCGCTGCTCGGCGGGGCCTAACCCGCGACCGGCGCATCGGTCTCGTCGAACGCCGTCCGGGCGAGCTCCAGGAACTCGGCCGCCGCGGGTGGCAGCCGGCGGTCGGCTCGCCAGGCCAGGGTGATGTCACGGCGCAACGGTGGGTCGCGGAGCGCGAGCACGGCCACCTCGGCCCCCGGCTCTGCGTCGGAGCTGGGCAGGATCGCGACCCCCATGCCCCGAGCCACCAGGCGGCGAATCCGCCGGCTCTCGTTTGACTCGAGCCTCACGCGGGGCACGAACCCGGCGTGCTGTCCCGCTCCCTCCAGCAGCTCACGCAGCCTCGATCCCTGTCGGTAGCTGATGAATTCCTCACCGGCCAGCTGGGACATGCGCACCGAATCAAGGTGGCTGAGCCGGTGCTCCAGCGGAAGGATCACCACCAGCTCCTCGGAGACCAGCTGGTGCAGCGCCAGCCCGTGGCTTTCCACTTGCTCGGTGACCGAGAGGAACGCGAGGTCCAGCTCGTCGATTCGCAGGGTTTCGGCCAGCTCCTCGCTGGACATCTCGCGGACGGTGAGCTCGACCCCGGGGTGGCGCTCATGGAAGATCGCCAACGCCAACGAGATGTCAATCGGCCCCATCGTGTGCATCGCGCCGACGGTCACGTGGCCGGTGTGGATGCCGCGCAGCGCCTGGAGCTCGCTCTCGGCAGAGTCCACCTCGGTGAGGATCCGCCGGGCGCGGGCCACCAGCAGTTCGCCGGCGGCGGTCATGGCCACGTGACGCGTGGTGCGCTCGACCAGCGCCAGTCCGACCTCCTCCTCCAGCCGCCGGATCTGCTGGGAGAGCGCGGGCTGGGCGACGTGCTCCCGGGCTGCCGCCCGAGTGAAGTGGCATTCCTCGGCCAGGGTCACGAGGTAGCGGAGCTGGCGGAGATCCATAAGCTCAGTTTATGGATCCGGTCACTAACTCGTCTTGGACATCTAAAGCGGTGCGGGTCATGATGCTGGAGCAGCACCTCTCTCCTCCCGAGCGCGCCCCTGATCACGGCCTCATACTTCGCCGTGACGGGGCGCTCTCATTTAACGGCTGGTTCGCTCTCGCGACTTGAGGGCGTGGACGCGAGTCCTCGCGCAACGCAAAAGCCCCGCCGGCCGCCGCGCTCGGTAGAGCGCGACGGAGCCGCCGGGGCTCTTGATGGCCACTGAAGCTTGAAGAAGCCGCTAGTACCCCTTGACGCTGTCCAGGTTCTCCTCACCCTGACGCAGCGCGTCCTCGTTGGGGGCGGGCTGGTGGGTGCCGGGTTGTCGGCCGGGTTCACCTGCACCTTGCGGTTGTCAGTACCGCGCCTACCGGCGGCGGCGGACCCCGACTCGTAGGGCAGGTCGGCGGGCTCCTGCGTGCTGCTGTGGATGGATTCTCTCTCTGTCATTGGTTGAGTCTCACCAGCTGACAATGGGCGAAACACCTCCTACAGAATCCCGATCTCGGAGTTGTCTCCCACCAGGAAGCGATACGCCCGCGGCTGGCGCTGATCGCGGCCGATCCTGACGTTGCGCCCGAGTAGCGAGGATTCCATCCGCCCCGCCAGCTCCCGGACCGACGACCCGGCCAGCAGGATGGAGTGCTCCACCTCGGCGTTCTGGATGACGCAGTTCTCCCCGATCGCCGTGTATGGGCCGATGTAGCAGTCCCGAAGCTGCGCGCCCGCACCGATGATCGCGGGGCCGCGGACAGCGGTCCGCTCCAGCCGCGCTCCGGGCGACGATCACCACTCGGCCGTCGACCTGTGACTCCAGCAACTCGCCCTCGTTGCTTCCTACGATCGTGTCCAGGACCAGCCGATTGGCGGCGAGCATGTCCTCCAGGCGCCCGGTGTCCTTCCACCAGCCGCGGACCACATGGGGCTCCACCCGCAGTCCCTGGTCGACCAGGTGCTGGATCGCGTCAGTGATCTCGAGCTCACCACGGGCCGAGGGCGAGATCGCCCGTGCGGCATCGTGGACGCCCGGGGTGAACATGTACACCCCCACCAGGGCCAGGTCGGTCTGGGGCTCCGGCGGCTTCTCCACCAGCCGCACCACCGTCCCGTCGTGAAGCTCCGCCACCCCGTAGTGCTCGGGATCGGGCACCGGGGTGAGCAGGATCAGCGCGTCGGGCTCGTTTTCCCGAAAGGCGTCCACCAGGTCCTCGATCCCGCCCTGCAGCAGGTTGTCGCCGAGGTACATCACGAACGGCGACTCACCCAGGAACGGCTCGGCAGTGAGCACGGCATGGGCCAGCCCGCTGGGCGCATCCTGGACGATGTAGGTGATCCGCACCCCGAACCGGGAACCGTCGCCCGCAGCAGACCGGATCTCGGCGCCGGTCTCCGGCGCGATGATGATCCCCACCTCCTGAATGCCGGCGGCCGCCATCGCCTCGATGCCGTAGAACAGCACCGGCTTGTTGGCCACCGGCACCAGCTGCTTGGCGCTGGTGTGGGTGATCGGCCGCAACCGCGTGCCCTTGCCGCCGGAGAGGATCAGTCCCTTCAGCCCTTCCATGGGCGCCAGAGTAACCGGACAGCGTTCCGCTTAGTACGTTCCGCCCAGCTTGCGGTGATCCCAGCTGGCTGTCCGCCGGGGGGCGAACTGAAGGCCCACTCGCTTCGCCGCCTGCCCCTCAACCGCCGAACGCACCCCGTCGTCGTCCAGTCCGGGGACGTAACGGCGCATCAGCTCGGCGCCCAGCGCGGCGACCCTCTCCAGGTCACGGTGGATGGTGACCTCGGCCTCGATCATCACCCCTCGCAGCGCCTCATAGGCCTCGCCCGCCTCGACCTGAAGGGTCACGCGAGGGTCTCGTTCCAGGTTGCGGACCTTCTGCGACTTGGCATAGGTCCAGGCCCAGAGCTGCTCGTCGCGGACCACGTACCACAGCGGCATCAGATGCGGCCAGCCCCGCTGACCGTTGGTGGCGCAGATCACCACCCGTTGTGAGTCAAGGAACGAGGAGATCTCCTCGTCGGTCATCTCGATCTGATCGCGGCGACTCATCCGCGCTGCTTCAGCCGGTCCGGCCGGGGCGCGTCACCCGGTGGCGGCGGCGCCGACCCCGAGCGCCAGCGCCTCGGCGGCGTCGCGTACTGCGCCGCGGGCATCCTCGGGCTCCAGGACCACGGCGTCTCCCGCCTCCTTGAGCACCTCGCGCACCAGCCAGTCGACACCGGCGAAGCCGAGCTCGACGATCACTGCCCCGTCGGCGAGCTCTGCGGCCACGGTGCGCTCCTCCCTGGCCCAGCGGGCTCGCTGGGGAGAGATCCAGACGTGGGCGCGGCGAGAAGCGGGGACCTCTCCGGTCCGGGGCCAGCCGTCGACGTCTGCGGCGGGGTCGACGTCGGCGCGCGGCTCGAACGGCTCCTCGGTGACCGTTGCCGACTTGATTCGGTCCAGCCGGAAGTGGCGCACGCTGTCGCGGGCCGGGTCGAAGCTGGCGACGTACCACCCCTCCCGGCCATTGATCAGCGCGTAGGGCTCGACCACCCGGGTGGTGAACTCGTCCTCGTTCTCCTTGTAGTACTCGAACGAGAGCATCCGGCGAGACGAGATCGCCCGGGATACGACCCCGGCGATCTCCGAGTCATCGCCACCGGCCGAGGCGACCTGGAGGCCATCGTGAACCGGATCCTCGCCCAGCGCTGCCACGACCTTCTCTCTCGCCGAGAACAGCGATCCCTGGGGGATGTGCTCGCCGATCAGATCGATCGCCGCGACGAGCGCCTTGGCCTCGACGGGAAGCAGTCGCGCCGGACGGTCGAACGAGTCGCCATAGGGCTCGGGGTCGACCTCGATTGTGCCGTCGTGTCCGACCTCGGCGTAGAGCACGTAGGTGCCGGCGCCGAAATTGACCACGTTGAGTACGGAGATGTCCTCGCGGAGCTCCTGGGAGGAGACCTTCAGGTCCCGGCACAACTCCGCTGAGTCCAGCCGGCGCGAGGCGCGGCCGGCATCGATGAGGATGCTGGCCAGCGTGACCAGCCGGGCAAACCGCTCCGGGCGGATCGCGGCCTCGGGTCCCTGTTCCCCGGCCTCGGCGTCGGGGGCGGAGAGCCGGTGCGGGCTCTCGGCCGCCGGCCCGGTGACCGGCTCGGCCACGAACTCCGGCTCTCCGCGGTGGCGCTCCACCAGCAGGCTGACCCGCTCATGCATCTCCTGTACCAGCTCCTCGGGACCCTCGATACGAGCGTGCTCGCCCAGTCCGAGCACCCAGGCGATCAGCTGGCGGGCGTTGGCGAAGGTGGTGAGGAACAGCCGGTCGTCGCCTTCCTCGCCGGCGGTGAACTCGCCGTAGGCACCGAAATGGCGCTCTATCTGCCACGCGATGCGGCTGCTGATCCATACCTCTGCGGTCCCCACCGGCTCGCCGAACTGCCAGTCGATGCGATTGGCGTAGGCGCGTGGGTCAAAGCTGGCGGGGCGCTGGAAGTCGTGCTCGGCCTTGCTCGCGTAGCCCACCTTGCCGCGAATCCGGGAGAGCCGGAAGACCCGAATCGCGTCTCGCTCGTGCGAGCGACCGACAACGTAGAACTGGCCTCCCTGGTACAGCAGCTGGTAGGGATCGACCTTGCGGGCGCCGACCTCGTCGCGTTCCATCGTGTAGTAGTCGAAGACGACCGTCTTACGCCGGAAGATCGCCGTCTCGATCTTGGCCAGGCGCTGGGAGACCTCGTGGCCACCGGCCGACCCGGTGATGCCCAGCGCGACCGTGTGCTGCTCGGGGGCGCTGAGTGGACTGGGACGACCCCAGGAGATCTGCTGGAGTGCTAGCCGAAGGGGCTCGGCGTAGGCGAACTCGCCGTCAAGCAGCTGCAGCGCCGTGCGCAGCGCCGCCAGCTCGTCGTCGCTGAATGCGATCGGCGGGAGGTGGAAGTTCTCCGGGGGCAGCGAGTAGTTCTCCTGCTCCACCTGGCCGTCGGCGGGCTTCTCCACCGTCAACTCGATCCCCAGCGACTCCAGCTCTGAACGATCTGCGTAGAAACGGCGCGCGAACGCGTCCTCGTTCATCACGCTGTATCCCTCCACGTCCCGCCTGATCTCCGGAGCTGTCACCGGCCGGCGCTCGGCCATCAGGTAGGAGATCAGCGACAGCTGGCGGATCAGCTTCTCGGTGTCCTTGGCCATCGAGCGCTCATCTTAGGTCGCCCCCTCGGGCGCCGCGAGTGCTCGTTGCAGACCGGGCGCAATTTGCGCAGATTTGGCGCATCCCGCTGAGGGGATGAAGCCGGCGCTGACAAGCGCTGGGGACGGAGGCTAAGCGGCTTGACGCGCGGTCTCGGCAGGCCGCCCGAAGTAGGCGCCCCCACCGATGCCCTTGTCGTAAGCCGACCACTGCATCCCCTCGGGGAGAGCTCTCTCCACCCGGTCGAAGCTGCCGAGCTTGCCGCCAAGGTTGTCGATCATGTGGACCAGCACGGCCTCACGTGTGCACGGGACGACCGGGCTGCCGTGGGCCAGTGAGCCATGGTGGCTGAGGATGATGTGCAGCAGCGCCTGCTCCAGGTCCGGGGGAAACCCGGGCAGCTCCTCCATCGCCCGCCGCACGCGGTAATACCCCAGGGGGATTTCCCCGTAGAGCCGTCCGGGGTCTGACATCGAGATCGTCTCGCCCTCACAGTCGTAGGCCTCGAGCTTGCCGATGTCGTGCAGCAGTGCCCCGGTGACCGCGACGTCCCGATCGATCCCCGGGAAGGTCGCCGAGATCGCCCCGACCGCCTGGGCGACGGTGAGGCAGTGCTCCAGCAGGCCGTGACGGTAGGCCTGGTGGTAGTGCTTGGCGGCGGGCGCATCGCAAAACCGTGCCCATACCGGGCTCGACCCCCCGAGCATCACATCCAGGAGGCGACGAAGATGGGGGTTCTGCACGGTGGAGATCAGCTCACGCAGATCGACCTCCATTTCCGCCAGCGTTCGCTCCGGCCCCCCCATCGGGTCCCGCTCCGGCCCCGCCACCGGTTGCTGCTCTGGGCCAGCCACCTGGTCAGCTTCCCGCACGACAGGCGAAGCGATTTCGTCTGCAAATTCCCGGACTTTCATCGCTCGGCGAAGATAGACCGGCCGCCGGACGCCAGGTATCCGGTCTGCGGCGGCTACCGAAGGGGCTCCTGAGGAGGCCGCTAGGATCGCGCAAATGGAGCGCAAGTGGTGGACCTTGACCGTGGTTTGCGTCGGCACTTTCATGCTGCTGCTGGACATCACGATCGTCAACGTGGCGTTACCGAAGATCGCCACGGATCTGAAGGCGAGCTTCTCCGATGTCCAGTGGGTGATCGACGCCTACGCGCTCACGCTGGCCTCGGTGCTGCTCACCACCGGCGCCTTGGCTGACCTGTTCGGCCGGCGGCTGGTGTTCTCAATCGGGCTGGTCCTGTTCGCGCTGACCTCGCTGCTGTGCGCGCTTTCCCCGAGCGCTCTGTTCCTGATCCTGGCGCGGGCCGGGCAGGGGATCGGCGGCGCGATCATGTTCTCGACTTCGCTAGCGCTGCTCGTCCAGGAGTTCCACGGGCGCGAGCGGGGGATGGCGCTGGGAGTCTGGGGTGCGACGATCGGCGCGGCCGCGGCGGTGGGCCCATTGCTCGGGGGTGTCCTCACCCAGGCGTTCGGCTGGTCCTCGATCTTCTACATCAACGTTCCGATCGGCCTGGCCGCCGCCGCGGTGACGCTCGCCAAGGTCCAGGAGTCCAGCGATCCCGAGGCCTCACGGGTGGACTGGCTGGGCACGATCACCTTCACCGCATCGCTGTTCCTGCTGGTGTTCGCGATCATCCGCGGCAACACCGAAGGGTGGGGGAGCACGCAGATCGTCGTCCTGCTCATCGCCGCGGTGGTGATGATGGGAGCCTTCATCCTCTCCCAGGTCTTGCAGCCACGGCCGATGCTTGACCTCGCCCTGTTTCGCAAGCCGGCCTTCGACGGGGCCTCGGTGGTGGCGTTCACCCTTTCCTCGTCGATGTTCGCGATGTTTCTCTACCTGACGCTCTACCTGCAGACGACGCTGAACCTCTCTCCGCTGCAGACCGGTCTGCGCTTCCTGCCGATAACGGTGCTGTCGTTCGTGGTCGCCGCCATCTCCGGCAACCTCTCCTCACGCGTGCCCGTGCGGTTCCTGCTCAGTCTCGGCCTGCTCCTGGTCGGCGCCGGCCTGCTGCTGATGCGCGGCCTCACCGGACACTCCGACTGGACCGCCCTGCTTCCCGGGTTCATCGTCGCCGGCGCAGGCGTCGGACTCGTCAATCCGGCGCTTGCCTCCACCGCCGTCGGTGTCGTCCCGCCCCAGCGCGGTGGCATGGCCAGCGGCATCAACTCGACCTTTCGCCAGGTCGGGATCGCCACCGGCATCGCGGTGCTCGGCTCGATCTTCGAGAGCGCGATCTCCACCAAGCTGACGCCACAGCTGGCGGGAACCCCCGTGGCCGGTCACGCCGGAGAGCTCGCCCACGCAATCGCGGCGGGGGGCTCGCAGAGCGTGGTCGCAAACATCCCGGCTGCCCAGCGCACTCATGCAGCGACGGCGATTCACAGCGCGTTCGCCAGCTCCATGAACGAGATCCTCCTGGTGGCCGGACTGGTAGCGCTGATCGGCGCCGTGCTGGGTCTGGTCCTCGTCCGGGGCCGGGACTTTGTGGTCTACGGCGCGCCGGAGCCGGCCGCCGCTGCAGCCTGACCGGCAGGCCGCCGCTGTCGCCTGATCGGCCGAGCGCCGTGTGGCCGCTACAGGCCGGGCGGATGCCGCACGGCGAAGCTGGCGAGGTCGCCCTCGTCAGCGGACCGGGTAGACCAGCGGCTGCCGGTCTCGGCGAGCGCCACCGTGTCGAAGCGCAACCCCGCCACGTACGCGAAGGTGTGGCCGGCGTTGGCGAAGACCGTGATCCAGCGGCCGGGACCCGGCAGGCCCCAGCTCATCAGCTGGCTGGAGTCGACCGGGCTGCCGAGCAGTCCGGCCGCTCCGAACACGAAGCTGAGCGAGCCGGAGCAGTCGTAGGCGTTGTCGAAGAACGTCGCGTGCCCGCCCCCGAACCGGTAGGGCAGATGGGCGATCTGGTTGCCGGCGGCAATCACCTCCTGGACTGCGGGAGGGGCGTCGGCGGGGGGCACAGCCAGCCCGCTGGAAGTGAGGGTCGCGTGCCCGCCTGCGGCAGCGGTGCCGCTCTCGGACAGCTCCTTGCGGATCACCGCGTCTGAGACCGGCTGTGGCAGCGGGCCGCTGCTTGGCCCGACGCTGACGCTGGCGGGGGCGGCTTGCCCTGATGCCGTGGGAGGAGCAGCTCCGGCCACCGGGTCCACCGCCTGAGGGTGAGGCTGCAGCGCCGGCGGAGCGCTCGGCGCGGGAGTCACGTGGGCGGCCGTCGAGGACTGCTGGCGGGTTCCGCACCCGGCCACGAGCACGGCCAGGGTTGTGAGAGCTACGGCGAAGCGAGCGCGCACCGGCCCAGTATGCCGAGGTGTCGCGACCGGTACGCCGGATGGCGAACGGTCAGTCCGCGAACTGGCCGGAGTAGAGCGCGAACACGGCGCCCTCGGGATCAAGCGTCGCCGCCAGCTTGCCGGTGGGGATCTCCAGCGGGTCCATCACCCGGTTGCCGCCGAGCTCCTGCACCCGGTCCAGCGAGGCATCGACGTCCTCGCAGCCGAAGTAGACCAGCCAGTAGGTGGGCTCGGTCTGTGCCGCCGCCCGCATGCCACCGTTGGTGGCCCCGTTCTCGTTCTGGATGGTCACGTAGGGCATACCGAAGCCCTCCATCTCGGTCACCGTCCAGCCGAGCAGCTGGCCGTAGAACTCCGCGGAGGCCTCCAGGTCAGGAGTGACCAGCTCGTTCCAGCTCAGCGCCCCGGGCGCGTTGACGATGTCGGCGCCGATGTTCTCGCGGGGCTCCCATACGCACACGAACGCTCCCTGGGGGTCCTGGAGCACGCCCATGCGGCCGGCATCGAACACATCGAAGGCATCCGAGTGCATGTTGGCGCCGAGGCCCCGGGCTCGCTCCAGCGTGTCGTCCGCGCTCTGCACCGTGATGTAGGAGTTCCACATCGGTGGCACGTCGTTGTCGCGCTGCTGCTGGGGCTGGGGGGAGATCGCGGCGGCGGACCGGCCACCGAGCTGCATCATCGAGTAGACCGCCCCCTCGCCCATCGGGTTGTCCTGGGCCTCCCAGCCGAACAACTCGCTGTAGAACCGCTTGGCGCCGTCCTGGTCGGCGCTGGTCAACTCGGCCCAGCTGAAGGTCCCGGGGACGTACTGGGTGCGCTCGGCCATGACGCGAAGATACCCCACGACACGCCCGGGGACCAGCATTGCTTCGAGCGCGCCTTCTACGCTCTGCGCGCGATGCGGTTTCTGATCACAGGCGCGGCGGGAATGCTCGGCCACGACGTGACGGCGGTCGCCGCCGCCGCCGGCCACGAACTGACCGCGTGCGGGCACGGCGAGCTCGATATCACCGACTCCTCTGCGGTCACCCGCGCGGTGCAGGACGCTCGGCCGGACGCCGTGATCAACTGCGCCGCCTTCACCAACGTCGACCGCGCGGAGAGCGAACCGGAGCTGGCCCAGGCGGTCAATGGCAGTGGCGCCGGCCACGTCGCCGCCGCCGCCGCCCAGGCCGGAGCCTGGACGGTCCACGTCTCCAGCGACTACGTGTTCGACGGCGCAGCGCGTGAGCCGTACCTGGAGTCCGATCCGGTCGCTCCGGCGTCGGAGTACGGCCGCTCCAAGCTCGCCGGCGAGGAAGCGGTCGCCGCCGCAGCCCCGGGAGCGCACACCATCGTCCGCACCGCGTGGCTGTTCGGGGTGGCCGGTCCGTGCTTCCCGGCCACGATCCTGCGGCTCGCCGGCGAACGCGATGAGCTAAGCGTTGTGGAGGACCAGATCGGCTGTCCCACCTTCACCGGGCACCTGGCTCCCGCGCTGGTGGAGCTGGCAGAGCGCCGCGGGCCCCCGGGGGTCCTCCACGCGGCTGCCACGGGCCACTGCTCGTGGTTTCAGTTCGCGCGGGACATCGTCCAGCTCGCCGGCGCCGCCTGCGAGGTGCGGCCCGTGAGCACGCGACGAGATGCCTCGGCCGGCTCCACGGCCGGCGTGGAGCGTGCTCGGCAGCGAGCGGGACGGCGCGGTGGCACGGCTGCCACACTGGCGCCAGGGACTGGAGGAATACATGGACCTGAGGCAGCGAACATCATGAGACTGCTGGTGTGCGGCGGGGCGGGGTTCATCGGCTCCACCTTCGTGCGGCTGCGCGTGCAGGAGCACGGAGACGAGGTGACCGTGCTCGACAAGCTGACCTACGCGGGCCGGCGAGAGAACCTGCACGAGGTGGAGTCACAGATCCGCTTTGTCCACGGTGCGATTGAGGATCCGCCAGCGGTGCTCGACGCGGTGAGCGGTTGCGATGCGATCGTCAACTTCGCCGCCGAAACCCACGTCGACCGCTCCATCTCCGGTCCCGAGACGTTCATCGTCACCAACATGCAGGGCACCCACGTGCTGCTGGAGGCCGCGCAGGAACGCGGTCTGCGCTACGTCCAGGTATCCACCGATGAGGTCTACGGATCAATCGAGGAGGGGTCGTTCACCGAGTCCTCGCCGCTGGCACCGTCGAGTCCCTACAGCGCCACCAAGACCGGGGCCGATCTGCTGGTCTCGAGCTACTTCCACACCTATGGGCTGGAGACCGTGATCTGCCGGGGCTCGAACAACTACGGCCCCTACCAGTACCCGGAGAAGCTGATCCCGCTGATGATCCTCAACGCCTTGGCCGGCGACGCCCTACCGGTCTACGGCGACGGGCGCCAGGTGCGCAACTGGCTGTTCGTCGAGGACTTCGGGCGGGGTATCGGCCATGCCCTCGCACACGGGGCCCCCGGGGAGGCCTACAACTGCGGCGGACCGGACGAGTGCGAGAACCTGGAGGTGGTGCAGCGGATCCTGGAGCTGACCGGCGCCGATCAGTCACTGATCGACCACGTCACCGACCGGCCCGGCCACGACCGCCGCTACTCGCTCTCCTCCGAGAAGCTGCGCGAGCTGGGATGGCGACCCCAGGTTCGCTTCGCCGAGGGGCTGGAGCGGACGGTGCGCTGGTATCGCGACAACGCATGGTGGTGGGAGCCGATCCGCTCGGGCACCTACCGCGAGTACTACGAGCGCCACTACGGCCGCGCGCTCAAGACCTGAGGTGGCCACGGGCCTCCCGGCCGCCCTCGCGGCGGTGGAGCGCGAGGTCGTCTCCTGCCGGCGCTGCCCACGGCTGGTGGCCTGGCGGGAGGAGGTGGCGACGGTCAAGCGGGCGGCCTTCGCCGGGGAGGAGTACTGGGGGCGGCCCCTGCCGGGGTTCGGCGATCCGGCGGCTCGCGTCGTGGTGCTGGGGCTGGCCCCGGCCGCTCATGGCGGCAACCGCACAGGGAGGATCTTCACGGGCGATCGCTCCGGCGACTGGCTGTTCGCCGCGCTGTGGCGGGCCGGATTTGCCAACCAGCCGCAATCGGTATCCCGGGACGACGGTCTGCGGCTGGGCGATGTATGGGTGAGCGCGGCCGTCCGCTGTGCTCCCCCGGCCAACCGGCCAACTCCCCAGGAGCGAGACAACTGCCTGCCCTACCTGGCGCGTGAGCTCGAAGCGATGCCCGCAGTACGCGTGGTCGTCTGCCTGGGCGGCTTCGCCTGGGATGCGGCGCTGCGAACGCTGCAGGCACCACGGCCCCGCCCCAAGTTCGGCCACGGAGCCCATGCGTCAGTAGACGGTTACGAGCTGCTCGGCTGCTACCACGTCAGCCAGCAGAACACCTTCACCGGCAGGCTGACCGAGCCGATGCTGGACGAGGTGTTCACGCGAGCACGCGGATACGCGGAGGGGTGATGCGCCCCGCGCTGGTCGCGCTGAGCGTCGGTGATGCCCCGGAGCGCTGGGAGGCACTGGGGTTTGCGGTGACCGACGGGGGCCTCAGCCTCGGCGGTGTGAGGATCGAGCTGGGGCAACCGGGCGAGGGGATCACGGGCTGGTCGATCTCCGGGATCCCGCCGGACACAGAGCTCGACGGACTGGCCACCAGGAGCGTGCCGGCGCCCGCTGCGCACCCGGCGGAAGCCCATCCCAACGGCGCCATCTCGCTCGACCACGTGGTTGTCGTCACCCCGGACTTCGAGCGCACCGCCGCGGCGCTCACCGCCGCCGAGATCCCCCTGCGGCGGATCCGTGAGGCGGCCGGCTTTCGTCAGGGATTCCGTCGGCTCGGCCCGGCGATCATGGAGGTGGTGGAGTCGCCTGCGGTGCCGTCCGGTCCGGCGCGCTTCTGGGGGCTGGTGGTCGTGGTGGATGAGCTCGACGCGCTGGCCGAGCGGCTTGGCTCGCACCTCGGTCAGGCCAGGCCCGCCGTTCAGCCGGGACGCCGGATCGCGACGCTCGCGAAAGGAGGCGGGGCTCTCCCCGCGGGTGGCGTTCATGACGCCTGAGCCATGAGCTCGTGCACGTCACCGGCGTCGAACAGGAACTCGTCGGCCAGTCGCTCCACCAGCTCGCCCAGCTCCCGGTGCTCGCCCGGGTCCCATCCGCTCAGCAGCTCGTCCAAACGGTCCCGCCCGGCTTGCCGGAGCCGCGCCAGCGTCTCCGCGCCCTGCCCTGTGAGCGCCGGCGGCTGACCGGCGATCAGTCCCCGTCCCATCAGCTGGCTGAGGATGCTCTGCACCGCCGTCGCGTCGCGCCGGTGCAGCGCGGCGATCTCCGCCGCCAAGGCACCAGGGAGGCGCTGCACCTGGGCGAGCACCCAGCATTCGCCGGGATTCAGATCAACGTCGGCTCGATCCGCCACGCGGGAGATCACCAGCCGTCCCGCTTCGCGATTGCTGAGCCGGCAGAGCTCGCGGTCCAGCTCCTCGAGCGAGCTGCCGCCCGTGGGGGCGGCGAAGGCCTCACCCACCCCCGCCGTGCTCACCGTCTCCCGGAGCGGGAGCTGGCGGAGGAAGAAGCTGAGGATGAACGCCACCGCCGAGACCGCCGCCGCGACCAGGAACACGGTACTCAGCGAGTCGGTGAAGGCATGGATGAAACCCGCGCGGACCGGCGCGGGAAGGTGGTGGATCAGCTGGGGGTTGAGCGACCCGGTCCCGCCGGCACCGCCGACGTGCGCGCCGGCAGGCAGGTCCACCGCGAGCTTGGTGGCGAGGCGGTTGGCGAAGATCGCCCCCAGGATCGCAGTCCCGACCGAACCCCCAATGGAGCGAAACAACGTAGCTCCGGACGTGGCCACGCCCAGATCCTCGTAGGAGACCGCGTTCTGCACCGCCAGCACCAGCACCTGCATCACGGCCCCCAGGCCGAGTCCCAGCACGAACATGAACGCCGAAGCGGCGCCCGCCCCCGTGCCGGCGTCCATGGTCGAGAGCAGCGAGAGGCCCACCACCATCACGGCGGTGCCGATGATCGGGAATGGCTTGTAGCGACCGGTGCGGGTTATCACCTGTCCGGACCCCACCGAGGTGATCAGCAGTCCGGCCATCAGCGGGAGCAGTTGCAGGCCGGACCCGGTGGGGGAATCTCCGCGCACGATCTGAAGGAACAGCGGCAGGTAGGTCACCGAACCGAACAGCGCGAACCCGATCACCAGCCCGATGCCGCTGGTCACTGAGAACACCGAGATGCGGAACAGCCGCAGTGGGAGCACCGGCTCGGCGGCCACGCGTTCGGCGGCCACGAACGCCACCAGGAGGGCGACGCCCGCGATGCCCAGGCCGACGATGAACGGCGAGCCCCAGCTGTAGGACGTTCCTCCGAGCGTGGTCAGCAGCACGATCGCGCTGAGCCCGGCGCCGAGCAGAGCCGTTCCGAGGTAATCGATCGTGTGGTGGACCCGTTCGCCGAGCGAGGGCAGCGCCGCAGCCAGCACCACCAGTGCCACTACCCCGAGAGGAAGGTTGACGTAGAAGATCCAGCGCCAGGAGAGGTGACTGGTGAGAAAGCCCCCGATCAGCGGCCCGGCGACGCTTGAGAGCCCGAACATGGCGCCGAACAACCCCATGTACCGGCCGCGCTCCCGAGGAGAGACGACGTCGCCGATCAGCGCCTGCGCGGAGACCATCAGCCCGCCACCGCCAAGGCCCTGCAAAGCGCGAAAGGCGATCAGCTCGGTCAGGTTCTGGGACAGCCCGCACAGCGCCGAGCCGGTGAGGAAGATGAGCAACGCCCCCTGCAGGACCACCTTGCGCCCGAACTGATCGCCGAGCTTGCCGTACACCGGCGTAACCACCGTCACCGCCAACAGGTAGGCGGTGACCACCCAGGAGAGATGGCTAAGGCCGCCGAGATCCCCGACGATCGTCGGCAGGGCGGTGGAGACGATCGTCTGGTCCAGCGACGCCATCAGCATCACCAGCATCAGCGCGGCGAACACGATGCGAATGCGGGGCCGAGCGCCCGCGGCCGGCTGCACAACCGCCGCCGCCCCCACGCTCACCGACACCACCTCATCCTCTCCGGAAGCTAGCGCACGCCCAGAGCTACGCTGGAGGCAATGAGCCTCCGGCAGTTCACGCCTCGCACCCGAGAGTGGTTCACCGGGGCGTTTGCCGAGCCGACCGAAGCGCAACGGCAAGCCTGGCCGGCGATCGCCTCCGGCGAGCACGTGCTGATCTCCGCTCCGACCGGGTCGGGCAAGACCCTGGCAGCGTTTCTCTGGGCCATCGATCGCCTGGCCGCCGAACGCGAGGCGGGGGACGCTGCGGAGGGCATCAGCCTGGTTTACGTCTCGCCGCTGAAGGCTCTCTCCTACGACATCGACCGCAACCTGCGCGTTCCGCTGCGGGGGATCGGAGCACCGGTGGAGGTGGCTGTCCGCACCGGCGATACGCCGCAGCGGGAGCGACAGGCGATGCTCCGCCAGCCGCCGGACATCCTCATCACCACCCCGGAGTCGCTGTATCTGATGCTGACCGGGCGGGCCCAAGAGCTGTTCTCCGGGACTCGGTGGTGCATCGTCGACGAGATCCATGCCGTGGCTCCCACCAAGCGGGGCGCCCACCTGGCCCTGACGCTGGAGCGGCTGACCGCAGCCGCGGGTGCAGACGTGCAGCGCATCGGCCTCTCAGCCACCCAGAACCCGCTGGAGGAGGTCGGCCGCTACATGGTCGGCCCCCATCGGCGCTGCCGGATCGTCGATACCGGAATGCGCAAGCCGCTTGACCTGGAGATACACGTTCCGGTCGAGTCGATGGTCGAGCCCGATGCTGCGCCGGCCCCGACCGTCGACCCGCTCGAAGGCGGCGAGGCCACCCGCCGCTCCATCTGGCCGGCGATCTACCCCGAGCTCCTGCAGCTGATAGAGCAGCACCGCTCAACCATCCTTTTCGTCAACAACCGGCGGGGTGCCGAGCGGCTGGCGCTGCGCTTGAACGAGCTGGCCGAGAAGGAGATCGCCCGGGCCCACCACGGGTCGCTCGCCCGCGAGGAGCGCCTTGTGGTCGAGGAGCTGCTGAAGGCAGGAGACCTGCCATGCCTGGTGGCGACCTCCTCGCTGGAGCTGGGGATCGACATGGGTGCCGTCGACCTCGTCATCCAGGTGGAGTCGCCTAAGTCGGTGGCGCGGGGACTGCAGCGAATCGGACGGGCGGGCCACAACGTCGGCGACGTCAGCCGCGGGCGGATCTTTCCCAAGTTCCGCGCCGACCTGCTGGAGTGCGCGGTAGTTGCGCGGCGGATGCGGGACGGGAAGATCGAGACCACCGTGGTGCCCCGCAATCCGCTTGACGTGCTCGCCCAGCAGGTCGTGGCCATCGCCGCCGCGGCGGGCGACTCCGAGCCGGTGGCCGTCGATGAGCTGTTCGCGCTCATCACACGCACCCACTCCTATGCCGAGCTCAGCCGAGCTCAGCTGGAGAACGTGCTCGACATGCTCGACGGCCGCTATCCCTCCAGCGAGTTCTCCGAGCTTCGCCCGCGAATCATCTGGGACCGCGTAGCCGGCACGATCCGGCCACGCCCAGGAGCTCGACAGCTGGCGGTCACCAACGCCGGGACGATCCCCGATCGCGGCCTCTATGCGGTGACGCTGCCGGACGGCCGGCGCGTGGGGGAGCTGGACGAGGAGATGGTCTACGAGGCGCGGCCCGGCCAGACGTTCCTGCTCGGCGCCAGCACCTGGCGGATTGAGGAGATCGGACGTGACCGGGTGATCGTCACGCCTGCCCCGGGCCTCCCCGGGGCGGTGCCGTTCTGGAAGGGGGACAGCGTCGGCCGTCCCAAGGAGCTCGGCGAGGCGATCGGGGCGTTCGCCCGCTGGGCGGTAGAGCAGACGCCGCAGGGCCTGCGCGATCACGGCTACGACCTCGACGAGCGCGCAGCGGCCAACCTGATCCAGTTTCTTCGCGAGCAGCAGGAGGCCACTCGCGTGGTTCCCTCCGACAGGGCGGTCGTGGTCGAGCGCTTCCGCGACGAGATCGGCGACTGGCGGCTGTGCATCCTCAGCCCGTTCGGCGGGCGCGTGCACGCGGCGTGGGGGTTGGCCCTGAGCGCGAGGATCCGCGATGAGCTGGGCCTGGAGTCCGACGCGATCTGGTCCGACGACGGGATCATCGTCCACCTCCCCGATGCCGAGGAGCCGCCCGGCGCGGAGTTGGCGCTGCTTGATCCACAGACGATCGAGGACGCCGTGGTGGCCGAGCTTTCGGCCTCGGCGCTGTTCGGGGCGCGCTTCCGGGAAAACGCCGGCCGGGCGCTGCTGATTCCCCGAGCGCGTCCGGGCAAGCGCACGCCGCTGTGGCAGCAGCGGCTGAAGTCGCAGTCGCTGCTGGAGGTGGCCAAGAAGTACGGAGAGTTCCCGATCATCCTCGAGACCTACCGGGAGTGCCTGCGCGACGTGCTCGACGTTCCCGGGCTGGTTGAGCTTCTGACCAAGCTCCACCGCCGCGAGCTCTCACTGATCGAGATCGAGACCGCATCGGCGTCGCCGTTCGCCTCCTCGCTGCTGTTCGACTACGTCGCCACCTACATGTACGAGGGCGACACGCCCAACGCCGAGCGGCGCGCCGCCGCGCTGTCACTGGACCGGGACCTACTCCGCGAGCTTCTCGGTCAGGAGGAGCTTCGCGATCTGATCGATCCCGGCGCGCTGGACAGCGTGGAGGACGATCTGCAGTTCCGCTCCGAGGCCCGGCTGGCCACCGGACGGGACACCCTCCACGACGTGCTCCGGGTGGTGGGAGACCTGAGCCTGGAGGAGACCGGCGAGCGGGTGCTGCCCGGGCTCGATGCCCGGTCCATGCTGGACGATCTGCTGGCCGAGCGACGAGCCATCCGGATCCGCCTGGGTGGAGAGGAGCGGTTCATCGATGCCGCCGACGCGGGCATGTACCGCGACGCGCTCGGGACCGCCCCGCCGGGTGGCCTGCCGGCGGCGTTCCTGGAGGACGTCCCTGACGCGCTGATCCGGATCCTCCGCCGGTACGCCGCCACCCACGGCCCGTTCACCACGGCGGAGCTCCGCGAGCGCTACGGGGTTGATGCCGGGCCGCGCTGCGCGAACTGGAGCGGGAGCGGCGAGATCGTACGAGGGCGAGCTGCGACCCGGCGGCAGCGGGCGGGAATGGTGCCATCCGGAGGTCCTGCGCCGGCTGCGCCGCGCGTCGCTGGCGGCGCTGCGCAAGGAGATAGAGCCCGCCGACCAGCGAGCACTGGGACGGTTTCTGCCGCGCTGGCACGGGGTCGACCGGCATCCCGCCACAGGAGCCGGCATCGACCGGCTGCGGGAGGTGCTGGTGGCGCTGCAGGGATTGGCATTGCCGGCCGAGGTGTGGGAGCGCGACGTGTTGCCCCGGCGGACCGGGGCCTACTCCCCCGCCTGGATGGACGAGCTGTGTGCCGGAGGTGAGCTGGTGTGGATCGGTGCGGGGGCACTGGGGCGGAGCTCCGGACGGGTGGCGCTGTACTTCCGGGAGGACCTCCCGCTGCTGGGCGCTCCGCCGACGCGCGGGACGCTTCAGGAGACCGGCGCCCACCAGGCGGTGCGGGACCGGCTGGCGGCGGGAGCGTGCTTTTTCACCGATCTACTGGTCGATCTCGACGTCCCTCCGGAGGAGCTCCAGGAGGCGCTATGGGACCTGGTGTGGTTCGGCGCCGCGACCAATGACGCCTTCGCCCCGCTGCGGGCTCCGCGGCTCACGCTCGCCCGTGCCCAGCGTGACCGCCTCCGCTCCGGGCGGGCGCGCTCCGGGCGGTTCGCGGGCCGGCGTCGCGGTGGCGCGGCCGCGCAGGTGCAGGGCCGATGGTCGCTGACCGCGCCGCTGCTGAGCGACCGAGGTCGATCCAGCCGCGCGGCGGCGGGCGGTCGGCGAGCTGCTGCTGGAGCGCCACGGAATCCTCACGCGGGAGGCGGTGCTCGCCGAGGGTGTCCCGGGCGGCTTCTCCGCGATCTACGGGGAGCTCACCGGCCTGGAGACGCTGGGGGTCGCCCGGCGCGGATACTTCGTGGAGGGGCTGGGGGGCGCCCAGTTCGCCCTGCCCGGGGCGGTGGAGCGGCTGCGCGCGCAGAACGAAGAGCGCGAAGCCCCAGTGGTGCTGGCGGCGGTCGACCCGGCGCAGCCCTACGGCGCGGCGCTGTCCTGGCCCGATGCGGGAGAGCGGCGACCCGCCCGCGCCGCCGGTGCCTACGTCGTGCTGAGCGGCGGTGAGCCGATCCTCTACCTGGAGCGCGGCGGCCGGGCGCTGCTGACCCTGGTGCAAGGCGGCGACGAGCGGCTGGAACCGGCGTTGGCTGCGCTCGTGGAGGAGGTCCGCCGCGGCCGCATCAAGCGGCTTGGCCTGGAGAAGGTCGACGGCGAGTCCGCGCTCAGCTCCCCGCTCGGCCCGGCGCTTCTGGCTCACGGGTTCCAGGAGGGACCACGGCGGCTGACGCTGAGCGCCTGACGCGCTCGGCCCAGCGCGAGGCCTGCCCGTCCACCCGGGGGCGGAAGTACCGTTAGCTACATGCCCGAGGGCGACACCATCCGCTGGCACGCCAACCGGCTACGGCCGGTGCTGGAGGGAAACGTTCCCGAGGTCACTCGCACGCATCGGCGCTTCGCGCGCGATCGGTGGCCGGAAAGACTGGCCGGACGCCGTGTAGCCAGTGTTGACGCCCGCGGCAAGCACCTGCTCATCCGGTTCGCCCCGCTCGCCATCCCGGCTCGCGACGACAGGGGCGACCGGATGTCATCCGGCTGCTTCGAGGACGACCTGCTGGTCCACTCGCATCTGGGAATGGTCGGTACCTGGGGCGTCTATCGCCACGGACGGCGATGGGGACGCGCGCCGGGGCGGGCGTGGCTGGTGCTGGAGGTGGACGGGACCGAGGTGGTCCAGTTCGACGGCTCCACGCTGGAGCTGATGACCGCCGGCCGTGCGCGGTTCGATCAGCGTCTGACGGCGCTGGGCCCGGACATCCTCGCTGAGCAGTTCCCCGCCGAGGAGTTTCCTCCGGCGCCTGCGCCTCGACGACCCCACCCGTCCCATCGGGGCCGGCCTGCTGGACCAGCGAATCGTGGCCGGCATCGGGAACATGTGGAAGGCCGAGGGATGCTGGGACGCCGAGGTCGATCCGTGGCGGACGGCGGGCGCGGTAAGCGACGAGGAGGCGCTCCGGATCGTGGAGGCGGTGCGCCCACGGATGATGGACTCCGCGGTGAACGGCCCGCGCTCCATCGAGCACAAGTCTATGGGCGGGCGGGACAGCCGTGTCCCCGGTGCGCCACGGCGATCTGCTCCCGCGGTCAGGGAGAGGAGAACCGACTCACCTTCTGGTGCCCGGGATGTCAAGTCTGATGCGTCGCGTCGGACACAAGGGGGCCGATCTGATCGTGCCCGGCAATACGCGTGGAAGCTTTGATGCGGCGCTGCAAGCCGGGGTGGACATGATCGAGTTCGATGTGCTGCCTTCCGAGCGGGGAGACAGCCTGCTGCTGGCCCACGATTACGAGGACGCCTCCTCCCGTGTCCCGCATACGCTGGAGGAGGGACTGGCCCACCTGTCCGGCGAAGCGTTCTCCGGGATCGAGATCGACGTCGACCTCAAGCTGCCCGGCTACGAGCTGAGCGTGCTGGCGGCGCTGCGGCAGTCCGGGATGCTGGAGCGAGCGCTGATCTCCAGCCAGTACCGCTCCAGCCTGGCGGTGATCCGCGCGGCCGAAGCCGCGGGTGCGCCTCGGCTGGTCGGTGCCGAAGCTGCGCCGCGATCCGTTCCGCTCGCGGACGACGGTGCTGCCGGCGTTGGGCGCGCTGCTGGCCTACCGCCGGGTGCTGCCGCGCCGGGCCGCGCGGGCGATCCGCGCCGGCGAGATCGACGCGCTGATGGCCCACTGGCGGCTGGTCACACCCGCGCTGGTGGCCGAGGTCCAGCGCGCGGACGGCGAGCTCTACGTCTGGACGGTGGACGAGCTGCCTCGCCTGCGGGCGCTGCAGGCGCTCGGGGTGACAGGGGCGATCACCAACGACCCGCGATTGTTCGGCGCTTTGCAGGCGTGAGGGCACTGAGTTGGCCACCGCGGAGGAGACCCTCGTGCTGCTGCGCCGGGTCCCGGTGTTCGAGGCCCTGGCCGAGGAGGAGCTCGTCCAGGTCGCCGAGGTGACGGTGCCCCGAAGTCTCGGTGCTGGGGAGGTGGTCTTCCGGGAGGGCGACTCCAGCGACACGTGCTACATCGTGCGCTCGGGGCGGACCCGGGCGATTCGTGAGCATCCCGACGGCCGGGTGCTGACGCTGGCCACGCTTCGGCCCGGGTGACATCTTCGGGGAGCTCGCGATGTTCGACGACGAGCGTCGCTCGGCGACGATCGAGACGCTCGAGGAGACCGACGTGCTGGCGATCCTCGGCGGCGACATGCGCCGCCTGCTCCGCGAGCATCCCGATATCGCGGTGAAGCTGGTGGTGGCCCTCGGACGCCGGTTGCGCGAGACCAACGACCGGCTGACCCGTCAGTCGTTCCAGACCGTGCAGAGCCGGGTGGCCTCCGTGCTGTGCGACCTGGTCGGTGCCGCCACGCGGAGGAAGGCGGCGAGCAGGATGTGCTGATCACCTCCACCCAGGCCGAGCTGGCGCAGCTGGCCGGCTCCTCACGAGAGTCGGCCAGCCGCTTCCTGGCGGTGCTGGAGCGGGCGGGGATCATCACCCAGGGCCGGGGCAGGCTGGTGGTCCACGATCCGGCGGCGCTCGCCGGATACGTGTACTAGCTTTCCCGCCCATGGAGGAGTTCTCCGCCGGGGGCGTCGTGGTGCATCAGCGGGAAGGTGATCGTGATCGTGCCGGTCAAGCGCGACGCGCAGGGACAGCGGGTGCTGGGGCTGCCGAAGGGTCACCCGGATGGCGACGAGACCGCCGAGGCGGCGGCAATCGCGCGAGGTGCGCGAGGAGACCGGGGTGGAGGCGGAGCTGGTCGAGCCGCTCGGCGACGTGCGCTACACCTACGAGCGCCGGGGACGCCGGACGGAACAAGCGTGTCTCCTTCTACCTGTTCCGCTACCGCTCTGGAGACCTCGGCGACCACGACCACGAGATAGAGGACGCGCGGTGGATGCCGCATGGAGGAGGCGGCGACGTCGCTGTCCTACGAAGGCGAGCGTGAGATGGTCGCTCGCGCGCAGTCGACGATCGCCCGCGACCGGTAGGCTCAGCGCCGGTGCGCGTCCTCAACTTCTACTCGTCGGTGTTCGCCGACCAGCTCCGGCGTGGCCGGAAGACGGCGACGATCCGCCTCGGCGACAAGTCGCACAAGTACCGCAAGAACGACTGCGTGCTGGTGACCATCGGCTACCAGCATTCACCGCGCGAGAAGATCTTCTCCGCGGTGATCGACCAGGTCGAGGTCAAGCGCGTCCGCGACCTGTCTCCGCGTGACATCGAGCACGACAACCCGGAGTTCCGCCGCGTCGATGAGATGATCCACTTCCTGGAGCAGATCTACGGCCGCGGCGTGTCGATGGACGACACCGTCACGGTGGTCAGGTTCTCGCAGATCGTCGAGAACCCGCCGGACCAGATCCGCGACCGGATGCACGGCCTGGGCGGGGCCCAGAACTAACACGCTCGGACTTCGCCGCACCCGCATGCGGTCGATTTGGTGGGGCCTGGCTGCGCGCAGCCGCGGCGACGTGGCGATTGGGTCCAGGGTAAGCCGCTGGGGGAATCATCACCCGGGGGAAGTGGGGATCTGAGCCGATGAACCTCTGCCTGGTCTGCCGCGACGTCGGTGCCAGCCACGGGGGGCTCGTCCGGGCGACGTGCGACCTGGGTGAGGAACTGGCGCGGGCGGGACATGCGGTACATCTGGTGACCGACGGCCCGGGTCCCGCGCCGCCAGGGGTGATGCTGGACGACGGACCTGCCCGACAGTGGCCGGCTCGGCGACGCTGAGCCGGAGACCGCCGGCCACAACCTGGCCTACGCCGCCGCGGCCTATCGCGAGGTCAGATGGATACACGAGCACGAGCAGCCGGTGGACGCGGTGCTCGCTCCCCTCTGGCGCTCGGAGGGTGCGGTCTGCCTGCTTGACGACCGCTTCCCGACGATCGTCTCCTGCATGACCTCGCTGCGGACGCTCGCCGAGCTCGACGGCGCCTACCGGCTGATGCCCGACATCGAGGAGCGCCTCGCGCTGGAACGAGAGTCGCTCGCTGCGCAGCCGGTACCTCCACGGGCTGACCGCCGTCGGTGCTGGCCAAGACCATCGCCGACTACGCGCTGCGGCCGGAGCTGACCGCGGTGATCGGCCGGGGCCTGCGCGACCGGGCGGCGCGCTCGCGCCGTCGGCGACCGCGTTGGAGCGCCCGGTGCGCGTGCTGTTCGTCGGGCGCCTGGAGCGACGCAAGGGGGTGGACGTACTGCTGGAGGCGGCGAGCCGCGCTGCTGGCCGAGGGCAGCCGGTCAGCTTCACCCTGGCCGGCGCGAACCACGATCCGAGCCTGAGGGAGCATTCGAGCGCCAGACGCCCCGGCTCCGGGACGGCGGCGCGGTGCCGGTTCGCCGGGAGCGTGTCCGACGAGGAGCTCGATCAGCTCTACGCCGAGGCCGACATCGTCTGCTGCCCCTCCCGGTATGAGTCTCACGGGGTGGTGCTGATCGAGGCGATGATGTTCGGAAAGGCGATCCTCACCTGCGACGCCGGCGGGATCGCCGAGGTGGTCTCACCGGGCCGCGACGCGCTGCTCTGCCCGCCTGAGGATCCCGCGGCGCTGGCCGACGGGCTTGCGAGCCCTGGCCGCGGATGCCGCGCTCCGAGTGCACGGCTCGGCGCCGCCGCCCGCGAGAGCCTTCGAGCGGCGCTTCGCGCCCCGGGTCGCTGCCGCGGATGGAGGCCTTCGCCGAGGACGTCATCGCCGGCACCGGGCGCTCGCGGGTCGATCGGTGGAGACGCGGCTCCAGGAGCTGCTGGTTGAGGTCGGGCTGGCCGAGGAGGAGCGGCACGGTCGCTCACGAGGAGCTGCTGCAGGTCTTGGCACTCCACAGGGGGAGAGTGCCAGCGAGCCCTTGATTAGCTCCGCGCGCGAGCTATAGTCTGCGGCCGATGGCACTCCGCAGGCACCGAGTGCCAAGCGAAGCAAGCATCCCTTTCATCCGGAGGTTTCATAGATGAATCTCAAGCCGCTCGGCGATCGCTTGATCGTGCGGGCACTCGACGAGGAGGAGACCACGCAGAGTGGGATCGTCCTCCCTGATACGGCGAAGGAAAAGCCCCAGAAGGGCAAGGTCCTCGCCGTCGGCGACGGCAAGGTCAACGACGACACCGGCAAGCGCACCCCGCTCGACGTCTCCGAGGGCGACGAGGTCCTCTACAGCAAGTACGGCGGCACGGAGATCAAGGTGGATGGCGAGGAACTCCTCGTCCTCCGCGAGTCCGACGTGCTGGCAAAGGTCCAGTAGGAGAAGAAATGGCACACAAGGAACTGAAGTACGACGCGGATGCCCGCAAGGCGCTGGAGGCAGGCGTCGACGCGGTAGCCAACGCGGTCAAGGTAACCCTCGGCCCCAAGGGCCGCTACGTCGTGCTCGACAAGAAGTTCGGTGCTCCCACGATCACCAACGACGGTGTGACGATCGCGCGGGAGATCGAGGTCGAGGACGTGTTCCAGAACCAGGGCGCGCAGCTCGTCCGCGAGGTAGCCACGGCCACCAACGACGTCGCCGGTGACGGCACGACGACGGCCACGGTGCTCGCGCAGGCGATCGTCCGCCAGGGTCTGAAGAACGTCGCCGCCGGGGCAAACCCGCTGGCGCTGAAGCGCGGCATCGAGCGTGCGGTTGACGACGTTGTCGCGCAACATCGAGAACCAGGCCGTCGAGATCTCCGGCAAGGAGCAGATCGCCCGCGTGGCGACCATCTCCGCCGGCGATGAGGAGATCGGCGACGTGATCGCCGACGCCATCGACAAGGTCGGCAAGGACGGCGTGGTCAACGTCGAGGAGGGCCAGACGTTCGGCATGGACCTCGAGTTCACCGAGGGCATGCAGTTCGACAAGGGCTACATCAGCCCGTACATGGTCACCGACCAGGATCGGATGGAGGCCACGCTTGAGGATCCCTACATCCTCATCGCCAACCAGAAGATCGGCTCGGTCCGGGACATCCTTCCCGTGCTGGAGCAGGTGATCCAGTCGGGCAAGCCGCTGCTGATCATCGCCGAGGACGTCGAGGGCGAGTCGCTGGCCACCCTGGTGGTCAACAAGCTCCGCGGCACCTTCACCGGTGTGTCGGTCAAGGCTCCCGGCTTCGGCGATCGCCGCAAGCGGATGCTGGAGGACATCGCCATCCTCACCGGCGGCGAGGTGATCACCGAGGAGATGGGACTCAAGCTGGAGAACACCCAGCTGACCCAGCTCGGCCGTGCGCGTCGCGTCGTCGTCGCCAAGGACACGACCACGATCGTGGACGGCAGCGGTGAGACCGAGGCGATCAAGGGCCGCATCAACCAGATCAAGACCGAGATCGAGAACACCGACTCGGACTTCGATCGGGAGAAGCTGCAGGAGCGGCTGGCCAAGCTCTCCGGCGGTGTCGCCGTCGTCAAGGTCGGCGCGGCCACCGAGACGGAGATGAAGGAGAAGAAGCACCGCGTCGAGGACGCGCTGCAGGCCACCCGGGCCGCGCTGGAGGAGGGCATCGTTCCGGGCGGCGGATCGGCGCTGCTGGTCGCCCAGCAGGCGCTCAACATCGACGTGCTCGACGGAGCGGACGAGCGGACCGGCGCGCGGATCGTGCACCGGGCGCTCGAGGAGCCGCTGCGTCAGATCTCCGACAACGCCGGCCTGGAGGGCTCGGTCATCGTCAACGATGTCCGTAACGCCCAGCAGGGTCACGGCCTGAACGCCGCCAACGGCGAGATCGTCGACCTGGTGGCCGAGGGCATCATCGATCCGGCGATGGTCACGCGCTCGGCGCTGCAGAACGCAGCCTCGATCGCCAAGAACATCCTCACCACCGAGGCGATCGTCGCCGAGGTGCCGGAGAAGGAGTCGCGCCGGTGCCCCGGGTGGCGGCGGCATGCCCGATATGTCGGGGATGATGTAAGGACATTTCGTCCCGCTGTTCACGGAGGGCCCGGCGTGCCGTGCGCGCCGGGCCCTCGTCGTTAAGGGAGTGCGCCGGGCGGCGTGGTGAGTCGCTGGGCCGACGTCTGAACGCCGGGGTTCACCACGTACGCTTTGGCCATGCCGCGCGACCCCTACAAGACGCTCCAGGTCAGCCCCACCGCCTCCGAGGAGGAGCTCCGCGCCGCCTACCGCCACGCGGTGCAGCGCCACCATCCGGACCACAACGGCGGCTCGCCGGAGTCGGCACGGCGGTTCGAGGAGGTGCAGGAGGCCTACGCGGAGATCAGGAGGCTGCGGGCCGGCGGCTCGCTCGCCGCCCCCGACCGTGGGGCGCAGGCACGCCACCTCCGCGCGGCGACGCGACAGCGACCCGCTGATCCTGGCATGGAGGCACGGCTCGCCGACCTGGAACGCGAGCTCCGCAAGGCCCGCGAGCCGCGGCCAAGCGCGCCGCGCCCGGCGCCGAGCGCCGCGCCGAGGCCGCCGCGCGGAAGCCACCGCGGCGCCAGATCCACCGCCCCGCCCCAGCGACGAGGAGCTCGGCTACATCACCACCGACGACAGCCTGGGCAAGATCCTCTCCGACGCCCGGGACGAGTTCTCCGGGCGGCTCGACGACCTGCGCGAGCGCCCCGACGCCAGAACGCCGAGCGATCGCGACCGCCGACCTGCTGGACGAGCTGTCGAGCTTCCTCAGGGGCGAGCGCCGGCGCCCGCCTCGGTAGCGGCGCTGGCCAGCTCGCGGTAGATGCCCGCCGTCCGGCGCGCCACCTCACCCCAGTCGAAGCGCAACACGTGCTCACGCCCCTCGGCGACCAGCTGCGCGCGGGTGACATCGTCGGTGAGGATCTGCTCCAGCACCTCCTCCAGCGCATCCGAGTCCATCGAGGGAAAGCGTAGGCCGACGGTGCCGCCGGCGGGCACCACCTCCCGCAGGCCGCCGGTGTCGGCCACCACGCAGAGGCAGCCGGAGCCCATCGCCTCCAGCGCCACCAGCCCGAACGGCTCGTAGATGGAGGGGACGATGCACAGGTCGGCGATCCGGTACAGCGTGTGGAGCATGTCGTCTCCGACCCAGCCGAGGAACGTGCCGTGCTCGGTCAGCTCCAGCTCCTCTGCCTGGCGCTTGAGCTCGGCCTCGGCCACCCCCGTGCCGGCCACGACGAAGCGCACGTTGCCGCGCCGCTTGATCAGCGGCGCGAGGGCGTCAAGCGCCAGGTGGAAGCCCTTCTCGTAGACGAGGCGCCCCACCAGCAGCACCAGCCGGTCGCTGGGGTCGGCGTAGCGGAGCCGGAGCTCGTCAAGGTCGTCGGTCACCGGCTCCAGGTCGCGAGGATCGAGGCCGTTGGGGATGGTGGTGATCGCGGCTGGGAGAAAGGTCGAAGATGCGCGCCACGTGGTCGCGCATGTACTCCGAGCAGGTGATCACCGAGTCCGCCGGCCTGCACCATTCGCCGCTCGGCGGCGTGGATGTGTGACTGCGGGTGCTCGCGGACCCAACCCTGGTGGCGGCCGTACTCGGTGGCGTGCACGGTGACCAGCCACGGCAGCTCCGAGTGTGCGCTCAACTCCTCGGCCGCGCCGGCGACCAGCCAGTCGTGGGAGTGGATCAGATCGAAGTCGAACCGCTCGCAGAGCTCCAGCCCGGCGGTGAGCATGTCGGCGTTCATCGCCTCCACCCACTTCACGAAGGCAGTCGGGTCGCGGGGGAACTCCGGCTCTCGGACGCGGTGCACGCACACGCCGTGGCGCTCCTCATCACGGGGGAGACGTCCACCGCCGCGGGTGAGCACGTGCACCTCCACCCCGTCGTGCACGAGGTGCTCGGTCAGCTTTCGCACGTGCCGGCCGAGGCCGCCCTCGATCACCGGCGGGTACTCCCAGGAAATCAATAGGACGCGCATCTGCGCGCGGCACGCTAGCGGAAGCGGCGCGGCCGGGAGCGGCTTCTTGAGCGTCCACGGACCGCCGGACACTCAGCGATGACTATTCCGTCCGCGAGGCAGTCAAAGGTATGACACGCCGAACTCAGGAGGCAGCAATGGGCCGGATCGTGGCAACAGAGTTCGTCACGCTCGACGGGGTGATGGAGGATCCGGGCGGTGGCGAGAGCTTCGAGCACGGCGGCTGGTCGTTCCAGTTCGACCGCGGCACCGAGGGCGATCAGTTCAAGATGGACGAGCTGCGCGCCGCCGACGCGCAGCTGCTGGGCGCGGGTGACCTACGAGGGCTTCGCGGCCGCGTGGCCGCAAGATGACCGGCGACGAGTTCGGCCAGAAGATGAACGAGATGCCGAAGTACGTCGTCTCCTCCAGCCTGCTCGGAGGCCACCTGGACCAACTCCACCATCATCTCCGGCGACCTGGCGGCAGAGATCCCCGCAGTGAAGGACCGCTACGAAGGCGACATCCTGATCGCCGGGAGCGCCCAGCTGGTGCGAGGCCTGCTGGCGCTGGATCTGCTCGACGAGGTGCGGCTGATGGTGTTCCCGGTGGTGCTGGGCAGCGGCAAGCGGCTGTTTGAGGGGAGCGAGGCCAAGCGGCTGCGGCTCACCGACACCATGCGCGCCGGCGACGCCGTCGTGCTGACGCTGGTCTCCGCGCCGTCGTAGCGGCTGCGGCGTCAGCGCAGGTCCGACAGCGGCCGCGGCGCCGGCCCGACGTACTTGGCCGTCGGGCGGATCAGCCGGCCCTCCCGCTTCTGCTCCAGGATGTGGGCCGACCAGCCCGCGGTGCGAGCACAGGTGAACAGCGGAGTGAACAGGTCCGGGGGGACCTCGGCGAAGTCCAGCACCACCGCTGACCAGAACTCGACGTTGGTGGCCAGCACGCGGTCGGGCTTGCGGGCCTGCAGCTCGGCCAGCGCGGCGGTCTCCAGCGCTTCGGCCGCCTCCACCCGCGTCGAGCCGAGCTTGTGCGCGGTCCGCCGCAGTACGCGCGCGCGCGGGTCCTCGGCGCGATACACGCGGTGACCGAAGCCCATCAGACCGCTCGCCGCGGTCAAGCAGGTCCTTGACGTAGCGGTCGGCGTCGCCGGCGGCCTCCACCTCGTCCAGCATCCTCAGCACCCGGGAGGGAGCTCCGCCGTGCAGCGGGCCCGACAGCGCGCCCACGGCGGCGCTGAGGCGCAGCGGCGACGTCGGCGCCGGTGGAGGCGACCACCCGGGCGGTGAAGGTGGAGGCGTTCATTCCGTGCTCGGCGGCGGAGATCCAGTAGGCGTCGATCGCATCTACGTGCTTGGGGTCGGCTTCGCCGCGCCAGCGGATCAGGAATCGCTCCGGGATGGAGGTGGCCTGGTCGACCTCGCGCTGGGAGACGGGCGGCTTGCCGATCCCGCGGGCGGACTGGGCGACGAACGACAGCGCCATCACCGACGCCCGGGCCAGGTTGTCCCGTGCCTCCTCGTCGGAGATGTCGATCAGCTGTCCGAAGCCCCACTGCGGGGCCGAGCATCGCCAGCGCCGACTGCACGTCGACGCGCGGGTCGCCAGAGTGGACGTGCAGCGGATGAGGCTCGGCGGGGGGCATCCCCGGCAGCAGCCGGCCGTCCACCAGCAGCCCCCAGACCTGCTCGAAGGGGACGTTTCCCACCAGCTCCTCGATGTCCACCCCCCGGTAGCGCAGCGCGCCACCGGCGCGGTCGGGCTCGGCGATCTCCGTGGCGAAGGCGACTACGCCCTCCAAGCCTGACTGGACTTCTGCGGTCGCGCTCATCAGTGATCGGGCTCCTCTGGCGGCTGTGGCGGTCTCTCTCACAGGCTAGCTAGCCTGTGCGCCCGCGTGTCCGAGCTGATGTTCCGTTCCGCTCGGTGAGCTGGCCACGCTGGTGCGCGCCGGCGAGCTCACCGCCGCGCGAGCTGGTGGAGGAGTCGCTGCGGAGCATCGATGCGCTGCAGCCACAGGTGAATGCGTTCGCCCACGTAGCCCACGAGTCGGCGCTCGCCGCGGCACGCGGAGATCGGCATCGGGGATCCGCGCCCGTTCGCGGGGGTGCCGATCGCGGTCAAGGACAACCGGCCGGTGGAGGGGATGCCGATGAGCATGGGCAGCGAACTGTTCGACGGGACTTCGTCCCGAGCCACGACGCCTACCTCGTCTCACGGCTGCGACGGGCCGGCTTTGTGATCGTCGGCAAGACGACGATGCCGGAGATGGGCATCCTGCCCACCACCGAGACGCGGCGCTTCGGCCCCACGCGCAACCCTTGGGCGCTCGACCGCACGCCGGGCGGCTCCAGCGGTGGATCGGCCGCCGCCGTCGCCGCCGGCATGGTGCCGATCGCGCACGGCAACGACGGTGGTGGCTCCATCCGGATCCCCGGCGCCTGCTGCGGGCTGGTGGCGCTGAAACCGGCGCGCGGGCGAGTCTCGGTCGGGCCCTGACGCGCGGCCAGAGCTACCTGGTCACCGACGGCGTGCTGACCCGGACGGTGAACGACACCGCCGAGGCGCTCGACGTGCTGGCCGGCTACGAGCGCGGGAGACGCCACCTGGGCACCAGCCCCGCCACGGCCGTTCGCCGAGAGCAGTCGGCCCGCCCCGCCGTGCTGCGCATAGCCCTCAACCTGGACCCACCACTGCTGGGCACTACGCTGGACCCCGAATGCGAGCGCGCGGCGCGAGCGGCGGCGTAGCTGCTGGAGTCGCTCGGCCATTCGGTGCAGGAGATCCCCTCGCCGTGGCCCGAGGGCGACAACCTGCCGGACTTCGCTCGCGTCGTTCGGACCTGGGGTCTCGCAGGGCGGTGCTGGCCGGGCTCGCGGATCGCCGGCCGGGAGCCCGGCCCCGAGGACGTCGAGCCGCTGACCTGGGAGCCAATGGCAGCACTCCCGCGAGCTGAACGCGGTCGACTTTCTCGCCGCGCAGGGTCGCCTTCAGGCCATCGGACGGCGCTGGTTACCGCGCCTGGATCGAGTTCGATGCGCGTGCTCACCCCGGCACTGGCCTGGCGGCCGGTGAAGATCGGCGAGATCCACGGCCTGGGCCCCGACCCGGATGGCGGACTTCCGCCGCTCCGGGCAGTTCACCCCGTACACGGCGGTGGTCAACGTGACCGGCCTGCCCGCGGTGTCGCTGCCGCTGTTCCAGGGCGACGGACGGGCTGCCCACCGCGGTGCAGCTGATCGGGCGGGCGGTCGGGAGAGGGGGAGCTGCTGGCGCTTTCCCGGCAGCTGGAAGAGGCGCTCCCGTGGTCCGACCGTCGCCCCGAGCTCGCCGCCGCCTGACCGTCCCTGGGCCCCGTACCCTCGGCCCACGCCTCACCCGAGTCGCCCAGCACCGCCCGCATCGTCCGCGGGCTCACGCCCAGGCGCTCGGCGTCGGCGGAGCCGTGGCGGGAGGTCATCGGGATCTCCATCAGCTCCGCCTCGTCCCAGGTGGCAAACGCCGTCGGGCCGGCCAGCAGCTCCACCAGCTGGAGCGTCCGCCGCACGATCGGCACCGGTACGCCGACGATCGGCCGCCGTCGCCGCAGCGAGCGCAGCGCGAGCTCCACGATGTCGCGCTGGGTGAGCGTCTCCGGCCCGGCCAGCTCGTATCGGGCGCCTTCGCGCCGCTTCGGCGTGCGCGCCTCCGGGAAGCGCCGCAACCACGCAGTCGGCGACGTCCTCGGCCCAGATCGGCTGAAATGCGGCGCGGCCCGAGCCCGGGCATCGGCATCACCGGCAGCAGCGAGAGGCGCCCGAGCAAGGTCAGATAGACGTCGCTGGGGGAGTAGACGATCGAGGGGGCGAAGATGGTGTGGGTGATGGAGGACTCGATCACCGCCCGTTCGGCCACCGCCTTGGCCCGCAGCAGCCGCGCCCGGCTGCGGGTCGAGGCGCCGAGCACCGAGAAGAACACGAAGCGACTCACCCCGGCCCGCTCGGCGGCGCGCACCAGCCGCCAGGTGGCCACCCCGGCCAGCTCCTCGATCGAGCCGCCCGGCTGGTCCCGGATCACCGAGGCGAGGTGGACCACGGTGTCGACGCCGCGCAGGGCGTGGCGGAAGGAGAGGTGGTCGGAGAGGTCGCCGAGGGCGATCTGGACGCGCACCCGCTCGGCCCCAAGCCGCCGCGGGTCGCGGACCAGGCAGCGCACCGGCACCCCGGCGGCGGTGAGGTGGCGGAGCAGCGGAAGGCCCACCGTCCCGGTCGCGCCAGTCAGCAGCAGCACCGGCCGGAGCCTACCGGGCGGGACGACCGCCTCCCGGGCGCGCCGTCCGTAGAATGCGCGATTCCCGACCGGAAAAAGAGCTAGGAAGACTCAGGAGACATATGGCCTACGTGATCGCGGAGCCCTGCATCGGCACGAAGGACAACTCGTGCGTGGAGGTGTGTCCGGTCGACTGCATCCATCCGACTCCGGACGAGCCCGACTACGACAAGGCCGAGATGCTCTACATCGACCCCGAGGAGTGCATCGACTGCGATGCCTGCGTCGAGGCCTGTCCGGTCGATGCCTGCTTCGCCGAGGATCAGCTCCCGAGCGAGTGGACGAAGTACGCCCAGATCAACTCGGACTACTACGCCAACCGCTGAGAGCGGCGGCCCTAGGCCATCGGCAGCGACATGCCGGCCGGCTGGGGGGCGGCGGCCGGCGCCGGCTCCTGCATGACCGGCAGCTCCACCGGCGTCAGCGCGATCAGCCCGCGCGCGGCCTGATGCAGCGCCTGGGCGGCCGGATCGTCCGGGGTCGGCGAACACCAGCGGCACCCCTGAGTCCGACTGCTCGCGCAGCGGCCATCGTCAGCGGCACCTTGCCCAGCAGCGGCACCTCCAGCTCCTCGGCCAGCAGCTCGCCGCCGCCCTCGCCGAAGATCGCAAACCGCTCGCCGGCCGGGGTGACGAAGCCGGACATGTTCTCCACCACGCCGGCGATCTCCAGCTTGAGCTTGCTGGCCATCTCCGCCGAGCGACGGGCCACCTTCTGGGCCACCGGCTGGGGGGTGGTGACGATCAGGAACTTGGCCTGCGGCAGCAGCTGGGCCAGGGTCATCGACACGTCGCCGGTGCCCGGGGGCAGGTCGATCAGCAGGTAGTCCAGCTCACCCCACTCGACGTCCTCCAGGAACTGCTGCAGCGCCTTGTGGAGCATCGGGCCGCGCCACACCACCGCCGCGTCCTGCTCGACGAAGAAGCCGATCGACATCACGGCGATGCCGTCGTGGGCGGTGAGCGGGATCAGCTTGCGCTCGCCGCTGACCCGTGGGCGCTGCCCGCCGAGCCCCATCATCCGCGGCTGGGAGTAACCCCAGACGTCGGCATCGAGTACGCCAACCCGCCGCCCCTCGGCGGCCAGCGCCGCGGCCAGGTTGGCGGTCACGCTGGACTTCCCCACGCCGCCCTTGCCCGAGCCGATGCAGATCACGTTCTTCACCTGGGCGAGCGCCCCCTCGGGCAGCGAGCCCCGGCCGAGCTTGCGGCCAAGCGCCGGCTTCTCGGTGTCGGAGAGGACGTCGAAGCTGACGTTGACCCCGCTCACCCCCTCCAGCTCGCCGGACCGCCGCGGCGACGCCGGTCTGGAAGTGACTGCGGATCGGGCAGCCGGGCGTGGTCAGCGAGACCATCACGTCGACGACGCCGTTCTCGTGAATGTCGATCGAGCGCACCATCTCGAGCTCGACGATGTCGCGGCGGAGCTCGGGGTCGATGACGGCGCGCAGGGAGTCGAGGACTTGGTCTCTGGTGGGCATGGGTTCCATTCTGGCAGACGCTCGCGGCTCTCAGCCCAGGCCCAGGAGCCTCAGGCGACGGCGGGCGCCAGGCGCTCGCCGATCAGCGCCACCGCATCCAGGTCGTCGTAGAGCCGGTGCTGGCACATCACCCGGCTCACCCCGGCCTGCGCCAGCGCGCTCAAGCTGCTCCGCGGCTTCCTCGACGGTTCCCACGATCCAGCCCGGAGGCGGGTCGTCGACCAGCTCCGCCGCCGAGCGAGCCGATCAGCTCGGCCAGCCGCTCGGCCCGGCCGCGCAGCTCGCGCTCGTCGGCGCCGACCAGCACCCCGGTCATCACCGAGAGCGGCAGCATCTCCCGGCCCGCCTCCTCGCAGGCGTGCTCCAGGCGCCCGCGGCGCTCGCGGACATCCTCCACGGTGGGAAACACGGTGTTGTACTCGTCCGCGTAGCGTGCGGCCAGCCTGGCGCTGCGAGGCGCCGGCGGTCCCGCCCATGATCAGCGGCGGGTGCGGCTGCTGCACCGGTGCCCGGCCGCGCGGCCAGCTCGCTCAGCGTGTAGTGCTGCACCGGCGAAGGAGAACGGCTGCTCGGGACTCGAGCCCCAGTTCCCGAGCACGACCTGCAGCTGCTCCTCCAGCACGTCCATCCGCTCGCCCATCGGGGCGAACGGGAATCCGTAGGCGGCGTGCTCGCCCTCGTGCCACCCGGTCCCGATGCCGAGCTCCACCCGTCCGCCGGAGATGTGGTCGGCGGTCACCGACCAGCTTGGCCAGCAGCGACGGGTGGCGGAACGTGGCCGGGGAGACCATCGTGCCCAGGCGCAGGGTGGAGGTCGATGCCGCCAGCGCACAGGGTGCCCCAGGCGTCGAGCGCGCCGCGCTCGGGATGCTGGCCGTCGAGGTTGAGGTAGTGGTCGGAGCGAAACAGCGCCGGGATTCCGTGCCCCTCGCACGCGCGGGCCAGAGCGAGCCATTGCTCCCAGCCGACTCCGTCCTGCCCCTCGATCATCAGACACAGCTCCACGCCGTCACCTCCGCGTCGTTCGTCGGGCGGGCCATTAAAGACCGACGGGGCGCCACTTGCGTGACGCCCCGGCGGTTGAGGGAGGAGAGGTACTGCGTTCGCCGGCGAAGATATGAGGCCGGCGAACCCATCCCGCGGTGCGGCGCTCTCCTGGGCGCCGCCGCGGGGTAAGCGATTGCCGCTTAGAGCGCTTCGCCGAGGCGACGCTCCAGATCCTTGCGCACCGAGCGGACCTCCCGCTCGAAGCGGCGCCGGTTCTGGCGGACGGTCCGCTCGACACGGCTGCGACGCTGCCGAAGCTCACGCTCAAACCGCGTCCGGCTCTTGCGGACCTGCCGCTCGAAGCGGTTGCGGGCGGTCGCCCCACGCCGCTCGTAGCGCTTGAGCTCACGCTCCAGCTGGCCCGGGTGCGGTACTTGGTGGCGAAGCCGCGCACGGTCGAGACCAGGTTCTCACGCGCGAGGAGGCTCGCGCCCACCGGGACAAGGACGACGCGCTCGGCGATCTGCTGAGCCTGCTCGACCGAGGTCTTCGGCTGCGTGCTGGTGGACGTCGACGCCGCGAGGTACGCCGGCGGCGGCTGCGTTGGCCGGCCTGCGGCGCTGGCGGTGGTGCTCGTGCGGGTGGTGGTGTTCTTCCGCGTGGTGGTGGCGGCTCTTGCGCGCGCCGGTGTTGCTGCTGCTGTAGTAGCCAGTCTATCGATTATCCCTTCCGCTCCCCTGAGCCTCTGTCGTTCTAGGTCAATGGTCGGGGATGATTGTTACCGAACATGTGTTTGTACCCCGTTCGGCGGATGCCGTTACAACCCGGCCTGGTTTTATGTGCGGGAAAGGGCGTCGGAGCTACCCGCTGGAGCTGGCCAGCAACGGCTCGTCGCCACCGAGGTCCACGCGGGCCAGCCAGGCCTGCGGATCCTCGATCTCGCTCAGCGTCGGCAGCGCCTCCGGGGAGGAGAACACATAGCGTAGCGCCCGCGGTACCGGCCTCCTGCACGATCGCGTCACAGAAGACCTTTCCCGCGCTCGTACTGCTTGAGCTTCAGCTCCAGGCCCAGCAGCCTGGCCAGGATCTTCGACAGGCCTGACTGCGACCGCCGGCGCTGATCCAGCGCGGCGCTGAAGCTTGGGCAGCGAGGGGATCAGATCCGGCGCCACGGCGTCCATCACGTGCTCGGCGTGACCCTCAATCACCGCCATCACCGCCTGGACCCGATCCAGCGTCTCGCCGCTCCGCCTGGTTGGTGACGACGGAGATCAGATCGCCGCTGCGCAGGGCCCGCGCGATCCGTCGCACCTCGTCTCCGCTCGGCATCCGCAGGCTGCGGGGGGCGTCCACCCGGAGCTCGGCTTTGCGCCAGCAGCTCCCGCACCAGTCCGGCCACGTAGCCGTGCAGCCAGGGCACCCCGGCGAACTGCACCGCATGGGTGACCTCGTGCAGCGTCACCCAGGTGACGAACTCCTTCTCGTCGGCGTCGAAGGCCTGGACCGCCTGACCGAGGTTTGGCAGCACGAACAGCAGCCGGGGCGGCCGGTCCTCCACCGCCTCATCGAGCAGCACCAGCTCATACTGACCCAGCACGCGCTGAGCCAGGTAGCCGAGTACCACGCCGACCTCGGTGCTGAGCACGAATCCCATCCCGATCTGCACCGCGGGGCGGAGCGGTCCGAGGCCACTGCCGGCTCGCTCCAGCACCGGGTCGAGCAGCAGGCGCATCGAGGAGATGTTGCTGGCCACCCACTCGCGCCGGGAGATGCCCTCCGGACGGGGGATCGGCCCGCGTCGGCGTCAGGCCGGTGTAGGCGGTGACTCGCCGCTCGGATTCCAGCGCCAGCGGCTCCAGATCGGTCCGAGGCGGTGGGGCATCGCCGGTGCCGGCGACATGGGCGGCGATCCGCTCGGCGACGATCCAGTCGATCATGCGGGCACACGCTCCAGCTCTGACAGCGTCTCCGGGGACCGCGCGGCGATGACCGGTGAGCTCGGAAGGGCGTCGAGCGGGGCGCCAAGTGGCTCCGAGCACCGCGGGAAGCTGACCACGCCCCCGCCTTCGCGCACGATCAGCTGACCGGCGGCGGCGTCCACCCCACGGCAGTCACGCAGCGAGACCATGCCATCGAAGCGAGCGGCCGCGACCTGACAGAGGCAGGCGGCGATCGTGCCCATGGCCCGCAGCCGGTAGGCGCTTTCCACCAGGCCGTCGATCGAGGCCGCCACCCAGCGCGGGTCCGCCGACTCGATGCCGAGTATCTCCAGCCGGCCGTCCCGGCCGCGCCGCTCGCCGAGCTCAGGATCCAGTCGCTCGCCGTCGAGCCACGCGCCCTCTCCCAGGCGGGCCCACCACTCCTCGCCGGGACCGAAGTCGTACACGTAGGCAAATTCGACGTCGGCCATCGTCTCACCCGAGGCGACCGCCAGCGAGAGAGCATGGTGCGGCACGCTGCGCTTCGCGTTTAGTGATCCGTCGATGGGGTCGATGATCACACGCACCGACGGGTCCCCGTAGTCGATCTCGCCCCGCTCCTCGGACAGCGCGACGAACTGGTGGCCCTCGCCGCTGAGGGCGTCGAGCTCGGCCAGGACCAGCGTCTCGGCGGATTCATCGATGACGAGCGTGCGGTCGCCGCCGCTGCCTCTCGTCCCCGTCTCCCGCGCTCGCTCCGCCGTGCCGGGCGCGTCGCTCGAGCATCTGCTCCAGGCCCTTCATCGCGCGGCGGCAGACGCCGAGCCAATCCGCCTGGAGTGCCGTGCTGATGGAGGTCATCCGGAACCTATCCTGTCAGACGTGGCGCTCATCTCGGACGGTCTTCTTCCCGCTTGGCAGCAGGCGCTAACCCATCGAGACGGTCCGCTGCTGGTCGTGGGCCCGGCGGGATGCGGCAAGACCTCCCTGATCGAGGCACGCTTCCTCTGGCTCACCGAGCAGGGGGTCCGGCCGGAGCAGATGGTGGTGCTGACCCCCTCCGCGGCGCGGGCTGACGCGCTGCGAGCGCGGCTGGAGCAGCGACTCGACGGCGGTTATGAGCAGCTTCACGCGATCGCGCCGGCCGGGCTGGCGCGCCTGGTCCTGAGGCGGGCCACGGGAGGCGCGGAGCTGGCCGAGACCACGCTCAGCGCCGGCGATCGGCTGGCGTTGCTGGTGGAGCGAGTCGACGAGCTGCCGCTGACCCACCACGACATCGGGGGCAGCGTCGGGGCGCTCCTGGGAGGGTTCATCCGGACCATCGACCGGCTGAAGGCTGAGCTGGTCACCTCCGAGGATTACGCAAGCCTGGGCGGCGGGCCTCCCTGAGCAGGACCCCCACGCCGCGCTGGAACGGGAGTTCGCCGCGATCTACCGCGCTCACGAGCGGATGCTCGCCGAGGCGCAGGCTCGCGATGAGGGCGACCTCCTGCGTGACGCCATCAGGGAGGCCGGGCGCCGATCGCGAGGGACGGATCGTTTCCAGCATGTCCTGATCGACGATGCCCATGACCTCGACCTGGCGCCCGCGCGCCTGGCGCGAGTGCTGGAGCCCCACCGATTCACCGCAGCCGGTGATCCCGACCAGGCGCTGCGGCGCTTTCGCGGTGCAGGGCAGGCCGCGCTACAGGGCTTCCGGGCCGAGGAGACCACGGTGGTCGAGCTGGCCGGCATCCCGTCGCTGTCCAGCCCGGGTGATGGATGCTGCTCAGGGCTGTCCTGTCCGGCGCGACGTATGAGCCCCGCTGGCCGCGACTCAGGGAGATGGATCGGCTGGGGGAGTGGAGTTCTGGCGCTGCGCCGGGGAGCGGGCGCAGGCGCAGGGGGTGGCGGCCGACATCGAGCGGCTGATCGCCCGTGAGGGGGTCCAGCCGGGTGACATCGCGGTGGTCGTGCCGGCGATGTCGGGCGAGGGTCAGGCGGTGGCGGTGGCCCTGGAGGAGCGGGCGGTGCCCCACCGGTTGATCGGCGAGGCAGCGTTCTTCCAGCGGGCGGAGATCCGTGACCTGCTGGCCTGGCTGCGACTGCTCGCCGACCCCTCCGATGCCGCGGCGGGGGTGCGGGCCCTGGCCCGTCCTCCGATCGAGCTGCGCTCGGTGGACATCGCCCGGTGCACCCAGATCGCGCGGCGGCGCAAGCTGGACATGGTCGCGGCGCTGGCGGCGGCTACCGAGTCGCCCCAAGTTCCGCCTGAGGCCCGCGAGCGGATCAGGATGTTCCTGAAGCTCTACCGCTCGGCGGTCGCGGCGATCGACACCACCCGGCCCGATCTCTACGTCCACCGCCTGATCGATCGGCTCGGACTCCGCCGCCAGCAGCTGTTCGCCGCTCAGGCCGATGTCGTGGAGCGACTGAGGGCTCTGGCTCACTTCGGGGAGCTGGCCGCCGCCCACGTGCGTCGCAAGCCCCAGGCGACCCCGCGCGAGTTTGCGCGGGCGATCGCCGCCGTCGCGGACTACGGACTGCGTGAGCAGGAGGAGCCCGACGCTGCTCGACGCCGGTGCGGTCCAGGTGCTGAGTCTTGAGGCCACCGGCGGACTCGACCTTCAGCACGTGTACGTGCTCGGCCTGCAGGTGGGCCTCTCGCCGCCGGTGTGGGAGCGGATCCCCGACGCGCTGCTGGGCGAGCCGCTTCCCCCCGACGACGAGGAGACGCGGCGCCGTGCGCTACGCCAGGCGCTCTACGTCGCGATCACCCGCGCCCGGGAGCGCGTGGTGCTGTGCTATCCGGCAGCGGGTGACAGCGGCGGGACCGCCGGTCCCTCTCCGCTGGTGGAGGAGGCGCGGGCGCGCGCTCGGGCGCGGGCTGGGAGGAGAAGGAGGAGGAGCTGTTCGGACCCGCGGAGACGCTGCACTCGACCTACCGACTGCTCCGTGACGAGCTGCTGGAAGGCACCATGCGCGCCGCCGGCAGGCTGGGGGAGCTCCGCTTCGACACCGATCTCGACGTCACCCACGCGGTGGTCCGCTACCTGGAGCTGCTGAAGGTGGCGGCGCTGATCGCCCAGTCCCGAAGGTCAGCGGGTGGCCGAGGCGCTCCGCGACGTCAACGCCCGGATCCTCCAGGCGGTCACCGCCGAGCAGCGTGAGGTGTTCAGCTCCTCGGCGCTTGACGATTATCTGCTGGATGCCGAGCGAGACGCCCGCCGCCGCGCCCAGGCGATCGCCGCCCGCGACGAGCCCTCGCTGGAGCCGTTCCTGCCCAAGCGCGGCGAGGGGGTGATGCTGTCGGCCTCGGACATCGACACCTACCGGACCTGTCCGCTCAAGTACAAGTTCGCGCGGGTGTTCCGGATCCCCCAGGAGCCGACCATCCACCAGCGCTTCGGGATCCTCCTGCACCAGGTGCTGGAGCGCTTCCACGCCGGGGACGGCGACACCCGACACCCTCGGCGAGCCTGCTCGGCCTGCTGGATGCCGGCTGGCGCCGCGGGGGGTTCGGCGACTCCGAGGAGGAGCGTCAGCTGCGCGGCAAGGCCGCGGCGGCGCTGACCCGCTACCACGAGCGCTTCCAGTCCGAGGAGGCCGAGCCGGTGTGGTTCGAGCGGCAGTTCACCTTCAAGCTCGGTCCCCACCTGCTGCGAGGACGGGTTGACCGCGTCGATCGGTTGCCCGGCGGGGAGTACGAGCTGATCGACTACAAGACCGGGCGGCCCAGGAGCGCGGCGGCGCTGGCCGACGACGTCCAGCTCTCGCTCTACGCCGTTGGCGCGCGTGAGGCGTGGCAGCTGGATGCCTCCCGTCAGGCCTACCTCTATCTGCTTGACGACCAGAAGGTCACCGTGCCCGCCGACGATGACGGTGATCGCGCCGAGTGGATCACCGCGGTGGCGATGGAGGTTGCCGAGGGCATCCTCTCACAGGGGTTCGAGCCGACGCCCTCCCCCGCGGTCTGCTCGCTCTGCGACTACCGTCTCGCCTGTCCGGCGGCGGAGCGCTAGACGCGCGAGCCGGCTGGCCGGCGACCGGCGACTTGCGCTCAGAATCCGCTCTGGCCCGGTCGTGACGTCGAGCCCGGCTCGTCGTCGCCGCGCTGGCGCAGGAATCGCTGAAGGTCCCTCGCGATCGTGTCGCCGGAGGGCAGCGGCCGCCTCTTCGTCGGACTCCTCCTCGCCGACCGCCTGCTCCAGGCGCTCCACGAACGCCTGCACGTCGGGATCGGACTGCACCGCGAGGTTCACCTGACGCTCGTAGTCCGCGGCGGCCGACTCCAGGTCAGCGGCGTTGACGGCGACACCGACCATGCCCTCGAGCTTTCGCACAAGCCCCAGCGCGGCCTTGGGGTTGGGGGTGGCGGCGATGTAGTGCGGAACCGCCGCCCACAGGCTGGCGGAGGGGAGGTCGTACTCCTGGCAGGCGGCGTGCAGCACGCCGGTGATCCCGGTGGGTCCCTCGTAGGAGGAGGAGGGCAGCCCCAGCCGGGACACCAGCGCCGGATCGGAGGCAAAGCCGGTGATCGAGACCGGCCGGGTGTGGGGGACGTCGGCCAGCAGCGCGCCGAGCGTCACCACCAGCTGCACTCCGATCGCCTCGGCGACGTCGACGACGACCTTGCTGAACGCGCGCCAGCGGAACGAGGGCTCGGCCCCCGCCAGCAGGATCAGATCACGCGGGGCGCGGGGGACCCGTGCCTCGTAGAGCTCCACCGCCGGCCAGACGATCTCCCGCGTCTGCCCATCGACCAGCTTGATCTTCGGCCGGGTGGCCTGGAAGTCGTAGAAGTCCTCGGGATCGATGGTGGCGAAGCGCTTGGCGCCGAGCGCGGAGCCGACGAAGGTGATCGCGCTGGAGGCGGCGTCGGCTGCGTCGTTCCAGCCCTTGAACGCACAGATCAGGGCAGGAGCGCGCAGACCATCGGGTCGGTAATCCCATTGCATAGGCGGCATCCGGTTCACCGTACATCATGGGCAGGTGGGCCCTGAGCAGACCATCAGCATGCTGCGTCCCGGCGATCCGGTCGATGGGGTTTTCGCGTGTACGCGCAAGGACAGCCTGACCACCCGCAGCGGCTCGGCCTACCTGGCGCTGGAGCTCCGGGACCGGACGGGCACCGTGTCGGCGCGGGCGTTCCGCGAGGCCGACGCGCTCGCCGGCCGGTTTGAGCCGGGGCGAGCTGGTGCGTGTCCGCGGCCAGGTGGAGCGCTTCCGGGACGAGCTGGTGGTGGAGGTCGCCGACATCACCCGGGCTGAGGATGGTGGGGCCGAGGTCGACCCTGCCGAGTTTCTGCCCGTCGGCCTACCGGGATCTCGACGAGCTGGACGGGTTCCTGGAGCACCTCGCTGGCGAGGTATACGACCAGGGCTATCGCGGGTTTCTCGAGGCGCTGCTCGGCGACGAGTTGCTTCGGGCGGCTTGGCGCCGCGCGCCATGCACCCGCGGCGGCCATCACGCCTATCTGGGAGGGCTGCTGGAGCACACGGTGGCCGTCACCACGCTGTCCCACGAGCTCTGTCAGCTGCACCCCAGGCTGAACTCGGACCTGCTGCTCACCGCGGCGATCGTCCACGACCTAGGGCGCACCCGGGAGTTCACCTACGGCGCCGAGATCGGGCTGACCGAGGAGGGGCGGCTGCTCGGCCACCTGGTGATCGGCGAGCGCCTGATCTCCGAGCGCGCCGGCGGTCAGCTCGACGAGGAGCGTCGGTTGGCGCTGCTCCACTGCGTGCTCTGCCACCACGGAGCGGGCTCGGCTCCGGGCGGGCGGTTCGGATCGCCTGAGGCGATCGCGTTGTACCGCGCTCAACGCGCTTGATGCCAGCGTCAAGGGAGTGCTGGAGCACGGGCTGGAGGCCGGCTCGCGGTGATGGCGTCACGGGGGCGCTACCCAGCCTAGGATCACCGGCGGCGCGGCACGGGCCTGGTGGCCCATCCGGTCTTCAAAACTGGCAGGGCGGGGCAGCCCCTCGCTTGGAAGGTTCGATTCCTTCGCCGCGTCGTGGCCGTGCATCGGAAAGGACCACACATGTCTGAGCTTGATATCGATGCCATCGGGCCTGGGCGCGATTTCACCCCCAGGGTGCTGACCGGGGATCGACCGACCGGCCAACTGCATCTCGGGCATCTGTTCGGGACCCTGCTGAACCGGGTTCGCCTGCAGCAGGACGGCGTCGAGCTGATGGTGCTGGTGGCCGACTACCAGACGATCACCGACAGGGACAGCCCCGCCTCGCTACCGCAGGACGTCGAGGAGTTGGTCGCCGACTACCTCGCCGTGGGAATCGATCCAAGGCGAGCGATCATCTTTGCTCACTCGCAGGTGCCAGAGCTCAACCAGCTACTGCTGCCGTTCCTGAGCCTCGTCACGTTGCCAGAGTTGTTGCGCAACCCGACCGTCAAGGAGGAAGCGGCGGTCGCCGGAATGACCGCGCTCAACGGAATGATGCTCACCTACCCCGTCCATCAGGCCGCCGACATCCTCTTCTGCCAGGCAACCCTCGTGCCGGTCGGGGCGGACCAGCTGCCGCATGTCGAACAGGCGCGCTCGATCGCGAGGCGATTCAACCGCCGCTATGCGCCGGTCCGTCCCGTCTTCCCGGAGCCCCAGGCGCTGCTCAGCGACGCACCGACTCTGCTGGGGGTCGATGGGAAGAAGATGAGCAAGAGCCGCAACAACGCGATTGCGATCGCGGCATCCGCCGATGAGACCGCGCGGCTGCTGCGCCGCGCCAAGACCGACTCCGACCCGAACATCACCTACGAGCCTGAGACCCGCCCCGAGGTCGCCAACCTCCTGCTGCTCGTCGCTCTGAGCGAGAACTCCACCCCTGACCAGATCGCCGCTGAGATCGGCAGCCGAGGTGCCGCCGCGCTGAAGCGACGTGCCACCGATGCCGTGAACGAGCGACTGCGTCCGATTCGCGAACGTCGCATCGAGCTGATGACGGACCGCGGGTACCTGCGGAGCGTACTGCTCGACGGCAGCGCCGCGGCCCGTGCGATGGCTCAGGAAACCCTTGCGCTGGTCAACGCCGCGATGCACACCGAGTACTGACGCGCGTCAGGATGATTCCTCGTGTGCTGCATGGTTGGTTGCGGCGTTCGCCGGATCTCTCTTCTGCGCCGAACGAATCAGCGAGCGGCATACCCCTAGCCCGCGCCAGTCACATGGCGGAGGCTGAGCTCGATCCGTCCAGTTGGGGGAGCCGCTCGATCGCCGGCCTGACGTGCGTGAGAAAGCGCTTGACCGAGGCCTGCACGGACGGCTCATCGACGTGATCGGGAAGCGCGCGCAGCAGGTTGAGCCGGCTCCCGGACACCCAGGCTGAGACGTCGGGCTCTCTCAGCCACCGGCCCTCCGTCCTCCACGTGCGGCTGACCATGCGCGGCCAGTCCTCGATGCTGCGGGGATACGGATTAGGCGGACACAGCCGGTTCTTCTCTTCGTCGTTGTCCCGACGGGCCTCCACGAAGCCGACGAGGCCCGCGTTGAACGACGGTGAGAGATGCCGGACCTGCTGGAGCACGATCCGGCCGGGCTGAAAGATCGGTTTGGCGGGAGCGGCGTTGAGGCCGAGGGCAGTGCAATCCACATGCAGGACGTCATCACCGGTTTGCGACTCTCCGTGCTCCAGCACGATCCGGCCGGGCTCAATGCTGCGCACCCGGCCGAGTCTGACTACATCTTCGATCTGCCGCAGGGCCTCTAGCTCGGATGCGCTGAGCATGGTTCCGCGAAACATCGTCGCGGGCCACGAGGGATCGATCCGCACGAGCCGTCCCGATGCTTCTAGTCGCTGGAAGAGATCGCCGATGTTCGCCGCCTGGGCGCCGGCCTCGGCGTCGAGGGAGTTTCCCTCCATGATCGCTCCGACCTGCTGGAGAGGCTGAAAGCGGGCGCGGTCATAAAACCACGCGTCGCGGGGTCGGACCCAGCGAATCCGGGCTGGCTCCACGCCGTTGGCCATAAGCCAGACGCACGCGTCCGCGGCCGTCTTGCCGGACCCGAGCACGACGTAGGAGGAGGCCGACTGCGCGGCTGCCGGCAAGTCGTTCACAGGCACGACTCGGGTGCCCGGTACCACGCTCGAACGGGGGGGCATGGGTGGCGGGGATCGACGCCTCCAGATAGCGAGCGTCCACGACCTTGCGACGTACCACGGCATCCACAAGCTTTCCGGTGCCGAGGTCTCTGAGCTGCTCGCCGTTGTCCCCGGGGCCGAGGTGCTCGTGGCCGGTGAGCACGCGGACCCGCCCAGTCCGCGTGAGCCGCTCGCCCGCCTTCGCGAAGTACGCGCAGACGTCCCCGCCCGTGGCCCGTTCGTAGTAGCCGGCATTGCTGCCGGTCTCGTCGATGCGATCCTCGCCCAGCGCGAGCGAGTTCACCCCGTAGTACGCGGAGGGGGTATGCAGGCGAACGAACGGATAGGTGTCCAGCCAATGACCACCCGGAGCTCGTCGCCGGTCGATCAGCGTCACATGAACGTCCGCCTCGGCGACCAGCGCGTCTACGAAGGCAAGACCGCTTGCGCCCGCCCCAATGACCAGATAATCGGTGTTGATGACCACGTTCTCGCTACCCCTAGGCGGACTCTCTCACCCAAGCCTCATCGGTCAACCATAACCCCCTTACCTTCACTGCTCTCAACGGTAGGCTTGGCGAGCTCCCAACGACGGAGGTGTGGTGCAGGCCGCCGACCCCCAGCCGATCCTGACCCCGATCACCGAAGCGGCGATTTTCCTCACGCTGACCGTCGATGCGGGCGCCGAGGAGGCGGTTCGCGATCTACTCTCGGATGTCAGCGGACTCAAGCGATCGGTGGGGTTCCGCATCCCCGAGGCTCAGCTGACCTGCGTAGTGGGTGTCGGCGCCGCGCTCTGGGATCGGCTGTTCGGCTCACCGCGCCCGGCCGGGCTGCATCCGTTTCGTGAGTTCAACGGTTCGAAGCACAGGGCGCCCGCTACACCCGGCGACCTGCTGTTTCACATTCGGGCTCATCGGCTCGATATGTGCTTCGAGCTCGCGCAACTGCTCACCGACCGACTCAAGCAGTGCGCGCGGGTAGTCGACGAGGTGCACGGATTCAGGTTCTTCGACGAGCGCGACATGCTGGGATTTGTCGACGGGACCGAGAATCCGGAGGGGGCAGCGGCGCCCGCCGCGGTCCTCATCGGCGAGGAGGATCCGGGATTCACGGGCGGAAGTTACGTCGTCGTCCAGAAGTATCTGCACGACCTCGACGCTTGGAATGCGCTCTCGGTGGAGGAGCAGGAGCGAGCGTTCGGCCGGACGAAGCTGGCTGACGTCGAGTTCCCCGATGAGCTGAAGGCCGCCGACTCGCACCTCGCGCTGAACACGATCGTCGACGAGCAGGGCGAACAGCACCAGATCATGCGCTTCAACATGCCGTTCGGCCGGGTCGGGTCAGCAGAGTTCGGCACCTACTACATCGGCTACGCGCGAACCCCAGTGGTCCTTGAGCAGATGTTGGAGAACATGTTCATCGGCAAGCCACCGGGCACCTACGACCGGATCCTCGACTTCTCCACGGCGCTCACCGGGAATCTGTTCTTCGTACCTGCGGTCGAGTTCCTAGACGACCCGCCGGCCGGCGGGTCCGCTTCAGTCTCCAGTCCCAAGGACACCGACGTATCCGACGACGGGTCGCTGGCGATTGGAAGCCTGAAAGGCAGTCGCCATCCGGGTATCACTACCCACTAGCCAAGCTCGCGGCCGCGACGCAGCATGCGAAACACTCCGGGCGTGGACAACGGCCAGATCGCCGATCGCCTGGATGCATTCGCGATGCTACTGGAGCTCAACGACGCGAACCCGTACACGACGCGGGCCTATCGCCGCGCCGCCGCCGGTATCCGGGCTACCCTCGCCCCGATCGCCGAGCTCGTGCGTACCGGGCGGGTACGCGAGTTGCGGGGTGTCGGCCCCGGGATCGAGTCGCGCCTGCGTGAGTTGCTGGAGACCGGCGAGATCGCGGAGCTCGCCGAGCTCGAGCGCGAGCTCTCACCCGACCTCGTTGGGCTCGGGCGCTACCTAGGCCTGACCGCCAACCGCGCCGTCGAACTGGCGCGAGGCCTGGATGTGCGCACGGCCGAGGAGTTCCGCGAGGCGGCGGCCGAGGGCCGGCTGCGGGACGTTCCGGGGATCGGTCCCAAGACCGAGGCGCGACTACTGGAGGCGCTCGGACAGGAGGCGGAGTCCAGCCCCAGGCAGGGCCTGCTGCTCGACCGCGCGACCGATCTCGTGGAGGGCATCGCGTCCGCGCTTGGAGGTGACGCCGCCGGGGACGTGCGCCGGCGACGCGACCTGTGCGAGCACCTATGCGTCGTCTGCATGGCGAACGAGCCAGCCGTCGCGCTCGACCGGTTCGCCGAGCTGCCACAGATCGTGGCGATGGTCGAGCGGGAGGACTGGCGCGCCCTCGGGGTGACCGTCGAGGGGGTGCCGATCGAGCTGCTGGTCGCCCCGCCCGCGCGGTTTGGCACCGAACTGCTGCGGGCAACCGGCGCGATCCCGTACGTCAGCGCTCTCGAGCCACTGCCCGAACGGCCCGACGAGGCGGCGGTCTATGCCGCGCTCGGCCTCCCCTGGTGTCCGCCGGAGCTCCGCGAGCGGTCGTTTCGCGGTGAGCCGCCCCCACTGGTCCGGCTGGAGGCCATCCGCGGCGATCTGCACTGCCACTCCACGTGGTCCGACGGGCGGGCGAGCATCGAGGAAATGGGCCGCGCGGCGCGCGAGCGTGGCTATGAGTACCTGGCCATCTGCGACCACACGCCCGCCGTGGGCGCGGTGCAGGGCCTCGACGCGGACGCCGTTCGCCGGCAGGCTGAGGAGATTGCGGCCACCAACGAGCTCCTGGCGCCGTTTGTCGTGCTGCGCGGGATCGAGTGCGACATCCTCGCCGACGGCCGGCTCGACCTACCCGACGACGTGCTCTTAGAGCTCGACTGGGTCCAGGCGAGCGTGCACGGCGGCCAGCGGATGCCCGCCCGCGAGATGACCAACCGCGTCTGCGAGGCCCTCCGCAACCCGCACGTCAGTTGCCTCAGCCACCCGACGGGGCGGCTGCTGACCCGTCGCCCCGAGAACGCGGTCGACCTGGAGCGCGTCTACCAAGTGGCGGTCGAGCAGGGGGTCGCGCTGGAGGTCAACGGGCTCGCACCGCGTCTGGACCTGAGCGGCGAGCACGTCCGCGACGCCCTGCAGGCGGGTGCTCGAGTCGTCTGCTCGACCGATGCGCACTCGGTCGCCGGGCTGGGGAACATGGCCCTGTCGGTGGCCACAGCACGACGGGGGTGGGCGACCGCGGCGGACGTGGTCAACACGCGCTCGCTCGAGGAGCTGCTCTCGTTGGGCGCGCGGTGCAAGGAATGACCTCACAGAACCTCCACGCGTTCTTCGCTGCGAGCGCGGGTGTAGTTACCGCGGCCCTGCTGTCGCTGATCCGCGTGAGCGCGCGGGGATGGCGTGGCCTCCGTGACGCGTTGTTCCTGATCGGGCTGGCGGTGACGTTCGTCCTCCAACTATTAGAAGGGGTGCGGCTGATCTCACATCCGCACGCCACGGACGCGGCACAGACGATCGCGATCCTGGTCGTCGTCTGCTTCCTGATCGGCATCTCGCGATCGTGGGAGCTGATCGGTGGCCCCTCAATTGGGATCCGCCGTGAGGTCGGAGCGCTCGTGCAGAGCGAAGACCGCCGGACCGACGCCGACGAGCTGACCTAGTTCATCTCGGCGATGCGTCGCTCCAGAAAGCGCCGCTCCGGCTCCGAGGCCGAAAGCCTCAGCGCTCGCTGGTAGGCCTCTCGTGCGTCCGTGACACGTCCCAGACGCCGCAGCAGCTCCGCGCGAGTGGAGTGCATGTAGCGGTAGTCGACGAGGTCAAGCTGCTCGACCATCTCAAGCGCCCGGGCGGTCGCTCCCGACTCGGCCACGGCGACCGCGCGGTTGAGCTCGACCACCGGAGAGCCGGTGACCACGGCCAGCTGCCCGTAGAGCTCGGCGATCTGCGGCCAGTCGATCGGATCATCGGCCTGCAGCGAGGCGATCGCCGCCTGGAGCACGTAAGAACCGCGCCCGCGCAGCGCGATCGCTCGATCAAGCGACTCCCGTCCTGCCGCGATGCTGTCGTGGTCCCACAGAGATCGGTCCTGGGCTTCCAGCAGCACGAGGTCCTCCCCGGCGAAGCGTGCCGGGTGCCGGGCGTGATGGATCAGCATCACCGCCAGCAGCCCGTGCGCCTCGGGTTCGTCGGGCATCAGTTGACTCAGCAGCCGTCCGAGTCGTACCGCCTCGGCGGCCAGGTCAACGCGACCGCCGTACCCCTCGTTGAAGATCAGATAGATGACGGCCAGCACCGCCGCCAGCCGGTCCGGGAGCCGATGATCGGCGGGGAGCGCAAACGGGATTCCGGCCCGCTTGATCTTCGCCTTTGCGCGCGACACCCGTCGCTTCATCGTGTCCTCGGAGACCAGGAACGCCCTGGCGACCTCCTCGGTGCTTAGTCCACCCAGTGCGCGCAGCGTGAGGGCCACCTGTGCCTCGGTCGCGAGCGCCGGATGGCAGCAGGTGAAGATCAACTCAAGCCGCTCGTCCTCGATCACCGCGTCTTCGATCTCGTCCATGGTCGCCTCCGGCACGTCCAGCATGCGGGTCTTCTCAGCCAGCGTCCGCTCGCGGCGGATGCGATCGATCGCCCGGTTGCGGGCGGTCCTCAACAGCCATCCCGCCGGATTGGCCGGAACCCCGTCCTCTCGCCAGCGCTCGGCTGCGATTGCGAACGCTTCCTGAGCGGCCTCCTCGGCGAGGTCGAAGTCGCCGAGGAAGCCGATCAGCGAGGCCAGAATCCGACCCCATTGCTCACGGAAGACCTCTTCCAGCAGTGCTACCGCTCCACCAGTGGACGCACCTCGACCGAGCCGCCGAGCCTCGCGGCAGGGATCCGCGCGGCAAGCTCGAGTGCCTCGTCCAGATCTGAGACGTCGAACACGTAGTAGCCGCCGAAGGCTTCCTTGGTGTCCGCGAACGGCCCATCGGTGGTCAGCGTCCTGGCGTCCTGCACGCGCACGGTGGTAGCCGTCTCCACGGGCTGCAGCTGTGCGCCGTCGACGCAGCGAGCGTCATCAGACAGTGCGAAGTATTCGCCCATTACCGCGTTCTGCTCCTCCTCCGGCAGCCGGCGGAACGTCTCCATCGCTTCGTCGGCGTAGATCAGCAATGCGTACTTCATCTCGGGACCTCCTGGTGGAGTGTGGGCTTGATCATCTCCAAGACGAACGAGAACCGCACGAGGGGACACCCACCACGCGCCGAATCTGTGGGAAGACCCCGTCAGCGCACGGGTGGGGGCGTCCCTTGCGCACTCGCGCCGAGCGCCGGATCCCAGTCGCAGACGACACAGGCATGACCGAACGCCGAACGGGCGAACTCGACCATCGTCGCCCGTGGGTCCTCGGCCGCGCAGACGTCGTCCCATTCGAGGATGTACTCGCCCAGACCCTCCTCCCAGCGGGCGGCCGGCGGTGTGAGCGCCACGGTGCCGAAACCGGGAGGCGCCGGGTGGGCGTACGCGTACAGAGCGGCACCGGCGTGCCGCGCGTCCCCCGGCCACCATCCGATCGCCACCTCCTGCGCGTCCATAGCGTTGCGCATGATGAAGTCCTCGGAGGGCGGATCAGCCGTCCGGCCGGAGAAGAGGTTGACGGCGAGGTCGAACGAGCCCCACCAGGCGTTGACTGGCGTCGACCGTCCGCGGTACGGCGCCCTGAACTCCGTCAGTGCCAGAGAAACCTGCGTGGCGGCCGCGAAGTAATCGCTCACGCGCTCGGCGTCGTAGGTCGAGTGCTCCTCGTCCTGGTCAAGCGGCACGGACCAGCTCACCTCTTGCGGGGTGGTGTTGATCTCGATTGGGCCGGCGAGCGCGCCGGCTGCCTCCAGGAGGTCACCGGTCACAGACCCGACTGAACGGTTCGGCTGCAGCGCAACGCGGCGCGTGCCGCCTTGGCTGTGGTCGATCACGGCTTCGTGGGTGCGTAGATCAAGCGCCACCGTCAACGCGCCGGACCCATTCGGTGCCGGCAGCGGGCCCGTCTCCCAGCCGCGCCCGGTGAGCCGGAGGGCCGCATGCTGGAGCTGAGGCTCCGGTGGCGCTAGCGCCACGGCGAACTTGCCCAGCACCTGTGTGAGGGCGTGGAGGGTGTCACAGGTCTCCCGCCAATCGGGATAGGCGAGCCGTGGCCACTCCGAAGTCACGCCCTTGACGCTACTACCAGCAAACTGCAAGCGCCATGGCTGATTCTCGAGACGCCGCGACGCACGCGACAAGTCAGGTAGCCGCAGTCCGCGACGATCCGGCGGCACGCTTGGAGCTGGCGGTCGCCACCTATCGTGGCCCCACGGGACAGGCCCCGCACCACCTTCCCTTTCGCAGGGCGGCGATGTCGTTCATGCGCTGGGAGGTGAATCGCGGTGTTCTCAACCCGCTGGACGGAAATCCCCCCGGAAGCCCATGGTGGCGGGCGATGAACGAGCGGCTGCTCCGCGACGGCTGCGAGGCGGTGGCGCGCTCAGGTGGGCGCGGCGGGCCGATGTCATCCTCGACGATCGAGCTGTGGATGGCCTTCATCGCCAGGCCGACCGCCCGGAGCTGGTACCGCGCGCACAACGCGAGCATCGTCGCGGCCTACCTGGATCACCGTGACCTCGCCGCACAGGAGAGCGTGCCTGAACGCTTCTTCCTCAACGTCGTCCTCTTACGGGTGCTCTACGCCCACGCGCTCGTGGCAGCTCCCCGCCTGGCCCTCGGAAGACTGGCTCCGCTCGGGGCGATCCTTGGCGATCCGAGACTGGGTATGGCGGGAGCGTTTCTCTCGATGGGCCGGGTCCTGCCCGATCGCTACCCACTTCGCGACAGGCTGCAGACCTACCTGAGCGACGAGCACAGCCTCGGTCGGATGCTCGACTACGCCGTGATCGCGCCGCGGCTGCAACCACTTTACGAGTGGTCCGCCGGTGAGCTTGAACACCCTGGCTTGACGGATTTCATCCGGGACGGCACCCCGGCCTATGTCTGGCCGGAGAGTGAGCGCCACGTGTGGGACAACCCGCCGCTGCGCTTTCCCGCCGCGGCGCTGGGGGTCGCGACCTCCCCGCGCTAGGAGCTTTCGGTTGGCAGCTACAGCCGCGGTCAGTGCCCGGCGGTGAGCTGCTCTTGGAGAAATGGGACGACCATCTCGGCGACACGCCCCGGGTCCTCCAGGAACGGCCAATGTCCGAGACCCTCCAGCAGCTCGACTCGGGCCGACGGGAACGACTCCCGCTGCCGTTCGGCCTGCTGCCAGGGGATGTAGGCATCGTCGGTGCCCCACGTCACCAGCGCCGGGCGGTCCAGAGACCGAAGGGGGTCGCGCAGGGCGCCCATGGCCGACGCGGGGGTGGCCCGGTAGAGCTTCAGTACCGCTCGCTTGGTCTCCCAGCTGCGCGACACCTCATACAGCCGGTCCACCACGGCTGCGGGGAGCCGGGGGTTATCTCGCTTCACCAGCAGCCGGAACGCGGGCCTGGTGGTGGTGGCCTGGAACAGCTCGCCCACGCCCGGCGTCCGCCAGATCTTGGCCAGCCGATGCCATTTGTAGTCGAGCAGTACCCCGGTGTTGATCAGCGTGGCGCTGGCGAATGCCTCCGGGTGGTCGATCGCCCACTGCAGGCCCCAGCCACCACCGAAGTCATGGAGCACGAGGTGGGCCCGCTGAACGCCCAGCTGGTCCAGCACACCGTTCAGGTGGCGGCTGTAACCGGCGTTCGTGTAATCGAAGTCACGCGGCTTGTCTGCGGCGCCGTAGCCGGGCATGTCCGGCGCCACCCCGCGTCCGGACCCGGCCACGCGGCCCAGCAGGTCACGCCAGTCCTCGGCCGGGCCGGGGTTGCCGTGCACGAACACGACGGCCTCGGAGCTCGACGGATCTCCGGCCTGCAGGACCGGAGAGCTCACGCCACCGACGGTCACCGACGTGGTCGTGACCTCGGTCAACCGGCGACCTCCTCAGATACCTCGGTCGCACCGGCCTCCCGGTGGTCGGCCAGCGGCACGAACTCCGGTTTGCGGTTCAGCTTCTGCCGGCGGACGTCGGTGAGCACCACCTCCTTCACCTCGCGGAGCGCGTGGCGGCGGTCGATGCCAGGCCGGGCGAGCAGGGATGCGGTGGCCGAAAGAAGCCGGCCGGGCGTGAAGACGTTCGAGGGCACCGTGCGATGCTGGAGCACCTCGCCGAGCTCGCTGAGCCGATCCCGCCGTTGAAGTCCCCGGAGAAGCTCGACGGTGACCGCGGGGGCAAGGCCGGGAGCACCGAAGTCAGCCGCAAGCCAGTAGTGCTCCGCGGCGTCGCGATCCCGCCACTGCGCCCATTCGGTCATCGCCCCGTCAAGCCTCGAATCAGGCCCTTGCAACGTACGCTCGATCGCAGGGGCCAGCGCCTGCACCTGGCGGAACGCGTCGGAGATGCCCTGACCGGGCGCCGGATCCTTGAAGTGACCGGCATCGCCGGCCAGCACCCAACCCGGCCCCGTGGCCTCGCGGAAGAAGCATTCGATACTTGAGCATCCCCAGCAGCTTGCCGACTCGGCGAGCGCCCGCAATGACCTGGGCGACCGGTTCACAGGCGCGCGCATGCTCCAGAAACGCGCGCTCGCGGTCCTGGCGGAACTCGGGCAGAAAGCGCATATCGGGCAGCGCGATCACCTGATAGAGGCCGCTGTCGGCGGGCGTGGCGATCACGAACCGCCCCTCCCAGCGGTGATAGACCAGGGGAGCGTCCGCGCCAAAATTGGCATCTTCGAAGAAACCCCAGTAGGCGAAGCGCTCTCCTGGAGTCACGTTGTACTTGCGAGCCTCAACCAGTTCGGCGACCGTGGAGTTACGTCCGTCGGCGCCAACCACCAGGCGAGCCCGCAGCACCCGCTCGCCTCCGTCCTCGGAGACTCGCACGCCGGTCACCCGCTCCTCCTCGCGGACGAGCCCGACTACGTTGGTGGACATCATCACGGTGGCGCCGGCCTCCGCCGCGGCATCGGCCAGCAGCGGATCCAGGACGAATCGTCGCACCGACATGAATGCACCGTGGTCGCCTGGCCGCTGCGTCACGTCGACCTCGTACTCCAGCTCTTCCTGCCTGCCCAGCACCCTCGTGTAGCCCCGCGCCCCGGTCTCCAGGACCTTGTCGAGTACTCCGAGGCGGTCCAGGAAGTTGATCGCCGGCCCCTGGAAGATGTGAGTGGACAGCGTGTCTCGGGGAAACGAAGCCTTCTCCACCAGGGCCACCTGCAGGCCCTGCCGGGCCAGCAGCGTCGCCAGCGGTGCCCCCGCGCATCGGGCCCCGACCACGATTACGTCAAAGCTGTCTGTCATCCCGGCCCGTATCAAATCAGACTGAGCGAGCCTCGCCGGGCGGCAGTGAGCTCGGCCTCCCCGTGATCACCTCCGTCACCACCTGAGGCGATTCCCACGGGGGACTGTGCCCCGCGTCGTCGATTGTGGTTACTCGCGCACGCGGCACGGCGTCGTAGACGGCGAGTGAGCCGGGATCGACGCGCTGGTCCTGTTGGCCGAACACCACATCGACCGGTACCTGGAGAGCGGCCAGCCGCTCGGCGAGCGGCAGGGCTTGGAGGTAGCGATCGATTGCGGTGGTGGAGCCGACGAATGCCTGGTGAGAAGTGCGACCCAGGTCCGCGACCGCCTCCTCGGGGATCAATGCCTCAGGCGCGACCGCCGAACGCAGCCCGGCGCGTCGTCGCTCCGGGCTCCGGCGGGACCACAGCAGCCGTCCGATGACTGGGAGGCGGATGAGGCGCTCCAGTCCCTTCCTGGTGGTCAGCCGGCTTTCCACCGTTGGCGGGGTGTTGACCAGAATCAGCCGCTGCACGAGCTCTGGCGAGCGCTCGGCCAGCGCCGTGATCACCAAACCGCCCATCGAGTGCCCGGCAAAGGTGGCTCTCACCACCCCCGCCTTCTCCAGTAACAGGTGCAGGTCGGCGGCCTCCTGCTCGATCGAGTGTCCGCCGTGGAGGTCGACGGCCGCGACGCGATGGTGTCCGCTCAGCGGTTCCAGCACGGCGTCCCAGGTCCGATGGGAGCCACCCAACCCGTGCACGAGCACGATTACCGGGGCCCCAGGGTCACCGTGCCAGATCGAGCCTACGGTCAACCCGGACCGCTCCTGGAGGAACAGTGGCGCCGGTCTACCCTGAAGCCCATTGCCTGAGGATCGTTCCCCGCTCCGAGAGGAAATCAACATGACCACATTTCCCGATTCCCACCGTGACCTTCTCGACGCTCGGGTGGCCTCGCTGGCAACCATTGGAGGCGACGGCTTTCCTCAGGTCACTGAGGTCTGGTTCCTCCACGAGGGCGGCGAGCTGAAGATTTCGCTTAACGCGTCGCGGCTGAAGACCCGCAACCTGCGCGTCCGGCCCCAGTGCAGCCTGCTGATTCTGGACCTCCAGAATCCCTACCGCTACCTGGAGGTGCGGGGGCGGGCGATCATCGAACCGGATGACGACTACGCCTTCGCGCGCCAGGTGGGGGCAAAGTACGACGCTGATCTGAGCGATCACGACGGTCCTGGCGAGAGCAGGGTGAAGGTGACCATCGAGCCGGTCAACGTCTACGCGGTCGATATGAGCGGGGGCTGAGTCCTGGTAGTGGCAATCCCGATGGACTCGCGGTGGCCGATTCGCGGTGACGGGATCCTCCGGGCGCGGCCGATGGTGCAGTAGATTCAACCCAATGCCCAGCGTGCTGGTCACGGGAGCATCCCGCGGTATCGGGCGGGCGACCGTCTCTCGGCTCGTCGCCTCGGGCTGGGAGGTCACTGCCGGCGTCAGGCGCTCCGCGGATGGTGACGCACTGGTGGAGGAGTTCGCTGAGCGGGTGACTCCGATCACCCTCGATGTGACCGACGAGGATCAGGTCGAGGCGCTTGCTCGCTCACTGCCCGCCACTCTCGATGCGTTGGTCAACAATGCGGGAATCGTCGTCGGCGGTCCCGTGGAAGGGCTGCCGCCCACGGAGCTCCGGCGGCAGCTGGAGGTCAACGTGGTGGGTCAGGCTGCGGTCACGCAGGCGGTGCTTCCCCGGCTGCGCAGCTCCCGCGGACGAGTGGTCTTCGTCTCCTCGGTGAGCGGCCGTGTCGCCACACCGATGTCAGGCGCCTACAACGCTTCCAAGTTCGCGCTGGAGGGCATGGCCGACGCTCTGAGAATGGAGCTCGCACCCTGGGGCATCAAGGTGGTGCTCGTTGAGCCGGCCCAAACCGACACCGATCTATGGCGTGATGCCGAAACCTCCGTGAACGAGACAGTCGCCTTGCTGTCAGACGAGCATCGCCGGCTCTACTCCCGTCACATCTCCGGCTTCGTCCGGACGATTCCCCGCAATCAGCGGGCTGCGGTGCCGGTCGACACCGTCGCCGCCACCATCGAGCGAGCGCTGACGGCTAAGCGACCGCGAGCGCGCTACCTCCCCGGGGCCGGCGCGCGCGCTCAGATGCTGCTGGGCCGGATGACGCCCACCCCGCTGCGGGATTTGGCCATCAGAGCCGGAACCGGCGTGCCTCGCCGGGTCTAGCCGGCGCCCCGCGCGATTACCGCCACCCAACCGGGGTAGGGCTCCGGCATGACAATCAACGGATCAGCTCCTTCCCTGGAAGTGCCCCAGCCCGGGGTGGCGCCCACTCCGGCCGTCCCCGATGTGCCCGTCTCTCCCGCGGTGCCCGATCCCGGCACACCGGCTGACCCCGCGGAGCCGGCCACCGTCCCACCGGCGGAGGAGCCCGCTACTCCGATCGATCCCGATCCCCAGCCTGAGGTAGAGCCGGAGCCGGACGGTCAGTAGCCGCCGGTCGTCAGGCGGCTTCGCCCGGAGCTGCGCAGGCCAGCCCGGCCAGTAGCTCCGGCTGGGTGAGCGGCAGCAGGTGGCCGTCGCCAGGAACGACCGTCAATTTCGCACCGGCGATCTGGCGAGAGAGCTGGTCCGCGGAGCGGACCGGTACGACACGGTCACCCGTGCCGATGACGATCGCCGTCGGCACCGTGACCCGGCCGAGCCGGCGTTCCAGGCGAGGAAGCTCCCGGATCAGGGCGCGTTGCTCGGTGAGGAAGGAGCGTCTGGCGTGGGCTGAGCGAAGGCTCTGACCCGCCGCCGCGAGGTAGGAGTCGGACATCGGCAGGTGCGAGGCCAGGGCGCCGCGTATGCGGGCTGAGGTCAGCGCCAGCCCGCCGGCCATCATCAGGGCGGTGGTGGTGGCCGTTCCCGCCACCGGGGCCGCCAGCCAGCGGTCGACGCGGCTCAGGGAGGCGAGGTTGGCCGATGGCGCTGCCAGCACCAGCGAGCTGATCCGTTCCGGAGCGAACACGGCCAGCCAGCAAGCTACGGCGCCCCCGAAGCTGTGGCCGACCACGACCGCTCGCTCCACCCTGCGCGCATCCAGCCATTCTGTGGCTGCCTGCGCGTTTCCCGCGAGGTCACGCGGGTCGCTGACCCCGTCCCAGCCGGGCCGGTCCATGGCGATGATCTGCCGCCGAGCGCCGACCGCCTCCACTACGCCGCTCCAGTCCGCGGCAGAGCCCGGCTGCCCGTGCAGCAGGAGGATCGGCTGGTCGCGGCTCGCGTCCGCAGGCCCCGTAGGGGTCAAGCTGCTCCGGGCGGTCCCCCGCGAGGACCGTTGCCGACCCTCTGACCATCCCGTCCCACATAGCCGTCTTTGCCCCCGGCGACCACGACGATCGCGTCTCCCGGTCCGACGTTGCGCAGCCCGCGATGGGTGCGAGCATCGACCCGGGCTATGCCCCCTGGACCGGCCCGGTGCGTGGTGCCGTCGCCGAAGCGGAACTCCACCTCGCCCTGATGGACGAAGTAGATCTCCTCCTGTTCGTCGTGGAAATGAACGCCGGTGGAGTAGTCCGGTGGGAGCACCAGGGCGTTGATGCCGAATGCGGTGACTCCCAGCTCATGTCGGATCTTGCGAAAGCCGTAGCCCTCGCCGATCTGCTCCAGGCTCGACACGCTGTAACCGCTGTCCGCGCTCATCGGCGGGGGATCCTAGTCGCCAGCGGGCCGGCGTGTCCGCCACCACCGCCGCAGCAATTGGGCGGCCACCAGCAGCATCAGCCCGGCAAACGCGAGCTTCAGCGCATGCTGCGGCACGACGTTCGCCAGCGCGCTACCCCCCACGACGCCGGCAGCGGACAGGACGCCCAGGACGGCTCCGTCGCGCAGCCGCACGTTTCCGTAGCCGTACTGGCGAGCAGCTCCTACGAGCGCCACGGGGACGATCGCCAGCAGGGAGGTGGCCTCCGCCTTGACCTGGCTGAGCGACAGCACGAGCGTGAGCGCAGGCACGAACAGGATTCCTCCGCCTACGCCAAGGAGACCGCTGACCACGCCTCCCGCCAGGCCCATGACGACGGCGAGGATCACGACGCGACCAGGTCCACCGCTACCGCCACCAGCAGCAACGCGAACAGCAGCACGATCGACTCCTCCCGGATCCGCTGCTGCAGCCACGTGCCCGCCAGCACTCCCGCCACCGCTGGGATCCCGATGAGCAGCCCCTTGGTGAGCTCGACGTTCCCGTAGGCGCTCTCGGTGAGCGCGGCCATCGCCGCGATCAGAACGATCGCCGCCAGCGAGGTTCCGGTGGCCGTGCGCTCGTCGTACCCCAACCACAGCACCAGCAGCGGGACGATCACCGTTCCCCCGCCGACTCCGAACAGCCCGCTGAAGGCACCGGCGGCGGTCCCGGTTGCCGCCAGCTTGAGCAACCGGTCCGCCGACATGAGCGGGCATACTACGAGCCGTGCCGTCAGCGCTTTCCTCCGCCGCGCTCGCGCCGCTCCGGGACAACCCGCGCCGTGCGGCGGTGCTGTTCGACATCGACGGCACGCTCGCCCCGATCGTCGAGCATGCCGTCCGACGCCAACGTGCCCGAGGGAACCCGCCAGGCGCTCATCGCGCTGGCGCGCAAGTACGCGATCGTGGCCTGCGTTAGTGGCCGCCGCGCCTCCGAGGCGCGAGCGATGGTCTCGATCGGGACGATCACCTACCTCGGCTCACATGGAGCCGAGCTGCTGCGGACGGGATGGACCGAAGCGGTCCTCGACCCCAACCTCGAGGATTGGCCGGCGCGCATCCGGGAGTTCGGGCGGGAGGTCGACACCGCGGAGCTTCGGCGTCATCGGATTCGGCTGGAGGACAAGGGAGCGATCGTCGCCTTTCACTGGCGAGGAACGCACGACGAGGAGGCGGCCCGGGCGGCGATTGAGGAAGTTGCGGCACGCGCGGAGGGGGCGGGGCTGGTCACCCACTGGGGCCGCAAGGTGCTCGAGGTCCGGCCGCCCGTGCGCATCGACAAAGGGGCGGGTATCGCCCAGCTCCTGCGGGACGAAGCGCTCGACGTGGCGCTCTACGTGGGTGACGATGTGACCGATCTGGATGCTTTTCGCACCTTGCGTCAGATGGTGAGCGAGGGGCAGCTCCAGCAGGCGGTGCTCGTGGGGGTCAGCTCCGAGGAGGGTCCGGCGGAGATCACTGAGCAAGCCGACATGGTCGTGCCGGGCACCGAGGGCGTGCGTGAGCTGCTGACCATCCTGATCGACTAGTGGAACATAGGGCGCATGCGCTTCGCCGAGTTTCTGCGCACCACCGTCCTCATCAGCGCGGCCGCGGCCACGGTGCTGGCCGCGGTCACGGTGGCCGGCGCCAGCGGAAACGGTGACAGCCTGCTCGTGCCCGTCGCTGCCGGCTGGTGGGTGGTGGCGACGGTGCTGGGCGTGATCATGGGGCGCCGGAACGAGACGTCATCTCCGATCGCGTCCTTGCTGGCCAGCGCGCGGACGCAGACGACATTGCCGGAGGTGCACCCGGGCCGGATCGTGCTCAACCGGCTCTGGGCGCTGCTGGTCTCAACCATCGGCGCGGGTGCGCTCGCCTTCGTGCTGCCCCAAGTGCCGGCCGTCGCCACCGGGTTCGCGATCGTCTGGGCACTGGCGTGGCGGCGGCAGGCCTCCGCGGTGACGGCGATCGAGGAACGTGACGGTGCCCGGTTCTACGTTGAGCACACGTCTCCGCTGCGTCCGATCCGCCTGGTGCGAACGCCTGGATTTCGCTCCAACCTGTTCGAGCTGAACGGCGGGTCGGGAAGCTCGCGGCGGGTGCGCTCGCGCCCATACGTTGCCCGTGGCTGCGCCGGACGTGATGGTCCTGACGATCGAGGGGACGACCGGGTGGTCCACCTCCTCCGGCGAGCTGGCGGCTTCACTGGGGCGCTGCGGGGTGAAGGCTCGGGTGGTTGGCACCGGACCGGTGGCGGAGGTCCGGACGCTGGCGCTGACCGACCTGACCCAGGCGCTGGCCGTTCGCCGTGCCGGCCGTGACGCGATCGCATCCGAACGGCCACGAGCGATCATCTACTGCTCCATCACCGCGGCGTTGCTGTGGCCGCAGCGAGGCGCCATCTGGCTCGACGCCACCGCCGCCGAGAACCGGCCCGGGCGCCATGGGGTCTGGCAGCGCCCGCTGGAGCGCCGCCGGCTGGCGGAGGCTCCCCTGGTGATGACGATGAGCGATCGCGCGCTCGCTCTGCGGCCGGTGAGCGCTGCCACGCGCGGCACGCCCGTGGCGGAAGTGCCGGTCCCGGTCGAGGCCTCGGGCCCGGCTGCGGCCCAGGGACGGGACATCGCTGCCCTGGCCTACGCCGGTAACCCCGAGAAGAAGCAGCTGGACCTGGTGCTCCGGGTGTGGGCAACGGTACGGGGACCGGGCGAGATTCTCGTGGTGGCAGGTGCCGCTCCGCCGTCCGAACCCCCGGAGGGCGTCCGCTTCACCGGAACGCTGCCGCGGGAGGAGTACCGGGCGCTACTGCGCCGCGCCCGGGTGTTCGTCGCGGCGCCGCGCTTCGAGGACTACGGCACAGCCCAGCTCGAGGCGCTCGCCGACGGCTGCCCAGCTCGTCACCCTGCCCGGGCGGGGACCGTATCCGGCCCGTGATCTGGCCCTGGCGCTGGACCCTCGTCTCGTCGACGACGACCTGGGGCGGGCGCTGCGCGCTGCGCTCGACACCCCCCTGGAGGGATACGCCGAAAGGGCGGCGACGTTGCTGAGGCCGTTCAGCCGGGAGGAGATGGACCGCTCGGTCGCCGAGCAGGTGCTGCCCGTCCTGCTGGGAGGATGAGCCTCAGGCGGCGCGACGAGCGGGCTTGCGCAGCGCCGCCAGCTCCGGCCAGGGCCGGGTGTTGGCGACATCGGCGGCGGTCAGCCACGCCCTCCGCGCGGTGGCCACGCCGTAGCGCGCGACCGAGAATCCCGCCACGCGGTGGGCGTCGCAGTTGATGACGATCAGGGACTCCAGCCGCTGCGGCGGCTCGGGCGTTCACCTCGTTCATGTCCCGCCGATCGGGACTGGCGTTGATCTCGAGCATCGTCCCCGTCCGTGCCGCGGCGTCGATGACCGCGGGCGCGTCGAAGGCGTAGGGCGGACGGCGCTCGATCTTCCGTCCGGAGAGATGGCCGATCGCGTCGACGAATGGGTGCTCGATCGCCGAGATGATCCGGGCGGTCATCGCATCGGAGTCCATGCGGAACGAGGAGTGGACGCTGGCGATCACCCAGTCGAGCTCGGCCAGCACCGCGTTGTCGTAGTCCAGCGAGCCGTCGGGGAGGATGTTGACCTCGGAGCCGGCCAGCAGCTGGATCCCCTCGACCTCGGTGGTGCGGATCTGCTCGATGTGCGCGCGGAGGCGATCCGGCGAGAGATCCTCGCCGAAGCCGAAGCTGGCGGAGTGGTCGGTGATGGCCAGGTACTCGCGGCCCGCGTCGCGGGCGGCCGCCGCCATCTCGGCGATCGACGCGGTGCCATCGGACGCCGTGGTGTGGCAGTGCAGGTCGCCGCGGAGGTCCTCCAGCCGGATCAGCTCCGGCAGCATGCCCTGCGCCGCAGCCTCCAGCTCGCCGCGGTTCTCCCGCAGCTCCGGCTCGATGTAGCGCAGGCCGAGCCGCTCGTAGACCTCCTCCTCGGTGGCGCAGCGATGGGTCTCGCCGGTGGCATCGTCGAGCACGCCGTACTCGGAGACGTGCCAGCCCTGGCGCACGGCGGCGTCGCGCAGCGCCATGTTGTGCTCCTTGGAGCCGGTGAAGTGCTGCAGCAGGTTGCCGAACTGGTCCGGCGCGACGATCTTCAGGTCGACCTGGAGCCCGGTGTGGGTGCGCAGCCGCACGCCTGCTTCGGTGGGGGTGCCGGCCGATTCGACCAGGTCCAGCTCCGCGGCGGCGCGCGCTAGCGCCAGCGGCATCGGTGGCGGTGACGATCACGTCGAGGTCCTTGACGCTGTCGGTCATCCGCCGGGCGGAACCGGCCAGCTCCACCCGATCGGAGGCGGGGTGAGCGCGAAGCGCCTCGATCAGCGGCTCGCCGACCCGCAGCGCGCGGTCGAGCACCACCCGAGCGCGTGCCTCGCCGGCGCCCTCCGCGGTGGCCGCCGCTAGCAGCGCCTCCTCCGCCTTGGGCCCGAACCCCTTCAGCGACCGGATCCGTCCGGCCTGGGCCGCGGTGCGCAGGGCGCTGAGCGAGTCGACCCCCAGCTCCTCGAACAGCCGCCTGGCCCGCTTCGGCTCCGAGGCCGGGGAGCCTGGTGAGCTCGATCAGGCTGGCCGGGAACTTCGCGCGGAGCTTCGCCGTAGCGGGGATCACGCCGTCGTCGGCCAGAGCCAGCACCTTCTCCTGGATGGTCGCGCCGATGCCGGAGAGCTCGGTGGCGCGGCCTTCCCGGGCCAGTGCGCTCACCGAGACCGGCGCGTCGCGCACCGCCTTGGCGGCGTTGCGGTAGGCGACGATCCGGTGGATGATCGCCCCGTCGAGCTCGTATAGGTCCCCAAGCTCGTCGAGCGCGGCGGCGATTTCGCTGTTGGTGGGGTCGGGCACGGCTAGACCGTAGCCGTCCATCCGTACGCGTTGCGCGGACCCCGCGTGGACGAGAAAGCGCTCTCAGCCTCGCGGCCGACCACACCGCCGCGGGTCCGACCTCCCCCGCGCTATACTTTTTGAAGTACTGATCAGCCCAAAGCCAAGGAGCCATCAATGGCAGGCACCGTCGCCGAAGTCACCGACAACAACTTCCAGGCCGAGGTCCTCGAAGCCGACGTCCCCGTGCTGGTGGACTTCTGGGCTCCGTGGTGCGGGCCGTGCCGTCGTGTCGCTCCGGTGGTGGAGGAGATCGCGCAGGAGCGAACGGGTGACCTCAAGGTGGTCAAGCTGAACACCGATGAGAACCAGCAGACGGCGATTCAGTACAACGTCATGTCGATCCCCACGCTGATCCTCTTCCGCCACGGTCAGCCCGCCAAGACTGTGATCGGCGCCTACCCCAAGCAGCGGCTCGAGGCTGAGCTCGAGCCCGCCCTCGCTTAGACCTAGGTAACCGAACCGCCGGCTGCGCTCAGGCGAGCGCGACGCCGACCTGGAGCGCGAGCCCGTCGATCACGACGGGCTCTGCGCCGTTGAGGGACTCGTAGGAGACCTCGGTGGCCAGCGTCTCGCCGGCGATGTACTCCTGGTGCGCGCGAGCGGCGGTGATCAGCTCTCATCGCCTCCCAGGGTCAGCGCGATCCGGTCGGTCACCTCCAGCCCCGCATCGCGGCGCGCGGCCTGCACCGCGTGGACGATCTCCCGCGCCCAGCCCTCCACCCGGAGATCGTCGTCGACCTCCAGCTCCAGCGCCACCGCGTGTGAGCCCTCCCGCTCCACCTGATACCCGGCCAGCGGCTTCATCGAGACCAGCAGGTCATCGGCGCCGAGCTCATGGTCGCGCCCGCCGATGCTGACCGCCACGGGTCCACCGTCTCGGAGGGCGGCAACGGCGTGAGCGGGCACGAGCGCACTCACCGCAGCGGCGACCAGCGGCATCTCCTTACCGAACCGGGGGCCCAGCGAGCGGTAGTTGGGCTTGATCTCCACCTCGCCCAGCTCATCGGCTTCGGCGACGAAACGCAGCTCCCGGACGTTGAGCTCATCGCGCACGATCGCCTCCAGCCGCTCGATCGCGCTGCGCTCCTCGCCCGTGGCCACCACGATCGCAGCCCGCAGCGGCTGGCGCACCTTGAGCTTTGCCTGCCCTCGGGCGGCGAGGCCAAGGCGAACGGTCTCCCGGGCGACCGCCATGGCCCGCTCCAGCCCTGGATCGCGCTCCCCCGGCTGAGGGAAGTCGCACAGGTGCACGCTCGGCTCGGTGCCGTCGAGGTTGTCGTAGATCTCGTCGGCGATGAACGGGATGAACGGCGCCAGCAGCTGGGCAGTGGTGGTCAGACACCGGTGCAACGTCGCGAACGCGCTGAGATCACCGTCCCAGAAACGTCGCCGCGAGCGGCGGACGTACCAGTTGGACAGCTCGTCGACGAAGGTCGCGATCGCCCGTCCGGCCCCCGTGGCGTCGAAGCTGGTCGAGGTGGTCGCTGACCAGCTCGGTCGTCGCGCTCAAGCGGGAGAGGGCCCAGCGGTCCAGTTCGCTGCCGGCCGCATCTGTCAAAGGCTCGCGGCGGCTCGGCAAAGTTCGCGTTGGCGTAGAGCACGTAGAAGCCGTAGGTGTTCCACAGCTGCAGCAGGAACTGTCTGACCGCCTCGCCGATCGTCTCCATCGAGAAGCGGTAGCCGTCCCACGGGTACTTCGAGGTGAAGAAGTACCAGCGCAGCGCGTCGGCCCCGTAGCGGTCGATCACCTCCCACGGCTCGACGACGTTGCCCAGCGACTTCGACATCTTCCGGCCCTGCTCGTCGAGGATCAGGCCGAGGCAGACCACGTTGCGATACGAGGAGCGATCGAACAGCAGCGTCGAGACCGCCAGCAGCGAGTAGAACCAGCCCCGCGTCTGGTCCAGCGCCTCGCAGATGAAGTCGGCCGGGAAGTGCTCGCGCGAACTGCTCCTCGCCGGTGCTCGGCGCGTGGTACTGGGCGAACGGCATCGACCCGGAGTCGAACCAGACGTCGATGACTTCGGGCACCCGCTGCGCCGTCTCCTGGCATTCCGGGCACGGGAAGGTCACCTCGTCTACGAACGGCCGGTGAGGGTCGGCGAGCGTGGTCCCCGATCGCTCGGCGAGCTCGTTGATCGAGCCGATCACGGTGACGTGTCCGTCTGCGCAGCGCCACACCGGCAGCGGGGTCCCCCAGTAGCGCTCACGGGAAAGGGCCCAATCGACGTTGTTCTCCAGCCAGTTGCCGAACCGCCCGTGCTTGACGTGCTCCGGATGCCAATTCACGTCCTCGTTGGCGGCCAGCAGCCGGTCCTTGATCTCGCTGGTGGCGATGTACCAGGACGGTTTGGCGTAGTAGAGCAGCGGGGTGCCGCACCGCCAGCAGTGCGGATAGGAGTGCTCGTAGGTCTCGGCTCGCAGCAGCTTGCCGCGCGCGCGCAGGTCTTCCACCAGGTCCGCGTCCGCGTCCTTGACCCAGCGCCCCGCATAGGGCCCGATCCGCTCGTCGTAGGTGCCGTCCAGCCGCACCGGATTGATCACGTTCAAGCCGTACTGCTCACCGAGGCGGAAGTCATCCTCTCCGAAGGCGATGGCGGTGTGGACCAGCCCGGTGCCGTCGGTGGCTGTGACGAAGTCGCCCTCCAGCACGGTGTGACCGCGAGGCCCGTATTCGTCCGCGGCGATGAACGGGAACGGCGCCTCGTACCGAACTCCGACGAGCGCGCTGCCGGGGAAGCGGTCGAACACCTCAAGCCCTTCTCCGAGCACCTTCTCCACCAGTGCCTCGGCGAGAATCACCACGTCGCCATCCGCGCTTCGCGCGCGGACGTAGGTGAGCTCGGCTGCGACCGCGACCGCCGCATTGGAGACGAGCGTCCATGGCGTGGTGGTCCAAATCAGCAGGTTGTCCCCGACCTGGGCCGCCTCGTTGCCGTCGGTGATCGGGAAGCGGACATAGACCGATGGGTCAAGGACATCCTGGTAGACGCCCGGCTGCCCCAGCTCATGGCTGGAGAGCGTCGTCCCGTCGCGGGCGCAGTAGGGCACCACCTTGAGCCGCTCGTAGAGCAGGCCCTTTTCGTGGATGGTCCTCAGCGCCCACCACACCGACTCGACGTAGCCGTTGTCAAGCGTCCTGTAGGCGTCGTCGAGGTCGATCCAGAACCCGATCCGTTCGGTCAGCCTGTTCCAGTCCTCGACGTGACTGAGCACCTTCTCCCGGCAGCGTGCGTTGAACTCGGCGATCCCGAACCGCTCGATGTCCTCCTTGGAGGTGAACCCGAGCTCGGCCTCGACGGCCAGCTCCACCGGGAGGCCGTGACAGTCCCAGCCCCCCTTGCGCTCGACGTAGTAGCCGCGCATCGTTCGGTAGCGCGGGAAGATGTCCTTGAACACCCGCGCGAGCACGTGATGGGAGCCGGGGGGGCCGTTGGCCGTCGGCGGACCCTCGTAGAAGCCCCAGGACGGCGAGCCCTCCCGCCGTCGCAGCGACTCGGCGAATACGTCTCGCTCGCGCCAGCGGACGAGCACTCGCTCCTCCAGCTCCGGAAACGAGGCGCGGGGATCTACGGGACGGTGCGGTGAGGGCATCGCCGGCTGATTCTAGGTGGGGCGGTTGGCGCCACTTTGCTGGGCGTCCCGCGCCACGAGGACCTCCGGCGTTCGCGCCGGGTCAGCGAGCCTGGGCCCCGGGGGCGGCCTCCGGAGAGGTCACCGGGGGCAGCGAGGACGTCAAGCTGCCTGCGCTGTGGTTCAGCCAGGAGACCAGCGTGTCGCGGGCGGCAATCGGTTGCTCGCCCAGGCGGGTCACCGTGCTGGCGCCGGTGTCGGGCACCGCGCCCCGGTAGTCGAATACCGCGATCTCCTGGATGACCCTGCGCACCGCGTACACCAGCCGGCCGATGGCATCCAGGGAGACCTGGCTGCCGGTGAGCACCACCGCGTTCGGCGATAGCGCTCGCAGTGCCCGTCCCAGGCGGGTCAGATCGACCGTGGGAGTCAACGTCAACGTGCGGACGCCGGCACGCCGCAGCACCAGTTCCAGTGCCTGCGAGTGCAGCGCATCGGGATCGCAGGGAACGGAGCCGTCGAAGATCAGGATCCCGCGTGACTGCGTGGTGGGCGGTGAAAGGCGCTTGAGGGCCGAGAGCCATCCCACCGAGTACCGCCAGGCGAACTCGTACTCCGCCCCGAGCGTCTCGGGCTCGTTCAGCGACTCGACGGCGCGCAGCAGGAGCTCCTCCACAGTGCGTTCAAGCGAGCGCAGCGTGAGACTCTCCTCCAGAAGCCGGTTGGCGCCGTCCTCGTCGAAGCTTCGGAACGCCGTCGCGAGGCGGATCCACGAGGAGGGCCCTTCGCCGCGTTCCCGGGCCAGGGAGATGGCTGAGGAGACGTTGTGGGTTTCCTCCAGCGTGAGCTTCAGCGCCTCGATCTCTGCCAGGGCGTACTGGCGGTGGCCGCCCGGGGAGCGATGCGGTTGAGGGAAGCTGTACCGCCGTTCCCAGCTGCGCAACGTGTTCGGGCTGACCCCTAGCATGCCGGCAGCGGCATTGGTTCTGATCCCGCTCATGACCACGATTTATTTCGTCCCTGGAGCGGGTTTGCAACGCGCGCAACCGGGCGTGCAGCATGGGCACTTCGTTGCAGGGGGAGGATCGCCGCCGCGCTGTGCGACGACCCCTCAGGCCGATCCGCTTGTCAGCTGGCTGCGCTCGGACCGCTAGGTCAGCTGGCGCGCTTCAGCGAGTGGTCGACGTCGGGGAGGGCCGACTGGCGGCCGCCGCTGTGGAGCGACTCCACGAACTGCTCGATCTGCTCGTGACTGAACCGCCGCTGGCCCCCGGGGGTCCGGTAGGACTCCAGGTAGCCGAGGTCCGACCAGCGCCGGATCGTACCCAGCGAAACGCCGAGTGCCTCGGCGGCTTGGGAGGTGGATAGACCGAGCGGGCTCTTGATAAATGGCTGCATACCGCGTTATTCACTAGGAGCTGGCGAGCGTTAGCCAGCTTCGGTCAGGTTTTGCACAACCTTTGGCGCCGAAGGTCACACCCTGGTCGGAGAATGCGACGATGGTGCACGATGCGCTTGCGTCTTTATCACCACGGCGATGGAGCGCGAATCGCGTACCGCGAGTCGGGAACGGGTCCGCCGCTGACGCTGCTGCACTCGCTCGGGCTCTCCCACCGGGAGTGGGCGCCGATCGTCTCGCCTCTGTCGCGTCGCTTCCGCGTGATCCTTCCGGACCTGCCCCTGCACGGCGACTCCGAGGATCGCCCGCGTCATCCCTACACCCCGGAGTGGCTCGCGGAGGTCATCGCCGGATTCTGCCGGGAGGTGGGTGGCCCGCGTCCGTTGCTGGCCGGCCACGACCTCGGCGCCGAGCTGGCCCTTCGAGCCGTCAGCAGCGGTTGGATCCAGCCGCGGTGCCTCGTGCTGATGTCCAACCGCCTCCACCGCCGCGAGCAGCTCGGCGGTGCCCGGCTCGGCTGGCGCTCGGCGTGCGCACTGGCCGCTCTGCCCGGCTTCGATCGCGTGCTCAGCCACGCCGCCAAGTTGGTGTTCCGGCCCTCCCAGGGAGAGCGGCTGTCGGCTCAGCGGAATCCCGCCGCCCGTGACCTCGTTCGTCACGCCTTCGCCGACGTGGGCGGGAACGGCAATCGCGCACGGTCGTGGGCCAAGTTCGCGCGGCGCTGGCCGGTACAGGCCCAGCATGGCCTGCTGGACGCCTACCCCCAGATCACTGCGCGGGTGCTGCTGTTGTGGGCCGAGGAGGACCCCTCCTTCCCGCTGACGGGACCGCGGGAGGCGCTTGACCTCCTCCCCGACGGACAGCTGCGCACCCTGCCGGGGGCCGGCTTTCTGATGGCCTACGACGATCCGGTGGGCCTCGCCCGCGAGCTGATTTCGTTCTGCGGCTGAACACGGGGGCGCGGTCTGAGATCACGGTGGTTGTAGCGTTCCGGGTCCGAGCTAAAGAGCGAAAGGGAATGGCATGAGCGTGCAGGACCAGGAGCAGCTTTGGGGCGGAGAGACGACCAAGGCAGTGGCCAACTTCCCCATCTCCGGCGAGCCGGTGCCCGCTGCGGTGATCAACTGGCTGGGACGCATCAAGGCCGCCGCGGCGCGCGTCAACGCCGAGTTGGAGCTGCTGGCCTACGACCTCGCCGAGCGGATCGCCGCTGCCGCTGATCGCGTCGCCGACGGTGAGGTGGACGACCACTTCCCCATCGACGTGTTCCAGACCGGCTCGGGCACGTCCTCCAACATGAACGCCAACGAGGTGATCGCCACGCTGGCCGGCGACGAGGCCCACGCCAACGATCACGTCAACATGGGCCAGTCCTCCAACGACGTGTTTCCCTCGGCCGTGCACCTGGCCGCGCTTGACACCGCCACCAACCAGCTGCTGCCTGCGCTGGAGGAGCTGGAGCAGGCCTTCGCGGCCAAGGCCGATGAGTTCCGGGATGTGGTCAAGGCCGGGCGCACCCACCTGATGGACGCGGTGCCGGTGACCCTCGGCCACGAGTTCGCGGGCTACGCCGCCCAGATCCGGCTGGGCGCTCGGCGGGTGCGAAACACGCTTCCGCAGGTCGCCCAGATCCCGCTCGGTGGCACCGCGACCGGAACCGGCCTGAACACGCACCCGGAGTTCGCCGATCGCGTTCGCAGGCGGCTGACCGAGGCGAGCAACCTGGAGATCAACGCCCCCGAGGATCCCTTCGAGGCGCAGGGCAACCGCGATGCCCTCGTCGAGCTCTCAGGGGCCCTGAAGGTACTGGCGGTGTCGCTGACCAAGATCGCCAACGATCTGGCGCTGATGGGTTCGGGGCCGCGCGCGGGGATCGGCGAGCTGCCGCCTCCCGGCGCTGCAGAAGGGCTCCTCGATCATGCCCGGCAAGGTCAACCCGGTGATCCCCGAGGTCGTGCTGCAGGTGAGCGCCCAGGTGATCGGCAACGACACGGCGATCACCATCGCCGGGTCGCAGGGGAATTTCGAGCTGAACGTGCGCGTGCCGCTGATCGCCCGCAACCTGCTCGAATCGATCCGGTTGCTGACCAACGCGTCCCGTGTGTTTGCGGAGAAGTGCGTCTCGGGGATCGAGGCCAACGAGGAGGGCGCCGGGCACTCCGCGGAGGCGACCCTGGCCGCGGCGACGGCGCTGAACCCCTACATCGGCTACGACAAGGCGACAGAGATCGTCCAGGAGGCGGCGGAGTCGGGTCGCATGCTCCGCGAGGTCGCCTACGAGCACGGCGTCGACGAGGACACCTACAACCAGGCCATGGACCTGCGCAAGATGGCGCAGGGGAACTTGTAGCGCAGTGTGTATCTGTAGCGCCCGCACGTAGCGCCCGCCCGCGGGGCCGCCGCGTCGAGCCCGCCCCCTCGTCGTCAGCCCCCGGGCAACGCGAACTTTGGCATTTCACCCCACAGAGGGGTGGGGTGAATCGCCATTCATCGCCAAAACGCGACCCGGCCCGGTCCGCAGAGCCAGCTCCGCCAACCCGGCGGCCCCAATTCAGGTGGCGACCGTCTCCGCCCCCAACCCGATCGGCCCCTGGGCGATGTCCAGCGAGTAGTCGATCGGCACCACGATCAGCGAGGGCACCTCAAGCTCCAGCGCGCCCCGCAGCAATCCGAGAGAGATCCTCAGGCTCCGAGCACCGCCACGCCGGCAGCCCGAAGGCCTCGGCCAGCTTGACGAAGTCCGGATTCCCGAAATCGACGTCGAAGTGGCGGCCGAACTTCTTGTCCTGCTTCCAGGCGATCGACCCGAACTGGCCGTTCTCCCAGATGATGTTCACCACCGGCGTCCGGAGCCGCCGCGCCGTCTCCAGCTCCTGCATGTTCATCAGAAAGCCGCCGTCCCCGCTGATCGTCACCACGTTGCGCTGGGGATGGACCAGCTTGGCGGCGATTGCGGTGGGTAGCGCAAAGCCCATCCCCGCCAGCCCGTTGGCGATCAGCACCGTCCCGGGCTCGTGGGCGGGGAACATGCGCCCGATCCACAGCTTGTGCATCCCCACGTCGGAGACCAGGATGTCCTCCGGGCCGAGCGCCTCCCGAACCTCCCACAGCGCGCGGGGCGGGCGCATCGGGAAGTGATCGTCCTCGCGGGCCTCGCCCAGCGCGCGCAGCGTCACGTCGCGGAGGCCCGTCGACCCTGACTCCACCGGGGTCCGGGTGCAGCTGGTGGCCAGCCGGGCCAGCACGTGGGTGATGTCGCCGATCAGCTCCACCTCGGGAATGAAGAACTCGTCGATCTCCGCCGGCGACGCTGTCGACCACGATGATCTTCTTGTTCCCGTGGGGGTTCCAGTGCTCGGGGGAGTGCTCCACCAGGTCGTAGCCGATGGCGATGATCACGTCGGCGTCGTCGAACCCGGCCATCTCGTAGTCACGAGCCTGCAGCCCGACTGTGCCGAGCGCGTGCTCGTCGGTGTAGTCGAGCAGGCCCTTGGCCATGAACGTCTCGGCCACCGGAATGCCCGTCACCTGGACGAAGGCCCGCAGGGCCCGGGATGCGCGGGCGCGGATGGCTCCGTTGCCGACCAGCGCGATCGGGTTCTCGGCCCCGTCGATCATCTCCGCCGCCCGCTGCAGCTCCTTCACCCCGGGCTCGGGCTGCACCAGGTCATGGCGTGGCAGCGGCGAGGCGTCGAGCTCCTCGGCCATCACGTCCTCCGGCAGCTCCAGGTGGGTGGCGCCCGGCTTCTCGGATTCGGCCACCTTGAACGCCTTGCGCACCACCTCGGGCACGATCACCGGTGAGGAGATCCGCGCGTTCCACTTCACCACCGGCCGCAGGATCCCGATCAGGTCGATGTACTGGTGGGACTCCTTGTGCATCCGCTCCAGGTCGGACTGACCGGTCAGGGCGACCAGCGGCGCACGGTCCAGGAAGGCGTCGGCGACAGCGGTGACCAGGTTGGTCGCGCCCGGTCCGAGCGTGCCGAGGCACACTCCGGCCCGCCCGGTGAGCCGGCCGTAGGCATCGGCCATGTAGGCGCCGCCCTGCTCGTGGCGGACCGGCACGAACTGCACCGAGGAGGCGGCCAGCGACTCGTTGAGGTCCAGCGTCTCCTCCCCCGGGATGCCGAACACGTACTTGACCCCCTCGGACTCCAGGCACTCGACGAACACATCGGATGCTTTCCGTGGGGCCATCTCGAACTCGCAACCTATCGTCCCGGCGATCTCTACGCTCCGAGCCGTGCCGCCGCCCCTGCTCGTCGTCGACGCGCCGTTCCTGCTCTACCGCTCATTCTTCGCGCTTCCGGACTCGATTCGGGGCGGCGACGGACCGACCGGTCAATGCGCTGCTGGGCGCGGTCAACGCGCTGATTCGCGTCGCCGCCGACCGCGAGCCGCGAGCGATCGTCACCTGCTTCGGCGCCGAGGCGGCCGCCTACCGCACCGAGCTGTACCCCGACTACCACGCTGCGCGTCCCCCGGTCCCCGACGATCTGGAGTGGCAGTTCGGTCAGCGCGCCGGAGCTGTTCGCGCAGTTGGGCTGGACCTCGGCTTCCGAGGAGACGCTGGAGGCCGACGATCTGCTCGGATCGCTCGCGCAGGCCGAGACGGAAGCCGGCGGCGACACCCTGATCCTCACCGGGGACCGGGACATGTACCAGTGCGTCGATGAGCACGTGCACGTCCTCTACCTCAAGTCGGGTACCACCGGCTTCGAGGAGGTCGACGCCGCCGAGGTCCGCCGTCGCTACGGCATCGGCCCGGAGCTGGTCACCGACTTCATCGCGCTCCGGGGCGACCCCTCCGACGGGCTCCCGGGCGCCCCGGGGATCGGGGCCAAGACCGCCGCCGACCTGCTCCAGCGCCACGGCACGCTGGAAGGGGCGATCGAGAATTGCATCACGGCGAGCGACCCAAGGTCACCTCAGCGCTCCGCGACCACGCCGCCGAGCTCCGCGCCTTCAAGGACATCGCCACGCTGCGGATCGGTCGAGATCGCCCGTCCTCCCGACGGTCCCACCGACTTGAACGGCGGAGCAAAGGCGGCCCGCCACTACGGGATGAACCGGCTCGCCGAGCGCCTGGAGCAGGCGACCAGGATCACCGACCTCTGAACGGCCTAAGGCGTGAACTTCACCGTCAGCACGTCGCCGTCGGCGATCACGTAGTCGCGCCCTTCCAGGCGAAGCGTCCCCTGATCCCGCGCGCCCGAGTATCCACCGGCATCGACCAGCTCCCTCCAGCCGACCACCTCCGCCCGCACGAATCCCGCGCTGGATGTCCGAGTGGATCAGCCCGGCGGCGTGCCAGGCCGAGAGCCCATGACGCAGATGCCAGGACTGGGCCGGCTTGTCGGTCCCCGCGGTGAAGAACGCCACCAGCGAGAGCAGCGAGAACGCTCCCCGCACCACCGTAGCCAGCCCGGACTCGCTCAGCCCCAGCTCCGATCGCGCATCGCCTCCGCTTCTTCGGCGTCGAGCTCGGCCAGCTCCGCCTCCAGGCGGGCTGAAACCGCCACCGCGGCGGCCCCGGCGCCCGCGGCGTGCGTCGAGAATCGACCTCCGGCACCTCGTCGTCTCCCTCCGAGACGTTGACCACGAACAGCACCGGCTTGGCGGTCAGCGGCGAGAGCAGCTTCATCGCGTCCGGCGGCGTCGTCGGGGACCGGCACCGAGCGCGCCGGCTGCCCGGCCCCAAGCGCCTCGATCACCGCCTCCAGCCACGCCGCCTCGGCGACAGCGTGCCGATCGCCGCCCCGCGCCTGGCGAACCACCCGCTCCAGCCGGCGCTCGGCCTGTTCCAGGTCGGCGTAGATCAGCTCGGTCTCGATCGTCGAGATGTCGGCCAGCGGATCGACCCGCCCTCGGGATGGACCACCCCGGGGTCGTCGTGCGCCCGGACCACGTGCAGCAGCGCGTCGGTCTCCCGGATGTTGGCCAGGAACTGGTTGCCGAGACCCTCGCCGCGATGGGCTCCGGCCACCAGGCCGGCGATGTCGTGAAACTCGATCGTGTCCGGCACCACCCGGGAGGCCCGCACCGTCGCCGCCACCGCATCCAGCCGCTCGTCGGTGACCGGCACCACCGCCACGTTGGGTTCGATCGTGGTGAACGGGTAGTTGGCCGCCTCCGCGGCGACTCCGGTCAGCGCTCGGAACAGCGAGGACTTGCCGGCGTTCGGCATTCCGATGATCCCCACCTTCAGCCGGCCCACCTCCGGCCAGGGCCAGTCCCCAGCACCGCCCCGATGAGCACGTCGCTGGGGTAGTGCACGCCCAGGTACGGGCGGCTCGTCGGCGAAGGCCAGCGCCGCCGCGTACAGCGCCCCCGCCGGGGCGAGGCCCGCGTAGGCGCGTGCCGCCGCAAACGAGGTGGTGGCGTGGGCGCTTGGCAGCGAGAGCCGGGAGACCACCGGGGTCAGCGGCTCCAGCCCCGGCAGCTGCGGGCCGCTCCCGGCGCACGCACAGCTTCACCGCGTAGTTGAGCCCGTAGGCGGCGGCGACGATCAGCACCCCGCGCCGCCAGCGCCGTCGGCGCTCGCCCGCCGGGTCGAAGCAGCCCACCGGCCGACTCCGAGCGCCAGCCAGCAGGCGGCGTGCTCGCCCAGCCGGGAGTAGCCAGGCCACCACTCGATCTCCCGCGGCGCTGTGGCCAGGGTCCTCGCCGCCAGCAACACGCGGCGGTCGAGCTCCAGCAGGCTCCCGAGCACGCGGCTTAGTGCTCCCCGCGTCCTCGGCAGCCATCAGCCCTGCACCTCTCTCGGGGCGCCGCATTCACGCGGAAGCCACTCAGGTGCCGAATCCGACCCGGTGACCCTCGTGGTCGACCAGCACGTAGGCGACCTTGGTCAGGTCCAGCGCAACGGTGCCGTCCTCGGCGGTCAGCTCGTGCCAGCCGGAGGATCCGAGCGCGTCGCGCAGGCGCCGGTAGCTCGCCCTCGGGCGACTCTCGCGCTCAGTACCTGGCTGCCCAGGAATCCGATGCTGATCTTCTGCGGCTTCTCGTCGGCGGGCATGTCAGTGTCCTTCGCTGGAGACGGGTTGAACGAGTTCGGTGAGGACGCCGCCGGTGGACGCGGGGTGCAGGAAGGCCACCAGCGAACCACGTATCCCGATGCGGGGCTGCTCGTCGATCAGCCGCAGGCCGGCGGAGGAGAGCTGGCTCAGCGTCTGGGCCAGGTCGGCCACGCGATAGGCGACATGGTGCAGGCCCGGCCCGCGCCGCTCCAGGAACTTGCCCACCGCGGTGTCCGGGCCCAGCGGCTGCAGCAGCTCCACGTGGCCGTCGCCGACGTCCAGCAGGGCGGCGTCCACGCCCTGCTCTTCGACGGTCTCGCGATGCACCAGGGGCATCCCCAGGGTGTCCCGGTAGAGCGCCAGCGTCTCGTCGATCGACTGCACCGCGACGCCGACATGGTCGATGGTCGACAGCATCCGGGCCGGGAGGATACTGACGGCGCTCCGCGCTGCCGTGGGTGACGGGCCTGGACCGGCCGGGTCAGCCGCGCCGATCGGGGCGCTCGGCCGGATGCATCGCCGTCGCCGCGGCGACGCCGAGCTCGCCTCCGCCGATCCGCGGTGGCGCCGCGCGCGGGACGTCGCGCATGATCTCGTCCAGGTCGTCGCGCTCCAGGACCTCGTTGGCCAGCAGCGTCTGGGCCAGCAGGTCCAGCTCGGGGCGGTGGGCGTCGATGATCGCCTTCGCCACCCGCGAGGCCTCATCGGCCAGCTCGCGCACCTCCTGGTCGCGCACCCGGCGGGTCGACTCGGCGGCGTCCTCGCCGACCACCCGCAGCGAGCCGGTGCCGGTGCCCATCGCGTACTCGTGCACCATCGAATGGGCGATCTCCGCCACCCGGCGCAGGTCGTCGGAGGCGCCGGTGGTGATGGAGCCGAACACCAGCTGCTCGGCCACCCGGCCGCCCAGCAGCATGGTCATGTAGTCGATCAGCTCCTCCCGGGTCTTCAGGTACCGGTCCTCCTCGGGAAGGTTGAGGGTGAAGCCCAGCGCGCGGCCGCGGGGCACGATCGAGATCCGGTGCACGCGGTCCACCGAGGGCAGCAGCTCGCCGCACAACGCGTGGCCGGCCTCGTGGTAGGCCACCACCCGCTTCTCGTGGTCGCTCAGCGTGCGGCTCGACTGCATCCCCGCCACCACCCGCTCCAGCGCGGCATCGAAGTCGCCCATCGCCACCTCGGTGGCCTTGCGGCGGGCGGCGAAGATCGCCGCCTCGTTGCAGATGTTGGCCAGGTCGGCGCCGGTCAGACCCGAGGTCTGGCGGGCCAGCAGCTTGAGGTCGACGTCCTGAGGCCAGCGGCTTGTTGCGGGAGTGCACCAGCAGGATCCGCTCGCGGCCGCCCACGTCGGGTGGCGAGACGAAGATCTGGCGGTCGAAGCGCCCCGGCCGCAGCAGCGCCGGGATCGAGCTTGTCCAGCAGGTTGGAGGCGGCGATAACCACCACGTCCTTGCGGGCGTTGAAGCCGTCCATCTCCACCAGCAGCTGGTTGAGGGTCTGATCGCGCTCGCCGCTGATGTCCATGCCGCGATGGCCGCCGACCGCATCGAGCTCATCGATGAACACGATCGCCGGGGCCTGCTTGCGCGCCACCCGGAACAGCCGCCGGATCCGCGCCGCGCCCAGCCCCGCGAACATCTCCACGAACGATGCCGCCGACTGGGAGAAGAAGGTGGCGCCGGATTCGTGGGCGACCGCCTTGGCCAGCAGCGTCTTGCCGGTGCCCGGGGGGCCGTGCAGCAGGATCCCCTTGGGAACCTTGGCGCCCAGCGAGCGGAAGCGCTTGGGGTCACGCAGGTACTCCACCACTTCGCGGAGCTCGTCCTTGGCCTCGTCGGCGCCGGCGATGTCCGACCAGCCGATCGAGATCGCGGCCTCCGGCTTGATCTGCACCGGCTTGGTCTTCGGCATGTAGCGCATCAGCGCGAACACCGCCACGACCAGCAGGCCCATGAACACGATGGGCAGCCACTGCAGCAGGAAGGTCTGGAAGTCTGGCGACCAGAGGAAGTCGGCGAAGGTCATCAATCGGGGCTCTTCGTCATTCATCGACCGTCCCCTCCCGCTTTTCACTCAACCTTCTGCAGGCGCGGATTCGGCCGGTAGCTCCGTCCGGCCTTGGCGTGAGGCTCCCCATCGACGATCACTACGTCGGCGGTGAAGTCGTTGGCACCGCGGATCAGCGAGGACCCGACCCCGTAGGCATCGACCGGGACGCCGGCCTCCTCGAACTCCCGGATCCGCTCGGCGTTGAAGCCGCCGCTGGCCACGATCTTCACCCGCTCAAAGCCGGCATCGTCCAGCGCGGCACGGACCTTCTCGACCAGACGTCGATTGACCCCGGTGGGCTTGAAGTCGCCGAGCTCGTCCTGGAGCGCGACATCGACCATCGTTCTCCGAGGTGTCCAGACGCACCCCCCACAGCTCGTCGCCGAGCGCCTCCGCGACCGCCAGCGCGGTGTGGACCGAGTCGTTCTCCCAGTCCACCAGCACGGTGACGTTCATCTCGCCGCTGAACCGCCGCGCGAAGGCCTGTGCCGCGCGGACCGTGTCCCCACCGTAGGCCGCGATCAGGCCATGGGGGACCGTGCCGATCCCGCGCCCGCCCCACCATGAGGCCTGAGCGTCGGTGGACACGCCGATCGCGCCGGCGACGTGCGCGCTCCAGCCGTCGCCGGTCTGCACCAGCCAGTGGTCATGCCGGGCCGGGAAGTAGAGGATCTGCTTGCCGGCGGCGGCCTTCACCACCTCGGAGACGTTGCGCATGATCAGCGAGCGGCGGGCCAGCACGCCCAGGTACACGGTCTCCAGGTGCGCGAACAGGCTGTAGTCGCCCTCGATCGTCATCACCGTCTCCTGGGGGTCGATCTCATCGCCCTCGTGGAGGGCGTGCACCTCCAGCTGGTCCCACCCCGGCGCCCAGTCGCCGTCCTGCCCGTAGCCCGAGCACAGCTTGAGCACGGCAATCGCCTCGTCGATCCCGCCGAGCACGGACTTGTGCTTCTGGAAGACCTGCATCGTCACCCGCGGGTGGTGGTCCTCCTCCTCCAGCAGCTGCTTGGTCAGCACGAAGTAGGCGTCGGAGTAGTACCCGCTGCGAATGCGCCCGACGGGAAGTCGAAATATCTCCGGATCCAGGCGCTTCGCCATGGCAGGAGTCTATTTATGGGGGCGGCACGAGGCCGCCCCTGTTTGGGTTCTCTCGCGGGCCGAGCCGTGGCCTGGGCCGTGTTAGGGTCGTCGCGGACGTGGCCGAGACCGATTTCCCTCACGCATCGCTGGTGGAGGGTCTTCGCTTCACCGCGCAGGTGGCGGTGCCGAACGTGGTGCAGGGGCTGTTCCGCCGCCGTCGCCGCGCCGCCTACGCGGCAACCGCCACCGACGCCGACGGCCTTGCCATCGGCTTCTTGAACGGGCTGCGCCGCAGCTACGGGGACGGGCCGCTGTGGGTTCGGGTGGGCAAGGACCAGGCGCTGTTGCTGCTGGGGCGAGACGCCATCCGCCGCGGGCTGGAGGGCTCACCGGACCCGTTCGCATCCGATCCCGAGCCCAAGCGCAGCGGGATGCGGCACTTCCAGCCCGATGCGCTGACCATCTCCCGTGATCCGCAGTGGAGCGACCGTCGCCGCTTCACCGAGAAAGTGCTCGACACCGGCCGGCCGGCCCACCGCCTGGCCGATCGCTTCGCCGCTGTCGCCACTGAGGAGGCCCGGGCGCTGCCGCGGGAGCTGGACTGGGAGTCGTTCAATGGCGCTGTGCGCCGCGCCACCCGGCGGATCGTGCTGGGTGAGGCCGCCGCCGAGGACGAGACGCTTTCAACCATGCTGGGCGAGCTCATGGACAAGAGCAACCCGCCCGGTCGTGGCGATGACGGGCTGCGCCGGCGCTTCGACTCGCGACTGACCGAGTACGTGGACGCGGCCGAGCGGGACAGTCTCGTCGGTCTGTTCTCCGAGGCCCCGCAGAGCGAGGTGACCGAGCCCGCCCGCCAGGTCACCCACTGGCTGTTTGCGCTGGGCGACACCCTGGCCATCAATGCGCTGCGCTGCCTGGCGTGCTCTGTCCGTCCACGGGGTGCAGCTGGAGCGGGCGCGCGAGGATCCCGCCTATCTCCGGGCCTGCCTGCACGAGGCCATGCGGCTGTGGCCTACGACGTCGATGCTCTCCCGGGAGGTGGCGAGCGACACCGAGTGGGACGGGGTGCCGCTGGAGGCCGGGACCCAGCTGTTGATCGTCAACACCTTCAACCACCGTGACCGCGACGCGGTTCCCGGTGCCGACCAGTTCGATCCGGAGCGGTGGCTGACCGACGATGCAGCCGAGGACTGGCAGTTCAATCACTTCAGCCACGGGCCCCAGGGCTGTCCGGGGGTCGGGCTCGCGCTGCTCGTCGGTCAGACGATGCTGAGCACACTGCTCGGCGAGCGGGAGGTGCGCCTGCTCGCGCCTCAGCTGGATCCGCGCGATGGCCTCCCGCGCATGCTGGACTTCTTCGCGCTGCGCTTCGAGCTCTCGCCGAGCTGAGCTTCAGCCGAGCAGGTCGCGGGCGATGTCCGCGTAGGCGCGCGCGGCGAACCCCAGGTCGCGCACGTCGATCCGCTCATCGGCGTTATGGATCAGCGGCGCGGCCTGCAGCAGTGACTGGTGTCGCTGGGGGAAGAAGCCGTAGGCGACGCAGTCGGGGAAGGCCTCGCGGAACCAGCGCGAGTCCGAGAAGCCCGGCAGGATCACCGGCACCGTGCCCGCCCCGTCGTCGCTGGTCCTGATCCACCGGTCGATCGCTTCCATCAACCGCGACTGAGACGGCGACTGGTTACCGACCACGGTGTCGTTGAACTCGATCTCGAGCGCTTCGTCGGCTCCCTCCAGCACGCCGTCGATCCGGGCCCGGGCGGTGTCCTCGCCCAGGCCGGGCGGGACGCGGCAGTCGATCTTCAGCGACGCGCGCGAGGGGATCACGTTGACCTTGTCGGAGGCGTGGGCCATCGTCGGCGTCAGCGTGACCCCGAGCATCGGCTCCAGGAAGATCGTGAGCGCGGGGTCGCGCTCGGCGATCCGGGCCAGCGCGGTGGCGGGATCGTCGGGGTCCTGGCCGAGCGCGCGCAGCAGCGCCGCCGGTCCCTCTGTCACCGCGAACGAGGGCGGCGCGGCAGCCAGCTTCTCCAGCACCGGGCCCAGCTTGAGCAGCGCGTTGTCGCCGGTCTTCGGTAGCGAGGCGTGGCCCGCCGCGCCGTGCGCGGTGATGGTGAAGCGGAACACTCCCTTCTCCGCCACGCACACCCCGTAGTGGCGCTCGCCGTCGTACTCGAACACCATTCCCGCCCCTTCGTTGAGCAGCATGTCGCAGCGAACCTTGTCGGGGTGGTTCTGGCACAGCCACTGTGCGCCGAGCTCGCCCCCGGTCTCCTCATCGGCCACGAACACCAGCTTCAGCGTTCCGCTGCGCGGGGCGCCAGCCGTCGCGGGCAAGCGACGCCGCCGCCGCCGCTTCCGCGGCGACCTGGGACTTCATGTCCAGCGAACCTCGTCCCCACAGAAAGCCGTCGGCGACGTCGCCGGACCACGGGTCGTGGGTCCACTCCGAGGAGTCGGCCAGCACCGTGTCGACGTGGCCCAGATAGAGCAGCGTCGGGCCGTCTGACTGCCCGTGGAGCGTTGCGACCAGGTTGGCGCGCTCCTCGCTTGAGCCCAGCACGTCGGTCTCGAAGCCAGCCTCGCCCAAATAGTGCTCCAGGTGCTCGATCGCCGGCCGCTCGTTGCCCGGCGGATTGACCGTGTTGAAGCGGATGAGCTGGGACAGCAGCTCGGTGGTCTCCTGCTGCAGTGTGTCTTCGCCGACGCTGATCCGCTCAGCGTACTGCCCGTTACCATGCCGCGGCGTGGCTGACGATCTCGCGTTGGCGCTGAAGTTGGCCGACCGTGCGGACGCGATCACCATGGAGCGTTTCCGCGCCGCCGATCTGCGCGTCGAGCACAAGCCGGACGCGACCCCGGTGACCGAGGCCGACCGCGCGGCGGAGCAGGCCATCCGCGGCGTGCTGAGCGAGGCCCGCCCCGAGGACGCCGTGGTCGGCGAGGAGTACGGCAGCGAGGGCGACGGCGCGCGGCGCTGGATCCTTGACCCGATCGACGGGACTGCCAGCTATCTGCGGGGCATGTTCACCTGGGCCACGCTGATCGCGCTGCAGGTCGATGGGGAGACCGAGCTGGGTGTGGTCTCCGCCCCGGCCGGGGGCCGGCGATGGTGGGCGAGCCGGGGCGGTGGCGCCTTCGTCGACGGCCGGCCTTTGCGCGTCTCCGGGGTGAGCGCGCTGGAACAGGCGCAGATGTGCTGGAGCGGGATCGAGGACTGGGACGCCGTCGGTCGCCTCGATGATCTCGTCGAGCTCGGCCGCCGCTGCTGGCGCACGCGCGGGATCGGCGACGCCTGGCAGTACATGATGGTGGCCGAGGGCGCGGCTGAGATCGCGCTGGACCCGGAGGTTTCGCTGTGGGACCTGGCCGCGCCCCAGCTCATCGTGGAGGAGGCCGGGGGTCGCTTCACCGACCTCGCCGGCGTACGGGGTCCTGACGGCGGCGACGGCATCGCCAGCAATGGTCTGCTCCATGACGCGGCGCTGGCCATCGTCGGGCGCTGAGCGCTCCACGCCGCGACCCTGAGCGCCCATACTTCACGCATGGAGCAGCAGCTGTTCCAGAGCGAGGAGCCCCCGCGGCGAGAGTCCGCGGAGACCGCCCCGGCCGCACCCCTGGCCGCCCGAATGCGGCCGCGAACGCTCGATGAGTTCGTCGGTCAGGAGCAGCTGCTCGCCCCGGACTCGACCCTGCGCCGGGCCGTGGAGGAGGGTCGCGCCCACTCGATGATCCTGCACGGCCCCCCCGGAACCGGCAAGACCACCCTGGCCCGCCTGGTGGCGGAGGCCTCGGGCGCGGCGTTCGAGGAGGAGAGCGCGGTGCAGGCCGGCCGTGCGGAGGTGCGGGCGGTGATCGAGCGCGCGCGGCAGCGGCTGGACAGCGCCGGCCGGCGGACGGTGTTCTTCCTCGACGAGATCCACCGCTTCAACAAGGCCCAGCAGGATGCGCTGCTGCCGGCGGTAGAGGAAGGGCTGGTGACGCTGATCGGGGCGACCACCGAGAACCCCTACTTCGAGGTCAACTCGGCGCTCATCTCCCGGGCGCAGGTGTACGAGCTGGAGATGCTGACCGCGGCCGACGTCCGCGTCCTGCTGGACCGGGCGGTGGAGCGGGGGGCGTGTGGTCCGGCGGACCGGATCAGTGGGGAAGCGCTGGAGTTCCTGGCCGAGCGCTCCGGCGGCGACGCCCGCACCGCGCTCAACGCCCTGGAGCTGGCCTGCGAGGCCGAGGGCGAGGTCACGCTCGCCCGCGCCGAGGACGCGCTCCAGCGGCGGGCGCTGCTCTACGACCGCCAAGCCGATCACCACTACGACACCATCTCCGCCTGGATCAAGGCCACGCGTGGCTCGGACCCCGACGCCTCGCTCTACTACCTCGCGGTGATGCTGGAGGGAGGCGAGGACCCCCGATTCATCGTCCGCCGCATGGTGGTGCTGGCCTCCGAGGACATCGGCAACGCCGACCCGCAGGCGCTCACGGTGGCCACCGCGGCCGCGGCGGCGGTCGAGCACGTGGGCCTGCCGGAGTGCCAGTTCGCGTTGGCCCAGGCGGCCATCTATCTGTCCCTGGCGCCGAAGTCGGACGCGGCCAAGCGGTCCGTGATCGCCGCCCGTGAGCACATCCGCGAGCAGGGCGCCTCGCTGCCACCCGCGCACCTGCGCTCGTCCACCCGCAAGGACGGTGGGTACGACAACCCTCACCGTCGGGAGGGCCACCTCTCACCACAGGAGCTGATGCCCGACGAGGCCGTTGGCGCGAGCTTCTATGTGCCGGACGACGCCGAGTCTGCGCTGCGCGAGCGGCTGGAGGCGATCCGGCGGGGCCGGGGCCGAGGCCCGGGCTGATCTGAGGTCCACCGGTCCCGCGCAGAAACGCGCCGCGGCCGCTGCAAAACGTGACTGGCGGCGCAGGCGACTCGTGGCACGTTCTGCACGAACGGCGCGTCCCGGCGGCGGGCGCGGCCCCCCGACTCGCCGCCCCCGCCCCGCTGACCCGCCGCCCCGCCGCCCCGCCGCCCCGCCGCCCCGCCGCCGTGGAAAATCCGTCACGCGACCCTCCGCGCTGGCTTCGTGCCGGGTATTCCACATGTGGCGTGGAAAATCCGTCACGGCGGCGCGCCACTGCGGTTCGCGCCGGATTTTCCACACACCGCCAGCGCCGCCTGGCCCCGCCACCCCCGCCGGTACTGTTGAACCCGCGTGTCCACCACGACCGACACCGCCACCGACCAGCTGACCTCGTTCAGCCCCGCCACCGGCCAACCGATCGGCGCCGTCCCGGTGACCCCGCCGGACCACGTGCCGACCGTCGTCGACGAGGTGGCCAAGGTCCAGCCGTTCTGGGCGCAGCTGACCCTGGATGACCGGGCGCGTTACCTGGAGCGAGCCGCGCAGGTGCTGATCGACGAGGGCGACGAGATCCGTGACCTCATCGTCCGCGAGCAGGGCAAGCCACGCAACGAGGCCTTCTCCATGGAGATCCTGCCGACGATCGACGCGCTGCACTGGATCGCCGGCGCCGGCGCGGAGATCCTCGCCGAGGAGAAGATCCCGATGCCGCAGCTGTTCCTGAAGAGCAAGAGCTCGGCGTTCATCTACGAGCCGCTTGGCGTGATCGGGATCATCTCGCCCTGGAACTACCCCTGGAGCATTCCGTTCGGAGAGGTGGCGCTGGCGTTGATGGCCGGCAACGGCGTGGTGCTCAAGCCGGCCTCGCTCACACCGCTGATCGGCGAGCGGATCGTCCGGGTGTTCGAGCGGGCCGGGGTGCCCGACGGCCTGCTCCGGGTGATCCACGGGCCCGGCACCGGTCGGGCGCTGGTGGAGTCGCCGGTGGCGAAGATCTTCTTCACCGGCTCGGTGGATACCGGACGCGGGGTCGCCGAGGAGTGCGCCAGACGGCTGAAGGGCTCGGTACTGGAGCTCGGCGGAAAGGACCCGATGATCGTGCTGGACGACGCCGACGTCGAGCACGCCATCGCCGGCGCGCTGTGGGGCGGGTTCGCCAACGCCGGCCAGACCTGCTCCGGCATCGAGCGGGTGTACGTGCTCCGCGCGGTGGCCGAGCGCTTCATCGCCGGCGTGGTCGCCGGCGCCGAGCGGCTGCGCGTCGGCGACCCGCTCGGCTGGGATACGGAGATCGGCCCGATGGTCTCCCGTGACCAGTTCGAGACCGTCAGCGAGCTGGTCGATGACGCCGTCGCCGCTGGTGCCACGCTGCGCTGTGGCGGTCCGGTGGCGGCGCCGGAGGGGATGGAGGCCGGCGCGTTCTACGCCCCCACCGTGCTGACCGGCGTCACCCACGAGATGCGGATCATGCGGGAGGAGATCTTCGGGCCGGTGGTGCCGATCATCGTCGTCGACAGCGAGGACGAGGCGGTGGCCCTGGCCAACGACAGCGTCTTCGGGCTTGGGGCGTCGGTGTGGACCTGCGACCGCAGCAAGGGAGAGCGGATCGCCCAGGAGCTGGAGGCCGGGATGGTGTGGATCAACGACCACATGTTCAGCCACGGCGCCTGCCAGTGCGCGTGGGGCGGGGTCAAGGAGTCGGGGCTTGGACGCACCCACTCGAAGTTCGGGCTCTACGAGTGCGTCAACGTCAAGTTGCGCGTGTGGGAGCCCGCCAAGGTCCGCAACGCCTGGTGGCACCCCTACGACGAGACCCTCGGTCAGGCGCTGCGCCAGACGGCGACGATCCTCTACGGGCGCCCCTCAATCCGGGCGGCGGCTCTAAGAGACGGGATGGCGCCGCTGCTCAAGGTGGGCGTGCGGCTGGCCCGTGACGCCGTGCGCCGGTAGCCATCCGGCTTACCCGCGGGACGCCGCACGGGGCGCTGGATACGCTTGTGTCATGCCCGCACAGGCCTACGCCGGCAAGGAATGCGTTTGTCAGCTGCGTCGCGGCATCTGTGACCAGTCCTGCGTGCAGGACATGCTCTCGACGCCGTTCTACATCGCCTGCCTGCGGCTGAAGGGCCGGCGCTGCCTGGTCGTGGGTGGCGGGGACATCGGCTTGGAGAAGGTGGAGGGTCTGCTCGCCTGCGATGCGGAGGTCACCCTGGTGGCGCCCGAGGCCCAACCTGCGCTGGTGGAACTGGCGCTGGAGGGGTCGATCACGTGGGAGCGCCGCGAGTACCGCGAGCAGGATCTGGAGGGTTGCCTGATCGCGATCGCCGCCACCGCTGACACCGACGTCAACATCCGGGTCTTCCAGGACGCCGAGCAGCGGGCGATGCTGGTCAACGTCGTCGACGTGCCGCCGCTGTGCAACTTCATCCTCCCGGCGATCGTTCGAACCGGTCCGCTGGCGGTGGCGATCTCCACCGCGGGCGCCTCACCCGCGCTGGCCAAGCGGATGAAGCGGGAGATCTCGGAGTTGTTCGGCGAGGAGTACGCCGAGCTCGCCGTGCTGCTCAACGACGTCCGCGGATGGGCCAAGGGGACGCTTCCCACCTACCAGGAGCGCAAGGAGTTCTTCGAGTCGATCGTGAACGGCGAGCCGGATCCGATCGAGCTCCTGCGAGCCGGGAACCGGGCGGCGGTCCGCGACCTCATCGCCGCCGCGCAGCGCACGCATGCCCCAGCCTGAGCGCCTCGATCGTGAGCTGACCCACCTCGACGCGCATGGGCGCGCCCGCATGGTCGACGTGGGGGACAAGGCACCGAGCGAACGGCGGGCGGTGGCCGCGCGCGCTGGTGCGCCTCTCGCCGGCTGCGGCGCGGCAGGTGGCGGCGGGCGACGCGCCCAAGGGCGACGTCCTCGGCGTGGCCCGGATCGCCGGCATCCAGGCGGCCAAGCGGACCTGCGGAGCTGATCCCTCTCTGCCATCCGCTGCCGCTCAGCTACGTCGGTGTCGAGGGCAGTGATCGACGGCGAGCGGGGGGAGATCGTCCTCACCGCCGAGGCCCGCACCACCGCCTCCACCGGCGTGGAGATGGAGGCGCTGACCGCCGCCAGCGTCGCCGCGCTGACCGTCTACGACATGGTCAAGGGCATCGACCGCGCCGCCGAGATCGACGCGGTGAGGCTGCTGACGAAGTCCGGCGGCCGTTCGGGCGACTGGCGACGGGACTGACGCGGCCATGCGCACCGCGGTTCTCACCGTGTCCACCTCGGTGGCCGCCGGGCGCTCGGAGGACCTCTCCGGGCCCGCGCTCCGCGCAGCGGCCACCGCCGCTGGGGCCGAGGTCGTCTTCAGCGAGGTGGTCGGCGACGAGCGTCACGCCGTGGAGCAGGCGCTGCGTCGCCTCTCCGCACCGCAGGCGGGGATCTCGCTGATCTTCACCACCGGCGGTACGGGGCTGACCCCTGACGACGTGACCCCGGAGGCGACCCGCGCGGTGATCGATCGCGATGCCCCCGGCTTCGCCGAGGCAATGCGGGCCGAGTCGCTCCGCCACACGCCGATGGGGATCCTGACCCGTGGCGTCTCCGGGATCGCCGGAAGCGTCACTGATCGTGAACTTCCCCGGCAACCCGAAGGCGATCGAGGAGCTCTTCGGGGTGATCGCGCCTACGCTTGCGCACGTTGTGGAGACGCTGTCGCGCAGACATGGCCGAGCCGGCGGCGATTGAGCTCCGCGCCCTCACCCGCTTCTTCGGCGAGCGGATCGCACTGCGAGAGGTGTCGATCACGGTCCCGGCGGGTGCGACGGTGGCGGTACTCGGGCCCAACGGCGCGGGCAAGTCAACCCTGCTGCGGATCCTGGCCACCTTGCTGCGGCCCCACCGGGGCGAGGTGGTGCTGTTCGGCGAGCCGCTGCCGCGCCGCGCGTTCGCCGTCCGCGGCGCGCTCGGGCTGCTGGCCCACGAGCCGCTGCTCTACCGCGACCTGACCGCCACGGGAGAACCTCCGCTACCACGCGCGCCTGCACCGGGTCGATGAGGCTCGCGTCGAAGCGGTCCTCGATGAGGCGGGGATGCTCGGCCGTGCCGAGGAGCCGATGCGGCTTCTCGAGCCGAGGGATGGTTCAGCGGGTCGCCGTGTGCCGTGCGGTGCTGCACGCTCCCCGGCTGCTCCTCCTGGACGAGCCCCGGGCCAATCTGGACCCCGAGGCGGCCCGGCTGGTCGAGCCGTTGATCGGCCGGGCCAGCCGGGGCGACGCGGATGCTAACCACCCATGATCCGCAGGCCGCCCTCGCCGAGGCCGACCTGGTGCTGGGGCTGAAGGGTGGCCGGGTGGCCTACTGGGGAGAGGCCGGCGGGCTTGGCGAGGCCGCGCTGAGGGAGCTCTACGCATGAGAACGGCGATGACGGTGCTGCGCAAGGACCTCCTGCTGGAGCTCCGGACGCTGGAGACGGTGCCGGCGATGGCGCTGCTCTCACTGAGCACCTTCGTGATCTTCCATTTCGCGCTGAACCGGGCCGGCATCGACGGCCAGCTGGCTGCCGGGCGTGCTCACCGCGACGCTCCTGTTCGCCGCGATGCTCGCCGATCAACCGCCTGTTCGTCGCCGAGCGCGAGCAGGGCGGCTTTGACGCCTTCCTGCTGGCGCCGGTCGATCGCAGCGCGCTACTCCTGGCCAAGGCGAGCGCGCTGTTCCTGTTCTTGACCGCGCTCGAGGTGGTCGCCGTACCGGCCTTCGCGCTGCTGCTGCTCGGACCGTCGCTGCTGCGCGCCTTCCCCGGCCTGCTGGCGGTGCTGGCGCTCGCCAACCTGGCCTTCGCGGTGATCGGCACACTGGTCTCAGCGATCGCCGTGCATACCCGGGCCCGCGACCTGATCGGCCCGATCATCGGACTGCCGTTGCTGATCCCTGCGCTGATCGGCACCGCCCGAGGAGCCGGTCCGCTGCTTCAGGCCCACAGCTCCGGGTCCCCTCCAGCCAAGTGGCTGGGGATCCTCGCGCTCTATGATCTGGTGTTCGCCCTCCTTGCCTACGCAGTGTTCGACTTCCTGCTGGAGGAATGACAGTGATCACTTACGGGCGCGGGCTTCGCAGCCTGGCGCTAGCGACCATCGCCTTCGTCACCCTCGCCTTCGCGCTGGTGTTCTTCTATGCCCCGCTCGACGCCGACCAGGGCTTCGTCCAGAAGATCTTCTACCTCCACGTGCCCCTGGCGATCGTCTCGCTGTGCGGTTTCATCTTCGGAGGCCTGCTGGCCATCGGCCATCTGCGGACCGGTGACCGCCGCTGGGACCTGCGCTCCTACGTCGCCATCCACATGGCGCTGATCTTCGCCATCGGCGCGCTGATCACCGGCTCGATCTGGGCCAAGGCCTCATGGGGGCACTGGTGGGTGTGGAACGAGCCGACGCTGGTGTCCTTCCTGATCGTCGTCCTGATGTTCGCCACCTACCAGCCGCTTCGCTTCTCGATCGAGGATCCCGAGCGCCAGTCGCGTTATGCCAGTGTGTTCGCGATCGTCGCCGGAGCGTTCGTGCCGCTCAACTTCATCGCCGTGCGGCTCGCCCAGGGGTTCGTGCACCCGCGCGTGCTCACCCTGGGCGGGGGCAATCTGCCCGGGCCGATGCGGCTCACCTTCCTGCTCGCGCTGATCGGGATCACGCTGCTCTACGTGACGCTGTGGAAGTACGAGATGGCGGCCAAGAACGCCCGGATGCAGACCCGCGCGCTGCGCCGGATGCTCGCTGGGGGAGGACGAGCTGAGGCCGCTGCGACGGAGCGCGGTGCCCTCGTGAGCCTGCTGGCCGCCGCACCGGCGCTGCCCCTGCACGCCGCCGGCAAGTACGTCGCGGGTGCGTACCTGGTGTTCCTGGCCATCCTGCTGATCTACGTGGCGATCATGGCGACCAGGCTGAGCAACACCGAGCGGGAGCTGGCCGAGCTGGTGCGCGACGTGCGGGCCGGCGGCGAGGCACCGGGCGGGCCCGCCGGACGGCCGGATCGGCCGGACCCGCAGCCGGATCCGCCGGACAGGCAGAGCCTGGGCTGGAGCGGGAGCCGGTGGTATGAGCGAGCTCCTGGCCATCGGCATCTCCCACAAGACCGCCCCGGTTGAGGTGCGAGAGCGCCTGGCCCTGCCCGAGGCCCGAGCCGGGGACTTCCTCCGCGATCTCCGCGGCGGCGCCGAGGTGCACGAGGCGGTGGCGATCTCCACCTGCAACCGCACCGAGCTCTACCTCGTCGTCGGCGATCCGGTGGAGGCCGAGAGCACGGTCCTGGCGATGCTCGCCACCCAGGCGGGAATCCGGCCGACGGCGCTGGCTTCGGCCATCTACTCCCACCGCAACTGCGAGGCGGCCCGCCATCTCTACCGTGTGACCGCGGGCCTGGAATCGATGATCGTCGGCGAGGCCGAGATACAGGGGCAGGTCAAGCGGGCCTACGAGGCGGCGCTGGCCAAGGACACCACCGGCCCGCTGACCAACCACCTCTTCATGGCGGCGCTGGCCGCGGGCAAGCGGGTGCGAACCGAGACGGCGATCGGCGAGCGACAGCTCAGCCTGCCCTCGGTGGCGGTCGCGCTCGCCGGAGAGCTCGGCACCCTCCAGGGACGGGAGGTGGTGATCGTCGGCACCGGAGAGACCAGCGAGCTGACCGCCAGGGCGCTGGCCGGAAGCGGGTGCCGGGCGGTGTTCGTGGCCACTCGGCGCCGAGACCGTGCCGTCAGCCTCGCCTCCCGTTACGGAGGCACCAGCGTCAGCTTCGACGAGCTTCCCCAGGCGCTGGAGCGGGTGGACATCCTCGTCGCCGCAACTTCCTCGCCGCATCTGCTGCTGGAGTCCGAGGAGATGGCCGAGGTGATGCGGGCTCGCGCAGCACGGCCGATGCTCCTGATCGACCTGGCGGTGCCGCGAGACATCGACTCCGCCTGCGGGGAGTTGGCAGGAGTCTCCCTCTACGACATCGATGATCTGCAGGCGGTGGTCGCTCGCAACCGCCGGGTTCGTCAGGGCGAGGCGCGCAAGGCCGAGGGGATCGTGGAGGAGGAGATCCAGCAGTTCGCCGCCTGGCTCGGGTCGCTGGAGGTGCTCCCCACCCTGTCGGCGCTGCGTGCCCACGCGAACGCGATCGCCGAGCAGGTGGTCCGGGAGAACGCCGGCCGCTGGGAATCGGCGTCCGAGCGCGATCTGGAGCGCGTGGAGGCGATCTCCCGTGCGCTGGTCAACCGGCTGCTGCACGAGCCGACGCTGCGGATGAAGGAGGTCCGCGACGACCGTGTGCATTCCCGCATGGCCCTGATCCGTGAGCTGTTCGGGCTGGCGGAGGAGTCAGAGAAAGTCGCAGCCGAGGAACCGGCGGTCACCGATATCGCCGAGAGTCCGAGCTCGCCGGCGCTGATGCGGGTGGGAACGCGCGGCAGCGCCCTGGCGCTGGCGCAGGCGGCTTGGGTGGCGGAGCAGCTCGGGCCTGAGGCCGAGCTGGTGACGATCACCACCACCGGCGATCGCGACCGGACGGCCTCCGACAAATCCCGCTGGGTCAGCGAGCTGGAGCGGGCGCTGCTGGAGGAGCGCATCGAGGTGGCGGTTCACTCCGCCAAGGACGTTCCGGCCGAGCTCGCCGAGGGCCTGGAGCTCGTCGCCATTCCGCCGCGCGCCGATCCTCGCGACGCGATCTGTGGAGCGCCCTCGCTCGAGGGGCTGGCCCGCGGTGCCAGGGTGGGGACGAGCAGCCTGCGGCGAACCGCGCAGCTGCGCGCCCTCCGGGAGGACATCGAGGTCGTGCCGCTACGAGGCAACGTCGACACGCGGCTGCGGCGGCTGCGACGAAGGCGAGCTCGACGCGATCGTGCTCGCCCACGCCGGGCTGCAGCGACTGGGTCGGCTGCAGGAGGCGGGCGGAATGCTTGACGAGCTCGTGCCGGCGGCCGGTCAGGGCACGCTCGCGCTGGAGGCGATTCCCGACCGGGTCGACCCCGAGCGCCTCGCCGTGCTCGACGACCCCGTGAGCGCGATCTGCCTGGGCGCCGAGCGCCAGCTGACCGCGGCCCTGGACGCGTCGTGCAACACGCCGGTAGGCGCCCACGCTCGCGCCACCGACAGCGGCCGGCTGGAGCTCAGCGCCTGGGTCGGACTCCCGGACGGATCTGCCTGGATCAGCGACGTCCACAGACGGCGAGCCGGCTGAGCTCGGGCAGCGTGGTGGCCGAGCGCCTGCGCGCCGCGGGCGCCGACGAGCTGCTGCGCCGCGCAGAGCTTCAGGTCGCCTCATGACCGTCTACCTGGTCGGTGCCGGGCCGGGCGATCCCGGCCTGATCACGGCGCGAGCGCTGGAGCTGATCGCGGCCGGGCTGAAGTGATCGTCTACGACCGCCTGATCCCCGCCACCGCCCTCGACGGTGCGCGCGCCGACGCCACATTGATCTACGCCGGCAAGGAGGGTGGCGGCCCGTCCGTGGGGCAGGACTGAGATCGAGCGCGCCCTACTGGAGCACGGCGCCGCCGGTCGGGAGGTGGTGCGGCTGAAGGGCGGTGACCCGTTCGTGTTCGGCCGCGGCGGGGAGGAGGCCGAGGCGCTGCGAGGGGCGGGCGTCCCCTTCGAGATCGTGCCCGGGGTGAGCGCCGGGGTGGCGGCGCCCGCCTACGCCGGGCATCCCGGTAACCCACCGGGACGCCGCCAGCGCGGTGGCCTTCGTCACCGGCCACGAGGACCCGGCCAAGCAGGAGTCGGCGCTGCGCTGGGACGCGCTCGCCGCCTTCCCGGGAACGCTGGTGGTCTACATGGGCGTGCGCCGCCTGGGAGCGATCGCCGAGCGGCTGATCGCCGGCGGCCGTCGCCGGAGGAGCCCGCGGCGCTCGTGCAGCGGGGCACGCTGAGCGACCAGCGCTCGGCGATCGGCCACCCTGGAAACCATCGCCACCCTCGCGGCCGAGCAGCGGATCGAGGCTCCTGCCATCGCCGTGTTCGGTCCGGTGGCCGCGCTGGCCACCCAGCTCCAGTGGCGTCCGACGCCACCGCTGAGCCGGGCTGCGGGTGGCGGTGACCCGCGCTCGCGCTCAGGCCAGCGGGCTGGCCGGCCGGCTGCGTCTGCTGGGCGCCGAGGTGGACGAGACCCCGGCGATCCGGATCGAGCCGCTGGACGGTCCGGCGCCGGAGCTGTCGGGCTACGACCTGATCTGCCTGACCTCGCCCAACGGGGTCGCGGCTGCTGTTCGAGCGGCTGACGGCCGCGGGACTGGACGCCCGAGCCCTGGCCGGCGCGCGCGTGGCGGCGATCGGCCCGGGCACGGCGCGCGCGCTCGCCGAGCACGGCATCAACGCGGACGTGGTTCCCGAGCGGTTCGTCGCCGAGGGGCTGGTGGAGGCACTGGCCGAGCTGCCGGTCGGCCGCGCGCTGGTCGCCAGGGCGGCCGAGGCTCGCGACGTGCTTGCCGAGGCGTTGCGTGAGCGCGGAGCCGAGGTGGACGTGGTGGCGCTGTATCAGACCGTGGCCGAGCCGCTGGCCGAGCGCGAGCTCGCCGCCGTCGCCGGCGCCGACTACGTCACCTTCACCTCCTCCTCCACGGTGCGGTTCTTCTTCGAGGCTGCGGGCGAGCGGCTGTCGCCGGCCACCCGGCTGCGTCAGCATCGGACCGGTGACCAGCGAGGCGCTGCGCGAGCGCGGCCGTGAGCCCGATGTCGAGGCCGCCCGCCATGACATCGACGGCCTGGTGGAGGCGCTGCTCGACGACGTTGCCCGCGACCAGCGGGTAGAAACGCCTGCCAAGATCACCGCCGATGCCCGCGCCGGTCATCACCTTCCTCTCCGACTACGGCCTCTCCGACCACTTCGTCGGCGTCTGTCACGGCGTGCTGCTCCGTCTGTGCTCCCGACGCCACGAGTGATCGACATCTCCCACGGCGTGGCGCGCCACGACGTCCGGGCGGGCGCGTTGATGCTGCTGGCCTCGCGTTCCGTTCATGCCCGCCGGGGTGCACCTGGCGGTGGTCGACCCCGAGGTCGGTGCGCGGCGCCGGGCGGTGGCTCTCCGGCTCGCCGACGATCGCCTGCTGGTCGGTCCCGACAACGGGCTGCTCCTCCCGCTGGCCGAGCATTCCGGCGGGGTCGTCGAGGCGGTGGACATCGCCCATTCGCCGTTCCGCCTGGAGCCGGTGTCGGCGACGTTCCACGGGCGCGACATCTTCGCCCCGGTGGCCGCCCACCTGGCCGAGGGCACGCCACTGGCCGAGATGGGCGACGCCGTGCGATCCGGCCGAGCTGGTCCGTCTGGACCTGCCGGTGGCCGGTCACGAGGGCGATGCGCTGGTGGCTCACGTGCTCTACATCGACCGCTTCGGCAACGTCGGGCTGAACATCGGCCACGAGGACCTTACCGGCTCAGGGTTGAAGCTCGGCTGGCCGGTCCGCTGGCGCGAGGCGACGCCGTGTACCGCGCCCAGTACGTGCGCACCTTCGCCGAGGTGGAGTGCCGGTGAGCTGATCGTCTACGAGGATGCCGACCGCCGGCTGGCCGTCGCGGTCAGCCAGGGCGACGCCTCATGCCCAGCTCCAGCTCGCGATCGACGACGAGCTGCGCCTCGACTCCGGCATGAGCGCGCTCGGCCGTCCGCGCGTGCACTCTCGCGCTCACGGACTCGACCAACGCCCGCGCGCGCGAGCTGGCCGCGCGCGGCGCCCCTCACGGCACGCTGGTCACAGCGGCTGAGCAGACCGCCGGGCGGGGCCGTCAGGGTCGCAGCTGGGCCGCGCCGAGGAACCGGGCATTGCTGTGCTCGCTGCTGGTGCGGGAGCCGCCGCGGCTGCTACCGCTGCTGGGGGGGCTCGCCGTGGCTGAGGTGGTTGGCGGCGCTGCGCTGGTGAAGTGGCCCAACGACGTGCTGCTCGGGCGGGCGCAAGGTCGCCGGGATCCTCGTGGAGGGACGTCCGCAGGAGCGGCTGGGCGGTGATCGGCGATCGGGCTCAATGTCGCCGTCCGGGCAGAGGATCTGCCCGCCCGAGCTGCGTGACCGGGCCGGCTCACTCGGCCTGGAGCCCGAGGCGGTCGAGCCGGTGCTGGAGCGGTTGTTGGCCGCGCTGCAGCGATGGCTGCGAAGCCGGGGAGGCCGAGGTGCTCGATGCCGGTACGCCGCCGCGACGCGCTGCTCGACCGGGAGGTGCGCTGGGAGGGGGGCACCGGGCGTGGCGCCGGGATCGACGGAGACGGCCGGCTGGTCGTGGTGGGGGACGGCGGCCGGGTCGCCCTCGAGGCCGGCGAGGTGCACCTCCGTCTAGGCCGCGGCTTCGCTGTCCTCTGGCTCAGCGGTCCGGCGAGTGTCGATCGGGTCAAGCTCGTCGACCTCGCCGGCTCCGTTGGACTCCGCTGGCTCGTCGCTCGGTCGCGCCTCCGCTCTGGTCGCCCTGGCGGTGGCTGTCACCGCCGCCTCCTCGGACGCCGTCGCAGCCCCGCCTCCGCCCTTGCGTCGACGGCGCTTGGAGCCCCGCCGGCCCTTGGGGAAGTTGCGCAGCAGCTCTCGGGCCAGCGCCGCCGGCTTGCGGGCCAGCCGGGTCCGCGCGCCGCGCAGCGCCTCCTCGGCCTCCGGGGTGTGGGCCAGCGCGGCGGCCAGCAGCGCGGCTGAGAGGCGGCGATCCTCCTTGCGGGAGGCGTGCACCAGCCGGCGGGCGTTGCGGGCGTGGGCGGCTCCGCTGGAGTTGACCAGCAGGCCGAGCAGCCGCTTGGTCTCCGGCCAGCGCTGCACCGCGTACTCCTCGTGGACCTCTCGGGTGTACTCGGCCATCCGCCAGATCCAGGCGTTGGCCTGGTCGCGCCGGCCGATGCGCCGCTCGGCCAGCGCCTGGAGCATGATCTTGACGCCCTCCCGGCGCTCGTCACGCGGCCAGCCGGCCATGATGTCGATGGAGGTGTCGAACGCCTCCGCGTCGCGGGAGGCGGCGATCTCCTGCAGCGCGCGCAGGCGGAGCTGCGGGTTGCGGTTGCGCTGCACGCGCGGTGAGCAGGAAGCGGCGCTTGAGCTCGCCACCGCGATCGAAGTGGAGCATCGCCTTGGCGCGCCGCCAGCCGTTCGGAGCCACGCGGGCCCCGGCCAGCGCGGCCCACACGTGCTGCTCGCCGTAGTCGAGATGCTCGACCGCGATCCGCCACAGCTCGCGCTCGAACACCTCGGCGCGACGGTCGGGATCCGGGGTCACCGGAAGCACCCGCCGCTCCACCCGCACCCGCCGACCGCGGCCGCGGCGGACGGGACCGACCACGATGGCTCCGCCGCGGTACACGTCGCGGTCCAGCAGCGAATGCAGCGTCACCACCGGGTCGTCGTGCTTGGTGGCGGGGTGGACGAAGTCGACGACGATGCCCGCCTCCTTGCCCGGGTGGCGCCGGGTCACGCGACCCACCCGCTGCTGGTAGATGCGCTTGGAGGCGGTGGGGGCCAGGTGCATGCAGATCGTCGCGCGCGGGCTGTTCCAGCCCTCGGCCAGCAGCTGTGCGTTGACCAGCACGTCGACCTTGCCCGACTCGTAGTCGGCGAGGATCCGCGCCAGCTGGCGCTTGGGGGTCTCGCCCGACACCGCCTGCGCCTTGATGTCGAGGTCGCGGAACGCCTGGGCGACGTTGTAGGCGTGGCGCACCCCGGCGGCGTAGACGACGCCGGGAACGTTGTTGAAGCGTGTCTTGTAGAGGTCGGCGATGGCCAGGTTGAATGGGGTCTGGTCCAGCAGCTCGGCCAGCATCTCCTGGTCGAACTCGGTGTCCACCTCGCCCCGGCGCAGCGGGCACCTTGGCGATCGTGCGAACCCCCGGGCCGGGCGGGATGCGGATGCAGCGCAGCGGGGCGATCACGCCGCGCCGGGCCGCCTGGGCGAGGTCGAAGCGCGAGGTCTGGGTGGGGAAGAGATCGGTGACGTGGCGCGCGATCAGCGCTCCGGTGGCGGTCATTCCGACGAACACCGGCCCGGCCCAGCCGCGGATCGAGGCCGAGGTCTTCTCGCCCAGCGCGGTGTGGGCCTCGTCGCAGATGACGATCGTGTAGGCGTCGGAGATCCGCCCGGCGTTGCGCACGAACCACTGGTAGGTCTCGACCGTGACCGGGCCGTTGGGGGCGTCGTGGCCGTCGAGCAGCGGGCGCGGAGATGCGATCGCGATAGCCCCGGTCTCGCAGCTCGCCGTGGAACTGATCGACGAGGTTGCGCCGGTGGGTGAGGATCAGCACTCCGCCGGTGCGCGAGGCCTCGACGAACCCGAGCGCCGCCACCGTCTTGCCGGCGCCGGTCGCGTGCTCGAACCAGAAACGGCGCCCGACGTTCGCATCCTCGGCCTCCTCGCCAGCTCGACGTCCTCGTCCAGCGCGACGTCGTCCTGCCAGTCCTGGGGCTCCTCGTCGTCTCTTCTTCGCTCCTCTTCCTCCTCCTCGTCCTCCTCGCCGGGGATGGCCGACCGAGGCGAGCGTCGCACCGAGCCGTTCGACGCTGCGCCGTTGCCGCCGGAGCCGTTCGAGTCCCCGCCGTTGGCCGGAGTGCCCGAGGCGCCGTTGGTCGCCGCGGACGCGGCGAGCTGAGCCTCGGCCAGCAGCGCGGTCAGGGTTCCCGGACAGGGCGTCGACCTGGTGGGCGGAGAGAGTTGTCCCGTCGGCGAGGTGCGGCTCTTCCTCTGAGAGCAGGCGCTCCAGCCCCAGCAACAGCGAGAACTCCCGCCGCCACTCGATGGAGGGATGCTTGGCGCCGTCCTCTGATCTCCTCCAGCGCGGCATCCAGCGCACGCCGGCGAGGCGAGCCGGGGGACAGCGCGTCCTCGAGGGACTCGCCCTCGTAGACGAAGCGCTCGCGCGTGAATAGCTCTGCACGCGCGATCGCGGCAGGACTCGGAAGCGGGGTGGTCGCACCCATGGGAATAGAACCTTGAGTCTGGATGGAGGAGCCGCGGTACGAAGTCGTCGCGACTCAGGCGGTCCCGAGAAACGCTCGGGGAGCGGCGAGGATTCCTCTGCAAGCGGTATGCCCCCTCGCCAGTACCTGTCCCAGAGGATAGCGGGTATTCAGACGGACGTATGGCAACCTAGGCCGCGGTGTTCAATCGCGTGCTCCTGCTGGCGGGGCCACCGCCGGCCTTGCCCTCGCCGGCTGCGGCGCCGCCACTCCGCGGAACGCCGCTCCCAGCGCGCTCGCAGGTCCAGGCCGCGTTCCGCGGGGCACCCAAGCCGCTCGCCGCGCTGCACGCCCAGGCCAACCAGCTGCTGGGCGGGGGCCTGGCCGCCTTCCACGCCCGGCTGGCCGCGCTGCGCGGTGAGCCGGTGGTGGTCAACAAGTGGGCGTCATGGTGCGGGCCCTGCCAGAGCGAGTTCCCGGTGTTCCAGCGGGTAGCTCGGTCCAGCTCGGCGGCCACGTGGCCTTCCTCGGCCTCGACGGCAAGGACCACCCGCAGGCCGCCACCGCCTTCCTGCGGCGCTTCCCGGTCAGCTACCCGAGCTACCAGGATCCCGACGAGCAGATCGCCGACGCGATCCAGGCGGCGACCTACTACCCCCAGACGATCTACTACGACCGGACCGGCAAGCAGGTCTACGTCCACGCCGGGCCCTACCTAAGCGCGGCGGACCTGACCCGGGACATCCGCTTCTACGTTCTGCGATGAGCGACCTGCGTTCTCCCATGAGCGAGACCTTCGAGGTACGGCGGGCCGACGGCAGGCAGGAGCTTGCGGCGGTGCTGCAGCTGCGCTACGACGTCTTCTGCCTGGAGCAGGGGGTGCCCGGAGCACGAGGAGCTCGACGGCCGGGACGGCGATGGGATCCATCTCGTCGCGGTGAACGACGACGGCGTGCTCGGCACCTGCCGCGTGCTGATGGTGGGGGCCACCGCCCAGTTCAGCCGGCTCGCCGTGCGGGCGGACGCCCGGCGGCAGGGAATCGCCACCGCGCTGCTCGAGCGCCGCCGACGACGAGAGCTAGCGGGCGGGGGCGAGCCGCCTGGTCCTGCACGCCCAGACCTACGCCCAGCCACTGTATGAGAGCGCCGGCTACCGCCCGCGGGGGCGCGTGTTCGTCGAAGCGGGGATCGAGCACATCGCGATGGAGAAGCGGTTGTAGGGCGCGTCTGCTCTAGCGTTCCCACGCAATGCCGGAGCTTCGAATCGACCCCCTCACCGGCCAGCGAACGATCATCGCCGGCGAGAGGGCGGACCGCCCCGGCGGACAGCCGAGCTGTTACTCCACCGGATCCGATCGATCCGGCCCGTGACCCATTCGCGGAAGGTCACGAGCACCTCACTCCACCCGAGCTGTACGCGGTGCGGCCGGGGGGCGGCCCGCCTGACACCCCAGGGTGGACGGTCCGGGTCGTCCCGAATCTCTATCCCGCGCTGGAGCCGGAGCGCCCGGAGGAACACGTACTCCCCTCCGACTCCCGCAGGTGCCGGGGGTCAACGCCAGCCGGGACCTGTTCTGGTCGGCGCCCGCCACCGGTGCCCACGAGGTGATCGTCAACAGCCCGCACCCGGTCGTCTCGCTCGCCGAACTGCAGCCCGAGGAGGTGGCCGGCGCGATGGAGGTGTGGCGGGAGCGCATGCGCGCCCACGGCGATGCGGCGTACGTCCACCTGATCGTCAACGAGCGGCGTGAGGCGGGCGCCTCGCTGCCGCACACGCACGCGCAGCTGTACGCGCTCTCGTTCGTGCCTGCGGCGCTCGCCCGGGAGCGGGAGCGATTCGGCGCCTACGCCACTCGGACGATGGGCGGCAACCTGCTCGCCGACCTCGTTCAGGAGGAGGTGCGCCAGCGGGAACGGATCGTGGCGATCGACGAGGAGGCGGTGCTGATGGCGCCTTACGGCGCCCAGGTCCCCTTTCAGCTGCAGCTGGCGCCCCGCTCGTCCCGTGCGCGTTACGAGGACGACGGGCCCACCGGCGCCCGGATGCTCCACGACGCCCTGCGCCGCCTGGCCCGTCACCTGGGAACCCATCCACCGCTGAACCTGTGGGTTCGGACGGCCCCCAGCGGCGCAGAGCACTACTGCTGGCGGATCGACATCCTGCCGCGGCTCACCACACCTGGCGGGACTGGAGCTCGGCGCGGGGATGAACCTGAATATCGTGCTCTCCCGGAACGGGTCGCCGCCACGCTGCGGGACGCCTGAAGTTGCGAGCACTGGTGCAGCGAGTCAGCCGCGCCTCGGTCGAGGTCGGCGACGAGGTGGTGGCGTCGATCGGGCCCGGTCTGCTGGTGCTGCTGGGCGTCGCCGTCGGCGACACCGCCGGCGATGCCCGGATGGCTGGCCGACAAGGTCAGGGCGCTCCGCGTCTTCCCCGATCGGAGGGCAGGATGAACGAGCCCCTGAGCGGGCGCGAAGTGCTCTGCGTCAGCCAGTTCACCCTGCTCGGAGACGTGCGGAAGGGCACGCGGCCAAGCTTCGTCGCGGCGGCTCCGGCCGACCTCGCCGAGCCGCTCTACGAGGGCTTCTGTGAGCGACTGGCGGCGCAAGCGGGGCGTGTTCGGGGCGCACATGGCTGTCGCGTCCGTCAACGACGGCCCGGTGACACTGATGCTGGAGAGCCAGGGTCGGTAGCGGCGCCGGTGCGCGACTACTACGAGGAGCTGTGGGAGCGGCTGCCGCCGGATCCAGCGCCCGCGGACATGGAGCGGCGCCTGGCCTTCCTGGCGAACGAGCTGAAGGCCGACGACGTGGCGCTGGACCTCGGCTGCGGCGACGGGCGCTTCACCGCCGCACATCGCGCGAGGCCGGCGCCGAGGTAGTGGGGGTCGGATGTCGCCGAGGCTGCGCTCAAGCGCGCTCGGGAGCGCCACCCCGACCTCCGCTTCCTCCGCGTGCCCGTTCGACGGACCGCTGCCGCTGGAGGACCACCGCTTCACCGTGGTGTGGGCGAGCGAGGTGATAGAGCACGTGGCCGATACCGGCCGCTGGCTCTCCGAGGTGCGCCGGGTCCTGGCTCCCGCCGGGCGGCTGCTGATCACCACCCCATCGCACGGGCGCCTGCGGCTGGCCTGCGGCGGGATGGAGCGCTTCTCCGAGCCCCTCGGCGACCACCTCCACCTCTACACCGCCGCTCGCTCAACCAGCTACTGAGCGAGTTCGGTTTTGGGGAGATCCGCATCCGGCGCCGGTAGGCGGCCCTCCGCTGCTCCGCCAGACGCTCTATGGCGCGCGCGGGCCGCTGAGTTCGGCCTAACCCCGCACCTTCAGCTGCGCCATCGCCTGTTGGATCGCCGCGAACGTGGCCCCGTCGGTGGGGCCAGCGCCTGCGCCCGGCCGAGCGCCGTCGAGCGCTGCGGCCGGCTGGTGGTGGGTCAGGTCGTAGATGCCGAGCTGCTGCCAGGTGGCGGCGTTCTGCGGCTGCAGGTTGGTCGCCTTGACCAGCTCGGCCCGGGCCGAGCGCTGGTCGCCGAGTGGCGCTGTAGATCGCCGATAGGTTCCATAACGGCAGCGTCGAGAGCGGATCCCGCGCGGCCGCTGTGCGTGCGTCGGTCAGGGCGGCGCCGGCCTGGCCCTGGGTCAGCGCGGTTGACCGCGGCAGCGTCGGCATCGGAGGAGCGAAGCGGCTGCCACACCGCCCACGCCGCCGAGCAGCGCCAGCGCCGCCACCGTGACCACCGCGGCTCCGAGCAGCGGTTGGGTCGAGATCCGGCGCCGGCGCTCCAGGGGCGCGGCGCGCTCCCACAGCGGTCCGCGGCCGGCCAGCCAGCCGGCGGCGACCAGCGCAGGCACGGCGACGCCGGGCACGAACCAGGTCCAGTCGATCGCCGAGGACACGCCGAAGGCCACCACCATCGCACAGCAGCGTCAGCAGCCCGCTGCGCTCGGGTAGATCCGCGATCAACGCGGCTGGGCGCGTCCCCGACACGCAGCGTTCGCCTCGTGGCCAGCGCCCAGGCCACCAGCAGCGCGAGGTTCAGCATCAGCCCGATCACTCCGAACTCGGCGAAGGTCTCGATCGGATAGCTGTGGGCGTGGGCCACGGCGCCGGTATTGAGGCCGGAGGGGGGCAGGTAGCGCGCGCTGGCGGTCTCAAAGCCGCCCGCGCCGGCGCCGTACCACGGGGAGTGGCCGCCCACGTGGAGCCCCTCGCTCCAGTAGCGGGGGCGGCTGCTGCCGAGCTCCACCAGTCGCCCCGGGCGTGTTGTAGACGACGCTGTTGGGGTTGGTGAGCTGGTCCCAGGCGTGGGAGATCTGGCCGGTCAGCCCCCGCGAGGAGGCGGCCAGCGCGGCGACGCCGCCGAGCGGCACCAGCGCCACCAGCACGAGCAGGGCGATGGCCACCCGCCGGCGGATCGCCGCGCTCGACCGGCACCCGGTCGATGCGCCCGGACCGTCGGCCAGCCCGCCGGCACCAGCACCACAAGAGCCGCCAGCAGCACCAGGCCGAAGTCGTGGCCGGCGCTCACGCGAGCGGCCAGCGAGACGTTGTCGGCGGTCAGCGCGTGATTGCTCGAGCGCCCACGCGGAGACGGCGGCGCCGCCGGCCAGCGCCGACGGCCAGCACCAGCGCGCCACGCAGCCTCAGCGGGACCAGCCAGAACCACACCACCAGCGCGCAGATCGCCGCCAGCAGCGCGCTCCGGGAGTACGAGAGCATCAGCACGGTCACGAACAGCGAGATGGCGGGAACGCTGATCGCCCGCATCACCGTCCCGCGGTCCCGGCGCGCGCCCGCCCACACCGCGCCCGGCAGCCCGAGCGCGGCGACCAGTCCAGTGGCGTTCCAGTAGTCGAACGGCGCCCGCAGCCGGCCGATCGGATCGACCGCGTCGAAGGTGGCAGGGAACACCTTCACCAGCAGCGCGTAGCCGCACAGCACCAGCGCGGTCGCGGTCAGCGCGCCGACCACGGCGCGCCACCGGTCGCCGGCCAGCCGCGCACAGCGCGATGGCAGCCCACGAACGCCCCCAGGTAGCCGAGCATCCGGTTGGCCTCGACCCAGGAGTTGTCAGGCTGCACCGACCAGACGATCGAGATCGCGGTCAGCGCGCTCAACCCGATGAACAGCAGCAGCGTGACCATCGCCGGCCGGGAGGGGGCGCGGCCGAACAGCAGCATGAGCGACGGCCAGGGCGCAGCCGACCAGCAGCAGCCCGATCTCGACCCAGGTGTTGGCGGCGAGGGCGACCCCGCCGGCGGCGACGAAGGCCAGCACCGTCAGGCCCGCGGTGAGCAGCGATCCGACGGCGAGGTCGGCGGTGATCGGTAAGGCCTGAGAGGCGCCCGCCTGAGGTCACGCTGGAGCCTCCGGGTGCCGTGCGCTCAGGCACCTCGAGGAGAGAAGGCACCGCGCGAGGGTAGCAACGGCCTCCGCGCGCGAGATCACTCGCCAGCTGCGGTGGGTGACGCAGCGTTCGCTGCGCTTCGACGGCCGTGGTGTACGGCCGCTCGGCCAGGAACTCACGGGCTTCAGCGACGGCGCCCGCTCGGTCGTAGGAGGCGGCGATCAGCCGCAGGCCGTGGCGGACCGGAGTGGCGTCGATGACCCCGAGCCTCCAGCCTCGCTGGCCGGCGAGCGCGGACCAGTGAGCATCCAATCCCCACCCCGCGCGCAGCGGCGGGAACGGCAGCAGGGTCTCGAAAGGTGTTCGCTCTGAAGCGCGGACACCGGGCCGATCTCCACGAACCTGGTCTCCCGGACGACGCTTCCCGGACGCCGGCGGGTGACCTGATAGGCGGCGTGTGAGCGCGCCCGGTGTGCGGGCTGGGCCAGCTGGAGGTCGAACCGCTCGGCGAGGAACAGGAAGTTGTCCAGGAAGTGACGCGGGAGGCTTACGTCGTCGTCGAGGACGAGCAGCCAGTCGTGTCCGGTGGCGGGATGGGCCTCGAGCATCGCGTTGAGGTTCTCGAACTTGCCGGCGGTTCCCGCCTCCGTGCTGACGAACTCCACCGCGTGACGCGAGCGGACCAGTTCGGTGCGGGCTTCGGCCAGCAGGTTCGGAGCGTCCCGACGCTCAATCGCCAGCACCAGCACCCGGCGTGGCGGCAGCGAGGCCGCCGCCCGTCGCAACCGCAATCCCCTCATCCGCAGGAGCGCCTCCGCGTCGTGCAGCGAATCGGTGAGGAGCGCTCTCGAGGTGAGCCGAATTCCCGAGACCTGCCCGCTGGTGCCGGACAGGAAGTCGCTCGCCTGCTCGCTCACGCTCGCCGGTCCGCCAACGCCTGGCGCAATCGCCCCGCGGTGTGTGCGCCCATGACGACGCCGTAGGCGCACCGTCGTCTCAGGGTGTGCCAGGCGCAGCCGGTCAGGACGCGCAGCTCGCCCCGGATCGGCGGAGCGGTGCCCTTGCGGTCGTCGTAGCGGCGAGCCGCTCGGCCGTGGCCGTAGGAGGCTCGGGCCAGACGGCGCAGGGCCGAGTCCTCTCGGCTGCGGCGGTGCTCCAGCCCGGCATCGGCGACGTAGCGCACGATTCCGCCGGCCGCGCGGTAGCGCCGCAGCCAGTCCTCCTCGTCGCCCCGGACGGCGATCGTCTCATCGAAGGCGCCGACCCGCTCAAGCGCGCTGCGGCGAATCGCCATGTTGGCGCTCCACACGAAGGTCACGTCACGATCCTCGCTCGCCGAGGTCCAGCGTGGTGATGGGCGCGGACTCAAGCCCGCACGCCCGCGGGCCACCACCCTCCAGCCGCGCGCGGATCGGGCCGCCAAAGACCTCGCGATCAGGCGCTCGCTCAACCCCGGCCAACAGCGCCGGCAGCCAACCCGGGGGAGCGATCACATCGTCGTCCACGAATACCAGCAGGTCGGTCTCACTCGCTGCGACCGCCGCGTTGCGGGCTGCGTTGGCGCCCGTGGGGCTCGGCAGCGCGAGAAACCGGACGCCGTGCACCGTTGCCATCGCCTCGGCCCGAGGATCGGGGCCGTCGCTGACCACCAGCGTCTCGCGCACCGCGCGCCTGCGCCTGAGGCACCACGGAGTCGAGCGTGACCCCGAGGTAGTCCGGGCGGTTGCGGGTCGGCACCACCACGGTGGCTTGTGGAAGGGACGGCATCTGGTTGGGGCTTCCCCGACCTGGTCGTCAGCCCTCGGAGAGCCGGCGATGCGCTGCGAGCTGGCGGGCGAACGCGCCGACGAAACGCGGGTTGTAGCGGAGATAGCGCCGCCACAGCCGCCGCGGCTCGTGCGCCAGCCGGTATGACCATTCCAACCCTGCCTCCTGCAACCAGTTGGGAGCCTGGGGGACCAGGCCGGCATGGAAATCGAAGGCCGCCCCCACGCCGATCAGCAGCGGAGCGTCGAGCAGCGGACGCATCTCGGCCATCCATTTCTCCTGCTTGGGCACGCCGATTCCCACCCAGACGACGTCCGGGCGAGAGCGGTTGATCTCCTCGGCGACGGCCTCGCGCTCAGAATGGGTCAGCGGCCGATGCGGCGGCGAATATCCGCCCACTATCTGAACACCCCGGTGGCGCTGACGCAGATTCAGCGTCAGCTGAACGAGACCGCCCTGATTGCGCCCACCGTAGAGGTAGTAGCGGTGTCCCGCCTGAGGGGCGTGGTCGCACGCCTGCGACATCAGCTCGGGCCCGTAGACCCGGCCGGCCAGGGAATGGCCGAGAGAGTTGATCGCCCACACGAGCGGCTGCCCGTCGGGGACGTTGACCGAGGCCCCGAGCAGAGCATGGCGGAGGTGTTGATCCTCGGCTGAGGCCATCACGGTGTGAACGTTGCAGACACAGACGTAGCCGCGCTCGCCGCTCTCGATCACCTCGTCCATCCAGTCCAGTGTGCGCTTGTAGTCCGTGAGCGCCAGCGGGACGCCGAGGATGTCCACCGCGGGGGGCGAGACGGACCGGGGCTCGGATCCTGAGAGACGACGGGCCGGGTCGGGAACGTTACGAGCTCGGGATCGACCGACCCCTCGAACGGTTAGAACTGATTTGTCGCGTTCAAGTGGATTTTGCGAAGTCCGGGTGACAGGAACGTTACGTCCGCGGCCTGCCCGGATTCTGACGGAGGGGTGCCGAATCGGCCAGCCAAAGCTCAAGTTCTTCCGCCTGGCGCCCTAACCTCCTGCGCGAAATGGAGTGCCTGGTCACCGGCGGCGCCGGCTTCATCGGCTCAAATCTCGTCGACGCGCTGCTCGCTCGCGGCGACTCGGTCGCGGTGATCGACAACGTCTCCACCGGCAAGCGCTCGAACCTCGACGGTGCGCTGGCCCAGGGGGCGGAGCTTTACGAGATCGACGTCCGCGACGCCGGAACCGTGGCGGAGGTGTTCAGGACCACGCGGCCTCAGGTCACCTTTCACCTCGCCGCTCAGATCGACGTCCGCCATTCCGTCGAGGATCCAGCCGATGACGCGGCCACCAATGCGCTGGGGACGATCGCCGTGCTCGAGGCAGCGCGTGAGGTGGGGTGTCTGCCGGGTGGTCAACACCTCCACCGGCGGAGGGCTGTACGGGGAGGCCGAGCTGCTGCCCACGCCCGAGGACTACCCGATCCGTCCGCTGGCCCCCTACGGCCAGGGCAAGTACGCCGCCGAGGGCTACTGCGAGCTGTACACCCGACTGCACGGGTTATCCACGGTCTCGCTGCGCTACGGCAACGTCTACGGACCGCGGCAGGACGTCCACGGTGAGGCGGGCGTGGTGGCGATCTTCTGCGGCCAGCTGGTCGACGGCCGGACCCCGACCATCTTCGGCGATGGGTCTCAGACCCGGGACTGGGTGGAGGTCGGCGACGTCGTCCGCGCCAACCTGCTCGCGGCGGGCTCCGAGCTGACCGGGCCGGTGAACATCGGTCACGGTCAGGAGACCTCGGTGCTGGAGCTGGTCGGAGGCGCTGCGGTGCGGTTGGCTACCAGGGCCGGAGGCTCGCGCGAGCCTCGGTTCGCATCCGCCCGCGCCGGCGAGGTCCGGCGCAGCTGCCTCGATGTCACCCGGGCGCGCAGACGAGCTGGGCTGGGAGCCCAGGTCGCGCTCCGTGACGGGACTGGCGCGGATCCTGCAGGGTCTGTAGGCCGCACGCGCTGCCAGCAGGTTCTCGGCGACGCGCGGTGCCTCTCGGGCGAACACCCACCAGCCCAGCGCGAACACCCCCGGGATCAGGGCGATCGCGATGACCGTCGAGACCAGCCCGCCGGCGACGGCCGCAGAGGGAAAGTGGGGGCCGCCGATGACGGCATGCCCCATCTGCGTCAGCAGCATCGCCACCGGATTGATCAGCGCTCCGTGCTCGAATGCCGGCGATCCGAAGCCCACGCGGGTCTTGGAGCCGTAGGCGGACGCGGTGTACATGATCGGCGAGCAGTAGAACCACGCCTGCAGCATGACCTCCCAGATCGGCTGGATGTCCCGGAAGCGGACGTAGAGCGCCGAGAGCAGCATGCCAAAGCCGGTGCCGAGCACCACGAAGCCGAAGGCGATCGGAATCAGCTCCAGCCAGCTCGACGTGGGGGTCAGCCCGCTGGACAGGGCGAACACCAGCACCGCGATGAAGTTCATCGCCAGGTTGAACGTCGAGGTCAGCGAGACCGACAGCGGGATCACCAGCCGGGGGAAGCGCATCTTGCGCAGCAGCCCCTCGCGCGCCACCAGGCAGTTGACGCAGTTGCCGGTCGCCTCGCCGAAGTAGTTCCAGAGCACGATGCCGGTCAGCAGGTAGACGCCGTAATGCGGGACGCCCTTCCCGATCTTGATGATCTGCGTGAAGAACAGATAGAGGACGCCGAAGAACATCAGCGGCCGGGCCAGCGACCAGAAGTAGCCGAGCACCGAGCCGAAGTAGCGGAGCTTGAACTCGCTGCGGGCCAGCGTGGTGGTCAGCTCCAGGAAGCGGCGCACGCCCCCGCCGACCGCGGAGGGACGATGGGCGATGGCGCGTCATGCGCGCTGGATCTCCACCGAGTGCGGAAGGTCGACCAGGCCGCCGCCGGGCAAGCCGGCGTGCACGATCAGCGAGGTGACGTCCTCCCGGGTGTCGTGGCTGTCAAAGCCCTGGCCACTGCGGTTGACCGACGCGGTCAGAAAGTAACGACCCGGCGCCAGCCAGCACTCGAACCGGACCCGGACGACCGACATCCTCGTCCCGGCGGAACTGGCCGGTCGGGCCGTAGACCACGGAGCTGCCTCCGGCGAACACCCGGTGCCCCAGCTCGTTGCGAAGCGAGATGCTGAACAGGGGATCGGCCTCGTCGGCGTGGAAGCGCACGTGCATCTTCACCCAGCACTGGTCCCCCTGGGCCAGCGCTCCGATCGCCTCTCCGGATCCTCGGACTCGAACCTCGCGGTCAGGATCTCCGCCACCGGCGGGCGCTTGAACACCTCAGGGCCGTCCTCCTCGATCGCCATCTCGCGCACCTGGCGGAAGTTGAGCTCGTTGTACTGCCGGGCGATCGAAGCGGGGTCGCCGATATCGACGACGCTGCCATGGTTGAGCAGCATCGCCCGGTCGCAGAACCGCTCCACCGCGCCCATGTCGTGGGTGACGAACACGATCGTGCGCGCCGGCGGCCTTGAGCCGGGTGAACTCGTCGAAGCACTTCTGCTGAAACGAGGCATCACCGACCGCCAGTACCTCGTCGATCAGCAGGATCTCGGCGTCCACCTGGATCGCCACCGCGAAAGCCAGGCGAACCTGCATCCCCGAGGAGTAGTTCTTGAGCTTGAGGTCCATGTACTCCTCGAGCTCGGCGAACTCGAACGATCGGCGTCGAAGCGGGCGCGGGCCTCGGCGCGCGAGAGCCCGAGCATGATCGCGTTGATCAGCACGTTGTCCCGGGCGGTGAGGTCGGGGTTGAACCCGACGCCGAGCTCGATGAACGGCGAGAGCCGGCCGGCGATCTCCGTCTCGCCATCGTCGATGTCGTAGATGCCGGCCAGGACACTTCAGCAGCGTGCTCTTGCCGCTGCCGTTGCGTCCGACGATCCCGAAGAACTCGCCCTTGGCCACCTCGAAGCTGATGTCGTCGACCGCCTGGAGCACATCGAAGCTGCGCGAGCGGAACAGGTGCAGCACGCGCTCCTTGAGCGTGTGGTACTGCTCGTGGGGCAGCTTGAAGTGCTTGCTCAGGTGCGAGATCGCCACCGCCGAGTCGGCGGCAGCGTAGGCCGGGCGGGTGCTGGTCTCGGCGGATTCGCCCACGGTCGCGCTCACGTGTGCGGACGGTAGCAATGGGCGGGCGCTCACCGGTCGAAGGTAGCCGCCGCGGTGCCGGCAACGCGGGGGTTTGGCAGCATGCGTCGCGTGACGCCACCGATCCGACCGGTCCGGAGAAAGCGCCGGACCGCCGCGGCTGATCGAATGGACCGGCGAGCGGTGCGTTCCCTGGGCGCCCGACGTCCAGGTGGTCTACGAGCATCTGCACCGCTACCTGTGGGCGGCGGAGCTGGTCCGCGGGCGCCGCGTGCTTGATCTGGGCAGCGGTGAGGGCTTCGGTGCGGCCGCGCTGGCCCGAGTCCGCCGAGAGCGTCGTCGGCATCGACATCGACGAGCGGACGGTCGAGCACAGTCGCCTCCACTACCCCTTGCCGAACCTCAGCTTCGAGCAGGGCGACGCTCGTCACCTTGCAGCGCTTCCCCGACGGGAGCTTCGGCGCGGTGGTGGCGCTGGAGATGATCGAGCACGTCGAGCGAGCAGCGGCAGGTGATGGAGGAGATCGCGCGGGTGCTGGCGGCCGACGGCGTGCTCGTTCTCTCCACGCCGGAGCGGGAGAACTACCGCGCGAGGGGCGGAGGACAACCCCTTCCACGTGCGCGAGCTCGAGCGCCGGGAGCTGATGGCCCTGGTCGGCACGAGCTTCGCCAACGTCGCGACCTTCGGCCAGGTCACCGCCAGCCGGTTCGGTGCTGACCGCCGCTGAGCCAGGCCGGAGCACTCCGAGTGCTCCAGCCTCGCACCTTCTTCGTCGAGCAGGACGGAGAGCAGTGGCGGGTCGTTCCGCCCGCCGTGCCGCAGTTACCTGGTGGTCGTCGCCTCCAACGGAGGCCTTCCGGTGATCCCGGCCAGCTCCACCCTGGCCGACGCGGGGATTCAGCTGGTCCGAGCCGCCGAGCGAAGCGCGAGCACGAGAGTCTTGGCGACGAGCTGAGCACGCTCACCGCCGAGCTCCGAGGCCGAGCGGGAGACCGCGGCGCGGTACCGGGCGCGGGTCAACCAGGACGCCCACACCATCTCCTCGCTCGACGCGCAGCTGAACGCCGCCAACCGGCGGAACGCGCGCTATGAGGCCTCGGTGACCTGGCGGCTGTTCCAGACGGTGCGACGGCGTGCCTTCGGCCTGCTGGGCGGGGAGGACTCGCGGCGGTGGCGATGCTCCAGGCCACGCTGCGCTGGGTGGGCCGCTCCCTGGCCAAGGGCGACACGCCGCGTGCTTGGCGGCCAGGCTGGTGTCCGCCAGACGCGTCCCGCGGGACGATCGAGCTGCCGGAGTACGAGCATCCAGCAGGTCTCGATCGTGATGCCGCTCTACGCTCACGCCGAGCTGACCCGGGTGACCCTGCAGTCGATCGCTGGACCAGACGCCGGAGCTGGCCTACGAGGTGATCCTCGTCGACGATCAGGCCGATGCGAGCCACCAAGGCGCTGCTGCGGGACAAGGTTCGCGGCGCCCGGGTGCTGGTCAACGAGACCAACCAGGGCTACCGGCGCAGCGTGATCCGCGGTGCGGAGGCGGCCCGCGGCCGCTGGCTCGTGCTCTGCCAACAACGACATAGAGGTGCAGCCCGCCTGGCTCACCGCGCTGCTCGACTGCGGCGAGTCCGATCCCGACGTGGCCGTCGTGGCGCCCAAGTTCCTGGCCCCGGACGGCACCGCTGGCCGAGGCGGGCGGGATCGTCTGGAGCGACGGCTCGGCCCGCAACTACGGGCGCGGCGAGGATCCCAGCGGCTGCCACTACGAGTACCGGCGGGACATCGACTACGGCTCGGCGGCTGCGCTGCTGGTGCGAACCGACTTCTGGCGCGAGGTCGGCGGCTACGACGAGCGCTTCGAGCCGATGTACTACGAGGACACCGACCTCTGCTTCGAGGCCCGCGCCCGAGGCCTGCGGGTGCTCTACGAGCCGCGCTCACGCGTGGTCCACGTCGAGGGCGGGACGGCGGGGACCGACGAGTCCCAGGGCCACAAGCGCCACCAGCAGACCAACCGCGCGAAGTTCCGCGAGAAGTGGCAGGAACGTCTCGACGCCGAGCATCTGGCGCCGGACCTCAGCCTCCTGTGGGCCGCGGCCAATCTCCGTCGCCAGCCCCACGTGCTGGTGATCGACCACCGCGTGCCGATGTGGGACCGGGAATCAGGCGCGGTGCGGATGCGGGCCATGCTGGAGGCGCTGGTCGGCTTCGGCTGCCACGTCTGCTTCGTGCCCTGACAACACCATGCCCAACCAGCCCTACACCCGGGAGCTGCAGCGGATCGGCGTCGAGGTCCTCTACGGGATCGACCTGACCGACCGCCGTGACCGAGATCGGCGAGAGCCTCGGCCTGGTCATCCTCAGCCGCCCCCAGGTGGCGGGACGATGGATGGAGCACGTCCGCGAGCACGCGCCGAACGCCGCCATCGTCTATGACACCGTCGATCTCCACTGGGTCCGGGAGGCTCGCCGGCTGGGCATCGACCTCGAGGCCGGCGAGGCGCTTCCGCCCAAGGCGGCGGCCAAGCGGGAGCTGGAGCTGGCGATGATCCGGGCCAGCGAGGCGACGATCGTGGTCACCGAGGACGAGCGCCGGCGGGTGCTCGAGGAGGTGCCCGACGCGCAGGTTCACGTGCTCCCCAACGTCAACCCGGTTCGCGAGCGGGTGCCTCCGCCGGAGCGCCGCTCCGGGCGTCGCTGTTCGTGGGCGGCTTCGAGCACGACCCCAACATCGACGGCGCTCTGGAGCTGGTCAGCGAGGTCATGCCGCTGGTCTGGCAGCGTGCTGCCCGACGTGCCGGTGCGGATCGTGGGCTCCGACCCGCCTCCGGAGATCGAGGCGCTGGCCGGGCCGCGGGTGGGGGTGGAGGGCTGGGTGGCCGACCTCGACTCGCTGATCGACACCTCCGCGGCGCTGGTGGCTCCGCTCCGCTACGGGGCGGGGCTCAAGGGCAAGGTCACCCAGGCGCTGGCCGCCGGCCTGCCGGTGGTGACCACCCCGATCGGGGCCGAGGGCCTCGCCGCGGTGGACGGCGAGCAGCTGCTGATCGGTACGACGCCGCAGGAGCTGGCCGACCGAGTGGTCCGCGTGCTCGCCGACGCCGAGCTCTGGCGGGCGCTGTCGCGCAACGGCCAGGCGCTGGCCGCGGCGCAATGCTCGCCGGCGCTGATGACCGAGCGGCTGTCCGAGCTCCTGACGCTGGCGCCGCGGCGGCCGACTGCGCGGCTTCAGGGCGTTCAGGCTCGCTGAAACCACAGCGAGCCGCCCCCGGTATTCCAGCGGCGCCGCAGCCAGGACAGAAAGCTCGAGCCCTCCACCGAGGCGTAGACGATCAGGAGCGATACGGCTGGGGCGATGAAGCGCGCCGCCGAGTAGAAGTAGAACGCGACCAAAATCAGGTTGAGCACCACCGTGATCAGCGCGTATCGGGCGGTGGGGGTCAGGCGCCGCCGGATCATTGCCACGAACCCGATGATGCCCGTCAGCGGCGGCGTCATCACCCAGAAGAAGCCTGCGGCGACTACGGGGTAGAAGGCGGCGTTCGCCATCTTTGTCATGGCGCCGCCGACCGCGCACGGGCACAGCCAGCTGAGCAGACTGCCGTTCAATCTGTCGGGATATACGAATGGGCCTTCGTGGGTCAGCGGCTGGCCGAACACAAACGAGCCCGAGAACGGGTGCAGGCTGGGCAGCCAGTAGTTGTAACCGGTAAGGAACGGACTGCCGAACGTGTGCCACTGGTACAACGCCAGCGCTCCCACCAATGGTGCGGCACCGGCCAGCACCAACAGCTTGGCGCGACGTCCGGGCATCGCCAGCAACGCTGCGGGAAGCGACACCAATCCCAGTAGACGCACGCAGATCAGCGCTCCGGCCAGCGCGCCAGCGGCCACCGCTGCGCCACGGAACGAGAGCTTGAGCACGATCAGGATGCCCACCGTGAGCATCGCGGCGAGCGCGTCTGAGAGGATCAGCGAAGCGGAAACATGGGCAAACGGCGAGGAGCCGACGAGCAACGCGGCGATCGTGGCCGCGACCGGCCCGCCGAGCAGCCAGGCCGCCAGGATCACCGAAAGCACGTACAGCGCCGAGATGACTCGAGAGCCGATCTGCACGCTCTCCGGATACTTGCTGATAAGGCCGGCGAACGGCGCCAGCGCGACCGAGGTGCCGAACGGATACCGCGGGGGCAGTGCGACGTGGCCGTAAAACCCGTTCTTGTGTTCGTTGTAGAACATCACGTAGCCATGGCCGTGGGCGAGCTGCCACGCGGCGTCTGCGTATTCCCTTGTGTCTGGGGCAGGCTGCATCGACAGCGGCTCCGCCTTCACGGTCAATACAGGAAGCAGCGCCCAGGCCAGAGCGCCGAGGGCGATCAGCACGCCGACCAGCCTGCGTACGCGGCTGCGCGTCATCGGTACGTGTACACCTCGTAAACAGGGACCCCGTGGTTACCGCGGACCGTCAGGATGGGCCTTAGGTGCTTGCCCAGCGCCACAGACAGATTCGTCTCGGTAACGGGAAACTGCAGCTTCCCTTTTACGTGCGTGACGACGAGCTTGGTTCCGTTGGCCTGGGCCAGCTCCTGCCTCACCGCGCCGGACTGGCCGCTGCTCATCAATTGGAAGGCCAGGTCGTTGTATTCCCGCCCCGGATGCAGCGTGAACAGAGGGTTGGCGATTCCCCAATCGGCAGTAAAGATCTGGGCGCGCTGGCCGATGTAGGTAGCTGCTCAGCTTGTAGATCGCCGGTGACCAGCCTGGAGTTGACAGGCTCGGCGGGCAGCGCCCGGAAATACTTGGCCAGCAGCACCCCGCTGTAGGTGAGCGACAGCGCGCCGAGCGCCAGCAGCGCGACGTTCACAAAGAGCCGACTTCGCAGCGATCGCCCGCGCGGCGACGTAGGCGCCATAGCCGGCGACGACGGTCACGAACGGGTAGATGGAGATGTAGTGCCAACCCGCGGTGGCCTGCGCGGTGAGCAGGTTCTGGATGGCGATGAGCAGGGTGGTCAGAGCGAGGCAGGCCACCGCCAGGTTGCGCGCGCGCGGCCAAAGGATGCTGGCGAGCGCCCGGCGCAGAACAGCACGACGAAGATCGCCACCACCACATCGCGCGGGGACAGCGGCCCAAGGGCGTAGCCGTAAAACCAGGTGCCGGAGAGGATCGCCCTGGTCCCCACTCGAAACTGCGGCCAGGTTCGGGAAAGCAGGCTTCCGCCGCTTGCCGCCCCGGTGCCGCCGCCGATGGAGCCGATGTGCTCCCCGAGGTAGTAGAGACCGAAGCAGGCGTAGATGACTGCCAGCCCCAGCACCCACAGGACGATCAGCCGGCGGTTTGCAGTCAGCACCGTGCGGTAGCGCCATGCCACCACCACCGATACGGCCACGGCCGCGTTGACCGTCCAGATGAAATTGAGCTTGTTGAACGTGCCGAGCGCCAGTGCGGCCAGCAGCGCCAGCACCCACCGGCCGAGGGTCTTCGGGCCAGCCGCGCCGCGCAGAAAACGGCCGCGGCCTTGAGCGTGAACTCGATCGCCGAGGGCCCCACGTCGTCCCGGGTGAGCCAGAAGAGGCTGTTGTCAAAGCTGAGCACGGCGGTGACCAGCAGCGCGACCGGCACGTTGATCAGCTCTCGCACGGCGAAGTACAGCAGCACCAGACCGACGCATACGATCAGCACCGCCGGAAGCCGGACCGTGGTCGCCGAGGTACCGAACACCGCGAACACGGGGTCATACAGCCAGGACTTCAGCGCGCCGATGTACGGGAAGATCATCAGCGGGATTCCGTCGAACGAGTGGGCCAGATTGACGTTCGGGAACCCTCAGCGTGGCCGCATTGACGAACAGCGTCTCGTCCTGCTGCAGCCCCGGCAGCGCGATGGCGTGCAGCGAGGCGATGCAGCGCAGCACGATCAGGCCCCCGACCACCAACCCGGGATCAGCCATGGCAGGCGAGCCCGCGCGGTCACACGCCAGGTTGGCCGGGCGTGACCGGATCCGCACTCGGCAGGTCTCTGCGGCGGTAGTCACCTCGGCTCAGGTGATGCTCGAGCCAGACGTAGAGGACGATGAACGCGTAGCGGCTCCCCATCTCGTTGAGCCGCAGCTTGGAGGTCCCATGCCGGCGATTGGTCCATGTCACCGGAACCACTGCATAGTTAAAGCCGCGAACGAGCGCTTTCAGCGGCATCTCCACCGTGAGGTTGAAATGGTTGGAGAGCAGGGGCTGGATCTGCTCGACGACGTGGCGTCGATAGGCCTTGAATGCGTTGGTGGTGTCGTTGTAGCCGTGCTGGAAGAGCAACCGGATGCCGGCGTTGACGACGCGGTTGATCGTCAGCTTCAGCACCGGATAGCCCTCCACCCGGCCTCCGTTGCCAAACCGGGTGCCGAACGCGCAGTCGTAACCCTGCTCCAGCACTCGGTAGTAGAGGACCAGGTCACGCGGTGAGTCCGAGAGATCGGCCATCATGATCGCCACGGCGTCGCCCGTGTAGACCTCCAGCCCCGCTCGCACGGCATGTCCGAACCCCGGCGGATGTGGCGAGCGCAGGTAGCGCACGCGAGGATTGCGCTCGGCGATCCCTCGCACCACTTCTCCAGTCCCGTCACCGCTGGCGTCGTCCACGACGACGATCTCGTAGTCGATCTCCTTCTGCTCAAGCTCGGCTGCGGTCTCCTCCACCGTGGTGCCGACCGAATCCACTTCGTTGTGGGCAGGGATCACCACCGACAGCTTCATCGGGCCACGAGCCACCTCTCGGCGTTGAGCTCGTGGATCTCTCGCAGGATCGCTTCTACGTCCCGGGTGATATCCCAGCCAGGGTGATCGCGGCGGAAAGGCTCCAGGTCGGAGATCCACCAGCGGTGGTCGCCGATCCGGTTCTCGTCGGATAGCTGCCAGTCCAGCTCCCGCCCGACGATCCCCTGGCAGAGGTCGATCGCCTCCAGCATCGAGCAGTTGCTGCTCCGCCCGCCGCCGATGTTGTAGACGGCGGCTGGACGCGGGGAGCGGTGAAAGGCCTCAAAAGCAGCGACCAGGTCGGCGGCGTGGATGTTGTCCCTGACCTGCTTGCCGCCGTACCCGAACACCGTGTAAGGCTCGCCGGTCATCGTGCACCGCATCAGGTAGGAGAGAAAGCCGTGGAGCTTGGCGCCGGCGTGGTTGGGGCCGGTCAGACAGCCTCCGCGAAAGCACACCGTGGGCATCCCGAAGTACCGCCCGTACTCCTGCACCAGCAGATCGGCGGCCGCCTTGGAGACCCCGAACAGTGAGTGGGTTGAGCTGTCGATCGACATCGAGGTGTCGATGCCTTCGTAGTAGGGGTGATCGGTCGCGAGCTCCAGCCTGCCCTGCTGCTCGAGCAGCGGAAGCTGGTTGGGAAGATCCCCGTAGACCTTGTTGGTGGAGCAGAAGATGAAGGTGGCGTCCGGGGCGTGGTGCCGCGCAGCCTCCAGCAGGTTCAGCGTGCCGTTGGCGTTGACGCCAAAGTCGGTCTGGGGCGCCGAGGCCGCCCAGTCATGGGAGGGCTGCGCCGCGGTGTGGATCACCAGCTCCAGCGACGGCGCGACCTCACGAAAGGCACCGTCCACACCATCCATATCCCGAATGTCGATCTCCAGGGAGCGGAACGAGCTTCCCAGTTCGCGCAGGAGTCGGTCGGTGGCAGGGGCGGTGGAGGCGGTGGGGCCGAAGAAGCGGGCGCGCATGTCGTTCTCCAAGCCCAGCACGTCGTAGCCTCGCCCCACGAAGTGCCGCACGGACTCGGAGCCGATCAGCCCCCCTGACCCAGTGACGATGGCAGTCGGCATGCCGCGTGAGGGTACCCAGTTTGATGGCGATTTCCGGTTGACCCGCCATCCGGCCCGGCGGGGCTTAGATCGCCTGGGCCAGCGCGTCCTCGTGATCAACCACCCACTGGTGGATGTCGCTGAGAATCGCTTGGGGATCGCGGCGTGGTCGCCAGGAGGTGAGCGAGAACAGCTTGCGGCAGTCCGACAGATAGACCGGCAGATCGCCGGGACGGTCTTCGGCCGCGCTTCCCACCGGGACCCGGTTACCCGTGATCTCCGCGCACATCTCCGTGGTCTCCGCCAGCGAGAGGCTGCACGCACGCCCGCCACCGACGTTGACCGTGGCGCCATCCCAGCGCGGAAGGTCGGTGATCTGCTCCTCCAGGAGGTCGGCCAGGTCCTCCACGTGCAGGAGATCTCTCACCTGCTTGCCTTCGCCCCCGAAGCCGATGTAGCTGAGTGGACGCTGGAAGTGATGGGCGAGCATCCAGAAGCTGAATATGCCCTGATCGACCTTGCCCATCTGCCACGGCCCGGCGATTACCCCGCAGCGATCGATCACCGCGGCCACGCCGTAGCTCTCGCGGTACTCGGCGATCAGCAGCTCCGCGGCAAGCTTGGTTGCGCCGTATAGCGTGCGCGCGCCGGCGAGCGGGAACTCCTCGGAGATCCCCTCCGGGGAAGCGCCGGCAACAGCCTGGGTGGCGGAGAGCTCAAACCGGGTGGCGGCGGCCTCCAGCCGGAGCTCCTGCAGCGGTGCCACCGGATACACGCGGCTGGTCGACAGGAACACCACTCCGGCCTGCCGCCGCCGCGCCAGCTCCAGGCAGTTGTAGGCCCCGATCAGGTTCGAGCCCACCACGTAGTCCGGGCTGCCGCCGACGCCCGCCATCACCGAAGGCTCGGCCGAGCACTCCACCAGAACGTCGGTGCCCGGAACCTCCAGGAGGTCCTGCAGGTCACGCACGTCTCCGTGTACGAACGCCACCTCGGCTGCCCTCAGCCGGGGCAGGTTGAGCTCGCTGCCCCGGCGCCGCAGGTTGTCGAAGGCGACGAGCTGCCAGTCGGGATGGCGGGCCTTCAGGCCGATGGCGACGTTGGCGCCGATGAATCCGGCGCCGCCGGTGACGAGGACGCGCATTTGAGAGGGAAAATCTGGGTTAGGAGCCGGCGCTGTGGGTCGGGACTGCCGGCCTAGGCTACATTGCGGCCTGTGCGTGCTCTCCCCACACGCCTGAGCGGACCGGTCCTGCTGGCGCCAGAGGTCCGGGGTGACGAGCGCGGCTTCTTCCTGGAGACCTTCCGCCGCTCGGCGCTTGAGTCACGAGGCCTCGCCTGCGATTTCGTGCAGGACAACCACTCCCGCTCCCGGCGCGGCGTGGTGCGCGGGATGCACTTCCAGCCTGGTCAGGCAAAGCTGATCCGGTGCGTACGCGGGACGATCTTTGACGTAGTGGTGGACATTCGTCCCGGCTCGCCGCATTTCGGGCGGTGGGAGGGCTTTCCGCTTGACGACGTCGAGCACCACCAGGTGCTCTGCCCCGATGGCTTCGCGCATGGGTTCTGTGTCCTCAGCGAGATGGCGGACGTCGCCTACAAGGTCTCCTCCTACTACGACCCGCGGACCGAGGGTGGTTTCCGCTTCAATGACCCCGAGGTCGGGATCGAGTGGCCGGCGGACCTGGAGCTGATCCCATCGGAGCGGGACGCCACGGCGCCCACCTTGCGAGAGCTCGCGGATAATCTCCAGTTTCAGACCGTGCGGTAGCACTGGGCCCGCCCGCGCCGCACCTCTCGCCGATGCGCTCCCGCCTCGTGATCAGCCCGCTCCGCTTCCGCCACCTGGCCTATGCGACCCTGGCTGCGCTGACGCTGATCGTGCTCACGGGTGCGGCTGTGCGGCTGACCGGATCCGGCCTCGGGTGCCCGGACTGGCCCAGGTGCTACGGCCACGCGCTACCGCCGCTCAGCACTCACGCTCTGATCGAGTTCGGCAATCGGACGCTGTCGGGAATCGTCGGCGTGCTCACGGTCGCGACGGCCGTGCTGGCGTTCTTCCGCCGGCCCTACCGACGGGACCTGGCGTTGCTGGCGGCCTCACTGCCCCTCGGCGTCGTCGCCCAGGCGGTGCTCGGCGGGTTCACCGTGCGCGAACACCTCGCTCCCGGGTTCGTGATGGCCCACTTTGGGCTGTCGATGCTGATACTGGTCGGGGCCATCGCCCTGGCCTGGCGAAGCGCGTACGAGCCGGGTGAGCGCGCTCGCTCAGAGGACCGTGTGACGGTTTGGTCGGTCCGGGCACTGGCGCCGCTGGGCGCGCTGACGATCTTCGCCGGCACCGCCGCGACCGCGGCCGGACCGCACGCCGGGGGTTCCCCCGGGCAACGGATCCACCGGCTGGAGTTCAAGGGGGCCGGCACCTTGAAGTGGGTCGTGCACCAGCACGCGGCCATTGCCGCGCTGTTTGGAGTGGCGGTCGTCGGCGTGTGGCTGCTCCGGCGCCATCGGGGCGCGAGCCAGGATGCGCTTGAGCCGGTCACCGTGCTCGGCGTGTTGGTCGCCGCCCAGGGTCTGATCGGCAGCGTGCAGTACGAGCTGGCGTTGCCCAGCGACATGGTCTGGGTGCACGTTGCGCTGGCCACGGGAACCTGGCTGGTGGTGCTCTGGGCTGTGGCCGCTGCGGGGCGGCTCGTCCCCAGGACGAGTCCGGTGCCAGAGGCTCAGCCGCCTCCCAAGCGGGCGGCGGCCGAGCGCACCCTCGTAGCCCGCTGAGGCGCGTGTCCTTCGCCGTGCGGAGGACGGCGATCGGTCTCTGCACGGAGTGCAACCCGGGCGTGCGGCCCGGACGGGACGGTACGATCGCCACTCCGATGAGCAGCGAGCCCGCTCCCACGCAGTTCGTAGCGCCGGGTCCGCGCGACGCCGACGCGTCGCTCAGCATTCTCGTCGTTGACGACGAGTCCGATCTCCGGGAGATGCTCACCCGCTCGTTCTCCCGGGAGGGTCACCGGGTGATGGGCGTGGGCGACGGGCGCGCCGCCATCGATCGGGCCAGCACCGACCATTTCGACATCGTGCTGCTCGACGTGGCGCTCGGCGCGGGGCCGGACGGCTATGAGGTGTGCCGGACTCTTCGGGGGCGCCGCAACGTTGTTCCGATCATCATGCTGACCGCGCTTGACTCGGAGGCCGACGCGGTCCTGGGGTTGGAGGCCGGGGCCGATGACTACGTCACCAAGCCGTTCGGGCTGGCGGAGCTGCGCAGTCGCATCCGGGCCGTCCTGCGACGCGCCGGCACCCGAGCGATGGGAGACGAGGTTCTCGTGGTCGGACCGATCCGGCTGGACCGGGCCCAGCGCGAGGTGAGAGTGGGGGATCGGGCCGTCCGCCTGACCTTCTCGGAGTTCGAGTTGCTGGACGCTTTGATGGCGCAGCCCGGCCGGCTGCTGAACCGACAGGAGCTGCTCCGGGCCATCTGGGGCGACAGCGCCTACCGCGACCCCCGCGCGATCGACGTGCACATCCGCCATCTGCGAGAGAAGCTGGAGCCCGAACCCGAGAAGCCACGGCACATCCTCACCGTGCGGGGTGCCGGCTACCGCCTCCGGGGCCCCTGATGGTCAGGGCGCGACCACTCTCTCGCGCCCTCGGCCTGCGCGGCCGGATCGTCGGCGTGGTGTTGGTCACCGCGGTGGCCACGCTGGCCGTAGCGGCGGTTGCCCTGCTGGGACCGCTGGAGAACGAGCTCCGAACGGCGTCTCAGCAGACCCTGGAGAAGGACCTTGGCAAGACCCCGGCCAGCTCGTTCGCGGGGCTCCATCTCAGCGATCTTGGCGCGGCGGCCACCGCACCGAAGGCCAAGACGGCTACCGTCGATCTGCGCTCCCTGCAGCACGCGCTGGCCAACCGGATCGGCGCAGGCACCCTGGTTCGGGTCCTCGGATATCCCGGCGTGAATGGCTACGGACACCTGTTGCTACCGTCGCTGCCCTCCGAGGCCGACGTCGACCAGGACCAATACGACGACGTGGCCGCAGCGTTCCGCGGCGGGCGCAAGATCGAGAGCTTCGGGCTTCTCGACGGCACGGAGTTCGCTCGGGTGGCGATTCCGTTTCGTACCGACGGACAGCAGTTCGTGCTCGCCGTGCGCAAGCCGATCGGCGAGCTCAGCGACGTGACTCACGTGGTCAGAACTGCCTTCCTCACCGCGGCGCTCGCCGGTTTGGCCCTGACGCTGATCCTGGGCATTCCGCTCTCAGCGCGGCTGGTGCGGAGGTTGCGTCGCCTGCGGCAGGCGGCGCTGGAACTGACGAGGGCTGGTCCCGCAGTGGAGGTGCCGGTAGACCGCGCGCGGGACGAGGTGGGCGACCTGGCCCGGACCTTCGCGATCATGCAGCTGCGCCTGCAACACCAGGAGGAGGCCCGGCGGGCGTTTGTCGCCACCGCCTCCCACGAGCTGCGTACGCCGCTCGCCTCGCTGGACGGCATGCTGGAGCTGTTGGACGACGACCTTCAGGCCGGAAGCCCGGATCTCGAAGACGCCCGCTCGCTGCTTGACCGCGCGCGGTCGCAGTCCCGTCGCCTGGGAAGGCTCGCAGCCGACCTGTTGGATCTCAGCCGGATCGACGCTGAGGTCCAGCTGCGCTCCGAGCCGGTGGAGCTGGGCGAGCTGGGGCGGGCCGTGCTGGCGGAGTTCGAGCTTGGAACAGCCGAGCGCGAGATCTCCTCGCGCCTGGAGGATCCGGGCGCACCGGTGTGGGTGCTGGGCGATCCTGGCAGCGTGGCGCGGATTCTCCGCATCCTGCTGGACAACGCGGTCCGAGTGAGTCCGGAGGGTTCTGAGGTGCGGGTGGAGCTGGAGCGCGCACCCGAGCCGGTGTTGCGGGTCAGGGACGAGGGGCCGGGGGTGGATCCTGCCGAGCGGGATCTGATCTTCGAGCGCTTCCAGCGGGGCCGCAGCACTGCCGGGCAGGCCGGCTTCGGGCTCGGACTGGCAATCGGGCGTGAACTGGCCGAACGGATGGGCGGAACCCTGGCGCTGGAGGATCACGGCGGCCCCGGCGCGTGCTTCGTGCTGCGGCTTCCGGGCGCTCGGGCACCGGACCAGGACCCTCTCACCGTGGCGTAACTGGCAGCATCCTCGCCATGGACGATCGCTTGATGCAGGCGATGCTGGACGTTGACGAGCACCACTGGTGGTATCGCGGACGCCGGCTGATCATCAACACCGAACTTGCTCGGCTCCCGCTGCCCTCGTCGGCGCGGGTGCTGGACGCGGGATGCGGCTCTGGTCGCACGCTGGAGGAGCTGAGCCCCCGCGGCGAGGTCTCCGGCGTGGAGCTGAATCCGGAGGCCGCGCGGGTCGCCCGTGACCGCGGGGATTTCGACGTTCGCATCGGCCGGCTGGAGGAGCTCCCCTGGGCGGAGGGAACCTTCGATCTGATCACTTGTCTGGACGTGATCGAGCACACGCCAGACGACGGCGTCACCCTGCGGGAGCTCCGGCGGGTGACTCGCCCCGGGGGGTGGCTCCTGGTGACCGTTCCCGCATATCAGGCGCTTTGGTCACGGCACGACGAGGCCAACCATCACTACCGTCGCTACAACCGCCGCTCGCTGCGCACGGCCGCGGCGGGCGCCGGGTGGGAGCTCTCGCGCATGACCTCGTTCAATAGCCTGCTGCTCGCACCGGCTGCGGCGGTGCGGATCGCTCAGCGCGCACGCCGCTCCGACGGTGAGCACGCCCTGGATCTGAAGCTGGGCCCGGCCTGGCTGAACGGCTTGCTGGAGCGGCCCTTGCGCTTGGAGGCGAAGTGGCTGACCAGCGGCCGGACGCTCCCGGCTGGGCTGTCGCTGCTGGCGGTGCTGCGCAATCCCGACGTTTGATGCCCGACGCGCTCGCCGCGATCTTCGGCGTCTCCAGCGGGCTCGGCTACCTCCTGCCGGCGGTGATCGGCCTGGAGTCGATGGGCGTCCCGTCCCCGGGTGAGACCGCGCTGCTGCTGGCCGCGGTACTGGCCAGCCAGGGCCGGTTGGAGATCTGGCTGGTGCTGGTGATCGGGATCACCTCCGCGATCCTGGGCGACAACATCGGGTACCTGCTGGGACGGAGGTTCGGGCGGGAGGTGCTGCAGGGGCGGGGGCCGTTCCGGGATCACCGCACGCGCGCGATCGATGCCGGCGATCGCTTCTTCCAGCGCCACGGGAACAAGAGCGTTTTCTTCGGCCGCTGGGTGGCGCTGGTCCGGGTGGCGGTCGCGTGGCTCGCCGGCATCAACCACATGCGCTTCCCGGAGTTCTTCTTCTGGAACGCGCTGGGGGCGATCAGCTGGGGGCTGACCTTCGGCCTCGCCGGCTATTTCGGCGGTAATGCCGCGGCCCGCGTGGTGGAGAAAGTCGGCGTCTACGGCGCGATCGCCCTGGTGGTGCTCGCCGTTGTCGCCTATCTCGTGATCAGGCTGCGCCGCCGGAGGCGGGTTGAGTCCTAGCCGGGCTCAGCTCTCCGGCGTGGAGTCGAGCTCCAGCGCGCAGGAGTTGATGCAGTAGCGCTGACCGGTCGGGTTTGGACCATCGTCGAACACGTGGCCCAGGTGACCGCCGCAGTGCTTGCAGCGAACCTCGGTGCGCTTCATGAACATGCTGCGATCGGTGTGCAGCTCCACGTTCTGGGCCACGGCCGGCTCGTAGAAGCTCGGCCAGCCGGTACCCGAGTCGAACTTGGTGTTCGAGCTGAACAGCTCGGCGCCGCATCCGGCACAGCGGTACATGCCGTTCTCCTTGACGTCCCAGTACTTGCCGGTGAACGGGCGCTCGGTGCCCTGGCGGCGGAGGATCTCGTACTGCTCTGGCGTCAGACGCTCTCGCCACTGCTCCTCACTGAGCTCGGCGGCGCTGCTGGTGTTGGTGTCGGTATCCATACCGTTTACGGTAGCGCGCGCCGGAAGGCTCACTGGCGCGATGCCGGCGGTAGGCTCTCCGGCGCCCCGAGGTAGCTCGTTGCAGCCCGGTCGTCGGGGTCGGTCAGCTCCAGCGCCAGCGTCGACCACGCGAAGTCGGTCGTCCCCATCCCCTTGCCGGTGTAGGGGTCGTAGTACTCGCGCAGGCCCGCGCGCTGCACCACCTCATCGATCCGGCCAACCAGCTCCAGGGCCTCCGCGCTGTAGCCCAGACGCACCAGTCCAAGCCACAGCAGCCACGCCGAGTTGACCCATGTCGGGCCCCGCCAGTACCGGCGAACGCCGAGCACCCCGCGGTCGTCGCGAGAGAAGGTGGGGTCATCGGCGGCGACCGACGGCGGGGGGAAGGGCAGCCAGAAGCGCTCGGGATCCAGCAGGTGCTCGCGTACCAGCCGGTGCCCGATCTCCTCCGGGAGGTCGGGGAGGGCAAGCGGAGCCAGCGCGGTCCAGGTCAGCGCCGGTGGCTTCAGCAGCCGCGGTTGGGCCACCGGCCAGAACAGGCCGCGCTCCTCGTCGTACATCCGCTCGACGATGACCTCGGTCAGCGACGGCAGCCCCAGCGCGGTCCGGGAGAGCGAGTGCACCACGTTGGTCAGCACCTCACAGCACACAGGACCGCCGGCGGCGGCGATCCTGCGTAGGTCAAAACCAAGATGGCGATTGCGACGCACCAGGCGAACGTAACCGGGGCGACCGTGGGCCTGCCGCCCCCAGATGGCGTCGAACTGCGGCGAGGCGTCGAGCCCGGACTCGTCGGGCTGGACGATCCAGATCAGGCCATCGCCATCGAGGTCACGGTGCTCGGCGAGCCACTGGTGGTGGCGGAGGATGCCGGGGACCTCCGCGGGGTCTCCCACCGCGATCCGCCAAGCCCAGGCCAGCGCGGGCGGCTGGATGCTTGAGGTCATCAGGGCGTCGGGCGAGGTGACGTTGTAGGTGAAGCGGCGCGCGCCGGTCAGCGGCGTGTTCCAGAAGATGGTGTGTCCGATGAAGCCGTCGTCCCGCTGAGCTGCCAGCAACGACTCCAGCTCGCGGCGCGAGCGGTTGGGGTCGAACCGCCGCCACACGAGCGCGCTGAAGCACGAGTCCCAGTACCACTGCCAGGGATAGTGGCCAGGGCTCGGGCAGGTGTAGGCGAAGGGGACGCCATCGCTCAGCCGCTCGCCTTCGCGCCAGTTGCGCCGGAGCACGGTCTCGCACGAGCGCTGGAGTTCGCTGGCCATCGTCGCGGGATCCTCCCACGGCGCAGCTGCCCGGCGGGCACGAGGGTGCGTCGCGGGACTCAGTCCCGCGCGCTCACCATCCCCGCCAGGCCGGCCCCAGGCTCACCGGCAGCTCGTCTGTGTCCAAGGGCAGCCGGTACTTGTCAGGGTTGGCGTGGTCATAGGGAATGGTGGGAAAGTTGACCACCCGCACGTCGGTCGCCCCGATGTTTCGCTCGGCGTGCCAGACGCCGGCGGGGATCGTAACGAGCTTGCGGTGCAGCTCGGAGAGCACCAGGCGAGACTCCTGGCCTGCGGTGAGGGAGTCATCCCGGGCGTCGTAAAGGACGATCTCCAGCTCACCGGAGAGGAATGCGTACCGGTCCTCATGCTCAAAGTGGATGCCCCATCCCTTCGCCGCCCTGGGCCGGATCGTGAAGGTGTAGGCGAACACCATCGGGTCCTCGCTGACTCTCCATCGCGGGTCAAAGAGCTCGCAGACCGTTCCACGTTCGTCGGCGTGGGTCACCAGGTCCCGGACAACCATGTCCTGTGGAAGTCGGATCAGTGCCTCGCCCTCGGCGGTGGCCGTCTGGTCATCACGCTTGATCGGCACTCTGCGCGATCATATCCGAGGTGCGGACCCGGTTTACGATCGCGATCCCGACCCATAATCGGCGCGACACCGTCCTGCTCGCCGTACGGAGCGCGCTTGCGCAGACTCGCCCACCGGAGCAGGTCATCGTCCTCTGCGACGGCTGCAGCGATGGGACGGCAGAGGCGCTGCGAGGCTTGGCGGCTCCGCTCGTTGAAGTGGCGGAGCTTCCCAAGGCGCCGGGATATGGCTACGAGCACCGTAACCACTCACTCCAGCATGCTCGCGGCGAGGCCATCCTGTGGCTTGGTGATGACGATCTGCTCGCCCCCGACCATCTTGAGCAGATCGGAAAGCTGTGGGACACGGGCAGGTTCGACCTGGTCCAGAACCAAGCAGTGCTGGTCCATCCTGACGACTCGCTGGAGTGGGTCGGCGCCGATTGGAGCGTTCCCCTGGCGGCGGAACGGCTCGCTTTCATGAACTCCAACCCGATGGGCTCGGTGAGCCTTCGGGCCGGCCTGGCCCGCTCCATCGGTGGGTGGAACGCAGAGCTTCCTCGTGAGGGAGATCAGGACCTGTGGCTGCGTGCCCTCGCCGCAGGCGCACGCAGCGCGTGCAGTCCCGAGCCGACCGTCGTGCACTTCCGCGGAACTGGCCGTCGACAGTCCTGGCCGTCACGCGTGCGCCAGAACACGGCCTGGCTGGAGCAGCTGCTGGATCCCGGGCGCCAGCTGGAGTTGCGCATTCGGCTACGGCGCGCCGGAGGGGAATGGGCGGCCACGTATCTGCACTCCGCCACCGAGCTGCAAGAGGAGCTGGACGCAGCCCACCGTGAGCGCGCGGCGTTACGTGAGCGGGCGGCCGAGGCCGAGCGGCTCCGCCACCAGCTGGGTCTCAGCGAGGCTCATCTCGCGGCGGCCGAGGCGAGGGTGGCAGAGCGCGATCAGATGCTTTCGCGAATCTACGACGGAGCCTGGTGGCGCATGCGCACCCGGCTGCGCTCGATCTTGCCGCTGGCACGGAGCCGCGGATGACGACGGCGGGCTCCGCGACTGAGCCGGGCTCGGAGCCATACACCGAAGACAACCTCCTGGATCGGCTGAGCCGCCGCTCGACGCTGGAGGATCACTATCGCCACATGATGTTTCGTGAGCGGCGGATCCTGGATCGGCGGCTACCGCTGGAACGGGGCGACGTCCTCTCTGTCGGCGCCGGGTGGCATCCCGGACGGCACCTCTTCCCGGCGCCTGGGTTCCGGCTCGTGGCGGTCGACGCCGACCCGCAGCGAGTGGCGGGGGTGATGCACACCGCGCGCGCCGACGAAGCGCGAGTCGGCCACGCAGGGAGCCTGGACCTGCCGCCGGGCTCCTTCGATGTCGTGCTCTACCGGCTGGTCCTCCACCACCTGGCCTTCCATGGACCGCTGCTGGGGTACTTCCAGGAGGCAGCTCGGCTGTTGCGGCCGGGGGGCGCGCTGGTGGCGATCGAGCCGGGAGCGTGGCATCCGGTGGGGTTCGGGTTGCGTCTGGCCAATGAGACCGGGCTGGCGGTGCGCGTCCACGGAACCCCTGACGATGTCCCTCTCTCGCCGGGCCAGTTACTCGCCGATGCCAGGGTGGCCGGACTCGTCCCGGAACTGCACGCCGTGACCTACACGTGGAGACGGATGCCGCCGGCGGTGCAGCGCGCGTTGAGACCTGTCGACCGGATCGGCTCCAGGCCGAGGGCGGCGAGCTTCGGCCACACGTTGATGCTGATCGCGCGAAAATGGTCGGGATGAGCGAGTCTCTCGACGCTGATCTGGCCGCAGCCGCCCTACGCGCGGACGGTCGCGACCTCACGACGTTCGTCAATGCGCTCGGGACCTGGCTCGAGGAGTCGGTCCCGGACGTGACGAAGGTCGACCGAAGGCGTACCCGACTGCTGGGCCCGCGCACACTCGTTGTCCGAATCAGTTGCGAACTTGGCGATGAGACCTACACGCTGGTCTGCGAAGGCAACCACGTGGCGGCCCGTCGAGCCAAGAGCGTCCGCGGCATCGTTCTGCGAACGCAGGAGCTGAGTGTTCCCGAATGGGTGAGTGAGCTGACCAAGGCTCTGGTCGAGCAAGCCCAGGTCGCTGAGTCCGCGTATGACACGTTGCGTGAGCTTCTCGTCTGATCAAGCTGAATCGATCTAGGAGGGTGAGTTGGGCGGGGGCGTAGGATCGTTGGTCGTGGCGCTGACCGGTTCGTTTCACTTTGTCGCGTCCTCCTCGTCTCGCTGGGGTGCGCAGGGAAATGGACGTAACCCCGCATGACACCGTGGTTTCGTCGAAAGAGCGAGGAGGAGCTCTCTGCCGAGCGCGCCCGCAGCGAGGCCGCCGAGCAGGCCGGCCTTCGCGCGGAGGAGTCCCGCCGGCGCGTCGAAGCGGGTGGGTTGCCGCTTGCTGCGGAGGAGCGGCTGCGCCAGCTCGCGGCGGATGAGGAAGGGCTGTTCAGCAGCGATCTGTCAGTGCAGGAGTTTTCGCTGCTCGCCGGGCTCGGGGTTCGTCCCGTGACGCAAGTCATGGGTTCGTCGATTTACAAGGTCGGCTGGCAGCCGGTCTACTTCAATGCACCGACCGAGGTGACCGTCCTTTCAAGTGCCTTCAACGAAAGCCGTCGCCTCGCTCTTTCCCGTCTCATCGAGGAGACGCGACTTGCCGGTGCCGATGCGGTCGTCGGGGTGCGGATCGTTCGCGGTGCACACGATTGGGCGGCGGGGGCGATCGAGTTCATCGCGATTGGAACCGCCGTGCGCCTGGCGTCGGACATGCGCCATCCCGACGGGGAGACCGTGCTCACCGACCTCTCGGGTCAGCAGTTCGTGCAGCTCTTCCGAGCGGGGGTCCGCCCGGTCGGGATCGCGGCCCACACGAGCGTCCATTACGTGCCGGCGACGCGCCAGACCCAGATGGCCACCAGCACGTGGGGCGGGAGCGCCTGGGCCAACCAGGAGCTCCGCGACTTCACCCAGGGCGTCTATGAGGCGCGCGAGAAGGCGGTCGGCGCCGCGGCGAGTCAAGCGCGCAGCCTGGACGCCGATGGGCTGGTCGGCGTACAGATCGCCCAGGGTTTCCGGACCCATCAAGTCAAGCGGGGCCTTGTTGAATCCGAGGATCTCGAGGTCACCTTCCATGTCATGGGCACCGCCGTCCGCGAGGACCCAGACCTCGCCGAACGCGGGGCGACTGCCAATCCGTTGAGCGTCATCTCCATGCGCTGAGCCGATCCACCTTCCCGTCATCTCGAAAGGAAACAAGCCATGGCCTATGACCCCACCAGCACCGAGGGCGTGCCCGACGCGGGCCGGGAGCGCCTCGCGATCAACCGAGAAGGTCTCTACACCAGTGATCTGTCCGTCAATGAATTTCTGCTAGTCCGGCACGCCGGCTTTCAGCCTCTCGGGCTGGTCATGGGTTCGAGCATTTACCACATTGGTTTTCAGCAGGCGCAGTGGAAGCAGAGCCAGGAGATGCAGGTCCTCTCCCAAGCCATGTACGAGGCGCGCGAGCTGGCGATGACCCGCATGGAAGAAGAGGCCGAACAACTGGGCGCCGATGGCGTCGTCGGCGTGCGCCTGGAGATCGGACGCTATGAGTGGGGCCAGAACATGGCCGAGTTTCTCGCCATCGGTACCGCGGTCAAGCATCGCGAGGGCAAGCTGCACCGAGCACCATCCGGGCGACCGTTCACGAGCGATCTGTCGGGGCAAGAGTTCTGGGCACTCCTGCAGACCGGCCACCGTCCCGTTGGCATGGTGATGGGCTCCTGCGTTTACCACGTCGCTCACCAGAGCTGGCGTCAGTCGCTCGGTAACACCGGCCGCAACGTTGAGCTACCCAACTTCACCCAGGCCCTCTACGACGCGCGCGAGCTCGCGATGGAACGCATGCAGCACGAAGCAGTCGAGGCGAAGGCTGAGGGAATCGTCGGCGTTGACATCCACGAGCGCAGTCACGGTTGGGGCAGTCACGTCATCGAGTTCTTTGCCATCGGCACTGCGATCGTCCTCGGCGAGGGCGCCGAGGACCACGTCATCCCCGATCCCACGACCGTGCTCGACCTAGCCTGACGGCGGTTGTACACGTCGCTCATCAACCAGCCCGGCACAGGCTCCAGCCGACGATCGCTCAACACCTTGACAGCCTACGGCCTCAGCTGAGTCGGAAAGTTGACCGGAATTTCACGACCGTGGAACGCAATCGACCACGGCCTTCATCGTCCTCACACAACCGGAGGCACCCCGGCGACGCAACTTGGTCCGTGGACTGGCTCTCTACACCTAGCCGCAGCCGGTGTTGAACCCGCAGCTGGAGCACGTGTAGCAGCTGCCGGTCCGCTGCATCATGCCGCCGCACTGCTGGCAGGCCGGCCCAAGGTCGAGACCGCGTCCGACGGCCGGAACCACCGGTGGGGTGTCGGTCAATCCCGCCGTGGCCGGTCGTGGGGACCGGCCGCCCTCGGACGCTTTCGCTGCACCACTCCCGGACGAGTCTGAGGTCCCGCCGTTGCCACCACCGTTGCCGCCCGATGACGGTCCGGCCGTGTCGCCGGCTTGCGAGGTGATCGCATCCTGCGCCGCCTTACGCGCCCGGACCCCCGGGGTGAGGATGCCGAGCTCCTCCTGCAGGTCGACATCCAGGAACCGTGAGGCCAGCCAGCGCATGATGTAGTCAGGCATCGACTTGGCGAACGGAATCTCAGGGTTGGTGGTCATGCCCTCTGGCTCGAAGCGCATGTAGCTGAACTTTCTCACCAGCGTCTCCAGCGGCACTCCGTACTGGAGGGAGATGGAGATGGCCGTGGCGAACGAGTTCATCATGCCGCGGAGCGTCGATCCCTCCTTGCCGATGTCAGTGAGGAAGATCTCGCCCACGGTTCCGTCCTCGTACATGCCGGCAGTGATGTAGCCCTCGTGGCCACCCAGCGAGAACTTGTGCGTGATCGACTGGCGCTCCCTGGGCATCCGGCGCCGCTTGGGAGGCGCTTGAGCCAGGGCCTGGGCGATCGCCTTCTCGATGTCGACTTCGCTCGGGGCGGGCGCCGGCTCGCCCTTATGTGCATCGGTGCGCAGCGCCTGTGCTGTCTTTGAGCCGTCCCGGTAGATCGCCAGCGCCTTGACCCCGAGACGCCACGCTTGCAAGTAGGCGTCGGCGATGTCCTCCACGGTCGCGGTCTGCGGCAGGTTGACCGTCTTGGAGATGGCGCCGCTGATGAACGGCTGGACCGCACCCATCATCTTGATGTGGCCGAGGTGCGAGATAGCTCGCTCCCCTACCGCGACATCGAACACCGGGAGGTGCTCGTCAGCCAGCTCCGGCGCACCGATGATCGTGCCCTTCTCGTTGATGTAGGCCTCGATCTGCTCGATCTGCTGATCGGTGTAGCCGAGCGTTTGCAACGCCAGCGGCACCGTCCGGTTGACGATCGTCATCTGACCGCCACCGACGAGCTCCTTGAACTTCACCAGCGAGAAGTCGGGCTCCACTCCGGTGGTGTCGCAGTCCATCAGGAAGCTGATCGTCCCGGTCGGTGCCAGCACGGTTGCCTGCGCGTTGCGGTAGCCGTGCTCCTCGCCGGCCACCACCGTCTGATCCCACTCCGAACGGGCTGCCGAGAGCAGCTCCACGTCTGCGCCGGCGGCATCGGGGATGGCGTAGGAGGCGTCCCGATGCATCCGCATCACCGAGTTGTGCGCATCCCGGTTCTCCGCGAAATGGTCGTAGGCGCCCATCGACGCCGCAATGCGGGCGGAGCCGAGGTAGGCGCGTCCCGTCATCAGCGAGGTAATCGCCGCCGCCGTGCCGCGGCCGGCATCGGAGTCGTAGGGCATCCCGTTGGACATCAGATAGGCGCCGAGGTTGGCGTAGCCGAGGCCGAGCTGACGGAAGGAGCGTGCGTTGCGGGCGATCGGCTCGGTCGGATAGCTCGACGGCGAGACGATGATCTCCTGCGCCAGGAACACGATGTCAACCGCGTGCGTGAACGACTCGACGTCGAAGGAGCCATCGGCGCGCCGGAACTTCATCAGGTTGAGCGAAGCCAGATTGCACGCCGAGTCGTCCACGTGCATGTACTCCGAGCACGGGTTCGACGCGTTGATCCGCCCCGACTGCGGGGAGGTGTGCCACTGGTTGATGGTGGTGTCGTACTGAACGCCCGGGTCAGCGCAGCGCCAGGCCGCGTCGGCGATCTCGCGCATCAGCTGGCGCGCGGGGATCGTCTCGATCGGCTGTCCGGTGCTCCGCGCCAGCAGGTGCCAGTCCTCGTCGTTCTCGACCGCACGCATGAATTCGTCGGTGACCCGCACCGAGTTGTTGGCATTCTGGTACTGGATGGAGTGGAAGCCGTCGCCATCGATCGACATGTCGAAGCCGGCATCGCGCAGCGCGGCGGCCTTGTCCTCTTCCTTGGCCTTGCACTGGATGAACTCTCGGATATCGGGGTGATCGATGTCCAGCACGACCATTTTGGCGGCACGGCGCGTACCGCCCCCAGACTTGATCGATCCCGCCCAGGCGTCAGCTCCCCGCATGAAGGAGACCGGCCCGGAGGCCGTCCCCCCACGGCTGAGCGGCTCCATCGAGCCGCGGATCCTCGAGAGGTTTATGCCCGAGCCCGAACCGCCCCGGAAGATGATCCCCTCCTTGGTGTTCCAGTCGAGGATCGACTCCATGCTGTCCTCGACCGAGAGGATGAAGCAGGCGCTGGCCTGCATCTTCGGATCGCCGACCGGGTGCCAGCCGACGTTGAACCAGACCGGCGAGTTGAACGCCGCGTGCTGGTGGAGCAGGATGTAGGTCAGCTCGGCCTCGAAGACGTCACCGTCCTCGTCGCTGGCAAAGTAGCCGCGCTCTCGACCCCAGCCGGCGATCGTGCCCGCGACTCGCCCGATCATCTGCTTGACCGACCACTCCCGCGCCGGGCTGCCCAGCTGACCCCGGAAGTACTTCTGCGCGACAATGTTTGTGGCGTTCTGCGACCAGCTCGTGGGGAACTCGACGTTCCGCTGCTCGAAGCTGATCTTGTCCCCGTGGCCGATGCGAGCATCCCGCGTCTCCCAGTCGACTGCGTCGAAGGGATGCTCTCCTTCGGTGGTGAAGAAGCGGCGAACCGAGAGGCCTTCTCCTGCCTGCTGCTGGGGGGTGATCTGAGTCTGCGGGGTGTGCTCCATCTGCGTCCTGTTCCTCTCTTCTTTCCGCTCTCTGCGGCTGCATTGCCCCGGCGCGCCCTGGCCGAGGCGGGCCGCGAATCCTTGCGTACGCGCCGGACGGAATCGCAGCTTCCGAGAGCGGTGCATGGAGGTCCTTTCAACCTTCCTGCCGAGGTACCTATTTTACTCCGGTCTCGGTTCCGTCCGGACCCTTCAACCCCCCAAACTACGGGCTTTCTACGCGGCCCGGAAAACCTCTCCGGTGGCCCTATGCGATATTGCCCGCGATGAAACTCCTGGTCACCGGGGGTGCCGGCTATATCGGCTCCATTGTCACCCGCCAGCTACTCGCCGAAGGCCACGAGGTGGTGGTTCTCGACAACCTGGAGCGCGGACATCGCGAGGCCGTGTCGCCGGAGGCGCGCCTGGTCGTCGCCGACCTGACGGATGGCCCGGCCGTGCACGAGGCGCTCTCCGAGGGCTTCGACGGCGCCCTGCACTTCGCCGCGCTCGCGCTTGTGAGCGAATCGGTCAGTCATCCCGAGCGCTACTACCGGGTCAACGTGGGCGGAACCTTGAACCTGCTCGAGGCCATGACCGCCAATGGGATAAAGCGCCTGGTGTTCTCGTCTACGTGCGCCGTGTACGGCCATCCGGACGAAGTGCCGATCCGGGAGAGCGCCCCGACTCGCCCCGCCACCTCCTACGGCGCCTCCAAGCTGGCTGTCGACCACATGATCGGGAACTTCTGCGAGGGCTACGGCATCGGGGCGGTGAGCCTGCGCTACTTCAACGTCGCCGGGGCCAGTGGAGGGTATGGCGAGGACCACGATCCCGAGACGCACCTGATCCCCAACATCCTGAGGACCGCGCTTGAGATCAACCCCGCGGTGCAGATCTTCGGCACTGATTACCCAACGCCCGACGGGACGGCGGTCCGGGACTACATTCACATTGAGGATCTTTCGGCGGCGCACCTGCTTGCTCTGAAGGCGGCACGTCCCGGGGAGCACATGATCTTCAACCTCGGCAACGGCAACGGATTCTCGGTTCGGGAGGTGATCGCGGCGGCCGAGCAGGTGACCGGCCAGACGATTCGAACGGAAGAGGCCGACCGTCGCCCCGGTGATCCGGCGATGCTGGTCGCCGCCAGCGATGAGATCCGCTCAGCGCTCGGCTGGGCTCCCGTCAAGCCAGAGCTGGCGGACATGGTCGGTGATGCCTGGGAGTTCGCCCGCGCCAACCCGCAGGGTTACTCAAAGCAGACCTGACAGCGCTTCGACGGCCTGGGAGAGGACCTCCTCCGGTGGCCCGGTAGCGTCGAGCACGGTGATCCGCTCCGGCGCCATCCGGGCGAGCTCCGCGTAGGCATCCGCGATCCGCGTGTGGAAGTCCTCGTGCTCGCGCTCCAGACGGTCGGGGGGTTCGCCGCGATGCTCGGTCCGCTTCCTCCCAACCGCCGGGGTCACCGTCAGCAGCAACGTCCGATCCGGGGTCAGTCCGCCGGTGGCGAACTCGTTGACTGCGCGGACCGGTTCCACGCCCAGCTCACGCCCGCCGCCCTGGTAGGCGAGAGAGGAGTCGACGAAGCGGTCAAGCACGACCCAGCGCCCGCTGGAGAGGAGCGGCTTCAGGCTCTCCTCCACCAGCTGGGCACGGGCCGCGGCGTAGAGCAGGGCCTCGGCGCGCGCACCAATCGATAGCTCGGGGTCCTTGACGAGTTCACGCACCCGTTCGGCGGCCGCGACGCCGCCCGGCTCGCGCAGCAGCTTGAGATCGATGCCGCGTTCGCCCAGCGCGCGCGCGATCCCCTGGGCCAGCGTCGTCTTGCCCGCCCCATCGATCCCCTCGATCGTGATCAGTCTTCCTCGCTGCATGGCTCAAGCGCCTGCGACCCTACCGCGGGTTACGATCAAAGCGTGCTTCAAGAGCTCGATCGTCACCCGCACGCGCGCGCGGTGTTGATGCCGGCCCTGGCCTCGGGCGCGGATCTTTCGCACGCGTACCTGTTCCACGGTCCGGGGGGCGCCGGCAAGCGCGAGGCCGCGCGGGCGGTAGCTTCCGAGCTCCTGGCGGCCGATTCGACGGATCCCAACGGAGCCCGTGCGCGAGTCGCCTCGGGGGCTCATCCTGACCTGACGTGGGTGGCGCCCAGTGGAGCGCACGAGATCCTTGTCAGCGATATCGACGAGCCGGTGATAGCCGCCGCCAGCAAAACCCCGTTCGAGGCGAACTGCCGGGTATTCGTGATCGAACGCGTGGACGAGCTGGGAGATGAGGCGGCCAACCGGATGCTGAAGACGCTGGAGGAGCCGGCGTCGTTCGTTCACCTGATCCTGCTCACCGACCGGGTGGCAGACGTGCTGCCGACGATCCGCTCCCGCTGCCAACCCGTCCGCTTCAACGCGCCATCGGTCGCAGAGATCGCCGCGCAGCTGGCAACGCTCGGGGCGAGCGAGGAGACCGCAAAGGCCTGCGCCCAGCTGTCACTCGGCGATGCTTCTGCTGCGCGTGAACTGGCCTCGCCGGAGGGCGCGCGGCTCCGCGCCGCCGCCGAGGCATTCGCCCGGGCAACGGTGTCAGGAGCGGCCTCGGAGTCGAAGCCTTGGAGCGCGCTGCTGAAGGCGGTCAGAGCTCGGGGTGAGTCCACCCGGGCAGAGCTGCAGGGCCGGGCTGCCGCGGAGATCGAGCTCTATCCCCGGAAGGAGCGCAAGCGGGTCGAGAACGAATGGAACGATCGGGTTCGCCGCAGCCGGCGCCGGACCGAGACCGCCACGTTGGATCTGGGGCTACAGCTGGTGGCGTTGTGGTTAGCCGACCTCGCGCTGCTCGTGTGGGGTGCGGATGACCTCGTCCGGCACGTTGACCGGCTCAGCGAGTTATCCGAGGTGGGTGGGCTCCAGCCCCAGTCCTTGGCCCAGGCGGTGGAGCTGGTGGAGGACACACGGCAGCGGTTTGCCCTGAATGTGAGCGAGGATCTGGCATGCGAGGCGCTCGCATACCGGTTAGAGCACGTACTCGGTCGCTGACCGAGGGCGAGCGCGTGTATCTTCGCGCGCCCAGCCGCGGCGATGAGGCTGAGTTCCTCGGCCTGATGCAGGCCAGTGAAGAGTTCCACGAGCCGTGGGCGTGCACGCCCGCTGACCCCGAACGGTTCGCGGCGTATCTGTCCGACGCGCGGCGCTCGGATTTCGAGGCGATGCTTGTCTGCCGCCGTGAGGATCACGCAATTCTGGGGTTCTTTAACCTCTCCCAGATCGTCCGTCGCGCGATGCAGAGCGCATTCCTCGGATATGCCGTAGGTGTGCCGTTCGCAGGCGCTGGATACATGCGCGAGGGCTTGGCCCTGGTGCTGCAACGGGCCTTTCGCGATCTCGGCCTGCACCGGGTTGAGGCCAACATCCAGCCCGGAAACCATGCTTCGATCGCCCTCGCCCGGGGCGCCGGCTTCCGTCGCGAGGGCTTCTCGCCGAGATACCTGAAGATCGGGCCCTACTGGCGCGATCATGAGCGCTGGGCGCTGCTCATGGAGGACTGGTGGGAAGGGCTCCAGGCCGGAGAGCGCGAGCTCATGCTGAGGGTCGCCGCGGATCGCTGACCGCCTGCTGACGCCCCGGTTTCAAGCCCTAGAATCGCCGGCGGCGCCGACGTAGCTCAGCTGGTAGAGCACTTCACTCGTAATGAAGGGGTCCGGGGTTCGAGTCCCCGCGTCGGCTCTTCAAGTGCGCGTGGCGCTGCATCGTTAGGGATTGTTAGGCAGCGGTTGACGCGATCGACGCGAATTGAGAGTGTCGTGCCATGACCGCAGTAATGCGGACTGCGCGACTGAGACTCGCGCCGGTGGTAGGGATCATGCTGGTTCTCGTGCTGCTCGGGCGCGGCTTTTGGGCTGCCGGGGGCAGTCCGCCGTCGCCGGGGTCGGGGATGCGGGCGGCACCGGATCGGGCGCTGCCGCGCGCTGCGGTGCCGGAGCGGGCGTTGCCGCCCGCTGCGAAGCTGAGTATCTCGCGCCAGCTCGGCGCTCAGGAGCCGCGGTTCGCGGTGCACCGCAGCTCTGACGGGGCTCTGAGCGCGACTGGGCTCGGTCTCGGCGCCAAGTTTGGTCCTAACGGGACGGCCTTGACGGTGGGCGGTCGTGCCGTGCTTCGCTTGGGTGCTGTTGCGGAGGGCCGCGGCGGCGCGTGGTGCCACTCTGCCGAGCGGGGCGGAGCACCGCAAGTCGCCGTCCAACAAGGTGAGCTATATCCGCGGATCCGTGAGCGAGTGGTATGCCAACGGCCCGTTCGGTCTGGAGCAGGGCTTCACGCTTGGCGCAGCGTCCGGCCGGCCGCGGAAGTCGTCGCGCTGGCCGGTCGGCGCGTTGCCGCGCGGGTGACCGCGGATGGCTCTCGCCTGGTGGCGAGGCGACTGACGCTGGTGCGCGCGCGGCCGGAGGCTTGCCACCTACGGAGAGCTGATGGTGCGCGACGCCCGCGGTCGGCTCCGGTGCGAGCCGTGGTTGAGCATTGCGCGGACGGCCGTGTCGGCATCGCCATCGGACGATCGCTGGAGCTGACGTATCCGTTGCGCATCGATCCCGTCTTCGCAGCCCGCGGCCAGCCCTCACGCCTTCCGACGGCGCCTCGGGGATTTCGGCCTGGAGGCAGATGGCGATATCCGGCAACACGATTGCCGTCGGTGATCCGGATGGACGCGCAAGGTCGTGAAGCCGGTGTATGTCTTCACCGCGCCCGGCCGGCGGGTGGAACTCCGAGCACGAGGTAGCCCAGCTCACCCCGTCGCAGCGCGAGCGGGAGGATTGGGCGGAACTGCGTGGCGATCTCCGGCAACACGATCGTCGTCTGGCGCTACAGGGACCAGCGGTGGGCGGCAAGAGGGTAGCCGGATATGCGCTCTTCGAGTCACCGAGCCCGGCGGTGGCTGGGCATCCGGTCACGAGACGGCGAAGCTGACCGACTCCGCGCGGTAGTGGTCCGCGGAGCTGGGCAAGCCGTCGGCGATCGACGGTGAGACGATCGTCGCCAACGGCTTGATCCGAACAGGTTGTGCCTACCGGACGTCGACGTCTTCGCCGAGCCGGCTGGCGGGCTGGGCCTCTGGGTAACCAGACGGCGCGAGCTGACCGACTCCGCCGGCGATGCACGGCGTTGCATGCGACCTGGGTATCGCTGGCGGGGCATGTGTTCGCCTGAGGTCTGGAGTACGGAGTGACGCAGGGCATCGACGTCTTCACGGAGCCGACCAGTGGCTGGAGCTCGGAGCAGCCAGTCGGGGAAGCTCACACCGTCTAACCTCGTCGGAGGACGGACTCACATGACGGCACCCGTCTACTCGGCACGCACACGGTCGCGACGCTCGACCGCACTCCGCTGGCACTGTCTCGGCGAAGATCGACGTGTTCACTGAACCGTCGGGCGGCTGGTCCTCCGGAAGCGCAGTCCAGCGGTGCTCGGCCCCGCCAGGCGGCTACCGGTCTTGCGAACGTCTACGCGGCTAGTGACAGGCGATGACGACACGCTCGTTAGCGTGGCGAGGAGCAGTGCCCTCTACGGAGTCCGCCCTCTGCAACGACCCGACTTCTTCTACGCGGCGCCTCCGGGTGGTTGGTCAGTCTGCAGCGCCAGCCTGGCGTGTCTCGAGCTCGCATGGAACTCCGGAGCGACGCAGGTGGCAAGACTGACGGCGGTCACCGGCGCGCTGTCGGGCAACACAGTTGCCCTCCCAACCGGACTGAGCCCGGGCGCTGTGGCCGTGTATCTTGGAGCCTGCCGGCGGCTGGGGACCAGCTGCACCGCACGGTCACGACAGGCTCTGCCACGCCGAACTCGCTGATTTCCGACAACCGTCCAGCGGCACGGTCAACCCGAAGGGCTCGGCGGTGACCACCTGCCAGTTTGATTATGTAGCCTCTGGGGCTGCGACGCCGTCGAGCGTGCCGTGCGCGCAGTCGGTGGGGTCGGGGTCCTCGCCGGTGGCGGTATCGGCGACTTTGTCCGGCCTGCTGCCGGGAACGACCTATACGTACGTGCTCCAGGCGACCAACGGCAGCGGTTCCCCCGTTTACGGAAGCTTTCTCACGTTTACGACCGCCGGCGCGGCGGTGAGCCACGGGTTCGGCGGGCAATGTGTACCCGTCGCGGGCGGCAGTTGGAGGGGCTTGAACGGGCACGGTCAACCCGAACGGGCGGGCGGTGAGCAATTGCCGCTTTGACTATGGCACCACCACTGCCTATGGGTCTAGTGTTCCGTGCTCGCCGTCTCCCGGCTCGGGTAGCTCGCCGGTGGCGGTGAGTGGCGAGATCGCTCCGTCGGCGCTGAGTGCTGGGGTCACCTATCACTATCGGCTGGAGTCGACCACGAGCGCGGGGACGAGTTACGGCCAGGACGCGACGTTCACGTGGACGCCGACGCCGGTGGGCGCTCGTGACGTTCCAGCCCATCCAAGCACGGGTGATGAACTTCAACTCGAGCGACGCCGCGACAATAGGTCCCGCCAGGTCAATGGCGGCGAGGCCATGCTGGCCGGCGAGATTCGTCCGGGCTGGTGGCACGTATCCAGGCTACCTACCAGTTCGAGTACGGCCCGGTCGGGGGCAAGGACTGACAGGACTCCGTCGGCTATCCTTCGGGGGCGGGGCCTTGACCGGTTCGATCCGGGGCTGCCCGGCGCGGCCTGGTGAGCGCGCGGTAAAGAAGGCCGATTACCCCGATGCGCCAGGACTGCTGAAGCCCTACACGGCTTTACCAGTACCGCCTGCTCGCCACCTCAGGCGGTCAGACCGCAGCGGCGGGCTGTGGACGTACTTCGCGCCTGAGCAACCTGGCAGACCCGCCGCACTTCGACCCCGAGGACCAACAACGACACCTACGATGTTCGACTCTGACGTGCAACACGTGCGTGTAACGGGGCCTGGCAGATCCGGCCGAGTCCGACCTGTGGGCCGATTGGCTCACGGCCGGGCACACCGGGAGCGTCCAAGGGCACGCTCGATCATCGTGCCGCCAACGAGCCACCGCGACCCGATACACGGGCGGCCTGGACACCTGGCTCGGGGAACTCACGGTCCAGGCAGCGAGACGCGAATACCCCGGTTTCCGTGACTGTCGGGTTCCGGTCCTACGACCGAGCCGGTCACTGTGCAGATCGCGTTTGGCACGGTCGCGATCACCTGGGCCGGGAAGCACTGCTCGAACCTGCTAATGGTAGCTTGACGCCATCCGAACCCGACGCTCGAGCTTGGCGGTGCAATCGAATACGGGAATCCTGCCGGAACACCGACGGGGAACACGTGGACTTACCTCGCCCAGTGCCGGTGGTTCGATCTCGGTCGAGGACAACACTTGGACTTTCTGCGTCGCGACAGTCGGCGGCAGCTATGACGGTACTCGTGCACTGACACAGTCCGAGACGGTAGACGTGACCAAGGAGCTGGGCCGGAGACATCAGCACCTTGGCTTGGATATCGCGGGCCTCGGCAGCTCGCTGCCAGTGAAGGTGACGCCCGTCTCGTTCGGGCATCGGGGTGCTTCGGTGTGATCTGCGACGGTAGTCAGGCCAGGATCCGCCGGATCCGCACTTTCACCACGTCGCCCGTCCCCCGGCCTTCGGGCAGGCTCGCGATGCCAGCCGGGCAATGGATTGAGCCATCACGCGGCGCGTGCGCTCAGCACGATCGCCACGATCTCAGCACGCGCCGGGGTCGACGGGGAGGCGTTCATCGTCGCCTGGCAGCGCTACCAGGGAGCGCATGGTCGGGCGCGACACCAACGCGGCCTTCGCTCAGCTCGCCGCCGTGCACCTGTATGGCAGCCACTACGTCAGCCAACGTGCGACGACTGGCCGGCGCTGCTGCGCCACTACCACCACCTCCTCGGCCGACTCGGCCGCCGCCCACCATCGTCTATCCCCGGCGGCTCTGCGCGCGGAGGCACGCTCGGTTCCGCGCGCATCGGATTCTCTCGCCGGATCACGGCGACGCTGGAACGCTCGGGCGTGCCGGCGGAAGGACATCAGCCAGCTACCTGACGGCGCTCGGGCGGCACCTACCGCATGGCTCGGTCACCGCCGCTCTCCGGGCTGCTCTCCTCGAAGCTCCAGCACGAACTCCTGGACGAGGCGAGGCGCGGTGACCAGCCTGTTGAACGGGATCCCAAAGTAGCTGGCGAGCCTAGCCGAATCCGCCTCTCCACGGGCGCGGACAAGCGTGCAGGCGGTCGGCGTTCTCAGCCGCGAAAGATCGTTAGCGGGACCGGCCTGATCGAGACGGAAATTCGCAAATAGTCAGAACGGCGCTCGCCGCAGGCAATCAGTGGGGCAACCCTTGGGGCAACCGCCCAGCCGAAACGAACCGAAACCGCAGGCGGCGAATCGCCAGCGAACATCGATAGACCGAACCGAGCTGAACCCCCAGACGAGATCTCTGTAATGAAGTGCCTGCAAATTGACGATTTGAGACAGGTCCGCAGTTGTCCTGGTGGCGCCGAGGGGGGCTATGGAAGCGTTCGGGAGGCTGAGGAGAAACGGCCAGGCGGGGCAGCCCACGGCGGCGAAGTCGGCTGGCAGCAATCCCCCTGGAATCTAGCGTCGTCCCCCGGGTTGGCGGCCTACAGTGTGCGGTTGTGGGTGTCGTGGACGAGGGTGGCGAGCTTCGGCTTGCGGAGTTGGTGGCGGCGTTGTCGATGGCGGTCGATCTTGGCCTTGGGCAGCCGATGGAGCATCTGCTCCGTTCGTGTCGGATCGCACTCAGGCTGGCTGAGGAGGTCGGGCTCGATGAGCAGGAGCGGGCGGTTTTGTACTACGTGGCGTTGCTTGGTTGGGTTGGCTGCCATGCCGATGCGCACGAGCAGGCTCGCTGGTTCGGGGATGACATCGCGCTGAAGGCCGACAGGTTCCCGGTCGACATGGTGGGGGCAGCGCGGGCCAGGTTTGTCCTGCGTCACCTCGGCAGAGATGGCGGTCTGGCTCACCGCACGCGCCTGCTCGGGTCGCTGGCTGGTTCGAGCCGCGAGCTTGCCGAGGCGTTTGAGAACACCCATTGCCGGATCGCAGGCGGCGTCGCGGTTGGGCTCGGGCTGGGCGACAGGGTCGCGGACGCGTTGCTGCAGGTCTTCGAGCGCTGGGACGGCAAGGGGACACCGAGCGGCTTGCAGGGCGACGAGATCTCGATCGCTTCGCGGCTGGTCCAGCTTGCGTTGATCGTCGAGTATTACCGGCGACTGGGTGGGGCCGAGGCCGCGGTCGAGGCTGCCGTTCGCCGGGGCGGTACGCAGTTCGATCCCGGGCTGGTCGATCTTCTCCGTGCTGGCGCCCCGCGGCTGCTCGCGGACCTTGATGCGACGACGAGCTGGGATGAAGTGATCGGCGCCGAGCCGGCGCTCCGTCCGACGCTGTCGGGGCCCGAGGTGGACGCTGCGCTTGAGGCTATTTCGGACTTGGCCGATCTGAAGTCACCGTTTATGACCGGCCATTCGCGCCGGGTGGCGGAGCTGGCGTGCGCGGCGGCGCGGCGCTCGGGGTTCTCCGAGCTGCAGGTGCGCGAGCTTCGCCGGGCGGGGCTGATGCACGATCTTGGTCGGCTGGGTGTCTCGAATGCGATCTGGGAGAAGCCCGGGACGCTGTCGCCCGCGGAGCTGGAGCGCGTGCGGATGCACCCGTACTACACGCTGCGAATGTTCTCCCACGCGCCCGCACTGGCGGGCGTCGCCGAGCTGGCCGCCAAGCACGCCGAGCGGCTCGACGGGTCTGGCTATCCGCGGGGGCTGGCGGCGGGTTCGCTGTCCCCGTCGGCGCGGTTTTTGGCGGCCGCCGACGTGTACCGGGCGCTGAGCGAGCCGCGGGCTCACCGCCCGCGCTACGACCCTGTCCGAGCGGCAGAGCTGTTGGAGACGGAGGTCAGGGCAGGCCGTCTGGATGGCGAGGCGGTCCAGGCCGTGCTGGGGGCGGCGGGGCAACCGGTCTCGCGCCGGCGGGAGTGGCCCGCCGGACTGACGGCCAGAGAGGTGGAGGTGCTCTCGCTGCTGGCGTGCGGCAGCTCCAATAAGCAGATCGCGGCGCGGCTGTGCATCTCTGCGAAGACGGCCGGCAATCACATCGAGCACATCTACATGAAGATCGGCGCGTCATCGCGCGCCGAGGCGAGCCTGTTCGCAATGCGGCACGGTCTGGTGGGCCAGCCGGTCGCAAGCTGAAGATAGGGCAATGCCTCATGAACCACCCGCCGCGGCGGTCTAGTTTCGTAGCGCTCAAAGACCGAGGAGGACATCATGAGTGCCATCGAGGAGGCCGGCGAGGTCGACGGGGAGAAGCTGATGCAGTTCGTGTTTCGGGCGGTGGAGGAGGTCGGTGCCGCGCTGAACGCCGCGCTGGTGGTGATGGGCGACAAGCTCGGCCTGTACCGGGCGCTGGCGGGAGCCGGCGGGCTGACGTCGGCGGAGCTGGCGGAGCGGACTGGTACTGCGGAGCGCTACGTGCGCGAGTGGTGGAACGCCCAGGCGGCCGGCGGCTTCGTTTCCTACGATCCGGGCACCGGCTGTTACTCGCTACCGCCGGAGCAGGCGGTGGCGCTGGCCGATCCGGACAGCCCGGCGTACCTGCCTGGGTTCTTCCAGATCGCGCTCGGGTCGGTGATCGATTCGCCGAAGATCGTCGAGAGAGCGCGCAGCGGCGACGGGTTCGGGTGGCACGAGCACGTCCACGACGTGCACGAGGGCTGCGAGCGGTTCTTCCGCCCCGGCTACAACGCCCACCTGATCTCCGAGTGGCTCCCGGCGCTCGACGGCGTCGTGGACAAGCTCCTGCGAGGCGCGCTGGTCGCGGATGTCGGCTGCGGCCATGGTGCTTCGACGATCCTGATGGCGGTGGCGTGGCAGAGCTCGACGTTCGCGGGCTACGACTACCACGATCACTCGATCGAGACAGCCCGTCAGCGTGCGCAGGAAGCGGGGGTCGCCGACCGCGTCAGCTTCGACCTCGCGCCCGCGGCGGCATACGGCGGGTCCGGCTGGGATCTGGTGACGATGTTCGACTGCCTGCATGACATGGGCGACCCGGTCGGCGCCGCGCGCCACGTACTTCAGACGCTGAAGCCCGACGGTACCTGGATGATCGTCGAGCCGCATGCAGGCGACCGGGTCGAGGACAATCTCAACCCCGTCGGCCGCGCCTACTACGCGTTCTCGACCCTGTTGTGCACGCCCGCGTCGCTCTCGCAGGAGGTCGGGCTGGCGCTCGGCGCGCAGGCCGGCGAGACAAGGATCCGGGAGGTCGTCCAAGCGGGTGGCTTCACCCACTTCCGGCGCGTGGCCGAGACGCCGTTCAACCTCGTGTTCGAGGCACGGCCGTGACGGACGGCGCGGAGCCGCACGGGGGGCCGAGCGTCAGAGCGCACCTCTATGGGATGAAGCACTCCCACCCGGTTCTAGCTGCGAGGATGGCGCTCGAGCTCACCGGGATCCCGTACCAGGCGCACGACATTCTCCCTGGTCTGCACCGGATCGGCGTTCGGCTGCACGGCTTCCGCGGCTGGACAGTCCCGGCGCTCCAGATCGAATCCCGCAGGGTCCAGGGCACGCTCGCGATCATGCGGGAGCTCGATCGGCTTGCGCCCAGCGCCGGGCTGTTCCCCGCCGATGTCGAGCACCGCGCCGCGGTGGAATGGGTCGAGGGCTTCGGCCACGACGAGCTACAGCCGCTGGCGCGTCGGCTGTTCCGGTGGGCGGGAGCGCGCGACAAGGCCGCTCGCGCCTGGATCGCGCGCTACATCGTGGGGATGCCGGCGCCCGCGCTCGCGGGTTATGCGCTGAAGCCGGTGATGAGCTACTTCAGACGGGTCGTCTACAAAATCGACGCCGCGCAGGTCCGCAGAGACCTTGCCCACCTGTCGGGCTTGCTGGATCCGGTTGACGAAGCGATCGCGGACGGGACGATCGGGGGCGAAGCCCCAAACGCCGCCGACCTACAGGTTCTGACCTCGATCCGGCTGCTGATGACACACGAGGATCTTCGCCCAGCGATCGCGCCCCGGCCGTGTGGCAAGGCCGCGCTGCGGCTCATCCCGGACTACCCACGGTCCGGACCGAGCGCGCTTCCACCCGTTCCCGCCGCATTTCCGCCCGAGTGGCTCCCGATCGCATCCTGAGAATGGCTGAGCGACGAGCTTGCAAGCAGCCGCACCTACCCGTCGCGTGGTTGCGCGGCGTGGCTGAGATTGGCGTCTTGCCTTCAGACTCGGAGGAGCTTCGTTTTCGCAAGACGGTGCTGGTTCTGTCCTCGACGCTGATGGGGTGCCTGGCGTTCGTGTGGGTGGGGACATTCGCGGCCCTTGGCCTGTGGGTGTCGGCCGCGATCCCGCTCGCGTACCAGCTCGCTTCCACCCTCGGGCTGATCGCGTTCGCCCGCACGCACCGCTACCAGTGGTTCAGACGCAGTCAGCTCTGGTTGACCCTGGTGTTGCCGTTCGCCCTACAGTGGAGCCTCGGCGGGTTCAGGAACTCCTCGGCTGTGTGCCTTTGGGCGTTCACCTCGCCGCTGGGCGCGTTGTTGTTCGTGGGTACCCGCCAGGCGGTACCGTGGCTGGTCGCCTTCGCCGGACTGGTGGCAGCATCCGGGGCGATCGATCCCACGTTGGCCGCCGGGGCGCCACACATCCCCGACGGTGTCGTAGTCACGTTCTTCGTGCTCAACGTCGTGGGCGTGACGACGGTCGCGTACGTGCTGCTTCGGCACTTCGAGCGAGCGCGCGATCGCGAGCACGCGAGGTCTGAGCGTCTGCTACTCAACGTGTTGCCCGCGCCCGTGGCCGCCCGCCTCAAACGGGACGACCGGGTCATCGCCGACGCCTACGAGGACGTGACGGTGCTGTTCGCGGACATCGCCGGCTTCACGCCGCTCTCTGAGCGGCTCCCGGCGGACCAACTGGTGGCCGTTCTCGACCGCGTGTTCGCAGCCTGGGATCAGCTCGCCGCGCTGCACCGACTCGAGAAGATCAAGACGATCGGCGACGCGTACATGGTGGCTGCCGGCATCCCGCTGGCGCACGAGCAGCCCACTGAGGCGATCGCAGACATGGCGATTGCGATGGGTCCCACGCTCGCGCGCATCGCCGCCGACACCGGTCTCCTACTCCAGGTGCGAATCGGGATCGACACCGGACCGGTGGTCGCCGGCGTGATCGGCCGCTCGAAGTTCATCTACGACCTGTGGGGCGACACCGTAAACACTGCCAGCCGCATGGAGTCGCACGCCCCGGTCGGCGCGATCCAGGTCACCCCGCGGACCTATGACCGGCTGCGCGCGAGTTACGAACTACAGCCGCGCGGCACGATCGACATCAAAGGCAAAGGCCCGCTGAACACGTACCTACTGATCGGAGCGTCAGACCGACCAGCCGACCCGAGCATCCATCCTAATGTCCTGACGTTTGTGGGACCGCTAGCAGTCTCGCCTGACGTCGGTCTGTTGAAGTGGCAGAACCCCGCCGTTTGGAATGGACGGACTACCTTGGTTACTAAGCGTGAGGAGCACCAACGGTTTGCCCCGCGAGGGTAGGCACACCGTCGCCTTGCTGCCGACCTGGATGGGCCCGACGGATGGATCGAGTATGAGCCCGACGTTCCAGACCGGATAGCCCGCAACGGCCGGGGCGCGTGACACGCTGCCGACCAAGCCAATGGTGCCGTGCACCCGGTGGGCTGGAGCGCCCTCCTCACGAAAGACAAACGGGCGGCTGAGCTGCACGTCGTCGCCGGCCTTCAGCCCTCCCGTGCTCGCCACATCTATGCTGAGACTCCTGCTGGCGCCACCCGCACCGCCGCAGCCGGCGATCCCGATCACGACGGCCGTGATGATCGCCGTCAGCACGAGCGCGACCAACCAGCTCGCTGACCTTATGCGTGGCGACCGTGTTTGATTCATCATTTGCTTTCGTCCCCGCGCACCATCGCGCGGACGACGAAACCCAACCACCACACCGGGCGTAATGCAACCGTGTTTGCCGCGGTTCGGTGACGCTCCTCAGCTGCTTCACCGCCCGCGGTCCTGGTGACAGGCCCTACCGGCTCCGGGTCGGCACGTCGTCAGGAATCGCCTCCTTGACCTCGTGTCCCGTCGCAAGACGCGCCACGGCGACATAGCCAAAACTGATTGCACTTCACCAGCAGCCTGGTACGGTGCCTTAGTGATTGCAAAGCGCAACTGGTTATTAGCTGAGGAGGCGACGATGACGCCCGATGACGTAATTGCCGAGATCCATGGGTTCAGCGTTCCCGATGCCACCCCGACGCCATGGTCTGCGGGACTTGAGCAGGTCGCCGCCGCGGACACGTTTTGGCTGTCAACGGTCCGCCCGGATGGGCGGCCGCACGTCACGCCACTGATCGCTGTGTGGCACGGCGAAGCGATCTGGTTCTCCACCGGACCTGAAGAGCGCAAGGCGAAGAATCTCGCTGAGAACCCCTCATGCATTTTGCTAACCGGTCGTAGCGACCTCGTCGAAGGCGCGCTCGACGTCGTGCTCGAGGGGGAGGCCGACCTGGTGACAGACGACACGGAGCTCGAACCAATCGCCGCGGCGTTCACGGCCAAGTACGGAACCGAAACCTGGGACTACGCGGTGCACGACGGCGCGTTCACCCACCGGGCTGCCGGCGGCCGCGTGATCGTATTCCGGGTGAGACCAGCGCGTGGCCTGGGTTTTCGCAAGGGAGACAGCTTCAGCCAGACCACGTGGCGGTTTTCCCGGTGAGTACAGATGTTCAGGCGGAGGTCCAGGCGGCGATCGACGGGCTCGTCGCCTCGGGAAGCGAGATCGGACTGCAGGTCGCGGTCCTGCACGAGGGCCGGCTTGTCGTCGACGCGACCGCCGGCGTCGCCGATCAGCGCACCGGCGAGCCCGTCAGTTCCAGCACGTTGTTCTTTGCGACTTCGACGGGCAAGGGGGCCGCCTCAACGGCCGCGCACGTGCTTGTCGAGCGTGGTGAGCTTGCCTATGACCAGCGTGTGGCGGATGTTTGGCCAGAGTTCGCCGCGCACGGCAAGGGCGGCGTGACGCTCGCCGACCTCCTGGTGCACTCCGCCGGCGTGCCGGAGCTGTGGCCACAGATCACGCCCGAGGAGCTATGCGACTGGGAGCGCGTCTGCGCGTTTATTGCGGATCAGTCACCACGGTGGAAACCCGGCACGATGACCGGCTACCACGCGCTGACGTTTGGATTCGTGCTCGGCGAGCTGGTGCGTCGAGCGACGGGACGCACGCTCGCATCGGTATTGCGCGAGGAGATCGCGGCGCCGCTCGGCACCGCCGCCGAGCTGCACTTCGGCGTGCCCTGCCATCTCCTTGCCCGGGTCGCCCGCGCCGGTCCCGACGGTGCCGCGCCACCCCGACCAGAGCCCGGCTCGCCGCTCGATCGGGCCATCCCGCCTGGTGTGCAACCAACCGCCGCCTTCGCCAACCGCCGCGACATCCTCGCTGCCGACATCCCTTCGCAGGGGACCATGACCGCACGCGCCGCCGCAGGCATGTACTCCGCGCTTCTCGGCCATATCGACGGTGTCAACCTCGTCTCGCCCAAACACCTGCACACGATCGCTGCATCGGCGTTCTCCGGCATCGATCAGGTGATGGGCTTCCCAACCACATGGGCACTCGGCTACAGCCCCGCGCGACTCGGCAGCACACAGCCGCGACCGGGGTCGACCTTCGGAATGGTCGGCTCCAACGGCACCGCCGCGTACGGCGACATCGACTCCGGCGTCGCGGCCGCCGTCATGCGAAACCGGATCGATGCCGACTTCTCCGTAGTCACAGCGATCGACGACGTCATCGCCGCTCACCACGGCTGATCCGCTCCACACAGCTTTCACTGTGTGACGTCAGTAACCCGGTAGGTCGGCCTTGTCCGTGAGGATCTGGCGGAGGGTGGCGGCGAACGCGTCCGGATCGCCCTGCTGGCCGACCGCGATGGCTTCCGCTCTCCTCCGGGGGGTGACTCGGCCGAAGGCCGAGGGACGTCCCGCTGCTCCTCCGCTATCGCTCCACTACGCGTGCGGCGCCGGCTCGCTCCAGCGCCCTGGCGCTTTGATTGCGACCGTGCCGTTTCGCGGTATAGAGCGCCTGATCTGCCCGCTCCAGCAGCTCCACCGGCGGCTCGACGCCATCCCAGCTCGCGATCCCCGCCGAGCAGGTTTGGCCGTCGGGCATAGCGGCTCTGAGCCGCTCGACGGTCGCCCACGCCTCCTCAGCCGCGCAGCCAATCAGCGCCAGAGCGAACTCCTCCCCGCCATACCGTGAGAGAACGTCTGGAGGACGCAACTGGCCGCTCCAGGCGCTTGCGACGTACTTGAGGAACCGGTCGCCGGTCTGGTGCCCGTGAGCGTCGTTGTATTCCTTGAAGTGGTCGAGGTCCAGCATCGCCACCCACAGGGTCTCGCGCGAGCGCGCGAGTCGCGCCATCTCCTGGGCAAGGCGTTCCTGCCAGGCCCGGCGGTTCGGCAGACCGGTGAGCTCGTCGGTGTGGGCGATCGACTGGAGCTCCGCAAAGAGCGCGACGCGTTGAAGGGTGAGGGCCGTCTCGGCTGCCAGGAGTTTTGTCAGTGCGATTACCGAGGGTCCCACTCCTGACGGGTGCTTCCAGGCGAGATCGAGCACCGCAACGACCTTCTCGCCCTCTGCGATCGGATACCAGAGCCGTGTCATGCCGGGATCCTCAGAACCTTCGATGAGCACCACCGCCTCCTGATCGTCGGCGACCTCGATGTTCGAGGCGGGGTGTCCACTCTCGAACGCTACGCGTGCGCCTGCCGGCGGCACCGCGAGGCCAGGCTCGGACGACCCCGTCGCGGTCACACAGAGGCCACCGTCGTCACCCTCCGGCTCCCAGAACGCACTCTGATCAGCATGGGTGACCCGGATCGCGCCCACACACAGTGCCCGACGAGCCGCTGCGCCATCGGAGACTGCGGCCAGCTCGTGAGCCAGCGCTGTGACCTGCGTCATGCTCCGAGCACTGGTTGACGCTGCCGTGGCCTGTTGACGAGCCCGGCGAAGCAAGGTGTCAATGAACGCGCCCGCGACAACGAGCGTCGCCACCGTGGTCAGCCAGCGGGCGACGGGGGAGCTCGGCACCTGGTTGACCAGGGTCACGCCATATAGCGCAGCGGCGAACAGCACCTGCAGCGCCGCCACAGCACGACTGCAGAAGTAGAACGCGTACAGGCCGATCCAGATGTACCAGACCGCGTAGAAGCTGACCGCGTCGTGACTCAAGATGACCGCCCTGGTGACCAGCAACGTCCCAGTTGCCAAAGCCACCTGAATCATCCAGCCGCGAATACGCGATGCGGCTACCAGTAGCACCGCCCCTCCGACATAGGCGAGGACGACATTGGAGTACAGCTGCCCTACGTCGGCACCTGGCGGGTGAGGGAGCAGCAAGGATGCGAGCCCGATCGTCGCTCCGGCCAGGTACAGGGCACCAAGCGAGCGTGCGGCTAGCTTCGGGGCTTCAACCAGTGCCCGCCCTCGGTCAACCAGAAGCTTGCGTCCAACCACGCCCAAGCCCGCGGGACGACGCAAGAGATCGCCCCCCGGTCTCTCGCCTTCTTGCCGCATCACCCCTTTCCATCGGCACGGCGGGCGCCAAGCTGAAGCCGTCCGGTCTTGCCGAAACAGATCCAGTGATCGCCGCGGCCGGCTCCGAGGCACGGTGACCAGCTCACCGGTGGCGACGCAGCGCGGCCGCGGCTGCGGTCCAGCAGAGGAGTGCTGCAACGTTGATCGCGATTCCCCCGGCGACCATCTCGTCGGTCTCCCCACGATCGTGCCGCTCGAGCAACGTCACGCCCACGTCGAACGCGTCGACTAGGACGTTGAGGGGCAACGCTGAACGGGCGCTCTGCGCTCTGCGAGCGCTGGCCAGGGTGTGGAGCGCGATTCCGGTCTGGGCCCCGCCGAACCCGCGCAGGTTCATGCGGGGGTCAGGATGGTCTTGAAGCGTTGGTGCGAGCCGGCCGCCCATCCACGTCGGTGCCAGCACCGCTGAAGCGCCGTAGGCCAGTCGTCCGAGACTGCCGATCACGAAGGGCACCCGCCACAGGTTGGTCATCGTTACCTCCCGACATAGGATCTTGCCAGTGACAAGTTATGCCATGCCCCGCCGATCTTGTCAATGTCTAGTATCCCGCTGCGTGGCCGGTGACCAATACCACCACGGGAACCTGAGGCGGGCCGTCCTGGACGGCGCCCTGGCCGCTATCGCCGAGCACGGACCCGGCGCCCTCAGCCTGCGCGACGTCGCCCGCCGGGCGGGCGTCTCCCATGCCGCCCCGGCGTATCACTTCGGCGACAAGAGCGGCGTGCTGACTGCGATCGCGGCAGAAGGCTTCGAGTTACTGGCAGCTGTCACGAGCGCCGCCGGAGAACGGTCCGGCAGCCTCGTCGAAGGAGGGATGGCCTACATCAGCTTCGCGCTGGAGCACCCCGCTCACTATGCGGTGATGTTCCGTCCCGATCTCTACAACCCCAATGACGAGACCCTGGTCAGGGCACGCACGGCGGGTACGGATGTGCTCACCCAGGCCGTGTATCGCGCGCTCGGCCCCGAGGCCGACGAGGCGGAAGTCGTCGGCGGCGTGGTCGCATCCTGGTCCTTCGCCCATGGATTCGCCAGCCTCTGGTCAGCCGGCAACATCCCGACACAGTTCGGCTCCGATCCGGAGGAGCTCGCGCGCCGAGCCGCCACCGCCTTCGTCCAGATCGTGATGGCCGCCGCGCCGGGACGCGCGGTGGATTTCAGAGGGTCGGGCTAGCCGCCGGCAGCGCCCGTGCGCTGGCCTCGAAGAAGTTCTCCACCTGCTCACGCTGGTAGGGCACGAAGCCGGCGAACAGAGTGTCAGGAGCGCTCGTCGGCCGGTAAGAGAGCACGAGTCGGTTGAGATCGTCCTTGAGCCCCTGATCGGCGTCGGCGTCAACGATCACCACGGGAGTCGGAAGCTGGTCCTTTCTGGCGATCATCCTCGTCGTCCGTGCGTAGTCCGGTGTCTTCTCCCAGACATCCTCCTGAACCATCGTCGCGTCTATCCGCCCGGCGACCACGGCGTCGATCTGTGGCTCGTATGCTCGGACCACGACCAGCTCCTCGAAGAAGTCATCGATCGAGTAGCCGTGGTCCTGCAGGAGTATCGCCGGGGCGAAATAGCTCGTCGTGCAGAACCGATGGACGTAGCCGAGACGGCCGCCTCTCAGCTCCTCCAGCTCGGTGACGGCGCTCCCGGATGCCACGACCAGCAAGCTGGCCAGGCTCGGCTGACCGTCGGCTGCGTACAACGCGCTCGCGACCGGCTCATAGGAGCGATCATCGCGGACGTAGAAGTAATTGGCGGCGGGAAGGTACGCGCAGGTCTGCACGGTGTCCGTGAGCGCCTGCGTCAGCTCCGCCATGTCGTCGTAGCGGACCGGGCGAAGATCGTGGGCAGCGAAGAACTGTTGCCACGCGGGATCGTCGACGTGGAAGCGGAAGTTGCCGTCGTAGGCGAAGGTCAACGGGGATCCCACGACGCACATCCTATCTTCGCCCGTCCCGAACCCAGGTCAAGGACGCGTCTGGAGACCTGGTGATTGCGCCACCGTTCACGCGGCCGCGCGCGGCTCGGTACCGACCCCCTCCTCGGTCTCGACTGGCTCAATCCGGCGGATCGGCAGCACGATTCGCCGGAGTACCGGCGAGGCCCGCCACCGCGGGCGGCGCGTCGACTGCGGCCTGCTCCTCCCGTCGAGGGGCACGGAGGACCACCAGGGCGACGACGATCCCCGCAAGCACGCAGCCCGCGCCCACCGCAAAGGCGAGGTGGTAGCCGCCGACCAGCGCTTCGACCCGGCCGCTGTGCTGGGCGACGAGGTCCTTCGTGTGGTTGGTGGCGATCGTGCCCAGTGCCGCCAGGCCCAGCGCACCGCCCACCTGCTGGGAGAGGTTGGTGATTCCCGAGCCGAGGCCGGCGTCGCTGGCGGGCACGTCCGCCATGGCCAAGGTCATCAGCGGCATGAACGCGCTGCCGATGCCGAGGCCGATCGCAACGAAGCCGAGGAAGAGCGTGGGGAAGAAGCTCGTCGTCGGACCAGCGTTGGTCAGGAGAAGCAGCCCCAGCATCACGATGGTCATGCCGAACACGAGGACGCGCATGGGACCGAAGCGCTTGACCAGCCGGGCTGTCAGGCCGACCGACAGGATGGCAACGGTGATCGTCCAGGGCAGAAAGGCAACGCCCGTCTGGACCGCGTCGTAGTGGAGCACGTGCTCCAGGTAGAGCGTGCCGAGGAAGAAGGTGGAGTACATCCCGGTCACCAGCAGGCCTCGGACCACGCTCGCGCCGATCAGGCCGCGGAGACGCAGGATCCGCAGCGGCATGATCGGATTGGACACCCGCGTCTCGGTTACGAGGAAGCCGCCCATCAGCACCGCGGCGAGGGCGCCGAAGCCAAGTACCTGGGGCGAGCCCCACCCGTGGGCAGTGGCCTCGACAATCGCGTACACCGCGGTCATCAGGGACGAGGTGACGAGGATCGATCCCACCAGGTCGACGCCCTCGCCCAGCCCAAGGCCTGTGTCCGCGGGGATGAAGTGCCGGCCGAGGGCCACCGTCGCGAGCCCGATCGGGAGGTTGACGAGGAAGATCCAGTGCCAGCTCAGCGTTTCGGTGAGCACTCCTCCCGCCAGCAGGCCCAGCGACCCACCCGCCACCGCGGTGAAGACGTAGCCGCTCATCGCCTTTGCCCGCGCGTCGGGCTGGGGGAACTCGGTCACGATGATCGCGAGGATCACCGACGCCTGCATCGCGGCCCCTACGCCCTGGATGAAGCGGGCCACGATCAAGAATCCCTGACTGGGGGCGATTCCGCATAGGACCGAGGCGGCTGTGAACACCAGCACGCCGATCGTGAACAGACGCTTGCGGCCGAGTAGATCGCTGAGGCGGCCGGCGAGCAGCAGGCAGCTCCCGAAGGTGATGAGGAAGGCATTCACCACCCAGGTGAGATTGCCCTGGGTGAAGTGAAGATCGCGCTGGATCGAGGGCAGGGCGACGTTCACGATCGTCGTGTCGAGCACGATCATGAGCTGTGCGAGGCAGACGATGGCGAGGGTCAGCCAGCGGCGGCGATCTTCGGCGGGGACTGAGAGAGTGGAGTTCATGTAGTTCCTAATCGCGGGAGACGGTGATAAAGTGGAGGCCACCTCCAGAACTAAGTGGAGGATGCCTCCGGAACTATACGGAGGGTCCCTCCGCTTTGTCAAGGCCAGCTCGATGAGCACTGCCGATATCGCCCCCGCCTCGCTCCTGCCGCGCCCCAAGCGCGCCGATGCTCGCCGCAACTACGACAAGATCGTCACGGCCGCGCGGGAGGCGTTCGCCGAGCGCGGGGCCTCGACCTCGCTGGAAGAGATCTCACGGCGGGCAGGGGTGGGGATCGGCACCGTGTATCGGAACTTCCCCAACCGCCAGGCGCTGCTGGAAGCCGTCTACGTGGACGAAGTCGAGGACGTCTGTCGCTCAGCCGCGGAGTTCGATCAGCTTGAGCCGTGGGAGGCGCTGAGCGGCTGGCTGCGCCGAGTGGTCGGCTATCTCGTGACCAAGCACGCGCTTGCCGCAGAGTTGCTGGACTACGTCGACCGCGGGGCCCCGCTGTTCCAATGCTGCCGGAGCGCGCTGTTCGAAGCCGGTGAGCCCCTGCTGGAGCGCGCCCAGCGAGCTCAGGTGGTCCGCGCCGATACCGATCTTGCCGAGATCATCCAGATGATCGGTGGGATCGCGAAGATCGTCACCTCTGACCCAGGGCAGATCGAGCACATCCTGGACATCGCTCTCGACGGCCTGCGCTACAGCCCGCCGCGCTGACGCGGCGCCATCCTCGCGCGGAACTAGCTTGAGGCGAAGAAGCTTGCCGCCCGGCGTTCCATCTCCTCGGGTGATAGTCGCTCGATGCGCTGGCTGAGCATCCACTCCTGACCGAAGGGGTCCCGGAGCCGTCCACCTCGCTCTCCGTAGAACTGGTCGGCCAGCGGGTAGATGACTTCCGCCCCCGCCGCCACGGCGCGATCCCAAACGGCGTCCACGTTCTCCCAGTAGGTCGCCATGATCGCGGTGACCGTGCCGCCGGACGCTTGAGGTGATCCGGCCGGCGCGCCGTCCTCGCTTTCGTCGGTGATCATGACCACCGAATCGCCGATCCGGACCTCCGCGTGGATCAGCGCCCCTCCCGGCCCGGTGAACCGGTCTCCGAGCTGCTCGCCTCCAAACGCCTCACGGTAGAAATCGATGGCCGCGGCGCCATTGCGGACCACCAGCCGCGGGGTCACGGTGTGCAGATGCTCAGGAATGGGCTTGATGGGCTCGGGCGCGCTACCCGACATTGGCGCTCCTTTGTTCGTGCCTCCGCGGCTCAATAGGCCAACCACCCCGCTCATCCGAGCGTGGCGTCTCCGCGCGATGCGGATGTGGGCCGGTCTACCGCCGAGGGCGGCTGAACCGTTGAAACTCGAACTCCGCGCCGCCGAGCAGCGCGAAGATGATCCGGAAGGGCAGGGTGATGATGTCCAGGATCAGACCGAGCACCATCCGGATTGCATTGAGAATTGCTGAGAGCATGATGGGCTAGTACCCCGGCCGGCTCGCGCCCACACGTGCCGTGGATCAGGCGGGGACCGCGAGCGCCGGAACGCTGTGCGCCGGTTCCGGCACCCGCCCTCCGGACGCCTGAAGAAATGCGCGGACGACGGCGGGGTCGAACTGCGTACCCGCATACCGCAGCAGCTCGCCGATGGCCTCGCCGTGGTCCAGCCTGGGAGCATGGGCGCGTTCGTCGGTCATCGCCACATAGGCCTCGGCGACCGCGAGCAACCGCGCCTCCAATGGGATCTCGTCAACACGAAGCCCGTGCGGATATCCGCTGCCATCCACGCGCTCCCGTCGGCTGAGGACCCAGTCCCGGATGTCGTCGAAGCTGGCGTCGCTGAGCAGCGCGGCACCCAGCTCGGGCTGCCGGCGCACCTCGTTCCACTCCTCCCGCGTGAGCGGACCGCGTTTGTTGAGAATTGCCTCCGGGATCTGATCGCGGCCGACGTCGCAGATCATCGCGGCGAGCCTCACGCGTGCGACCCGGGTTCCGTTCAGTCCAAGCTCGACTGCGGTTCGCTCGGCCAGCTGACCGACCAGGCTGCGGCCGCGTGGGCGGTAGCTGAGCCGTCCCACCTCGCCGCGGTCCGCTCCGCACCCGTCGCAGACCAGCATCAGGCGCAGCTGTCCGGTTCCCCGGGAGTAGCGCGAGGCGCCACTGTGCGGCCCTGTGTGATCGCAGGTCATCTCCCTCTGCATCGCTGAACACTGCCGGCGCCTCGCGACAACGGCCGGATCCTGGACGAATGGCCAGCTTGTTTCGGCGAGCAATGACCTGCGGCTCGATCGCTGCAATAGGATCGCGGCGTGGACGTCATGTCTGTAGCCGACCGATCGTGGGCGCTGCTGGGTCGCCTGGTGGGCGCCCACACCAGGATCTACCGAATGACCAACGGGACCGTCGGTCACCGCGTGCCGGGCTTTCCGGCGATGTTGCTGCTCGACCATGTCGGCGCCAAGAGCGGGACAAAGCGGACCACTCCGCTGGTCTACGTCGACGATCCGCCGGACACGGTCCTCGTAGCCTCCAAGGGCGGCCACCCCCGGCACCCTGCCTGGTACCACAACCTCCAAGCCAATCCCGACACCACCGTCCAGATCGGCCCGGAGCGCCGGCGGGTCAGGGCGCGCGTCGCCACGCCCCAGGAGCGCGAGCGTCTCTGGCCGAAGGCGGTGGCCACCTACGCCGGCTACGACGGCTATCAGCAGCGCACCGAGCGTGAGATCCCGCTGGTGATCCTGGAGCCTCGGCCCGCCTGAAGGCCGCCTCGTGAAGCTTCGCCTCGTCCGCCTTCTCCAGCGCTATCTGGTCAACCCTCCGATCAAGCTGCTCTTCCGCCTCGGCGTCGTGCCTCCCGGTTACGCCCTGCTGGAGACCACTGGCCGGCGCAGCCACCAGCCACGCCGGACCCCGGTCGGTGACGGACGCGTCGGGAACCAGTTCTGGATCGTCGCCGAACATGGGCTGAAGGCCGCCTACGTCCGCAATCTCCAGGCCGACCCGCGTGTCCGCGTCCAGGTGCGTCACGGGTGGAGGATGGTGTGGGAGAGCGGCACGGCACAGGTGCTCGCCGGCGACGACCCCCGGGAACGTCAACGGACCTTGGCGGGCATGAGCGTGAGCCGCCGGCTCAACGCGTTCGTCGTGCGGGCGATGGGCACGGAGCTGGTCACCGTCCGCATCGATCTGGACGCGCCGGGAGCCTAGGTTTAGGTGCGGGTCGGCTCGGGCTGGGGGTCAGCCCGGCGACGGCTCGGCCGGCGAGAACGCCTGTCGATGGACGGCGATCCACTCGCTCAGGCTGGTGGGCTCTTCGCCGGTCAGCTCTCGGTAGGTATCGGTGACGAGGTCGGCGTCGCCGCGCCCCCAGGCTGTGAAGTGCACCATCACCTGGATGTCGACCTGGTCCTCTGGAACTCCGCCCTGCTCCACCAGGAGCGTTCGGAAGTCTGCCGCCGGCATGTCCTGATAGGTGATGGTGCGCCCAAGCGAGTCGCTGAGGGCCGCGGCCATCTCGTCCATGCTCAGCGCCGCCGGGCCGGTCAGCTCGTAGTTGGCACCGTCCTCGTCGCGGTCGGTCAGGACGACGGCGGTGGCTTTGGCAACGTCGTCGGCAGCCACCAGGCCAACCCTTCCGTTACCGGCGCAGCCGAACAGTGCTCCCGCCTGTTTGACCGCCCCCGCCTGAGCGAGGAGGCTCGTCTCCATCACCGAGTTCGGTGAAACCAGTGCCCAGTTCAATTCCGACCCGCGGATTGCGTCGATGCTGGCGAGGTGTAGGGCATCCAACGAGTCGCCGTGATGGCGCACCGCGCCATAGAGCTTGACCACGCGACGAACCCCCGCGCCCTGCGCCGCGCGTAGCGCGTTTTCCTCCCGGACCAAGATGTGGTCATCCATGGGAGTGACGATGAACGCCGTGTCAACGCCCTCAAATGCGGGTCCGAGCGTCTCCGGGTGGTCGAGATCCCCGGTCGCGACCTCGACTCCGCTCTCCCGTAGCTGCTCGGCGCCGGCCGGCGAGTGGGCCAGCGCTCTTACCTGGGCCCCGCGGGCGGACGTCTCCCGCAGCACGCGACTCCCGAACATCCCCGTGGCCCCAGTGATCAGGATCATCTTGGGCCCCGGTCGTGCGGGCCGGAGGTCACGTCCCCGTCGAGGCCTGCGAGCTGCTCGGTGGTCAGCCACAGTTGCCGGGCGAGGGCCTGATCATGCGTCGGAGCATCCGTCTCGATCGCTTGGCAGCGCTTGAAGTATCGCCCGGTGCTCGCTTCCAGCGACGGATCGCTCGCCGCCCATACCGCTGTTTCCGCTCCCTTCTTCACCGGAGCCATGAACGGCCACATGAGCGTCCCGAGGACCTGATATCCGAAGGGCAGCGTTCCGCCGATCTGGGTGCCGCGAACGAAACCTGGATCGACGGCGTTGGCGGTCACTGCCGTCCCGTTCAGCCTTCGGGCGAGCTCGTAGGTGAAAAGGATCAGCGCGAGCTTCGAGCTGTTGTAGGCACGCTGACCGTTGAAGTGCCGCTCGCTCTGAAGATCTTCCAGATCAAGCTTGCCTCCCTTGTAACCGCCGGAGGCGACGTTGAGGACCCTCGCCGGAGCACTCGCGCGGAGCAGTCCCAGCAGCCCGTTGGTGATCAGAAACGGAGCCATGTAGTTGACGGCAAAGGTCAGCTCCAACCCGTCCGGCGTCACCTGGCGCTGGCCGACGTCGACTCCGGCGTTGTTGACCAGCACGTCGAGCTGGTTGTACCGCTCCAGCACCTCGGTGACCATCTGGTCAACGCCAGCCCGCGAGGACAGGTCCGCAACCACCACCTCCACCTCGCGGCTTCCGGTCACGCTCGTGACCTGTGCCGCGGCCTCCGCGCCTCGCTCCGCGCTTCGCGCGCCGAGGATGACATGGGCTCCCGCGGCGGCCAGACCTTCGGCGGTGGCCAGCCCCAGGCCCGAGGTCGCACCGGTGATGAGCATCACCTTGCCGGACAGATCCGCGGCCGTAGAGGCTTCCTTCCCGGCCATGGCGCGAGCTTACACCGGTCAGGCGAGAAAGCCGATGAGATCGGCGGCGACCTCATCCGGGGCGTCCTCCGGAATGAAATGCGAAGCCCCGGGCACCTCCCATCCCGCCGCTTGCGGCGCGTATGGCCGCCACAGCTCCAGCGGGTCGCCGTAGAGCAGGGGGAGGGCGCCCTCCCCGGCCCACAGGGCGCGCACCGGACACCAGATGGTTCGCTGACCGCGATCGGCCTCGTCGAGCGCGCGGTCGATTGTCGCCCCCGCGCGGTAGTCCTCGCACATCGCGGCCACCGCCCCGGGATCTTGAAGCTGCGCGCGGTAGGCGTCGAGGACCTCCACCGGATAGCGGCTATCGGTCTTCAGGCCCATTCGCTGCACGGAGGCCCAGAACGCCTCGGGGGCGCCGAGGATCATCTCCTCGGGGAGCGGCGCGGGCTGAGCGAGAAACGGCCAGTGCCAGTAGAAGAGCGCGAGGCGATCGTCTGCGCGCGACCAGACCTCCGCCGTGGGCACGATGTCGAGCACGACGAGCCTCACGACAGCCTCGGGGTGATCAAGCGCCATCCGGTAGGCGACGCGGCCGCCGCGGTCATGGCCCGCAAGTGCAAACGTGCGGTGGCCGAGCTCGATCATCGCCGCGACCAGGTCGCGGGCCATCGCCCGCTTGCTGTGAGCGGTGTGATCCTCGCTGGCCACCGGACGAAACGACCCGCCGTAGCCAGGCAGATCAGCCGCCACCACGGTGAACCGCTCGGCCAGCCGGGGCGCGCAGGCATGCCACATCAGGTGGGTCTCCGGGTAGCCGTGCAGGAGCAGCAGCGGCGGTCCGGACCCGCCCACCCGGGCGTGGATCGTTCCTCGCGGCGTCGGCAGGTCCACCGCCTGAAACCCCTCGAACAGCATGTTCCGGAGCCTACCCGGGGTACTCTGTGGCGCACGTGAGAGGAAAGGCGCTCATCGGTCTGCTGGCGCTCGTGGCGCTCGGAGGTGGCTTGGTTGCTGCCGCGATGGGGTCAAGCACGTCGACGGCGGCCAGCGCCACGACGCCGGGGCACACCAAGGTGCGTCGCATTCCCCGCCCCCGCATCGTCCACGACCCGATTCCGTTTGGGGCGCACCGGCGCGCACAAACCGTGGCCTACGTTCGACGCCACTACGGGAGCTTCATGAAGCCGACGTGGCGACTGATCAATCCCCACGTGATCGTCATTCACTACACCGAGGCCAGCTACAGCTCCACCTTCAACACCTTCGCCGACGACGTGCCGGACTCCGAGCTGGACGAGCTCCCTGCCACCTGCGCTCACTTCGTGATCGACACGCACGGAACGATCCACGAGCTCGTCTCCACCAGCACCATCTGCCGTCACACGGTGGGTCTGAACTGGACGGCGATCGGAATCGAGCACGTCGGCTACAGCGACGCCCAGGTGCTCGACAACCGCAGGCAGCTCGATGCCAGCCTCCACCTTGTCCAGTGGCTGCGGTGTCGCTTCCACATCACGGTCAGGAACGTCATCGGTCACAACGAGAGCCTGTCGAGTCCGTACCACCACGAGGATGTGCCGTCGCTGCGAAACCAGACGCACGACGATTTCAACCACCACGACATGCAGATCTACCGCGCCAAGCTCGCGCGGCTGGGACGCTGTCCCGTCTGAGGACGCCGCGCGCGCCAGGGAACCTGGCGCACCGCCTGAGGACTTCATAGGGAAGAGAGGGCCCCGTTTGTCGACGCGTCGTAACGCGCCGCGGTCAGATGCTGCGTCGCGCGGCCGGCACGTACACCAGCCAGGTGACCAGAGCCAACGCGGCTGCGAGCGCCAGCGGCACCGCCAGGCTGATCTTCAGCAGCAGCGCGCCGACGAGCGCGCCGAGAAACATCGCGCCAACGGCCGACATCCGGCGCGTGGTGCCTTTGCCAGTTCCTCCCGCCACCCGAGAGTCCGCCGCGAAGCCGGTCAGCGTCATCGTCAGCACCGTGGTGGTCAGGTCAGGGACGCCGATGCCGCGGACGGTGGCGTTGCGGACTCCCATCGCCAGCGCCAGCAACGCGATCAGCAGGTCGTCGGAGAACGAGTTTGGCCGCTCGGAGATCAGCGCCGCAAGCACCGCTGCCACCACGATCAGCGATACCTCAATCGCCAGTGCGCGGGCGATGTGCGCCGGGTGGTGGTCTTTCATCCGCCTGGCGAGTACGCCACCCCCGAGCGCCCCCGCGAGGAAAGCCCCGAGCGAGACCAGCGGAGCGACCACCGGCAGCCCGCCGCTACCTGCGACTCCGAATCCGAGCAGCACGATGTTTCCGGTCATGTTCGCGGCGAACACCCGCCCCAGCCCTAGGTAACTGACCGCATCGACCAGGCCCGTGGTGAAAGTCAGCGTCAGCAGCGCTCTCGTGAGCGGGTGGCGAATGCTCCCGGCGGCGCGTTTCACCGCCTCCGGGTCGAGCGCTCCCCGCGCCGGGCTGGCCATCGGGCCATTGTGACGGGACGATCCCGGGTACACGGCAACGCATCCACAACTCTGGGAGGCCTCGATGATCAGCAGGAAAGAACTGACCGCTCAAATCAAGCGTGTCGATGGCAGGGGCGCCAGCTTCGCTGGTGCGACAGCGATCGGGGCCAGGCTGATCGGTCCGTCGGCGCTGGGGCCGGTGGCGATCGCGGCGACGGCGGTCGGTGCGCTGGCGATCGGGCGTCTGGCCATCGCTGACGCTGTCATCCGCAAGCTGCGCGCCGAGGAGATCGAGATCGGCTCGCTCAAGGTTCAGCGGCTGGAGGTGGCGGGGCGGCGCTGGCCTGAGTCCTCCTGATCGCCAAGGCGATCCAGCACAAACCTGAATACATCGATCCGAGCCGATGACCCCGCTCCACGCCGTGGCGATCTTCGCTGCTGGAATCATCGCCGGTGCCATCAACACCGTGGTCGGCAGCGGCACGCTGTTCACCTTTCCGGTGCTGCTGGCGTTCGGTTACGCCCCCGTCACCGCCAACGTCTCCAACACGATCGGACTGGTGCCCGGCTCGGCCGCCGGCGCCTATGGCTATCGCCAGGAGCTTCGCGGTCAGCGTGACCGCGCGATGAAGCCGACCGTGGCCTCGGTGCTCGGAGCGGCGGTCGGAGCCGTGCTGCTGCTGACCCTCCCGGCCTCCGCCTTCAAGGCCATCGTTCCGGTGTTCATCGCCATCGCCCTGGTCCTGATCCTCGTCCAGCCACGACTGACCGCAGCCCTGGAAGCTCGCTCCAAGCAGCGGCGCCGGCACGGAGTCGGCGCGCTGACGCTGGTCGCGACGTTCGGAAGCGGGGTCTACGGCGGCTACTTCGGCGCCGCGCAGGGAATCCTGCTGCTCGCGATCCTGACACTGGCCCTCGACGACACCCTGCAGCGAATCAACGCACTGAAGGTAATCCTGGCCGGCGTGGTCAACCTCGTGGCGGGGATGGTGTTCGTGTTTGCCGCCCACGTGGTCTGGGACGCCGCGGCATTGATCGCAGTGGGCTCCACGCTCGGCGGCCTCGGTGGGGCGCGGATGGGGCGCCGGCTGTCCCCGGTGGTGCTCCGGGCGGTGATCGTGGTGGTGGGGATCCTGTCCATCGTCCGCCTGCTCACCTGATCCCGCATGCTCACCTGATCCACCTCTCGGTCAGCTGACGCCCACGCTGAACACCGCGCGGTGCTCCTCGCCCGGGGCGAGCACCCGCAATCCCTCGCCGCTGCCGAGCGCGTTGGTGGGAGCGGTCATCGGCTCGAAGCAGATGAAGTCGTGGCCAGGTGGTGCATAGACCTGTCCGTAGGCGAAGCCCTCCCTGGCGGTCAGCGTGACGTCATGGTCTCCCGTTCGCGCCTCGTATCGCGCCGGCGAGTCCCTCGGCACCAGTCCGTCGTCCCAACTCGAGTCGCCCAGCTCGAACTCCCGCGGACGCAGCTCCTCCCGCGCGCCGGTGGGGAGGCTCCGTTCATCCAGGAGCAGCCGCTCGGCGTCGGGCAGCGACACCCGCCAACTCTGCCGGGGTCCCGGCAGCCGCAGATAGGGATGAAAACCGAACGAGACCGGCACCGGGTCCTCCGACGAAGCGATCACGGTGGTGGCAAGGGTGAGCGCGCCGTCTTCAACCGCGGCCTCGAGACGCACTTGGTGGCGAAAGGGGTACAGCCGGAGCAACGGCTCGCCATCCCAGTCCAGCCGCGCCTCCAGCCGATCTCCCGACGCCGTCGCCTGCCAACGCATCAGGCCCGGCAGGACCCCGTGGATGGGGAGCCCGTTCGGATCCTGCGGGATCTCCTTCCCATCGTGAGGCAAGTTGAGCGGACGCCCCGCCACCTCCAGCTCAAACCCCGCAAGCCGGTTCGCCCACGGGTAGAGCAGCGGGATGCCCATCGTCTTGCCGCGCTCGGCGTAGGCCTCGACGCCCTGGCCGAGATCGAGCCGCTGCTCACCCTCGTGCTCCAGCGAGCTGCAGATCATTCCCGCCTCCGGCATGAAGGCTGCCGAGGTGGCCCCGCCGCCGGAGACGATCGATACCGACGGCGAGCTCACCGGATCGTCTCCAACCGCTCGGCCAGCCGGCCGTGCCGACGGCCGGTATCAGGAGAGCGCACCGCCCGGGCCAACACCTCAGGGGTCCCCACGATCACAGTGGCCAGCTTCGCACGCGTGACCGCCGTGTAGAGCATCTCGCGCCGCAGGAAGAACGCCCCCGCCGCAGGATGGGCAACGATCACCGCCACCGGCAGCTCGATCCCCTGACCGCGGTGCACCGAGCACGCGTAGGCGAGCCGGAGGCTGTCCGCTTGCTCGTGCGGCAGCCGGAACACGGTTTCCTCGGAGGCGAGCACCAAGGCCGGGTCGTCCTCATCGCCCGTGGTCTCGTCCAGAAGCCTCATCAGCGTTCCGTTCATCAGCCCGAGCTCGTGGAGGTTTCGCCCGGTCATCATCAGCTTGTCGCCGATCCGAAGACGTCCGCCCCGCACCGCCTTGCCGTCCGGATTGAGCACGCCTCGCAGCGCCCCGTTGAGCGCATCGATCCCCAGCTCCCCTCGGTACACGGGCGCGAACACCTGGATGTCGCTGGCGGGGTCGATGCCGTAATGCGCGGGGAGCCGCTCGCTCACCAGCGAGACGATCTCCGCGATCGCCTCCCGCGGATCCGGCCGGGCGATCAGGAACAGGTCGCGGCGCATTCCCTCCTCCACCGAGAACCGGGGCGCCTCGCCCCGCCGGATGGCGTGAGCCCCCTGCACGATCATGCTGCCGGCGGCCTGCCTGAAGATGTGGGTCAGCCGCACCGTGGGCACCGTGCCGCTGGACACCAGCTCAGCGAACGGCTTACCGGCGCCCACCGGCGCCAGCTGATCGGCATCGCCGACCAGCACCACATGGGTCGTCGGCCCCACCGCCCGGAGCAGGGTCAGCAGAAGCTCGAGATTTGCCATCGAGGACTCGTCGAGGATCACCAGATCGGCGGGCAGCGGGTCGTCCTCGTCGTGAGTGGGCCCCTCGCCGGGGACCCAGCCGAGCGCGGAATGCACGGTGCGAGCCTTGACCTCGCTGGCCTCGGTCATCCTGATCGCTGCCCGCCCGGTCGGGGCGACCAGCATCACCTTCGCGCCCTGCGTCAGCGTCGCCTTGGCGATCGACCGGATCGAGGCGGTCTTGCCGGTCCCGGGCCCGCCGGTGATCACCGACAGCCGGTAGGTCAGCGCGTTGACCACTCCGGACTGCTGCTCGTCGGTGAGCTCGGTCTCCGCGAGCCCGCCCTTCGCCGGACTGCCCAGGCGGTCGCTGGGGGGCGCCTCGATCAGCTCCCGCACCCGCTCGGCCAGCTCGGCCTCGAGCTCGGCGGTGGCCCGCCGGTAGAGCCAGGGCCCGACCCGGGTCAGGTCGCCGGCAGCGCACAGCTGATCAACCAGGTCCTCTGGCGGAGCGCATCCCAGCAGCTCGCTCAGCCCGCTGAGCAGTTCGGCTTGGGGCATGCACGTGCTGCCGCTCCGCTCAGCCTCGCTGAGGAGGTGGAGCATGCCCGCTCTGGCCCGCTCATCCGCGTCCCTCTCCTGGTTCGACGCTCCGGCGATCCGGTCCGCGAGGGCAAAGCCCACGCCGAACACGCTGGTCAGCTCATAGGGCCGCTCAGCAACCACGTGGTGCGCTGTGGCGCCGTACTCGGCGTGGACCCGGCCGACCAGGTAGGCGAGACCGTGCGGCGCCAGCAGCAGGTGCAGCTGCCGTGTCACCCGGAGCTTGTGCCACGCTTCCACCGCCTCCCGCGCCCTTCTCCCGTGCAGTCCGGCGGATCCGAAGGCGCGCGCCGGGTCATGGTCGATCGCCTCCAGTACCTGGGCGGCACCATAGGACTGAAGCAGCGTCGTCGCCCGCCGGAGGCCCACGTGCTTGACCCGTCGCAGGTAGGCGATCACGGTGTCCGCGTCCGCCGGCGGCAGCGGCCGCGCCTCCGCGACCTTCACCTGCAGTCCGTACCGGCTGTCGTCAACCCAGGTCCCGATCACGCGAGCGCGCTCCCGCGCTTCCAGATGGGTGATGGGCCCGACCAGGACCACTTCGTCGCCGTCGTCATCGGCCGCATCGACCACAGCCCATCCGGTCGCCTCGCTGGCATACCGGGTGCGGCGGATCGTCACCTCGGCGTCGAAGGAGTCCATCACCAGGACGTTAACCCGCGCCCGGACGCGAACGCTAGTTTGGACACAGAGATGACACAAACCGCCGCGTGCGCCCCGTTCGGCGACCACCAAAGGAGCAGTCATGCCCACCGCCACCACCACCGGTCCAATCACCAAGGTCGACTTCGTGGGCCTGCCGACCCATGATCTGGCTGCGGCGGTCAGGTTCTACGGAGACGTGCTCGGACTGCACCGCTCGGCGTACCGGCCTGACCGCCACCACGCCGAGTTCGAGACCGGCAACCTGACCCTCAACCTCATGAATGCCGAGGCGATGGGACTGGAGCACACGGCCAACCGCAACCCGATAGCGCTGCACGTCGACGACGTCGCGAGCGCCCGCGCAGCCCTGGAGGAACACGGCGTGTTGTTCGCCGGCGAGACGTTCGACACCGGGGTCTGCCACATGGCTTTCTTCGCCGATCCGGACGGGAACGCGCTGATGCTCCACCACCGTTACGCCCCCAAGCAGGCGGAGGGCTGAACGCCCTGGCTCACTCCTGCTCAGCTTGACGCGCCGCTGGCTCCATCCCCTCGCTGGCGATCAGGTGCTGAAAGGCCCGCACGAGGGGTCGAACTGCGCGCACGCCGAGCCTCCCCTGAGCTCCGATTGCCTCCACCCTGGCCTCCGAGGTGAGGACGCTGCCCCCATCCGGGCCGCCCTCCACCCAGTGGGCGAAGACCACCCGCGCGCTTCCCCGCTTCGACCACTCGCGAAAGTCCTCCGGGTCCTTCAGGCGGGGATAGTCGCGGCGCAGTGTCCAGATCCTCCCCACCAGGCCCGACACGAGCGCGGTGTCGTCCTCTTCCAGGACCATGAACGGCGGACGGCGAAACAGCTCCTCGAAGGTCAACGCCGGGCTGGTACCGGGGATCCGCCAGCGCACCAGCCGGCCCAGCCGGCCCGCGTCCCCGAGCCGCATCGACTGGGCGGCATCCCACAGCTTCTGCGGGGTTGCTTCGCTCTCCCGCCGGTGTGTGACCCGTAGGCCGGGACGGGCTAGCCAGTGATCTAGGTTGGGCGCCACCGCCGGCGAACGTTACGGGTCCGCGGTTCGCGATCATCTGTGGGGTGATCCGCCACGCCCTCGCTCCGGTCATTCAGCGCTGCGCGGATTCGCTCGCACTGCCGCGCACGCTCGGCCCTGCGGTCGAGGGCGTCGCCATCACCTTCGATGACGGGCCCCACCCCGAGGGGACGCCGGCGGTACTGGAGCTGCTTGCCCGCGCGGGCGCGTGCGCGACGTTCTTCATGATCGGAGAGCAGGTCGCCCGCCGCCCTCAGCTGGCCGCGGCGGTGGCGAGCGCCGGCCATGTCGTCGCCCTCCATGGTCACCGGCACCGCCTCCAGCTGCGCCTGGCGCCCGGAGAGCTCGACGACGATCTACGACGCGGCCGGGAGACGATCGCGGCGGCGATCGGAAGCGAGCCTCGCCTGCATCGGCCCCCCTACGGCATCTACAGCGCCCACGGCCTGGCCGCGGCCAGGCGAGCCGGGATGACGCCGTTGCTGTGGTCGCGGTGGGGCAAGGACTGGCGGAGATTCACCACCCCGGAGCGGATCTCCGCCCGCGCCACCGAGGACATCGCCGCCGGTGACGTGATCCTCCTGCACGACGCCGACTTCTACAGCTCCAAGAACTCGCACGAGCACACCGTCCAGGCGCTCAAGCTGATCCTCGGCGAGCTTGATCGTCGCCGGCTCGCTACCGTCCTCGCAGTCTGAGAGGCTTGTCAGTGAACTCCGTGACCTGAAGGGATCTGGCAAGCTTGGTGGCGGGGTCAACCGCCGGCCGGCACCTTCCGCGATTCCGCCCACCTCGGGCATCCTCCGAGAAACCATGACCAGTGCTTCTGCAAGTGTGAGCTTTGAAAAGTTCGCGATCGGTTTCGATCACCGTGACCGCGAGCGGCTGCACGCATTGATCGATGAGGTGCTGGACTCGAACCGTTGGTCGGAGGCGGAGATGGTTACGAGGTTCGAGACCGCCTGGGAGGACTACAACGACGCGCCGGCGGTGGCGCTCTCAGGATGGACCGGCGGTGCGATGGCGGCGCTGCACTTCGCCGAGGTCCGCGGGGAGACGGTGCTCTGTCCCTCCAACACCTTCATGGCCACCCCGCTGGCCGCGATTCGCGCCGGAGCCGATGTCCAGTTCGTCGACTGCAACCGCGAGGACCTGTGCATGTCGTTCCAGGACTTTGAGCGCCAGGCGGAGCGCTTGCGGCCGAAGGCTGCCTTCCTTGTGCATATCGGCGGTCACATTGCCTTCGAGGCGGAGCAGATCGCCGAGTACTGCAAGGCCAACGGCATCTTCCTGATCGAGGACTGCGCCCACGCGCACGGCGCCAGCTGGAACGGACGGCGCGCCGGCACCTACGGCGACGTCGGGGTGTATTCGCTCTACGCGACCAAGACCATCTCCACCGGCGAGGGAGGGGTGCTCGTGTCGCGTCGCCCGGAGGTGATCGAGCACGCAAAGGCCTTCCGGAACTACGGCAAGCCGAGCTACGAGGTCCACGGTCTCAACTTCCGCATGAGCGAGTTCACTGCGGCGCTCGGGCTCGTGCAGGTGGAACGGCTTCCGGAGATCGTTGCTTGGAAGAACGAGACCGCCCGCCGGCACCTTGACCCGCAGTACCCCGGCCGGCTGACCCTCCCCGACGGCATGGTCTCGGGTCTCTACAAGTACGTCGTGTTCGACTGGCTTGAGCGATCCACCGGTCGCGTCTACGACGAGCCCTGCCATCGGATCCTTGGTCATTCGGTCGAGCTGCCCAACACCGACTGGGTGGCGCAGAACCATTCCTGCCCGCCGCTGTACTACCGCCCGGAAGGGGACGAGGCGTGAGGGTTCTCGTCACCGGAGGCTCCGGCTTCATCGGCTCCCACGTCGTCGACAAGCTGCGCGCGCGCGGGCACGAGCCGGTGATCTATGACCTGCGCCCCTCGCCGTGGCACGAACCCGGGACTGTCGACACCGTCCTCGGCTCCATCACCGACCGGGAGGCACTTGAGCGCGCCCTGCACTCCTGCGACGCCGTTGCTCACCTGGCGGCCGTGGCAGACGTCAACGACGTTCACGCCGAGCCCGAGGACGCTGAACGGGTGAACGCCCGGGGAACGGTCGCCGTGCTGGAGGCCGCGCGCCGCGCCGCGGTCAAGCGGATCGTCTACGCCAGCACGATCTGGGTGTACTCCGACTGCGAGCCCGACGCCGTCGACGAGGACACGCTGCTGCCGCCGCCGAGCCACCTCTACACCAGCACCAAGCTGGCCGGCGAGCTCTATTGCAAGGCCTACCAGGAGCTCTACGGGATCGACTACACGATCCTGCGCTTCGGTATTCCCTACGGGCCTCGCGCCCGCGAGGCAGCGGTGGTCCCGGCGTTCGTGAACAAGGCCTTCAACGGCGACCCGCTGACCCTCGCCGGCGACGGCAGCCAATCGCGGCGCTTCGTCTACGTGGAGGACCTCGCCGACGGAGTCGCACTCGGTCTCGACGACGTGGCCACCAATCGCGTCTACAACCTGGCCAGCGACGAGAACGTGACGATCAAGCAGATCGCCGAGACGGTCAAGGACCTGATCGGCAACGTCGAGATCGTCCACACCCCGGCCCGCCCGGGGGACTTCGGCGGCAAGGTCGTCAGCAGCGAGCGAGCTGCCACCGAGCTTGGCTGGACGGCCTCCACGCCGTTCTCCGAGGGCGTTCGCCGTTACGTGCAGTGGCGCCGCGAGCAGGCCGCCAAGACCGCCGACGAGGAGGAAGCGATCATCCCCGCCGGCGAGCCCGACGCCGAGGCTGGACCGCGCAAGGTCCTCATCATCTCCGCCGACATCGGCGAAGGTCACGATCTGCCGGCGCGCGCGGTGGCGCGTGAGTTCCGGGATGAGGATCCCGACATCCAGGTGTCGATCGTCAACGGGCTCCCGGCGATGGGACCGCTGCTGACCAAGGCCCTGCGCGAGAACTCCGCGTTCATGTTCCGTTGGCTGCCGTGGCTCTTCGACCTTCAGTACATGCTCTTCATGTACTTCGCCCCCACGCGGTGGCTGGCCCGGCGGTTGTTGACCGGCCTCGGGCGACGCGGGCTGATGCGACTGATCCGCGCTTATGACCCGGACCTGATCGTCTCCACCTATCCGGGGGTGACGGGGATCCTCGGCGAGCTGCGCCACCGGGGCAGGCTGGACGTTCCCTGCTACTCCTCCATCACTGACCTGGCAGGTCTGCGGTTCTGGGCCCATCCCGGGATCGACCGGCATTTCGTCACCCATCCGGAATCGATCGCCGAGGTGGAGCACATCGCCGGCCCCGGCAGTGTCTCCTGGGCAAAGCCACCGACATCGTCCGCTTTCCTGGCCGCGCGCTCCCGAGAGGATGCCCGGCGCGCTCTTGCCCTGCCGAATGACGCCAAGGTGATCGCGGTCTCCGGCGGGGGATGGGGAGTGGGGGATCTGCTCGGCGCTACCCGCGTTGCCCTCGCAGCCGAGCCCGAGGCGATCGTTCTCTGCCTGTGCGGCCGTAACGACGAGCTGCGGGCACGCGTGACCAAGCAGCTCGGCAAAGAGCCCCGGCTGCGGGTGATGGGATTCACCGACCGGATGGGCGACGTGCTCGCCGCCACCGACGCCCTGATCCATTCCAGCGCCGGACTCACCGTCCTGGAGGCGATCATCAGGGGCTGTCCGATCGTCTCCTATGGCTTCGGTGTCGGGCACGTGCGTGCCAGCAACCGCGCACTGGTGCGGTTTGGGCTCGCCGAGGTGGCCAGCTCCGAGGCAGAGCTGGCGCCAGCGCTGGATCGCGCGTTGCAACAGCACCCTGCACCGGATCCCCGCTTCGCCCGCCGTCCACCGACCGCTTCGTTGATCCTCTCCGACGAGCGCCGGATAAAGCCGCTGCCAGCCTGGCGGCTACGCACCGCCAGAGCGCTGACGGTCACCGCTGCGATCGTCGCGGTCGCCGCGTGGACCCTCACCACCGGCGCCTCCTACAAGCTCGTCTCGCATTTCGTCCACATGCGGGCGATCACCACGGTGGCCACCAATCGACCGGAGGTCGGCGTGATCATCGATGCCTCCGAGAGTCAGGTGCCGCAGGTACTCGACGACCTTTCCGCAGACGGCATGCACGCCTCCCTGCCGTTTGGCCGGTGGTTCCCTCGAGCCAACCTGGAGGCGCTGGCCAATGGGGAGGAGACGGTGCCGCGGTTGCCGAACGGCGGACTGGTTCGCTGGCTGCAGACTCGCGGTCAGTTGCGCATGCTGCTGCACATGTCCGGCTCCCAGCGCCACTTCCTCTACACCTCTAGTGGCCCGAGTGTCGGCCAATGGTGGCTGGCTCACGGGGCCGGCGGCCGGCTGATCGCCGGAGCGGTACGAATGGACGACGCAAATGCCTCCCTTGGCAACGTCCACGCAGGGGAGGTGATCGAGCTGAAGGTCTCGAACCCGGCCGACCTTGCGCCTGCGCTGGAGAGGCTTCACGCAAAGCTTTCCACCGATCATCTCAGGGCTGTGCCGGTGGGGCGGCTGATGCGCGACGCCGGCGTTTCCGCTTAGCTGCTTCCGACGCCGGCCCGCGGGTTTCGCAGCGGGGTCAGCGTCGGTTCGATCTGCGACCGCAGGTGCTCGAACGGCGGGGGCAGCGAAAGCTTCTCGCCGAGGTGCTCCAGCGGCTCGTCGATCGTGAAACCCGGACCGATGGTGGCAATCTCGAACAGCACCCCCGAGGGCTCGCGAAAGTACACCGAGCGGAAGTAGTAGCGGTCGATCACGGGCGTGGCCCGCGCTCCGGCCGCGGTCACCGTGCGCTGCCAGGCCTCCTGATCGGAGGGGTACGAAGCCCAGGCGACGTGGTGCACGGTGCCCGCTCCCTGAAGCGGGCGCCCCTCCGGTGGCTCGTCGTAGATGTAGAACCCGCCACGATTCTCGCCGCGGACCTCGAAGCTCGATTCCCCCCGCGGGGCGAAGCCCAGCGTGTCCTCCAGTAGCGGAAGACTTCGCTCGCGGTCCCGGGTGAAGGCGTGGACGGCATGGAATCCCTGCAGCGCCAGCTCGGAGGGGATCTCCGGATGGTCGGCGGTCAACGGCGCGTCGGTGACGCGGACCACGGCGAGCTCATGCTCTAGCCCTTCGGGGTCACGGAAGCGCACCGCCTCCCCGAGCCGGATCGGGTCACGACCGGCCTGGAGCAGGCGCTCGTGCCAGAAGTCCAGGGCCTCGGTGCCCGCGACGCGCCAGACGATCCGGTGGACCATCCCGGCGCCGGCGCGACCCTGTGGCACCCCGGGGAACTCGAAGAAGGTGATGTCCGATCCGGGCTCGCCCTCCTCGTCGGCGTAGAACAGGTGGTAGACAGAGGTCTCGTCCTGGTTGACGGACTTCTTCACCAGCCGCAATCCGAGGACGCCGGCGTAGAAGTCGACGTTGGCCTGTGCGTCAGCGGTGATGGCGGTGATGTGGTGGATGCCCTCGAGCTTCATCTCGCTCCGCCGCTCGACCGTGGCCGAGCTACCAGTGGACACCCCGAGTGGCCTGGGCGAAGGCTCGCTGCTCGGCGGTGGGCTTGTCGATCTCCTTCTGCTTGCCCTCACCCTCGGGGAACAGCTTGTAAGCCCGGTTGACCAGCAGGTCCTGGGCTCCGGGCACGATGGCGTAGCTCAACTGCCCGAGGTTGCCGAGCGTTGTGGCAACGCGCTTGGGGCGTTTGCGGATCGACTCGCAGATCAGGTCGGCCGCCTCCTCAGGGCTGAGCGTGGGGAAGCGGTCGTAGATCTTCGTCGGCGCGATCATCGGCGTGCGCACCAGCGGCATGTAAACGGTGGTTACGTGGACACCGTCGTCGATCACCTCGGGGCCGATCGACCGCGAGAAGGCGTCCAGCGCCGCCTTGGAGGCGACGTATGCCGAGAAGCGCGGCGTGTTCATCTGCAAGCCGATGGTGGAGACGTTGATGATGTGCCCGGAGCCCTGCTCCCGCATCACCGGGAGCAGCTTGAGAATCAGCTTCACCGGGGCGAAGTAGTTCAGCTGCATCGTCCGCTGATAATCGTGGAAGCGGTCGTAGGCGCGGTTGACCGAGCGGCGGATGGAGCGGCCCGCGTTGTTGACGAGGATGTCCACGGCGCCGTGCTCGTTCAGTACCTCGTCGGCCATGCGGTCGACGTCGTCGAGGTCGGAGAGGTCGCACGGGTGGACGTAGGCGATGCCGCCGACTTCCTCCACCTCGCTGGCCACCTCCTCCAGCTTCTCCCGGGTCCGGGCCACCAGCAGCAAGGTTCCCCCCGCTTCGCCGATTTGCAGCGCGGCGGACCGGCCGATTCCTTGCGAGGCCCCGGTGATGAGCACGCGACGACCGGTCACCGCATCGGAGAGCGACTGCGCGAGCAGTCCTCCTCCCGCGGGGATCCGCTGGCCGAAGGCCCTCAGCGTCTTGACCCCTCTGACCGCGAAGTCGGTGATGTTGGGCGGGGCCATGCGCAGCACGCTACCACCACCGGTGGGGACCAGCCCGCGGAAGAAGGCACGCCCGGCAGTGGCGCCGTAGCGAGGTGAGGGGGTGTCCGTCTGGATCAGATGCGAACATGCGTTCGACTATGTCACTGGTCATCTGCGCCCTCCTCCCCCGCTTCGCGCTGGCGATCGCCGCGGGTGAGCGCGCCGGATTGCTCCGAACGCCGACGGCGCTGGCGCCCGAACCCGGTGCGTCTCAGCAGGTGGGGGAGGTGTCGCTTGCGGCCGAGGCCTTCGGCGTTCATGAGGGAATGCGCCTCGGAGAGGCCCTTGCTCGCTGCCCTCGGTTGCAGCTGGTGCCGCCGGATCCGGCCGGAGTGGCGGATTCCTGGGAACAGCTGCTCGTGCGCCTGGAATCGATCGGGGCAGCCGTGGAGCCGGAGCGCCCCGGACTGGTCTGTTTCGAGGCCACCGGCCTTCTCCGCCTGCATGGGGGGGTCGAAGGGGTGCTGTCCGCCTGCCGGCGCGTATTGCGCACGCCCGCTCGCCTGGGTGTAGCGGGGTCTCGATTCACCGCGGTGGCAGCGGCGAGCAAAGCACGGATACGGCGTCCGGAGATCGTGACGGGATCCATCGGCGCCGTGAACGCGCGAAGCGATGCCGCGCGGCGAGCGGCGCGCGCCTACCTGAGGCCGATGCCCGTCTCCCTGCTGCGCACCCGACCCACGCTGGCCTCTCTCTCCGAAGCTCTGGAACGGCTGGGCGTGCGGACCCTGGGGGAGCTGGCCGCCCTGCCCGCCGCCGTGCTGGCCGACCGCTTCGGAGCGGTAGGCCTCCAGGCCCGTGAGCTCGCTGACGGGGGTGATGCGCCGCTGCGTCCACGTCCGCCCGCGGAGCTGGTCGGTGAAACGCTGGACCTTCCGGAGTCCACGTCGGGAGCCCAGCTCCAGCAGGCGCTCGGCTTGCTGATAGACCGGCTGCTGGTCCGGCGTGAGCGCAAGGGCCGGATGCTCCGTTCTGTGGCGATCTCGGCAAGGTTGGTCGAAGGCGGGGGAACCTGGAGAGAACAGGTCGTCTTTCGTGAAGCTCTGGCTGATCCGGTCCGGATCCGTCTCGCGCTGTCTCAGCGATTGGTCACCATGCCGGCTCCTGCCGAGCAGCTCCGCTTGACTGTCGAGCGATTCGGGCCCCCGGCCAGGGATCAGCGCAGCCTCCTGGATGACCCCGCCGACGCTCGTCTGGCCCGTCTGCGGGAGGCGATCCGCCAGACGCGGGAGGCGGCCGGTCCCGACGCGGCACTGCGGGTCCTCGAAGTCGATCCCGAGTCACGCTTCCCCGAGCGCCGGGCGGTGCTGACGCCGTTCGAAGGACCGGGAGGATGACCGAGGGGCCTGAGAAATGACCGGAGGGCCCGAGCGATGAGCGGCCCCCGCCGGCTGGCGATTCCCCGGCGTGTCAGGGTGGGCTGCGCTGAGGACGGCTCGCCGAGTGCAGTCGATGGACGGGAGGTGGATGCCATCCGGGAGTCCTGGCTGGTGGAGGATCGCTGGTGGACCAACCGGCCGCTGCGGCGCCACTACTGGGAGATCGTCACCACCTGCGGACGTGATGAGGTCGTCTTTCTCGACCTCGATGGAAGGAGGTGGTGGCGACAGCGCTGAGAGGGGTGTCAAATAGACTCAGCCACGATGTCGATTACCCCGTCCTGCACGGATCCCGGTCAGCTCGCGATCGGTACCTGGAGCGGTGGGCGCTTCATGCGCTTCGGCGAGCCGCTGGATGACGAGCGTTACATCTCGCTGATCACGCCGGACGAGCGGATCGCCACTGTGATCACGGCCGATGTCTATGGCGAGGGCGCTGCCGACGAGATGCTCGGTCAGGCGATCGCCGGCAAGGAGCGGGAGCGGATCTGCGTGGTCGGTGCGGTCGGTCACGACTTCTACCGCGGTGAGCGTGAGGGCGCCAAGGGCTTTCCCCGGTTCACCGACCCGCGGCTGCGCGATGAGTCCGCCTACGCGGATTATCTGCTGAGCGCGACCGAGCGGAGCCTGGAGCGCTGCGGTATCGACCGCTTCGACCTGCTGCTGCTGCACAACCCCGACCGGATCGGCTACACCAGCCGCTCCGTCTGGGAGGGCATGGCGATGTTGCGCGAGCGCGGGCTGACTCGAATGATCGGCGTGGCACCCGGCCCAGCCAACGGCTTCACCCTTGACCTGATCGACTGCCTGGAGCGCTACGGCGAGTCGATGGACTGGGCGATGATCATCCTCAATCCGCTGGAGCCGTGGCCCGGCGAGCTCTGCCTCGGCGCCGCGGTGGCCGCCGGTGTTCAGGTGATCACGCGCGTGGTCGATTACGGCGGGCTGTTCTTCGATGACGTCCTACCGGGTCAGGAGATGGCCGCCCACGACCATCGCCGCTTCCGTCCCGATGGGTGGATCGAGGCCGGCCGCGCCCGGCTGGAGCAGATGCGGCCGATCGCGCAGCGAGCCGGCCTGACCACGATCCAGCTCGCCTGCCAGTGGAACCTCGCCCACGACGGGGTAGCCAGCCTGGCGCCGACGATGATCCAGGAGGCCGGCGCCGATGCCCGTCCGGTCGAGTCCAAGCGGGCCGAGCTGGCGGCGCTGCCTGCCGAGCAACGACTCGACGAGGATGACGTCAAGGAGATCCGCCGGCTCGGTGACAACACGGGGTCGATGGCGCTGAAGGGGGCAAATCCCGCTCACGAAGACGTCGAGCGACCCGACCGGTGGGCGCTGGATGAGCGCCTGGAGCAGGTCGCGCAGCGCTGGCGGATCGAGCCCCAGCGGGATCTCGCCCAGGTGAGCTGACTCCCCGCCCGCCCGGGTGGGGCGGGAGAACCATCCGAACCGAGTGCGAACATACGTTCGTGACGTATGTGGAGCTGCACTGCCACTCGGCGTTCTCGTTCCTCGATGGAGCTTCACTTCCTGACGAGCTGGTAGCGGCCGCCCTGGAGCTGGGATACGGGGCGCTGGCGCTCACTGACCACAACTCGGTTTCGGGCTCGATGGAGTTCGCCATCACCGCCCGCGCCCTCGGCCTGAGGCCGATCCACGGCGCCGAGCTCGACCTGGACGACGGTCGCCATCTCACATTGCTCGTCGAGGACGCCAAGGGCTGGTCGAACCTCTGTCGGATCCTCACGCGCGCCCACGAACACACCCGTGAGCGCCCCGGGCCACCATCGCCGCCATCGGTGCCGCTGGACGAGGTGCTGGCACGCTCGGAGGGCCTCGTCTGCCTCAGCGGCTGCGCGCTTCGTGGTGTCCACGATGAGCAGACGCTCCGGCGACTGCGTGAGGCGTTCGGGTCCGAGCGGATGCGGATCGAGCTGCAGCGACCGTTTCTGCGTGACGATCGCGCACGCAACCGCCGGCTGTCCTCGCTGGCCCGGCGACTGGAGCTGCAGTGCGTGGCCACCGGCAATGTTCATGCCCACGCTCGTACGCGCGCGCCGTTGCAGGATGCGCTGGTCGCGATCCGGCTGCACACCACCCTTGACGCCTCCGAACCGGACCGGCGGGGCAACTTCAGCCACGTGCTCGCCGCGCCGAAGGCGATGGCGGATCGCTTTTCCGATCATCCTCGGGCGGTGGCGGAGACGGCGTTGCTGGCCGACCGTCTCCGCTTCGACCTCGGCAGTGATCTCGGCTACCGCTATCCCGGAGCCGAGGACGTCACGGCGATGCGCCAGCTGAGCGAGCTGTGCGACGCCCGGCTGCGAGAGCGTTACGAGGGGGAGCCGACCGCGCTGCGAGAGACGGCGGCCGATCGCCTGCGTGACGAGCTGAGAATCATCGAGACGCTTGACCTGCCCGGGTTCTTCCTGCTGCACCACGATCTGCTGGAGCTTGCTCGGGAGGTCGCCGTCGAGGTTCGTGGGCCGGACACGGCGCGGGCACTCCTTCCGCCGGGCCGCGGCCGCGGCTCCAGCGTGTCCTCGATCGTCTGTTACCTGACCGGGCTCTCGCACGTCGATCCAGTGTCCAATGAGCTGATGATCGGGCGCTTTCTCAACGAGGAGCTGACCTCGCTGCCCGATATCGACCTCGACTTCCCCCGGGACATCAGGGAGACGCTGATTCCACGGATCCATCAGCGCTACGGCCACGAGCGCTCGGCGCTGGTGGCGGCCTTCCCTACCTACCGGGCGCGAGGAGCGATTCGGGAGCTGGGCAAGGCGCTGGGTCTGCCGCCGGGTGAGATTGAGCGTGTCGCCCGTGGTAGCGAGGGCTGGGATGCCCGCCAGGTGGCCGCTGACATCGACAGCGCGTTTGGCCTGGAAGCCACCGGGGATGGATCGGGTGCCGACGAACGCAGGGGCGCCGGCGGCCGGTGGGCCTGGTTGGCCCGGCTGGCGGCGCTGGCCCACGGGCTTCCGCGCCATCTCTCCCAGCACTCCGGGGGGATGATCATCTCCACCCGGCCGCTGATCGACTGCTGTCCGGTCGTGCCGGCGGCGATGGAGGGTCGCCAGATCGCGCAGTGGGACAAGGACTCATGCGCGGACGCGGGCTTCTTGAAGATCGATCTGCTCGGGCTGGGGATGCTCTCGGCCGTCGAGCGGACCGTGGAGCTGATCGCCCGCACGCGCGGGGAGCGCATCGATCTCTCCCGCATCCCCTACGACGACGCCGCCACTTATGAATGCATCCAGGAGGCGGACACCACCGGCGTCTTTCAGATCGAGAGCCGGGCGCAGATGGCCTCGCTGCGACGGACCCGGCCGGAGACCCTCAAGGACATCACCGTCCAGGTGGCGATCGTCCGGCCGGGACCGATTCAGGGTGGCGCGGTGAACCCCTACATCGAGCGACGCCAACGGCTCCACGAGGACCCCTCCTACGAAGTTCCCTACGACCATCCCTCCCTGAAGCCGGTCCTGGAGGAGACGCTGGGAACGATCATCTTCCAGGACCAGGTGCTGGAGGTGGCGATCGCCTTTGCCGGCTTCTCTGTGGGGGAAGCGGAGGGATTGCGCCGGGCCATGAGTCGGAAGCGCTCGGAGGCGGCGATCGAGGCCCATCACCGGCAGTTCGTCGCCGGTGCACGACGCCTTCACGGGGTCGACGAGGAGACGGCCGAACGGGTTTTCGCGATGGTGCAGGGATTCTCCGGATTCGGCTTTCCCAAGGCCCACGGTGCTGCCTTCGGGCTCCTGGCCTACCAGTCCACCTGGCTACGCGTCCATTACGCCCCGGAGCTCCTGTGCGCCCTGCTCAACGAGCAGCCGATGGGCTTCTATCCGCCTGATGCGCTCGTGCACGAGGCACAACGCCGGGGCATTGAGGTGCTTGCACCGGATGTCAACCACAGCGGCGCTGAGTGCGAGATTGCCTCGGAGCGCGAGAGGACGTCAGAGCACGAGGAGCACGAGGAAACGTCGGAGCCCGAGCACGACCCTTCCATCGGCCCGGTGCGGATCGGCTTGGGCTACGTCCGCGGTGTGCGGGAGCAAGATGTCAGGCGCCTCGTAGACGTCCGGGAGCGAGGTGGGCGGTTTCGCAACCTCTCCGATCTCGCCTCCCGGGCCGGGGCAGGGGGGCCGGCGCTGGAGCTGCTGGCCTGGTCCGGCGCCTGCGATGGCTTGGTGGAGGGCGGTCAGCGCGGCTCTGCCCGGCGAATCGCGCTGTGGCAGCTCGGTGTGGCCATGCCTGGACGGAGCGTTCCCGGAGGGACGCAGCTGTCGCTGCCCCTTGACCTTCCGGCCCCTCCGTCGCTGCGGCGGCTCTCACCCTGGGAGGCGATGCTCGCCGACTACGGCTCGACCGGGATGACGGTGGATGCTCATCCCCTTCGTCTGCTGCGACCGCGCCTGCCCGCGGGCGTGGTGTCCAGCGCCGACCTGGAGCGAATCCAGCATGGCTCCCGAGTGCGGGTGGGAGGGATGGTCGTCGCCCGCCAACGGCCCGGGACAGCCAAGGGGATCGTCTTCCTGTTGCTGGAGGACGAGTTCGGGACGATCAACTTGGTGGTGCCCGCTCAGGTGTACGAACGTCACCGGTTGACTGTGCGGACCGAGCCGTTGATGATCGCCGAGGGGCGGCTGGAGCGGTTCGCCGCCGGCGGTGGGGTGATCAACGTGATCGTCGACCAGGTTTCCTCTATCGCGGCGCCGGACCGGTTGCTGGCCGAGGTCAAGGACTTCTCCATGCTCGACGAGCAGGTGCGACTGGGTCTGGCCGAGCAACGCGGCGTACCTTCCGGTGCTGGCACCCACGTTCCGGCTCGGGCGGTGGCCGAAGCGGAGGAAGGCGGTTCGGAAGCCGAGGACTTCCGTGCAGTGGCCCCGCCGGTGATGAGCTTCGCATCGGGGAGAAGGCGATGAGAGTGGACCCTCGCGGACCTCCGGGGGCCCTCTCGCCGATCAGCCATTCGGGTGCGTGGCCCGGTAAGGTGCGGCCGCGATGCTCGGCACCATCCTGTTCCTGGCCTTCTGGGTGCTTCTGGCCGTCAGCTTGGTCTTCGTCGCCGTCCGGGGAGGAATCGGCGGAGCTCGGGCTGCCTTTCAGACCCAGTCGTACGGCGGACGGCGGGCGGTCAACGTCCTCTTCCTGGTCATCTACATCGGCTTCGGAGTGGCTCTTCCAGTCGCGTTTCTGACCGGCAACCACGCCAATGCCAGCAGCCAGGTCAGTGGCCTCAAGCTGACTGCGCAGGAGAAGCAGGGCCGGATGCTGTTCGGTCAGACCTGTGGCATGTGCCACACCCTTGACGCCGCCAACACGAGTGGCAAGGTGGGGCCGAACCTGGACAACCTGAAGCCGCCCTACTCCCTGGTTGCCAACACGATCGCCAACGGCTGCGTGCAAAACCCACCGGCCAACAGCGCCCAGAGCTGCCTTGGCTTTGGCACGATGCCCGCCCAGCTTCTCCAGGGGCAGCAGGCGCAGAAGGTGGCGGCATTCGTCGCCCGGGTGGCCGGTAAGGACTGACCGGTCGGGACGCTCCGACGAGTACCCCGCACTTTGCGGGTACGTTTCGTTCTCACGACCCCCCGGGCGGACGTCTTTCTGTCCGGAGCGTTGTTAACATCATTGTTCTGTAGAGCTGAATTCCCGGTCCGCATGCTCCGGCTGCGGATGGAAGCGGGGGACCCAGGTTGTTTGGGGCGAATCGCGCCCAACGCGTAGCGCCGCTCTTTCGGCGCGAGCCCGTCAGCTAACCCCGCAAGCGCAAGAAAGAGGACAGTGATGCCGCAAGCAGGCTTGTCGGTGGACGGGTTCGACGTGCGTCAACGCGACGAGCGGTCGGACCGACAACCTCGTGAAGGAGCTTCTGCGTCGGCGGAGACCCGCGCTCGCGAGGTGCGAGCGCGCGAGGCCCGCGCCCGCGCCCGCGCACGGCGCGACATGGACGACGCCGGCCCGCGCCGGTCGTCGGCCGGTTGGACCGAGAACCGCGACGGCGCGTCGGTGACCTCGCTTCCTCGTGCGGACCTTTCCGGCCCGGGGGTCCCCGGACGGCGCACGATCGAGATCAGGGGCCACGGCGCCGAGCGCTACCGCTCCACCGCGCAGCGCCGGCGTCCGCCGCGCCCCGTCCACGAGCGGGTCGGCTTTCGGCCCGACCGCATGGCGATGTGGGCGGTGCTCCTGGGCGTGCTGATGATCCTCGCTGCCGCCACCAGCAGTCACGCCGCCGTCCGTACGGCGCGCCAGGGCGCCAGTGGTTCCGCAGCCGCTCTTTACGCGCCGGCCGGCGGTTCCGCGCCGGCCCCCTCGCGCCCCGCTCGCTAGCAATCGCCCGGCGCTGACCGGCTCCGGCACGGCCGGACCCTCACACCGCACGCGGCTGCTTACGCTCTTACGAGCCGGCGATGATCGGCCGTTTAGCGATCGCCGTATAAGAGGTACAGGCGCGAGTCGTGCCCGACCGCAGCGTCCGGAGATCTCCGAACCTCACCCGGCGGACCCGGCAGCGCCACCCGGCATCACGGCGTGAGCCCATCTCCAATCGCGGTTTGCGAACGCTTGGCAGGCGAGGTAGACTTATCAACAGTAAGCAGGTCACGAAACTGAAGGACGCGGGGGTTGCCGCGCCTTCGAACCGGCCCAGGTGGCTCCCATGACGAACTCAATGAGCAGATTTCAGATCCACGACGACTTGACCGCCCCGGACGGCTCGGTGCCGGTGCTGCGCGGCGCTCTCTCCAGCGGAGGGCAGCTGCCCAACTTCCTGGGCGTGCTCGCCGGGTCCCCGGCGACCCTGCGCGCGTACGCCCGGTTTCGCTCGGAGCTGCGCCACGGCGGCCTGCCGTTGGCCACGATCGAGCGGATTGCCCTGGCGGTCGCCGAGCACTACCACTCCGACCCCGGCATCGCCACCCACTCGCGGGCGGCACGGGCCGCGGGGCTGGCGCTCGATGAGGTCGCCGCCGCTCGGCAGTTCACCTCAAAGGACAAGCGCGAGGCCGCCCTGCTCCGATACCTGAGGGCGGTGCTGGAACAGGGAAGGCCGGCAATGCACCTCCACGAGGAGGCCCGCGAGGCCGGCTGGGACGACCAGCAGATCCTGGAGGCCATCGCCACCGTTGCGCTCGAGGCGTTCACCGCGATGGTGAACGTTGCCGGTGAGATCCCCGTCGACGGCTCCAGCGAGCAGTCACGGGACCTCCGGGCAGCGTAAGCTCTGAGCGAGGCCCATGAGCGCTTCGCAGCGAGCCGAGGAGGAGGAGACCGAGGTAGTCGGCGGCACCTGCTGCCCGCTGTACCACGAGGCGGTGGAGCTGGTCGGCCGTCGCTGGACCGGGGCGATCCTGCGTGTCCTGATGGACGGATCGCTGCGCTTCTCCGAGATCGCCCAGGCGATTCCGGAGCTGTCGGACCGCCTGCTGTCAGAGCGGATGAAGGAGCTGGAGGCCCGGGGCATCGTCGAACGCAGGGTCTTCTCCGGCCCGCCCCTCCGTGTCGAGTACCGCCTCTCCGAGATGGGCCGGGAGCTGGAGCCGGCGCTTTCCGAGCTCGAGCATTGGGCGCAGCGATGGCTCGAGCCCGGCGCTATCGCCGAGCGCTGACTCACCACGCCGAGATTGCCAGGCCGGGGGATAGGTCTCCGCCGCGGGCCCGCGCCGACGGACGAAGTAACGTTTCCGGCCAGATGGGCACGGACGCGTCACCAGCCACGAACGAGGATGTGATCGCGCTCGCTAACGAGCGCGACATCAGGTTCATCCGGTTGTGGTTCACCGACATCCTCGGCCAGCTCAAGGCGTTCTCCATCAACGCCGGCGACCTCGCCGACGCCTTCGAGGGGGGGATGGGGTTCGATGGCTCCTCCATCACCGGGTTCAATCCGATCGAGGAGTCGGACATGATCGCGATGCCCGATCCGAGCACCTTTCGCGTGCTCCCCTGGCGTCCGGAGGAGCAGGGGGTGGCGCGGATGTTCTGCGACATCCAGACGCCGGAGCGCACCCCGTACGAGGGCGATCCTCGTCACGTGCTGCGCCGAGCGCTTGACCGCGCCCATTCGATGGGCTTTGACCGCTTCAACGTGGGACCGGAGCTCGAGTACTTCTACTTTCGTGACGCCAAATCGACCGAGGTGCTCGACGAAGGCGGCTACTTCGACCTGACCACGCTCGATGCCGGCTCCGACCTGCGGCGGGAGACCGTGCTGGCGCTGGAGCAGCTGGGGATTCCCACCGAGTACACCCACCACGAGGTCGGCCCCAGCCAGCATGAGATCGACATGCGCTACGCCGACGCCCTGAAGATGGCCGACGACTGCATGACCTACCGGATCACGGTCAAGGAGTACGCGATGAAGTACGGACTCCATGCCACCTTCATGCCCAAGCCGCTGTTCGGCAAGAACGGCTCCGGGATGCACACCCACCAGTCGCTGTTTCGCGGCGAGCACAACGCCTTCTTCGATCCCGACGACGGTTACTTCCTCTCCGATGTAGGCAAGGCATTCATCGCCGGTCAGCTCCGCCATGCCCGGGAGATCTGCTCCATCTTCGCCCAGTGGGTGAACTCCTACAAGCGGCTCGTCCCCGGCTACGAGGCGCCGGTCTATGTTGCCTGGTCGCGACGGAACCGCTCCGCGCTGGTGCGGGTGCCGCTGTACCACCCGGGCAAGGAGCAGGCGACCCGGATGGAGCTCCGCTGCCCGGATCCGGCGTGCAACCCCTATCTGACCTTCGCCGTGCTGCTACAGGCCGGCCTCGAAGGGATCGAGCACGGCTACGAGCTGCCCGAGCCGATGGAGAAGAACCTGTACCACGTGTCCCCTGAGGAGCGCCGGCGGCTGGGGATTGAGCAGCTTCCCGAGACCCTGGGCGAGGCGATCGAGCTGACCGCCGAGTCGGAGCTGGTGCTGCGGACGCTCGGCGAGCACACCTTCAACCGCTACATCGAGATCAAGCGCCAGGAGTGGGAGGACTACCGGGTGCAGGTCACCCCGTGGGAGCTTGAGCGCTACCTTCCGGTCCTCTGAAGCTCACAGAAGCGCAGCCAGCGCCTCCGGGTCGGTGACCGGTGCCTGGCAGCTGAACCGCTCGCAGACGTAGGCGGTCGCTCCTCCCTCCACCGCCGAGCGTCCCTTGAGCAGGGGAACGTCCTGGCCGGCCCCACCCGCGAGCACCACGTGTGGGCGGAACGCTCCCGGACCGTCTGCAACAGCGGCCCCTCCCCGGGGCCGACGAGCGCCACCTCCCGCACCTGAGCCAGGTAGAAGTCAGCCGCCTGGAGCAGGTGACCGAACATCTGCGGGTGGCGCGCGGCCAGCGGCAGCATCAGCCGGAGCACGCCGACTGCGTGATCCTCGTAGGTGCTCTCTCCGCTCAGGCGGGCCAGCCGCAGCAACCCCTTGGCCGCAGCGGCGTTGCCGGAGGGGATCGGGGAGTCCTCCAGGTCCTTGCGACGCGCGATGAGCCGCTCGTGATCATTCGCGGTGGTGAAGAACCCGCCTCGCTCCGAGTCGGCGAACCGTTCGATCAGCGTGCGCGCCAGCGACTCCGCCTCGCGGTACCACCGCGCATCGAAGGTGGCCTCGTACAACGCGATCATCGCCTCCAGCAGGTATGCGTGATCCTCCAGGTAGGCGGGGATCCGCCCCCGGCCGTCCTTCCAGGTTCGTAGCAGCCGCCCGCCCTCGTCGCGTAGGCCGTCCAACACGAACGTGGCGCATTGCACGGCCGCCTCCAGGTAGGGCGGATGCTCCAGGGTCGCGCCGGCCTCGGCGAGAGCGGTGATCATCAGCGCGTTCCAGGCGGTCAGTCGCTTGTCGTCGAGGCCCGGGCGGATCCGCTGCGAGCGTGCACTCATCAGCCGCTCTCGAATCTCCGGCCATGCCTCCGGCCTGGGACCGCGTGCCTCCAGCACGTTCAGCCCCCGCTCGAAGTTCCCCGTCTCGGTGGCGCCGAAGTGGGCGACCGCCGGTCCGGCCAATTCGGGCCCGAGGACACGCCGGAGCTCTTCTACGGTCCACACGTAGTACTTGCCCTCGACGCCTTCGGAGTCGGCATCGAGCGCTGCGCAGAAACCCCCCTCGGGACCCCGCATCTCCTGCAGCGCCCAGTCAAGCGTCTCGCGGCAGACGTCCTGAAACCGGCGTTCGCCGAACACCAGCCAGCCGTGCAGGTAGGCACGCGCCAGGAGCGCGTTGTCGTAGAGCATCTTCTCGAAGTGCGGCACCGTCCAGGTGGCGTCCACGGCATAGCGGGAGAAGCCTCCGCCGATCTGGTCGTAGATGCCGCCGCTCGCCATTGCGCCCAGTGTGGTCGCGGACATCTCACTCTCTTCGCGGACGAGCAGGAGCTCGATTGTCGAGCTCTGGGGAAACTTGGGCGCTCGTCCCCAGCCGCCATTGGTGGCGTCATAGCCGGAGCGCAGTCCCGTGACGGCGTCCTCGAGCTGCTGCTCGGTGATCGGCTCTGGCGAGGGCTCCAGCCGAGCGGTGGCGCCGAGCGAATCGGCTATGCGCGCTCCCTGGTTGACGATCTCCTCACGCCGGTTCTGCCATGCCTCAGCCACCGCCTGCAGCACCATCCGCCAGCTCGGCAGGCCGTGGCGAGACTCCGGGGGGAAGTAGGTCCCGGCGTAGAACGGCACCTGCTCCGGGGTGAGAAACACGTTCAGCGGCCAGCCGCCGTGCCCGGTCATCGCCTGGCACGCCTCCATGCACAGCGCGTCGATGTCCGGCCGCTCCTCGCGGTCGACCTTGATCGGCACGAAGTGCTCGTTCATCAGAGCGGCGATCTCCGGGTCCTCAAAGGACTCTCGTTCCATCACGTGACACCAGTGGCACGCCGAGTAGCCGATCGAGACCAGCAGCGGCCGGCCGCTCTCCCGGGCCTCGGTGAGCGCCCGCTCATCCCACGGAGACCAGGCCACCGGATTGCCTTGGTGCTGGAGAAGGTACGGGGAGGTCTCCTCGGCCAGGCGGTTGGGCATCGCCTGAGGCTATAGGCTCAACATCGCCTACCTGTGAGCCGCCACCCGATCACCGCTCCCGATGCCCCCGACGCTGCCGGCCCCTATGTTCACGCCGTCCAGGCCGGAGACCTGCTGTTCTGCTCCGGTCAGCTGGGGCTGCACCCGCGGACCGGAGAGCTCGTGGAGGGCGGCTTCGGGATCGAGGCGGGGAGGTGCCTGGAGAACCTCGCCGCCGTCGTTCAGGCCGCCGGTGCGAGCCTGGCCGACGCGGTCAAGCTGACGGTCTATCTGACCGACATGGACGCCTTCCCCGAGGTCAACGAGGTATACGGCTCGTTCTTCGAGGCCGGGGCCCCGGCCCGCGTGGCGGTGGGCGTGACGGCGCTCCCGCGCCGGGCGAAGGTGATGATCGACGCCGTGGTCGCGCTGCCGGACGACTCAGGCGAGCGCTGAGCTGTTCGTGGCGCTGTAGTCGCGCGCGCCCGCCACCAGCGCCCCGATTACGCCGCTGCGCTCATCGGCCTCCGGATGCCACTGCACCCCTAGGACGAAGCGGCGCCCCGGAAGCTCAATCGCCTCGGCCAGGTCGTCGATGGCCGAAACGCCGGTTACCACCAGCCCCTCGCCGACCCGGTCGATCGCCTGGTGGTGATGAGACTTCACCACGTGATGCTCCTCTCCGGCGGCCCGCGCGGCCAGCGACCCCGGCTGCAGCCGTACCTCGTGCTCGGAGCCCTCGAAGCTGCCAAGGCGCCGTCGGTGCTCGTTGTTGCCGACGATGTCAGGGACGTGCTGGTGCAGCGTGCCGGCCAGGGCCACGTTGATCACCTGCATCCCGCGGCAGATTCCCAGGACGGGCAGGTCACGCTCGATCGCTGCCCGCGTCAGTGCCAGCTCTGTGCGGTCCCGCGCCGGCACGCTGCCGCGAGTCTCCGCGTGTGGCGCAGCTCCGTACGCCCCGGGGTCGATGTCCGCGCCACCGGCCAGCACCAGCGCGTCGATGTGGTCCAGCAGGTCATCGGGGTCCTCCACCAGGTACGGGTCCGGCGGGATCATCAGCCCGAGGCCGCCCGCCTCGCTGATCTCGGTGAGGTAGTTGTAGGGCAGCAGCGCCGCTTCCTGATCCCACGCCGCCCAGCGCGCGCTCTCCAGCGCGGCGCAGATGCCGATGAGCGGTCGCGAGCCGTCCATCCGCCCAGGCTAGCGACGCTCAGCGCAGGCTCGCCCGGCGGACCTTGCCGCTGGCGGTCTTCGGGAGCTCGTCGGCGAAGTCGACGATTCGGGGGTACTTGTAGGGCGCGGTCTCCCGCTTGGCATGGTCCTGGAGCTCGGCGGCCAGGCGGCTCCCCGGTTGGTAGCCATCCCGCAACACCACCACCGCTCGCACCACCGCACCGCGCTCCTCGTCGGGCGCCGCCACCACGGCGGCCTCGGCCACGGCTGGATGGGACACCAGCGCGGACTCCACCTCGAACGGCCCGATGCGATAACCGGCCGAGATGATCACGTCATCGGCGCGGCCCTCGAAGTAGAGGAAGCCGTCCTCATCGGCGCGCACCCGGTCGCCGGTCCGCCACGGGACCTCCTCCGGCGCCGGCGTGCCGTCGAGGTAGCCGACGAAGAAGGTCGGGTCGCTGCGCGGGTCGCTCAGCACCAGCTCCCCGTCGTGCAGCTCCAGGTTGATGCCGGGAAGCGGGCGCCCCATCGAACCGGGACGGACCGCCTCCCCTAGCGGGGTTCCCGTCAGCTGGCCGGTCTCGGTCTGGCCGTAGCCGTCACGGATCTCGAGGCCGATGGCTTCCCGGAACGCGCGGAGGACCTCTGGGTTCAGCGCCTCCCCCGCGGCGACCATCCCGCGCAGCGCCGGCAGCGACGGAATCTCGGTGCGCTTGGCGATCACCCGGTACTCGGTGGGCGCCATGCAGAGCACGTTCACCTGCTCGCGGGCGAGGATCTCGATCCGCTCCGCCGGGTCGAAGCGAGCGTCGTGCAGGAGCGCGGCGGCGCCACGCAGCCATGGGGCGATGAACACGTTGCGCGCCGACTTCGACCATCCGCTAGCCGCGGTGCACCACACCAGCTCCTCGGGTTGCGCGTCCAGCCATTGCTCTGCCTGCAGCCGCTGTCCGGGCAGGTAGCGCTGACCGTGCACGATCCCCTTGGCCTCACCGGTGGTGCCGCTGGTGAAAGTGATGAGGCACGGGTCGGTCGCCGCCAGCTCGGCCGGGCCGGGGGGCGCTGACCCGAACAGCGACTCATCGGGGATGCTGAGCACCGTCGCGCTCGGCCTCGCTGCCGCCAGCTCGTCGGCGTTGCGCTCGTCGATCACGATCAGCTTCGGGTCTGCGGCATCGAGCCGGAGCCGAAGGTCCCTGGCCCGCAGCTGCTCGTTGGCGGGCAGGGCTACCGCGCCGATGCGAAAGCAGGCCACCATCGTCAGCACCCACTCGGGGCGGTTGCCGATCAGCGTCATCACGATGTCGCCACGTCCGACGCCGGCCTTGACCAGCGTGCCGGCTAGCGCTGCGCTGCGCTGTGCCACCTCGCCGAACGTCCACTCCCGCCGCCGGCCGTCGCGTTGGAGCTCAACCAGTGCACGCCGCTCAGGGGGTGCCTGTTCGACGACGTCCCGAGCGAAGTTCATGGCGCCGAGGCAGTGTGGCAGGATCGCCTGCCGTGACGCTGTGGAACGGGATCCTGTGGCTACACCTGCTGGCGATGGCCTTCTTCGTCGGCGGCCAGGTGATGCTCGGGGCGGTGGTGGTGCCGGTGTTGAGGGGAGGCGACCGCACGGCGTTGCGGGCGGCGGCGCGAAGGTTCGGGATCGGGACGCTGGTCGCGATCGGGGTGCTGCTGGTCACCGGGGCCGCGATGGCCACCCACTACCACCGCTGGAGCGACTCGACCCTCCAGGTCAAGCTCGGTCTGGTCGTCGTCGTGGGGCTGCTGATCGGAGCCCACATGCGCCGGCCGGAGCTGCATGTCCTTGACGCCCTGATCCTGGCGGTCTCGCTGGCGATCGTCTGGCTCGGGATCGTTGTGGCGAGCTAGGGTCGCTGGCTCGGCTTTGCCGCGAGCCAGGGTCGCTGGCTGGGGCTTTGACGAGCTAGGCTCTAACCATGGGCTTGATGACCGGCACTGGCCCCCTCAGCCGGACCCCGGCGGGCGAGTTCAACTTCGCTGCACCCCCTCCGGGCCGCGCCCTGTATCTGGAGCCAACCCCCAAGAGGATCCGGGTGATAGTCGCCGGGGAGGTGATCGCCGACAGTCGCCGCGCGATGCTGCTGTCAGAGAGCGGACTTCAGCCGGTCTACTACTTCCCCCCTGCCGACGTCCGCGAGGACGTGCTGGAGCCCACCGGCCATCACACCCACTGTCCCAAGAAGGGCGACGCGTCCTACTACACCCTGCGGGTGGGCGACCGTGTGCTGGAGAACGGCGCCTGGTACTACCCGGCGCCGCTTCCTGAAGCGCCGCCGATCGCCGAGTTGATCGCGTTTCCCTGGGGTGGTGTCGATGGCTGGCTGGAGGAGGACGAGGAGGTCTTCGGTCATCCGCGTGATCCCTACCACCGCATCGACACCCGACCGACGAGCCGGCACATCCGCATCTCGCTCGACGGCACGCCGCTGGCGGAGACCAGCGAGGCGGTGGCGTTGTTCGAGTCCAATCTGCCCCCACGCTGGTACCTGCCACGAGAGGCCGTCTCGAGCGAGCTGCTCGAAAGCGACAGTCACTCCTACTGCCCCTACAAGGGCGAGGCGAGCTACTACTCGGTGCGCCTCGACAACGGCGAGGTAGCCGAGGATGTCGTCTGGTACTACACCGACCCTCTCCCTGACGCCATCCCCGTCCGCGGCATGCTCTGCTTCTACAACGAGCGCGTCGACCTGGAGCTCGACGGGGAGCCCCAGTCCCGCCCGGACTCACCCTGGTCCTGAGCTCCGCCGAGCCAGGATCGCCGCGAGCCGCGTCGACTCCTCGTGCGGGTGGCGGTGCAGCCGCTCCCAGGTAATACGCATCGTGCCCAGGCCGGCAGCCAGCGCTTCCGCATCGCGGAGCCGATCCCGCTCGAACGTGCGGCGGTCATTGTGGAACTCCCACCCGTCGAGCTCCACGATTAGCCCCGCCTCGGCGAAGTAGGCGTCCACCTCGTAGCCTCCCACCTGGGCGTTGACCTGGGGGCGCGGCAGTCCGAAGCGACGGCAGAAGGCGAGGAACTCGTCCTCGAGGCCCGAGCGGGTGATCCCGGTGACGGTAGCCGCATGCGGATTGAGCGCGGCGGCGCCAGGATGGTTGGGACATCGGCGTAGCAGTTCCGTGAGCTGCTCCCGGGTGATGGCCCGTGCGCGGAGCGCGTCATTGACCGCCCGGGTCAGCGCTGGTCCGCCGAGCCGCGGCGCGCAGTCCAGCAGTGTCCGCGCGGCGCTGGTTACGCGGATCCCGTGACGCCGTCTGACATCCGCGCGGGTCAGCGTCCTTGAGCGGTGAGCCCTGAGCCCCGGGTGGCGATGGCCTGTGGGCGCGGTCACCTCCATCCTCGAGGGCCAGCCTTGGTGCCGTAGGCCCCAGAGCGCCAGCGCCGATTCGTGGGAGAGCAGCGCGCGGTCGCCGCAGGCGAGGACGGCTGCGTTGGCCCGCTCCAGCGCGGTGGCGGCGGGGGTGCCGACTGAGTAGACACCGCGGTGGACCGGGTGCAGGCGGCCGACGCTGACGCGATACGCGATTCCATCGGCACTCAGGCCGAGCGCACGGAGCTGCGATGTCCTCACGCACCGATGCTGGCGCACGGCCAGTCGGACGATCGCCTGCTCGAGGCCTTGGGGAGTTAGTCGGCTTGTACTCGACTTTCTTCCCACACCCCAGAGAGCCCAGGGCAGCCGCTCGCTCACCCCGTCCCCCGACGAAACGTGGCAGAGTTGTGACATGGCGCTAGCGACCCCCTACACCGACAAGACCGACGAGCAGAAGGCGATCACCGAGATGGTTCGCCAGTTCGCCGACGAGCAGATCATCCCCAACGCCGAGCACTACGACGCCGAGGATTCCTTCCCGGAGCCGATCGTGGAGCAGATGAAGGAGCTGGGGCTGTTCGGGGTGACCATCCCCGAGGAGTACGACGGGATGGGCCTCGACCTGACGACCTACGCGATGATCGTCGAGGAGCTCTCCCGCGGCTGGATCTCGATCTCCGGCATCGTCAACACCCACTTCATCGGCTCCTACCTTTTGATGAAGTTCGGGACCGAGGAGCAGAAGCAGAAGTACCTGCCCCGACTGGCGACCGGCGAGATCCGGGCCGCCTTCTCCCTTTCCGAGCCCGAATGCGGCTCCGATGTCCAGGCGATCAAGACCTCGGCCAAGCGCACCGATGACGGCGACTACGAGATCAACGGCGCCAAGATGTGGGTAACGAACGGCCTCCTCTCCACGCTCGTGTTCACGCTGGTCAAGACCGACCCCAGCGCTGAGCCGAGGTACAAGGGCATGACCTGCTTCATCTGCGAGAAGGAGCCGGGGGTCAGCGAGAACGAAGGGGCATACAAGGGCTTCAATGTCCCGCCCAAGATCAAGAAGCTCGGCTACAAGGGCGTCGAGTCGACCGAGCTGGTGTTCGACGGATACCGGACTCCCGCCGACTCCATCCTCGGCGGCGAGGATGCCGGGCTCGGCAAGGGCTTCACGCAGATGATGGACGCGCTTGAGCTCGGCCGGGTCAACGTCGCCGCCCGCGGCGTCGGCATCGCTCAGCGGGCCCTGGAGCTCGCGCTCCGCTACAGCCAGGAGCGCAAGACGTTCGGCAAGGAGATCGCCCAGCACCAGGCAATTCAGTTCAAGCTTGCCGACATGGCCACCCAGGTGGACGCCGCCCGACTGCTCACCCAGCGTGCTGCGCGCCTCAAGGACGCCGGCGCCCGCTCGGACATCGAGGCCGGCATGGCCAAGCTGTTCGCCTCAGAGGCCGGCCGCTTCTGCGTCGAGGAGGCCTTCCGGATCCATGGTGGTTACGGCTACTCCAAGGAGTACGAGATCGAGCGGCTCTACCGTGACGCGCCGCTGTTGCTGATCGGCGAGGGCACCAGCGAGATCCAGCGCATGGTGATCGGTCGCAAGTTGCTGGAGCGCCACAAGATCTAGGCGGAGGCGCGCCCCGTTCCAGGCGCGCCCCCCGATCCGCGATCAGCCCGGAAGCGTCTCCTCCGCCCGCGGGCCGGACGAATACTGATCGGCCGGCTCCAGGAGCTCGCGAAGCTGCTCCCGTAGCTCCGGCGTGGCCTCGTGTCCGTGCACCGAGACCGCGTGCTCGGCGCCGGCACGCATGACTTCGTCCTCCTCGCCGATGATCACCAGCGAGCAGTTCGACTCACTGGGGAAGCGACGGCAATCTGCCATCACTCTGGACATGGTCCCTCCTTTCGGTTGCCCACCAACGATGCTCCCGCTGGTTCGGGCTGATGTCAACCGCCGCGTAGAATGGTCGTCCTGACCACGCCCGCGGACACCAAGACCCTGATCGAGACGGCGATCTCGCGGTTTCTTCAGGAGGTGCCCGCGCTCCAGCCGCTGAAGCTGGTGGTAGGGCTCGAGCTCCGTGGTCGCGGCGACGTGCAGATGTACCGCGTGGAGATGCCCGGCCCCAAGGTGACCAAGGACATCGCCGCCGACGCCAAGGTTCGGCTCACCATTCCCCGCTCGCACTTCAACGAGCTGGCCACCAAGGGCAACGTGAAGCACTGGCGCGAGGCCTTCGAGCACGGGGACGCCAAAGCGACCGGGATCGACCAGGTCATGAAGCTGATCGCCAGCGTGGTGGAGAAGCAGGAAGAGCGCGGCCGCACCCGGCGGGCCCGGACCTAACGCCGCCGCTGGTCCGACCTATCGCGCGCCGCGCCTAGCGCCAGCCACGCCTGACCCCGCCGGCCGCTTCAGCCGGCGAGCGCCTCGGCCTCGCTCAGCTGCTGCTCCACCAGCGCCAGACCGGCGTCCCAGAATCCGGGATCGGCGAGGTCGATGCCGACGATCGCTCCCAGCTCCTGGGGGCTGCGTGACCCACCGGCGGAGAGCAGCTCCAGGTAGCGCGGAACGAACTCCTGACCCTCCTGCAGGTAGCGCTGATAGACCGAAAGCGCCAGCAGCTGGCCGTAGGCATAGGCGTACACGTAGCCCGGGCTGTTGATGAAGTGAGGGATGTAGGACCACCAGGTCCGGTAGCCCTCGCTGATCTCCACCGAGTCGCCGAACAGCTCCGCCTGGGTCTCGAACCAGAGCTCGCCCATCCGGTCCACGGACAACTCTCCCTCCTGGCGCCGGCCGGTGTGGACCAGGTGCTCGAAGCGGTTCATCGCCATCTGGCGAAAGACGGTGGCGATTGCCCCGTCGATCCGGTCGGCCAGGAGACCGAGCCGGGTACGGTCGTCCTCGGCTGCGTCGAGCATCCGGCCGAAGGTCAGGGCTTCTCCGAACACCGACGCCGTCTCGGCCAGGGTCAGCGGGGTCGACTGGTGGAACAGGCCCTGGGGCTGAGCCAGGGCGGCGTGGAGTCCATGCCCGAGCTCGTGGGCCATCGTCAGCACGTCGCGCCGTCGGGCGGTGAAGTTCAGCATCACGTAGGGGTGGACGCTGGGGACGGTGTAAGCGCAGAATGCGCCACCCCGTTTGTGATCGCGCACCGGCGCGTCGATCCAGCGCTCGTCGAAGAACCGCCGGGCAACCTGCCCGGCGTCGGGGGAGAACGAGTCGTAGGTTTCGAGCACCAGATCGCGGGCCTCGGCAAAGGAGAAGGCCACGTCCTCCGGCAGCACCGGTGCGGCGCGGTCGTAGTCTGCGATCCGGTCCACCCCGAGCAGCCGGGCCTTCAGCCGGTACCAGCGCTGGGGGATGTCGTAGCGGCGACGTACCGCCTCGACCAGCGCCATCACCGACTCGTCGGAAGCCTCGTTGGACAGGTTGCGCGAGGCGAGCCAGTGGGGGTAGTGGCGAAGTCGATCCTCGACCGCCTTGTCCTGGGCCAGAGTGTTGAAGATGAAGGCGCGGGTTCGCAGCCCGGGGTCCAGAGACACCGTCACCGCCTCGGCGGCCTGGCGGCGGAGCTCGCGTTCCGGCGCCTGGAGCTGGCTGAGCGCGACGTCCAGCGCGACCTCCCCGCCGTCCAGCTGTACGCGGACGGCGGAGACCAGCTCGCCGAACAACCGGGCCCAGGAAGCCTGGCTGGACACCGCCTTCTCGGCCAGGATCTTCTCCTCAGGCTCGGTCAGCAGGTGGGGGCGATACCGGCGGGCGCTGCGCAGGTAGTGCCGACAGAAGTCGAGGTCGTCCGACTGGAGCAGCTCCTCGGCCGCGCCGTCGTCGAGCGCCGCCCATTCCAGCTCAAAGAACAGCAGCTGGGTCTCGATCGTGGTGGCCCTTTCCTGCACCAGTGCCAGCAGCGCGCCCCGCGCCGGAGCCGCCGTGTCGGTGGAGAACCTCAGCGAGGCATAGGAGCCGGCTTTGCCGACAAGCTCGTTGATCGCCTCCAGCTCCAGCATCGCCTCGCGGAGTGCTGCAGCATCGAGACTCGCCACCTTCCCGGAGTAGCGTTCGGAGAACGCGCGGGCGCGCTGCTCGGCCTCGTCGAGCAGGTGACGCGCGCCGTCATCCTCCTCACCGTCCACGAGCGGCCGGAGATCCCACTCGGTTTCCAGCAGCTCCCGGTCCCGCAGGTGATCGGTGGTGGCGGACATTCGAGGTTGCAGGTTATCCGCCGCTGCAGCCCGCGGGATTCAAGGGGCCCTCGAGGCGAAACGCCGTGATCTGCTCCGCGCCCGCGCGGCTGCGAAACACCGGGACCGCCGCTGGATCGCCGGCGGTCCAGGCCGCCTCCGGGGAGCGGGTCAGCACGCGCGGTCGCCATGGGTTACGCGCGGGCGTGGTCACGACGTAGTCCACGCCGGCCGCGTTGATCGCCCGCCGCCACGCCGGGCAGGTGACGATTGGGGTGAGTGAGCCGTGCGCTCCGCGCGCGGCGAGATACTGGACGCGGTTGGAGTCATCGACCCCGAACAGCGGATAGGCGAAAAAGCCGCCATAGGTCCCGACGATTCCCACCCGGGCGCCGTGAACCTGCCGGAAGAACGCCCACAGCCGCGACAGCTGCGAGATATGCGGCTGGAAGACGTAGCGGCTGCGGAGGTAGCTCCGCTGTCCCGGGAAGCCGAGCACGACAGCCACCAGCGCGAGTGCGAGCGCGGTCGCCGGCACCAGTGGGGAGCGGGGAAGGCGCAGCATCAGCGCCGCGAGTGCGAGGGCGACGACCACGCCCACGATCAGCTGCCCGGCGAGGAATTGCGAGGGCCACAGGCGGCCGTGAGCGAGGGTGGCGACCAGCACGGCGAGCAACCCGACGCCCAACGCGATCCGCCCTCGCGCCGCCCGGAACAGCGGCGCCAGCGGGGTCACCATCAGCGACAGGGTCAGTGCCGGAGCGCTGTAGCGGAGGTTGAAGGCAAAGCCGAGGGGGTGATTTTGCGGTCCCGCGGCGCTCTCTGGAGTGAGGAGATATGCCAGCCATGAGACCAGCGCCACCACCCCCAGCATCCGCACCATCGTGCCCGCGCCGGGGAGCAGGCAGAGCAGCGGCCCGATCACCGCCGCGGCCAGCACCGCCCACCACCAGGACCCGAGCCCCCCCGCCAGGCCCGGGGCGAGGATTCCGTGCCAGGGCTTTCCGGAAAACAGATAGTGGACGATGGAGAAGCCGGTGTTGGCTTGCAAGGGCGCGGCCGGGACGGCGAGTCCCGGCAGGTTGACCCACGGCACCGGGTTGCCCACGGCGATCAGGTTGCGTAGGTACCAGTACGCGCCGGCGAGGACCAGCGGGACCAGCCAGAGTGCCGCGGGGCGCCGGCCGCGGCGCCACCACAGCACGCCGACGGTCAGCGCGACGGCGGGTGCGAGCATCGACAGCTTCACCGAGATCGCCAGGCCTGCCGCGAGTCCGGCCAGTGCCAGCGCGGCTGGCGTCGGGTTGGCAGCGGCGGCGATGCCCGGGCCCGGCGCCGGCGGCCCTTCCGCTGGACGCCCGGGGTCGCTGGCCAGCAGCCCGACCGCGGCCACGAGCAAGCCCACTCCCACGACGTCGTTGGCGGCGCTGCCGCCCTGCGAGAGGAGCATCATCGGGGTGGCCATCGCCACCGCTGCCCCGAGCATCGTGAGTGTCGGAACACCGAACCGCAGACCGGTGCAGTAGCCGCCGAGCAGAACGAGGCCGAGCCAGGCGAGGTTCAGCCCGGGGGAGAGGACGTCGGCGCCGAACAGCACGATGCCCAGGCCGTGGAACAGCTCGGCGGTGGCCGGATAGAACGCCGTCAGGTACTCGACGTCTGTGAAGTGCAGCGTGGTGATCTGCCCGGACTGCGCGAACGAGGCGGCCCAGGGGAGGTGGTACCACAGCGAGTCGAAGGTGCGGATGCCGTAGCGGTACGAGATCAGGGTGGGCCCCGCCCACTCGGCCAGCACCACAACAGCAACAACGACGGCTGCCAAGCCCAACCAGGGGACGGTTTCGCCACTCCGGGTCCCCCGAGGGTGAGACAAATCGCCCCCCGGCAGCGCCCATGCAGACACCAGTCCGACAACCGCGCAACCAACCACCAACGGGACGAGCCGGAACAGGCCGACGGTGCCCAGCACCTGCATCACGCCGGTCAGCAGCGCGATCCCGATCACGCACTCCGCCAGCCGCGCCGGTGCGCCTGTCCATTCGTGCAGCCACCGGCGGCGGATCCGCACCGCGGCGAACGCGAGCGATCCGGCCACGATCGCCAGCGTGACCACCCCCAGCGCGTATCGACCGGCGGTGAGGCCGCTCACCGCCGCCATGCGCTTACCTTGCCGTGCATGAGCGGCAGAGTAAGAGGGCGTCTGAAAACGCGTGGCCTGCGTCGGGGCAGGTCCGGGCTCGCCGCCCGTCTGGCCGCCACGGCGCTGGCGTCGGCTGCAGCAGCCCTCGCGGGGTGCGGAACCACGGCGCCGCGGGCCCCCGACCTCTCACGCCTGCCACTGGTGCAGGGGTCTCGAATCTCGGTCCAGAAGCTCGCCTGCGACACCGGCGCGAACGCCTACTGCGGCTGGGAACTGGTGGTGGTGGCTCCGCGCTATCGCGATTCCGACGAGCTGCTCCGGGCCGAGCATCGACAGCTGCTCAAGCGGGGCTGGAGCGGCGCAGCCGGCGACATCGGCGGGGAGAAGGCGGCTGACTCACCGGGCCATCGCCTCCGCGTGACCTATGCCACTCCCACCGGCGACCTGCGGGGGTACGACCTTGGTTGGATACGCCGCTCGCCCCAGATCACCCTGGCCTTGTCCCGCGCCTACTTCGCCCACGAGCCGGCGATGTCGATGTTGCTGGAGCAGGGGGCCGCCTGACCGCCGCACCCTCACGAGCCTCGCTGCAGCTCCAGTCGCCGCCCCTCACCCACCACCAGCGCGCCGCGACCGTCGAGCAGATCACGTAGATCGGCCCCCACCAGGTCGCGCCTCCACCCGGACAGGGTCCGCACCGTCGGCTCGGGCTCGCCCCGCCGCGCGCAGGCCACGATCTGCTCCAGCTCGCTACGGGAGGCGAGCAGCTCGTAGGCCAGCCCGGCCTGCATCGCGCGCGCTCTCAGCAGTGCCTCGGACAGTGCTATCAGCGGGGCATCACCCGGATCTGAGCGGCCCCGCGGCTGCTCTCGCGGGATCGGCGAAGCCGAGACGCCAGCGGCGATGGCCGCCAGGACCGCCTCCCCCCGGCGCCGCACCACCGAGGGATGCACGCCGCGGATCTGCTCCAGCCCGCGGCGGTCGGTCGGGTGGCGCTTGGCCAGCTCCACCAGAGGGGCGTCGGCGAGAACCGAGCCGACCGGTCGATCCTCGGCGGAAGCGGTGCGCTCACGCCATGCCGCCAGCTCCCGCGCCACCGCCCGGCCCTGCGGATCGAGCTGGCCGGCCCGGGGGAGTCGTTCCCATGCGCTCCACGGATCACGCTCGTCGGTGGCGGACTCCAGCCGCCGGCACTCCTCACGGGCCCAATCGAGACGGTCTGCTTCCCGAAGTCGCCGCTGCAGCTCGTCGGTGAGCTCCAGCAGGTGGGCGACGTCCTCGGCGGCGTAGCTGAGCTGCTCGCCTGTGAGGGGGCGCGCGTCCCAGCGCGTGTAGCTGGCGGTCTTGCCCACCCGCCGCCCCAGTACCGATCCCAGCAGGTTGCCGTAGCCGGATTGCGCGCTCCCGCCCGCGAACCCGGCGGCGAGCTGGGTGTCGAAGATGTTGTTCAGCTCTGTCTGCCAGGCGCGCCGAAGGATCGCCACGTCCTGGCGCCCGGCGTGGAGGATCACCTCGATCTCGGGCTCGGCCAGCAGCTCGGCGAGTGGAGTTATGTCGGCGTCGGCCAGCGAGTCGATCAGCAGGATCCGCGGCCTTCCGCGCTCCTCGTCGTCGACTGCCACCTGTACGAGACAGAGCAGCGCGCGGTACCTGCCCTCCGACATGAACTCGGTGTCGATTCCCAGCCGGCCGCCGGCTGCCGCAAGCTCTGCGGCGCGTGCGATCTCCTCTGACGTGGCCAGGCCCCCGACGTCCATCGCCCCACCCTACAGGCGAAAACGCCCGCCGGGGCGGCGATCGGCCAAACCGGGGCCCGCCTCGAAGGCAGGCCACATAACCTACTCCCCTGGTAGGATTTATCGCGTGATCTTCTCCTCCAAGGCCGAGTACGGCGTCCGTCTGATGGTCGAGCTGGGTCGGCAGGCGCCGGACGGGCCGACGAGCCTCAAGGCGCTCGCCGATGCGGAAGGACTGCCGCTGGCCTATCTGGAGCAGGTGGTGGCCCGGCTGCGCAAGGCCGAGCTGGTGATCAGCGCGCGCGGAGCCCATGGCGGCTATTGGCTCGCCCGCCCTGCCGAGGAGATCGCCATGGACGAGGTGGTGCAGGCGCTGGAAGGTGGAGTCGCGCCGATGGAGTGCTTCGTGCACGAACAGACCGAGCGGGTGCTGTGCTCACACACGCCCGACGCCGGCCGCGGGTGCGCGACCAAGCTGCTGTGGACCCGAGTGCAGGGCGGAATCCTCCGTTCACTGCAGACGACCACCCTGGCCGAGCTGGTGGAGTTCTCTCGCCGCGGCGAGCAGATCCCGGCCTAGGGTCAAGAAAGAGAGACATGCCCGATCTAGCAATACACAACCTTCACGTCCGCGCAGGAGACAAAGAAATCCTCCGCGGACTCGAGCTGAGCGTCAGCCAGGGCGAGATCCACGCTCTGATGGGACCGAACGGGTCCGGCAAGTCGACGCTGGCCAACGTGATCATGGGCCACCCCGGCCTCGAGGTCACCGAGGGCGAGATCCTCTGGGACGGCCAGGACATCACCGAGATCGATCCCGATGAGCGCGCGCGGCTGGGGCTGTTCATGGCCTTCCAGTACCCGGTGGCCATCCCGGGGGTCACGGTGACCAAGTACCTGCGCACGGTGATGAACGCCCATCGCGAGAGTCGCGGTGAGGATCCGATCCCGCTCAAGGAGTTTCGGGAGACGGTGGAGACGGCGATGAAGCTCGTCAACATCCCCAGGGAGTTCTCCTCGCGATACCTGAACGAGGGTTTCTCCGGCGGCGAGAAGAAGCGGATGGAGATCCTCCAGCTGGCGCTGCAGCACCCGTCGTTGGCGATCCTCGACGAGACCGACTCCGGTCTGGACATCGATGCGCTGCGCGTGGTCGCGAACGGGGTCAATGCGGTCGCCGGCCCGGAGATGGGGGTGCTGATCATCACCCACTACCAGCGGATCCTCCACCTCGTCCAGCCCAGCCATGTGCACGTCATGTACCAGGGGCGCATCGTCAAGGAGGGCGGACCGGAGCTGGTCGACGAGCTAGAGGCTCGCGGTTACGGCTGGATCACCGGGGAGATCGACCAGGCGGCAGCTTGATGAGCATCGCCGCCAGCCTGCGGGACGTCGCCGCCGAGTTCCCGGTTCTGCGCCGCGAGATCGGCGGCTACCCCATCACCTATCTGGACAGCGCGGCTACCTCGCAGACCCCGCAGCCGGTGATCGACGCGATAACGCGTTACTACACCGAGACCCGCGCATCGATCCACCGCGGCGTCTACCCGCTGGCGGTGGAGGCGACCGAGCTCTACGAGGGCGCGCGCGGTCGAATCGCCGATTGGTTGGGCTCCACTCCGGAGGAGACGATCTTCACCGCCAATGCCACCGCGGCGATCAACATGGTCGCCTACACGTGGGGCCGCCAGCAGGTCGGTCGCGGCGACCTGGTGGTGCTGACCGAGATGGAGCACCACTCCAACATCGTTCCCTGGCAGATCCTCTGCCAGGACCGCGAGGCCGAGCTGGCCTACGTGCCGGTGGACGACGACGGACAGCTGGACCTAGATGCCCTCGAGGGGCTGCTTGCCCGTGGCCCAAAGCTGGTCTCGCTGGCGCACGTCTCCAACGTGCTGGGGACCATCAACCCGGTTGCCGAGGTGACCCGGCGTGCCCACGCCGCGGGCGCACGGGTACTGATCGATGGCACCCAGGCGGTTCCCCAGCTCCCGGTAAACCTGCGCGCGATCGACGCCGACTTCTACGCCTGGACCGGCCACAAGGCCTACGGGCCGACGGGGATCGGCGTGCTGCACGGCCGTCGCGAGCTGCTGGAGGAGATGCCGCCGTTCATCGGTGGGGGCCACATGATCCGCACTGTTGCCGCCAACGAGTCGACCTGGACCGATCTGCCGTGGAAGTTCGAGGCCGGCACCTCACAGATCGCCGAGGCGATCGGCCTGGGCGTGGCGGTGGACTGGATCCGGGAGCTCGGCATCGAGGCGATCCGCGCCCACGAGTCTGCGCTGGTCGCGGACACCCTGGCTCGCCTCACCACCGAGGTGCCCGGGCTGGAGGTGCACGGGCCGCCTGACTCCGCCGATCGCGGTGCCCTGGTGTCGTTCACGCTGGAGGGTGCCCATCCTCACGATGTGGGCGAGATCCTCGGTCGCCGGGGGGTGTGCGTGCGGGCCGGCCATCATTGCGCCCAGCCGCTGATGCGGCGCCTGGGTGCGACGGCGACGACGCGGGCCTCATTCGCCGTGCACAACACCGCCGAGGATGTGGACCGCCTGCTCGATGGCCTCGCGGAAGTGCGCCGGGTACTTCAGCTCTAGCGAGCTGACTCCCGCCTCGTCGCTACCGTAGATCCGATGGACGATCTCTACCGCGAGAACATCCTCGATCACTACAAGCACCCGCACAACTGGACGCCGCCGGCCGAGGCGCTCCCGCGGGTGGACATGGAGTTCCACGATCTCAACCCGCTGTGCGGTGACGACCTGACCGTCTCCCTGTCCGTCGACGACGATGACCGGATCGAGGACGTCCGCTTCCTCGGCCATGGCTGCGCCATCTCCCAGGCCGCCGCGTCGATGGCCTCCGACGAGGTCAAGGGGATGCGCGTGTCCGAGCTGCTGGAGCTCGATCGCAGCTTCGTGCTCGACCTGCTGGGAATCGACATCTCCGCCACGCGGATGAAGTGCGCGCTGCTGTCGCTGAAGGTCCTGAAGGGGGCCGCGCTGGGGCGCGAGGTCGGCTGGGAGCCGGAGACGCCGGAGAGCGGCGCGGCCACGCCGGGTCAGTTGTAAGCGCCCCCGGTGTAAACAACCGATAACAGGGAACCTCCCCCTCATGGAGGTTCTGCGGACGAAGTCGGTGGAGCAAACGCTGTCCGACCTCGATCAGCCCGACCGTAGCCTGCGCCGGGCGCTCGGGCCGATCCAGCTCACCGCCATCGGCATCGGGGTGATCATCGGCACCGGCATCTTCGTGCTCACCGGGGAGGCGGCCGGTACCGAGGCCGGCCCGGCGATCGCCATCTCGTTCGTGGTGGCGGCGATCGCCTGCCTGCTGGCCGGGCTCTGCTACGCCGAGTTCGCCTCCACCGTGCCGGCGGCCGGTTCCGCCTACACCTTCTCCTACGCCAGCCTCGGCGAGATCGTCGCCTGGATCATCGGCTGGGACCTGATGCTGGAGCTCGCCTTCGGCGCCGCCACGGTGGCCTCTGGGTGGGCGCAGTACTTCAAGGTGGTGTTGACCTCGGCTCCCTGGCACCTGAATGTGCCGAGTTGGCTGTATGCCGATCACCACAACTTCTTCGCGGCGGCGATCGTGCTGGTGATCACGGTGCTCCTGTGCTTCGGGGTCCGGACCTCGAGCTCGGTCAACGCCGTGATCGTGGCGATCAAGCTGGTGATCATCTTGTTGGTGATCGTGGCCGGGCTCTCCTACGTGCAGTCCAAGAACCTGCACCCGTTCATCCCGCCGTCAGGCTCGAAGCCGGCCGCGGGTGGAAGCTCCGGTAAGACTTTGCTTCAGGACATCGGAATCGGGCCAGGGTCGTTCGGGGTGGCGGGGATCTTCAGCGGCGCCGCGCTGGTGTTCTTCGCTTTCATCGGGTTCGACGTAGTGGCCACCAATGCGGAGGAGACCCGTAACCCACAGCGCAACGTGCCGATCGGGATCTTCGCCTCGCTGGGCATCTGCACCGTGCTCTACGTCGCCGTCTCTCTGGTGGTCACCGGGATGGTGAAGTTCAACCACATCAACACGATGGCCCCCCTGTCCACCGCATTCACCTCGGTGGGCCAGTCGACGATCGCCACGATCGTCGCCTACGGCGCCCTCACCGGGATCACCTCGGTGGTTCTCGTGCTGTTGATGGGCCAGAGCCGGGTGTTCTTTGCCATGAGCCGAGACGGCCTGCTGCCCGGAGTGTTCTCCGCACTGTCCGAGCGCTTCGCCACTCCCTACAGGACGACGCTTGTCACCGGCGTGGTGGTCGCCGCGCTGTGCTTCTTGCTGCCGCTGAAGACGCTGGCGGAGCTGGTCAATATCGGGACCCTGTTCGCCTTCATCCTGGTCTCAATCGGGGTGCTGTTCCTGCGGCGCAGCCGTCCGGACCTGGAGCGGCCGTTCCGGACTCCCTGGGTCCCGGTCATCCCGATCCTCTCGGTGCTCGCCTCGTTGTACCTGATGCTGAACCTGATGGCCGTCACCTGGCTGCGCTTCCTGATCTGGATGGTGGTGGGGCTGATCATCTACTTCACCTACTCCTACCGCCACAGCCGGCTGGCCGGTGGTGGTCGGGACGCGGAGGCGCCGCATCCGGGCGGGTCCCCGCGGCAGGGCGGGCTGGCGCCGGGAAGCGCGCCTCGGTCCACGACCTGAGCCCCCGCCCGCCGCAGCGCTTCCAAACCCCTGCGCCGCTCCGTGCGGTCCGTCCGCGGCCAGCCAGCCGCTATGATCCACCAGGTAAATCCGATCGCGCCGCTAGGACTTAATTTGCCTGAGATCATCGATGTCTGCCCCACCGCCGAGCTGACCCCGGGAGAGAAATGCCTGGTGGAGTGGGAGGACTTGGAGATCGGTGTTTTCAACTGCGCCGGCACGGTGTACGCGATTGAGGACCGATGCTCTCACGACAACGGTCCGCTGGTTGAGGGAGAGTTCGATCAGGCCGCGTGCACGGTCGAATGTCCCCGCCACGGCTCCCTTTTCGATCTGAAGACCGGCAAGCCGAAGACCCTGCCCGCCTACGTCCCCGTGGACACCTTCCCGGTGATCATCGAGGGCGAGACGATCAAGCTGGAGGTGGAGTGATGGCCACTCCCGAGACCCTGACCGGGAACGAGCAGCTCTCACGGATCAACGCCGATTACGACGAGCGCTACGGATTCCACGACGCCGAGAACTATCTCTACAAGGCACCCAAGGGCCTGAACCGGGAGATCGTCGAGAAGATCTCCGAGTTCAAATCTGAGCCGCAGTGGATGCGAGACTTCCGCCTCAAGGCCTACGACCATTTCCTGGCCCGACCCCAGCCCACCTGGGGCTCGCCGCTGCTGGCCGAGGTCGACTACGACGACATCCGCTACTTCGTCCGGGCCTCCGAGCGCGCCGAGCGCTCGTGGGAAGACGTGCCCGACGACGTCAAGAACACTTTCGATCGCCTGGGAATTCCGGAGGCCGAGCGGAAGTTCCTCTCCGGCGTCGGCGCCCAGTACGAGTCCGAGGTCGTCTACCACCAGGTCCGTGAGGACCTGGAGCAGCAGGGCGTGATCTTCACCGACATGGACACCGCGCTGCGTGAGCACGAGGACCTGGTCAGGGAGTACTTCGCGACGATCATCCCGCCCAACGACAACAAGCTAGCGGCGCTCAACTCCTCGGTCTGGTCCGGTGGCTCGTTTGTCTACGTGCCCCCGGGAGTCCACGTGGAGATGCCGCTGCAGGCCTACTTCCGAATCAACACGGAGTCGATGGGCCAGTTCGAGCGGACGCTGATCATCGCCGACGAGGGCTCCTACGTTCACTACGTCGAGGGCTGCACGGCGCCGACCTACTCCTCCAGCTCGCTGCACTCAGCGGTGGTGGAGCTGATCGCCAAGCCGGGAGCGCGGATTCGTTACACGACCGTGCAGAACTGGTCCCAGAACGTGTTCAACCTGGTGACCAAGCGCGCGGTCGCGTATGAGGACGCCACGGTGGAATGGGTCGACTGCAACCTCGGCTCGAAGCTGACGATGAAGTATCCGAGCGTCTACCTGATGGGTGAGCGCGCCCACGGGGAGATCCTCTCGATCGCCTTCGCCGGCCATGGGCAGCATCAGGACGCGGGCGGCAAGATCATCCACGCCGCTCCCAACACGACCTCCAACATCTTCGCCAAGTCGATCTCCAAGGACGGCGGCCGCGGCTCCTATCGCGGGCTGCTGGAGATCGCCAAGGGGGCTCACGGGGCGCGCTCCAAGGTGGTCTGCGACGCGCTGCTGCTCGATGAGCACTCGCGCTCTGACACCTACCCCACGATCCGGATCGGTGAGGACGACGTCAACGTCGGTCACGAGGCGACGGTCTCCAAGGTCGGCGACGACCAGCTGTTCTACTTGATGTCCCGCGGCATTCCGGAGGAGGAAGCCTCCAAGCTGATCGTCAACGGGTTCATCGAGCCGATCACCAAGGAGCTCCCGATGGAGTACGCGGTGGAGATGAACCGGCTGATCGAGCTGCAGATGGAAGGTTCGATTGGCTAGTCCTGGCTTCCTCGCCGAGCGCCGGGAGCGGGCGGCGCAGGCGGCGGAGAGCCTCGAGTTACCGACGTTCAAGGGGCGCCCCGGCTGGGAGTTCACCGACATCTCCGCGCTGGAGCTCTCGGCACTGGCGCCGGCGCCGCGTGAGAATGGGGCGGCCACGGCGGCTCCGCTGTTCTCGCCCGCAGCCGCTCGCGAGCTTCGGCAGGTGGACGGGGGCGTCGTGCAGGCCACCGGCGAGCTGCCAGGAGGCGTGATCGCGCTAGGGCTGGAGGAGGCGGCCGAGCTCCATCCGGAGCTGGTGGAGCGCCACCTCGGCTCGGTCATCACCGAGGAGGATCTGTTCACCGCGCGTAACGGCGCCGGCTTCCGGGGCGGTGCGCTGATCTATGTCCCTCGCGGAGTCGCACTGGAGCAGCCGATTCTCGTCACCGCGCTGCAGCATGCGGCCGGCACCGAGCTTGATCACCGGGTTCTGGTGGTGCTGGATGAGGGCGCGGAGGCCGAGGTGTGGGTCCAGTACCTCTCGGCTGAGCCGGAGTCCGAGGGTGTGGTCAACACCGTCGTCGAGCTGATCGTGGGCGACAACGCGCGGCTGCGCTTCGTGTGTGGCCAGGAGCTCAACGAGCACAGCTGGATCTTCGGCGCCCAGCGTGCCGAGGTCGGCCGCGATGGCCGGCTGGACTGGGTGGCTCTGGGGTTCGGCTCGGCGGGCGGGCGGGTGCGCATGGAGACGCGGCTGAGCGGGGAGGGCGCCGACGCTCGCGTCACCGGCGCCTACGCCAGCCATGGTCGCCAGCACATCGACTTCGACACCACGCAGGAGCACGCTGCGGCCAACACCACATCCGATCTCGCTTTTCGAGGCGTGCTTCAGGGCCGCTCCACCGCGGTGTGGAAGGGAAACATCATCGTTGACCCCGGAGCACAGAAGACCGATGCCTTCCAGGAGTCACGCAATCTGCTGATCTCCAAGCGGGCGCATGCCGACGCCATCCCCGGACTGGAGATCCAGGCCAACGACGTGCGCTGCACCCACGCCGCCGCCGTGGCTCAGGTCGACCCCGAGCAGCTGTTCTACCTGCGCTCGCGTGGGCTGCCCGAGGAAACCGCCAAGCGGCTGGTCATAGAGGGCTTCCTGTCCGCGCTGGTCGAGCGCTTCGAGGCTGGTCCGGTACGCGAGGTGCTCGGCGACGCGCTGGAGCGCCGGCTGGCAGTCATTCTCGGCGAGTAGCCGCCGCGGCCCTTACGATTGAGGCGGCATGGCTCGGGTGGCACCGTTGATCGCGCTCGGTTACGGCAAGCTCGTGCGCGCCGACCGGGTGTATGCGCTGGTCCCGCTGGAGGGACCCGATCGTGGGGACGGGCGCCGAACGCTGGTCCACGTGGAGGGGATCGAGGAACCGCTGATCGCCTCGCGCTCTGAGGCGGCCATCGCCCGCGACCTGGCCCTCGCGATGGGACACGGAACCGGCCTACGCGGCGCCCAGGGTCCACCCGGGCAGGAGCCGTTGTTCTGAGCGGCGTGCGACAGGCCGTCCTGCTCCGCGGGATCAACCTGGGCTCACACAACCGGATCGCAATGCCCGACCTCCGCCGGCGCCTGGGCGATGCGGGCTACCAGGACGTCAGCACCTATCTGGCCAGCGGCAACGTGGTGGTCTCCTCCGAACTTGACCCACCGGCCCTGGCCGAGGAGTTTGAGCGGTACATCCTCGACTGGTACGGCTTGGAGCTGAGCGTGATCGTGCGGACCGGGGAGGAGCTGGCCGCGGTGGTGGCTCTGAACCCTCTCGGCGAGGTGGCGAGCGACCCAAAGCGCTATCAGGTCAGCTTCCTGAGAGAGCCGCTCTCGTCCAATGTGGTCGCTCGGCTCGAGGACCTGGCGGCGAGCCCAGAGCAGGTTGTGGTCAGCGGCCGCGAGGTGTATGCCTGGCATCCGGCCGGAGTGGCGAGGTCGAAGCTGTGGAACGAGCTGGCCGGAAAGCGGCTGGCGGTGCCGGCGACCGCGCGGAACTGGACGACGGTCGGCAAGCTGCTGGAGATGGCCGAAGGATGATCCGCAACTACGTGATCGCCGACGTCTTCACCGACGTCCCGTTGCAGGGCAACCAGCTGGCGGTGTTTCCGGACGGCAGCGGTATCGACGGCGAGCGGATGCAGCGGACCGCGCGGGAGCTCAACTTGTCAGAGACCGTCTTCGTGCTGGACGAGGACGGGGAGGGGAGCCGGATCCGGATCTTCACCCCCACCGCCGAGTTGCCGTTCGCCGGCCACCCGGTCCTCGGAACCGCGTTCGTGCTTGGAGAGGGGCGCGATGACGACACGATCTGCCTGAAGACCGGGGCGGGACCCGTTCCGGTCAAGCTGAGCCGCCGGTCGGGCGGGATCGTTCACGGGGAGATGGAGCAGCCGCTGCCCGTGATCGAGCCGGTGGACGACGAGGCGATCCTGCTGGAGGCGCTCGGGGTGGGCGCAGCGCGCCTACCGGTGGAGGGATACCGGAATGGACCGCTACACCTCTGCGTGGCGCTCGAGGACATGGATGCGGTGCGCACGCTCAGTCCCGACACCGGGAAGCTGGAACGTCTCGGAGCCGTGGGCGTCAGCTGCTTCGCCTGGGAGGGCGACCAGGTCAAGACACGGATGTTCGCGCCCGGCCTGGGTGTGGTGGAGGACCCCGCCACGGGCTCCGCCGCCGGTCCGATCGCGATCCATCTCGCTCGCCACGGAGCGATCGATTTCGGGACTCGGCTTCGGATCCGGCAGGGCGAGGAGATCGCGCGGCCCTCGGTGCTTTACGCGCAGGCCGACGGAAACGGGGAAACGATCACCCGGGTGGTCGTCGGCGGCTCCGCGGTGATCGTCGCCCGAGGCGAGTACCGACTGGCCTGAGGCGTTGCATCAAGGCGCCCGATATCGCCGGTGAGGCGACGGTATCGTGCCTGCCCGTGAGGAATCGGCGTCCCCTCCAGATCGGCCGCCGGCAGCGGCGACGGTTGCCCGGGCCGCTGCTCCTGATCGCGGTGGTGGTGGCGCTGCTGGGGGTGGCGGTTGCGCTGGGGCATGGAGGCCTGCCCGCGGGACCACGAGCTGCGCACGATCCGGCCATCGCCGCGCGGTCGCCGTTCGCCCCCGAAAACACCCTGCCGCGCCACCACCGCACCGCGTCCCAGCGGGAACGGAGGGAATTGCGCGCCGCCCGGCACGTGATGGCCTACACGTCGTTCGTCGCCGCCGGGACCAGCCGGCACCGAGCGATTGCCCTGACCTTCGACGACGGACCAAGCCCCTACACCCCGGCGATGGTGAGGACGCTCGTCCGCCTGCGCGTGCCCGCGACCTTCTTCATCGTCGGCCAGCAACTGCGCTACTTCGCGGCCGGCCTACGTGACGAGCTGCGCTACGGCTTCGTGATCGGCAACCACACCCAGAACCATGCCTGGTTGATCCACCTGAGCCGGGCCGGGCAGTACTCCCAGATCCACAGCGACATAAGCGCGATGCGCCGCGAAGGAGCCCCGCCCCCGATGCTGTTCCGCCCCCCGTACGGGGCCTACGACGGCCGAACGGTGGCGATCCTCCATCGCCTGGGAATGCTGATGGTGCTGTGGTCGGTTGACACCAACGACTGGCGGCAGCCGGGTACCAAGGCGATCGTGCATGCCGCGCTCTCGGGTGCGCATCCCGGCGCGATCATCCTCATGCACGACGGGGGCGGGGACCGCAGCCAAACCATCGCCGCCGTGCCGGCGATCGTCAAGCAGCTGCGCAAGCGTCACTACGACCTGGTCACAGTGCCGCGTCTACTCGCGCTCGATCCGCCGCCCCGTCGCCAGCGGCTGCCTGCGCTCACCGGAGGCTGAGTCATGTTTCCCGGGGGCCGACCCGGGAAATGATGCGGCCGATGAAGCTCGCCACCTTCCTCGCGCCCGGAGCTGAGGAGCCCCTCGCCGGCGAGGTCGATGGCGACGAGGTGTTTGAGCTTGCCGACGGCGTCACCGTGGTGGACGTTCTGTCCGGCAGGCGCGACCCGAGCCGCGGCGAGCGGTCCTGGCCCCTTGCCGAGATCGAGCTGCTGGCGCCGATCCCTCGCCCGGGGACGGTCTATGCGATCGGCCTCAACTACGCCAGGCACATCGAGGAGACGGGCGGCGAGCGCCCGGAGGCGCCGATGGTGTTCGTCAAGGTGGCGGGCTCGGTCGCCTCTCCCGGCGGTGCGATTCGCTGCCCTGAGGTGGTGCGCCGGCTCGACTACGAGGGCGAGCTGACAATCGTCATCGGCGCGGGTGGGCGCGCGGCCGGCTACTGCGTGGCCGACGATGTCACCGCTCGCGATCTGCAGGGGCGCGAGTCGCAGTGGACCCGGGCCAAGGGCGCCGACACCTTCTGTCCCTTCGGGCCGTGGGTCACCACCGCCGATGAGGTCGGCGACCCCGGAGACCTGCAGCTCCGCACCTGGGTCAACGGGGAGCTGCGCCAGGACAGCCGCACCTCCGACCTGATCTTCGACTGCGGGCAACTGGTCAGCTTCATCTCCGAGACCTGCACGCTGAAGCCGGGCGACCTGATCCTCACCGGGACCCCCAACGGCGTCGGCATGTCCTTTGACCCACCGCAGTTCCTGCGCTCCGGTGACGTGGTGCGGATCGAGATCGAGCGATTGGGGGCAATTGAGCACCCGGTGGTGTGACAACTGCGACAAGCTGGGTAGAGAGGCGCTGAAGAGAGGAGACGTCGGCACTTGCTGAGGCTTCACCCAAGCACGCTTGACTATGTGATCCTGGGGATCTACTTCGTCGTGGTCCTCGGGATCGGGTTCGTCGCAAGGCTGGCGATCAAGACCGATCTGGACTTCTTCCTCTCCGGCCGGTCGCTGCCGGCGTGGATCACCGGCCTGGCTTTCATCGCCGCCAACCTGGGCGCGCTGGAGATCCTGGGCCAGGCCGCCAACGGGGCCCAGTACGGAGTCGCGGCCGTCCATTACTACTGGCTCGGCGCCGTGCCGGCGATGGTCTTCCTGGGGCTGGTGATGATGCCCTTCTACTACGGCGCCAAGGTGCGTTCGGTACCGGAGTACCTGCGCCTGCGCTTCAACGAGGCCGCCCACGCATTCAATGCGAGCACGTTCGCGATCGCCACGGTGCTGATCTCCGGCGTGAACCTGTTCGCCCTGGCCTTGATCATCCACCTGATGATCGGCTGGTCGGTCTCGACCGCGATCCTGGTAGCCGCTGCCCTCGTGCTCGTCTACATCACGCTTGGCGGCCTCACCTCGGCGATCTACAACGAGGTTCTGCAGTTCTTCGTGATCGTGGCCAGCCTGCTGCCGCTGACGCTGGTGGCGCTCCATGGCGTGGGGGGCGTCTCAGGGCTCAAGCACAAGATCGAGAACTTCAAGCCGCTGGGCACCGCAGGTCTGCACGCATGGCGGGGGCTGGGCATCCACCACGTCACCAATCCGCTGCAGTCAGACTGGGTCGGGGTCGTCTTCGGGCTCGGCTTCGTCCTCGGGTTCGGCTACTGGACGACCAACTTTGCGGAGGTCCAGCGAGCCCTGTCGGCACGGAACATGTCGGCGTCGCGCCGGACTCCGCTGATCGGCGCCTATCCGAAGATCTTCCTTCCGGCGATCATCATCGTCCCCGGCCTGATCGCCGTCGTAACTGTCAAGGGGCTGGGTGGGAGCAGCGTCGGCCTGCAGTACAACACGGCGATCCCCCACCTGATCGGCAACTTCCTGCCCGAGGGCATGCTCGGGATCGCCATCACGGGGCTGATCGCGGCCTTCATGGCCGGGGTGGCTGCGAACGTCACCTCGTTCAACACGGTGGTCACCTACGACCTGATCCAGGCCTACTTCGCCAAGGATCGCGATTCGGACTTCTACCTGCGGGCCGGGCGCCTGGTGACGATCGCCGGGATCCTGATCTCGGTGCTCACGGCGTTCATCGCCAAGGGTTACTCGAACATCATGAACTACATCCAGACGCTGTTCTCGATCTTCAACGCGCCGCTGTTCGCGACCTTCATCATCGCGATGTTCTGGCGCCGGGCGACAGCATGGGGAGGTTTCTTCAGCCTGGTGGCAGGAACCGCCGCCGCGTATGTCGTCAACCGGCTCAACGCATACCACACGATCTTCCACTTCGGTTCGGCGCTGAGCGCGAGCTTCTGGCAGGCGATCATCGCCTTCATAGTCGGTGCGGTGGTGCTGGTCGTGGTTTCGCTGGTGACCAAGCCCAAACCCACCGAGGAGCTGAGGGGCCTGGTGTGGGGCCTGACTCGCGCAGATGAGGCCGAAGTTAACGCTGACCCTCGGGACAAGCTGTGGTGGCGCTCGCCGGCGCTGCTCGGCGGAGTGGCGATTGCCCTGGTTGTGATCCTCAATATCATCTTCATCTAGGAGCTCACTGTGTCGTCCACCGACAAGCCCTTTCGAGGACCGGGAGCAATCTCCGAGGAGGCTGCCCTTCCTTCGACCGGAAGGACCGACGAAGAGGAGATCGAGGCCGCCCGTGCGGCCAATCGCTTCGATATCCGCCGGATAATCGGCGGATTGTTCATCCTCTACGGCGCGATCCTGACCGTGACCGGAATCGTCGGGTCTTCCTCGGTCAAGCACAAGGCGTCGGGAGTCAACATCGATCTGTGGACCGGGATTGCGATGCTCGTCTTCGGAGCGCTGATGATCTTCTGGGCGCTCAGTCGCCCGGTGCAGCCCGAGCCCCCGGAGACCCGCGGCCAGGGCTCCGGGCGGCATCCGCCGCGCGCCGGCGACGTAGAACAGTCCGCTCTCACCGGGCATGATCGTCGACGTCTGGATGCAGCACCCGACGGTGCGCTTCCTGGCTCACGACATGTTCGATTCGCTGCGGCGCTGGACCGGGCAGGACGCCCCGGCGGAAGAGCTACCGATCGAGATGACGGTGGAGGCCATGGACCAGGCCGGGATCGGCTACGGCCTGCTCAGCGCGTGGCACGCGCCCGAGGGCTCGCTCATCGGCAACGACGAGGTCGCCGCCTGGATCGGCCAGCATCCGGGTCGCTTCGGCGGACTCGCGGCCGTGGACCTGAATCGGCCGATGGAGGCGGTTCGCGAGCTACGGCGCTGCGTCGATGAGCTCGGGTTCAAGGGCCTGCGCGTCCTCCCGTGGCTCTGGCAGGCGCCCCCGACCGACCGGCGCTACTACCCCCTGTACGCGGCGTGCGTCGAGCTCGGTGTTCCGTTTTTCACCCAGGTCGGTCATGCCGGGCCGCTCCGTCCCTCCGAGCCTGGACGACCGATCCCCTACATCGACCAGGTCGCGCTCGACTTTCCGGAGCTGGTCATCGTCGGTGGTCACATCGGCTACCCGTGGACCGAGGAGATGGTCGCCGTCGCCCGCAAGCACGAACACGTCTACATCGACACCTCGGCCTACACCGTCAGGCGGTATCCGCCAGAGCTCGTGGCCTACCTGAAGAGCGGAGGCGGTCGCCGCAAGGTGATGTTCGGCACCAACTACCCGATGATCCCTCCGCAACAGGCGCTTGCCGGATTGGAGGACCTGGCCCTAGACGACGAGACCTCTGCGGCGTTTCTTCATGGCAACGCCGAGCGGCTGCTGGACCTGCCGGCTTAGTGGTGATCGATGACCCGGTCTATCAGCCCGTACTCGACGGCCTCATCGGCCTTGAAGAAGCGGTCCCGCTCCATGTCGTCGTGGACGCGCTCCAGCGGCTGCCCGCTGTGGTGGGCGTAGATCTCGTCGATGCGGTTGCGGATGTTGAGGATCTCCCGGGCGTGGATCTCGATGTCGCTTGACTGACCTTCAAATCCGGCCGAAGGCTGATGGATCAGGATCCGGCTGTTGGGCAGTGAGAACCGCTTGCCCTTGGCCCCACCGGTCAGCAGCAGCGAGCCCATCGACATCGCGATGCCGACGCAGATCGTCTGAATGTCCGGCTTGATGAACTGCATCGTGTCGTAGATCGCCAGTCCCGAGTAGATCGATCCGCCCGGGCTGTTGACGTACATCGAGATGTCCTTGTCGGGGTCCTGGGACTCCAGGTGCAGGAGCTGCGCGACCACCAGGTTGGCGATGGTGTCGTCGATCGGGGTGCCGAGGAAGATGATGCGCTCGTTGAGCAGACGGCTGTAGATGTCGAACTCGCGCTCGCCACGCGCGGTCCTTTCGATCACCATGGGAATGAGGGGCATGCGCCTAACCCTAGCTTGAGCCTGGGACCAGTACCGCCGAGCCGGCAAATGCGCCCGCGCGCAGGTCGCTGAGCGCCTGCTCCGCGCGGTCCAGGCCGTACGTGCTCACGCTGGTCCTGACCGGGACCTGCGGCGCCAGCTCCAGGAGCTCGGATCCGTCTTGACGCGTTAGGTTGGCCACCGAGCGGATGCTGCGCTCCTCCCACAGGTCCTCATAGGAGAACGAGGGGATCTCGCTCATGTGGATGCCCGCGCACACCACGCTGCCACCGCGGTCCAGGGCCCTCAGCGCCTGGGGCACAAGCCCGCCCACCGGGGCGAAGATGATGGCGGCGTCTAGCGGCTCCGGGGGTGTGGCCGCGCTCTCACCGGCCCACACGGCGCCGAGCTCCCTCGCGAATGCCTGCCCCCTGTCGTCGCCTTCCCGGGTGAACGCGAACACCTCGCGCCCCTGGTGCACCGCCACCTGACAGATGATGTGGGCGGCGGAGCCGAAGCCGTACAGCCCGAGCCGGGTCGCGTCGCCTGTCATCCGCAGCGCTCGATACCCGATCAGCCCGCCGCACAGCAGCGGTGCCACCTGCTCATCGTCGAGCCGATCGGGCAGCGGCAGGCAAAAGCGCTCGTCGGCGACGGTCAGCTCTGCGAATCCACCATCGATGTCCCGTCCGGTGAACCGTGCCCGCACGCACAGGTTCTCCCGGCCCGTGCGGCAGAAGCGGCAGACCCCGCAGGTCCAGCCGAGCCAGGGCACGCCGACGCGGCGGCCGTCGCGGTCCTCGCCGACGATCTGGTGCCCGAGGACCACCGGGAGCTTGGGCGCCTCGATCTCCTTGTCGCGCAGGTGCAGGTCCGTCCGGCACACGGCGCAGGCGCGGACGCGCAGCAGCAGTTGGCCCCCGGCCGGCCGGGGGTCGGGGAGCTCCGCCGCCTCTAGCGGCCGGCCCGGGGTTTCGAGCACTTGGGCACGCATCCCCGAAGCATCCTCGTTTTCCCACGCGGACGACGGGTAAATCACAGGCATGAGTGAAGCTCCGCGAGAGGACTACGAGGCCGAGGACCCCCCTGAGGATCATGACCAGGAGCCGGGAGCCGAGGGCGGGTCGGGAAGCCCATCCACGGACAGCCTGCCTGGCGAGCCTGCGGACGACGATGCTCCGCTGGGCGACACCGATCAGCACTCGGACGCCTGACCGGGATCCTGCCGGGCCGCCGTCCGGCCTGCAGTAGCGTTATCACGCCGATGGTCCCGCTCAACCTCCCCAACGTCCTCACCGTCGTGCGCATCCTGCTGGTGCCGGTGCTGGTGGTGGCCCTACTCGATAAGTCCGACAGCGGCGACTTCCTGGCGGCGATCGTGTTCGCCGCCGCCTCCCTGACCGACGCCATCGACGGCTACCTGGCTCGCACGCGCAACTCGGTCACCAACTTCGGAAAGCTGATGGACCCCATCGCCGACAAGCTGCTGATCGTCGCCGCGCTGATCGCCCTGGTTTCGCTGGGCCGGCTGGAGGCCTGGGTGGCGATGGTCATAATCGCCCGGGAATTCGCGGTCACCGTGCTCCGGGTCGCCGCAGGGGCGCAGCACGGGGTGGTGATCCCCGCCAGCCTGCTCGGCAAGCTGAAGACCGTGATCCAGGTGGTGATGGTGATGGTGCTGATCGCGGTGGACGGGCGGCCGCCTTGGGTCAGCGCCCTGGTCTACGCCACCGTGGTGGTCACCGTGCTGTCAGGCGCCGACTACTTCTTCGGAGTGTCACGGCGCCGAATCGAGCCAGGCGCGTCGGCTGGTGTGAACAGCTGACGGCTCCCCGGTCGAGTACTCCCGCCTGACCTCGCCCAGAGTCCCGAACCGCTCGGCCAGGACGTCGTGCTGGTGGATCGTCTCCAGATTGATCTGGCGGGCGGAGACGAAGGCACGGTCGTCGAGCGCCGGGAACGCCTTGATCACCCCCTGGATCATCTCCCGCACGCAATCCTCGACGAAACGGGGCCGGCGGTGGGCTTTCTCCACCACCTGCGCCTCGTCGGTGCGCTTCATCAGCTCGTAGATCTCCGACGACATCGAGCCCTCGACGATCTCCAGCAGGGTGAGGGCGTCGATCTCGTCGTGGCAGAGCTCGGTGCATCCGATGTGCAGCGTTCCCAGTCCGCGCTGGTTGTGGGTGGCCACGGGAACCGCTTCCAGGATCCGGTCCACCTCCTCCGAGGTGAAGTCCTGCTCCTCCAGCCGCCGGCGAGCCGACTCGGCAACCAGCTCCTGGGCGCAGGGGCACGCGGTCATCCCCTGGGCCGTGACTCCGATCAGCCGACGAGTGCCCAACTCGGTGCTGACGGCGGCGCCGTGCAGGGTGTAGATCTCCTGGGTGTTGATCCCGGAGATCGGCGCCGGCTTGTGCTCCGGAAAGCGGGCCTCCATGGTCACCTCCGCACGGCGGGCTGCCTGCCGGGTGCGCACCAGCTGGGCGATGTGCTCGGCCAGCGTCTCGGCCTTGAAGGTGGAGCGACCCAGCACCACCTCGCCGATCGCATCGTTGATCACTTCTTCAAAGCGCGACATGTGCGCGCCCTTCTGCTCGGGGCCGAGGTCGACGACACATTCGAACCGGGCCGAGAACAGCTGCTCGCTGTCGCCGTGCCTCAGCCGAATCACCTTTTCCACCCCGCGCACACCGACACGGGAGAGGCTTATCGGTATGGCGGGCGCCCGCGATTGGACGTCGCTGACGGTGAGCGGGTGGGTCGGTTCGACGGCCACGAGAACTCAAAGAGTAGTCACACGCAGCGCAATCGTTTTCCCCCGCGATTGGACGAAGCTCAGGATTGTGGTATCACTCGCCGTCTTGGGTGGGAGTCTGAGAGAGGGAGTCACCATGGCAGGTAGGCTCGGAAGCTGCGTCTTAAAGGAGCTCAGGGGCTGTGAGCGATAAGGGGATTGCGCTGCTGACAGATGAAGCGCCGATCGTGGAGCACGATGAGCTGCGTCCACTGATCGCCGAAGGGGTGGAGCGCGGCGTACTGACGTTTGCGCAGATTGAGCGGTGCCTGGAGGAGGTGGAGGTAACCAAGGAGCAGGTTCAGGAGCTCCACGCTTACCTCGACGAACATGGCGTCGCGGTCGTCGAGGCCGACGGAAGGCTGGCCAAGTCAGAGGCGGGAAGCGTCGAGGCCACGGCCGCTCAGGCGGCCGAGCCGCGGCCTGACCAACGAAAGAAGGTCGAGATCGATCTCACGGTCGAGCCCAGCCTCGACTCGCTTCGTCTCTACCTCCGCTCGATCGGCCGCGTGAGCCTGCTCACCGCCGAGCAGGAGGTGGCGCTGGCCCGCCGCATCGAGCGCGGTGACATGGCGGCCAAGCAGCACATGATCGAGGCGAACCTCCGGCTGGTGGTCTCGATCGCCAAGGCCTATCTGGGTCGCGGTCTGACCTTCCTGGACCTGATCCAGGAAGGCTCCATGGGCCTGATCCGTGCGGTGGAGAAGTTCGACTATCGACGTGGGTACAAGTTCTCCACCTATGCGACGTGGTGGATTCGCCAGGCCGTCACCCGGGCGATCGCCGACAAGGGCCGGACGATCCGGATCCCCGTGCACATGGTCGAGAAGCTCAACAAGGTCATCCACGTGGAGCGCCAGCTGGTGCAGCAGCTGGGCCGCGAGCCGACCCCGGACGAGATCGCCGCCGAGCTGGAGACCACGGTGCGCGAGGTTCGCGATGTGCTGCGGATGGCCCAGCAGCCGGTGTCGCTTGAGAAGCCGGTCGGTGAGGAGGAGGAATCCGAGCTCGGCGACCTGGTGGAGGACCAGACCGCCGAGTCACCGTTTGAGCTGGCCGCAGAGCATCTTCGCCAGGAGAATCTCCGCCGTGCCCTGGCCGCGCTGCCTTCACGCGAACGCGAGGTGATCGAGATGCGCTTCGGGCTCAGCGGCGACCGTCCCTTCACGCTGGAGGAGGTGGGCCGGGCGTTCAACGTCACTCGCGAGCGGATTCGCCAGATCGAGACTCACACGCTGAAAAAACTGGAGGCGCTGCCCGAGGCACAGCGGCTCCGGGACGCGTCTTAGCGTCGCTAGACTCGCCCCGTCCCGGCGGGGTTCCCGAGCGGTCAAAGGGACGAGACTGTAAATCTCGCGGCTCAGCCTTCGCAGGTTCGAATCCTGCCCCCGCCATCACGACTGGGCAACAGACCGCCTCACCCTCCTCTCTATCCTCCGGTCGATGCCCACCGAGGACCTCGTCCAGACCGAGGAGATCGAGGCGGCAGCCCGCGATGAGGCGCAGCGGGTCTCCCGCGTACGCCAGGCGGCACTCCGTCTGGACACCCAGCCGTCGCTGCTGAAGGCGGCGCGACGGCTGCGGCGCAGCCTGCCGGGCGATGAGCAGTTCGGGGATCCGCTCTCCACGGCCGGCCCGACGCCGGTGGAGCTTGTGGCCCGAGGCGTGACGGCGATGCAGCCGGAGCGCGACAGCCTGATGCAGGAGCTGGGACTGGCCGGGCTTCAGCTGTGGCAGTCGGTCTCCGAGGCCGCCGGGCGAGGCCGCGGCGAGGTTGAAATGGCGCTCCTCTTCACCGATCTCGTCGGCTTCTCTTCGTGGGCCCTGCGCGCGGGGGACGCCAGCACGCTGGAGCTTCTGCGAAAGGTGGGGTTGGCCGAGGAGAACGCGGTCGTGGGCCATGGCGGCCGGATCGTCAAGCGCCTCGGCGATGGTGTGATGGCCAGCTTCCTCAGCGCCCCGGAGGCGGTGCAGGCGGCCCTTGAAGCCAATGATGCCCTCCAGGAGGTGGAAGTCGACGGATACCAGCCGACGATGCGCGCCGGCGTCCACTGGGGGCGCCCTCGAAAAATCGGCAGCGATTACCTGGGTGTCGATGTGAACATCGCCGCGCGCGTGGGCGACGCCGCCAAGGCCGGTCAGGTGCTGGTCTCCGACAGCGCGCTGGATCAGCTGGACCCCGACGGCTTCAAGCTGGGCCGCCGTAAGCGCCTCCGTGCGGAGGGCGCGCCGCGAGAGCTGCAGGTCGCCTCGGTCTCGGCGCTGGACTGACGGCCCGGGTCTGGGCCGCGGGCAGGACTGGGCACGGCGAGCCGTGCTCTGCCTCAATCCCCGTCTGCGCCTTCCCCCGCCAGCACATCCGCCAGCCGGCCGCGGGAGCCGGAGCCAGCCAGGCCGAGCTTTCCGTAGGCCCGGTAGAGATGGGTCTCCACCGTTTTGGGCGAGACGTACAGCGCCTGGGCGATGTCCAGGTTGGTCGTGCCCGTCGCGGCGAGCTGGACCACGTGCAACTCGCTGGCGGTGAGCGAGTCAAGCCCGGCGGTGTTACCACGCTGCCGTCGGCCCCCCGCCGCTTGAAGCTCGTGACCGGCCCGATCGGCCAGGCGGCGGGCGCCGCAATCGTGGGCGAGCTTCAGGGCCGCGGCGAGCGGCTCGCGGGCACTGGCGCGTTGGTTGGCTCGCCGCAGGGCGGCGCCCAGCTCGACCAGAGAGCGGCCATGCTCGTATCGCAGCGGCGAGCTCTCTAGCAACTCCACCGACTCGCGCAGCCGGGCGAGTCCCGCTGTGCCGGATTCCAGGATGCCGAGCGTGCGCAGGGCGATCGCGTGGGGCCGAACGAGACCGGTGGGCTTCGCCAGCTCAAGCTCTTCCCGGGCCAGCCCCAGCGCCTCCTCCCGCGCGGCTGCGGGAAGCGCGAGCGCCAGCGATGAGCGCCACATCGAATAACTCGGCCCGAATCTCAGCTTGGCGTTGATCGCGCCCGCAGCCCGGAGGTCCTCGATGGCGCGCGCGCGGTCGTGGCGCTGGAGACGGAGCGACCCGCGGGCCTCCAGCAGCATCGCGCCACTGGCGGTGCTGAGGAAGTCTGCTCCCAGGTCGGTCTGCTCAACCAGGTCAGCGAGGTCAGCGAGTCCTTCTCGCTCCAGCAGCACGTCGAGGAGGAAAAATGACGCGCTGGTGATGAACATCAGCAGCCCTGAGTCCATGGCGACGCCGGTTACCTGGTGGATTTGCGCCTCCGCGGTCGCGAAATGACCCAGCCGGGCTCCGACGAACGCGTCGCAGAGGATCGCTGTGAGCTCCGCGAGTACTGAGCCCGACGCCTGAGCCGCTGCCCTGAGCTGCGTGGTCGCCGTCTGCGCGCGAGCGTATTCCTCCAGCTCGATGAACGTACCGAGCGCGTGGGGGGTCGCCCAGGCCCCCCCGCCGCGTTCACCGAGCAGACGGCCGCCCTCGAGCGCTCGCTCGGCGAGCTCCCGGGCGTCGGCCGATTGCCCACGGTGCGACGCCTCCGCCGCCAGCAACGCCGCGATCGCCTTCGCGGCCCAGGAGTCGTGCTGTGAAAGCGTGAGGTAGGTGGGCCTGCGCTGATCGAAGTCGATGCAATGGGCCGGATCGAACAGCGTGACGGCGGCTCGAAGCGCAGCCACGTCAGTCTCAAGCTCGGGGTCGGCACCGGTCAGCGTGCGTTCGCTCTCCTCGATCACCTTGATCGCGTCGGCCCACCGCCCGGCGTGGGAGAGGATCTCCGCCAGCGTGGCCGCCATCCTCCCCCGTAGGTGCGGTTCTTCGGCGAGCGCGTACGCCTCCTGGAGGTCGGCGACCGCCGTGGGATCGCGCTGAAGGGCCTTGGCCAGACCGAGGCGGGCCAGGAGCTCGACGCGGGCCGGTTGGGGTGCCGCCTCCTCGAGCGCACGCTTCAGCCAGCCAACCGCCTCGTCGGGCGCAGCGCGCGTCATCGCGCCCTCCGCCGCAGCCAGGAGCCCGCTCGCCACCTCGCTGTTCCCATTGGGGGTCAGCACTCGTAGATGGGCGGCTATTGCCTCCGGTGGTGCGGACACTTCGCCGAGCAGCTTCGCTGCGCGAAGGTGCATCGACTGACGCTCGGTCTCCGGAATCGCGTCATAGATCGAGCGGCGGATCAGGGGGTGGACGAAGATGAACGGGTCCTCCTCGGCGAGCACTTCCAGCCGCCGCAGCCCGTGGGCCATCCCGCCGGCCCGCTCAGCGGGAAGCGAGGCCAGCTGGGCGGCGGTCGCCGATCGGCTTCGGTCACCCAGCACCGCCATCGCGCGCGTCAGTTCTGCGGCGTCGGCGTCGACCAGCTGCGTCCGACGCAGAACGCGCTCAGCGAGCGAGGGCACCGATGCCTGAAGTACCTGCTCGGTGCTGAGCGGAGCATCGGCGGAGCTGAGCAAGCGCAACAGCTCGCGGAGGTACAGCGGGTTGCCGCCGCACGTGGCATGGCAGGCCGCGCAGAGCTCGTCGCTCGCCTCGGGCACCCGGTTACGCACGAGCCGCGCCACGGAGTCCGCGTTCAGCACCGACAGGGAGATGTGCGCTCCCGGGGCGGTGCGCAGCTGATCCAGCAGCTCCACCGGCGCCCCGGGCTCCTGGGGTCGCAGCGCCACGATCAGCATTACCGGCAACCCCTCCAGCCGGCGCGCGAGGTAGTCGAGCGCGCGCAACGATGAGGAATCTGCCCAATGGGCGTCGTCGACCGCGAGCAGCGTCGGCGTTTCGTACGAGAGGCGCACGTTCAGCCAATAGAACGCGCGCATCGCCGCAAAGCCGGCGGCGTGAACGAGTGAGCCGGTCTCCTCCAGGCCGAGGATTCCCGCCACCGGCGCCGCCGCGCCCGCCAGCAGCTCGGCGCGTTGAGGCTCGGCGGCCGCGTTCACCGCGGGCTCGTAGAGCTGGCGCATGATCCCGAACGGAGAGTCGCGCTCGAGCTCGCCGCCGCGGGCGCTCAGCACGCGCAGTCCGGTGCCCCGCGCAAGTTCACGGGCACTGAAGAGCAGCGAGCTCTTGCCGGTTCCGGCGGCTCCTTCTACGACGACCAGCGTCCCCGTGCCCTCTGTCGCTCGTTCGAAAGCGCCGGCGAGCACCGCCAGTTCATCCTCTCGTTCCAGCAGTACCGTCTGGCGTTCCCCCAGCAGGCTCACGAGACGGAGGCTAACTGTTCTTAACCGTCGGGCTCGGCAAAACGCTGCTTTCCGGCATCTCGGGAGCGCGGGGCGAGGACCGCGGCGCTCTCCGTAGGCGGTACGCTGAAGAACCGCCCTCTTAGCTCAGCTGGTAGAGCACTTCCATGGTAAGGAAGGGGTCGACGGTTCGAGTCCGTCAGAGGGCTCTGTTGATGGGCGCGGGTGTGCGAGGGCGACCTGCAACCCGCGGAGGTTTCAGCCGAGCTGCTCGGCCAGTCCGATGATGATGCCCTCAGGGCCACGCAGGTAGCAGAGCCGGTAGATCTCCTCGTACTGCGCGATCTCGCCGATGAGTTCGGCACCGTGGCTGCGCAGGCGGGCAACGACGCCGTCGATGTCGTCGACAGCGAACATGATGCGGCGTATTCCCAGCGCGTTCGCCGGCGCGCTTTCCGGCTCGGCTCTGACCGCCGGCGGCGCGTGAAACTTCGTCAGCTCAAGCCGGCTGTGGCCGTCCGGAGTCCGCATCATGGCGATGTCGGCGCGGACGCCGTCAAGCCCGACGACGCTGTCCACCCAAGGCCCCTCGACGGCCGTCTCGCCTTCCAGCTCCAGACCGAGTTCGAAGAAGAACGCTTTGGCGGCCTCGAGGTCGTCGACAACGATGAGAACGTTGTCCATCCGCTGAATTGTCATATCCCCGGAGCATAGGATCGAGCGCTGAAGAGCGGCTCGCCGGACCCCAAGACGACGGGATGGATGACGAGGCGGTATTCGTCGATCAAGCCGGTCTCGACCAGCGACCGGGCGAACCGTGCACCGCCCTGAGCGAGCAGGTACCCGCTGGCCTGCTCCTGCTTGAGTCGCGTGACCGCTTCGGTCAGGTCGCCGGCGGCGATCGTCGTCTCAGGCCAGTCGGCGGCCGTCAGGGAGTTCGAGAATACGACCTTGCGGATGTCATTCATCGGCTTGGCGAACGGCCCGGGGGCGCCGGGCCAGAAGTCAGCCCAGCTGGCGTACGTGGCGGCACCGATGAGATGCGCACCGGCATTGCTCACGGTCTCCAGGACCCAGCTCGCGCCGTCGGGAGAGCGGCCGGCGGCGACCCAGTCGGTGCTCCCGTCGGGTGGTGCGACGTAGCCGTCGAGCGAGACGGACATCTTCAGAATCAGTGAGCCCATGCGGCTGCTCCCTTACAGGTGGATGTCATACCGCGCTGGACTCTGCCGACTTCGAAAACTCATCGGTGGCGATCGCGAATGGCGCGTGGGCTCGCTCAGCAAGGGATGATCAGGTGCGCGCGAAGCGCGCATAATGACCGCACCGTGTCGACGGTCCTGCCTAAAGCCCGAGCTCCCGAAGCTGCGACGGACGACGGGATTCCGCCGGAGGTCATGGAGGTGGTTGGTGCCTTCGGGCTGGCGGCGGGTGGCGCGAACGTGATCATGCAGCTCTCGCGCCTTCCGGTCGGCCACGGCGTCGCGCGCAGCGGCGTTGACTCGGGTCGCGTCGACAAGCACCCGATCAAGCGGCTGCGGACCACCTCCGCCTACCTGGTCGTCTCGCTGCTGGGGACCGACCACGAGCGCCGCGCGTTGCGCGACGAGATCAACCGTGTGCACGCACTCGTGCGCTCGGCGCCGGCGGATGCGGTGCCCTACAACGCGTTCGATCCGGAGCTGCAGTTGTGGGTGGCCGCGTGCTTGTACAAGGGGATCGAGGACATCCTGCGCCTACTGCGGGAGAGCGACCCCGCTCCGGAGCGGCTTGAGGTCGTTTACCAGTACTGCAAGCGCCTGGGTACGACCCTGCAGGTGACCGAGGAGGCATGGCCGGCCGACCGCGCGGCGTTCATCCGCTACTGGGAGACCGCCGTGCGGCAGATCGAGATGGATGATCTGACTCGGGAGTACCTGCAGGGCATCGCGCAGCTGACCTTCCTAGTGGCTCCGCTCGGCCGCCTCGGCGCTCCGCTCCAGCCGCTGCTGCGCCCGCTTGGGCGATTCATGACACTCGGCTATCTGCCGCAGCCCTTCCGCGAGGAGCTGAGCTTGCCCTGGAGCGCGCGGGACCAGCGCCGGTTCGACTCGCTCATCGGCCTTTGGGCAGCGGGAACGCGCCGACTGCCGCGTCCGCTGCGCCAGTTCCCCATGAACGTCTACCTCGCCGATACCCGGCGCAGGATCCGATCCGGACGGGCGATCCTGTAACCAAAGGACCTCGGCTCGCCCGGTCAGCGGTTGCGCCGACGCCCGAGTCGTCCCGCAAACCGCAGTAGTCCTGGGGCATACAACTCTCACTCATGGCCGAAGAGACGAACTCCGCCGCTCCGTTTGTGGGGCGAACTGCCTGGCTTCGGAGCCTCCAGGCGCCGGTCCGCGAATTCCTGCGCACCGAGACTGGCGGCGCGGTGGTGCTGCTCGCCGGCGCGGCCGTCGCGCTGGCGTGGGCCAACATCGATCGCTCGTCTTACGAGCAGGCGTGGACCACCAAGCTCAGCATTCAGATCGGTGGCGCAGGCATCTCGCAGGACCTCCGACACTGGGTCAACGACGGTCTGATGGTGTTCTTCTTCCTGGTCGTGGGACTCGAGGCGCGGCGCGAGTTCGACCTCGGTGAGCTCCGTGAGCGGCGCCGCGTGACACTGCCTGCGGCGGCAGCGCTCGGCGGGATGCTGATCCCGGTCTGCATCTACCTGCTGGTCAACGGGGGGCGCTCCTCGGCGCACGGGTGGGGCGCGGCGATGTCGACCGATACAGCGTTCGCCCTGGGGATGCTTGCGCTGGTCGGACGACGATTTCCGCCGAGCCTACGCACGTTCATCCTCACCGTCGCGGTTGCCGACGACCTGGTCGCGTTCGTCGTGATCGCCACCGTCTACACGAGCGCAGTGCGATTGTCGGCGCTGCTCGTAGGCGCCGCGTCTCTGGTGCTGGTGTTCCTCGCGCGCTCACGCGGTGTCCGGAACGGCCTCGTCTATGCGGCGCTCGGCGTAGTGGCGTGGGTTGCGATGCTGAAGTCGGGCATCGATCCGGTGGTCGTCGGGGTGGTGATCGGTTTGCTCGCGATCGCGTATCCAGCGGTGCGGGGCGATCTGGAGCGGGCCACCGATCTGTTCAGACTGTTCCGTGAGCAGCCGACCTCCGAGTACGCCCAGACGGTCCGGGAGGGGGTCCGCACCGCGATATCCCCGAACGAACGGCTGCAGCAGATCTACCACCCGTTCTCGAGCTATGTGGTAGTGCCGCTGTTCGCGCTCGCCAACGCCGGCATCCCGATCGACGGCCACTTCATCTCCCAGGCCTACACCTCCCCGATCACGCTCGGCATCATCTTCGCCTATGTCGCCGGCAAGCCGGCCGGGATAACGGGAGCGACGTGGCTGGTGACGCGAGTCACTCGCGGCCGTGTGCGACCGCCCGTCGGGTGGGCCTCGGTCCTTGGCGGCGGCTCGATCGCCGGCATCGGCTTCACCGTCTCGCTCCTGATTGCGACGCTCGCGTTCAGCGGTACCGATCTTCAGGAAGCAAAGCTCGGTGTACTCAGCGCGGCGGTGGGCGCATCAGCCTTGACCTGGGCGGTGCTGAGGGTGACCGCGAGACTCCCCGAGCAGCGGAGGCTGCGCGCCGTGTTGGGCACGTACCACACGCTTGTGGACCTGGCGGTCGCAGTGGATCTGGAGCGCGATCATGTCCGCGGCCCAGCCGACGCCCTGGTCGCGCTGATCGAGTACGGCGACTTCGAATGTCCCTACTGCGGGGAGGCAGAACCGGTCATTCGCGAGTTGCTCGCCGACTTCGGCAATCTGCGCTACGTGTGGCGGCACCTGCCGCTTGACGATGTCCATCCGCACGCACGGCTGGCGGCGGAGGCATCTGAGGCAGCGGCTGCGCAGGGGAAGTTCTGGGAGATGCACGACCTCCTGCTCTCCCACCAGGACGCGCTCGAAGTGCGCGATCTAGTGCGCTATGCCGAGGAGCTGGGGCTGGACGCCGAACGCTTCCGAGAGGCGCTGCGCAAACAGAAGTTTGCCGGCCATGTCGCGGACGACATCGACTCGGCCGACCTCAGCTCGGTCTCCGGCACCCCGACGTTCTTCATCAATGGCCGCAGGCACTACGGTGCCTACGACATCGAAACGCTATCGACGCATGTGCGGACCGCCCGCGCCCGGGCATCACTCGGTGGGCACGACTAGATCGTACGTGCCACTCGCACCGTCTGGGGCGCCGGGCTGAGTGGTCGGGAGACCCCGGGTGGACGGGGGCGCGACGAGCGCGAGCAGTGCGAGGATGGCCGCTGCGGAGCGCAACCCGCTGATCTGGCTCTGGTGACCGCATGGGAGTTACGGTCCAGGCTGCAGCCAGTCGTGGCGTAACATCGATGGCACAGGTGCTGACGAAGAAGGAGTACGGACGCGAGCTACGCCGCTTGCAGGAGGAGCTCGTAAAACTGCAGTACTGGGTCAAGCAGGAGTCGCTCAAGGTTGCGGTCCTGTTCGAGGGTCGCGATGCCGCCGGCAAGGGCGGCGTGATCAAGCGGATCATGGAGCGAACCAATCCGCGGATCATCAGGGTGGTGGCGCTGGGGGTGCCCACCGAGCGGGAGCGTGGCCAGTGGTACTTCCAACGATGGGCCGACCAACTCCCCACGGGCGGCGAGGTCGTCCTATTCGACCGGAGCTGGTATACGCGCGCGCTCACCGAGCACGTGATGGGCTTCTGCACCGAGGAGGAGTATCAGGAGTTTCTTCGGTCCTGCCCGCAGTTTGAGCAGATGCTGATCCGCTCGGGCACCGTGCTGCTGAAGTACTGGTTCTCGGTCTCTGACGAGGAGCAGGAGCAACGCTTTCAGGCCCGGGCGGCCGATCCCAGACGGCGCTGGAAGCTCAGCCCAATGGACATCGCCTCCCGCGATCGCTGGGTGGAGTTCTCCCGAGCCAAGGACGAGATGTTCCAATACACCGACACCGTCCACAGTCCGTGGTGGGTGGTCGATGCCGACGACAAGAAACGCGCGCGGCTGAACTGCATCGGCCATCTCCTGCAGAGCGTCGATTACGAGAACGTGTTGCCGCCGGTGATCGAGCTGCCACTCCGGGCGCCGCAGGGAGGCTACGTCCGCCCGCCGCTGGACGAGCAGACGTTCGTGCCGGAGCGATTCTGAGCGCCGCCTCCGCGTAGGACCTTGGGTTGAGACCCCTCCGCGGGGCCGGCTGCTTTGGCGATCCAGCTGGCTAGTAGCCGTCGAAGGCGGTGTCCCACTCGCCTTCGCGGTGATCGCTGACGATCTCGCGTCCGAGCGGGGTGAAGGAAACCGGGATCAGCTTGAAGTTGGCGAGACCGAGTGGGATCCCGATGATCGTGATGCAGAGCGCCACTCCGGTGATCAGGTGTCCGAGGGCCAGCCACCACCCGCACAGCAGGACCCAGAGCACATTGCCGACCGTCGAGCCCACGCCTGCGGTGGGCCGTCGCACGACCGTTCGGCCGAACGGCCATAGCGTGTAGTTGGCGATCCGCAAGGAAGCGATTCCGAAGGGAATCGTCACGATCAACACGAAGCACAACAGTGCCGCGAGGAGGTACGCGACCGCGAGCCAGAACCCGGCGAGCACCAGCCAGATGACGTTTAGGAGAAAGCGCACGGGGCCTCGGAGGATCTCCTCGGGGTCGTTGAGATCGACGACAGCCAGCGCTCGAGTGAGGCGAAAGCGCTGAAGTTCGACATCCGCCGATCATCGCGTTCGCCCGCGGCAATTCATCACACCAATCGGGTGATGACGTTGCCGGGTCAGAGGAGAAGACGGAAGAGGCGGCGGCGAACTACGCCCGCACGGCACGCTTTCGGCCGAACCGCTTCGAGGTCCGGCCGATCAAACCGCTGGTCAGGTCCGCAATCGACGCTCCCAGCAGAGCACCAGCGATGACGTCGCCGGGATAGTGCACGCCCGTGTGAACGCGTGAGTAAGCGACCAGCGCGGAAAGTACGTGGAGCGGGACGCTGGCGGCCGGGAGCGTGCGGCCAGCTCCAGTCGCGAACGCGACTGCCGCGGCGGAGTGACCTGACGGAAACGACGCGGAGTTCGGCATCTTCACGTGGCGTTCCGGCGGAACGCTCTCAATCAACCGATCCGGTCGGCGTCGCTGGACGACCGGCTTGATGACCAGGTTCACAAAGGCGGACGTAGTCGCCAGCGCGGCAAGGCCCGATCCGGCAGCTCGTCGTCCGTTCCGGCCGCCGGCGGTTGCCAGTAGCGCGCTCGAGAGGAGCGAGAGCCTCGAGTAATCAGCGGCAGCGGAGAGTCGGCGCAGCGCGGCATCGAGCGACACGGTGGGGGTATCGGCGATTGCACCGTAAACGGCGCGATCGATGCGCTCGGCCTCCGCCAGCCAGGCTCGCAAACCGCCTGGTGCGCAGCGATCAGGGGTCACGGCTGGTATCGAGTTGCGCCAACTCCGTACCGCCTGCCCCCGAACTAATCATCCCCAATCCCCTATCGGGCGAGGCCCGGTCAGAGTCCGGTCTGAGCGGCGACCTTGCCGCTCTTGACGGCCCGCGCGAGCTCCCGGTAGTCGCGGTCGTTCTGCTCGGCATAGGCCTTGGAGAACCCCAAGATCGCCCGGTCAAACACAGTGCCGCTGCCCAGATAAGAGCCGATCGCAACACGGTCGCCGGTGCGAGCATGAGCCCGCGCGAGCGTCCAACTGCACAGCTTCCCGTACGCGGCCAGATCCGTTGGGATCATCTGCTCGACCTCGGCGGAACCCTTCCAGTCCTTCAGCTGCCGTGCGTAGTAATCACGCGGCGCTCCGTCCTGACCAGAGCCGACATGGACCCATCCGAGGAAGATGTCGCTGGCGGCCTGCATGCGTCGCTGACCCGCGACTACGCGTGCCCCATGGTTGGAGAATTCACTGCGGCCGAGGGACTCCTCCAGCACCGAAGCCTCGGCCTCCTTCACTTGCAGGAACAGCGGGTCCCGCCGATTGCGGCCGAACATAAGCACGATCCACGCTCGGGTGCCAACACTCCCGACCCCCACGACCTTGCGTGCGAAATCCGAGAGTTCGAACTGCTCCAGCAGAAGGCGCCGATCGTGGCTGAGCGTATCCCGATAGGCCCGCAGCAGGCCGCGCAGCCAGTCGAACGTCTGCCCGAACTCTGCCTCCGGCACGAGCACACGGAGAGGCACGATCAATGGCGAGAGGTCGACGATCTCAGCTCGTCCGTTCGTGCGCTGAGTCAGCTTCGAGAGCGCCGACATGCTGTCACGCGCTCGGGCCTTGGCCAGCGCCTTCTCGGTTCGCCGGACCATCGCGCGCTTGAACCGGGAGCCGTGCTCGTGAATGAAGGCGTCGATGTCAAGCTGCGAATACCAAACCTCGAGATTCCGCATGCCGGCGAACCGGCGCATCGCCGTTCGATATTGACGGACAGCGGCGAGTACGATCCGGTCCTGGTCCTTGGCGGCAAAGCCGTTCTCGCGGGCCGCGATGAGCAGGCTCGTGGTCAGCCGCTTGACGTCCCATTCCCAAGGTCCCGGAAGCGTCTCGTCGAAGTCGTTGATGTCGAACATGAGCCGCCGCTCCGGCGAGCCAAACATCCCGAAGTTGCTGAGGTGGGCATCCCCACAGCACTGCACCCTCAAATCGGATTGGGGAGTCGCCGCTAGGTCGTGAGCCATGAGCTTGGCCGCACCTCGGTAAAACGTCAACGGTGATACCAGCATCCGCCCGTAACGGATGGGCACGAGCTCAGGGAGCCTCGTCTGCGCCTGGAGACCAAGCAACTCGAGCGGATCGGTACGGTCGGCAGGTGGAACAAACTCGGCGTGAGTTGACCGAGGAGCCGTGGTTCTCGCTGCTTTACCACGGGTCTTTCTTTCCGCAACCGTAAGGTATGGGGTTCCGGCCCTCCGTCTTCCCTTGGCAGGTTTATTCACGCCCGCTCTCCTGGGCACCGCCGCCGGTTCATCAACCCGAGCCGGAGACAAACTCACCCCAGGTTCAGCCAAGGATGAGCGTCTTCTGTCGCGTGAACTCCTCGTCCGTGAGAACGCCCTGTTCATGCAGCTTGCCCAGTTGCTCCAGGCGGATCGTATCGCTGGAGGAGACTCCGCCGCCCGGCGCCGCGGCCGGTGTCGCAGCCATCTGCCCCTGGGCCTGCTGTTGCTCAGCCGCCTCGGCATCGGCACGGTGCTTACCGAGCATGTAAGCCCCGCCGCTCACCGCAGCGGCGCGGAGCAAGGGCCGCCGCCTTCTGAGTAGTGGCATGGGTGACTCCTAGCCTTCGTCGTCGAGGGAGAGGCCGAGCGAGAGCATGATCTCGGGGGCGGCGGCCACTACCCTGGGGCCTCCGACCTGCGGCGCGACCGCACGGAGCACGCCGAGTATGTCCTCAGGGGTGATCCCCTCCACGAGGGCGTTGCTGATCTGCCACGCGTACGAGGCTGGAGGCGCGTCCAGGGCGATCAGGGCGGCAATTTTGACGAGGGCAAAGGTGCGCGAATCGAGTCCGCTGACTTCATGGCCAACTTCTCGCAGCCCGATCGCTTCCTCCAGGAAATCGTGGTTCCCCCCCGAGATCCCGGTGAGCGTCTGGTGTGTATCGGCTCCAACTACAGACATGCGCGTCTCCTTCTCGTTCGCTGACCAGACGCAAGCTTCCGTCGCCGCGCGACCTTCGTCATCACCCGAAACGGATGAGCGGGGCTACCGGGCTAGGACGCTGGCGGCTTCATCGAGCCTCCGGAAGCGGGCGGTGCGCCGCGGAGCGCGATTCTCGCCAGGCCCTTGAACATCCCCCATGGCGTGTCGGGCTCGAACGCGGACGGCGATGCGCCCGGATGCTGCGGCGCGATTCGAACCCGCAGTGCGGCGGGACGAGTATGAAAGCGCAGCGGCGCGTCGAGCTGAACAGCTTCGCCGTCGATCCCGGCTGCCACCGGCTCCTCGCAGCTGATCTCAAACGCAGAAGCCGTCCATTGCATCATCGCCAGCTCGTGGGTCGAAGCGCCGTTGGGACTCGACGATGTGGGCGCCAGCACCGTGATTCCCAGCGTTCCACGATCGAGTCGCGGGCGCGTGCCTGATCCGAGGACCCGGCCGAGGCGATACCTGTCGTTCGACACGAGGATCGCGACCGCCGACGCTGGACCGCTTGGACCTTGCCAGCTGAGGTTCGGCGCAGCGGCGTCCGGTCCGAGTGCGTCGGGGGCGATGTCCAGCAGGGTGTGAAGCTTGGCCTCGCGGTACCCAGGTCGCTGCACCGCGTCGGCGTACAGACCCAGCGAGACATTGTTGACAAACACCTGGCCGTTGACCTCGGCCAGGTCCACCCGACGCTCGCCCCCATCGACAAACGCATCGAGGGCGCCCGTAACGTCATCCCGGTCAACGCCGAGATCTAGGGCGAAGTGGTTGCGCGTTCCGGCGGGGATGCAGGCATAGGGGAGGCCGAGATCGGCCGCGATCGCTGCCACGACCGCCTGTGACCCATCTCCTCCCGCCATCGCCAACCCGTCAGCTCCCCGGGCGACTGCGTCGCGGACCAGCCCTTCCAGGTCGTCTCCTCGCCGCAGTTCGATCGGCTCAATGCCTCGTCTGCGGGCCTCCTCGGCGACGTGGAAGCGCGCCGCCTTGCCCCCTCCCGAAAGAGGGTTGTAGAACAGCACCGGATGGGCCGGGCGCTCGGCGCGCGGGAGTTCGACCTTGACCTTGAATGCCCTTCGTGTCGCGTCCAGAGCCGCGGCGAAGCAAGCCACCATGAGCAGGTCGTAGAGCAGCTGGCCCTCCACGGCCACCAGCACCAATGCGCCGGCAATCAGCAGCGCGGCGGTCGCAGCGCCCGCTTGACGACGGAAACCGCGCTCGCGGACCCCGTACCACGCTGAGCAGAGCGCGAGGATCAGGCACGCCAGCACCGAAAGGCCGTTCGGGAAGTGCGCGATCCCTATCGCGACCGCGAGTGCGGCCGTAGCGAGCCCGAGCACCAAGGCGGCTGCCGACCAGACCCTGCGACGATTCATTGGGACACGATGGTCGTCCCGCGCGGGCGAAAAGCATCATCTGATTCGGATGACCGACGCAGGGTCCACCTCTGGCCCCCGGACACGTGCCCGCCGTAAGGTTGTGCGTGCCGCATGCTCGCGCGCGTGTCTAAAAAGGGCGGTATCACGCGGGTTGGCTCCCGTGCGAGCGGGTATGAGCACCCTGTAGGGACCGATGTCCTGGTAGGTGTGCATATGCGCGATGATCCACAGGTAGAACCCGGTTTTGCGACTCCGTCGCGGCGCTCGCTCGGGCGCTCCGAGGCCAGGCTCATCTTGATCGCGGCATTGGTGACAGTGCTCATGAGCGTTGCCGTCTGCGTGGCCGGAGTCCTCGTCCCGGCGCCCGCCGCGGCTGTGCCGCTGATCGTCGCCATCTGCGTCGGTTGCCCGATGTTCGCCACTTGGGAGGTACCGGCCGCGCTCGCCGTCTTGCGTGCCGATCGCGTCCGTACTGAGGAGTTGACCAAGCTTCGCCAGAGTCTCGGCCAGCTTCCTGAAATCGAGCATCCGCTCGGTTTCTAGCGACCGCTCTGAGCAGGTTGCGGGTGTGCGCCTACCACACCGTTGGGTGGAGTACCCCCTTGTCAAGATGACCTGCAGCAGCCACGATGAGGCCAGCCCATTTGAGGAGTGCCATGGACCGCACACACGTCGGCAGCGCCGAATCGAGGGTTTCTGCGAGTGATCTTGTTGAAACAGGGCCCGCCGAGCCGCCGATCCGGACCGTGGTCGCTGAGGACTCATATCTGATCCGAGAGTTCCTCACCGAGCTTCTCAGCTCGGCACCCGAGATTGAGCTCACAGCGGTCTGCTCAACCGCGAGCGAGCTTGAGAAAGCAATCGAAACATGGGTCCCAGACGTCGTCGTCACCGACATCCGCATGCCTCCGTTCCTCCAAGACGACGGCATCCAGGTCGCCGCCCGCCTGCGCGAGGCTAATCCCGAGATCGGGGTCGTTGTACTCAGCCAGTACGCAGAGCCGGCCTACGCGCTCGCGTTGTTGGGTCAGGGCACGCACGGCCGGGCGTACCTGCTGAAGGAACGGATCCGGAACAAGGAACAGTTGCTCGAAGCCATCGACGCGGTACGACATGGCCGGTCGGTTATCGACCCAGCCGTCGTCGACGTGCTGATCCAGGCGCGCTCACGGGCCAGCCGGTCGAAGCTCTCCCAACTCACGCCACGCGAGCGGGAGCTGCTTGCCGAGATCGCGTCCGGAAAGAGCAATGCTGCCATCGCCGGAGCGCTCGTGCTGACAAAGCGAGCGGTCGAGAAGCATGTGAATGCAATCTTCTCCAAGCTAGACCTGCCTGAGACCACCGATGTCAGCAGGCGAGTGACGGCAACCCTCATCTTTCTCTCGGAGTCGGGCGACGACTGACCGCGTAGCAGGCATTGGATCGGCGGAGGAAATGCGTTTGACTGAACCCGACAAGCACGGGGTGGTGCCTCCGAGAAGCCGCATCGCTCGGGCGCGCTCCGGCACCCGTGAGCTGGTGCGGATCGTCTACCGCGACCCCGAGCATGTGTCGGAGCGGCTCACGCTGTACGCGATCGGTCGGCTTGGGCCGTCCTCGCAGGAGTGGGCCCGTTCGGCGTTGGAAGCCCACCCCGAGACCTCTCCCGCCGTGCTCGCCGAGCAGGTTCGCCTCCAGACCGCCGGGATTGCGCGGATCGATGGAGCTATCTCCGGAACCCCCTTCTTTCTGGCCCTGGTGCCTGGCTATCTCACCTACCTGTTGCAGGAAATGCGGATGACGCTGCGCACGGCGACGCTGTACGGCCGTGACGCACAGCAACTTCAAACGGCGTCGGAGATGCTCGCGCTGCGTGGGGTCCACCCGGACGTCGATACCGCGCTGGCGGCGCTCACCAAGGTTCAGAAAGCCCCGATGCCAAGCGCTCCGACGGAGCGCCGAGCGCTGCGTACCTGGATTCGCAGCGTCTATCTGCTGTTGGTGTTCGGTGGCTTCATGTCGCCCGCCACCGCCAAGGAACAGGTAACGGGAGCGCGCGCCCGGGTCAGAGCATGGATCAGTCTTCTGCTTGGGGGAGCCCTCTGGCTGATGACGTGGGTGCTCCCCCTCACCTTCATGATCGTGATGGCGTGGGGATGTGAGATCCATGCCCGGCAGCTCGGACGTCGAGCGATCGTCTTCTATGGCGGGGATGCCGCGAGCGTGAGCGCCGCCGTCGCCGTAGCCGACGAGCGGCGCGACCGGGGTCACGACAAGCGAACGATTCTGCGTGCCCTAGCGCTGCTGGTCTCGGTAGGGATCCCAATCGCCTTCGTGACCTACGTCAATCACGTTCGCAATACGGTCGGATTGAACTGGCTTGGTGCGCTCGGAGCGCTCGTGGCCCTGTCGCTGGTGCTCGCCACCGCCGCCATCTCCACCCGAAGGTAGGTCGGCGGGGCTCATAGCCCTCGAGGAGACTCGTTCTCACCCCAATTGGATGATGCTCACGGTTGAGGGCGCTCATACGTTTTAGCCGCGAATCTGACCGTGACGGCCGGGGAGGCCCTGGTGCGTATCGAGGATTATGGATTGATCGGTGATATGCAGTCCGCCGCCCTGGTCGGTCGTAACGGATCGGTGGATTGGTTGTGTCTGCCGCGTTTCGATTCTGCGTCGTGCTTCGCCCGACTCATAGGGGATGAGCGACACGGCCACTGGCTCGTTGCGCCGGCGGAGGAGGTGCGCTCATGTTCACGGCGCTACCGCCCGGGCACGCTTGTGCTCGAGACCGATTTCGAGACATCGGAAGGCGCGGTGCGCGTGGTCGACTTCATGCCCAAGCGGGACCAGGGCCCCCCGCGGCTGATGCGGATCGTGGAGGGTCTAAGAGGCCGGGTTCCGATGCGCGTAGAGCTTTCGCTGCGTCCCGATTACGGCTCGGTCGTACCCTGGGTCGAGCATGTCGCGGATGGGCTCATCGCTATCGCTGGACCGGACGCCTTTCGCCTCAGCACACCGTTGGCGATGCAGGTTGAGGGAGGGACGGCGACTGCCGAATTCGTCGCTTCGGAGGAAAGTCGCGACCGGCTCACTCTGACCTGGCATCCCTCCGACCAGCAGACCCCTCCGGTCGAGGATGCCGACTCGGCCCTCGCGCGCACCCAGGCTTGGTGGCAGGAATGGAGTGGGCGCTGTAACTACCGGGGTGCCTATCGCGACGAGGTGCTCACGTCGCTGATCGCACTCAAAGGGATGACCTCGGAAACCACCGGTGCCGTCATCGCTGCGCCGACGACGTCGCTGCCGGAGGACGTCGGGGGAGCCCGCAACTGGGACTATCGTTTCTGCTGGTTGCGTGACTCGGTGCTCGCGCTGGAGGCGCTCCTCACTGCCGGGTACGCCACCGAGGCGCTCTCGTTCCGAGACTTCATGATGCGCGCGGGTACGGGCGACCCGAGCAAGATTCAGATCATGTACGGACTTGGCGGCGAGCGCCGTCTCACCGAGTTCGAGCTCGATGAGCTCCCTGGCTATGAGGGTTCGAAGCCGGTACGAGTCGGCAACGCTGCGTCTGAGCAGTTCCAGCTGGATGTCTACGGCGAGGTGATGGCGGTCGCTTTCCTCGGTGCCATGGCCCTCGGCAGAATCGAGCAGCGCCTTTGGCCGCGCTGGCGAAAGGCCGTCGAGTACGTGGAGACGATCTGGCGCGAGCCCGACGATGGGATTTGGGAGACCCGCGGACCGCGACAGCACTTCACTTACTCCAAGGTGATGGCCTGGGTGGTGTTCGATCGGGCAGTCAAGCTCGCGGAGCGGTTCGAGCTCGAAGCTCCCATCGAGCGCTGGGAGAGGATTCGTGACGAGATTCATGATGAGGTCTGTGAGCGCGGTTACGATCCGGAGCGCCGCACCTTCACGCAGTACTACGGATCGAAAGCACTCGATGCGAGTGTGCTCAACATCGCGATGTTGGGCTTCCTTCCCGGAGACGACGAGCGGGTGACGGGCACCGTCGACGCGGTCCGGAGCGAGCTCGGTCGCGATGGTTTCGTGTCTCGTTACTCGACGGCCGAGACCGACGACGGCCTCCCGGGAGATGAAGGGCAGTTTCTGGCGTGCTCCTTCTGGTTGGTCAGCGCACTTGCGCTCAACGGCCGTGTAGAGGACGCGCGCGAACTGTTCGAACGGCTCCTGGGGCTCACGAACGACCTCGGCCTGCTCTCAGAGGAGTACGACGTCAAACTCCGCCGACAGGTCGGCAACTTCCCTCAGGCCTTCAGCCATCTAACCCTGATAGACGCGGCGTACACGATCTCCGAAGCCGAGAACGCACACCGCGAGAGTTCGAACGGGTCGCCGCACTGACGCGAACTGAATCGCCGCAGCGGGGGCGAATTAGAGCGGCCGCGGAGCGCCCCTCAACGCGGCGAATACAGCGGCCGCGGAGCGCCCCCTCATCCTGACTTGCACCCTTTGCAAGCGGAATGCGAAGTGGGCGCGCTCCTCGACCGTCTGTTTGGTGCAGCTGGTCCGCGGGCGGTTTAGGCGACGCCGGCCGTCGCGGGGGGCTGCAGGGCTTCCTGGAGCTTCTTGGTGTCCTCGTCTGAGAGCGAGGTCCTGATCACCGTGCCGCCGTACTCCTGCAACGCGGCGATTGCCTTGTCCGGTGTGGCGTGTTCGATGATCATGAACAGCGCGGAGGTGCCGGGCTTGACGTAGTCGCGGACCTGCTGCTGGAACTGTTTATCGATTCCCTTCTCGCCGAGGTGACCGAACAGCGCGCCGAGACCGGCGCCGACTGCCCACCCGGCAAACGGCACGAAGAACAGGAGGCCGAACAACAGTCCCCAGAACCCGCCCCAGACCGCCCCACCGCCGGCGGACGCGCCACCGTGACTGGTGTGGACGTGGTACTTACCCTCTAGGTCACGGGAGATCGCGGCGACCTGATCAGCCTCGACGATCAGCTCGGCCTCGAGTTGCCCAACCGTTTCGCGTGCTCGCTCGGCTGTGCCTTGATCCGGATAACCGATCGCAACGAGCGTTGCCATATAACCAACTCCTTTCACCAACTTGGACTAACCGAGGATCCGAACATCCTTGGCCTCCGTCATCACCCGAAAGGGGTGAGCGAACATCGCGGCGGCGTTTTCGAAGCTGGTGACGGGTCCTGGGGTGTGAAAGCTCACCCCTCTGGTGTAGAGGTCTGGGGTGCGCACTTCTTTGAAGACGCCGGAGCGCACCATTGCCGTTGCCAGGCGTCGGTGAGACCGTTGGTGCGAGACGACAAGCGTGTCCGGCTTGTCACGACCTAAGACCGGAGGATCGAATGTCTGTTCATACCGCATCTCAATCCAGTAACGCTCCCGTCGGCTATGACGAACTACGCGACGACGAGCGTGGTTACGGCTGGGTCAGCTTCGCCGGGGTACTCCTGCTGATGGTCGGGACGCTCAATTTCATCGAGGGTCTCGCGGCGATCGGCAACGCGCATTTCTTCGTCGCCAACACCCACTACATCGCCGGGAGCCTCAACACCTGGGGGTGGGTCGTGCTGTGCATCGGCGTCCTCCAGTGGGCCGTTGCCCTCGGCGTGTTCGTCAAGAACCAATTCGCCCGCTGGACCGGCGTCGTGGCTCTCGGCGGTAACGCCATCGTGCAGCTGATGATGATCCCCGCCTACCCCTTCTGGTCGCTGTCCATCTTCGCGTTGGACATCCTGGCCATTTACGGGCTGATCGCCTACGGTAAGCGCGTCGCCTGAGCTCACCGGCGGTCGCAGAGTTCACCCAGGCGGGGCGTCGTCGGGTGTGCTCATAGAGTCAGACCGCCACGCGTCGTGGAGTTGAGGCTCTTCGTCGGGCTTCTCAAGGGACAGCTGATGACGAAGAGCCGGTCCTCGGCGAACTCGACCGCGTAGCAGTTCTGCCCGCGTAAGGGCGTTGGCCGAGTTCGGGTCGAGGTCCCGAGCGGTGGCATGGGCCGGCCTATTACGCAACCAGCGCCCCTCATCCCATTCAGACGATGCATTCGGTCTGGCTTCCACCCACCATCAGCTACGTGAAGGGGCATGAGAGCAGAGCCAGTGACGATAATGGCCAGGCGGCTGCTCGGGCGCAGCTGGGGCAGGACAACGGAGAGGCCGAGGGATCACCGCCGACTCCGCCGATCTCACGCCGCCGGTTGATCCTCGTGGATGGGTTGATCACGATCGCCACGCTGCTGGCGATCGTCGGGACCTTCTCGCTCTGGGCCAACCGTCTGTTGTTGAACCCGGACAACTGGAAGAAGACGAGCACGCAGCTGCTCCAGAACAGCGAGATCCGTAACACCACCGCGAACTACCTCGTCGATCAGCTGTATGCCAACGTGAACGTGGGCTCGGCGATCGAGCCGAACCTGCCACCCCAGTTGAAACCACTGGTCGATCCCGTGGCCGGAGCGCTCAGGGGCGCAGCCGTCAAGGTGGTGGATGCCGCCCTCACGCGCCCCAGGATTCAGAACCTCTGGGGATCGGCGAACCAAGTGGCCGACCGGGCGTTCGTCACCATAGTCGAGGGTGGAAGGGGGCCGGTGAATGTGCAGGGGGGCGCGGTGACGCTTGACCTGGCTTCGATCCTGAGCGATACGGCGGCGCGGCTCGGCCTGCCCTCCGACCTCGGATCGAAGCTTCCGCCGAAGGCCGCCAGCCTGACCATCCTCAAGTCGAATCAGCTGAAGCTCGTGGAGGACGTCGGCAACGCGATCAAGGGTCTCGCCCTGTGGCTGACGATCCTTGTGCCGCTTCTGTACGGGACAGCGATGGCGCTCGCGCGGGGCCACCGGCGCCGCACGCTCCGGACGGTCGGTTTCGCGATCGTGTCGGCTGGAGTGATCTCGCTCCTGGTTCGCTCCATCCTCGAATCCCAGATCACGAACTCGGTCGCGACGGACGCCTCTCTCAGGCCGACGGTGTCAGCGACTGTCGCGATCGTTACCTCGATGGTCAAAGAGATTGCCGGAGCGCTCCTGTTGGTTGGGATCGTGTTGATCGGCGCCGCCTGGTTCGCGGGTCCGATGCGGATCGCGGTCGCTGGCCGACGGATTCTCGCCCCGTACCTGCGAGAGGACCCAGGCTGGGCATTTGCCACGGCAGCCGGGCTGATGCTGCTGGTCTTCATCTGGAATCCGATACCGGCCACCGGCGCGCCGGCCGGCATGATCGTGTTTATGGCGCTCGCGCTCCTGGGTGCGGAGGCTCTGCGCCGGCAGACTTCGACCGAGTTCTCAGACGTCCGCCGAGGCGAAGAGCTCGCCGTGCTGCGGGGTCGACTCCGCTCCATGCGCGGACGTCGGGGCCACCGCTCCGAGGCGGCCTCCTCCACAGCCCCACCGTCTGTTGACGGGCGGCTGGAGCAGCTGGAGCGGCTCGCGGCACTCCGTGACTCGAAACGAATCAACCAGGAGGACTACGACGCTCTGAAAGCGACGCTGCTCCACAAATGATGCGGCCTCTGCGCCCGGGCCAACGCAGACCCACCCCCGGGCCACTGCAGACCCACCCTGGTCAATGCCCGAGCAGGCCAGCCTCAGAGGCACGAGAGACGACCTCTGAGCGAGATGCCGCTCCGAGCTTTCGGTAGATCGCATGCGCTTGACTCTTCACAGTGTTCGCCGATACGCCGAGCGTCAGGCCGATTTCTCGAAATGAGCGATGGCTCGGGAGGAATCGCAAAATCCGAAGTTCGGCGACGGTCAGCGCGGAGGCACCGTCAAGGCTCGTCTCGGCGAGCGTGTCCATGTATGACCAGGCCTCCTCGAACCAGTGCTCGAAGATGACGGCGCCTGGCATCCTCCGCGCGGAGCGCGATCCCTCGGCCAGGAGGGTTCTGGCCCCGACGATGTCGGCCAGTCCGAGCGCGGCGTGCCCGAGCAGGATGTGTGCCTCTGCGCAGTACCACGGCATTAAGCTGTGGGGTCCCGCGAGCAGCGCGACCCCGCGGCGAAGATCTTCCTTCGCCTCGTCGAGTCGGCCCTGATGCGCCCGCGTCGCTGCGGAGGACGCAAACACGAGCGCTGACATCGGCGCGTCGCGAAGCGCGTGGTCGGCGATCAGCCTGTTCGCCTGGTCGGAGAGCTCGGTGGCGAGGCCCCAGTCGTGCTCCTCGATCGCGATCACCGCGAGTTGAGCGAGGCTCAGCGCCGCCGCGCTCGGGTCGGCCCCGACACCGAGATCTGCGCCCTCCTCCAGCAGCCGCTTGGCGTCCGCGCGGTCGCCTGCCAGGTGTGAGGCCACCCCGTGGACGAGGCAGCACATGGGCCGCCATGGGCTGCCTTCCGATTCCACCTCGCATGCCTGTACGGCGAGGGACCTCATCTGACGAACCGTGACCCGGGCACCCAGCGCCTGGATCAGCGCGAGGCCGGTCTGTAGTGAATCGGGTACTTGCGTGATGCCGTCTTGCGCGAGTGCCGCGGCTGCCGTGAAGCCCCACTGTTGGGCCTCGGCAGCCTGTCCCGTGGCCAAGGCGCTGTAAGCGGCGCACGCGGCGAGCGGCGCGTAGTCGGCAATCGCCGCGTGACTGAAGCCGCTTACCCAGCCTTGCACCCGTTTGTTTCGTGCCGTCATCGTGTAGCTGAGGATGTGCGGCCAGAGCAGATCGCCGACGTGTCGTGCATCCCCCGAGTCGACGGCATGGGCGATCGCGCCGTCGAGGTCACCATGACCCCGACACCAGGTGCTCGCGGCCCTGTGAAGCCATGGCTCGAGCTCCGGTTGTCTCCGCCGCAGCTCGGCTTTCAGATGCTCCCGGACCAGACCATGCCACCGATACCGCGTATGGGCGTTGTCCAGGGGAACGAGCAACGAGGTCAGTCGCTCAAGCCGTCCAAGCGTGACACCGGTGCCATGCTGATCCAGCACAGCGTCACAGGCAGCTCCGGTGAGTTCCTCCAGCACCGAGGTCTGCCTGGCGAACCGCACCAGTTTCGGCGAAAGACCGGACGAGAACTCGTCCCGGAGGTAGTCGGCCAGGAGGTGGTCGTCACCCCGGAAGTCTTGCTGAAGTGGCATCTCGGGACGCTCAAGCAGGGACAGCGCGGCGAGGTAGAGTGCGGCCGGCCATCCCTCGGTGCGGCGTACCAGTGTCTGGACTCCCCCGAAGTCGAGTTCGAGGCCGGCCCTGCGGAGCAGGATCGCAGCCTCCGCTTGAGTCATCGTGAGGTCTCGCACGCGGAGTTCGACGAGGCACCGCTCGGCGCGCAGTCTTCCGATCGGGATCGGCGGTTCGGTGCGCGAGGCCAAAGCAATCGTGGCGCCGAGGGGGAGATCGCTCATGAGCGCTCGCACGGCCTCACCCAGGAGCTCGGCCTCGACGAGGTGGGCGTCGTCGAAAACCAGAACGAAGCCCCTCCCTCCGGTACGGCTCGCACGTGCGCGTGCGGCGAGAACCGCGGCCCCGGTTTCGACGCTCTCAGGACTGCGCCGGCCGCAGTCAACCCATATGAAGGGTCGCTCATCCTGCTCGGCCCATTCCGTCAGCACGGCGGTCTTTCCGTATCCCGGCGGGGCGACGATCAGGGCAAGGGACGCATCTTTCGCGTCGATCAAACGACGGACGAGCGCCGGACGCCGAACGAAGTCCTCGGGAAACCGTCGCGCAGGCTCCTCGCCGAGCTCCCGGCGTGCCACCCGTGCACTATTTCCACTCGAGCCCTGGGGATGACTTGCCAACGCGGGGACTGTGCGACTCGGCATGAACTTGGCTTCTCCCGGATTGTCTCTTGGACACCAATTTCTCCCGCAGCCTGCCGCTTCGAGCAAGGGCGCCTGCATCTATGTTCTGGGAAGTCGACACCACTCACGAGGGTGCGCCACACGCATGGTTTGGCCCTCGCACCGTCTCGGACGTGTCCAGCGAAGCCGCTCTGAGCAGGGCCATATGAGGCACCCTGTACAATTTTTGCTGCGGACCTTTGAGCTGCTCGCTGTGGCGCATTGGTCTGTGTTGGCCGCTTGGACGTACGCCGACGGACACTTGGTGGCTATCGGATGCCGGCCTCGCGGCGAGATGGATTTCGCGCGAAGGAAGGCGGTCCCATACCCATCTCGTCGGCCCCTCATCAGGTACTACCTGGCGCTCCCCGCCGATCGTTGCGCGGTCGTCGCGGCCAACGCCGGTCACGGCGATGAGGTCGAGACCAATGCGCCGAGGCATCAAGGACGGCCAGGGCGATATTGACGTTGGCTCTGCGGCCGAGGGCGGCGCGGCCGAGCGGGCTCATGCTTGGTCCCTGCCCCTCAGCGATCGGCTTGGGAGTCACCAGGCAATCTTGCGTTCGCGGCTTATCGGCACTGCGCTGGTTGGGGGGCTCGCGGCCGCGGGGGTCGGATATCTGGCCTCCCTGAACCCTCGGGCAGCGCCGGCGGAGTTTGCAGTGGGTGGGCGCGTCACGCTCGTGTTGGTACTTATCGCAGCCGGCCTTTACGCGCAGATCAGCCGGCTCCAGCCGAGAATGGGCCGCCTTCTCGACGGGGCCGGTCTGGTTATCGCTCTCTCGTTGCTGAACGCTGCTAACGAGCCGTTTCTGTTCAGCATTGGTCTACTCGTCTCGGGTTTCGTGCCGATCATCATCTCCTCGCTCCTGCTGACGCATCCCAGCGGTCGGCTGCGGTCCTCGCGTGACTTGCGGTTCTTGACTATTACCGGGGGCGTCGCGGCGATTCTGTGGATTGCCCTGGTCCTGATCACCCGGCACCCAGCGCTCCAGCCACCGCTGCTGGCCTGTGCGCCCCACTGTCCCAGCAGCGTGTTTTTCCTGGGCTTCGATGCGACCGGTGTCGTTGCCGTGCTCAAGCCGGCGGTGGTCGGGATGTGGATCGTGTTGACCTGGGGGACGTGCGCCTTGCTCGCTCGCAGGGCGCGAGCGTCTTCCCCTTCCAGGCGCCGTTCGGTGGCCGTGGTCATATACCCGGCGATCGCCTATGCGGGCTTTCTAACCGCGTTTTTCGGAGCGCAGCTCGCTGGGTTGCCGGTCACGGACGGATTCCACATCGCCTTGCTCGTGATCTCGATCGCTGTGCCTCTCGCTGTGGTCGTTGGTCTCGGCCTGGAGCGGCTATGGGTGGCACGTGCGCTTGCTGATTTCGTGACTCGTCTCGTCGAGCAGCCGCGCACCGATCCTCAGGCCCTCATGGCGAGCGCACTCCATGATCCTTCTCTGCAAATCGCCTACAGAACGCCCGGCCTAGACGGCTACGTGGATTCCTGGGGCGTCCCAGTATCGACAGAGTCGCCTGGGCCTGACCGGGCGATCACATGGGTCGAGCGGGACCACAGCTCAATCGCCGCGGTGATCTATGACAGTGAGCTATCCGACAACGCACAGTTCGTGCAAGCGGCGGGAGCGGCGTCTTCGGAAAGTCTCGAACGAGTTCGTCTGCAGGCGAAGCTCACAGACTCGACTGCACGGCTCGCCGCCTCACGTGCCCGCCTGGTTGAGACGGCTTATGTCGAGCGGAAGCTGATCGAGCGTGACCTCCACGACAGCATTCAGCAGGACATCGTCGCCCTGCGGATCAAGCTCGATGCCGTAGCCGAAGCGATGAGGGAGGAGCCGAGCCGTGGGGAACGGATGATCACGATGCTAGGTCGGCAAGTCGATGATGTCCTTGGCACCCTTCGCTCACTGGCGGGTGGGATCTACCCCGCGCTCCTGGACGAGCAGGGCCTCGCTGAAGCGCTCAAGTCAGTGGCACTTCGCTCGCCGCTGCCTGTCTCGGTTGTTGCGGGCGGTGTCAACCGGTACGCAAAGGATGTGGAGATCGCGGTCTACTTCTGCTGCCTCGAGGCGCTCCAGAACTCGGGCAAGCATGCCGGGCCAGATGCGCGGGGATCGATACGTCTCTGGCGGGAGCCGAACCGGCTGTGCTTCGAGGTGACAGACTCCGGCGTAGGCTTTGAGCCGGAGGAGGCTCGATTGGGCCATGGCCTCGTCAACATGCGTGACCGCATCGAGGCGGTCGGCGGATCGCTCACGATAAGCGCGCCGGTAGAAGGGGGCACGTTGGTGCATGGAGATGTGCCGATCCCTGACGTCGAGATGGCTTCGGCGACCATCCCCACGGGCCCAGCCGGCTGACCACAGCCAGGCGCGCCGATTCGGCTTTCCGGTTCAGGACAGCAGAAGCGTCAGGCCCTTGATGACCAGGGCCGCGCCGAGGGCCATCAGGCCCCAGACAGCGATGCGTCGACCTCGGCGTCCGATCCATTGCTTGGCTCGCGCCACGGCATCAGGAGTCCAGTTCGGCGCAACGGCGAAGCTGATCAGCGGCACCTCCAGCAGAGCAAGCATGATCAGGTTGAAGCCCAGCACGAGGGCGACGATCTCGACCGTTGAGTCCTTCTGCTTCGTTATGAGGTCGAGGCCGGCCAGGTACGAGGCACCCGGAAGTGACAGCGCGGCTCCTACCACCAAGGTGGTCCGGGCCGAGCCTTTACTCAAAGCCTTCTGCCATCGCGGTGGGCCCGTGTCGGTCTTGCCCTTCCGCCGACGCTCGGCCAGCTGCCGGTCGCGAGCGGTGCCGATGACGTAGGCCAGCACCAGCGCGATGAGCCCAAGGGCGATATCGACGGCCGGACTCAGCGTCCGCTTCGTCGTGTGGACCGCACCGGAGTTCTTGAGCGCGAACACGATGACCAGCCCAAGCGTCAGGCTCGTCAGCAGTGCGCCGAGGAGATAGCCCAGCATCAGCCTCTTGGGGCTGGGAAGGATCAGCATCACCGTGGTTGCCGCCACCAGGGTTGGATTCACCGCCGCCGTCAGCGATAGAGCGAAGATCTGGCCCATGACGGCCCACATTTTGTCGCCGCGTCCCGATGGCGCCGCGTCCCGATGGCGCCGCGTCCCAATGGCGAATCACCCCTTCAGGGCGACCCTCGGACTCCATGCGCCGTTCACCAGGCTCCCTCGCCCGACGGACTCCGTCCACCCCTATGCCATCCGCCGAGGGGCTACTGAGCCAGGACGGCGACCGGAACGGAGGCTCCGACCAGGTTCTCGCGGCCATCTTCGCCGGCGACGCAGACGCAGTTCCGGCCTGCGCCCTTGGCCGTGTAGAGGGCGTGATCGGCGGCGTCGAACGTCCCCTCGTAATCGAACGAGCTCGGCTCGCTGGCGCTGACTCCAAAGGACATCGTCAGCCTGAGCCCGTGGTATTCCCGTGCGCAGATCGCCTCACGAAGTGATTCCGCTACGGCCCGCGCCTCACGAGCATCGATCCCCGGTAGCAGGACGAGGAACTCCTCCCCCCCGAGGCGGTAGACGAGGTCGAAGGCTCGAAGGCGCTTGCGGAGCGTGTAGGCGACGTCACGAAGCACCTCGTCACCGACCGTGTGTCCGTAGCTGTCGTTGACTGCCTTGAAATGGTCCAGGTCGGCGATGATCAGGCCGATCGGCTGCTGCACCACCTCCACCTGGTGGCAGAGCTCGTTGACTCGGATTCGTAGGGCGTTGCGGTTGAGCGTGCTCGTGAGGGGATCGATGACCGCGGCGCTGCGGTGCTGCAGATCCGACTGCATCAGGGCCATCGAGAACAGCGCCAGTGCCCCCAGCAGCGCGATCGGCAGCAGGACGTGCTGGGGGGCTGCGATCACGTAGTGCGGATCGACCCCGAGCGTGCTGGCCACGATCAGCGCCGCGGCCACGCCCACCCCAGCCATCACCCCCCGGGTGTCAAAGCGTGCTGGGAGGGTGACCACGGGCAGGACCAGCCAGGCAACCGCCGGGCTGCGCGCCCCGCCGCTGAGAGCGACGCTGGCGGCGATCGCCAGCTCAGAGCTCAGCCACGCCACCGCCATCCGGTACTCCGGGCACTTCGAGCGCTCCAGCCCGCGATCGGTGAGCACGAAGGCGGCACCGGCCGCGGCCAGCGGAATCAGGGTCCAGAATCCGATCCAAGGCCCGCAGGCCACCAGTGCCAGGGCCAGCACAGCGAACGACAGGACCCGGAGCGGCTTCAGCCGCTGCTCCATGTCGATCACCCGCTCACGGTCCGCGCCGGTGGCGCAAAGCCAAGAGACGCGCGCTCTGCGGGGCGCTCCCTCCATTATCTCGCGCATCGGAACAATCACGCGCGTACTTGAGCCCTCTCTCGACCATTCGTCCGGAAGTTGGTTCGGAGGCCATCAACCGCCTGAGCACGGCTCGATACACCACTCAAGCCACTCCCCCGCAGGACCGATACAGGCAGCGTGCGAAGCCACGCGGCAGGTGACCGGTGACCTGGGAGATCGCCGCTGGTTTGATCCTTGCCATCGCCTGCAGCTGTATGGCGATCGGTGGGATGATCGCGCGCCGAAGCCGAACTGGCTCGCCGTGGGAGCGTGAGCGTGAGGCGCTCGCCGAGGCTCAGGCCCTGGCCAACCTTGGCTCGTGGGAGTGGGACCTGAGTCAGCCGAGGGTGCGCTGGAGCGATGAGCTGTGCCGGCTGTTCGGTCAGCCGCTGGGTTTCTCGCCGACCTACGAGGAGTTCCTCGCGCTCGTGCACCCCGACGATCGCTCGAGCATGACCGACCGGATTCAGGAGACCCAGCTCGGTGAGGCCAGCCAGCGTGAATACCGCATCGTCCGCCCCGATAACGAAATTCGCTGGGTACGCACCCGGCGCAACGCCCGTGTGGACGGAGACGGGGCACGGACCCATCTGTTCGGCACGATCCAGGACATCACTGAGAACCGGCGGGTGTGGGACGAGCTGGAAACCGTCAATGCCCGCCTGGAGGCGGTGCTGGAGCACTCCCCAATGGCGATATACATGCGAGACAACGACGAGCGCTTCGTGCTCGCCAACCGCTCCACCGCCGAGATCCTCGGCCACGCTCGCGATCGGCTCATCGGCCGCGGCCTCCACGAGGTTCTGCCCGCGAAGGTGGCCGACGACGTCGGGCGCACCGATCGCGAGGTGATGGCCTCCGGCGAGTCCATCCAGTTCGAGGAGATGCTGCCCGATCGTCGTGCCGGGCGGCGGGCCCGCTCCTACCTGTCGATGAAGTTCCCGGTCAAGGACCGGAGCGGGGACACGATCGGCGTTGGGGGCATCTCCCTGGATATCACCGACCGCGCCCAGGTGGAGAACGCGCTGCGGGCGGCCGAGGAGCGGCTGCGCGCGACGATTGACCACGCCCCCATCGGCGTTGCCCTGGTAGAGCTTCGGGAGGCGGGGAGGGGCCGTCTGCTCAGCGCCAACGACGCCCTCTGCCGCATGTTTGGCCGGCCCCGTGAAGAGCTCTTGCAGATGAGCTTCCCGGCGATCGTGCACCCCGACGACGCCAGCGCCGTGATCGGCACGCTCTCCGAGCTGGCGGCCGACGAGCGGGCACGGACCGAGATGGAGGTCCGATGCCTGGCCAGTGACGGTCAGCCGATCTGGAGCCTGCTCAGCGGCGCCACGGTGTCCGAAGGCCCGGGAGGCACGCTCCGCTACGCGGTGTTCCACGCCATGGACATCGGGGAGCGAAAGCACTTCGAGGTGCAGCTGCAGTACCTGGCCGACCACGATCCGCTCACCGGGTTGTTCAACCGGCGTCGCTTCGAGGAGGAGCTTGAGCGGGCGGTGGCCCACGCCCGCCGTTACGAGCGCGAGTGCGCGGTACTGCTGATCGATCTCGACGGGTTCAAGTACGTCAACGACACGCTGGGTCACTCGTTCGGCGACGAGCTGGTCACCCGGATCGCCAGTCTGCTGCAGGGAGCGCTGCGAGAGACCGACGTGGTGGCACGCCTGGGCGGGGACGAGTTTGCGGTGATCTTGCCCCAGGTCGACATCTCGCAGGCGCTCCATGTCAGCGACAAGATCCTGGCCGCAGTCAAGAACCACGCCATCGTGCTCGGCGAGGACCGCCACGCCCGCGTGACCGCGTCGATCGGCATCACAACGTTCGAGTCCGACAGCGAGCGCACGGCGGAGGAGCTGGTGGTCGAAGCCGACATTGCGATGTATGAAGCCAAGGAGGACGGCAAGAACCGCGCGTCGGTGTTCGTCCGCGGCCAGGACCACCGGAACGGGATGCTGGCGCGGCAGTCCTGGGTCGAGCGACTCAAGGAAGCGATCGCCGACCAGCGCTTCGAGCTGGTGGCCCAGCCGGTGATGGGGATCTGCGCATCCGAGATCGAGCGCTACGAGCTGCTGCTGCGGCTGCGGGGCGACGACGGCGATTTGATCCCGCCGGGATCGTTCCTCTACATCGCGGAGCGCTTCGACCTGATCCAGCAGATCGACCGCTGGGTATTCGCACAGGCGGCTGAGATGCTCAGCCGCTGCCAGGAATCCGGCCAGGACATCTCGCTGAGCGTGAACATGTCCGGCAAGACGCTGAGCGATTCACGGGTGCTCGAAGACCTCCGGGCGATCCTCAACGAGCACGCCATCGATCCGAGCCGGCTGATCGTCGAGGTGACCGAGACCGCCGCGATCGTGAACATCGACAAGGCCCGCGAGGTCGCGCGCGGGCTGCGGGAGCTTGGTTGCCGGTTTGCGCTGGACGACTTCGGAGCCGGTTTCGCCTCCTTCTACTACCTCAAGCACCTCGAGTTCGACTACCTGAAGATCGACGGCGAGTTCATCAAGGGGCTCAACCAGAGCGCGACCGACCAGCTGGTGGTGCAATCGGTGGTGCAGATCGCCCATGGCCTGGGGGCCCGCACCGTCGCCGAGTTCGTCGGGGACGACGAGGCCGTGGAACGGCTCCGGGAGCTCGGGGTCGACTACGGCCAGGGTTATCACCTCGGACGCCCGGCCCCGATCGCCGAGCTGCTGCCGGTTCTCGCCTGACGCGCCTTCTACGGAATGTGGGATAAAAGCTATACAGGCCGTTATAGTTCTGGAGCGCATGCGAATCGTGATCACCGGCGCAACCGGACTGATCGGCCGCCATCTCGTCGGCCGGGCCGCTGCCCGCGGCGAGGAGATCGTGGCTCTGACCCGGAGCCCCGAACGGGCGCGCCCTGCGCTGGACGAAGGCGTCGAGCTTCACCAGTGGTCCGATCCTCAGCGTGAGCCCCCGCCGCCGGCGGCGCTGGAGGGCGCGGACGCGGTCATCCATCTGCTCGGCGAGCCGGTGGCGCAGCGCTGGAGTGCCTCGGCCAAGCAGGAGATCCGTGACTCACGCGTACTGGCCACGCGCCAGCTGGTCAAGGGTCTGTCACTGCTCGCCGGCGAGCGTCGTCCGCGGGTACTGATCTCCCAGTCGGCGACCGGGTTCTACGGGCCGCGTGGTCAGGAGCCAGTGGACGAGGACTCACCTGCCGGGCGACGACTTCCTCGCCCAGGTGGTGGTGGCGTGGGAGGCCGAAGCCCGTGAAGCGGAGGCCCTTGGGATCCGGGTCGCGGTCACGCGGACGGGCGTGGTCCTGGCCGCCGGCGGTGGTGCGCTGGAGAAGATGCTGCCGCCGTTCCGCCTCGGCGTGGGCGGCCCCATCGCCGGTGGCCGCCAGTATGTCCCCTGGATCCACCTGGACGACGCCGTGGAGGCGCTGCTTTTCTGCGCGCAGGAGGCAGACGCGCGGGGGCCGGTCAACCTCAGTGCTCCGAGCCCGGTTACCAACGCCCAGTTGTCTCATGCGCTTGGCCGCGTTCTTCGTCGTCCGGCGGTTCTCCCGGTTCCCGCGCTCGCGGTGCGGGCGCTCTACGGGGAGATGGCCAGCATCGTGACCACCGGCCAGCGGGCGGTTCCGGCTCGCTTGCAGGGGCTCCGGTACGACTTCCTACAGCCAGAGCTGGAACCGGCGCTGCGCGACGTGCTCGGCGGCGGATGATCTACACGCTGGAGCGAGAGCAGCTCCTCGCCGGCGATCTGGACGATGTCTTTACGTTCTTCTCCCGGGCCGGAAACCTCCAGACGCTGACCCCGCCGTGGCTCCATTTCGCGCTCCTCACCCCGGAGCCGGTGGAGATGCGCCCAGGCCTGCTGATCGACTACCGGCTCCGCCTCCACGGCGTGCCGATCCGCTGGACCTCGCGGATACAGGAGTGGGTGCCCGGACGCCGCTTCGTCGATCTTCAGGTCCGCGGTCCCTACCGGCTCTGGCACCACACGCACGAGTTCGAAGCCCGTGGGCGGGGCACTCTCGTCCGGGACCACGTCCGCTACGAGTTGCCGCTGGGCTTGGCGGGAAGGCTCGCCGGCGCGGCGTTCGTGCGGCGTGACCTGGAGCGAGTCTTCGATTATCGGCGGGACACCGTGGACCGCCTGCTCCAGCCGCGCGGAGCAGTACACGCGGGATGACGGAGGTCGTCTGGCTTCGCCGCGATCTTCGCGTCCACGACCATCCCGCACTCCATGCGGCGCTGGCCGACGGCGAGCCGGTGGTGATGATGTTCTGCCTGGACGACCGGCTCCTCCACGGTCGCCACCGCTCAGGTCCGCGGACCCAGTTCCTGCTCGACTGCCTCCGGGACCTCCACCGGTCGCTGCGGGAGCGGGGCAGCCGGCTGGTGATCCGGCACGGGCGCCCGGAGCGTGAGCTGCCGGCGCTGGCCTCCGAGCTCGGTGCGAGCAGGGTTCACGTCACGGCCGATGTGGGGCCCTACGCACGGTCGCGTGACCGCCGCGTGGCTGAGGCGCTTGCTGGCGCCGGCGTCGATCTGCGCTCGCACCCAGGCGGGTTCGTCGTCGATCGGCCGGAGGCGATCACCACCAAGGCAGACCAGCCCTACACGGTGTTCTCGCCGTACTTCCGTGCCTGGAGCCAGGTCGCGCGGCGGAAGCCCGTGCCGGCACCGCAGTCCCTGTCCGCGCCGCCGGGCGGATTGGCCACCGGCCGGCTTCCGTCGCTGGAGCAGCTGGGCCTGGAGCAGGAGGTGACCGAGCCGGTCCGCGGTGGCGAGGCCTTGGCCAGAGAGCGCCTGAAGCGGGTCGTCGCGACGGTCGCCGGACACTATGAGGACCGGCATGAGAACCCCGGCGTCGCGGGCACCTCCCGTCTCTCGCCCTACCTGCATTTCGGCTGTCTCTCCCCACTCGAGGCCGAGAGCCGCCTGGGAAGCGGCGCCGGCCCGCAGGCGCTCCGCCGGCAGCTCTGCTGGCGTGACTTCTACGCTCAGGTGATCTATCACCACCCCGGTAACGCGCATTCCGAGTATCAGGAGCGCTACCGGGGCACGATCCGCTGGAGCTACGCGCGCCGTCCCTTCGAGGCTTGGTGCGAGGGGCGCACCGGCTTTCCTCTGGTGGACGCCGGGATGCGCCAGCTCCGCCACGAGGGCTGGATGCACAACCGGGTGCGGCTGGTTGTGGGTTCGTTCCTGACCAAGGACCTGGCGATCGACTGGAGGTGGGGCGAGCGGTGGTTCATGCGGTTGCTGCTCGACGGCGACCAGGCCAACAACAACGGCAACTGGCAATGGATCGCCTCTGTGGGGGTGGATCCACAACCGCCCTACCGCCGGCTCTACAACCCCGCCCGGCACCAGGAACGATTCGACCCCGACGGTCAGTACGTGCGCCGCTTCGTGCCCGAGCTCGGCGCGGTCCCCGACCGTTATCTCGCCGAGCCATGGGAGATGCCCTCGGAGGTTCAGGAGCGGTGCGGGTGCCTGATCGGGCGCGACTACCCCGCCCCGATCGTCGATCACCTCCAGGCCCGGCGCGAGGCGCTGGAGCGCTACGCCGCCGCGCGTTGATCGGCTCCTCGGGCCTTCTCGCTAGAGCTCGATCTCCCGCAGTCGCGCCGTGTCGACGTCGAAGACGAAGCCGCGGATCTGGTCGCGGTGGGGAAGATAGGGGCAGTCGCGAAGGCGGATAACCGACTCCCGCACGTCTGTCTCCAGGTCGGCAAAGCCCTGTAGCGCGAACGATGGCTCAGTGCCGGCCGCGCGCTGGAGCTCGCCGCGGAGCTCCTCTTCGTCCAGTGACTGCATGCCGCAGTGGGTGTGGTGGATCACCAGCACCGCGGTGGTCCCGAGACGTCGCTGAGAGATGGCCAGCGAGCGGATGACATCGTCGGTGACGACTCCGCCCGCGTTGCGGATCACATGGGCTTCGCCGAGCTTGAGGCCCAGCGCGGCATAGACGTCGAAGCGGGCGTCCATGCAGGTGACGATGCTCACCTGCCGGGTCGGTGGAGCGGCCAGCGGGGACCCGGGCGCAGAGCTTGCGAGCTCCGCGTTGACGGCCAGCAGCTGGTCGGCCTGATCCATTCGTTGCACCCTAGACGGGTCTCGCCGGGAGCGCATCGAGCAGGGCCCAGCTGGAGGAGATCAGGCGATCGGGTGGGAACTCGGGATCCTCCAGGGCGAGCCGGCCCTGCTCCTCGGCGATGCTGAGCAGCATCCGCGCCACGATCTCGACGTCGAGATCCTCCGGCGCCCGCGGAAGTTGTGCGATCCCCCACCGCACCAGCGGCTCCAACCGACGGGCCAGCTGGGCCCGGCGGCGGTTGACGAGCTTCTGCACCGCCAGCGGGGCGCTCTCCGGCCGGAGCAGCGCGACGCGCCAGGTCTGCGGCTGGGCGAGAACCGCGCTGAGAAAGCCGGCCAGCGCATCGCCGAGCAGCTTCGCGGGGGGACGATCGTCCGGCTGGGCGGGAATCAGCGCATCCAGGGCCGGGCGCGTACGGCGCTCCTCACGGGCCAGCAGCGCCACGACGAGAACGTGCAGGTTGGCGAAGCTCCGGTAGACGACCACCCGGTTGACCCCGGCGCGGCGGGCCACAGCCTCGACGCTCAGAGCGTCGAACCCATCCTCGGCCAGCAGCGCCAGGGTCACGTCCAGCAGCTGTTCGCGCCGCTGCGCCCGCGGCATCCGGTGGCCGGGGAGGGCGGGCTCGCTCGGGGTTCCGGCGGGCGCGGGCGCGTTGGTCAGGCTCGGCGGCGGCGTGCCGTGGGTGCGCGCTTCGGCGGGCAGCAGCGGCAGCAGCCCGCGCGTGATCGACGCCAGTCGCTCCGGCGGGAAGCGGCGCGGGTGGGCGAGCATGAGGCGCGCGGCATCCTCGCCGGCGGCGACGATCAGCCGTGCCGCCAGGGGATGGTCCAGCCCCGCCGGTCCTCCCCGCCGAGCGATCCCCCAGTCCAGCAGGTCGGTGACCCGCTCGGCCACCACCCGCCGGCTGCGTCTTATCCGCTCGCGTAGCTCGTGGGAGCTTCCCCGCGGGGGCATCAGCACGAGCCGCCAGGTCCGGGGATTCGCGTGGACGGCATGCAGAAAGGCCAGAATCGCCTCGATCAGGAACTTCTCCGGATCCGCATCGCCGGGGTCGCTGCCGACGATCCCCAGCAGCGGGGCGAGCGCCGCCATCTCCTCACGGTCGACCAAGGCCAGCAGCAGGCGGTCGAGGTCCCCGAACATGTCGTAGACCACCGGCCGGGTAACGCCGGCCCGCGCCGCGACCGCCTCCACGGTGACCGCGTCGAACCCCTGGTCGGAGACCACCTCGAGTGCGGCGTCGAGCAATTGCCGGCGGCGGATCTCCGGGGCCAGGCGCGGGGTGCGCGGGGCGGTCGGGCTCATCTGACCAAGCTTTCCATGCCGAGCCCCCTTGCGTAGTCCTGATCATGATGTAACGTATGCGTAGCTACGCCAGTGTTACATCGAGCGTCCATGTCACTGACTCGCCGCGCCGGCCACACCCTGACCATCCTCGCTGGAGCACTCGCCGTCCTGGCTGCCCCCGCCTCGGCCAGCACCCCGGCAGGGGCGCCTCCCGCCGGTGGGGCCCCGCTCTCCCAGGTGATCGGCGCGACCGTGGCCGGCTTGCTGCTGACCGCCGGACTGCTGGTGATCGGCCTGCGCTACCGGGATGGGCGGATGCCGCTGCTCGACCGGCTTGCGTGGCCGTTCAAGCGGATGCTGCGGGTGCCGGCGTGGTCGGCGCTCCCCGTGGCGCTGGCCACCGGCTCCCTGGTGGTGGCGGGATGCGGCTTCTACTGGGACGTGGCGGTGCACATCGATCGCGGCCGCGACCCAGGTCCCTTCGGGACCCCGGCTCATTACCCCATCCTGGTGGGCCTGTTCGGCATCTTCGCCGCCGGCTGGCTGGCCCTGGTGATGGCCCGGGGGCAGGAGGCCGGCCGCACCGGAGTGCGAATCTCCGACAGCTGGGTGGTACCCACCAGCGGCCTGGTGATGATGGCCTGTGGCGGTTTTGCCCTGATCGGGTTCCCGCTCGACGACGTCTGGCACTCCATCTTCGGCCAGGACGTGACGCTGTGGGGCCCGACCCACCTGATCATGCTGACCGGCGGTCAGCTGATGATCCCGACGATCCTCGGCCTGCTGCTGGAGGGCCGCGCCGCCAGGGGGGAGAACGCCTCGACCGGGCAGCCCGCCTCCCCTGGCTGGATGGCCCGTTGGGGCGCCCGCGCGATCGCGCTTTCCGGGGCCGGCGGGGTGCTGGCCGGACTGACCATCTACCAGGGCGAGTTCGGATTCGGCGTACCCCAGTACAACCTGCTGTTCCAGCCGGCGCTGCTGGCGTTCACCGCCGCGCTGGCGCTGGTCCTCGGCCGCGCACTGATCGGACCGGGAGGAGCGCTCGGCGCGGCGCTCTTCAACATCGCCGTCAGCGGAGTGTTCACCTTGCTGGTCGGGCCGGTGCTGGGTCAGGCGACGCCTCACTTCTCCACCTACCTGCCTGCCGCGCTGGCCGTCGAGCTCGCGGCGGTGGTGGTCTCGCCCCGTCGCATGGCGGCGTTCGCCGCCACTGCGGCCCTCCTGATCGCCACCTTGGGGACGATCGGCGAGTGGGGCTGGACACATCTGTGGATGCCGATCCCCTGGCCGGCGCACTTCGTCCCCTCGGCAATCGAGATCGCGCTGCCCGCCGCCCTGTTCGGCGCGCTGGTCGGTGCCTTCCTCGCCTCCTCGCTGGCGCCCGGTCGCTTCACCCCGATGCACGCGCGGAGATGGCTCCCGGGTGCGGTCGGCGCGGTGGGGTTCGCCGCGGTGATGGCGTTCTGCCTGCCCACCCACCTGCCTCGCGCCGCGAGCGCGACGGTTGCGCTCGATCGCGTCCCCGGTCCGTCGGTACGGGTGTCAGGGGCCACGGTCACCTTCCATCCCAGCTCTTTCGTCAACCGCCCCGATTACGTCCAGCAGCTCTCCTGGCAGGGCCATGCCCCCAGCATCGTGGCGCCCATGCGACGGATCGCTCCGGGGGTCTACCGGACCGTGCGGCCCCTTCCGGTGAGCGGTACCTGGAAGTCGCTGGTCCGGGTCCAGCAGGGACGGGTCCGCGCCGACGTGGCGGTCTATCTTCCCGCCGACCCGGCCATTCCGGCGGTGGCCATACCGGCCCAGCACAGCATCACGCGCGCGATGGTGAGCGAGACGACCCTGATGCAGCGCGAGCGCAAGCACGGCATCCCCGGTTGGCTGTGGAGCGCTGCCACCACCGTCGTGCTGGTGATCATCGCGGTTCTGCTGGCGATCATCGGCTGGGGCCTTGACCGCGTCGCCGGGCGGATCGCCGGTGCCACGCCGCCCAGCGAGGATCGCGCTCGCGCAAGACGGCGCGCGCTGCGCTTCGCACCGGTCGGAGCGGGACGATGATCGCCCTCGCCTGCGCCGGTCATGTGCTGATCGATCTACCCCTATTCGCCGGTCCGGTGCTGTTCGTCGTGGGTGCGGTGCTGCTCATCGGCCGCAGAGAGCGGCGGCGGGACGCACAGCTGCCGCCGGTCGCCCCGTCAGGCGGCCTCCCGCAGTCCGATTGGGGCGCCGAGCACTCCGTCTGGGATCCCGAAGGCGTCCACCAACGGGCCGGCGTAGCCGCGAACCTCGTTGCAGAGCCGGTTGACCTCACGGGTGGTGTGCTTGCAGCGCGGACCGGAGAGACGGCCGTGCTCCTGGAAGAACCCCTTGTCGGCCTCGATGTTCTCTAGCGCGTAGAGGTCGCACAGGCCACTCAGCGCGACACGCAGATCTTCGTCCTCGACCGTCTCGATGGCCGCGACAAATGCTTCCAGCACGACCCTCTCCAGGTGGGCCCGGGCCGCGTCGATGGCATGGTTCTGCACCGCCCGGAAGACGTCGAACGCGTCGTAGTCCTCGCTCAGGCCACGACGAAACCGCTGGGCCACCGATGCGGTGATGTGCCCCTCCCGCCAGTGGAACAGGTCGAGCTGGACGTCACGCTCGAGCAGGTCCGCGTCGTCGTCGCCGCCCGGCACGGCGTCGGCGATCACCTGCACGATCTTGCGGGCGGACAGCCGCTCCACCACCGTCTCGGCCACCTGGCCGGCGACATAGCGAACCATCTCCGGCGGGTCGAGGTCGTCGAAGTGGTCCTTGTAGTCGGTGAGCAGGCCCTTGGCCGCCAGCATCATCAGCACCGTGTTGTCGCCCTCGAAGGTGGTGAAGATGTCGGTGTCGGCTTTCAGCGCGGCGAACCGATTGACCGCCAGGTAGCCCGCTCCGCCGCAGCACTCTCGGGCAGTCTGGATCGTCTCGGTGGCGTGCCAGCTTGAGAGCGCCTTGAGGCCCGCGGCCAGCGACTCCAGCTCGCGACGCTCGCGGTCCTCGGGTTCCTCGGCGCTCAGCACCTGGTGGAACTTCTCGGTCAGCTGCTGTTGGGCGAAGTGCAGCGCGTAGGTCCGGGCCAGCAGCGGCATCAGCCTCCGCTGGTGGGTGCGGTAGTCCAGGATCACCACCTCGCGATCCGCATCCGGCGGACCGAACTGCCGGCGGCGCAGCCCGTAGCGAACCGCGATGGTCAGCGCGCTCTTGGCGGCGCTGACCGAAGCGGCAGCGATGCACACCCGCCCCTGCACGAGCGTGCCGAGCATCGTGAAGAACCGCTTGTCCGCGTTCTCGATCGAGCTCGAGTAGGTCCCGTCCGCCGTGACCTCCCCGTAGCGGTTCAGCAGCGCCTGGCGGGGGATGCGAACTCCCTCGAACCAGATCCTGCCGTTGTCCACGCCCGCCAGGCCCATCTTCTCGCCGTCGTCCTCGATGCGGACGCCGCTGAGGAGCTCGCCGGCCTCGTCTCGGAGCGGGACGACGAACGCGTGCACGCCGTGGGATTCGCCGTCGAGAACCAGCTGGGCGAACACCGCAGCGACCCGCCCATCGCAGGCAGCGTTTCCGATGTACTCCTTGTGGGCCTCGTCGACCGGCGTCTGCACCACGAACTCGTCGCTGTCACGGTCGTAGGTGGCAGTCGTCTGCAGCGCCTGCACGTTGGAGCCGTGACCAGCCTCGGTCATGGCAAAGCAGCCCGGCAGCTCGAGCGTCGCCGTGGGCTCCAGATAGCGCTCGTGGTGCTCACGGGTCCCTAGCTGCTGCACCGCGCCGCCCCACAGTCCGAACTGGACGCCGAACTTGACCAGCAGCGACAGGTCTCCAAAGGCCAGCGTCTCGAACGCCGCGACGTTGGCCCCCGGGTCGCCCTGGCCCCCGAACTCCGCGGGAAAGCCGGGGGCGGTCAGGCCTTCGGCGGCGAGCGTGGTGGCCCAGCTGAGCACACGGCGGCGGTACTCGCCGGTGGGCAGACCGATCACCGGAGCGAACTCCGGGCGGCTCAAAACCTCCCGGAACTGGTCCCGGAGCTCGCGGTAGCGGCCATCAAGGAGCCGCTGCAGTGTCTGGGGGTCGAAGTCCGGTGGCTGGTCCACCGACGGAGCATATGCCCGGCCGGCCGGCACGGTGAGCTCAGGGATGGAGGATCCGGTGGAACCGGCGCATGAACCGCCCGAAGCGGGTGTGGTTGGTGCTGGTGACCGCGGTCACGCCCAGCAGGAGAGTGATGATGCCGGCCAGCCCCAGCACCACGCTGAGCAGTACCGGCCAACGCCGCTGCAGGAAGTCACGCGCGTTGCCGAGGACCTGGGCGGCGCGGTCGCCGGCCACCCACAGGGTCACAATGATCGCCACCAGCGGAAGCACGAAGCAGATGTTGAACAGCACGATCAGCGCGATCTGCCGAGGAGGACCGACGCCCGAGCCGACGACTGTCGCGATTGCGGCGAAGTACGGAAACGCCGTGGGCAGCTCCACCGCGGTGATGGTGGCGCCGAGGATCGCACTTGATCTCCCGTGCGTGGAGACCTTCGGCAGCTCTCGCTGCGAGAGGCGGCGGCGGTGGCGCCACAGCAGTATCGAGGCGACCACCATCGCCACGCCCACTGAGATCTCGATGATGTGTCGCGCGCGCGCGTGGGGGTGGGGGACGATCGCCAGCAGCAGCTGGCCGGGACCGAGAGCGATCAGCAGCCCGCCCAGCAGATAGACGAGGAACACCCCGACTGTGAACTGGAGGACCCTTGAGCGGGCCTGCTCGCCGCAGGCCAGATACAGAGCGGGCGCGATCGTGGTCGGGTTCAGCGAGTCCGCCAACCCGATCGAGACCACGATGCCTATCAGTCGGAACACGTGCGGGATTCTCCCGACATGCGCGCCACTCCGCCAGGCCGGGCCCGGTGGCTACACTGAACCATGCGCCGGGCGGCGTATGTCGGCGCGCCCAGCAACTATCGAGACCACCGTACGGGAAGCCCTGACACATGGCCCGCGGAGACGTTCGGATCGCTGCCACCCTCGCGTGTGAGGAGTGCAAGCGCCGGAACTATCAGACCAACAAGAGCAAGCGCAATAACCCTGAGCGACTCAGCCTGCGCAAGTATTGCCGCTGGTGCCGGCGCCACACGGCGCACCGGGAAACGCGTTAGCTGAGGACTCGGTGGCTCGGAACCGGAAACGGGCAAAGGAGCGCCGTGCGCGCCGGCCGCAGGGGGCGGCGGTGGCGACGGCCAATGACGGCGTCCAGGACGCGCCGGATCCGATCGAGCACGCCTCTCCGGACGTGGAGCTGGCGGAGGCGCAGCTGGCGGTCGGTCGCCCCGGTCTCGCCGCGCTCGGGGCCGAGCCCGTGTCGGTGGGGGACGCACTGCCCGCTGACTCGGCCGCCGACGAGCTAGAGGAAGAGGACGAGGATGCAGCAGAGCCCACGGGAGGGTCGGTCGCGGTATCGCAGCCCCATCAGGGCAATCGCCTGGTCAACTTCGTGCGCGGAAGCTGGGCTGAGCTCCAGCGGGTACAGTGGCCCGACCGCCGGCAGGTGATGCAGGCCACCAGTGTGGTGCTCGGCTTCGTGATCGTCGCCGGGCTGTTTCTCGGCGCCAGCGACTTCGTCGCCGGGAAGCTCATGAACTTCATCCTGAAATGAGCGCAGGGACAGCCGGGCGCGGCCCCGCGAAGGTTCGAGTGGAGGCGCTATCTTCATCGCGCCGGGCAAGTGCCCGGCAGAGGGATCGATAAAGCATGTTTCGCTGGTACGTCGTAAATACATATTCAGGCCACGAGAACAAGGTCAAGCACAACCTGGAGCACCGGGTGGTGTCCCTGGGCCAGCAGCGCGCGGTGCGCCAGATCGTCGTCCCGACCGAGTCGGTGTCCGAGATGAAGGACAACCAGAAGGTCACGATCGAGAAGCGCACCATGCCGGGCTACGTGCTGGTCAACATGGACCTCAACGAGGACTCCTGGTCGCTGGTCAAGGGCACTCCGGGGATCACGGGGTTCGTCGGTGCCTCCAACGAGCCGGTACCGCTGACCCAGTCCGAGGTCGACAGGCTGCTCCACCAGGAGACCGCGGAGCGACCGCGCAGCCGCGCCCAGTTCGCCATGGGTGAGTCGATCAAGGTCATCTCCGGTCCGCTCTCGGATTTCTCCGGCGAGATCTCCGAGGTCAACGAGGACGCCCAGCGGCTCAAGGTGCTGGTCTCGATCTTCGGACGCGAGACTCCGGTCGAGGTCGGGTTCGACCAGGTGAAGAAGATCTGATGGCCAAGAAAGTCCTCACCGAGATCAAGCTTCAGGCGGTCGGCGGGCAGGCCAGCCCCGCGCCCCCGGTCGGTCCCGCGCTCGGTCAGCACGGCGTGAACATCATGGAGTTCGTCAAGGCCTTCAACGCCCAGACCCAGAGCGACACCGGCACGGTGATCCCGGTGGTGATCACCGTCTACGAGGACCGCTCCTTCACCTTCATCACCAAGAGCCCGCCGGCGGCGGTCCTGATCAAGCAGGCGCTCAGCCTCGACAAGGGCTCCGCCGAGCCCAACCGCGAGAAGGTGGGCCGGATCAGCCAGGATCAGCTGCGCGACATCGCCGAACGGAAGATGAAGGACCTCAACGCGGGCGATGTCGATGCGGCGGCGAAGATCATCGCCGGCACCGCTCGATCGATGGGCGTGGAGGTCGCCTGATGTCCCACCACGGCAAGGGCTATGACGACGCCAAGCAGCGCTTCGACCGCGATCGCGACTACAGCCCGGCGGAGGCGATCTCGCTGGTCAAGCAGCTCAGCCGGGTCAAGTTCAACGAGTCGGTGGAGGTTCACGTACGCACCGGCCTGAACGTCCGTCACGCCGACGAGCAGCTTCGCGGGACGATCGCGCTCCCCAATGGGCTCGGCAGGAACGTCAAGATCGCCGTGTTCGCCCAGGGCGACAAGGCCCGGGAGGCCGAGGAGGCCGGAGCCGACATCGTCGGTGCCGAGGATCTGGCCGAGAAGGTGCAGGGCGGCTTCGACGAATTTGACGTGGCCATCGCCACGCCGGACCTGATGCCGGTGGTGGGGCGCCTGGGCCGGATCCTCGGACCGGCCGGCAAGATGCCCAACCCCAAGGTCGGCACGGTGACCATGGATATCTCCCGCGCGGTGGAGGAGTCCAAGTCCGGCAAGGTGGAGTACCGGACCGATCGCAACGCGATCGTCCATCTCGTGATCGGCAAGCGCGACTTCGATGAGCACCAGCTGCTGGAGAACTACGCCGCCGTGGTGGAGGAGCTGATCCGGGCCAAGCCCTCCGTGGCCAAGGGGCGCTACCTGCGCTCCATCACCGTCGCCACCACGATGGGGCCGGGAGTAAAGGTGGATCCGTCCCGCACCCGCGACATCGTCGAGGAACCGGTAGCGGCGTAGACTCACCGTCAAACCCAGAGCGCGAGCCTCAGACCTCCGGCCGCATGTGCATAAGCCCGGAGCAGGCGGAGCCTCGAAGCAGAGCCAACTCGGCTCGGTCCTCGACGCCCGCCTTGTCGCGGGCGTTGGCACTGGAGAGCGAGGACCATGAACCGAGAGCAGAAAACAGCAGTTGTCGATGAGATCGCCGGCCAGATCGAGGCGGCCGACGCGATCTTCGCCGTGGACTACCGCGGGCTGACCGTGACCCAGGCCGCCGAGCTGCGTGGTCGCCTGCGGGAGGCCGACGCCCGGTTCCGCATCGTCAAGAACTCCCTCTCTGAGCGGGCCGCCGACAAGGCCGGCGTCGAGATGCTCAAGCCGATGCTCCAGGGCCCGACCGCGCTGACCCTGGTCAGCGGAGATGCGGCGCTGGCCGCCAAGGCGCTGAACGACACCGCGCGGACCCTCAACCTGCTGGAGTTCAAGGGCGGGCTGATGAACGGCTCGGCGCTCAGCGCCGAGGACGTCCGCTCCATCGCCCGCCTGCCGGCCCGGGATGTGCTGAACGGGCAGCTGGTGGGCATGGTCGCCTCGCCGCTGAGCGGCCTGGTCCGCGGTCTGAACGGGCTCGTAGCCGGGATCGCCATCCAGCTGCAGGCGATGGCCGACCAGGGGTTGGTGGGGGGTGAGGCACCGCCGCCGCGCCGGCCTCCTCAGAGGAGCCTGAGCCTGCTGCGGAGCCTGCGGCCGCCACTGAGACCGAGGCTGAAGCGACCGTGGAGCCCGAGGCCGAAGCGACCGCGGAGCCCGAGGCCCCGCCCGCCGCACCCGAGAACGAATCTGAATCTGGACAACCTGAAGCGGATGCCGCGTCCGACGCGGACTCATCCGAGGCATAAGGAGGAACCATGCCCGACACCCAAGAGTGGATCGAAGAGCTCAAGACGATCTCCGTGCTGGAGCTCTCGGAGCGGATCAAGGCGCTGGAGGAGACCTTCGGCGTATCGGCGACCGCAGCCGTGGCTGCCGCTCCGGCACCCGGGGCCGCCGCGGCCGATGGCGGCGGCGAGGCCGCCGAGGAGCAGAGCAGCTTCGACGTGATCCTCAGCGCCGCCGGCGACAAGAAGATCCAGGTGATCAAGGTCGTCCGGGCCGCCACCGGCCTGGGACTCAAGGAGGCCAAGGCGCTCGTCGACGAGGCCCCCAAGCCCGTCAAGGAGGGCGTCGACCGCGAGGAGGCCGACAAGCTCAAGGCCGACCTGGAAGAGGCCGGCGGGAGCGTCGACCTGAAGTAGTCCGGATCGCGATCCGCGTTTTTCGGTGGGCGCCTGCGGGCGCCCACCGTCGTTCTCGGGCAGGCCGCGACCTGGTCCCGTCCCCCGTTCGGCGGAGGACGTCCTCGCGCCACTCGGCACGCCGCCATCCCCTAGATTCTGTTCGGGTCGGCGGTGAACTTCTCGCCGTCGCCACACCCTCCGCGGCCGATCGCCACGCCTCAGACAAACCCCGGCGAGGCCGGCCAGGTTGCCAGACAGCCGCCCTCCCCCTACAATTCCGCTGGTCAGCCAATAGTCGTAGCCGTCTAGTGACATCGGCGTCGCGCCACATACGCGGCGGCCGGAGACGGGGTCCGTGAGAGCTGAACGGTCCTCCACAGGGCACCACTGCCGTGTGCTATCTTTGCTGGTCGCGCTCTATGTGAGTCGAGGACCCCTCTCCGGCGGGGTTGAGTGCCTCTCAGAAAGCGCTTCTCTGCCTCCCTCTCGATCGCCCGAGGAGTCGCCGTCTTGGCAACCGCTCACGCCCCCCGGACGCGCCGCAGCTTCGCGCGTCTGAACAAGGTCCTTGAAGTACCCAACCTGATCGACATCCAGCGCAAGTCGTTCAAGTGGCTGACCGACCCCGACGGCGGTGGCCTGCGCGAGACGATCGACGACATCTCTCCCATCGAGGACTACACCGGCAACCTTGCCGTGCAGTTCGGTGAGTTCACCTTCGACGAGCCGGTGGCCAACCTGGAGCAGTGCCGTGAGAAGGACCTCACCTACGCGCGCCCGCTGACCATCACCGTCGCGTTCATCAACCGGGAGACCGGCGAGATCCGGGAGCAGTCGGTGTTCATGGGCGACTTCCCGTGGATGACCGATCGAGGCACCTTCATCATCAACGGAACCGAGCGCGTCGTCGTCACGCAGCTGGTCCGCTCCCCCGGCGCCTACGTGATGGAGCCCAAGGATCGGGAGAAGCAGGTCTTCATCGCCAACCTGATGCCGGCTCGCGGCTCGTGGCTGGAGCTGGAGATCGACAAGAAGGGTCGCGTCTACGTCCGCATCGACCGCAAGCGCAAGCTGCCCGTGACGGTGCTGCTGCGGGCGATGGGCTATGCCTCCGACGAGGAGATCGTGAACCTCTTCGACAACTCGCTGTACATCCGACAGACCCTCGAGGCCGACGCCGAGATCACGCGCAGCGAAGAGGGCGCGCTGATTGAGCTCTTCAAGAAGCAGCGCCCGGGCGAGCCGCCGTCGATCGACGCCGCGCGCTCGCTGCTCAACCAGCTTTTCTTCGACCCCAAGCGCTACGACCTCACCCGGGTCGGTCGCTACAAGCTGAACTCACGGCTGGGCCTCGATGTCGACCTCGAGACCCGCACGCTCACCCACGACGACATCATCGCGCTGGTCAAGGAGCTCGTCTCTCTGCCCAAGCGCCTGGGGATGTCCGAGGAGCCGGGCGAGGAGATCAAGGACTTCGCCGCCGAGGCGCTGGCGATGCCGCGGGAGCCGATCCAGGATCACCTGGACGAGTACGAGCACTTCGGCAACCGTCGCCTGCGCACCGTCGGCGAGCTGATCCAGGAGGCCTTCCGGATCGGCCTCTACCGGATGGAGCGCGTCGTCCGCGAGCGGCTGACCACCGAGGACGCCGACACCATCACCCCGCAGACGATCGTCAACATCCGTCCGGTCGTCGCGGCGCTCAAGGAGTTCTTCGGGAGCTCCCAGCTCAGCCAGTTCATGGACCAGACGAACTCGCTCGCCGGCCTCCGGCACCGCAGGAGGCTCTCGGCCCTCGGCGCCGGCGGACTGACGAGAGAGCGCGCGCCGATCGAGGTGCGCGACGTGCACCCCACCCACTACGGGCGCATGTGTCCGATCGAGACTCCGGAGGGCCCCAACATCGGCCTGATCGGGTCGCTGTCCTCCTACGCCGAGATCTCTGAGCACGGCTTCGTCACCACTCCGTACCGCGTCGTGCGCGACGGGAAGGTGACCGACGAGATCCTCCACCTGGACGCCACCCAGGAGGAGGAGCAGCTGATCGCCCAGGCCAACACCCCCGTCGACGACTCCGGTCGGCTGAGCGGGGATGAGATCCTCTGCCGGACCCAGGCGGGCCAGTACCTCACCGTCCAGCCGGAGGACGTCGACCTGATCGATGTCTCGCCGGAGCAGATCTGGTCGGTGACGACCGCGATGATCCCGTTCCTTGAGCACGACGACGCCAACCGGGCGCTGATGGGCTCGAACATGCAGGCCCAGGCGGTGCCGCTGCTGGTCACCGACGCCCCGCTGGTCGGCACGGGGATGGAGCGCCGCGCCGCGATCGACACCGGTGACGTGGTCATCGCCGACTCCGCCGGCACCGTTTCCTACGTGGACGCCGAGAACATCGTCGTCGACCGCTCCGACGGAAGCAAGGACGAGTACGAGCTCCAGAAGTTCATGCGCTCCAACCAGGGGACGCTGATCCACCAGAAGCCGATCGTCTCCGTTGACACCAAGGTGCCTGCCGGGGAGGTCCTGGCCGACGGCTCGGCCACCGACTCCGGTGAGATGGCGCTCGGCAAGAACCTGCTGGTCGCCTTCATGTCCTGGGAGGGCTACAACTTCGAGGACGCGATCATCCTCTCCAAGCGGCTGGTCACGGACGACGAACTCACCTCGATCCATATCGAGGAGTACGAGATCGACGCCCGCACCACCAAGCTGGGCGACGAGGAGATCACCCGAGACATCCCCAACCGCTCGGAGGAGTCGCTGCGCAACCTCGACGACCGCGGGATCGTCCGCATCGGGGCCGAGGTCGCCTCCGGCGATCTGCTGGTCGGCAAGGTCACCCCCAAGGGCGAGACCGAGCTGACCGCCGAGGAGAAGCTGATCCGCGCCATCTTCAAGGAGAAGGCGCGGGAGGTCCGGGACACCTCTCTGAAGGTGCCCCATGGCGAGGGTGGCGTGGTCATCGACGTCATGACCTTCAGCCGCGATGAGGGCGACGACCTCCCCCCCGGAGTCAATGACCTGGTCCGCGTGTTCGTGGCCAAGAAGCGCAAGATCGCCGAGGGCGACAAGCTCGCCGGACGCCACGGCAACAAGGGCGTGATCTCCAAGATCGTCGACGAGCAGGACATGCCGTTCCTGGAGGACGGCACTCCCGTCGACGTCATCCTCAACCCGCTCGGCGTGCCGAGCCGGATGAACCTGGGTCAGATCCTGGAGACGCATCTCGGCTGGGTCGCGGCTCAGGGCTGGTACGAGGATGGCTCCGCGGCCCGCAAGCAGGCCACCAACGGTGGCCGGCGGGCCGACGGACGACCCGGCAAGGTCTACGTGGCCACGCCGGTGTTCGACGGTGCCACCGTCGGCGATGTGGATGAGGCGCTGGTTCGCTGGCAGGACGAGCACGACGGCAACATCCGCATGGACATCGACAAGGGTCGCCGGGTCGGCGAGCAGGCCTCCGGCAAGGTCACGCTGTTCAACGGGCGCACCGGCGAGCCGTTCGAGCAGCAGGTGACCGTCGGCTACATGTACATCCTCAAGCTGCTGCACCTCGTCGACGACAAGATCCACGCTCGCTCGACGGGCCCTTACTCGCTGGTCACCCAGCAGCCCCTGGGCGGCAAGGCGCAGTTCGGCGGCCAGCGCTTCGGCGAGATGGAGGTGTGGGCCCTGGAGGCCTACGGCGCCGCGTACACGCTGCAGGAGATGCTGACCATCAAGTCCGACGACACCGTCGGCCGGGTCAAGGCCTACGAGGCCATCGTCAAGGGCGAGAACATCGCCGAGCCCTCGATTCCGGAGTCGTTCAAGGTCCTGCTCAAGGAGATGCAGTCCCTGGGGCTCGACGTGAACGTCGTCTCCGAGGAGGGCGAGCGCGCCGAGATGCGTGAGGAGGACGACGACCTGCTGCGGGCGGCCGAGGAGCTCGGCATCGACCTCAGCGGCGTTCGCGCCACCGACGGCGCGGCTGACGGAGCCTCCGACGAGGCGACCGAGCACGAGGGGGAGACCGTCGAGGCCTCGGCCACCGAGACCGAGGTGGAGGACCCCGATCTGGAGCCCGGCGAGGAGCTCGCGGCCGAGGACCTCGCCTCCAACGGGGACCCGATGATCGAAGCCGACGTGCCGGCCGGAGAAGCAGAAGGAGTCTTGGAAGAGGACGAGGCCTAAGGCGGGGCGCGCCACCCAACCGCCACCCTGATCTACACGAACCTGAGGAATCACTTTGATCGACATCAACAACTTCGACGCCATCGAGATCGGCCTCGCCTCCTCCAAGCAAATCCGTGCCTGGAGCTCCGGAGAGGTCACCAAGCCTGAGACGATCAACTACCGGACGCTGAAGCCCGAGAAGGATGGGCTGTTCTGCGAGCGCATCTTCGGCCCCACCAAGGACTGGGAGTGCTACTGCGGGAAGTACAAGCGCGTCCGCTACAAGGGCATCGTCTGCGAGCGCTGCGGCGTCGAGGTCACTCGCTCCAAGGTCCGGCGCGAGCGCATGGGCCACATCGACCTGGCCGCCCCGGTCAGCCACATCTGGTTCTTCAAGGGTGTGCCGAGCCGGATCGGCTACCTGCTGGACATGGCCCCCAAGGAGCTGGAGAAGGTCCTGTACTTCGCCGCTTCGATGGTGACCTGGGTCGACGATGAGGCTCGGGAGCGCGACGTCGAGTCGCTGGAGGGCGAGGTCAACAAGGTGCTTGACGGCTACGCGGCTGAAAAGGAAGAGCGCGTGCTGGAGCTCCGGGAGTCGCTGGCCCGTCGGGAGCAGTACCTGGAGAACGGCAAGACGGGTCGCGATTTCTCCGACGAGGACCACCTCTGGGCGGAGACGCTGGAGGTCAACATCGCCAAGATCTCCGATGACGAGCGGGAGAAGCTGCTCAAGGAGCTGCGCAAGGGCTTCCAGGCTGACATCGATGACACCGAGGCCTACATCGAGGACGCCGCCGAGCGCATGCGCCAGGTGTGGGAGCTGTTCAAGACGATGAAGCCCAAGGACGTGGTCAACGACGAGACCACCTTCCGCGAGCTCAAGGATCGCTTTGGCTCGCCCTACGGATTCGGCGAGTACTTCCGTGGCGGGATGGGCGCCGAGGCCGTGCGTGACCTCCTTCAGCAGGTCGACCTCGACGACGAGTCCGCCGACCTGCAGGAGCAGGTCAAGACGGCCAAGGGCCAGAAGCAGGCGCGCGCGGTCAAGCGGCTGAAGGTCGTCTCGGCATTCATCTCCTCGGGCAACAAGCCGGAGATGATGATCCTGGAGGCGGTGCCGGTGATTCCGCCGGAGCTCCGCCCGATGGTCCAGCTGGACGGCGGCCGCTTCGCCACCTCCGATCTCAACGATCTCTATCGCCGCGTGATCAACCGCAACAACCGGCTCAAGCGACTGCTTGACCTGGGGGCGCCGGAGATCATCGTCAACAACGAGAAGCGGATGCTCCAGGAGGCCGTCGATGCGCTGTTCGACAACGGCCGCCGTGGCCGGCCGGTCACCGGACCGGGCAACCGGCCGCTGAAGTCGCTCTCGGACATGCTCAAGGGCAAGCAGGGCCGCTTCCGTCAGAACCTGCTCGGCAAGCGCGTCGACTACTCCGGGCGCTCGGTGATCGTCTCCGGACCATCGCTGCGGCTGCACCAGTGCGGCCTGCCGAAGCTGATGGCGCTGGAGCTGTTCAAGCCGTTCATCATGGCCCGCCTGGTCGAGCGAAAGTCCGCTCAGAACATCAAGGCGGCCAAGAAGATGGTCGACTCGATGATCCCTGAGGTGTGGGACGTGCTGGAGGAGGTCATCCACGAGCACCCGGTGCTGCTCAACCGCGCGCCGACGCTCCACCGTCTCGGCATCCAGGCGTTCGAGCCCGTGCTGGTGGAGGGCAAGGCGATCCAGGTCCACCCGATGGTCTGCCACGCCTTCAACGCCGACTTCGACGGCGATCAGATGGCCGTGCACCTGCCGCTCTCCGCGGAGGCCCAGGCCGAGGCGCGGATCCTCATGCTCTCGGCCAACAACATCCTCTCTCCCGCTCACGGGGCGCCGCTGGCCACCCCCACGCAGGACATGGTGCTCGGGGCCTACTACCTGACCTATGGACCTGACGAGAGCGCGCTGGAGAAGATCGATCCCGCTACCCACGACCCCCGTCCGCACGTGTACCGCACGGCGCAGGAGGCCGAGTGGTCCTACGAGCACGGCGTGGTCAAGCTCCATGATCTGGCCGAGTTCCGCCCGCTGGGCCGGGAGGGCGGCCACGTCCTCACCACGGTCGGGCGGATCATCTACAACGACAAGATCGAGCGGGCGATCGCCGAGGCCCTCGGCGAGGAGTTCGAGAGCAGCACGTATGAGTTCGTCAACCGCTCGATGAAGAAGAAGGACACCACCAAGCTGGTCGACGACCTCGTGCAGGGCTACGGCGCGGCCACGATCTCGCTGGTGCTTGACGCTTTCAAGGACATCGGCTTCCACTACGCCACCCAGGCGGGAGTGACGATCTCCAAGAACGACGTCCAGACTCCGCCGCGCAAGGCGGAGATCCTGGCCGGCTACGACCAGCGGCTGGCCACGATCGAGGAGCAGTACGGCGCCGGTGAGATGGACCAGGAGGAGCGCCACGAGGCGGTCACCGACCTCTGGGACCACGCCACCACCGAGGTCGGGGAGGCGCTCAACGAGCATCTCGACGAGCTGAACCCGATCTTCATGATGGCCAACTCCGGAGCCCGAGGCTCGTTCTCGCAGATCCGGCAGCTGGCGGGGATGCGCGGTCTCATGGCCAACCCGAAGGGGGAGATCATCGAGCGCCCGATCAAGGCCAACTTCATGGAGGGCCTGACCGTGCTCGAGTACTTCATCTCCACCCACGGGGCCCGCAAGGGCCTGGCCGACACGGCGCTGCGCACGGCGGACTCCGGGTACCTGACCCGGCGCCTGGTCGACGTGGCCCAGGACGTGATCATCCGTCAGGAGGATTGCGGCACCGAGGGCTCGATCGACATGCCGGTGTCCAAGGTCGAGGTCAATCCGGAGACCCGGCGGCTGCGCCCCACGGGTGAGCCGAACGACAACCTGATCGGCCGGGTCGCTGCGGTCGACCTGAAGACCAAGCGTGGCCGGATGATCGTGGCCCAGGGACAGGAGATCGACCGGGCCGAGCTCGCCGATCTGGTCGAGGCCTGGTCCGACGACATCGACAAGGGCGACCCGATCTATCTCCGGGTGCGCTCGGTGCTCAAGTGCGAGGCCCCCACGGGCGTGTGCCAGGCCTGCTATGGCCGCTCGATGGCCACCGGCAAGCTCGCCCAGATCGGCGATGCCGTCGGGATCATCGCCGCTCAGTCGATCGGTGAGCCCGGCACGCAGCTGACGATGCGGACCTTCCACACCGGCGGCGTCGCCGGCGCGGACATCACGCACGGCCTGCCGCGGGTAGTGGAGCTGTTCGAGGCGCGGCGACCGAAGGGTCTGGCCAAGATCGCCGAGGTCGGCGGCAAGGTCTCGATTGAGGACTCCGACAGGGCGGTCACGGTCGTGGTCACCGACGAGGGCGGGGAGGAGCATCGCCACACCTTCCCCCGGCGCACGCTCCTGTTCGTCACCTCCGGTCAGAAGATCGAGCCGGGGACGCAGCTCAACGAGGGTTCGCTCTATCCCCACGAGCTGCTGGCGATTCGCGGACGGACCGAGACCGAGCTGTACCTCGTGCGCGAGGTCCAGGAGGTCTACAAGTCCCAGGGCGTGGACATCAACGACAAGCACATCGAGCTGATCGTGCGCCAGATGATGAAGAAGGTCCGGGTCGACCAGAAGGGCGACACCGACCTGCTCCCCGGCCAGTTCGTCGATCGCAACGAGTACGCCAAGATCAACCGCCAGGTGCAGGAGGCAGGCGGCGAGACGGCGCAGTCGGAGGAGATCATCCTCGGCATCACGAAGGCGTCGCTGAATACGGACTCGTTCCTCTCGGCGGCCTCCTTCCAGGAGACGACCAAGGTCCTCACCGACGCCGCGCTTGAGGGCAAGATCGACCGTTTGAATGGTCTCAAGGAGAACGTCATCATCGGGAAGCTGATCCCGGCCGCCACCGGCCTGAAGCGCTACCGGCGGATCGAGATCGAGCCCTCGGAGCCGCTGCCCCGCGGTATCGACGACGTCGGGTTGCTTGACCACGATGAGCTGGCGGCCGAGCTCGGCCTCGGCGACGGTGAGTCGCTGAGCGGGTTCACCGGTGGGATCGAGCCCGACCTCTCCGACCTCGAGGACATCGGGCGCGGAGGGTCATCGCTCGGCTTCGCCGACGAGCTCGCCGACCTCGACCTGCCTTCCGAGAACGGTCACTCTGACGAGAACTGAGCTGCTGCGCTGACCCCTGGTCACTCCCGCTTCGGCGGGGGCCGATCAGGGCTCAGGCGCGCTGCAGAGCAGGCGCTTCCGTTTCGCCCCGCTGGGCAGCCTCTCCGGCAACGCCCGGCTCGGGGCGGAGCCTCCGCCGCGGAATCAGCACCAGTCCCGCGAGCCCGGCGGCCAACGAAGCCAGCGCGATCACCCAGGAGGCGTTCGCATACGAGCGCACCGCCTCGCTGGGGGATGCGGGGACCCCGAGCACCGCGATCAGGACCGCCACGCCCACAGCCAGTCCCAGTTGGCGGAGCATGTTGACAACCGCCGATCCGGTGGCGAACTGGTGGGGTGGCAGCGAGGAGGCGCCCGTCGCCATCATGGTCGGCAGCGTCAGGCCAACGCCGATACCGGTCAGCAGCATTCCTCCCAGCATCTCGCTGGCGTAGTGCGGCTGGATGCCGGCGGCCAGCGCCCACCAGGCCGCGCCGGCGGCGAAGATCGTGGAGCCTGCGGCGATCACCCGCCCGGGCCCAAACCGCTCGATCAGCCTCCCCGCGACCAGGAAGGAGAACAGCGGCACCATCAGCGGACCGGGGGCGACCGAAAGGCCGGTCTTCAGCGCCGACCAGTGCCACACGTCCTGGGCCCACAGGACCCGGGAGAGGAGCATCGCCCCGAAGGCCATCGAGAACAGCAGCGCCACCGCCGAGGCTCCGGTGAACGGACGCAGCCGGAACAGCTTGCGGTCGATCAGCGGGTTGGAGCTACGCGCGCAATGGGCGGCGAACAGGGCGAGTGCCGCCACGGCCAGGATCAGCACACCGACGGTCCGGGTGCTGCCCCAACCCCAGGTGTTCCCCTGGACCAGGCCCAGGGAGAGGGCGCCGACCCCGACGGTCACCAGCACCGCCCCGAGGGGGCTGGGGGCGGTCACCGGGTGGCCAGATATCGCTGGCAGCGCCCGCCAGCCGGCGGCCAGCGCCGCCAGCCCGATCGGCACGTTGACCAGGAACACCCAGCGCCAGCTTCCGGCTACGAGCAGTCCGCCGATCACCGGCCCGAGCGCCGCAGCGATCCCTCCGATCGCAGTCCAGGCGCGGACCGAGCTCTGGCGCCGCTCTGGGGGCGCCGTGGCCAGGACCAGACTGAGGGACGTCGGCGTCAGCAACGCCGCTCCGGCGGCCTGGAGCAGCCGGAACGCGACCAGCGCGGGCACGCTGTTCGCCGCGCCGCAGGCGGCGGAGGCGGCCACGAACACCGTCACCCCGAGCAGGAAGCCGCGGTCCCTGCGGTACCGGTCGGCCAGCCGACCGAGCAGCACCAGCAGGGCGGCGTAGACGATCGCGTAGCCGTTCAGCACCCAGGACAGGGAGGACAGGCCCCCCGGGCCGAGCCTGAAGTCCCTGGCCATCTGCGGTAGGGCGACGTTGACGATGAACAGGTCGAGGCTGGCCAGCACCACCCCCGCCGAGACGATTGAGAGAACCAGGCGCGGCGAAGCGTTCCGGCGAGTCGCATCGCGGCGTAGCGAGAGCTGACTAAAGTAAGACATAGCCAGAGATCCTAACACACTGACTTAGCGCTACTAAAGCCAGCTATAATGCGCTGGAATGCCACACGAGCTGCACCTGACCGGAGTACTGGATCCGCGGGAGGGATGGACGGCCGACCGCTGCACGCTGGCGAGAGCCCTCGACGTCGTCGGCACCCGCTCGGCCTTCCTGATCCTGCGTGAGGCCTTCTACGGGACCTCCCGTTTCGACGACTTCGCGGATCGCGTCGGGCTCAGCGAGCCGGCGACCGCGGCCCGTCTCCGTGAGCTGGTCGATCAGGGGCTGCTGGAGCGCGAGGACTACCGCGAGCCGGGGCAGCGGACCCGGCAGCGCTACCGCCTCACCGAGAAGGGCGCCGACCTGCTTCCCTCGCTGGTGGCGCTAATGCAGTGGGGGGACCGCTGGCTCGACGACCGTGGCGGCCCGCTGGAGCTGCGCCACCGCGGCTGCGGTGAGCCGGTGTCCACCGAGGTTCGCTGCGCCGCTGGGCACCGCGTTGAGGCCGAGGACGTGGAGGCGGCGCCGGCGTTCCGCACAGACCGGTCAACGGTAGGCAACGTGCCCGCACCCGCGGCCGGCGCGTCACACGGTCGCCGCGAACTACGGACGAGGTCCTAAGGCTCGCACGACTGCTCACTGACGGCGACCCACGGCACACCAAAAGGGCGGCCCGTCCGATAGTCGTATCTCACTGAGGCCGGCATCCGCCAACAACTGGTGAACCTGTTCGGCCGTGAAGCGTTGCTCCAACCGCGTACCGAACCGGTCGTAGGCATCAGTGCGCATCGTGTAGAGACTGTGACGCCGGTAGAAGGCCAGCGGAACGCGATCACCCGGTGCGCCCAAGCGCTCCGCCAGCAGTGCCGTCCGCGCCAACGGCCAGTAAACACAGGTCGCCACGAGCGTCGAGATCGCCAGTTTTGCGCGGTGCGGCAGTCGCGATACCGCGCGCCGTGTGCAGTCAGAGACGAGCCACAGAAAGCGATACCACCAAGGGCGTCCGTCGAGCGCGTAGTACAGGTAGACCAGCAGCGGCGCTCCGGGCCGCAACGTTCGGACGCACGCCCGGATAGCGCCGGCGGTGTCAGGAACGTGATGGAGGACCCCGAGCGCATAGCCGAAATCCATCGACTCAGGAGGGAACGGCAGCTCTCCTACGGTCGCATGGTGAAACACGCAGTTTGGACTGTCGCGGAGGGTCCACCGAGCGACCGCAAGTGCATCCGCACTAGCATCGACGCAGTGCAGACGTCCCACACGCGGCGCTACCAGTCGGGCCCACCTTCCGCTGCCGCACCCGACGTCGAACCCCTCGGCGTCACGATCGAGAGCCCCCACGGGAAGACGGAGAAATAGGCATCGAACGCCCGCTGTAGCTCTTCGCCGGTTAGCTTGCGCTGGTCGAACGCCGTCCATTCGTCCCCGAACCCCGCGACGGTGGCCTCGTCAAGATTGCGTCCATGCTCACTCACGATGACCTACAAGCCGTAGCGTACGGAGGAGGTCCGCGCGCACCCAGTCGAGCCGCGCGCCGAGCCCTCTGCCAAGGACCACCTCCGGCTTGAGCCGAGTCCGCTGCGTGCGCGTGACATCAGCTCCTTGTCGCGGACGTCACAGTCTGCGCGAGGTCGTTGCGGAGTGAGCATGTGACCGGCGAACTGATGATACGCGATCTGGCCTAAGACCCGCCTCCGGATCAGAGACGGACCAGGTTCTCGGCCTTCTTCCCGCGGGTTATCCCTCGCAGGTCGATGAACAGGCGCGAGCGTTCGGCGATCGCCTCGTAATCGATTCCCGGGTGCGCCGTGACCAGGACGACCGCGTCCGTCTCACACAGGGCCTGCTCCAGCGGGGTGCTCCGCAGGTCCATCCCCGGCAGCTCGGGAACGTAGTCGTCGTGGTAGAGGACATTCCCGCCTCGCTCGCGCAGCACGTCGATGATGCGAAGCGCCGGGGACTCCCTGACGTCCCCCACCCCGCTCTTGTAGCTGGCGCCCAGCACCAGGATCCGTGAGTTCTTGATCGGCTTCTCCAGCTCGTTGAGGGCATCCTCGATGCGCCTCACGCAGTGCATCGGCATCTGTTGATTGACCTTGCCGGCCAGCTCGATGAACTCCGTGGCCATGTGAAACTCCCGCGCGCGCCAGGTCAGGTAGAACGGATCGACGGGCAGGCAGTGGCCACCCATCCCGGGTCCCGGCTCAAAGCGCATGAACCCGTAGGGCTTGCTGGAGGCAGCATCGATGACCTCCCAGATGTCCACCCCCATCCGTTCCGCCAGGATGGCCATCTCGTTGACCATGGCGATGTTCACGCTGCGAAAGATGTTCTCCAGCAGCTTGGTCAGCTCCGCGGCTTCCGGGGTCGACACCCTGATCACGTGGTCACAGACGCAGCTGTAGAGCTGCTCCGCCCGGTCCCCGCACCGCTCGGTGATGCCGCCCAGCACCTTCGGCGTGTTGCGCAGGGTGTAGTCGGTTCTCCCGGGATCGACTCGCTCTGGCGAGAAGGCGACGTTCAGGTCCTCACCCACCTTCAGCCCCGATTCCTCCAGCAGCGGCACAAGTCGCTCGCGCGTCGTGCCCGGGTAGGTCGTCGATTCCAGCACGACCAGTTGGCCGGCCTGCAGTACCTGGGCCAGCGCGCTGGCCGCGGCGTTGAGCGGTCCAAGATCGGGCTCCCGGTTGGTGGTCAGCGGGGTCGGCACGCAGATGATCACCGCGTCGACCTGCGCCAGGTCCGCGTAGCGACGGGTGAACCGCGTTCTGAGGGAGACGGCCTTGAGCCGCTCGGGCGGGACATCCTCCACGTACGAGTCGCCGGCGCGCAGCGCTGCGAGACGCTGAGCGTCGATTTCGAGCCCGACCACGTTCTCGCCGGCCTCGGCGAAGGCCGCCACCAGCGGGAAGTCCGACGTAGCCCAGCCCGACTACGCCGATCGTCATGCCCGGTCTCCGCTCTGAGTCATGGGCCCGATCGCTCGGAGGGGTAGCGCCGTCGCAGCAGCAGGCCACCGCCCCCTCCGAGCAGAGCGACCAGCGCGGCCCCGCCGAGCAGGGCGATCCACGAGCTGCCCCCCCGCCCCGGTCGGGTTGGTCGCTCCGGCGGGCGCGGGTCCAAGGGCGACAAACGCGCGTCCTGGGCCCGGAGCCGATCCGGCGCTGCCCGTACGCACGCCCCGGGGGGTGCTGGTCCCCGAGTGTTGGTACGACCGGAGGACGCTGAACCCGTCGCGCCGGTCGTCGATCCGCGGGATGCGCTTGGTCCACCGGGCCTCACGCCGGATCCGAACAGAGGCCCGTTACCTGAGGCGCCGCCGCCTCCTCCGCGCCAGCTCGGACCTCGTGGAGGAGACAGGAATCTGGTACTCCTTGCCCGCCGGCGAGCCAGGGTCGACGTGGACTCCCGGTTCCGAGGCGGCAGCCACACTCGCCGTGGTGAGGGCGAGCGTCAGCAGCAATGTCACAGCGGCGAATTTCATCGCGCAAAGGCGTTGAAGAGCGGCTTTCGCTTTCCTGACGAGTAGAGCAGGCCGCTGAAGCTACCGGCGGAAGGATCGTCGTAGAGAGGAATCCAGCCGAGCGCGGCGATTCGCTTCCACTGGCTGGACAGCCGGAGCGCGTCCCGGATCCAGCTGGCCGCCACAGGGGCGTCTACCCAGAAGTTGAACTGCGCGTCGGGCGCAGTCGGTATCGACCATTCCGAGAGGAAGAGCGGAAGCCCGCGGTGCAGGTAGCGATCAACCCACCCGGCCAGCTCCGGGAGGTCGGAGAACTGCACCGCCCCCGAGGACTCGGGCCGGTCGTGGAAGTTCGGCGCTTTGCGGGTGAACGGGTTATGGGCGTACATGTCCATTCTCGGCCGCCGACCGTTCGGAAGCCGCATGTTCTCGATCCACAGCTTGGGATAGATATCGCCAGTCGTGAAGGTGGCTCCGCCGATCACCTCGTCGTGACGGTTGACGGCCTTGATGGCCCCGTACGCGCCGTCGAGCATCCTCGCGTAGTTGTGCGGCGCGATCTGCTGCTTGTGGTTGAGCCTGGTGGCGTTGTACGGCGCCGATACAGCGGCTCAAAGTTGGTCTTACGGTCCGGTTCGCCCCAGACCATCCACAGCTTGACCCCCGGGTACTCGCGCGCCGCCGCTGCCGCGAAGCTGGAGAAGTCGCTCAGATGATTTGGCACCCAGTTCCATGACCTTCCGCCGTTCGCCCATCCCGGGGTCCGATGATCTGCAGCAGCACCCGCATGTGGTACCGCTGGGCTTGCTCGATGGCCTGCCTGAGCTCGGTCGGCCAATGGTACGCCGGGTCTCCGGGGTTGGCGGGTGTCGCGGCCGCGTTGGGCGACCTCGAACCAGTCCACGTCGTCCTCGTAGATCGAGACACCCAGCTGCTTGTAAATTGGGAACTGGTTGACCCCATTCCGGTACACGGGGCCCCAGATCGCCTTGCTGAATGCTCCGGCGCGCGCTGGCGCGCCGAGCGATGCCGCAAGGAGACCCAAGCTGACTACAAGAGCGAGCGCGGACCTACGCCACATCGGGCGCGATGGTAGGGGAAGGTCCGGCCTAATCAAGACCCCCTCACGCCCCCGCGGGATTTGTCGCGAGTTCGCGCACACCCGGATCGTTGGGATCGAGACCACGTGCGATGCCATAAAACCGACGGGCCATGGGAAGTTGCGAAGACGAACCTCCAGATCGCCCAGCAGCACCCAGGTCACGAACTGATGAGGATCCTCGTCGACGGCTGCGAAGAGGGTTGAGTAAGCGGCTGAGGCACGATCGAACCGGGCCTGTCCGGCCGCCGCCACGTAGTAGGCGTCCAGGTTGGCGGCGTCGAGCCGTAGCGAGCTCTGTGCCGAGCGAATCGCGGACGCGGGGTCGTGGGCGAGTTGCTTATGGGCGTCGCTGAGGTAGCGCTGAGCCAAACCTTGGCGCATCAGGTTCGCCCCGGAGACGATCAGCAGCAGCGCCACTGCGGCTCCCCCCACGAGAAACAGGCCCATCCGGCGGCTGGCGGGACGCTCTTGCGTCCGCCTGGTTCCATCCTCGCAACAGAGCACCGCCGCTGCCAGCAGGCCTATCGCACTGACTCCGGGCAGCAGGTGCATCCAGTCTCCGCTGGTGTCGACCAGCCACACGACAAATGCGCCCCCCCCGCCACCAGAACCGTCCGCGCGCCGGACGATGAGCGGGCGGCGCGCCGGAGCCGAGCCGCGCCCCAGCCGACGCCGGTTAGGAAGACGATGAGCAGCACGCCCACCACATCCCAGCTCGGAAAGGGTTTGCAGCTCAAGCGAGTGCGGGTTCTCGATCGCCTCCTGGGTATGGCGCTGCAGGTAGTAGTAGCTCGCGTAATTGCCAGCTCCGATGCCGGCGAGGGGATGGTCGGTGAATACGTTCCAGGCGATCCGCCAGTAGTCGTAGCGGTTGCCCGCGCCCGAGAAGATGCGGGTCTCGCTTGATGCCTGGCCGGCCGGAGCCTCGGAGAGGTGAACGAAGGCGTGCCATTGGCTGCGCAGCGAGTGCTCGATCCTTCCGGCGCGGATCACCAGAACGGAGGCGGGGATCATCACCACCACCACGGCAGAGCAGCCGCGACCGGCGGCCGGGCTGCGACGGCTCGGTGCGCCGGCCGTTCGAGCTCCCCCGCGGCGGCGACGAGCAGCGTCCACAGCAGCCCCGCCACCGCCGCGGCGGCCAGAGAGTCGCCGCGGCGTGATGGACCGCGGGGAGCGACACCGCGGCGCCTCCGCTGGCGTCGTACACGTTCAGCAGCGCTCCGCCCGCAGCGGCCAGCGCACCTCCGATCGCTGCGAGCGCGAACACTCGCCGCGGACGCCCCGGGAAGGCCACCAAGCTCAGCAACAGAGCCACCAGCATCGCGATCGCGGCGCCCCGAGATTGCGAAAGCAGCGTGAGTCCGGCCAGCAGCACTGCGGCGGCTGCGCCGAGACCGGCCACCGGTGGCTCGCGCCGCTCCGCCAGGGCCAGCGCCAGCCAGCAACCCATGGCGAACACGCATCCCTCGCCGTTGACGTATCCAAGGGGAGAGTTCAGTCGGCCCCCCAGGAACACCGAGGCGCCGCCGGCACCGAGCATCCGCGCGATCACCGTGACAGCGACCACGAGGATGCCCGCGCCGACGGCTATCAGCAGCATCCGCGTGTGCCTGCGCCCGTCAGCAGCAGGCCTGCCAGCAGCACCAGGGCGACGTAGACGAGCCAGCGGTTCCCATCGGTGACGGCCGCCTCGGCCGTCTGCGCCCATCCCGAGGAGATCAGCGAGAGAGAGTCCAAGGCCCGCCAGGCCACCCACCGCCAGCCCGAGCGGCAGCGTGATGCGGTGCGATCGAACCGTCGCTCCAGAGCAGCGGCGATCACCAGCACCAGCCCGACCGGGATCCAAACCCCGATCCCGTAGTACGCGGAGAAGAGGGGGCTGAGGCCCGCGCCCAGGCCGAGGACGGACAGTGCGAGCGATCCGACCACTCCCGGCCGGCTCGATGTCCGGAAGAGCATCTCCCGGCCCTCGGGTAGGGCGTTCTCCTCCTCGGCGAGCACGGCGGCGTGAGACGGTAGCTCGCTTGCCCTCTCGAGCCACAGGATCGACATCGCAGCGGTGACCGAGAAGGCCAGCACCGCGTAGACGAGCGTTGTGGAGCTCGTCCGGGCAGCGACGATCACCAGAGCGCTGATCAACGCCTGGCTTGCCCCCAGCACCAGCGCGACCCGCCGGGCGGTCCTCACGCGCTGCTTCGTCCTGTGGGTGAGATGGTCCTGGCCGCCGGTGAGGACGGAGATTCCGCGCCGGCGCCGAGAAACGATCACCAGCGTGGTGTCTAGGACCGGGAGGCCGACCAGCGCCAAACCGGTCAGGAGCGACAGCAGTGACGGTTCCGCGCCCCGGGCGGCGCTGGCCACCAGCATCGCCACGGCAAACCCGAGAGGCATGCTGCCCCCATCGCCCAGGAAGATCTTCGCCGGTCCGGCCAGGTTGTAGGGGAGAAAACCAAGGCAGGCGCCGCACAGGGCAGCGCTTCCCGCCACCACCCACACTTCATTGTTGAGCCAGCCCAGCACGCAGGTGCCGTGCGGTGACCAGCCCGATCGTGCTGGCCGCTCCGTCCATGTTGTCGAACAGGTTGAAGGCGTTGATGACGCCGACCACCCAGACGCCGTTGATGACGGCATTCAGGGGCGCGCCGACGTCGAGTTGCCAGCCGTGGCCCGTAAGCGAGAGCAGCACCGCAAGGACGAATTCCACCGCGACCCGGACCAGCGGGGCGACCGGCCGCCGGTCATCGGCGGTACCCAGCGCCCACAGGATGAGCACCCCGCCGAGCAGGGGGAACGTCTCTTCGGGATGGCCGGCTCCGACCAGGAGAACGATGGCGAACGCGACCATCACCGCTGCGCCGCCCAGATACGGGGTGGGAGCAGCATGGCCCTTGTAGCCGACGGGACGGTCGAAGAAGGAGAACCGCTGGGCAGCGGCGATCGCCAGCGGCGTGAACACGTACGCGAGGGCAGTCGCCAGCGCTAGGTCGATCCCCAGCCTGATGCCCAGGGGCACGTCCACGCCCACAAAGGTAGGTTATTGGGCGACCGATTCGCCATAAGAATTTCTTCATCCTCGTCTTCGTGGGAATGCAACCCAACCGCGATCCGATCCGGGTCACGCGCATCATCGCCCGGCTCAACTGGCGGCCCATCGATCCAGGCCATCACGGTGACAAGTCGTATGGAGGAGCTCGGCTACGCGACGACGTTACTCCTGGGCCAGGAAGGCCCGGCAGAGGGAAGCATGGACTACCTCGCTCATGAGCAGGGCGTCCGCCGGTCCGTGTCCCGTGCCTCGGCCGAAATCCCGGAATCGGTGATCTCCGGGCGCTGGCCTCGCTGGTCAGGTTGCTCCGGCGACTCGATCCGGATCTCGTTCATACCCACGCTGCGAAGGCCGGACGCTGGGGCGAATCGCCGCCTTCTCTCGCTGGCGCGCCGGCGACCCCCCCCGCGCATGGTGCATACGCACGGTCATTCACTCACTGGATACTTCTCACCCGGATGAACCGCATCTACCGGACGATTGAGCGGGTGCTGGGACGCACCGACCGCCTGATTGCCGTAAGCGAGGAAGTACGTGATGAGCTGGTTGGCCTGGGGGTCGCGCCGAGGGAGCGGTTTGAGGTCATCCCGCTCGGTTTCGAACTCTCGCAGTTCGAGCTCGACGGCCACGCGCAAGAGACGAGACGTTTGGCCCTCCGCGGTGAGCTGGCATTCCTCCGACGTGGTGCTGGTGACCCTGATCGCCCGCTTGGCCCCGATCAAGCGCGTTGACCGGTTCCTGAGCCCGCCCGCGCGCTCTCCGACCTGCAAATGTCCACTTCCTGATTCTGGAGACGGCGAGCTTGCGTGCCAGCTGCGTGCCGCGGCCACCGACGAACGGCTGCGTGGGCGGTGCATGGGCGGGCTTTCGCAGGGACATGCCGGACGTCTACTTCGCCAGCGACATCTCTGTTCACCTCAGACAATGAGGGCACCCCGGTGAGCTGATCGAGGCTGCGGCGGAGGCCTTCCCACGATCAGCACGAGCGTCGGTGGCGCAAGCACCGTGATCCGAGACGGTGAAACGGGTCTGCTGGTCGATCGGGATGGCGGTTCGTCCCTGGCCAAGGCTATCCGTACTGAACGGGACACCAAGATGAGAGACCGGATGGGGGTTGCGGCGCGTAGACACGTTCGGGGGATGTTCTCTCTCGAGCGGCTGCTGGATGACCTTGATTCGCTCTATCGCCGCCTGCTGAGCGAGCCGGCTGCGGTTCCCGCAGAGCGCTGACACCTGGTGACTGCGTTGCGGCCGTAGGTCCTGTTCTTCGTTCCTACGCCAGTCCGCTCGTTGCGGCACGGGCGGGCGTGCCCCTTCTGGATGGCCGGCGGCGCCGACGACACAGGTTCTTCCTGATTGCGCAGGCGCTGCGGCGGCGCGGCCGCCGCGTCGCGCTGGCACTTGCCGATCCTCCCGCCGAGATGGCGGACACGGTCGATGGTCTGGAGATCCTCCGCTTGCCACCGTTCGGAGTGGGTGGACGCAGCTTCGTGCGCTTCGCCGAGGCGGCGCTGCGGGGAGTCGACGCCGACGTCGTAGTACAGCGGGCAGCGGCTCGTTCACGGGCCTGGCCGGCGTTGCCGCACCGGCGCGCGGGCGACGGTTCGTGCACTCGGTGGCGTCCGACCTCGACTTCGATCCGCGATACCTCAGCGCCGGCATCGTCGCGCCGCGCCTCCGGGTGGGCACCCGCTCCGCGAGCACGATCGTGGTGCAGACCGACGCCCAGGCCAACTGGCGCGACCCGCTGGCAGCGTCAGCGCGTGATCCGATCGATCGCCGAACGGCGCCGACCGGACCACACCGGCCGAGGCACTGTCGATCGGCCGCCTTGAAAGAACAAGCACCCAGGCCGTGGTGGAGCTAGCCGCAGCGGCTTCCGCACCGCGCTTCCTTATGGTCGCGGCGGCCCGCCGGGACAGACCCACTCGACCGTGACCTGTCGAGCGGGCAGCCACACTCCCGAACCTGGAGCTGCTGGGACCCATGCATCGAGAAGCGCTCGGTCCATTGCTGATCGCGCGGTCGCGGTGCTGAACACCTCCCGGGCCGAGGGCATGTCTAACGTCCTACTTGAGGGAAGGCCTGGCGTCCGGCGCTTGTCCTCTCCCACGATCCCGATGGACGGTGGAGCGCCGGAGCTCGGCTGGTGGCCGGCGGCTCCTCCGCCGGCTGGCGGCGCTCGCCGCGGCGGCGTGGGAGACGCACGCGAATCATGCCGAGCTCTCGTCGCGCTGTCGCGCTTACGTTTCCGGTGAACACACACCGGACCGCATCGCCGCCCAATGGGAGCCGTGCTCACGCCTGCCGCGCCGGGCCGGTCCAGTTAGGTCAAGCGACAAACCATCGCTGCGCTAATGGACCAGCCAGCCGATCAGGCGCATCAACGGGACGCGAAGCGGCGACGGCAGATCGAGGCGAGCAAGCAGCTCGGCGTCGTGCGCGCACAAGGGCGGCGTAGCACCAGCACCAGCACGGCGGCCGTCGCGGCGCATGCGAGTCCGAACGCGGCGCTTCCCAACACGGTCGGCACGATGCCGGCGACGAGCGGCGCGAACAGCGTGGGATGTAGCGACGGCCTTATCCCTAGCTCCCGGCGGGCGACAGCGAGGTAGCCGGCGGCGGTCAAGGTGACGGCCGCGGCGGTTGCCGAGCGCGGGACCGTCGCCTCCGATCCCCGCCCAGCCGACGAGCATCAGATCGCCCCCGACGTTGACCGCCAACGCGGCCAGGCTGATCGGCAGACGTCATCCCGGTGCGCTCGTGCAGCATCAGGATCGGCGCCACGAGCTGGCGATCGCGAGCATCACCGCGGCCGCCACGAGGATCGCGAACGGCTCGGCCGCGCCGCCGAACCCGCGCCGAAAAAACCGGTACGGCAGTGCGCCAATCGGCGCCAGCAGCCCGCCGGCGGCACTGAAGGCCAGGATGACGGTCGGCAGCAGCCCTTCGAAGTAGCGGGAGATAAGCTCCGACCGACCGCCGACACGCAGCGAAACAGCAGCGGGATCAACACAACGGTGATCGAGGCTGCAAGCGATTGCAAGGTCGCGTAGCCCGAATAGGCGAGTGCGTAGATGCCGACCTGCGCGGCCGGCCGAAAGGCGCGGAGGACCACGATGTCGATCGAGCTCATGACGTACTGGCAGGCCGAGAACCCCAGCAGCGGCAGCGAGAAGGCCAGCACCTGTCGGATCGGGCGTGCTCCAGACGCGGGGTGGCAACAGCGCGTGTCCCCGCAGCGCGATCGCGAGCGCCGCGCTCAACAGAACCGTGAACCGCAACCATCAGCCACGCGACGCATTCCGGCGAGCGCGGGCACCACCCGAGGCCACCACCAGCGCCACCAGTCCGACGAGCAGCATGAGCTGGCGAACGGTGCCGGCTCTGGCGCCGGTGCGCATGCGTCCGAACGTTTCCAGCCGACGATCATCTGATCGCAGGCGACCCCGAGTGTTCCGATTACGATCGTCAACCAGACCAACGGCCAGGTGAGCTCAGTCGGCAGCGATCGGACCGCCTTGAGAATGCGAACAGCCCCACCGCGGCGATCACGACCGGGATCGTGATCGCGACGCGCGCCCATACGACGCCGCGCATCCCCGAGGTATTTTCGAGTTCCTCGCGTCCGTAACGGGCGACACGGCGGCGCTGGTCCAGCCCGAACCGGCGACCAGCATCAGCGTCGCGCCGACGCCCATGTACGCGATCACCGCGTAGTTCGCGGGGAACGAGCAGATGGGTTGTCGCGATCGATCCGCCGACGCTCAGGATCGACGTTGCCAGCCGCGCGCCGGCGACGGACGAGAGGTCGCCGATGACCGTGGAAGCCGCGGATCGAGCGGCGGGACGCGCCAGCCGAACGGGCGACGCGGGCGGCCTCAGTCTGACACGAGCGAACACGAACTGGTTGCACCCGAGCCCTCCGCCGCAGGTCTCAGACGCTCAAGGGTGAAATCGTGGGGGCATGTAAACGATCGATACCGCGTCCGGCGCTGCGACCTCGAACGGATAGCCGCCGACCCAGTCGACCAGATCGTGCCAGCGGCTCATCCCGCGCCGCTCTTGTACTCAGTCCAGGTGCGGACGTAGTCCTGCGGGCGCCCACGCGCGCTGCAGCCCGTGGCCGACAACCTTCACGGGGTGCCATCGCGGCGACGACGTACGGCACCCGCGCGGCGTCGGGGAGTTCATTGTAGAGCCGTTTGACGCCCCGCCATAGTCGGCTGCGCCTTCCCTGGTCGTTGTAGATCGAGATGAACAACAGGCCACCGGGTGCGACCAGGCGCGCGACATTGTCGATCGCGCTCCACATGTCTCCTGTGTGGTGCAGTACGCCCCAGGAGTAAACGATGTCGAAGTACCCAGCGAGTCCGAGATAACCGGCATCGAGGGCGCTGCCACGTTCGATCGTCCAGCGGCACTCCGGCGGCGCGTGGCGGCGGCGCAGTTCCTCGGTGCACGTGACGCTGCTCGGGTCGTAGTCGAACGAGTGCACCCGAGCGGCGCGGAGCCGGGCCGCAGCGAGCGAGAAAAGGCCCGAACCGGAGCCGACGTCGACGAACGTCATACCGTCGAGATGGGACGGTCGAGCATCGCGCGCAGCGACGCCTCGGCTTCCGCGATCCGTTGATCGTCCAGCACGTCCAGAAAGCGCGTCCAGTTTTCGCCGAATTCAAACCGCTCGCTGGTGCCACCTGTTCGGAGAAGACGGCAGCCTCGCTGAGGTGCTCCAATCCAAGCGCGGAGGAGTCAGCCATTCGGGTCCTCAGCGTACTGTCGCCGCCAGCGGGCCCGCGCGGGCCACCATCGAGCCGGCCGTTGACGCGGGCCGAAGTAGGCCGGCCAGCACGGCGACGCCTCGCGCGTAACGTCCGGAGCTCGGACGCGAGCGCGGGCGCACGCCACCGCCGCGGCGAAGCCGAGCGGCATCATCACTGCTGGCGCCACGAGGCCATTAACGAACACGAGCCCTACGGCTCCAGTGACGAACGCCCCAAGCACCGCCAGACCAAGCTCGTCCCAAGCGCCATTCCACGTCGCCCAGCCGACGACGGCGATGCAGAGCAGCAGCAGGAGCGCGCCGAGCACCCCCAGCTCGGCCAGGAAGCGCAAGTATTCGTCGTGCGTCGGCAGTTGGCCGTAGCCGCCGTGACGCGAGGAGTAGGCCGCGAAGCGGCCCCAGCCGATTCCGCGCAGCGGGTCGGTCGCGAACGCCGACAGCGACGCGCCCGCCGCGAACAAGCGCGAGTCGATGTCACGCTGTTGAAACGCACGCGACTTGGACCTGAGCTGCGCGTAAGCCGAACCCAGCAGCCGGGTGTCCAGGGTGAGAGTGAGCGGCCGTCACGGCGGCCGGCGGGCGGGCGGCGAGCGTGAGGTCGCGCAGCAGGAATCCGCCCGAGGCCGAGGGCGACCAGACGGAGAAGTCGGCGTTCGGCGACGGCCTCGTTGGTCGCCAGCGCACGCGCAGCCGACGCCAATGCCCTGACGCCGTCGCCTGGCTGATCTCGGACCGTTGAGATGGTCTGCGTCGTCGAGCCCGTATGCGACGCGATGCGAGCCGTTGACGGTACGCACCTGAAAGGTCACCGCGTATCGGCCTCCGCTGAGGCCGGGCCAATGGACCGGCTGACGCCCTGCCCGGGGCTCCGGTACGGACCTCCAGCTCGCCCGGACGGGTTCGAAAGCGCCGCCCCGCCGGTGATAACCATGGCGAGCCGGGTTCCGTCCCATCCGCTCCTGTCGCGCGACTGCAGTGCGGGGCGACCGCCGCGTCTCGGCGTGCTCGCGCAGCCGGTTGAATGCGGGTAGCCGAAGCCGATCGCCACGGCCACCAAGCTCAGACCAGCCACCACGCTCAGCTGCCGTCGGCTGCGCCGCGGCTGGGCGAGCACCAGCACGACCGCCCCGCCCGCCGCCGCCGCGAGGATTCCACTGCGTGAGAGCGTCAGCACCAGCGCGGCGCCGACGATCAGCAGCGCGAGGATGATCCCGGCCGGGGACGCATGGGCTGGATCCGCAGCGACGCGAGCCCCGCCGGAACCGCAAACGCGATCGCCAGTCCCAACTCATTGGGATTGCCGAACGTGCCGGCGAGCGCCCCTGGACCGCCGACGTGTCCGCGGTTCCAGGCGTCAGTCCGTGCACACCGGCCAGCGCTAGAACGGCCTCAAGCGTGCCACCGGCCAATATGGCAAGGACGACCGCCGAGCGCAGCGACGGCCGCAACGTGCATACCACCGCGGTCAGGAGACCCAGCGCCGCGAGCTCGAACAGGCCGAACAGGTCCCCGCCGCACGTGCCACAGCCCCAGGTCAGCGCGTTGATGGCAGTCCACACGCATAATGCGGCGATCCCACACGCCAGCAGCCACACCACACCTGGCAGGCGGATGCGCGGCCGGGGCGCGGTACCAGTCCAGCGCGAGCAGCGCGGCGGCCAGCAGGATAAGCGCACGACCGATGGTGAGGCTCGATGGCCACAGCGGGAGGGCCCATACGGGCGCCGCGACAGCCATAACCAGGATGATTGCTCCCGCACCCCTAAAGCGCGTCGCCGGCAGCGATTGGAGATCGGGAGCGCCCACGCGACGGCTCGCGCGCAGCCCGGAGAGCGCCATGCGTGTGCGTGGGCGCTCGCGTACGGCGACTCCGGTGCGTCATTCACGATGGATCCCCACCTCGGACGGCGAGCACGAACCGCCGGTCGTCATAGGGCCGAATTATGCAGGCGGAATCGCCCCCCCACCCAGCCCCTGGGCCTCCGCGTTCGCGCACGCTCGGCCACGAGCTGGTCAAGCGCCTCGTGGGTGGCCCGGCACATCTGGTCGATGCTCAACATCCCGCGGGCGATCTCGGCACCCCGGGCGCCCAACGCTGCACGTTGCTCGCCGTCGTGTAGCGACGTAGTCAGCGCGTCGGCCAGAGAGCGGACGTCGCCGGGGGCGACGACGAGCCCCGCCCCCGCACCGAGCAGCGAGCGCACGCCGCCCACGTCGGAGGCGACGACTGGCAGGCCGTGGGCCATAGCCTCTATCACCGCGTTGGGCATGCCCTCGGTGTAGGGGGCAGGACGGCGATGTCGGCCCGGCGCAGGATTTCGTTCACGTCGCTGCGGCGCCCGAGCAGCGAGATCCGACCAGTCATGCCCGTCGCGGCCACTGTCTGCGCCAGCCGGCCGCGTTCCGGCCCGTCGCCGACGAGCAACAGGCGCCATCCGGCCGGCGGCAGGGAGCGGGCCGCCTCCAGTAGGGTCGCGTGCCCTTTATAGGGGATGAGGTTGGCCACGCAGACGATCACGATGTCTTCGCCTCCGACGCGTGGTACGCGCCGATGATTCCGGACTCCGTTGGGCACGACCCAAATCCGACCCCGAAGCGCGGGCTCATTCGCTGCCACCGCCGACCCGACCGCGATGCTGTTGGCGATGGCCGCGTCGGCCAACCGGTCGGCGACGCCACGAATCGGCTCCATCCAGCCGGCTCTTGGCACGTCGCTGCGGGGCAGCGAGCGCCGGCCCTGAACACGGATCGCGTGCGGAACCACGAGGAGTGCGACCGGCAGGGCCACGGAGTAGCCCCAGAACAGGAAGGCGTAGACGACGTCCGGCCGCTCGCGTCGCAGCACACGGCCCAGCAACCACAGCGCCCGTGGGTCGTATAACCGCCGAGCGCCGAGCGAGATCACCCGCGCGCCGGCCGCGCGGATCTCGTCGGCCAACTCACCCTCTTGGCCCAGGCAGATGACGAGGCACTGCGCCCGTTGGGGATGGCTCCCGCGGACGAGCTCGACGAGCTGGCGCTCGGAGCCGCCAGGCTGAAGCCCGCCGATGACGAGCGCCAGCTTCATCGACGTCCAGACAACTCGCGGCTCGCCTCCGCGATCGCCGCGCGGTGCCCGCGGACCATCTTCGCCACATCGAAGCGAGCGGCGGCGTGACGGTGAGCGGCCGTTCCCATTGCCTGCAGCTGCTCGCGGCCGCCGTCGATGAGGGCCTCCAGCGCGTCGGCGGCGGCCCGAGGGTCACCGGGGGACACGAGCACTCCGGCCTGCTCGGGGACGAGCTCGACAATGCCGCCGACGGCGGTCGCCACGATCGGCCGCCCTGCGAGCGCCGCCTCGATCAGCGCGTTGGGAGATCCCTCGCCGTCGGAGAGCAGCGCCGCGATGTGGCAGCCCGCCCAGAACGCATGCGGGTCGTCCATCGGGCCGTCGTCCACGCGATCGGCGAGACCGCGGCGCGCCACCTCGGCCGTGAACCGTTCACCATCGTCTCCGCGGCCGGCGAACCGCGCGCGCCAGTCCAGCCGGGATGCCAGCAGCCCTAGCGCGTCGAGCATCGTCGCGTGGCCCTTGCCGGGCCGGAAGTTCGCCACGTAGCCGATCACGATCTCGTCGCCCTCGGGGAGCGGCAGCGGCTCCCCGACCTCGTGGCCGTTGGGGATGATGCGGATGCGCCGCCGGTCGATCCCGCGCGACGTTGCGGCCTCGGCAGCGACCGCCTCGGAGTTGGCCGTCACGAGCGTCGCGTGGCGCTCGAGCCAGCGCTGGATCCGCGCCAGCGCCCGGTGGCGCTGCTCGGCTTGTGAGCCCGCGAGGTTGCGCCGCGCCACGAGGATCGGCGTCCGGGTGACGATCGCCCACGGAATCAGGAGCAGCGCGGCCTCCTCCAGCCAAGCGTAGACGAGCCGGGGCCGGACGCGCGCCATGCGTTGCGGCCACGAGCGCAAAGCGGGTGACGGCGCCGAGAACGCCGCGCGACGCGAGCTCCGGGGCGACGATCGTCCGCACACCGGCACCCTGGACGCGCGGCAAGCAAGTCATCGCGTTCCGGATGCAGGACAAGCAGCGTGGTCAGCGGCAGCTCCGGGGCAATGCCCTCCAGCAGCCGGGTTAGCTGCAGCTCCGATCCCCCGCGCCCGAGGCCGCCGATCGCGAACAGCGTTGCGCCCGTGCGCGCTCGCACGTCAATCGATGTGCGCGCGGAACCACAGCTCCAGCGCCGCCAGGTTCCATAGGCGCACGGTGTTGTCCGACAGCCGGGCGTGATGGTCGGCCAGCAGCGCAGATGCCACCTCGGGCCTGATCAGCCCGCGGGCTCGCACGGCGTCGGGCGCGAGCAGGTCGCCGATCCAGCCGCGCAGCCCGTCTCGGAACCAGTGACCGATCGGGACCCCGAATCCCTGCTTGCGCCGGTGAACGAGATCCTCGGGAAGACCGCGGCGCGCGGCGAGGCGCTTGAGCAGCACCTTGCCCTCAACCCGGTGCCAACGCAGTGCGTTAGGCAGCGTGGCGGCGAACTCGTGGACGCGGTAGTCCAGCAGCGGGGATCGCACCTCGAGTGCGTGCGCCATGGACATGCGGTCGACCTTGGGGAGCAGATCACCGGGCAGGTAGGTGAGCGAGTCCAGCACCGAGTACCGGCGCACGCCACGGACCGGGGGGAGCCGCAGATGGTCGCTCCAAACGGTCTCCGGGGGGCCGGCGGCCTCCAAGAACTCGGGAGTGGCGATCGAGCGCAGCTCGCGCGGCTCGAAGTGGCTCATCATCCGCTGGTAGGCCTCCTTCGAGGCGGCGGCGACATGGATCGCCTTGGCCGCTCGCCGGTCGGCGAGGAGCCTGCGTGGGACGGCCATTTCGAGCAGTCGCCCGGCCGGCCCCGCCACAGGCGCCATGCGGGCCACTGCGATCGCTCGCCCGTACCTGGTGTAGCCGCCGAACGCCTCGTCCCCTCCGTCCCCGGACAGCGCGACGGTCACCCGCCGCCGGGTCAGCTCGCTGAGCAGGTAGGTGGGGAGTGCTGACGAGTCGGCGAACGGCTCGCCCATCCGCGGGATCGCCTCGGCGATGGCCGGGACCATGTCGGCGGTCAGCGTCAGCTCCTCGTGCGTGGTGCCATAGAGGTCCGCGACGCGGCGGGCGTGCTCGGCCTCGCTGAATCCGGCTTGAGGAAAGTCGATCGAGAATGTCCGCACGTCCCCGCTGCAGCTCGGCCATGTACGACACCACGACGCTCGAGTCGACCCCCCCGGAGAGGAACGCGCCGAGCGGCACGTCGGAGCGCAGGCGCTGGCGTGTCGCGTCGCGTAGCAGGTCGTCGAGCTCCGCCAGGGCCTGCGCGGGATCGGCGGTCAACGGATCAGGCGGCACCGGAAGGCGCCAGTAGGTCTGCTCGCGTTCGCGACCGCGCTCCCAGATCACCATCGCCCCGGGAGCGAGCTTGCGGATGCCCGTCGAACCCCGAGCGCGGCGGAGGGACGTACTGCAGGATCATGTACTCCAGGAGCGCGCGGTAGTCAGGCCGGCGGGACGCCCAACCGCCCGCCAGCAGGGCCTGCGGCTCGCTGGCGTAGGCGAGCGACGGGCCGCTGCGGCAGTAGTACAGCGGCTTGACCCCCAACCGATCGCGGACCAGCACCAACCGCTCGGCCTCCGCGTCCCACAGCGCGATTGCAAACATTCCCTCGAGGCGCTCGACGAACCGCAGGCCCACCTCCTCGTAGAGGTGCACGATCGTCTCGGCATCCGAGCCGGTGGAGAACGAATGGCCTCTGGCGACCAGCTCCTCGCGCAGCTCGACGAAGTTGTAGATCTCACCGTTGCAAGTCACCGCCACCGAGCGAGACTCCGAGAACAGCGGCTGATCCCCAGTACGCAGGTCGATGATGGCCAGCCGACGGAAGCCCAGCGCCACCTTGCCGGGTACGAGGAACGCACCGTCGCCGTCGGGCCCGCGCGGCCGCAGCGCGTCGCACATCTCGCGCAGCACCTCAGGGTCCGATTCCGACGGACCCGCCCAGCCGGCGATGCCGCACATCTCAGCCTCCGTGGGTCCGTGGCCTGGCGCCCACCGCGCGTCAACCCCTCGACGCGAACGCCGACTCCTGCGCGGGCTCGTGAGCGCGGATGTGGTCGACGGTGATGGCCAGCCCGGAGCGGAGATCGACCGCCGGCCGGTAGCCGAGGTCGGCCTCGGCGCTGGAGACGTCGGCCCGTGAGAACTTGACATCCCCGGGCCGCGCCGGCGCGTAGGTTGGGTTGGCTTCACACCCGACGAGCGCGGCGATCTCGTCGGCCAGATGGTTGACCGACACCTGGGCTCCCAGGGCGACGTTGTACACCCGGCCCGCGCAGCCGGGAGCCTCCATCGCCAGCAGGTTGGCGTGGACGATGTTGGCCACCGGGGTGAAGTCGCGCGACTGTTCGCCGTCGCCGTAGATGGTCGGCTGCTCGCCTCGCAGCAGCGCCGAGATGAACTTCGGGATGACTGCCGAGTACTGCGATGACGGGTCCTGACGCGGGCCGAACACGTTGAAATAACGCAGCACGACGGTCTCCAGGCCGTAGACACGATGAAAGCTGCGGGCATATCCCTCGCCGGCGAGCTTGGCCGTGGCATACGGGGAGATCGGCAGGGTCGGGTCGTCCTCGTGCTTGGGCAACTTTGGGTTGGCGCCGTACACCGAGGAGGAGGACGCGAGCACGACGCGCCGCACGCGGTGGTCACGCCCCGCCAGCAGCACGTTGAGCGTCCCGATCACGTTGGTGGCGTTGCTGGTCAGCGGGTCCTGGATCGAGCGCGGCACCGACGGCAGTGCCGCCTGGTGCAGGACGACATCACATCCGGCGATCGCGCTGGTGACTCGCTCGTAGCTCTGGATGTCGCCCTCGACGACCTCGACATCGTCGGGAGAACCGCCAGGTTTGAACGCCGCCCGGTGGCGAAGTTGTCCAGGATGCGGACGTCAGCGCCTTGCTCAGCCAGCTCCACTGCCAGGTGTGACCCGATGAATCCAGCGCCTCCTGTGACAAGGACCCGCATCGGCGCGCCACGATAGCCGATCCGTCCGAGCCCATGACCGCGGTGCCGGTGACGTCCGAGGGCTCCATCACCTGACGTCCCAACCGTGAATCCCCCACTCTTGGCGCGCTCGGAAACCCGGTACGTGTTTGACCCGCAGAGGGAGATGCTCGGCATCGGGGCGAAGTGTCAGCGTTGCTCAGCGCCCCCGCTGCTGGCCTGAGCCCGCATAGGGCTCTCGCGGATGAGCGAGCACGACGTGCTAAAGGATGTCGAGCCGTGCTGACCGCGGCGCACCACGGGAAGTCGATCGAGGTCGACCGGCCACTGGAGTTACCGTTGCGCCATGCGCGTCCTCATCACCGGCGGCGCCGGCTTCATCGGCTCTCATCTGAGCGAAGCGCTTCTCGCCGCCGGGCACCGCGTGCACGTGCTGGATGACCTGTCAACCGGCTCGATCGACAACATCCGCCATCTGCGTAGCAGCGAGTCGCTTCGGCTACACCATCGACACCTGCCACGACGCGCGGGTGGTGGCCGAGCTGGTCGACGAGGCGGACTTCGTCTATCACCTCGCCGCCGCGGTCGGCGTCCAGCTGATCGTCGACAGCCCGGTACGCACGATCGACAGCAACGTTCACGGCACGGAGACCGTCCTGGCCCAAGCCAGCAAGAAGCGAAAGCCCGTGCTGATCGCCTCCACCAGCGAGGTCTATGGCAAGTCGACCGCGCTCCCCTTTCGGGAGGACGGCGACATCGTGCTGGGTTCGCCCACTCGTGGGCGCTGGGCCTACGCCTGCTCCAAGGCGATCGACGAATTCCTGGCCATCGCCTACTACAGCGAGCGAATGCTCCCCACGGTGGTTGCCCGGCTGTTCAACACCGTCGGTCCGAGACAGTCCGGCCGCTACGGGATGGTGGTGCCGAACTTCGTCCAGCAGGCGCTGGCGGAGCGACCGATCACCGTGTTTGGCTCCGGAGAGCAGCAACGCTGCTTCTGCCACGTGCGTGACGTGGTGCGCGCGCTGGTTCAGATGCTCACGCGAGATGACCTCTACGGCGAGGTGATCAATGTCGGCTCCTGTGACGAGGTGTCGATCGCCGGTCTGGCCGAGCGGATCAAGCAGGCCGCGGGATCGGAGTCAGAGGTCGTACTCGTCCCCTACGAGGACGCCTACGGCGAGGGCTTCGAAGACATGCAGCGCCGGATCCCCGATCTGAGCAAGATCGAGCGGCTGCTGGACTGGCACCCCGAATGCACCCTGCAGGACATCATCGCCGACACGCTCCAGTTCGAGATGGCGGTCGGCAGCCCGCCCTAGTAGCCTATGTGAATCCGGATTCACATTTGGAGGCGAGGATGACCGTACTTGACACCACCGACCCCACCCGTGAGGTCCTCAACCAGCCGCCGCCGCTCCAGCCGGTCAACCTGTTCGAGGTGGATCTGGCGCTGACCGAGGCGCTGGAGCGCGAAGGTGGGGGATGGGGGATCGACCGCGCCCGGGAGGCCGGCGCCGCCGCCGGCAGCCCAGAGGCGCTTGAGCACGGCCGGCGCGCGGAGCGGAACCTTCCGGTCCTGCGCACCCACGACCGCTACGGAGGGCGGCTGGACGAGGTCGACCTCGACCCCTCGTGGCACTGGCTGCTGCGGGGCGCGATCGAGCGGGGGATCGCCGGACTGCCGTGGCGCGAGCAGCGACCCGGCGCCCACGTCGTCCGGGCGGTGCTGTTCACGCTGTGGAGCAACACCAACGCCGGCGTCATGTGCCCGGTCTCGATGACCTATGCGGCGATCCCCGCCCTCCGCGACGGCGCCCCAGAGCTCGCCGAGGAGTGGGAGCCTCGCCTGACCCTCCCCAGCTACGACGACGGTGCGCTGGCCGGGATGGCGATGACCGAGAAGCAGGGTGGCTCCGACGTCCGCGCCAACATCACCCGTGCCGAGCCGCAAGCCGATGGCACCTACGAGCTCCACGGCCACAAGTGGTTCTGCTCCTACCCGCCGTGCGACGTCTTCCTGGTGCTGGCCCAGGCCCCCGCCGGACTCAGCTGCTTCCTGGTGGAGCGGGGCCCGGGGATGGAGTTCCAGCGGCTCAAGGACAAGCTGGGCACCCGCTCGCTGCCCTCCTCGGAGGTCGAGTTCCGCGGCATCCGGGCGCGCTTGGTCGGCGAAGAGGGACGCGGGGTGCCGGCGATCATCCGGATGGTCAATCACACCCGGCTTGACTGCCTGCTCGGCTCGGCGGCCGGAATGCGACGGGCCACGCTGGAGGCCCTGCACCACGCGCGCCACCGGCGGACGTTCGGGGCGCTGCTCAGCGAACACCCCGCGATGCAGAACGTGATCGCCGACCTGGCGCTGGAGTCCGAGGCGGCGACGGTGGCGGCGATGCGCGTGGCGCGCGCCTACGACGACCCGGACGCCGGGCCCTTCCGGCGGTTCGCCACCGCCGTGATGAAGTACTGGGTGTGCAAGCGGGCGGCGGCCCACGCTGCCGAGGCGCTGGAGTGCCTGGGCGGCAACGGCTTCGTCGAGGACTCCGGGATGCCGTTGATCTACCGCGACTCGCCGCTCAACTCCATCTGGGAAGGGTCGGGCAACGTCGCCGCCCTCGATGTGCTCCGAGCGCTGGTGAGGGAGCCCGCCGGCCTGCCGGCATTCCTGGCCGAGTGCGAGCAGGCGGGAGGGGCCGACCCTAGGCTGACCGCGCACCTGGACACCGTCCGCGAGACGGCGGCCACCCTCTTCGGGGACGAAAGCCAGACCGGAGAGGCGCGCCTGCACGACAGTCAGTTCGGCGCTCGAAGGCTGGTGGAGGACCTGGCGCTGGGACTGCAGGGCTCACTGCTCGTTCGCCACGCCCCCACGGCGGTCGCTGATGCCTTCTGCGCCTCGCGCCTGGGCGGTCAGGGAGGCCGCGCGTTCGGAACGCTGCCGCGCGGCACCGACGCCTCGGCGATCCTGGAGCGTGCGCTCCCCGCATGAGTGAGGTCACCTACGAGGTGACGGACCGGATCGCCCGGCTGACCCTGAACCGGCCGCAGCGCGGCAACGGGCTCACCCGTGAGCTGATCGTCGAACTGGAAGCCCTGGTGGAGCGAGCCGACCTGGATCCGGAGGTCCACGTGCTGCTGCTCTCGGGCGCCGGCAAGGGCTTCTGCGGCGGCTACGACCTGGTGCAGAGTGCGGAGGGTCAGGGAGCGGTGGGGGAGAGCGCCGCCCCACCCGGCTCACCGCTGGACCCGCAGGTGATGGGCGCCAACCACGACCCCAGCCGGCCGTGGGACGCGATGCTCGACCACGCGATGATGAGCCGCAATGTCCGCGCGTTCATGTCGCTGTTTCACTGCTCCAAGCCGGTGATCGCGAAGGTCCACGGCTTCTGTGTCGCCGGTGGGACCGACCTGGCGCTCTGCTCGGACCTGCTGGTGATCGCCGCCGACGCCAAGATCGGCTACCCACCGGCCCGGGTGTGGGGCTCTCCCACCACCTCGCTGTGGGCCTACCGGCTGGGGCCACAGCGGGCCAAGCGGCTGCTCTTCACCGGCGACTGCCTGTCCGGCGCCGAAGCGCTGGAGTGGGGGCTGGCGATCGAGGCCCCGGAGCCCGACGAGCTCGATCAGCGCGCCGAGGCCCTGACCAGTCGCATCGCTCGGTTACCGCTCAACCAGCTGCAGATGATGAAGCTGCTGGTCAATCAGTCGCTGTACTCCCAGGGCCTCCAGAGCACACAGCTCTTGGGCACGATCTTCGACGGGATAACCCGCCACACCGCCGAGGGCTACGCCTTCCAGGGGCTGGCCGCCCGCGAGGGGTTCAAGGAGGCCGTCCGCCAGCGGGATGAGCCTTTCGGCGACCTCGGGGCCTCCACGTACAAGGGATGAGCCGGCAGCTGCTTATCCCCACTCGCGAGCGGCTGCTGCGCGCGGCGCAGGAGCTGATCGAACAGGGCGGCTATGGAGCCGCCTCGGTGATGGCCATCGCAGATCGCGCCGGGGTTGCCTCCGGCACCCTGTACCGCCACTTCAGCTCCAAGGAGGCGCTGTTCGTGGACCTGTTTCGGGCCGTCTGCGACCGCGAGGTCGAGGCGATGCAGACCGCGGAGGCCGCGATGCCGCAGGACACCCCTTACGCGAACCGCCTGGAGACGGTCCTGGCCACTTTCGCCGAGCGCGCGCTGCGCCGGCCCCGCCTGGCCTGGGCGCTGATCGCCGAACCGGTTGACCCGCTCGTAGACGCCGAGCGGCTGGCCTACCGCGCGCGCTACTCCGCGCTGATTGCCGAGACGCTGCGCGGCGCGATCGCCGGTGGTGAGCTTCCGGCGCAGGACGCCGAGCTCGTGGCCGCGGCCCTGGTCGGCGGCTGCGGCGAGGCGCTCGTAGGCCCGCTGTCGCCGCTGGCCGGTCAGGCGCCGGCAGTCGAAGAGGTGCTGGAGGGGCTGCGCGGCTTCGTGCGACGCGCGGTCGGTGCGGCCTGATGGGTTACGAGGTGTGGCCTGATGAATGACTCGGTCCGGGTGGAGCGGGCCGGGCCGGTGACCACCGTCCTGCTGAACCGTCCGGAGCGGCGCAACGCCGTGGACGGACCCACCGCCGCCGCGCTGGCATCGGCGTTCCGGGAGTTCGACCAGGACGAAGACGCCGCAGTGGCGGTGCTACACGGCGAAGGAGGGGTGTTCTGCGCCGGGGCGGACCTCAAGGTGGCCGGCACCGAAGCCGGTAACCGGGTCGCCGCTGACGGAGATGGCCCGATGGGACCAACGCGCATGCGCCTGTCCAAGCCGGTGATCGCCGCGATCGCCGGGCACGCCGTCGCCGGTGGCCTGGAGCTGGCGCTGTGGTGCGATCTGCGGGTGGCCGAGGAGGGTGCGGTGCTGGGCGTCTACTGCCGGCGCTGGGGCGTACCGCTGATCGACGGCGGCACGGTCAGGCTGCCGCGGCTGATCGGCACGAGCCGGGCCATGGACCTCGTGCTCACCGGCCGGCCGGTCGAGGCTGAGGAGGCACTCTCGATCGGCCTGGTCAATCGTGTGGTGGCGGGCGGCGAGAGCCGGCGCGCCGCCGAGGAGCTGGCCCGCTCCCTGGCGCAGTTCCCGCAGCGGTGCCTGCGCGAGGACCGCCTCTCGGTGCTGGAGCAGGAGGGCCTCGCCGAGCCCGACGCGATGGCCGGCGAGCTTGCCCATGGCATGGTCTCCCTGACCGAGGTTCAGGCCGGGCTGGAGCGCTTCCGCGGCGGAGCGGGCCGCCACGGCTCATTCGGCTGAGCGACGGCCTCCGCCCACTCGCGCAGCTCCTCCACGTGCGCGCGCGTGATCCCGATCGCCGGCGCGGTCTCCACCAGCAGCGTCGGCCCCGGGCGCTCGGAGGCCCACCGTTGGCATCGGTCGTCGTGCGCGTCGTCGATCCAAGCCAGCGGACGATGCGGCCCCGCAAAGGCGTCGATGGCGGGGAGCTTCCAGTGCGCATCTGCCGGCCTGGCAGCCCGCTCAAAGCTGAGGTGGGCCAGCTCGCGCTCCTAGCCCCAAGGCGGCCGGAAGGTAGTCGGCAGCCTTCTCCTCCCAGCCGGTGCACCAAACCAGCTCAAAGCTTCCAGCCAGCGCTCGCAGGTGATCGCCGGCGGTGGCCGAAAGGTAGTGGGCGATCCCCTCCACCATCTGAAAGCGCCCCTCTGGTGGGGAGTGAGGATCGAACCCGAACAGCGAAATCACGCCGTCTACATCCACGAGCAACAGCGGCTCAATCATGGAAACGCTTTTTGCCGGCACCCGCGGCTCACGCATAGGAAACCCTTATTTGGGGGAGACACACTAGTGCCGATGGCATCGCCTGGAAATCTGTCACGCAACTGGACATCTGGTGTACGTAGCGGAGCGCGTTCAAGCCTTGAGCGCCCGCTGCCGAGTCCATCCGTGCGGCAGCCGCTGCCGTTCCAGGTCTGCGCCACTCGCTGAACTCACTTCTTATGCTCGGCATCCTCCTCGCGCTCGCCTGCGCGCTAACGACGAACCTCGGCTTCCTGTACAAGCACCGCGGTGCCCGTGCGGCCCCGCCAGTGGACATCCGCCGTCCGCTGCGCAGCGCTCGCGCGCTGTTCGGCTCACGGCTGTTCGCGATCGGTATGGCGATCGCCGCCGGCGCCTGGGTCTTCCATGTCGCCGCGATGGCCTCCGCCCCGCTTTCTCTCGTACAGGCAGTACTGGCCGGCGGGATGGTGCTGCTGGCCGTGATGGCGGAGCGCATGCTCGGCGTGCGCATCGGCCGCCGCCAGTGGCTCGGCCTGGCGCTCACCGCAGTCGGCCTGATGCTGCTCGGCCTCACCCTGCCGGCGGCACACGGTGTGCACTCCCGGTTCTCGGTGCCAGGGATGATCTCCTTCGAGGCCGGCTTGATCGCCGCCGGCACCCTGCTGATCGTCGGGCCGCGAATCGGTGCGCCCCGTGAGCATCACGGGTACATGCTCGGTGCCGCCGCCGGCATCCTCTTCGGAGTCTCCGATGTGGCCATCAAGGCGATCTCAGGGATGGTCGGCAGCGCCGGGGTCATCGGGCTGCTGACACCTTGGACACTCGTCACCGTGGCCGCGTCGGTTGCCGCTTTCTACGCTTCGGCCAAGGGCCTGCAGGACGGCGATGCCGTGCCGGTGATCGCCGTTACCGGGACCGCTGCCAACGTCGCCGGCATCGTCGGCGGGATCCTCGTCTTCGGTGACCCCATGGCCGGAAACCCGGTCTCACTCGTGGTGCAGTGCCTGGCCTTCGTGCTGGTGCTCGGCGCTGCCTGGCTGATGCCGGGCCCGGTCCGCGCCGGGGCAGCTGCTGCGCCGGCCTGAGCCATCCGCTCTACTGGCCCACCGCTCTACTGGCCCCGCGCGGCCGATTCCATCACCGTCTGGGCCACCTGCACGGGGTCGTCGTAGAACGGCACGTGGCCGCATCCGCGCAGCGTGACGAGCCGAGCGGAGGGGATCCGTTGCGCCGCCCGCTTGGCCTGGTGGGGCAGCAGCACGTGATCGTGCTCGCCCCAGGCGATCGTCACCGGGGCCTCTATCTCCTCACCGCCGGAGAAGGAGCGCCCATTGATGGCGCGCAGAGTGTCGTCGAACCACGGCGCCCGGGCGAGCGCCGGGATGGTGGGGACGACCGGGACTCGCTCCGGATGCACCACCTGCTGTCCGAAGGCGAGCTGACGCAGGCGTCGCCGCGCGAACAGATGTAGAGCTCGGTCGTCGACCAGCCGGGAGGCGCCTCGCAGGAGCACGAACGAGCTCCGCTGGAACACCGCCTCGATGCGATTGTGGAAACCGGCCGGAGAGAGGCCGGTGGCGGTCCGGGCCCGGCCCCGCTTGGCCAGCTCCAGTGCGATCCAGCCACCGAGCGAGTTGCCGGCCACGTGCACCTGCCCCAGCCCGTGGCGGTCGAGGAAGTCGCTCACGAGCGTGGTCAGTGATTCGACTCCCGCCGGCGTCCCCGGCGGCGGCATCGGCGATTCGCCGAACCCGGGGAGGTCGATGGCGATGACCTCGTGACCGGATAGGTGCTCGACCACCGGTAACCACCCTTGCCAGCAGTGACCGATGCCGTGGATAAGCAGGAGAGCCTCGCCCTCGCCCCACCGCCGGTGGTTGAGCTCCATCGATCAACCCTATCCGTCCAACGGCGGATTGCGGAAGCTGCCAGAACGGATAAGGTCGCGTTTACCCAAACGCCGTCTCCGTTGTACGAAACGGCGCAGGGCGGCGGGACCACACATGGCCAGCACCGAGCAAGAGGCAGCGCGCGCCGGAACGGGATCGCTCCAGGAGCGAGGCCGGCGGCACCTGTGGATGCACTTCACCCGCCTCTCGGCCTACGCCGACCACGAGATCCCGATCATCGTGCGAGGAGAGGGGTGCTACGTCTACGACGAGCACGGCAACCGGTACCTGGACGGGCTCTCCTCGCTGTTCTGCGTGAACATCGGGCACGGTCGCGCCGATATCGCCCAGGCGGGTGCCGATCAGGCCGCTGAGCTCGGGTTCTTCACCAACTGGTCCTACGCACACCCGCCGGCGATAGAGCTGGCCACGCGAATCGCCGCGCTGGCGCCGGGAGACCTCAACCGGGTGTTCTTCACCAGCGGCGGCAGCGAGGCGGTCGAGTCGGCGCTGAAGCTGGCGCGCCAGTACTTCCATCTGCGCGGCAAGGGCAACAAACACAAGCTGATAGCCCGGGAGACCGCCTACCACGGCACCAGCCTCGGGGCCCTCTCGGCCACGGGGATCACCGAGCTGCGGCAGCCGTTCGAGCCGCTCACCCCGGGCGGCTGTCATGTGCTCAACACAAACGTCTACCGGCTTGGCCCGGGAATGACCGAGGAGGGGCTGGTCGAGACCATCGCCGATCGGATCGAGTTCGAGGGCCCGGACACCGTGGCCGCGGTGATCCTGGAGCCGGTCCAGAACGCCGGCGGCTGCTTTGTCCCTCCAAAGGGCTACTTCCAGCGGGTGCGGGAGATCTGCGACGAGTACGACGTGCTGCTGATCTCCGACGAGGTGATCTGCGCCTGGGGGCGGCTGGGTGAATGGTTCGGCGCCCAGCGCTTCGACTACCAGCCGGACATCATCACCACTGCCAAGGGCTTGACCAGCGCCTATGCCCCGATGGGGGCGGTGATCGCCTCCGATCGGATCGCCGAGCCTTTCCTGGAGGGGACCAACAGCTTCACCCACGGCTTCACCTTCGGCGGCCACCCGGTCAGCGCGGCGGTCGCGACGGCCAACCTCGACGCGCTCGAGCGCGAGGGCGTGCTCCAGCACGTCCGTGCCAACGAAAAGGAATTCAGGGCGATGCTGGATTCGCTCCGAGACCTGCCGATAGTCGGCGATGTTCGTGGCGCCGGCTACTTCCACGCCATCGAGCTGGTACGCGACCAGCAGACCAAGGAATCGTTCTCCTCCGAGGAGTCGGAGCTCCTGCTGCGCGGCTTTCTCTCCGGCGAGCTCTACCGCCGCGGCCTGATCTGCCGCGCAGATGACCGGGGCGACCCGGTGATCCAGCTCTGCCCGCCCCTGATCGCCGGACCGGAGCAGTTTGCCGAAATGGAGTCGATTCTCAGGCCTCTGCTCACCGAGGCGGGCGATCGGATGCATGTACACGCCGGCTGATCAGGGGCGCCCATGCTGACCGTGGGGGATCTCGTTCGCGACCTCGAGGTCCAGGTGCTGGCCGGCGAGACCGGCCTGGAGCTGCCGGTGCGCTGGGTGCACATCTCCGAGCTCCGTGACCCCACGCCGTGGCTGTCGGGCGGCGAGGTCCTGCTGAGCACGGGGATGCAGCTTGACACCCCGGACCGCCAACGGGAGTTCGCGACTCGCCTGGCCGACCATCAGCTGGCCGGCCTTGGCTTCGGCACCGGAATGGTCCACGACACGACCCCGGAGCCGATCCTGGAGGTGGCTCGCGACCGGGAGTTTCCGGTGTTTGAGGTGCCTTACGAGATGCCGTTCATCGCGGTGACCGAAGCGGCGTTCACCCAGCTGGTCAACGAGCAGTACGCGGTGTTGCGCCGGGCGCTGGCGGCACAGGAGCGGCTTGAGCGGATCGTCCTCTCCCAGCGGGGCCTTGCCGTGCTGGTGAGCGCGCTGTCCACGCTGCTCGGCGCCTCGGTGCTGGTGTTCGACCCCAGGGGCGAGCTGCTGGTTCAGCACGGCTTCCGCCGACCGGTCACCCCCGAGCGGCTCGCGGCGATAAAGCTGGAGCTCCGCGACCGTACCCGCCGCCGGGACGGACGCACCTTCATGCCGAGCGCCGCGGATGGGGCCGGCGCGCTGGCGCTTCCGGTCTGCGCCGATGGCGCTGGTAGCTCCCCCGCCAGCGTCCCTGAGGCCTGGCTGGTCGCGATCAAGGACTCCGAGCCGCTCAGCGACTTTGATCGGCTGACCCTGCACCAGGCGGTGACAATCGTGGCGCTGGAGCTGTTGCGGGCGCGAGTGGCGGGGGACACCGAGCGCCGTCTGGCCGGCGATCTGCTGGCCGCAGTCGTGCGCGGTGAGCTCAGCGGCGAGGATCTTGCCCGCCGGTTGGCGCCGTTCGGGATCGGTGACGAGGTCGGGGCGATCGTCATCGCCCGCCCGTCCAACGGCCGCGGGTCTCCAGCCCCGGTGGAGCTGGCGCTCTCCGGCGCACTGCGGGAGGAGGCGGTTCCCGCCCTGGTCGCCTCCATCGGCTCGCACACCTGCGGCCTGCTCACCGGCTTGGAGGAGGAAGAGCTGTTCGCCATGGCCTCCCGCGCCGCCGCCCGGGTGAGTCGTGAGCTGGGCGAGCCGCTCAAGGCCGGCGTTGGCCGAGCCGTTGCCTCCGGGCACGCTCGGCGGAGCTTTCACGAGGCACGCTGTGCGCTGGATGCGGCGTCCTTCGGCGCCGCCGCCGCCAGCGGAAACGGCAACGGTTCCGACGCCCCAGCCGGCGCCAGCGTCGCCACCTACAAGGACCTCGGGTCGTTCCAGCTTCTGCTCTCGCTCCAGGACGACGAGGCACTGCGGTTGTTCTGCGACTCGATCCTGGGTCCGATCGAAGCCAGCGAGGGCCACTACGGCGGGGAGCTGATGCGCTCGCTGGAGGCGTTCATTGAGGAGAACGGACAGTGGGAGCGCGCCGCGCGGCGGCTGTACTGTCACCGCCACACCCTCCGCTACCGGATCAAGCGGGTGGAGGAGCTCACCGGCCGCAACCTCGGTAACGCGCGGGACAGGATCGAGTTCTGGCTGGCGCTCCGGGGTCGCGAGTTGGTGACGTGAGCGAGGTGCTGTGGTGAAGGTCGGGGTGCCGACCGAGGTCAAGCCGGACGAGTACCGGGTCGCGCTGACGCCCTCCGGGGTACGGGAGCTGGTCGACGCCGGGCACGAGGTCTGCGTGCAGAGCGGCGCCGGCGAGGGCTCGGCGCTGAGCGATCAGGACTACGCGGCCCAGGGTGCACGCATCCTCCCTGACGCCGCCGAGTTGTTCGGCGAGTCGGAGCTGATCGTCAAGGTGAAGGAGCCCCAGCCGTCCGAGGTCGGCCTGCTGGAGCCCAGGCACACCCTGTTCACCTACCTGCACCTGGCCGCTGACGCCGAGCTGACCAGGGCGTTGATGCAATCCGGCGCCACCTGCATCGCCTACGAGACCGTGGAGGACGCCCGCGGGCGGCTCCCCCTGCTGGCACCGATGTCCGAGGTGGCGGGAAAGATCGCCACCCAGGCCGGAGCCTTCATGCTGGAGAAGCCGCTCGGCGGCAGGGGGATCCTGCTTGGCGGGGTGCCGGGGGTGGCCGCGGCCAACGTGATGATCATCGGCGGGGGAGTCGTTGGATTGAACGCCGCCCTGATTGCGATCGGGATGGAGGCCACCGTCTACGTGTACGACCGCAATATCGATCGGCTGCGAGAGCTCGATGTCGTGTTCGGGGGGCGGGCCGACACCTGCTTTGCCTCCACGCTGGAGATCGAGCAGCGGCTGCCGGACATGGACCTGGTGATCGGGGCCGTGCTGGTGCATGGCGCCCGTGCTCCCCACGTCGTCAGGCGGGCCCAGCTGGCGACAATGAAGCCCCAGGCGGTCCTGGTGGACGTCTCCATCGACCAGGGCGGATGCTTTGAGACATCGAGGCCGACCACCCACTCCGACCCCACCTACGAGGTCGACGGCATCACCCACTACTGCGTCACCAACATGCCGGGAGCGGTCCCGATCACCTCCACCTATGCGCTGACCAACGCAACCATGCCCTACGTGGTGCAGCTGGCCTCGGCGGGAGTGAGCGGCACACTCGCCGAGCACCCCGGAATGCGGAGCGGGGTCAACGTGGCCGCCGGCCAGGTCACCTACCCCCCGGTGGCGCAAGCGGTCGGGGTGGCGGCGGGCGACCTGGACGAGGCTCTGTCGGGGGTTGGGGTATAGCGACCGGCTGCTACTGTGGCGGCCCTGATGCCGACCACCAGTCAGCTGATCCGAAAGGGCCGCACGGCGCCCAAGAAGAAGCTAGCCACCCCGGGCCTGAAGTCGGGCAAGGGTCGCAAGAAGAAGGTCGCCGCGCCCCAGCGTCGTGGCGTGTGCACCCGCGTGTACACCACCACCCCCAAGAAGCCGAACTCGGCGCTGCGCAAGGTCGCCCGCGTGCGGCTGACCAACGGCATGGAGGTCGGCGCCTACATCCCCGGTGAGGGGCACAACCTTCAGGAGCACTCGGTCGTGCTCGTCCGCGGCGGACGGGTCAAGGACCTGCCTGGCTTCCGCTACAAGGTGATCCGCGGGACGCTTGACGCGGCGGGAGTCGGTGACCGCAAGAAGGCTCGCTCGCAGTACGGCGTGAAGGCCAAGTAAGAACTCGTGCCGCGCCGCGCTGCCGCCCAGATCCGGCCGATCGAGCCGGATCCCGTTCATCGCAACCGCCTGGTTCAGCAGGTCATCAACAAGGTGATGCTGGACGGCAAGAAGTCGACCGCTGAGAAGATCGTCTACGACGCGCTGGCGATCCTCGGCGAGCGCAGTGGCAAGAATCCGGTCGAGCAGCTCGAAGCCGGCATCAAGGCGCTCACTCCCGTGCTCGAGGTGAAGTCTCGCCGGGTCGGCGGCGCCACCTACCAGGTTCCGGTGGAGGTGCCCCCCCGCCGGGCGCGCACGCTCGCCGTCCGGTGGCTGGTGGGATTCGCCCGCCAGCGGCGGGAGAAGACCATGGCCCAGCGCCTGGCCAACGAGCTGCTGGATGCCCAGCAGCAGCAGGGCAACGCCTTCAAGCGCAAGGACGACGTGTACCGCATGGCGCAGGCCAACAAGGCCTTCGCCCACTACCGCTGGTAGTCCCGCCCCTTCAGGCGACCGCCCCCGGCGCCAGAGGAGATAAACGCGAGGGCCGCCCGCCACACGGGACCGGGGGCTGCGGCGGAACAACCCTCGCGGATGCCGAGCTTAGCTTGCGGTTTTGAGAGTCGGCGCGAATCTGGTCCGGAGGCGGATCAGCGTGCTCTCCGGGGCGTTTGGGTCAACTCTGCGCGGGCCGAGCCGGCGGCCGCGGCCGCCGGGGCCGCCGCCGCACGGCAGGCGGACCCAACACCATGAACCCACAGACACAGCTGATCAGCAGCAGCACCGCCCCCAGCGTCTCCAGGTAGAAGCCGATGCCCGGGCTGGTGGCGGCGTTGACGTAATGGCTTCTCGCTGTCCCCACCAGACCGGAGGCGTTGGCATCGGGAAGGTCGTCGAGCACCGCTATCACCATGGCGATCACGCCCAGCAGACCGACCGACAGCAGCGCCACCCGGCTCCCCACCCGCCACACGCCGTAGAGCAGCGCCAGCGCCAGCACGGCGATCGGGAGCATCGCGTAGCCGTGGTTGGGCCCGGTCGCGTAGGACCCAACGGTGGTCGTGGTGTCCGCCGTGTGAAGGGTGTACAGGGTCGTGAACTCGGCCACGAACAGCAGCAGCGCCCCGGCCACTCCGCCGGCTAGGATCGTCGCCCCGACGCCACTGTTCAACCCCGCCGAACCCGGCCAGAATCACCGCCAAAACCCCCGCCGGAGGCCCCAGGGGCTCTGCTATATTCCGTGTTCGCCTCGGGCGGCGTCGCGTTCATCTGTGCTCGCTCCCGGGCACGCAGAACCGAACCCATGGAGACGCCGACTCTCTAGCAATCCGCCCCACGCCGATACGTGCGTCGTGAAGGGGCCCTCTGGCCCCTTTTTCGTGCCCGCAATCGGAGACTCTGACCAGTTTCAACCACACCATTCGCATGCCTCGCAAGTTCACTTTGGAGAACACCCGCAACATCGGGATCATGGCTCATATCGACGCCGGTAAGACGACGACGACCGAGCGCATCCTCTATTACACCGGGCGGACCTACAAGATGGGGGAGGTTCACGAGGGCGCCGCGGTGATGGACTGGATGGAGCAGGAGCAGGAACGCGGTATCACCATCACCTCCGCGGCCACCACCTGCGAGTGGCAGGACCACCGGATCAACATCATCGACACCCCGGGTCACGTCGACTTCACCGTCGAGGTGGAGCGCTCGCTGCGCGTGCTGGACGGCGCGATCGCGCTGTTTGACTCGGTGGCCGGCGTCGAGCCGCAGTCGGAGACCGTGTGGCGCCAGGCCGACAAGTACCGCGTGCCTCGGATCGCCTACATCAACAAGATGGACCGGATCGGCGCCGACTTTGACCGCGGCGTGGAGACGATGATCGATCGCCTCGGCGCCCACCCGGTGCCGATCCAGCTCCCGATCGGAGCCGAGGCGGAGTTCCAGGGGATCATCGACCTGGTCGAGAACCACGCGATCATCTACCAGGACGAGCTCGGCAAGGAGAAGGAGATCACCGAGATTCCCGCCGAGCACGCCGAGCGAGCCGCCGCCGCCCGTGAGCACCTCCTGGAGGAGATCTCGCAGTACGACGACGAGCTGCTGGAGATGATCCTGGAGGACCAGGAGATTCCCGTGGACCGGCTCAAGGCCGCGGTTCGCAAGGCCACCCTGGAGATCGCCCTGACCCCGGTGCTGTGCGGCTCCAGCTTCAAGAACAAGGGCGTGCAGCCCCTGCTCGACGCGGTGCTCGACTACCTGCCCAGCCCGCTGGACGTTCCCCCGGTCGAGGGCCTCGAGCCCGCCAAGGGCTCCAGCAACGGCGACGAGCAGTCCGCCGTCCGCCAGGCGGATGACGACCAGCCCTTCGCCGCGCTGGCCTTCAAGATCATGGCCGACCCCTACGTCGGCAAGCTGACCTACTTCCGGGTGTACTCGGGTCGCCTGGAGGCGGGCTCGCGGGTGCTCAACGTCACCACCGGCCGGACCGAGCGGATCGGGCGCATCCTGATGATGCACGCCAACGACCGCGAGGAGGTCAAGGAGGTCTACGCCGGCGACATCGCCGCGGGCGTGGGGATCAAGCAGGTCACCACCGGCGACACCCTCGCCGCCCCCGACCGGCCGATCAAGCTGGAGACCATCGAGTTCCCCGAACCGGTGATCAAGGTGGCGATCGAGCCCAAGACCAAGGCCGATCAGGAAAAGATGGGCGTCGCCCTCGGCCGGCTGGCCGAGGAGGACCCCACGTTCCAGGTCCGCACCAACGAGGAGACCGGCCAGACCGAGATCTCCGGGATGGGCGAGCTCCATCTCGAGGTGCTGGTCGACCGGATGCTGCGGGAGTACAAGGTCGACGCCAACGTCGGTCGCCCCCAGGTGTCCTACCGGGAGACGATTCGGGGCACCGCGCAGAAGATCGAGGGGCGCCTGGTCCGTCAGACCGGCGGCTCCGGGCAGTACGGGATCGTCTACATCGACGTGGAGCCGGCGCCCGGCGAGGGCTTCGACTTCGTCAACAAGATCAAGGGCGGCGCGATCCCCACGGAGTTCATCCCTGCCGTGGAGAAGGGACTGGAGGACGCGATGCACAACGGGCCCCGCGCCGGCTACCCGCTGGTCGATGTGAGGGTGACTCTGCAGGACGGCAAGTACCACGACACGGATTCGAGCGAGATAGCCTTCCGCGTCGCCGGCTCGCTGGCGCTGAAGGCCGCGGTCCAGCGGGCCAAGCCCGTGCTGCTGGAGCCGGTGTTCGCCGTTGAGGTGGTCACCCCGGAGGAGTTCATGGGCGACGTGATCGGCGATCTCAACCGCCGTCGCGGCTTGGTCCAGGGCATGGAGCAGCGCGGCAACGCCCAGGTGGTCAGCGCTTATGTCCCGCTGGCCGAGATGTTCGGCTACGCCACCGATCTGCGGTCAAACACCCAGGGCCGGGCCACCTACACCATGCAGTTCGAGCGCTACGACGAGGTGCCCGCCAACATCGCGGAGAAGGTGGTCGGAGAGCTGCAGCCCGCATAGCAGCCTTGGCCGTCCCCCTACGGGAGGCGGCCACAGGTGGAAGTTTGTATCTTGAGTAGGTTCGTCCCAGAGGCGAACGGAACCACTGAAACCAGAAGGAGCAACAAGTGGCGAAAGCCAAGTTCGAGCGCGACAAGCCCCATGTCAACGTCGGCACCATCGGTCACATCGACCATGGCAAGACGACGCTGACCGCCGCCATCACGAAGGTGCTGAATGAGAAGTTCGGCAGCGAAACCGAGGTGCGTTCGTTCGAATCGATCGACAACGCTCCTGAGGAGAAGGCGCGCGGCATCACGATCGCCACCTCCCACGTCGAGTACGAGACGGCCAACCGGCACTACGCCCATGTCGACTGTCCCGGCCACGCCGACTACGTCAAGAACATGATCACCGGCGCCGCCCAGATGGATGGCGCAATCCTGGTGGTCTCTGCCGCCGATGGCGCCATGCCCCAGACCCGTGAGCACATCCTGCTCGCGCGCCAGGTCGGGGTTCCCTACATCGTGGTGTTCCTCAACAAGGCCGACATGGTCGACGACCCCGAGCTGCTGGAGCTGGTCGAGGTCGAGATCCGCGACCTGCTCTCCGAGTACGAGTTCCCCGGCGACGACATCCCGTTCGTCACCGGCTCGGCGCTGAAGGCGCTGGAGGGCGACGAGGAGTACGAGCAGAAGATCCTGGAGCTCGCCGAGGCGCTGGACACCTACATCCCGGAGCCGACGCGCGATCTCGACAAGCCGTTCCTGATGCCGGTGGAGGATGTGTTCTCGATCACCGGCCGCGGCACGGTTGCCACCGGCCGCGTCGAGCAGGGAATCATCAAGACCGGAGAGACGGTCGAGATCGTGGGCATCAAGGACACGACCACGACCGTCGTCACCGGCGTGGAGATGTTCAAGAAGATCCTCGACGAGGGTCGGGCGGGCGACAACGTCGGCTGCCTGCTCCGCGGCACCAAGCGTGAGGACATCGAGCGCGGACAGGTGCTGTGCAAGCCGGGCTCGATCACGCCGCACACCAAGTTCAAGGCCGAGGTCTACGTCCTCAAGAAGGAGGAGGGCGGCCGTCACACGCCGTTCTTCACCGGTTACCGGCCGCAGTTCTACTTCCGCACCACCGACGTCACCGGTGTCGCCAACCTGCCCGAGGGCACGGAGATGGTGATGCCCGGTGACAACGTCCAGATGGAGATCGAGCTGATCCAGCCGATCGCCATGGACGCCGGTCTACGGTTTGCGATCCGGGAGGGCGGCCGCACGGTCGGCTCCGGAGTCGTAACCGAGATCATCCAGTAGTTGTTTATGAGGGCGGCTGGGCCTCACGGCCCGCCGCCCCGTTTTTTTTGCTGATACGACCTTTGGGCGGGCCCGGAAGCCCGGCGCCCGCCCTCAACACGAAAAGACTCGAAGAAACCACCACTCGTGGCCACCATCGCTCAGAACAAGATCCGCATCCGCCTGAAGTCCTATGACCACACGGCGATCGAGACCGCGGCCAAGGAGATCGTGGAGACCGCCGAGCGCACCGGCGCGACGGTCGCCGGCCCCGTGCCGCTGCCCACGGAGAAGAACGTCTACGTGGTGATTCGCTCGCCGTTCAAGGACAAGGACTCCCGCGAGCACTTCGAGATCCGCACCCACAAGCGCCTGATCGACATCCATCAACCGACGCCGAAGACCGTCGACTCGCTGCAGCGGCTCGATCATCTTCCCGCTGGGGTGGACATCGAGATCCGGCTCGCCTCCTAGGACCATGACCGCGATCCTGGCCAAGAAGCTCGGTATGACCCAGCGGTTCCTCGACGATGGTCGAGTGGAGCGGGTGACCGTGCTCGAGGCCGGCCCCTGCCCGGTCACCGGCGTCCGCACGCTTGAGCGAGACGGCTACGAGGCGGTCCAGCTGGCTTTCGGTGCCTGCAAGGAAAAGTCGCTGACCAAGGCGGAGCTAGGGCACCTCAAGAAGGCCGACGCCTCCGCACACCGGGTGGTCAAAGAGTTCCGCGACGAGGCCGGCGAGCTGCTCGTCGGTGAGACGGTCACCGCCGACGCGTTCACCCCCGGCGAGACGGTGAAGGTCTCGGGAATCGCCAAGGGCAAGGGCTTTCAGGGCACGATCAAGCGCCACAACTTCAAGCGCGGGCCCGCGTCCCATGGCTCGCACAACGTCCGCGCCCCGGGCTCGATCGGCGCTTCGGCGACTCCGTCGCGGGTGATGAAGGGAATGCGCGGAGCCGGCCAGATGGGCGCAGGAAGGGTGACTCAGCGCGGCCTCACGGTCGTCGAAGTCCTGCCCGCGCAGAACCTGTTGCTCCTCCGCGGCGCGGTTCCGGGGCCCCGCGGCGGAACCGTGGAGGTGCGCACCGATGCCTAAGTCGGCACCTAACCTGGGGGGCGGCACCGCCCAGCTGGACAGCGTCGCCTTCGAGGCCGGCTTCAACATGCCGCTGGTCCACGAGACCGTGCGGGCCGAGCTGAACGCGCGGCGCCGGGGCACGGCCTCGACCAAGACCCGCGGTGAGGTCGCCGGCGGAGGCGCCAAGCCATGGCGCCAGAAGGGCACCGGACGCGCCCGTCAGGGCTCACTGCGCGCACCGCATTTCGCCGGCGGCGGCACCGTGTTCGGACCCAGCCCTCGCGGCTACACCGCCAAGGTCAACCGCAAGGCGCGCCGCGCGGCACTGCGCAGTGCGCTGTCGGTCCATGCTGAGCGCGGCAGCGTCGCGGTGTTCGATGCCGCGGCGTTCACCGAGCCGGCGACCGCCCAGGCGGCCTCTCTGCTCGCCGAGTGGGGTGCCGGCGGCCCGACACTGGTCCTGCTCGACGAGGCCGAAGCCGCGGCTGGCAAGTCGTTTCGCAATCTGACGAGGGTGTCGGTGATGCCGGTGGAGGACGCCGGTGTGGCCGATGTGATCGGCGCGGCGGCGCTGCTCGTCTCCGAGTCCGCGCTCACGCAGCTCGTCGCCAGAGCGGGCGGGGAGGGCTGATGGAACCCAGCCAGGTGATCATCCGCCCGATCATCTCCGAGAAGACCGTGGTCCTCTCCGAGGCAGGCAAGTACACCTTCCGCGTTCACGACCGCGCGCACAAGACCCAGATCCGCCAAGCGGTCGAGGGGCTGTTCGACGTCAAGGTGCTGCAGGTACGGACCGCCTCGGTGAAGAGCAAGCCCAAGCGCCGCGGTCAGACCGCCGGACGTACCCGGGCATGGAAGAAGGCGGTCGTCCAGGTCCGCGAAGGCGACACCATTCCGATCTTCGGCGGACTGGAGGGAGCTGAGTAATGCCGATCCGCAACCCCAAGCCGACCTCCCCGGGGCGGCGCTTCACCACCTACGCCGACTTCGCGGAGATCACCCGCTCCGAGCCGGAGCGGTCGCTGACCGAGGGACTGAAGAAGTCCGGCGGGCGCAACGCCCACGGACGCAAGACCGCTCGTCACCGCGGCGGCGGCGCCAAGCGCCTGTACCGGAAGATCGACTTCAAGCGTCGCAAGGACGGGATCCCGGCCAAGGTGGCGCAGATCGAGTACGACCCCAACCGCTCCGCCTACATCGCGCTGCTCCATTACGCCGACGGCGAGAAGCGCTACATCCTGGCCCCGCAGCGGCTCCGCGTCGGCGCCGCCGTCGAGTCGGGACCGAGCGCCGACATTCGCGTCGGCAACAGCCTGCCTCTGGCCAACATGCCTCCGGGCACGGTCGTCCACAACGTCGAGCTCACCCCGGGCCGGGGTGGCCAGATGGGCCGTTCAGCCGGAGCGGCCATTCAGGTCCTGGCCAAGGAGGGTGACTACGTCACTTTGCGACTGCCCTCGGGCGAGATGCGGCTGGTCCGGGCGGAGTGCCGCGCAACCGTCGGCACGATCGGCAACTCCGATCACCAGAACGTCAAGATCGGCAAGGCCGGGCGCAAGCGCCACCTGGGGGTGCGTCCGCAGACCCGCGGCACCGCGATGAACCCGGTCGACCACCCCCACGGCGGTGGTGAGGGCTCGACCACTCCCGGCCGCCATCCCGTGACACCCTGGGGCGTGCCGACGCTCGGATACCGCACTCGCAAGAAGAGCAAGGTGTCCGACAAGTACATCGTCCGCGGCCGGAGAAGGGGTAAGAAGCGATGAGTCGCTCAAGCAAGAAGGGCCCGTTCGTGGAGGAGCGCCTGATGGCTCGGGTGGAGGCGATGAACTCCTCCGGCGAGAAGCGCATGCTCAAGACCTGGTCCCGCGCCTCGACGATCTTTCCCGAGATGGTGGGCCACACCATCGCCGTCCACGACGGGCGCAAGCACGTGCCGGTGTTCATCTCGGAGTCGATGGTCGGTCACAAGCTTGGGGAATTTGCGCCGACGCGGCTATACCGCGGTCACGCGGGGACGGGCAAGCGGCGATGAGCACGACGGATCCGGAAGAGCAGCCCAAGCGGCGCAAGCGTCGGACGAAGAAGGACGAGCCTGCGGAGGTTGCCCCGGCGTCGGAAGCCGATACTCGAGCTTCCGACACCGAAGCAACCCCCGAGGCCGAACCCCCTCCCTCCGCGCAGGAGGAAGCAGCCGAGATCGAGCCCACCCCAGCGGACGAGGAAGCCGAGGACGCGGCGGCCGATGTGGTCCTCGAAGCGGATGCCGAGGCTGAGGACGAGCCGGCCAGCGTCGACGTCCCACCTGCCGATGCGGACGAGGCTGAAACTCCCGACGCCCCCGCGCAGCGGACCCAGACGCGCCGCCGCCGTGGGGCCCAGCGGGACCCCAATCTGCCTCCCCCAGTTGTCCGCGCGCACGCCAAGTACGTCCGCTCCTCCGCCCGCAAGGCGCGACTGGTATGCGACCACCTCCGCGGGAAGTCGGTCGAGGAAGCGCGAGCTATCCTGGCTCACACGCCGCGTGCGATTGCGCGGGATTGGAGCAAACTGCTCGAGTCAGCCGTCGCGAACGCCGAGCACAACCACGAGCTCGTCGGCGAGGACCTCCGCATCAAGGCCGTACACGCCGACGAGGGTCCGACGATCAAGCGGTTCCGCCCGCGCGCGATGGGTCGCGCGACGAGGATCCGCAAACGCACCAGCCACCTGACGATCTTGCTCACGCCGAAGGAATAAATGGGTCAAAAAGTTCATCCCGAGTCGGTCCGCGTCGGCTATATCCATGATTGGAAGTCGAACTGGTTCAACGAGCGGCACTTCTCCGACTACCTGCACGAGGACACCCTGATCCGCGGACACATCGTGGGCCGGCTGTCCCACGCCGGCCTGTCCGACATCACCATCCGCAAGAACGCCACCGAGGTGGAGGTCAACATCCACACGGCGCGGCCCGGCATCGTCATCGGCAAGTCAGGCTCCGAGGTCGATCAGCTGCGGCGTGACCTGCATCGGATCACCAACAAGCAGGTCAAGGTCAACATCCTGGAGATCAAGCGTCCCGAGCTCGACGCGCGGCTGGTGGCCCAGTCGATCGCCGAGCAGCTCCAGAACCGCGTTGCCTTTCGCCGCGCGATGAAGCGCGCGATGACCAGCGCCATGCGCTCGGGCGCCAAGGGCGTCAAGGTCCAGGTCTCAGGCCGGCTCGGCGGAGCGGAGATGGCTCGTACCGAGGGCTACTCCGACGGCCGCGTGCCGCTGCACACCCTGCGCGCCGACATCGACTACGGCTTCCACGAGGCCCGGACCACCTTTGGCCGCATCGGCGTCAAGTGCTGGATCAACAAGGGCGAGATCATGCCCGAGGGCTACACCGGCGCCGACCTGACGAGCATGGACGAGCCCTCGCCCCAGGCGCCGGACCGCGGCGGCCGCGACGGTCGCAGCGGCCGCGACGGCCGTGGTGGTCGCGGTGGCGGCCCCGGTGGACGCGGCGGCGGTCAGGGTGGCCCCGGTGGTCGCGGTGGCGGTCCCGGCGGTCGTGGCGGCGGCCCGGGAGGCCGTGGCGGTGGCCCCGGTGGTCGCGGTGGTGGCCCTGGAGGTCCCGGTGGTCGCGGCGGTGGCCCTGGTGGCCCTGGTGGTCGCGGCGGCTCCGGTGGAGGACGCGGGCCGCGGCCCGGCGGAGGTGGCCGCTGATGCTTTCCCCCAAGCGAGTCAAGCACCGCAAGCAGCACCGCGGACGGCGCGCCGGCCTATCGCGCGGACAGGTGAAGGTGCAGTTCGGCGAGTACGGGCTCAAGTCGCTCGATGCCGGCTGGTTGACCAACCGCCAGATCGAGGCGGCCCGAATCGCCATGACCCGCAAGATCAAGCGTGGCGGCAAGGTGTGGATCAACGTCTTCCCCGACAAGTCGTTCACCCAGAAGCCCGCGGAGACGAGGATGGGATCGGGCAAGGGCTCGCCTGAGGGGTGGGTCGCGGTGGTCAAGCCCGGCCGCGTGATGTTCGAGCTCGCCGGCGTTCCCGAGCCGCTCGCCCGTGAGGCAATGCGCCTAGCCGGCCACAAGCTGCCGGTCAAGACCAAGTTCGTAATGCGCGAGGACGGTTGACCCACGTGAAGGCGCCGGAGCTGCGGGACCTCACCGAAACCGACCTGCGCGAACACGTGCAGACTGCGCGCCGCGAGCTGTTCGGGCTGCGCTTCCAGCACGCCACCGGCGAGCTGGACAACACCGCCGGCCTGGCTCGCGCCAAGCGGGAGATCGCCCGCGCCCTGACGGTCGCGCGCGAGCGCGGGATAGAGATTCGGAGCTAGATATGGAACAGGACGACACCACCCAAGAGGGCCCGGACACCGGAGCGGTCTCCGAGGAAACCTCGAATACCTCGGATACCGCCCAGGCGTCCGAGCCCAGGCAGGCTGACGCGCCTGCTCAGGAGCCGGCGGAGGTCGTAGCCCCCAAGGAGCGGCGGCGCCGCGCCCGTGCGGAGAAGGCTGCCCAGGCGGGCGAGCGCCCCCAACGCAGCCCCGAGGAGCGGCAGGCCGATCGCGAGGCGGCGCGGCGAGCCAAGGCTGTCGCCCGCCGCTCCCAGCGCGTGCGCGCACGAGCCAAGGCCCGGGCCGCCAGACAGTCCGGACAGGAGACCCCTCCGCGTGAGCGTCAGCCGGGAACGCAGAAGACCCGCCAGGGCATCGTCGTCTCCGACAAGGCGGAGAAGACCATCACCGTCCGCATCAACGTCGCGCGTCGCCACCGCCGGTACTCCAAGATCGTTCGCACCTCGAACACCCTGCATGCGCACGACGAGTCAAATCAGGCCGGCATCGGGGACACCGTGCTCATCCGTGAGTCGCGGCCACTGTCCCGCACCAAGCACTGGCGGCTGATCGAAGTGCTGGAGAAGGCCAAGTGATCCAGAACGAGACCCGCATGCGCGTCGCCGATAACACCGGCGCACGGGAGATCCTGGTCATCCGGGTCCGGGGGGGATCACGGCGCCGCTACGCCGGCGTCGGCGACACGATCGTCGCCACGGTCAAGACCGCCACCCCGCAGGGCTCGGTCAGGAAGGGCGAAGTCGTCACCGCGGTGGTCGTCCGCACCAAGAAGTCCTACGGTCGCGACGACGGCACCTACATCGGGTTCGACGAGAACGCCGCCGTGCTGATCGACGCGCAGAACAACCCTCGGGGGACCCGCATCTTCGGACCGGTGGCCCGGGAGCTGCGTGAACGCAACTTCATGAAGATCGTCTCCCTCGCCCCGGAGGTGCTCTAGCTCATGCCGGCGAGGATCAAGCGGGACGACGAGGTGATCGTGATCGGCGGCAAGGATCGCGGTAAGCGCGGCAAGGTGCTGCGCGTCGACATCAAGAAGCAGAAGGTCTACGTCGAGGGCCTGAACATGATCAAGCGCCACCAGCGCCCGCAGCCCGGGGCCCAGCGGCCCGAGCAGATGGGCGGCGTGATCGAGCGCGAGGGGCCGATTCACGTCTCCAACGTGATGCACGCCGACCCCAAGGACGGCAAGCCCACGCGCATCGGCATCGAGATCCACGAAGGCGTCCGCTACCGGACCGCTCGGCGCAGCGGCACCAGACTGGACTAGGCACATGGCCACCGCGCGACTCAAGACCAGGTACAACGACGAGATCCGTCCGGCGCTGATGGACCGCTTTGGCTACAGCAGCCTGATGCAGGCACCGCGCATCGAGAAGGTCACGGTGAACATGGGCGTGGGCGAGGCCAAGCAGGACTCCAAGATGCTTGACGCCGCCAGCGAGCAGCTGGCGACGATCACCGGTCAGCGTCCCAACATCCGCCGGGCCCGCAAGTCGATCGCCCAGTTCAAGCTGCGCGAGGGCATGCCCGTCGGCGTGGCCGTCACCCTGCGCGGGGAACGCCTCTACGAGTTCCTTGACCGCCTGATGTCGGTGGCGATTCCGCGGATCCGGGACTTTCGCGGGCTCAACCCCCGCGCCTTCGATGGTCGCGGCAACTACTCGGTTGGCATCCGGGAGCAGATCATCTTCCCCGAGGTCGATTACGACGAGATCGATCAGGTTCGTGGCCTGGACATCACCATCACCACCAGCGCTCGAAGCGATGAGGAGTGCTTCGCGCTGTTGGAGGCGATGGGGATGCCGTTCTCCAGAGATGGCCGCCCCGCGGCATTCACCCAGAATTAGAGGAGCAAATGGCCAAGACTTCACAGCGAGTTCGCCAGACGCGGACCCCCAAGTACAAGACCAGGGAGTACACGCGCTGTCGCCGCTGCGGCCGCGCCCGCTCGGTGTACCGCAAGTTCGGCGTGTGCCGGATCTGCCTGCGAGAGCTCGCGCACAACGGCTACATCCCCGGAATGACCAAGTCGAGCTGGTGAGCCCATGTCGATGACCGACCCCGTATCCGACTTCCTCACCCGCCTTCGCAACGCCGCCAAGGCGCAGCACCGGGTCGTGGCCATCCCCTCGTCTGGGCTGAAGCGTGAGCTCGCCCGGATCCTCGCCGAGCAGGGCTACATCGAGGCCTACGAGATCAACCCGCCCGCGCCGGACCGCCCTGGGGAGCAGCTCGTGGTGACCCTCAAGTACACCGACGACCGCAAGCCGGTGATCAGCGGCATCGAGCGGGTCTCCCGCCCCGGGCAGCGCACCTACGTCGACCACTCCAGCATCCCCCGGATCCAGGGCGGCATGGGTACCGCCATCATCTCCACCTCTCAAGGGGTGATGACCGGCCACGACGCCCGGCGCCAAGGCGTCGGTGGCGAGGTCGTGGCGCGGGTCTGGTAGACCGTCGATCAGTCCCATGTCCAGAATCGGAAAGCAACCCATCTCCGTTCCCGCCGGGGTGACCGTGGCGATCGAGCCCGAGCGCGTGACCGTGAACGGCCCCAAGGGCGAGCTCACCGAGCGTGTCCACCGTGACATCGCGGTCGCGCAGGAGGGCGAGCAGGTGCTGGTCACCCGCCCCACCGATCGCGGCGAGCATCGGGCGCTGCACGGGCTGACGCGAACCCTGGTCGCCAACATGGTGCAGGGCGTCACCGACGGCTTCGAGAAGCGGCTTGAGATCCAGGGCGTCGGCTACCGCGCCCAGCTGCGCGGTCGCGACCTGGAGCTCTCGCTCGGCTATTCGCATCCCGTCTCGGTCCCGGCACCGGACGGCATCGAGTTCGAAGTGCCCCAGCCCACCCGGATCGTCGTGCGCGGCGCATCCAAGCAGCGCGTGGGCGAAACTGCGGCCTTCATCCGCAAGCAGCGCAAGCCTGAGCCCTACAAGGGCAAGGGGATCCGCTACGAGGGCGAGTACGTCGCCCGCAAGGTCGGCAAGCGGGCATGACCACCACTACCGCCCCCCAGAAGCGGCTGCGCCGCCGCCGCCGGGTTCGCGCCAAGGTTCGCGGCACCGAGACTCGGCCGCGGATCTCCGTGTTCCGCTCCAACCGCGGGATCTCGGCCCAACTGATCGACGACGACGCGGGACGCACCCTGACCGCCGTCAACTGGACCGAGAGCGAGCTTCGGGGGCTCGCCCCGATGGAGCAGGCCCAGCGCGTTGGCGAGATGCTGGCCCAGCGCGCCGGTTCCGCCGGTGTGCAGAGCGCGGTCTTCGACCGGGGCGGTTACCGCTATCACGGCCGGGTCCGGGCGCTCGCCGAAGGAGCTCGCGGGGCGGGCCTGAAGTTCTAGACCGCTACTCTGGATCAGCTCATGCCTTCACGAGATCGCTCAGTTCCCGCGGGTAGCCTGGACCTCCAGGAGCGTGTCGTCGAGATCAACCGCGTCGCCAAGGTGGTCAAGGGCGGACGCCGCTTTTCGTTCACGGCGCTCGTTGTCGTGGGCGACGAGCGTGAGGTGGTCGGGATCGGCTACGGCAAGGCCAACGAGGTCCCGGTGGCGATCCAGAAGGGGGTTGAGCGGGCCAAGAAGAACCTGTACCGCGTTCCCCGCCACGGCTCCACCATCACCCATCAGACCCTGGGCGTGTTCGGCTCGGGTCGGGTGATGCTCAAACCGGCCTCGCCCGGTACCGGCGTGATCGCCGGCGGCGGTGTCCGCGCCGTGCTGGAGCTCGCCGGCATCCACGACATCCTCTCCAAGAGCCTCGGCTCGCAGAACCCGATCAACCTGGTCAAGGCCACCATGGCCGGCCTGGAATCCCTGCGCACGCCGGACGAGGTAGCCGAGCTGCGCGGGCTCAGCATCAACCAGGTTCTGGGGCTGACCGAGGAGAACGGCGAGCAGGCGACCGAGACGGCTGAGGAGCATCCGGCCGGAGCGGCGTCGTGAGCACCGTGACCATCGTTCAGCGGCGCTCCAGCAATGGCGCCGACCGCCGTCAGCTTGACACCTTGCGCTCACTCGGCCTGCGCCGGATCGGCCAGAGCGTGGAGCGCGACGACTCGCCCCAGCTGCGAGGGATGATCCACAAGGTCCGGCACCTCGTGGAGGTCCAGGATGGCTGAGAACGAGCGGATCGGACTACATAACCTCCAGCCGGCGCCAGGCTCCCGCAAGCAGCGAAAGCGCGTAGGGCGGGGCGAGGGCTCGGGAACCGGGAAGACCTCCGGCCGCGGTCAGAAGGGCTGGGGATCGCGCTCGGGCGCCAAGCGCCGCGCACGCTTTGAGGGCGGCCAGAACCCGATTCACATGCGGATGCGCAAGCTGCGCGGCCCGCACATGAAGAAGTCGATGCCATTCGAGCCGTTTCGCACCCACACGCAGGCGGTGAACCTCGCCGCCCTGGAGGCTCGTTTCGAGGCCGGCGATGCCGTCACGCTGGAGGCGATGAAGGGCAAGGGCCTGGCCAGCCGCAAAGGCATCCCGGTCAAGGTGCTGGCCCAGGGCTCGGTCTCCAAGTCGCTGACCGTGCACGCCCACGCGTTCAGCCGGGCGGCGCAGGAGCAGATCGAGGCCGCGGGGGGCACCTGCGAGCTGATCGGCACCTCCGGCGAGGGTTAGGAGCGTTGGGATGATCTCCACGATCCTCGGTGCGTTCAGGGTCGGCGAGATCCGGAACAAGGTGGTGTTCACGGCGGTGGTGCTGATGCTCTACCGCCTCGGCACGCACATTCCGGCGCCGGGTATCAACTCCTCCGCGGTCAACGCGATCCAGAAGAACTTCGGCGGCAACAGCATCCTCGGCCTGCTCAATCTGTTCTCGGGCGGAGGCCTGGGCCGGATTGCCATCTTCGCGCTGGGGATCATGCCCTACATCACCGCCTCGATCATCCTGCAGCTCCTCCAGGTTGTGGTGCCCTCGCTGGACAAGCTGTCCAAGGAAGGCGAGCAGGGTCAGGCGCGGATCACTCAATACACGCGCTACCTGACGGTGGGACTGGCGTTCGCCCAGTCGATCGGCTACGTCTTCCTCTTCCGCAGCTTCGAGAAACAGGCGGGGACCAACCTGATCTCCAACTTCACCCTTGCCAAGGTGTTCCTGATCGTGATCTCGCTCACCGCGGGCACGGTCCTGCTGATGTGGATGGGCGAGCTGATCACCCAGCGGGGAATCGGCAACGGGATCTCGCTGCTGATCTTCGCCTCGATCGTGGCTCGGATCCCCAACGGTGTGCACTCATGGTGGACCAACCCCGACCAGGTGTTCCGAGTGATCATGCCGTTCATCGCCGTCGGTGTAGTCGCGGCGGTGGTGTTCGTCCAGGAGGGTCAGCGGCGAATTCCCATCCAGTACGCCAAACGCGTGATCGGGCGGCGCATGACCGAGGGTGGCCAGACCTACCTGCCGTTGCGGGTCAACATGGCCGGGGTGATCCCGGTGATCTTCGCCGCCAGCGTGATGGCGATCCCCCCGACGATCGGGCAGCTGATTGGCCAGAACCGCAACAACTTCGCCACCCACTTGGCCAACTTCTTCAGCCCGCAGGGCTGGCACTACGTGCTCGGCGAGAGCGTCTTCATCATCCTGTTCACCTACTTCTACACCGCGGTCACCTTCAACCCGGTGGATCAGGCCGACAACCTCAAGAAGTACGGCGGTTTCATACCCGGCGTGCGACCCGGGCGCCCCACCGCGGAGTTCCTGGACCGAATCCTCGCTCGGCTGACGTTTCCCGGAGCGCTGTTCCTGGCTGCGATCGCCGCGTTGCCAACGGTGCTGATCAATCAGACCAGTGCCAACTTCTTCTTCGGAGGAACGTCGATCCTGATCGTGATCGGGGTGGCGCTGGACACGATGAAACAGCTGGAAGCACAGCTGATGATGCGCAACTACGCGGGCTTCTTGAAGTAGCCCCCGCGCTCCCCCCGCTCGGGGGTGGTGCGCCCTTATCCCGGCCGGTACAGTGGCGCCTGTGTCTGAGCTAAACCTGATCCTGTTCGGCCCTCCCGGGGCCGGGAAGGGCACCCAAGCCGATCGGTTGCGCCAGGACTTCGGCCTGCCGTTCATCTCCACCGGCGACATGCTCCGTGCCAACGTCAAGGAGGGCACCGAGCTCGGCCAGGAGGCGCAGAAGTACATGGACAGCGGCGACCTCGTCCCCGACGAGGTGATGGTGAAGATGATCGCCGAGCGTCTCCAGGAGGAGGATGCCCAGGACGGGTTCATCCTCGACGGATTCCCTCGCACGGTGGGGCAGGCCGAGGCGCTTGATTCCCAGCTGTCCGATTTGTCACGGCGTGTCACCGCCGCGCTGCTGATCGAGGTGCCCGACGAGGATGTCATCCGCCGCCTCTCCGGACGGCGGGTCTGCGTGAAGGCGGGCCACAACTACCACGTGGAGTTCGACCCCCCCAAGCACGAGGATGTCTGCGATCAGGATGGCTCCCGCCTGGTCAGGCGTGACGATGACGAGCCCGAGGTGGTGGAGAACCGGCTCAACGTCTACCACGAGAAGACAGCGCCGCTGGAGAGCTACTACGACGGCCATGGACTGCTGCGCCGGATCGACGGAACGCGGGATCCCACCGACGTGCACGATCACATCCGAGCGGTTATCGCGACGCTGCGCCTGGAAGAGAACGTCTAGGCGGGCCCCGTGATCATCAAGAAGAGTCCCCAGGAGATCGACCGCATGGCGGCCGCCGGGGACGTGTTAGTCAAGACGATGAACCTGCTCGCCGGCAAGATCCGTCCCGGCGTGACCACGCTCGAGCTCGATCAGGCTGCCGAGCGCTTCATCCGCTCGCAGGGCGCCGAGCCGGCCTTCAAGGGCTACCGCGGATTCCCCGGATCGATCTGTGCCTCCCCCAACTCGATGATCGTCCACGGCATCCCCGGGCCGTACAAGCTGGAGCGCGGGGACATCCTCTCGATCGATGTCGGCGTCATCCTCGGCGGCTGGGTCGCCGACGCCGCTCGCACCTTTGCAGTGGGTTCGGTTTCGCCGGTGGCCCGCAAGCTGCTGAGCGTCACCGAGCAGTCTCTGCACCTGGCCGTGCCGCAGTGTCGTCCGGGGAACCGGCTCGGCGACGTATCCCACGCCATCCAGGAGCATGTCGAGGCGTCCGGTTTCTCCATCGTGCGCTCGCTGGTGGGCCACGGCATCGGCCGGGAAATGCATGAGGAGCCGCAGATCCCGAACTACGGCGCCGCGGGGTCCGGAATTCCGCTGGAGGAGGGGATGGTGCTGGCGATCGAGCCGATGGTCACCGCCGGACGGCAGGGGGTCCGGGTCGCCGAGGACCACTGGTCGATCTACTCCCAGGACGGCTCGCTGGCCGCCCACTTCGAGTTCACCATCGCGATCGGCGCGGATGGCCCGCGGGTGCTCACGCCCTGGCACGAGGCTGGCAACGGACGCGCCGCCGCCTGAGCTCCCACCCGCTGGGGCGGCGGGGGCATCTGAGCTCCCACTTTGGCGGAGACACGGCAGGACCTCAGTGCTAACATCGCGCGTTGCGCTCGTGGCGCGGTTTTTGCCGCTGCCCGGCGCTCCTGGGAGCGGTAGCGGCGACCGTAACGGTCGCCAGAGCCGCTCTCGTGGAACTCCCAAAGAGCCCACTCACGACGAGAGCGAACGACGTGAAAGTACGACCCTCGGTCAAGCCGATGTGTGAAAAGTGCAAGATCATCCGCCGGGACGGGCGGGTTCTCGTCATCTGCTCCAATCCGCGACACAAGCAGCGCCAAGGCTAGGAGGGGCTGGAAATGGCACGAATCTCCGGAGTCAACATCCCCCTCAACAAGCGCGTCGAGGTCGGGCTGACCTACGTCTACGGCATCGGTCGTTCCACCGCGAACAGGCTGCTCGCCGAGGTCGGGGTGGAGCCGGACCGCAAGGTGCGCGATCTCACAGATGACGAGGTCGTCCGCCTCCGTGAGGTGATCGACAACGGCCTCACCGTCGAAGGCGATCTACGCCGCGAGCGCTCGCAGAACGTCAAGCGCCTGCAGGAGATCGGCTGCTATCGCGGTTTGCGCCACCGCCGCGGGCTGCCGGTCCACGGGCAGAACACCAAGACCAACGCCCGAACGCGAAAGGGCCCCAAGCGCATGCAGGTGGCCGGGAAGAAGAAGGTGGGCAAGAAGTGAGCCCCGCCCCCCGCCGTCCCCAGCGAGGACGCCGTCGCGTCCGCAAGAACATCCCCATCGGGCAGGCCCACATCAAGACCTCGTTCAACAACACGATCGTCTCGCTCACCGACCGTGAGGGCAACGTCATCGCCTGGGAGTCCGCCGGCGGGGCAGGCTTCAAGGGCTCTCGCAAGTCGACGCCGTTCGCGGCCCAGGTGACCGCCGACGCCGCCGCCCGCAAGGGGCTCGAGCATGGGCTGCAGAAGGTGGAGGTTTTCGTCAAGGGGCCGGGGTCCGGTCGCGAGACGGCGATTCGTTCATTGCAGGCCGCCGGCCTGGAGGTGACTGGCGTCAAGGACGTCACCCCCCAGGCGCACAACGGCTGCCGTCCTCGGAAGCGGAGGCGCGTGTAGATGGCCCGTGACACCGGAGCCCAGTGCAAGCAGTGCCGCCGGGAGGGACAGAAGCTGTTCCTCAAGGGGGAGCGCTGCCTGACCGACAAGTGCGGCGTCGAGCGCCGCTCCTACCCGCCCGGCGATCACGGCCGCGGCCGTCAGAAGCAGAGCGAGTACCGCGTCCAGCTGCGGGAGAAGCAGAAGGCCAAGCGCTACTACGGCGTGCTGGAGAAGCAGTTCCGGAACTACTACGAGAAGGCTTCACGCCAGCCCGGGATCACCGGCGAGAACCTGCTGCGCAAGCTGGAGTGTCGCTTCGACAACGTGCTCGTGCGCCTGGGCTTCGCCGCATCGCGCCGCCAGGCTCGTCAGCTGATCCTGCACGGCCACTGGACCATCAACGGCCGCCGGGTCAACATCCCCAGCTACCAGCTCCGGGACGAGGACGTGATCGCCATCCATTCCGGCTCCACCGCAGGTCAGGTGATCCGGGATGCCACCGAGCTGACCGGTCAGGTACCGGCCTGGTTGCAGGCCGACCACGATTCGCTCACAGCGAAGGTGCTGCGCAGGCCGGAGCGGCGGGAGATCGCCGCGCCGGTACAGGAACAGCTCATCGTCGAGCTGTACTCGAAGTAGGAAGAGCTTTTCGCCGCGGCGCCGGGTATGTGCGCGCCCGCGGCAGGTCGCCCACGAGGCGCCAGTAACCCACGACGTTAGGACCCTGATGCTTGACTTCCAAGTCCCCCGAATCTCCAGCGAGTCAGTCGACGACAACCGTGGCTCGTTCACGATCGAGCCGCTGGATCGGGGCTTCGGCTACACGTTTGGAAACTCTCTGAGGCGCGTGCTCCTCTCCTCGCTCGCCGGCGCGGCGGTGACGAGCGTGCGGATCGAGGGGGTCGCCCATGAGTTCTCCACCATCAAGGGCGTCAAGGAGGACGTGACCGACATCGTGCTCAACCTCAAGGGCGTGGTCTGCCGGATGCACTCCGATGCCACCGAGATCGAGGCACCACTGGTGGTCACCGGGCCGGGTGAGATCACCGCCAAGGACATCGACCTTCCCTCGGGTGTGGAGATCCTCAATCCCGATGCCCACATCGCCACCCTGGACAAGAAGACCAAGCTTGAGGTCTACCTGACCATCGGCCGGGGCCGGGGGTACCGCCCCGCGGAGGAGAACAAGTCCGCCGACCAGCCGATCGGCGTGATCCCGATCGACTCGATCTTCTCGCCGGTCCGCCGGGTCGCCTACAACGTCGAGCAGGCTCGCGTCGGGCAGAAGACCGACTTCGACAAGCTCACCCTGGACATCGAGACCGACGGCTCGATCGATCCCCACGCCGCGCTGCGCGAGGCGGCGGAGATCCTCATCTCCCAGCTGGCGATCTTCACCGACGCCGATCGTGTGATCGAGCTGCGGGACGTCGGCGCGCCGCCGGTGCTCGAGCATGGCGTTGTGATGGGTGATTCGCCCCGGGGGCGGCAGCCCAACGCCATGGACGACATCCTGATCGAGGAGCTGGAGCTCGGGGTGCGCTCGTACAACTGCCTCAAGCGCGCCGGCATCCAGACTGTCGGAGACCTGGTGATCAAGAGCGAGTCCGAGCTGGGGGCGATCCCCAACTTCGGCAAGAAGTCGATCGATGAGGTGATCGAGACGCTTCACGCGCGCGGCCTCGGGCTGCGGGACGAGTAGGCTCTCCTTCGTCATGCGCCACCAGCGCCAGCGACACCAGCTCAGCCGCGACGCCTCGCACCGCAAGGCGCTGCTGATGAATCTCAGCAAGGAGATCATCGACCACGAGCGGATCCAGACGACTCAGGCCAAGGCCAAAGCGGTCAAGCCCGAGATCGAGAAGCTGATCACGCTCGCCAAGCGCGGTGACCTCCACGCCCGCCGCCAGGCCCTGTCGGCGCTCGGGCAGGACAAGTTCGCGGTCTACAAGCTGTTTGACGAGATCGCGCCGCGCTATACGGAGCGCCCGGGCGGCTACACGCGGATCCTCAAGCTCGGGCCGCGCCGCTCGGACGCGACCGAGATGGTGCTGCTAGAGCTGGTCTAGACCGGTCGCTCGGCTTCTCCTCGAATACGACGGCGGCGCGTTCGCGGGGTGGGCCACCCAGCCTGGGGCGCGGACGGTCCAGGAGGAGCTGGAGCGTGCTCTGGCGGTGGCCCTGCGGGTCCCTGCGGTGTCGTTGACGGTCGCCGGGCGCACCGATGCCGGTGTCCACGCCCGGGGCCAGGTCGCGAGCTACCCCGGACCGCCGGTGCCGGTGGGGCGGCTGAACGCGCTCCTGCCCTCAGACGTGGCGGTGATCTCGTGCTCGGTGGCTCCCGAGGGGTTCGACGCTCGCAGGGATGCCACATCACGGGCCTACTGCTACCGGGTGCTGGTGCGCCCCGCTCGCTCCGCGCTGCTGGCCGGATCCGCGCTGCACTGGCCGCGTCCGCTCGATCTGGGGCGTTTGGAGGAGTGCGCCTCGGCTCTGCCCGGCCGCCACGACTTCACGGCGTTCACCCCGACTGAGACCGAGCACGTCCGGTTCGAACGAGATGTCTACCACGCGTCCTGGCGGGGGACGGCTGGGGACCTGGTGGAGTTCTGGATCGAGGCGGACACCTTCATGCGCCACATGAACCGGGTGCTGGTGGGGACGATGCTGGATGTGGCGGCGGGACGGCGCTCCGTTGCGTCGTTCACCTCGCTGCTGGATGGCGCGCCCCGCTCGGCCGCCGGGCCGACCGCGCCCGCGCACGGGCTGTTCCTGGCGGGAGTCGGGTACGGCGGGGTTCGGGTGCTGGAGGGTGGATCGGTGGGGGATGCGGGCTCTTATGGGTAATGGCTTCTTCGTCGCCAGATCCCGGGCCCGGCGTCACGCCGGGTTCCCCCCAGGGTGGAAAATCCGTCACGAAGCGCCCCCGACGCGCTTCGGACCGGGAACTCCACGTCAAACGTGGAAATCTCGTCAAGATCTGTGGTCCGGAGGACCTGTGCCGGATTCTCCACAGGCGAGAGGGGGATCCTAGGACCGCCGCTGTCGACGTTGCCGCGAACCAGCTCGGCGTGGTGTCCCGCGTGCAGCTGCTGGCGCTCGGACTCAGCTCCCGTATGATCGACTGGCGGCTCCGGCGGGACGTGCTCCACTGGATGTACCAGGGGGTCTATCTCCTGGGTCACCCCGTGGCTGCGCCAGGCGCCCATGAGGTCGCAGCCATCCTCGCCTGCGGGCCAGATGCTCTCATCAGTCATCGCTCGGCGGCAGCGTGGTGGGGCTTTGCTCCCGCCTATCCCGGCGAGGTGGAGGTGATCGTCGCGTCTTCGCGCAGCGACAGCCGCCAGGGCCTCCGCGTCCACCGCACCCGCTCACTCCCGGACCCCGACCGCCGCGTCCATCGTGGCCTCCCCATCACCTCGCCCACGCGGACCCTGCTGGACCTCGCGCTTGACGGCTACCCAGCCCTTGAGCGCGCCGTGGCCGAAGCGCAGGTGGCCAAGCTGATCACCGCGGGACAGCTCGCCGCCGCGATCGCGGCGCACCGAGCCCAGCCCGGCACTGCGCAGCTGCGAACGCTTGCCGGCGATGACCTCCGCGGCTTCACCCGCTCGGAGGCCGAGCGCCGGTTGCGGACGCTCTGCCGGAACGCTCATCTCCCGGGCCCGCAGGCCAACATCCACCTCCACGGCTGGGAGGTGGACCTGCTGTGGCCGGCGCAGCGGCTGGTGGTGGAGACCGATGGCTTCGCCGCTCATGGCCACCGGGCGGCCTTCGAACGTGACCGGCGTAAGCAGGCGGAGCTGGTGGCTCACGGCTACCGGGTGATCCGCCTCACGTGGCGTCAGCTCTGCGAGGAGCCGCTGGCCGTTGTCGCCATACTCGCTGGGGCGCTCTCAGCTCGATCATTAGCCCATCCAGGATCGGTCGTCGGCTCCCATTAGGATCAACGCGTGCGCGTCCTCCTGACCAACGACGACGGGATCGAGGCGGCGGGGCTGCAGGCGCTGCGCCAGGCCCTCCTGGAGGTGCCCGGCATCGACCTGGCGGTGGTGGCGCCGGATGGCAACCGCTCCGCCATGGCCCGCTCCATCACCACCCGGCGGCCGCTGTGGGTGCGGGAGGTGGAGTTCGGCGACGGCACGGTCGGCTACGCCACAGACGGGACGCCGGTCGATTGCGTCCGGCTGGCCAGGCTGGGGCTGATCGAGGGCTTCGCGGCCGAGCTGGTGGTCTCCGGGATCAACCACGGCTCCAACCTGGGCGACGACATCACCTACTCGGGCACGGTGGCCGCGGCGCTGGAGGCGATCGTCCTCGGACTTCCGGGTATCGCCGTCTCGCAGCAGTCCAGCGCGCTGGAGCTGGACTTCACCTCAGGGCAGGGCTTCGAGTTCGACATCGGCGCCGCGTTCACCGCGCGGCTGGTCAACGAGCTGGAGGACGTCCCGCTCCCCGGGGGCACGCTGCTCAACATCAACGTGCCGGGGGCCGACCCCACCGGGGTGGAGGTGGCGAGGCTGGGCAAGCGGATCTACCGCGACGAGCTGGCACTGGTGGACGAAGGCGCCGGGCGGAGGCTGTACCGCATCTACGGCGACGCCAGCTACGAGTCAGATGAGACCGGAACCGACCTGGCCGCCGTCGCCGAGGGGAAGATCGCCGTCACTCCCATCCACTTCGATCTCACTGACCGCGATGGCCTCGACGCGCTCACCCGATACGACCTCCAGCGCCTGATCCAGCCGGCGGCGCGCGAGGTGGAGGGGTAACGCACACCGCGGCAGAATCTGCTGGATGAGCCCCGCTGAACGCGCCACCGAGCTGCGGCAGCTGCTCGAGCATCACGGATACCGCTACTACGTCCTCGACGATCCCGAGATCGGCGACGATCAGTACGACGCGCTGCTCGATGAGCTGAGGGCGATCGAGCGCGATCATCCGGAGCTGCTGAGCCCCGACTCGCCGACCCAGCGGGTGGGGGGGACGCCGGTGAGCGACCTGAAGAAGGTCAGCCATCCGCAACCGATGCTCTCGCTGGGCAACGTCCGCTCGGCCGAGGAGCTTCGGGCCTGGATCCAGCGGATGCGCAACCACCTCGCTCGAGAGGGAATCGAGGATCCCGAGTTCGAGTACGTGGCCGAGCCGAAGATCGACGGGCTGGCGATCTCCCTGCTCTACCGGGACGGGCGGTTCGAGCGGGGGGCCACCCGCGGCAACGGGGAGATCGGCGAGGACGTCACTCACAACCTGCGCACGATGCCGGCGATCCCTTTGCGGCTGGACACCGAGGATCCGCCCGCGCTGCTGGAGGTTCGCGGCGAGGTGTACATGTCGCTGCCGGACTTCGCAGCGCTCAACGAGCGCCGCGCGGAGCACGGGCTCTCAACCTTCATGAACCCGCGCAACTCAGCCGCCGGGACGATCCGCCAGCTTGATCCCAAGCTCGCCGCCGACCGACCGCTTTCGTTCTGGGCCTACCAGGTCGGCGCCACCGAGGGGATCTCCTTCGCGTCGCACTGGGAGGCGTTGGAGTGGCTGCGCCGTCACCGCTTCCCCGTACATCCTGATGTGAAGAAGCTGCGCACCGAGGATGAGGTGGTGGCGCAGTGCCGAGCGTGGGAGGAGCGGCGCGGGTCGCTGGAGTTCGAGATCGACGGCGTGGTGGTGAAAGTCGATCAGGCCGAGCTGCAGCGGCGGCTGGGGGTGGTGGGCCGTGACCCGCGGTGGGCGATCGCCTGGAAGTTCCCACCCACGACTGCCGTCACCACGCTCCGCCAGATCGGCTGGAACCCGGGGAAGTTCGGGGACCTGCACCCGTACGCGATGCTCGAGCCGGTGGCGGTGGGGGGCGTGACGGTCAAGCTGGCGACGCTGCACAACGAGGAGGACCTGATCCGCAAGGACATCCGCACGGGCGAGGAGGTGATCGTGCTGCGGGCCGGCGACGTGATCCCCCAGGTGCTCTCCCCGGCGCCCCATGTCGCCGAGCGGACCGACCGGCCCCCGCCCCCGACACCGCCGCGGGAATGCCCCGTCTGCCACACCCCCACGGTCAAGCCGGAGGACTCCGTGTTCAGCCGCTGCCCGAACCGAGACTGCCCCGGCCGCCGGTGGCAGCTGCTCAAGCACTTCGTCGGAGCGATGGACATCGACGGACTGGGCGAGAAGCAGGTCAGCCTTTTCATGGAGTTGGGCTGGGTGCGGACGGCCGCGGACTTCTACGAGTTGACCGCCGAGCAGATCACCCAGCAGCCCGGATTCGGGGAAGTTTCGGCGCAGAAGCTGGTGGCGGCCATCGAGGACTCCAGGCGCCAGCCGTTCGGGCGGGTGCTGTTCGCGGTTGGGATCGAAGAGGTCGGCTACGTCACCGGACGCAACCTCGCTCAGCAGTTCCGCACCATCGACGCGCTGCTGGAGTCGAGCCCGGAGGAAATCGCGGAGACGCAGGGGGTCGGCCCGAAGATGGCCCACACGATCCACGAGCAGCTGGTCGATCCTCAGATGAGGACGCTGCTGGCGGCGCTCAAGGAGAAGGGCCTGAACCTCCAGGAGCAAGGGCCGCCTCCCGGAGAGGGGCAGCTGGCCGGCAAGACATTGGTGCTGACGGGAACGCTGCCGACACTGACACGGGAGGACGCCACCGAGATGATCCTCGCCGCCGGGGGCAAGGTCACCGGATCCGTTTCGAGGAAGACGGCCTACGTCGTGGCCGGCGAGAGCCCGGGCTCCAAGCTGGCCAAGGCCGAGAAGCTTGGCGTGTCGGTGCTCGATGAGGACGGTCTCCGCGCCCTGCTGAGTTGAGCGCGCTCAGCCGTCGTACCGCGCCAGATCCACCGCCATGTCGTATTCCAGCGAGTGACCCTGGCCGGAATCGACCGAGTTCATCAGGAACGCGAACACCAGCTCGTGCCCGTCCCGGGCGGTGCAGTAGCCCACGAGGTTGGCGACGTCGCTGAGCGTTCCGGTCTTCCCGCGGCAGCGCCCCTGCGCGGGGGTGCCCGCAAGGCCTGACTGGATCGTGCCGGTCTCGCCTGCCACCGCCAACGAGTCCACGAACGCTCGGTTGCCGGACAGCTTGGTGAGCGCGTCGACCACCTCACGGGGGCTGGAGCTGTCGGAGTAGGACAGCCCGGATCCGTCGTAGAGGCGGGGATGGATCCGGAAGGACCGCGCCAGCTGCTTGCGCACCACGGCCGCCCCGGCGGCGCTGGTCCCCCGCCCCCCGAACCGGGCACCTAGGTCCTTGAGGAGCATCTCGGCGAAGAAGTTGTCGGACGGGGTGTTGGTGAGCCGGATCAGCGTGGACATGCGGGGCGAGTGCACGGTGCCCAGCGTTCGTGCGCTATGGGGTGCTCGGCCGGTGACCGCGTGGGTGCCGGCCGCGATCGAGACGTGCGCCGAGCGCAGCGCATTGGCGAACGAGCGGGCGGCGAACAGGGCCGGGGCAGCCTGGAAGGACGTGCCCGCGGCGTTGTTCAGACCGCGGTTGTAGGCCAGGCCGCTCAGCTCGCCTTCCACGTCGGTCGAGATCGCGTAGCCGGTGGCGATCGTTCCCCTCACCGTGTCGAAGTAGGACTCGTCGCCGACTATCCGTCCATGCACCGACTTGATCCCGGTCGAGTGGATCAGGTTGGACACCAGCCGCTGGACCGTGGCACCTCCGCCATAGGCGTAGTTGTCGTAGCTGGAGGAGCCGAAGGTGGGGTCGCCGCCACCCTTGAGGTACAGCGTGCCGTGCCAGGCGCCGCCCTTCTCCATGCGTCCGACGCCGAGGACCCTGGTCGTCAGGTTGCCGTTGGCGCCGAAGCGCACGACCGCCGTAGAGGTGGTGTAGATCTTCTCCACCGATGCTGGCGGCCGTCCCACGTCCGGGTTCACCGAGAACAGCGTGTGGCCGGTGTTCAGGTCCACGACGAGGCCCCCGCTGGCGCCGCCCGCGTCATTCAGGTAGGCACCCAGGGTGCCACCCAGACTGGCCTGAGCGCCCGCGGCGGCAGGGCCGGCGAGCACGAACGCGCACGCGAGCAGGAGGACAGTCCGGCGCATTAGCAGTATCTAACCGGTGAGAGCGGCGAAAAGTGCGGTGACCCCGCAGAAAGGCCGAGAACTCCACCTACAATCGCGCTGAGAATGGGCAATGTGGTCAAGCTCGACAGCGTCGGCGAGCGGGCCGGGGCGAGCGGCCGCACCGCCGGCAAACGTCGGCGATCGCGGCGGTCGAAGACCGCTCTGGTGCTGGGTGGCGGGGGCTTCACCGGCGGCGTGTACGAGATCGGTGCGCTGCGGGCGCTGGATCTGCTCTCGGTCAACCGGACCGTCAATGAGTTCGATGTCTACGTCGGCACCAGCACGGGCGCGTTCGTGGCCGCGGCCATCGCAAACGGCATCACCCCTGAGGCGATGATGCGGGTGATCGCCCATCAGGTGCCGACGCCCTACCCGGACGTCCGGGTCAGCTCGCTGCTCAAGCCGAATTACAGAGAGTTCGTGACCAAAGGGCTGACGCTGCCGTTCAAGCTGGCGCGCACCGTCAGGACGCTGCTCTCGGATCTGGGGCAGATCTCGGCAGTGGATGTTGCGGTGGCGCTGGCGGAGGCGTTGCCCTCCGGGGTTTACTCCGGAGAGGGAATCGAGCGCTATCTGCGGACGATCCTCTCCTCGGAGGGTCGGACCGACGACTTCCGCATGCTGGACAGCGAGCTGTATCTGCCGGCCACTGACCTCGACACCTGCGAGCGGATCGTGCTCGGTGGTGCCGACTGGGATGACATTCCGATCTCCACCGGCGTCAGTGCCTCCGGCGCGTTGCCGATGGTCTACAAGCCGGTGAAGGTGCGTGACCGCGAGCTGATCGACGGCGGGGTCCTTTCGACGACCAATCTCGACATCGCCGTCGAGGCGGGGGCGAAGTTCATCGTCGTGGTCAATCCGCTCGTGCCCTACGTCAACGACTTCCAGCGGCAGATCCCCACCATCGCCGGCTTCCGGCCCCGGCGGGTATCGGACATGGGGTTCCCGCAGATCGGCTATCAGACCTTCAAGCTGCTGGCCTACCAGCGCCTGCACGAGGTGGCGCGCCGCTGGGAGGAGCGCTATCCCGGCGTGGACATCGTCCTGATCGAGCCTGAGCCCAACGACGAGCTCATGTTCCAGACGAGCGTGATGAACTACACCTCTCGCATCGACATAGCCAGGCATGGCTTCCAGTCGGTGACGCTCAAGCTCGCCAACGACTATTCGAGCTTTAAGCGGGTGTGCAGCCGCCACGGCATTCAGATCTCGGCGGCGCGAGTGCGCAAGGTGGTCAAGCACTTCGAGGCGGAGCGCGAACGCACCCGCGCTTGGCGCAAGATCCTGGAGCAGACGACCTCAACGCTCCTGCGTCAGTCGGCGCAGGAGTAGCAGGCCGGACGCTGGGGGGGGAATCCGAGGCTAGGCGCTCGCGGACTGAGGCTGCTGCGTGACGCTCGACGGCTCCCGGAGGCTGGAGAGGAAGAGCGTCTTGTCGATCCGGCCGTGAAAGATAGGGACACCCAGTTCGAGGCACTTGTGGATAACGTCGCGGCGCTCGAGTCCTGACTCTTGGGCCAGTTCGGTGGGCGTCAGATGGTTGGCCATCGGTGGTGCTCCTCCTTTTCCGGGCTCTACATAGTCCGGAAGTATGCCCGCTTCGGCGGACGCTCTCAACGATTTCTTGCTCGGAAACTGCGACTCGGCCGCGCCTCCCCCAAACGTCCGAGGGTCGCTTCGTTTCGGTTACACCGGTGTAGGGAATCCTCACCATTGGGAAAATGGCGCTGGGCAGCATCCAACTGGCAAGCTCGCAGCCCGACCACGAGTTGGTCGCGGAGGTCCGTCATGGCAGCGACTCGGCCTTCGCGGAGCTGTATGCGCGCTACAACGGCCGGATTCGAGCATACGTCCTGGGAATGGTCAGCGATCGCGACCGGGCAGAGGATGTCACCCAGGAGGTGTTCATCGCGGCCCTCCGCCGTCTGCGCAAGACCGGATCCGAGATCGCGTTCAAGCCGTGGATCTACGAGATCGCCAGAAACGCCTGCATCGACGAGTTTCGCCGCAACCGGCGAAGCCAGGAAGTTCCGTTGGAGATGGACGAGCAGGACGGCTCGGTCGAACGGCCGCTGTCGGCGCCGCCGGTGACCGAGGTCGAGACGGCGGTCGAGGGCAAGCAGCGGCTGGCCGATCTGCGTGGCGCCTTCCACGGCCTCTCCAAGAATCACCATCGGCTGATCGTGCTGCGGGAACTGGAGGGCCGCTCCTACGGCGAGATCGCCGAACGGATGGGAATGTCGCACCCCGCGGTCGAGAGCACGCTGTTCCGAGCGCGGCGACGGCTGCGTGAGGAGTACGAGGAGCTGGTCAGCGGCCGGCGTTGCGAGCAGGTGCAGGGGCTGTTCGGCGAGGGCGACACTCGCAAGCTTCGGAGCCTGGCCGGCAAACAGCGCCGACAGGTTGCACGACACATCTCCCACTGTCAGCCGTGCCGGTTCGCAGCGCGAAGCGCGGGCGTCAAGGACGCCGACCTCAAGACCCCGGGTGTGATCGGCAAGGTCGCCGCTCTGCTACCGATCCCGTGGTTGCGACTGCGCGGCACGTCGGGGCCGTATGGGAGCCCCCACTTCGCCGGCCTCACTCGCAAGCTGCATTGGCTGACCTCGACGCTTGACCCCTCCAGCGCCGAGCTGGGAATGGGCCGGGTCGTCGCCGCGGCGGCGACGATCGCCGCGGTGGGCATCGGCGGCGGTCTCATCGCCGGCTCGCCGTCCGGCTCCGTTCACCGCTCGCACCTTCAACGGGTTCGGCTGATCCCGGTCTCGGCGACGCTCTCGTCACCGGCGCAGGCCATCTCACCGCTCCCCCCGTCGAACACCTGGACTTCGTCCGCCGTCTCTGCCGCCAGGTCGGCGTCGTCCACATCCCACCACCGCGGCGCCGCATCGGCCGGGTCTGCGGGGCGCACCCGGGGTGGTGGCGCTCGCGGCGAGGGCCGGGGAGGGGCCGTATCGCAAGACGGTGGACTCGCGGGCTCCTCCGCGGGTAGCCCCTCCGCCTCCGCAGGTCCCCCGGTGCCACTTTCATTGGGCGGTCTCGGTGGCCTGAACGGCGGGGGAGGCGGCACCGGCTCAGTCACCTCCAGCCTTCCGACGCTGCCCAGTCTGCCCAGTCAGCCGACGCTTCCGGGCAGCTTGTCGAGCGCTCCGAATCCGCTGGGTCCGCTTCCCCCGGTGCCTTCGGGTTCCAGTCTTCCCCAGCCGCCCGGACCGGCTGGCGCCATCTCCTCGCTGGCTCGGCACAGCTGACCAGCCGCGGGGAGCGGAAGCGAAGGGCTGTGGGATACTGGCCCGATCGGGGCGTGGCGCAGCCTGGTAGCGCGCACCGTTCGGGTCGGTGAGGTCCCCGGTTCAAATCCGGGCGCCCCGATTTTAGTTGCGTGATTTGCAGGGATTTAGCTCGGAGGGCCCCCGGTCGCATGACGGGGTCATGGAACGACTAGGGCGGGCGTTGGCGAAACCGCGTCGTCGAGCCTGTGCTTCGACGGCTCTCGGTAGCCCGCCCGCACGCCAGTTATCGGGGATCTACCACGTCAGTTCGATCTCAAATTCGGTCTCGTCGTCCTCGACCTCGAACTCGATCTTGAGGGCGATTTCGTCAGGGACCTTGGCCACGAACCTCATCGGCGCATGCTCCATCACGATGTCGTTGCCCGATGCGAGCTCGTCCGCAATCGAGTGAAGGCGCGCAGCAGCTTCCTCGCGCGACATCGTGGTCTTCTCCTTGAGTTCAAGCTCCATCACCACCGCCTCTCTGCGGTCTTTACGGCCAGGATCTCGAGAGCCTAGGCTTCGGCCCGCGGAGCGCATCGACTGAATCGGGTGACGTGCTACAGCGGCGGGACCCAGTGCCCGCCGACGATCACTCCCTCCTCGCCGGAGGAGTGGTCGGGAAGCTGGTGCTCGTGAGCGCCGTAGATGCGAAGGTCGGTGATGCCTTCGGGTCCCTGGCGCAGGACCATCGCGCGCGGCAGTGCCCTCAGCACCGACCAGTCGCGTAGCTCGTAGGTCGCCTCGACCTCGGCGATCCACACTTCCTCCTGGCGCCATTCCGCGGTGACCCGGTGCGCGCTAGAGCGCAGGGCGGCCAGGAATGAGCCAAGCAGTTCCCGCACTTCGTCGATGCCTTCACCGCGGCGTCCGTCAACCGTCAGCAGCTTGGCTTCAGGTTCGAACAGCGCCATGGCCGCCTCGACGTCGAGCCGGTCGACAGCTTGAAGGAACTCGGCGATCGGCGACTCAGCCACCGGAAGCGATCCTACGCGAATTCCGGTCGGACCCTGAACGAACGGCCGCTGTCAGTTGCTGGCGGCGACCCCTTCGTGCACATCGAGCAGCATCAGCTGAACAGTCTCCGCGTCGACCATCGTGTCGACCTCCACCTCGTCGATGAGCAGCGCAAGCAGGCGCGGATTGCAGTCGGCGCCCGCAGCCTGCAGCCGCGTCGCCGTGCCTGCCTGGAATGGGCCCACGGCGAGGTCGATCTGCCGCGGGTGCGCGGCCAGTCCTGCGCTGATGCGCTCGGCGCTGGCATGACGGCTGGCGTGAGAGGCGATCCCGTCGGTGACGAGATAAAGGTCTGCGTAGCGGTCGATCGAGAAGTGCGCCTCGGCTGCGACGCAGCCGGCGACGCGCCGTAGGATCCCGGCCAGCAGCCACACCGGCGCGACGGTTACGACGACCTCCCCCTCGGGCCGCAGCGCGGGAGCAGCCTCCAGCAGATCGGTACCGGCGCCGGTCGAGAGCTCGTCGCCTCGCAGCGCGAAGGACATCGAGACCTCGGTGCCCCCCACCGTGTCGGAGCTGAAGGAAGAACGCGAGGTCAGCGACTCGATCACCGCCATGCCCAATCCGGAGCGATCCCGCCGATGGGGAGGCTCGCCGAGTCCACGCCCCGTGTCCACGACCGAGACCTCGACCGCATCATGCTCGACGGTCAGAGTGACGTTGAGCGGCCCCGGCGCGTCGGAGTAGGCGTGCATGACGACGTTGTTGCACGCTTCGCTGACCGCGATCTTGAGATCGGCCAGCAGCTCGGCCCCGAATTCGAGCAGCTCTCCGACCCCCACAAGCATCGCCCGAACCAGGGCCACACACTCGGGTCGGCTGTCCAGCTCCAGCTGGACCGTCGGACACGCCGAGGTCTTCACGACACCTTGGCGCTTTCCCATCTGGCCCTGCGCCAAACGCCTGGTGCGACCCTTGCCTACTCCTCGAAGTTGAAGCGAGCGATCGTGCCGCTGAGCTCGAACACGCGCTGGACCTGGCGGGGACCGGGCTTCAGCAGCAGCTCGTAGCCGCCGGCGGCGGCGCGCGTACCGGCTTCCAGGAGCGCGCGCAGGCCAGTGCTGTCCATGAACGCCAGCCCCCCGAGGTCGATGATCATCCGCTGCGTATCGGGCACGGCGGCAGCCTCGAGCTCTCGAATGAAAGTAGGCGATGAGGCGATGTCCAGCTCGCCGGAGAGGGCGAGGATGATGGCCCCATCGCGCTCGTAATGGGAAATCTGGAGCAGGGCCGAGGCTGAGCCCTCCGGGGGGATCGAATCAGCCATCCGCGCCCGGCACAGTAGCACCGCGGATTGGCGCACTCGACGGCAGTGCGATCCTGCTGCGATGGAGCTGCTTCCCCTTTCGGAGCTCGACGCGGTAGGCGTCCGAGCCGACAATCCCGGACCGTTCACGCTGCGCGGCACGAACAGCTGGATCGTCGGTCGGGCTCCCGCGTGGCTGATCGATCCCGGGCCATCACTCCCCGAGCACGTCGAGGCGCTGCGAGCGGAGATCGAGCGCAGGGGCGGTCTGGAGGGAATCGCGCTCACCCACGACCATCCTGATCACGCCGAAGCGGTACCGGCGCTCCGTGCGCTGTTTCCGGAAGCGTTGCTCGCTGCGGGGCGTGGACAGGTGGACGTGGTGCTTCAGCCGTGGGCCGTGGTCGGGCCTCTGCGGGCGCTGCCGACACCCGGTCACGCCCCGGACCACTTTGCCTTTGTTGCCGGCCCGGTTGCCTTCACCGGCGACGCGGTGCTGGGGGAGGGCAGCGTGTTCATCGCCCCCGACCCGGGTGCCCTGAGCGGCTACCTGAGGGGGCTGGAGCAGTTGCGCCGGCAGACCCTGGCGGGGCTTGCGCCGGGGCATGGGCCCGTGGTGCAGGATCCCCAGGCGAAGCTGGCGGAGTACATCAGCCATCGCCTGGATCGCGAGCGACGGCTGCTGGATTCGCTGCAAGGAGGCAAGCGCACCGTCGCCGAGCTGCTCGATGACGTCTGGGCCGACGCTCCACCGGTGCTACGCCCTGCGGCGACACTCACCCTGGCCGCCCACCTCGACAAGCTCGATGAGGAGGGGAGGCTGCCGGAGGGGGTAGAGCGTCCGCGCTACTGGCCGGAAGCGCCGCCGGCTGACGCGCCCGCGTAGCCATTCCCCTGCCCCGACTGCGTGGAGCCCGCCTTGGAGCTGCCGGGCGAGTCCATCGTGCCGGTGACTGGCGCCGTGCTACCGGACGCTCCGCTGCCGTTGGTGGATCCGGCTGGCGTGGTGGTGCCCGTGGATCCACTCGAAGTACTGCTGGATGAGCCATCCGCCGACCCTCCTGCGGAGTCGTCCCCAGGAGTACCCGCGTTCGGATCGGTGCCGTCGAGGGGACCGGGGCCCATGCCCACCGTGAGCGCCGCCCCCTGTGCCGGTACCGAGCCAGGATCGCTCGCTGCCGACCCGCCCCCGCCACCGCGCGAGCCTCCGCCGGTCACCGAGCCGGCGAAATGGGAGCCGGTGACCGATGGCGAGCTCGCCTGACTGCTGACCGTCGCCGCGGCGGCGGAACCGCTGGCGGCGGTCGCCCGAGGAACGCGGACCGCGGTGGGTGCCGTCGAGACAGCCGGGACCGAGATGAAGTGCATGGTGGCGTGAGGCGTAGGTGGCGCGCTTCCGTCGGCCAGCGAGTGCTGGATCTCGACCGCTCCGCCAGCGGTGACCGCGGCGGCGGCGAGCAGTGTTGCGACGTGGGCTGCTCCGCTGGCCAGTGCGCCTGAGCCGGCAAATGCTCCACCGCCGGCGGCCGCGCTCCCGCTGCCCCCGAGTCCGAGCAGGTTGGCCAGCACTCCCGCCGGGCCGAGCGTCGGGGCCAGTGCCGCCAGCTGCTTGCTGAGCCCACGGATCTCACGACGGAACTCCCGGCAGGGGGCGCAGTCACGTAGATGCTTGCGGGCCATCGCGTTCGGACGAACCCGGCGGTCGTGGGCGAGGATCAGCTCGTCCCGAATATCCGAGCACGCGGTATCCCGGGCCTGCATCGACTGCGCCAGGCTGACCCGGGCCCGGACCAGCAGCGACTTGACGGCCGGGACGGAGACGCCCAGGATGCCGGCGAGCTCCGCATAGCTGATTCCGCTCAGCTCACGCATCAGCAGAGCCGAGCGTTGCTGATCGGGAAGGCGACGCAGGTCGGCGATCAGCCGTCGGAGGGATTCACGCTCCTCGGCCTGTACCAGAGGGTCGAGAATCGGCGCCCGGGTGAGCTCCATCACCTCGGGGACCGGCAGTGCCGGCCGGCGGAGCTCGTCGATGCAGCGATTGTGGGCGATCCGGTAGAGCCAGGATCGGAGGGCCAGCGCCCGGTTGTTGGCCCGGAGGCCCGCGTAGGCGCGCACGAACACGTCCTGCAGGGCGTCCTCGGCATCCTGGCGGCAGGGAAGCATCTGCCGGGCGTAGGCGAACAGCCGCTGGCGGTAGCGGTCGTGGATGATCCGGAAGGCCTCATCGTCCCCGGCGCGGAACTGGCTGACCAGCTGCTCGTCGGAACGCAGACGAAGCAATGGGCTTCCGAGGGAGAGCTTGCTCCTGGCCAGACCTGCCGGTGCTTGGAGGGCGGAAGCTTCCACTGGAGTCCTGTCCATGACTCTAACGCGCGTGCGGGCGGAAAGTTCCGGCGCAGTGTTAGGCGAACGTTCCGCCCGTTTGGTCAGGCGAACCTTCCACCGCCGTGTCAGGCGTGTGCTTAAGGCGTCTCGCCGCCGCGGAGCATCCTCGGCCGCTCGCTTCTACGCTTTGCCGTGCTCGCCGCCACGAAAGGAACGCTGTGAACGAAGTCTTCATCGCCCACGCAGCCCGCGCGCTGCGGCCGGTGCGCGAGTAGGAGCAGGGATGGACCCGGCCTCGGGTATCGCCATCCCGGTGGCTTTCGGCGCCGGGCTGATCTCCTTCCTCTCACCGTGTGTGCTGCCGCTGGTCCCCGGCTACATCTCTGCGGTGGCCGGCGTCACCCCCGCGGAGATCCGTCCTCGGCAGGTGATCGGGCCCAGCCTGGCCTTCGTGGCCAGCTTCTCCGTGATCTTCATCGCCCTGGGGCTGCTGGGACAGCAGGCCCTCCACGGAGCGCTCACCGGACCGGCTGCGCAGAAGGTTTCCGGGGGGTTGATCGTGATCATGGGCGTGCTGTTCGTGTTGGCGCCGTTCGTTCCACGGCTGGCCGGCGAGTGGCATGTGGACGCGTTGATGCAGCGCGCCGGCAGGGGCGGCCCGGTGATCACCGGGGCCGCATTCGCGCTGGCCTGGACACCGTGTACCGGCCCAACGCTCGGCGCAATTGTCACCGCCGCCGGCGTCTCGGGGTCGGCTGCCCACGGGGCGTTCCTGCTGGCGGTGTACTGCGCCGGCCTCGGGGTGCCGTTCCTCATCACCGCCCTGGCCTTCGGGACCGTGACCTCTGCCTTCACGGTGGTCAAGCGTCACTACGCGGTGCTGATCGCAGTCGGCGGCGTGGTCCTCATCGGGATGGGCGTGCTGATTTGGACCGGTGAGTTCACCCAGCTCAACGTGACCGTCAACAACTGGCTGCAGAGCCTCGGGCTGCCGGACCTCAACTCCGACACGTGACGTGGCAGGCGGCGCCGGGTCCTACCGGTGCAGGTGTCGCCGACGGCCCCCGCGGTGCAGTGATGCCAGCAAGACGACGACGCCGAGACCCAGCAGCACCTTCCCCAGTACGGAGCTGGTCGCCGCCCAGGCGCCGCCGGAGAGTAATCCCACGAGGACGAAGCCTGCGGCCCACAGTCCGCAGCCGAGCGTGGTCAGCGCGATGAACGCGGGCAGCGGAACGCGCCGCGATCCGGCCGGCAGCGAGACGAATGTTCGCGCCAGCGGCAACAGCCGGGCGGTGAAGACCGTGCGAGTTCCCCCTTCGTCGAAGCGACGGCCCCAGCGCTCCATCACCGCGCCCGCACCCGGTACTCGGTCCAGCCAGCCGCTCGCGCCGACCCAGTAGGCGAGCAGCGAGCCCACCAGGTTTCCGAGGGTCGCGGCGAGGACCGCCAGCGCGAAACCCATCCAGTGCCGGCTGACGGCGAACCCCGCGAACAGCAGCGTGATCTCGCTGGGAACGGGGATCCCGGCGCTCTCGGGGACCATCAGCAGGAACACGCCGATCACGCCCGCTTGCTCGATGAGCGATGTCATCGGGAAGGTTGCGGGGGAGGGGGCGGCCCGGGGGGGCCGGGCTTTCGCCGGCGCGGACCCGCGGCGGGCTTCCCCGGCGGAGGCGGCGCACCCCGCAGCGCAGGCGGCGTACCCGGGTGGGGCCGGCGGTAGCCCAGCGCCGACTGCACGCTGGACGGACGCCAGCTCGCGCCACCTCGCGGAGTGGGAACCCCATCGGCATTCAACCGGTCGGCGATCGCCTGGAGGCTCAACCCGCGCTCGCGAAGCTCGACGATCCTCCCCGCCAGGTCCGGGGCGCCGACCGCGAGCCCAGGCCGCCCTCGTGGGCGCCGGTCCCAACCTTCGAGCTCTCGCAGCACCCTCAGGGACGCCCGCCCGGAGCTGGTCGCGGTGTCGAGACCCACGTCGGCGGCGATTAAGCTAGCTCCCGCCTCCTGCAGCCAGTCGATCAGCCGAACCAGGTCGGAGAGCGAGTTTGCCGCCAGGCCGAGCCGCGGCAGGAAGAGCGTGTTCAGGCCGTCCGCCGTGATCCGCCCCAGCGCGGTGGTCAGGGCCGGTCGCCTGCCGAGGTCGTGCTCGATCACCACCTCCGCGAGCTCCAGCCCGGGAAGTGCATCGACGGTGATCCGGTCACCCGGTGCTACGTAGGCGATGACCTGCCTGAGTTTCATTCCCTACAGTGTACGCAAATCATTTGCGTACACGCTCCGGCCGGTGGCTCAGTGCCGGATGGCCTTCCTACCCGGCCAGCTCCTCGTAGCCCGCCTCGCCGGGCAGCACGATCCGGGCGGTCTCGCCGGACATCATCACCCGCGGCTGGACCGGCATGACCTCGCGGCCGCGCGCGTGCTCCAGCAGGACATCGGCGGAGGCGAACGCGGAGAGCTGCTCCAGATGCTTGATGGTGGGGAACACCAGCGACAGCTCACCGTCGTTGTAGGCCCGCAGCGCGTCGGCCGGTCCGCACCAGCGGTGATCGACGACCTCTTGACCGTCCACGACGGGCACAGCGTCCGGCGGCGCGGTGGCCAGGTAGAACCATGTGTCGAAGCGGATCTTCACTTCCTCCGGGGTGATCCACCGGGAGAACGGAACCAGCTCGGCTCCGGCGGCGAGCTCGATGCCTGCCTCCTCGGAGAGCTCGCGGATGGCCGCCGCCCGCAACGCCGGCTGACCATGGCCCTCGGAGCGGTCGACCGCTCCGCCGGGGAACACCCAGGCGCCGCCCATGAAGCGTGACTCCGGGTTCCGTCTGACCAGCAGCAGCTCCAGACGCTCCGCGCCGCCTCGCAGCAGGATCACCGTCGCCGCCGGCCGAGGCACCGTCGCCTCTCCGGCGTTCAGCTCCTCACCCGGCCCCGGTCGATCGATCTCCACGCGTTCGACCCTACCGCGGGACCCCACCCACTAGGCTTCCGGCGGTGAAGTGGATGTGCGAGTCATGCGGATTCATCTACGACCCCGGGGAGGGCGATCCCGACGGCGGGATCCCGCCGGGGACGGAGTTCGAGGACATTCCGGAGACGTGGTTCTGTCCCGTGTGCGGCGCGCGCAAGCGAGACTTCAGCCCCTACGAGGAGTAGGGGTTCACCGCCGCGCCGGCCTCACGCGGTGGTCAGCCACCGCCGCAACGGCAGCCGGTCACCGGCACGGGCCAGCAGCTCGACGTCGGCTCGCGGGAGAGCGGGCAGCGTGGCCACCTCGCACGCCGGCCAGCCGTTCAACCGTGCGCCGGTTGGAGCGCTCCATCACGCCGGGCTCAGCCGGCCACGGGGTCATCACCACGCCGGCCACCGTCAGCGCCGCCTGCCGGGCCGCCTCCACGGTCAGCAGCGTGTGGTTGATCGTGCCGAGACCCGGCGAGGCCGCGATGACCAGCGGCAGCCCGAGCTCAGCGGCAAGCGTGCGGATATCGCCGCCGGGGCCGAGCGGCACGAGGAGCCCACCCACCCCTTCCACCACCAGGGTCCCCCCGGCGCGGGCCCGGACCGCCGCGGCCAGCTCCGCCACGTCGATCGGGACGCCGTCCAGCTCGGCGGCGAGATGCGGCGATACCGCGGGCTGGTAGCGCAGCAGCGCCACGTCCGCCGGATCTCCCCCAGCGGCCAGCGCCAGCAGCTCGTGGTCCGGGGGCCAGTCCGGATCCGGCGGATCGGCGAGGCCCGTGATCACCGGCTTCAGCGCGGTCACCGGCCGGCCCTGAGCCCTCAGCGTCGCGATGATGGCCGCCGCCACCACGGTCTTGCCCACGGCGGTGCCCGTCCCGGTGACGAACAGCCCGGACAAGGGCTCTGCCCTCGCTAGCGTCCCTGCCACCGTGGGGGACGTTTCTCGGCGAAGGCGCGGACACCCTCCCGGAAGTCCTCGGTGCGAAAGCATTGGCGGCGAAGCTCAATCAGCTCTGCCTCGACGTGCGGCGAAAGCTCCCCCCGGCCCTCCAGCACCGCGCGGATGACCCGCTTGTTGCCGAGCTGGGCCAGCGGCGCGTTACCTGCCAGCTCCTCGGCCAGCGAGCTCGCCTCCTCCTCCAGCTGCTCCGGGGCGGCCACGGCATTGACCAAGCCCCAGGCATGGGCGGTCGCGGCGTCGATCTGCCGGCCCAGCAGGAACAGCTCCCGGGTCCGCGGCTCGCCCACCGCATCGATGAACTTGCGGATCCCGGTGTGGGAGTAGACGAGCCCGAGCTTGGCCGGAGGCATCCCCAGCTTGATCGGTGCCGCCGCGATCCGCATGTCGCAGGAGAGGGCCAGCTCCAGCCCGCCCCCAATGGTATGTCCGTTCAGCACTGCCAGAGTGGGGACCGGACAGGCGTCGAGCGCGTCGATCGCCGCGGCGAAGGGGTGGGCCACGAGCTTCTCGGCCTCGTCGGCGAACACGGAGTCGGGAAGGTCACTGATGTCGTAGCCGGCGGAGAAGATCCGCCCCTCTCCGGTGACGATCACGCAGCGAGTGTCGAGCCGGGGCACGGTCGTGGCGAAGCCGTCCAGGATGGCGTGATCCAGCGCCCCGCGTTTGCCCGGGTTTGAGATCGTGAGCCGGGTGACTCCCGGCGCCGGCTCGTCTACCAGCAGCCGGCCGCCCTCCTGCGCGGCGTTACTCGAGGACAACGAGCGGGTCGCCCTCTGAGACCGACTGACCCTCCTGGCAGAGGATCTCCCTCACCTGGCCGGGATCCTCGGCCTCGACTGGCATCTCCATCTTCATCGACTCGAGGATCACCACGGTGTCACCCTCCTGCACCGAGTCCCCCACCTCGACCTCGACCTTCCAGACGGTGCCCGTGATGTGGGCCTCGATTTCCGACATTGCGCCTCCTGGCTGAGCTGGCGATGGGCGGCAGGATATGCCCTGAGGACATGCCGCGCGTGGCCCCGGAAGCGGTTCATCCCCGCTGCCGTCGCCATCGCCGCCGGCGCAGCTCGCCCACCAGCAGCGCGCTCAGCGGCCGGCTGGCGGTGACTTCGTAGCGACGTGGGGCCCCCGGCTGCTTCTCGGCCCACCCGTACCAGGCGTCTTCCCGGACGAACCGGGAGAACGATGGATGCTGCTTGACGATCAGCTCGAAAACCGCCAGCAGGTGGGGCTCGGTCAGCTCGCTCTCCGAAGGCGGCCCGAGCGGCCGACCGTCGCCGCTGGGAGCGATCCAGGGGTTGTCCTGATAGGTCCATTCCAGGTCGTCCATCAGTAGCCACCCGCCCGGCCGCAGCAGCTTCTCGATCAGGATCACCGCGAGCCCATCGACATTCCAGTTCTTGGACCCGTCGAGGTAGCAGAAGTCATACCGCGGCTCGCAATTGCCCTCCGCGTCGCTGGCTTCCTCGATCTGCTGCTTGAGGAACCAGTTGTAGGAGCTGTGCTCTGCCACGAGCTCGACGCGATGGGCCAGGCCCGCCCGGGCCAACACGTTCTGCGGCGAGGGGTCGTAGGAGGCGGCTCCGTGGTCGACGCTCACCAGCCGCCCAGTGCCGTTGGCCTCCATCGCGGCGGCGATATAGGCCGCGCCCACGCCGTGAGCCGTGCCCAGCTCCAGCGCCTGCTCGGGACGGTGCTGGCGCACGTGGTCGTAGACCCGGCGCCCCAGCACCGGGGACATGAACGGGATGCCCTGGACGGCGCCGGCGACGTCGTCGAACTCCATCGGCCAGGATCTTGGCAGGCAGGCTCGCCGCGGGACCGGAAGCCGCAGCCACTCGCGACGCCGGCGGGACGAGCTATACCGTGTCCGCCATGGACAGACTGTTTGCACCCGGCCTGCTCGCCGGCCGGCGGGTGGCCGTCGCCGGTCTCCCCGACGACCGTCTCGGCGGTGCCCTGCAGAAGCTCGGCGCGGAGCTGGTCGACCCCGCGCGGCGCCACGGCCCTCGTCCTCGGCGCCGGTCCGCCCCAGGCGGAGCTCAGCCGGCAGCTGGACGAGCTCTGGGCTACGGTCGCCGCCGCTGCGGACGAGCATCTGATCCCCAGCGGCGGTGGCAAGATCGTCCTTGTCGCCCCCAGGCCCGAGGCTGGAGCACGCGGTGACGTCGTCCCCGCGGCGATGGTCAACCTCGCCCGCACCCTGTCGGTGGAGTGGGCCCGGTTCTCGATCACGGTCACCGCCGTCACCCCCGGAGCACAGGCAAGCGAGGAGGAGGTGGCGGCGCTCGTCGCCTTCCTCGTGTCAGCGGCGGGGGACTATTTCAGCGGCTGCCGGTTCGATCTCCGAGCCATCCCGTCAGGTCGTCAAGGACCTGCTCCTGCTCCGGCTCGTTGAGGATCTCGTGGTAGAGGCCCTCGTAGGCGATCGCGGTCTTGTCGGTCGCGCCGATCTGGCGCTCCAGCATCACCGAGCCCGCCGGCGGGCAGAGGCGGTCGGCGGTCCCGTAGGCGATCAGCGTGGGGATCGTGATCGCGGTCACGTCCTCCGGGCAGTGACCGCACGGTCCGGGCGATCTCAGCGATCGTCCGGGCAGGAAGCTTGCCGTGATGGACCAGCGGATCGCTCACGTAGGCCTCCACCACCGCCGGGTCGCGGCTGACCAGCTGCGGATCGACGGCGAGCACTCCCAGCTTGGGGTCAGCGCGGAGAGCACCGGCACCAGTAGGCGCAAGCGGCGCCGGCGCCTCTTCTATGGCCGCCAGCGGACCGGAGAGGATCAGCCCGTTCAGCTGCGCTCCGTGGGTGATGGCGTAGCCCAGCGCGATCGTCCCGCCCATGCTGTGTCCAAGCAGGAACGAGGGCAGTCCCGGATGGCGACCCGCGCCAGCGCGATCAGCGACTCCAGGTCCGAGACGGCGTCCCGCATCCGGCTGATCAGCGCTCGCGGTCCCTCGGAGCGGCCGTGGCCTCGGTGGTCCAGCGCGTAGACGGCGTAGCCCTCGGCGGTCAGCCGTGCCGCGACGTGCTCGTAGCGGCCGCTGTGCTCGCCGGCGCCGTGGGCGATCGCCACGACAGCCACCGGGGACCCGGCCGGGAGCCAGGCCCGCCAGAAGATCGCCAGCTCGCCGACCCCCTGGAGACGTTCTTCGACGGCGGCGCTCATCGCCGCGCGCCTTTCGGCTGGGTTGCACCGAGCTCGATCTGCAGCGGCTCCTGCGGGGCCGCTTCGTGGTCGACCTGGAGTGTGGTGTGCTGGATGCCGAACCGCTGCTCCAGCAGCTGCTGCAGCGACCGCCGGAGCCCGTGGCAGTCCTCCCCGCTGCCGACGACCACGTGGGCGGAAAGTGACGGGAAACCCGAGGTGACCTCCCAAACGTGTAGGTCGTGAACCTCCACCACCCCCTGCTGGGCGGCGAGGGCATGGCCGACCTGCTCGGGGATCCAGCCCCGCCGGTGCCGCCTCCATGAACACGCGGCCGGAGGCTCGGAGCAGGCCGGAGGCCGCGTGGATCATCAGCGCTGCGATCAACAGCGAGACGATCGCGTCGGCGCGGACGTAGCCGGTGGCCAGGATGACTACCGCGGCGATGGCGGTGGCGATGAACCCGTACAGGTCGGTGAGGATGTGCCGGTATGACCCCTCCACGTTGAGGCTGCGATCGCTGCCTCGCGGACGAAGGATCCAGGTCGACGCCAGGTTGACGACCACGCCCGCGACGGCCACGACCAGCACCGGAGCGGCGTGCACCCGCGGTGGGGAGACCAGCCGGGTGATCGCGCCGTAGACGATCAGCGCGGCCAGCACCAGCAGGGTGATCCCGTTGGCCTGAGCGCTCAGGATCTCGGCGCGGCCGAGGCCATAGGTCATGGCGCCTCGGGCCGGACGGGTCGCCAGTCGAGCCGCGGTCAGCGAAAGGACCAGGGCGGCGGCATCGGTGAGCATGTGGGCCGCGTCGGAGAGCAGCGCCAGGGAGGAGGCCAGGATCCCGACCGTGACCTCCACGGCCATGAAGGCCAGGATCAGGGCCAGCGCAGCTTTGAGCGCGGCGCGGTCCGCTTCGCGGCCAGAATCATGGGCGTGATCGTGGGCGATCGCCGGATCGTACGCCGTGGGAGACCTCAGTTCATCGAGGGATCTGCGGGCATCCGGGCCACCAGCGCGTAGCTCCCGCCCTTGCGCGCGAGCACGTGTGACCACAGGTCCTCGGGAAAACCGCAGAAGGCATCCTCCCGGCGGGCGGGCTCAAGGATCCAGTCCCCACGCTCCAGCTCGGCGTCCAGCTGTCCCGGTCCCCAGCCTGCGTGGCCGGCAAAGATCCGCGTCTCGCCGATTCCGGCGGCGAGCTCCTCCGGCGTCGAGTCGATCCCCATCACCCCGACGGCATCGAAGGCCAGGAGTGCCGCCTCCTCGGGGTCATCGAACTCGGCCAGCACGATCACCGAGGAGGGCTGCACCGGGCCTCCCAGGAACAGCTGCTGGTCAGGTTCGAGGATCTCCTCCAGCTCCGGTACGGCCTCGGCCGCCGTCGTCTCCGATGCGCGGTTCAGCACCAGTCCCAGGGCGCCGGACTCACCATGGTCAACCACGAGCACCACCGTGCGCCAGAAGTTCGGGTCCAGCAGCCCCGGTCCTGCGATGAGCAGCTGTCCGCGAGCCGAGTCCACGATGAAAGCATCGCAGCCTCCCCATCCTTTGAGCGATTCCTCTCAGAGGCCGAGCGACCGGCCGAGGATCTCCTTCATGATCTCGTCGGTCCCGCCGCCGATCGGTCCGAGCCGGGCGTCCCGCGCGAAGCGCTCCAGCTCGTACTCGGCCATGTAGCCCGCTCCGCCGTGGATCTGCAGGCAATCGTCGATCACCTCAAACGCCGTCCGCTGGGTGGCGAGCTTGGCGATCGTCACCTCCCGGACGGCGTCCTCGCCGGCGAGATATCGACGCAACGCGGCGTAGGTGACGTCGCGTCCGGCCTCCACGCGCAGGGCGATCTCGGCGAGCTTGTGCCGGATCGCCTGATGGCTGGCGATCGCCTTCCCGAACGTCCGGCGCTCTTTCGCGAACGCGAGCGTGCGTTCGAACGCCGCCTGCATCGCTCCCACGGCTCCAAGCGACATCAGCAGACGCTCCCACTGGAAGTTGGCCATGATCAGATAGAAGCCACCGTGCTCAGTCCCCAGCAGGTTCTCCCGGGGTACGAACACGTCGTCGAAGCTGATCTCCGCGGTATCGGAGGCGTGCCAGCCGAGCTTCTTCAGCGGGGTGGAGGTGATTCCCGGCCCGCGCTCGATGATCAGGAACGAGATCCCATGGTGCCCGCCCTCGGCCGTGGTCTTGACCGCGGTGATGAGGAAATCGGCGCGCACGCCGCCGGTGATGAACGTCTTGGCGCCGTTGACCAGGTAACCGTCATCGACGGCCTGCGCTCGGGTCCGGATCGAGGCCACGTCGGAGCCGGCGTTGGGCTCGGTGATGGCCAGCGCGGCGATCTTCTCCCCCCGGATCCCCGGGACGAGATAGCGCTGTTTCTGCTCCTCGGTGCCGAACTTCCACACCGGGGGCAAGGCGATCCCGGAGTGGGCTCCGATCCCTGCCGCCAGTCCGCCGGAGCCGCAGCGCGCGAGCTCCTCCACGAACACCGCATCGGCCACGACGTCTTCGTCGCCGCCGTACTCCGCCGGGAACTTCAGCCCGATGTACCCGAGCTCGGCCAATCGCTCGAACACCTCGTTCGGAAACCATTCGGCCTCCTCCCACGCGCCGGCTTGAGGGCGCAGCTCACCCTCCACGAAGCGCCGTACGGCGAGCCGGAACTCCTCGTGCTCGTCGGTGAACGGGGGGAGCGGCGCCGGCCGGGGCGATCCCTGCCTTCTCGGCCAGCGTGCTCATGCGCGAACGCTAGCGCTCCCGGTACTTGCCGGCGGCGATCAGCTCCAGCAGCTCCTCCGGCCGGTGCGCGGGGATGTCGACGCCGCCCACCTTCGGCCGCATCTGCTCGGCCAGAGTCTCGGCCACGCGGATCCGGGCCGCCGCGGTCAGCCCGTCCCGGCGCGCCAGGAAGTCCCTGACCAGCGCCAGGTCAGCCGGGGTGATCCCGGTCAGATCGACGCCGGGCCGGGCGAGCGCGGACGCAGCGGGCGCGGCTCGGCCCGCTGGCCGAGGCTCTCGATCGACAGCCCCCGGTCGCTCCCGCTCCGCTCCCTGACCACGATCGTCCCGGCGGCCAGGTCGCCCAGCCGCTGGTCTCGCTTGGTCACCAGGATCGAGACGATCCCGGCGACCATCACCGTGATGTAGATGTCGATGATCCGCATCAGGTTGCGGACCGCGCTGGCGGCAAAGGAGATCGGCTGGCCGCCCGTCCCGCAACACCCTCAGCCCGGTCCAGCGCTTGCCGGGTGTGCGTCCCGCGCCCCAGACCTCGAACGCGACGTCGTAGACGAACACGGCGATGAATCCGGCCACCGACAGCGTGATCTTCGCCGCGGCGTTTCCGACGTGCGCGAAGTGCAACACCAGGATCAGCGCGACCAGCACCGCCAGGCGGATGACGAGGTCCACCAGCGACGCCAGGAACCGGGAGCCCAGGCCCGCGAGGTCGTACTCGAGCTCCAGGCCCTCCGGCGTCGAGATGGTGATGCGATCCTCATACTCCACGGCGTGAACCTAAAGGCTTTGCCCGGACGGTGCAGATGAGCCTCCAGAGCCTGGTCAGCTCACGGGAAGCGGAATGGCGCGAACTGGAGCTGCTGGTGGGCCAGGCGCGGGGGAGGCCGGAACGGCTGGGAGCGGCGGGCGTGCTCCGGCTGGGGGCGCTCTACCGCGGAGCGGTGGCGGATCTCGCCCGCGCCCGGCTTGCCGCACCGCGTGATCCAGCCGTGCGTGCGCTGGAGCTGCTGGTGGTGCGCGCGCAGGGGACCGTTTACCCGACCCCCTCCCGCTCCGGCTCGCTACGGGGGTACCTTTCCCACGGCTACTGGGAGGCTGTCCGCGCCCGCTCCCGACCGGTGGCGCTGGCCTGGCTGCTGCTGCTCGCCAGCACTGTGTTCGGCCTGGTCTGGGCGCTCAGCGATCCCGGTGGCGCGTCGGGTCTTGTCCCGGGCTCGCTCACCGCCGGCTCGCCGCACCGCGCCATCGGGCTCGCCGCCGGGCAGGCCGCGGCGCTGTCGGTCTCGATCTTCACCAACAACATCGGGGTGACCTTCCTGGCCTTCGCCAGCGGCATCCTGCTCGGGATCGCTCCATGCTTCGTCCTGCTCTACAACGGGGCCCTGCTCGGGGTGGTTTGCGGGATCGCCTCCGGGGCTGGTCATACCGCCGCAGTGATCGAGCTGATCGTGCCGCACGGCATGCTGGAGCTCTCCTGCATCGCGGTCAGCGCGGCCGTCGGCATGCGGATGGGGTGGGCCATCGTCGATCCGGGTTCGAGGACCCGGGCCCAGTCCTTGGGCGAGGAGGCGCGGCGGGCGGTGCTCGTGATCATCGCCACGGCTCCATGGCTGGTGCTGGCAGGGCTGATCGAGGGGTTCGTCACACCAAGGCGCCTGCCCGTGGTGGCGGCCCTGGCGGTTGGTCTGGCCGCCGCCGTCCCCTACTGGACGCTGGTCGGTCGCGGTGGGGTCGGCTACAGGCGCAACCGCGACTTGGCCCGGAGGTAGGCCCCGACGCAGGCGGCGGCGAACCGGGAGGGCGGCGCCTCCACCACCCAGGCGCCGTGCCGGCGTAGCTCAGCCGCGGCCCGGGCCCGGTCGGCCAGCAGCTCGGAGGCGACCGCCGCTTCAAAGCGTCGCCGCGGATCGGTCTCGGCGGCCTCCAGGATCTCGCTCAGCTCCGGATCGGCCACCGAGGCGACGATCAACGCGTGCCGTCTGGCCAGCACCGGAACGGCACCGATCAACGCTCGTGCCGCACCCTCGTCGAACAGGTCACAGAACAGCAGGACATGGGCTCGTCGCTGCCCGGCCACCCGGCGGAAGGCCTGCTCGTAGTCGCTGTCCTGAAGTCTCGGCTGCAGGTCGAACAACGTGGTGACGATCTCGCGGCCGCCGCCCCGGCGTGGGCGAAGCTCGGCGCGCACCGAGGAGTCGAAGGCGATCGCTCCGCAGTGGTCGCCGAGCTCGTCGGCGGCCAGCCCCACCGCGGTCAGTGCGTCCATCGCCAGATCCAGCCGGCTTCCGCCGGGCAGGGGCGCCGCCATCAGACGGCCGGTGTCGAGGAGGAACACCACCTCCCGGGCCTGCTCCAGGCGGTACTGGTTGGTCATCGGGCGTCCCAGCCGCTGGGTGGCCGCCCAGTTGATGTGGCGGACATCGTCCTCAGGCGTCCACTCCCGGATCGCGTCGAACTCCGTCCCGAGCCCGATCGCCCCGCGCGGACGCCGGCGGGAGTCCAGCAGCCGGCCCTCCCGGGCCGCCCGGGCCAGCCGACGGGCCCCCACCAGATCCGGGTACACGAGCAGCTCGTGAGGATCGGCGGCTCCGGCGGTACACCGCTCCCAGCCCCAGGGGTCCCTGTGAGCGCAGGCCGAGCTCGGGCAGGCGGTGGCGCCCGCGCACCCGAGCGGTGATGGTCGCGTCAAGGACCGCGTCGCCTTCGGAGGGCGTGATCGAAACCGCCGGCGGGGTCACCTGCCGCATCCGCAGGCTGCTGGCAGCGGGATTCGTCGCGCGAATGCTGACCTGAGCGGCGCTCCCCCGAGACAGGACCGGCGGGATCCCCCAGCGCACGGCCGGCCGTTCGCGGACCGCCCAGGCGTCGACCGCGGTGGCGGCAAGCAGCGCCAGCAGCGCCAGGCCCACCAGCCAGGGCGGGAGGATCAGAGCCAGCAGCGCCAGCAGCGCCGCCAGGATCGCCGCCCGGGGGGTGGGGCTCACGAGACCAGCGGGGTCGGGCTCACGGGACCGGCAACGGGCTCAGGAGGCGATCGACGCCAGCGCCCTCGGCGGCGAGGCCCGTCATCCCTACCGCGGGACGGGAACGGCGGCGAGCGCTGCGGAGACCGCGTCGGCAGGCCGGAACTGCTCCAGCTCCGCGTCCGGGGTGAGGACCAACCGGTGGGCCAGCACCGGTTGCGCTGCGGTGGCGACGTCGTCGGGGACGACGAAGTCCCGTCCGGCGAGACGCGCGCCGGCCTTGGCCAGCGCCAGCAGGTGCACGCCCGCGCGCGGGCTCGCCCCAAGCGAGACGCTCGGGAGGGTTCGGGTGGCGCGCACCACCCCGGCGACGTAGCCAGTGATCTCCTCGGAGACCGTGGTTTGATCCACCACGCCGCGCGCCTCGGCGAGCTGCCCGGAGTCCACCACCGCCCGCACTTGGTCCAGCGGCGGCGAGGACACGCCGTGTCGGGCGAGGAGGAGGATCTGGCGCTCCTGCTCCTCGTCGGGGTAGCCAACGTCGGCGCGTACGAGGAACCGGTCAAGCTGGGCCTCGGGCAACGGATAGGTGCCCTCGTACTCGATCGGGTTCTCGGTGGCCACGACCAGGAACGGGTCCGGCAGGTGGTGCGGAGCCCCGTCCAGCGAGACCTGCCGTTCCTGCATGGCCTCCAGCAGCGCGGACTGCGTTTTGGGGGGAGTGCGGTTGATCTCGTCGGCGAGGAGCACGTTGGTGAACACCGGGCCTTCCCGGAACACCAGCTCGCCGCCGCGCAGCGTCATCGTGCCGGTGACATCCGAGGGCAGCATGTCCGGGGTGAACTGGACCCGGCGGTACTCGCCGCCGACCGTCCGGGCGAACGCTCCGGCCATCAAGCTCTTGGCCACGCCGGGTGCGCCTTCCAGGAGAACGTGCCCTCCCAGCACGAGTGCGCTCAGCATCAGCTCGATGGTGTGGTCGTTGCCGACCACCACTCGTCCGACCTCGGCGCGGATCTGATCCTGGAGCTCTTTCAACGGTGTATCCCCGCAGCGCCGGGCAACCCGGCGGCCTTCTCCCGACTCTGCGCCACCACGGTATCGGCATCTGCCGATCGGCTGAGCGCCAGTGCCAGCGCCTCGACATGCTCTCGGCGCGGTGGCAGCGCCGTCGCGGGACGGGGCTCAGGCGGCCCCAGCCGCCGAAAGCGCGAGGCCACGTAGATGAGCGCCGCCAGCAGCAGCCCCGCCAGCGTCCACTTCCACCGGGACGGCAGCGCGACCAGGCCGGTGCCCGCGCCGAATCCGTGCACCGACTCCGCAAACACCACGGGTCTCCCGCCTGCTCCGGCCAGGCTGAGGCCCAGTGCGGCGTTGTCGCCTTGAGCGAGCAGCCGGTTCTGCAGCGGCGAGGCGTCGGCCAGGAGCTCCGCCCGGCCATCGCCGACCGAGGCGATGTTGAGCAGCGTGGCGCTCGGCTGGCCGAGCGTGGGCAGCGATGCGCCGGCGCGCGCTCCACGAGCCGCTTCCGGCGCTCAGCACCGCGGGGAGGGCTCGACTCTCAGTGGTGGGTGCCAGCGTTCCCGCGCCGGAAGGCCCGCTCGGCTGCCACGACGGGGGATCGGGGAGCAGCCGGGTCAGCCAGCTCTCGGGGTACTGGCCACCGGCGATCAGGCGCCCTCCCTCCTGGAGAAACTGGCGCAGGCGGGAGGTGTCCTGGGCGGTGAGGATCGCGGGATCCAGGACGACGATCGTGGCACCGGGATCGAGCGCCGCGCCCGCGAGGGAGTCCCGCAGCCGTCGCACCGGGTGGCCGGTGCGCGCGAGGAGCGCTGCGTAGCCAGACAGCCCGTACTCGGTCGTGGTGTAGGAGGAGGAGGCCGGGCCGGGTGAGTATCCGCTGTCGCTGGAGCCGAATACCACCACCGCGACGGCGAGCAGCGCGACGAAGACGGCGAGCCGTCTCACCTGGCGCGTCCCCTGCCGCCGAGCAGCCGACGCCATCCCTCCGCGGCGGCGGCCGCTTCGTCGGGGCCCGCGCTCTGATCGCGATAGGCGACCCGCTCAAAGCTCGCCGCCAGCGCGTCGAACTGCTCGGAGCGCAGCGTCCGGGCGACCTCGCCGGTGAGCAGCGAGGGTCGGTAGTCGATTGCGCTTCCGGCGCCGAGCAGCAGCAGCCCGGCCCGGAAGCGAAGCCGGATCGACTCAGCGAACGCACCGCGTTGCTCTGCCGCCTCCGCCTCTCGCTGCAGCGCCTGCGGGTCCTCGCGCTCTCGTCCCGGCCGAAGCGAGGACGCATCCGGCAGCGATCCGCGGCGGCGGATCGCCCGCCGCGCGCCGAGCCCCGCCAGCAGGAGCACGATGACCGCGGCGACGCCCCACAGACCGGAGAGGCCATGCACGGAAAAGGAGAAGTGCAGGTGTAGCCTTCGCAACAGGGAGGTGAGGGGGTCGGAGAAGCTCACCGGATGGACGGACTGGTTCGCGGTGAGCGCTCCGGCCAGGACGCGGGCGGACCCGGGCGACGGCTGATCTCGCGCGCCGGTGCCCAGGCTGGCCGCCATGGTGCCCAGCCGGGTTCTCAGGTCCGCGGCTGAGGCGCCGGACAGCGCCGCATCGACGTCCACCCGTTCGCCGTCCACTTCCTGAACCTGGCGGAGCTGCGCGAGGGACGACGTGTCCCCATCCGCCGCGTCGGCGACGAGCTGGCGCATTCGGGCGCTGGAAACCGCGGCAGGCCCAGCGAAGGCCGTGGCGCAGCAAACCTGGCACAGGACGAGGAGGATCGTCAGAGCGGCCGCTACGCGGCGTCCGCTCATCCTCATGCCGTGGGCGTGAGCCCGCTGCCTCCTGGGGGCGAGGTGGCGCCGACGGGCGCCGTTCCCGAGGCGTGTGCGGCCAGCAGCTCCAGGTCCAGCGCCTCCTTGCGAACCCGTAGATCGATGTAGATGACCGATGCCACCGCGGCGACGAACGGTGTGACCACGATCGCGGCCAAGAGGCTGAACAGACGATTGATGATCAGGTACGTCGTCACGCCGGTCATGCTGTGCGTGATCGCACTGGCGATCGCGCCGATGACGGCCGCCACGACGATGTACAAAAGCACGGCCGCCAAGATCCGGGCGAAGGTCGCCCACCACCGGCCCCTCACGAGATTGAAAGAGCGCCTCAGTGCCTTGGTGCCCTTGGTCCCCTCCAGCATCAGCGCTGGCTGGGCCACCGAGAAGGCCACCAGTAGCCAAATAGCCACCGGAATGACCACCAGCAGAAAGACAACGCTCACCGCGACCAGCACAAAGCCGATGAAGATCAGGACCGTGGCCAGGATGCCGATCCACAGCAACGAGAACACCTTGCCGCTGGCGAAGCCAATTGCCGAGCGCCAGTCGATCGTCCGATCGAGGTAGGCATCGAGCACGAGCTTGAACACGGCACCGACACAGAGCAGCTGGCCCAGTGCCGAGATCAGTGAAACGAGCAGGAGGGGCAAGACGGTGCTGCTGGTGCCGGTGTGGGTGTAGAAGGTGCCGTGGAAGAGGAAGACGTCGCCGGGAAGGGCGATGCGGTTCAAGATGATCTGGATGACCACCAGCGGGACCAGGATCACCGCGACGACGGTCCACAGCGCGACCGCGTTGTTGCGGTACACCCGCAGCGCGGTGTCGAGCGTCTCGCCGACTCCAAGCGGGCGAAGGCCTCCGGCGCCCGGACCCCCTCCTGCTGCTACGCCGCCACCACCAGCGCCCCCGCCTGTGATCGCTCCTTCCACAGTGCGGAAACCATATCGCCTACGGCGGCCGCACGGTCAAGCGCGTCTCACACGCCGTAGGAGCGGCCGATCACGTCGAGCATGATCTCGTCGGTGCCGGCACCGATCCGGTTCAGGCGCAGGTCCCGCCACACGCGCTCAATCCCGTACTCCTTCATGTAGCCGGCGCCGCCGTGGATCTGGATGCACTCGTCGGCCACCTCCACCGAGATCCGCGCGGCGTACAGCTTGGCCATGGAGATCTCCCGCACCGGGTACTCGCCGTTCTGAAACCTCCAGGCGGTGGTGTAGACCAGCTGGCGCGCGGTCTCGATCTTCGTCGCCATCTCCGCGAACTTGTGGCGGATCACCTGGAAACGTCCGATCGGCCGACCGAACGCATTGCGCTCCTTGGCGAACTCCAGCGTCCGGTCGAACACGTGCTGGGCGCCGGCCACACAGCCCGCGGCGCCGATCAGCCGCTCCCCCTGGAGCTCCCACATGATGTGGTAGAAGCCCTTGCCGACCTGCCCGAGCACCGCCGACTCGGGCACGCGGACGTCCTGGAAGGCCAGCAGCGCGGTATCGGAGGCGTGCATCCCAAGCTTCTGAAGGCGCTTCTCCCGGATCACCCCGGGGCTGTCCATCGGCACAAGGAACAGGGTGAAGCCGTCGTAGCCGGCGTCGGGATCGGTCTTGGTCACCAGCACGATCACGTGGGCGCGGTGCCCGTTGGTGATGTAGGTCTTGGAGCCGTTGATCACGTACTCGCCGGTACCCTCATCCCGCACCGCGCGCGTCTTGATGCCGGCCACGTCGGAGCCGGCGTCCGGCTCGGTGATGCCGAGGCAGAGGATCTTCTCTCCGCGAATCGCCGGCGCCGCCCACGCCTGCTTCTGCTCCTCGGTGCCGAAGGCCAGGATCGGGGGCATCGCCATGTCGGTCTGCACCGCCAGGCCCATCGCCAGGCCGCCGGAGTGCGCGTGGACGATCTCCTCGGCCAGCACCAGGCTCGAGTAGTAGTCGCCGCCCTGGCCGTCGTACTCGGTCGCCTTGTCCAGCCCCAGGAACCCCAGCTCGCCCATCCGCTGGAAGACCCAGTCGGGGAAGGTCGTCTCCTCCCACTCCTCGGCGTGCGGCTGGAGCTCCTTGATCACGAAGCGCCGGATCGAGTCCCGCAGCTGCTCGTGCTCGTCGGTGAAGATGAAGTGCTTGCGCTGATTGGCGAAGTCCGGCTTGGTGACCGCGGCGGTGGATGTCATGGCGCGGACGGTAGCTCTCGCTGTCTCGAAAGTAAACAGTAGAACTTTCTACTTGCTACTGAGCGGGGAAAATCTCTACGCTTCCCCGGGCATGGCATACGAGACCCTGCGCTACGACGCATCCTCCGCCGGCGTGGCCACGATCGCGCTGGACCAGCCGGAGACGCGCAACGCGCTCTCCGATGAGCTGCTCGGCGAGCTGATCGACGCGCTGGAGATCGCGCGCAGAGACGACGAGGTGCGCTGCGTCGTACTGGCCTCCACCCACGAGAAGGTGTTCTCCAGCGGCGGCAATCTGGGCGGGTTCGCCGCGGAGACGCCGCTGGTGCACAAGCACTTCGCCACCGAGCGCTTTCCCCGCGTGTTCCGCCTGCTCGGCGAGCTCGGCAAGCCCTCCATCTGCGCCGCCGGCGGTCACGTGCTGGCGGGTGCGCTCGGACTGGCCCTGGCCTGCGATCTGGTGATCGCCCGCGAGGGTGCGCGATTCGGAACGCCGGAGATCAACGTCGGGCTGTTCCCCTACATGATCATGGCCCTGATCTACCGCAACGTCCCGCGCAAGCGCGCCAGCGAGCTGCTGCTGCTGGGCGAGCAGATCTCCGCCGAGGAGGCCGAGCGGATCGGCCTGGTCAACCGGGTGGTCCCGGCGGGCGAGTTCGAGGGCCTGGTCGGCGACTGGGCCGAGCGGCTAGCCGCGAAGTCACCGGTGCAGATGCGCCTGGGCAAGGACGCGATGTTCCGCCAGCAGGACATGGCCTTCGCCGACGCGCTGGAGTTCCTGCGCTCCCAGCTCACCATCGCGTTCTCCACCGAGGACGTCGTGGAGGGCGTGACCGCGTTCTTTGAGAAGCGTGAGCCGGAGTGGAAGGGGCGATGAGCGTGGCGGTCGCGCAGACCACCGGGGCCGTGCGATGTAAGTCGGCTTCTACTCGACTTTCTCCCCACACCCCCCGTCGACCAGGCCCAGAACCAGCCGATGAGCGCTGACTCCCCACCCACCAGCCTGCTCCGGCCCCTCGTCGAGGACCTCCATGCCCGCCGGGCCCAGATCACGCTCGGCGGCGGCCAGGAGAAGATCGCCCGCCAGCACGCCGCCGACAAGCTGACCGCCCGGGAGCGGCTGGAGCTGCTGATCGACGAGGGCACCTGGACCGAGCTCGGGATCCACGGCCGCCCGCACTTCTCCCAGCGGGCGATGGAGGGGCGCGAGGCTCCCGCCGACGGCGTGATCACCGGCTACGGGAAAGTCGATGGCCGCCTGGTCGCCGTCGCCGCCTACGACTTCACCGTGATGGCGGGATCGATGGGCATGACCGGGGAGCTGAAGGTGACCCGCCTGCGTGAGCTCGCCCTCACCAAGCGGATTCCGTTCATCTGGCTGCTGGACTCCGCGGGAGCGCGGATCCAGGAGGCGGTCGGCTCGCTGTTCGCCGGGAGCGGTCATCTCTTCCGTGAGGAGGTGGTCAACTCCGGTGTCATCCCCCAGGTGGCCGCGCTGATGGGGCCGTGCGCCGCCGGAACCGCCTACATCCCGGGACTGGCCGACTTCGTGCCGATGGTCAAGGGCCGCGGCTCGATGGCCTTGGCCGGACCGCACCTGGTCCGCGCCGCCGTCGGCGAGGACGTCACCCAGGAGGAGCTCGGTGGCTCTCGCGTGCACTGCCGCAAGTCCGGCGTCGGGGACCTGGAGGTGGCCGACGACCCCGAATGCATCGCGTCGATCAAGCAGTACCTGAGCTACTTCCCGCAGAGCTGCGAGGAGCCGCTGCCGCTGAAGCCCACCGCCGACCCGATCGACCGCGCGGACGAGGAGCTGCTGGACGTGCTGCCGGAGTCAAACCGCAAGCCGTATGACATGTACGAGGTGATCCGCCGGATCGTTGACGACGGCGAGTTCTTCGACATCAAGCCGCAGTTCGCCAAGACGATCATCACCTGCCTGGCCCGCTTCGGCGGGCGGCCGGCGGGAATCGTCGCCAACCAGCCCAAGCAGCTGGGCGGAATCATCGACAACGACTCGGCCGACAAGGCGGCGCGGTTCATCAACCTCTGCAACGCCTACGGGATCCCGCTGGTCTACCTGATGGACGTGCCGGGGTTCATGGTCGGGAGCAAGGTCGAGCAGGCGGGCATCATCCGCCACGGCGCCAAGATGCTCTACGCCACCGCCAACGCCACGGTGCCCAAGATCACCGTGGTGCTGCGCAAGGCCTACGGCGCCGGCTACTACGTGATGTGCGGCCGGGCCTACGAGCCAGACCTGATCGTCGCCTGGCCGAGCGCCGAGATCAGCGTGATGGGGGCCGAGGGGGCGGTGGAGATCATCTTCCGCAAGCAGGTGGACGCCGCCGAGGATCCGGCGGCCAAGCGCCAGGAGCTGATCGACAGCTTCCGGGAGATCATCGACGTCTACATCGCCGCCGGCAACGACCTGATCGACGACGTGATCGACCCGCGTGAGACCCGCGCCACGATCTGCCGCTCGCTGGAGATGACCGCCGGCAAGCGGGTTGAGCGGCCGTGGAAGCGCAGCGGGGTGGTGCCCGTATGAGCCTCGATGATCCGGCCGTCATCACCTGCGCCATCTCCGGGGCGATCGCCAACCGTGATCAGTGCCCGGCGATCCCCTACACCCCGGGGGAGTACGCGTCCGAGGCCCGCCGGATCGTCGACGAGGGGGGCGTGCACATCCACATCCACGCCCGCTCGCCCGATGGCACGCCGAGCTACGAGGTGGAGGATTTCCTGGCCATCAAGCAGGCGATCGTGGAGGAGATCGGCGACGCCGCCATCATCAACTTCTCCACGGGCACGGTGGGGGTGCCGGTGGAGAAGCGCGTGGCCTACCTCGAGGCCGGCCGGCCGGAGGTGGCCGCGCTCAACATGGGCTCGATGAACTACGCCAAGTACTCGCGCAGCCGCCGGGACTTCGTGTTCAAGTTCGTGTTCGCCAACCCGTTCGACGAGATCATCGAGCTGCTGGAGGCGATGCGCCGGCTGCAGATCAAGCCCGAGCACGAGTGCTTCGACCTCGGGCACGTCGCCTCCACCGGCCCGCTGCTGGACATGGGCCTGCTCCAGGCGCCGCTGCACGCCGACTTCGTCATGGGCGTGGTCGGTGGCGTCCCCGCCACCGCGCGCAACCTCGCCGCGATGGCCGACAACCTACCCGCCGGCCGCCACCACTGGGGGGTGATCGGGATCGGCCGGGGGCAGTGGACGATGGTGGCTGCGGCGCTGACCCTGGGGGGCTCGGTGCGGGTCGGCCTGGAGGACAACTTCTACCTGCCCGACGGAGCCATGGCGCGTTCGAACGGGGAGCTCATCGCCCGCGCGCGTCAGATCACCGAGGATGCCGGCCGCCGCCCGGCCACCGTCGAGGAGGCCCGGGCCCTGCTCGGCCTCCGGGAGCGAGCCGCGACGTGAGCGCGCTCCCGCTGGAGGGCCTGCGGGTGCTGGATCTCTCCCGCCTGCTGCCCGGAGGGTTCTGCTCGCTGTTACTCGCCGACTTCGGTGCCGAGGTGGTCAAGGTCGAGGACACCGGCCTCGGGGACTACGTCCGCTGGTCGCCGCCGTACTACGAGGGAGCCGAGGAGACAGCCCGGGGCGCGCTGTTCCTGGCGCTCAACCGCGGCAAGCGCTCGATCCGGATCGACCTGAAGTCCCCCACCGGCCGTGAGGTGCTGCTGCGCCTGGCTCGCGACGCCGATGTCCTGCTGGAGTCCTTCCGTCCCGGCGTGCTCGAACGGCTCGGGGTCGGCTACGAGCGCCTGAAAGCCGAGAACCCGGGGCTGGTGTACTGCGCGATCACCGGCTACGGCCAGGACGGCCCCAACCGTGACCGCTCCGGCCACGACATCAACTACCTCGCGCTCAACGGCCTGCTGGGGTTGACCGGCGAGGCCGAGGGTCCGCCCGTCCAGGCCGCCGGCCAGATCGCCGACCTCGGCGGGGGCGCCCTGATGGCCGCGGTGGGCATCCTCGTGGCGCTGCGCGAGCGTGAGCGCTCCGGCGAAGGGCAGTTCGTCGACACCTCGATGTTCGACGGATCGCTCTCCTGGCTGGCTCTCGTCGCCGCCGACGCGTTGGCCGGGGAGCGAGCGCCGGGCCGCGGTGAGCTGCCGCTGGCCGGCTCGCTGGTCTGCTACCGCCCCTACCGCTGCGCCGACGGCTACGTCGCGCTCGGCGCGCTTGAGCCGAAGTTCTGGCAGGCGTGGTGTCGGGGGGTCGGCCGCGAGGATCTGCTGGACCACGCTTTCGACCAGCCCGGATCCGAGACCCACCGCGAGGTGGAGGAGGTGTTCGCCGCGCGCTCTCGTGAGGAGTGGCGCGCGTTCGCCTCTGAGCACGACTGCTGCCTGGAGCCGGTGGCCAGCCTCGACGAGGCGCTCCAATCCGAGCTGGTGGCGGCTCGGGGAATGGTGGTGGAGGTCGATCAGCCGGGAGCGCAGCGCCCGGTGCGGCTGCTGGGGGCGCCGGTCAAGCTCAGCCGGACTCCTGCCGACCCGGCTCGCGCCCCAGGACCGGGGCTGGGGGAGCACACCGAGGCGGTGCTGGCGGCCGCCGGCTACGGGCCCGAGGAGATCTCCGAGCTGTTGCGCACGGGCGCGGTGGCTGGCCCGGCGGACTCCGTCCAGGGCTCGTTTCTGAGCTGATGAGCGCGCCCTCGGCCGACATGCTCAAGATCTCCGAGCTGGCCGATCGCTCCGGGAGTTAGCGCCGGCACGATCAAGCACTACCTGCGCGAGGGGCTGCTCGGCAACGACGGGGAGGTGGTGCGCACCTCTCGGAACATGGCCTACTACCCGGCGGAGTACGTTGAGCGCATCGGGCTGATCAAGCGCCTCCAGGAGGAGCGCTTCATGCCGCTGCGGGTGATCCGGGAGGTGGTAGGCGCGGACCCGGAGCGCGCCGCGCGGATGATCGAGCTGGAGGACCGGATCCTGGAGCGGGCGATCGAGGTGGGGGAGTCCGGCCGAACGTCCCGCGCGCGGGTGCGAGAGACCTACGACGTCCCGGCGATCGTGCTGGCCCGACTGGAGGAGATCGGCGTTCTCACCCCCAACTCCCGGGGCTATGACGCCGACGATGTGGCCATCATCGAGGCGATCTCCCGCTTCCGCGCGGGCGGCTACGAGGAGGCGATCGGCTTCACGGTGTACGACACCCTCCGCTACCGGGAGGCGCTTGAGCCGCTGGTGGAGGATGAGGTGCGGGTGCTGCTGGACCGCTTGGTCGACGAGGTGGAGATCGAGCGGGCGGTCGAGATCATCGCCTCCGGCGCCGAGCCGCTGCGCGACCTGATCGGCGCGATGCACTCAAAGCTGCTGCTGGCGGCGCTGCGCGGAGCTCACGAACGGACGCTGTGAGCCTCGGCGTCGGGCGCGGCCGAGCGGGCACCGTTCTCGCCGATCATCGACCAGGCGAGAGCGACCGCGTCCCGCCGGGTGTGTACGTCCAGCTTGCGGAAACACCGCTGCACGTGCTTGTGGACCGTGAGCTCGCTCAGGTTGATCTGCTCGGCGATGGCGCGGCTCGAGTGACCGCGGGCGAGCCAGCTCAGCACCTCGGCTTCTCTCGGGGTGATTCCGCGGGCTTTCAGCGCCTCGGCGAGAGCGGGGTCGTCGAGCGGCAGCCGCGCGCCAGCCTTGCGTACATCCAGCTCCTTTGCCAACCGCGTGTACTCGACGGCGTTCCGGTAGGTCTGGATCAAGAACGGCCGGGCGGCGTTGAGCAGGTCACGCTCGGCATCAGAGAAGTCTTCTCCAGCGCGGGAGAGGGCGAGAGCGAGTAGGCGACCGGGGGGGTGCGGCAATGTGAAGGCGATCTGATGCTCCAATCCCAGAGGACCGTAGAACTCCTGGTAGAGCGAAGTGGCTTTGAGCTCCCCCGGGGTGACGACGTCAGAGAAGCGATAGGCCCGGCCGTCGCCCGTCCGCTGATAACGCACCACCAGCGGATTCTCGAACGCGTGTCGGGCATACAGCGCGTGCGCCTCTGGCGGGAATTCCGGCTCGATCAGGACCGCCGTCTCCTCCGCGTCCTCGGCGAGGTCGTTGAGGGAGATCCAGTCGCACGGGATCTCCTGTCGCAAGACATCAAGCAGGTTCACCCGAAACTCGTCCAGATCGAGCGATCCGACCACCTCGCCGATCAGTGCGAGAAGAGTCCCGGGGGCTGGGGCAGGCGGGGCGGACATGCCGACAGGCTGATCCTACGCGGCGGACGCCAGTAACTGGTCACGCGGTTCGATCCTGTCCGAGTGCAACCATCCGCCGTCGCAGCTGCGGCAGGTCCGTGGTGGGACGGTCTCTACCACCAGACGTCGTGAGACTCCATCACGCCGTAGCCCTCAGCCAGCTCGGTGCCCTGCGGCAGAGTGCCAACGAACGTGCCGAACGGCTGGCGATAGGCGCTGCGCACCAGCACCAGGTTCTCATCGCGCTCGCGCACGGCCTCCGGGCTGAAGACGAGCCCGTCGACAGCGCTGAGGTCCGTGGCGAAGGTGCACGGCGGCACTTCGACCGGCTCGCCGTCGACCCACACGGTGCGCTCGCTGTTCTGCGGCGGATCGTTGATGCCGCTGACCAGGTTCCAGGCCACGGCCGCGCCCGCGGCGCTCGCGCCCACGCCGGCCGACCAGCTGCCAGCGGGTGTGACGGGCGTGGTAGCCGGCGGTGTCGTCGATCACCGCACGCCCGTCGACGGCGTGCGAGCGGCCATCCACCGTCACGCTTCCCTTCACCGCGACCCCACCCTGCTTTCGCGTCCAGGCGTAGCCGTCGCCGCTGGGGCACACGCATTCGATGCCCGCGGTCTCCTCCAGGCGGAGGTCGATATCCACATCCCGCTCATGCACGTCGATCCGGCCGGGACTGAGCCGGACCGAGCCTCGCCCTCGCACGGTGCGTTCGTGCAACCGCCCGGCCTCGCGGTCCCACACCGCCCAGAACGCCTGCCGCACGAGGGCCGATTCGCACCGAGGCGACGCACAGCATCAGCTCCGGTCCGAATACCCCCACGTACCGCCAGGCCTTCAGCGGCCGCAGGCCGAGGCGGGCGGGCATCGGGCTCGGGGGCAGGGCCAGCGCCGCAAGCTCCGGCGGGCGCCGGTCGCCGAAGCGCCCGCGGTAAGGCAGCCCGGGTAAACTTGGGCCAACCCTGACTGACTGGTCAATCAAGTGTGGAGGTCCCATGCGCGCGGCCGTCGTGCAGATGAACTCGACCGAGGACACCGACCGCAACCTCATGGTGGCAGACAATCTGGTCCGCGCGGCCGCCGCCCAGGGAGCGGAGCTGGTGGTGCTTCCGGAGAAGTGGAGCGTGCTCGGCACCCCCGGCCAGCTCGAGACCGGCGCCGAGCCCCTCGACGGGCGATCCCTGAGCTGGGCGCGCTCCACCGCGCGCGAGCTGGGGATCGACTTGGTAGCCGGTTCCATCGTCGAGGCCCGCGAGGACACCGAGAAGTCGTCCAACACCAGCGTCCATGTAGGTCCCGACGGTGAGCTGCACGCGGTGTACCGCAAGCTCCACATGTTCGACGCTGAGGTCGACGCGGTGCGCTACGCGGAGTCCGACGGCGAGCAGCCCGGCGACGAGGTCGTTACCACGACACTGGCGAACGGTGTGATGCTGGGCATGAGCATCTGTTACGACGTGCGGTTTCCCGAGCTCTACGGCGAGCTCGCGCTGCGCGGGGCGGAGATCCTCTCGGTGCCGAGCAACTTCACGCTGGCCACCACCCGGGATCACTGGGAGGTGTTGCTGCGAGCGCGGGCGATCGAGAACGGATGCTTCGTGCTGGCCGCCAACCAGATCGGCAACCACTCCGGTGGACGCTCGATGATCGTCGATCCTTGGGGCCTCGTGCTCGCCTGCGCCCCGGACACCGAGACCGCCGTTCTCGCCGATCTGGACTTTGAGCGCCTGCGGGAGATCCGCCGCCGCCTGCCGTCGCTGGCCCACCGGGCGGATTTCGACTACGGATCGATCGCCGTGGGGAGCGCGTGATGGCCACCGCCGCGATCGACAAGCGCCGGATGATCCTCGACGCCGCGGTGCGGGTGTTCGCGCGGCAGGGCTTCCACACCTGCCGGGTCTCCGACATCGCCGACGAGGCCGGCGTGGCCTACGGGCTCGTCTACCACTACTTCTCATCTAAGGAGCAGATCCTCGACACGCTCTTCCTGGAGCGCTGGGACTTGATGCTCACGGCGATCGCCGAGGCCGACGCAACCGAACGCGCCCCGCGGGAGAAGCTCTACGCCGTGGCTTCGTTCATCGTCGACTCCTACCGCCGGGACCCCGACCTGATGAAGGTCATCATCGTCGAGGTCACCCGTGCCGCCAACACCTTCGGCCGGACCCACCTGGCCAAGATCCGCGACGCGTACGCCCAGATCGCAGCGATCGTCGAGCGGGCGCAGCGTGAGGGGGCATTCCGCACGGAGATAACTCCGGCGTTCGCCGCGCTTGCCTTCTACGGCTCCGTCGAGCAGGTTCTCACCAGCTGGATCTTCGACAGCGCCCCGCCCACCGACGAAGAGGTGGAGCAGGCCAAGACCCTGATCGTGGACACCATTTGCCGCGGTCTGGAGCGATAGCGCTCGGTTCGCCGTCGCGTCTGCGAGAATCCTCGCCGATGTCAGAGAGTCCTCTCGTCAAGCGGTTGATGTGGTCGGGTCTGCTCGCCGGACTCGGCGCGGTGGCCAGTGTTGCCACCACGCGCGGCGCGGCGCTGATCTGGAAGCGCGTGTTCGACGAGGAGCCTCCTGAGTGACCGAGCAGCCCCCCTCCGAGGAGGAGCAGCCGACGACCGACTGGGAGGCTGCGCAGCAGTCCGAACCTGCTGAGGTGCCAACCCCTGGTTTCGAGCCCGCCCCTTTCGGCCGCCCGCTGGGGGAGACGGTCCCCGGCCCTGAGCCAGTCCTCCCAGAAGCTCCACTGCCCCCGCCGGTAGCGCCCGCCCCGGACCTCGTCGAGCCGCCGCCCGCCGATCCGGTCGAGTACGTCGGGCCGGCAGAGCCGGTGGAGGCAGAGCCTGTTCCGGTCGAGCCGATAGCGCCCGAGCCGGTCGATCCCGTGCAGCCGATAGCGCCCGGGCCGCCCACCGCGGAGTCCGTGCTGCCACCTCCCGTCTCCGCGTCAGCGTCGTCGGCTCCCGCCGGTGCCGACCGGCCCGAGGTACGGATCGGCGCCGCCTTCGCCGGAGGCCTGGTGCTCGCCCTGATCCTCAAGCGCCTTGCCCGATAACGACCGACAGTCGGAGAGCCTCGCCACCGCGGTGACCGAGGTCTCCGAGCGGGTGTCGGTCCTCGTCCGGGAGGAGATCGAGCTCGCCAAGGCGGAGATGACCCAGAAGGTCTCGAACCTCGCCCGCGGGGCGGCGGCGATCGCGGCTGGCGCGGTGTTCGGCGTGTTTGCGGTCGTGTTCGGGCTGCTGACGCTGGCCTGGGGGCTGAATGACCTGATCGGGCACCTCTGGCCAGGTTTCCTGATCGTGTTTGCGATCCTGCTGGCGCTCACGATCGGTGCGGTGCTGTTCGCGATGCGCAAGTTCAAGGTCGGGGTGCCGCCGGCACCGACGATGGCGATCGACGAGGCCAAGCTGATCCGGGAGACCGTGGGCGCCCGGGGCGAGGAGCGGGCCTGATGGCCGCCCGCAGCCCAGAGGAGATCCGCGCCTCGATCGAGCAGAACCGCCAGGAGCTGGGCTCCTCGCTGGAGCGCCTGCGCGGCGAGGTCGTCAAGGTCACCGACTGGCGGGCACAACTGCGCCGCCATCAGCAGCAGCTGACCGTCGGAGCGGGTGTCGCCGGGTTCGTGCTTGGCGGCGGCGTGGCCGCCCTGGGCGCGCTCACCATCGGCCGGCGCAGGCGCAAGCGCGACTGAGGACCCGGCCGCCCGTCGCGGGCCCGCCCGCGGTCACTCGCCGCGGTCTCCTACAAGAAGGATCGCGGGAGGCCGCCTGTGCCCAGCAGGCCGGGCCCCACGTGTGTACCGATCACGGGTCCGATCTCGGCCACGACCACCGGTTCGGTGCCGAAGATCTCCCGACCCCGGGCCGCGAGGCGCTCCGCTTCCTCCGGCGCCTGTATGTGTTGCACCATCCAGCCGTCGGCGCCATCCTCCTGGCAGGCTTGGAGCAGCTCCACCATCCGCTCGAAGGCTCGGCGGGAGGTGCGCACCCGCTCCACCGGGGTGATCTCGGACTCCACCGTGAGGATCGGCTTGATCCGCAGTGCCGACCCCAGCCAGGCCTGCGCGCCGGCGATCCGCCCGCCGCGGCGCAGGTACTCGAGGGTGTCGATCGCGAACCACAGCTTCAGCTCTTCCCGGGCGCGCCTGACGTGCTCGGCCACAGTTCTGGCATCTGAGCCCCGCCGCGCCTCCGCGACCGCCGCCAGCACCAGCAGACCCTCGCCGCCGCAGGCGCTGGCCGAGTCGATCACGTGCACTCGGTCGGCCCGCTCATCCAGTTGCTCCCGGGCCTGTTCGGCCGAGCGGACCGTCCCCGACATGCCGCCGGCGAGGTGGACGGAGACGATGTCCTCCCCGGCGCCCAGCAGCTCCTCGTAGACCTCCAGGAAGTCGCCGATCGACGGCTGCGAGGTGGTCGGCAGCTCCGGTGCGACGCGCAGCCGCTCGTAGTAGGCGTCGAGATCCACGATCTCGCTCTCTCGCTGGGTCTGATCCTTCCAGTGCACGTACAGGCTCACCTCGCGGACGCCTGACGCGCGGATGAGCTCTCTCCCCACGTAGTGGCAGGTGTCGGTGACGATCGCCACGCCCATAGTCGCGGCACCCTATCGTTCGCCGGATGGCCACGCTCTACCGTTGCAGCACTCCCACCGACTGGCTCTGCCCGTGCGGCAAGGTGGCGCGGGCGCTGCGCCGCGAGCAGATCTCCCACCAGCAGGTGGTCGTCCCCCAGCGCCGGTCACAGCGCCCCGAGGTCGAGGCGCTGAGCGGCCAGCAACGGGTGCCGCTGCTGGTCATCGACGGCGAGGTGATCTGCGACAGCCGCCGGATCGTCGAGAACCTGCGCTATCGCCGCGAGCAGGCTGCCGCAGGGGCGGCGGACCCCTCGTCGGTCTCCGGCTAGAGCCGGTTCTCGATCGACAGCGGCGGGGCCGCGGCGGGCTCTGCGGTCTCAGGCTCCTCGACGGCAGGTGCCGTCTCCAGCCCGAGCGCCTCCTGCAGCTCTCCGGACTGGTACATCTCCATCACGATGTCGCAGCCGCCGACGAGCTCGCCGTCGATGAACAGCTGCGGGATGGTCGGCCAGTTGGACAGCGTCGAGAGCTCCTGGCGGATACGGGGGTCGGGCAGGATGTCGACGGCCGCGAACGGGGTGTTGAGCGACTGGAGCACCGCGACCGTGCGCGCGGAGAAGCCGCAGGCCGGGGCCTCCGGGTTGCCCTTCATGAACAGGAGCACGGGGTTCTCGGTGATCGCGGTCTGGATCGCTTCGCGCATCGGGTTGGTCTCTTCGCTCATACCTTGGTCTCCGCTTTCGAGGCTGTCGTCTGGATGGACAGGGCATGGATGCGGCCACCCAGCTCGGCGCCGAACACGTCGTAGACGAGGCGGTGCTGAGCGATCCGGCTGAGGCCCTCGAATGCCGGCGCCGAGACCACCGCGTTGAAGTGGTGGCCGTCGCCGGTAACCTCGGCCCGGGAGCCTGGGATCCCGGCCTCGATCCGACCTTTCAGTTCCGCCGGGGTCGCGTCCATCGTCTCAAGCGTAGCGGCTCAACGCTATACTGAATGAAGCATGATCACTCTGACCGACAAGGGCGCCGAGAAGGTCCAGGAGTTCCTGGCGGCGCAGGCGACAGTTGCAGAGACCGCGGGACTCCGAGTCGGGGTTCGTGGCGGTGGTTGTTCGGGTTTTCAGTATGCGCTTGCCTTTGATGAGCAGCGCGACGGCGACACGGTGTTTGAGGATCGGGGCATCCGCCTCTTGGTCGACAACGCCAGCCTGCCGTACGTCAGGGGCTCGGTGATCGACTTCATCGATGGTCTCCAGGGCGCCGGCTTCAAGGTGGAAAACCCAAACGTGATTGCCGCCTGCGGCTGCGGATCCTCCTTCCGCGTGGCCGAAGAGGAAGAGGTCTCCGCAGTCTGAATCGCCGGCTCGGTGGGCAGCTTCCATGCGCCACCGGCTCAGCGGGCCATCCAGCGGAGCGTGACCGTCCAGCGGGGCGGGACGCTGCGGGCGAGCGTCATCCCGCGCCAGCTGACCACGAACGCCTGCGGGTGCGTGTCCCGGTTGAAGACGACCAGCACATCGCTGCCGTCCCGGTTGCGAAAGGCGACGTCGTCCAGCCCGGAGGACCGTGGATCGTTGGGGAGCTCACCCACGTAGCCCAGGCGGGTGGCGAAGGTCCGGACGGCGCCGGGGAGCAGGAAGCGGCCGAACTGCCGCAGCGAGAAGAAGTCCTGGTTGTAGGTGAGACGTCGTGTGCCGGGGTCGATCGTCACGAGGCCCTGGCAGCCCTTGCAGTTCTGGTTGGGCGGGACGACCGGCCCGCCCGAGGGATCTTCCGCGATATTCCACAGCGCCGCCGCGCGCGCCCCGTCGCCTAAGACGTCGCTGAGCAGGGCGCTGACCGGGACGCCGCTCAGGTTGGCGGCGCATTCCGAGAGCACCTGTGGCTGGGACCGGAAGGTGGGCATCACCTGGTCCGGGTTCCCCACATAGCAGTGCCAGGCGACCCCGTCCAGACCGCCGGCGAGTCGCTCCTGCGTGCGGGCGTAGGAGGCTCCGTCCCAGCTGGCGTCCAGCGCGTAGATGTAGGGATGGAGCCTGGCCCGCTTCAGCGCCGGTCGCAGGTAGGAGCGCACGAAGTGTGCTTCCTGCGGAGCGGGGAACGACATGCCTTCGTAGGTGGCCGGCACCCCGAACGGCTCGTTCTCCACCGTGACCCCCCAGATCGGCACCCCTGCGCGCTGGTAGCCCTGGATGAACTTCACGAAATACCGGGCGTAGCTGGCGTAATACCGCGGCTCGAAGCGGCCCTTGAACGACACGTTCTCCAGCGAGTCGTTGGTCTTCATCCACGCCGGCGAGCTCCACGGGCTGGCGAGGATCCGGAGATGGCGGTTGAACCGAAGCGCCTGACGCAGCACCGCAATCGTGTCGCGGTCGCGGCGCAGCGAGAAGTGGCGCAGTGACGGATCCCGCTGGCCCGGGGGCACGTCGTCCTCGGAGTACCGCTCACCTCCGACGTTGAAGTCAGACCCGCCGATGCTGATGCGGACGAAGCTGAGGTGCGCGTGCGCGGGGCTGAACAGGTTGGCGATGAGCTTGCTGCGCGCGCTCGCCGGCAGCCCCTGCTGGATCAGGTACGACGAGCTGTTCGTCAACGCCGCGCCTACGCCCCAGACCGGCTGGAAGACTCGGGTGTCATCGACGCCGATGAGCGGAGAGGAGGCGAGGCCGGGGGGGACAGGGCCGGGTTGGAAGCTGAGCGTCTGCCACTCTGGAGCCCCCTGGGCCGGGGCCGGGCCGCTCTGGAGCGCGGTCACCTGGCTGTCGCCGGTGGCGCCGAGCGCGGGCGCGGCGCCCGGGGAGGCCATCACACACATCACGAGCGCAATCAGACCGAGGCCCCGCGGCGTGCATAACGTGCCACGAGCCTTCCGCGCCCTCCTGGTTGGCCACATAAGCATCTCCCACGTGCTTATGTGGCCGACATGTGCTCGTAGGTGAACGCGTGTCACGTTACGCACCGGCCCCGGTATGCACCGGCCCCGGCCTCGACTACACCGGGGTGGCGTCCAGCGAGCGCCACAGGAAGCGGCAGGCCAGCGTCCGGTGCGGCCGCCAGCGCTCCCCGATCTGCTCCAGCTCGGCCGCCCCCGGCAGCTCTCCCAGCCCGTAGCGGATCATCACGGCACGACGGATGCCGAGGTCGCCGACCGCCAGCACGTCGGGACGTCCGAGATGGAACATCAGGAACATGTGGGCGCTCCACGTCCCCAGGCCGCGCACGGCCACGAGCTCGGCGATCACCGCCTCGTCATCCAGCTCCTCCAGGCGCTCCAGCTCCAGCGAGCCGTTCAGCACGTGCTCTGCCAGCGAGCGCAGGAACCCGACCTTGGCCCGGGACAGGCCGGCGGCGGCACGTAGCTCCTCCGGATCGTCTTCCAGGACCTCCACGGGCGTTGGGGTGCGACCGCCGTAGCGGTCGGTCAGCCGGGTGTAGATCGCGCGGGCTGCCTTGGTGGAGAGCTGCTGGCCCACGATCGAGCGCACCAACGCCCCGTAGTTGTCGTTGGGGCGCCCGGCCCGCCTGTCGCCAAGCCGCTCCACTCCCACCTCGTCGATCACGGCCCGCAGCACCGGATCGGCATCCCGCAGCTGGGAGACCGCCGCGGCGTCCGACACGCTAGGGCTGGCCGGCAACCGCTCCGGGGACGCCGGTGTTGGTCGAGTACTTCGGCTGGAGCTTGACCTCCGGCCGGATCTCGTGCACCGCCTGCGCAACCGCCACCGCCGACTCGGCGAACCCGGTGGCGATCAGCTTCAGCTTGCCGTCGAAGGTGGTGATGTCGCCGCAGGCCCACACCCGCTCCAGCGATGTCTTCATCACCGGGTCGACCTCGATCGCTCCCTTGATCACCTGGAAGCCCCAGTCCTTGAGCGGACCGAGCGCTGTCTTGAAGCCGAGCTGGAGCAGGATGGCGTCGACCTCGACCTCCAGCTCATGCGCCTCGTCCTCGGAGTGGAACAGGCGAACGCGCTCGACGCCGCCGTTGCCGTGGACCTCGCGAATCTGGAACGGCACATGGACGGCTACGTCGCCCCGCTCGGCGGCCTCCAGCACCTGACCGACGGTCAGCTCGTGGGCCCGGAAGCCCTCGCGACGGTGCACCAGCGTGATCTCGCTGGCGGTATCCAGCAGGTTCACCACCCAGTCCATGGCCGAGTCTCCGCCGCCGACGATCATCACCCGCTTGCCGGCGAACACCGACTTCTCGCCCACGAGGTAGTGGGCCCCGCGGCCCTCCCAGGGCGTGATGTCGTAGCCGGGCAGCTTCTTGGGCTCGAACGCTCCGTGGCCGCCGGCGACGATCACCGCACGGGAGCGAAGGGTTCCGCGGTCGGTGTGCAGCGCAACTACGCGGTCCTCGCCATCGCCCTCCCAGGAGATCGTCTCCGCGGTGGTGTTGAGGTGCACGGGCACGTCGAACTGTTCCAGCGCCTGGGCGCGGAGCATCTCCACCAGGTCCTTGGCGAGCACCTTGGGGTGACCGGGAACGTCGAAGATCCACTTCTCCGGGTACAGCGTGGTCAGCTGACCGCCGAGCTCGGGCAGCGAGTCGATGATGCGTGCATTGGCCTCGCGCATGCCCGCCCAGAAGGCGGTGCTCAGCCCGACCGGGCCGGCGCCGATGACGGTGATGTCGCGGGTCTCCTCGAAGTCCGCGGCGAGCTGAGCGGGGTCGGTTCTCACAGCTCGGAGGTGACGGTCAGCGCGGCCCCGTCAAGGGCGCCCAGCGCCCGCTCCACCGAGCAGGAGATGCAGGTGAAGGTAGGGGTGTCGCGCTTGGTGTAGGCGCTGGCCTCGGTCGTGCGCAGGCGCTGAACCAGGTCCAGGAAATCGGCGGGGTTGTCGGTCTCGAAGGCGACCACGAACTCCTGGTCGTCGAGGCCGAACGAATAGCTGGTGTTGAGATCGACCGAGGGATACTCGCGGCCGACCTTGATGTGCTCCTGCATGATCCGCCAGCGCAGCTCGCCGGGCATCGTGTACCACTCTCGCGTCTTGACGAAGGGGTAGACGAATAGGTATCTGCCGTGGGCCGGTCTAACCTCCAGCCGAGACTCGTCGGAGTACTCCGAGGGCTTGGTCATGGCGAGGAACGAGTAGGGGACCGTGCACCACTTCATCAGTCCGCTCTGCGACAGGACCACGTGGAACTCGTGGATCCGCTCCAGGTTCTGCGCCTGGCTCAGCAGCATCAGGTCCGTGTCGCCCCTGGTCCCCACCAGCGAGAAGGCACGCAGCAGGTGCCCGTCGGCGAAATCCTCGCAGGCGGCGATGAACTCACGCTTGTCCGCCGAGCGACGTTCTTCATCGAGCCGCCGCCACGCGGGATCGGTCTTCAGGAACGTGTACTTAATAAAGTGGCGGGTAGGCATCGAAGGGGCATGATAGGCCACCGGAAACCTGGCGTTCAGGCCCTGTGGGTCTAACATGAGGACCATGCGCATCGCGCTCGTCTCGCCGTACTCCTGGACCTATCCGGGGGGCGTGACGAGGCACATCGAGGCACTCGCCGAGCACTTCTCCGCGGAGGGTCATCACGTCCGCGTGCTGGCGCCTTTCGACCCGCCCGGGCGCTTCTCAGCGGCCCTGCATCGTGGTGCGTCTCCACAGCCGATCTCCGCGCCCGACTACCTGGTCCCGCTCGGCCGCACGGTGGGGTTCAAGGCCAACGGAGCTGTCTCCAATCTGTCGATCACGCCCCACGGTGTCGCGACGATGCACCAGGAGCTCCGTACCGGCCGCTACGACGTCGTCCACATCCACGAGCCCGTCGCCCCGCTCACCGGGTGGGTCGCGACCGACCGTACCCGGCTGCCGCTGGTCGGCACCTTCCACTCCTACTCCAACAAGCCAGTGCCCAATGCCCTGGCCAACATGATCGGCGCGCGCCGGGTGCTCAATCGGCTGCAGGTCAGGATCGCCGTCTCCGAGGCGGCGGTCTGGACCGGTCGGCGGTGGTTCGGCGGGCACTATCGGGTGATCCCCAATGGCGTCCACGTGGACCCGCAAAGGGCGGTCGAGGCGGCGGAGCGTCCGGCGGGAGACCGGCTGCGGATCGCCTTTGTCGGCCAGGCGGTCGAGCGCAAGGGTCTGCCACTGCTGCTCCGCGCCTTCGAGGCCCTTCGTGAGCACATCCCCACCGAGCTGACGGTGATCGGGCCCTCGCCGGAGGAGCTGGCTCCGATGCTGCTCGATACCGACGGCGTCGAGGTCCTGGGCAAGGTCGACGAGGAGGCCAAGCGGAAGGTGCTCGAGGGCGCCGACGTGCTCTGTGCGCCTTCGCTGGGCGGCGAGAGCTTCGGGATGGTCCTGACCGAGGCCTTTGCCGCCGGAACCCCGGTCGTCGCCTCGGAGATCGCGGGCTACCGCGACGTGGTCCGTCATGAGGTGGACGGGCTGCTGGTGCCGGTGGGGGACCCCCTCGCGCTCGCCGAGGCTTTGCGCGACCTCTACGAGCAACCGGAGCGCCGCCGGCGGATGGCGCTGGCCGCAGCCGCCGATGTCGAGCGGTTTGCCTGGCCGCGCGTTGCCGGCGAAGTGATGACCGCCTACGAGGACGCGATCGCCGCCCCGGTACCGCGCCGCGCCAGGGACCGACTCGCCGTCAGCGTCGGCGCTAGGGCTGCCGACGGCAAGCCCCGCGTTCCCGCCCGCCGGCTGCCGAGCCTGGAGCCGGCCCTGGCGCGCCCCGGCAGTCGGAAGCTGGCCGCGCTCAAGCGCGGCGCGCTGCTGGCCGTGAGCTTGGGCGGACTCGTGCTGGCCTGGCTGGCACTGCAGAAGATCGGCGTTGGCAACATCGCCTCAGCGCTGATCAACTCGAGCCCGATGCTGGTCCTGCTGGGGCTGGGGGTGATGTGCAGCGCGATGTTCATGCGCGCCGTCTCCTGGCACGCGATCCTGCGGGCCGCGCTCCCGCGCGCCCGGGTGCGCCTCACCGACGCCATGCAGGGGACCTTCATCGGTGTGCTGATGTCCTCGACGCTGCCGGCACGCCTCGGTGAGCCCTCCCGCGCGCTGGTGCTGTCCCGGCGCACCGGGCGGCCGCGGGAGAACCTGCCGATCGTGCTGGGCACGGTGGTCTCGCAGACCCTGCTGAACATCGTCGCGTTGCTCGCGCTCGGTGGCGTGATGTTCTCCTCCGTGGACATCTTCAGCGGCCATCAGGAGGCTCTGCTGATCACCGCGATCGTGCCGCTGGCTCTCCTGATCGTGGTCATGCTCGCCCCGGCGGTGCTGCGTGCCGGCTCGCTGCGGGGCGGCGGCCGGCTCGGCCGACTGCACGGAGCGGTGACGCGGGCTCGACGCGCGCTCACGCGCGTTCGCGCAGGGCTGGTGGTCTTCCGTCACCCCCGACTGGCCACGGTCGCCACCGTGGCGCAGCTATCGGCCTGGGCCCTGCAGTGCCTCTCCTGCTACATCCTGCTCGTCGCGCTGGGTCTCAACCACCAGGCGGGCATCGCGGCGGCTGCGGCGGTTCTGTTCGCGGTCAACATCACGGCGGTGCTTCCCGTCACCCCGGCGAACCTCGGCGTGTTCCAGGCAGCCTGCGTGGCGGTGCTGCACACCGGCTGGCACGTCGGCTACGGAGACGGAGTCGCCTACGGAGTGATCCTCCAAGCCGTGGAGGTCTCCACGGCGATCCTGATGGGGATGCCGGCGCTGCTCAAGGAGGGCATGTCCTGGCGGGAGATCCGGCTGCGGGCGATGCACGCCGCGCCGGTGAAGCTGCCTGCGCGCCCGCACGGCCGCCGGGGCCACGACGCCGCCGGCGTCGAGAGCTGAGCCGCGACGGATCGCCCTCCCGCGGGGGCGGCGTGCCCGCGCTGAATTGCGGGTAGGTGTCGGGCGAGAGGTAGTCCGCAAGGAGGAGCGCATGAGCAGCAACGTTCAGACCGGCACGATCCGGACGCGGATCCCGGCACGGTTGGACCGCCTGCCGTGGTCCCGCTGGCACTGGAAGATCATCATCGGCCTGGGCACCGTGTGGATCTTGGACGGCCTCGAGGTCACGGTGATCGGCAGCATCTCAGGCCAGATCGGGATGAAGGGCTCCGGGGTGAACATCTCCGCGGCCAACATCGGGGGCCTCGCCGCGTCGCTGTACATCGCCGGCGCCTGCGTCGGGGCGCTGGTGTTCGGTCAGATGACCGATCGCTTCGGGCGCAAGAAGCTGTTCATGATCACCCTCGGCGTCTACCTCCTGGGCACGATCCTCACTGCCATCTCGTTCTCGGCGCTGTGGTTCTACGTCGTCCGCTTCATCACCGGTCTGGGCATCGGCGGCGAGTACAGCGCGATCAACTCGGCGATCGACGAGCTGATCCCCGCCGACCACCGCGGACGGGTCGACATTTCCATCAACGGCAGCTACTGGGCGGGCGCCGCCGGGGGTGCGCTGCTGGCGGTGTTCGCCATCAACAACTTCGCGGTCAACGTGGGCTGGCGGCTGTGCTTCGCCCTCGGCGCGGTCATCGGCCTCGGGGTGCTGCTGGTCCGTCGCAGCGTCCCGGAGAGCCCTCGCTGGCTGTTCATCCACGGTCGGGAGGAGGAGGCTGAGGAGATAACCGCCGACATCGAGCGGCAGGTCGAGGAGGCGACCGGCGAGAAGCTCCCCGAGGCCGAGGGCGAGATGACGGTGCGCCAGCGCCGCACCATCCCGCTGCGGCTGATCATCCGCTCGGTCACCACCCTGTATCCGAGGCGGACCGTGCTGGGGCTGGCGCTGTTCATCGGCCAGGCCTTCCTCTACAACTCGATCCTGTTCGGCCTGGGGAACCTGCTCTCGACCTACTTCAACATCTCGACCGGGAACGTCCCCTATTACATCGCGATCTTCGCGGTGGGCAACCTGTTCGGGCCGCTGACGCTGGGCCGGCTGTTCGACACCGTGGGCCGCAAGCCTATGATCGCCGGCACCTACATCCTGTCGGGCAGCCTGCTGGTCGTCACCGCGGTGTTGTTCGGGGGCCGCAATCTGACCTCAACCAGCCTGATCATCGCCCTGGTGGTGGTCTTCTTCTTCGCCTCCGCCGGGGCCAGCGCCGCGTATTTGACAGTTTCCGAGGTGTTTCCGATGGAGACCCGGGCGCTGTGCATCTCGGTGTTCTACGCCATCGGCACCGCCGCCGGGGGCATCACCGGGCCGCTGGTGTTCTCGGCGCTGATCAAGACCGGCGACTACGGCAAAGCCGAGCTCGCCCTGCTGATCGGCGCCGTGATGATGATCATCGGCGGCGTGGCCGAACTGTTCCTCGGGGTCAAGGCGGAGCGCCAGACCCTGGAGAACATCGCCAAGCCGCTCACCGCCGAGGACACCCCAGGCGGGGGTCCGGCCACCGCGCCGGCTGTCGCATAGTCGCACCGGAGTCGAGGGTTTCGTCCGGAGCCGATCGCTCCTTTTCATGCGCTCTGATGTGTCGGATGGCCCGCCGTGCGTATGCTCGGTCCGATGCTCCGCCTCCGTCCAGTGGTGCTGACGCTGGTCTGCGTGCTGCTGGGCCTGACGACCCTCGCCACCGTCGCGTCGCCCGCCTCCGCCCGCGTTCCACAGGGGTTCGTCGGGGTCACGGTCGGGGGTCCGCTGTACCCGATCACGGACCACCGGCTCAGCTTGAACCACGAGTTCAACCTGATGGTCGCCGACGGGGTGGAGAGCATCCGAGCTACGTTCAATTGGGGGGCCGCCCAACCATATGAGAGCTGGGACCAGGTCCCGGCGGCCCGTGCCTCTGAGTTCGTCAACGGACCGGACGGGGTGCCGACCACCTTTGCCGCCACCGATCCGCTGGTGGCCGAGGCCGCGGAGCATGGGATGACGTTTCTGCCCGTCGTGGTGTACTCGCCCTATTGGGATGCCGTAAAGACCGGCAGCCGGGTACAGCCGGCCAAGGATGCTCCCTATGCGAACTACCTCACCGCGCTGATCGAGCGCTATGGGCCTCAGGGCACCTTCTGGTCCTCGAACCCGAGCCTCCCCAAGCGACCGATCCGGGCGTGGGAGATCTGGAACGAGCCGGACATCGACACCTACTGGTCGGTGACGAAGTTCGAGCCCAGCTACGTCGCGCTGCTGGGCGCGGCCCATCAGGCGATCAAGCAGGCCGACCCGGGGGCCAAGGTGGTGCTGGCCGGGATGCCCAACTACTCCTGGGCGTACCTGAAGGCGATCTACCAGATACACGGAGCCCGCAGCTCGTTCGACGAAGTGGGGGTGCATCCCTACACCAATCAGCCACCCGGGGTGATCACGATCCTTGACCGCGTACGCGCAACGATGGACCGCTACGGTGATCGCCACAAGCCGCTGCTGGTCACCGAGATCGGCTTCCCCTCCGCCCTGCATCAGACGCGGTACAACGTGGGCTGGAAGACGACTGAGGCCGGCCAGGCGACCAAGACCGGTGCGCTGCTGGCGCTGCTTGCGGCCGACCGCCACCGCCTTGGCCTGACGAGCTTCGACTACGAGACCTGGATCAACGTCGAGTACCGCAACGCGCCGATCTTCAACTTCTCCGGGCTGATCGCCTTCCGTGCCGGGAAAAGGGTGGTCAAGCCGGCTCTGGCCTCCTTCCGGCACGCTGTCCTGGTGACGGAGAGCTGCCGGCGCAAGGGGGCATTGGCGACGGTCTGCCGCCAGCCGGGCTAGTCCCCTGCGAAGCAGGGAGTAGGTCACAGCCGAGGCCGGCGTCTTGTGGCAGTCGGCTTGTGGCCTAGCCGCGACCCGGCTCGCAAAACGAATTGGCGACGGTCCGCTCTTTTCGAACGCCCAGATGTGTTGCAGGGAAGCTCGTGCCTATGCTCGATCCCATCTTCCGTCTCCGCTCCGCAGCCCTCGCGGCCGCCTGCGCGCTGGTCATCCTGACCGCGCTGGCAGCCGCGGCCGGGCCCGCATCGGCCCGCGTGCCCCAGGGCTTCGTCGGGGCGACCGTGGAAGGGCCGCTGTACCCGGTCACCAACTCCCACCTCAACCTGCCCCACGAGTTCGACCTGATGGTCGGCGATGGCGTCGAGAACGTACGGGCCGCCTTCGACTGGGCCGCAGCCCAGCCCTATGAGAGCTGGAGTCAGGTTCCGGCCGCGGACGCCTCCCAGTTCGTCAGCGGCCCTGACAATGTGCCGACCACGTTCGCGGTCACCGATCCCCTGGTCGCCAACGCCGCTCAGCACGGGATGACGCTCCTGCCCGTGGTGGTGTACTCGCCCTACTGGGATGCGGTGACAAAGGGAAGCCGTGTGGAGCCTGCCAAGGACGCGCCCTACGCCAACTTCCTCACCGCGCTGATCCAGCGCTACGGGCCTCACGGCACCTTCTGGTCAACGCACCCGGACATCCCCAAGCGGCCAATCCGAGCCTGGCAGGTCTGGAACGAGCCCAACGTCAGCCTCTACTGGTCGGTGAAGAACTTCCAGTCCAGCTACGTGGCCTTGCTTAAGGCGGCGCATCAGGCGATCAAGCACGCCGACCCCGGCGCCAAGGTGGTGCTGGCCGGGATGCCCAACTACTCGTGGGATTACCTGGCCGGCATCTATCGGATCCACGGCGCGCGGTCGCTGTTCGACGAGGTGGCGGTGCATCCGTACACCTACCAGCCCTCCGGGGTGATCACCATCCTGGACCGCGTGCGTGGGGTGATGGACCGCTATGGCGATGGCCGCAAGTCGATGCTCGCCACCGAGGTGGGGTGGCCCTCGGCGCTGGGCAAGACCCATCAGAAGTACGGCTACAAGACCACCGAGGCGGGCCAAGCCAGCAAGACCGGGGCACTGATGAGGCTGCTGGCCAACAACCGCGGTCGGCTACGTCTGGCCGGCTTCGACTACGAGACCTGGATGGGCACCGAGTACCACGATGCGCCGTCGTTCAACTTCTCCGGCCTGATCGCCTTCCGCGGCGGCAAGGCGGTGGTCAAGCCGGCGCTGGCCTCCTTCCGCCACGCCGCCCTGGTGATCGAGAACTGCCGCCGCAAGGGCTCGACGGCGACGGTCTGCAGCGTCCGGGGCTAAGCGGGGCCCGGCTCCGGGCTAGGCGCCCGCCATCGCCGGCTCGCTGGCGGGAGCGTCGTCATCGCCGCCCTCGGGAGCCGGCTCGTCGTCGCTGAGCACAGCCACCCGGGCCGGATCGCGGTCGCTCCCGGCGATGATCTCGTCGGCAGCCTGGCGCTCTGACTGCGGTAGCGAGCCCGACTTCATCCCGAAGTACACCGCCTGCGGGTGGTGGGCGACGATCGCCAGCGTCGACTGCTCCGGCTCCACCGCGTAGCCACCGGACAGACGCAGGCCGATCGCGGGGGCGTCGAGCAGCCGGAAGACCTTCTCGTGCTCCGACTGCTCTGGACAGGCCGGGTAGCCCCAGGAGTAACGGCGGCCCTGGGTGGGCGGGATGCCGAGCGCGGCGCGCACCTCCGCGTGCAGCCACTCCGCCATCCCTTCGGCGGTCTGCACTCCGAGGCCGTGGACGAACAGCTGCTCGGCGAACTCTCCCTCCTGTTCCAGGCGCGCCATCAGCTCGGTGACCTCGTCGCCGGCGGTCACCGCCTGCAGCGCGACCACGTCGAGCTCGCCGGAATCGACCGGCCGGTAGAAGTCCGCCAGGCAGATGCGGTCATGCCGGGGCTGGCGGGGAAATACCAGGCGCTCCAGCTCGCGCTCGCCGGGCGCCGCAGGGTCCCACACGATCAGCTCGTTGCCCTCGGAGTTGACCGGGAAGTAGCCGAGCCGCGCCCGCGGATGAAGGTAGGTCTGCTCCCGCCACATCCGCTCCAGCCGGGGCTGGAAGTCGTCACGCAACAGCTTGGTCCACTCCTCGCCCTTGACCCCGCGGCCGCCCCAGTGGAGCTTGAACAGCACATGGGTGTCAAGGTGGTGATAGACGGCGTCCATGTCGATCTCGACCTCCTGAGCGCCCCAGAACGGGGGCTCCGGGACGTCGTTGTCTCTAGCCACGGCGCTGCGGACGGAGGCATCGGTCACGGGGGGCGCGTCGTCCGGTGCGGCCGCTGGCGCCTCACGCAGCTTCTGCGCTGCCTCACGCGTCTTGCTCACCAGCGCCTCGCGCGCCGGGTCGTCGATCAGCTGGTCCATCTTCGCCAGCCCCTCGAACGCGTCCTTGCAGTAGAACACGCCGGGCTCGTAGACCTCGTCGGACTCGGTGCCGCCGGGGTAGAGAATGCGCAGGCCGAAGTTCCGGTTGATCGCCGCGCCGCCGACCAGCACGGGGAACTGCAGCCCCCGCTGGTGAAGCTCCTGCACGCAGGCCGGCATCTGCTTGGAGGTCGAGACCAGCAGCGCGCTCAGCCCGATGGCGGTGGCGTCGTGCTCGACGGCTGCGTCGAGGATCGTCGAGATCGGCACCTGCTTGCCGAGGTCCACCACCGTGTAGCCGTTGTTGGTCAGGATCGTGTTGACCAGCGACTTGCCGATATCGTGGACGTCGCCGAACACCGTGGCGATCACCACCGTGCCCTTGGTGTAGCCCTCCATCTTGTCGAGGTACTTCTCCAGCTGGGCCACGGCACGTTTCATCACCTCGGCGGACTGCAGCACGAAGGGCAGGATCAGCTCGCCGGCCCCGAACTTGTCCCCGACCTCCTTCATCGCCGGCAGCAGGACCTCGTTGAGCGTCGGGACGGCGCCGATCTTCTCCACGCTGCGATCGATCCACTCCTCCACGCCCTCCTTCTTGCGGCGCAGGATGTGGAAGTGCAGTGCCTCCTCGGGCTCCATCCCCTCGGTCGGGTCGGCCTTCTCCGCCGCCTCGTCCTCCGGGCCCTTGGACTCGAAGTGGGCGATGAAGCGCTCCAGGGCGTCCTCGCGTCGGTTGAACACGAGGTCGTCGGCCAGCTCGCGCTCCTCCTCCGGGATCTCCGCGTACGGGGTGATGTGATTGGGGTTGACCATCGCCAGGTCCAGCCCGGCCTCCACGCAGTGGTGCAGGAACACGCTGTTGAGCACGCTGCGCGCGGGCAGCCCCACCCCGAAGGAGACGTTGGACACCCCCAGCGAGGTCTTCACGCCCGGGATCCCCTGCTTGACCGCGCGGATCCCCTCGATCGTCTCGATCGCGCTGGGCTTCCACTCGTCATCGCCGGTGGTCAGGGTGAAGGTCAGGCAGTCGAAGATCAGCGCCTCGGGGTCGAGTCCGTGCTCCTCGCAGCACAGCTGGGTGATTCGCTGGGCGATCTCGAGCTTGCGCTGGCCCGTCTTGGCCATGCCCACCTCGTCGATGGTCAGTGCGATCAGCGCCGCGCCGTGGGCCTTGGCGATCGGCGTGACCCGGTCCAGCTTGTCCCGCCCGGCCTCGAGGTTGATGGAGTTGACAACCGCCCGGCCGGGGATCTGTGCCAGCGCGGTCTCGATCACCTCGGGTTCGGTGGAGTCGACCTGGATCGGGGCCGGCTGGGTGAGGCTGATCCGCTTGACCACCTGTCGCATCTGCTCGTCTTCGTCCTGGCGCTCGGTCAGAGCCACGCAGACGTCGAGCACGTGGGCGCCGCCGGTGACCTGATCCTCGGCGACGGTGACCAGGCCGTCGTAGTCGTCGCCCAGCAGCATCTCCTTGGCCTTGCGCGAGCCCTGCGAGTTGACCCGCTCGCCCACCAGCGTGGGCCGGGGGTCCTGGACCAGGGGAGTGGCGGCGATCATGCTGGAGAGGTGGATCGGACGCGGCTGCGGACGCTCGCCGGGTGTGTGCCCCGAGACCCGCTCGGCGACCGCCCGGATGTGCTCCGGGGTGGTGCCGCAGCATCCACCTACCAGCGAGACGCCGTAGCGCTCCACGAACTCGCCCAGCACAGCGGCCAGGGGCTCCGGCTCCTCCGGGAAGATCGTCTCGCCGTTTGGTCCCTGAAGCGGCAATCCGGCGTTGGGAATGCAGTGGACCGGGACCGAGCAGAATTCCCCCAGGAAGCGGACGGCGTCACGCATGTCCTCCGGGCCGGTGGAGCAGTTCAGTCCGATGATGTCGACCTTGAGCGCCTCCAGCGTGGTCAGCACCGCGCTGATGTCGGTGCCGAGCAGCATCTTGCCGCCGTTGGGCAGAAGCGACACCGAGCACTGGATCGGCAGCTCGCGGTCCTCCAGCTTGAATGCCGCGCGGGCGCCGAAGATGGCCGCCTTGACCTCCAGGATGTCCTGAGCGGTCTCGATGATGATGAGGTCGGCGCCGCCCTTGACGAGTCCCTGGGCCTGCTCGGTGAACACCTCCACCAACTCGCCGAACTGGATCTGGCCGAGAGTGGCGTCGTCACTCGCCGGGAGGTACCCCGTGGGGCCGATGGATCCGGCGACGAAGCGGTCCTCGCCGGCTGCCCTGCGGGCGATCTCCGCCGCCTTGACGTTGATTTCCAGCGTGTGCTCGGCCAGCCCCCACTCGCCGAGCTTCAGCCGCGAGGCCTGGAAGGTGTCGGTTTCCACCGCCAGCGCGCCGGCATCGAGCATCGAGCGGTGCACGTCTTCGATCACGTCGGGACGGTTGAGCACGAGCGCCTCGTGGCATCTGCCCGGCAGGCGATAGTCGTCTTCCAGGCTCAGGTCGAACTGCTCGAGGGTGGCGCCCATGCCGCCGTCGTAGACGACGACACGGTCGCGCAAGGTGGAGAGGAGATCGCGCATCCGGCTGATCCTACCAGCGCCGCGCCTAACCTTGACACAGCTGTGGCAAGGTTGCCGGTGGGCGCCTGCGGACCGCCGCGCCGCCTCGGCACCTGCGCACCACCCTGACCCGCCGCGCCAGTGTCGGCGCGCCACCCACGGGGTACAAACAGCCGCGATGGCCGAGACCGGGAACTCCTCCTCGCCCCACCGCGCGGTGGTCATCGGTGGTGGCTTTGCCGGTGTCCGGGCAGCGCGGGAGCTGGCGCGGGGCGGGGCCCAGGTCACCCTGATCGACCGGACCAACCACCACCTGTTCCAGCCGCTGCTCTACCAAGTGGCGACGGGAGTGCTCTCCGCCGGGCAGATCGCCCCCGCGCTGCGGTCGATGTTCCGCCGGCAGACCGCGGTGGAGGTGGTGCTGGCGGAGGTCGATGACATCGACCTCGAGCAGCGGGTGGTGTGTGCGCGCGGCGTGGATGAGCTCCGCATTCCCTACGACACCCTGATCGTCGCCGCCGGTGCGACCCACTCCTACTTCAACCATCCGGAATGGGCCGAGATCGCTCCCGGAATGAAGACACTCCAGGATGCCCGGCGGCTGCGCAGCCGCATCCTGGGCGCCTTCGAGATGGCCGAGCAGGAAACCGACCTCGAGGCGCGGCGGGCGTGGCTGACCTTCGCCATCGTCGGCGGCGGGCCAACCGGCGTCGAGCTTGCCGGTCAGGTCTCGCTGCTGGCTCACCGGGTGCTGCGTGGCGAGTACCGGCACATCGATCCCGCCAGCGCACGCGTCATCCTGCTCGACGCAACTCCCGATGTGCTCGGCGGATTCGCCGACAGCCTCCGGCACAAGGCGGCCAGACAGCTTCGAGGCCTGGGAGTGGAGATCGAGCTGCGCGCTCCGGTGACCGAGATCGACTCCCACGGTCTCGTGGTGGGGGATGGAGAGCAGCAGCGCCGGATCGACGCCCGCACGGTGATCTGGGCCGCCGGCGTCAAGGCCTCGCCGCTCACCTCGGTGCTGGCGGAGCGGACGGGCGCCGAAACCGACCGCGCGGGCCGCCTGCACGTCGAGCCCGACCTCAGCCTTCCCGGCCACCCCGAGGTGTTCGCGGTGGGGGACATGATCACGCTCCCGGGGGTCCCCGGGACCGCCCAGCCGGCAATCCAGGAGGGCAAATATGCGGCGGGGGTGGTGAAGGCCCGGCTGTCCGGGGCGGGCCCACCGAAGCCGTTTCGCTACCGGGACCTCGGCATGATGGCGGTGGTTGGCCGTAGCCAGGCGGTGGCGGACCTGTTCGGGCGGGTGCGGATCGGCGGCTTGCCCGCGTTCCTGATCTGGGGCGTGGTGCACCTCGCCTACCTGGTGGGGTGGGGCAATCGCTTCGGCGCGGTGACCCGATGGATGTGGACGATCCTCGCCCGTAACCGCCGGGAGCGGCTGATCAGCACCGACAGCCTGCCCAGCGACGACAGCTCAGTCCCACGGGACGGAGGCCGGCCCGAGGCGAAGCGGGCGGCCAGCGCCACCTGAAGCCCCGGAGGCGGAGCGGGCGGCCAGCGCCACCTGAAGCCCCGGAGGCGGAGCGGGCGGCCAGCGCCACCTGAATCCCCATCTACTCGGGGGAAACGGATAGATTCGCTGAAAATGGATTCGACCGTTTCAGAGCTGCGCTTCGAGGTTCCCTGCGACCTTGGCGCTCCCGGTCAGGCGCGAGAGGCGCTGCGCGACCTCGAGGGCATCGGCTGGGTGCTCGGCGATGCCATGCTGATCGCCAGCGAAATGGTCACCTATGTGGTGCTCCGGGCGGGGGCCGGGCGCTGCGAGACGCTCGAGGTTGCGATTGAGCTCGGGGCGGAGGAGCTGTCGATCTCGGTGCTCGACCGCGGTCCTGCCGGGCCGGATTCCGACCCCGAAGGCGACCCCTTCGACGGGATCGGGCTGCAGCTGGTCAAAGCGTTGGCCCAGAGCTGTGAGGTGGAGGACGCCGACGGCGTCTACCGCGTTTGGGCGCGACTCGCCTTGCCGTAGGGCTCCCGTTGGTTTCGCCCCTTTGGGCCGGGGCATGAGAGGGCATCGTCCGCAGTCGCAAAACCCCGACGCCGCTTGGGGCTCTGGCTCGCGGCCTCGTAGCTGGAGCCGCAGGCACCGCCGCGATGACCGCCTGGCAGGAGGCCTCCAGCCGCCTCGGCCAATCCGGCGGCGGTGAGACCACGGCGCCGGAGGATCCATGGGAGCAGGCCTCCGCTCCGGCAAAGGTGGCCAAGCGAGTCATCGAAGGCGTGTTCGACCGGCAAGTGCCGGCGTCCAAGATCCCGTTGCTGACCAACGTGATGCATTGGGGGTATGGGACCAGCTGGGGCGCGGTCTACGGCGTGATCGGTGGCTCGGCGCCTGGCTTGCGACCGTTGCGCAGCGGATTGCTGTTCGGCGCTGTGGTCTGGGCGATGTCCTACGTGGAGCTCGTCCCGATGGGGCTCTACCAGCCACCGTGGAAGTACTCCCCCGGCGACCTGGGGCTGGAGATCTCCTACCACCTGGTCTATGGCGCGACCGTGGGCGCGGGGTACGCGCTCGCCGCGCGCTGAACGGGCAGACGGAGGTTTCACAGCGACTAGGCTCCCGCGCAGTGCCTGACCACATCGCCGCGTTCGCTCCCGGACGGGTCAACCTGATCGGTGAGCACACCGACTACAACGACGGTCTCGCGCTCCCGTTCGCGATCAGCGACGGAGTCACCGTGCGGGCGGCACGGCTCCAGGATCCGGTGGTCCAAGCACGAGCTGCCGACCTGGGGGAGGAGGACCGCTTCGACCTGCCGGACATCTCCTCCGCTGACGGGTGGCGCGCGTTCGTGCGGGGTGCAGTCGCCGAGTTGCAGGAGGCGGGCTGGCGGCTTCCCGGAGTCCGGCTGGAGATCGCTGGTGGTGTCCCGCGCGGCGGAGGCTTGTCGTCCTCGGCTGCCCTGGAGGTGGCACTGACGCTGGCGCTGGTTGCCCTGGCCGGCGGAACCGATCCCGACCGACGGAAGCTGGCAGAGCTCTGCTCGCGCATAGAGAACGACTGGGTGGGAGCACGTACCGGGCTACTCGACCAGCTCGCCTCGCTGTTCGGCCAGCAGGATCGCGCGCTGCGGATCGACTTCCGCGATCTTGAGATCACCGAGGTGAGGCTGGACCTCGGAGACCACCGCCTGGTCACGCTGGACTCTGGTGAACAGCATTCCGTGGCCGAGTCCGGCTACAACCAGCGCCGCGAGGAGTGCGCGCAGGCGTGCGAGTTCCTGGGGGTCTCGAGCCTGCGGGACGCCAAGCTGGAGGCCGCCAGGGAGCTGCCTGCGCCTTTGGCGGCCCGGGCCGAGCACGTGATCACCGAGAACGAGCGGGTGGAGGAGGCGGTGCGCGCTCTCGCTGACGGGGACCTGACCGCCCTCGGAGCACTGCTGAATGCCTCGCACCAGAGCCTTCGCGACCTCTACGAGGTCTCGACGCCCGCGGTCGAGGCCACGGTGGAGCGCTTGCTGGCGTGCGGGGCCCTCGGCGCGAGGATCGTGGGTGGGGGGTTCGGGGGGAATGTGCTCGGGTTGCTGCCCCCCGATGCTGACGCTCCGGCGGAGGCGATCGAAGTGCGCCCCGGACCGGGGGCGCATCTGCTGCGTTCCTGAGGACCGACTGTGCGAGATTTCCTCTAGATGACCGACGACGGACTCGTATTGGCGGAGAGCAAGATGCGCGAGGCGGGTCAGCCGGAGGAGGCGGTGAAGGCGTTTCGCTCCGCCTACGAACGGCTCGTCGCGGGAGAGGAGGCGCTGATCGCCTCCGACGAGCTGGAGCCCGCCGAGGATGTGCCCGGGCTGGTCGATCTGGAGCGTGACCCCGACCCGGCCACGCTGGATCGGTTCGTGCAGATCAAGCTGAACGGCGGGCTGGCGACCTCGATGGGTCTGGATCAGCCCAAGTCGCTGCTCGAGGCCAAGCGGGGCCACACCTTCCTGGAGATCATCATCGGTCAGACGCTGGCCCTCCGTCGCCGGCACGGAATCCGGCTTCCGCTGATGCTCATGGACAGCGAGGCAACGCGGGAGGCGACGCTGGAGGTCCTGGCCCGGCACCCCGAGCTCCCAGTGGCGGAGCTCGACCTGGACTTCGTGCAGAGCATGATTCCCAAGCTCGAGGCGAACGAGCTGGAGCCGATCAGCTGGCCTGACACCCCCGCGCTTGAGTGGTGTCCGCCCGGACACGGCGATGTCTACGGGTCGCTCCGCAGCTCGGGCATGCTCGGGACGTTGCTGGAGCGGGGCTTCGACTTCGCGATGATCTCCAACGCCGACAACCTCGGCGCGACCCTGGATCCACGGATCGCCCAGCACGTCGCCGCTGAGGACATCCCCTTCCTGATGGAGGTCGTGGAGGGGACGGAGGCCGACCGCAAGGGTGGACACATCGCCCGCCGGCGATCCGACGGCCAGCTCATCCTGCGGGAGACCGCGCAGACGCCATCAGAGGATGAGGAGTCCTTTCGCGACTACCGGCGCTGGCGCTTCTACAACACCAACAACCTGTGGGTCGATCTCCGGCGTCTGGCCGAGCTGCTCGACGACCGTGACGGCGTCCTCGACCTGCCACTGATCGTCAATCGCAAGACCGTCGATCCGCGTGATTCCGATTCGCCCCCGGTGGTACAGCTTGAGAGCGCGATGGGGGCGGCGATCGGCAGCTTTGCCGAGTCGGCGCTGCTCTGCGTTCCGCGGACGCGCTTCGTTCCGGTCAAGACGACCGACGACCTGTTGGTGCTCCGCTCCGACGTCTACGAGCTGACCGACGAGATGACGGTGCAGGCGGCCGGTCAGCAGCTGCCATACGTCGAGCTCGACACGCGCTTCTACAAGATGATGGACCGGTTCGAGGCGCACTTCCCCGACGGACCGCCCTCACTGGCCGAAGCCGAGCGCCTGGTGGTGCAAGGTGACGTCACCTTCGGTGCGGGAGTGACGGTACGTGGCTCGGTGGAGCTCCAGAGCGACGAACCGCAGAGCATCGAGCCGGGCACGGTGCTGCGCGGGTAAGGGCGAATCTCGCCGCCCGGTCTGTCATCGTCTGCCAGATGCGGATCGCCGGATTTCAGCGAATCGGGCACGGCGGTGCCAGCGCGGTGGTCTCCGGCAACACTCTTGCGTCGTTCGACGCGGCGCAGGAGATCGGCGTGGAGATGATCGAGTTCGACGTGCGGGCCTACGGGGGGGAGCTGGTGCTGGCCCACACGGCCATGCATGCTCGCCGCGGGGCCCCTGTACGGCTGCGTGACGCCCTCGCCCACCTGTCTTTGCCGCGCTTCGCCGACATCTCCCTGGGCGTGGACCTCAAGCACACCGGCTGCGAGGCCGCCGTCCTCCACGCGGTGGCCGGAGCGGGCATGCTCGAGCGAGCGGTGTTCTGCAGTCAGGTGGCGCCGGCGCTAGACCGGATCAGGACGCTGAACCCGCGGGCGCGGACCGCGATCTCGGTAGGTGGCCGGGTGGCGCGGCTCAGCCGCCGTTGGGGCGACTGGAAGGAGCAGGTGCTGGCCGGCCTGCACGCCCGCCGCTGGGACGCATTGATGGCCCAGCACCGCCTGATCGACGGCCCGCTGGTAGGTGACGTCGTGGACCGCCAGAGCCGGCTATTCGCCTGGACAGTGAACGAGCGATCCACGATCGAGCGGCTGCGGGCATTGGGCGTGCATGGGGTGGCGAGCGCCGACCCCCGACTGTTCTAACACTGAGCTTAGGCTGGTCCCATAGGTTCCCTTCGCGCCCGGCGGGTACGGCGGGCGCGGCGCCGGGGCCGCCCAGGCCCTACGAGGAGGAGAGAATCGATGCCGAGCCGCCAGCAGTCGCGGTCCCGTCGAAGGGCTGCAGGTCGCACCGGGGCCGGACGAACTCTCGCCGCGTTCGGAGCGATTCTGCTGGCCGGGTGCGGCGGTTCAACCATGGTCGCGAGCGCCACCACCGTCAGCCACCGCTACGCCACCACTCCGGTGTCAGGTGGGGCGATCAACCCGCGGGCGATCCCGCTTGGCGATGGCTACACCAGCCAGCGACCCCGGGTCGGCTACGTGGACTCCTGCCAGACCAGCTTCCCTGCCACGGGCGGGGCGCAGAACGTCGGTCCGTGGATCAACACCCGTGCCAGAACGTGGAACTACGAGACGAAGATCGCGGTCAACGGTGCGATCCGCTGGCCCCAGGGCTCCTATTCGGTGCGGACCTCGCACGGCAAGCGGATCGTCAAGTTCAACGACCTGCCCACAGACCACACCACCGGCGTGTTCCCGATCGCCCGCAGCGACCGTGCGCACGCCTACGACGCGAACCCCAATCGCATCGAAGCTCAGAGCTTTGACTGGAGCCTGGCGCTGCACCCTGCGGCGGCCCGCAAGCCGTCCTGCACCGGGGGCGGGCCGATCGGGGTGCTGAACGACGGCGTCGTGCTCTACAACGCGCTCGACGGTGAGGGCCGGGACGCCGGTGCCCACGAGGTGCTGGATCTCTGCGCCGGCCATCCGGATCAGAGCTCCACCTACCACCACCACGACATTCCTCCCTGCATCCTCCGGGGCGCGCGCAATGGCCGCGCGACGCTGGTCGGATTCGCGCTCGATGGATACGGGATCTACGTGGTCAAGAACGCCCACGGCACGATGCCGACCAACCGCGACCTCGATGCCTGTCACGGGACCACCAGCGTGGTGTCATGGAACGGCAGGCGCCAGCGGGTCTACCACTACGTCGCCACGCTTGAGTACCCCTACACCGTCGGGTGTTTCCACGGCACTCCGATCTCCAGCGGACACGGCGGTCCGCCGGTGTGACCGCTAGCTGCTGCGCCTCGTAGACCGACCGCTTCCGCTTCCGCCGCGGCCCGAGTTCCTGGACCGCGACGAGGACGAGCTACCCGAGGCCTTGCCGCGGTTGGTGGAGCCGCTGGACCGGCTCCGGGAGGATCCCGAGCTCGACTTCGTGCTCTTGCTCGCGCTGGACCTACCGCTGGAGCTGGACTTGCCCGCGCTGGAGCGCGACGTTGACTTGCTGCCTGAGCTCCGGCTCTTCGTCTTGGAGCCCGAGCTGCTCGCCTTAGAGCCCGAGGAACTTGACCGGCTGCCCGACGAGCTTGAACGTTTGCGCGAGGTCGACTTCGTGCTCGAACCGTCGGTCACCTTGGCCAGGGACTTGCGCAGCTGCTCCAGATCCTTGACCAGGGTCTTGTTGGTCTTCCTGGCGTCCTGGCGCAGCGTCTTCAACGAATCGGCGACGTCCTTATAGGCGCCCTTGGCGTTCTTGCCGAGGTCCTTGCGCATGGCCGTCAGGAGCTTGGAGGCATCGTCCAGCGCGGTGTCAAAGCGCGCGGCGGCGTCCTCGACCTCCTTGCGGCTGATCGGTGCCAGCGGCGACGGAACGCTCGAGCTTCGGCTCGACGACCGGCGGGAGGCGGATTTCTTGGCGGGGGGCATGTGTGCTGGGCTCCTCCTGGTGGTGAAGTCGTCGTTCGCGTTCGACCGAATTACCTGCGTGGGCTGGGCAAGCTTATGCATGGGCGGACGCCGCATGCAACCCGACGCGCCCGTCGTCCCTGTATACATTCCACACATGGGCGCCGGCTGGGGGAAGGCACGAGCGGGCTGTGCACCGGCTGCGGTGCTGGCTGCGCTGGCGTTTGCGGTGCCGTTGATCGGAGCCCCGCCGGCATCCGCCTTGACCTACGGAGCCGATCTGAGCCAGCCCGTGGTCAACGCTGCCCAGTGTGGCGAGTTGGGCCAGAACTCCTGCATGGCCTTCTCCAGCTCGCCGTACAGCTATGCACCGGCAAGCGGCACCATCACCGCCGTGCGGGTGAAGACCGGCGACGTGCCACAGGGAGAGATGCAGGTGGAGGTTCTGCGCTCCTACTACCAGAACAACCCTTCCGATCCCGGCCATCCCAACTTCTATTGCTGCTTCCTGCAGGAGTACGGGCCGACGTTTGTGCCCGCGCGGAACGCCATCACCACTGTTCCCACCGCGCTCGGTGTCGTGGAGGATCCGACGCCGCCGGCGGACGACGGCAACACCGTGGCCAAGGGCGACTTCCTGGCCCTCTCCATCTTCGGAGGCAGCTCGTACGTTCCGCTCAGCGCGAACTCGAACGGGACCACCACGTACTACGCACCTGCTCCAAGCGGGCCCGCGCCGAGCTCCAACGGACTCCCCGGCGGGGCCGGAGCGGTCTTCGGCTACGAGCTGATGATGAACGCGGACCTGACCCCGCTCGGTGGCGGGGGAGGTACGGGCGGCGGCCCACCCTCACCGGTGGTGAAGCCGCAGGTGTCCGTCAACACGCATGCTGGTCGCTTCACCGGCAACACGGCAGAGGTCCCGCTGGGATGTCACCAGAGCGCTCGATGCATCGGCGCACTGGCGCTTCGTGATTCCCGCCCCGCCATCGCCGTCGCCAACCACCATGCAAGCTCGCTGCTGGGCTCTGCCCGCTTCTCCATCCGGGCGCACAGGGTGGCGACGGTGAAGGTCCGTCTCAACTCCACAGGCCGGCGCTACATCCGGCACAAGCGGCATGTCGTCGTCTACGCCGTTGCCACGGTCAACGGCCGTTCGCTCATCGTCAAGCTGACCCTCAAGCTGCTCAGCAAGCACCACTGAGCGGGCGCGGGCTCAGTCACCCACCTAACCGCGACGGTTCAACCCCGACCGGGAGAGCGGCCGATCTCGTAGGCGCGGGCCGGCAGCCTCGCCGACTTCGGCACCAGCTCGATGTTCCCGGCTCCGGCGCCTGCCGCTGCCAGGGCTCCGTGGACCCGTGCCCCGCTGGAGGTCCAGGTCACCGCCTTCGGTGAGTAGCGCAGCAGCGCCTGCCAGGTCGCCGCCCCGATCGCCCCGGACGCCGACAGCGAGTGCGCCCGCTGGAACCGCGCCACCGCAGCTTGCATGGAGGCTCCGAACGAGCCGTCGACGGCGACGCGCTGGCCGGCGCTGCGTAGGTGCTCCTGTGCCCACACCACGACATCTCCCTGCGCACCCCGGCCGAGCGCAGCGTATTTCGAGCCCGAGTGCACGCTGCTGGCCTTGGCGAGCGGCTCCTGGGCCAGCGCCCTCCACGAGGTTCCGGACGCCTCCTGCCAATCCCACCAGCTCAGCCCGCTGGACCCGTAGGCGGTGGAGAGCTGGCGGAAGCGCTTGATCTGCGAGGGGGGAGGCGCTTCATAGACCTGCCCGAGCGGAAAGATCGGGCGGCGGTAGATCCGGTTGAACGAGTAGGTGTGCGCGTAGACGGTGTCCACGCTTACGCCGATGTCCCGCCAGTACATCTGCGGGGTGTTGTACTGGGCGCCGCCCCGCCCCATGAAGACCGAGTAGGGGAAGGCGGGGTGATAGTCCACGTAGGGGAAGCTCGCCAATGACACGGGAAAGCGGCTGCCGACCAGCTTGCGCAGGTTGCGGATGTAGCTCTGGGCCTGCACGTAGCGACCCTCGTATTCGCTCTCGGCATCGATCGCCAGACAGTCGGCGCCGTTGTGCACGGCGAATGCGCCCACGCGCGCCTCGGTGACCGGATGAGAGCCGTAGACGTACTGCCAACCGCACACGCGGAGGCCGTGTGCATGCAGGGTCGAGACGACGTGGCGGCTGAACTGGGACCAGGTGCTCGAACCGTCGCCGCTCTTGATCAGCACCGTCTTGATGCCGTAGTGGTGCGCGGTGCCGATCAGCGAGCCGAGGTTGCCTCCGTTGGCCGCCGACAGATACCAGATCCACATCCCCCGGCCGGAGAACGGATTGGCGGTCGAGCTCTTCGGCTTCGGCGTGCTGGTGGGCTTGGGACTGCCGGAAGCGCCCAGGCCGGCGCCCCCGGAATCACCCAGGGCCAGCGGCGTGCAGGCAGCGACAGCCAGCAGCGAAACCGCAGCGGTCAGGCATGTGCGCAGGCGGCGATGCTTCGATGCCGACCGCCCGCGCTCCAAGCGGTCCTCGACCATACGGAGCCTCACCGTAGCGAAAACCCCCTGCGACGCCGCAAGTTTCGGTCCCGCCGCAGTAGCTATACAAGCCGCGAGGGGTGTCGCCGCGCCGAAGTCCTCGGGGTCTGGCTTCCGAGGATTCGGAGTTAGGGCACCAATCGAAAGTGGCTCGGGCGTTTCCCGGCCACGCTTCGATTGGTGCCCTGCACCTCGGCCTACTTAATGAACAGAATCTCCGAGTACTTCGGCAGCGGCCACAAGTCGTCGGCCACCACCTTTTCCAGCGCGTCGGCTGCCGTCCTCACCGCAGTCATCGCCGGCATCACCCGGTCATGCATGTACTTGGCGTGCTCCAGCAGGTTCTCGTGCGGCTGGTTCTCGCCGAGGTTGACCGCATCAAGATCACCGATCGCCTGGACCAGCGTCCCGGTGAGCTCCTCCACCTCGGAGACGGACTCGGCCAGCTGAGCGGCCCGCAGCATCGCCAGATGGCGAGCCGCCGCCGGGAGCAGCATCGTCCGGGCGATCGAGGCGGCGGTCTCGGACTCGATGTTCAGCTTGGTGACGTACTGCTCCAGGAACACCTCGTAGCGAGACTCGAGCTCCCGGGGTGAGAGCACGCCGTAGTTGTCGAACACGGTCTGCGTCTCGTCGCTGATCAGGTAGGGCAGCGCATCCGGCGTCCCCGGCAGGTTCAGCAACCCGCGCTGCTCGGCTTCGGCGTGCCACTCCTCGGAGTAGTTGTCGCCGCCGAAGACGATCTGCTTGTTGGCGGCGTAGGAGCGCTGCAGGATCGGAGGCAGCGCGTCCTCCACCTTCTGCCCGTTCTGCAGGGCGTCCTCCAGCTCCTCGGCCAGGTCGTCGATCGCCTGGGCGACGATCGTGTTCAGCACCGTGTTGGGCAGCGACAGCGACATGCTGGAGCCCAGGGCCCGGAACTCGAACTTGTTGCCGGTGAACGCGAACGGGCTGGTCCGGTTGCGATCGCCCCCGTGCATCGGCAGCCGCGGCAGAACCGGCGTGCCCAGGCCCAGCAGCGACTCCGGCGTGGTCTCGCCGACCTCTCCCCGCTCGATCGCCGCGAACACCCCCTCCAGCTGTGCCCCGAGGAAGATGGAGATGATCGCCGGCGGGGCCTCGTTGGCTCCGAGCCGGTGGTCCTGCCCCGGGGAGGCGATTGACGCACGCAGCAGGCCCTGGTGGCGGTTGACCGCCTGGATCACCGCGGCGCAGAAGAACAGGAACTGCAGGTTCTCGTGGGGCGTATCGCCGGGCTCCAGCAGGTTCTCGCCGTCGTCGGTGCCCATTGACCAGTTGTTGTGCTTACCGGAGCCGTTGACGCCGGCGAACGGCTTCTCGTGCAGGAGGCAGACGAGGCCGTAGCGGCGAGCGACGTTCTGCATGATCTGCATCGTGAGCTGCTGGTGGTCTGAGCCGACGTTGGAGTTCTCGAACACCGGGGCGAGCTCGTACTGGTTGGGCGCCACCTCGTTGTGGCGCGTCTTCACCGGCACGCCGAGCATCGCCAGCGTCCGCTCGGTCTCCAGCATGTAGGCCAGGATCCGCTCCGGCATCGAGCCGAAGTAGTGATCGTCGAGCTCGTGACCCTTCGGCGGCTTGGCGCCGAACAGCGTGCGGCCGGTGGTGATCAGGTCCGGACGCTCGAAGTAGTACTGCTCGTCGATCAGGAAGTACTCCTGCTCCGGTCCGACGGTGGTGAACACCCGCTGGGCACCGGAGTTGCCGAACAGCGACAGCGCGTGAACCGCGGACTTCGACAGCGCGTCCATCGAGCGCAGCAGCGGGATCTTGTGATCCAGCGCCTCTCCGGTCCACGAGGCGAAGGCGGTGGGGATGCACAGCAGGGCGCCGTTGGGGTTCTCCAGGATGAACGCCGGGCTGGTCGGGTCCCAAGCCGTGTATCCGCGGGCCTCGAAGGTGGCGCGGATGCCGCCGGTGGGGAAGCTCGAGGCGTCGGGCTCGCCCTGGATCAGCTCCTTGCCGGAGAACTCGGCCAGCGCGGTGCCCTCGCCGGTGGGGCTGTAGAAGCTGTCGTGCTTCTCGGCCGTGGAGCCGGTCAACGGCTGAAACCAGTGGGTGTAGTGGGTCGCTCCCCGCTCCAGCGCCCACTCCTTCATCGCCAGCGCGACGGAGTCGGCTGTGGAAGTGTCGAGCGCCTCGCCACGCGCCAGGGTCTGCTGCAGGCGCCGGAAGACGTCCTTGGGAAGACGCTGGCGCTGTATCGCCGGGCTGAAGACGTTGGCAGCGAAGATCTGGTTGTCGGGAACCGTCAGGTCGGGCGCGCCCAGCGCGCTGCCGTTGGGCGCCCACTGCGCGGCGAGTACGTTCTGCTGGCGAAGATGAGGCATGCGTTTAGTCGTTCCTTCCTGTGGGCGCCTTCGACGGCATTGGCGCAAACGAGAACCGGGCCCCGTGCATCCAGGGCGTCAGGCGGTAAATCTAGGGGACGACGCCGTCGGGGGTCACTATCCAACTGTCCAAACCACTCCGGACCAGCTTCGCCGTTGGTCGAAAGTCCGATGCCGGAGGCCCGGAGGCCGCCGACCGCGCCGCTCTACGGCTTGGTTACGACCTGTCCCGCGTCGTTGACGTAGCTCTGCTGTGGCGCGGTGGTTACCTGCACACGGAGGGTCCCCGAAAGGCGGCAACGGCGCGGTCCGGCTGGCAGCTGCCGCAGTGGAGTCTGGGCCACGCAACCCCCGGGCACAGTTGTCGCATTCGCTGGCACCGCGTGGGCCTTGCCGTTCAGTCCGGCTGCCACCTGCCAGGCGACCACGTGCGTGCCGGGTGCGACCGCGGTGACCTTCCACTGGAAGGTCTTGGTCGCGCCCGGGGGCACGCCTCGTCCGATCGCCCAGGTGTTCGAGTACGCCGTCACCCACGAGCCCGGACCACCTGACTTGCAGCTGTAGCCGCAGGGTCCGGGCGGCCGGTCGATGATCCACACGGGCCTGGAGGGGTTGGCGATGCCGGGTTGCTGCTGGAGCTGGCCGAAGGCGGCGACCGTCACGCCCGTGCCCGCGCTGGAGGTCTTGCAGCTGTTGGCGCAGATCGTCACGGCCATGTCCGGAATCGGCTTGGTTCCGGCGTTGTGGACCCTGAGCACCAGCGCGGTGTGCTCGGAGAGGTGCTGGGCGGCGGGGAAGCGTCGCGACGGTCACGCTCATCGGGAAGTTGCCCACCGGCTCGGTGACGTCCTGCCGCGCGCCCCCACAGCCGGTGATCGCCATCGTTGTCGATGCCGCGGCGATCATCCCGACCGTGCTCACTCTCCACCCGCTCACGCGGGGCGCAACATACCACGCGTGCACGAGGTCAAGAGCCGGTGCGCCGCGCTGCCCACCGGGGAGACGGGAAGCGGTGGTCGTGACGGTTCAGAGTTGTTGTCCACCGGCTGCTTGGCGTAGGCTTACAGGCCGAGCTGCGTTTGCGGTCCCACCTAAGCCCAGGGAGAAGAGTGCACCGGTGATTAGAGCAGTTGCCGATCGAGCGTTCTTGCCGACCAAATCGGTGCTCGAAGAGGTCGGGAACATGATGATCCTGACCGGTAAGACCATCGCCTCGGCTTTGCGTCCGCCGTACCCCTACGGGCCCGAGTTCACGAGCCAGTTCCTGTTCGCGCTGCGGCTGTGCTGGTTCCCGTTGCTGATCTCGACCGTCGCCTTCGGCTACGCGGCGCCCGGGTTGCAGGCGGCCAACTTCCTGGTCCTGTTCGGGGCGCTTGACCGCCTGGGCGGCTTCTTCGTGCTGTCGTCGATCCGGGAGTTCGCGCCGTTCGTGGACGCGATCGTGCTCGCCGGCGTGGCTGGGACGGCGATCACTGCCGATCTGGGGGCACGGAAGATCCGGGAGGAGCTCGACGCGTTGCAGGTGCTCGGAGTCGATCCGGTCAAGAACCTGGTGGTCCCGCGCTTCCTGGCCCTGATGCTGGTAACCGGCCTGTTCGACGTCTATGCGCTGATCTTCGGGATCTTCGGGGGGATCCTGGCCACGCTGGTCAACAACGCGCCGCTGGGACCGTTCTGGGCCACCTTCTTCAACAACGCCTCCACCACCGACCTATGGGGATCAGTGGTCAAGACGACGATCTTCGGGGCGATCATCGCCATCGTCTGCTGTTACAAGGGGATGACCGCCTCGGGCGGCGCCGCGGGGGTGGGCAGAGCAGTCAACCAGGCGGTGGTGATCGCGTTCCTGGGCGTGTTCGCGTTCAACTACGCGTTCACCCAGACGCTGCTGGCCACCCATCCTGAGATCACCTCCATCGCCAAGTGACCCTGTCCATGAGCACGGACCGAGCGTGAGCTGATGGGCGATATCGCTGCCATCCCCAAGGGCTGGATCGAGTCCTTCGGCGAGATCGTCAAGTTTGCGGGAACTGTCCTCGGCCAGGTCTACCGCCTCAAGGTCCTGAAGTTCTTCGGTGAGGCGCTGCGCCAGGCCGGCGTGCTGATCATCTCCTCCACCCTGGTCATCTGGGGGTTGGTATTCATCACCGGGCTGACCTGCGGGGTGGAGGGCGCCTACTTCGACCGCGCCAACGGCGTACCCGCCTATGCGGGGGTGTTCTCCGCGTGGTGTGACCTCCGTGAGATCACTCCCTACGCGTTCGGCTACATGATGGCCGCCAAGATCGGCACCGGCATCGTCGCCGAGCTGGGCTCGATGCGGATCTCCGACGAGATCGACGCGCTCGAGGTGATGGGCATCAGCGGAATGACCTTCCTCTGCGCCACGCGCCTGCTGGCGGCATGGATGGTGCTGCCGTTCGTCTACGTCATCTCCATCGGCGCCGGCTTCTTCGCCAGCTACCTGGTGGTGGTGCAGGAGATCGGAGACGTCTCCTCCGGGGGGTTCTTCCTGATCTTCTGGCAGTTCCAGAACCCGCCGGATCTCTTATTCAGCTTGATAAAGGCGATGTCGATGGCGACCGTCATCGTTCTCGTCGGCTGCTATTACGGCTACAACGCGAGTGGTGGGCCTGTCGGCGTGGGCACTGCCACGGCGAAATCGATGGTCCTCAACCTCGTCGCCGTACACCTTCTCGGCATGATGGGCACCCAGCTGTTCTGGGGTGCCAATCCGCGAGCACCTATCGGAGGCTGACCTATGGCGTTTGACGAATCAGACGACCGCGGCAACAACGAGACCGACTCCGACACCGACGGCGGCGCCGGCAGCGAGGACCTGACCGAGCAGGCGGTGGAGCAGCGTGAGCGTCGGCCCGACATGCCGGAGGGGATCGACCTGCCGGAGCGCAGTGAGCCCGCGCAGGGAAGTGACTCCGAGCCCACTCACGCGCTTCCGGGCAAGGGCAACGTCGAGCCGGGCGAGAGCCCCGAGGAAGGCTGGGACGACGAGGGCGGAGACGAGGACCAGGACCGGGAAGAGGACGAGCACGGACATCACGACTTCCAGAGCGCCGAGGAGGCTCAGGCGGTCGCCGGAGCCCAGGCTCGCGGCCAGAGCTCGGTTGGTGGCTCGGGTTCACGCGTCTCGGTTGTCGACGAGCACGAGCGCCCTGACCCCCCCGATGGCGCCGACGAGGACGAGTACCAGTACCACACCTACAAGGTGTATCCATCGGGCCGACCCGACGCGGTCGAGTTCATCGACACCTACAAGGCGTTCGGGCGTAGCGCGCGAATCCTGCGCGGGCTGAACATGGGCCTGCCCGAGGGGATGGTTTCGATGATCCTCGGGCCCTCCGGGACCGGCAAGTCGGTGTGCATCAAGCACATGGTCGGGCTGCTCTATCCCGACAAGGGCGACATCCTGGTCCATGGCGAGTCGGTGCCCAACATGGCAGACGACGACCTCTTCGAGATGCGCAAGAAGTTCGGCCTGCTCTTCCAGGACGGCGCGCTGTTCGGCTCGATGAACCTCTACGACAACGTCGCCTTCCCGCTTCGCCAGCACACCGAGAAGGGCGAGGACGAGGTTGACGACATCGTCGGACGCCGTCTCGACGAGGTCGGTCTCGGGTCGGCGCGAGAGAAGATGCCCAACGAGCTCTCCGGCGGGATGCGCAAGCGCGCCGGATTCGCGCGGGCGCTGGTGCTTGAGCCGGACATCGTGCTCTTCGACGAGCCGGACTCCGGGCTCGATCCGGTGCGTACGGCGCTGCTGGGCGAGCTGATCCTCGAGATCCACCGCGACATGATGGACGAGGCCAAGGAGAAGGAGAAGGAGCATCTTCCCACCTTCGCGGTGATCACCCACGACATCATGAGCGCCCGCCGCGTCGCCGACTACATCAACGTCCTGTGGCGCGGGCGGATCGTCGAAGCCGGTCCCGCCGAGGACATGCTCGACTCCGACAACCCGTTCATTCGCCAGTTCCTCTCCGGCGAATCGCAGGGCCCGCTGTCGATGGACTGAGTGGTCCCCGCGGCCCGGCCGACCAGCGCAGCCGTGTGGACCCCCCGATAGCCTGAGGCATCATGAGAGTGAGGCTGGAGCGGCTCGTCGGGGCCGCTGCCCGGAGACCCGTGCTGACGCTCGGCGTGACCGTGGCCCTCGCGCTCGCCGGCCTGCTTCTGGCGCTGGGCCTGCGGCCTTCGGCCGGCAACGACACCTTCGTCTCCCGCTCGGCGTCGAGCTTCCAGGCAACCGACCAGGACCACCGGGAGTTCGGCGGCGACGCCGTGGTCATCCTGATCAAGGAGCCGCTGACCAACCTGGTGGAGACCAAGGACCTGGCCAACGTCACCTTCCTCGAGGCCTGCCTGGCAGGCCAGTACGTCGAACCGAGCCAAAAACTGCAGTCGTTCGCTCCGGTGCCGGCGGGGACCCACGCCCCCTATGGAGGCTGGGGGAGTCCGTGCGGGAAGCTCATGAAGTACAAGCCGGCCCAGGTCGTCTACGGCCCTGGCACCTTCCTCAATCGCGCGGTGGCCGCCGTCAACCTGCAGATCAGCGCGATCCTCACCTCCGCCCAGCGGCAGGTCGCCGCTGCGGGCACCGCCGCTCATAGCCTTGCGCTGGGCCGTGGCCAATCGCCTGCCGCCGCCGCGCAGGCCGCGAGCGCCGCCCGCTCGCTGGAGTCCCAGCAGCAGACCCAGCAGCTGGCGCAGCTGTATCTGAGCTCCGGCATCACCGGGCTGCCCCGCATCGACGATCCGCAGTTCATCCCGGAGATCGTCTTCGACCAGACCCGCGGGGTGAACCAGCCGAAGTCCCGCTTCGCCTACCTGTTCCCCACCGCCAGCTCGGGGCTGATCCAGGTCCGCCTGAAGTCTTCGCTGAGCGACCAGCAGCAGGCACAGGCGATCAGCTGGATCCGCCAGGCGGTGAAGATGCCGATGTTCCAGAGCACCTACGGCGGCACCTTCACCGTGACCGGAGCTCCCGTGGTGGTGAACGATCTCGCGTCGGAGATCACCGGAACGATCGCCGGCTTGCTGATCGCCGCGGTGCTGGTCATGGCCGCGACGCTGCTGCTGGTGTTCCGCCGGCGCCTGCGGCTGCTGCCGCTGGCGGTAGCGCTGGCGGCGGCGGGAATCACCTTCGGGGTGCTGTGGCTGGTGGGCGGGACTCTGACGATGGCCTCGATCGCGGTGCTGCCGATCCTCATCGGGCTGGCCGTCGACTACGCCATCCAGTTCCAGTCCAGGGTTCAGGAGCGAAGGCGCCAGTCCGCGTCGGCCGCGCAGTCGGTGATCGACGCGGCGAGGGTGGGCGCCCCCACGATCGCGGTGGCGGCGCTGGCGACCGCCACCGGCTTCCTGGTGCTGCTGCTCTCGCCGGTGCCGATGGTGCGGGGGTTCGGACTGCTGCTGGTGGTCGGAATCGCCATCGCCCTGGTGTGCGCCCTGACCTCGGTCACTGCAAGCATCGTCCTGGCTGAACGCGAGGGCGGTGCCCTGGGTGCCTCGCTGCGCGGCGCTGCGGACATCATGCGCGGCGCAGGCACATCCGCCGGCCGGGTCCTCGCTCCGCTGTGGCACCGGCTTGACCTCCCCCGTCTGGGGCGGGGAGCCACCGACGCGTGGCTCAGGAGCATGCGTTTCGCCATTCGTGAGCCCGGAGCGGTGCTGGCCGTCGGGTTCGCGGTGGCCGCGCTCGGGTGGATTGCCGACACGCAGACCTCGGTGCAATCCGACGTCACCAAGCTCGTGCCCTCGAGCATGCCCTCGCTGCGTGACCTCCGGACGCTGGAGCACGTGACCGGCGTCTCCGGGGAGATCGACGTGCTGGTCCATTCGCAAAACGTGGCCACCCCGAAGGTCGTCGGCTGGATGCTCTCCTACGAGAACCAGCTGCAGCGACACTTCGGCTATCTGGAGACGAAGGGCTGTGCCTACTCGACTCTTTGCCCCGCCCTCTCCCTCCCCGATCTGTTCTCCGCCGGCACCCAGGGGGCCCAGGGCTCGCCGAGCGCGCCCCCCAGCCAGAACCAGATCCGCTCGCTGCTGACATCGGTGCCGAGCTATTTCTCCCAGGCGGTGATCACCCCGGACCATCGCAACGCGACCCTGGCCTTCGGGATCCGCCTGATGCCGCTGGGCAAGCAGCAGTCGGTGATCGATTACATGAACTCTCAGCTCCATCCGCCGTCTGGGGTCACGGCACAGCTCGCCGGGCTGCCGGTGCTGGCCGCCGAGGCCAACAGCGCGCTGTCCTCGTCCGGCCGGCGGCTGCTGATGCTGGTGGCGGGCCTGCTCGCCGTCGGACTGGTGCTGCTGGCGGTCTTCCGGGATCGCCGACGCGCGCTGATACCGCTCGTGCCGATCGCGTTGGCGACCGGATGGTCGGCGCTGATCGTCTACGCGATCGGCATCCCGCTGAACCCGATGTCGGCCACGTTGGGGTCCCTGGTGATCGCGATCTCCACCGAGTTCAGCGTGCTGCTGGCCGAGCGATTCCGCCAGGAGCGTGCGGCGTCCGGCGATCTGCTGGAGGCGTTGCATCGCACCTACCGCTCCACCGGGGTCGCTGCGCTGGCCTCGGGCATCACCGCGATCGCCGGCTTCGGGGTGCTGATGTTCTCCGGGATCACGATGCTGCGTGACTTCGGCTTCGTCACCGTGGTGGACCTGTCGGTCTCCCTGGCCGGTGTGCTGCTGGTTCTGCCGGCGGTCCTGGCCGCCTCCGAGCGCGAGGACTACGCCGAGAGTCTCAGCCGGTTGCAAGCTCAGGTCGCGGCGCTTCCCTCGCGCCTGCGCCGGCGACCGCGCGTGGCGTGAGCGAACCCCCCTCACGGGATCCGGAAGACCCGGCTTCCTCACCCGAGCCGCCGTCGTCGCCGCCTGACGGGCTGGGCTCAAGGCTGGATCCCGACCTCGCCTCCTCCTCCGGCCCAGAACCGGCGCCACCACAGACTCCGGCCCCGGCGATCGACACCCGGCCTTACCGGTGGGCGATCGGGATCTTCGGTCTGGCGCTGGTGGTGGGGCTCTCGGTGTACGGCTTCGTGCGCAACGGCGTCGTCACCCCGGGGGTAGCCGCCGGCAAGCCGCTACACCGCTTCGTTGCCCCCCTGGCGACCAGCGGCGTGAACCTCGATGCCAACGCTCGCCCCCGGTGCGATCCGCGCCGGCCGAACCCCCAGGGCCTCAACGTCTGCGGCCACGCCCCCATCGTGCTGGCCTTCTTCGTCACCGGCACCGCTTCCTGTACCAGGCAGGTCGACGCGCTGCAGGCAGTCTCCGGCGAGCGGGAGTTCCGCTCGTTGCGGTTTGCCGCGATTGCCGTCCACGCCAGCCGTCACGACGCGCTGACTGATATCCGCCACCACGGCTGGACGATCCCGGTGGCCTACGATGCCGACGGCTCGGTGGGCGACCTCTACGGGGTCGATATCTGCCCGCTCGTGGAGCTCGCCGGCAGCGACGGCGTCGTGGTCCGGAGGCTGATCGGCGAGCATTGGAGCAGCCCGGCTGCGCTGGCTGTCCAGGCGCGAGCACTGTTACACCGATGAGCATCGACGAGGCAGATCTCTCTCCCGCTCCCGGCTTCGTCGATCCCGAGGTGAGCGCCGAGTTCCCCGGGCTTCGGCTCGACTGGATCACCGTCCCCGGCAGGCGAGGACCGAGCCCGCCGGCCCTGCGCCGGCGACTGGCCAGCTTGTCCAGCCGTTACCGCGGAGCGAGCGTGGTGGCGATGCGCACCCAGCCCGTTCCCCACGCCTACCGGGCGTTCTTCCGTCAGATTGGACTGGATCCCGACGTCGACCGGGTCCCCAGCGAGCAGGCGGCACTGTCCCGGCTCCTGCACGGCGGGTTCCGCTCAAAGGGTCCGGTGGAGGATGCCCTGCTGCTCGCCCTGATCGAGACCGGGGTGCCGGTGTGGGCACTGGACGCCGAGGGCGTCGATGTCGGAGGACTGGGGATTCGCCTCGCCCGCGAAGACGAGGAAGTCAGCGAGGAGGGCACCGGTGGCGGCGTTCCCGCCGGACGGCTGGTCGTGGCCGACACGGAGCACATCCACGCGGTCTTGTTCGGCGAGATCCTCCCCGGCCGCGGGGTGGGCGCGCGCACCGAGCGAATGACCCTGTTCGCCGTCGGCGTCGACGGGGTCCCGGCGATCCACGTGGAGGAGGCGCTGTGGACCTGCCGGGAGGCATTGAGCGCCTGAGAAAGCGGCGCCCAGGGGCGGACTCTCCTGCTAAGCTCGCCACGGCTTTGAAAGGAGGGGGAGTTATGGTGCTCCTTCAGCAGGACATCAGCGGTCTGCACGTCCCATTGCCGACGCCGGAGGTTGTCCCGGCAGATGCCGAACGCGCTGCCCGGCGCTCCCTCCGGTCGCAGATCGCCTCGCTGGAGCGGCAGCTTGCCGACGCCTTTGTGACCGCTTATCCGATGGGTGGGCTCGATCGCCCGCCGGAAACCCGGTCTGCCCCCCGCCTGCTGGACATGGGCGAGCTCGAGCGCGTACGTGACGACATGGCCGAGCGACTTCGCTCCGCGCGCGTGAGCATTGCGGAGCGCGCCGAGCAGCAGGAGGCGAACCGGCTCCTGCTGGAGCAGATGCTGCTTGATCCGGGACGGCACCGTTTCGTCCGGATCTCACGCAGTGATGTGGGCGAGCCCGGCTGCGGTGCCTGGCAGGTCAGGCCCCGGCTGGGCCTGATCGGCATGCTGGCCGGATGGTGGCAGGTCAAGCTCTCCTCCGGCTGTCCGTTACCCGGGGGCCGCGCCCTCTAGGACGCGGCCCGCTTCCGTTCTCTGAGACTCTCAGTCCGGCTTGCGTCGACTGCTGAGAAGTGGCGCCAGCGCCGTGCTCGCGGTGCTGATCATGTTCATCGGCAGCCTGGTGCTGTGGATCGGCACGCCCCTGCTGTGGCTCTGGGTGGGATCGCAGGTCCAGGGCGCGACCCAGTCGCTCGGCACGGCGCTGGGGGTGATGTTCATCGGCGTGATCGCCACCATCGCCGCGCTGGCGGGGCTGCTGGGCAAGCTCAGCGACGTCTACCGCGCCAGCGTCGTCGCTCGGGGACAGGCCGACCCTGGACACTTCGTGCTGGAAGGTGTGCTCGTCGTCAGTGCTGCAGTGACGGTGGTGGCGTTCGTGATCTGGTTCTTCTTCCTGGCGGGCGCGAACCCGATCCCGCTCGGCATCCAGATCTGAGTAGCGGCCCCGCCTCCGAACTGAGGCCCTCTGGTTTCACCTCTCGGAACTTAAACGCCTCGAGACGCTGGGCCCGGGGTCCACGAGCACTACGTGGCGAGCCTCGGGCCCGAGGCCTCGACCCTCGGACCGCCGAATGGCCGGCCCTGGGCTACTCGACGGCAACCCAGGACCGGCAGCTACACCTGGCTAGGCTCCCACCAGTGCGAGCGACGGCGCTTGGCACTCCACATCCAGAGCAGCGGGCCGACTCAGCTGTTCGGCGAGGATCCGCCGCTGTCGCTGAGTAAGCGAGCCGATCGGCTTGACCTCGCTGATCTGGTTGCGCGAGAGGAACTTCCGGCACCTCGTGGTGCCCCAGCGACGTTGCGTCATCAGCAAGTCGCCGACCGTCCAGCTACTCGCCTCCCATGGGGAGGTGAGGATGACCTCGGCAGCGGAGACACGACCTTCGGCGATCCGTCGCTTCAGCTCCGCTCGTGCGAGCCGTACCTCGTTGGCTCGCTCCAGGGCACGCAGTCTTTGCGGCTCCGGCGTCATCGTGGCGGGTTGGAACATGTAGCTGTCTCTCTCCCTGCTTTCGTGTTCGCGTGGCGAACCGTTGACGTCTTGTTCTACGGGCAGGCGCTCCCGACGCCTCCCGGCGGGGTTTCTGCATCTCCTCACATGTTGCACCGGCCGGTACTTGCTGCGGTGCGCAAAACCCAATGACGCGCCCCTGGGTTGACCATGCGCTGACCGCCCGACCGCTGTTCAACTGGGAAGAAAACCTACGTCAGCGCTTCGATAACAGCAAGGTCACAACTCGCCGAGCGGATGCTACTAGCGTGTTTTTTCTCGCTTCGGCCCCTTGTGCACGAATGGACAAGTGGATCCTCCGTTCGGTGGAGGGCCCCCGCTGCGCCGATCCGGGATGATGGGTGCCGTGGACGATCAAGCCGCGAGCGCTCTGACCGCTGAGTCCCGAGCCTTCTGCGAGCAACTGGAGCGCGCGCTAGCGACGGCACCGGCGGTTCACACGGTCCCGCCCGAGCAGACTCGCCAGGATCGCCGGGAGGGCAGGGGGCTGTTTCCCGCCCCCGTGTTTCTGGACTCGGCCCGCTCGCTCCAGATACCGGGCGGGGAGGGCGGTGTGCCCCTGCGGATCATCGAGCCGCCAGGCCGGCCGATCGGCGTGTTCCTGCACATCCACGGCGGCGGCTGGACGCTGGGCGAAAACGATCTGCAGGATCCGCGGCTGGAGCGTGTGGCCCAGGACACCGGGATGACGGTGGTGAGCGTCGGCTACCGCCTCTCCCCGGAGACCCCGTACCCGGCCGCGGCCGACGACTGCGAAGCCGCTGCGCTGTGGGTGATCGAACATGGCGCAGCCGAGCTGACGGAAGCCGGCGGCGAGGTACCACTGGCAATCGGCGGCGACTCCGCGGGCGCCCACCTGACCGCGCTGACTCTTCTGCGGCTGCGCGATCGCCACGGGCTCGCTGGCGCATTCGGAGCGGCGGTCCTGCAGTACGGCGCCTTCGACCTCTCCATGACGCCCAGCCAGCGGCAATGGGGGGAGCGCAACCTGGTGCTCTCCACCCCGATCATCGCCTGGTTCGTGGAGCAGTTCCTCCCCGGCAGCGAGCCGGAGCAGCTCCGTGATCCCGAGCTCTCCCCGCTCTACGCGCGGCTGCACGACATGCCCCCGGCCGTGTTCACCGTCGGTACCCAGGACCCGCTGCTCGACGACACCCTGTTCATGGAGGCTCGCTGGAGGGCATCCGGCGCCGCCACCGAGCTCCACGTCTGGCCGGAGGCGCCGCACGGGCTGCTCTCGCTGCCGATGACCGTCACCGACGCCGCACTCCAGCGCGAGCACCAGTTCCTTCGCCGCACGCTGAGCCTGGACGACCCCGCTCCAGCTCCTCGGCCTGACCTCGGGTGAGCGTTCTCCGCCCCGGTGTGCTTTGGCTGACCATCGACGGCCGCCGGCGATTCGCACTCGGCACGTGGGGTAGCCAAGAACTGTTGGAGATGGCTGAGGACGACCGCACCCCCACCCCCTCGGAGCAGATCGCCAGGCTGTATGAGCAGGCGGAGAGCCAGGCGGAGAAGGCCAGCGAGCGCGTCGTCGGCTCAGGCGGGTTTGTCTCCCTGCTGGGGCAGCTGGCCGAGAATGCCGCCGCTCTGACCCGGCTCAGCTCGGACGCGATGGATCTGGTGATTCGCAACCTCCGGGTCGCCGGTCGCCGTGACGTCACGCGTCTCGCCCGGCAGCTGGCGCGGACCGAGGACAAGCTGGAGCGGGTGCTGCAGGAGCTCGAGGACGTGCGCGACGAGCTCCAGCGCCAGCGCACGACTTCGAACTCCGGTTCGCGCCGAAGCTCGGGATCCAGCTCCGGCTCGGGCCGGAGCGCGGGATCGAACTCCGGTTCGCGGCGGAGCTCTCGCCAGGGCGGCTCCTCCGGTCGCTCCGGTGGGTCGAACGGTTCGACGGCAAAGGCGCGCAAGACCTCGTCATGAGCGCGATCGGGACGCTTGCCCGCTTTCCGCGTGCGACGCTCGAGTTCGCCAACGTAGTCCTGACCACGTCCGACGCGTCGATCGGGCAGACCCCGCGCGATGTGGTCTGGACCCACCGGGGCACCACCCTGTACCGCTACCGCTCCAGCCGGCGTGAGCATGCTGTACCGGTTCTGCTGGTGTTCGCGTTGATCAACAGACCGGAGATCTTCGACCTGCGGTCCGGCAACTCGTTCGTGCAGTACCTGCTCTCCGAGGGCTTCGACGTGTTCCTCGTCGACTGGGGGGTGCCCGAGGAGGAAGACGCCGATATGGGCCTGGCCGAGTTCGTCTGCGACGAGCTGCACTGGGCGGTGAGAGAGACGCTGCGATGCTCGGACAGCGAGGAGCTGACGCTGCTGGGCTGGTGCATCGGCGGCACGCTCTGCGCGATGTACTGCGCGCTGCACCCAGAGGGTCCCGTACGCAACGCCCTGCTGCTGACCACCCCGATCGACCCCAGCGACTCGCTCTACGCGCAGTGGGTCGGAGGCGACGAGTTCGACGTCGATGTGATCGCCGACAGCTTGCCGGTGGTGCCCGGCGCCGGAATCGACTGGGCCAACAAGCTGATGAAGCCGGTGACCAACTACGTGACCAACTACCGCCAGCTCTTCCAGGGGATTCTTGATGGCAAGGATCCTCGGGTCGCCTACCAGGCGATGGCCAAATGGGTGGGCGACAATCCGCCCTTCCCTGCGCTCGCCTACCGCGAGTGGATCACCTGGATGTACAAGGAGAACCGGCTCGTGTCCGGACGCCTGCGATTGCGGGGAAGGCGGGTCGACCTGGGGGCGATCGAGCAGAACCTGCTCGTGGTCACCGCCGGCGCCGATCACATCGCTCCGCCTGACGGGACGATGCCGTTGCTTGACCTGGTCGCCAGCGAGGACGTGACCCACCTCGACCGTCCCGGGGGTCACATCGGCCTGATGGCCGGCTCGAAAGCCAAAGGGGAGATCTGGCCGGAGCTCGCGGACTGGCTGTCCGAGCGCTCGGGCCGTTAGGAGAGAGGAGAATCATGTCAGCCACCGCGACTACCACCGATTCTGTATCCCATCGTCCGCGCCTGCACGGCAAGGTCGCCTTCGTGACCGGTGGCGCTCGGGGGATCGGCGCGGCGATCAGCCGCAGCCTCGCCGAGCAGGGCGTCGACGTCGCCGCCGGCTACAGCAGCGACGAGTCCCGAGCCAGGGAGTTCGTCGACAGCCTCGAGAAGGATGGCCTGAAGGGCAGCATCCACCAGGGCAACATCGGCTCCGCCGAGGACTGCCGGCGTACGGTGGGGGAGGTCATCGATCAGCACGGCCGCTTGGACATTCTCGTCAACAACGCCGGGATCACCATCGACAAGCCCGCGCTGAAGATGAGCGACGATGACTGGAACAAGGTGGTGGCGGTGAACCTCTCCGGAGGGTTCTTCATGAGCCAGGCCGCCCTGCCGCACATGATCGAGCGCGGCTGCGGCCGGATCATCAACATCTCCTCGGTCATCGGCCAGCAGGGCAACATCGGCCAGGCCAACTACGCGGCCTCGAAGTCGGGGCTGTTCGGGCTGACCAAGACGCTGGCCCGGGAGGCGGCCGCCGCGCTGAAGAAGGAGGGCAAGCTCGACGAGGACGGGGTGGGGCTCACCGTCAACGCCGTGGCCCCCGGGTTCATCGCCACCGAGATGCTCGAGGCAGTTCCGGAGAAGGCCCTGGACAAGATCAAGGAGGGGATCCCGCTGGGCCGGTTCGGGCGCCCGGACGAGATCGCAAGGGTCGTCCACTTCCTCGCCGCTGACCAGTCGTCCTACATCACCGGGGCGGTCTGGGACGTCAACGGCGGGATGGACATGTGAGCGTCGCTCTGGTAACCGGCGCCGCGAGCGGGATCGGCGCCGCCATCGTCGAGCGCCTGCGCGACGACGGCTGGGACGTGCTGGGGGTTGACCTGCACGGAGACGCCGACCTCCACGTCGACCTGACCACGCGGGAGGGCAACGCCGAGGCGGTGGCCACCGCCCGCGAGCGCCATGGCCAGCTCGACGCGGTGGTCCCGAACGCCGGCTTCCAGCACGTGGCGGCGATCGAAGAGTTCCCGGAGGACCGGTGGGACGGGCTTATCGCGCTGCTCCTGACCAGCCCGTTCCTGCTGGCGCGCTATGCCTGGGCGGACCTCCGCCGCTCCGAGCAGGCGCGCTTCGTCGTGATCGCCTCGATCCACGCGCTGGTCGCCTCGCCGTACAAGGCGGCTTACATCTCGGCCAAGCACGGGGTGCTGGGGCTGGTCAAGACGCTCGCGCTGGAGGGCGCAGAGGACGAGATCAGCGTCAGCGCCATCTGTCCCGGCTACGTTCGCACGCCGCTGGTCGAGAACCAGATCGCCGACCAGGCCAAGGCGCATTCAATGCCCGAGGACCGGGTCCTGGAGGAGGTGATCCTGGCGCCGCACGCGGTCAAACGGCTGATCGAGCCGCGGGAGGTGGCGGCCACGGTGGCCTTCCTGCTGAGCCCGGACGGCGCCGCCTTCACCGGCTCCCCGGTGATCATGGATCAGGGGTGGAGCGCCCGCTGAGCAGAGGGGGAGTCAGGCGCCCGCTTGACGAGCTGAACCGCTAGGACCGCTCGCGGACGGCTGACAGCAGCCGCGGCCAGTGGTTGTAGAGCGAGTCGCGGCCCATGAACAAGCCGAGATGCCCGCCGGGAGCGGTGTCGCGGAGTACGTCGGGCTCCTCGGTGGCGGCGAACCGGGCCAGTGCGAACACCTGATCCGGTGGGGTGATGTGGTCCCCGGCGCCGGCCAGCAGGTTGAGCGGGCAGCGGATCTGAGACAGGTCCACGCGCTGACCGCCCACCTCCAGCTCTCCGGCGATCAGCTCGTTGTCACGGAAGAGATGCTCGACGATCCACAGGTAGAACGAGCCCGGAATCGCCTGGGTGTGCTTGAACCAGTCCTCGAACTCCCGGTAGCGATCGACGTGCGCGCCGTCGTGGAGGTTGGCCAGCAGCTGGAGCTGGCGGCCCACCTCGTTGTCGGGCTTGATGAGGATGAAGCCGGCCAGCATCGCCTCGCCGCTCAGCATCCCACCACCCGCCGCCACCAGCGACCGGTAGAAGGCCAGGTTGCCGTTCGGCGCCAGCGCCTTCAGCGCCGCGTGGATCACCGGTTCGCCGCAGTGGAAGTCGATCGGCGCCCCGGCGATCGTGAGCGTGTTTATCCGCTCGGGATGGAGTGCCGCGTAGATCGTCGCCAGCCAGCCGCCCTGGCAGTCGCCGATCAGGTTGGCCCGGCCCCCCAGGTGCTCGATCGAGCGGTCGATCACCGCCAGGTAGTCGTCGATGCCGGCGTGCTTGGTCTGCTCGGTGGCGCCGATCCAGTCCAGGGTGAATGCGCGGGTCAGACCGGCGTCGAGGATGGCGCGCATCTGGCTCTGCTGGGGGGAGTAGTCGACGATGCACGAGTCGTGGCCGGCCTGGGGCGGTAGCACCAGTGTCGGCACGAGCTTGGAGCGCGGCCCCGTGGTGGAGAAATCCCGTAGGCGGGCCACCGGCATCTCGAAGACGATCTCGTGATCCGTGCTCCAGCTCGGGCGGCCTCGCTGGGTGACCGTCTCCCACCAGCGCATCCCGTCCAGCATCATGTCCAGGGGGGTGTCGCCGCGCCGGATCGCTCCCGACCACCAGGCGGCCGATCCCTCGATCGCCGCCGCCCACGCGGTCATCGAGTCGGTCAGCGCGATTTCCTCAAAACTGGGGGTACATCCGGGGGCCACGCCGCTCCTTTCGCTCGGGGCCGTGCGTTGCTACATCAGGGTAGCAATCGCACCGGCAAAACGCTTGCCCGTTTGCAAAATAGATGCTATCCTGCAAGCAGTCCGAAGAGCAATTCACAAGGAGCATCATGGCCTCTAACTCAACCAAGCAGACCAGTCTTTACCCCGACCTGGAGGCGGCCGGAGAGCGCGTCCGCGAGGCGAACGAGCGTGTCATCGACGCCGGCCGTAAGGTTTCTCACGCCTACCTCGACGGGGTCGAGCGCTACGTCTCCGGACTGACCCAGTTCGAGCGCAAGCTCGGCGAGCAGTCCCAGCTCGAGACGGTTTCCAGCTTCCTCGGCGCCCACGCCAAGCTGACCGACGACGTCACCAAGGCGAGCGTCTCGGCGGCCCGCGAACTGGTCGCGCTCTAAGCGCTCTGACCGTCCTTGCCTCGGGACCGGCGCGGTCTTGCGCCGGTCCCGAGGAACGCTTCGTAGACCTCGGTCAACGCCTGGCGTTGGCGCGCGGTCAGCCTCGGGTCCTCGCGGATCGCCTGGGCCACCTTTGACGGCCCGTCCTCATCGGGCGGGACGCCGGCCTGCTCGTACAGGGTTTCGGCCGAGACCTTCAGCGTGTCGGCGATCGCCTGCAGCACCTGGGCCGAGGGCGCCCGCAGTCCGCGCTCGATCTGAGACAGGTAGGGGTTGGAGATCCCGGCGAGCCGAGCGAACTCACGCATCGACATCTCCGAGAGCTCCCGCTGCTGACGGATGAAGTCGCCGAGGGAGGGGGGTGAGTCAGCCATCCCTAGCTCTTGGCCGGCTCCTCCTCGCCCTGCTTCTCGCCCTCCAGCTTCTTGACCACGTCTGGATCGGCGAGCGTGGTGACGTCGCCGAGCTCCCGGCCCTCCGCGATGTCGCGCAGCAACCGGCGCATGATCTTGCCGCTGCGGGTCTTGGGCAGATCCGCGGTCCAGATGACTCGCTTGGGACGGGCCAGCTTGCCGATCCGCTTGGCCACCGCCTCGCGGATCTCGTCGACGAGGTCGTCGGTGCCCTCCAGGTCGCCCTCCAGCGTCACGTAGGCGCAGATGGCCTGCCCGGAGTCTTCGTCGGACTGGCCGATGACCGCCGACTCGGCCACCTTGGGGTGCGCGACGATCGCGGACTCCACCTCGGCCGTGGACATCCTGTGGCCGGAGACGTTGACCACGTCGTCGATCCGACCGATGACCCAGAAGTACCCGTCCTTGTCCTTGCGGGCGGCATCGCCGACCAGGTACGTCTCGGGACCGAACCGCTCGAAGTAGGTCTCCTGGAAGCGGTCCTCGTCCTTGTAGAGCGTGCGCAGCATGCCGGGCCAGGGGCGCGTGAGCACGAGCAGTCCCTGGCCATCCTCCACCGGCTCACCGGAGGTCTCGTCGCGCACCTCGGCGGCGATGCCGGGGAGTGGTCGGGAAGCTGATCCGGGTTTGTTGGAGGTGATGCCCGGCAGCGGGGAGATCATCGCGTGCCCGGTCTCGGTCTGCCACCAGGTGTCCACGATCGGACAGCGCTGCCCGCCGATCACCAGGTAGTACCACAGCCAGGCCTTCGGATTGATCGGCTCGCCGACCGTCCCCAGCAGCCGCAGCGAGGAGAGATCGTGCTTCTGGGGGTACTCCGGTCCCCACTTCATGAACCCTCGGATCGCCGTGGGCGCGTAGTAGTAGATGCTGACCCCGAGCTTCTCCACCAGCCCCCAGTGGGCGTCCTTGTCTGGGTAGTCGGGCGCTCCCTCGTACATGACACAGGTGACGCCGTTGCTCATCGGCCCGTAGACGATGTAGGAATGACCGGTGACCCAGCCGACGTCGGCCGCGCACCAGTAGACGTCGTCATCCTTGAGATCGAACACGTACTTGGTCGTCCACTTCACGCCGGTGAGGTATCCGCCGGTGGTGTGCAGGATGCCCTTGGGCTTCGCCGTCGAGCCTGAGGAATAGAGGATGAACAGCGGGTGCTCGGCATCGAGCTCCTCGCACGGGCACTCGGCGTCGGCCTGCTCGCAGACCTCGTGGTACCAATGGTCACGGCCTTCCTTCATCTCGCACTCGGCGTCGGTGTCCTTGACCACGATGATCGTCCCGAGTGAGTCCAGCTCGTCTCCGATCGACTCGTCGATCGCCTGCTTCATGTTCGTGAGCTTGCCCTTGCGCCGCGCTCCGTCGGCGGTGATCAGCGCCTTGGCCTCGGAGACCTCCATCCGCTCCTTGACCGAATCGGGGGAGAAGCCGCCGAAGACGACGTTGTGGATGGCGCCGAGGCGCGCGCAGGCCAGCATCGAGACCACGACCTCGGGGATCATCGGCAGGTAGATCCCGACGACGTCGCCGCGCTCGACGCCCAGGTCCTTGAGCGCGTTGGCCAGGCGCTGCACCTGCTCCAGCAGGTCGTTGTAGGTTAAATCTCGCTCCTCGCCCTCCTCGCCGCGCCAATGGAAAGCGACCTTGTCGCCGTTGCCGGCCTCCACGTGGCGGTCCAGGCAGTTGTAGGAGGCGTTCAGCTTGCCGTCGGCAAACCACTTGTAGAACGGCGGGTTCGACTCGTCGACGCTCTCGGTGGGCTCCTTGAACCAGTGGAGGTCCTTGGCCTGCTCCAGCCACCAGCCCTTCCAGTCGCGCTCAGCCTCCTCGTAGATGGAATCGTCGGTGAGCAGCGCGTGCTCGCGGAACTCCTCCGGCGGCTCGAACTTCTCGATCTCCGTGAGACGCTCGAGCTCCCGCTCGACATCCTCGGTGCTCAGCGGGGTGGACGAAGCCATTGGAAACCTCCCTCGTGGTGCTCCAGGTCCTAGACGTTGCCTTCCCCGCCTGGGACAATCTCACTCGTCGGTCTCGGGGCTGGCTCGAGACCATCGTCCAGGAGGTGTGTGGTGGAGGACGCGCTCATCGTCGGCGCAGTGCGGACGCCGGTTGGAACCTTCGGCGGGCAGTTCAAGGACGTGCCGGCCACCGAGCTCGGAACCCAGGCGGTCAAGGCGCTCCTGGAGCGGACCGGGGTCTCCCCGGAGGAGATCGACGAGGTCGTCCTCGGCTGCGTGCTCCAGGCGGGTCTGGGTCAGAACCCGGCGCGCCAGGTGGCGATCGGCGCAGGCATCCCCAAGGAGGTGCCCGCCACCACGATCAACATGCTGTGTGGCTCCGGGCTCAAGTCGGTCGCGCTGGCCGCCCAGATGATCCGGGCGGGCGACGTCGAGGTCGTGCTCGCCGGCGGGATGGAGAACATGAGCCGGGCCCCCTACCTGATGCCGAGCGCCCGCTTCGGCGCCCGCATGGGTCCGGCCGAGCTGGTCGACTCGATGCTGAATGACGGCCTGGTCGATGCGTTCAACCAGATCCATATGGGCATCACCGCCGAGAACCTCGCCGAGCAGTACTCCATCAGCCGCGATCAGCAGGACGAGTTCGCCGTCGCCAGCCAGCAGAAGGCCAGCGAAGCGATCGAGAACGGCGTCTTCCGCGACGAGATCGTCCCGGTGGAGGTCCCGGACAAGAAGGGCACGAAGACCGTCGACGCCGACGAGGGCCCGCGTGAGGGCGTGACCACCGAGTCGCTCGCCAAGCTGAAGGCGGCGTTCCAGAAGGACGACGGCACCGTAACCGCCGGCAACGCCTCAGGCATCAACGACGGCGCCGCGGCGATCCTCGTCATGTCGGCCCGCAAGGCGCAGGAGATGGGCCTGGATTCCTTCGGCACCGTCGAGAGCTACGCCTCGGTCGGCGTGGAGCCGAAGATCATGGGCATCGGGCCGGTCCCCGCCGTGCGCAAGGCGCTGGAGAAGGCGGGGCTGCAGCTGGCCGACATCGACGTGTTCGAGCTCAACGAGGCGTTCGCCGCGCAGTCGCTGGCGGTGATCCAGGAGCTGGGGCTGGAGCCGGAGCGGATCAACCCCCATGGCGGTGCGATCGCGCTCGGTCACCCGATCGGCGCCAGCGGCGGGCGGATCCTCGTCTCGCTGCTCTACGAGATGAAGCGCCGCAACCTGGGCCGAGGCGTCGCCACGCTGTGCGTCGGCGGCGGTCAGGGCCAGGCGGCGGTGATCCGCAACGGAGCCGCCGACTAGAAGGCTGAGGGCAACGGCCCGTGCTCTGACTCGAAGGCCCGCTTGGCCGCGGCAAACGCCTCGAGCGCGCGGTCGAGGGTCTCGGCGTCGTGGGTGGCCATCACGCTGGTGCGCAGCAACGCGCCGCCGGGCGGCACGGCCGGGTGGATCGCCACGTTGACGAACACTCCGGCGTCGTAGAGCGCCTTCCACAGGAACACCGCCTTCCAGTCGTCGCCGACCAGCACCGGCACGATCGGCGTTGACACCTCGGTCCCGTCGGGCAGGCGGTTGGTGCCGATTACCTGGAAGCCGAGGTCGCGGAGGCCCTGCCGGAGGTAGCGAGCGTTGTCCAGCACCCGTGAAAACAGCTCGCTGCCCTCTTCCGAGCGGCAGATCCGCACGGCGGCCAGCGCTGCGCCAACCGCCGCGGGCACCCCGGAGGCAGTGAAGATGAAAGGCCGGGACTGGATCCGCAGGTAGTCGATCACGTCCGCGGGACCCGCGATCACGCCGCCGCACGAGGCCAGCGACTTGGAGAAGGTGGCCATCCGCAGGTCGACCTCGTCCTCCACGCCGAGCAGCTCGCACGTGCCCGCCCCCCGCTGGCCGAGCACGCCGAGCGCGTGGGCCTCGTCGACCATCAGCCGTGCCCCGAAGCGGTTGCAGAGCTCAGCGATTTCCGGCAGGGGAGCGACATCACCCTCCATCGAGAACACCCCGTCGACCACGACGAGGATCCCGCCCCCGTCCGCGGCCGCCTTCTCCAGGGTGCGCTCCAGGCGATCCAGCCGGTTGTGGCGAAACGCCCGCAGCTTGGCCCGGGAGAGGATGCAGCCGTCGAGAATCGAGGCATGGTCACCGGAGTCGGCGATCACGGTGTCCCCCGGGGCGAGGATCGTCCCCAGTGCGCCGAGGTTGGCCTGGTGGCCTGTGGTGAACACCAGCGCGGCCTCTGTGCCGAACCACTGGGCCAGCTCGTCCTCCAGCTGCAGGTGGAGATCGATCGTGCCGTTGAGAAAGCGTGAGCCGGTGAGGCCGGTGCCGTAGCGCGCAAGCGCCTCAGAAGCGCCTTGGGCGACCCGTTCGTCGCCTGTCAGCCCCAGATAGTTGTTGGAGCCGAGCATGATCCGGTCGGCTCCCTCCATCTCCACCACCGGGAGGGTGGGGCCCTCCAGGACGCGGAAGTACGGCAGCGCGTCGAGCTCCCTGGCCACCCTGAGCTGCTCCAGGCGCTCGTGGTCACGGACCTTGGCGAAGACATCGACTGAGGTGGGCATGGGTGGATTCGCCAGGCTGGCGCCTCGCCGTGGCCCGTCAATCGTAACTACGGGATTGCCGGCAGGCCCGCCGCTTTGAAGACCGCCGCCCACACTGTCACCATGTCGGGCGTGACCACCGAAGCACAGCTGCCCTTCGGGGAGGACGAGGAGATCGTCGACGGTCTGCCGGTGCTGGCCGAGGTCCGGCCGGTCGCCGGTCCGCCGCCGGCGGCGCTCCCGGCGGTCCAGACGGCGGCGGTGGCCGCCACCGGATTCGTCGCCGGGGCCGCGACATTCGCGCTCCTGCGCCGGCACAGCGCACGCCGCATCCTCCGGGCGCAGCGCTCGGCGCCTCGCCGGGCGGTGGACATGCTCCCGGTGGTCGGCACCCGCACGTTCCTCGTCGACGTACATCTGATCGCCAAGCCCAGCGAGTGAGCGGACCGCCAGGTAGGCGGGAGCTGCGCCTAGAGGTGCGGCCCCGATGGACCTTTCGCCTGCCCAGGCGGGGCACCCTCGATGGTCTGACTCGGGTGCGGGGCGGGGTGCTGCACCGCCTGCTGCACATCGGGGAGGCGCGGGTACTGGTTCGGGTGGCTCAGACCGCCCCGGAGTGTGTCCTGTTCGGCGCCCAGGCCGAGGATGAGGCCGACGCTCGGCGAGCGATAGAGCGGATGCGCTCGGCGCTGGGCATCGACCAGGACCTGAAGCCTTTCTACCGGCGGTTTGGCGACGATCCGCTGATCGGACGCGCGGTCAGGGCCGACCCCACCCTGCGGCTGACGGGCCGGCCTGATCCGTTCGAGGCACTGACCCTGGCGATCTGCGAGCAGCTGATCGAATATGAGCGGGCCGCAGCGATCCAGCGGCGGCTGATCGCCCGCCTCGGTCGCCGCTGCCCGGAGTCCGGCCTGCGGGACGCCCCGGCCGCTGCCCGGCTCGCCCCTCAGGCGCCGGCGCTGCTGGCCTCAATGGACCTCTCCGCCGGTCGCGCGCTGACGTTGATCCGGGCGGCCCGCGAGGTGGCCGCGGGCCGGATCGACCTGCACGACCCCGACCACGAGCGCGGATGGCGACGGCTGCGGGCGATCCGCGGGATCGGTAGCTGGACGATCCAGACGCTGGCCTGCCGCGGCCAGGGTCGCGTGGACCAGCTTCCCGCCGGCGACCTGGCCTACATCAAGCTGGTCGGCCGCCTGCTGACCGGAGATCCTCGCGGACGCGCCGAGGTGGACGAGGTCGACCGATTCTTCGCCCCCTACGCACCGTGGGGTGCGCTGGCCGGGGCCTACGCGCTGCGCGCGACCGGAGTCAGCCCGGCGGCCTCACGCGCGGTCACCGGCTAGCGCTGCCACCTACGGCCCCTGGCCGGCCAGCAACTCGTCCGTGGAGGCGTTGGCGATCGCGGTGGGGTTGCTGATCAGGTGGTTGTTCACCATCCACTGGCCGTAGGCGTTCCAGCCGGCGGCGTTCTGCCACCCCCAGGGATGGTTGCCGGTGGGGAAGAAGTACGGGAGGGTTGCTCGCACGCTGGCGGTCTGGAGCTGGCGAGACAGACCCGGGTTTGCGCTCAGGAGCGAGTTGACCCCGAGGGTCGGGTTCCGGCGCACCGACTTATAGCCCCGCGCCAGCGCCTGCACGAAGCGCCGGATGAGGTCGGTGCGGTTGGTGATCGTGCCACGACGAACCACCAGCACCAGCTCGTCGTAGCTCGGCACCCCAACCCGGTCCACCGGGATCACGTTGGGGCGGCGACCCGCCTGCTGGAGCTGGATCGCCTCGTAGTTGGAGAAGCCGCCGAGCGTGGCAGCGACCCGGCCGGAGAGCATCGCCGGCACCAGGTTGGTGCCGACATTGACCTCCGAGACCTTGCCGGCCGGCACGCCCGCGTGTGTGAGGATCGTCGTCAGGTAGGCGTGCTGGTAGGCGATCCCGGCGGTGCCAACGCGCTTGCCCGCGAGGGCGCGCGGGGAGGTGATGCGCTCCTTGCCGACCGAGATGATCGAGGTCAGCGGCCGCTGGACGATCGCCGCCACGGAGACCACCGGCAGGCCCTGGTTGCGCGCCAGCAGCACCTCCGGCTCGTAGGAGATCGCCGCGTCTACCTTGCCCGCCGCCACCAGCTGCAGCGGAGTCGCCGGATCGGTCGGCACCTGAACGTGGAGGTTGATCCCGGCCCGGGTGAAGTCGCCCTCGGCGATCGCCTGGTAGAGGCCGACGTGGTCCGCGTTGGGCACCCAGTCGAGCATCAGGCTCATCGGCTGCCCCGATCCGGTGGCGGGTGTGATCACGTCCTTCTTCTCGCCGCAGGCGGCCAGGACGAAGGCGAGCGGGAGCAGCAGTAGGGCCAGGCGTCTCATCACGGGCGTTCTCCTCTGGTTTCGTAGGCCCAAGGTAGGGCGAGTCGTTCGCAGACGCTGAGCGCGGCGAACAGCAAGATGGCAAAGATCGCCAGGATCACCACCGTGGCGTAGGCGCGCGGAGTCAGGATCTGATTGATCGAGAGCAGGAACAGATAGCCGAGGCCGGCATTGGAGCCGCCGGTCATCTCACCGATCACCGCGCCGATCACCGCCACGGCGACGGCGATCTTGGCGCCGGTGAACACCCCGGGCATGGCGGCGGGAAGCTCTATCTCCCGCAGCGTCCGCCAGCGCGGTGCGTCGAAGGTGTTCATCAGCTTGAGCAGCTGCGGGTCGACCCCGGCCAGCGCATCCAGCGTGGTGACGACGATCGAGAAGAAGGACACCAGCGAGATGACGATCACCTTCGGCAGGATCCCGAAGCCGAACCACAGCATCAGCAGCGGCGCGATCATCGGCACCGGGATCGTCTGCGAGGCGACCACCAGCGGGTAGAAGGCGGCTCGCAGCGGCGCCACGAGGTGGATCACGATGGCCAGTGCAAGGCCAACCACCGCCGCAAGCGCAATGCCGAACACCACCTCCTGCGCGGTGACCAGGAAGTTGCTCCACAGCAGCGAGCGGTCATCGAACATCGACGAGGCCACCTGGTGCGGCGCGGCCAGGATCAGCCCGTCCACACCGCCGAGATCGACGTAGAGCTCCCAAATCGCCAGCAGGCCCACCAGCAGCAGCACCGGGCTCACGATCCGTCCCACGCGTCCGCTCATGCGGGCACTCCCAGCGCCATCAACGCCCGCTCGCGCATCGCGGATACCTCGGGGTCGACGCGGCGCCGGGGGCGCGGCAGATCCACCTCTATCTCGGTGAGCACCCGTCCGGGCCGGGGGGACATCACCGCCACCCGGTCGGCCAGCAACACCGCCTCCTCCACGTCGTGGGTCACCAGCACCACGGTCCGCGGCTCTGAGAGCAGCACCCGCCCCAGCCAGGCCTGCATCTCGGCGCGGGTGATCGCATCCAGCGCAGCGAACGGCTCGTCCAGCGCCAGGACCGGCTTGCCCGCCAGCAGCGTGCGCAGGAACGAGACGCGCTGGCGCATCCCGCCTGACAGCGCCGACGGGCGGGCCTGCTCAAAGCCGCTCAGGCCAAAGCGCTCAAGCCACGGTGCCGCGATCGCCCGGGCCCGGGCACGCGGCACGCCGGCCGCCCGCAGCGCCAGCCCGGCATTGTCGATGGCGCTGGCCCACGGCAGCAGCAGGTCGCTCTGCGGCATCAGCGCCGCGGGAGCGGCCACCACAGTACCGCCGTCGGGTTGCTGCAGGCCGCAGATCAGCTCCAGCAGCGTGGTCTTCCCGCAGCCGCTGGGACCGACCACCGCCACCACCTCCCCGCGGCCGACGTGCAACGACACGCCGTCCAGGGCCTCGACTCGGCCACGCCGGCTGGCGTAGGCCCGGCGCACCTCGCTGACCTCCACGCCGACGGCCGAGGCGACGGGGGAAGGCTCCACCGGCGGAGCCTCGAGCATTCGTACTCCCTTCGCGGGCATTACCCCACAGGTTCGAAGGGTCAGCGCCGGGCACAGGTATGGCGCTATCTCAGCCGGCTTTCCCGCCAGCCCCCCTGGTTCACAGAGTTGAGTTGCAGTCTACCGGGGCGGCGCTCAGCTGGAGACGGGCTGCGCCAGCGCCTTGACGAACTCCTCCAGCTGGTCGGTGCGCCAGCACTCGAAGGCCGTGCAGTACTGCTCGTAGGTGGAGATCACGCTGTCGCCGTAGTTCCAGTACAGGCGTGGCTCCGGATTCAGCCAGAAGGTGCGACCGGCCCGCGCGGTGATCGCGGCGAACGCGTCGTCACGCGGCGGACGTCCATTGGTGCGCGCGTCGCCCAGCACGATCACCGTCGCCCTGGGGTGAAGCTCGTCCTCGATCAGGCCCAGGAACTCGGTCCAGACCCGGCCGTAGTCGGTGTAGCCGGAGACGTCGGCGACCCCTGCGTCGCGTGAGACCGCTTCGCTGGCGGCACGGAAGTCCCGCTCTCGCTCAAACACCTCGGTGACCTCCGAGATCCGCTCGATGAACACGAACGAGCGCAGCTTGCGAAACGAGTCGTGCAGCGCGTGCAGCACGCTGAGAAAGAAGGTGCTGGCGCTGGTCACGCTGGTGGATACGTCGCACAGCACGAAGATCTCCGGACGGCGTGGTCGCTGGGGCCGGTACTTGAGCTCCACCGGCACGCCGCCGGTCTGAAGCGAAGCCCGCATCGTCCGCCGGACATCCACGTGGGCGTGGCGCTTTCGGCCCCGCAGCTCGTGGCCCTGAGTGGCCAGGCGGCGCTTGAGCTGGGCCACCACACGGTGAACTGCGGCCAGGTCCTGGATCGGACCGGTCGGCAGCGCGCGGTCAAGCTCGCCGAGCGGCCGCTTGGGGGGAAGGCTGGAGGTGCGGGCGATCTGTCCCCGCTCCAGCTCGCGCCGCAGGTGCTGCTCAAAGCGCCGTAGCTGCTCTCGGGGAAGCCCGTCCCGCCGCGGGTCGTCGGCCGGAAGATCCGGTTGGGGTTCGGTTCGCAGCCCGAGCGCACGCCGGATCCGCTGCACGTCGACTCCAAGCACCCCGGATCCCTCCCCGCGACCGAACGCGGCGATCGCCAGACGCGCCAGATCGCGCATCGCCCCCTCGGAGCCTTCTCGCAGCGCCGCGGCGATCTGCTCGCGTAGCGAGTCCACGTCTACCTCGCCCGGGGACTCGCCGCCGGCCGCGCCGTGCTGGTCACTGACCTGCTGACGGCTGGCCTCGGCCTCCGCGGCGCGGAAGAAGAAGCGCTCGAAGACCAGCTCGAACACCCGGCGGTCCTCAGGTGACTTGGCGATCGTGGCCGCCAGCGCGGACCTGAAGGCGACCTGCTCCGTCCACGGGATGGTGCTCACGGCGGCGAAGGCGTCAAGCATCTCCGAGGTGCCGACGGCGATTCCTTCGTCACGCAGCTCCTCGGCGAAGGCGAGCAGCTGCGCCTTCAGCCCGCCGGGGATCCGGTCCGGGAGCTGGGCGTACACCTTCTCCGGCGGGGCGCCGTTGCTAGGCGGCGCGGTCATCGGCCGACCCGAGCTTGACCCCGACGCGGGAGGCGACCGTGTCGAGGTCGGTCCGGTGCTTGACGATCACGCTCATCGTCTCCCTGAAGGTCTCCTGGTCGATGTCCTCGGCGCCCAGCAGGATCAGCGCGCGGGCCCAGTCGACCGATTCGGCGATGCTGGGTGGCTTCTTCAGGTCGAGCTCGCGCACCTGGTGAATGATCTCCACCAGCTTGCGGGCGACCGTCTCGTCGAGCTCCGGGGAGTGGAGCTGCACGATCTCCAGCTCATGCTCCAGCTCCGGGTAGTCGAGCCACAGATACAGGCAACGGCGCTTCAGCGCCTCGGTCAGCTCTCGGGTGTTGTTGGAGGTGAGCAGCACGATCGGGTGCGTCCTCGCCTCCACCCGCCCGAGCTCGGGAATCGAGATCTGGAAGTCGGAGAGCAGCTCCAGCAGCATCGCTTCGAACTCCTGATCGGTCTTGTCGATCTCGTCGATCAGCAGCACCACCGGCTCCTCGGAGGCGATCGCGGTCATCAGCGGGCGCTGGAGCAGGAAATCCTCGCCGAAGATGTCGTCCTGCACGTCCTGCCAGCCGGCGTCATCGGACTCGGTCTGGATGCGCAGCAGCTGCTTGCGATAGTTCCACTCGTAGAGCGCCTTCGCTTCGTCGAGGCCCTCGTAGCACTGGAGCCGCACCAGCCGGCGTCCCAAATAACGCGACAGCGCCTTGGCCAGCTCGGTCTTTCCCACGCCGGCAGGTCCTTCCACCAGCACCGGCTTGCCGAGCCGCGTCGCCAGGTAGGCCACCAGGGAGGTCGACCCGCCGGGCAGGTAGCCGACGCCGATCAGCCCGGTTGCGACATCCTCGACCGAAGTGGGGCTCTCAGCCATGATCCAAATATAGGGTTCGTCTGTGGCCCTGCTCATCTCGGCCGTGTCTCCCGGCCAGCTGCGTCCCTTCCTCGTCGTGATGGTGTTCGGCGCGCTGGTGGGCATGTTCGGCCACATCATCAAGTCGCGGACGCTGATACTTCTGGGGATTACGGTGGTCGGTGGGGTGAGCGCCTACTTCTTCATCAGCGGGACGCTCGGCTCGTAGCGCCGCGCTCTCACTCGTCGTCGAGCGGGATCGTGAGCTGATCCTCGCCGCCCGGCGGCTGTGGTGGCCGACCTGGTTTGGCGGTCAGCCAGCCCACGGGGCGCCGCTGCGGACTGGCGGGCCGGGGCGTCTCCCGGCTCGGGGCGGGCTGGTTGTCGTTCGCCGGCGTCTCGTCCTGGTCCCGCGCGGGCCCGGACGACGCGCGGAGGTCTCCCGGCAGCGCCGGACCCGCCGGACCCGCCGGACCGCGGGAGGGAACAGTCGGGGCCTCGCCCGGCAGCGGCGGCTCCGGCCGGTGCGCGCCCCGGATTCGCATGCCGGAGTAGGCCAGCAGAACGGATACCCCCAGCGCTACGAGGATCCCCCACTGGATCCCGGAGATCGTGGCCCCAGGTCCGTGGATGCTTGCGCTCTGCTTGTCGAAGATCCGCCACACCACCAGCGCGGACGCCCAGACGCCGCTGGACATGATCACCCCGCCGTCGCCACCGGGGAGATGGAAGGCCTTTCCCTCAGCTCGCTGGAAGAGAAGTGTCAGCACGAACACGGCGACCAGCAGGACCGCCGCCTCGACGAATGAGAACGAGGCCCAGCCCGACAGGCTGGCCGTGGCCGGAACTTTCTCGTTCGGCGCGATCACCGTCTCCTGGTACCACGGCAGGAACAGCGCCAGGAACATCCCGAGCGACGCTCCGGCGGCCAGCCGGCGCTCGTGCGGGAGCACCCGCCACGCGCGGAAGGCTCGGCCGGTGAGCGAGCCTGACCAGCGGACGACACGGGTGGCCGTGTCCTCGGCGCTCACGCCCTTGCTCCGGCGGCTTGTGAGAGCCGGTCGAGCAGCAGTTCGCCGTCCCGATCGGACACCGGGCGGATCTGGCCCTGAAAGGCCAGCGTCCAGTGCTCAGCGGGCCATTTGCCGACGTGGTCCAGCTGGTCGGCCAGTGACTCCGCGGGGATCCAGTCCGGATCGTCGAGCACTACCTCCGGGGAGGTCGGGAAGCGCCACGGATAGGCATCCACCTTGCCCGGCTTCCCCGGCCAGATCTTCTCTCGATCCTCGTACAGGTCTCCCTCCACGCGAATGCTTCCCGCGAAGGCCTTGACCTTCGTCAGATAGAGCACGATGCGGTCGCCTGCCTCGATCTCGAGCGCCCGGTTGCGGTTGCGCTCCTTGAGGCCGATTACGGCGTAGCCGTGCTCCCGGGTCGCCGCGAGGTTCTCAGGCGACCCGGTGAGGATCCAGGTTCGGGCCACGGCTCGATTGTAGGCACCGCCCTGGCGCTACAAGATCGGTATGTCTTCCACCTCGGTGCCGGCTGAACGTTTGCTCTCCACGCGCTCCAGGCACCAGTCGACCAGCGCCCGAATTGCCAGCAGCAGCTCCCGGATGGCTTCGCCCAGGCGGCGCTGCAGATCAGGCGGCACCAGCTCCCGCAGCGAGCCGATCACCTGTGTCAGCACGTCGGTGTCGCTGCTCGTCTCCGTCGCCGAGTGTGGGCCGGTGGGCTGCCAGCCGGCGGGCGGCGGACGTTCCCGGCCCTCGCCGCGCAGCGAGGCCGCGGACGCGCGGGCGGCCTCGGTGATGAGCTGCTCCGCCGCGCTTGATGCCCGCTCCAGCCGGCCCAGCAGGTCGATCTCGGGCCGGCCCGTCTCATCCGGCATCGAAGCTCACCTCCAGCGCTCCGTCCTCGAAGCGGGCGGCGGCGGGACGCAGCTCGGCGATCGAGGGCGGCAGCATGATCGTCCGGCGCTGGCTCCCGACGCCGATGACCAGCTCCAGTCCGATCTTCTTCAGCGAGATCTCGCCCTTGGCGGCGAACGGCAGCTCCAGCCGCAGACGGGCTGACGTCCCGTTGGTCTCGAGCTCCTGGGTGATCGACTCGTGCAGCACGGCAGCCGGTTCGAGCTCGGCCTCTCCGAACAGCGCGTGCGAGAGCCGTCCCAGCATCTCGGTTCCCAGCACCTCCTGCTCGAAGTAGGGCGCGCACAGCACCGGTACGGGGGCAAAGGCGGAGCGCACCAGCTCCAGTTGCTGCTGCTGGCGCTCTCGCCAGCCGGCAAAGTAGTCCCCGACCCCTTCTGGGAACACGCGGTTGACCACCACCGCGTCGGTCAGGTAGCCGTACAGGTTGAGGTAGGTGAAGGTTCGCATCGCCTCCCCAATCACCATCTTGTCCGGGTTCATCACCAGCCGGATCGTGCAGTGCTCCCGATCTCGCAGGATGCTGTTCATCGCGATCAGGTTCTCGGACAGCCGCTGGAGGTCGGCGAACACCGCCTGGCTCGGCAGCGGGATGTCGAGCAGGGAGCGAGCCAGCGGCCGGGCGGCGGCGAGGAGCTGGCGCTCCATCGGGAAGACCTTCTCGATCCACCACCGCGCGACGTCGGGGAACGACAGCAGTCGGAGCGTCTCGCCGGTCGGCGCGCAGTCGACCACGATCACGTCCCACTCGCCCGAGTGCTGGTGCGCCTGCAGCCTCAGCAGCGCGAACAGCTCGTCAAGGCCGGGCGGCACGGTCAGCTCCTCGGCGGAGATGCGATCGACTCCACGCTGCATCAGCAGCTCCCCCAGCCAGTCCTGAACGCCGGCCCAGTGACGCTCCAGCTCCTCCTGGGCAGCTATCTCCTGGCCCCAGAGGTGCTCACCGGCGGCCGTCGGATCCCCGCCCAGCTCGGCCTCCAGCGACTCCGAGAGGCTGTGAGCCGGATCGGTGGAGAGCACCAGGGTCCGCTGCCCCGCGGCGGCGCAGCTGCGCGCTGTGCATGCCGCCACCGAGGTCTTGCCCACCCCGCCCTTGCCGGTGTAGAGAATCGTCCGCGGCGCCATCGCCGGAGCGAGTCTACGGTCCGTGATGCTCCTTCAGGTACTTCTCGAACCGCGCCGCGGTGGCGCAGTACACGTGGGCGCGCGTGCGCTGGCACAGCTCCTGCAGGAACCCGGTGACGAGCACGTGGTAGTCGACGGTGTCGAGCACACCCGGCTGGTACAGCGACCAGTATCCGGTGTCGAAATGGGGGACCTCGGCACGAGCCTCGGCATTCCCCAGCGCGAACATCCGCGCAGCCCGACGATCTCCGCTGACGTGACTGAAGTCGTAGAGCCCGATCAGTGACTGCAGGAACGCGTTGATGATCGAGGCGCCGGGGGCGAACGTGTACTGCACGTACCTGGCCCCCCGGGCGGTGCGGACGCGGGCGCCGTTGGGTGGCGAGGTGGCGAACAGTCCCAGCGCACGTTGTCCAAGCCTCAGATAGGACCGGTGGTGGGTGACCCGGTAGGCACGGCTGAGGCTCACGAGCGCCGTGCCCTGCGACATCGCGCTCGTCCACGGGGGCAGGCCGCCGTCGAACTGAAAGAAGTACTCCCAGGCGATCCCCCCGGCGCGCCGGGAGGCCAGCGGTATCAGCTCGGAGAGAAGGTGGAGCATGCGGTGATAGGACCGTCGTCCCGCGGTGAAGAGGCCGTTGGCCTTGCCGAAGCTCCCCAGCTCCTGGAGCTGGATTCCCTGGCCCGCGTAGTACTCCCACACCAGCTCTGACCCCCTGAACTCCACCCGCTGCCCGTCGCTGATGAGCGGGCCGGTCGTCCACCACGAACGGTTGCGGGTCAGGGTCAGGAACAGCGCCGGCAACCGCGACGCGGTCAGCTGCCCCCGCCTGGTGATCCCCTGCAGGTTGGCCAGCACCGCTCCCAGCTCGGCGGCTCGGGTCCCCCCGAGCCTCCGGAGCGACGTGGAGGCGGCGTTCAGGTCCCGGGCGTAGCGTCGTGCGCGGGTCAGCGAGATGGCGTGCTGATGGACTAGGCGGCTGAGGGCATTGTGGACGGTGCCGCCTGCCGCTCGGGCCAGGGGCCCACCGGCGGCCGGGGTGGCGATGGGCGCCGGAGTGAGCGCGGGTCCGGTGACGTAGGGGTCCTCGGCGCGCCAGCTCCGTCCGCCGCTGCCCAGCACGACGACACCGGCGGCGCTCGCCGTTCCCGCCAGGACGAACAGCATGCTGCACAGGGAGGCCACGCCTGCGAGTCCGATCAACCGGGTCCTACGCACGGGGTGCAATGCTAGATTCGCGCCGGTCCAGATGTCTCGGTCGACCCCCAAGCTCCACCTCGCTCCGGCCAGCCGTGCGCTGCGCCTGGGGGTGGTTTCGCTCCTTCTGGCAGCGGTGGTGGCGGTTGCCGGCTGCGGTGGCTCCGAGGACGCCTCGACCCTGCTCAAGCAGACCTTCAGCGGCCCCCACACGGTCAACAGCGGGAACCTGAGCTTCAGCCTCACTGCCAATCCATCGGGCTCCACCACGCTGACAGGTCCCATCTCGCTCAGCTTCGGGGGACCGTTCCAGAGCCGTGGGACCGGCAAGCTGCCGGAATCGAACTTCAATCTCAGCTTCTCCTCTCAGGGACGCGGCGGCACCCTGGGCATCCTCTCCACCGGGAACGCCGGATACGTGACTCTCCAGGGGGCGACCTATCAGCTACCGGCGGCTACCTTTCAGAAGCTGGAGTCAAGCTTCTCCTCGGTGACCTCCTCCGGCGGGGGTTCGCACACCAGCGCCCTCTCCAGGCTGGGTATCAACCCGCTGAACTGGCTGACCCATCCTCAGGTGGTGGGCAAGGAGAGCGTGGGTGGTACGGGGACCACCCATATCCGAGCGGGAATCAACCTCTCCGCGTTCCTTGCGGACCTCAGCACGCTGCTCCAGAAAGCCTCCGCCTCCGGCGTCTCCGGGTCCACCGCACTGTCGAATGGTCTGCCCGCCACAACCCAGGAGCAGATCGCCAGCAGCGTGCAGAACCCGACCTTCGACGTGTGGACCGGCACCAGCGACAAGACGCTGCGCCGGATGTCGCTGGCCCTCACCGTGCCCGTGACCGGCCAGGTCTCCACCGCGCTCGGAGGCCTGCGCACCGCCCGGGTGGCGCTGAACATGCAGTACGCCAACCTCAACCAGCCGCAGTCGATCTCTGCGCCGTCTACGGTTCGTCCGTTCGCCGAGTTCGCTCCGCAGCTGCGGACGTTCCTGACCTCGCTGGAGTCGAGCGCAACCGGTGGGGGTACCGCGGGTGGAACCGGATCGGGGTCGCTTCCTAACGTCGGCCAGGGCTCCAGCGGCAGCGGCAGCGCGGGCGGCGCCAGCTCCGCCAACCTCAAGGCCTACACCGCCTGCCTCCAGGCCGCCGGTCAGGACGTCTCGAAGATGCAGAGCTGCGCGTCGCTGCTGAACAACAAGTAGCGATCACTCATCCGGATCGGGATCCGCGTCGAGCTCATCCTCTTCGTCCTCTTCCTCATCCTCGTCGTGGCTGAGCGGAGCCGGGTGGGCGTCGACCTGGAATCCCTCCAGTAGCTCGTCACGGCGTCGGTCGTCCACCGGTATCTCGTCGGAGATCAGCACCCAGTCGGAGCCCTCGTAGTCCTCCATGTTGAAGATCTCGCTGTCGAGATCCGGTGAGTCGTCGACGACGACCAGAACCTCGGTCTGGGGATTGAAGTAGGTGCCAGGCCGGTTGACCAACTCGTCCAGCTCGAATGTCTGTGGGTCGGCCATCGCGCCCAGCCTACCCGACGGACATCTCTCAAACCCCGGGCAGCTGGGAGATCTCGCGCTCGATTTCCGTCTCGACGTCCAGCGGGTCCTGGCCCTTGCGAACCCGGCGGTGATTGCGGGCCACGACCAGCTGGCGGATCTCGTCGCGAAGCTCGGAGTCCACCTGGGGCGCGGTCAGCCGGCGGAACTCCGCCTCCACGTCGAGCGGGGCCTGGCCCTTGCGTTCCCGGCGCCGGTTGCGGGCCTCCAGCAGCTGGCGGATCTCATCGTCGCGCTCCGCCGTCGAGGCCACCGAGCCGCGGCCACCCCGCGGGGCGGGATCGCGGTCAAGCGTCAGACCGCCGCGGCCGTACTCCTCCCACGCCTTGCCCCCGTGGACGAGCGCAAGGATCCCGATCACCAGCGCCACCCCGCAGACGATCCAGATAACGGTGCCAAACGCGTCCTGCACGGTGGTCTAAGTGTTGCACCGATGTCCGGTCTAGCGGCGGGGTGGGTGCGGGGGCGGCCTGGCATCGCGACGGCGGTGGATGGCGTGCCCCAAATCACGTCTCGCCCCATCGGAAGGCCACATAAGCATGTGGGGGATGCTTATGTGGCCACCGAGGACGCCACGAGCAGCTCGTGGCACGCTTTGCATGGCCCGAGTCCGGGTGCGTGGTCTCCTCGCCGCCGCTGCGCTCACCGTGGGTGGACCAGCTACTCGCGGTGGGTTTGCCAGCCGCCAGCGATCGGCTAACCTTTACCCCCTGGCGTTGACTGACTAGTCAATCTATCTTCGCGCCGGGCGTCTGCCGCGCCACCGGCGCTCACACCAAGGAGCACACCCAGTGGTTGATTTCACGCTCACCGACGAGCAGAAGAGCATGCGCGAGATGGCGCACGACTTCGCGGCGAAGGAGATCCGTCCTGTCGCCTGGGAGTTTGACCGGGAGGGCACCTGGCCGCAGGACATCATCGAGAAGGCGTGGGAGCTGGGGCTGATGAACAGCCACCTTCCCGCGGAGTACGGCGGTCCCGGGCTCGGCTTTCTCGACGGCGCGCTGATCGAGGAGGAGATCGCCTGGGGCTGTTCCGGTATCGGCACCACCCTTTCCTGCAACGGACTGGCCACCGCGCCGATCGTGCTCGCCGCTTCCGAGGAGCTCAAGAAGGACTACCTCGGCCGCCTCGCCGAGGAGCCGCTGCTGGCCTCGTTCTGCCTCACCGAGCCCGACGCCGGCTCAGACGTCTCCGGGATGAAGACCACCGCCACCAGGAAGGGCGACAAGTGGGTCATCAACGGCTCCAAGTGCTTCATCACCAACGGTGAGTACGCCAACTACTACACGGTGTACGCCAAGACCGACAAGGACGCCGGCCACCGCGGCATCTCCTGCTTCATCGTCCCCCGTGACGCCGGCGTGGTCGTCGACAAGCACGAGGACAAGATGGGGCAGCGGGCCTCGAACACCGCCACGATCACCTTCCCCGACGTGGAGATCCCGCTGGACAACCTCGTCGGCGAGGAGAACAAGGGGTTCAAGATCGCCATGATGACCCTGGACCGCACCCGGCCCGGCGTCGCCGCGATGGGCGTGGGAGTGGCCCGCGCGGCCATGGAGTTCGCCACCGACTACTCCAAGGAGCGGGTCCAGTTCGGGGTGCCGATCGCCATGCACCAGGCGATCCAGTTCATCATCGCCGACATGGCCACCAAGGTCCATTTGGCCCGCTTGGCCACCTGGAACTCCGCGGTGCTGCTGGACCAGGGTCGGCGCAACACGCTGGAGTCCTCGCACGCCAAGCGGTTCGCCGCGGACTCCGCGATGGAGATCACCACCGAGGCCGTCCAGGTCTACGGCGGCTACGGCTTCATCAAGGAGTACCCGGTGGAGAAGCTGATGCGTGACGCCAAGATCCTGCAGCTCTACGAGGGCACCGCGCAGATTCAGCGCCTGGTGATCGCCCGGGAGACGCTGCTTCCGCGGCGGGTGGAAGAGCCCGCGGCAGCCGCCGCGTAGTCGCCCGCCGCTGCCGCCGCTCCGCTCAGCTCGGCCGCCGGCGGTAGTACAGCCGGCGGGCGGGAGCGGTCAGCCGCATCAGACGGCTGCCTCGGATCGTCTCCAGGGTCTGCTCGAGGTTCTCGGCGTGGCGCTGCTGGCGTTCGATCTGCCGTATGGCGTCTTGGAGCGCTCCCGCCGTCGCCTCACGCTCGTGTTCGGTGGCCTCCCAGCGAGCATGCCGGGCATCGTCGACCTCGCCTAGGTAGTTCCACGCCCGCCGCAACGCGATCTGTACCGGCGCGGACTCCGGCACCGACGCGGGTGACTGCGCCAGGAATTCAGCGAGCCGGCGATCGAGCACCAGCTCGCCGCTCTCCAGGCCGCGCTGGATCGTACGCTCGTCTGCAATCCGTTCGTAGTGGCTGCGGAGCTCGCCGCGGCGTTGCTTGGCCAGCAGTTCCAGCTGGTCACAGCCGACCTGGTCCTCGCGATCGGGGTTGAGTTCGTGTCCGATGCCGGTCTTGAGTACCTTGGCTTCGAACTGCGCGAAGGTCCGCATCGGGAAGTGCAGCACCTCCACCGCCTCGATCGGTGGAGCAGGCTCCATCGTCGGTGAGACCAGACTGTGGTTGCCGTGAGCCACGGCATCGGCTGCCGCCGGTCGCTGCGCGACCTTGGGCTCGAGCGTGGTTCCCCTTAGGTTCAACGAGCGGCGATAGCGCACGGTCATGCGTTGATGGAACGGTTCTTCGCCGAGCGCGGGGAGGAAGTCGTGGCGCTGGACCACGAGGTATCCGTACCGCTCGGGAACGGCGGCCAATACATCACGCAGCGAACCCGCCGTCGGCATCCAGAACTCGTCCGCATCGCCGTGGATCACCCAGTCGGCCTGGTGCTCGTCCCTGGCGATCGATAGCAGTCGACCGACGCGGGAGGGCTGCAGATTGGCTGGATTCTCTTCCCTCCAGGCTCGGACCCGCCCGCCGGCGGCGTAGCGCTCCAGGATCGCGGCCGTCCCATCCGAGGAGCCGTGATCGATCACGAGAATGACGTCCACCCCCTCCGCGAGGTGGTAGTCGAGGTTGGAGGTGAGGATTTCCTCCTCGTCGCGCACGACCAGCGTCATAGCGAGCACCATCGCGTCCGCAACATATCTACACCGCCTGGGTCCGGCCGCCTGAGTCCTGACCCAGCGTGCGCTCTTGCTTGGGTTTGACTAGGCGATGCCGAGCAGCTGCGCGCCCTGCAAGGTGTCGGTGAGGAGCTGCAGGCGCTTGAGCTCATCACCCTGCCAGCGCCAGATGTGCACCACTGGGAGCGTGGCGGAGCGATCGCCCTTCTTGACGTCCTGGTGACAGAGGGCGACGACGGTGTCCCCGCTCTCCAGATACTCGTCCACTGAGAGCTTGAACTCATCCCAAGCTCCGACGGCCCGCTGCAGAGCTTGCAGCGCCTCGTCCTTGCCGGAGTGCTCGCCGCCCCCGGGGAGCTCGTCTGAGGCCGCCCCCTCCCAGACGAAGTCATCGGCCCAGTTCTCGGTTGCCGTTTCCATGTCGCCCTGGGTGAACGCCTCATAACCCCTGCGCATCACGTCTGCCCTGCCCGCCATGTTGCCCTCCCTTGGTTGTGCCCTCGGACAGACGACGCTAACAGCGGCCTCTGTCCCCAGCAAGCGGTTCACTGATGACGTGCGCAAACTCCTCTGGCTCGTTCCGCTCGCTGCGCTCGCCACCGGCGCCATCACCGCCGGTCGAACCTTCGTCAGCGGAGGGGCGGTCGCTTATCGGATCGAAGCCCAGCCGCGACCTCGCTCCTGCCATGCCCGTGGCCATGGCCGGTTCTCGCTGCCCGACCCTCACTGCACTCCGGGCGCGATCGATCCTCGGGTGAAGCAGGCCAACATTCCCAGCACGATCTGCCGCCGTCGCTACACCGCCCGCGTGCGACCCCCGGAGTCCGTCACCGAGCCGGAGAAGCGGGCAAGCCTGGCGGCCTACGGCGACCACGGCTCGGCGCGCGCCTACGAGTACGACCATCTGATCCCGTTGGAGCTGGGCGGCGCACCCAACGATCCGCGCAACCTCTGGCCGGAGCCCGGAGCCAGCCCCAACCCCAAGGACCGATTGGAGAATCTGCTCCGCAAGCGGGTCTGCGCTGGTGCGGTGTCGCTGGCCGTTGCCCGCCGGGAGGTCGCCAGGGACTGGGTCGCTGCCTACCGACGGTCGTTCGGCTAGCCGGCGGGGCCCCGCCGAGGCGCTACTCGGTGGCGCTGAACTCCCAGATGGCGATGCCGAGCATCAGCAGCCCCAAGGCGAGGACCACCCCGGCTTCCAGCAGCGCCGGTACGTGCCAACCCCACCAGGTGACCCCGGGGTCCAGCACGCGGCGGGCGATGGGGGAGATGGTGATGTGGTTGAAGACCAGGCGGCGCATCGGGTCGACCGCGTAGGTGAGCGGATCCAGCCGGTTGAGCACGGCCAGCCAGCCCGGCAGGCCCGCTACGGGGAACAGCGCGCCGGAGATGAAGAACATCGGCATCACGATGATCTGCATCACGCCGAAGAACGACTGCATCTGCTTGATCCGCACCGCGATCATCACCCCGAAGGCAGTGATGGTGAACGCCAGCAGCAGCTGGAGCGAGAAGATCCCCACGATCAGCACGACGTTGTAGGGCACTCCCACCAGCGGCCCCAGCAGGATCATGATGATCCCCTGCGAGCACGCCACCGTGGCGCCGCCGAGGCATTTCCCGATGATGATCGAGCTGCGACTCACCGGGGCGACCATCATCTCCCGCAGGAAGCCGAACTCCCGGTCCCACACGATCGACGCGGCCGAGAACATCGCGGTGAACATCACCGCGATGCAGAGGATCCCCGGGTAGATGAACGTTTTCAGGTTGACGCCGTGGGTGCCGGCACGGGAGAGCTGCTGCAGGCCGGATCCCAGCACGAACAGGAACAGCAGCGGCTGGACCAGGGCGGCCGCCACGCGGATCCTGTCGTTGGCAAAGCGGACCAGGTCGCGCCGCCACATGATCCGAACCGCGCGCAGCTCGGAGGCCAGGCTGTGCTTGGGCACCTCGACCCGTACGACCTCCGACGGCGCGGCGGAGCCGCCGGGCCCCGTTTCTGCGGGACGGGTGACCGTGCTCATCGTCGGTTTCCTCCCATCACCTGGGCCATCATGCGGTTGCGGTTCTTGGCGGAATCTTCCTCCGCGTCACGGATCGTCGAGCCCGTGTAGGACATGAACACGTCATCCAGAGTAGGACGGGAGACGCTGACCGAGGTGATCGGGAACGACAGCTCGGAGAACAGGCGGGGGACGAATGCCTCGCCTCCGGGGACCCCGAAGATCACTGCTCCCTCCGCCTGGCGCGCCTCCACGCCGAACTGCTCGTTCAACGCCTCGATCGCCGCCTCGTCGTCGTCGGTGTGGATGGTGATGCGGTCGGTGCCGATCCCGGCTTTCAGGGTTTCGGGAGAGTCGAGAGCGACGATCTCCCCGTGGTCCATGATCGCGATCCGGTCACACCACTCGGCCTCGTCCATGTAGTGGGTGGTCATGAAGATGGTGATCTCCTCGCGCTCCTTGAGCTCCCGGATGTAGCCCCAGATTGAGCGCCGAGTCTGGGGATCGAGCCCGATCGTCGGCTCGTCCAGGAACAGGACGCGTGGTGAGTGCATCAGCCCGCGCGCAATCTCCAGCCGCCGCCGCATGCCACCGGAGTAGGTGCCCACCACCGAGTCCTTGCGCTCCCACAGCCCCACCATCTCCAGCACCTGCTGCATACGCGGCGCCACCAGGTCTTTCTGGATGCCGTAGAGCTCGGCGTGCAGCTTCAGGTTCTGGTCACCGGTGAGGTAGCTGTCGAGCGTTGGGTCCTGGAAGACCAGGCCGATGTTGCGGCGGACGTCGTCGCGCTCTGTGACCACGTCGTGGCCCGCCACCGTGGCCGCGCCCGAGGTCGGCTTGACCAGCGTGCAGAGCATGTTGATCGTGGTCGTCTTGCCGGCCCCGTTGGGGCCGAGAAAGCCGAACACCTCTCCGGGCGCCACCTCAAAGTCCACGCCCCGCACGGCCTCGACCTCGCCGAAGCGCTTCTGCAGTCCGTTTACGGATATCGCCGTCTGTTCAGCCATCGTCTTCCTCGGCCAGAATCTTGTAGAGCTCTCGCCGGGTCTGCGCCAGCAGCTCGGCTGCTCGCTGGGTCTGCTCGGGATTACCCGCCTGGGCGACCTGGGTGATAGCGAGCACCAGCCCGCGTATGAGGTTACGCAGGTCAGGGGAGTCGTCGCCCTCGGTGTCCTCGGCCTCGGCCCAGGGGGCGGCAGCGGAGCCCGAGTCGGCGAGCTGCTTCTGGCCCGCCGGGGTGATCTCAAACAGCTTGGTCCCGTCGGCCTCGGTGGCCCGGATCAGGCCTTCGTCCTCCAGCTGGGCCAGGGTGGGGTACACCGAGCCCGGGCTGGGGCGCCAGCGGCCCCCGCTGCGCTCCTCGATCGTCTGCATCAGCTGGTAGCCGTTGTGCGGCTGCTCGGAGAGGAGCAGGAGGATGGCCTGGCGCACGTCACCGCGCCGGCGCCGGCCGCGCCCGCGGGGTCCACCGCCGCGGCCACCGCCCCAACCTCCGTGTTTCCAGGGGCCGCCGGGGCCACCCCAGCCGCTCTCGCTGAGCTCGCGGAGCATGGCCAGGCGTTCCAGCTTGTCCATGTGCCGAGGCTTCATCCGATAGATAACGATATATCGCTTGTCAAGACCAGAAACGGGTGCTTAGTGGCGCGTTGAGGCGGCGTTCCGGCTACAGTGACGCCGTCCTAGGTGGGGAAGAACAAGATCTTGTCTGGAGGAGTTCACGGATGGCGCTGAAGCGGTTGATGTTGCTGCTGGTGCTGGCGGGGGTGTTCACAGTGGCTTTGCCGGCGGCGGCCCAGGCGGCGGAGAACATCACGATCGGGTCGACCGACAGCGGCTACACGGACACCAACGGCGACATCACTGCGACCGCCGATGACGCGCAGGTAAGCGCGAGCCATATCCAGGGGGATCTGCAGGCCAACGAGGCGGTCTCGATCAACACCGGCACGAGCGGCGCACAAGTCGGCAACATCACTGTCGACAGCGACCCCGATGCGACTTCCAGCAACAACGGCCTGACATTCAATCCCGCCGGGGCGGTCCAGCTAGATGCTTCGACCCTGACCAACTACTCAGGAATCACCTTCAACGGTCCGGTATCGCTTGGAACGGGCACCACCGTGGCCACCGCTGGGGGGGGCGTGATCTTCAGCGGCACTGTCGACGGTGCTTCTTCACTAACCGTCAATGCCGGCGGCCCGCTGACCTTCTCTGGCGCCGTCGGGTCGAATACCGCGCTCACATCCCTGAGTCTCACCGACTCAAACGGGATCGCAGTTGACGGCGGCACGATCCAGACGACTGGCGCCCAGAGCTTCGGCGGAAGGGTCACGCTCGGGCAGAACGCCAACGTGACCACAACGAACAGCAACGTTACATTTTCAGGGACGGTCAACGGTGGATTCGGGCTCACCGCCAACACTGGGACAGGCAGCCTGACCCTGTCCGGGTCGGTGGGAAATCAAAGTCAGCTCGCGTCCCTGAACCTCACCGCCGGAGCGATCAACCTCAACGGTGCGGGAGTCGCGACCTCCGGCGCTCAGACCTACAGCGGGCCGGTCACACTCGGGCAATCGACCAGCGTTAACACTGCGAACAGCAACGTGACCTTCAGCGGGACCGTCGACGGTGCGTTTGGTCTGACGGTCAATGCCGGAACCGGCACGGTCACCCTTGGCGGTGCGGTGGGAGGGACGGCTCCGCTCACGTCTCTGAGCCTCACGGCAGCGGGGGGATCGATCGCTCTCAACGGAGGTTCGGTCACCACCTCCCCGTCCGGCGATCAGACCTACAGCGGCCCGGTCACGCTTGGCGCAGACGCCACTCTCGCCGCGGGCACGGGAACGGTGACCTTCAACTCCTCAGTCGATAGTGGTAGTGCGGGTGGCCAATCCCTGACCGTCTCGTCAGCCGGCTCGGTGACGATTTCAGGAAATGTCGGCGGTACGACCCCGCTCACAGGCCTCTCCACTCCCAGCGGCACCGCGGTCAACCTGAACGGAAACGTGACCACCTCGGACCCGCAGCAGTACGGCGGGGCCGTGACCCTCGGCATCAATGCGACGCTCGCCGGCCACGTGACGTTCTACTCGACAGTCGACGGAGCCCAGAAGCTGACGATCAGTGCAGGCTCCTTGGTTTCCTTCGAGGGTGCCGTGGGGAGCGTAACCCCGTTGACGAGCCTCACCCTCGCCAATGGCGTTTCGTCGACCCTGGGCGGGAACGTCACCACTACTGGCGTTCAGAGCTACGGCGGCGCGGTGACGCTCGGCGGCGACGTCACCGTCACCGCGGGAACGGGAGCGGCGGTGACCTTTGCTTCAACGGTGAATGGCAACGCGGACCTGACCGTCTCGCAAGCCGGCTCCCTCTCATTCGGCGGTACCCTCGGGGGCACTCAGGCGCTGGCAGACGTCGCGGTCGGCAACGGGATCCCGACCTCGTTGTCCGGCGATGTCTCAGACCTCAGGGAACCAGACGTTTGGTGGCGCCCTGACCCTCGGAACGAGCGTAACCCTCGATGGCCTCAATACCAGCTCGCTGACCAGCCTCCAGGGTGTCGGCGGCGGCGCGTCCGATGCCTTGACCTTAACGGGCCTTGGCAAGGCCACATTGAACGGCACCTCATCGGTGGACCTCCAGGTCACCTACCACGAGACGCTCACCGTGTTGGGCACGGAAAACGGCACGATCAGCGCGACGTCGAGATACGCGTACCTGGGATGCAACTCAGGTGGCACCGTCGGGACCATCAACGGTTCGGTCAACAACATGGGGTCGGTGTCTACAGGCAGCATGCCGACAGCGCCGTCAGGGTCTCCGACCGCGACTGCCGGCGACGGAGCAGCCACGGTGAGCGGCTTCACGCCGGGGGCGGTGACCTGCAACCCCACCACCTACCAGGCCACGGCCAACCCGGGACCCGCGACCGGAACCGGAAACAGCCCGATCGCCGTGAGCGGGCTGACCAACGGGACCAGTTACACCTTCCGCGTGCAGGCGGTTAATCCCCTCGGCAGCTCCAACTCGATCGGCCCGTCGAACGCGGTAACACCCCACAGTGATCCGTCAGCGGCGATCCTGACTCCGGTGAACGGCCGAACCTATCCGCAGAACTCTTTTGCCCCTGTGCAGTTCGCTTGTACTGACCCTGGCGGCCAGAGCAACATCAGCTCGTGCATGGATAACAATGGAGGCAGGGGGGGGGCCGGACACCTCAACACCAGCCAACTCGGCACGTAGACCTACGAGGTGGTGGCGCAGACGCATGACAACCAAACGGCCAAGGCGTTCGCTTCCTACACGGTGGTCCCGGCCATCGCCGCGGGGGTCAAGATCGTCTCGCCGCCCAACAACCAGACCTACACGGCGGGACAGCAGGTCTACCCGCTCATCGAGTGCTCAAGTGGGAGCAGCGGCGCCATGTTGACGTCCTGCACGTCCAGCGGCACCCGCTTGAACACCTCGCACGTCGGCAAGTTACACATACACGGCCTCCGAGACCCTGAACGATGGCGAGCGGTTCACCGCCTCCATCAACTACACCGTGGTGGCTCCGTCCAACCACTTCGCGCTCCACTCCGTCAAGACCGGCGCTGGAGGCGTGGTCGCCTTCAACCTCAAGCTGCCGGACCCCGGCTCCATCACCGCGACGGAGACCGCGGTGGTCGCAGTGACCACACACGGACATCGCCACAACGCCTCGGTCGTCTACGCGCGCGTGCAAGCGTCACCGCCCACAAGGCCGAGACGGTCAGGTTGCGCCTGCGCCCGGGCAGCTCGGGCCGCAGGCTGCTGCGAGAGCACCCACACATGGTGGTCCGGCTGGCAGGTCACCTTCACGCCCAAGTACGGGACCGCGCGTACGCTCAAGAGCATCCGGATCCACCTCCGCTCCTAAGCTTTGCTCCGCAGGTCGCGGGGGTACCGAGCATTTCGACCACCCCCCGGACGAAATCGTAGGTGACCCCCCCGTGAGCACCGTCAGCGTCAGCCAGACCTTCCCCGGCTCCATCCACGCCGCCGAAATCGTGTGGTACGACACCGCCCGCTGGTCGTCCTGGGTCGAGGGCCTCGCCAGCGTCGAGGAGACCACCGACAACTGGCCGGCCACCGGCAGCAGGGTGGTGTGGCACTCGGGCCCGGCGGGCCGGGGCAGGGTCACGGAGAAGGTCACCGCCTACGAGCCTCGCCTGGGCCAGACCAGCGAGATCACCGACGACTCCATCGACGGTTCGCAGAGCGTGGCCTTTCGTCCCGCCGGCGAGGACGAGAGCGGGGACCAAGTCAGCGTTGAACTCACGCTCACCTACGAGATCCGCAAGCGCTCACTCTTCACTCCCGTCGTAGACCGGCTCTTCGTCCGCCGCGTCTGGCGGCTGGCCCTCAACGACACTTTGGATCGGTTCGGGGCCGAGCTCGCGGCGACGCAGGCTCAGGACAAAGCGCAGGCGCGCGCGCAGCAGGACCAGAGTTAGACTCGCCGCCATGTTCGTCTTCAAGGCCGGCGTCGTCGGCGCGGGCACGATGGGTGGGGAGATAGCGCACACGATCGCTGCCGCCGACATCCCTGTGGTCCTCAAGGATGTCGAGCAACGGTTCGTCGATACCGGGATCGAGAAAGCCCGCTCGCTCTGGCAGCCAAGGGTCGACGCGGGCAAGATGGAGCCAGCCGAGCTCGAGCGCAAGCTCGCGCTGATCACCGGAACCACCGAGTACGAGGCCTTCGCCGACGTCGACTTCGTGATCGAGGCGGTGCCGGAGCGGATGGAGATCAAGCAGGGGGTCTTCGCCGAGCTGGACGAGGTGACACCGGGCCCCGCAATCCTCGCCTCCAACACCTCATCGCTGTCGATCACCGAGATGGGGGAGGCCACCAGTCGTCCTGACCAGGTGGTGGGCTTTCACTTCTTCTACCCGGCGTCGATGATGCGGCTGATCGAGGTGATCGCCGGCGAGGACACCTCGGCGGAGACGATGCAGGTCGCCAGCAACTTCGCGCAGGCGATCCGCAAGATGCCGATCCGCTGCGGCGAGGCCCCCGGCTTCGTGGTCAACCGGATCCTCAACTCAAGCGTGTCCGAGCTGTGGCGCGCGCAGGAGGAGACCGGGATGGAGCTGGCCGAGCTTGACCGGATCGTGGCCGAGTCAAAGGCCGCACCGGTGGGGCCGTTCTACCTCGCCGATCTGCTGGGGCTCGACACCGTCCTCCACGTCGCCGAGCACCTGCGCGACAGCTACGGAGATCGTTTCTACGTCCACGCCGGGATGCAGGCGCACGTCGCCGCCGGCGAGCTTGGCGCCAAGACCGGGAAGGGGTTCTATGAGCACGGCGGCTGACGGGAAGGGGGCGGCTGAGGGGACCGGGGCGGCTGAGATCGACCGCGACGCGCTGGTCGACCGCTTCACCCTGAAGGCCCTGGTGGAGAGCTGCCTGGTGCTGGAGGAGGGCGTCGCGGCGATGAAGGACATCGACCTGGGGATGATGGCCGGCGCCGGGATCATGCCGCCGCCGTTCGCCCGCGCGGACCAGGAAGGCCTCGACGTCGTCCTCGACAAGCTGCAGAGAGCGCAGCGGGAATGGGGTGAGAGCTTCGAGCCGCCCACGATCCTCCGGCGGCTGGTGGCCCAGGGGCGACTGGGGGTCAAGTCAGGCCAGGGGTTCTTCCCCTACGCGCGCCCTGACAGCGGCTGGGAGGAGAGCCCGGTGAAGTTGGAGACCCGGGAGGTGGGGAAGCGAGACAGCGGGGAGAGCGTCGCCATTGCCTGGCTCGATCGCCCCCCCGCGAACTCGATCTCCCCCGAGGTGGTCAGCTCCCTGCGAAAGCTGTGGGACGCCGTCACCGCGAGCGACGTCCGCGCGCTCGTGGTCGCCTCCGCCAACCCGATGCTGTTCTGCGCCGGCGCCGACATCAAGGCGTTCACCCAGATGGACGCCGACGCCGGCAAGGAGCTGCTGGACGAGGTGCACGGGCTGCTGCGGGAGATGGAGCGCTCGCCGGTGGTGACGATCGCCGCCGTCAACGCGCTGGCGTTCGGCGGCGGCTGCGAGCTGGCGATGGCCTGTGATCTGCGGATCGCGGCGGAGTCGGCGATGTTCGGGCAGCCGGAGATCAACCTCGGGATCATTCCCGGCTTCGGCGGGACCCAGCGCCTCCCACGTCTCGTCGGAGAGGGCCGGGCACTGGAGCTCAACCTCACCGGCGAGCCGATCGGCGCCGGCGAGGCCTTCGAGTTCGGACTGGCCAACCGCGTGGTCCCCGACCACGAGCTGCTGGACAGCGCCCTGGCCTGGGCGCGGAAGCTGGCCGCCCAGCCCCCGCTGGCGGTCCAGCAGATCAAGCAGGTAACCGGCGCCGGGGATATCGACAGCGGAATCGAGCAGGAGAAGCAGGGATTCGCCGCCGTGTTCGCCTCCGAGGACGCCAAGGAGGGCATCTCCGCCTTCCTGGGCAAGCGGACCCCGCGCTTTCAGGGCAAGTGAGCGCTTCAGGGCAAGTGAGCGACCCGGCGGCAGCGGCGGGAACATGAGCGAACCGGGACCCCAGGCCGCGCAGCTAGCCGAGCTCATCCGTGACGCCGACAGCGTGGTGGCGCTGACCGGCGCGGGCATCTCCGTGCCCTCCGGCATCCCGGACTTCCGCACGCCGCGTACCGGGCTGTGGGAGAACGTCGATCCGATGGAGGTGGCCCACATCGACGTGTTCCGCCGTGACCCAGAGCGCTTCTGGACCTTCTACGGCGAGCGGTTCGGGATGCTGGAGGACAAGCAGCCCAACGGTGCTCACGAGGCGCTGGCCGAGCTGGAGCAGGCGGGGATCCTCGAGGCCGTCATCACCCAGAACATCGATCAGCTCCACCGCCGTGCCGGCACTCGCAGGCTGGTGGAGGTCCATGGCACGATCGCCACCAGCTCGTGCCTGCACTGCGCGGAGGAGTACCACCTCCAGGACGTGGTCCGCCGCCAGGCCGCCGACAGCGCTGGGGTGCCGAAGTGCGAGTGCGGTCGGCCGCTCAAGCCCGATGTGGTGCTGTTCGGCGAGTACCTGCCCGTCGATGCGCTGAAGGAGGCCGAGCGGCTGGCTGCCGGCGCGGACCTGCTGCTGTGCGTCGGATCCTCGCTGGAGGTGTATCCGGTCGCCCAGCTACCCGCGGTGACACTGGCCGGCGGCGGACGAGTCGCGATCGTAACCCAGGGTCCGACGCCGTACGACTCCCGGCGCGGAGGTCAAGCTGACCGGGGACGTGGTTCAGGAACTGGCCGCGCTTCAGGACGCGCTGCAGCTCACTCGTTAGCGACCGCGCGGGCGCGCAGCGCCGCCTCGATGCGCGCCAACGTGAAGGCCACGTTCTCACGCCGCTCCCCGATCGGTCCTGACAGCGCGGCCTGCGCCGCGGCGGCGACCGGGTCACGCTGGGCGCGAAGCTCGGCGAGCCGCTCGGCCAGCGCGTTCTGCCCGGGGTCGAGGCTCAGCTCGGCCAGCGCGGAGTCGAGAGCAACCAGCAGCCCGAGCGCCGCCTCCCGCTCGCGGCCGCTGTCGAGGTCCAGGCGCACGCGGAGCACCAGCTCCTCGCAGGCCAGGGCCTGCTCGCGCCCGCTCAGCAGCGCGGCGAGCCGCGCCTGCGGCTGGAGGATCTTCGCCCGGGTCTGACGCTCGCCCTTGTACAGCAGCTCCCGGGCGGCCGACCACTGGCCCTCGGCCACCTGCTCGCCGGCGCCGTAGCCGATCCGGGCCACCAGCAGCTGCCCGCGGCCCACCGGCTGCAGGTGGGGGTCGGCGGTCACCAGGCGGAACCCGTGCAGGGCCCGGTTGAGCACCGCCAGCCCGGCGGCGAGGTCATCCTCGCCCGCGCCCTCCAGCCATGACTTTGCCGCGGGCTCGTCTGGCAGCGGGTGGGCCAGCTCGATGACGGTCGCACGCCCGGTGGTCACCGGGGCCGGCTCCGGCTCGGGCTCGGCGGCCCGCGCGCGGCGCGCCAGCCGGCGCCGTTCCGGGGCGCCGAGGACTGCGACCACCAGGACGTGCGTGGGTTCTCCGTCACCGTCCTCGGTGGCGCTGCGAACCAGGTAGCGCCCGGGGGGCGGACCCAGCGCCCGCGGCGCCTCTACCTGACTGAAGCGAAAGAGCGGCGTCGCGGCGTGCTCAGCCCGAGGTGCGGATCGCGTACCGGCTGGGCGCGACGGGCACGACCGGCTCCGGGATCGCGCTGATGCGATTGATCAGCTGCTGCCACTCGCCCGGGCCAAGGAGCGTCTTGACGTCGTTGGAGAGCTTCTTGTTGGCGCCGAACAGCGGGGTGAAGGTGACCTGGATGGTGTTGGCATCCCCCGGCAGCGACATCGTGTTGTCCTGGCCCTTGTAGGTCAGCTTGCTGATGATCTCGTTGGGCTTCATCCCGCCCTGCAGGGTGAGCAGCTGGCGGACGGTCTTGTCGGTGATCGAGCCCTTGCTGGTGTGGCCCTGCACCGTGGTCTTGTTGATCGCCGAGATCTTCACCGAGCTGCCGGTGGCCGAGGCGGCGTCGTTGCCGCCGCACTCCAGGCTGGACACCGTCGGGTGCAGTCCGGAGGTGGAGAGGAACTCCAGCGTGGCCAGCACGCGGCGGTCGATCAGGCCGGCCTGGATGTCCCGGCGACCGCAGGGATAGATCTTCACGTAGCGATCCTCCAGAACCCGGGTCTGCAGCTGCTGCTTGGACATCAGCAGGATCTGGCCGATCGTGGGGTTCTTGGCGCCCGGCCCGTAGAACGGGTTGGGACCGTTGGCGCGGTAGACGTTGGTGGCGCCAAGCAGCTTCCAGCCGTCGAGGATCGGCTTCGCATCGATGTAGGGGGCGTTCTTGCCGGCGGGCTGGATCATGAACTGCAGGCGGGGGCCCTGCTTGCCGCTGCCCGGGCCGAGCCGCCCCAGCACAGTCCCGGCGATGACGATCGCGCCGGCCTTCAGCGGAGCCAGCGAGTACTGGTTGCGCCCCAGGTGCATCGCGTCGGAGAAGTAGTTGCCGAAGTCGCTGATCGACGCTGCGGCGTCGCGCAGCTGGATCTTCCCGCCGGCGGCGTAGGAGGCCGCGCGGTCGGGATAGGCGAACAGCCTCTCCTTGACCACCGCGGCGACCGCCGGCGTGGTCTGGGAATTGGTGGTGGAGGTCGTCTGGGGCAGACGGGTGGTCTTCTGGGCCTCGCTGGTGGCCTTGGCGCTGCTCACCGCCGCGGGGGTCACGTTCTGCTGACCGGCGGTGGCCGGCTGGTTCGGTGAGGCGACCGAGGAGGCAACCGCCTGGTTGGAAACCGAGCCGGCGCCGGCTCCGAGCGTCTTGGGCACCGCGTAGTTCTGCGGGATCGAGCCCAGCTGGGCGTAGGTGTAAGTGTTTCCGGTCTGGTCCTGCAGCTCGACGAACTTGCCGAGCTTGGGCGCGTCGCCGACCTTGACGATCTTGCCGTCGTTGACCGCGACCGCCTCCGAGCCCTGCTTGGCGTAGATCGCCGTCTGCTGGCTGCCCGGGTTGGAGTCGACGGGGATCGCCGCGTTGGACCCGTGGACCTTGTGCTTGGCCTGCTGGTCAACGTTGTCATCGGCGTAGCGGGCCTTGGCAGCAACCGGGAAGTAACCCTGGACCATCCCGCTGAGCGCGGTGATCAGCTGGCTCGGCATGCCGCCGATCAGCTTCGCGCGTAGCAGTACCGACTGCACGTACCAGGTGGCGTGGTTGTAGGCGTAGATCGAGCCGGAGAGGCTCTTGGCCGCGCCCGCGGCTTCGAGATAGCGAGCGGCGGCGAAGATCGCGTCGGCGGGGTTGTAGGGATCCGCGACGCCGTCGCCGTTGGCATCCACCCCCCAGGTCTTCCAGGTCGAGGGCAGGAACTGCATCCAGCCCACGGCGTTGGCCGAGCTGACCGAGAGGTTGCGCCCGTAGTCGGTCTCGATCTCGTTGATCGCGGCCAGCACCTGCCACGGGACGTGGTACTGGACGCCGGCGGCCGTGTAGATCGGGAGGAGGAAGGGGGGATCCGGAAGGAGCTGATGAAGAAGTTCGGGACTCCCACCGGCTCGCCGGGGAGGGCAAAGGAAAAGACTGAACCTGCAGTTGAGGGTGAGCCTAGGCCCGGGGATCCGGTGACGGTGGCCGGGGTGCTGGGGGCGTTATGGGGGCCGGGGCTTCCGCCGCCGGTGAGTGAGGGCCGCCGGAGTGGTGCCCGCGTCCGGGCCCGGGACCGGGAACGGGTGACTGGGCCCGGGGCCCTGCGACCGCGAGGGCGGCGTCGTCGTCGAGCTCGAGGTGGTGGTGGTGCTGGAGCTGGGCGGGCTGGTGGTAGTCGTGGTGCTGGAGCTGGACGGCGCCGAGCAGGACTGGGACTCGCCCACGACCGCGGCGCCCCCGGGGACCAGCGCGGAAGCCGGGGTGCCCGGAGCCACGCCGTTGAAGGTGAGCGTCTGGCCGTCGGCCAGCGTGACTGTCACCGTGCAGGTATCGGCGCTGGCCGATGGCACGATCACGAGGCCCGCGACTACGGCGCCGGCTGCGATGGCCTTTCTCAGGTTCCTCCGCCAGAACAACTTGTTCTAACTCCTCCCGCCAACAGGCGTCCACATAGCCGAACACCGGCACCGCCCATGGGGCGGGCCAGACGGGACGCTACTGGCTGGTATCTGGCTTTGCAACGGCGAACCGTTTCTGGTGGCAGAGTTTCGTCGAGGGTGAGTCAGAGGTGTGTGAGTCAGCGAAGAAATGTGCCGTCTTTGCTTGCCTATCGGCGTGTCGGTGGCGCGACTGTAGCGCCCGTCCAGGCGCCGGCGCGCCAGTAACTACCCTCAACGCGGATCCGCGACCCTCTCTAACCCTGGAGTTGAGGGTGAGACCCCACTTGTGGCCTGGTCGTCACCAGCCTTGCGCTAGCGTCGGCGACAGCGACGGCAATCCTCTACGAAGGCTGAGGCGTGATGAGCGAAGAAAAAGGACTGCGAGACCGGGTGACCCGCCAAGGCGAGGAGACGATCGGACGGCTCGCCCAGGAGCTGCTGGAGAATCCGATGGTAGCCAGCGCGCTCTCCCGGGCCTTTGATACGCGCGAGCGCGCGGTGCGGGCCCAGGAGGTGGCGATGGGAGCGCTGAACCTGCCGTCGGCCAGCGACCTGGAGCGACTCACCCGCCGGCTGCGCGCCGTCTCCCAGCGGCTGGAGGGGATCGAGGACGGACTTGACCGCCTGGAGCAGCGGATCGAAGGTCTCGGCGCCCATAGCGCGATCGAGCAGCGGCTGACCGCCATCGAGGAGCGGCTGGCCTCGATCGAAGGCTCCATGGGCGCGAGCGCCAGCGCCTCAGCCGGCGGCTGACAGCGCCCTCGCCGCCACTTCGCCCAGGCACCGCTCGGCCTCGAGCAAGCCCTCGGCGGCAATTCGCCGCCGGTGGGGCAGCAGCAGATCGGTGACCGCCAACAACGAGGCCGCCTGCAGCCCGTGGATCTGCGCCAGGGTGAAGAGCGTGGCGGTCTCCATCTCCACCGCCAGCGCGCCTCGGTCTTTCCAGCTTTGCTCGGGCGAGCGGCCGTCGTAGAACAGGTCGGTGGAGACCACCCGCCCGCCGTGGTGTCCGGCGCCGGCGGCCGACCGCAGGGCCTGGACGAGCTCCGCGCTCGCCGCCACTCGCTCTCCCGCGCCGAGGGCGCGGCTGGCTCCGTCGCAGGCCAGCGCCTCGGTGGCCACCACCAGCTCGCCGAGGCCAAGCTCGCCGGCCAGAGCGCCGCAGGTTCCCACCCGCACCAGCCGCCGCGCACCGAGCTGCGCCAGCTCGGAGACGACGATCGCCGCGCTGGGACCTCCCATGCCGGTGCTCTGAATGGTGAGTGGCCGGCCGTCGGGCGCCGCGCCGGTATAGCCCCACAGCCCGCGGTTGTGGTTGAACATCTTGGGCTCGCCGAGCACCGACTGCGCCAGGCGCAGCGCTCGCCCGGGATCTCCCGGGAGGAGCACTCGCTCGGCCAGCGGTGCGGTGGGGTGCAGGTGGATCGTCTCGCCCAAGGCTCAGACGCTAGAGCGAGCGGCTCCCCGACCGCGGTTAGACTGCGCCGCCATGGACAGCGAACGGGGGTTTCGGTCCGAACAGGAGTTCCGCGAGGTAATCGACCGGACCTTCGAGCTGATGAGCGACGACCCGCAGATGGGACCAAGCCTCCGGGACGCCGACACCCCTCAGCGCTTCGAGTTCACGGACCTGGACCTGGTGGTGAACATCCGTGCCGGCGGACCGCAGGAGCCAAACCTCGTGTGGGAGTGGTCCGACGAGGTTCCCTGGGAGCCGCAGGTCAAGATGACGATGAGCTCGGAGACCGCCAACCGCTACTTCCAGGGCAAGGAGAACGTGGCGATCGCGATCGCGCGGCGGCGAATCAAGGCCGGCGGGGACGTCAAGGCGGCCCTGGCGATCATCCCGATTACCAAGCCGCTGTTCGCCCGTTACCGCGAAATGCTGGCCGCCGACTACCCCCATCTCGAAGTCTGAGTGGCGGCATTGACATCGGGTTGAAACCCGAGTAGACCTTCTCCTACAGCAAAGGCAAAAGGCCGGAGCGTGGCGGTGTATGGAGCTCCCGCTCCCACCGCCGCGAGGCGCCGCCGGAGAGGTGACGAGCGCCGACGGCCGACGCAGCGGGCCGTTCCGCCCGCGGGCGACGGGGCCTCGTCCTCATCGAGGTCCCGCCGCCACACTGCTGAGTGGTTCCCGCCGCCCGCCACTCGCTCGACCAAGGCTCCACACTATGGGTCGATGGCGAGCACTAACGGTGTCTCAATGCGGGAGGCCGCCGAGCGGGCGGGAGTCCGCCCGCAGACGCTCAGGCGCTGGTCCGACCAGGGAGTGATCCCCCAATACGACGGGGCCTGGACCGATGGTGCGATCGCCCACGCTCGTCTGGTCGCCCGGCTGCGCGAGCGCGGCCACTCCCTGCAGAGCATCCGCAAGGCCACCGAGGAGGGCCGGCTGGCCTTCGGCTACGTGGAGGATCTGTTTCCCCAGTCCGACGGGGCCTACACGCTCCGCCAGGCCGCCTCGGAGACCGGGCTGGACTCAGCGCTGATCGAGCGGATCATTTCCGCGCTCGGCTGGAGCTCCTCGCAGGCGGAGTCCTTCAGCGAGGAGGACATGCAGCTGCTGCGCTACGTGGCCGCGGTGCTGGAGGCCGGGCTCCCGCTGGTGGCCCTGCTGCAGCTGGTCAGGGTCTACGGCCAGGCGATGGCCCAGGTCGCCGACGCCGAGGTAAGGCTGTTCCACCTCTACGTCCACGAGCCGCTGATGCGCTCGCGCACCAGCGGTATGGAGATGGCCGAGGAGATGCTGGCGCTGACCCGGGAGGTGCTCCCCCTCTCCTCGCCGGTCATGGACCAGGTCCATCAGCGCTACCTGCAGCACTTCGTGGAGCAGGACGTGGTCGGGCACATGGAGTCCGATCTCGACGGCGAGTCGATGGACCTCGGCCGGATGCGCGTGGCCATCGCCTTCGCCGACCTGGCGGGCTATACCCGGCTCACCGAGGAGGAGGGCGAGGAGCAGGCGGTTGACGCGGTGGAGCGGTTCGTCTCCGCGGTGGAGAGCACGCTGCCTGACTCCGCGCGCGTGATCAAGACGGTCGGCGACGAGGCAATGGTGGTGGGCTCGGACGCCGGCGCGCTGACCGACTGGGCGGTCGGCTTTCAGGCTCTGCAGAGCGGACGGCCCCTGCCTCGGATCGGGATTCACTATGGAAGCGCGCTTTACCGGGAGGGCGACTACTACGGTCGCGACGTCAACATCGCCGCCAGGGTGGCCGCTCGGTCGGCCGGCGGCGAGGTTCTGGTCACGCGGCCGGTGGTGGCGCAGGGAGGCGCTCATCTGCGCTTCGAGCAGATCGGAGACGTCCGCCTGAAGGGCTTTAGCCAGTCGACGGAGATCTTCGTGGCCCGCCAGCGTGAGGAGGACGGTCAGTGAGCGACGCCGAGCTGCTTGCCGCTGTCATCGCCGAAGGGCTCCTGCAGGAGGGCCGCCCGGTGGTGGTGCTGCTCTCCGGGGGGCGGGACTCCACCGCGTTGCTCGACGTCGCGGTCCGGATCGCCGGCTCCGGCGCGGTTGCCGCGCTGCACGTCAACTACGGCCTGCGGGAGGCCGCCGCCGAGGACGAGCGTCACTGCGTGGAGCTCTGCCAGGGGCTGGGGGTGCCGCTGCACCGCCGTCACCCCCCTCGGCCGGGGCGGGGCAACCTCCAGGCGTGGGCGCGGGAGGTGCGCTACGGCGCTGCCACCGAGCTGGCGGAGTCGCTGCATGCCGACGTCGCCGCCGGGCACACAGCCACCGATCAGGTGGAGACCGTGCTCTACCGGCTGGCCTCCTCGCCCAGCCGGCGGGCATTGCTAGGGATGCGGCCCAGAGAAGGGATCCTGATCCGCCCGCTGCTGCAGTGGACCCGCGCGCAGACGGCCGAGTACTGCCGCGCGCGGGGCCTCAGCTGGCGAGAGGACGAGAGCAATAACTCCCCGGCGTTCGCGCGCGGGCGCGCGCGAGAAACGCTCGTCCCGGCCCTGCGGGAGCTCCACCCCGCGGCCGAGCAGAACGTGCTGTCAGTGATGGCAACGCTGCGGGAGGAAGCCGAGGTGCTGGACGAGCTGGTGGACGGGGTGCTGGCGGGCGAGGACGAGATCGAGCTGACACGGCTGCGAGCGCTTCCGGTGGCGCTGCGGCGGCTGGTCGTCCAGCGAATGGCCGACGGGGCCGCCGGCCGGCCCGCCCCCGGCGCCGCCCCCCGGGCCGACGAGGTGGCGGCACTCGGCGCTCACGCCTCGCTGGACCTTCCCCACGGCGTGCGCGCCGAGGTCCGTCGCGGAAGCCTGCGGCTGGTCCGACGGAACGCCCCGGCTGGTCGCCGGCGGACAGTCACCAACAGGCGCGCGCCAGCGCGCCCATAAAATAAATCCAGGTGAGCGACGACGGCGCTATCGGGGAGGTGCTCGTCCCGGCTGAGGACCTCCAGCGCAGGATCGGCGAGCTCGCCGCGGAGATCTCGCGTGATTACGCCGGGAGGGACCTGATCCTGATCGGGGTGCTGAAGGGCGCGGTGTTCTTCCTCTCCGACCTGATGCGGGCGCTCGAGGTGCCCTGTGAGGTCGACTTCATGGCGGTCGCCTCCTACGGCTCGGCCACCAAGTCCAGCGGGGTGGTGCGGATCCTCAAGGACCTCGATGCGGTGATAGAGGGCCGCGACGTGCTGATCGTCGAGGACATCGTGGACTCCGGCCTCACCCTCCAGTACTTGCTGCGAAACCTGGCGGGACGCAATCCCAGCTCGCTGGAAGTGTGCGCGCTGTTGACCAAGCCCGCCCGGCAGAAGGTGGAGCTACGGACCCGGTATGTGGGCTTCGAGATACCTGATCGGTTCGCGATCGGATACGGCCTGGACTACGGCGAGCGGTACCGCAACTTGCCGTTCGTAGCCGCGTTGCAGGAGCGATGAGCGTGAAATGCAGGTGCTACGCTTGACGATTCCCACGTCTGTGCCCCTGCGCCGAACACGTGGAACCAGATTATGAGCCGGTTTTTCAAGAGCGCCGCCTTTCCGATCCTCATCGTGGTCGTGCTGGCGTTCTTCGCCCAGAAGCTGATCGGCTCCACCTCTCACACGCAGAAGCAGACCTTCGGCAATCTGCTCACCCAGCTGCAGAACAACCAGGTCAAGACCCTGACGCTGAAGGAGAAGGACAACACCGCCGACGTGACCGTGCTGGCCGGCTACGGGGGCGAGAAGTACACGGTCGGGTTCCCGGACCAGTACACCCCGAACCTGATCACCCTGTCCCACGAGCACATCGCCGACCCGAACGGCTTCGACATCCAGGGGAAGGCCAGCAACGGATGGCTGTCGCTGCTCACCTACATCCTCCCGTTCGTGATCTTCATCGGGTTCTGGATATTCCTGATGAACCAGGTCCAGGGCGGCGGCTCCAAGGTGATGTCGTTCGGGAAATCCCGGGCCAAGCGGATGTCGGTGGACTCGCCGAAGATCACCTTCCGGGACGTGGCCGGCGTCGATGAGGCGGTGGAGGAGCTCCACGAGATCAAGGAGTTCCTGGAGAACCCGAAGAAGTTCCAGGCGTTAGGAGCTCGCATACCCAAGGGGGTGCTCCTCTACGGGCCCCCGGGCACCGGTAAGACCCTGCTCGCGCGCGCCGTGGCCGGCGAGGCCGGGGTGCCGTTCTTCTCCATCTCCGGCTCGGACTTCGTGGAGATGTTCGTCGGGGTGGGTGCCTCGCGGGTACGCGACCTGTTCGAGCAGGCCAAGCAGAACTCCCCCTGCATCATCTTCATGGACGAGATCGACGCCGTCGGCCGTCACCGGGGCGCCGGGCTCGGCGGAGGCCACGATGAGCGTGAGCAGACGCTGAACCAGCTGCTGGTGGAGATGGACGGCTTCGAGATGAAGGACAACATCATCCTCATCGCCGCGACCAACCGGCCGGACATCCTCGACCCCGCACTGCTCCGTCCCGGACGCTTCGACCGCCAGATCGTGGTGGACCGTCCCGATCGCAGCGGACGCAAGAAGATCCTGGAGGTCCACACCCGCGGCAAGCCGCTGGCCCGGGAGATCGATGTCGACGCGCTCGCGGGGCAGACCCCCGGCTTCACCGGCGCTGATCTGTCAAACCTGGTCAACGAGGCGGCGCTGCTCGCCGCCCGCAACGGCAAGCGCGAGATCACCCAGGTGGAGCTGGAGGAGGGGATCATGCGCGTGATCGCCGGCCCGGAGAAGAAGACGCGGGTGATGTCTGGCAAGGAGCGCAAGATCACCGCCTACCACGAGATGGGCCACGCCATGGTCGGCCACTTCCTGCCGAACTCCGATCCGGTGCACAAGATCTCCGTGATCTCCCGTGGCCAGGCGCTCGGCTACACGATCTCGCTCCCCACCGAGGACAAGTTCCTGACCACGCGCGCGGAGCTGCAGGACACCCTGGCGATGACCCTCGGCGGCCGCGCCGCGGAGGAGATCATCTTCGGCGAGATCACCACCGGCGCCTCCAACGACCTGGAGAAGGTGACCGCCACCGCCAAGCAGATGGTGATGCGCTTCGGGATGTCCGAGAAGCTGGGACCGCGGGTATTCGGGCACGACCAGGGACAGCCGTTCCTCGGCCGCGAGTTCTCCGCCGAGCCGGACTACTCCGACGAGATCGCCCGCGAGATCGACGACGAGATCCGCCGAATCGTCGAGTCCGCGCACATCCAGGCCAAGGACATCCTCACCACCCGGAAGGCCGCGCTGGAGAAGCTCTCGGAGATCCTGATCAAGCGAGAGACGATCGAGCGTGAGCAGTTCGAGGCATTGCTGGAGGGTCAGACCGAGGAGCAGGTGTTCGGGGCCGAGGCTCCGCCCCCGCCCGAGATCCCGATGCCCCCCGCCTCGGCCGAGCGCTCAGCTGGGCGCGAGGGCCCGCGGCCGCTGCCCCGGCCCGGGTTCGGCACCGCGGAATAGGTCTGCCGGCTATCCCGGTGCGTGGGCGCGGTCAGCGCCAGCCCCGGCTCATCCGCCCCTCGTCTCCAGCAACGGCAGCGCCGCGACTCCGATGTCGGAACTGAACTGCCCCACCTCGTCCGGCACGTGCGCCAGGTTGACGTTGGTGGTGAAGCCCATCGGATCATCCAGCGGTCGGAGGAAGTCGTCGTAGTGGGTGGGGATCACGGTGTGCGGCTCCAGCCTGGCGAGGATCCGCCGCCAGTAGCCGCTGGTGAACCCGCGGCCGGCCACTCCCGCGAGGAAGAAATCGACCGGCTCCTTGCGGATCGCCTCGTCGATCAGGTTGGCGCTGCCCTGGTGATAGAAGGAAACCCCGGCAACCTCTATGCGGATGCCCCACACCTGACCGCAGCGGTACGCCCCTGGGTTCAGGGCGTCCAGGTGCTCGCAGCTGAACTCGCCGTCGAAGGGCACCGCCATACCGAGCACCAGCTTCGAGTGGAGGCTCGGAGTGAAGCTCATCGTGAAGGGCCCCAGCTCGTAGCGCCGGTAGGCCTCCACCTCCACCGCCAGCTCCCCGACACCGTGCAGGGCCATCAATCTGCGCAACGAGCTTGACCCGTAGGCAGGGCAGCGGAACCGCCGGGCGATCGCCGGGGCGTCGACGGCGTGGTCGAAGTGGGTGTGACCGACGAGTACGCCGACGAGCTCACCGGGGGCCGGCAGATAACGATCGATCAGGCTGGGGTCCGGAACAGCGGGGCGCCGGGCCAGCACCGAGCTCAGCGGCACCCGCGAGAAGTAAGGGTCGACCAGCAGCGTGCGGCCCTGATAGCTCAGACGGAACCCGGACACGCCGAGCCACTCCAGCTCAAGGCCCGCCGGCAGCTCTGGTCTCCGCGTCTCCAGCTCCCGCAGCGCCTGGGCGTCGTGTTGCTCCTGTCGCCCCTTCGTGGCAGCGAAGCGGGCGAAGTCGGCGAGGTAACGTGCGGGACCGAGCATGTCGACCGAGACCATTATCCGCTGGTGAGCGAGGAGAACGGCCAGTCCCGCCGGATCGGCCTGACCGCCACCCGAGTTTGGCTGCCCGCCGGGATCGCGCTGGCGGGGGTGGTGGCGATCATCCTCGGCCACGGCCACACGACGCTGGCCAGCGCCGGGGTGGTGCTGCTCGGCGCGGCGCTGATCGTGTGGATGATCAACTGGCTGTTTCGCATGAGCATCGACAGCAACCGTGATCGCGAGGAGGAGGAGCGCGCGCGGGAGTACTTCGACCGCACCGGGCGCTGGCCTGAGGACGAGAAATGAGCCCGGAGGCCGATCTCAGCCCTGAGACCGGAGTGAGCGCGGAGGCCGAGAGCGGATTCGACGTGATGGGGGTGGTCAACGTCACCCCGGATTCCTTCTCCGACGGCGGACGCTACCTGGACGCTGCCGCGGCGATCGCCCATGGTCTGGAGCTCGAGGCGCAGGGAGCCTCGATCCTTGACATCGGCGGCGAGTCGACCCGGCCCGGGGCGACCCCGGTACCGGCCGCCGAGGAGCAGGCCAGGGTGGTGCCGGTGATTGAGGGCCTGCTGGCCGGCGGAGCTCGTGCGCGGATCTCCGTGGACACCTCCAAGGCGGCGGTCGCCGCAGCGGCACTCGATGCCGGGGCGACGCTGGTCAACGATGTCACCGCGCTGCGCGGCGACCCGGAGATGGCCGCCCTGGTGGCCGGCAGGGAGACCGGCGTTTGTCTGATGCACATGCTCGGCGACCCCCGCACCATGCAGCTGGACCCCCGCTACGAGGACGTCGTGGGCGAGGTCGGCTGGTTCCTGCAGGAGCGGATGCACGCCGCACTGGACGCTGGAATACCGGTGGAGAGGATCATGCTGGATCCCGGGATCGGGTTCGGCAAGACCGTCGATCACAACCTGGAGCTGCTGCGCCGGCTCGGCGAGCTGGTGGCGCTCGGACCGCCGATCGTGATCGGCACCTCCCGCAAGTCGTTCCTCGGCAAGCTGACCGGCCGCGAGGTCGATGGCCGGGTCGCCGGCACGATCGCCACCAACGTGCTGGCACTGGAACGTGGCGCGCGAGTGTTCCGGGTCCACGATGTCGCACCCGTCGTAGACGCTCTGAAGGTGGCTGCTACGGTCACCGCGCGATGGGGCCGAGCGATCCCGACGAGTACGACGGCGAGGTAGACCGCGAGGACGATGACGCCGATCGGGCCGGGCCGGAGGTGGCGATCGAGGTCACCGGCCTGTCGCTCTTCACGCACCTGGGCGTGAGCGCCGCCGAGCGCGAGGTCGGTCAGCGGCTGTTGCTGGACCTGCGCATGGAGGTCGGCGAGTGCGACGCCACCGTCACCGATCGCGTGGAGGACACCATCGACTACGCCAAGGCGTGCGAGGCGGTGAACCTGGTGGCTCAGCAGCGCTCCTACAGGACCCTGGAGCGCCTCTGCGCCGCGATCGCCGATCGCCTGCTGGACTACCCCGAGGCACAGTCGGTATGGGTCAAGGCAGCCAAGCCGGAGCCGCCACTGGCACTGCCTGTGAGCGAGGTCTCGGTCGAGCTGTGGCGTGAGGCGAACCCCGATTGACGCAGGGGTACCTGGGCCTCGGCTCCAACCTCGGCGAGCGGCGCGTCCACCTGGAGTCAGCCGTCGCCGGGCTGTGGTCTCAGGGGATCGCCGTACGACGGTCATCCTCGGTGTACGACACCGAGCCGGTGGGGCTGGTCACCGAGCAGCCGGAGTTTCTCAACGCCTGCCTGGAGATAGCGACCGAGCTGGAGCCCGAGGGCCTGCTGGAGGTGGCCAAGGAGGTGGAGCGCGCGGTCGGCCGCGCCGCCGGGGGAGTGAGGCACGGGCCGCGGGTAATCGATGTCGATCTGCTGCTGCTGGGGGACCGCGAGTATCGCTCGCCACGCCTCACCCTTCCCCATGCCGAGGTCACCACGCGGCGGTTCGTGCTCGTGCCGCTGCTGGAGCTGGCTCCGGAGCTGACGCTGCCGGACGGCACGGTGCTGAGTGACGCGCTGGCGGGGCTGGGCGAGGGCCAGGCCGTGCGCCGGGTCGGTCCGCCGCTCCCGACCGGGCAGCCATAATCCGCCCGATGCTGCTCGTCGTCGACGTCGGGAACACGCAGACTCATTTCGGCGTCTTCGCCGACGGGAGCGACGAGCTGCTCGAACACTGGCGCTTCGCCACAGTCAGGGAGTCGACCAGCGACCAGCTGGGGGCGGCTCTGGCCAATCTGCTCGGCCTGCGCGGACTCGGCTTCGCCGAGCTTGACGGCTCCATCGTCTCCTCCACCGTGCCGCAGCTCTCGGAGGAGTGGACGGCGATGGCCGACCGCTACCTCGACCACGAGATGCTGGTGGTCGGGCCACAGATCCGCACCGGGATGCCGATCCGGATCGAGAATCCCCGTGAGGTCGGCGCCGACCGGCTGGTCAACGCCGTCGCCGCCTACGACCGCTTCAGGGGCACCTGCGTGGTCGTCGACTTCGGAACCGCGATCACCTACGACGCGGTTTCCGGCGAGGGGGAGTACCTCGGCGGGATCATCACCCCCGGCGTGGAGATCTCGATCGACGCGCTCTATGACCGGGCGGCCAAGCTGCCGAAGGTGGAGCTCGCCGAGCCCCGGGGATTGATCGGGAAGTCCACGGTGGACGCGATCCGCAGCGGAATCGTGTTCGGCTTCGCGGGGCAGGTGGAGACGATCGTCCGCCGGCTGCGTGGGGAGCTCGGACCGACGACGGTGATCGCCACCGGCGGCCTCGCCCGCGTGCTGGTGCCGTTCATCAGGGAGACGATCGACGAGGTCGACGATCTGTTGACGCTGGTCGGCCTGCGACTGATCTGGCAGCGCAACCAGGCTCCCTGACGCGCTCTCGGCACCCACCCTGAACCTACCGGAGACGAGAAATGCTCACGATTGCCGTTGACTGGAGCGAGGTCACCGCGATCGCGACGGTGTTCCTGGCGATCGGCCTGCTCGGGGGCTTCGGAGCGGCGGTGTTCGCCGCGCAGCAGGTCCGCGAGGAGCGCAGGAGCAGGGAGGCGCTGATGGCGGCCGAGTTCTTCCGTCGATGGAACGAGGACTCGCTGGTCGAGGCCCGTCGGATGGTGGGACGCTTCGAGTCCGCAGATGAGCTGCGAGAGGCGTTCGCCGCCTACGTGGCGGCCGATGCCCCTGAGGCCTACGTGCTCTACCGGGAGCTGGACTACTTCGAGCAGCTGGCCGCACTTGAGAGCCAGGGCGCTTTCGACCTGGAGCTGATCAAGCTGCTCCTGGGGCGCACCCTGATCGAGCGCTGGGAGATGTGGAAGCCCGCCATCCAGGAAGCGCACGGACCGGGCGTGTATCCGATGTTCGAGGGGCTGGTGGAGAAGCTGAGGCGCGAGCTCGACGGCCCCGGGTCTACACCGCCGGGATCGGCACCTCAGGCGTCCGCGCAGCCGTGAGCGCAAGGATCAGGAAGGCCAGCCGCCGCCGGTTGGTCGGGTCGGCTGCCGTGGCCTCGTCGTAGATGTCCATCAGCCCTCGGATCGCCTCGAAGATCGGCGCGTCGTCGGCCTCCGGCGGGACGTCGCAGGCCAGGCGGGCCAGCGCCAGCATCTCGGTGCCGTCACCTCCGCGCATCGTGGCGATCGCGCCCAGCATCAGGAACTCCGAGACGCGGTCCAGCAGCGCGTGTGGGGGCTGCTCGCGCTCCCCCACCGCGGGCCCGGCCTGGATCAGCGGCTCTCCTTGGGCCAGGCGCAGCGACTGCTCGGAGGCGATCACCCGGATCTGCTCCGGGCTCAGCCCCACCTGGAGGGCGGTGCGCAGCTGAAAGGCGGCCGAGAACCCGGTCGCGCCGTAGGGCGCGTCGCTGGCGAACAGGATCTGGCCCGGCGGCACCAGCGAGAACAGCGCACGCAGGTCAGCCGGCATCCACCAGGCGGTGTCGAACAGCAGGTTGGGATGGTCGGCGGCCACGCGCCAGATCCAGGAGAGGTCGCAGATCCCCGCGTGGGCCAGGATCAGCCGGGCGTCCGGGAACTCGCCGGCGAGCTGCACCGCGTGCAGTCCCAGGGCGGGAATGCCGCGGCCGGCGTGGATCAGCACCGGGAGGCGCCGCTCGTTGGCCAGCGCGACGATCCCCTGGACCCCTGGATGATCAAGCGTGAAAGCTTCCGCCCGGGGGTGGAGCTTGATCCCCCTGGCGCCGCGGTCGAGGCTTCGCTCGGCCTCGGCCACGGGCGACTGCGCCGGGTCCAGCCGGCAGAAGGGGATGAGCCGGCCGTCCGACGCCTCGGCGGCATCGATCACGGCGTCGTTGGCCGGCGGGTACCCGCCGGGCTCGTGCATGGGGAACACGAAGGCGCCGCGCGCGCCCGACCCCTCCAGCATCGCCAGCAGCTCTTCCGGGGTCTGCTTCATGCCGTCGGGGTCGTTCTGGCCCAGGTGGGTGTGGGCGTCGAACAGCTCCAGTCCGGGGACCTCCCGATGCACGACGTCGCTCCAGGGCTGGAAGGCGGCGAGGGGATCCACGATTGATTCGTACCATGAAGCTCGTATGGCCACTGCTCTGACCGATCGCTGGGCGCTTGGCGGCCTGCCCATCTCCAATCGCGTCGTGCTGGCGCCATTGGCGGGAATCGGCAACTGGTTCGTGCGCCTGCAGGCCAAGCGCTACGGCGCCGGGCTGGTGGTGTCGGAGATGGTTTCCAGCTTCGCCGTCCACCACCGCAACGAGCGCACCTGCCGGGAGCTTCTCCGGATCCATCCCGACGAGCACCCGGTGTCGGTGCAGCTGTTCGGCCACGATCCCGACGTGATGGCCAGCGCCGCTGAGACGGTGGCCGCGGCCGGCGCGGACGTGATCGATCTCAACATGGGCTGCCCGGTGCCGAAGGTGTGCAAGACCGGCGCGGGCGCGGCGCTGCTGGCCGAGCCCGACCGGGCGGTGGCGCTGGCCCGCGCGGCGGCCCGGGGCAGCGGGCTGCCGGTGACCGTGAAGCTCCGAAGCGGCCAGCGTCCGGGCGAGACGAGCGGCGCGGTGGTGGCCCGGCGCCTGGTGGAGGAGGCGGGGATCGCCGGGCTGTGCATCCACCCTCGCCATGCCTCCCAGCGCCACAGCGGCCAGCCGGACTACGAGCTGGCGCGAGAGCTCGTCGCAGAGCTGCCGGTCCCCGTGCTGATCTCCGGCGGGCTGCGCAGCCCCGAGCGGGCGCGAGCGGCCTTCGCCCAGACCGGCGCCAGCGCGATCATGCTGGCGCGGGGCTCGCTGGGGAATCCCTGGCTGTTCTCCGAGCTTCTCGGCCTGCGGGCTTGCGGGCCATCCCCGGAGGAGATCCTCGCCGAGCTCGATTGGGTGATAGAGCGCGCGTTCGAGCACCTGGGGCGGGAGCGCGCGGGCCGCTACCTGCGCAAGTTCTATCCCTGGTACGTGGAGCTGCTCGGGGGAACACGGGCGCTGCAGGCGGCGGTCCAGACGGCGCCCTCGCCTGCGGCTGCACGCGAGCTGATGCAGGAGCACACGCTTCCGCCGCGACTCGCCGCCTGACCCATCAGGTCGCATCACACTGGATGCTGGCGCTTTGGCCTGGCGCACGGTAGGGTGGCCAGCGTGAGGAGGAGAGGCCCGCTCAGGGTGGCGCGCATAGCCTCGCTGGCGTGCGCCGTCCTGGCTGTGTCAGCGGCGTCCGCGACGGCCCTGACCCTGCCGAGGCCCCCGCTGCCGCTACCGCTGCCTGTTCCCGGCGCCCCCGGTTCCCCAGCGGGGGGCAACGTCCAGCCCTACGGCGCGGGCGACTACCGTGGCTTTCGCAACGTCCTGCCGCCCGGCACGAACGGACTCGACGACCTCCAGCAGCTCGCCGCATTCGAGGCGAACAAGAGCTATCCCCCGCACGCCAACGACCAGCTGGGGATGTACTCGGGGCTGACCAACGCGGCGCCCAACATCCGGGCCTCCCAGATCGGTGACTACTTCAAGGACGCCACCTTCGGCGTGCCTTCCGGCGACGCCGGCAACTCGGAGATCCCGGAGCCGGGAGTGACGATCGTTCGCGACCGCGGCTACGGAGTGCCTCACATCTACGGCAACACCCGCGCTGAGCTGATGTTCGGGATCGGTTACGCAACCGCCGAGGACCGCCTCTTCTTCATCGACGTGCTGCGCCACGCCGGAAGGGGTGACCTGGCCTCGTTCGCCGGCGGCTCCAACGTGGGCATGGACGAGAGCGTGTGGGCGAGCGAGCCGTACACCGAGCAGGATCTCTCCAACCAGGTCGCCTACCTGGGGAGGATCCCCTACGGCCGTCAGGTCCTCGACGACGCCGGCAACTACGTCGCCGGGATCAACGCCTACATCGCCAACGCGAAGAGCCCAACCGGTGCTCTCACGATGATGCCCGCCGAGTACGCCGCGATCGGCCAGCCTGGCGGACCGCAGCCGTTCTCGCTCAACGATCTCGTCGCGATCGCCACCCTGGTCGGCGGGATCTTCGGCAACGGTGGCGGTCAGCAGCTCTCCAACGCCGTGCTCTATGAGCACCTGCGCCAGCACTTCGGTGCTGAGCGGGCCGCTACCTCCGGCTCCCCTGAGGTGCCGGCGCCCACTCGTCGTAAGAAGGCCCGGCCCAAGCCGCGTCGGCGGCGTGCCGCCGATCATCCGCTCCCGGTTGTCGTCGCCCCTCGCCTGCCGGCGACCGACACCGTCGTGAACGCTCCCCGGCGCCGAGCCCGGCCCCGCCACAAGGCCAAGGCCCCTCGCCCCGACACCTCGGGCTTCGCCACGCTGCTGAGCTTCGTCGATCCCAGCGACCCCGAGGCGCCCACCACGGTTCATGGCCGGCACTTCCCCTACCAGACGCTGCCCGGCCCCAGCCGGGCCGAGCGCGCAACGATCGCGCTGCCGGACCACGGCAGCGTGCAGGGTGCGCAGACGGTCGTGGGTGGTTCCGTGCCGACGGGGTCCGCACGAGATGCGGCGGCGGGTGGCGATGGGGCGGGGGCCGATCTCCGTGGGCTGCTCTCCTTCCCCCGCGCGATGTCCAACGCGCTGCTGGTGAGCGGGGCGCACAGTGCGAGCGGTCACCCGCTGGCGGTGATGGGACCTCAGGTCTCCTACTACACCCCGCAGATCCTGATGGAGGAGGACATCCACGGACCCGGGATCGACGCCGACGGCGCCGCCTTCCCCGGCGTGAACCTCTACGTCGAGCTGGGCCACGGAAGCGACTACGCCTGGTCAGCCACGTCCGCCGGTCAGAACATCATCGACACGTTTGCCGTGCCGCTCTGCCATCCGGGTGGCGGAAGCGTCTCGACAGGTTCGAACTACTACCTGCTGCACGGACAGTGCGTGCCGATGGAGACGCTCACCCGGCAGGAATCCTGGAGCCCGAACCTCGGCGACCAGACCCCGGCGGGTCAGGTCACCTTCCGCACCGAGCGCACTGCCTATGGGCTGGTGATCGGGCGGGCCCGCGTGCACGGCCGCCCGGTCGTCTACTGCAATCTGCGCTCCACCTACATGCACGAGCTCGATTCGGCCTCCGGCTTCCTGCTCTACAACCAGCCGAACAGCATGCGCAACCCGCAGGCCTTCTTCAACGCGGCCAGCCACATCGGCTACACGTTCAACTGGTTCTACGCCGACGACAAGCACATCGCCTACTTCAACTCCGGCCAGAATCCCCTCCGCGCGGCCCACACCGATCCGCTGTTCCCGTCCTGGGCCTCCTCGGCGTGGCCGGGGTACCGAGGCTCCGATCCGCTCAGCCCGAGCAGCACCTCCGAGCGGGTCACCTCCGAGAACGCGCATCCCCACACGACCGACCAGACCTATCTGACCAGCTGGAACAACCAGCAGGCACTCGGCTACAACGATGCGGACACCGGCCAGGAGTTCTCCTCGGTGTACCGCTCACAGTTGCTCGACCTGGGCCTCAACCACTACCTGAAGACCCAGCACGGAAAGCTCCGGCTCGCGGACGTGATCAACGCGATGGGAGACGCCGGCACCCGTGACCTTCGCGGGGCCGAGGTGCTGCCCTACGCGCTGAGGATCCTGGGGCGGCCGCACGATCCGACCCTGAATGAGGCGGTGATACAGCTGCGAGCGTGGGTGCTGTCCGGCGCGCACCGCATCAACCGCCAGCACCCGGGCGCCTCCGGCAACTATGACCAGAGCGGCGCCGTGAAGATCATGGACGCGTGGTGGCCGCTGCTGGTGAACGCGGAGTTCGGTCCCGTGCTCGGCCGGAGCCTCCTCTACCAGGTGGAGCAGCAGTTCCCGATCAACGACCAGCCGGGCCACGGCGCAAGCGGCCAGCACCTCGGCTCCGCCTTCGATGTCGGCTTCTACGGAATCGTCCAGAAGGACCTGCGTGCGGCGCTGCACCAGCGGGTCTCCGGGAAGCTGAACCGCGTGTACTGCGGTAACGGCTCACTCGTCAGGTGCCGCGCGGCGCTGACGAACTCGCTGCGCGCCGCCGTCAACGAGTCAGCCCAGCAGGTCTACCCGGCCGACAAGCAGTGCGCGGCCGGCAATCAGATGTGCTCGGATTCGATCGAATTCAAGCCGGTGGGGTCGATCACCCAGCCGCTGATCGAGTGGATCAACCGGCCGACCTTCCAGCAGGCCGACGAGATCCAGGGACACGGCCCGCGCTGAGGAGCGGCGCCGAGTCAGGCGCCGCGCGGAGCACCGTTTGCCGGCGTCTATACTCATCCGCCCGCGCCGCCCCGGGCGCCGCGGATTCCCGCTCAATACAGCGGGTTTTCTTTCGTCCAATCCTCCCCAGGTCTCCGCAATGCCCAAGGACGTCATCCTCACCGAAGAAGGACTCACCAACCTCAAGTCCGAGCTGGAGCAGCTCTCGACCGTACGTCGCCGCGAAGTTGCCGCACGGATCAAGGAGGCGAGGGAATTTGGCGACATCTCCGAGAACGCCGAATACGACGACGCCAAGAACGAGCAGGCGATGCTCGAGGCGCGGATTGCCCAGCTGGAGGAGAAGCTCCGCTCGGCCACCGTGATCGATGCCACCGACCTGCCGACCGACATGGTCCGGGTCGGCTCGGTGGTTCACGTCAAGGACGAGACCGGCAAGTCGAACAAGTACACGATCGTGGGCTCGGCGGAGGCGTCGCCGGCGCAGATGAAGCTCTCCAACGAGTCTCCAGTGGGCAAAGCGCTGCTCGGGCACAAGCGCGGTGAGGAAGTCGTGTTCACCACCCCGCGCGGCGAGCGGAAGCTGAAGATCACCAAGATCGACGTCGACAAGTAGGCTGGCCGCATGGGCGAGGTGCCCGGGGACGTCTTCGCCGACCGCCGACGCAAGCTCGAGGCGCTCCGGAATGAGGGCGTTGACCCGTTCCCCCACGAGTTCGACGGGGTGGAGCCGATCGCCGCGATCCGGGACGCCCACGCCGATCTGGCGGCGGGAGAGGAGACCGAGGTCTCCCACCGTGTCGCCGGGCGCCTGGCAGCTCGGCGCGGGCAGGGGAAGATGGCGTTCCTGGATGTCGTCGACCGCTCTGGGCGAATCCAGTTGCAGGCCCGGGTTGACGAGCTGGGCGAGTCCGACATGGAGCGACTGCTGGGTCTCGACCTCGGCGACCTGATCGGAATCGACGGCGTCGCCTTCTCCTCTCGGCGCGGCGAGCTCACACTGCGAGTGACCGCGTTCGCGGTGCTGGCCAAGTCGCTGCGACCGCCGCCGGAGAAGCACCACGGCCTGAGCGACGTCGAGACCCGCTTTCGCCACCGCGAGCTCGACCTGATCGCCAACCCGGATGCTCGGGAGCTCTTCATCGACCGCGCCCGGATCGTCTCCGGCGTGCGCCGCTTCCTGGACGGCGAGGGGTTCATCGAGGTGGAGACGCCGATCCTCCAGCCGCTCTACGGCGGGGCCGCTGCTCGTCCCTTCACCACCCACCACAACGCGCTGGACCGCGAGCTGTACCTGCGGATCGCCACCGAGCTCTACCTCAAGCGGCTGATCGTGGGAGGCCTTGAGCGCGTCTACGAGCTCGGCAAGGACTTCCGCAACGAGGGCCTCTCGCCCAAGCACAACCCCGAGTTCACGATGCTGGAGTGGTACGAGGCCTACGCCGACTACCTCGATGTGGCAGAGCGCTGCGAGCGCCTGGTGGGGTTCGTGGCCTCGGAGATCGGCTACGACGGCGGGATCGATCTGAGCCCGCCGTGGCGGCGGGAGACGCTCGCCGGAGCGGTTCTCGACCGGACCGGGATCGACGTGCTCAGCGTGCGTGGAGACCGAGCGGGGCTGGCGGCGGCGATGCGGGAGGCGGGGCTGGCGGTGCCCGAGGGTGACACCTGGCCCCAGCTTGTCGATGAGCTCGTCTCAAAGCACGTGGAGCCGACGCTGATCGAGCCCACCTTCCTGCTGGACTATCCCGTCGAGCTCTCGCCGTTCGCCAAGCGCCACCGCTCGCAGGAGGGGCTGGTGGAGCGCTTTGAGGCGTTCGTGAACGGGATGGAGTTCGCCAATGCCTTCTCCGAGCTCAACGATCCCGACGAGCAGCGGCGGCGGTTCGAGGAGCAGGCCGCGCTGGCCGGCGCAGGCGATCTGGAGGCGCAGCCCTACGACGAGGCCTTCGTGCAGGCGCTGGAGCAGGGCATGCCCCCGACCGGGGGGATCGGGATCGGGATCGATCGGCTGGTGATGGTGCTGACCGGGCGGCGCTCGATCCGTGAGGTCGTGCTGTTCCCGGCGATGCGGGACTGAGGGTTCGGCTCCGGCGGGCTGGGGACAGGCCGTGTCCGAGCGGCCCGCTGCCCGAGTGATGCAAAACGTGTCACGGGTCGGCCACCCGTCACCTTGCGGCCACATAGGCACCTCCCAGATGCTTATGTGGCCAGGATTGGCCGGGGCGGGGACGCGGGGCACGTTAGGCACGGCGGGTCGGGGCACGCCGGACGCGGCGCCTTCCCGGACGCCTCCTTCCGGATCCGGCACCTTCCCGGACGCCTTCTCCCGGATCCGGCACCTTCCCGGACGCCTTCTCCCGGACCTGGACCCGGGGCCACGACTTCCGGGCGTGGAAAATCCGTCACGAGCTGCAGCCCGCGCAGTTCGTGCCGGGAACTGCACGTCATACGTGGAGAAGCCGTCAAGGTCCGCGCCGCCCCCGAGTCGTGACGGAAAGTCGACGCGCGCGCGCCCGGGCCACGCGCCCGTAACGACTCCGGATCGTCACAGAGCCCCGGGAGGGGGTTGCTAGGATGGCCTATGGCCCGAGCACCAAGCCGTCTTCGCTCATCATTTCGGTTGGCCACGCCGACAACGATGGGTGAAACGGTGACCTCGGTGTCCCTTCAACTGCCGGCGCTACCCTGAGTGCCAGGGCCTCCCGACCAGGACCACAACTCGACCGACCACTTGCCCGCCGACCAAGAGAGAAGTACTGAGCCATGTTCGAGCGATTTACAGAGCGAGCCCGCCAGGTGGTCGTCCTGGCGCAGGAAGAAGCGCGGACACTCAAGCACAACTACATCGGCACCGAGCACATCCTCCTCGGGCTCCTGCGGGAGGAGGAGGGTCTAGCAGCCCGCGTCCTGGAGTCACTGGACATCACCGTCGAGCGCGTGCGCGCTCAGGTGGTGCGGATCGTCGGCTCCGGTGAAGAGGTCACCTCCGGTCAGATCCCCTTCACCCCACGGGCCAAGAAGGTCCTGGAGCTGGCGCTGCGCGAAGCGCTCAGCCTTGGGCACAACTACATCGGCACCGAGCACATTCTGCTCGGCCTGGTGCGCGAGAACGAGGGCGTAGCCGCGCGCATACTGCTCGACTTCGACGCCGACTCGGAGAAGATTCGTAACGAGGTGATCCGGATGCTGTCGGGGCCCGGCAGCCGCCAGCGCGGCTCGGGCTCCGCCGGCGCCGGGGCCGCCGCAGGCGCGGGCGAGGGCAAGAAGTCCTCCAAGCTGCTGGACCAGTTCGGACGCAACCTGACCAAGCTCGCCTCCGAGGGCAAGCTGGATCCGGTGGTGGGCCGGGAGACCGAGATCGAGCGGATCATGCAGATCCTCTCCCGCCGCACCAAGAACAACCCCGTCCTGGTCGGCGAGCCGGGCGTCGGCAAGACCGCCGTGGTCGAGGGCTTGGCCCAGCGGATCACCAACTCCGACGTGCCCGAGTTGCTGAAGGGCAAGCAGATCTACACGCTTGACCTTGCTGCCCTGGTGGCGGGATCCAAGTACCGCGGTGAATTCGAGGAGCGGCTGAAGAAGGTGATGAAGGAGATCACCCAGCGCGGCGACATCATCCTGTTCATCGACGAACTCCACAACCTCGTCGGCGCCGGCGCCGCCGAGGGCGCGATCGACGCTGCCTCCATCCTCAAGCCCGCGCTGGCGCGGGGCGAGCTGCAGACGGTGGGTGCCACCACGCTGGAGGAGTACCGCAAGTACCTGGAGCGGGACTCCGCGCTTGAGCGGCGCTTCCAGAAGATCACCGTGGATCAGCCCTCCACTGAGGAGACCGTGCAGATCCTCAAGGGCCTGCGCGACCGCTACGAGCAGCACCACAAGGTGACGATCACCGAGGAGGCGCTGGAGGCCTCCGCCGACCTGGCCGATCGCTACATCTCCGACCGCTTCCTGCCGGACAAGGCCATCGACCTGATCGATGAGGCGGCTTCCCGGATGCGGATCAAGTCGATGACCTCACCCCCGGTGTATCGCGAGCTGGAAGACGAGATCGAGGAGACCCGTCGGGCCAAGGAGGCCGCGATCGAGGCTCAGGAGTTCGAGAAGGCCGCCAACCTCCGTGACCAGGAGCGCCGGCTGACCCAGCGCAAGCGGGAGCTGGCCGACCAGTGGGAGGCGGGCGAGTCGACCGAGCGTCCGGCGATCGGCGAGGAGGAGATCGCCGACATCGTCTCGATGTGGACCGGCATCCCCGTGTTCAAGCTGACCGAAGCCGAGACCGCCAAGCTGATGCGTATGGAGGAAGAGCTCCACAAGCGCGTGATCGGCCAGCACCCGGCGATCGAGGTCGTCTCCAAGGCGATCCGGCGCTCCCGGGCCGGTCTGAAGGATCCCAAGCGCCCCACCGGGTCGTTCATTTTCCTGGGCCCGAGCGGCGTGGGCAAGACCGAGCTGGCGCGGACCTTGGCCGAGTTCCTGTTCGGCGATGAGGACACGATGGTGCGGATCGACATGTCCGAGTACATGGAGAAGCACGCGGTCTCCCGCCTGGTCGGGTCGCCTCCGGGCTACATCGGCTACGACGAAGGTGGTCAGCTGACCGAGGCGGTCAGGCGCAAGCCCTACAGCGTGCTGCTGCTCGACGAGATCGAGAAGGCCCACCCGGACGTGTTCAACATCCTGTTGCAGATCCTGGAGGACGGTCGTCTCACCGACGCCCAGGGCCGGACGGTCGACTTCCGCCACTGCATCGTGATCATGACCTCGAACATCGGCGCCTCCGAGATCGCCCGGAACACTCCGCTTGGCTTCGCCGTTTCCGACGACGAGACCGGGATCACCTACGACGACATGAAGAACCGGATCATGGGCGAGCTCAAGAAGGTCTTCCGGCCTGAGTTCCTCAACCGGATCGACGACGTCATCGTGTTCCACAAGCTGACCAAGGACGAGATCAAGGAGATCGTCGACCTGCTGCTGATGCGAATCCGCGAGTCGATGGCCGAGCGCGAGCTCCAGCTGGAGCTGTCGGACTCGGCGAAGGACCTGCTGGTCGAAAAGGGCTGGGATCCGGCGATGGGCGCTCGGCCGCTGCGGCGGGCGATCCAGCGCTACATCGAGGATCCGCTGGCCGACTTCGTCCTGCGCTCCGAGGTCTCGCCCGGCTCCATCGTGCTGGTCGAGCCACAGGACGAGGGAGCCTCCCCCGAGGACGGCGAGGTCAAGCTCTCGGTCACCGAGCCTGCGCCGAAGCCCACCCCGGTTGGGGTCGGTGCCTCAGACGGCGGCGAGGAGCCAGAGCCCGAGGCGGGCGAGGAGCCGGCCTCCGACGACAGCGAGTAGTCACGGCTTTGTGACAATCGGGCTTGCCGTCAGGACCGGGGCGTAGCCTCGGCTGACGGTGGCTCGCGCATCGACAGTTCACGTCTGCAGCGCCTGCGGGCACGAGAGTCCGCGGTGGGCCGGGCAGTGCCCGGGCTGCGGCGAGTGGAACACGCTCGTCGAGGAGTTGCGTCCGTCCGCCGGCGCCGGTGGCCGGGGGGACACGCGCGGCCGCGGCGGCGGTGGGCGGCGGCTGCGGCCGGTGACGCTCGCCGAGGTGCCCACCCAGGAGCACGAACGCCTGAGCACGGGGATCGCCGAGCTCGACAACGTGCTCGGAGGTGGGCTCGTGCCCGGATCGCTGGTGCTGATCGGCGGTGCGCCGGGAATCGGCAAGTCGACCCTGACCACGATGGCGCTGGCCAACCTGGCCTCGGCGGGACGGCGGACCCTGTACGTCTCCGCCGAGGAGTCCGCGGCCCAGATCCGCCTGCGGGCCGAGCGGCTGGGACAGGGGGAGGCGCTCGGCATTCCGGTGATCGCCGAGACCGCGCTGGAAAGCGTGCTCGAGACGCTGGAGCACGAGCGGCCGGAGGTCTGTGTCGTCGACTCCGTGCAGACGCTCCATTGCTCCCAGCTGACCAGCGCCGCCGGGTCCGTCGCCCAGGTGCGCGAGGTAGCGGGGGAGATCATGCGGGTGGCCAAGCTCCACCGGATCGCCGTGCTGCTGGTCGGTCACGTCACAAAGGAGGGGGCGCTGGCCGGCCCTCGGGTGCTGGAGCACCTCGTGGACTGCGTGCTCCAGTTCGAGGGCGAGCGGGAGCGCACCTATCGCACCGTCCGCGCGGTCAAGAACCGGTTCGGCTCGACTGACGAGGCGGGCGTGTTCGAGATGCGGGACCACGGCCTGGTGGAGGTGCTGGACGCCTCTGCGCGCTTCGTCGGGGAGGCGACCCGGGCCCCCGGCAGCGTGGTGCTGTCTGCGATGGAGGGCTCACGGCCGCTGCTGGTGGAGGTGCAGGCTCTGGTCAGCGGGTCCGAGCTGGTGCCCCCCCGGCGGGTGGTCGCCGGCCTCGATCGCAACCGGGTGGCGCTGGTGCTGGCGGTGCTCGGCCGCCACGCGGGGATCGGCCTGGGGGCGTCTGATGTGTTCGTCAACGTGGTGGGAGGAGTGCGGGTCGATGAGCCCGGGGCAGACCTGGCGGTGGCGCTGGCGGTGGCCAGTGCCGCGCGCAATGTGGCGCTCACCTCCGCCGGCGGGGAGCGGCCGCTGGCCTGCTTCGGGGAGCTTGGACTGACCGGGGAGCTGCGATCGGTGGGACACCCCGACAGGCGGGTGTCCGAGGCGAGCAAATTCGGGTTGTCACCGGTGCTGGCTCCAGAGACCCACGGCACGTTGCGGGCGGCGGTGGCGGAGGCGCTTGCACCCCGTCCGTCAGCAAGGGCTGCATGATCAATACCGGGTAAAATCGCCTTGCATGCCGTCACTATCCGGGGAAGAGCTCAACAATGAGCTCGAATCTCGTCAAGAGTCCCGGATGGTCAGGGCGCTTGAGATGGTCGCCCCGGGAACCGCACTGCGCGAGGGGATCGACAACATCCTCCACGCGCGCACCGGCGGACTGATCGTCATCGGCGAGGCCGAGGAGCTCGCTTTCCTGCTCTCCGGCGGGATCAAGATCGAGCTCGACTACTCCCCGGCCTTCCTCTACCAACTGGCGAAGATGGACGGCGCGATCGTCCTCAACGCGAACGCCACCAAGATCGTCAACGCCAACGTCCAGCTCACCCCGGACCCGACGATCCTCACACTGGAAACCGGCACGCGCCATCGCACGGCCGAGCGCACGGCCAAGCAGACCGACGCGCTGGTGGTTGCGATATCCGAGCGGCGTGAGGTGGTCTCGCTGTACGTCGATGGCGTCAAGTACATCCTGGAGGAGATCCCGGTGGTGCTGGCCAAGGCCAACCAGGCCCTGGCCACGCTCGACAAGTACCGGACCCGCCTGGACCAGGTCTCCACCCGCCTGACGGCGATGGAGTTCGAGGGCGGTGCCACGCTCCACGACGTGCTGACGGTGCTCCAGCGGGCCGAGCTGGTCACGCGGATGGCCGTGGAGATTGAGCGCTACATCGTCGAGCTCGGCACCGAGGGCCGGCTGATCGAGATGCAGCTTGACGAGACCATGGTCGGCGTCTCCGCCGACAAGTCCGCACTCGTCCACGACTACCTGGTGGACGACACCGTCGATAGCTTCGCGCTGGCCTACGAGCAGCTGGTCCGGCTTCCCCACCAGGACCTGCTCGACTTCGGGCGTCTAGCCGAGCTGCTCGGCTACGACCGCAAGCTCAACACCTTGGACTATCCAGTTTCTCCCCGGGGGATCCGCATCCTCGGGCGCATTCCTAGGCTGCCCAAGCTCGTGGTCCAGCGCATCGTAGGCGAGTTCGGAGGACTCGAGCAGCTGCTGGCAGCGGGCGACGGCAAATTGGAAACCGTCGACGGAGTTGGCGAGATCAGGGCGAAGGACATCCGCGAGGGCCTTCGCCGTCAGCAAGAGATCAATCTCGTCGATCGGTACCTGCAGACGTAGGTCTAACGCGGGCTGCCCCCAATCGCCCGCCAGGAAAGAGAGGACAACATCACTGAGCTAATGGAAGAGCCACTGGATGACGATTTCGAAGCGGACGTACCCCTCCCGCAGATCGAGTTCGAAATCGGCGACAACGTTGTCTACCCACATCACGGCGCGGGACAGGTGATCCGCAAAGAGCTCAAGGACATCCTTGGCGAGAAGCGGGAATACCTGACGATCAAGATCCTGCACAACGACATGACCGTGATGGTCCCCACCGAGAACGCCGCAATCGCCGGACTGCGACGGGTGATCGACGAGGAGACGGTCAAGAAGGTACTGGCGGTGCTCCAGGATGAGTGCTCGGACATGCCCAAGAACTGGAACCGCCGGTTCAAGCACAATCGGGACAAGATCAAGACCGGCGACATCTACGAGCTGGCCGAGGTGGTCCGCAACCTGGCGATCCGAGAGAGTCAGAAGGGCCTCTCCACCGGGGAGAAGCAGATGTTCACCCGAGCCAAGAAGATCCTCGCCTCCGAGCTGATGTACGCGCTGGAGATGAACGAGGAAGAGGTCGAGGCTCACCTCTATGAGCTGCTCGTCGAGCCCTCCTCCAATGGACACGGCAACGGCAAGGTCGCCGTCGTCGCCGAGTAGCCCCACCCGCAGCCTGCGATGGCGGTCGCGTTGATCGTGGCCGCTGGGCGTGGCGAGCGCCTTGGGTCCGGCCGGCCCAAGGCGCTCGTCAACCTGGCGGGCCGGTCGATGCTCAGCTGGTCCGTGCTGGCGCTACAGGCGGTCGCCGCGGTTGAGCGGATCGTCGTGGCGTTGCCGGACGGTGAGCTGCACGAGGCTCCGGAGGGAACCGTCGCGGTGGCGGGCGGCCCGCAACGCTCCCAGTCGGTGCGGCTGGCATTGGCTGCCGCTGGTCCTGGCGATCCCGTCATCGTCCACGACGCCGCCCGGCCGCTGGCCGAGCCCGAGCTGTTCACGCTGGCGGTGACCGAGCTCGAGGCTCACCGGGCGGAAGCGGTGATCGCAGCCCATCCGGTCTCGGACACGATCAAGGAGGTGGGCGAGGACGGGGCGACGGTGTCACGCACGCTTGATCGCCACCGCCTATGGGCGGTGCAGACGCCGCAGGTGTTCCGCCGCGATGCGCTGGAGCGGGCGCTGTCCGCGCCCGAGGAGCAGCTCCGCGCCGCGACCGACGACGCCTGGCTGGTGGAGCAGGCGGGGGGGACGGTTCGCGTGCTTCCCAGCGGCGCCGCCAACCTCAAGGTGACGACGCCACTGGACCTGAAGGTGGCCGAGCTGCTGTTGCACGAGCGTTCCCTGTGACGGTGAGCACTGGCATCGGCTATGACTGCCATCGCTTCGCGGAGGGGAGAAGGCTGATCCTCGGCGGCATCGAGCTGGAGGGCGCCCTGGGCCTGGAGGGTCATTCGGATGCCGACGTCCTTACCCATGCGGTGATCGATGCACTGCTGGGCGCCGCCGGGCTTGGCGACATCGGCGAGCACTTTCCGGACACCGACGAGCAGTTCCGGGACGCTGACTCCCTCGCACTGCTCCGCACCACGGTGGCGATGCTGGACGGACACGGCTTTGCCATCCGACACGTGGACTCCACCGTGCTGATGGAACGCCCGAAGCTGGCGCCGGTCAAAGAGAAGATCCGCCGCACCCTCGCTGAGGTCCTCGAGCTGGAGGTCGCCCACGTGAATGTCAAGGCCACCCGGGGGGAGGGGATGGGCTTCGTCGGGCGCGGGGAGGGCGCGGCCGCTCTGGCCGTGGCCACGGTGGAGGGCGTGGGCTTTGACTGACTGGCCTGGTCAGGTCCGGTGAGCCCGGCTCCGGCCCAGGCTCTCGCCGGGGGCCGGCGACTTGTGGCACGTTTTGCAGCTGCGGGGGTACACCCGCCACCACGCCCGGGGTTCGCCCACCGCGTCCACCACGCCCCCGGTCCGCCGAAACCCTCCCCCCCAGATGCTCAGGCGGCCCGCGCCGCCCGCCTGGCCGCCGCGCGCTCGCGCATCTGCTCGTACTCCACCGTGCGCTTCAGCTGCTGCACGCTCCGTCGCAGGTGCGCCCGCACGGTCCGGGCTGCCAGCCGCTCGGCCACCCAGCCGGAAGGGCCCGCGCCCGCCACCCCATAGGCCAGGCGAAGCTCCACCTGGGTACGGCCCGACCCGGTGGTGCGCAGGCGGAAGCGGCCGCGCTGGTCGACCCCGGTGACCGAGGTCCAGGCGTAGTCCTGCGGCGGGTCCCACTCGACGATCTCGATGAGGCCGCCGATCTCCGCCGAGCCCACGCGCAGCAGCATCCGGTAGCGCGCCCCCAGGCCGGTGGGCTCGTCTCCGACCACCTCCCAGCGCGTCACTCCGGAGAGGAAGTTCAGGGCTCGCTCCGGGTCGGCCGCCACCGCGAAGACGCTCTCGATCGGCGCGGCGATCTGGATGGTGGCGCTGACCCTCATCCGAGCAGTGGCAGGCGCCGCTCTGCGGCCAGGGCGTCCAGCGTCTCCTGCATCAGCCGGATGAGATGGTCGTAGACGTCATCCAGGTCCGGCTCCGGGCCGAACTCCTCACGGAGGTTGATCGGGGGGAGCGTCTCGATGGTGATCTTCGCGGGGGCGGGAATGTGGCCGAGCATGTCGCCGATGTTCAACCCCCACGGCAGCGCGATCGAGATCGGCAGGACCTTGAGCCGGAACATCTTGTCGAGTGCCAGCAGCTGGGCGAGCCGCTCGCCGCGGCTTAGGAACAGCGCGGTCTCCTGGCCACCGATCGAGACCACTGGCACGATCGGGACGTCCTGGTCGAGCGCCAGCTTGATGAAGCCCTTCCGGCCATCGAAGTCGACTCGGTTCCGCTCCCAGATCGGACGGTGCACCTCGTAGTCGCCGCCGGGATACACCAGAAGCGCGGCGCCCGAAGCGAGCGCCTTGTGCGCGTTCTCGTGCGAGGCTGCCACTGTGCCGAACTTCCTCAGCTGCGCCAGCCCCGGCATCGAGAGCACGAGGTTGTGAGCCAGCTGGTAGAAGGGCCGCTCCACGCCGAAATAGGTATTGAAGGCCAGCGAGAACACCGTGGTGTCCGGGGTCACGTTGCCTCCGGAGTGGTTGCCGACCAGCAGTACCGCCCCGTCGTCGGGAACGTTTCCCAGACCACGGACCTCACCGCGGAACCAGATGCTGGCCAACAGCCAGGCGAGCGGCAGGCGCTCCCTGATGTAGTCGGGATCGCGCTCGTCGAGGTCAGCCCTTGGAATTCGCTGCTGGACCTGCTTGGAGACCTCACGCACCGCCCGGCTCAGCAGCGAGGCCTGCGCCTCCGACTTCTCGGTCTGCGGCGGATAGTCCGAATGGCCGTTGCGCCGATCGCCGGCGACGATTCCGATCTCTGCCATGTTCAAACCCTACTCGGGGTCAGGCGGCTTCGACGTCAGCCGCCGGGAGCGGCTGGCCGGCCGCGGCCCGTTGCTCGACCCGGGCGAAGAACTGGCGCAGCAGTTCGTTCGTCACCTCGGGCCGCTCCACCTGCGGGACGTGGCCGCAGGCGCCGAGCGTCACCTGCTCGGCGTTCGGTAGCCATTCCTGCACGTGCCGCTCGAACGCGGCGGGGATCAGCGGGTCGTGCGTCCCCCACACGAACATCGCGGGCGGTTCCAGCTTCGACAACCGCGGATAGAAGCCGTCGCGGCCGAACGGAGCCTCCAGGTAGATGTTCCGGGCCGAGGCCAGGAAGGCATAGCGAGCACCGGCCGAGTGGTAGATGCGCCGGAACTCGTCCACCATCAGGTCGGCGACGGCCGGATCGATCGAGTCGCGATCCTGGAACATGCTCCACAGCTGTGCGGAGACCATGCTGCGGTGAAAGCCGTGGGGCAGCAATCCGAACTCCGGCCGGAGCAGACGGACGATCGGGTGAAAGCCGCGACGCAGCCAAGCCACCGCCGGGCAGAGCAGGCCAAGGGCGGTGACCCGCTCGGGGGCGGTGAGTCCCATCTCGATGGCCACGCGACCGCCCATGGAGTTGCCCACGAGATGGGCACGGGAGATGCCCAGGTTGTCCATGAAGGCGAGCATGTTCTCCGCGTACCAGCGGGCGTTGTAGGCTCCGCGCGCCGGCTTGCTGGAGGATCCGAAGCCCGGCAGGTCCGGCGCGTGGACCCGGTAGCGCCGGCTGAGCATCGCCGCGGTCTCGAACAGCGACGCCCTGGTGCCGCCGAGGCCGTGCAGCAGCAGCACATCGGGCCCCTTGCCCATGGTCAGGTTGGAGATCTTCTGCTTGCCGACCGGGACGTCGTAGATCTGGAGCAGGGGCGGTCTGCCGTTGGGCAGGCGGAACATGCCCTCGAACCCCACCGCGTAGTCAAGGTTTCCGCGCACGCCGAGGAGCCGGCGCTGGAACGCCTGGACCCCGGAGAATTCCCCTTGGCGCAGGCGCAGCCACGTGTCGGAGTCGGTGGACAGCGTGACGTCGGGCTCTCTCCGGGTGGCTCCCTTGCGTACGCGCGCGCCATGGGTGGTGCAGCGAACCTCCCATGTGTGGCCCACGTCGCCCAACCGCACGTGATACGTAGCGTCGAAGCCGGGGTTCGCGCCGAGATACCGGTCTGGGAGGGAGCGGAACGCCTGATCCACCAGCGTCAGCCGCTCGGCTTGCGGAAGGTGCTCAGTCATGGCTGGACCCTACCGGGGCGCTCGGGCAGACGGCTCGGCGCTCGCCGGCGGGGCGGCGCCGGAACGCTAGGGTTGCCGGACATTGCGCACGATTTCGCTGCACGACACGCGCACGGGGGAGGTCCGGGGACTCAGGCCGGGGGAGGGCGGTCAGGTGAGGATCTATGCCTGCGGGCCGACGGTCTACGGCCGAATCCACGTCGGTAACGCGCGGCCGTTCGTCGTCTTCTCCCTGCTTAAGCGGTTCCTCGTGCACGAAGGCCTCCTTGTGACCTTTGTCGCGAACATTACCGATATCAACGACAAGATCTACGCAGCGGCGCTCGCGGCGGGTCACCAAAGCGACGCCCTGGCCCAGATGATGACCGAGGCCTACGTGGCCGACACCGATGCCCTGGGGCTCGGGAGACCCGACTACGAACCCAAGGCAAGCGAGACGATCCCGGAGATCCTGGCGCTGATCGAGCGGCTGATTGAGCGGGGACATGCCTATGCAGTGCAGGGGGACGTCTACTTTTCGGTCGGCTCATACCCGAACTACGGTGAAATATCCCACCAGGATCCGGACGATATGGATCAGGGTGAGGCCGGCGAGGAGTCCGAGCGCAAGCGTGATCCGCGGGACTTCGCTCTGTGGAAGAGGCAGAAGCCCGACGAGGACACCAGCTGGGACGCACCCTGGGGGAGGGGCCGGCCGGGGTGGCACATCGAGTGCTCGGCGATGGCGGAGTCGTTGCTCGGGGTTGACTTCGAGATCCACGGCGGGGGCTCGGACCTGATCTTTCCCCACCACGAGAACGAGTCCGCCCAGACCGGGGCTGCCCACGGTGCGGCCCTGGCGCAGCTCTGGGTCCACAACGGCATGGTCCGCCTCGACCGGGAGAAGATGGCCAAGTCGGTGGGCAACATCTTCATCCTGCACGACGCGCTGGGCGCCTACGGCCGTGACGCTCTGATCATGTACTTCTGCTCCGGCCACTACCGCCAGCCGATCGAGTTCGACGAGGCACGGCTCACCGAGGCGCAGGCACGGGTGCAGCGGATCCTGGAGGCCGCGCGTCGACTGGTCCCTGGAGCCTCTCCGGAGTGGTCCACACCGCTGCGTGAGCGCTTCTTCTCTGCGCTCGCCTCCGATTTCAACACGCCGGAGGCGCTGGCGGCGGTGTTCGAGTGGGTGCGGGAGGCCAACCGAGGCGCCGAGCCGGTTGGGGACGAGGATCTGCGGGACATGCTCGCCGTGCTGGCCCTGGGGAACCTGCTGGACCAGGAGGAACCACCGCCGCCTGAGGATGTCCTGGAGCTTCGCGATGCCCGGGAGCGGGCCCGCGCCGCCCGGGATTTCGCCGAGGCCGACCGGCTCCGCGAGCAGCTGCGCTCACTGGGCTGGGAGGTACGCGACGGAGCCGAGGGCCCGGAGCTGCTGGCCCTGAGGTGATCATCTACGGTCGCAACCCGGTGCGCGAGGCGCTGCGCGGGCCACGCCACGTGCAGCGGATCTGGGCCGCGGCCGGCGCAGAACAGGGCGAATCGTGGCTCTCCGAAGCGGACCTCGCGCTCATCCGGTCTGAGCCCCAGGAGCTGGAGCGGCTGTGCGGTTCGACCGCGCACCAGGGAGTGTGCGCCGAGGTGGAGCCCTATCGCTACGCCTCCGAGGAGGCGATGCTGGCCCGGGCCGACTCGCTGATCATCGCGCTGGACCAGGTGCAGGACCCCCAGAATCTGGGAGCGATCTGCCGCACCGCTGAGTGCGCGGGCGCCACAGGCGTGGTGATCCCGGAGCGTCGCGCGGCGGAGGTGACCCCGGCTGTGTGCAAGGCGTCTGCCGGGGCGGTGGAGCACCTCAGCGTGGCCCGCGTGCGCAACCTCGCCGATTTCCTCGCGTCGGCCAAGCAGTCCGGCGCCTGGTGTTACGGGGCTGACGCCGCCAGCTCGGTGCTCTACACCGAGGTGGACCTGAGCGGACCAGTGGTGCTGGTGCTGGGATCCGAGGGCCGGGGGATACGCCCACGCGTGGGGGCCGCCTGCGACGCCCTGGTGGCGATTCCGCTGCGGGGACGGACCGAGTCGCTGAGCGTCAGCGCGGCAGCGGCGGTGCTGCTCTACGGGGCAAACCGTGGCCAGCGCCGAACCTCGACCAACACTTGACACCGGTGCGGTGCTATGTCAAGCTCGCGCCGGGAGATAAGGATGAACTCGAGCTTTAGGGCTTGAGGGTCGGGAGAGGTGCGGCGGTCACGCCGTGTTCCTCGTTTCAGGAGTGCATAGGTGCGGCGCCAGGGGAGGTAACGCGCCACGAACTGCTAACCGCGGCGCGATAGCGCCCGGCAGAAGGGACGCGTCGTGGCTCGACTTTCAGCAGGATCTCAGGCTCAACCTCAGGTTGATGATGGTTATCTCATCGCGCTGGCCAAACAAGGCCACGCCGATGCCTACGATCGGTTGGTTCGCCGGTACTACGGCTTCGTCCGGCTCAAGGCCTCCTCCTATTTCCTCGCCGGCGGCGACGCCGACGATTTGATCCAGGAGGGCCTGGTGGGGCTCTACAAGGCGGTTCGCGACTTCCGAAGCGACCGCGAGTCCAGCTTCCGCAACTTCGCGGAGTTGTGCATCACGCGCCAGATCATCACCGCGGTGAAGACCGCCACGCGAAACAAGCACACCCCCCTGAACCAGTACGTCTCGTTCTCCAGCACGCCGGCCGGGTCCTCGGCGGAGACCGATCCCACGCTTGACGAGATGCTTCCGGGCTCGCCCGTCAATGACCCGGTCAACCAGGTGATCTCCTCCGAGGAGCTGCGCGCGCTGGTGGCCTGCATCTCCACCGCCCTCTCGGAGCTTGAGTCCCGAGTTCTCGGGCTCTACCTCGACGGCCACTCATACGAGGAGGTCGGCCTTCGGCTCGGCTGCGACTGCAAGACCGTCGACAACGCGCTGCAGAGGGTCAAGCGCAAGGTCGGCCACCACCTGGCCGAGCGGGCGGTGCTCGCCTGAGAGCGGGCCGGGGGTCGGCACTGGGCTTTCTCAGCCCGCGATCGCCCCCAGCCGGGGCTCCCTCCCATACAACGAGAAGGCGGCGAAGCGCGAGAACCGGGCGTGCTCCGGCCCATGGAAGTCCGAGGACCCGGTGCTGAGCAACCCCAGGCGCCGGCAGGTGTCGTCGAGCAGCTCCACCTGACGCTTGTCATGGGTCACGTAGAAGCTCTCCACGCCCTGTAGCCCCCACTCGGCGAAGCGCTCGACCCTGGCCACCACCTCCCGCTCGTCGGCGATGTCCCAGAACGGATGCGCCCAGACGGCGACTCCACCGCTCTCCCGGATCAGCTCAATCGCCTCCCGCACCTCCGGTCGCGTGCGCCCGCGGTATCCGGGCTTTCCCGGAAGCAGGTACGCCTCCAGAACGTCGCTGGGGGTCTCCAGGCCCTCGCTGCGCAACCGCTCTTCGTTGCCGGGATCCTCGAATACGGCCCGGGCCAGATGAGGACGGCCGACGGACCCGCCGCTGGCCTGCGAGGCGAGCTGCTGCTCGTCTAGGGCGAGCCCGCTCTCCCGCAGCGCCGCCGCCATCCGCTCGGCCCGCTGCCTGCGATCGGCTCTGAACTCCTCAAGGCGCCGCAGCAACCCAGGGCTGGTGTGGTCGATCCGGTAGCCGAGGACATGCAGGTCCTCGTACCCCTGGTGGAGCGCCGAGAGCTCCACCGCCGGCACGATCTCCACCTCGGCGGCCTCACCTGCCGCCACGGCCTCCTCCACACCCCCGACGGTGTCGTGATCGGTGAGCGCGAGCAGCTCCACCCCTGAGCGTGCGGCGAGCCGGACCACTTCCCCCGGCTCCAGCGCACCGTCGGAGTGACGCGAGTGGGACTGCAGGTCAAACCGGGGTGCCTCTCCCTGGCCGCTCATCTCCGACAGCATGCACTACCGGCCGGTGTTCCCTGCGCGGTACGCTGGTGTACCATGGCGGTGGGATGAGAGCAGCCAAGTCCATCGGCAACCGTTTCGAGGATCGAAATGCCTGAGCAGCTCGACGTACTGATCATCGGCGCCGGCCTGTCCGGGATCGGCGCCGCAGTTCATCTCCAGCGCGAGCACCCCGGGAAGTCGTACGCCATCCTGGAGGCCCGTGAGGCCAGCGGCGGCACCTGGGATCTGTTCCGCTACCCGGGCATCCGCTCGGACTCCGACATGTTCACGCTCGGCTACTCGTTCAAGCCGTGGACCGACGGCAAGGCGATCGCCGATGGCCGCTCCATCCGGGACTACATCCGCGAGACCGCTGAAGAGAACGGCATCGAGGAACAGATTCGCTACGGACACCGGGCGCTGCGGGCCGACTGGGACTCCGCCGAGGCGCGCTGGAGCGTGGAGGTGCAGGTGGCCGGAACCGATGAGACCGTGTCGGTGCAGTGCCGCTTTCTGCACTGGTGCAGCGGCTACTACCGCTACGACGAGGGATACACGCCGAGCCTGCCCGGCATCGAGCGGTTCGGCGGCCAGGTGGTGCATCCGCAGCATTGGCCGGAGGAGCTCGACTACCGGGACAAGCGCGTGGTGGTGATCGGCAGCGGCGCCACCGCGGTCACGCTGGTCCCGGCGATGGCCCCGGACGCCGCCCACATCACGATGCTCCAGCGCTCGCCCACCTACATCGTCGCTCTGCCGGAGCGCGACGCGGTGGCGGACCTGCTCCGCCACCGCCTACCCGAGAGCGCCGCCTACGCGGTCGTGCGCTGGAAGAACGTGTTGCGCACCCTCCTCAGCTACCAGCTGAGCCGGAAGCGGCCGCAGCTGATGAAGAAGCTGCTGCGGCGGTGGGTGGAGCAGCAGGTCCCTGAGGGCTTCGAGATCGATACCCACTTCAACCCCCGCTACGACCCGTGGGACCAGCGGCTGTGCCTGGTGCCCGACGGCGATCTCTTCGCCGCGCTGCGCCACGGGCGGGCGTCGATCGTCACCGACGCGATCAAGACCTTCACCGAGACCGGCGTGCTGCTGGAGTCCGGCGAGGAGCTGCCCGCGGACCTGGTCATCACCGCCACCGGCCTCAACATGCAGCTGCTCGGCGGCGCGGAGATCACGGTGGACGGGGAGGCCGTGAATGCTCCGCAGGCGGTCGCCTACAAGGGGATGATGCTGAGCGGGGTCCCCAACATGGCGATGGCGCTCGGCTACACCAACGCGTCGTGGACGCTCAAGTGCGATCTGGTCAGCGAGTACGTGTGCCGGCTCCTGCACCACATGGACGCCCATGGCTACGACCGCTGCCTCCCGCTGGCTCCGCCCCCTTCCGAGCCCCGGGTCCCGATCATCGACCTGCAGTCGGGCTATGTGCAGCGCTCCATCGACGAGCTACCCAAGCAGGGCACCCGGTTCCCGTGGCGGCTGCATCAGAACTACTTCAAGGACATCCGCATGTTCCGGCGCTCGCCCCTGGAGGATGAGGGCATTCGCTTCGACCGGGTGGCCAGGAAATCGTCCTCCGAGCGTGAGCTGGCCGCCGCCTGAGCCCAGGACCCGGCGGCCGTCCATCCCGCGGAGCCCCAAACTAAACTGAAATGGTGCACAAGACCCGTGCCGATGCCCTGGGCGAACTATGCTGAGTGAAGAACGGGTACGCGGCTTGTGCCCGCTCCGCCCCAAGAGCGAATTCTGGAAGGAGATACCAACATGGCGCTGACCATTGGCGACACCGCCCCCGACTTCGAGGCGGAGACCACTGAAGGGCCCATCAGTTTCCACGAGTGGATCGGCGACGACTGGGCCGTCCTCTTTTCCCATCCCCGGGATTTCACGCCCGTCTGCACCACGGAGCTCGGCTACATGGCGCAGATCAAGCCTGATTTCGACCGCCGCGGCGTGAAGATCATCGGCCTCTCGGTCGATCCTGTCGACAACCACGAGAAGTGGGCGCAGGACATCGCCGAGACGCAGGGGACCGCTCCGAACTATCCGATGATCGCCGACACCGACTTCTCGATCTCCAAGGCCTACGGGATGCTTCCGCCTGACGCCGAGGGCGATCCGACCGATCGCACCCCGGCTCAGAACGCCACGTTGCGTAACGTCTTCGTGGTCGGTCCGGACAAGAAGATCAAGCTGATCCTCGTCTATCCGATGACCACCGGGCGGAACTTCGACGAGGTGCTGCGGGTGATCGACTCGCTGCAGCTCACCGCCGAACATCAGGTGGCGACTCCGGCTCAGTGGTCCCCGGGCGACAAGGTGATCATCTCCGGCTCGGTCAGCAACGATCAGGCCAAGGAGCGCTACCCAGAGGGCTGGGAGGAGCCGCGGCCCTGGATGCGGATCGTTCCCTCGCCGTAGCGCGGATTGGTGGGGCCGGGTCCGGCCGTTGACGCCGCGGCCGGACCCGGACCGCCGCCCAGTGGGCGGGTTTCAAAACCGGCCGGTGAAGTCGAGAATCAGCGCCGCGGTCTCCTCGGGTACGTCGAGCTGTGGGCAGTGTCCGATTCCCTCCAGCTCTATCCAATCCGCCTCCGGCAGCCACTCATCGCGGTAGCCGGCAGCGGCTCTCGGCCAGCTGAGGACCCTGTCGTCCGTGCCCCACACCACCCTGACCGGACAGGTGATCCGCTCGGGGTCGATGGTCCATCCGTGGGCCAGCCCGTGCGCGATCAGCGCATCGGCTCCGTCGCAGGCGGCCGCGCCGCGAAGCTGGTGAGCCAGCAGCTCGGCCGGGATGTGCTCGAAGTTGGTGGTGATGAACTCCGTGCTTCGCCGGCGTCCCTGGGGGGTGGCCATGATCTCCTCCGCGTGGAGAGCCGCGTGCTTCACCAGCCCCTGCATGGTGGAGAAGAACCGCAGCGTCTCCCGATAGGACTCATCGCCTCGCGCCCATCCCCCGGCTGGCGCCAGCGCGACGACAGAGCGGGCGCGCCCGCGCATGGCCAGGTGAAGCGCGGCGTAGCCACCCAGCGAGTTGCCCACCACGTGGGCGGTGGCAAAGCCGGCATCGTCCATCGCCCGCTCCAGCAAGTCGATCATCAGCTCGTCCTTGAACTCGTCCTCGAGGGGCGGGCCACCGGCGTGGCCCACCAGGGTGGGGGCCAGCACGTCGTGGTGGCGCTCCAGCATCGGCAGGGCCAGCTCCCAGGTCCGCCAGGTGTCGGTGAAGCCGTGCAGACACACCAGCGGCGCCCCCCCGCCACCGCGGTGGGACGCCGTAAAGGTGAGCGACTCGAGATCTGACCCAGCGCTCAGCGCTTAGAACCGATCGCTGTAGAGATCACAGTGGACGCCGTAGCCGTAGGTCGAGCTCTTCACGACCTTGCAGCCGGACGCCGCGTTGATCGACTGACCGGGGCTGGGCTGGATCACGATCACCCCGCGGGAGGGCTTCTCCCGGAAGTACACGTTGACGGCGTGCCAGACGTACACCGACGGATTGGGCGCATTGATCACGGTGTTCGATCGACCGCTGGAGGCGGTCCGCATCGTTCCCTTGTAGTAGGGGCCGTAGCTGTCGAACACGTGCGCGCTCTGGGCCAGGAAGCCCTCCCCGAACATGTACATGCTGCGATTGCAGCCGATCCCCCCGAACCAGCGGACGGCCGATCGCCCGTTGGGCGCCGAGCGCTTGCGGGTGGTGAAGTTGACGTTGCACGACACCGCGGAGATTGGGATGTCCGATACCCGGGCGCGCCGGGACCTGCTGGAGCTCACGGTGCTGCCGCCGAGGATTGTCGCGCGGTTACCCGAGAAGGAGACGACGATCAGCGGCTCCGGAATCAGAGTGTCGCCGAAGCCGGTGTGCGGTTGCGTGCGGGAGGCCCCGCCCGAGGATCCGATCGTGTGGAGCCGGTGTGAGCTGGGCGGGCCGGCCGCCGAAGCCAGCGCGGTGCCTGCGGCCAGCGCCGCCAGCGCCGATACCGCAAAGACGGTGAGTCGGGACGTGCTCCGCTTCATGGTCTCTCTCCCCTTCAAGTGACGTATGGACGGCCGCGGATGCTACCGCTCCGCCGGTGTCGGAGGGGACGGTCTAGCCGTTGCCGACCGGCCGATCCATGCCCGAGCCAGCGACGGAGATCGGCGCCCCCAGCGTCACCCGTGGCACGCTCAACGGCGTGGCGATCAGCCCGGCTGGGAACCTGCCGATCGGCCGCCAGCCGGAGGCCGTCAGGGTGACGCGAGTGTCCAGAGCAGTCCGGTTGTCCGCCCAGTCCCACGCATAGATCGTCAGCCGGTAACGACCGGGCCCCAGGTCTCGCGACAGCGGCGGGGCCAGACCACCGGCGACCCGGTAGCTCCAACGGGGTAGGCAAACCGGTCGCGATGCGAAGCAGCGGAAGCCCGGCGCGTGCGCCCCCGGGGCGTAGATCAGCGCTCGATCCACCCATGGCAGGAGGTGGGTTCCGCGGAACGACCACTCCAGCGGGGTCACCGCGGTCCCGGCCGGGTCGTAGAGCCGGTAGGCGACTGCCGCGGGGGCGAGCACGGGAGTCAGGTAGGTCGTGCGCTGAACGAAGCTCTGCGGGTCATAGGCTCTGACGATCACCTGGCCGTCGGATGAGACCTCCGGCCGGGCGATCACCGGCGCCGCCCTGTCGGTATAGGGCTGAAGCACCCGGCCGCCCGGACGGAGCGGGTTGACGTAGTCGCCGGCGGCATTGACCTCGGAGAAGGCGATGTGGCCGTAGCTGTGCATGACCCTGCCGAGCACCGTGTGGAACGGGGTCACGTACTCGCCCGGCCGCACGGTGGGGTCGATGTGCCAGTAGATGTAGTTCCCCACCTCCACGCGGGCATCGGGTCCCGAGGCGGTCAGGACCTCTGCGAAGCCGGGCTGGACCGCGTACACGGGCGCCCCGTCCTGCGCCTGGATGTCCAGGCCGACGTGGAGCGAGCTCGGTCGCAGCTCGTTCAGAGCGGCACGAATCGGGTGCTGCTGGTGGAAGGGCGCCAGCGGCCATCCGAGCTCCGCGGTCGGTGGCCGGCAGCCGACGGAGCAGAGCAGGCCATCCTCGTAGAGCGACGGGACCTCACCGGGTCGAGCCCGGCGATCGGCTCGGCTGGGCGCAAACGGCAGGGTCACCGGGGGCGAGGAGCCGCGCGTGCTCAACGGGGTTGCAGGAGGCGGAGCGGCGATGGGTTGGCGCGGTGTCCTGAACCCGGCTTCGGTACCGCTCTGCCGCGGAGCCACGATGGCGTGGTCGCTCGCCACCCCTGTCGCCAGGCCCAGCGTGGTCCCGAGGGCAGTCGCCGCGGCGAAGATCGGCGCCAGCGCCGCGATCCGCTGCCTGCGCCGGCGTCCGGAGGAGAGGTGAAAAGAAGGCGTTCGCCAGCCGAGCGTCTGGTCCGCTCCCGGCTGCGCATAAGCGCCAGCCTCGGCTATGTGGTCGATCGTGCTGATTTCAGGCTCCGGGCACTACGTACAAGCGGGCGGACGCCCCCGTTGCCCGGTTCGCCGTCCCCGGAGCGGATCCTCGCGGTTGCGGCGGATGGCAGCGGGATTGCGCGCGTCCGCGCGTTCCCCAAATCTGGCCCTGTGGCGCGCCCTAGAAGGGCGTGTTGGCCGCTAGGGTAAGCGATCGCCCGAGGTCAAATGGTCCTGCCTGGTTATCAAGCCAGGGCCGTCCGAACCACAGATAGGCGTCGGTGAAGCGCTCGGCGACACTGCGAGCGTGGGGTGAGAGGCCCCAGCGCCGGCTGGCGACGTTGGTGGTCGGGGGGATGCCCAACGCGACGCACATCCTCTCCCCCCGGTGGGTGCACGGCCGCGCGTTGTCGGCGTCGCCCTGGTAGAGGTAGTACGGGAACGGATTTCCGTTGGATGCCGTGTTGACGACGAAGTGCTTGCCGTGCACGCCCGCCGTCGAGAGGGCCCGGATGACGTTCCCGCCGAACAGCACCTCGTTCTGCGTGCTGTCGTAGTGGGTGGCGTTGAGCGCGAAGCCTCGCGCCCAGCGCACGCCGGCCCTCCGCAATAGCGCGCTGGCCTGGGAGACCGTCACCCAGTCGGCGGCGCCCACGTCGATGTACACCGTGGTGTGGGCAAGCCGGCTGAAGGTTTTCGAGGCGTAGTCCAGCATCCCCAGGTACACATGCTCGCCGGGCGAGCACAGGGCGAATGGCATGTCCGGCTGGAGCACCACCACAGTCCGAGCCCGGCCGATCCCTCGGGCGAATGAGTCGATCCAGTACCGGTAGCTCCCCTGGCGACTAGCGCCGGGGACCGTCGAGCACGCCGCCTGCTCCCACGGATCGAGCCGGAAGACGGCAATCTGGGTGAGTACCCGGGAGTCTCCGTGGGTGACATCGGCCAGGTACTTGCGCACGGCGTCCGCGGCCTGGTTGTCAGCATCCCACGTGCCGAACCAGTGGACGATGGGACGCAGCGCGATTTTGGCCATGAGCTGCTTAGTCCGACCCTGCGAAGCGGCATAGGTGGAGTAGACGCCGTCCCCCGACCCGGTGTAGACGCCCCACCGCATCCCCGCCAGCGGGTTGCCTCGGGGGGCGCCGCGCAGCCCGCTGTTGGCCGCACCGGCGAGGGCGGCGGGGGCAGAGCAGAGGAAGATGACGCCGACCAGCAGCGCCACCACCGCTCCTGGTCTGGGCTTCATCGCCCGCGCGGCTCGACTACACAGAGACACAACGCAAGAGATCGGCAGCCCACCGCAAGAGATTGAGGATGTGGCTCAGCCCGCGGACGCCGATCGCCGGCCGACCTGGAGGGGGCGCGCCCGGAGGCTGGCGGTCCACGAGACGACGATCAACAGCACCCCGGCCCCGATCACCAGCCAGGACATGGCCGAAATCGAGCCGGAGCCTGCCTGGCCACCCTGCCCGGGGGTCGAGTTGACCGTCGGTAGCCGGTGACCGGCAGCTGCGGCCAGGCGCTGCACGGCGCCGAGCGCCCGTGGGACCAGGTCCCCTCTCCCGGTCGCATGCAGACTGGACAGTGCCGTCCGCTCGCCTGCCAGCAGGGGAACGCGGTGATAGAGGCCGACGCCCTGCGGCATCACCACGAGCACCCGGCCCGGATACACCAGCGAAAGCTCCGCTCCGAGGAACCGCGCGTAGTTCTGCGGCTGCCCCCACAGCTCGCTGACCGAGCCGAGGTCAGAGGGAGAGGAGATCACCGCCACCCTGATCGGATATCCCTGAGTTGCCGCCGCCCGCAGCGTGCCAGCCAGTCCGGCTAGCTGGGGGGTGGAGGAGGGGGCATCGGAGGGAACGAAGGCGTTCTGGGAGACGAGCACGTCGCTGGCCGGATCCCCGTCGGCAAGCGCCGCGGCCGGAAGGCAGCCCAGCCACGCGATCAGCGCGAGGAGCACCCCGGCGCGCCACGCACAGGCGGCGAGCGAGCGAGAATCGGACGTGTGCGAGTTCCGGATCAACCGCGATGAGCCTGGGAGGTCACCCTGGGACGAGGCCCCGTGACGGCGTCGAGCAAGTGTAGGCGGCAGCACGACGCCCCCCGCCGGGTCGCCGTCATCCTCGCGGTCCTCGGGTGCCTGGCGGTTTTGCCGGGAAAGGCCGCTGCACACGGACCGGTGGCGCCGGTGGCCACCGCCTACCGCGCTCGCGTGGACTCGCTCCCCGCTGGGTTGCAGGCAAAGGTCATCGACGGCTACGTGCGCATATGGCTTCGTGTGCCTGCGCGCGTGACCGTGGTCGTCCTCGACTACCGCGGCGTCCCCTACGTGCGCTTCGCCGCCACCGGAGTCCAGGTCAACGAGAACTCCACGATGTACTACCTGAACCAGACCCCGGTAGCGAGCACCCCTCCCGCCGATCTGAGATCGGGCGTCGCACCCGACTGGAAGCCCGTCAGCGGTGGCCACGCCTACGAGTGGCACGACGGCCGACTCCAGGCGCTCGCCGGCGTCACCCTGGCGCCGCGGACCTCATACGTTGGCCGCTGGTCGATTCCCCTGCTGGTCAACGGCCATCAAGCCGCGATCTCGGGGACGTTGTCCCACGCTGACAGCCCCTCGGTGGCGTGGTTCTGGCCGGTCCTGGTGTTGCTGGCCTGCCTGCCGGCCGCCTGGCGGATCGGTGACCGCCGGCTGGACGCCCGGCTCCGCGGGGGGCTGGCGGGTGCGGCCTTGCTGGGGACGGTGGGCGCGGGGGCTGCGCGATATCTCCACGGCCGCCCGGGGGTGGCCCCCCTCCAGTACGGCGAGCTGGTTCTGGTGCTCGCCTTTGCTCTCTGGGCCCTCCGTCGCCTGCGGGCTCGGGACGCGGGCTCATTCACCTACTTCGCGATCGCATTCGTCGCCCTGTATGAGGGGGTCTCGCTGCTTCCGACGCTGCTCAACGGCTATGTCCTGGTGGCGCTCGGCGCGGCGGCGAGCAGGGCCGTGACCGTCATCTGCCTGGCGAGCGGGACCGGGCTCCTCCTGCAGGTCTTCCGCCCCTCGGCGTCGACCCCCGAGGCCCGCGGAACCAGGTCGATGACTGCCGCGGAGACCTAGAGCCAAGACGCTCCGCGGCCCGGTGGACGGCTGTATGAGCGCAGACGGGATGAGTTGTTCCGGTGCTCGCTAGGTCCGATCGATTGGAGGCCCATGCGCACGCGAGCGGAGTTCCGCACGTTGCGACAGTTGCCGCGAGTGGTTGCGGTGACCCTGATCGTGGCGGTCGTCCCCTCGGTTGTCGTCTGGGGCGTGCTGGTGAAAGCGATCGGCTCTTCCCCGCTCGTCTCGATCCTCCTGACCGGCGCGCTGTCAGTGATCCTGAGCCAGCTCTGCAGCCTGTGGTGGGAGCGCTCGCGCGGGGCCGGCGAGGTGCTGTTCGGAGATCTGATGATCTGGGAATGGGCTCGTCGGTGGCTGTCCGAGCGGCGCTTGGCACGATCGGGCGGCCTGCTCGGCCGGGACCTGCGCTATCGCGATCGCGTGAGGATCGATGGACGGCCGATCAGGAGCCTGCTGAGGCTCGCCTCCGACCTTCAGGCCTCGGATCCGTACACGCACGGTCATTCTCGCCGGGTGGCCAGGTACTCCTACCTGATCGCCGGCCGGATGCATCTGTCTCCGTCGGAGGTGGCGAGGATCCGCGTTGCCGCCGCTCTACACGACGTCGGCAAGATCGACACTCCGACCCAGATCCTGCACAAGCGGGAGCGCCTGACCGACGCCGAGTTCGATGTCGTCAAGCGCCATGCTGCCGCCGGCGCGGAGATGATCAGCGCCCAAGGGGGTGATGACGACGTCGCCGCGATCGTCCGCAGCCACCACGAGCGGCTCGACGGCGGCGGCTACCCCGATGGGCTGGCGGGCGAGGAGATTCCCGTGGGCGCCCGGATCATCGCCGTCGCCGACACATTCGATGCCATCGTCTCGCGACGGCCCTACCGACCGGGCAAGCCGCACAAGGTGGCGCTGGACATTCTGCGCTCCGAGGCCGGGACCCAGCTCGATCCTCAGGCAGTGGCGGCCTTTCGCCGGGTCTACTACAGGCGGCGACCGCTGGGCGCGTTCGTCACCTTCACCAACCTCGCCGCGGACCTCCTGTCGGGTCTGACTCCGGGCGGGGCCCAGGCGGCGCGCGTCCTCGGCACGGCCGCTCTGGCCGCCGGCGTGGGCGGCGCCGTCGTTCTTCCCTCGTTCCACGCCCATCTGAACAAACCGCATCGGCTCGTCGCCAGACACGCAGCGGCTGGTGAGCGAACGTTGCTCGCCGGACACGGTGCTGCGCGCGCCGGCGCCCCGGCGGGGGAGCGGTGTTGCTTCCCGGGTCGCGGCGGGACTGCACCCGGCGGACGTTCCCGCGGGAGCCGCCCGGGTCAAACCGCTCCCGCCGGTCCCACCACCGGCTCGTCCAACCCGGGTTCGGCGGGCGCGTCCACCCCGGCGGCGCCTGCGGCCGCGTCGTCCTCCGCCCGCTCAGGGGGCAGCGGTTCATCGGCCCCGGCCGGGAGCAGCTCCTCCGGCACCGTCGGGGTCCGGGTTCCGGTCGGCGGCGGTGGCTCCGGGGTGAGCGCGACGGTGAGCCCGCCCGGCGGGGGCTCCGGCTCCGGCGTCGGCGCCACGGTCACCACCCCGGGAGGGGGGCGTGTGAGCGGCAGCGCCGGCATCGGTGGCCCGGGCTCAGGTGCGCCGGGCGCGACGGTCGGCGCTCACCTTCCCTGACGGTCCTCGCTGCAGCCTGCGACCAGACGCTCACCCGTCAGCGTCGGCCTATCGGTCTCATCACCGGTGATCATATGCACTGGTCGCCGCACCGATTAGTTTGCTCGCTGCCGATCGTCTACATGGCCATGAACGCACTTCTCACCCAAAAACAAGCAGTCATTTACGGCGGTGGTGGCGCATTGGGAGCCGGCATCGCCAAGCGGTTCGCCCAAGAGGGAGCTCACGTCCACCTCGTAGGCCGCACCGTCGAGCCTCTGGAGCGAGCTGCCGCTGAGATCGCCTCCCGGGGTGGCTCGGCTGACCTAGCTGTCCTCGATGTGTTTGATGATCGAGCGGTCCGCGCCCATCTGGATGGGCTACCTCGTGTCGATGTCTCCTTCAACCTGATCTCTCGCGGCGACGTTCACGGACGGCCGCTGGTGGAGATGGACGCGGCGGAGGTGCTGGCTCCCGTCATCGCCGGAGTACGGGCCAACTTCATCACCGCGACCGCCGCCGCTCGGCGAATGGCCGAGCAGCAGTCCGGCGTGATCATGTGGATCGGCAGCGGCTCCTCCACCGGGGCGGCCCCAGGGATGGGCGGAACCGGCGCGGCCGACGCCGCCACCGACAACCTGATGCGACAGCTGGCCGGCGAGGTCGGTGGTAGTGGCGTCAGGGTCTGCGGCATCTGGACCGCGGGCGTGCCCGAGTCCTTTGGTCGCGAGGCCGACACCAACGAGGCACGCCGCGCGACCGGTCTCAGCCCCAGCCAGATCGATGAGCTCATCAGCTCCCGGTCGCCGCTGGGCAGGGCGCCTCGTCTCCACCAGGTCGCCGACGCCGCGGTGTTCCTCGCCTCCGACCAGGCTGCCGGCATGACGGCGACCGTCCTCAATGTCACGTGCGGGCTGGTGAGTGAGCGATGACCGGGTTCGACGCCGAGACGCTTGACCGTCATCGTCGTGAGCTCCACGTCCACTGCTACCGGATGCTCGGCTCTTTCGAGGAGGCGGAGGACGTGGTTCAGGAGGCGCTGCTGAAGGCCTGGAACGCCCGCGACTCGTTTGGGGAGGGCAACCTTCGAGCTTGGCTCTACAAGATCGCCACCCACGCTTCGCTTGACGCGATGCGCCGAAGCTCCCGGCAGCCGGTCACCCTGACCCGCTCCTACAGCGAGATTCCGTGGTTGCAGCCCTACCCTGACCGCCTGCTGGACGAGGTCGCGCCGCCGGAGGACGAGCCCCACGCAGCGGTGATCGCCCGGGAGACGATCGAGCTGGCCTTTCTGGCGCTGGTTCAGACGCTGCCGCCGCGCCAGCGAGCGGTGCTGCTCATGCGAGACATCCTCGGCTTCTCGGCCGCCGAGACCGCCGAGATGCTCGACACCACAGTCGCCTCGGTGACCAGCGCGCTTCAGCGGGCGCGAGCCACGATCGAGGGCCGCCACCGCGACGACCCCGCGGTCGTGGCCCCCACCCCCTACGAGCAGGAGCTGTTGAAGCGGTTTATCGACGCCCACCAGCGGGGGGACGCGGAGGCCTCGCTGGCGATCGCGCGGGAGGACATCCGTATCACCATGCCGCCGCACCCCATGTTCTTCCAGGGCCATGAGGACATGCGGATCCTGCTCAGAGATGCCTTCGGGGAGGGCGGCCGCGGGGGTGGCATGGGCGAGTGGCGGCTGGAGCCAACCGCCGCCAACCGGATGCCGGCGGCGGCGAGCTACCTCCGGGCTCCGGGGGACAGCATGTTCCGGGCCTTCAAGCTCGACGTGTTGCGGACCGAAGGAGACCGGGTGGTCGAGACCACCACGTTCCTGCCCGATCTGTTCCCAGCCTTCGGTCTGCCAAAGACCCTGGAGAGCTGAGGACTAGGGGCGGACGAAGCCGGCCAGCAACTTGCCGATCTGGACCGTGCCGGTCCCTGTGGTCACCACGGGGTCTCGCGCGGCATAGGCCCGGAGCTCCTCCTCGTCATCGGCCTCCACGACGCCAAGTCCCCACGATCCCGTGTCGTCGAGTACCGGACCGAAGATCACCATCTGACCTGACTCGATGTAGGGCTGCCAATGGGCCGCGTGCCGCCCCATGATTTCACGCTCCTCCTCGCTCATGTCCAGAGCAAAGTCTGGGCGCGGGCCCTTGAGCCTGAGGACGAAGGTGGCGATCGGCGGATCCTACGTGGCGTCGTGCTGCCGGAAGGTCCGCGCCGACCCGCGCGCATCCACCGCTTCGCCGATTCGCCTCAGCGCAAGCACGTAGGCGGCGGTGCGAAGCGGGATGTCGTTCTCCTCGGCGATCTGGTGGACGTTGTTGGTCTCGCGCACGATGCGATCGCGGAGCCGCTCGCGCACGGTGTCGGCCGCCCAGGAGAGTCCGGCGCGATTCTGGACCCACTCGAAGTAGCTGACCGTGACCCCCCCGGCGTTGGTGAGGATGTCCGGGACGATGGTGACCCCGTTGTCAGCCAGGATCTGGTCGGCTTCGGGGCTGATTGGGCCGTTCGCCACCTCGTAGATGACACTTGCCCGCACGTCGCCGGCGTTCTCCTGGGTGATCGCGTTCTCCATCGCCGACGGGGCCAGGATGTCGACGTCGAGGGTGAGCAGATCCTCCGGTGAGATCTGTTCCTCGTCACCGGCGCCTGCGACGCTCCCACGGCGGTAGACCTCATCGAGGCTGTATCCCTCGTCCTTCGCCTCGCGCACCCGGGCGATGTCGAGTCCGTGCTCCGCATACACCCCACCCTGGGAGTCGCACACCGCCACCACGCGATAGCCGGCATCGGAGAGCAGGGTGGCGAGCGCGGCGCCGGCGTTCCCGAACCCCTGGATCGCCACGGTGTGGCTACCGGCGCTCCGGCCGTCGGAGCGGTCGGAGGGATCGGGGAGCAGCTTCGGAGTGAGCGTCTGGATCACGTCGAATGCGCCATCGGCGGTGGCGGTCTCGCGGCCGAGGCTCCCGCCCATCGACAGCGGCTTGCCGGTGATCACGCCCGGAACGATGCGCCGCTGGATGACCCCGTACTGGTCCATCATCCAGCCCATGATCATCTGGTTGGTGTACATGTCCGGGGCCGGGATATCGACCTCCGGGCCGATGAAGTCGGCGATCGCATTGATGTAGCCCCGGCTCAGCCGCTCCAGCTCCAGCTTGCTCAGCTCCTTGGGCTGAACGGTGATGCCCCCTTTCGCCCCGCCGAACGGGAGATCGAGGACCGCGCACTTGCACGTCATCCAGAACGCCAGCGACTGCACCTCATCGACGTTGACATTCGGGTGGAAACGGATCCCGCCCTTGGCCGGGCCACGCGAATCGTCGTACCGCACGCGATAGCCGGCGAAGTGTCGCAGCGTCCCATCATCCATCCTCACGGGGATCGACACCTTCAGCACCGCTTGCGGCAGCTTCAGTCGCTCCAGCGTGTCCGGCGAGACGTCGGCGTAGTCAAGCGCCGACGACAGGCGCTCGCTCATGCCCTCGAACAGGGATTCGACAGCTTCGGTAGCCATTTCAGCGCCCCGCTGGACCCGGAGTAGCGACGCTCATCCGTCCTCCGTGATGTCGATCCTCATGGCGCGCAACGCTAACCAGGGCTCAGCGGGTGGTGCTCCCCTTGAGGCGGGTGAAGCTGACCCGCGTCGTCGGGTTGAACGAGCCCTTGAAGGTGTAGGAGCATTTCTCGTGCTTGTGCACCCGCGTTCCACGCACGCAGTGGCCGCGTCCGGAGATCGTGCCCAGTCCGCTGGCAGTGGGTGCCGTGATCGTGTACGTATCCGTCGCGACCGAGACGCCGTCCTCGTAGTACGCCCTGGTCGTGTCGGTGCCATGGAGGGGGAAGGCGGTTCCGCTCAGGTGACCGATCTGCACGCCGGCTCCGCTTCCGTCCACGGAGCTCCTGAGCTCGAGCGCATTCTCGAAGGAGGTGCCGCTGCCCTTGAACTCGGCGCCGTATCCGCTCTCGGTGTATCGGGTCGTGTGGCGCCTCGTGGCACCCGCCGTGCCGGCAAGCCCGAAAACCGCGGCAATCGCAATCACGACGGCCCCTGCTGTTGCGCTGCGCATACTCGCTCCGTCTCCCGGTGACCACGAGGGGCGGCTCCCCTCGGTGAACTGACTGCGGTAACCGTATCGGGGAGCGCAATGGCTGTTGTGAATAAGGTGAGAGACCCACTCGCTAAAAGGAGACCGCTGATGCCTGACTTCGCCACTGTGAACCTGCTGGAGGTCGAGAACGCCGTTGGTGATCGTGCTCCGGGGATGGAGGCGCGGTTCGGTCGCAAGCATCTGGGCTCACGAGATCTCGGGGTCAGTTTGTTTCGCTACGCGCCGAACCTGCGCAGTTCGATGGCTCACAGCCACCGCGAGCAGGAAGAGGCCTACGTGGTCGTCGCCGGCTCCGGCCGGATCCTGCTCGACGATCAGATCCAGGACCTTCGGCAGTGGGATGTCGTGCGGGTTGCGCCTGAGGTCGTGAGGGCCTTTGAAGCGGGCCCCGATGGTCTGGACATCATCGCCGTTGGCGGCCCCAAGCCGGCCGACGGCGATGGCGTCCGGGGCACCGCCGCTTGGCCCGATGAGCAGTAGCCACGCTTGCAAGTGGAGCGCGTAGGATGCGCTCCGCCATTCAGTCCACGGTGCGAACGACCAGATAAGGAGATCCGGATGCATGCACGCTCTGCAGTGATCGAGATGTCCCCTGACAAGCTCGACGACGCGATCAAGCAGTTTGAGCAGGATGCACTTCCACGCTACCGCGAGGTTTCTGGCTACAAGGGCTTCACGATGCTCGTCAATCGAGACAGCGGCAAGGCGTTCGGTGTTTCTTTCTGGGAGTCGGAGGATGGGATCGCGGCCAGCGATGAGCTCGGCGAGCAAGCGCGGGCAGACCTGGCCGACACCGGCGACGGCTCGGCTCAGACCCGCGAGGTGTGGGAAGTCGTCCTCGACGAACAGAAGTAAGCAACGAGTCAGGCCGGCGCCGGGCGGCCGCCGAACCGCCACCGATGCATCTCGATCTCGTGGTACAGACCGGCGCAGCTCGGCGACTCCTGGCCGGTCGCGGCCGTAGAAGAAGTACTCCACCTAGAGCTCCGGATCCCGACGGCTCATGGCCAACCTGCGGCCGGTGCGGGCGCATCGGCGACCAGGAGCTGACCGGTCCGCTCGTCCGCGGGGCCGGCGGGGTCCCACCGCTGCGCGACGATGAACAGCGTCTTTCCCTCATCGCCCCCCAGGGCACAGGAGAAGCAGCCCCGGTCGAGCTCGATCGTCTGTAGGACCTCGCCTTCTTCACGGACCCGCACGCAGCGTCGGTTGCCGACGTCGGCGTACCACGCGCCGCCGCCCGCATCGAGGCAGAGTCCGTCTGGATGGTCGCCCTCGGTATCCGCCCACACGCGCCGGTTGCCCAGGCTCCCGTCGTCGGCGATGTCGAACGCGGTGAGCCGCTCCGCATAGGACTCAGCGAGGATCAGCGTCCGATCGTCGGGAGTGATGGCCATGCCGTTCGGGAACGCGACCCCGTCGGCGACCTGCCGGACCTGTCCGTCGGGCGTGACGAGCGCGATGAGCCCGGGGGCGAACTCCTCGCGCGGGAAGTCGAAGCCAGTGCCGTTGACGTAGGCGTTGCCGCGACCGTCGACGACGACCTCGTTCCATGGCTTCTGCGAGAGACCGCCGAGATCGGCATAGCTTGAGAGGGAGCCATCCCGCTCCCGGCTCAAGAGCAGGCTCTGCGACGAGGACACGACCAGCATTCGACCATCGGGCAGGAAGTCGAAGCACATGGGAAACGACGGGAAGTCGACGTCGAGCACGACCTCGCGGGTCCCGCGCGGATCGACCGCCACGATCTGCTGTGCGCCCCAGTCGGAGAACCACAGCCGGCCGTCGTGCCACCGCGGTGATTCGCCGAAGACGATGTCCTCCATCAGAACCCGTGCCTCAGACATGAGAACCTTGATCGCCAGGTGAGGCGAGCTCAGGGGGCAGGGCTTTCGGTCCGTCCGGGTAGAGCTCGGCGAGCAGCTCAGGCGTCATCGCCAGGGTGTCGGCCGCCTCGACGGGAGCGCCGAGCACCAGCCACAGGGCCTCCTCGTCGCTGTCGTTGAATACCTGTCGCAGGCTCTGAGGCTCCACCAGCAGCGCGGATAGGCGCGTGAGCGTCAGCAGTTCCTCCTCCACCCGGACGCGGCCCGTGCCCTCGAGCACGATGTACAGCTCTTGCTGGGCCACGTGACGGTGCCGCGTCGACGCCTGGCCGGGCCTCAGACGCCATAGGCGGGCACTCATCGTGGTCGCCGAAAGCTGCTTGGCGAGGTCCGTGTTGAGCACCCCCATCTGGTTCGACGGGCGCCAGAACGCTTCGTCCGCCATGAGCACCTTGAAGCCCACGGCTACAAGCTATACGTAAGCCGGGGACCGGGCATTGCGGCCCGGTCGCCGTGCCATGATCGCGACATGACCGTCTGGGCGAAGCGGCTCGTGGTGCTGTTGGCGCTGGTGGTCGTACTCAGCGGATGCGGCTCTGGGACGAAAGGCCCCGTTTCGGGGACCACGCCAACCAACGCCTCTCCCGGCGTCCCGTCGAACGTTGTACGCGTAATCGCGGGCTGGTCTGAGGCACTGCGTGCCGGGCACGTCGCCGCCGCGGCACGGTATTTCCGAGTACCCAGCGTTTTTTTTACCGGCTCCGGTGCGCCGCTTGAGTTGCGCAGTCTGGCGCAGGTGGAGGCTGCCAATACCGCACTGCCGTGTGGCGCCACGTTCCTCTCGGCGCGAGCGGCGGGACGCTATGTGAACGCACTGTTCAAGCTCACCAATCGACCGGGGCCGGGCGGCGCGGCCGGCTGTGGCTCGGGCACCGGCGACACCGCACGGACAAACTTCCTGATCAGCAACGGGCAAATCGTGGCTTGGCTGCGGGCGCCGGATCAGCCCGGAGACAACGGGTCGTCGACCCATCCGCCACCGCCCACCCAAACCACCCCGGGCACAAAGCCAAGCGCGCCCGGCCAGGTGGAGTGATGGTTGGGCTGACCCAAGCCTCAGCGGAGCCCCGTGCAACGCATCACGCGTGTGCGATATGCGAGCGTCGCGATGTCGCTGCCTCTTGGTCGTTCATCAGACGCAACGGTGTTGGCCCGAGGGATCTTTGGTCGCTCGGCACAAGTTCTGCGATTTCTAAACGTTGTCGTCGGTATGGGGGGAATCGGCCCGGGCCGAGAGCTGATGCGGTGGGATCCCGACGATGTCGGGTGGTGTGAGCACTGCTGCACGCTGCAGCTCTTCCGTGATGCACGGTGGGTGCCGAGCACCAGAGCGGGCCTCGTGACTGGTCAGCCCCAGGGACCTGGCGAGGTCCCATGTTGTGTGGTTTGCGGTCCCAAGCAGCCCTGGGGCCATGGGGTGCAATGCCGGCCTGATCGCGACTTCTCCGCGCTGCGGGAGCAGGCTGAGAGGCTGGAGGTCTGGTACGGCTACTAGAGGCGCAGGGGTTCTCGAGCTTCGCACCTCACCCCCGGGAGAAGACCGCGATCATCGCGGCCTGGGGTTTTTCCCGGACGCCGCGGCAGCTACACTTGTTCCTTCCGGCGACGCAACCGCCGGAGATTGGGCGGGCTGTGCTGGCAGGCCGTTCCGTGAGTGACACGGGTGACGCAGCGTCGAGTGTCAGCGACGCGCGGCTCCTTCGAAAAGCGAGATCTCTTTCGGAGGCCCGATGCCCGTCACCCCTGCAGTCAACAGACTCACCTCACCGCTCGGCGCCGCCAAGCGGCAGGTGATCAACACGATCCAAGCCGGCCGCCAGCTCGGGACCCGCTGTATCGCCTGCGGCCAACCGGTGCGGGCATGGCACGACCAAGTGAACATCCGCGGAGACGTCGCTCACCGTGGCTGTGTCCTCTATCAGGCCGGCGCTCGACGCTCCAGGCAACCGGCGGACGCTAGGGGGCCTGTGACCTGAGTCTTCTCCGATCAGCCACACACGGTGTGATCGGCCAACTGCCTGCCTGTGCGCCCCCGCACGACATGCACGGGCTGGCGGGTCAACAGAGGGAACCCTCTCTCCTCCCTCGCACCCGGTGGGGGCGCTACGGAAGGCGCCCCCACCACCCACTTCAATGATGCGGCGGAGCGCCCGAACCAACCGCATCGGGGGCAGTGACAGGCGTCAGACGGATTGCTACGGCATCGGAACGGTTCCGGCGGTCAGGCCTGATCAGTAAGCCGCCGATCACAACCGCGATCAGCGGGTTAGTCTGAGTGCGGATGAACCCCTTCGGGATCACGTCACTGCCGGCGGAGGTGATGAGTGCGCTGCGTGTGCTGCCGCTCGTCGCCGAACGACTTGAGCTGGTCGCCTCCCACACCGAGCAATTGGCGACGATCTGTCGCGCCCTTGAGGGAGTGCAGGCCAACACTGATTCGCTGGCGGCAGTCACCGCCGGCGTCGAACAGATCGGCGGCGCGACAGCCGACCTCCCTCAGATCGGCGAGCGGATTGCTTCGATCGAGGGCAACACCGGACACCTGCCTCAGGTCGAGGAGGCGGTTCGATCGGTCTCCGACGACACGAGCGCGCTCTCCTCGCTAAGTGACCAGATGGCCGCGATGGACGGACGCATGGCGTCAATCGAGGAGGCAATGCCGGCCCTCCTCGCGGTGCAGCAGCACCTGGCCCGGCTGCCCGAGGCGATCGACCGGCTCAGCAGGCTCATGGAGAAGCTACTCACCTCCGTCGATCGCCTCGACCGCGAGGTCGGGTCGCTTCAGCAGTCGCTTGAGCCGGTCGCCCGGGTTGCAGACAGGCTCCCTGGGGGCAACCGCCGACAGACCTAGATGCGGTCGGCTACTAACCGATTTCACCGGGGAGACCTAACTAGGACAGCTGGCTGCGGCCCGCATGTACCAGCTCGGCGGGTTGCCGGTCCGGATGGCCTGAAGATCTTGGCTTGACGGTGGGTAGTGCGAGGTGCGCTCGATCTTGTCCTCGACACAGTCGCAGTGCGCCTCGATGCGTTCGCCGACGCCTCCTTCGCAGGCTACGACCAGCAAGATCGCTTGGGGGGTCGTGGTCGTGTCGTCTTGGTCGGGCGGGGCGCTGCGAGCACCGTGCCCGCCACATCCGACGAGCAGGATGGTCGTGGCCGCCGCGACGGAGGCGCTGCGGATCCGTTCGGCGCACCGAAGGACCGGCATCGTCAGGTGGCCCAGCGGAATCTGAAGATGCACCGGTCGTGCGGCCCCGAGCCCCCAGAAGAGCCCGCCGGGGGACTCGAACCCCCAACCTCTTCATTACAAGTGAAGCGCTCTACCAGTTGAGCTAGGCGGGCGTGCGGCCCGGATGTTCTGCCGGGCGCGGCCCCCCAAGTGTTAGCGCGCGGCGGGTACGGAAGCGTTTCGCCGGGGTCGACGATCAGGAGTCTTGTTCGCGGCAGGTCCGCGCCGATCCTCGGGCTTCGACTACTTCACCGATCCGTTGCAGCGCGTGCACGTAGGCTCTCCGGCTCCCCATCACGGGCACGCCCCCGGGGGTGGGTCCTACGGGATCCGCGCGCTCTTCAATACGCCTCTGTCCATCCAGTAGACGGTGTGGCGATCGGGTACGCCATCCAGGACGGAGTCGCTGAGCGCGAGTGAGGTCATGGGGGGGTCGCCAAACTCGTTGGGATACTGGTAGTAGTCCAGCGTCAACGTGCGCGAGGGAGTGTTCTCATAGACGCCACCTTGTCCGAGATCCCCATCTGAAGTGATCCAAACGACGGTCCCATCCGCATCGAGGACATCGTCGGAGATGAGTCCGTTGAGACTTTTGTAATACGCAGCGAGGCGGGTCTTACCACTCCTAGTGTCGGTGACAAAGATCTTGTGAACGTAGGACCCGGATGACTGGTAAGCCTCGACGAACCTTCCCGCGAGCTGGTAGTGGGGGTCCTGCGATAGTTGTTGTTGTTGACGCGACTCGCTGGGTACCCTGGTCAACCGACCGGCCGGACGAGCGCACGCGTACACCCTCTTGTGGTACGCGAACAGTCGGACCGATGAACCTTCGAGCATCGTTGACCCGCGTCGAGCGTCACAGGATGTCCGATGTGGTTTGGCCACCGCTATCGCGGTAGGGCCGATTAGCGAGAGAGAAACGACCAAACACAGACAGCGCGTGACACGCGCATAGTCTGGGCGTCGCACCATTCGACCGGGTCTCCTGAGAGCCCGACCACGACGAGTGCACCGACCAGCATTGTTCCCTCTCAGCAATTCCGACAAGGAGTCTCCTCCGCAGGGTTCGCAGCCGGTGCACCCGGAGATAGCGCGAGTGGCACGGGGCTAAGTAGAGCGTAGACGTTTTTCGGAGACCAGCACTCTTGCCTAGAGCCCGCCGGAGACCCGAACTCCCAACCCCTTCATTACAAGTGAAGCGCTTACCAGTTGAGCTAGGCGGGCGCGGCGAGGCGTACTACGCCTCGGAAGATCCCGAGCCGCCCTCGGCCTCCGAGCCAGTCAGCGCATGCTCCAGTGACCCATGACCGTTGCTGGAGTAGGAGGCCTCCGGCTGCAGGGGGGCGGGCTCCGGCACGGCGTTGACGCGCCGCTCCAGCTCGCCCAGCACCAGCCCGAACAGCAGGTGGCGCCAGGTGGACTGCGCGAAGGCCGCGCGGTTACCCGCGAAGCGGGGCAGCTCCTTGCGCGCCGGGTGGTAGCGGTCGGAGAAGGCGCCGAGCGGCCACAGGGCCACGTGCTCGGCCAGTCCGACGATCGGTCCGCGCAGCATCGGCGGCACCGGCAGCGATGGAGCAAGGTTGGCGTACAACGACCCGAAAGCGGCCCCGTTGGCCATGTGAAGAGCAAAGCCCGCCGGGTACCACCCGTCCCCACGCGTGAACGTCTTGCCGAGCAGCTCCACGTCGTCGTAGCGGCTGGCGAATACGAGCTTGTCCAGCGGCTGCTGCAGGCCCCAGACCGCAGCGGCCACGGCACCGCAGACGGCGCCTCGCAGCGTTCTTGGACGATCGAATCGCGGGCTCAACCCCAGCAACTGTAACGGCAGGCCCCGGATCGGGTACGCCAAGTGCGATGGATCACGAAGCGCTGCACCGGCGCGCACGGGAGCGAGGCGTACAGCCGCTGATCTACTGGGCGGTCCGGGCCGTGCTGCAGCCCTTCTTCCGCGTCTACTTCCGCCTCACGCGGATCGGCCTGGAGCACATTCCCTCCGAGGGCCCGGTGATCGTGGCGTCCAATCACCGTAGCTTCCTCGATCCGTTCGTGATCGCCACGATGGCGCGTCGCCCGATGTACTACGTCGCCAAGAAGGAGTTGTTCTACCAGCGCTGGAAGGGGTGGCTGCTCAACGCGCTGGGTGCCTTCCCGGTGGACCGTGGTGCCAGCGACGAGGACATGATCTCCACCGCCAAGGCCATCCTGGCCCGCGGTGACGTCGTGCTCATCTTCCCGGAAGGCACCCGGATCCGTCCCGGCGCGCTCGGCCAGCCCAAGCGCGGCGTCGGCCGGCTCGCGCTTGAGACCGGTGCCCCGGTGGTGCCGGTGGCGGTGATCGGTACCGAGGCCATCCGCCAGCGCTGGAGGATCCGGCCGCACAAGGTGCGGATCCGCGCCGGGCGCCCGCTTCGCTTCCCCCAGGTGGAGGACGCGTCGCCGGCGCTGGCCAACGCCGTCACCGACCGGATCTGGCCGTGCGTGATGCTGCAGTGGGAGTGGCTCGGAGGTCTGCCGCCGATCCGGCGAGCGGCGGTCATCGGCGCCGGCAGCTGGGGCACCAGCCTGGCGGTCTCACTGGCTCGGGCAGGTCTCGAGGTCGATCTCGGCTGCCGGACCCATGAGCAGGCGACCACCCTCGACGAGACCCGGATCAACGAGGCCTACCTGCCTGGGGTGGAGCTACCCGAGAGCATCCGCGTGCGCCGGGCGTCGGACCTGGAGCTGGGCGGCCACGACCTCATCTGCCTGGCGGTCCCGGCCCGCTCGCTGCCGGCCACGCTCGCCGCGCATGGCGAGCGGATCCCCAACCGAGCCGGTGTGGTCGTGCTCTCCAAAGGCCTCGTGCCCCCACTGGGTACGCTGCCCTCGGCCTTCGCCGCCGAGCGTTGCCGAGCCCGCGCGGTGGCGGTGATGGGCGGCCCGGCCCACGCCGCGGAGGTGCTTGAGCACGGCGCTTCGGTGGTGGTCGCCTCGCTTGACCGGAGCTTCGCCAAGCAGCTCGGCGACGCGCTCTCCGCCGCGTCGCTGGACGTCACCCTCACCGCCGATGTGACTGGAGCCGAGCTGGCAGGGTGCGCCAAGAACGTCGCCGTGTTCGCCGCGGCCGTCGCGGCGATCGCCGGACCCAATGTCGCCGGCGCGGCGGCGGGCAAGGTGTTCGCGGAGGTCGATGCCATAGCCCGTCACCGGGGTGGCCTGCCGGAGACGTTCGCCGGTCTGGCGGGGGCCGGTGACCTGGTGGCCACCGTGGTCGCCGCGGACTCCCGTAACCGGCGCGCCGGCGAGCTGCTCTCCCAGGGCGTGCCGCCACAGGAGATCGCCCCGATGCTCGGCCACGTGCCCGAGGCGGTCGATGCGGTGCCGCTGCTGGCCGGCGTCGCACGCGAGGAACGGCTCCAGACCCCGGCTCTGCAGAGCCTGGCGGAACTGGTGCAGGGCGAGATCGATCCTGAGCGGTGGGCGGCGGCGATTACGCAACCCGCCCGCAAGCAACACTCCCGCGCTGTCCGTGCGGCCTGAGCAGGGGTAGGCTCCATGCGGTGCCCGACGGTTACATTCGACAGCAAGGCCGAGCTCGATGCTCGCTTCACCGAGCTCTACCGCGCGCACCTTCGCGACGTGTACTCCTACAGCTACTACCGGGTGGGCAATCACCACGACGCCGAGGACCTCACCGAGCAGACCTTCCTGCAGGCCTACCGCCACTTCGAGCGGGCGCTGCGTGAGTCCGATGGCCGGCCGCTACGACCGTGGCTCATCAGGATCGCGCACAACCTCGCCGCCAACTTCTACCGCGACCGCTCGCGCAAGCCGGAGTCCGCGATCGAGGACGCCGGCATGATCTCCGCTCCACACACGACGGAGTCCCTCGTGGAGGGGCGGGAAGAGCTGAAGTCGATTCTCTCCGGCGTGCAGCAGCTGCCGGACGACCGTCGCGAGGCGCTGATCATGCGCTTCGCCCTGGACATGGACAACCGCGAGATCGCTCGCGCCCTGGGCCGGACCGACGGAGCGACCAAGGTGCTGTTGCACCGGGCCATCCGCCAGCTGGAGGGGATGGTGGCCGAGCCAACCGTCGCCGGTACGGCGGAGCCAACGGCCACCGCGCCAGGGGGAGGAGCGATGAGCTCGGGTACCGCCGAGTTCGAGGCACTGCTGCGAGAGGCGCTTGCCCCGGTCGAGCCTCCGGCCGACCTGCCACAGCGGCTTGAGCTCGCGCTGGTCAACCTGACCGAGCTGGCTCAGGGCGAGCTGGACGCCTGGGAGCTCTCCTCGATGCGGGATCCGCGCAACTGGGTGCGGCCCGCGGCGGCGGCGGTCGTCGGTGCCGGGGCCGGCAGCGCGCTGGTGTTGCTGCGCGTGCGCGGGCGGCACCGCACCCGGCGCCAGCAGTCCTCCAATCTGCTGGACCTGGCCGAGCGGACGCTGCACGACCTCTCGCAGGAGGCGCGGCGGGTCGTTCCCCGCCGCTAAGCCCCCAGAACCCCGTCAGAGCGGCTAATTCGCCGCTGCTAGGTTCGTTCTCAGTGGCCGTTTGCTACCGCCATCCTTCGCGTGAAACCGGCGTTTCCTGCTCCTCCTGCGGGCGGCCGATCTGTCCCGACTGCATGACGCCCACCCCGGTCGGGATGCGCTGCCCGGAATGCTCTCGGGAGCGCACCCGGGTGCAGACGCTGGGCTCGGTGTCATCGCCTCCGGTGGTGACCCAGGCGCTGATCGCCATCAACGTCCTGGCGTTCATCGCCGAGGCTGCGACCTCATCATCGCTCGGAACCGCCGGCGGCGGAAGCGTGCTGACCCACGGCGCCCTGTACGGCCCGGCGATCGCCCAGGGTCACGAGTACTGGCGGATCTTCACCTCCGGCTTCCTGCACGAGGGCCTGGCCCACATCTTCATCAACATGCTCTCGCTGTGGTTCGTGGGCCAGGCGCTGGAGCCCGCGATCGGGCGGGTCAACTTCGCCGCCGTGTATCTGACCTCGCTGCTCGTCGGATCATTCGGGGCGCTCCTGTTCCAGCCGAACGCCCTCACGGTCGGGAGCGTCGGGAGCGATCTTCGGCGTGTTCGGCGCGCTGATCGTCGTCGCCCGGGCGCGGGGCATCCCGATGTGGCAGAGCGGGCTGCTGCCGGTCCTGGTGCTGAACCTGGTGTTCTCGGTGAGCATCCGCGGGATCTCGGTGGGCGGCCACATCGGTGGCCTGATCGCCGGGCTTGGTCACCGGCACGCTGATGGTGGAGCTGGCCGAGCGCCGCGGCCGTCAGTCACTGGCACTGGCGGGGTGCCTGGTCGCTGGCCGTCGTGTCGATCGCCGGGGCGATCGCCGTCGCCGGCGACCCGGGGCTGACCCCGCACGGGATCGGCTTCGGGGTCTAGCTACAGCTCCACCGTGAGCGCCGGCGCCGGCGCCTCGCGGGAACAGCTCGGGATGCAGGATGTGGGCCAGCAGCTCCAGCCCGTCGACGATCCGGGGCCCGGGGCGGGAGAAGTAGGCGGCGGCGTCGACGGCGACCACTTCGCCGGCGCCCAGGGCGGCGAGCTGCTCGCGGTGCATCTCCGCCTCTCGGTGGGCGATCTCGGCGTCGTAGCCGCAGGGCATGACGATCACCACGTCGGGCTCAGCGGCGGCGATCTCCTCCCAGCTGCGCTCCTCGGAGTGCTCGCCGGCGAACCCGAGGACGTCCTCGCCGCCGGCGAACTCGATCAGCTGGGGCGTCCAGTGGCCGGCGGCGAACGGGGGATCCAGCCACTCCAGCGCCGCCACGCGAGGACGGCGGGCGTCCGCGGACGGCAAGGCGGACGCGATCGATCCTGGCGGCGGCCTCGTTCACCAGGTCCACTGCCGCGTCCTTGGCGTCGGTGGCCTCGGCCAGCGTGCGGGCGTCTCCCAGCACCTCGCCCACGGTGTTCGGGTCCAGCGAGATCACCTCGGGGGCGCTGTCGATCTCCTCGGCGATCGCCCGCACGTCGTCGTAGGAGACCGCGCAGACGGCGCACAGCGCCTGGGTGACGATCAGGTCGGGGCGCAGGTCACGCAACAGGGCGTCGTCGAGCTCATAGATCGACTCACCGGCCAGCGTGCGCTGCTTGACCGCGGCGTCGATCTCCGCGGCGGTCAGGCCCGGGGGCAGCACATCTCGGGTGACCTTGGGCAGCTCCTGCGCCGCCGGGGGGTAATCGCACTCGTGGGTGACGGCGATCAGGTCGGAGCCGAGGCCGAGCGCAAACAGCATTTCGGTGGCGGAGGGAACAAGGCTGACGATGCGCATCGCCGACAACGATAGGCGGCCAATTCGCGTCCTGACCCGACTGACGGCCTCGCAGGCTCCGCACCTGCGGCTGCTACCGTTCCGCCGGTCGGCCCCATGAACGACGACCCCCCTCGAAGTAGCCGCGTCCGCCTCGCGGCTCCCGCCCGCGAGGGGACGCATGCGGGCCAGCGGCGCCGATGAAGGTCCTGCTGATCGTCCTCACGGGACTGCTCGTCCTGGCCAACGCGTTCTTCGTCATGGCCGAGTACGCGCTGGTGCGCTCCAGCCGGCCGCGGCTGGAGACGATGGCCGACGAAGGGGCGCGGGGGGCGCGTCTCGCGCTCACCCAGATCGCCAACATCAGCGACTACATCTCGGCCTGCCAGGTCGGGATCACGATGGCCTCGATCGGCATCGGGGCCCTGGGAGAGCCGGCGATCGCGCATGTGCTGGAGCCGGTCTTCGGCCACCACGGGGAGCGGAGTCGCCGTGGTGATTGCGGTGATCCTCAGCTACCTGCTGATCACGATCGCGCAGACGACTGCGGGGGAGATGGTCCCCAAGCTCTACGTGATCCAGAAACCCGAGGGCGTCGCCCGGCGCATCGCCCGCCCGATGCGGTTCTTCCGGATCCTCTTCCACCCGATGATCGTGGCGCTCAACGCCTCCTCGCGGTGGATGCTGCGGCGGCTTGGCACCGATCCCGACGCCGAGCCCGAGGGGGGCACGCCGGACGAGCTCAAGCGGATCATCGCCGAGTCCCAGACGGGGGGCCAGCTCGACCCCGGCGAGGCGAACATGCTCACGGGGGTCTTCCATCTCCACGAGCAGGAGGCTCGTCAGGTGATGACGCCGATTCCCGCGGTGGTCACGGTCGATGTGGCGGAGACCGTGGAGGAGGCGCTGCGCCGCTGCGTCTCCACCGGCCACTCCCGGCTGGTGGTGACCGAGGATGAGAACCAGGATCGGGTCAAGGGGATCGTGCACGTCAACCAGCTGGTCAAGGTGCGGATGAACCAGGGGCAGGAGGCCAAGTTCGAGGCGTCGGTGCGGGAGGCACCGCTGATCCCGGAGACCAAGCCGCTGGATGATCTGCTCGCCGATCTCCAGCGTGAGCGGACGGAGCTCGCGATCGTCATCGACGAGTACGGGCGGACCGCGGGAATCGTCACGATCGAGGACATCATCGAGGAGGTGGTGGGGGAGATCTCAGACGAGACCGACCCCGCCGGCGGAGCGGTCAGGCGGCTGGCCAACGGTGACTGGTTCGTGCGCGGGCACGTCGCCGTCTGCGACCTGGAGAGTTACGGGCTGGAGCTGCCGATCGGCACCGACGCATACAACTCCGTCGGCGGCTTCGTGTTCGCGGAGCTGGGGCGGCTGCCCAAGCGTGGCGACACCATTGCCGCCAACGGCTATTCGATCCGCGTGGAGTCGGTGCGCGAGAACCGGATCGAGGCGGTGCGGATCCGCCACCGGCGCAGCGCGCCGACCCCGGCGCAGTAGCGGCGGCCCGACCGCCAGGCGGGCCACCCCGCGGTAATTCCTTCTCTCACCGCCAGATCCTCGCGGCACTTGTTACATTTACAAGTGCGCAACATCGGGCTTGCAGCACATTCCCGGTGGTTGAGAGGAGAGAGAAGCCGGCCCTCGGGCCGGCTTCATATCGCTTCAAGGTCGCCGAAGCCGACGCCCCTCACGGCCAGCGGGCAAAAAGAAACCGGCCCGCGGTGACGGGCCGGTTTCGTGCTTCTGGGGAGGAGGTGCTGCTATGAGGTACGTCGTGACCGGAAGTCTGCGGTCGGGACCTGAACAGCCCTTAAAGTGGTTAGCCATAGTTGTAGAAGCCCCGGCCGACCTTGCGCCCGAGGGCCCCTTCCTGGGCAAGTTCCACCAGCCGCGCCGGCACCGAGGCGCCGATCGTCTCGCCGATCGCCTGGGAGACGTCGAGCCCGACGAAGTCGAGCAGCGCTATCGGTCCCATCGGCATTCCCGCGCCGAGGCTCATGCACCGATCCACGTCCGCCGGCTCCATTCCGGTCTGCACCATCAGCTCGACGGCGCTGAACAGGTAGGGGAACAGCAGGCGGTTGACCACGAAGCCCGGGATGTCCGGCACCTCCACCGGGGTCTTGTCGAGTGCCTCGCAGAGCGCCCGGCCCGTTCCCTCGTCGGCCCGCTGGCCGCCGGGGGGAAGGCGAGCTCCACGAGCTTCATCCGCGGCACCGGGTTGAAGACATGGAGGCCGACGAACCGCTCGGGGTGCCCGCTCTCCTCAGCCAGCTCGGCGATCGATAGCGAGGAGGTGGTGGTGGCGAGGATCGCCTCCGAGCTCTGCTCCCGGGCCAGCGCGCCGAGATCGGACAGCACCTCGGCCTTGCTGCCGTGATGCTCCACCACCGCCTCCACCAGGAAGGTCGACTCGGCCAGCGCGTCGAGGTCGGTGGTGACGGTGACCCGCTCCGCGTCAGCGCCATCCAGCTTGCCGCACCGCCTTGGCCACCGCTCCCTGGGCGCGCTCCGCCGAGGCGTCCGAGCGCGCCCACAGCAGTACCTCGCCGGCGGTGGAACCGGCGATGGCCAGGCCGGTGGCAATCGTGCCGGAGCCGGCGATTCCGAGTCGTTCGTCCACTGCTTCTCCCCGCGGTTGATTGACGAGTCAGTCGAGGCGTAGCCTAGGGCAAGCGCCCCGGCCCCCTACCCCTCCTGCTCGGTCGGCCGAACCAGCACCTCGTTGATCGCCACGTGCCGGGGACGGGTTACGACGTACGCGATCGCGTCGGCGATGTCATCGGCTTCCAGCCTTTCGAGGTTGCCGAAGCGCTTGCCGATCATGTCCTGGATCTCCGGCCGGTTGTGCGAGGGCAACTCGGTGTCGACTGCCCCAGGCTCGATCAGCGATACCCGAACATGGCGTCCGGTGACCTCCTGGCGCAGCGACTCGCTGAACGCGCCGACGCCGTGCTTGGTGAGGTTGTAGACGCCGCTGCCGTTGCGGGCCACCCGGCCTGCGACGGAGCTGATGTTGACCATGTCGGAGACCTGGCGGGGGCCGTCTTCGGCGGCGGAGAGCAGGTGGGGGAGCGCGGCATGGGCGCAGTAGAGCAAGCCGGCCAGGTTGACGTTCAGCATCGTGTCCCACTCCTCCAGCGGCGCGTCGACCGCCGGGCCCAGCAGCATCACTCCCGCGTTGTTGACCAAGGTGTCGAGGCGGCCGAGCTCGGAGACCGTCTGCTCCACCGCGGCCGAGGCCTGCTCCTGCGAGGTCACGTCGGCTTCGATCACCAGCGCCTTGCCGCCGTCGCCGTCGATCCGGCCGGCCAACTCCTCCAGCCGGTCGCGCCGGCGGGCCACGATCGCCACCGAGGCGCCCCGGGAGGCCAGGGCGATCGCCGTGGCCTCGCCGATTCCGCTGGATGCGCCGGTGACCATCGCCACCGTTCCGTTCAGTTCGTCTGTCGCTGCCATCGCTTCGGTTTCTCCCATCACTATTCGAAGATAAGCGCCGCCCTCCGTGGGTAGCCAGCACGGCGTGAGCGGAAACATCGAGGTCACCGCGGCGCGACTGCACGAGCACGGACAGCCGCTGCGCATCGAGCAGACCCGGCTGGCCGATCCCGGCGAGGACGAGGTCACGGTCGAGCTCGCCTACTCGGGCGTCAATCCCATGGACCGCTACCTGGCCGAGGGCCGGGTCGCGCCGCAGGCGCCGCTGCCGCGCACCCTCGGGGCAGAAGCCGCCGGCACCTTGGACGGCGAGGCCGTGCTGGTGGCCGGCGAGGGCCTCGGCGCCATCCGCGACGGCCTGTGGGCAGGGGCCGCCGTCGTCCCCGGGACTGCGGTGGTGCCGGTGCCCGAGGGGGTGGAGCTGAAGCACGCCGCCGCGATGGGTATCGCCGGCCTCACCGCCTGGAAGGTGGTGCGCGAGCTGGCGGACGTTCAGCAGGACGATCGGGTGCTGGTGCTCGGCGCCTCTGGCGGGGTCGGCAGCGTGATCGTCTCGCTGGCCGGCTGCGGGCGGGGCGACGGTGTGGGGACAGACCGGCTCGGAGGACAAGGCGCCGGCGATCAGGAAGCAGGGGGCGGCCAGGGTCGTGGTGGGGGGACCCTCCGAGCTGGCGGACGCTGCTCGGTGAGCTTCAGCCGACCGTCGTCTTCGACCCGCTGGGTGGAGACTTCGTTTCGGTGGTGGTGGAGGCGCTGCCGTCACGGGGGCGGCTGGTCAGCTTCGGCACCTCGGCGGGGCCCGAGGTCAGCTTCAACCTCCAGTCGCTGTACCGCAACATGCTCCGCCTCCTGGGCTATGGCGGAATGCAGCTCGACGCCGGCGAGCGGCGAGCCGGCTTGGAGCAGGCCCTCAGCGCGCTGCGCGCGGGGGAGATGCGCGTGCCGATCGACGACGTGATGGCGCTGGAGGCAGGTGAACGAGGCGTTCACCCGGCTGGAGCGACGGCAGGTCCAGGGCAAGCTGCTGCTGGAGCTCTAACCCCAGCGGAAGCCGACCGCGTCCGGGCGCCGGCGGCAGGGGGCTGGCCGGCAGGCCGTCGGGCGGTGGATCCAGGTTGTACGGGCTCGGAGCCAGGTCGTTGGGGGTGTCGGGGTGAAACAGGGAGGCCAGGTACTGCGCCTGGCCGCGCCCCACTCCGAGCTCGAACTGGCCCCCGCCGTAGGCGCCGATCCCGTGCTCGGCGCAATAGTCGTAGGTGGCGCAGAGCTTGGCCAGGCCGCCGATCCTGGAGGGCTTGAGGTTGACCATCCGCGGGGGGAACGGGAGCGCTTCGATGTCGTCGATGGAGTGGATCGGGGCGTCCCAGGTGATCCGGTCGTGCACGCCGGCGAGCACCGCCGCCGTCTCCGGGGTGACCACGTCAGGGTCCTCGATCCATGCCTCGGGGAAGGCCTCGATCACCCGGCGATAGAGGACCGGGTCCGGGGGCTGATCGACCACGGTGCCCCGGTAGAGGCTCTTGAAGTCAACGGAGTCCACCGCGCCGGTGGCCACCAGGCTCTTCGATCACCTCAGGGGTCCAGGAGCTGGTGGGATCGAGCTTGAAGCGAAGCGTGGGGTAGCGCTCAAGGCGGCGGGACACCGGGTCAATCGTCGGCGGCTCCCCGAGACGGAGCGACATCACGAAGGTGACCGGCTGCGACTCCCGATCCAACACATCGTGCAGGGAGCGGCCGGCCTGACGCAGCGCGAGGTCAAGCGCGGCGCTGTGAAACGTCCAGCGGCGATAGAGAGCGGAGACCTCCCGCTTGGGAGGGGAGCGGGAACAGGTCGAGTCCGTCGATCAGCTCGCAGAATTCGGCGAGCGTGTAGGTGCCGGCGAACTCGTGCACCGCCCCCGCCTGCTGGAGCGCCACGTGGTCCTCGCCCTCGTAGACGACGTCCTCTCCGATGCCCTCCATGCCTCCGCCCTGCAGATGCACGAGGGTGGTCAGCCGCTCGAACCCGCTTGAGACGTTGGCCTGGAGCCCCTCCAGCGAGTAGCCGGAGACCTCCAGCGGGAGGTCGGCCGAGCGCGTCGAAGGTGCTCATCCCGGCCGGCCTGCGTCAAGGCGGGCCACGAGCTCCTCCAGCCGGAGCTCCTCCAGCCCCTGATTGACCGCCTCGAGCTCCTCGGCGCAGTACTCGATCAGTCCGCGTCCTTCGCTGACCAGGTCCAGCGTCTCGCGCAGCCCGGCGTCGCCCGAGTCAAGCCGGCGGATGATCTCCTCCACCCGCGCCAGCGCTGTCTCGTAGGTGCGCTCGCTCACGCCTGCGGAAGCTATCGGGTGACCTCCGCATCGACGGCTCCGTCGTGGAAGCGCAGCCGCAGCGAGCCGGAGCGCGTGGCGTCTGCGGCCGAGCCCAGCGGTTCGCCGCCACGGTCGGCGACCAGCGCGTAGCCCCTCGCCAAAGTGCGCTCGGGGTCGTGGGCGCCGAGCGCCAGTCGCAACCGCTCCAGCTCTCGCCGCCGTGCGCGCGCCTGCCCTTCGCGGCTGCGCGCCCCCGCCCGGGTGAGCGCGGCGGCGTCCTCGGTCGTGCGCTGGGCTGCCCGTCCGGACGATCTCCGTGAGCTGGCTCGGAGCTCCCGAAGCAGCTGATGCAGCTGGCGGCGGTGGCGCACCAGCTGCTGGATCGGCGCGCGGGAGAGATGGGTCAGGGCGCGGGCGCGCGTCAGCACCGCGCGACGGCCATGGGCGGCCAGTCCGCGAGCCGCGCTCGTGAGCTCGGTCCGGGCGAGACGAAGGTCCACCGGCACCGCGGCCTCGGCGGCGTGCGTGGGCGTGGAGCAGCACACGGCGGCGACGTCATCGATCAGCGTGCGATCGGTGTGGTGGCCGACCGACGCGATCACCGGGACTCGGAGCAGCGCCACCGTGCGGCAGAGTCCCTCGTCGCAGAAGGCGAACAGGTCTGCCAGCGAGCCGCCGCCGCGGGCGACGATGATCACCTCCACCTCCTGGATCGCGGCCAGCTCCCGCAGGGCGGCGGTGATCCCCGGGGCGGCGTGGCGGTCCTGCACCGGCGCAAACGCCCAGATCAGCCGTCCACCCCAGCCTCTGCGCCGCAGCGCGGCCAGCACGTCATCGCGAGCCTTGCCGCGCTCGCCGGTGACCACTCCGATCGTTCGCGGCAGCGCGCGCCGCGGCAACCGCTTCTGCGGCTCGAAAAGCCCGTCGGCGTCCAACCGCTTGCGCAGCCGCTCCAGCGCCACCAGCAGGTCTCCCTGCCCGGCAGCCCGCAGCTCGGTGACCGCAAAGGAGAACGAGGGGGAGGAGGTGGCGCTGCCGGGATAAAGGTCACAACCCCCGCCGATCACCACCCGCATCCCGTCGCTCAGCGAGAGGCCGGCCCGCTCAAAGTCGGTGGTCCACATCGAGCACGGCATCGCCCCCTGGGTGTCACGCAGCTCGAAGTAGACGCGGGTCCGGCTGGTGCGAACACCCCACGCCTCACCGACCAGCTGCACGCGCGTGAACTGGCGCAGCCGCTGCTTCAGCTGCGCCGCGTAGGAGCCGACCGGGAAGGGTCCGGGCAGCTCGCTGGGGGGTAGCTCGGTGGCGGCGGCGGTCTCAGGGAGCACGGTCAGCCGAGGCTACATCTCGCCTCGGCGACTGCTCGGTGGAGCGAAGCCACTCCACGGTCTGAGCGATTCCGTCCCGCACATCGATCCGGGCCTCCCAGCCGAGCATCCGCCGTGCCTTCTCCACCGAGGGCCAGCGCCGCTGCACGTCGACCTCGAAGCTGGGGAGGTGCCGCAGGGAGAAGTCCGCCGGATCTTCGCCGCAGACCTCCCAGATCACGCGCGCGATCTCGGCCACGGTGAGCTCGTCGGAGGCCGAGATGTTGAAGTCCTCGTTCTCGCCGGCGGGGGAGGCCATCGCGGTGACGATCCCATCGGCGATGTCGTCGACGTGAGTGAGGGTGCGGGTCTGCTCGCCGGAGCCGAAGATCTGCAGCGGTCGCTGTCCCGCCAGCACCTTGGCGATCAGGTCGGGAACGGCGTGGGCGATGCCGGGCTCGTCACGGTCCGGCAGCTCGCCGGGGCCGTAGGCGTTGAACGGGCGGCAGATGGTGTAGCGAAGCCCATGCTGGTCGTGTGCCGCCCGGGCGTAGACCTCGCCGGCGAGCTTGGAGAAGCCGTAGGCCGATCGGGGCGCCGGACAGTCCACGAGGTGATCCTCGGCGGTGGGGAACTCCCGCGCCCGCTCAAACACCATCGAGGAGGAGACGTAGACGTATCGCTCGACGCCCTCTTCGATCGCCGCGCGCACGACAGCGCCGCTGAGCGCGTTGTTGACCTCGGTGAGGGTGTGGGGAAGCTTGTGGAAGTTGGCGATGCCGCCGACGATGGCCGCGAGGTGAATGATGTACACGCAATCCCGGGCGGCGTCCGCCGCCACCTCGTGGTCGCGCAGGTCGCCGGTGTGGATCTCGCAATCCCGGCGGATCCACTCCGCCGCCGGGCGATGGTCGGCGACCCGGACCTCCCAACCCGGCTCCGCCAGCAGGCGCCTGACGACGGCGGCGCCGATCGTGCCGGCGCCTCCCGTGACGAGCACGCGGCTCATCCCAGCTCAGGCAGGTTTTCCGGCGCGCCGGCGGCGTCGAGCGAGTCTTGCGGCGCGCGGGCGGCGTCGAGCGAGGAGACCTCGGCCGCGTAGATGAACACCTGGGCGGTTCCCAGGGCGTTCCATGGGTCGACGAGCAGGCAGTCCTGGGTGGCGCGTTCGATGATCTCCTTGAGCGCCGGGGCCTGCTCGAACTCGGAGTGGTTGGTGGCCACGATCACCGCGTCGGCCTCCTCGACCGCATCGGCCAGAGGCTGGGTGGGGGTCCGCGCGTGCGGGTCGCACACCGCCACGTCGGCCAGCTCTCGCTCCAGCAGCCGGATCAGCTTGGGTGAGAGCGAATCCCGTTCGTCGTCGGTGTCCCGCTTGAACGTCAGTCCGAGCACCGCCACCTTGCGACCGGACAGACCGCCGATGCGGCGCTTGATCCCCTCCACCAGGAACAGCGGCACCGCCTCGTTCACGCGAGACACCGCCAGCAGCATCCCCGGAGCGTTGGAGCGCTCCTCGGAGAAAGCGAAGTCTTTGCGCAGGCAGGTGCCCGCGGTCATGCCCGGCAGCGCGATCCCGCCGCGGGGGTAGTCGTGGTTGATCAGGTCGATCACCTCGAACACGTTGGCCTCGTAGCGATCGCAGTCCATCATCAACAGGTTCGGCAGGGCAAAGTTGGTGTAGCGGAGGATGTTGGTCCAGATCTTGGCCAGCTCGGCCTGCACCGGGGTGGTCTCGACGATCGCCGTGCCGAACACGCTGAACAGCGCCGAGGCGCGCTCGGTCGAGCCCTCGCCGACCCCGCCGACGATGCAGGGAAGGGTGGCGATCTCCTCCAGGAAGCGGCCGGCGGCGATCCGCTCTGGGGCGTGGGAGACGAAGATCTGCTCGCCCGCGCGCAGGCCGCGGCGCTTTTCGATGTAGCCGGCGACGAACTCGGTCGTGCCGGGGGCGATGGTCGAGCGGAGAACCAGGCTGTGCCCCGGTCGCAGCAGTGGCATCAGGTCGTCCACCGCGGCTCGAACCTGCCGCAGGTCGCTCTCCACGTGGGAGAAGGAGGGCGTCCCGATGGTGATGACGATGTCGTCGGCGCGCGCGGCGTCGGCTGCGCGCTCGGCGAGCTCGAGCCGGCCGCTGGCCAACACCCGCTGCAACAGCTCCTGCGTGCCCTCCTCCTGGAAGGACATCCGCCCCGCCCGCAGCGACTCGATCACCGCCGGGTCGTGGTCGATGCCCAGCACCCGCAGGCCCCGGTCGGCGAAGGACAGCGCCAGCGGCAGCCCGACCCGGCCGAGTCCGATTACAGAGACGAAGCGGTCGTAGCTCACGACCGTCGGCGGTCAACGGTGGCTCAGGTGTGGCTGCCGCCGGTGACGCTGCGCAGCGGAGTGAGCCCGGGCTCGGCTTCGTGTCCGCGGATCTCGCCGTCGATCGCGATCTGGTCAAGGCGGGCGATCTCGCGCTCGCCCTCCACCCGGGCGGGGTGCTCGGGGTCCAGGCCGCGGATCAGCGTCTCGGATCCGTTCGCGTAGCTGAAGGGCGAAGTGCGGAGTTGAGGCGCCCATCAGCTGTCGCACGTCCTCCACCGTCACCGCGTGGCGGGGGTCCAGCCGGTCGGGATGCTCGGCCTCGCTCATTGCTGCGGCACCACTTCCAGGAGGCCGTCCATCTGCGCCTGGGCGCCGATCGAGATCGCCTTGGTGTCGCCGATCACCCAACCGTGGTTGTAGACCGCCGCCGTCGGGCCTTCCTGCGTGTATCCCGGCGTGGCGTAGTTGAGGAAGAAGTTGAGCACCGAGGGTGGAAGGCTAGAGCTGTCGTCCATGACCAGCTGGGGCCCGAAGTCACCGCTCGCCGAGAGCGGTGCTGCCGCGGCGGCATCCAGCGGGCGCTGCGAGTTGAGCAGGACGTACCCGTGGCCGGGGCTGCGCATCGCCCAACCGAAGCTCCCGGGTACGTGCGCGCAGGGTTGCCCGAAGGCACAGGCGGGGTCACGGAAGACCGCAAAGGCGACCGAGTTGGAAGGCGGGGCTGCGCCCTGTATGCGCTTCACGGGGCCGTATTTGGCGAGCTGCTTCAGGACGCCGTCCGAGATCGGCGCTGGTCGGGCCGAGGACATAGATTCGCGGACGGTTGTGGGCCAGCAGCGCCTGCCGGGTGGGGCCGGGGATGTCCGATTGGGTGACGTACAGCACCGGATCTCCGCTCTCCGCCGCCCAGCCGGCGGCGGGCATCGCGTAGGCCGGCTGCTCTCCCGTGGTCACCACGACGTCCGAGCTGGTGGTGCCGTTCGCCGCGGAATAGAAGCGATCGATCGACGCAGCGAGCGCGTACGGGTCGCCGCCTCCGATGTTGGCGGTGTGAAAGCCGTGCGGGGCGGTGGCGTCGCCGATGCGGAAGATCTGCGCTCCGGCCGCGCTGCCGGATCCCGTCGGCGCGAGCAGCTTGAGCGCGTCGGCGGTGGCAGAGGGCACGGAGTCGGAATTGGAGAGGAGCACGGGAGCCCGGGTCGGCGCGGCCATCAGCACCGAGGCGGCGATGGCCGCCTGCCAGTTGTCGCTCGGGGCCAGCGCCACCGCCGGGGGGTGGGTGCCGCGTCCGGTCGAGGGATACACCGCCAGCGCCACTCCGGCGGCATCGGCGACCGGATCGGCGCCGGCCACCCGCGTGGTGTTCTTGGTGGCCACGATCGGAAAGCCGAGCTTCTGACCGGCTTGGGGAGTCTTGGACTGGACGCCGACCTCGGGCGTCGGGTTGTTGATCAGCTGCGTGCCACTCCGCCGCATCCGGCGAGGGTGGCGGCGATCAGCGCGGTGAGCGCGAGGCGGGCGGTGCGTGGACGGGCTGGAGCGAGCATCCCTGGAAGAGGCGGACGTTACCGGCGTGGGCGGCGCGATGCCGCCAATGGCTGCCCGCGGCGACGGCGCCTCCCGGTCGCTGTGCCCGCCTCGTTGGGAGCCGCCGCGATACGGCTTGTGCGGTGGGTTGCAAGCTTCCGTGCGGCTGTATGTAACGCCTGCCGGGTGAATCTGTATATTGCCGCGACGCCTAATTCGCGGGCTCCGAAAACCGCGGAACGGGGGACCCAAATCCCTAGGGGCTAATTCCGCGGTGGATCCGCGGGAGGCGCAGGCTCTTTTAGCGCCAGCCCGACAGCTAACCCCGTAGGCCTACGAAAGAGAGATGGCTTTGCGGGTTAGAAACCTGATACTGACGACTATTGCCGTAGCCGGATTCGCCGGCGTCCCCACTGCGGTGGCCGCCGCCTCGGCCCCCTCCAGCACCGCCAACGCCTCCGGTGGCGTCTCCATGGTTGCTCCCCCAGGGGGCGTCAGCACAAAGGCGCACCCGATGGTGCAGGGATCCAAGGCGAGGATCATCCATGGCGTCGCCTACGCGCCCTCGTACGCGCCCATCCAGGTGAAGAAGGCGATCTGGGCGGGCAACCAGATCCGGAAGAAGCCCTACATCTAGGGCGGCGGACACGGCAGCTTCAGGGCTGCCGGCTACGACTGCTCCGGCTCGGTCTCCTACGTGCTGCACGCGGCCGGGCTGCTCCAGACCCCCGATGACTCCAGCGACTTCATGAGCTGGGGACATGGCGGAAGGGGCCGCTGGATCACCGTCTACACCAATCCCGGGCCACGCGTTTATGCAGATCGCCGGGATCCGCTTCGACACCTCTGCTGAGGCAGACCCGCATCCGCCCGCCGGCTCCGGTCCCGAGTGGCGGCCGCTGTATCGGCATCCGTCGGGATTCGAGTCGCGGCATCCGTCTGGGCTCTAGCCCCCGGCCGGTGGCCGGTGGTCCGGTGACGCGCGAACAACCCGCGCGTCACCGGGCTGCCTGGACCGCCACCTAGCTTGGCTGCGTCGCCTCTTCCGCCTGCCGCTGGCGCATCATCTCCTCCCGCTCGGCCAGCCGGTTGGCCCTGCGCAGCTCCGCCTCGCGCTTGCGCCGTTCCTCGGTGGCCGTCTCGGCCAGCACGGGCGGCACCGGCGCCGGACGGCTCTCCTCATCGAGCGCGACCATCGTCAGGTAGGCGCTGTTGGTGTGGCGGATCTCGCCGGTCCGTGGATTCTCCGAGACCACCCGGACTCCGACCTCCATCGAGGTGCGCCACGACGCGTTGACGGTGGCCGAGAAGGACACGAGCTCACCGACCATGATGGGCACCAGGAACGCCATCCGATCCATGCCGGCGGTGACCACCCGGCTGCCGCGAGTGCTTGATGGCCGCGAGGCCCGCCGCCTCGTCCACCAGCTTCATCACCGTTCCGCCGTGGATGTTGCCGGCGCTGTTGGCGTCGCCGACGCCCATCCAGTGGACGATCTGCGAGACCGATTCCGAGGCCGGTTTGGGCTCCATGCCAGAACCCTAGCCGCCCCGGCGCAGTACGCTAAGAGGGCTCGTTCTACCCACCTGCAAGGAGGATGCGATGCCGGGCCTCTCCGGACGCATGTCGACAGTCATCAAAGCCAAGATCTCCAAGGTGCTCGACCGCGCCGAGGATCCCTCGGAGACGCTCGAGTACAGCTACCAGAAGCAGATCGAGCTGCTTCAGAACGTCAAGAAGGGGATCGCCGACGTCGTCACGTCGAAGAAGCGCCTTCAGATGCAGGAGGAGAAGCTCCAGCAGCAGGTGGTCAAGCTCGACACGCAGGCCCGCCAGGCGCTCTCGGCGGGCAACGAGGACCTCGCGCGCCAGGCGCTGGAGCGCAAGAACGTCGCCCAGACCGAGCTGCAGTCGCTGGACGGCCAGGTCGCCCAGCTGGAGCAGCAGCAGGAGCAGCTGACCGCCTCCGAGCAGAAGCTGCGGACAAAGATCGAGCAGTTCCGCTCCCACAAGGAGGTCATCAAGGCCCAGTACTCGGCGGCCGAGGCCCAGGTCAAGATCTCCGAGGCCGCGACCGGGGTGGGCGAGGAGATGGCCGACGTCGGACTGGCGATGCAGCGCGCGCTGGACAAGACCGAGGACATGAAGGCGCGCGCCGACGCGGTGCAGGAGCTGGAGCAGGCCGGGACCTTCGAGGACCTCACCCAGATCGGCGTGCGGCGAGGACGACATCGACCGCCAGCTCAAGGAGCTCTCCAGCAAGAGCGACGTCGACTCCGAGCTCGACAAGATGAAGGCCGAGCTCGGCAGCGGATCCGCTCCGGCCGGCCAGCTCGGGCACGGGGGGCGGAGGCTCGGCGCGCGGCCCAAGAAGGCGCGCTCGTGATCGTCCGCATCGCCACCGAGGGCCAGTACGAGCTCGCCGGTGACGCGGTCGACCAGGTCAACCAGCTCGACAACGACGCGGTGGCGGCCTGCGCGATGCGGGACGAGCAGCAGTTCCGCGCCGCCTACGACCAGCTGCTGGACGTGGTGCGCAGCCGCGGACGGGCGCTCGGATGACGACGACCTGTCTCAGTCGGAGCTGATCCTGCCTCCGCCGGACGTCTCGCTGGAGGAGGCCAAGGCGGAGTTCAGTGGCGAGGGTTTGATTCCGGGCTGAGAGCACCCGGGGAGGCGTGCCGCGAGTCAGTACGGGCTTGCCGAGTCGCATACTGCCTCGGTATATGCTGCTTTTCGGAGTGGCCGCAACGAGGTGGGCCTGACCGCGACCAGTCATCGCCTAGGTGTCGAACAACGGTATCGGCTCTGCGATGCATGAGGCAGAAACAGACGCGGGCAGCGCTGCCAGGGCTGTGCAGCCGGGACGCTCACGTGTCGAGCGCTTGCGGCGCCGCTCCCTCGCGCCCGGTCCGCCAGCGCATCGCCACCCGCCGCGATGCCATCTTCCGCCGGCTGCTGGCGGTAGCCGACTTGGCGGCCGTGGTTCTCGGGTTGCTCGTGGTCTCCGCGCTGAAGGGGCAGGCCGGTCGCAGTCAAAGGACTTTCTGTTCCTCCCGCTGGTGGTCGTCTTCGCCAAGGTCACCGGACGCTATGACCACGACGAGGTGGTGCTGCGAAAGTCGACGCTGGACGAGATGCCCAAGCTGGTGGCATCGCGGCGGTCAGCGCGGTCGCCTGGGCGTTGATCACCGGCGCTGGCGGAAGTGCAAACCGGGTCGGCGTGGGAGCTGATGTGGATCGTCACCGCCGCCGCGCTCGTCGTTGGCCGGAGCGCCGCCCGTGCGCTTGCCTCGCGGCTGGCGCCGCCCGAGCGTGTGCTGATCATCGGCGACGCCGACCCCCGGCTCCAGCTGGCCGATCGGCTGGAAACCGATCCGTTCGCGAGGACCGATGTCGTCGGCTTCCTGCCATTTGCCGACCAGCGGCGGCAGAGCACTCCCGTTCGCGCAGGAGCGGCGGCGACGGACAGCTTTCGCTGCTCGACCTCGACGCGCTGATCGAGAAGCTGGGGGTCGAGCGCGTGATCGTGATTCCGGCGGGATCGGACAACGAGACGACCCACGAGGCCGTGGCCGGCGCCAACGCCGCGGGCGTGAAGGTGTCGATCCTGCCCGGCGTGTTCGACGTGGTCGGCTCGGCGGTGGAGCTGGATGAGGTCGGCGGTCTGGCGGTGCTCAGCCAGCGGAGGCCTGGGCTGGGTCGTTCCTCGCGGGTGGTCAAGCGGGCGACGGACGTCGTCGGGGCGCTCGTCTGGCCTCGACCGTGCTGGCACCTCTGGTCGCGGTGGTCGCGGCTCTGATCAAGCTGGATTCCCCCGGCCCGGTGCTGTTCCGTCAGAGGCGCGTCGGACGCGACGGCGAGGTGTTCGCAGCTGGTCAAGTTCCGGACGATGGCCGACGGCGCCGAGTCCGAGCGCGACGCGCTGATCGAGCACAACGAAACCGTCGGCCTGTTCAAGCTCTCCGCCGATCCCGTGTCACCCGCGTTGGACGGTGGCTTCGCCGCACCTCGATCGATGAACTCCCGCAACTGCTCAACGTGCTGAGGGGCGAGATGAGCTTGGTCGGGCCTCGGCCGCTGGTGCTTGACGAGGACGGCTGGTCGAGGGACGTCATCGCGCGCGCCTGGAGCTGGCCCCGGGATGACGGGACCATGGCAGGTGCTCGGACCTCGCCGCCCGCCGCTCAGCGACATGGTCAAGATCGACTTCCTCTATGCGGCCAACTGGTCGCTGTGGAACGACGTCAAGCTGCTGGTGAGAACCGCGATGCACGTCGTCGGACTCCGCGGCGTCTGATCGACCGGAATACGGGATTGATCCCGGTCAGCAGGGGGTATTGCCGGGCCAGAAACGGCACTGAGCAGGATGGGGCCGCTGGACCAGAGGAGAAGAGCCGTGTCGAGACCGCTTCCCAACCGGCGCATGCACGCGGTGTTCAGCAAGGTGAACAAGCGCCGCCAGTGGTACGAGATGCCGACGGTGGGGCTGAAGGCGCTGAACCTGCTCTCGCTTCGGCTAGATCTACGTGACCTGAACCTGTTCGACACCGGGACGCCGATCCGCAGGCACGGCCTGGAGGACCCCCGGAGGAGGCGCTGACCGCCCGCCGGCCCGACGGCAAGTGGAACGACCTCGAAGACCCGGAGATGGGGTCCGCGGGCACCGCGTTCACCCGCAACGTCAACCCGAAGCAGATCAAGCCGGAGAAGCCGCCGCGGCTCTATGACCCCAGCCCGCGCAAGGTGTCGCTGGAGCTGATGACCCGCCACGAGTTCCAGCCCGCCGTGCACCTCAACGTGCTGGCGATGGCGTGGATCCAGTTCGAGAACCACAACTGGTTCTTCCACGGCCGCGGGCAAGCCCGAGGAGGTGCTGGAGGTCCCGGTGGAGGACTCCGATGACTGGCCTGATCACCCGATGCGGGTTCGTCGCACGGTGTCGGTGCCCTCGCACAGCAGCGGGGTGGGCAAGAACGGCTCAATCGACTACGGCAACACCGAGACGCACTGGTGGGACGGCTCGCAGATCTACGGCTCCGATCAGGAGACCCAGGACGCGATCCGCACCTTCACCGACGGCAAGCTGAAGGTGTCCGACAGTGGTCGGCTGTTCCCCGACGAGGACGAGGACGGCCTCGATCTCACCGGCTTCAACGAGAACTACTGGTTCGGCCTCTCCTGCCTGCACACGCTGTTCACCAAGGAGCACAACGCCATCTGCGATGTGCTCGAGGCGGGAGAACCCGCGCTGGGATGACCAGCGCCTGTTCGACACCGCGTGGCTGATCAACGCGGCGTTGATGGCCAAGATCCATACGGTGGAGTGGACCCCGGGAATCGTCAATACCCCGGCGCTGTGGTTCGCCATGAACACCAACTGGTCAGGCATCTTCGGCCAGAACGCTCAAGGACCGCTTCGGCCGTCTCGGTGACTCGGAGATCTTCAGCGGCATCATGGGCTCCCCGCAGGAGCATCACGATGCCCGCTTCCAGCTGACCGAGGAGTTCATCTCCGTCTATCGCATGCATCCGCTGCTGCGCGACGACTGGAACATCTTCAGCGCCGGCACCGGTGAGCTGCTGCACCAGGACGAGTTCGTCAACCTCCAGGGCGCGAGTACCCGGAAGTGGATGGACAACTTCGAGATGGGGGACCTGATCTACTCGATGGGCGTCGAGCACCCCGGCGCCATCACCCTCCACAACTATCCCCGCGCGCTCCAGCGCTTCACCCGGATCGACGGGGAGCTGATGGACCTGGCCACGCTGGACATCCTCCGCGACCGGGAGCGAGGCGTCCCTCGCTACAACGACTTCCGCGAGGAGATCCGGATGCCGCGCGTGCGCTCCTTCGACGAGCTGACTCCCAACAAGCAGTGGGCCGAGGAGATCCGGCGCGTCTACAACAACGACATCGACAAGGTCGATCTCCAGGTGGGGATGTACGCCGAGCCACTGCCGCCGGGCTTCGGGTTCTCGGACACCGCGTTCCGGGTCTTCATCCTGATGGCTTCTCGCCGGCTGAAGTCCGACCGCTTCTTCACCACCGATTTCCGGCCCGAGGTCTACACCCAGACCGGAATCGACTGGGTGACCCACACCAAGATGAAGGACGTCCTGCTGCGCCACCATCCGGAGCTCGAACCCGCCCTGGAGGGAATGCCCAACGCATTCCTGCCATGGCACAAGGTTTCCGCGGACGGCAAGGGCAACGGCAAGCTGGAGCATCGTGCGGAGGGATGTGAAGAAGGCGCTGGCGGCGATCAACGCATGAGCGCGACCGAGACGCCAACACGCGACCACTCCGCCCCCGGGGAATCGATGGCCAGTTCGCGTCTGCCGTCGGCCTCCCTGAGCGAGAGCCTCTCGGTGCTCGGGGTGGGAGTAGTGCCGGCGCTCGTTCGCGGCCTGTTCGCGCCGCGGCGGGGAGCGATGAAGCTGCTCACGAGGCTCGACACCGATCGCCGGGCCGTTTCGGTGCTAAGCGGTCTGCGGCGCCGCCACGGTGGAGAGGGAGTGCGGTTGCTCGGGGGCCGGATAGCCGTCCTGTGGGGCACCGAGGCGATCGGCGAGGTTCTGGGTCAATCCGCCAAGACCTACGCCTCGGACTCCGGAGCCAAGGGCAAGGGGATGTCGCACTTCCAGCCGGACGCGCTCACGCTCTCCCGGGGCGAGGAGTGGCGCGATCGTCGCGATTTCACCGAAGCCGTCCTGGCCAGCCGAAGAGCGCCAACACCCGTTGGCCGATCGGTTCCTGAGCGTGGTGGCCGAGGAAGTGGACGCGCTGGGAAGCCCGTCACGCCTGTGGTGGCCGGCCTGGGAGAAGATGTTCGACCACATCACCCTCCGGGTCATCTTCGGTGACGCCTCCCGGGGGGAGCAGCGGCTTACTGAGCTGCTGGAGCGCTTGATGGGCGGAGTCCAACCGACTGGTCGGCCTGAAGCCGACCGACGACTACTACGAGTTCTACGGGCTGCTGGAGCGCGAGCTGCAGGATCCGGAGCCGGGCAGCCTGCTGTCGCGATTCGCCGACGCCCCCCACGGCGACCGCACCCGAGTCGTGCACCAGATCCCCCACTGGATGTTCGCGATGAGGGACACCCTTGGCGCCAACGCCTACCGCGCACTGGCGGCAATCGTCGCGAATCCGGATGTCGAGCGGAGGGTTCTGGAGGAAGCTGGCGGGCAAGGACCTTCGCGACCCGGCAAGCGTCGACGGGCTGCGAGTACCTGGAAGGGTGCCTGCAGGAGACGATGCGGCTATGGCCCACGACCCCATTGCTTGCGCGTGAGGCAACCGATGAGACCACGCTCGCCGGCGAGCGCCTTGAGGAGGGGACGCAGGTGATGATGCTCAACGTGTTCAACCACCGCGATCCTGACCACGTGGAGGATGCCGACCGGCTGTGCCCCGAGCGCTGGAGCAGACGGAGGGCGTGACCTGCGCTTCAACCATCTCAGCAACGGCAGCCAGGACTGTCCCGGCGGACCGCTGGTGTCGCTGCTCGGCAAGGGTGTGCTCGGACAGATGCTAAGCGCCACCGGGTGACTCTGGAGCATCCGCAGCTCTCGGCCGGCGAACCGCTGCCGCACATGCTGGACTTCTTCGAGACGACCTTCGAGATGGAGCCGAGATGAGCCTGCTTACCCCCAACCGTCAACGGCAAGGCGTGGAGCCGGCGGGTCGTGCTTCGGTCCGGTTTGGCAACGAGTCGCTGTCCGACCTCGCCGCTCGCGTTACCACCGGATCGGGTGAGCGAGAACGAATCGAGATCCAGAGCCCGGCCGATGCCAGCCCGCTGGGCTCGGTGCCAAGGTGCACGACGGAGGACGTCGAACTCGCGGTCGAGAGAGCTCGACGCGCACAGGCGGAGTGGCGGGAAACCGGCCACGCCCACCGTCGCGAGCTCCTGCTCCGATTCCACGACCTGGTGCTCGATCATCGTGACGAGCTCCTTGACCTGCTCCAGCTGGAGTCCGGCAAGGCTCGACGGCACGCGTTCGAGGAGGTGCTGGATGTAGCGCTGGTGGCTCGTTACTACGCGCGCACCGCCGAGCGTCATCTGCGCACTCACCGACGGCGCGGGGCGTTACCACTGCTGACCGCCACCTGGGAGCACCACCACCCGGTCGGGGTGGTCGGGGTCATATCCCCCTGGAATTACCCCTTGACGCTCAGCATCAGCGACTCGGTGCCGGCTCTCGCCGCCGGGAACGCCGCGATCGTCAAGGCCGACACCAAGACCCCGTTCAGCGCGCTGGCCGGGCTTAGCCTGCTGGAGGAGGCGGGTCTCCCGAGAGGTCTGCTTCAGGTGGTGACGGGTGCTGGCGCCGACCTGGGGCCGGAGCTGATCAATCGCGTCGACTACCTGATGTTCACCGGAAGCACCGCAGTGGGGCGGCAGGTCGCCAGTCAGGCGTCCGAGCGCCTGATCCCGAGCTCCATGGAGCTGGGCGGAAAAAACGCGATGATTGTCCTGCACGACGCGAACATCGATCGTGCCGTCGAGGGCGCCGAGCGCGCGATGTTCTCCAACTCGGGACAGCTGTGCATCTCCATGGAGCGACTGCTGGTGGACGAGCGGGTGGCCGATGAGTTCATCGAGAAGCTGGTGTCACGGGTGCGGAAGATGCGTCTCGGCGCGGGACTGAACTTCGACGACGACATGGGCTCGCTGATCTCCGAGGACCAGCTCGAAACCGTTCAGGAGCACGTTGAGAACGCCGTGGGGCAGGGAGCGCAGGTGCTGACTGGAGGTAAGCCCCGGCCGGACATCGGTCCGTACTTCTATGAGCCGACCATCCTTGGGCGGGTCGGCGAGGGGATGACGCTGTTCGCAGATGAGACATTCGGCCCGGTGGTGGCTGTCTCCACCTTCGCCCAGGAGGACGAGGCCGTCCGTCGGGCCAACGACAGCAGCTACGGATTGAACTTCAGCGTCTGGACGCGTGACACCAAACGTGGACGTCGGTTGGCCAAGCGGCTCCAGGCGGGGACGGTCAACGTCAACGAGGGCTACATCGCCGCCTGGGGGTCGGTCGACGCGCCGATGGGGGGGATGAAGGACTCAGGGATGGGGCGCCGGCACGGCGCCACCGGGATCCTCAAGTACACCGAGCCACAGACGGTCTCCGTCCAGCGGGTGATGCCGATCGCGCCGCCGCCGATGGTGGGTCAGCGTGCCTGGGCAGCGTTCATGACCGTGGCGCTGCGAGTGATGCGTGCGGCTCGGGTGTGCGCTGAGGGCCCCAGCCGCTGCGCGGCCGCGTCGTACGCTCCACAGAGCCAGCGAGTACCGGCCTAGCATCTTCACCGAGTGCAAGATGGTGGCCGGAATGGTGTCCTGTTTGAACAGCAGCTCGCGACGCAGGAAGGCGCGTGAGGATCCTCGGGGTCCCAGGAGTCCGCCCACGAGCGATATGTTCGCGCGTAGCTGGTCAGGATCCCCTGACTGACTCCAGCTGGCGAGCCGCATGGCGAGCGTGACCCGCCGGGCGGGGGCGACCCTGGTCCCGAGCCAGCTGTTCGCCGGGACCCCGGCGACTTCCTCGGCGACGGCAGCGGCGGCGGTCAACGCGGGTGCAAGCTCGGGATACCGTCGTGGGTAGCTGGCCAGGAACCCGGGCGGGAGGGCGCTTCCGTGAAGATCCCACCAGCCGCCCAGGTCGGCAGCGAGCCGAACTCCCTGTAGGCCGTCCCTTGCATAGAACAGCAGCAGCGAAGCAGCCAGATCCTCTGGCGCCGGACGCAGGAGCCCATCCGGACCCGGAATGGCGCGAGCCAGCATGTCCTGCGCGAACTGTTCGTCGTACCAATGGACCCGCCAGTGAACATCTACCCGCGGCAGGTGGGGCCGCTGAACCGTCCAGTGTAGGTCAGGCAACTTGGCCCCTTGCGCCCAGCTCGGAGGGGGATCGAAACCCTTGTCCACCAGGCAGCGAACAGCGGCGTCAAGCTGGTGCTGGGACACGAGCAGGTCAACGTCGACGGTATCCCGCAGTCCGATGTCACCATGGGCCTCTAGGGCCAGCGAGGGACCCTTGAGCGGGAGCGCGGCGATGCCGGCGGCTACGAGCGACGCCGCGATCTGGCGAGTGGCCAAATCGACGACTAGACCGTAAGCCCGGGCTCGCGTCACGGCCGCCGCCACCTCGGCCCGAAAACTCGGGGGGACATCCGCCGAGGCTAGAGCCACCACACGTGAGCCAATTAGCGGGAACAGGCGACGGTCGGTCAAAGAACGTTGGAGAACGGTGAAGTCGGTCTGGGCGAGCGCTCGGCGCGCATGTTCGGACATGCGCTGACGCCGAGCTGAGCACCCCGCTAAGAAGAAGATCAAGTCCAGGTTGGACATCGGCGTTGTTTGAGGCGTCATGCCCCTCGCCAGCCTATGAGCGGATCAGGTCTTGCCCAGATCCGGGAACCAGGAGCTCTCCGGCGGTCTGGTGAACGTTCGTTGGCCGACGGCCGCCCTGGCGTGGCTCCCGTCGTAAACCTCACTTCTCCCATCGCCCACGGTGGGTAAGCCTATCGGGGCGGCTCGCCTGAACTCAAATACCATCCGACATCCGGCAGGCCATCGCTTGGGCTAGCGCGGGCTCGTTGACGCTAATCAGCCCTCGGCCGATCAGTTCCCGGCAGAGGCGAGCCCCGCTGCAGCCCGTCAAGGGGGTTGCCCGATTTCTCGCCAGTTTGAGGACCGACATCCGCACCGAGGACAGCTCTGGACTGCTTCCAGCATCGTCGCTGAGGGGTGTCAGGCCGCAGTACGCTCCATGTTCAGGAGACACCAAGGTCTTGTTGTCGAAGTTGCGGTGCGCGATGTCATCCGGCACAACGACGCGTGTCGAGCATGGGGTCCTCGGTGGAAGGCATCGCTCAGTTCAGACCGCCCGCGAGGTCCGCGATTTCACCGCCGGGCGACGGGTGAGCGCTCGAGAGCCTAACGGGATGAGCAGCCCCAGCCCAACGAGGATGACCGAGGCGCACGTCAGCCAGACTCCGATGCGGATCGAAACCGGCCGATACTGGAAGCGAAGGAGATGGCGTCCTGCCGGCACGGCGACCGCGCGAAATGCTGCATTTGCCGGGAGGATCTCTTGCGGTCGCCCGTCCACACTGACCTGCCATCCCGGATAGAAGCTGTCGTTCACGATCACGTATCCGGGGCTCGGAGCATCGACAGAAGCCATCGAGGTCTCGTCGGTGCGAGAGGAATAGCTCACCGGGGCAACCCTCGGACGTCCGACAGGTGGCTGTTCTGTTCAGGCCCTCGATCACCGGCCGCTCAAGCAGCGTGCGGTCAGAGGACAGGCGTACCCTGGCAACCGCGCCAGTGACACTCTGCGCCGGTTGCCACTCCGATGAGAACCAGGCGTGCGGGAGCGCGGTTCGGTTCTCCAACAGTGTGCTTTGGGGATCCCGGTATATCGCGTGTAGCCAGCTCGGCGTACGTGTCGCTGAGACGCGCGAACAGCAAGCGAGTGCTGAAGACATCAAGGAGGTGATGAATTCCCGGAGCTCCGAGGTTTACCAGCGTTCGCTGCACGCCAACCGCCCCGTGTGCGCCCCCAAGGGCCAGGTAGAGACGCGTATATCGATCCGGAGGAGGATCATCGTGCCCCCGCAGATCGTTGAGCCCGTAAGTGATCGCCTCGTTTGGTCCCAGAGCCGTTTCGCCCACGCCTCCGACGCGGAAGGTGCCTGCCTCACGTGACGCGAGTTTCAGCGCTCTAGGCACTGGGGGGGTCGCCACCGCCTGCTTGACGATCGGATCGTACCCACGGTCGATGGTGAGTAGGTCCGCGACCACGAGGACCCCCATCAGCGCGAGGACGAGGCCTCGACGCCGAGCTTGGCGTCCGGCGATCCAGAGCAGGCCAAGGCCCAATCCTGCGAACACCAGCCAGTGGAGCAGTGAACCTAGCTCAGCGACTTGCGCCGTCGGAACCGAACGCCGTAGAGACGGGAACTGGCTCAGTGCGGCACCGAGGTGCGAAACGAGCGAGGGTCGGACGACGAGAAGAGCTAACGGTAAGGCTGCCACCGACAGACCAATGACCCAGCCAGACCGAGGCAAGTGTCGGGAAATAGCTGCTTGCCAACCATAGGCGGCGAGAACCGCTCCGCAAAGGGTGGTGACGAACAGCGCGTTATACATGCCTATTTTCGAGAGTCCGGGGAGCGATGAAGCCAAATGGAACACCGGCGTATCGAAGGCGAGGAGGGCGGTAGCGACTCCCAGCACGGCGAAGAAGCGGCCGTCACGGCGGCGGGAGACGATGACGCCGATGCTGGCGAGGATGGCTGGTAACGCTCCGATGTAGAAAGCGTGATCGGCGAAGATCCCTGCGGACCCGATGAATTCGACCTTGTCAGGCCGGCCCCAGAAATCGGGGAGCACGGGTCCAAGAGCGCTGCTAACGGAACCGGAGGCCCCCCTCGCGAGAAGGTGTAGCTGTGCGAGGCCAGCTCCGCAAATGGAACGTATGCGATGGCTCCGATGCCGCTTCCGATAACGAAGCTCAGCCCGGTGAATCCCGCCTGGCGCCACAAGGTACGTCGCTCGAGGCGCGGGCCTCTAAGCAGTAGGAAGCCCGAGTAGATTGCCGTGCTGGCCCACGAGAAGAACAGCGTCTCCGGATGACCGCCGAGCGCCTGAAGACCGAGAACCAGTGCCAGCACTGCCGAGTCTGGATCGCCGGCTTCGCGCGTAATCGGTGGACGGCCCAAAGGGCCCATGGAAGGAGGCCAACCACGTTGGTTTGCGCATGCTCGGCCCACACGATGAAGAGCGTGCTCAACGCAAAGGTGAGTCCTCCGAAGAGCGCTGCATGCCAGGAAAGCTCGAGTCGCCGCAGGAACAGATACGTACCTAGCCCGGCGATCATGATCTTGACGATCAGGACGAAGGCGATCGAGCGCCAGAACGGAAGAACGTCGGAGAGCCAGTTAGGGGGATACAGCGGGGCTGATTGTTGGGTGGCGAGCAGCGGCCGACCTCCCCGACGTGCGAGTCCCACATCGGCAGTCGTCCTGACCGCAGGTCCTGCCGGTCGAGTTCCATCTCCGGGTCGAGCACGAAAACGTCGTCACCCAGCTCGATGTTCGAGGCTCGGGTGAGACTGGCCGGGCGTTCAGAGGCGAACGGTGCGGCGAAGAAATTCACGTCGTTGGCCGAAACGACTTTGGTTCCTATTGATGCCGGCCAGTACAGGAGCACGCCAGCCGCGAGTAGCGCTAGGACAACGACTAGGATCCTCGAATGCTTCGTCCTGAGGATGGCCGCCTTGGGACGACCACTCCACGAAGCTAAAGGTCGACTGGTTGCGATTCGTGGGGCCAAGACGCCGGCGGCAGGGGAAACAGGACCGCAACCGTGTCGACGCGGCGGTGAGAATCCTAACCCGCGATGATCCGCCTGACGCTCTCCGAGCCAGCACATGCCAAGCGAGGGGATCGTGTCAGGCAAATGGATGAAATCGCAGGTATGAGCCGCCGTCCTCCGGTCACGCTGCTGCTGCCCAACCGCAACAACGGGCGTGTCCTTGATCTGACGCTGCAGCGTCTGCTCGAGCACACGACCTATCCGACCTTCGAGCTGATCGTGGTGGATGATGGATCGAGCGACGAGAGCCGCGACGTCCTGCGGCGCTGGCGGGACGATCGCCGGTTCAGGGACTTCACGCTGATCGAGCGTGATCACGGGGGCGTGGTGGAGACACTCAACGCAGGATTGAACGCCGCGGGCGGCGATCTGGTCGTCCAGCTGGACGGAGATGCGACCGTCGAGACCCCCGGATGGCTCGAGCGGATGGTCGATTTTCAGCAGAGCGACGAGACGGATCGGAGTCGTGACACCGCTCGTCACGTTTGACAGCGGCCACGTTCAGGCGGCGGGCGTCAACGTGGTGACCGAGCAGGGCCTGCATGACCGCGGCACATTCCGGCCGAACCCACCGGTCACCGTACCCTCAACAACCGCGTCAGACGAGTCAAGCCAGCTGAGGCGGGCAGGCTGGTGACGGAAGCGGCGGAGGTCGATGCCGCGATCGGGGTTTGCATGCTCTATCGGCGGGACATGGCAGAGGAGCTCGGCGGGTACGACCCCGGCTTCTCGCCGGTGTGGTTCGACGACGTGGATCTGTCACTCTCGATGCGCCGGCTGAACCTCAAGGTCTTCTATCTGGCCGATATCCAGTTCGTCCATCGCCTTGACCTAAGCGGCGATCGCGCCTTGCGCACACCCGCGCAACGCATGAGCGGGCGACTGCGACGAGCCGCTGGCGTGCTCACGCCGCAGCGGGTCAAGCGGACGGTGTCTCAGCTGGAGCGTCGCGTCCCTGAGCATCCGCCCCACGAGCTCAAGCGGCTGCGTCATCACTACGCGTATTGGCGGAAGAAGTGGGGCTTTGACCTGCTGAACCCGGACATGGACGACGTTCTGAAGCGCTACGGCGGCACGGAGATCTGTTGGCGTTACGATCCGGGCGGACGGGCGGCCGGGGAGCGGATCTCGCCGACTGGTCCGGTCGGCAACGTCACGCGGCGCTCATAGGGCGATTGCTAGCTCGGCCGCGTGCTCGAAGCGACGAGGCAGCAGCTGCTGCAACGGATCGGGGACGACGATGTTGTGCTCGACATCGGCGGATGGGCAGACCCGTTTGGGCGAGCCGACTGGGTATGGACATTGCCCCTTACGAGACACGGGGGTTCTACGCGCGCGCGGGGTGGAGGGAGCCGGGCCTCCGATCCCGAGCGATTTACCGCGGAGACGTGGATCGTGCGGGACATCTGCGACCACGAGCCGTACCCGTTCGGAGACCAGGAGTTCGACTTCGTCATCTGCAGTCAAACGCTCGAAGACGTCCGTGATCCGATCTGGGTGTGCAGCGAGATCAACCGGATCGGGAAGGCCGGCTATATCGAGGTCCCCTCACGCCTCGAGGAGCAGAGCTGGGGGTGGATGGCCCGTCTGTCGGCCGCCATCACCACCACTGGCTGATCGATATGCATGAAGCCGGGCTCGACTTCGTGTTCAAGCGGCACGACATTCACAGCCGGCGCGGAGTTCTATTTCCCGCCCGGCTTCTGGGCGACAGCTCACTCCTGAGGAGCGCATTCACCGTCTGTGGTGGACCGGGTCATTCTCCTACCGTGAACGGATCCTCTTCTTCGAGGACGGAACCGATGAGGACGATTACCTCGAGTGATTTCGTTTCGCGCGAGAGCGCCGCTCGAAACACACGCGTCTCCCGCGCCCGTGCCCGGCTGGACCGCTATCGGAGGGTGCCCTGCCCGCACGCGGCAGCGCTCCCATATGGTCTGAGATGGACGCGCGTGTCAAGGGGGTTGGAATTTGTTGCCGTGGACGTAGTGGCCTTCACCGCTCGCAGACGAGTCCTGGGTTCCGAGGGTCAACCGTAACGCAGCCGCTCGGACCGGCTGCTCGCGACAAGCTCCGAGTAGAGCGCCTCGACCTCGTCTACGTGCTCCGCCATCGGCCTAACCAGTTCGCCTCTTCGGGCCCGGACTGACCGTCGCAGCCGCGTCACCTCGGACGGGTCATCGATCGCCTGAATCATGAGGTCGGCCAGCCCTTGGCCCGTCGGCGGGTCGTTTAGCCAGCCGGTGTCTCCGGGACGAACGTACTCAGGGATCCCTCCCAGCTCGTTGCCAATTACTGGGAGGCCTTTGGCCAACATCTCGATTCCCACGAAGCCATGGGCTTCTTCCCACACCGACGGGAAGATGCCCGACATCAGCTTCCTCGAGCAATTCGTCGAGATCCTCAGTGCGGTACCGCCGCGGAGGGAGACGGACGGGAACTCAGCCAAGGCCTCAGCGACGAGTGGCTCGACGTGTCCCAGCACGAGGAGACGGAAGTCGCCGCCTCTCCCTTCGTGCTCGAGCTGCCGCACGGCTTCGAGCACGACCTCGGGAACCCTTGGCGTAGGACGCGCAGGCTCCGAGCGTCAGGAAGCGAGTCGGCGCATGAAGCTCAGGTCCCCGCCGCGGATGCAGGCGCTCGAGGTGTGGCAGCGCCAAGCGCTGAACGCGCAGCCGGGACGGCTCTACGCCCAAGGCGGCGTAGATCTCGGCGACGCGAGCGGAGGGGGCGATGAGACGGTCGCACATGTTCAGGCGGGCCACGTTCGTGTCGCGCCGATGCTGGTAGCCAGCCGGCAACGATTCCACGGAGTCGCTCGCAGTACAAGTCTCATCGCTGGCCTTGTCATGCCAAGCTCGTTCTCCGGCCCTAACCAGCGGGGCGAGTCTCGAGAAATCGAGACGCTTCACGACTGGGAGCGCCCGCTTGAGCCGGCGCCGCTCGTAGTTCATCGTCCAGTCGACGAGATGCGCTGCGCCAGCGGGTGCGCTGGCGCAGTTCCGCGCACAGTCAGCCCCGACCTCGTGCTTCAGGCAACGCTGGCCGTCGGCGTCGAGCAGTCGGACAGCCGCGCAAACCGGCTTGTAGTCATGCAAGGTCATGACGACTGGCAGCCCGAGGGCCTTGGCTTGTTCGATCACGGAGGAGGGCAGCCGGGCAAGCTCTTGGATGTGGACGACATCTGGCCGCGCCTCCCGGACAGCGGCGGTAAACGCGGCCTCGCCAGCGGGCTCGGCGAGATCTCGCTCCGGATATCGAGTTCCCGCCTCCCAGTGGCTCTGCAGTGGCGATCCGATCAGCTCGTGCATCAGGATCCCGTCCTGGGTGGTCCAGCGCTTCAGCCTCGGCCGCGTCAGGCCGGGATAGTGACGGCCGGAGAACACGTAGGAGACTTGGTGTCCCCGTGCCGCCTGTGAGCGCATCAGAGCGTCGGCGTAGAGCGTCAATCCACACGGCCGCAACGCGGCGAAGTCGTCACCCACGTAGAGGATCCTCATTCGGCGCCAATGTACACTCGGCGCCGTGACGGACTCCCGGATGGCGCGGTTTTGGGATGCCCGCGCGCGCGAGGACGCCTGTACTGGTCTCGTGGCCTCCCCGCCTCGAGATAGCGGTCTCTTTACCGCGGCTGACGACCGTCGGCGTACTCGCGCGGCCGGGCAGCTGGACGATTCGCGCTCGATCGGATCTTGGCGGGTCTTGGGCGCTAGAGCTTTCTCCCCCGGCTTCCGATGTCGGGTCGATACGGCAATGCCGGCATCGGACGCCGCGCGTACACACATTGGGCTCGCGTCGCGAGGTAACAACGGCGTCATCGCCAACGACCGAGCCTTGGCGGATAGTAACCCCTCCAAGGACGACTGTACGTGCTTGCCGATCAGGCAACCGTTTCAATTTTACGGCCTGGTACTTCCAAGCGTCGAGCTCGCGAAACACTAGTCCCCATCCGTGAGATGAGTCACGATCGTCGCCTGCGTTCCGATGGTCGTCGCTGCAATGTTGACGCATGCCTATGTTTCGAAATAGCATCCATCGTTTTACGGCACATTCCGTGACCCGATCACGCTCGGAGACGTGGAAAGAGACCTGGGGCCGATGTACGCGTCCGGAGCGGTCTCAATGGCCGCGTTAGATGCGCAAACGAGTCCCCGACGTAACGTCAGGTCGATCTTGCCACGGGATCGCCCAGAGTACCAGCGCCTGAAGCTGCGATGAGCGTGCGCGGTCGCAACGGATTGCGCATGCTCCGGCATCGCAACTTGTGGGTACCTGTTCTCAACCTTAGGTCGACGGTCCTTAGCCTGGACGAGACTCAGCGGACCGCCCACCCCGCGAGGGGGACCCGCGCCGCTGGAGCAAAGATTCCACGGCAAAGGGTAAGCGGTCGTCCCGTTCCTGCTTCGCCGAGCGCGGTGATGCCCACTCCTGGCTGAGGACGCTGATAGATACGCGGCCGACGCTCGCTGGCCTCGACTATCCGTTTCTGGCCGGATGGCGCTGCGTTCGGTGGAGGAGACGGTGCTGTTCGCCGCGGCGGACAACAGCTCGACGTAGCGCGGGCGCAGCCGGTCCCAGCTAAACGAGTCATAGGCGAAGCGATGGCTAGCTTGCGCTCCGCCGCCGAGATCGTGCCAGGAGCCCCGGGTCTTGTTGATCAGCTCGGCCAGGGCTCCCGCCTTCGAGAGGTCGGCTAGCCGCCGTGAGCTCCCAAGCACGAATCGGGTTATCTCGTAGTCGTGCGCGAGGCACAGGAGACCCGTGGGAGCACGCCTCCACAGCACCCGGCCGAAGCTCTCGCCCAGGGAGCTCAGGATGAATACGTCAGAGGCGCGATACAAATCTCTTACGTCCTCAGGCGCCACGCTGCGGAAGCTGTGCCCGTCCGGGCCGAGGCGGCGGACGGCGAGAGCCTGGAGCTCGGGTGTCTCCGACTCCGATTGGCCAACGAGGAGCAGGAACGGCCGAGGCTCGGGAAGGCGGCTACCTCCTCAATCAGGTAGTCAAGTCGCTTGTGGTAGCGGTTGAGCGCCGCGACGCTGAGCAGTATCGGGCGGTCCGTGGGAAGGTTGAGACGTTCCGCAGTGCGGCGCGCGACTCCGCGGTTACGGGACTGGTGACGCGGCTCAATCGAGAATCCGTACGGCAGGAGCGTATGACGGGCCGGGTCTGCACCTTGCTCCAGCACGACGCTTAGCCCGACCGGCGTCAGCTCCTGCACTCGGTCCAGATGCCGAAACCCCTGGTCGCCATCGTGCCGTTGCACAGCACCAAGCGGTAGCTGGCGCCTGTCCACCTGCGTAGGAGCGCGAGGCCAAGGCCTGTATGCCACTCGCTGAAGTACACGACGTCAGGTGTGTGGCGCAGCAGCTCGGGTTGGAGACTCAGCGCAAACGCCATGTGCTCGAAGCGGAACGGCTCGCGTCCGGTCCAGCGACCTAGTGCCCTGGGCGATCACCGAATCCCGATTCATCGTGCGGACGGAACGCTCACGATCGGACGGCGGTCCGCTCCCCTTGAGCAGCTGTATGTCCAGGGATTCCTCGTCCCGCAGGGCGTGGAAGCACTCGCGGGCAAAGGTTTCGAATCCACGCCGAGTGTGATCAAGGCCGGAGCATGCGAGAAGAACTTTGAGCGGGCGCATGAGCCCACCTACGAAAAACCTGACTCACGCTCGGTTGGGCCTCCAGCGCCTAAGATCCGGAGGGGCATGGAGCTGACGGAGTCGTCACCGGCGTCAAGCCAGGAGGATTTGTCCGGCCGCCTTTCGGACGGCCCGTTGACAAATCTCCGCACGCGCACCGCCCGTGGAAGCGTGATCAACGCCGGCTTCGTGGTCGCCACGAGCGCGCTCAGCGTCCTTCAGACGGTGATCGTCGCCAGGTTGCTGCCCACCCCGGTGTTCGGACGGTGGGGATTGCTGATGGCGGCGTTCATGACGATTCTCCTAATCACTTCGGTGGGCATCGACGACAAGTACATCCAGCAGGACCATCCGGACCAAGAGTATGCCTTCCAAGTCGCGTTCTACGCTGCTAGCGGCGCTCGGGGTGGTTCTGGTATGGGCTGATCCTGGTCGGAATTCCGTTGTTCGCGCTGCTTTACGGTCGGCACGACATCATTCTGCCCGGACTCGCATTGGCCGCGGCGGTGCCAGCAATGGTGCTCGAAATGCCACTGTTGGTGCATTACCGGCGCCTGGATTTCGCCCGTCAGCGCCGGCTCCAGCTCATCGATCCCGTTATCACGTTCGCGATCACGATCACGCTGGCGATCGTCGGCCTCGGCTTGTGGGCGTTGGTGCTAGGGGCCATGGCCGGCACTGGGCTGCGGCTGTGGTCGATCGTGCGGAGCTCGCCGTATCCCTTGCGCTGCGATGGGACCGCGACCTGTGCCGCGAGTATCGGGCTTCTCGATTCCGCTATTTCTAACTGCGATCAGCACGGTCCTGCTGGTGCAGGTCCCGGTGTCGGTGAGCGCGCGCGTCCTCGGTGTGACGGCGGTCGCTGGGATCGCGCTGGCCAACAACATCTCCCAGTTCACCACCCAGGTTGACGGAATAGTCACCCAGACCCTCTATCCCGTCATCTGCGCGGTAAAGGACCGCCCTGCGCTCCTCGGGAATCCTTCTGGAAGTCGAATCGCCTGGCCCTTCTGTGGGCAGCGCCGGTGGGCGCGGCCGCCGCCCTGTTCGCAGGCGACTTCGTGCACTTCGTGATCGGCGAGAAATGGCGTTTCGCGGTACCGCTGATCGCGGTGAGCGGGGTCAACGCGGTCATCAATCAAATCGGCTTCAACTGGACGGCGTTCTTCCGGGCGCTGGGCGACACCCGGCCGGTGGCAATTTGCAGCGCGATCGGCCTCGCGGCCATGCTGACGATCGCCGTGCCGCTACTTGCCACGGAGGGACTGACTGCCTTTGCGATAGGTCTCGGGCGTGGCCACGGTCGTCAGGCGTCTTCGCGCGGGTGTGGTTCTTGCGACGCATCTTTCCCGGGTTCGCTTTCGCGCTGCACATCGTCCGCGGGATCGGGCCTACGCTGCCCGCCGTCGCTTGCGTGTTGCTGCTGAGGGTCCTCGACCCCGGCCAGCGCACCCTGGGACGGGTCGCGCTCGAGGCGGTGATCTACGCGGCGATAGTCGTCGCGGCCACGTACGCCTCAGACGGAGGGCTACTGCGTGAGACGACATCCTATCTCCGCCGGTCGCCGTTGCCTCACCGGCAGGGTAACGGAGACGCTACATGCCCGAGGTCGACATCAGCGTTGTAATTCCGACGCTCGGCCGAGTAGGTGTCTTGCGCGGGTTTTGGACCGCCTCGAGCGCCAAACCGCGTCCGCCGGGTTCGTTTGAGGTCATCGTGGTGGCCGACGCCGCGGAGCGGGAACTTGCCGAACTCGACCGAGTGGTCGCAGGGTGCCGTTACAGGCCGAGCTACATCAGGCACAGCGCCGGGCGCATCGGCAGCGCGTAACCTCGGTTGGCGGAGGCCACGGCCAAGCTTTTGCTTTTCATTGACGACGATATTCTGCCCGAGCCGGCTCTTGTGCATGAGCACCTCGAATGGCATCGCCGTCACCACGTCGAGAGATCGGTGTGCTCGGGCACGTGCGATGGGCGGACGAGCTCAGCGGATTACCCCATTCATGCGCTGGCTCGAGCACGGAATCCAGTTCGATTATCCATCGATCCAAGACGCAGAGGCTACGTGGGCGTACTTTTACACCTCTAACGTATCGGTTAAGCGCAAGTTGGTCGCTCGTGTCGACGGGTTCGATGAGGAGCTCCCGATCTACTACGAGGACCTCGACCTGGCGCGCAGGATGCAGCGGTTAGGCTTTCGTCTGCTCTATAACCGAAAGGCGGTGGTCCAGCACCTGCATCCGATGGATCTGGACGGCTGGAAGACTCGGGTCGCGCGTATGGCTCTCAGCTGAGCGGCGCTTTGTGGCCCGGCATCCTGAGTTTCGTCCTTACTTCTATGAGCTGTTCTGCGTCCGCGGCCGCTGACCCGCCGGCGCGAGGGATTGGGGAGCGCCTCGCGCGCTTCATTCCCCATTCATTCCCTGTACTTGGGCCGCGGGCGTGGGGGAGCGCGGACGCTGTGTATCGGCAGGCCCTGTCAGGTCCGTTCCTTCAGGCCTGGCACGAGGCTGCACGCAGCGACGATCAGGCACCTGAGGACCGGGAGGATTTCAGTGCCTCGGGTTCGAGTCCCGGGGGTCCGAAGTAGTCGATCGGTCGGGCGGGCGAGCCGACGGCCACGGTGTAGGCGGGGATCGGGCGGGTAACTGTCGCGCCGGCTCCGACGAACGCTCGGGTCCCGAGGTCGGCCATGATGCTGCACTTGGTCGTCACCGTGGCGTCATCCTCGATCCGAATGTGGCGGAAGTCATAGCCCTGCTCGAGCATCGGGCGGGTAAGGTCGCGGAAACGGTGCTGGCCGTCGATCACGATGTCGACTGCCCGAACATGCAGCGGTCGCCGATCTCGATCAGAGTCGAGCACTGGATCAGCACGTAGTAGGTGAAGTGGCAGTCGGCGCCGATCACCAGCCGGCCGTCGCCGGCCACCTCGGCGCGGAAGCCGCGGCGAAACTCAGTGCGGTCGCCGGCGATGAACGTGCCGCAGTCCCGGATGTCCAGACTGAAGCCGGGCCCGAGGTAGACGTCGCGCCCGAAGTGGATGTGCGCGTGAGGATGCCGCGCTAGGACCCACTGCTTGCGCAGCCAGGACATCAGCTTCGGGCCATGGACGTAGCCGACGCTCCGGGGTGCACGCCGCGCCGTCGCTCGTATCGACTCAGGGATCACCCGCCCGAGCAGCCGACGATGGCTCATTGTGATCCGCTCACCTGCTTCAGGTGTTGCTCGACGCCGTCGTTGAACCCTGCTCGGTGTGCCTCGCCGCCGTTTCGGCGCCCGATGGCGGATGCGGTTCCTGAGCTCCTCCGAGCCGGCCAGCTTCATCACCGCCGCGGCTAGGCGCTTCGGGTCCGCGTCGGGAACCAGCAGGCAGTTGACGCCGTCCTGCAGGTACTCCCCGGAGCCACCCCGACCGGTGGCGATGACCGGACACCCCGAGGCCATCGCCTCGAGCGGAACCAGTCCCCACGGCTCGTCCCACACGACCGGGAAGAGCAGCGCGTCGTGGGTGCGGTAGAGCTCCGCGATCTCGTCGGGCGGCAGCTGCCCGAGCAGCTCGATTCGTGAGCCGAGACCGAGCTGCGCGACGCCGTGCTTCAACGCCGCCTCTTCACGAGGGTCCCAGCTGCCGGCAAAGGTGAGCGTGGCCTCCTGGCGGGAGGTGTGTGAGCGCGGTGATCGCCTCGTGGATTCCCTTGTCGGGGTGCAGGCGACCGACATGGAGCAGTCGCCAGCGCCACGGGCGATCGGTGACCTGCGGCGAAGAAGCGGGGTCGATGCCGGACGGCAGCACCGCGGTGTCGGTCAGCCCGAGGCCGAGGCCCAGAGCTCGCTGGCGGATGAACTCGCTGACGAACACGTAGCGCCCGGCGGCGCCGTACTCGACGCGCGTCGGGATGCCCGTGAACTTCGCCGCGAGCACGCGCCGCCACAGGACGGCGCTGGTAGAAGATCCGCGACCACTGGTCGGTGAAGCGTCCGTAGTCGAGCCACTGGTCGTGGACGAAGGCGACGATTGGGACACGGTGTCGCCGGACGTCCTCGATCAGCGAGTGTGACATCCCGCCCATCGACCAGAAGCTGACGACATCGGGGCGCAGCTCGTTCAGGTGCTGGCGGAGGAGGGCATGGTTGCGGCGTTCGATCCGGACGCGCTCGGGCACGCCGACGCGCGCGAACTCGTGATCCCGCCAGTACCAACGAAGCTGGCGGTAGACCTCCGGCTCGTCGCCGTCCGCTTCCGCTTCCGGGTGGCGGTAGCCGGCGGCCAGGACGCGCACCTGGTGGTCGTGCTCCCGCAGCGAGGCGACGGCCGATTGCCACACGTGCTCGTAGCCGCCGAAGTGATGCGGGGGATAGAGATTGCCAATGGTCAGGATCCGCACGTGCCTGTCCCAACCGGGCTGGAGTCCGAGGCAAGCTAGAGCATCCAGGTCCGATACCGGATGCTTCCGGCGAGCATCGTTGCAATCTCGGCACTGTCGACCACGACATGCTTGGGAAGCGCGCGGGCAAGCGAAAGCCACCGGCCGTGATACACGCGCCTGTAGTGCAGGACGTACGGGACGCAGGCCCCTAGAACCACCCCGCCCGACGGCTGACGAGCCCGGCGAGCGACCAACAGCAATCGCGGGTGAGTGGGCTTCCAGAAGAGCTTTGCGATCAGCAGATCTCGGAGTTCAGGATGCATCGACAGGACCCGGACGCCATCGGTCCACTTCCATGTGTGGCGTAGGAGCTGGCGCAGGGTCAGCTGGCGGACCTCGTGGTGCACGAGCGCGTCGCCAGCGAACAGGCTCGTGGCGCCAGCCTTAACGGCGCGGGCTCCCAGCTCGACGTCCTCCCCGGAGGCGTGCTCGAACGTCTCGTCGAACCCTCCGAGCTGGTCGAGCAGCTTTCGCGAGTAGGCGATGTTGCAGGACACGAACAGCCGGCTAGGTCCGTTGACCTCGATCGTGTGGCTCAGCGGAGTCAGCTGATCGCGCTGCTCCGGGCACGGGCTCGACCCTGCCCTGGATGATGATCGCGATCCGCCCTGTGCCGCGCGCGCCGCCTCCAGAACCGCAAGCAACCAACCCGGGTCCGGGACACAGTCGTCATCGATGAACGCGACAATCGGCGCCTCGCGCATGGCGCCACCCGGTATTCCGCGCTGCAGCCGGTCCCCGGGGCCGCTCGTGCCTGATCAAACGCACCGCCTGGCCGTCAGCGTTCACGCGCTGCGGCCGGTCCGAGCCATCGTCCACCATGATTACCTCAAAGGCCTCGGCCGGCAAGCGTTGGTCGCGTAATGCCGCGACCAACGCGGCCAGCCCATCCGGGACGATTGTGGGTGGGTATGACAACGCTGACCTTGGGGTTCACGGTGGGCGATCATAGGCGGCCGCGGACGTAGCGCGCTCTGCTGCTCTTGGAGACGATCTCGTGATCCAGAGTCTTTACCGTCCCGCAGATGACGGATGGTCCGCCAGACTCACCGCCGGTCACGGTCGCGGTCGTGTCTTGGAACACCAGAGACTTGCTCGACCGGTGTCTGGCGTCGCTTCGAGCCATCCCATCGCGACGGCACGGCGGCCGTGTGGGTCGTGGACAACGCTTCGCAGGACGGATCGCCGGCGCTGGTCCGCGAACGGCACGGCTGGGCTCGGCTGATCGAGTCCGAGGAGAACCTGGGCTACGGACGCGCCATCAACCTGGTGGCCGCGTCGACCGCCTCACCCTGGCTGGCGCTCGCCAACGCCGATATCGCGCTCCGGCCGGGCGCACTCGATGCACTGCTCGAAGCGGGAAGGGCCGATCCGGGAGCAGGGATCGTGGCCCCACGCCTGCTGCTCCCAAACGGCGCCACGCAGCACTCTGCGTGGGCGTTCCCGACGGTGACCGCCACCATCGTCCAGAACCTAGGCTCCCGGCTCGCCCCTGACCGAGTCGCCGATCGCTTGGCGCTGCCGGGCGCGTGGAACCCAGACCGCGCTCGCCGGATTCCCTGGGCGGTGGGGGCGTTCCTCCTCGTGCGACGGACCGCCTGGAATCAGGTGGGGGGATTCGACCCGGGCCAATGGATGTCCGCCGAGGATCTCGATCTCGGGTGGCGGATGCGTCAAAGCGGGTGGGTCACCAGATACGAGCCGCGGGCCCTGGTCGAGCACGAGGAATCGGCCGCGACCTCTCAGGTCTGGGGCGAGAGCCTCCCGATTCACTGGCAGCGCTGTGCCTATGCCTGGATGTTGCGGCGAATGGGTCGATCGCGCACGGTCGTGGTCGGTGCGATCAATTTTCTGGGGTCCGCGGCCAGACTCGTTCGCCTGACGATCCGCCTTCGCGGCGGAGGAGGGGACGACTGGCGTGCGCTTCGGCGCTGGACCACGGTTCATGGTTATGCCTTGGCGTCCGCGCGGACGCTCGCGCGCTATCGCTGATGCTCAGGCCAGGTAGGCTTGACGCCCGTGGAGCGCAGGTTCGCGGTCTGGCTGTGGGCGATCATCGCGCTGGGGGTGCTCCTATCCGGCGTGATCGCGGCGCTCACGCAGGGCGACCCATACGACATGGAGTCGCTGCGGCTCGTGCGCGAGGCGCTCGACCAGGGGGCTTTGAACGTGTACACGTTCTTTTCCCATCACGGCGTCTTCCGCTGGCCTTACCCGCCCGGGTTCTTCCCGTGGGTTTACGCCTCGGGCTTGGTTGCGAGCCATGGTGGTCCGAGCTTTGAGTTCATGATCAGAGTGCCGACGATCCTGGCCGACGCTGCGATCGCCTGGCTTGTGCAGGACTTCCTGCGCTGGAGCGGCAGAAACGAAGCCACCAGGTTGGCGGCCGCGGCGCTGGTGTCGCTGGGTCCCTCGTTCGTGGTCATCGCCGGCTATCACGGCCAGATCGACGCGCTGGCCATCCTGCCTGGCGTGCTCGCGGTGAGCTCTGGGCCCGGAGCCAAGACACCTCCAGGGCAGTTGCCGCCGGGCTGCTGATCGGGCTTGGGGGAGCGCTGAAGACCGTTCCGCTGCTGCTGCGTATTGGCGCTGCTGCCAACCGCTCGCTCCAAGCGGGAGGGACTCACGCTTCTTGGCGGCTGCTGCGCTTGCCGGTGATCGTTGCCTTCCTGCCGTTCGCCGTCGCTGGCACACTTCCCTCGGCGCGGATCCTGCAGTACCGCGGGCTCCCGGGAGTGGGCGATTTGAGCTTGGTCGTGCAGCCGAATCTGGCAAACCTTGCGCTCGGCATCAGCCATCCGGGCGCGTCCTCGCTTGACCACTCTGCTCGCCAACCACGGCAGCTGGTTGGTCGTCGTCGGACTCCTGGCCGTCGGCGGCATCGGCGCTCGGACGCGCAGCCCAGCGCCCGCTCATGGCCGCTCTCCTGTGGCTCGCGGTATACGCGTTCGGCGTGAACTTCTTCTTTCAATATGTGGTTTGGGGCCTTCCGTTCTTCCTCATGGCGGATACGTCCGCGCCGTGTTCATCGCCGCAGTTGCTGCTTCTCCTCCCGACGCTCATGTTCTACCTTCGACCATGGCATCACACGATTGTCGCGGTCACCTACGCGGCGGTGATGATCGCCGTGTGGCTGTGGTCGGTGTGTGGCTTCGGCATGCTGGCTCGCCGGCTCCTGCACCGAAGCGCGTCCGGCTCCGGCTTGAGTCAGACGCCCGAAGCTTGGTGCGTTCGATGGCGAGCTGGTAGACGCTCACGCAGCCGAACCGGTGCTCCGTGACGAGCAGCGGACCTAGTTGAGAGCGCCCAAAGCGGGTCGGGCAGTCGGCCAGCACGTAGCGCGCCCCGACTCGGCTCAGGAACGACTGACGTCCTGCGCTGGGGAGAGGCGCCCGTTGAACATGTCCGAGACGGCGCGGGCTCGCTGGTCGTAGTCAGGGGTCCAGATCGGGTGACCGATCCAGGTCCGGCGACCGGTGTATCCGGGCACGGCCGTTGAGATTCGTAAGTGACGGCAATACTCCGCCTGGGGCGCGAGCACTGGCGAGGAAAGTCAGCGCACGGCGCTCATCGGGCCGCGAGGAGCATTCCCTGAGTATCGTTGTGAACGGCGTCTCTGAAGACCTGGGCGTCCAAGAGAAGTCCCGGCACGGTCGCCGCAAGGATGACCGGGACTGCGAGCCAGGTCGGTAGCTTCCAGGCGTTGCCAACCTCGGACAGCGAGCACCGCGAGCGGGAGCGAGAGTCCCTCCAGGGCATGCGGTGGGTAGGAGGTGGAGAAGGCAAAGTAGATTGCCAGCGCGGACACTCGGCCACAACCACAAGATCCGTTCGCGGGTCGAGCGAGGCCAACGATCGAGAGCGGCGGCCGCGAACACGAGCAGGGGAGCCAGGGCGAGTAGGAGAAGAAGCACGTTGGGCCGAGTCAGAGGCGACTGCGACTGAGCTACCCGCCAGCCCGCGTCAGTCTTCGAGAGGAGCAGGTAATACGCAAGCGGGACGCGCCGTCGCCGCCACCGGAACAAGCAGGTGCCACTGCCTACGCCTCGGCCGCTCGAGGATGAGCGACGAGGATGGTCAAGAGCACCAGCGTCTCTCCCTGCCACGGATGAAGCCAGGAGATGAGTCAGCCCCAGGAGCGATGCCCAGCCTACGTATCAGCCCAACGCGCCGTCGCTGCCGCGTGAGTGGCGTCGATGGCCTGTTCCAGAGCCATCGCGAACAAGGGCATCAATCCGATGGCGATGGCCAGCGGCAGATATCCCCATAGCTCTCCTGCGGGACTGAGCTCACCGGCAAGGACGCTCAATCCGTTTGAGCCAGTGGTCCATCCCGCCAGCGGATCCGCCGGTGTCACGAAGAACACCGCCAGCACCAGGGCAGCCGTCTGGCCCAGACCAGGGCGCAACATCCGGCGGGTGTACTGCCGAAACCCTATGAACAGGACCGCGACAGCAACGGGGAGCCATACCAAGTAACTGATCGCGATACCCACCCCGGCTCGCCAAAGCAGGCCACTGATGAGGAACATCGGGTGCAGGAACACGTGGCCGCCTGATCCCAGAGAGAAGTCGTTGGCCGCCAGCACGTGTTCACCTGAACTGCGGATCCAGGACATGTACTGGTACTGGTCGCCTGGGAAGATGCTGGTCGGCGCCGCTGAACGTCTCGCCGTGGGAAGCAGCCCGGAGGAGCAGATAGACGATGGGCGCGACCGCCCAGAGCGCGAGCGCCCCCAGGACGGCCCAGTTGAGGATCGCGCTCGATGGTGCTCGCCGGCGGAGCGGATTGCCGCGCGCACGAGGCGCCGTCACGGCCGGGCTCAAGGCCGTCAGGGCTCCGCGCGGGCGACCAGCGGCAACGCCCGGCGCTCCGCGGGCCTGACGAAGGCCGCCAGCGTGTGGATCACCACCTGGCCCATGTTTAGGCGCCGGTCTACTGGCCGGACCCCGTTCATCGGTCCACCTGCTGTGAGAGCTGGTGGGTGGTGGGTATCAACGAAGCTCTCACAGAGGACGGACAGATCCCATGGGGTCCTGCCGCTACCACCAGCTCTCCTCGCTCGCGCTGCGAGGCGAGCTGGTCCGCGACGATCACGCCGGCGAATCCTGCTCGCACGACGGAGTGTCCACTCGTTCGCCCAAGAGCCGAAAGCCTAGACGTCAGCAGTCATCGAAGTCGTCACCCCATAACCTAGTGGATCGATGCCCTCTCCGGCGACGCCCGCAGGGACGTCGAACATGAGGGCAGATCTCCGATCCACGGTCAGGTGAGCGCGAGCTTGCCAGTCCGAATACTGCATGGCTGGTGCGGCTGGCGTAGAGCAGCAGCTGGAGTTTCTGACTGACGGGGCCAAGCGTGACATCAACGGCGTTGCCTGTTACGGTATCCCTCGCCAGGAGTCGCGCTGCGACGAAAGTTCACGTGAATAAGGTTTGCCGAACCCGCTGTCCCGACAGGACGAATGGAACGCGGCTCTATCAAGCGGGAGCCGTAGCGAAACGCCGTAACGGTGATGGTGCCTGCGCTCGCGTCGCGTGCAAGTGAGAGTGCGAATGGCGGAGAAGCTGGATCTCCCAACGCGATGGTAACCCTCCCTCTGACAAACCCAGCGTCGAGCGTTCCTTTGACAGACGCAAAGCCTCTTTCGCTGTATGCCTCAGAATAAGGAGCGGGCGTGTCAACGAGGGCCAGCCGATCGCCGGCACCGGGAAGGTCGCACCAAAACCCTCCGCCCCGTCCAATGCCAAACGTCGTTGATCCGACCGGCAGTGGCGCAAAGCATCTTCGCATCCAGCGGTCGGGCTCCGGACCAGGCCGGCGGATAAGAGTCCCGGTGGTCCACCGGGATCGGGCATATATCGAGAGGCGATGACCTGGTTGAGCTTCCAGAAAAAATGTTCCTCGTAGCGACCGTTCGCGGAGGCGAATGAGTCGATAGGGCCGCTCTCGTACGCTTTCGGGAAGAGCTGCAGGGAGGAAAAGCGACGATCTAGCAGGGCATCGACGAAGTAGGTCGGATAACGGCCGACGGCGAGGCTGGCTAGGAGTCCGGTGAGGGGCGGATACGCAGCTCCACGACCGTCGCGGCTTAGAACCGTTCCAGTCCAGTCGTAGTACGCAGCCGGAATCGCGCGGTTCTCCGGAGGACCGATTCCCGGACTCGCCCTCAGCCAGGCGACAGCAGGGTAGAGGCTGGGAGGCACGCGGACACCGTGGTGAGCCAGACGGGTCTTCAGCCATGGCGTCGCCGTGACCACAAGTAGGCAAATGAGAAGGGTCGCGCCCGCCGTCTGACCCCAGGGCTTCCGGCGTAGTGATTGATACCCCACCGCGAAGAGCAAGATGAGACCCCACGTGACCGGGAGGTAATCGTTGTCCTGGCCCCCCTGAACTCGACGGGCCTGGAAAGCGAGCACGCCGGCCACCAGGACGAACAGGCCGAGGAGCGAGGCGTACGACCGCGTTTCTGCGGTCACCGGTTCGATCCAGTCCGAATGCTGCCGGGCGCGAGGCAAAAGGATCAGGCCCCACACCGCACCAGTCAGCAGTAGGAGGAGCGCATGGTCGCCGAGAAATTCGTGGGCTATGAATCCGGGCCGATAGGAAACCGGCTGATGGAATCCGAACCGGAACAGGATCTGCCAAGCCCATCCACGGGTCGCCAGAATCAGGGCGACACTGATCACTGCGTTGATCGCCACTAAGGCAATGCGCAAGTAACGCCACCCGTCGCCCCGACGGGCCCTGGAAGCACAGCCAGATCACGCCCGCCGCTGGGGCCGCGATCGCCGTCTGCTTGGTCCAGACCGCAAGGGTGAACAGTGCGATTGCGCCGATCAGGGCCGGTCGAGACCCCCGAGCTGCAGGCGGGACGAGCAAGATTCCACCTAGCGCCAATGCCCAGGCTGGATGATCGACGTGACCGTCGTAGAGCGAAGGATTGCTTAGCGCGCTCATCAGCAGCCAGGCCACGGCGGCGAAGCCAACGGCGCCGGCCGCTATCCAGGAGGCGAGGACGACCCGAGCTACCACCACGTACGCCAGCCAACCCGCAAAGCCGGCCAGGACGAATGAGGCCAGGTAGCAGATCAACGGCACCCACCGGACCACATCGTGACGTGATCGAGGAAGCTGACGAGGAGCGTTAGGCCCGGGGTATAGACGGAGCCGACGTACCCGTAGCGGGGTTGTGATAAAGGCCAAGGCCGTGATAGAGCGAGCGCGTCGGTGTTGGTTGCGCTCCCCGATGAATCCCGGGAGCGGCTGCGGCAGTAGGACGAGTCTCCGTAGGGATACAGCGACGCCGGCCAGCACCGGGATGGCGAAGACGATCGGCAACGCGGCCGTCGCGGCGCTGACCGGGCACCCCATCGCCTGTGCCAGCGCCCGATGCCGCTGAGCTCTGTGAGTCCCCTTCAGGGACCATGAGCTCGAAAAGCTCCGCGGCTCACCGCGCTGGCGTCCTGTCCTCCTCGGCGAGCTTCGCGAACGCCGCCAAGCGCCTGCCCGACGACCTGGTCCATGTTCAGGTACTGGTAGCGGGCCAGGCGGCCAACGAAGGTCACGTCGCGGAGCGCGGCCGCCCGGGCCTCGTAGCGCTTGTACAGCGCGCGGGTGTCGTCGCTGGGGATCGGGTAGTAGGGATCGCCCTCGGTCCGCGGGTACTCGACGGCCAGCGTCGAGGAGTCGTGGATCTGGCCGGTCATGTGGCGGTACTCGGTGATGCGGGTCCAGGGCACATCCTCGCTGGGGAAGTTGATCGAGGCGGCGGGTTGGACCAGGCCCCGCCGGGAGTCGCCTCGTTGCGCAGCTCGAACTCGAGACTCCGGTAGGGAAGCGGCCCGTACTCGTAGTCGAAGAAGGCGTCGATCGGGCCCGGTGTAGACGAGATGGTCGTAGTCGATCTCATCGCGCACCTCCTCGAAGCTCGACGCCGGTCCGAACCTCGATCCCGGGTGGCCGAGGATGCGCTCGAACATCGCCGTGTAGCCGTCGGCCGGCATCTTCTGGTGCCAGTCGCTGAAGTAGCGGTCGTCGTCGTTGGTGCGGATCGCAACTCGTCCGCAGACCGAGGCGTGCAGCTCGGACGGGTCGCGACGCCACTGCTTGCGGGTGTAGCCGCGGAAGAACGCCTCGTAGAGCTCGCGGCCGACCTTGGAGACGACAGCCTCCTCGCTGGTCCGGGGATTGAGCGACCAGCTCGGCCTTCTCCGCGTACAGCGCCGCGACCTCTTCGTCGGTCTGCAGATCGAGCCCGAAGAACATGTTGACCGTCGTGCGGTTGATCGGCAGCGGGACGAGCCGCTCCCCGAGCTTGGCGATCACCCGGTGCTCGTAGGGGCGCCAGTCGGTGAACTGCGAGAGGTACTCGACCACGCGCTCGGACTTGGTGTGGAAGATGTGCGGGCCGTAGGCGTGGACGAGCACGCCGTGCTCGTCGAAGTAGTCGTAGGCGTTGCCGGCGATGTGGTCGCGCCGATCGATGACCAGCACCCGCTGCCCGCACTGCGAGGCCAGGCGCTCCGCCATGATCGCGCCGGCGTACCCGGCGCCGACGACGAGAGTGTCGCATCGCTTCAGTCAACAGGCGGCAGAGGTAGAGGTCTGCGGCATCGATGCCGCGTCACTACCGTGGGTCGACGCGATAAGCTCGCCCGCCGGTGTCTCGCGCCGAAGCTGCCCGAGCGACAAGTCCGCAGGAATCGGAGCCGCCCTGGCCGTCGGTGACGGTCGTGTTCCTGGTCTACAACCGCTGCGCGGAGCTCCGGACCAGCCTGCGGCAGATGCTCGAGGCCTCTGACTACGACCCGAGCCGGCTCGAGGTGATCGTGGTCGACAACGCCTCCACCGACGGCTCGGCCGCGATGGTCACGCGAGGAGTTCCCGGATGTGCGGCTGATCGCGCGTCCGGAGAACGTGGGCGTGAGCGGCTGGAACGAGGGCCTGGCCGCCGCCCGCGGGGACTACGTGCTGATGCTCGACGACGATTGCTTCCTGCCGCCGGACGGGCTGCGACGAGCGGTGGCCGCCGCCGAGCAGACGACGCCGACATGGTCTCGTTCAAGGTGGTCAGCACCCACGACCCGGAGCTACGTCTTCACGGAGCGTACCGGACGGGGCTGTTCATGTTCTGGGGATGCGCGGTGCTGATGCGGCGGCGCGTGGTCGAGGCACTGGGTGGCTACGACCCGGAGATCTTCGTCTTGGCCAACGAGCTCGAGTTCACGCTGCGGTTCTTCGACCAGGGCTTCCGTCACCTGCACCTTCCCGAGGTCGTCGCCCAGCACATGAAGCGCGCTCTCGGAGCGAGCTGGATCGAAGTGCGGGGATACCGAACCAACGCCCGCAACTAGGCCTACATCGTCGGCAAGCTGCTGGCTCCGCGGGATGCGGTCGAGGCGCTGGTGGCCCTGATGGCGCGGGCCGTCGCAAGACGGCCTTCGCACCGAGCCGAGGTGCGATCAAGGCGCTGCCGGACCAGCTGCGGGCTTCGTCAACGGCCTGCGCCATCGCGCGCCGGTGCGCAACCGCGAGCTCTCCCGCTTCTACCGGCGAACTTCGAGACACTGGCCAGCCCATGGTGGCTGACCCGGACTCCGCGGGAGCTGGTCCGCGCGCTACCGCGCGAGATCCTCCGCGAGGGTGTGCAGCGCGGCAGCCGTCCGGGTCCTCCCGGCCGACGCGAGCTGTATTTCCGTCGAGCGAGCGGAGTTCTACCCCGAGCGCGCCGCGCTGCTGGAGTTCTCGCCCAGACCCAGGGCCTGGCCGATGCCGGCTAGCTCGTCGAGCGCCTTGAACGGGTGAACGAAGGTCCGCCCGCTTCGAGCCTCGGCCAGCGTCTCGCTCGACATCGAACTCGGGAAGCCAGCGGATCGCGCCATACAGGTCGCAGACGGCATCGACGTCCTGCACTCCGAAGCCGAGGTGGTAGATCGTCGTGGGTAGGAGCATCTCGACGTAACGTGGCGGCAGGTTGGACTGCGAACAGAACGCCTCGAGCGCCTCGCGCCGCAGCAGCAGCCCGGTACCCAGGCAGCCCCAGCGGGCGCTCTGATCGTCGCGACTGGAGATCCCGGCGATGAAGCCGTCAAGCTGCCGATCCCCGCGCGTCCGCAGGAAGTGCGGCCAGTTGGAGTCGTTCCGCGGGCTTGCCGCTTTGGCGAACAGGCCGGCGTCGAATCGATCGGCGAGTGATCGCAGCTCGCTCCTCGAAGTCCGCCCTGAGGATCAGCTGGTCGTACTCGATCAGGTAGATCAGATCAACAGCGGGGTCGTCTCGGACGTAGGTGCTATGGATGGTCTGCAGCGTCGCGTTGATCGACTTCTCGAAGTGGGGGCCCCGTAGCGACGGGTCGTCGATGAACACGCCGCTTCCCTCGGGCAGCTCCAGGAAGTCGTCGCGCCGGCCGCCGTGGCAGACGACGAAGCGGCGACCGGGGGGCCAGCGCGCGCAGATAATTCGAGCTGGCGCTCGATCAGCTCCGGCTCAAGATGAGTGAGGATCGCGGTCAGGACCGACATGCGATCCGCCTCAGCGGACCCAGGGGCGCTCGTCGGCCGGGCAGCGATCGAGCTCAAGGTGACGAAAGCGCAGCGTCTCCTTGCTGTGGAACTCGACGCGCACGTTGGACTCGGCGGCGCCCATCAGGCGCAAACGGCCACCACGAACTGACGGCAGAGCGCGGAACAGCTCACGTCCACATGCGGTGCAGTAGATCGGCTTGCCCAGCACTCGCAGCAGCAGCCTCTGGGAATGGTGGCGCAGGCGCCACTCCACGCGGCTGCGCAGGCTTCGCGTCATCGGCCCGTTTCCGGAAGGCGCGTTCCGATCTTGAGCACCCTCAAGACCAACCTCTGCGCAGGGCCGTGGGCCAGCGCGAACGTCGTGGGCCGGCGCACAAGGAAAAGCAGCGCTCCCAACTGGCTACGCCCGCGAAGGTCAACCGCCCCGCCGCAACAGGCTGCTCCCTGCCCGGCGCCTGGGAGCAGCGCCACCGAGGGCCTGCCGCCCGTGCCCAGGCGAGCGGCGCGGCGACGGCCGGAGAATCGTCCAAGGAGGAGCTGCGCCACGCCGGTCAGCCGACCCGGTAGCAATAGCCGGCGCAAGAGGGTCAGAATCGTGTGCAGCCGTGGCGCTCCAGACGACAGTGCCGCCCGGGCTGCATCCCAGGCAACCACACCCTCGTGACGACGAATGAGCCCGGGGGTGTTCCACGGTCGCCCACGATAGGTGTCGATCACCTCACGATGGGCGCGCCACATCGGCTCGGGCAGACGCGATACCTGCTCCTCGTGCACGTGGTAGAGCGCGGTCACCCGGGGCACCGAGAGCCCCGAGCCAAGTTCCAGCATCCGCACCCACATGTCCAGGTCGGCTGCGCGAGGCATCCTCAGCCGAAACCCGCCCACGGCCAGCGCAGCATCCCGGCGGAGCATCACCGCGCTGGGAACGAGCTTGTTCTCCGGCATGGCCACGTCCGCTGGCCCCCGCAACACCCGGGCGTGACGTCCAGGCCAGCCGTAGAAGCGGTGGTCCCCAGGGAGGTCCCCGGTTCCCAGGGCCGCACTACCAACCAGGATGTGCCCGTCCCGGGCATTCCACAGCGTGTCCAGGTGATCGGGAAGCCACTCGTCGTCGCAGTCCAACAGGGCGATCCATTCGTTGGCGGCTGCGGCAAGTCCCGTGTTGCGCGCCCCGCCCTCGCCTTGATTTTGAGTGTGAGTGATTACGCGCGCGCCAAGCGCCGCCGCGCGCGCCGCGGTGTCGTCGCTGGAGGCGTCGTCGACTACGAGCAGCTCATCGGGCGCCCAATGCTGGGCCAAGACACTGCGGATCGCCCGCTGAACCAGCGCTGGACGCTCGAAGGCAGGGATCACAACTGAGATCGGGAGCGCGTCAGCCTCCATCGCGCCGGAGCGTATCGAGCGGGCTTCCGGGGTTCGCGAGGTCGTTGCGGGCGGGACGGGTAGCTTTCCGTTGATGTCACGTCGCGCTGGCCTGCTGTGGCCCGACGCCGGCCGCCGCGGTGTTACTGGTTGCCTCCAGCGGCGGCCACCTGCTCGAGCTCCTGGCGCTCACCGGGCCCTACGAGCGACATCTCCGTCACTGGGTGACCTTCGACACGCCTGATGCGCGCAGCCTGCTCGCCGGTGAGTCGGTCACCTACGCGTACTCACCGACCAACCGCCACATCGGCAATCTCCTCCGCAATGCGGTCCTCGCGGTCCGGGTTATTGCGAGGCTCCGCCCGGTTGCGGTGGTGACCACCGGGGCCGGGGTTGCGGTTCCGTTCATCTACGCGGCGCGGGCGTTCGGCAGACGTGCGATCTACGTGGAGAGCCTCGCTCGCATGACCGAGCTCTCACTGAGCGGCCGGCTGGTCTACCCGGTCGCCTCGCGCTTCTTCGTGCAATGGCCAGAGCTCAGCGACCGCTACCGGCGGGCCAGCTATGCCGGGGCGATCCTGTGATCCTGGTCACGCTGGGGACGCACGGCCAGCGGTTCTACCGGGCCGTCGATCTGGCGATCGAGTTGGCTCACCACGATCAGGTGCTTGTTCAGCATGGCGCGACGCCGCGGCGGCTGGGCCTACCCAACATGACGTGGGTTGACTACCTGAGCTGGGAGGCGTTCACCGAATGCATCCATCGCGCCGACGCGGTCGTCTCACACGCTGGAGTGGGCTCGGCGGTGACCGCCATCAGATCGGGCAAGAAGCCCGTCCTCGTGCCCCGTCTGGCCCACTTCGGAGAGCATGTCGACGATCACCAGGTGCAACTCGCCCAACGGCTTGCCCAGCGCGGGCTGGTTCTCGCATACGCCCCCGGCGCGAGCATCGGCGATCTTGTCGCCGAAGGCTCGGGTCGAGGCGCCACCATCCTCTCCGACCGGGTACGGTGCCTTGGCCGAAGCGGTCGCCACCGCCGCACTGGGGAAGTCGGAGGCAACGTCAGATGAACTCTAACAGGAACTAACAGTGAGATTTCTCCGAAGTCGGCGTCCTCGCGTCGAGCAGCTGCTGCATGAGGGCGACGTGGAAAGGCTGGTGGCGGCCTTGGGGTATGAGGATCCGGTGGTGGCCCGAGACGGTCAGGTGGTCGATCTTGGCGCCGACGTGCGAGAGGCCGCTGTCCACGCACTCGCGGGCTTGGACGGCGCGGAGGCGGATTCAGGACTCATGCGCGCCCTGTCGGATCCGGAGCCGTCGGTACGACTCGCCGCGGTACAGGCCGTCGGTCATCGCGGCGCTCCCGCCTGGTCTGAGGCGCTGATCCGCGTCGCTCTCGGCTGGAAGCAGCCAGAGCTTGCCCAAGCGAGGAAAGTGGCGGTGAGCGCCCTCATCGCTTTTGACGAGCCGGCCGCGGCTGCCGCGTTCGCGCAAGCCCTGCTGGAGATGCCTCGCGAGCCGGACGAGGAAGACGTTGAGGCGCTCCGACGCTTCGGCCGGGAGGCGGTGCCGGACACGCTGCATCTGATCGTCGAGACCCTGATGGCACGCCTCCGTGACGACGGCATGGCAGAGAGGGCAGCGGGTCTACTCGCGCTGCTGGCTCCGGACAGCGTCCCACCATTGGTGGCGGCGCTCGACGACGCTCGCACCAAGCACCACGCCGCAATGGCGCTCGGAAGCGCGCGGGACTCCCGGGCCGTTGTGCCTCTCCGCTCGTTGCTGATGACGAGCGATGATCCCGCGATACGGCGCATCAGCGCGTGGGCGCTAGGTGAGATCAGGGACCCTGCCGCCGCCGAGGCGCTGTTCAGAGCTACTGGTGACTCTGACTACGCGGTTCGCGCCGAGGCCGGCAAAGGCTTTGACAAGCTCGGAAACGCGGCAGTGGCGATGGCGCTGGGAGCTGTGGTGCGCCAGGCACTCTCGGTCGCCGCTGCCCCCGCCCCGACGCAGGTCGAGGCCGGCGGCTCGCCTGCTCAAGTCGAGGCGGAGGGCGGCAGTTCGCCTGCGGAGGTCACGCTCGCGGTTGATCCTCCAGCACCGCTCGTACCGCGAATCGCTCCGGGCGCTCCGGTCCGGCCCCTGGAGCGGTTGTGGCGCCGCGCGGTCCGGCGGCGCTCACGCGGCTGAGAGCGCCTGTCGTCCGTAGCGAACCGATGGAACAGGAGGTCGTCCATGCGTCCACGGCGGTCAGCCGGTGTGGCCGCGGGCTTGTCGGGCGCCGACAGATGGTGCGGTGCGCGAACCCCGGCGCCAGGAAAGCCGATGGCGTCCAAGTCCTGCAAACTCCTCCTCGTCACGCTGTGCCTTGCTCTGCTCGCACTGGGCGGGCAGTCGATGGCCGCGGGCGCACGGGGACGGCACCAAGCCGCCTCGCATGCGAGGTCGCGGCATCGGTCGACTCGCAGGCGCCAGGCGAAGCGGGCGCCGCGCAAGCATCGTCGAGCTCGGGCGCGCAAGCACCGCGGACGGCCGTCGCCTCGGGCCCGGGCACCCAAGCGCTCCGCCCCAACCAATTCGAAGCTGACCAGCACCAAACCCATTGCTCCAGTGCGGAGGAACCCGCCGGCGACACTTCCCCCGACCATGACGACCCCGACGACGACCTCCAGCGCGTCGAGTCAGTTCAACCCGACCTCAATCGGACCTGAAAACGTCCTCACCCCGTTCCCCGGCGGTACCTCGGTGTTCTCGCCGAGCAGCGTGTGGAACGCACCGCTGTCTGCTACCGCGCCACTTGATCCGAACTCGACGCAGCTCTCGGCTGCCCTGGGTGCCGAGGTGTGGAAGGAAGAGGTCGCCCGCACCGGTCCTTGGATCAACACAAACAGCTGGAGCGTGCCGGTCTACACCGTCGGGTCGGCAGTGCCCAGCGTTTACGTCAAGCTCGACAGCTACGCTCCAGCCTTGCAGCAGGAATTCGCGGCGGTTCCGGTACCGGCCGACGCTCACGGAGCGGCCGGAAGCGATGAGAGCATGGTGGTGTACCAGCCATCTTCGGACACGCTGTGGGAGTTCTGGGGCGCGCAACACGAGCAGGACGGCTGGCACGCCCGCTGGGGCGGTGAGATGACCCACGTCTCAACGAGCCCTGGCTATTTCCCGGCTCCCTACGGCGCTTCCGGCACAAGCCTTCCGCTCCTCGGCGGTCTCATCACCATCAAGGAGCTGGAGTCAGGGCAGATCGACCATGCGCTTGCCTTCGCCATTCCCAACACGGCTGCGGGCCGATTCGCGTGGCCAGCGCAGCGCGGCGACGGAACCACGATCGGCCCGAGCGCGATCCCCGAGGGGACCCACTTCCGCATCAACCCGAACGTCAACCTGAACTCCCTGGGTCTCTCGCCAGTAGGCCTGATGATCGCCCGGGCTGTGCAGCGGTACGGGATGATCGTGCGGGACACGGGAGGCAACTTCTCCTTCTACGCGGAGGATCCAACCACGACCTCGAGCAACCCCTACGGCCAGATCTTCGGTGGGCAATACCCCAATACACTTCTGCAAGGGTTCCCGTGGGATCACCTGCAGGTCGTAGCCCCGTAGTGGGCTAACTCAGCGGCAACACCTCGATCTGGGCACCGGACGGCACGCGGCTGGCGACAAGCGCCCCGCCTCAGCACCGTGGCGCTAGGTACGATCCGACGCTCCGCTCGCCCAGGACCATGCGCCGGTAAAGAAAGACCCATCGTTATCGAGGATTGGCCATTTTGGATGGCGGCTCTCGTGCTTGCCCCCTTACATTGGCGAACCGACAGTTGACGCCCCGGGCAAAGAAATACGCCAGAGCACTGTTGTGCTCTGTTGAACGGCATGCCGTCTCTATTGCGTTCGGTGCCGCGGCGATCGATCTCTTGGTCGGGATCATTGTCTCGGCTCACCTCGGTGGCGACATTCGTTTTTACGATGAGACCCAGTACCTGGCAATTGGGCATCATCTGGCAGACAGCGGCTCCTTTTCGCTAGTCGGCGGTCTGCCGACTGCCTATCGAACCCCGGGGTATCCGCTTGTGGTTGCCGCTGTCCAGTGGGGTGGACTGGGCTTGCCGTTGCTGCGCTTCCTGAACTTCGTGTTCGTTGCGGTGACGGTAGTGGGTGCGTACTACCTGACCGTATCCTTCGGCACGCGCTTGGCGGGCGCTATCGCTGCATTGCTGACCGCTACCTATCCGCTGCTCATCTTCACTGCCACGACGTTCTACCCACAGACGTTGGCGACGGCGTTGACGGTGCTAACTGTGCTGGCTGCGGTGAAGGCACTTCATGCAAGCGGCGGATGCCGCATCGCGCTTGGAGCGTGCGCAGGATTATTGGCGGGTGCCCTGACCATGACCGTCCCTACGTTTGCGTTTGTTATTCCGGTCTTGGCGATCTGGTGCCTTGTGGCCGCTGATCGCCGTTTGGCGGTGCGCGCATGCGCTGTGCTTGTTGGCAGCGCTTTGCTGCTGCCGGCTGCCTGGACAGTTCGAAACACGGAGAGTTTTCACCAATTCATTCCCCTGACTACGAGCTCAGGTTTCAATTTGCTCGTTGGCAATCATTCGGGTGCGACTCCGGGCGGCAGCTATAACGCCGCGGTGATTCGTCCTTACTTCGCTGAAGGGTCTAGACGCCACCTAAGCGAGTCCGCCTTGGACAGTCTCATGGGACACGCTGCGATGAGATGGATAGAAGGGCACCCCATAAGCTTTGCTGAACTCTACGCCGGGAAGGTGCTGAACAACTTTGTACCCGCCAATTCACTGGCTACGACAGGGGAGAGCTCGACCTTCAAGACTGTCCTTGCGTACGTCTCTTATTTGCCGCTACTCATCTTGTTAATTGTGCGCTTGATTTGGGCATTCCGAGGAGAACCGCTCACCCCGCCGGAGTGGCTGATTGTGGCTGTATATGTTCTAAACGCGCTCTTGCTGGCGGTGTTTACAACCCGGGTACGCTACAGGCTGCCCGGAAATCCATTAATCATCGCCGTCGCGGCGGTGAGTCTGGCTCGTCTACTACCGGTTCCCCAGCGGCGGGCGGGTGCCGGAGAGGATCATCGACTTCCAGACTCCTGGGATACGCCCACATCCTGTGAACGAAGGTCGCTTGAAGCCGGCATCTTTCAAGAGCTGGAACGCGGTTGCGCGGTCGAAGAACTTGATGTGGCCGCCGGTGTAGAGAGGCTGATAGTGGTGAGTCGACTTTCCCGGCGAGGGCGATCGCAACGTTCTTGAGATAGCCGTGGTAGGGAGTGGACAGGATCAGACGTCCGCCCGCCTCAGAGCTCGGAACGCGCCTTCAGGCAGATACTCCGGGGCGTAGAGGTGCTCCAGCACCTCGGTGCTCACGACCAAGTCGAACGGCTCCTCGAGCAGACAGTTCGAAAAGGTCGGGGCTGGCCCCCAGCTGCTCGAATCTGATTTCCGGGTGGTCGGCCCGGGCCGCCGCGATCCGATTGGCGTTCGGATCGATTCCGACGACGGTCGCCCCAAGCGCGGACAGGCGGCCCGCGAACCGACCGCCTCCACAGCCGATATCGAGGATCCGCAAGCCCGCGGCGATCGTGCCGATCCGCTCCAACATCGCAGGCTCGACGTATTCATGCGCGTCCCCGCCCGTGAAGACGATTTCAGGGAGATGCGAGCGTGGGTTGCGCGCGGTCTCGTTGCGTAGCGAGCATGGTCGTCCTTCGCCACGGAGAGGCAGAGCGAACAGCCTAGCCCCGTAGATCACCCCGGCCCACGTCCACAGCACCAGCGTGGAGAAGATGTAGTCCGTCGGAGCGGTCAGCCCCATGACTACCCATGCGACGAGCATCGCTTTCAGACCCGCCGGCCACAACTCCAACCCCGGGCGGGTGCGCGACCAAGGATGGCGGCCAGGAAGGCCACTCATGGTCGCGAGCAACCACAGGCTGAATCCGATCAGGCCAAGATCCACTGCATATTGCAGGAACAGGTTGCTGAAATCCGGCCTCCGCGCCATTCAGCGGGATGTTCGGATCACCCTGAAGTATGGAGCTTCTCCTTGATTGCCAACACCCCAGCCGAAGCCGAGCAGAGGCCGCGCCGCGATCATTCGCAGTCCGGCCGCGTTGGTGTTGTCGCGCAGGTAGACCGAGGACTGGTCGTTCAGCCGGCTCTGGACCTCGTGAGCCAGGCCCGGGAATGACCCCAAAGCGCAGCGATCACCAGCAGGGCTCCGGCCACAGCGACGGAACCAGAAAACGACGGAGCCCAGTGGTCGTGGCAAGCGCGACAGCTGCGCCCACCCCGGCCGCCAGCCAGACCCCGCGAGTCTCGGTCAGCAGGATGCCGACGATCCCCAGCACCACGACAGCGGCCGCCAGCGCTCGTGGCTCTGGGCCGCCGCCAGGTCGTGTACGCGATCACCGCGGCAACCACGCAGGTGAACAGCGCCAGTCCGTCGGCACCGGCGTCGACAAACGGCCCACGCGCGCGGCCATAGTGGATGCCGACCGTTGGATCGGTGATGTAGTGCGGGATCACCAGCGCCGAGAGCTTCAGCCGCTCAAACACCGCGGTGAGAGCCAGGTAGGCGCCGACCGCGACCAGGCTGCCGAGGAGAATCTGGCGCTGACGATCGGTCCGGAAGGCCAGCGGCGCAATCAGGAACATGAAGAACGGCAGCACGCCGTACTGATCGAGCAAGCACGAAGAGAGAGCTGTGATCGGTCAGGTCTTGGCCGCCATGGCGGAGATCACGGCGTAGGCCACGCGGCGGCGAGCAGCAGATGAACCCCAGTGATCGGGAATCGGCGGCCGACCTCGCGCCGGACCAAGCCGAAGCAACAGGGCGAGGGCCCCCTGCGAGCAGGACCGGTCCAGGCCGACACTGGTAGGCAGGCCAAGCAGGGTCCCAGTGGCTGGCGAACATGGTGGAAACCAATGCTCCCGTCAGAAGCCAGGCGGGATCGATCGCCAGGCGAGCAGGATGAGCACCACTCCGCCGAGGGCAAGGAAGCCGTCTCGTTCGGCGCTCGCCCCGATCACTCCGACCGCGTGGGCGAAGTAGAGCGGACCCGCAAGGATGAACCCGAGAGCGAACCACGGAGGCGCGGGGCCGCCTCACGGCGGCTCTGAGTGCACGGCTTCGATCATGGACATGAGCGCGTCTCGCATCAAGGTTACGTAGTAGGTTGCGCACATGGCGCACGAGCAAGCGGGCTTGCCACTGCGCGTGTGGGCGACGGGCAAGCTGGCTCGCTCGCGAATGGACGGGGTGACGGAGGCTTGGGCGGTTTCCCGATTGCTCTGCTGGGTCGCAGGAGTCGCTGCCGTAGTCGTCCTGGCTGCGCATCCCGGGACACACGACCCCGGTGCACTCACATCGCCATTCGGGAGGCTCGGCAATGACCTAGTAGCCCCAGCCGCACGGTGGGACTCGCACTGGTACCTGCTGATCGCCGATCACGGTTACCCAAACCAGTTAGTCACACATTTCTATCCGCTCTACCCCTTGCTGGCACGTGTGGCGGGCGCACCGTTCGGCTCCTCGCTGCTCGGTGGAATCATCGTGTCATTGGTCGGCCTGCTGGTCGCTCTGCGCCTCCTGCAGCGTTTGGTGACCTTAGAACTTGGCTCGGGGCTGGCCACCAGGACCACGCTGTTGCTGGCCTTCTTCCCGATGGCGGTGTTCTTCTCGGCCGTCTACACCGAGGGACTATTTCTCGCGCTTACCTTCGGGGCGGTCTATGCCGCGCGGACAGAGACGATGGCCCGCCGCCGGGATCGCCGGCGGGCTGGCGGCGATGACTCGTGCAAACGGGGTTCTCTTACTGGTGCCGCTCGCGCTGATCTACTGCTATGGACCTCGAGCGGACACCGTCGAGCCGAGGAGCTCGCGGCCAGTTGGCGTCCGCGCTACCGACTGAGGCGGGATGCCCTGTGGCTGTTCGCGGTGCCGGCAGGCCTGGGCTGTACATGGTCTACCAGCAGTGAGATTCGGCCATCCGCTGGTGATGCTCGAGCAGAACGGCGCCTGGAACCAGGGGTTCACCTTCCCAGTGCTCACGTTTGTGCGCGCCGCAGGCAATGCGGGAGATGGCCTGGCCCAGGCCGCCCACGGGCATGCACCCAACAACGTGTACGAGTTCGCTTTTCTGCTCGTCGCGATCGTTGGCACGGTCGGTGCGCTGCGCCGTCTACCGATCGCCTACGGCGCTTACGCAGCGGTGGGAGTGCTGTTCACCGCCAGCTTTCCGATCGGGGGGAGAGTCTGTCCGGGTTCTCTCGCTATATGGCACCGCTGTTTCCGATCCTGATGTGGCTGGCGGCGTGGTCTAGTGAGAGGAGGTTGTATCGACCGATTCTCCTTGTCTTCGCACTGCTGATGGTCGTCTTTAGCGCTCGCTTCGCCACTTGGCATTTCATCGGCTAGCTAGGTGGCGGACGCGGCGCAGGGAAACGCGATTGGCCCGCTCCACCGCCAGGCCAACTCCAATCAGCAGCCCGGCCAGCAGCCCTCCTGCTGCGTACTGCTGAAGCACCGACGAGCGGTCGCTGGTTGCTGGAGAGGCTGGGGTCAGCTGCTGGACCAGATTCTGCGTCGACTGGCCGGCCTGGCTCTGTTGGTAGAGAGTTCCGGTTGTCTGCAGCTGTAGTCGAGCGACGTCAGCTCTGGTTTGAGCGGATCGTTGAACTGCGCTGTGCGGTGGAGCGTTCTGGACCTGGGCATTGGCGGCCTGCAGCGTGCGCGAGTCAGCGAGGTAGCGGACCAGGAGCTGTCGGCTGGGGCTTTGGCCGCTGTTCAGATGTACCGCGTACCTGACCAGCGCGCCGCTCATGGCGTTGGCGAGCCGGACCGCCTGGCCGGGATCCTTCGATGTCGCGTCGATCGCAACCACTGGACTGTTCTGGATCGGCGTTGCGGACACCTGTGAGGCTACGGCTTGAGGGGAGATGTGTAGTCGGGCGGCGACAGGGGCAACGACCGCCGTCGCATCCACCGCTCGGGCATAGGAGATGGCAAGGAACTGCACCGCGACCGTGTAGCCGGGGATCGACTCCGTAGTGAGCGCCACGCCGCCGACGTTTAGTCGCGCCTCGCTCGTGTAAGTGGGGGTGCGGATCAGGCTGGCGAGCAGCGCGGCACTGACCAGCACGACGATCGGAAGGAACACCAGCAGCAGGTTGCGTCTGAGCGCATCGAGCAGGGAGATCGGCGTCATTGGCCGGCGCGCGGGGCGGCGGACCGGCGGCTCGTCGGGGGCGAAGGGGTCGTTTACGGCCACGGCGCTCGGAGTGTACGGCGTGTTTCTGCCCCCGCCACTCACTGCAGGCTGGCAGAATCTGCCGCCGTGTGGCTGCTCATCGTGACCACCGTTTTACCTCGCGGTAGCGCGGGCGGCGCCGAGATCGTCTCTGAGAGTGTGATCGAGATCCTCCGCCAGACCGGCAAAGAGGTTCGCGTCCTCGGCTACCAGCGACCAGGAAACGACTCGGCGCTGCGGGACGGCGAGATCTGCGTCGGGCGCCGACCAGTGGAGACATCGAGTGCCGGGGCACGGGCACTTAAGTGGCTGGTAAGCGCGATCACACACGGTCGTCCCTACTCGGTCACGAAGTACCGTTCCCGCGCCGTGATCCGGGAAGTACGCAGAGCTCTCGAAGACCAGCCCGCGATCGTGTTCGTGGACCACGCCCAGATGCATTTCGTACTGAACGAACCTAGGCGTTCAGGGCCTCCAGTCGTGCTCATCGCTCACAATGCCGAGGGGCAAAATTACGCGCGACTCTCCGCGGCGAGCGATAGCGCGCTCTGGCGATGGCTCCACCGCCGCGAGGCGCGGCTCCTCGGGGAGATCGAAGCAGAGCTTGCACGGCCCACGCGACAGGTGTGGACGCTGACCGAAGCGGATGCCGAGGTCTTTCGCGGCTTAGCTGATGACGTCGACGTGCGTCCACTCGAAGTGCCGGCCGCGATCCTCGATCCGCCGTCCGCGCAACCGACCTTCGACATCGGGTTGATCGGCAGCTGGACTTGGCGACCGAACGCACTCGGACTCGAATGGTTTATGGATGAGGTACTACCTCGACTCCCTGACCGCTTGCGGATCGATGTGGCCGGCCGGGGCGCGGATTGGGTCCGCACGCGGCATCCCGGCGTGAACCTGCGCGGGCCAGTACCCGACGCCGCGCGTTTTCTCGCCGAGGCTAGGGTCGTGGCCGTTCCTGCGACGACCGGCGGTGGAGTCCAGGTCAAGACGCTCGACGCGATCGCGAGCGGCGTGTCAGTGGTGGCCACTCCGGTGGCAGCTCGGGGGTTAGGTCAGCTCCCCAGGTCAGTGGAGGTAGCCGCTCACCCGGCGGAATTCGCGGCCGCACTCGGCCGTGCGGTGGCAGATGCGAAGCGATCTCGGCCTGACCCTGAGGCGATCAGTTGGTCGCAGGCGCGACGGCAGCGCTTCAGGGCAGCCGTCACCTCAAACTGCCAAGAGCTGATGGACGGGCATGATGATCACCTAGGAACGATCCCCGCCGGGAGCGCGGACTGATCGCCGTAGTGACCACATCGTTGTCGAGCGCGGGGACCGCGTCTGGTCGGGGTTCACGATCAAACGCCACCGTCAGAGGTCTCATGCCCTTGGCGATGATCGTGATCCTGGCAGCGGTGCTGCGCTTCGGCACGCTCGGCGTGCAGAGCTTCTCCGACGACGAGCTGTTCACCGTATGGCTGGTCAAGATGTCCTTTAGCCACATGCTCTCCACCGTGCCTCACTCCGAGGCTACCCCGCCGCTGTTTTATGTCCTTGAGTGGGTGAGCGCTCGCGCATTCGGCTTTCACGAGGTGGGGATTCGGATCCTCAGCGCGACTGCAGGAACGCTGACCGTTCTGGTGATCTACTTAACCGGCACGCAGGCCGCGTCTCGCCGCGTCGGGCTTGCGGCTGCCGCGTTTGCGGCAGTCGACCCGTTCCTGATCTGGTACTCCCAGGAAGCTCGCGCTTACGCCCTCATGATCCTGTTCGTGGCCACGGGCCTGTTGGGCCTGGCGATATTCATCAAGAGCGGCAGCTATCGGGCACTTTGGGCCTGGGCGTTGTCTAGCGCGCTGGCGCTGGCCAGCCATTACTTCGCGCTGTTCCTGGTGCTGCCGGAAATGTTGTGGGTCCTGCTGGCGGGGCCGGCCGAGGTCCGTCGTCGTGTAGCCGCAGTCGCCGTCCCCTGCGTCGTCGGACTCGCCCTGCTCCCCCTGGCTTTGCACCAGCGCGCTGTCATCAAAGACCCGGGCGGAATCGCTGGTGGTCCGCTGTGGCAGCGACTGGTTGCAGTACCCAAGGACTTCTTGGTGGGTTTCTCAATTCCCGCCGAAGCAGCGATGATCGTCGTAACTGCGGCGCTGGTCGCGGTGGCGCTCGCTCTGGCGGTTCGGCAAGCCCGCGGTCGCGCGCGGTCGACCGGCTATTGCGCGGCGGCTCTGGCAGTCTCTGGGGTCGCCCTGCCGCTGGTCATTGCTCCGTTGGGCTTCAACTACTTGACCAGCCGTAACGTGGTGGCTGTTCTGGTCCCTGTCGCGCTCGTGCTTGGTGTAGGTTTTTCTACCGGGAGGGTGGGCTTTGTGGCGCTCGTGGCCTTCGGCGCGGTGTCAGTCGCCACCGCGGTCGGCATCGCGCTCAACCCGCGCTACCAGCGCCCTGACTGGCGTGGTGCAGCCCAGGCACTTGGACCGGCGCATACTGATCGACTCCTAATCTTCAATCCGCCGTTCAGCAATCCCGGCCCCTTTCGGGTCTACTTCGGCGCCCGCAGCTCGCTGCTGCGGCCTCCGATACCGCGTGTGAGCGAGGTCGACGTGCTCGCACTCCAGCAGGTCAAGTCGTTCGGTCTCCATCAGCCGACCCCGCCGGTTGCTCGTGCTGCCCCCGCGCCCGCCGGCTTCCGGATCGCAGAGAACGTCACTACGAGTACCTACCGTTTCGTCCGATACACCTCACCGGCACCACGACTCGTGTCGCTGTCCGCGCTGGAGGCGATTGGCTTCCGAAACACACCGGCGGTGCTCATATCGCAGACTAGAGTCACCGGCTCGGCAATCCGCTAGCCCGCGTGCGGATCGCCTACCTAGTCAGCCGGTACCCGTACGTCTCGCACGTGTTCATCCTGCGGGAGGTGCTGGCCCTGCGACGGGCAGGGGCGGAGATCGACACTTTCACGATCCGCCGCCCGGACCAGGAGCGACCTGCGCTCCGCCGAGGACCGCGAGGCCTATGCCAGCACTCACTCGCTCCTGCCGGCGCCGCTCACCAGCCTGATCCGCGCCCATCTCGCCGCCCTGGTCGCCGGGCCGCACCGCTACCTCACCTGCCTCCGCGAGGCAGTTGCGCTGCGGGGACTTGGAGCGAGGTCCGCGCTGTGGCAGATCTTCTACTTCGGGGAGGCCGCCCTGCTGTGGTGGGAGTGCCGGCGACGCGGAATTCGCCACATACATGCCCATCACGCCAACGTGGCCTCCGACGTGGCTCTGCTCGCGGCGCACCTGGGCGGTCAGGAGTGGTCGTGGAGCTTCACCATGCATGGAAGCACGGAGTTCTTCGACGTCCGCGAGCATCGTTTGCCGCAGAAGACCGAGCGAGCCCGGTTCGTTGTCTGCGTGAGCGAGCACGGGCGCAGTCAGCTGATGACCCACGTGGACCCGGTCCACTGGGAGAAGCTGCGGGTGGTGCACTGCGGCGTGGATCTCACGCGGCTTCCGGCGGTGAATCGTCGCGGACGGAGCGCCGGGGCGGAGATCCTCACCGTCGGTCGGGTGGTTCCGGTCAAGGGGCAGCAGCTGCTGATTGCGGCCCTGGCCGAGCTCCTGGCCGCCGGGCACGCGGCCAGCTTGACGATCGTCGGCGACGGTCCGACGCTCCCGGCGCTGCGGTCGCTGTCCGCGCAACTTGGCGTGGCCGAATGCGTCGAGTTCGCCGGCGCCGTCGGCCAGCACGAGGTGCTCGCACTACTACGAGCGCGCCGACGTGTTCGCTCTGCCCAGCTTCGCCGAGGGGTTGCCGGTGGTGCTGGTTGAGGCGATGGCGACCGGGCTCCCGGTGGTGGCCTCACGCATCACCGGGATACCGGAGCTCGTGGAGGAGGGTGTCTCCGGTTCGCTGGTGACGCCAGGTCGCGGCGACCAGCTCACCCAAGCGCTGGCGGCGCTGCTGAGCGAACCTCGCGAGCGGTGGATCGCGATGGGCGAAGCCGGCCGCCGCAAGGTGGTCGAAGAATTCTCCGTGGAGGACAGCGCCCGGAGCCTGTACGGCATTTTCACCGAGTTTCTCGAGCCTGAGGTCGTCAAACCGCCCGCGCGATGACCGCCATCCTGTCCCGGAAGTCAGGGGCCCACATCCGGTCGGCGAAACCAAAGCCCCTGGCAGCCCGGGTCAACGAGCGTGCGGCGAGCGGCGAATAGCCCTCGATCCGCCCCAGGTAGTAGGCGACAGTGAACGCCTTCGGAGCGGTCGTGACCTCCAGGACCTCAAAGCCGCTCCGGACCAGGAGCGTTGCGATCGAGCTTCGCGTGAAGTACTGAACATGCGTGGGAATGACCGACCACCAGCGGCGGCCCAGCACTCGAGCCAGCCGGCTTCCGGCATCCGGCAGGGATAGCCACAGGATTCCCTCCGGGATCAGCCAGTGCCGGATGCGCGACAGCGCCTCGCCCGGGTCCACCAGATGCTCGATCACGTCTCCCATAGTGATGGCATCGAAGCTGCGAGGAGACAACGGCGCGGCTAGCAGTTCGCTCTGAATCACCTCGAGGCCGAGCTGCTCGCGCGCGTAGGTGCTCGCGTACGTGCTCGGCTCGACTCCGACTGCACGCCAGCCCCGGTTCTGCGCCTCCGCCAGTAGGAAGCCCACCCAGCACCCGAGGTCCGCCAGCGCCCCGGCAGCTGCCGCGTGAGCCTCTATCTGCCCAAGGGCCCGCCTGGCCGTCTCCCGTTGGCCAGCCTCTTCCTCGACGTAGTCCTCGGAGGCGGCAGCCGCATACGCTTGTCCCAGGAGTGAGGCTTCGGGCATCGGGGCGAGCTGCATGTGCCCGCATCGCTGGCAGCGCACAATGTCCGCCAGCGAGGCGCCGTACCGGCTGGTGGTGGGGATCAGCCCTTCAGGGCCGATCTCGCCTGCGGCGGAGATGTGGGGCTTGAGATCATCGGCGCCGCACGCCGCGCAGACAGCGTCGTGCCCATACGACGGGGGGTTCATGTCGGTTGATGCTGTCACCCCACGCGCCCTGACCGGCGTCCGGGCGGCATGCGGCTCCAGATTCCGGCAGAATTGCCTTTGACACCGCTCCAACCCGGCTGCGGCGTCACGGACCAGAGGAAGACGGTGCCGAGCAACAGAGAGCCAGTCGTGGCGGTGGCGATCCCCGCCTTCAACGAGGCGGACGGGATCGGTGGGTTCCTAACGGAGATCGACCGGGCGCTCGCCCCTCAGTGTCGGATGCTCCGGCTGATCGTGGTCGACGACGCCTCCACGGACGACACGCGGAGCGTTCTGGAGGAGGTGGCGCCTCAGCTCCAGTGCGACCTCGAGGTCGTGACCAATTCCGGTAACAGGGGCCACGGTCCCAGCCTGCTCGAGGCCTACCGGCGGGCGCTGGCGGCCAATCCGGACTATGTCCTCCAGGTGGACGGGGACGGTCAGTTCCATGGCAGCGACCTCCGGCGAGTCCTCATCCTGCTGATGGATGACGCTCACACGGTCTCCGGGGTCCGCCGGTTCCGGCAGGACCCGTGGTTTCGCACCAGGATGACCAGGCTCGTGCGGATGTATGTGGCCTGGGGATTTGCGGTCCATGCGCGCGACCCTAACTGTCCGCTCCGCGGCTATGACGCTTCGCTCCTCTCGGAGCTGATGGAGTCGCTTCCGCAGGACTGCGTGATCCCGAACCTCTACCTGACGATTCTGGCAGCACGACGCGGGGTGGCGCTGCTAGAGGTGGACGTGAGTCACCGGGTCCGGCGCGGACGCAGCATGCAGGGGACGACTTGGGGGAGGGCACGGACGCCGGTGCCGTGGCGGTTGGTCAGGTTCTCCCTGGGCGCCTTGCGCGAATCGATGCGGTTCCGGTCACAAATGGACGTTCCCGGCTGGGCGCGGGATCGCCCACCTGTTCCGGTGCCCGAGCGGCCCGAGGAGGTCTGAGACTGGTGCCGTCAGCCGGCAGCACCCTCACACCGGGATCCCCCACAGCGGAAACCACCGCTCCAGCTCCTGCTCCACCGGCAGCTCGGACCCGATCTGAGCCTTCAGCACCAGCTCCCGCTCGTTGTCACGCTGCTGGTCCCCGGGCGCCGGGACGAAGGGATAGAAGGCACCGCGCTTGAAGTTGTAGATCCAGTACAGCGGTCGCTTCTGGCCGTCCTCGAAAGAGAACACTGCGCAGAGCAGCCGGTCGCCGTAGCCCCCGTCCTGAAGCGCGCTGCTGACCGCGTTGAGGTTGACGACCAGATCGTCGAACTCACCCCCGTGGAGCACCAGCCAGCGAAACCCATAGGCGTCCTCTGAGCTCTTCACCGTGGTGCCGCTGTCGGCTGCGGTGCCGGCCACGACCTCCTCCATGTCCTTGAGGATCGATTGGAAGTCGGCGCTGGAGAGCGCCTGGAAGACGATCGCCGCTCCCCCGCGTGACTCGATGGAGAGCGAGCTCTGCAGGGTCACGTAGGCGGTGCTGATTGCGAACAGCCGGTCGGGCGCCGGTCCGGCCAGCTTCCGGCGGCCCGTGATGATGTCCATGAAGCCCATCGGCGTTCAGTTTGCCGGAAACCGGCGTCGCGAGCGCCCGATGACGCAAGCGCGGAAGACCAGAACCGCTGGCCCCGGCAACCTAAAGGCGGCTAGCGCGCCGTCCCCTGCAGCTGCCCCTCAAACCGCTGCAGCGCGGCGATCCGCTGCTCCAGCGAGGGGTGGGTGGCGAACAGCGTGGCCACGGTCTGCTTGGCCTTGGGCGGGAAGATGTAGAAGGCCGCCAGCTCGCTGTTGGACGCTCTGAGGTCCTGCTGGGGGATGTGCTCCATCCCGCCGCTGATCTTCAAGAGGGCACTGATCAACGCGCTCGGACGGCCGGTGATGATCGCTGAGCCGCGGTCGGCGGCGAACTCGCGGTAGCGCGAGAGTGTCCGTAGCAGGACGAACGAGATCGCGTACACCGCGGCGGAGACCAGGATCACCACAAGCCAGCTCGGACCGCTGTCCTCCTCATCGCCGAAGCCGCCGAACCAGAAGCCCATCTGCACGATGAACGAGGCGATTGAGGCGAAGAATCCCGCCAGGGTCATCACCATCACGTCGCGGTTCTGGACGTGGGTGAGCTCGTGGGCCATCACACCCTCCAGCTCGCTGGTGGAGAGGAGGTTCATGATCCCGGTGGTGGCGCACACCGTGGCGGTCTTCGGCGAACGTCCCACCGCGAAGGCGTTCGGCATCGAGGTGTCAGCGACGGCCACCCGAGGCTTGGGCAGGTTCGCCTGGATGCACAGCCGCTCGATCAGGGCATGAAACTCGGGCGCCTCCTGGGGGGTGACCTCCTTGGCCCCCATCGAGACCAGCGCGATCTTGTCCGAGGTGAAGTACTGCACCAGGAACAGAACCGCGGCGATCGCCGCCACCGCCACCGCCCCCACGCCGGCGGCGATCAGCACGCCGATCAGCACGGCGTAGACCAGCCCCAGCAGGAACAGCGTCAGCAGCATCCTGGCCTGGAGGCCAGGGTCGCGCCCGAATGATTTCGACGGTGCCATGACTCAAGAGTTTCGCAGAGGACTTAGGAGCTTCCTAAGAGTCACTGGCCCAATCCCCGTGGCTCCGGTGCCAATCGATGGTCCGGCGCAGCCCCTCCTCAAGCCCGCAGCGCGGCCGCCACCCGGTCAGCTCGGTGAGCTTGGAGTGGTCCACCCACTGCCGGTCGATCTCGCCGGAGGGCGTTCCCGACCCCTGGACATCAGGCTGCACTCCCGTCCCCGCCAGGCGGCAGACCAACCGAACCACGTCCAGCACGCGGTGCGACCCTCCACCGCCGGCGTTGAAGGCCTCGCCGCGCCCCGGCTGCTCGCCGAGTGCCTCCCAGATCGCCAGGTAGGCCGCCACCGCGTCTTCCACGTAGAGGAAGTCACGCTCCGGCGAGCCATCCGAGCGGATGACCGGCGCTCGGCCCGCAAGCGCAGCGGCGACTGCCTCCGGCACCAGCCGAGAGCCGTTGAGGTCCCCGCCGCCGTAGAGGTTGGCGAAGCGGGTCACCGCGACCGGCAAGCCGAAGGTGTGCCAGTAGGAGCGGGCGATCAGGTCGGTGGCTGCTTTGGAGACGTCGTAGGGATAGATGGCATGCAGCGGCTGATCCTCCCGGTAGGGAAGCTCATCCTGCGCTCCGTAGGCCTTGTCCGAGGAGGCGACGATCACCCGCTCAACCCCGTGCAGCCGGCAAGCCTCCAGCACCTCCCAGCTGCCGCGTATGTTCGTCTCAAACGTCCCCCGCGGCGCGTGGTTCGCGACCCCGACGATCGTCTGCGCCGCGAGGTGGAAGACCGTGTCGACCTCGTATTCGGAGACCGCCCGCGCCATTAGCCCCTCGGCACAGATGTCGCCGTGGACCACGTCGATCCGCTCACCCAGGCCCATCAGCACCAGCGGGGAGAGGGCGACTGAATCTCGCTCCACCGCCACCACCGATGCCCCGCGCTCCAGCAGCGCCCGGACGAGCCAGCTGCCGAGCAGGCCGTGGGCGCCGGTGACCAGGACCGAGCGGCCGCTCAGGTCCGCGGGCGCAGCGGACTCCCCGCTCAGCTCCACAGCTTCCACGGGGCCTGCCCCGCCTGCCACAGGTCGTTGAGCATCACGGCGTCCTTGAGCGTGTCCAGGCAGTCCCAGAACCCGTCATGGCGAAAGGCCGTCAGCTGGCCCTCGGCGGCGACGCCGGCCAGAGGTTCGCGCTCCAACACCGATTCCTCGCTCAACCGTGCAAGGAACGAGGGCTCGAAGCAGAAGAATCCGCCGTTGATCCAGCGCTCACTGCGGGGCTTCTCCACGAACCCGCGCACGGCCCCGTCGCCGTTCAGCTCGGCCACGCCAAACTGCAGCGTGGGCCGGACCACGGTCATGGTCGCCTCCCGTCCGGCCCGGTCATGCTCCTCAAGCAGGCCGCGAAGATCGACGTCGGCGACGCCGTCGGCGTAGGTGGCACAGAAACGGGTGCCGGCGAATTCCGCCTGGGCGAGGCTCAGCCGGCCCCCGGTTGGTGTGTCGAGCCCGGTATCCAGGCAGCTGACCTCGGTTCCGGCCGGCCAGCTCTGATTCCTCACGAACGCCTCGACCAGCTCTGCCTTGTAGCCGGTCAGCAGCACGAACCGGCTGAACCCCTGGGCCAGGTAGATATTCATGACGTGCCACAGGATCGGCCGCCCGCCGATCTCCACCAGCGGTTTGGGAATCGAGGGGACGTGCTCCTGCAGCCGCGTTCCGCGGCCGCCACAGAGGATCGCGACCATCGGCAGCATCGCGGCGATTATCGGGGATCTTCGCGTCGGTCCCCGGTCTAACCTCTGGCGGAGTGCTCCCTGAGATCCACGTCCTCGGCCTGTCGCTGAAGTCGTTCGGCATCGTCTTTGCCTGCGCCTTCCTGGCGGCTGGCGCGATCCTGGCCCGGCGGCTGAAGGAGCTGGGCAAGCCGGTCGACTACGCCTACGAGATGGCGTTCGCGGCGATGGTGGGGGGCCTCGTGGGGTCCCGGGTCTACTTCATCATCCAGAACTACAGCCAGGTCAAGCACGACCTGATCGGAAGCCTGTTCTCCGGATCCGGGCTGGTCTGGTACGGCGGCATCATCGGCGGGGCGATCGCCGTCCTGGCCTGGGCCGCGTGGCGGTCCATGCTGAACCTCACCCTGCTCGATCTGGCCTCCGTGCCGCTCGCGCTCGGCTACGCCATCGGGCGGATCGGCTGTCAGGTCTCAGGGGACGGTGACTACGGCGCGTGGTGCTATCGCGGTGGCACGCCGGTGACCTGTGATGGCTCCAAGCTTCCCTGGTCGATGAGCTATCCCCACGGCACGGTGCAGACACCGCCGGGTGTGCGTGTGCAGCCGACGCCGATCTATGAAACCGTCGCGATGGGGTTGATCGCCTGGTGGCTATGGCGAATGCGCGATCGCTTCCGGCCCGGAGCGCTGTTTGCGTGGTACCTGGTCCTCTCCGGGTTGGAGCGCCTGCTGGTGGAGTTCCTGCGCCGCAACCACCGGCTCCTGCTTGGCTTGACCGCTCCCCAGCTGGAGAGCATCGCGCTGATGATCGCCGGCGGGGTTTGGCTGTTGTGGCTCGCCCGCCGTGGCGGCCTGCTCCGTCAGCCTGAGGGCAAGGGCGAGGGCGAAGACGCGGCGCTCGCACTGGCCTGAGAGCCGCCCACTCGCTGAGGGCCGAATCCGATAGCCCTAAAGGCCTTCGCCGGCTTGACGATAGGTGAATGGATGCGCCTTGCACGGGCCCATATCGCGGGGCTGGGAGTTTCCGGTTCGGTTCTGGCGGCTGCCGCGGTCCTGTTCGTTCTCGCGGCCGGGCTGGAGTCGTTCCGCGACTGGTCTCAGCTGAGCAGCCCTCCCTCAGTGCCGGTGGTGGTAGTGACCGGTACCGCTCGGGCGGTCACCTCCGCCACGCGCCGGGTTTCCGTCGCCGTTGCCGCTCAGCGCGCGCGGGTGGTCCCCCAAGCCCCCTCAGCCGGCGTTCACCGGGCCCGGCATTCTGCCCCCGGGCCGGCGCCGAGAGCGCGTGGAGTCCACACGACCGGGCCGTCGGCCCCCCACACGCCGAAGCCGACCGCTTCCGCACCGGGCGCGACATTGCCCCTTCACTGCACCGGCCCCTGCGGTCCCAGCGGGGGCCCTAGCGCCCCCGCCGCAGGCCCCGCCCGCGCGGGTCAGGCTGCGGCGAGCGCCGGTCAAGCCTCCGCCGGAGGGCTCGGACGGATTATCAGCAACGTCGGCGCCGGGGCCAGAACGACCATCGGCGGGGCGGTCGCCGGCGGGCGACGGGTCGTCAGGAGCGCATCAGGCACGCTTGGCAGCGCGGTAAGCAGAGCGCAGGCCCTCGGCGGCACGCCCCGGGCGGTAGTCGGCGCCCTCAGCGGACACTGAGCCGCGGCCTCAGGCCAGCGCGCGCTCCAGGAAGCGCAGGCTGACCGCCTGCAGCTCATCGTCGTGCTGCACCGAGCGATGGTGTCCGCCCGGCACGACGATCAGCCGGCTGGCTGGGTGCTGGAAGCGCTCGGCCAGCTCACGCGAATGCTGCACCGGGACCTGCTCGTCGCCATCGGCGTGCAGCAGCAGTACCGGCACCTCCAGTGAGCCCACGCGCTCGGACAGCTCGTGGCTGGCGAGGAAGTCGTCCAGCGTTTCGGGATCGGCATCGAACGCGAACCGCCCGGTGGCCAGGCCACGGCGCAGGCCCTCCGAGCTGGCCGGGCAGATCGCCACCACCGCCGATGCCCCCACGGCAGGAGCCGCCACCAGGGCGAGGTAGCCACCCATGCTGGAGCCTCGCAGCGCGATCGGAGCCTCCTCATCGTCAAGGCGTTCGCGTAGCAGCGCACCCATCGCCGCGACGTCCTCCACGATCCGCCCGTCCAGCCGGCCCTCGCTCGCTCCGTGGCCGCGGGCGTCGAACGCGACGGCGGCGAAGCCGGCCGCGGTCAGCGCTCGCGCAAAGTCGTGGTGACTCTCCTTGCACGAGCCCGCGCCGTGGAGGATCACCACGCCGCCGCGTGGCGAGCGACCCGATCTGCTCGACGAGCGACCTGACCTGGGAAGCCACAGCGAGTAGGCCAGTCCCTCCCGCGAGGCCATCTCTGAAGGGAGCATGCCGGTGACGGTCCGCAGACGACCCACGTGGCGATCATGCCATGTGCATCCGGCGATCAGTGCGTGACATGATCGGCGCGATGAGCGCCACCCTGTCCGAGCTATCGCACGTCTATCCGGCCGGCACCCGGGTCAACGAACGGGGCCACCTGGAGGTCGGCGGCTGCGATGCGGTCGACCTCGCCCGGGAGTTCGGTACTCCCGCCTACATCGTGGCCGAGGATGACCTGCGCGCGCGGGCGCGCGCTTTCCTGGAGGAGGCCGCGGCGCGCCATCCGGACAGCGACGTGCTGTTCGCCTCCAAGGCATTTCCGTGTACCGCGGTGATGCGCGCGCTGCAGCGAGGAGGGCCTGGCCTGCGACGTGGCCTCCGGCGGCGAGCTGGCGCTGGCCCTCCGGGCGGGCTTTCGAGCCGGAGCCGGATCTACCTCCATGGCAACGCCAAGTCGATCGCCGAGCTGCGCGAGGCGATCGCCGCCGGCGTCGGCCACATCGTGCTGGACTCCTTCGACGACCTTGAGCGGGTGGAGCAGGTCAGCCAGGAGCTGGGCGCGCGACAGGAGGTGCTTCTCCGCGTGACTCCCGGCGTCGCGGGCGACACGCACGAAGCGATCTCCACCGGGCAAGCGGACTCCAAGTTCGGCTTCTCGATGCGCGACGCCCCACTGGCGATCGAGCGCCTCTCCGGAGAATCGGCGCTCTCGCTGGTCGGGATTCACATCCACATCGGCTCTCAGCTGTTGGATCTGGAGCCGTTCCGCGCAGCGATCAGCGCTATCGCCGCGACTGGGAGAATTTCCCGTCTACAACCTCGGTGGTGGTCTGGGCGTGGCCTACACCGCCTCGGAGCACCCGCCATCGATCGCCGAGTTCGTCGAGGCGCTGTGCACGACCGCTCGAGCGGAGCTGGGGACGGACTGTCGTCTGCTGCTGGAGCCCGGCCGGGCGCTGGTGGCCAACTCGACGGTCACGCTGTACTCGGTGGAGACGGTGAAGCACAACGTCTCCACCTGGGTCGCGGTCGACGGGGGCATGTCAGACAACCTGCGCCCGATGCTCTACGGGGCGCGGTACGAGGCGGTGCTGGCGGATCGCCCGCTGGCGCGCGGCCACGACTCCCTGCCGCATCGCCGGAAAGCACTGCGAGTCCGGTGACGTGCTGATCCGAGAGGTGCTGCTGCCCGAGCCGGTCGCCGGTGACATCCTCCTCACTCCCGCCACCGGCGCCTACGGCTACGCGATGGCCAACAACTACAACGGAGTGCCCCGTCCTCCCGTCGATTTTCTGCCGGGAGGGACGAGGCGAGGTGGTGGTCCGTCGCGAGGGCTACGAGGACCTCATGAGCCGCGACCTTCCGGGATGACCCAGCCTCGCGCATCGGATGACGGCTTCCGGGTGGGGCTGCTGGGGTACGGCACTGTCGGCGCCGCGTTCGCCCAGCTGCTGCCCGAGCACGCGGAGCGCATCCGGCGAATCACCGGTCTGACCCCGGAGCTCTCCGGCGTGCTCACCCGCAACCGCGGCTCCTTTGAGGAGCTGCTGGAGGACTCGGAGCTGATCGTCGAGCTGATCGGCGGGATCGAGCCTGCGCGAGAGTACGTGCTGCAGGCGATGCGGGCCGGGCGGCACGTGGTCACCGCCAACAAGCAGCTCCTCTCCCAGTACGGCGAGGAGCTGTGGGAGGTGGCCCGCGCCGAACGGGTGCAGCTGCGGTTCGAGGGCGCGGTCGCCGGTGTCGTGCCGGTGATCAGGGTGCTTCAGGAGTCGCTGGCCGGCGCCAGCATCGACCGTGTGCACGGGATCGTCAACGGCACCACCAACTTCATCCTCACCGAGATGGCGCGCAGCGGCGCCGACTTCTCCGCGGCGCTCGCCGAAGCCCAGCGGCTCGGCTACGCCGAGGCCGACCCCTCCGACGACGTGGACGGGCGCGACGCCGCCGCGAAGATGGCGATCCTGGCCCGGCTTGCCTTCGACACCCCGGTGCACCTGGACCAGGTTCGTTATGAGGGCATCGAGCAGATCCAGCCCGACGACCTCGAGTACGCGCGTGAGCTCGGATTGGGGTTGAAGCTGATCGGGACCGCCGAGCGGATCGACCGTGGCCTGTCGGTGCGCGTCCATCCCGCGTTCCTCTATCCCGGACATCCGCTGGCCTCGGTGGCGGGCCCGTTCAACGCCGTCACCGTCGAGTCATCCACCATCACCGAGATCACGATGTCGGGCCCGGGGGCGGGGGGCAGCAGACGGCGAGCGCCGTGCTGGCCGACGTGATCAGCGCGATGATCCCGCCCGCGTCCACTCCGCCCGCGGCTGGGGCGCTGGAGATCGTCCAGGACGTCGTCTCCGCGTTCTATCTGCACCTGGAGGTGGCCGACGAGCCGGGGGTGCTCGCCGAGGTGGCCCGAGTGCTCGCCGCCAGCGGCGTCTCGGTCAAATCGGTGGTGCAGAAAGGGCTTGGGCCACAGGCCCGCCTGGTGATGGTGCTGCATCCCGTGCTGGAGTCCCGCTTCTCGGCGGCGATGGCGGCGATCGCGCAGCTCTCGTTCCTGCGGGCTCCGCCACGAGCGATCCGCGTGCTGGAGGAAGAGTTCGGTTGATGTAGGGTCCTCGGCGATGCGGGCGATCCAGATCACTGAGCTGACGGGACCTCGGGAGGCGCTGGTCCTGGCGGACGTCCCCGAGCCCGAGCCCTCGCACATGCTCACTCCCGGGCGCGGCGTGGTGGTGGACGTCCACGCCGCCGGGGTGTCCTTCCCCGAGGTTCTCCAGACCCGGGGTGAGTACCAGGTCAAGCCGCCGCTGCCGTTCGTACCCGGCAGCGAGGTCGGCGGCGTGGTGCGGTCCGCTCCCGACGGCGCCGGCGTGCAGCCTGGCGACCGGGTGGCCGGGTTCTGCATGCTCGGAGCCTTCGCCGAGGTGGCGGTCGCGCCGGAGTACTTCTGCTTCAAGCTGCCCGACGAGTTCAGCTTCGCCCAGGGCGCGGGCCTCGTACTCAACTATCACACCGCCTATTTCGCTCTGAAGCTCCGCGGCCGTCTCCGGGAGGGGGAATGGGTGCTGGTGCACGGGGCCGCCGGCGGAGTGGGTACGGCGACCTTGCAGGTGGCCAAGGGCCTCGGAGCCAGGACCATCGCGGTGGTCTCCAGCGACGAGAAGGAGCGCGTGGCTCGGGAGGCCGGCGCCGACGAGGTCATCCGCTCCGAGGACAGCTGGAAGGATGCGGCGAAGGAGATCTCCGGCGGCGGGGTCGACATCGTGCTGGACCCGGTCGGCGGCGACCGTTTCACCGACAGCATCCGTGCGCTGGGGGAAGGGGGCCGCGTGGTGGTCGTCGGCTTCACCGGCGGCTCGATCCCCGAGGTCCGGGTCAATCGCCTGCTGCTGAACAACACCGAGGTGATCGGCGCGGGGTGGGGCGCCTACGTACTGGGCAAGCCCGAGGTGACCGCCGAGATCGGGGCGGCGATCGGCGGCCTGATGGCGGATGGCGCGGTCTCGCCGGTGGTCGGAGCTCAGTTCGGGTTGGAGCAGGCGGGCGATGCGCTCAGCCTGATCGACGAGCGCGGAGCGGTCGGCAAGGTAGTGCTGGACGTCCGGGACTAGCCGCGGATCCGGACGTTCACCGGTCCCTGTGAGCCCACCTGCGGCGTCGGGCGCCCGTGCGCGATTCGCCACCGCTCGGTGTCCGCGATCGAATCGAACGAGCGGGTGTTGCCGCCGCGGGCCAGAAAGCGCGGAGCCAGGCGGCGCCCGGTGCGCATCGCCGCGACCGCGACGGCGAACGAGCTGCGCTGGGCCGGCGTGTAGCTGAGCCCGTAGAGCTCCCGTATCCGCGCCGGGAGGCTGCCGCGCATCACCGCGTCGTGCATCGCCTTGGCCGGCTGCTGCAGCGGCGGGAAGGGGATCTCAAACGCGGTGGCGTACCCGATCAAGCGAGCCTCGTCGGTGAGGAACAGGTCCTCGGCTGCCATGCGCTCTGCCCAGTAGGCGCGGAACTCCTCAAAGGTGGCCGGGACCGATTCCGGCGGCATCCCGAACAGCTCCGCGAATCGCCGGTAGTCCTGCCACAGCGCCTCCCGCTCGGCGGGGGACAGCCGCCTGATCAGGAGCTCGTAGAAGAACAACGCCGAATCGGCGATCACCGCCACCGTCCAGAGCATCAGTCGCGGATCAAGCGCCGAGTAGGGGGTGCCGGCCGGTGTCGCTCCCGCCGCTTCTGGCAGCAGACCCTTGACCTGCTGGTGCAGCTGATGCACTCGGCTGAGCACCTCGTCGGCCTCCTGTCGGCTGCCGAAGTAGATCGTCTCGAACGCCTTCCCGGTATGCACCAGCCGGCGAAACGGCGTGAGGCGCGCGTAGGAGTGCTCGCTGGTGCCGACGTAGTTCAGCGGGGCGCAGGCGCCGATGCACAGGGCTCGCTGGCCGTACATCAGACCGACCAGGCGCTCGCCGTGGATCCGGCGGAGCATCGAGCTGCCGCGAGGAAAGTAGCCGGGGTCGGGCACCGACCCGCGCTAGCGCGCCGGGAGGTACGCGTGCGGGTGGACCAGGTGCCAGGAGGACAGCGTCGCCACGTGCGCCGCGACCGCTCGCGAGACCTGTTTCGCGGGCTGCTGGTAGGCGACGCTGAAGGCAGTCCCGTGGGCAAGTGAAGAGGGGACGGCGATCCCATCCGAGTTGAGCGAGCTGCCGGAGGACACGAACTGGCTGCCCGAGGTGAGGACGATCCTCGTCGTGCCCCAGAAGTGGCTTGAGACCGCGCCCTTCTTCCCGCGCGTGGTGCGGGCGGTGTCGCTGCCGAACTTGGCCTTTCCGAAGTCAGTCAGCGGCAGCACCTCGCAGTCGTTGCCTACGCAGGCCGAGGGCGCCTCCAGGATCCACTCGGCCGAACCGGTGTCGACCTTGGATACGTGGAAGGTGTGGCTGAACCGGCGGTGGCGGGTGACGTCGTGCAGGACGACCGAGATGCGACGGCCTACCGCGGTAACCGAAGCGCTCATCAGGTCCCCCGGGTGGATCGCCATCGCGATGTTCTCCGACGGAGCCGGGACCAGCTCGTACCAGGCGGAGTAGTAGGCCCTTCCGGAGGATCCGCAGTCCACCTCGGTTCCGGTCTGCTCCAGTGCCTGCGAGCTCGCGCTGTAACCGCCAAGCCCCACCCACATCGCCGAATAGCGATCCTGGCCCCGCGGGCACGCGGCCCTCGGTACGCGCCACTGGCCGTTGACTGTGCGAAAGGCGACGTGGCTGCGGTGCACGGCGTAACCGGACCAGTTGGAGCTGGCGGCGGTGTCGGCGAGCGCGGGAGCGGCGCCGAGTAGCGTCATCGCGCCAAGCAGGGCCAGCACCGAGAGGAGAGAGAGGCGTGAGCTGGCCATTGGACGGGAAAGATGGAGAATGAAGCGAAGGAGAGGATAAGAGCCCCGCTAACAGCGTAGCGGTGGCGCTCTGGCATGCTGCCCACTCGATGCCCGGGCTGATCGAACGCTACCGCGACCGCCTCCCGTTCGCGCCGGGTGATCCCACGGTTTCGCTGCACGAGGGATCGACGCCGCTGGTGCCGGCGCCGCGGCTCTCCGAGCGGGCGGGGGCCGAGGTTTGGCTGAAGCTGGAGGGCGCCAACCCGACCGGCTCGTTCAAGGATCGCGGCATGACCTGCGCGGTGTCCGCCGCGGTCAGGGAGGGGGCCGAGGCGATCGTCTGTGCCTCGACCGGCAACACCGCTGCTTCAACGGCGGCCTACGCCGCCCGCGCCGGCCTGCGCGGCGCGGTGATCGTCCCCCAGGGGCGGATCGCGACAGGCAAGCTGGCCCAGGCGCTGATGCACGGAGCCCGGGTGGTGGCGCTTCAGGGAAACTTCGACGAGGCGCTGACGCTGGTCCGTGAGCTGGCGCGCCGCCATCCGGTTTCGCTGGTCAACTCGGTCAACGAGTTCCGTATCGAGGGCCAGAAGACCGCCGCCTTCGAGCTGGTGGAGGAGCTTGACTCCGAGCTCGACGCGCTCTGCATTCCGGTGGGTAACGCCGGCAACATCACCGCGTACTGGAAGGGCTTTCGGGAAGTCGGAGCCACACCCCGGATGCTGGGTTTCCAGGCCGCCGGGGCCGCGCCGCTGGTGCAGGGAGCTCCGGTCCGAGACCCCGAGACGGTGGCCAGCGCAATCCGCATCGGCAATCCGGCCCGCTGGGAGGAGGCGATGGACGCGATGACGTCCTCGGGGGGAGCGGTCCGGGCCGTGAGCGACGAGCAGATCCTTGACGCCTACCGGTTCCTCGCCTCACGTGAGGGGATCTTCTGCGAGCCGGCGTCGGCGGCGGGCGTGGCCGGTCTGCTGGCCTACGGCGCCGGCGACGCTCGCCGGGTGGTGTGCGTGCTCACCGGACACGGGCTCAAGGATCCGCAGACCGCCCTGGCGGAGGCGGGGGCGGTGATTCCCTGCAAGCCGGAGCTGGGCGAGGTGGAACGGGCGGTGCTGGAATGACGCTCGCCCGCCGCCGGCGCGTGCGCGTCCCGGCCTCCTCGGCCAACCTGGGTCCCGGCTTCGACGTGCTGGCCGCCGCCCTGGCTCTGCACCTGGAGGTGGAGGTGGTGGAGACGGGGACGTTCTCGGTGGAGACCGAGCTGGATGTGCCCATCGACCGTGAGAACCTGGTCGTGCGCGGATTTGAGCGCCTGCACTCGGCCGACGGGGTGCAGTTCCGAATCTCCTCCGGGATCCCCTTGAGTGGCGGGCTTGGGTCCAGCGCGGCCGCCGTGCTGGCGGGCCTGCTCGCCGCCGACCACATGTTCGAGCTGGACGCCGACGTGCTGGCCCTGGCCACCGAGCTGGAGGGCCATCCGGACAACGTCGGCGCGGCGCTCGAGGGCGGGCTCGTCATCTCTGACCGGGGCGGTGCACATCGCTTCGACCCGCCGCTCGGACTCGAGGCGGTGCTCGTGATCCCTGACCGCGCCGTCACCACCGAAGCCGCACGGGCCGCCCTCCCGCCCCAGGTGGAGCGGGCGGACGCGGTGTTCAACCTGGCTGCGGTGGCCAAGCTCATCCGCGGCCTCTCCACCGCGGACTGGGACCTGATCTCCGAGGGCCTGCAGGATCGGCTGCACCAGCCTCAGCGCGCGCATCTGTATCCCCAGTCGGCCGAGCTGCTGGAGCGGGCGCGCTCGGTCGGGGCCCTCGGCGCGACCATCTCCGGCGCGGGTCCCAGCGTGCTGGCCTGGTGTCAGTTCGAGCAGACCGGCGGCGTGGTGGAGGCGCTCACGCGGGCGACCTCGGGCTGGGCGAAGGTCACGCGCGTGGCGTTCGAGTCCCGGGGCGCCGACGTCGTCGCCCTGTAGGCGCCCCCCGGGAGGACCTATACAAGCCGCTACGCGGCGGTTCGCGAACCGTCAACGAGCTTGGAGAGCTGCCGGCGCGGCTGCTCCAGCTCCAGCCGACGCAACACCTCGTCGGCGACGTTCAGGTAGTCGATCGCCAGGTCCGGCCGGTAGTCCAGGATCGAGAGGGCTCGCTCGGCCGACTCCGCGTAGGCGATCGAGGAGCGGATCGTGGTGTCGAACAGCCGCTCGCCGAAGTGCTCCCGGAGCGACTCGAAGGCCTCCCGAGAGTGCCGGGTCCGCATGTCGGCGATGTTCAGGACCACGCCGAGCCACTCCAGGTTCGGGTTGAGGCTGTCCTTGGCCAGCTCAATCACCTCCAGCGCCTGCTCGACTCCCTGGAGCGCGAAGTACTGGGCCTCGGCGGAGAGCAGCGCGTAGTCGGCCGCCACCAGCGCGTTGACGGTCAGCAGGCCGAGCGCCGGCGGGCAGTCGATCAGGATCACGTCGTAGTCCGACTTGACCGACGCGAGGGCCTTCTTGAGCGTCAGCTCGCGGCCCATCTTGCCTCCGAGCATCAGCTCGGCCTCGGCCAGGCCCAGGTTGGCGGGCATGATCCCGGCGTGGATCGCCGCGGCGGCCTTGGCGCGGCCGGCCAGCACATCGCCGACGGTGGGCTCTGCGTCGGGATCGACGTCGAGGTAATCGGAGAGGTTGCCCTGCGGGTCCAGGTCGACCGCCAGCACGCTCAGACCGGTCCGGCGGAAGATGTCCGTCAGCGTGCGGACCGCGGTCGTCTTGCCGGTGCCACCTTTCTGGGAGAGGACCGCGATCGTGGCCATCGCGGCGCCACTATAGAGAGACTAGGTGGCGAACGGACTAGCGCCGATTTCGCCATCGTCGCTGTAGCGCATGCCAGAGACGACCGGCAGGTTCAGGAAGTGCAGGTGGTGACGACCGATGACGATCTCATCGCCCTCGGCCAGCGTGCTCCACTCCACCCGCTCCCCGTTGACGAACACCCCGTTGAGGCTTCGATCGTCGAGTACCCGGAGTCCGTCGGGCTGGCGCACGATCAGGGCATGCCGCCGCGAGACGGTGGGGTCGTCGAAGCGGATGTCCGCGGCCAGGCTGCGGCCGATCCGGGTCCACTCGCGGCGCAGCGGGAAGGTCACGATCTCGTGGTCGGAGCTCCTGTAGGCGAGATACTGCCCGGGCTCGGTCAGCTCCTCCCGCAGGTCGGCCAGCCAGCCCTGGTCCTCCGCCTCGGGCAGGGCCTCCAGGACGCTGGCCTGGGCGGTGGTGAACAACGATGCCCTGACGAACTCCTGTCCGCCACAGCTGGGGCAGGTGGGCAGCTCGTCAACGGCGTCGAGGGAGACCGGGTAGTCACAGTCGGTGCACCGGAACGTCCCGGTGCCCGCAACGCTGCCCGAGGTCCAAGCTTTCATCACAGTTCCTCTCCTTTACGGGCCGCGTCCCCCCGCGCCAACGCGTCCAACACGGCGAGAGAATCATAGCCGGTGAGTCAAAGCTCGCGGCGGGTGAAACTCCCCCGTTTGGGGGACCCTCGGCGGAATCCCATTCTCAGCAGGAAAAACTCCCCAGACCGGAAGGAAGCACCGGTTTTCCGACGAATCCTGGTTCATGGCGGTGGTCACGCGGGATCGGCAGGATCTGGAGCTGGCGTTGCTCAGGCGGGGTCTCGACGAGCTCGCCGCGGGCTTTGAGCGGTGCCGGTGCTGCCGGCGCTCGCCGTTGATCGGCGAGCGGGTCTACACCTACCCCTCGGGCGCGATTCTCTGCGAGCTGTGCCGGGACCAGCAGCGAGACGCACCCGCTGCCTCACGCGTGGTGCACGGGCCGGAGTTCGGCCACACGATGCGTATCACCGACCATCGCGCCGCCGCTTAGCGCCGCTCACCCGCGCTCGCAGCGGCGGAGCGTCAACATAGAATCCCCGCCGTGGACCCGATCACGGTGTCAACCACCATCTCCAAGCCGCGTGAGCAGGTCTTCGAGTACCTCGCGGACATCGCGAACCATCCCGAGTTCTCCGACCACTACATGGTCGACTGGCACCTCACCCGTGAGCAGTCCTACGGGACCGGTGCCGGTGCCCGGTTCAAGATCAAGGTTCCGCTGAGCCGCTTCTCCTGGGCCGACGTCACATTCGCCGAGATGCAGCCGCCGTATCGGATCGTCGAGCGCGGCCGCGGCGGCAAGTTCAACCGGGTGAGAAGACTGGCCACCTACACCCTCTCGCCTGCAGCCGGCGACACCACCCGCGTCGAGTACACGTTGGAGACCGAGCCGGCGATGCTCTCCGACCGGCTCCTGGAGGCGATGGGGCGCGGCTGGAACCGCCGGCAGGCGGCACGAGCCCTGCGGCGGCTGCGAACCATCCTGGAGGAGGACCGCGACCGCGGTAAACGTGCCTCCGTGGCGGCCCGCTGAAGCCTCCGGCCAGCGCGAGTACGGCTAGACTTCCCGCCCGCCGTGAGCCTCCTCGTCTCCCCGCGTCGACTCCTGCTCGCTGCCGGCCTGCTGCTGGCGGCGTTCGTGCTGAGCGCCTGCGGGCACAAGCAGAGCGATCCCACCAACGCCGACACCGAAGGGGTCTACGTGCGCGCCGGACAGATCACCTACCAGGTGCAGCTCTCACGCCAGCTCAACCCCTTCGACGTCGAGGACCAGGGCTACCTGCGAGGAGTGAAGGCCGCTCCACCCACGCCTAACCAGGAATGGTTCGCGATCTTCATGTGGGCCAAGAACGAGACCCACACCAATCAGACGACGTCGGGCTCGTTCCAGATCGTGGACACCCAGGGCAACCGCTACTTCCCGGTGGAGATCAATCCGGCTGTCAACCAGTTCGCGTGGACCCCGCAGACGCTGCGGCCGCTGGGAACCGAGCCGGGCGCCGGTTCCGCCGCCGCATACAGCCCCACGGGGGGCGGCTTGGTCCTGTTCAAGCTCAACAACTCGATCTACTCCAATCGGCCGTTGACGCTGGAGATCTTCGCCCCCGGCCAGAAGCAGCCGTCGAACATCTCGCTGGACCTCTGAGGAGAGCACGGCTCCTCCTCATCGCTGCGCTGGCGGCGAGCCTGGCTGCCGCCCCCGCTGCGCTGGCGGCCAGCGGATGGACGCGGGCCTTCGCGGTCACCCCACGGGCCCCCCTGGACCTGCTTCCCGGCCAGGTGGCGCTCTCGGCGAGCGGCGCCGCCTCGGTCGGCTACGGGCTCCAGGACGCCGACAATGCCGCCTCCTCGGTGGCCTATCTGGCTGAGGGCTCGCTCCGTGGCCGTTTCGCCAGACCGGTCTCGGCTCCCCAGTTCCAGCAGGTCCTGGGACTCGCGTATCTGGGCGACAAGCTCCAGCTGCTGGCCGGGGGAAGCGAGGCGGGGCAGCCGTGCTGCAGCTCGGTCGAGACCCTCGGTGCGCCGCACCATGGCCGATTCGGTCGCACCCGGACGCTGGTCACGGGACTCGCCGGGCCGACCGTGGCCCAGCTGGTGACGTTGCCGCACAGGCTGCTGGCGGTGATCGCCACCGAGCGTGGCGTATGGGCTTCGCTCTCGTCCGGGACACGGTTCTCCAGCACCCGTCAGCTGACCACCTCCGCGCAGCTGCCCCAGCAGGTGTCGGCGACCGCGCTGCAGGGAGGGGAGTCGCTGGTGGCCTGGAGCGCCCGGACCGGCCGCCTGACCGATCCCGGGCCCCGGTTCGTGTATCTGGCGCGGGGGTCTGCCCACAGCGCCCCCAGGGGTGGCCACGTCGTGCTGACGGTCTCCGCCAACCGCGAGATCGACGAGCTGGCACTGGTCGGGTCCGGGCACCGGGGCACACTGGCAGTGGTCGAGAGCTGGTTCGACGCACAGGGCAACTTTCACTCTCAGGTGAAGGTCGCCGACCTGCACGGGCGAGTGCGGCTGCGGACCCTCTCCGCCTCCTCCGAGCTCGCTTCGGGGATCAGCTTCGCCGCCGGCGCAGGCGGCTCGGAGGTGCTGAGCTGGGAGGGATGCGACGCGAACGGAAACTGCTCGCTGCGGGTGGCGTTGCGATCGGCCAAGGGCGGCTTCGGCAGGGCGCGCAACCTCGGATCCGCCGATCCCGATGAGCCGCCTTCGGTGGCACTCACCGCGTCCGGTCACGCGGTGGTCGGCTGGATCCGCGGCGGCGATGTGCTGGCCGTCACCAGCCGGCGGACCGGGCTGACCCGCGCGGTGCGGCTGTCGTCCACCGGCGACGCCGCCAACCTGGACATAGCCCCCGGTCCATCGCGGGGTGCGATGGCGGTGTGGTCGGAGGGAACCGCGGCGGAACGCCTGGTCGGCTCTAGCTGGCTCGAGGGCTGACCGGCGGACGGCTCAGTGGGAGTGCAGCGCGGCGACCAGGACGCCTCGCACCGCCGGCGCCGCCGTCTGCCCGCCGGCACCATTGTTCGGGAACAGCGCGCCCACGACGATCTTCGGCGCGCCGACCGGGGCGTACCCGACGAACCACGCGTCGGTGTCCTGGGACCCCCCGCCGCTGGTGACGGTGTCGGTCAGCTCCGCCGTGCCGGTCTTGCCGGCCACCTTGACGCCGGGGATCTGGGCGCTGGTGCCGGTCCCGAACTCCACCACCGCCACCATCATCCGCTGGACCTCCCCGGCGATGTGGTGGCTGATCACCGGCACGTAGCGCGGTACGGCGTTCTCCTGGAGCGTCGGGATCGGTCGGCGGCCGCCCATCGCGATCGTCGCCGCGATGTCGGTCATCCCCAGCGCGGTGCTCTGCACCTGTCCCTGTCCGATCGCCGATGAGCCCACGTCCGTGTCGCCGCCGATCTTGCCGGCGGTGGGAATGGTGGGCTCTGACGCTCCGGGGATGGAGGGTGGCTCGTTGAAGCCAAAACGCTCGGCGATGTTGACCAGGCGGGCGCCCCCGAGCTTTGCACCGAGTGGCGCGAACACCGAGTTGCACGACACGGCGAAGGCATTGAGAAACGTACCGCCGCACGCCTCGCCGTTGGCGTTCTGCAGGTTGAAACCGCCGACGTCGGCCGACGTCTGGATCGGGAAGGTGTCCGAGAGCTTCACGATCCCCGCCTCCAGCGCGCCGCTCGAGGTGACGATCTTCATCGTCGATCCCGGCGGCTGCAGGGCCGAGAAGGCCACGCCCGCCAACGCCAGCAGCTTGCCGGTGTTGGGGTCCATCGCGACGATGCCGGCGTAGCTGCCGCCCATCGCCGAGACCGCCGCCCGCTCCAGCCTCGGGTCGATCGTGGAGGTCGCTGTCGTGCCTGGCCGTGCGGTCGCCCGCGCCAGTACGCGGCTGCCGGCCAGCAGCCTGCCACCAGGGGTCCCGGCCACCTGGGTCTGGAAGACCCGCTCCAGGCCGTCCACGCCCACCTTGGTGCCGGCCGGATAGCCGTCGGCGGCGTAGGTTGTCGCCTGGCCCGCGGGAATCGGTCCTACCGTGCCGACGATCTGCTGGGCGACGTCGGGGATCGGGGAGCTTCGGGTGGGACCCTGGGCCAGCGGAGTGCCGTCGCTGGCCAGGATCGTGGCGCGCGCGGGCATCCTCATCACACGCGTGAGCTGCTCACCGGGGCGAAGGCCGGGGAACAGCAAAGAGCTCCCGTAACGCACGCGGGGAGACTCTCCGCTGGTGTCGACCGGTACCTCCAGGACCTCGCGCAGGGTGCCGAACACCCGCGTTCGCACGCGCACCTGGACCGGCACATAGGACCCGGAGGGATCGCCGACATTCAGCGGCTTCAGCGACTGGGCCGTGGCGGTGACAGCGGCGCCCTCAAGCTCACCGGCGAACCGGACCTCGGAGAGGCGCCGCTGCGAGGAGGGATCGAGCAACTGATACATCGCCGCGTAGTTGCCGCTCGAGAAGTCGCGCACGTAACTGGTCACCAGCTGGTGCTCGGCCTCGCCAGCGCCGCTTCCGACGACCACGCCCACGATGAACGAGACCAGGGCCAGGGCGATCAGCGGGCTCGACCGCGTCAGCAACCGCCGCCGCCGGCCCATACGGAGCGGGGAGCCTCTCGCGATCACCGTTGCGGCTGCTTCTGCCACCTTGACACGGAACGGTAGAAGATGCAGGGAGTTCCTGGGTGTAGAGGGCTTAAGCTTCCACCGCGTGAGCACCATCGACTGGGTGATCGTCGTCTTCGCCGCCCTGCTGGCGGTGCTCGGGTACCTCCAGGGATTCATCGTCGGGGCGCTCTCGCTGGTCGGCTTCGCCCTCGGCGCCTTCCTTGGTACGAGGCTTGGACCGCTGCTGCTCTCCGGTGGAGCGCACTCCCCTGACGCGCCGCTGTTCGGCCTACTCGGTGCGCTGCTTGCCGGCGGGGTGCTCGCCGCCGGCTTCGAAGGGGTGGCGCTCCATGCTCGCTCGGCCCTGCGGCTACCCGGGCTGCGGACGCTTGACGGCCTGGCCGGCGCGGTGCTGACCGCGTGTGTCGGTCTCGGCATCGCCTGGATCATCGGCGCGATCGCGTTGCAGTCCTCGGCATCGCTGCCGCTGCGCCGCGACATCCAGCGCTCCGTGATCCTGCGTGACCTGGACGACGTGCTGCCGCCCTCGGGACCCATTCTGAACGCACTGGCCCGAATCGATCCGCTCCCCTCGGTCAACGGCCCCGCCGCCGTGGTCCCGCCACCCACGCGAGGAATCGTCGCCGCGGGCGGCGTGCGCCGGGCGGGAGACAGCGTCGTGAGGGTGGTGGGCTCGGCCTGCGGTCTCGGGATCGAGGGCAGCGGCTGGGTCGCTGCGCCGGGCACGGTGGTCACCAACGCCCACGTCGTGGCCGGCGAGACAGACACCGTGGTGCAGCCCCACGGTGCTGCCCCGTCGCTTCCCGCGCAGGCGATCGCCTTCGACGCTCACGACGACATCGCGGTACTTCGGGTCCCCGGACTGGATGCTCGCCCGCTCCCCATCCGCCACGATCCCTCCGCGGGGACCGCGGTGGCGATCCTCGGCTATCCGCAGGACGGTCCATTCGATGCAGAACCCGGTCGGATCGGTGAGACGCAACCGGTGAACACCGAGGACGCCTACGGCAACGGGCCGGTCATACGAAGCATCCTCTCCCTGCGTGGGTCGGTCCGGCCGGGCAACTCGGGAGGGCCGCTGGTGGCAGGCGACGGGTCGGTCGCCGGAACTGTGTTCGCCGCGGTGAGCGGCGGTGCCGATGCAGCCGCGGGGACCGGAGGCTTCGCCGTTCCCAACCAGGTCGTGCTGCGGGAGCTGGGTCACGCTCGGTCCGGGGCGCCGGTGAGCACCGGTCCTTGCGCGGCGGGGTGAACGCCGGCGGAGCCGCTTGCCGTGGGCGCTACCCTCCGCGGACCCATGTCCAAGACGCTGATCATCGCCGAGAAGCCCTCGGTCGGGCGTGACCTCGCGCGTGTGCTTCCCGGAGCGTTCAGCAAGCACGAGGGCTATCTGGAAGGACCCGACAACATCGTCACGTGGGCCGTCGGCCACCTCGTCCAGCTCGCCGATCCCGACGAATACGAGGAGCGGTTCAAGAAGTGGCGGATGGCCGATCTGCCGATCGTCCCCGACCGCTTCAAGCTGGTCGTCCGCGACGAGCGCTCCAAGAAGCAGATGAACGTGGTCAAGCGACTGCTCGGCCAGGATGAGGTGGAGGCGGTGGTCAATGCCTGCGACGCCGGCCGGGAAGGCGAGCTGATCTTCGCCTACCTGTATGAGAAGTCGGGCTCAAAGAAACCCGTGCAGCGGCTGTGGCTGAACTCGATGACCACCCAGGCGATCAAGGAGGGCTTCTCCGCCCTGCGCCCGGCGCAGGAGCTGGCCTCGCTGGAGGCGGCGGCCCGCTCCCGCTCGGAGGCCGACTGGATCGTCGGCATGAACGCCACCCGCGCGGCCACCATCCGCCTGCGCTCCTCCTTCGACGGCGCCGTCTCGCTCGGTCGGGTGCAGACACCCACACTGGCGATCCTGGCCCGCCGGGAGCAGGAGATCCGTGACTTCAAGCCCGAGCCCTACTGGATCGTCGACGCCACCTTCGACACCGTGGCCACTCCTCAGCGGAGCTACGAGGGCCGCTTTCATGCCGGGGCGAACCCTCGTATCGCCACCGCCGAGCAGGCGACGGAGATCGTCGGCGCCTGCCGGGATCAGACCGGGGAGATCACCAAGCTGGAGAAGACCGAGCGCAAGGAGCGGGCCCCGCTCCTCTACGACCTCACCTCGCTGCAACGGGATGCCAACAGCCGCTTCGGATTCTCGGCACGGCGAACACTGGCAGCGGCGCAGCGGCTCTACGAAGAGCACAAGGCGCTGACCTATCCCCGCACCAACTCTCGCTTCATCACCAGTGACATGGTGGGGGAGATCAAGCCGATCGCCCGGCTGCTCGGAAGTCAGCGGGAGTACACCGCCGGCGCGGAGTACGTACTCGGGCTAGACGTGCTGCCACTGGGTCGCGTGGTCAACAACGAGAAGGTCACCGACCACCACGCCATCATCCCCACCCGGGCAGAACGCCATCCGGTGGAGAAGTTCTCCGATGACGACCGCCGCATCTACGACCTGGTCGTCCGCCGCTTTCTGGCCATCTTCCATCCCGACGCTGTGTTCGAGAACACGCGGGTCGAGACAACGGTGGCCGGGCACGTGTTTCGCACCCGCGGAAAGCTGATGCTCGTGCCGGGGTGGCGCGGCGTCTACGGGGAACTTCCTGACTCCGACCGCGCCGATGACGACGAAGGCCGTGAGCAGCACCTCCCCAAGCTGGAGCAGGGCGAGGACGCGGACGTGCGCGAGGTCGCCTCCGAGGAGAAGGAGACCAAGCCGCCGCGGCGCTTCACCGAGGGGTCGCTGCTGGCCGCGATGGAGACCGCCGGCAAGCTCGTGGAGGAGGAAGAGCTTCGGGAAGCGATGAAGGACTCGGGCATCGGCACCCCGGCCACTAGGGCGGCCATCATCGAGCGCCTGCTCCAGGTCGGCTATCTGGAGCGCGACGGCCGCGCGCTGATGGTCACCGAGAAGGGGCTGAACGTCATCCGCCTGCTGGGCGAGCACGCGCTCACATCGCCGGGACTCACCGGAGACTGGGAGCACCGGCTGGCGAAGATCGAGACCGGCGCGGACTCGCGCAAGGCCTTCATGGGCGACATCGTCAAGTTCACAGCGGACACCGTCTCCGAGCTCGACGCCAAGCTGAAGGATGTGCGGATCCCGCGGGCCAACCTCGGCCCCTGCCCCGTGTGTGGCCACGACATCGTGGAGAACCGCAAGGGCTACTCGTGCTGGTCCCGGGAGGATCCCGGCTGCGGCTTCGTGATCTGGAAGTCCAAGGCCGGCAAGCAGCTCTCGGTTGCGGTGGCACGTGAGCTGATCGCCACCGGTCGCACCGAGAAGGCGGTGACGGGGTTCAAGGGTCGCTCCGGCAAGAGCTTCCGCGCTCGGCTGGCGCTCCAGCAGAGCGAAGAGGGCAAGTGGCGGGTGGAGTTCGACGAGCCGTGGGCGAAGGAGGGCGCGAGCAAGCCGCCGGAGACCCAGGACGCCGCCACTGCGCAGCCGGCTGCGGCATAGCCCAGAGCTCGCCCGTCTAGCCCGTAGCCGTCGGCGCCGCCCGCCAACATGGGCGGGTGTCGCTCACACTGATCCTCGGACCGGCGAACTCCGCCAAGGCGGGCGAGGTCCTCGGGGGCTACTCCGCCGCTCCTGACGCGCTGCTGGTGGTGCCGACGGCCACCGACGCCGAGCATTACGCGCGGGAGCTCGCCACGGAGGGGGCTCTGCTCGGCTCGGTGCTGACCTTCGCAGGATTGGCGCGGGAGATCGGCGCTCGGGTCGGTTCGCAGCCTGCACGGCTCTCGGACATCGGCTGCCGCCGCGCGATGCGGCGCGTGCTCGCCGAGGTCGAGCTCCGGAGCCTGGGGGGCTCCGCCTCGACCCCCGGCTTCGTCAGGGCCGCCACCGAGCTGATCTTCGAGCTGGAGCGCTCGCTGATCACGCCGCAGCGGTTCGCCCAGGCGCTGGGGACGTGGGCCGGTGAGGACGAAGCGCTGCGAGGCTATGCCCGCGAGCTTGGACGGCTGTACCGGGCCTACGCAGAGGAGCTCGATCGCGTGGGCCGGGTAGACGGCTACGGCTTCGCCTGGCGGGCACTCGATGCGCTGCGCACCCGTCCCGCCGCATGGGGCCAGACCTCGGTGTTCTTCTACGGCTTCGACGACTTGGTCAGGCTCGAACGCGACGCCGTGGAGACACTGGCGCGAGTGGTCGGCTGCGAGGTGACCGTGTCACTCACCTACGAGCCGGGCCGGGCCGCGCTGGGCGCGCGGGCACCGGTGGTGGAGGAGCTGCGCAGCTTCGCCGACCGCGTCCGTGAGCTCTCGCCGCTCCAGGAGCACTACCTGCCCGGCTCGCGAGCGGCGCTGCACCACCTCGAGCGGTTCCTCTACGAGCCTGACCCGCCGCGGATCGACCCTGGGGACGCAGTACGGCTGCTGGAGGCCGGTGGCGAGCTCGCGCAGGCGGAGCTCGTCGCGGCCGCGGTGCTGGCGCAGCTTCGCGCCGGGGTTCCGGCGCACGAGATCGTGGTCGTGTGCCGCTCGCTGGCGGCAGCGGCGCCGGCGCTCGCCGGGGCGCTGGAGCGATACGGGCTGACCACCACCAGCCACCGCGTGCTCCCCTTCACCCACACTGCGATCGGGCGGACCCTGCGCTCGCTCGCCCGTTGTGCCTTCGCCGAGCAGACCGAAGCCGGCGCCGATGAGCTGATCGACCTGCTGCGCTGGCCGGATTGGCTTGTCCGTACGGAGCGAGCGGACGAGCTGGAGGCGGAGATTCGCCGCGCGGGTCTGCGCACGGCGGAGCAGGCCCTGGAGCGCGCTGGACGGGTTGGCGACGAGCTCCGCTCGCTGCGCGAGGCCGATGATCTCGCGGCCGAGCTGGTGAGCCGGGGGAGGAGGCTGCTTGCCACCCCGCGGGAAGGCGAGGCGGCGGTCCTCTCCCACGGAGAGGAGCTGGACGCCCGCGCGCTGGCGGCACTTCACCGGGCGGTGGACGAGCTGCAGAGCATGGGGGAGAGGCTCCGGGTCGCAGAGCTCCTGGAGCTCCTGGAGGAGCTCGAGGTCGGGGTTGGCGGTGGCTGGCAGGAGGAGGCGATCCTGCTCGCCGAGCCGCTGGAGATCCGAGCACGACGGTTCAGGGTGGTGATCGTCTGCGGTCTGGACGAGGGTGAGTTCCCCGCCCCCGGACGCCCGGAGCCCTTCCTCTCCGACGAGTACCGGCGAGAGCTGGCGATGGCCTCCGGGCTGCGCCTGCCCGAACGCGAAGATTCGCTGTCGCGGGAGCGCTACCTGTTCTACGCCTGCGTCTCCCGAGCCAGCGAGCAGGTGGTGCTGGGCTACCGCAGCTCCGACGAGGAGGGGAACCTGGTGCTCCCCTCGCCGTTCCTGGCCGACGTCGCCGCTTTGTTCACCGCCGATTGGCCGGAGCGCCGGGAGCGGCGTCTGCTGGCCGACGTGGTCTGGGACCCTGCCCGGGCGCCGACGGAGGAGGAGCGGGCCAGGGCGTGGGCGGCCGGCGGGTCCGGACAGGGCGGGAGTCCCGAGCCCCTGCAGCGCACGCTCCGCGAGGTCACGCTGGAGCTGGTTCGCCATCGGGAGGTCGTTTCAGCCGGCGCCCTGGAGAGCTTCTGCGATTGCCCGGTGAAATGGCTCGTGGAACGGCAGCTGGAGCCGGCCCCGCTGTCCCCGGGATCCGATCCGGTTGAGCGTGGCACCTTTATGCACAGCGCGCTTGAGGAGGTGATCGGCCGGCTCTCGGCACCGCTGACCGAGGAGACCCTGCCCGATGCGCTGAGGATTCTTGACGACGTGGTCGCCGAGCTTCCCGTGGCGGTCGCGCCGGGTCGGGGGGAGGCCGTGCGGACCGCGCTCGTGCAGGGCTATGTGGCGGATCTCCGCCGCTACCTGGCTGAAGAAGCCGGCGACGGCTGCGACTGGACCCCGACCGGGCTGGAGGTGCGCTTCGGGTTCGACGAGGAGGGCTCGCTGCCCGCGGTGCGGCTGGGAGTGGGCGAGGAGCGGGTGGAGCTGCGCGGGATGATCGATCGCGTGGACGTCGATCCGGGCGGTACGCGCGCCGTCGTGCGGGACTACAAGAGCGGAGCGAGACGCCCTGAGCAGGCGGCAGCGCGATGGTCCAGCGACCGCCGCCTGCAGGTGCCGCTCTACATGATCGCCGTCCGCGAGCTGCTGGGGCTCGATCCGGTGGCCGGCTTCTACCAGCCGCTCACCGGTCGAGACCTCCGCCCCCGGGGCGCATTCCTCGACGGCGAGGCACTGGGCAGCCGCGTGATGAGCAACGACGGCTGCACCACGGAGGAGCTCGACCAGGCGCTCCGGGACGCGCGCGAGCGGGCGCTCGCGGCATCCGCGGGGATTCGCCGGGGGGTGCTCACGCCGTGTCCGCAGACGTGTTCACGTGATGGGTGCGCTCACCCCGGCATCTGCCGCTCGGGCTGACCCTGAGATGCCCTCGTTCACCCCCGAGCAACTTGAGGCGATCGGGCGCCGGAGCGGCAACCTCCTGCTGGACGCGAGCGCCGGGAGCGGAAAGACCTCGGTCCTGGTGGAGCGCTTCGTGCGCGCGGTGATCGACGACGGCGTGCCGGCGGCGGCGATCCTGACCATCACCTTCACCGAGAAGGCGGCCACCGAGCTGCGAGACCGGATCCGGCACCGGCTGCGCGAGCTCGGCGCCGACGAGCAGGCCCGCGCCACCGAAGGGGCGTTCATCTCCACCATTCACGGCTTCTGCTCACGCGTGCTGCGGGCGAACGCGCTCAGAGCCGGGATCGACCCCGGCTTCTCGGTGCTGGATCAGCTGACCGCGCAGCGACTGGCCGAGCGGGCGTTCGACGGCGCGCTGGAGGAGCTGGCGCGGGACGAGGAGGGGGCCGAGGCGCTGGTCGCCGGCTACGGCATCGCATCGCTGCGTGAGGCGATCCTGGATGTCCACGAGGAGCTCCGCGCTCGCGGCCGGCGCCATCCACAGCTCCCGCCGCTGCCACCGCCGCCTGATGTGGAGGCGCTCCGTGACCAGCTCACCGACGCGGCCCGGGCGGCCTCGGCGGAGCTCGGCGAGGTGGCTGACCCCGCAGCGCGGGTGGTGCGCGCGCTGGAGCGCCTCGACCGATGCCAGGCTGTGCTGGCCGAGGCGGAGGTTTGGCCGGGCGAGCTTGATGGCCTGGCTCTCGGGGGCAACGGCGCAGCGCTCTGCACCCCGGTCTGCATCGCCTACGCGGAGGCGCTCGATCGCTACCGGCAGGCCTGCAAGTACCCGTACGCAGAGCGCGCCCACCACCTCCTCGGCGACCTGCTGGCCCGCTTCGCCGCCGGGTACGCGCAGCTCAAGCGAGCCTCGGCTTCGCTGGATTTCGCCGACCTGGAGCTACAGGCGCGGGACCTGCTCGGCAGCGATCGGGACCTGCGCGAGCGCTACCGCCGGCGCTTTGAGCAGGTGATGGTCGACGAGCTCCAGGACACCAATCCGGTTCAGCTGGATCTGATCACCTCCATCGCCGAGGACAACCTGTTCACCGTCGGCGACGCGCAGCAGTCGATCTACGGCTTCCGCCACGCAGAGGTGGAGTTGTTCGAGCAGCTGGGAGCGATCCGCGAGCGGGCCGGGGAGCGGCTGACGCTGAGCGTCAACTTCAGAACCCGCGCTGACGTCATCGAGGTGCTCAACCGGGCGTTCGGCCGCGCTCTGGGAGATCGCTTCCGCGAGCTGAGGGCCGGCAGGAGCGATCCTCCCTCGCTTGATCCCCCGGTCGAGCTGCTGCTCGCCGACAAGGGTGCGCAGCGCACCGGCGATGGCCTCGCGGCACCGTGGCGGCTGGCGGAGGCCGCCGCGCTGGCAGATCGAATCGCCGAGCTCGTGGAGCGGGGAACCGCCCCCCGTGAGATCGTGGTGCTCACCCGCGCCACCACCGACCTGCGCGCCTACGAGGCTGCGCTGGAGCGGGTCGGAGTCCCCACCTACCTGATCGGTGGCCGCGGCTACTGGGCTCACCCCCAGGTCGTCGATTTCGTCTGCTACCTGCGGGCGCTGGCCAATCCCCGGGACGAAGAGGCGCTTTACACCGTGATGGCCTCTCCGCTGGTCGGTCTCTCTCTCGACGGCCTGGTGGTGCTGGCCGCGGCGGCGCAGGCGGCAGAGAGCGATCCGTGGACGGTGGTGCAGTCGCCCCAAGGACGGCTCGCTCGGCTGGATGACGTCGATGCGGGGCGACTCTCCAGGTTCAGCGCGTGGTTCGCCGATGAGCGGGCAGCCTCGGTGCACACCGGGGCGCCGGCGCTGATCGAGCGGGCGCTGGAGGTGAGTGGGTACGACCTGGCAATGCTGGCCATGCCCGGGGGACGGCGACGGCTGGCCAACGTCCGCAAGTTGATGCGGCTGGGGCGGGAGCACCAGGCGCTGTCCGGGCCCGACCTCCGAGGGTTTCTCCGGCTGGTCGGCGAGAGCAGCGGCGATGACCTGGGCGGCGGGGATCCCCGAGAGAGCGAGGCGCCCGTCGAGGGCGAGGCGCTCGATGCCGTCCGCCTGATGACCATCCACCGGGCCAAGGGGCTGGAGTTCGAGACGGTCTGCGTCGCCGACCTGGGGCGCGGTCCGGCCTACTCCGCCGAGCTGCTCCGGGTCGGCCGTGAGGGGAGCTTCGGTTTGCAGCTGGCCGAGCCCGGCTCCGGCAAGCGCGAGCCGGCGCTTGCCTACGAGGCGCTCGGCGCCGAGCAGCAGGAGCTCGACCAGCAGGAGGAACGAAGGCTGTTCTACGTCGCGGCCACCCGCGCCCGGGAGCGGCTGATCCTCAGTGGCGCGGTCAAGTTCGCGGCCTGGCCGAGCGGTGGCGGCGGGCCGATCAGGTGGCTCGGTCCGGCCTTCATCGCCGACCTCGCCGACCGTGTGGCCGAGGGGGTCGGCGGGACCGAGGAGGGGGTGCGGCTGACCCTCGTGGAGCCGGCCGAGGAGCCGGCGATGAGTCCGGGAGTCGCTGCAACCTCGCCGTCTGTCCCGTCGCCGTCTCCAGCTCCACCGGGCGTCGCACGGCGGGGGGAGCCCTCGCCACCGTCCATCACCCGGCTGAGCTACTCCGCCCTCAGCGCCTACCACCGCTGTCCCTACCGCTTCTACGCCGAGCGAGTGCTGGGGCTGCCGGCGGTCGAGGAGAGGTCCGGAGGGACCTGGAGCCCGGCGGTGGAGCCGGCGCTGCTCACCGGAACCGAACGCGGCGTTCTCGCTCATGCCGTGCTGCAACGTCTCGACTTCCGGCGCCCGGTCCCGGTGCCCGCCGCCACGGTGGTGCCGGCCGGCGTGCGCCATCCGGGGTCCGCCGAGGCGGCCGAGATCGACCGGCTGATAGAGCGCTTCGCCGGCGGCCCGCTGTGCGCGCGACTCGCCTCGGCGGGCTCGGCCCGACGCGAGGAGCCGTTCGCGTTCCTGCTTGACCAGGTGCTCATCACCGGCAGCTTCGACGTCCTGGCCCGCGAGGCGGGGGAGAAGATGTTGGTGGTCGACTACAAGACCGACCGCGTGGGGAGCGCCGAGGAACTCGACGGGATCGTCCGTGACCGGTACGCCGACCAGCGGCTGATCTACGCGCTGGCGGCGTTGCGCGCCGGTGCCCGCGAGGTTGAGGTGCTGTACGTGTTCCTCGAGGCCCCGGATCAGCCGGTGGCTGCCCGCTTCCCCACCGAGGAGATCGGCGTGCTGGAGCAGGAGCTCGGCCGCCGGACCCTGGCCGTGCGGGAGGGCTCATTCCCGGTCACCGAGGCTCCGCAGCGACCGGTATGCGGGGGCTGTCCGGCCGAAGGCGGCTTGTGCTCGTGGCCGACGGAGATGACCCGGCGGGACTCGGCTGCTCAGTTGTTCTGAGCCCGGGGAGGTTCCTCGGGCGTGAACTGCACATCGACCTGCTCGGTGTCGTGACGCTCCTCCACCTTGGCCAGTGCGGTGAGTGTCTCCCGGTCGGCCCGCGCGTCAGGGGGACCGAGCAGGCTCCGAGGCCACAGCCTTCGCGTCACCACCACGTTGACCTCAGCTGCGTAAAGGGTCAGCTGGGCCCCTAGGTGCAGCCATATGAGCAGGGCGATCACCAAGGTGAACAGCCCGTAGGTGCCGCTGGAGTGCTTGAGCACGTGGTTGATGTAGTAGCCACCGACCGACTGCAGGATCGTCCAGAAGAGTCCGGCCACGATCGCCCCGATCCAGAGACAGCTGGTGGAAATCGACCGGACGGTCATGAAGCGAAACGCGGCCAGAAACAGCGCGAAGTTCACGAGCAGCGAGATGATGATCCCGGCGACCTTGGCCAGCGGGCCCCCGAGCCCGCCCGTCACCAGACCGGACGCGAGCGTCGCCACGATGAACATCAGGCCCAGCGAGACCAGCATCCCCAGCCCGCGCAGCCGGGCGTGGACGAAGTCAGAGCGCTCCTTGAAGGGCACGGCCCATATCCGGTCAAACGCGTTCTGTGCCTTGTTGGTGACCCCGAGGCCCGCCAGCAGGGAGGTGATCACGCCCACGATGATCGCGGTCGTGCTCCCGTGCAGACCGCCCACCTTCAGGTCCTTGCCGATGATCGGAAACTGCGAGAGCACCGAGGACTTGATCGACTCCTGATCGCCCGGGTCGCCCTGGAGCACGAATCCGAGCACGGTGACGAACACCAGCAACAGCGGGAACAGCGAGAAGAACGCGTAGTAGGCCACCAGCGCCGCCTGGCTCCCGGCCTGGTCATCGCTGAACTTCTTGATCACCGCCATCGGTATGGCCAGCACCGAATGGCTCTGCTGAACCTGATCGAACGCGCGTACCGGACGCAGAAAGTCCACGCCCGCTGGCTACCCGCTGCTCAGGTGGCGACACCCTCCAGCTGCAGCAGCACCTGCTTGCGCCAGGTGCCTCCGGTGTACCCGCCCAGCCCGCCGCCGGTGGTGAGCACGCGGTGACAGGGAACGATGATCGGCAGCGGGTTGGCACCGAGGGCGTTGCCGGCTGCGCGCGCTCCTCGGGGGCTCCCCGCTTCGCCGGCGACGCGCAGGTAATTCGACACTCCCCCGAAGGGGATGCGCGCCGTCGCCCGCAGGACATCCCGGCCGAAGCCGCGCGTCAGCTGCCAGTCGAGCGCCAGCTCGAACCTCCGCCGGCGCCCGGCGAAGTATTCGTCGAGCTCACGCCGAGCCTGGTCCAGGCGCGCGCCGGCGGCAAGTATCCGGGGTGAGACCTTCCGGGCCAGCGTCGCCAGCACCCGCTGGTCGTCCTCGTCGTCCTCCGAGTAGGCGAGCCTCACCACTCCTGCCGGCGTGGAGGCGAGCAGCAGCCGGCCGACCGGGGTCTCGTGGGGGCAGTAGGCCACGTCCAGCAGCCCCGCCTCCTGGGCGGTGGCGGCCACGTCGGGCAGGTCCCGCGCCGGTGCCCCCCGCAGCGCTTCCTCGATTACGCGCTCAGCGTCCATCTTCGCTTTCCCTTCGCAGTCGTTTTAGTCCCTCGTGCACATTTCGCCGCGCTGCCTCCTCGGTGATCTCCATCACGGCGGCGATCTCCGCGTAGGCCGCATCGGCGATGTAGCGCAGCGCGATCGCCGTTCGCTGCTTGGTTGGCAGCCGGCGGACGAGCATCCATATCTCGTCCTCTCCCGGCGACGACGGGGAGACCGCCGTCTCCAGCGCCTCCGGCACCTCCGGCACGGCCACCGGTGCCCGCTTGGTCTGGCGCGCATGATCGATCGCTTTGTGGTGGGCGATCGTCAGCAGCCAGCCGCGCAGGTTCGAGTCCTCCCGGAGGCGCGGATAGGAGCGCAACGCCGCCAGCCAGGTCTCCTGGTAGCAGTCGTCGGCCGCCCCCGGCCCCGCGGTGGCGGTCAGGAAGCGGTGTACGTCGGGCCCGTGGGCGTCGAGCAGCGCTTGGAAGGGAGGCAGGGTCACTGGAGATAGAACGCCGGGCGGCGCGGTGGCGTGAGATCCATGCTGCCGCAAGGCCGGCAAGAACCCGCTCATGCCTTGCCGAGGGTCGCGGTTCGCTATACAAAGCCGGGATGGCTCGAGCGATCTGGTCAGGTGCGATCAGCTTTGGACTGGTCAACGTGCCCGTCAAGCTCTACAGCGCAACCTCGCCGAAGACGGTGCGCTTTCACCAGCTCTCCAAGGAGACCGGTGCCCGCATCCGGCAGAAGCGCGTAGACGCCTCCACGGGTGACGAGGTCCCCTACGAGGACATCGTCAAGGGCTACGAGATCACCCCGGAGCGATACGTGACAATCGATCCGGAGGAGCTCGAGGCGCTGGATCCCAAGGCGACGAGGACGATCGATATCGAGGAGTTCGTGGAGCTCTCCGAGATCGACCCGATCTTCTACGACCACAACTACTACCTCGCTCCTGCCGCCGGCGGAGCCAAGGCCTACCGGCTGCTGCTGGACGCGCTGGGCAAGGCGGAGATGGTCGGGATCGGCCGGGTGGTCATCCGCTCCAAGCAGCAGCTGTGCGCGCTGCGGCCGACCGGAGATGTGCTGACGATGACGACGATGCTGTTCGGCGACGAGGTGCTGCCCGCCGACCGGATCGACGAGCTCGACTCACTTGACGAGGCCGAGGCCACCGATCGGGAGCTGAAGATGGCCCAGCAGCTGATCGCCTCCCTGTCCGCGGAGTTTGAGCCGACCAAGTACCGCGATGAGTACCGCGAGCGCGTGATTGACCTGATCGAGCGCAAGGCGGCCGGCGAGGAGATCGCCACCGTGCCCGAGGCCGAGGAGCCCGCCGAGGCCCCTGACCTGATGGCGGCACTGGAGGCGAGCCTGGCGGCGATGGACACCCCGGCGGAGGAGGAGTCCGAGCCGAAGAAGTCTGAGGACTCCGGCGGCAAGGCCAAGCCCAAGCCGAAGGCCAAGGCGTCCGGAAACAAGAAGTCGGCGAAGCAGCCCGCGGGCGCCAAGCGCTAGCTCGGCGCCCGCAGGCCGCGCACTTTCTCGGCTACTTCTTCTTCAGCTTGCCGTTGACGCACTTCAGGTGCTGTGCGCATAGATCTGCTCGTGGTGGGTGGAGCAGGCCTCACCGGGCTTGTAGGTCTTCGTGGTGCCCGACTTGGTCTTGACGAGGGAGCTCGATTTCTTGACGACGGTGCCGGACTCGCCCTTGACGACGGTGTGGACTTCGTCGTGGTCGTCGACTTGGACGCAGGCTGCTCGTGGACGCGCTGCTGGAGCTGCTGCTCGAGCTGCTGCTCGAGCCACAGCCGGCGACGACGACTGTGAGCGTCAATGTGAGTGCGACCAGCGCGATCAGGCTGCGTAGCCTCATGTGCGGACCTCCTCCTCTTGATGGTCAAGCCCGGCAGAACCGGGCTCCGTTGACCGGCTCTTTCTAACCGGTCGGCGGGGCGCAGATCTACCGCCGGGCAGCAGTACTAACGGGATGCTCACGGGCCGCTAGCAGAGGCCCCATAGTCCTCAGCACGGCGTCCACAAAAAGGCCAGCATCGACACGCTGGTAATCTTTGTCGCTCGGCTCGTACCGCCGCGACCCGTCTCGGCCTCCCACCCTCCTCCATATGATGCATCAGCTTTTTGCTCCACCGGGGGCCAGTGGCCTCTACCACCCTGAAAACGAGCACGATGCCTGCGGCATCGCGATGGTCGCCAAGCTGTGGGGCGAGGCCAACCATGCGGTGGTGGAGAAGGCGCTGCGGGCGCTTGAGAACCTGGAGCACCGAGGGGCAGAAGGGGCCGATCCCAACACCGGCGACGGCTCCGGGATCCTGCTGCAGATCCCCGACGCGTTCCTGCGCGAAGCGGGTGGCGTGGACCTTCCGCCGGCCGGCCGCTACGGCGTTGGCGTCTGCTACCTGCCCCAGGACGACGCGCGGCGTCACGAGCTCGAAGCGCTGATCGACGCGACCATCCTCGCCGAGGGCCAGCGCCTGCTCGGCTGGCGGGAGGTGCCGATTGACGACCACCACGTCGGCGACACCGCCAAGCGGGCGGCGCCGGTCATTCGCCAGGTGATCATCGGGGCCGCCGATGAGCTCGCAGACCAGGAGGCCTTCGAGCGCAAGCTGTACGTGATCAGGCGCGTGATCGAGCGGGAGGCCGGACCGGAGCTGGCGCTCCCGAGCTTCTCAAGCCGCACGATCGTCTACAAGGGCATGCTGACCGCGCTGCAGCTGCCGCGGTACTTCCCTGATCTGGAGGACCGCCGCGTCGCTTCTCGCCTGGCGCTGGTGCACTCCCGTTTCTCCACCAACACGTTCCCCAGCTGGCAGCTGGCCCACCCCTACCGGATGATCGCCCACAACGGTGAGGTCAACACGCTGCGGGGCAACGTCAACTGGATGCGCGCGCGGGAGTCCCAGCTCGCCTCGGAGCTGTTCGGCGACGACCTCCAGAAGGTGATCCCGGTGGTCCAGCAGGGCGGCTCTGACTCCGCCACCTTCGACAACGTCCTGGAGCTGCTGGTCCTGGCCGGCCGCTCGATTCCGCACGCGGTGATGATGATGGTCCCCGAGGCCTACCGGACGCGCACCGATCTCGACCCGGACATCAAGGGCTTCTACGACTTCCACTCCTGCCTGATGGAGCCGTGGGACGGACCTGCGGCGGTGGTGTTCACCGACGGCCGCCTCGCCGGGGCGGTGCTGGACCGCAACGGCCTGCGTCCCGGCCGCTGGGTCCAGGACACCGACGGCTACGTGGTACTGGCCTCCGAGACCGGCGTGTTGAGCGTTCCCCCGGAGCAGATCCAGCGCAAGGGTCGCCTGGCGCCCGGCAAGCTGTTCCTCGTGGATCTGGAGGCCAGCCGGATCGTCGAGGACGATGAGCTGAAGCGACAGATCTCCCGGCGCCACCCCTACGCCGACTGGTACGGACGCTCGGTCGTCCACATCGCCGACCTGCCCGACCGGGAGCCGCGCACCCCCCGCATCGAGCCGCTGCGCTCCAAGCAGCTCGCCTTCGGTTACTCCCAGGAGGACCTGCGCCTGATCATCGCGCCGATGGCGACAAAGGGCGAGGAGCCCGTGGCCAGCATGGGCAACGACGCGGCGCTCGCGGTGCTGTCCGACCGCCAGCCGCCGCTGTTCGCGTATTTCAAGCAGCTGTTCGCGCAGGTCACCAATCCGCCGATCGATCCGATCCGGGAGTCGGTGGTGATGAGCCTGCAGACCGGCGTGGGCGGCGAGGTGAACCTGCTGACCGAGACTGCCGATCAGGGCCACCAGCTGGTGATGGATCAGCCGATCCTCCGCAACGCCGAGCTGGAGAAGCTCCGGCAGGTCTCCCACGAGGTGTTCGACGCGGCCACGATCGACATCACCTGGCCGATCGAGCAGGGGCCCGACGGCATGGAGGCTCGCCTGCTGGCTGTCTGCGAGGAGGCGGCCCGCTATGTGGACAACGGCGCCAGCATCCTGATCCTCTCCGATCGCAATCTGGGGCCCGAGCGCGTGGCGATGCCCTCCCTGCTGGCGGTGGCGGCGGTTCATCACCATCTGGTCCGCCGCGGGACCCGCTTGCGCACCGGCCTGGTGATCGAGTCCGGTGAGCCCAGGGACATCCACCACATGGCGACGCTGATCGGCTATGGGGCGGCCGCGATCAACCCCTACCTGATGTTCGAGTCGCTGGATGAGCTGGCCGACCGGTCGCTTCTGCCGGAGGACATGGAGCGCGACCAGGCCGAGCAGCGGATCGTCAAGGCGATCGGCAAGGGGCTGCTGAAGACGATCTCCAAGATGGGCATCTCGACGATCCAGTCCTACTGTGGCGCACAGATCTTCGAGGCCGTCGGCTTGGAGCCGGGGCTGATCGACACCCATTTCACCGGGACCGCCTCACGGATCGGCGGTATCGGGCTCGACCAGCTCTCCAGCGAGGCGATGGAGCGCCACTTCCGTGCCTACCCCCGGACCGGTCGCGACCTGCTGCCGGTCGGTGGCGTGCTGCAGTGGCGCCGCGACGGCGAGGTCCACGTCTGGAACCCCGATACCGTGGCGAAGCTCCAGCACGCGGTGAGGGAGGCCAATGGCGACGCTCGCCAGACCTACGGGGAGTTCGCCGCGCTGGCCAGCGACCAGGCCACCCGCAAAGCGGCCCTGCGCGGGCTGATGAAGTTCCGGCCGTCGAGCCCGCCGGTCCCACTCGACGAGGTGGAGCCGGCCACCGAGATCGTCAAGCGCTTCACCACCGGCGCGATGAGCCTCGGATCCCTCAGCCGCGAATCGCACGAGACGCTGGCCATCGCCATGAACAGGATGGGGGGCAAGTCCAACACCGGGGAGGGCGGAGAGGACCCGGCCCGGTTCGTCCCGGACGAGAACGGCGACTCCCGGCGCTCGGCGATCAAGCAGGTCGCCTCGGGCCGCTTCGGGGTGACCGTCAACTACCTGGTCAACAGCGATCAGCTCCAGATCAAGATGGCCCAGGGGGCGAAGCCCGGGGAGGGCGGCCAGCTACCAGGTCACAAGGTCGATGACTACATCGCCAAGATCCGCGCATCCACGCCCGGCGTCGGCTTGATCTCCCCTCCGCCTCACCACGACATCTACTCGATTGAGGATCTCAAGCAGCTCATCTACGACCTGCGCTGCGCCAACCCCTCCGCGTCGGTCTCGGTCAAGCTCGTCTCCGAGGTCGGGGTGGGGACCGTGGCCGCCGGGGTGGCCAAGGCCAATGCGGACTACGTCACCATCGCCGGGCACGACGGCGGGACCGGGGCCTCCCCGCAATCCTCCATTCAGGGAGCAGGAGTCCCCTGGGAGATCGGGCTGGCCGAGACGCAGCAGACCCTGCTGCTCAATGACCTGCGCTCCCGGATCACGGTCGAGGTCGATGGCCAGATGAAGACCGGGCGCGACGTGATGGTCGCGGCCCTGCTCGGCGCCGACGCCTTCGGCTTCTCCACCGGACCGCTGATCGCGATGGGCTGCATCATGATGCGCGTCTGTCACCTCAACACCTGCCCCGTGGGAATCGCCACCCAGGATCCGGAGCTCCGCCGCCGCTTCCGGGGGACCCCGGACCAGGTGGTCACCTACCTGATGATGGTGGCCGAGGAGGCCCGGGGGATCCTCGCTTCGCTCGGCCTCCGCAGCATGCAGGAGGCGATCGGCCGCACCGAGCTGCTGGACACCGACGAGGCGATCGAGCACTGGAAGGCGCAGTACGTAGACCTTTCAAACATCCTGCACGTTCCGGAGCTGCCGGAGGGTACGCCGCGCTGCCGGACCCGCTCGCAGATGCCGGTCCTCGACGACGCGCTGGACTGGGAGCTGCTGCGCAGCTGCGCCGCCGCCATCGACGAAGGTGAGCAGGTGCGGGTGGGGCCCGTGCCGATTCGCAACGTCAACCGCACCGTCGGCGGGATCCTCTCCGGTGAGATCGCCCGCCGCCACGGCGCGGCAGGACTGCCGGAGGGGACGATCGAGATCTCCCTCTCCGGCTCCGCCGGGCAGAGCTTCGGCGCCTGGCTCGCGCCCGGGATCACCTTCTCGCTCCGCGGCGAGACCAACGACTACGCCGGCAAGGGCCTCTCCGGGGGGATCCTCTCCGTCCGTCCCCCGGACAACGCGCTGTTCCGCGCCGAGGAGAACATGATCGTGGGTAACACGGTGCTCTACGGCGCCACTGCCGGGCGTGCCTTCTTCCGCGGGCTGGCGGGCGAGCGCTTCGCCGTACGCAACTCCGGCGCCGCCGCGGTGGTGGAGGGTGTCGGCGATCACGGCTGCGAGTACATGACCGGCGGACGGGTGATCGTGCTCGGACCCACCGGTCGCAACTTCGCCGCCGGAATGAGCGGCGGGATCGCTTACGTGTACGACGTCGACAGACGGTTCGCCGGGAGGTGCAACCCCGAGCTCGTCGACCTGGAGCCGCTCGGCCCCGAGGACGACGAGGAGGTCAAGGCGCTGATCTCCGAGCACGCTCAGCGAACCGGGTCGCTCGTGGCGCGCAACGTACTGGCCTCGTGGGACCGGGCGCGGGACCGCTTCGTCAAGGTGATGCCGCGGGACTACAAGCGGGCGATCGCCGAGGCCGCCGGACAGCGCGAGCTGGCCCCCGCGTAGCCACCCGCTAGCCTCCGCTGCCCCTATGGGCGAGCTCGGCGCATTCCTGAAGATCCATCGGGTCGGCTTTGACAAGCGTGACCCCCGCGAGCGCGTGCACGACTACCAGCCCTACTTCGGGCTGCAATCAAATGACGAGCTGCGCCGTCAGGGAGCGCGCTGCATGGACTGCGGAATCCCCTTCTGCCACGAGGGCTGTCCGCTGGGCAACCTGATCCCGGACTGGAACGACCTCGTCTACCGCGACAAGTGGCGCGACGCGATCGACCAGCTGCACCTGACCAACAACTTCCCCGAGTTCACCGGCCGGATCTGTCCTGCCCCCTGCGAGTCGGCCTGCGTCCTGGCCATCAACGACGAACCGGTGGCGATCGAGCAGATCGAGATGGCGATCGCCGAGCGCGCGTTCGAGGAGGGATGGGTGATCCCGGAGCCGCCGGCGAGACGGAGTGACAGGACAGTCGCCGTGGTGGGAGCCGGACCGGCCGGGCTGGCCGCAGCCGATCAGCTCAACAAGGTCGGACACACGGTCACGGTCTATGAGCGCGACGAGGGGCCCGGCGGGCTGATGCGCTTCGGTGTGCCCGACGCCAAGCTGGAGAAGCGGATCATCGACCGCCGGGTGGACGTGCTGGCCGGGGAGGGCATCGAGTTCGTCTACGACACGGACGTGGGGCGGGACGTGACCGCCGAGGAGCTGTGCGCTCGCCACGACGCCGTCGTCATCACCGTCGGCTCCCGCGTCTCGCGGGACCTCGACGTCGAGGGACGCCACCTGGAAGGCATCCACGTGGCGATGGACTACCTCTACCAGCGCAACCGCTGGGTCGCTGCGCAGGAGGGACGGCCCTCGCGGTCAGTCCCGCCGGAGGCCGAGATCACTGCCACCGGCAAGCGGGTGATCGTGATCGGGGGCGGCGACACCGGCATGGACTGCATCTCCAACTCCCACCGCGAGGGCGCGCACAGCGTGGTGATGCTCGACGTCTACGCCGAGCTGCCGGGCGACGGCGTAGATCCCCGCCATCCCTGGCCGTTGCCCCCGAAGCGCACCGCCACCACCTACGCCCTGGATGAGGGGGGCAAGCGGCGGTGGGGGACCGAGGTCACCGGCTTCGGCGGCAAGGACGGGCACGTCAGCCACGTCTATGCGCGGCAGGTGACCGGCACCTCCTCACGGGACCTCACCCCGGTTCCGGGTACCGAGTTCGTGCTGGAGGCCGACCTCGTGCTGATCGCGATCGGCTTCACCCACCCCGAGCACGAGGGACTGGTGGAGCAGCTTGACCTGGAGCTCGACCGCCGCGGCAACATCCGCACCCGCCAGACCTACCGAACCTCCGTCAAGAACGTCTACGCGGCCGGCGATGCCCGGATCGGTCAGTCGCTCATCGTCACCGCCATCGCCGAGGGCCGGAAGTGCGCCCGGATCGTCAACAAGGATCTCGGCGGGAGCCCGATGGATGCCGACCGCGAGATGCTGGCCGTCGGCGCCTGGAGCGGCGAAGCCGACCGGACGCTTCGCCACGAGGCCGAGGCGGCCGGGACCGTCCGCCCGGGGGAGGAGTTCTTCAGCGGTCCCGGTACCCGCCGGCGCTGACGCGGGACGGCGGGTCTGATCGCGGGCCGGTGCGCCTGCTACGTTAAGGACAGGCGCTGGACCTTTGCGGGTGAGCGAGCCGGCACGGAATGCTGGCTTTATTCCAAGTTTGGGACAGATGACTCTGTTCCAGTCGGTCAGGGAACTGCGCCCCCACTTCCCTGGCTCTCCGGGGGGCCCAGATGGATCTGGGCCCCCCGGTCCTCTTCTCTGGCCCTCCGCGGCCCCGGTGCCGGTTGATCCGGTGCTCCCCCGGCCCTGACGCTCCCCGGCCCATTGGCGCTCCCCAACCGCGCGCGCGGCACCCCGGTGTGCGACCGTTTAGGTCGATGCTCTCGATCACTGCCACCGTGGCCACGCAAAGCCACCACCACACGTCAGTTGGGCAGACGATCAGCCACTTCTTCGACTCGGCCGGGGAGTTCTTCTCCCAGCTGGCCAACCTCGACTGGCTTGCCCTGTTGCTCGGGATGGCCCTGTACGGGCTGTACCTGCTGCTGCGGTCCCGAGCCCTGTTCAACGCGATCCGCGCCGCCTATCCCCAGGAGCAGGTTCGCTGGCGTGACGTGTGGGGCGCGTACATGGTCGGCTACGCCGTCAACAACGTGTTCCCGCTCGGTGGCGGCAACATCGCCCAGCTGTTTTTGACCAGGCTGAGCATTCGCCGCAGCAGCTACCCGACAGTTGCCTCCGCGCTCTCCACCGGCTTGATCGTGGACTGGCTGATCGGAGTGCTGGTGATGGGCTTCGCGTTCACCCAGGGGGTCTTCCCCAAGCCGCCGGACTTCTCCAAGCTGCCGGCCTTCGACATCAGCTTCTTTGCCTCGCACATGCGCTTCACGCTGTTCTTCCTGACCGTGCTGGGCACCGCGTTCCTGATCGCCTTCGCGCTGCTCTCCGCGCGCGTTCGCGCCTTCTGGCAGCGCGTGCGCCAGGGATTCACCATCCTCGGGGACCGCCGACGGTTCCGCCGGGAGATGGTGAGCTGGCAGGTCGTCAGCTGGGTCGCCCGCTTCGGCGCCTATTGGGCATTGCTGGATGCGTTCCACATCGGCGGCTCGGTCCGCAACGCGCTGCTGGTGCTGGGAGTCCAGGTGGTCGCTTCGGTGTTCCCGTTCACTCCCGGCGGGGCCGGCGTCCAGCAGGCGCTGCTACTGACGATCTTCGCCCACAACCCCGATGTGGCCTCGTTCTCGGTGGGGCAGCAGATTGCCACCGCCGTGCTGTCCGGCCTGCTGGGATTTGGCGCGCTGGTGATGATCTTCCGCTTCCGGAGCTTCCGGGAGGTGATCCGGCGGGGGAAGGAGCACCGTCAGCGAGAAGCAGCGGGTCTCAACGACCCCGAGCAGGGATCGACGGCGATTCTCAGCTGACGGCGCGAGCCTGCCGTGGCGTGTCAGGATGCGCTACGTGCCGACGTTCTGCCGCCACAACCGCCTGATCCAGAACTGCCCCATCTGCTCCCGGGAGGAGTCGATCGAGCCGCGTCCGGTGGTGAGCTCCAGCGCCCCCCGTTCAGGCACGCCCCGGGAGCCGTCCTCGGCCCGCTCGCCCGACGGGGAACGAGCAGCAGGCGGCAGGCGTGGAGGGCGTACGAGAGCCCGCGACGGCGTACGGGTTCACCGGATCGCCCGCGGCAGTGAGGACGGCTACCGCTCTTCGCTGATCCCGGGCCTCAAGTCCAGCGCCGAGGTGGAGCGGCTGGCGGCGGAGCTGTCGTTTGCCGCCGACCGGCTGACGCTGCTTCACAGCGCTCCGCCCGGGCTCTACGCCGAGGTGGCCGACCAGGATGGGGACGTCGAGGAGCGGACCTGGCTGGCGTTCCTGATTGCGTATCTCGGGCCGACCGAAGATGAGGCTCCATTTGCCGCGATCGAGGCGGCGCGGACGCCGTGGCACGCCGAGGCTCTTCCGACCCTGGACGGGAGCGGCGCTCGGTCCCCGGTCCGCGCACGAGCCGAGCCGGGGCACCCGCACGCTGGAGGCATACCGCGCCTGGGCTCGGCGTAGCGGCTCCCAGGCCAGCGCCTTCACCGGTGACCCGACGTGGGGAGCCGAGCGGCGCTTCTCGCGCCTGCTGGAGCGGCTCGCGCTGCCGGGGATGAGTCGCGATGCGCGGTACGAGCTGCTGGTGACGCTCGGGCGGCTCGGCGTCTACGACCTCCACGGCGCGATCCTGGGCCTGGGAGGCGACAACCCGGTGACGATCGCCGCCAAGCGGGCTCTGGGGATTGGCGATTCGTTGCTGCTGGAGCGTCGCGCCGAGGCCCTGGCTGACGGATGCGGGCTTCCGCTTGAAGCGCTGGATCTGGGACTCTTCAACTGGGGCCAGGGCACGCGCGCGACAGTTGGCTTCGGTGGGCTGGTTCCGTCGGACACCGAGACGCTCGGCCGGGTCCGCCGTGCGTTGGCATTGCCCGACGGCAGTTAGCCGCTTTCTCGTCGTCCACTCCGTCCGGCGCACCACATACCTTCTGCGGCGTCGGAAACCAACGAGCCGGAGCTGCTATGTCACTCTGCTTCATCGAACCGCAGAACGCCATTCGGGTTATCGCGGACTCCGTTGGACGGGAGGCCCGCCGGCAGATCTTGGGCGAAGTGGTACGGGCGTGGGTCGATGAGATCCCGGAGTCCGAGCTTGACTCGCACTACGCCAAGGCGATCGCCGATCTCGACGAAGATGACCTGTCGTTGCTGGCGGCCTGGCACGCCTCGCTTGAGGTGGTGGGCCATCCACTGCCGAACAAGGAATTCCTCGTCAACGTGTTCCCATCGCTGGGGGAGAACCGGCGGGAGGCGCTCAAGATCGCCGCGGGCTTCCGGGGCGAGGAGGCATTCGAGGCCGGGGTGGGGGAGGAGCAGGCGTTTGACACCGTGCTCCCGTGGCTCTCTGACGAGCGCTGCGTCCAGCTTGCCACCGAGTGTCTCGACCTCTACTGCTGGGACCGGCTCGGCGTCGAGAACTGAGCCTGGCTAGGCGCTTCCGAGCGTCTCTTCCATGTCCGCGACCGCCTGGTCGTTGTCGCGGAACCAAACCGCCTTCATCCCCAGCTCGCGCGCGGTATTGCAGTTGTCCTCGATGTCGTCGATGAACAGCGCGGCGTCGGCGGGCACCCCCAGCCGCTCCAGAGTCACGTGGTAGATGTGCGGGTCGGGCTTGCGTGCCCCCACGAAAGCGGAGTCCACCACCACGTCGAAGATCTCGTCCACCGGGAGCATCGATCGCCACCGTGACTCCCACTCGCGGACGTTATTGGTGCAGATCGCCATCTTGTAGCCACGGCCCCGGAGCTCTCGCATGAACGCGATCAGCCGCTCGTTGGGGTGGAGCTCTTCGAAGTAGCGCTCCCCGAAGCCCTCGAGCGTCGTCTCCTGACCGAGCTCCTCGGTCAGCGCCTCGCTCAGGAGGCCCAGGAACCGCTCTTCGGTGATCCGCCCGGTCTCCAGCTCGAACAGAGGGTTCTCGCCGGTCCGCTCGGCGACGGTCGCCATCGCGCGGCCGATCTGCTCCAGCGATATCCCCGAAGACGCCTGGAAGGCGGCGAAGGACTGCAGCAGTGGCGAGGTCAGCACCCCACCGAAGTCGCTGATGACCGCCTGCACCCCGCTCATCGCGGCTGGGCCAGCAGGTAGGGGCCAAAGCCGGTCCGGCTGCGACTCTGCCAGCGCATCGCGTAGGCGCGGAGGGTGAAGGCGTCGGTGTCCATGTCCAGCTCGCCTCCACTGGTCTCGCCCGTGGCTCGGCGAGGGATCTCGGTGCCGGCTTCGTCCCCGGTAGGCACCCACAGCTCCAGGCTGGATCGCAGGGGAGAGCCGTCGCTTGCGTACGTGGTGGAGAGACGGGGGTCCTCCACCGTCGTCGCGCCGGAGAGATCTAGGACAGAGGCGGTCAGCAGATCGTGGTCGTGGCCCTGGCTGCCGTTCGGGCGCAGCGCCGTGAGCGAGAGCGCATCGTCGGGTCCGAACGCGGCGATGGCTGCCCGTAGCGAACCCACGCCGCCGTTCAGCTCGGGCCAGGCCATCAGCACGCCGGTGGCGCTGACCGGGCGGCGACCGTCGGCCAGGGACGCCTCCCCGTCAACCTGACAGATGCGATTGTCCGGGTCGGGCGCTGCGGAGGTGGGTGGCTCCTCCGGCTCCGAGGAACCGGTCGCCTCCGAGGGCTCAGCCCCAGGCTCCGGCGGGGCGGGGAAGGAAATCAGGAGTCGGGCCCCATCAACGCTGACCGTCCACCCAGCCTCGTCTGGGGCGGCCTCCACGGAGGCGGCTGCGGCTCGGCCAGCGCCGGTCAGTGGTCCCATTCCCAGTATGCCGGCGTTCTCATCCCCGGGCTGGGGGAAGAGCAGCACCCCCCAGATCTCGGCCGTCTCATCGACGAAAGCGAGCGCTCGACTGGGGGAAGGGTGGCCGGACACGGCCCGGAAGCGTACTGGTGGCCGATCAGGCCAGTGCGGGCTTGTGACCGTCCAGCCGCACTCCCGGAAGGCGGTGGAGGCCCACCATCTCGATCAACCGGTGAATCTGCGGTTGAGCCCCCTCAGGTACACGGCTCGGCCGCGCCGGCGCAGGCGACGTGAGAGTAGGGCCAGGTCAAGCATCAGCGAGGTATCGGCGAAGACCAGTTCGCTGAGGTCGACCAGGACGTCGCCCTCCGCCGCGATCGCTCGCGTTATCGCCCGGCGTCGAGTGCCCTGCGTGGCGCGATCTTCGTCCCCGGCGCAACGCAGGACAGGGGGCTTTTCATCGAAGTCGACGATGCGCCAACGCTATCCAAATGTCCCGACGGGCAGCAATCTCGCGTCAGCCGTTTCGTACACTCTGTACATGCCAACCGTCGAAGATGTAACGGATGCACTGCGTGAGGTGATCGATCCCGAGCTCGGTCTCGACTTCGTCGAGCTCGGCCTGATCTACGACGTCGGCGGTCGATGAGCCGGGCACCGTCCGGGTGACCTACACGCTCACGAGCCCCGGTTGCCCGATCGGGCCGCAGGTCTCCGAGCAGATTGAGGAGTTCGTGGGCGAGCTTGACGGCGTCCAGGAGGTGCAGCCGACGATGACCTTCTCGCCGGCTTGGACCCCGGAGCGGATGAGCGAAGACGCCAAGTTCGCGCTCGGCTTCTAGAAGTACCTGCAAACACTGCCTTTAGCCGTCGGGTGACAACGGAAGTGACAACCGCGGGCCCGGGCCCGACCCCAGGTTACGATCCGGGCGCGGTCTCGCTCGGAGCGGTGCTGTTCTGCTGTGCCTGTTCCTCGATGGCGTTTTGAAGCCGCCGCACCGTCTTGCGGAGCTGTGGCCTTCCCATGCCGAAAAACCATCCTTTGAGGGTCACAGCGGTCGCCGCTCCTCCAGCGTCGGCCAGCAGCACTTCGATCTTCGCGTTCTTTTCCCCCCGAACTGCGATGAACTTCACGAGCAGATGGTCGGCGTCGCTCTTTTTCAGGTGCATCCATTTGTCGTCGTCAACCGCCTGACGACAGACGGCAGCCGCTTCGGGAACCGAGAGCTGAAGCGTCAGCTCGGAGGTGGCCTTCGCGTAGAGGGGGCTGCTTGGAAATTCGTCAGGCATGCGGGAGGTATACCAGCTGGGGGTCAATGCTCGGCGGTGCGAGCGGTCACGAGGACCAGCGGTCCATCAAGCCATACCGAACCGGGATTCCAACCCAGCCCGCTGGCGAGTTTGACGCTGGGTTGAACCTGTTGCTGCGGGTCGTGCCTGGACTCGTTTTGCCTAGCTGGTTGGCTCAGGCGCTTTGGTTGAGGGAGCCGGAGTCCCAGCAAATACTCGCGCGCCCCGCAGCCGTTTCGCCGGAGCTTCAAGCTCTCCGCGCCCCTGCCGATAGGGAGGGCATGCGTGCGCAACGACTCCGCCGTCTGCGTTCTTCTGCGGGCGGGGAGGAGGGCTTTACCCTGATCGAGATCCTCGTCGTGATCCTGATCATCGGCATCCTCGCCGGGATCGCTCTGGGAGCCTTCCTCGGTCAGCGCAGCAAGGGGTACGACGCGCAGGCCAAGGCCCAGCTCAACACGGGGCAGACGGCCATGGAGACCTACGGCACGGATAACCGTGGCAGCTATGCCAGTGCCACCGCTGCCTCGCTGACCTCGATCGAGCCGGCTCTGAACAACGCACCGGCCGTGGCGGTGTCCGGGGCGAGCAGCACCGGCTACACGCTGTCTGCCACCGCGCAGGGCGGGAGCAGCACGATCTTCACCCTGGTCGACAGCTCCGGGACGATCACCCGCTCGTGCAGCAACGCCGGCGTGGGCGGCTGCAAGTCCGGCGGCAGCTGGTAGCTCCGGTCAGCTTCCTGGGCCGCGACTCGGTCCGCGGGCGCTCCGCGCCCCGTTCCCTGCCCGCTTGGCTCGCATATCCGCCGCGGGACCGCGTTTGGGCCGCGAGCGCGCGGAGGGGATGATCTTCGGCTCGCCGTCTTCCCGGATAGCCTCGGACCGACCTCCCGACCCGTTCCCCGCGTTCGACGCCACGGCGGACTTCGACGCCGCCGCCGGTCCGCCACGCTTGCGCCGCGCCGCACTCAGCAGCTCCTGCAGCGATTCCTCGATCCCGTGTCCGATCTCCTCGATATCCGGCAGCGCGTCGTAGTCGCCCAACAGCCCGTAATCGATCGATCCGTTGTAGGACATGATCGCGATCGCCAGGGCGTGATGATCGGGCAGGAACGCCACCGGAAACAGATCCTGGAGCTGGCGGCCGAGCACGTAGAGCGGTAGCTGCGGGCCGGGGATGTTGGTGACGATCAGGTTGAACAGCCGGGTGGAGAAGTTCAGGCGTGAGGCCTGGGCGAGAACTGTGGGGGGAGCCAGGTTGTTCACCGCCGCCAGCGTTGCCGCGCCGACCGCCTGCTTGGAGTCCTTCAGCCCGTCCATCGCTCGCTTGACGAAGCGCAGGCGCGCCACGGGGTCTTGGATGTAGACCGGCAGCGGCCCGCGCATCACCGTCAGCTGGTTGCCGAGGGTGCCCCGCTGATCCGCGGCTCGCACCGACACCGGCACCAGCGCTCGAAGCTCCAGTCCCTCGGTCCGGACGCCGCGAGAGCGCAGCCATTTCCCCAGAGCGCCGGCGACGACGGTGAGCACGACGTCGTTGACGGTCCCGCCGAACACGTCCTTGACCTCCTTGTAGTCCTCAAGCCGTCCCCTGACCACGCTGTAGCGGCGGTAGGGGCCGATCTCCACGTTGAGAGGTGTCTCGGGTGCCGGGTTTAGTGCCGCCCAGACGATCTCGCCGACGCCCTCCAGCGCGTCCCGCACCACCCCCCAGGAGGAGCTCGGACGGGTGGCAGCGCCCATGATGCGGTTTACGATCTCGGCGGTTACGCCGATCGCGCCGCGGACGCCGGCGACCACCAGCTGCGGCGGCGAGGGCGCCGTGCTCGGCCGCCACGGCTCCAGCGCCGAGCCCGGCTCCGGCGGCTCGGGGCTGAGGTCGAAGAGAACCGTGGCCAGATCTACGCCGGAGACCCCGTCTACGAGTGCATGGTGGGTCTTGAACATCAGCGCGAAGCGCTCCTCGCCGCCTTCGGTTGCGGGTCCGAGTCCCTCCACGAGCCAGCTCTCCCACAGCGGCTTGCGGCGGTCAAGCTGGCGTGATGCCACCCGGGCGGCGGCCAGCAGCAGCTGCTCCTCGCTGCCAGGCGGCGGCAGTGCGGTGTGGCGCACGTGGTACTCGAGGTTGAAGCTCGGATCATCGACCCACATCGGACGTCCGGTCTCAAGCGGCGGGGTGGCCAGCTTCTGGCGGTACCGCGGGACCAGATGCAGGCGACTGCGAACGTGATCGAGGTAATCCTCGAACTTCGGCGGCCGCCCCTCAAACACCAGGAGCGCGCCGATGTGCATGTGCGACGAGCTGCCCTCCTGGTGCAGGAAGGAGGCGTCGGTGGCGGTCAGGCGGTCGAGGTGCTGCTGCGGCATGATGATCTCCATACGCTAGCCGGACGCGGGTCCGGGTGACGTCGGGCCGGAGGGTGGTCTGTGCGAGAGCTGGACCATCATCCCGATGCGCTTTAAGCGCGACCAAAAGCTCACAGTCGAAGTCCGCGGTAGGACCGCGGCGCAAGGGAGCGCCCTCGCGGCGCCTCTACACTCCCCGACGATGCCCAACGCCCCTGAGAAGCTGCTGCTCGCCGCTCCCCGCGGCTACTGCGCCGGCGTCGATCGCGCCGTGCAGACGGTCGAACGCGCGCTGGAGCTGCACGGCGCCCCCGTGTACGTGCGCAAGGAGATCGTTCACAACAAGCATGTGGTCGAGCAGCTCCGCGCCCGAGGGGCGGTGTTCGTCGACTCCGAGACCGAGGTGCCGGACGGCGCCACCGTGGTCTTCTCCGCTCACGGAGTGGCCCCGAGCGTCCACGGCAACGCCGCGGTCCGCAATCTCCAGACCATCGACGCCACCTGCCCGCTGGTGACCAAGGTCCACGTGGAGGCGAAGAAGTTCGCCGCCGAGGGCTACACGATCGTGCTGATCGGCCACGCCGGGCACGAGGAGGTGGAGGGAACGATGGGGGAGGCCCCGGAGAGCATCGTCCTGATCGAGACCGAGGCCGATGTGGACACGCTGGAGGTGGCGGACCCGGAGAAGGTGGCCTACATCTCGCAGACGACCCTGTCAGTCGATGAGACCAACGGGATCATCGAGCGGCTGCGTGACCGCTTCCCGGCGATCGTCGGGCCGCGCACCGATGACATCTGTTACGCCACCACCAACCGCCAGGCGGCGGTCAAGCAGCTGGCGCGCGAGTGCGATCTGGTGCTGGTGATCGGCTCCCGCAACTCCTCCAACTCAAACCGCCTGGTCGAAGTCGCCCGGGAGCACGGGGCCGACTCCTATTTGATCGACCACGAGTCCGAGGTCAGCGAGGAGTGGCTCCGGGACAAGCCGGTGGTGGGGATCACGTCCGGCGCCAGCGCGCCTGAGGAGCTCGTCCAGCGACTGGTGGCGTTCTTCCAGCAGCGGGGGACGAGCGACGTGCGGGAGCTGGAGGTCGTCCAGGAGGACGTGCGCTTCATGTTGCCCAAGCGCATCCGCCAGGCGATGGCCCCGGCCTCAGCCTGACCGCCGGACCGGGACCAGAGAGGCGCGCTCTGCGCACGCTGGTCATCTCCGACCTCCACCTGGGCACGATCGGCGAGCGCGACCTGCTCCGCCGCCCCGGGCCGCTCGCGGCCCTGCGAGCGGAGCTGCCCCACACCGACCGCCTGGTCCTGCTGGGGGACGTGGTGGAGCTCCGCCAGAGACCGCTGCCCGCCGCCCTTCGGACAGCGAGACCCGCGCTGGGGGAGATCGGCGCGGCGCTCGGCCCCGAGGGCGAGGTGGTGTTGGTTCCGGGCAATCACGATCACCACCTGTTGACGAGCTGGTCGGAGCGGCGAGCGGCGACGCGGGAGGATGCGGACGCGCTCGGGACGGAGACAGCCGTCGACTGGCGTTCCGGAGAGCCGCTGGCGACGGTGATCGACGCGCTTGCCCCGGCTCGCGCGCGGGTGGCCTACCCGGGCGTTTGGCTGAGCGAGGACCTCTACGCCACCCACGGCCACTACGCCGACCGCCACGTCACCGTTCCGATGCTGGAGCGCCTGGCGGCGGGGGTGATGGCCCGCCTGACCGGCGAGCCGGCGGAAGGTCCTCGACGAGCGGAGGACTACGAGGACGTGCTCGTCCCCGTGTACGCCTGGATCCACGCGCTGGCGCAGATCGGGCGCCCGGGTCTGGGCCGCTCCGAGCAGGGCGCCTCGGCCGGCGCGAGAGGGGTGCTGGTCGGGGAGGCCCCGTCGCGGGGGCGCGGCGGCCTACGCGGCAGCGCCCGCCGCCGCGCGCTGCGCACCGGCTTCCCGGTCTTCGTCGCTGCGCTGAATCGCGCCGGGATCGGACCCCTGCGCCGGCAGCTGACCGGCGAGGAGCTTCGCCGGGCTTCGCTGCGCGCCATCAACGAGGTGCTGATCCGCCTTCAGGTGCCGGCCTCGACCGTGATCTTCGGACACACCCACCGCGCCGGCCCGCTCCCGACCGACAAGAGCGCCGAGTGGCAGACGCCGCGGGGTCAGCGCCTGCTCAACACCGGCAGCTGGATCGACGAGCCGGGATTCCTCGGCTCCGAGCCGGCGCGCAGCCCCTATCGCGCCGGCTTCGCCGTCCGCATCGACGGGAGCGCCGCGCCGGAGCTCGTCAACCTGCTTGACCCGCCGGCGTAGGGGAACGACCCTCCTGCGGCGATGGCAGACCCGGGATGAAGCAGACGGCGTAGCAGCGGACACCCGCGCCGACGCTGAAGTCCAGCGTCCCGGCGGTGCTGTGTGGGTGTGCGATCAGGCGGTAGCACCCGGGAGCTGAGACCTCGATCACCCTGCCGTTGGCGGTGACCGTGCCGTGGCCGTCAAGCACGGCCCACACCTCGCCTGCCTCATAGGAGCCGGAATAGGGCCCCTCCACCTCCTCGCTCTGCGCCACCAGGACTGCCTCCGGGGCGTCCTCGGCGCGAACGATCGGCAGTAGCTCACGCTCCACCCCCAGCAGCTCCTGGATGGCGAGCTCGGTGTCCCGATAGCCGCCTTCGCCGTAGTGGTAGTCGAACAGCATTCCGCCGGCGTCGAACAGGTAGCGGGCCGGCCAGCCGAGGTTGCCGTACAGCTGCCAGATCTCGAAGTCGGTGTCGATCACGACCGGGTAGGGGATCTCCAGCCGCGCCACCGCGTCCCTCACCGCCTCGGCATCGGCCGAGGGCTCGAAGCCCGGGGCGTGTACTCCGATCACCCGCAGCCCGTCGGACCCATAACGCTCGTGCCAGGCCTTCATGTAGGGCAGCGTGCGCAGCGAGTTCGGCCGGCAGAAGTCCCAGAACTCGATCAGCACCGGACGGCCCAGCTGCTGGTCCATCCGCAGCGGCGCCACACCCACCCACGGGAGCTTGGGCGGGAATGGTGGCGCGGCGATGTGATCGACCGGAGCGCGCACGGGAGGGTCGATGGTAGAGACAGCGCTACTGATCGGATAACGTGGCCGGGTAGTCGAGGAGGAGGGAATGAGCATGTTCGACCGGGGTCTGACGCGCAGGCGTCTGCTGGAAGCGGGGGTGGCTTCAGGTGTGGTGGCCGCGCTGCCGGACTCGGCCGTCGCTGAGCTGCTCTACGGTCACCCGCGCCCGGCGGGCCACATCCGCGAGCAGGGCACCACCGTTGAGCGCACGATCATCCGTGGCCGCCAGATCAACGCCGGTGGCTACCGGCGGCTCGCCTACGGTCGGGGCGAGCTGCACGTGGTCCGCCACGACCTCGGGATCAACCCGCACCGGGGGCGCGAACGGCGGCGCAAGGGGCTGCTGGCGCTGGCCCAGTTCACCGACATCCACATCATGGATGCCCAATCCCCGGCCCGGGTGGAGTTCCTCGACCGCCTCAGCGACGGCACCAACGGCAACGACGTGTGGACCTCGAAGGCGGGCACCCTGGGGCTGTTCGGGGCGGCCTACCGCCCCCAGGAGATGCTCACCGCTCAGGTCACCGAGAGCCTCGTCCAGGCAGTGCGCAAGCTCCGCGGCGCCCCGGCCAGCGGCCGCCGGCTGGACTTCGCCATCGCCACCGGCGACAACGTCGACAACTGCCAGTACAACGAGCTGCGCTGGGGCATCGACCTGCTCGACGGCGCCCACGTGCAACCGGACTCCGGGGACCTGCACCGCTGGGAGGGAGTGGACGACCAGAACCCGCACTACTACGACGTCCACTACTGGCATCCGGCGGGGACCCCGCACGGCGCCAGCGGCGGTAGCGACATGCCGCGCTCCAAGTACGGATTCCCCGTCATCCCGGAGCTGCTCGACGCCTGCCGCCGGCGGTTCAAGTCCACCGGGCTGGGCATGCCGTGGATGACCGCCTACGGAAACCACGACGGCCTGCTCCAGGGCAACCTGGCCCCCTCGATGCTGGCCAACAGCGTCGCCGTGGGCTCACGCAAGATCCTCGGGCTGCCCCCCGGATTCGGGGTCGGTGATCTGCTCGCCGGATTGAGCGGCAACCCCGCCAAGTTCAATCAGCTGATCAACGGCCCCACCCGGCCGGTGACCGCGGATCGCAAGCGGCGCATCCTCAGCCGCTCCGAGACGGTGGCGGAGTACTTCCGAACCAGCGGCAAGCCGGCCGGTCACGGCTTCACCCACACCAACCGCCGCAACGGCACCGCGTACTACACCTTCGTCTCCGGCCACGTCCGCTGCATCGTGCTGGACACCGTCAACCCCAACGGCGACGCCGATGGGTCGATCGACCAGCCCCAGCTGAACTGGCTGACCTCGCTGCTGAACTCGAACTCACGCAGCCGGCTGGACGCCGACGGCAGGCTGGAGTCGGCCGGGGGCCACGATCGCCTGATCATGGTCTTCAGCCATCACACCAGCGGCACGATGGGCAACGCGCTGACCGGCTCGGAGGCGCCGGGCAAGCGGGTCCTCGGCGACGAGGTGATCCAATTGCTGCTCCGCTACCCCAACGTCGTGGCCTGGGTCAACGGGCACACCCACGTCAACCATGTGATCCCCCACCGCCGGCCCACCGGCTGGAGGGCCCCCGGCGGCTTCTGGGAGGTCAACACCGCCTCGCACATCGACTTTCCCCAGCAGGCGCGGATCGTCGAGCTGGCCGACAACCGCGACGGCACGCTGTCGGTCTTCGGCACGATCATCGACTCGGCGGCCCCCCTGCGCGCCGGGGACACCAAGAGCCCGACGCAGCTGGCGGCGCTGTCCCGCGAGCTCGCCGCCAACGACTGGCAGGAGCGGGTGGCTCACCTGGACGCCCAGGGTCACGACGGTCGGCGGGGTGCGGTCTCCGACCGGAATGTGGAGCTGCTCGTGCACACGCCGTTCAAGCTCCCGCAGACTCGCCATGCGCCGCGGTCGCTCACCCGGCGGGCTGCGCTCACCCCGGCCGGCTCCCGCGGCTAGGGCTCGACCAGGCCCCGCCTGATCGCGTAACGAACCAGCTCCACCCGGTCTCGCATGCCCAGCTTGCGCAGCAGGTTGGCCCGGTGGGACTCCACGGTCTTCTCGGCCAGGTGGAGGGTCTCGGCGATCTGGGCGTTGGTGTAGGCCTCGGCGATCAGCTTGACCACCTCCTCCTCCCGCGGGGTCAGAGGCACCACCGGCCCTTGGGCGCCATCGGTCATCCACTCGCGGATGATCGATCGCTCGGCCGCGTTGGTGAGGAACGCCTCGCCGCGACCGACGGCACGGATCGCGCCGACCAGGTCCTGGTCGGCCTCACGCTTGAGCACGTAGCCCGAGGCGCCGGCCTTGAGCGCCTCGAACAGGTAGCGCTCGTCATCGTGCATCGAGAGCATCAGCACGTGGGCGTCAGGCCGCTGGGAGCGGATCTCCCGTGCAGCCTGCAGGCCGGTCATCCGTGGCATGCCCACGTCAAGAATGCACAGGGAGGGGTCGCAGGACAGCGCCAGCTCCACCGCCTCCACCCCGTCGGCGGCCTCGGCCACCACCTCCAGGTCCGGCTGGCGCTCAAGCAGCAGCTTGATGCCGGCCCGGACGATGCCGTGGTCGTCTGCCACCAGGATCCGCGTGGAGGCGCTCATGCCATCGTCAGCTCCACTCGAGTGCCCTGCTGCTCCGCGGAGAAGATCTTCAGCTCCCCGCCCGTGAGCCTCGCTCGCTCCTCCATGCCGGAGAGCCCCAGTCCGCCGTTACGCGGCCCGGTGAAGCCCGAGCCGTCGTCGCTGATCCGCAGCACCGTCCGCCCGGCGAAGGAGAGCTCCACCTCCACGTTCCGCGCCCGGGCGTGCTGGGCGATGTTCGACAGGCTCTCCTGGGTGACGCGATAGATCACGAGCTGTTGCTCGGGGGAGAGGTGAGGCATCGTCCCCCTCACGCCGAACCGAGCGCAGACACCGGTGCGCTCGCCGAAGTCCCGAACCTGACTGGTCAGAGCGGCCACCAGGCCGTGATCGTCTAGCACCGTCGGACGCAGCTGACGCGCCAGCGACAGCAGCTCCTCCATCGCCTGGCTGGAGAGTCGCTTGGTCTCGAGCAGCTCGCGATCCAACCCCGGGGGAGCGTGCTCGATCGAGGCCTGGAGGCGCAGCGAAACTGCCGTCAGCGCCTGGTTGACCTCATCGTGGAGATCCTGGGCGATGCGATGGCGCTCGCGTTCCTGGGCCTGGATGACCGCTCTGGCCGCCTGCCGCCGCTCGCTCTCCAGCCGAGCCACCATCCGCGCGAACGCGCTCTCCAGGCGCTTGACCTCGGCGCTGTCACCACCGATGTGGGGGGCTCGGGGCCTTGAGAAGTCGATCTCCTCCATCCTGGAGATCAGGCGGTCAAGTGGCTCGAAGCGACGGCGCAGGAGCAGCCAGTTACCCAGCAACGTCGCGAGCACCGCAAGTCCCAGCACCACCCCCTCGCGTCCACCGATCACGTGGTCCCCGTGCGTGTCGACGACCACCGTGGCCACCAGCACCGTGGTGCCGACCAGCAGCAGGTTGACGGCGAGGACCTGGACGAGCAGGGAGCGGGATTTCATCAGGGGTCTACGGACGATCTGGGCAAGATGGGGTCTAGACCTGATATCGGTCGCGAGCGGCGATCCCGATACTTCTGAAGGCAAGCTTTGATGGACGCTCGCTTCCGACAGCGCGAGCGGCGGCTTGCGAAGCGGACAGGTTGGATCTGTGCCACATGGGGCGTCCCCGGGAGGGGGCGCCCCACTGGCGAGGGGCCCCGACCCACCCGGCGCTGGCCCGCGGACGTCAGCCGTAACGAGGCGGCGAGCGCCGCTATACTCTCTGAAGTATTGAATTCCAGACCGCCTTTGAGGAGTTTGTCGCCATGAGCCCGTCCGGAGCCGAGGTCCTCCGCCAGATCAAGAGCCAGATCGAAGAGGTCGATCCCTCTGCCGTCACCGAGCAGGTAGCCGACGGTGCGGTGCTGATCGACGTCCGCGAGATCGATGAGTGGAGCGGGGGGCACATCCCCGGGGCCAAGCACGTGCCCAAGAGCTATCTGGAGTCACGCATCGAGGGAGCGGCGCCGGACCGATCCCAGCCGGTGATCCTCTACTGCCAGTCCGGCAACCGCTCGGCGTGGGCCGCGCGGACGCTGATCGAGGATCTCGGCTATGAGAGCGTCGAGTCGATGACCGGCGGCTTCACCCTGTGGAAGGACCGGGGGTACGAGGTCCAGACGCCACGCTCGCTGACCGCCGAGCAGCGTGACCGCTATTCACGTCACCTGCTGCTGCCGGAGGTCGGAGCCGAAGGTCAGCAGAAGCTGCTTGACGCCAAGGTGCTGCTGCTCGGAGCCGGTGGTCTCGGCTCGCCGGCCGCGCTGTATCTGGCCGCTGCCGGTGTCGGCACGCTGGGGATCGTCGACGACGACGAGGTCGACCTCTCAAACCTCCAGCGTCAGGTGATTCACAACAGCGACCGGGTCGGTGTCTCGAAGGTGGACTCCGCGGAGGAGACGATCCGGGCGCTGAACCCCGACGTCCACGTGGAGAAGTACCCGGTCCGTCTCGGTGCGGACAACATCATGGACATCCTGCCGGGCTACGACATCGTGCTCGATGGCCTGGACAACTTCCCCACCCGGTACCTGCTCAACGACGCCACCGTCCGCCTGCAGATCCCGGTGGTCTCGGCCGCGATCCTCGGCTTCGAGGGGCAGCTGTCGGTGTTCAAGCCCTACGACGGCCCGTGCTACCGCTGCCTGTTCCCGGTTCCGCCACCGGCCGAGCTGGCGCCCTCCTGTGGCGCCAACGGGGTGCTGGGCGTGTTGCCCGGGACGATGGGCCTGCTGCAGGCCACCGAGGTGATCAAGCTGATCCTCGGTGAGGGGGAGCCGCTGATCGGCCGGCTGCTGATGTACGACGCGCTGGCGGCGACGGTCAGCGAGGTCAAGGTCCGCCGAGACCCGCACTGCCCGATCTGCTCACGCCATCCCGAGGCCATCGCCGACGAGGAGCTCGGGGTCTTCCCCGATTACGAAGCGTTCTGCGCCGGCGCACACTAGGGTTTGCGCCGTGGCCATCGTGCGGATCCCACCCGTGCTGCGCCCTGCCGTGGGCGGGGAGAAGGAGCTGTCCGCCGAAGGCGCCTCCGTGGGGGAGATCCTCCGGACCGTGGCGGAGGACTACCCGGATACCCAGCCGCAGCTGTTCGCCGCCGACGGCGGCTTGAACCGCTACGTCAACGTCTACCTCAACGACGAGGACGTCAGGGTTCTCGACGGGCTGGACACGGCGGTCGGAGAGACCGACTCCCTGGTGATCCTGCCGGCCATGGCCGGCGGCCGCTGACCGAGCGTGTGACCGCTCCGGCAGACCTCGTGCCGTAGCTATACTTCCTGAAGCGATGGCGGCCGAGTTCCTGCAGAACAAGCCTTGCGGCGGTCGCTACGGCGACATCGTCCAGGCAATCGGGCACACCCCGCTGGTGGAGCTCAAGCGTTTGAGCCCGAAGCCCGGAGTACGGATCTGGGCCAAGCTGGAGTCCCACAATCCCACCGGCTCGGTCAAGGACCGTGTCGCGCGGGCGCTGATCGAGGACGCCGAGGAGAAGGGCCTGATCTCGCCCGGACAGACGATCCTCGAGCCCACGTCGGGGAACACCGGGATCTCGCTGGCGATGATCTGTGGGCGCAAGGGCTATCCGCTCAAGGTGGTGATGCCCGAGAACGTCACTCCCGAGCGGACCGAGCTGCTGCGCATGTACGGCGCCGAGATCGTCTCCTCGGAGGGCAGCAAGGGGTCCAACGGGGCCGTGGAGATGGCCCTTGACATGGCCGAGCGTGACGCCTCGTATTACATGCCCTACCAGTACGGGAACCTCGCCAACCCGCTGGCCCATTACAACGGCACCGCGCCGGAGATCCTGGAGGAGCTCGACGAGGTCTCTGCCTTCGTCGCCGGGCTCGGCACCGGGGGCACGCTGATGGGCAACGGCCGACGTCTCAAGGAGGAGCTGGGCGACCAGGTCAAGGTCGTCGCCGCCGAGCCGATGCAGGGAGAGCCGGTACAGGGGCTCCGCTCCCTGGAGGACGGGTTCATCCCGCCGATCATCGATCTCTCGCTGCTCGACCGCAAGATCTTCGTCACCAACACCGACGCGATCCTGTTCACGCGCAAGCTGCTCGACGAGGAGCGGTTGTTCGCCGGCGTCTCATCCGGCGCGATCGCCCGGGTGGCTGTCCGCATCGCGGGCGAGATGGACGAGGGCAACGTCGTCTTCATCGTCGCCGACGACGGCTGGAAGTACCTGTCGTCCGGGATCTACACGCGTCCCGTGGAGGAGATCGAGAATCTGGACGCCACCGTCTGGTGGTGAGGCCGACCTCCCTCGTCGCGCTCAGCACGCGGCGAGCGTTCGTGGTTCGGAGCGGCGCCGTCCTCGCCGCCGGCGGGGCGCTCGCGGGCGCCGGCTGCGGGAAGAGTTCCCATAGCTCCGCCAAGGGCGACCGATCCTCCGCTGAGCAGAGCCTCGACGTACGGCTGCTGGTCCGTTCGCTGGAGCTGGAATACGAAGCGATCGCCGCCTACACCGCCGGCATCCCGCTGCTTGCAGGGCGCTCCCGCGACGACGCCGAGCGGTTCCTGGACCAGGAGCTCTCCCACTCTGGCGAGCTGGCCGGGCTGATCAAGCAGGCGGGGGCCAAACCGCCGAAGTCAAAGCCGGCCTACGACTTCGGCAGCCCTCGGAGCAGCCGCGACGTGCTCGTGCTCCTTCACGAGCTGGAGCGCCGCGAGGTCGCTCTGTACCTGGACTCCCTCACCCAATACTCGCTGGGCTCCACCCGAGCGGCGATCGCAGCCGTGGTCGCCAACGACGCCCAGCACCTGGCGCTCCTCCGGCAGGGTCTGCGGCTCGACCCGATCCCCACGCCACTGGTGACGGGGAGGGAGTAGCCATGTCGGCGACCCGGCGGGAGCTGATCCACAGAGCGGTGGCGGGCGGCGCACTGGCCGGCCTCACCGGAGGTCTCCTCACGCGGGCGGCCGCCACCGCCGCCGGATCGACCCCGGACGAATCGACCCCGGACGTACAGCAGGCCAGGCAGATGCTGGCGGTGGAGCTGGTGGGAATCGCGGTCTACGAGCGAGTTCTGAGCAGTGGCCACCTCGGTGCGCGCGGTCGTCAGCTGGCCCGGCGGCTCCTGGGCCAGGACCACGCGCACGCGCGGGCGCTGCGCCGGCTGCTCGGTCCGGACGCCGGCGGAATCTCCGCGCCGGCCACAACCAACGGCATCGACGAGGCCCTGACCGCGCTGCACGTAAACCGCGCGATCGAGGATCTGCACGACGAGCACGACTGCCTGGACATGCTGCTCGACGTCGAGCAGATCTCGGAGGGCACCTACTACGCCGCGATGCCGAAGCTCGAGGGATCGGAGCTGATCCTGCTCGCCACCCAGCTGCTGGCCAGCGACGGCCAGCACCAAGCACTGTTGGGACAGCTCCGTGACCCCAAGGACCTGGGCACCGCGGTGCCCTATCCGTTCGTCGAGGGCATCTCCTGACCCCCGCGGCGCCGGCGAGGGGGCGCGGCCCAGCCGCGTGGTTCGTCGTCCGCCTCACAACGCCGGCGAGCACGGGCGAGCATCGCCTCGGCCACGGCGCGCTCGTCGACGAAGTAGCGGGAATCCGACACCAGCCGGCGGAGCACCCTGATTCGCTTTGTCATGAGGGTCTCATCGGCGCCGTTCCGAGCGCTGCTTGACGGCACCGAGGAGCTATTTCTGCGTCCCCAACGCACCGCGCAATAGGGAATCTTGTCCGGGCTGAGAAATCTCCCTCCACGGGCGCTGCGGCCTACAGGGAAGGCCCTAGGACGTCCGTCCAGGCGAAGGCCCTTGGTAGCCTCGCCTGCCGATGCGAATCGCCCCCCAGCTGCTGGAAACGATCGTTGCCCACGCCCGGGAGGAGGCGCCAAACGAGTGTTGCGGGATGGTCGAGGCGCTCGACGGTCAGGCGGTCAGCGTGCACCCGGCCACCAACACCGCGGCGAGTCCGCTGCGCTTCGTGATCGACGAACGCGAGCTGTTCCAGATCTACACCGGGATCGAGTCGGCGGGCAGTGAGCTGGGCGCGATCTATCACTCGCACACCCGCACCGCCCCCGAGCCTTCGCAGACCGACATCACCTTCGGTAAGAACTGGCCCGGCGTGCTCTGGATCATCGTCGGCCTCGCGGGCGGGGAGGTGGAGGTCCGCACCTGGCGGATCGACGACGGTCACGCGAGCGAGGTCGAGCTGGAAGTGGAGTGATGGCTCCCGAGCGGGAAGCCGACGAAGTCCTGCTGTGCCCCGCCTGCGCCGCGTCGCACTCCTCGGGTGAGCGCTTCTGCCGGACCTGCGGCGTGCCCCTGGTCCTGGACGATCAAGGGCAACGAGATCCGAGTGCGCGCCATCAGCGGGCACGCAAGATCAAGCCGCAGCTCAGTGAGGGACGGCTCGTCCGGGTGGCGGGCGCCCGCAACCAGGTTGAGGGCGAGTTCATCCAGAGCATGCTGCTTGAGGAGGGGGTGCCCAGCCTGCTGCGCCGCAGCGCGGGCTTCGACGTGCCGGATTTCCTCGCGGCCGGTCCGCGGGACGTGATGGTGCCGCAGTCCGGAGCGGGGGTGGCTCGCGAGATCCTGCTGCAGGCCGAGCTGGTGGGTCCCACCGCCGGCGGTCGCCTGGTCACGCCTCTGCGTCTGCTCGCCGGGATGGCGGTGGCGCTGGCCGTGGGGGTCCTGGTCGTCTGGGTGGGGCTTCAGCTGCTGCGGTGAGACGAGGCGTTAGCCTCCGGCCAGGCGCCTCAGGTGGGAGAGCCAGGCGCTTTCACTGAGCGACAGCGACCTTCCAGTGAATGCCTCGGCCAGGGCGGCCTTGCCGCCCTCCGGGTGCAGCCGGGTGGCGAGCTGGGCCACGGCGCGGAGGCCCTCCTCGCGGGCCAGGAGGTCGAACACGGTGCCTCCGAGCAGGGTGGCGTCTCTCAGACCGGGCGGGAAGCTGGGCCGCTGGCCCTCCCGCAGCCGGCGATTGATCGCCGCGCGAGCCTGATCGGTCTGGCCGGCGAGCCACCTCGCCGCTCCTTCCAGCAGCCACGCCCACTTCAGCTCGGCGACCATCCGGCGAGGGGCGCGGGCGGCGGCCAGGTCCTGGTTGTTCTCCACCACGACGCGGCGCGTGTAGAGCGCCGGACCGGTGAGCTGGAGCATCTCCCGGGAGCCGGGGACGCCGGAGGCGCGCTCGTCAAGCACAGAGGCGGCGAGCACGTGGAGCTCATGTGCGCCCACCCAACCGGCGATGTACCGCCTGGCCGCGGGGGCGGTCACCATCCAGGTCGCGGGGACCAGCGGGTTGGACATCGCCAGCGACGACGGGCTGGAGTGCAGCACCACCGTGAGCTCGCCGACCGTGCGGGCGAATATCTCGTCGAGCCGCTCGCGCGTGCGCTCCAGCTCGTCCAGCAGCTGGTCGGCCTCTTCGCTGAGCGCCTGGTCGTGCCGCGCCCTGAACGACGCCGAGATCGACTCGACCCAGGCCACGGACCGTCAGGTCGGCTAGACCGGCCGCGGAGCCGGCGCTAGACCAGCGCCGGCTGACGGTCAGAGGCGATCGCCGCGATCTCCTCCGTGGCCCGCTCGAACTCCTCATCGGAGAGAACCGGGGTCCCCTCAAACGGCAGCTCGCGAGTCAGCTCCAGCCACGAACGACAGCCGCCGTACTCGTCGCGCACCTTGACGGTGACCGGGCGGGGGATCCGGTAGGTCCGCAGCAGAATCACGTGCAGCGGATGACGGCGCTTCCAGGCCAGCCGCTTCTCGGCGTAGTCAGTGGTCCACACGTAGAACGGGGACAGCGCGTCGATGGCGCGGCGGTCGGTGACGGTGAAGTGAGCAGCCACCTCGGCCCAGGCGCGAATCCGCACCCGGTCCGGCTGGGCGATGGCGCCCTCGCGCAGCAGCGCATTGGGGGGCGGCTCGCCGTCGCTCCAGACGCCCTCCTCGAGGGCGCGAGCGAGCTCGGGACGATGTGACTCACGCACCAGATCGGAGCGCTGATGGTCGAACGTCGGGTATAGGAAGAAGCGGTCGTAGTCCAGCTTGAAGTGCTTCTCGGGCTCGCGGATCCCGCCTTTTCGGAGGGTTAGGAGCTGCTCGCCCTCGGCGAGAGCCCGCACAGTCACGGCCCACTCTTTAAACGCAATAGGCATAGGTAAGAAGGGGAGATCAGGGGGCTTACGGATATCCCGTGCGCGCATGGGGGGCGGCAACAACGGGAGTGCTGATTCTAGGGGAGAACGCGCAAATCCCCAAATGTCCCTGCAAATTCAGCAGTTTTTGGGGCTACACCACCATAGCTTCGGGCGCTACATAACCACGATGCGGCGGTTTGCGTCAGAGCTCCACGGCGGCCAGCGCCTCGATCACCTCGACCAGCGCGGCGAAGTCGGCCTCGCCGAAGCCGCGACCGCTGGCCGCGCTGAGCACCTCGCCGGTGAGCGCCGCGAACGGGAACGGCGCCCCGGCTCGCTGCCCCTCCTCCAGGCACAGGCGGACGTCCTTGAGCATGTGGTCCAGCTTGAACAGCGTGGTGTAGTCGTGCTCGCGCATGGGGGCTGCCTTGAGCTCCAGCATCGCCGAGCCTCCGGAGCCGGCCGAGAGCACGGCGGTCAGGGCATCGAGGTCGGTACCCGTTCGGGTGGCCAGCGCCAGCGCCTGCGCGACCGTAGTGGCATTGACGGCCGCCACCGCGTTGTTGATCAGCTTGACCATCTGCCCGTGGCCGAGCGCTCCCGCGTGGACGATCAGCTCACCCATCGCCTGCAGGACGCCCTCCGCTCGTTCGAAGTCGGCGCGTTCCCCGCCGGCCATGATCGTCAGCGTGCCGTCCTGCGCCTTGGGGGACGAGCCGGTGACAGGCGCATCGAGCATCCGCAGTCCGCGGTCCTCCAGCTCTGCGGCGATCGACCTGGTCCAGGACGGGCCGATGGTGGAGCAGTCGACGAACAGCGTGCCGTCCCCCGCGCTCAGCGCAGCGCCTCGCTCTCCCAGCAGCACCTCCTGGACCTGGGGACCGTCGACGACCATCGTGACGACGAGCCCCGCGTCGGCCGCGGCCTCGGCCGGGGACCCGGCAAGGCCGGCGCGATGCTCCTCGCAGAAGCGCTCGGCCTTCTCCGCGGTGCGGTTCCAGACGGTTAGCTCGTAGCCGGCGGACGCGAGGTTGGCGGCCATCCGGGAGCCCATGATCCCCAGGCCGAGAAAGGCGACCTTCACCCCGACGATGATGACGGCTCGCCGTGGCCCCCGCCCCCGGGGGTCTCGATCCGCAGCCGCTGACCGGGTGCGAGCTCTCCGATCGCCTTGGCCGGCAGCTCCCTGCCATCGAGCAGATTGCGTCCGCGCGCGCCCGGCTCGCCGCCTTCGGCACCCGCCGGCGGGTGGCGCCGCCGTTCGGTTATCAGCGAGTAGGTTACGGGCTCCAGCGCCTCCAGCTCGCGGACGACGCCGTCGCCGCCGTCGTAGCGCCCGTGGCCGCCGGAATCCCGGCGCAGGCTGTACTCGGTCATCCGCATCGGAAACTCCAGCTCCAGCGCCTCGACGGGCGTGTTCAGGGTGTTGCTCATCGCCACGTGGACGGCGCTCGGGCCGTCTGCGTCCGGACAGGCTCCCTGTCCGCCGCCGATCGTCTCGTAGTAGACGAAGTCGTCGGATCCGAGCGTCAGGTTGTTCATCGTGCCCTGGCCGAGTGCCCGCCCGAAGGCGCTCAGCACCACGTCGGCCACCCGCGAGGAGGTCTCCACGTTCCCACCCACCACCGCCGCCGGCGCGCGCGCGTTCAGCAGCGACCCTTCGGGGGCGATCACCTCCACCGGGCGGTAGGCCCCGGCGCTCGGCGGGATGTCGGGGTCGGTGAGCACTCGCACGGCGAAGTAGCAAGCTGATCGGGTCACTGCCAGCGGGCAGTTGAGGTTGCCCTCGTGCTGCTCGGCGGTCCCGGTGAAGTCAAGGGTCAGCGTGTCTTCCTCGACGGTGGCGCGCAACCTGATCTCCAGGTCGCCCTCGCGGGCCTCCAGCAGGTCCTCCGCGGTCCGGACCCCGTCGGGCAGCTGCTCCAGGCAGGAGCGCGTCCGTCGCTCGGCGTAATCGAGCACCTCGGTGAACCCGGCCGCGAGCTGATCGGCACCCAGGCGATCGTGCAGCTCCCGAAGACGTCCCGCGCCCACTCGCCCGGCGGCCAGCTGGGCCCGCAGGTCGGCGCGTCGCTGCTCGGGCTGGCGCATCTGCTCGGTCAGCTCGGCGATGACGGCCTCGTCGAGCGCGCGTGGGCTGATCACGACGCCCTCCTCGTCCAGCGTGCGGCTGTCGGCCGGCATCGAACCCGGCACCCGGCCGCCGACATCGGCGTGGTGGGCGCGGCTGGCGGCAAAGCCGAGCACTCGCTTCCCGGCGAGCACCGGGGTTATCACCGTGATGTCCGGCAGGTGTGTGCCGCCGCGATAGGGATCGTTGAGGATCCAGGGGCACTTCGGCGCCGGATCCTCCTCCAGCACCGCCGCCACCGCGGCCGGCATCGCCCCCAGGTGCACGGGGATGTGCTCGGCCTGCATCACCATCTGTCCCTCGGGGTCGAACAGCGCGGTGGAGGCGTCCCGGCGCTCCTTGATGTTGGCCGAGTGCGCGGAGCGGATCAGCACCGCGCCCATCTCCTCGCACGCGGCTCTGAGCGCCCCGGTGAGGACCTGAAGGTCAACGGGATCGATGCTCACTCGTGCTCCAGCCGGATGCTCCCGGCCGCATCGACGCTTCCCCGCCACCCCGGCGCCACCAGCACCGTGGACTCGGGGAGCTCGACGATGGCCGGACCGATCACCGTCTCATCCGCGGCGGGCGCGCCGTGCACCACCTCCAGCTCCTGCTCCTCGCCGGCGATGACCGCGGTGCGCCGGTCCCGCCCCGGCGATTCATCGTGCTGTGCGGTGCCCAGCGGTATGTCCGAGCCGGGGAGGGTGGCGGTCACCCGGACGGTCACCAGCTCGATCATCCCGTCGGGGTCGCTGTAGCCATAGCGATCCTCGTGCTCGGCCTCGAAGCGCCTGCGCAGCTCCTCCGGCTCGGGGTCGATGCCGGCGCTCACCGCCAGCTCAAACGACTGACCGCGGTAGCGGAGCTCGTATCGGGCCTGGAGCTCGATCTCGTCCGCGCCCCCGAGCGCCGTGCTCGCCTGCTCGGCCAGCTTTCCCGCCTCGCCGGCGAGCGCCTCCGCCGTCAGCTCCTCGCCGGCCAGCATCACGCTGCGCTGAAAGTCACGGCGGACGGGGGAGACCACCAGGCCGAGCGCGGCCAGCACACCGGACGCGCGGGGGCAGACGATCGTGGTGATCCCGAGCTCTTCGGCGATCGCAGCGGCGTGCAGCGGTCCGGCTCCCCCGAAGGCCAGCAGGGCATGCTCACGAGGGTCGACGCCGCGCTGCACCGTCACCACCCGCAGCGCCCGGATCATCTCGGCGTTGGCCACCCTGACGATTCCCTCGGCGCACGCCCGGGCCTCCATCGAGAGGGAGTCAGCGAGCGCGTCGATCGCCTGACGGGCGGCCTCGTGATCGAGCTCCACGTCGCCGGCCAGCGGAGCGTCCGCAGAAAGAAAGCCGAGCATCAGATTGGCGTCGGTAACCGTGGGCTCGGTACCGCCGCGGCCGTAGCAGGCGGGACCGGGCTCGGCTCCCGCTGACCTGGGACCGACCCGCAGCGCTCCGCCTCCGTCGCGCCAGGCGATCGAACCACCGCCGGCCCCCACGGTGTGGACCGCGAGGGTGGGCAGGGCGATGGGACGTCCGGCGATCTCGCCACCGCCCCGCTCCTGCACCGATCCGTCTTCGATCACGCACACGTCGCAGGAGGTCCCGCCCATGTCCAGGCAGATGGCCTGCGGCGTCTCGGCGCTCCGCGCGATGAAGGCAGCCCCCGCGGCGCCGGCGGCCGGACCGGAGAGCACGGTGAGCGCGGCATGGGCGGCGGCCGCCTCGAGCTCGATCAGCCCGCCGGTGGACTGCATGATCGCCGGCTCCGGGATGTCGGCGTCGCGGCAACGCTCCAGCAGCCCCAGCAGGTAGCGGTGCAGCAGCGGGGAGAGCGCGGCATCGACTTCGGTGGTGGCCGCGCGCTCGTACTCGCGGAAGGTTCCGACCAGCTCGTGTGACAGCGACACGTGGAGGTCCGGCATGCGCTCGCGCAGCGCCCGCGCAATCGCCTGCTCGTGCTCGGGATGGCGATAGGAGTGCAGCAACACGACGCCGACCGCCTCGGGTTCACGGTCCGCGATTGCCTCGGCCAGCCCGGCGACGCCCTCCGTGGAGAGCGGTTTGAGCGGGCCGTCCGGCGTCATCCGCTCTGGGGCACCAAAGCGCATCTGCGGCGGGACCATCGGCTCCGGCCGCGCCGCGCACAGCCGGTAGAGCTCGGGGCGGGCCTGCCGGCCGAGCGCGACGAGATCGGTGAACCCTTCGGTGGCGATCAGCGCCGTCCGCGCGCCCGTCCCCTCCAGCAGGGCGTTGGTGGCCACCGTCATCCCGTGGGAGAAGGACCGAACCTCCGAGGCGCTTCGCTCGGCCCGCTCCAGCACCGTGGACACCGCCGTCATGACGCCCTCGGATTGATCTTCAGGGGTGCTCGGCGCCTTGGCGGTGAACAGCGCTCCGTTCACGGCCAGGACCGCGTCGGTGAAGGTGCCACCGACATCGACCCCGAGAAGCATGGGGAGAACGTACCCCCAAACAAGGGTGCCGCTTCTGCGGCACCCCTATAAAACCCGCCTAAGCCGCCAGCGGCGTGCCGATCTCCTCGGTCTCCGCCAGGTGCTGATGCGAGGGGCAGTAGCCGTTGTGTGGCAGCGGCATGCGCTGGCACTGGGTCCCCTTGCGGGTGCTGGCCCGACACTGGAGCGGATTGCCGTACACGTCGAACCCGTTCTGCGGCTGCCCGGCGAGGAACTCGTCGGCGAAGCCCAGGTAGCGCTCCACCACCCGCAGGACGCGGAGCTGCGAGCCCATCGGGAAGTATGCGCGAATGTCGTTGAACAGCGTCCGTGCGGGACGCGCGAAGTAGTGCCGGTCCGTGGCCAAACGCTCGACGGCGCCCTCACAGGCGCGAAGCACTCGCTCGTGATTCAGCGTGGGGCAGGGTCCGTGCGGATCCTCAATGATCTCGCTGGCGACCTCTCGATAGATCGCTCGACTGAACCTGTACATCCTTATGTCTCTCCTCTATTCGGCTTTCGCCGGCCGCGGAGTCAGTATCCCTACTGCTTGTGAAGAGCATGAAGGTGGGCATATTAACCGCGCATTAAGGGCGAGAGCAGGCGCTTTACCGCGCTACGCCGCGCCAGCCAGTGATTACGGGCCATCTCAGGACGAGCCTGTCGCGGTCTGCCGCGCTGCGCCGCGCTCTGCCGTTACCCGTCCGTTACCCGCGCCGCCGCCGTAAAGGCTGCCGAGTCGGTCGCGCTGGTCCTTGCTGCGGCGTGCTGCCTCCCACTCGTGCAGGTAGGTCCGCTGCAGGGTCGTTACGGTATCGCCCGCTCGTGCCGCCACCTCCACCACATCCCAACCGCTGCCGACGAGCTTGGAGATGTGCGTGTGCCTGAACCGGTGCGCCGTCACTCCAGTTAGCCCGGCGGCTTTGGCTGCACGCTTCACCACCTCCCCAACCTGGCTGCCTTGGTAGGGCTTGCCGTTGATGCGGCGGAACACGTAGCTGTCTCCATCCGGTCTGCCGCTGGCCATGTAGTGCTTCTTCAGCTGCGCGGCTAGCTGCTGGGTGAGGACGATCGTGCGGTGGCTGTTCCGGGTCTTCAATGCCACCCGCACTGGATGCACGCGGTGGAGCTGCTGCGAGATCGTGAGCGTGGCCTCCCGCAGGTCGATGTCGTCCCAAACCAGCCCCGAGATTTCCGAGCGGCGGGCACCGGTCTCCACCAGCGTCCTCACCAGGAGCTTCTCGCGGTCTGGTGTGGCGGCGATGATCCCAGCCACCTCCTCGTCGGAGAGTGCCCGCTTGCTGTCGCCGCTGTCTCGCCTCGGTCTTTCCTCGGGGCCGAGGAGCTTCACCGGATTCGCGCCAGCGTGATCCAAGTACCTGATCGCGTACGAGAACACCCCCGACAGAACCACGAGCCGCCCGTTGAGGGTGGCGGCACCGGCACCGGAGCGGCGCTCCTTCGCCAAGAACGCCGCGACCTCGGCCGGGCCGATGGCGGACAAGCGCGTTCGGCCAAAGTGATCACGCAGCTTGTCGAGGTGGTAGCGGTAAGCCTCCTGGGTGGAGGCGCGTACGTTGAGGGCGCGTGACTCCCACCAGCAGTCAGCTGCTTCAGTGAAGGGCAGCCGAGTATCCAAGACCCGCTCGCCTCGGGCACGCCGAGCGTGCTCGACGGCCAGCGCGGCGCGAGCCGTCCTGATCCCGCCGGGGATCTGCTTCCACCGGAGACGGCCGGTGGAATCCCGCCAGCAAATCTCGTACTTGCCGCTTCGTCGATACACGCCTTTCTCGACGCGCTCACGCCTGCGAGTGCTCATTTGACTCTCCTTCAAAGGGACTGCGGTGACGTGAGTAAGTTTACGGTGCGGCGGTGTCCCAGCGGGCTGCGGTGACACAAGGCTCGCCTCATTGGGATGCCGCCGCCCTCCAACGCTCTAGATCGGAAACTCGGAAGTAGCACCGAGCCCCCGGGCGGTCCTGCGAGAACGGGATCCTGCGCTCGGCGCTGAGCCTGTGGAGCGCATCCCTGCTGAGCCCGAGGTATTCGGCCGCCTCGGCGGAGTTCAACCAACGGTCCTCCCGCCTTTCGTGCGGCAAGCTCAGGAACGGTCGAAGGCGCTCAGCTAGCTCAGCCAACTCATCCGGGCCAAGCTCCGCCAGGAGAGCCTCTGCCAAGCGCGACATCAGGCCTCCGCGCCCAAGTCCCGCAGTGGGCCGGAGCACCTCCGAGCCAACTCCACCGCCCAGGCGAGCGCGTCCTTTGCGCTGGTGGTGCTGGCCTCGAAGTCGAGCACGGCCGCTTCGGAGAGCCCGTACATCGCGAGCAGCTGGGCGATCTGCCGGGAGGTGCGGCTGAGCGCGAGCACCACGTCCCCGGTCAGTTGCTGCAGCTCGCACACGAACGCAGCGCAGGAAGCGCTAGTGCTGAACGCGATGATCCGTCCACAGTCGTCCGCCACCACGCGGCCATTGCGGATGACAAGGAAGCGATCAGTCACCGCTCCTCCACCACCAGGGCCAGCACGGCCTCGGCGGCGCGATCCACACCGGCCACGATGCTCCACAGCTCTATCTCCGCCTCGGCGCTCACCTCTCCGGTGGCGATGGCAGCGAGCAGGGTGGCCAGGTCCCGGTCCCGTTGGCGCAGCACGGCGGCGATGTGCTCCACCGCACGCTGCTCTCGGGCGCGCTGTGTCACGGCTGGTCGTCCTTCGCCGCGCCGGGCAGGTGGTAGATGTCGCGGGCCGTCTGAGCCCACTCGCCCGCTTCATCGTCGTACCCTTCGGCCTCCCGTAGGAGATCCCGGATCCGCTCCAACTCCGGGTCGAATGGTTCGCTGTCCTCCGTCGAGAGCAGCCCCCAGGCAGCCTCGCTTGCCGCCTCATCAAAATACGATCGGGCGCCATCGAGCATGCGACCAAGCTCGGGGAGGTTGGCCCTCATATGGTCGTGCCAGCGGCGAGCCTCTGCCAGCCTCACGCGCCAGATCTCGTCTGCGTCCATTCAGTCTCCCGCCCCCGCCGCGAACATGCGCTCAACGCGCGCGTCCCAGGCTTCGTAGCTCTCGCCTTCCAGCGGCTTGATCTGGCCATCGCTAACCGGCCCCTCGGTCCCGGTACTACGTACCCGGGGACCGGGGGACCGGTGAGCTATTACCGGTCCCAGGGGTTGGTCGGGGACCGGTTGGGGACCGGCCCCTTGCCCGGTAGATGCGCGTGATCCTTGGGGGCCGGTGGGGGCGAGCCGGGGGTCTTCCTCCTGCCGGTAGGGCCGCACGCTGTAGTGGCACCGGGCCTGCCCTTCATCGCGCCGCTCCACCAGGCCCTCCGCCACCAGAACGCGCACGGCGGCGGCGATGTAATCGCCCTTGCCCCTCACCTCCCGCTTGATGGCGTTCAGCGTCGCCCCCGGCTGAGCCTCCAGGAACCGGGAAGCTCGCTCCATCAGCTCCGTGGGGCGGAACGATTCCTCGGCTTCGCCGCGTTCGCGCCGAGTAATCGTCTGCGTGTCGCGCAAGAACTCCCACTCATCGCCGGGCGTGACGGCAGCACGCGCCGAGCGCACTTTCTGCGCTCGCAGCACCAGGCCAACCGGGCTGGCCATGAGGGAGCACGAGAACGTGAGGTCCGCGCGGTCGGATTTGGCGCTCGCGCCCTTGGCCCGGCTCCTCGCCTCCGCAGCGTGTCCCACGTTGTCCACGAGCACCACGGCCACCTGCCGGGCGATGAGCGGCTGCACCAGCCAGTCAAAGAAGCGCGCGTAGTCATTATTGCTCCGCTCGAAGTTCAGGCCCAGCACGCTCTCGACCGCCGACAGCGGGTCGATCACCACCACCTCGAACGCGTGATCTACGCCAGCCACCCAAGCTTCAGGCTGCTCCCACGCCTGGGCAATCACGGAGGGCAGGTCGAGGTAGCGAACCTGCGCGAGCTGTTCGCGCAGCGAGTCGTCTACGTCATCGCCCCTCAGCCCCGCGAGCCTGGCAGCGCGTGCGTTGAACTCGGCCGGGCTGACCTCGAAACCCAGATAGCCCACCCGGACGCCTACCTTCCCGGCGTCGTAGGCGCAAGCCTGCACCAGCGAGCTACGGCCGCCGCCGGTAGGGCCAACGATTACCGCGCTCATGCTCGGGTGCAGGAACGGGAACCCGGCCACCGTGGGCAGCGGCTCCACGCTAACGCCCACGGGGTCCATAGGCGCACCCGTAAGCCACTCCTGCGCCCCGGTCTCCGCGCCCGTAGGTATGGACAGCATCACCCTCACCGGCCGACAACCTCTTCCAGCGAGGTGCCGAGGGCCTCGGCGAGCTTTCGCGCCGTTCGTATCGTCGGGCTGCCCACCCCTGCTTCAACGCGCTGCACCGTCCCACGGGCCACGCCCGCCTTGATGGCAAGTTGGCGCTGCGAGAGCCCCGCCCGTAAGCGGAGCAGCGCGAGGTCGGGGACCGGCCTGCACCGACCGGTACCGTTCAATGGGCCTAACGAAGTAGCCACAGCATGGAGGATCGAGTGCCGAACGCTTCGGCAACAAACCCCCCCGATTTATCGCCGGACCTCACCATCCAGGATCGCAATCTCCCGCTCCTGCGGCTGGAGACTGGCGAGCGCGACACACCGCCGCTGGCGCTCCTTGGTCCCCAGGATTCGTTCTACTGGGTCGCCGCCTGGGGCGTTCCACCACGCGGCCCGCCTCGACGCGCTGGAGCGACGCGGCCTGTTCCTCGCGCTCCGCCGGGCATGGCCAGCCGGACCTGGTCGTCCTCCCGCCGGTGGCGATCAGCGAAAGGCTCTGTTCGCGCGCCTCGTAAGCGAGGGGATATCAGTCGAGCGGATCGCGGAGACCTGGGGCATCTCCCCGCACACGGCCGCGAAGCTCGCGCGCGAGGGCGGGCGCCAGAATCGGGCCGACAGCCCCGCTGAGCCTCGGATCACTCTCTGGCGCAGGTCCGCAGTACCCGCCGCCGCCGTCGAGCACCTGAACAGCGAACTCAGCGAGCCAGTCACGGCAGACGAGCTGATCGACGAACTCGAACGGGTGCCGAGCGAGCAGCCAGGACCGCCCGACGTCGATCTCATCCCCACCCGTATCCCCCCGCCCGACCCGGCCACCACGGTCGGGGCGATGACGATCACGGCCGCGCTAGGCGGGATGAGCGACGAAGCCGATCGTGACCGTCACCGCTACCAGAGCCTTGCTGTCGAGCCGTAGGGCACGAAAGTGGTCCGCTCCGAGCCGCCAGGAGCATCAACAGGCACAAGCGGCTGTTGTCACAACGCCGTCCGGCACCCCTGCGACTATCCGTTCATCCCGGTTCGCACCGGACCCACATAGCTAGCGGCGGGCTCTCCGGCGGCCGATCAGGCCGCTGGAGAGCCTCCGTCACGTCCGCTGCGGCCCATATCCTGCGGCTCAGCTATGCGGGTTCAGAAAGGCAGCGAACGGGAGAAGGTGTCGTGGAGTTTGATGATGCGCTAGAGGAATACCGACGGTCCGCGCCGATCGACTACGTTCGGCCGCTGCCGGGCGGAGGGGGCGGAGGACAGAATAAGAAGGTCCTCTTCCTGCGCGGCGGGGTGGCCGTTGCCGCCAAGCCCAACGAGTCGGCGGACCTCAAGAAGCAGGCAAACAACGAGGTAGGGGCGTATCTGCTGGCCAAGGAGCTGGACATGGGACAGCTGGTGTCAGCTACCGTGCTGCGCCAGATGCCTGCCCCAGGTGGGGGTAGCATCGAGGGCAGCGCGCAGGTGATGTGGCACCGGTTCATCGAGGCGCAGCAAAAGTTCAGCCATACCGACTGCCCCGATGAGGTGGCGTGGACGATTGCGGTGTTCGACTGCGTGGCCGCGAACGCCGACAGGAACGACAACAACTGGGGAGCGATCACACGACTGCCTGACGCGGTGCTGATCGACCATGGCAAGTGCTTCACAGAGGCCTCGCGGACCACCAGCCAGTTTTTTGTCGAGCGGGAGGGAGAGGAGTTGCCCACCAGGTTGCTCACCAATTTGGAGGAGTTCCTCGCCAAATCACAAAGCACACGACTGATGGAGGTGCTTGATAAGACGGTGGTGGAGCAGGTCATCAAGCGTGCTCAACACCTGGTTGGTGAGGGTGAGTTGGTGCTGCCCTAAGGGGTAGTATCAGTTTGGCCGACTAAGGAGAGGCAGTGATGGCCTATCACGTAGACATCATCAGCAACAAGTTGATGACGGGGGAGCAGGTGCTGTTGGGTCGTGTCCACGTTGATGATGGTGGCTTCCATATCGAGGCTGCAGACCCTGACCAGATGTTGGACACGTTGAGGCGCATCGTGCCGGAGATCGACCCGGACGAGGAGCCCACGGATTTCGTCGCGCTGCTGCCCGAGCGCGTGGACTACACGCACGTGATCGCCAGCAACCCGCATCAGGCGGACGAGTGCGAGTTCGGCGCTGTTGGCAGCACCATCGAGATCACAGACGGCGCGCAGCACCACTCGGCGCAGCACGCCTGAGCAGCTCCACCCACCCGCCTCTGAGCACAACGCCGCCCCCGGTTAGAGGGCGGCGTTGTCGAAGGAGCTACCGCGCCACGCCCCGTGTCTTGAGCGTGGTCATGCGCTAGAGCCTAGGCGTCCCTGCAAGCGGCACGGCTAGGGCAAAATTCCCGGTCAGCTGAAGAGCTGTGGGCGGCGATTTCCCGTCCGTCCAGCGCGCAATGCGGAACAGCTGCTGGAGAGACTGGAAGCTTGAGATCCAAGCGGTGCCTGCGTCGGGGCTGTATGGGGCCTCCCCGCTGATGTCCACCGGGGCCGAGCACGCTGTCGCCCACAAAATAGTCGCCCCAATCTCCGCTGAAGATAAGGCTGCTGGCGTTGTTGCTGGAGCCTGGGTTTGGTTGATCGGGACCTGAGAGGAGGTCCGAAGTGGAAAGCCCGAACAGCGTTCCGCCGCGCCCGGTTGGGTCCACCGAGAGCATGTCCGGGGTCAGCAGGGGCCTGCCCAGCTGTCATGAGGTTTTCGATGCTGGTCAACGTCCGTGGGTTCATCAGCCAGCCGGGCCGGGTGAAGTCAGCGTTCAGGGCGCGCAGCCGGCGGGAATTGCCTTGAGCAGCGAGAGCGATGGTGTGCTCCCGTTCGTGCCGGTGGATGGGCCAGCGGTGGTCCCCGCTGTGTTCAATATGCCGAGCGGCTGCCCGCTGCCGCTGCCAGAGATGAACGCCTGATCCTCGGCGAGCGCGACCACCTTCGTGATGTCGTTGGTCACGATCTCATCCAGGTGGAGCGAGCTGGGCATCGTTTGGGCGTCGAGGAGCAGCTTTAGCGACACCGGCACCAACGCCGCCAAGGCGTGAGGGATCAGCCTCGCCACGATGGCGAACGACTCCTGCGAGGTGGGAATCGAGCCAATCCCGCTCACCGAGTTGGCCGTCGCCGGGCCGGTCAGCCCGGAATGTCCGTCTCCGCCATCACGTCCGGGATCACCGTCGCCCCGAGCGCACGCACCGCCACGGAGGGCCTCAGCAGGTCAGCGATCTGATCAGACACAACCACCGGGATGGTCGCGCCACCGGCTCCCGTCGTGGCCTCGGCCAGGGCCTTGGTGATGCCAGGGACAACCGGCTTTCCGTAACGCCCGGGCTCGACTACGTTACGCCGATCAAACTCTGCACCACCGCGAGGACCAGCGGCCTTGCTGAAGCGCTCCTGATAGTCGAGCGCCTTCCCAGTACCCCGCTCAACGCTTCCACCACCGGCGATGTGCTCGATGGTGTCGCGAGTGGCGCCATCTCCTACGAACCGGCTGCCTTGGTGCTGCTTGAGCTGGCGCAGCTCCTCGGTATGGGCGTCCAGGGCGCTGAGACTGTTTCGAGGTCGGGGGTCTGCTTGGGCACGGTGGCTCCTTCACGGTCTGATGCTCCGTGTCGAGTCGCCGCGCGGCACAGTCAGCCGCCAGTCCCTCCGTTCGCGCCGCCCCGGGGCAGTCGCTTTCGGTGCGCGTTCGTTGTTGATGGAAAGCCTACGCCCGCGTGCAGGCTAGTGACGCGGCCGCCGCACCACGAGCGGCTCGCCGCCTGTCCGCGAATAACTGCGGCGCTCGGCACGCGGCCAGCCCAAGCCAAGTCGAAGGTCATTGGCGATAGCTGCGGGCACGTGATGTCAGCCCGTTTACGGCCGCTCTCGGCCTGGCTCGCGGCCTCTGGCGGGTGATCGGTAGCTCGGGCCGCGCGCGGGGGCTCCGCACCGCTATCGGCCTGTTCGCGATCCAACTGCGCAACGCGGTCTGCTAGCCGATGGCGTAAGCCAGCGAGGTTCACAACGTCACCGTTGGGGCGGGTGAGAGGAGGCGATGGCGGTGCTCGTAGGCAAGGGCTCTCTCGGCGGCAGCCAACCGCTTCTCAAGGCGACCGTTCACCTCGATGGCCAGCTCCAACGTCTCCCGCAGGTCGGCCCGCAGGGGGCTGACGGCTCCGGGCGCGCGCCACCGCCAACATGCCCGGCACCGCTGCCGCCAACGAGGCAAGTTCCTCGGCGACCTGCTCAGGACTTAGGTGGTCGGCTCTGCGGCTGAGGTGGGAAGCTGGCCAAGCTGCTCCAGCGCGCGGATGCGATCACCGGGTGTGATGCGCTCGTCGCTGCCGTAGGCGATGGCTTCGAGGGTAGCCCGCCGGTCGTCAGGCATCGGCACGCTCCTTCCGTCGCCGGGAGATCTCGTCGGCCAGCGAGGCACCCTCGGCGAGCTTCTTCGCCCACTCCGCTCGGCTGGCTGGTGTGCCACCGAAGCTCTCCAACCACGAGCGCAGCTCGCGGCTGTACCGCGCTCGCACGTCCAGGATCTTGCGCGACGCAGCTCGCGACCGGTCACCGCGCCGCGCTGGCAGATATCGGCATCGATCGACTCCAGCAGTGCCGCCAACCGGCCGCACTCCTCAGCCGCCAGCCGGTCGGCGTCCACGGTGTGCGGTAACCCCATCAACAGCTCTGTGATTTCGGCGGCCCGCTCCCGGATGGCCGGGGGCGTGGCCTTCGCGTAGATGCCATGCGTCGGCGGCCGCCCTCGGCGGTTGGGAGGGTCGGATGGGGGAAGCGCGTAATCGGCTCGGCTGGCATCGGAATCGGCGGCTGTAGTTACCTAGGCGTTACCTTAGGGCTCCGTGCAGGCGGCAATCGCCAGTGTTTACGGGGTGATCGGGGCATCGCATTAACCGCGCATTAAGGGCGAGAGCAGGCGCTTTGGTAGCGGGTCAGCCTGAATCGGCCGCGGAAGGTCGGGCGGGATCTGCCCGCGCCCACGCGACGATGTTCTGCGACCCGTCGATGATCGTGCCGTCGTCGAGCACGAGCGTCGGCACCTTGTAGTTGCCGGTCAGCCGATTGACTTCCTGCCGTCCTTTGAACAGGCGGTCAGTGCCGAAGCAGCCGTACGTCCTGATGACCTCCGGCTCGATGCCCCGCATCAGCGAGCGACTGGAACGCCCGCCCGCACGCATGCCGCTCAGCTGGACCGAACGTGCCGTAGCAGACGTACAGCCGCATCGCTGCATCGTACGAGTTAGACCCACAGATCGAGCAGCGGCTCGCGGTCGCGCGCGGTTGTGACGTGACGACCGTCGAGGGCGGGATCGGTGCGCGGGAAATCGCTGCGCAGGTGCGCGCCGCGACTCTCGGTCCTTCGTAGCGCCGAAGCGGCGATCAGCTGCAGGAGGGGATGGGAGTCGTGTGTCAGCTCCTCCAGCCCCTCGCGATCGCGCTGAAGGCCGGCGTAGTGCCACAGCTTCCTCCGTGAGCCGGCGGACAGCGCGGGGAAAGAGCGCCGTCCTGGGTCGGCCGCCGTGCCCGACGGCGGCGGCTCGCTCAGCGCCGCCCGCGCCGCGCGAGCGCCGAACACGAAGCACTCGGTGAGCGAGTTGGAGGCGAGACGGTTGGCTCCGTGCAGCCCCGTGCACGAGCATTCACCGACCGCGTACAGACCGCTCAGGGATGAGCGGCCCTCGGTGTCGGTGGCGATCCCTCCCATCATGTAGTGCGCCGCCGGCGCCACCGGGACCAGCTGGTGCTCGGGGTCGATGCCGGCGCGACGCAGCGCGGTCACCACGTTGGGAAACAGGGCCGGATCGACCTCACGCATGTCGAGGCTGACGCTGTCGGTGCCGCGCTCGCTCATCGAGCGCTGGATCGCCTGGGCCACCTCGTCGCGAGGCGCGAGCTCGTCGACGAACCGCTCGCCACTGCCGTCGAGCAGGTGCGCGCCCTCACCGCGGACCGCCTCTGTCACCAGCAGGCCATCGGCTCCGTCGCCGCTCACCACCGCGGTCGGATGGAACTGCATCAGCTCCAGGTCGGCCAGCTCGGCTCCCGCATCGAAGGCCAGCAGCAGGCCACCGCCGGTGGCCCCCGCGGGGTTGGTGGTCCGCGCCCACAGCGCGGCGGCCCCACCGGTGGCAAGGACGGTGGCCGGGCTGATCAGCTGGCGCTCGTCGTCGAGTCGGACACCGCAGCACCGCCCCTCGGCGCTGTCGCTGTCGCTTTTGCTGTCGCTGTCGCGGAGGACCGCCACGGCTCTGCGGTCCTCCAGCACTTCGATCGCGGGGTGCTCGGCCACCAGCGCGCTCAGCTGGCGGATCAGCCTCCGCCCGGTGGCGGCGCCGCCCGCGTGGACGACCCGGCGCACGCGGTGGCCGCCCTCCAGCCCCAGGGCGAGGCGGCCGTGGCGGTCAGCGTCGAAGCGAACCCCGAGGCGGGCCAGGTCCTCCACTGCCGCCGGAGCCTCCTGGCAGAGGACCCGGGCCGCCGATTCCCGGACGCAAGCACGCCCGGCGGCGAGCGTGTCGGCGAGATGCTGCTCGGGGCTGTCCTCGCCGGAGACGGCCGCGGCAAGTCCGCCCTGCGCCCAGTAGCTCGAAGATTCGGCCAGCGGGCTCGCGGACACCAGGGTGACTCGGGCGTCCTCGCGAGCGGCGCAAAGGGCGGTGTAGAGACCGCCGGCGCCGGCGCCGACGACCACTACGTCTGAGCTCTGGGGCGAAGGCAAGGCTGAGTCCGGTCCCGGCATGCCGACGTGTTCTATCGGTACCTGGGTACGGTACCGGCGATGCCCGGCGAGCCCGTCCTCCTGGCGCACCCTTCCTCGCTGGAGCACGACCCCGGGCCCCACCCCGAGCAGGCGGCTCGGATCACCGCGATCGAGCGGGAGCTGGCAGCGAGAGGAGGCCTCGGCTACCGGCGGCTGGAGTCACCGCCGGCCGAGCGGAGCGTGGTCGAGGCGGTGCACGCCGCGGGGTATGTCGAGGCGCTGGCGGGGATCTCCGCGAGCGGCGGGGGCCAGCTGGACCTCGACACTGCGATGAGCGCCGGCTCGTTCACGGCGGCCCTCCACGGGGCCGGCGGAGCGGTGGCGATGACCGAGCTGCTGGTGAGCGGCGAGGCGCCGACCGGCTTCAGCATGCACCGCCCCCCGGGTCACCATGCGCTCGCCGATCGTGCGATGGGCTTCTGCCTGCTCAACCATGTCGCGGTCGCCGCCCAGCACGCGCTCGACGCGCTGGGGCTGGAGCGGGTGATGATCTTCGACTGGGACGTCCACCACGGCAACGGCACCAACGACCTCTTCCACGGCACCGATCGGGTCCTGTTCGTCTCCATCCACCAGTCGCCGCTGTACCCGGGGAGCGGGCCGGCCGGCGACGTCGGCTCGGGCGACGGGACGGGCTACACGGTCAATCTGCCGGTTCCGGGCGGCTCCGACGACGTCATGTACGGGTCGCTGGTGGACCACGTGGTGGTTCCGCTGGCGCGGGCGTTCTCCCCGCAGCTGTTGCTGATCTCCGCCGGCTACGACGCGCACCGGGATGACCCGCTGGCGGACTGCCGGGTGACCGAGGGCGGCTTCGCCGCGATGGCCGGCTCGCTGCTGGCGGTGGGCAGGGAGTTGGGTGCGCCGGTGGGCGCGGTTCTGGAGGGCGGCTACGCGCTGGATGCGCTGGCTCGGTCGGTGGTCGCGACGCTCGAGGCGTTGCGGGGGGACTCGATCACTCCTCCGGCCGAGCCGGCTCCGCTCACCCCTCTGGCCGAGGCGGCGCGGGAGCGGCTGGGTGGGTTGTGGCGGTTGTGAGCTTGCGTTCCGCCCCCTGGCCCGCCGCCGGGCCCGCCGCCGCCGCCGCCGCCGCCGCCGCGAACTTTGGCGTCCTGCTTCGGGCCCTCCGAAGTGAATCGCCATTCATCGCGGCGGGCCCAAGACACCGCCCCGCTCACCGCCCCGCCAGCGCCCGCTCCCAGGCCGTCACCACCCGCTCCGCCATCCGCACCGCGCTGTAGCCCTCCGCTCGCTCGCGCCCGGCGACACGTGGGTCGGCCGCCTCCAGGTGCGGCGCCAGCTCCGCTCGCCACCGGTCCAGGTCGAACGGTCCGCAGTACGCGCCTAAAACCCCGGACAGCACCTCCGCAGCCACCCCCGTCGGCGTCGCCAGCACCGGTACATCGCAGGCCAGCGCCTCCAGCACGGCCAGCCCGAAGCTCTCGCGCTCGGACGTGACGAGCACGGCGTTGGCCGCGTTCACCCACAGCGGCACCTCCTCGGGATCGACGCTTCCGAGGCTCAGCAGCGGAGTGTCACCGGCCAGGGCCACGGCCCGGTCATAGCGCTTCTCCGGACGGCTGGGGTCGGCTGCAAACAGCAGGAACTCGCGCTCCGCGTCCAACCCCAGCGCCGACCGAGCCTCGACCCGCGGGATCGGCCGGAAGCGATCCACGTCCACGCCACACGGCAGAACCGAAACCGGCCCCCGGCTGGCCCAGGAAGGCACCAGAGCGGCCAGCGGAGCCGACACTGTTGCGGGCAGGTCCATCAACCGAAGGCCGGCCAGGCTGATCGCACGCGACCGGGGATGGACCAGGTCGGTTCCGTGCAGCGTCACCGCGCGCACCGTGGCGGGCACGGCCAGCGACGGCCACATCGTCAGGCCGAAGTGGGCGTGGACCACGTCAAAGCGCTCGCCTCGATAGCGGCCGCGCAGCGCGCGGGCGGCAGCGGGATAGGCCGACGCGCCGCCCGGGTGGAAATCGAACAGCTCCACCTCGACCGAAGGCAGCTGCTGCAGCGCTCGCACCTGGTCACGGACGAAGCTGCCAAGCGCCGGTCGCGCGGGGCTCGGATACATATTGGTGACGACCAGCGCGCGCACGGACCGCGAGCGTATCCCTGATCCGCCACCTCCTCTGCCACCATCTCTCCCGTGGCGTTATCCGCGGATCAGCCGGTGGCAGTGTTCGACTCGGGCGTGGGTGGGCTGACGGTCCTGCACGAGCTGCTCGTCTCGGTCCCGACCGAGGACTATCTGTACCTGGGGGATACGGCCCGCTTCCCCTACGGTGACCGCTCGCTGGAGGAGCTTCAGGCGTTTGCGCTGCAGATCGCCGATTACCTCCTCGAGGCCGGGGCGAAGCTCCTGGTGGTGGCGTGTAACGCCGCCAGCTCTGCCGCACTGGACGTGCTGGGGGAGCATCTCGGCGCCGTGTCCCCGGAGGTCGATGTGATCGGGGTGATCGCGCCGGCCACCCAGCTGGCGGTCGCCGGCAGCCGGACGGGGCGGATCGGGCTCCTGGCCACGCCGGCCACGGTGGCCAGCGGAGCCTACGAGCAGGCGGTGGCGGCGGCCGATCCGCATGTGCACCTGGAGAGCGTGGCCTGTCCCGATCTCGCGCCGATCATCCAGAGCGGCTTTCCCTTCGACTCCGATGTCGTCGACACCGTCCGGGATTACTGCGCGCCGCTGCGCGCGGCGGCCGTCGACAGCGTGATCCTCGGCTGCACGCATTACCCCCTGGTCGCTCCGTTGCTTCAGCGCATGCTTGGCCGCGGCGTTTCACTGATGACGTCCGGTTCGGGGGTGGCCCGTAGCGTCGAGCGCGCGCTCGCCTCTCGGGAGCTGCTGAACCCGCAGCCGGGCGAGGGCAGCTACCGGTTCCGCTGCACCGGTGAGACCGACGCGTTCTGTGCGCTGGGCTCCCGGTTCCTGCAGATGCCGCTGGGTGAGGTCGAGCACGTCGAGCTGCCAGAGCCGGTGAGCGCGTGAGCACCACGACGCGGGAGCGCAGCTACGGGCGGAACGCCGATGCGCTGCGTCCGGTGGGCATCGAGCCCGGCTTCGTTCGCTCGGCGACCGGCTCGGCGCTGATCTCGATGGGCGAGACGCGGGTGATCTGCACCGCCTCGGTGCAGGAGAGCGTGCCGCGCTGGCTGAAGGGCGCAGGACGCGGATGGGTCACGGCCGAATACGGGATGCTGCCCGCCTCGACCGGCGAGCGCAAGCAGCGCGACGTCACCAAGGGACGGCCGGACGGCCGCACGGTCGAGATCCAGCGGCTGATCGGGCGCTCGCTCCGCGGGGTCATCGACTTCACCGCTTTGGGAGAGCGGACGGTCTACGTCGACTGCGACGTGCTCCAAGCCGACGGCGGCACGCGCTGCGCATCCATCACCGGCGGCATGGTGGCGCTGCGGCTCGCCTTCCAGCGCCTGCTGGCCGAGGGCGCGCTGGAGCGCACACCGCTCACCGGATCGGTGGCGGCGGTCTCCTGCGGGATCGTCGACGGCATGCCGCTGCTCGACCTCGACTACCCGGAGGACTCCGCCGCCGAGGTTGACGCCAACGTGGTGATGACCGGCGACGGTGGGCTGATCGAGGTGCAGGCGACGGCCGAGCGCACGCCGCTCTCGCGCGCGCATCTGGACGATCTGCTGGCCCTGGCAGGAGCGGGGATCGAGTCACTGCGCGCCGCCCAGGACGAGGCGGTAGCGGGCGCCACGGAGTGAGCGGTGGCGGCTGAGCCGGCGCAGCGGCCGGCGCTGGTTCTGGCGACGCATAACCGCCACAAGGTGGAGGAGGTGGAGCGGATCCTGGTTCCGCTGGGTATCTCCGTTGAACCGCTCGCCGAGGATTTCGGCCTGCCTCCGGAAGACGGCGACACCTTCGCCGAGAACGCGCTCGGCAAGGCCCGCGCGGCCGCCGCAGCGCTCGGGGTAGCCGTGATCGCCGACGATTCCGGGATCGAGGCGCAGGCGCTTGACGGCAAGCCCGGTGTGCGATCGGCCCGCTACGCCGGGGTCGGCGCATCCGACGCCGCGAACCTGCAGAAGCTGATCGACGAGGTGCCGCCCGGCAGCGGCCTGCGCTACGTCTGCGCCCTCGCCTGGGTGGACGCAGCCGATCCGGGCGCCGAGCAGGTCTTCTTCGGCGAGTGCCGGGGCCGGATGGCGCCGCAGGCCCGTGGAACGCGGGGCTTCGGCTACGACCCGATCTTTCTCCCGGACGACCTCGGTGACGGCCTGACGATGGCCGAGCTGACCGAGTCCGAGAAGGATGTGATCAGTCATCGCGGCCGGGCCATTCGCGCCTTTGCGGACTGGTTGAGGCGGTAGGAGACGACGATGGTGGGAGCGTCGCCTGAGGCAGTGGCCGGGGATGTGGAGGCCGTGACCGAGGATGCCGAGGGGCTCAAGCGGAGATCCGCGATCGTCTCGGTCGTCTCAAACGCCGGGCTGATCCTGATGAAGGTGATCGCCGGCACCGTCACGGGATCGGTGGCGATCCTCACCGACGCGGTGCATTCGAGCATTGATCTGATCGCCTCGATCGTTGCCTACATCTCGGTGCGCAAGGCGGGAGAACCGGCAGATGAGAGTCACCGCTACGGGCACGAGAAGATTGAGAATCTGGCGGCGGCGATTGAGGGCATCCTGATCCTCGTCGGCTCGGCCGCGATCGCGTTCGAGGCGATCAGGCGTCTGCTCGGCCATGGCAGCGTCCATACGGTCGGGATCGGGATCGGCGTGGTCGCCTTCTCCATCGTCGTCAACCTGGTGGTGTCCTGGCGGCTGGCGAGGAGCGCGCGACTGACCGGATCACCCGCCCTTGAGGGAGACGCCACCCATCTCCGCACCGACGCGCTGACCTCCGGGGCGGTTCTGATTGCGCTGTTGCTCGTGCGGATCACCGGCAAGCAGTGGCTGGACCCGGCGGTCGCGCTGATAGTCGCGGGGGCGATCGTGTTCACCGGGGTGCGCCTGCTCATGCGCTCGTCTCGGGTGCTAGTCGACCAGGCGCTGCCGGCGGACGAGGTCGACGCCATCCGCGCGGCGATCGAGGCGTTCTCGCCGAGCGGCGTGGTGGGTTACCACGAGCTTCGCACCCGCCGCGCCGGCGCTCGGCGCTACGTCGACCTGCACGTGCAGTTTCGCTCCGGCATCTCGCTGGAGACCGCCCACCGCACGGCGCACGAGCTGCAGGACGTGATTGCCGCTCGCCTTCGCGGCGCGGACGTGCTGATCCACCTGGAGCCGGAGGACCGGGTCCGCCCGGGGGAGCAGCTGGCGGCGGAGTGAAGCCAGGCGGCGTGTCCGGAAGCGAGGACGCCTAGGGCGTGCTGCGCTCCAGCAACCTCCCGGCGGCGGCGGCCACGTCACCGCGGAGAACCGTGCGAATCAGGCGGGCGTACTGGTTCAGGTAACGGGTGGTCGGCAGCTCGTCGATGAGCGCCGGTAGCGGTCGCTCAGGCGCGAACGTCGCGAACCGGTCAAGCACCCCGGCGGCGTCAAGGATCACCATGCTCGAGACGCACTTGTCGCAGCGGGAGCAGTTGAGATCCCCGGTGAGGTGCTCCCAGCACACGCGGAGGTTCGCCTGCACCAGCGGTTCGTGCGCGATCGCGAACAGCTTGCTCTCCCTGGCCAGCTCCTGATCGGCGTGCTCGATCCGCATGCGCCTGGAGGACCAGCAGGAGTCCAGGTCTCGGTGGGAGCCCCAGGGGCGCAGGGAGGCGGGCGAGAACGTACCGGCGATCAGCAGGGTGCCGGCGATGCCGCCGAGCAGATGTCCGGCCGCGGCGAGCGCGCCGCCGTGCGTGTACTCCCACGTCACCGAGGCGAAGAGCGGATTCTCCCGCAGGTCGGTGCGCAGAATCACGGCGCGCACCCCGAGCGCGTCGCCCACCTGGCGTATCCGTGCTTCGACGGCGGCGGCCCGGGGATGATCGTCCAGCGCCACGTCGTATCCCTGGACGAAGCAGATCGTGGAGGGTCGCGGGCGGTGCTGCATGAGGACATGGAAGGAGTCGACGCCCAGCGTGAAGCAGAGCGCTTCATCGGGGACCCGGCGGGTCAGGCCGGGGAGGGCGCGCCGCGCGGCCACCCGATGTGGCTCGTAGTCCCACCAGGCCGCCGTGAGGCGGGCAGCGGCCGCGGCGCCTTTCAGCCACCGGCGGTCCAGCGGAGCCTCCACCCTCAACACCTCGCCGTGATGGAGGGCGGGGATCAGCATGGCGCTGGCAAAGGCCTCCGGAGACGGCCGCAGCGGCGCGTCACGGGAAGTGAAGACGACCGGCAGCCCATCGACATCGGCCTGGACGCGGTGCTCGTCGCCAAGCCGGGAGCTGCCAGGGCGCCCCAGCTGGCTCATCGGTGCCGAGCGATGACCACCGCGCGGGTGGCCGGACGCCGGGCGGAAGGACCGGCCACCGCTCGTTTTCCGAGCCCCGCCGAGTGGCGCAGCTGGAGGTCTTCGATCTCCAGTCCCGCCTCCCGCAGGAGCGCCTCCAGTTCCGGCACGGAGGCGACCGGACTGACCTTCACGCTGCCGGCAAAGGTGTGAGCCCGGGCTTCCAGCTCGGCCGGCGTCAGTTCGAGGAGGGGCGCGCGAACCTCGGCGGCGCTCCGCGCCATCGCGGCGAAAGCCGCTCTGGCCTCTTCGTCCACGGATTCGGCGGTCCCGTCGGCTTCCGGCTCGATGCGCAACGTCGTGATCAGCCGGCCCCCCGGCGCCAGGGATGCCCGCCAGCCCGCCAGCGCGCGAGCGCGACCATCGTGCGAGAGCAGCGTCAACATCGAATCGGTGACGATGGCGTCGAATGGCCCGGCGGGTGGATCGACCGTCACGTCTGCCTTGAGGGTGGCGATGCGCGCGCGCTCGTGGTCGGCCATCACCCGGTTGAGCAGCAGCGCGGTGGGACAGCGGTCGATCACCGTCACGGCGCCCTCGCTGCCGGCGCGTTCGCAGGCGGAGAGGACGAGGCTGAGCAGGCCGCCGTCGGCGGCTCCCGCCACGAGGACACGAGCTCTCGATCGCTTGGCCAGGGGATCCAGCGCATCCCGGAAGAAGTCTCCGAATCGCCGCGGCGCATCGATCAGATCGACTAGTCGGAGATCTTCGATGAGCCCGTGGTAGGGAGCGCAGCCCTCACACAGCACGGGGGCCGCCGCTCTGGCAACCCCCGCCAGCAGCAGGAGCGGCTCGGGCAGGACGAGCTCGTCGCGGGGGAGGGCGCTTCGCAAGCTCTCGAACGCCGCTGACACACGGGCGACGCGGTCCGGCGCCTCAAACTCGGTCTCGCCGACTTGGGCTCGTGATCCATCCCACATGGCCAGGGGCAGAGGGAGATCGAGATCCGGGGGAAGGGCGGACGAGGCGTCGAGCAGCTGGGTGCGGACGCCGGCGCCGGCGTCCAGCGACAGCAGCTCGCGGACGTCTGAGTCCAGGCACCGCGCGGAGTCGGCGGTCACGATGATCCGCTCCACGCTCGTCCCGCCCCGAGCCCGGCTTCGCTGCTGCTCCAGCTCCCCGGCCCTGGGGTCGATGCGGTCCGGCCCGGCGAGCGTGGTCGAGACTGTGGCGAGACCGAGGTCCATCTCGTGCCTCAGCGCAGGTTGATCGCCGCCGAGAGCGCGACGGCCAGGGTCACGGCGGCGTAGCCGATATAGCCCTGCACCGCCAGGATCAGCACCGCGATCAGGCAGACGACCACGGTCGCCAGCCAACCCACCCGAGCAACGTTCACCCGCCCATTCTCGCTTTCCCCGCCGATGAACCGGTGCGCGCTCAGGCTTGCGGTGGTTGGTCACCGGGCGGGAAGGCCATCAGCTCCACCAGGTTTCCGGCCGGATCGCGCACGTAGGCACGGGAAGCCCCCCAATGTGGCTGGCGCGGCTCCACCTCGTATCCGGCTGAGCGCAGGGCCGCCAAGGTGCTCTCGTAGTCGTCCAGCACGAGGCCGATGTGACCGGACTGCGGGTGGGCGTCATCACGCGGCATCAGGTGGATCTGGGTGGCTCGACGCTCCAGCCATACCGCCCGTCCCCGGATGCCAGGCGGCGCGCTGACCCGGTTGAAGCCGAGCAGCTCGTAGAACTCGATTGAGCGTTTCAGCTGTGCCGGCGGCAGTTCTCGGGTGACGTGCTGCAGCATCCTGAGGCCTGAAGCCTCCCACAGAAGTTCCCAATTTGCGGGGATCGGGGGGACGAGACCGCGTGGTCGTCTTCCGGAGCGGACAGAATGGCACCGCGCGGCAGGAACGTCCGACGAAAACGTCCGTGAGCCCTGTTAGCGTCGATGATTCCTAACAACCTCCAAGGAGGCAGCCAGTGACGAAGTCAGAGTTCGTCGACCAAGTTTCCGACCGCGCCGATCTGAGCAAGAAGGATGCATCGGAGGCGGTGGACGCCGTTCTTCAAACCATCGAGGACACGCTCAAGCGGGGCGGCGAGATCACCTTCTCGGGCTTTGGCAAGTTCAGCGTCTCGCAGCGGAGCGCGCGGGAGGGTCGCAACCCGGCCACCGGCGAGAAGATCAAGATCTCCGCTTCGCGGGTCCCGAAGTTCACCGCCGGCGCCGGACTGAAGAAGGCGATCAAGTAGCTCAGCCGGGAAACTGCGACGGGTCGGCGCTGCGCTTGGTGCCGACGCGTCACGAGCAGGCGGTAGGCGGTCAGGGTTTGCCAGCGTGATCGCCGGGGGTGGGGCAGACCGGGTGCCGGATGCCGGTGCGGTTGGCCCCTCCCCAGACTCGCCGGCTAAGGCGAGCTTCGGCGAGCGACTCGCGGAGCGCGTAGCTGAGCGGGAAAGCCAGCTGGTGCTCGGGTTGGACCCCGACCCGGGACGCCTCTGGCCCCGCGCGATCGAGCTCGCGGGGGGCGGGGGCGACCCACCGGCCTCGCCGGCCAGCCGCGCCGCGATGGCGGTGGCGGTCCACTGCACGCTGGCGATTGAGGCGGCGGGCGAGGAGTGCGTTGCGGTCAAGGCGCAGCTCGCCTGCTTCGAGCGGCTCGGGGCCCCGGGCTGGGCCGCCCTCTTGGAGGTGGTCCACCGCGCGCGGGAGCATGGGCTGCTGGTCCTCGCCGACGGCAAGCGCGGTGACATCGACGTCTCCGCCGCGGCCTACGGCCAGGCCTTCTTCGGCCACACACAGACTCCCTACGGAGACGTGCGCGGCCTGGGGGCGGACGCCTTGACCGTGAATCCCCTGCTCGGCGCGGATTCACTGGACCCGCTGGTGCAGTCGGCGCGCGCCCATGGGGCAGGGGTATTCGTGCTGGTCCGCACCTCCAACCCCGGCGCCGCCGATGTGCAGGAGCTGGAGCTGGCCGATGGGGGATCGGTCAGCGAGCGGATCGCCCGCCTCGTGGCCGGGCTCGGCAGCGGTTCAGCCGGCGAGCACGGCCTTGATGACGTGGGCGCGGTGGTCGGCGCCACGGCGCCGGCATCGCTGGAGCGCCTGCGGGAGCTGATGCCTGCGACGGTCTTCCTGCTCCCCGGCGTCGGGGCGCAGGGCGGCCGGGTGGAGGATCTTGCTCCCGCCTTCGCCCCCGGCGCGGCAGGGGGCCTGGTGAGCGCATCCCGCGGGATCATCGCCGCCCACGAACGGGCCGGGGGGGACCCCGCGACGGCCGCTCGAGCCGAGGCCCGGCGCTTGCGTGAGCTCGCCTGGGAGCTGGCGGCCTAACCTCCAGGTTTGCGCCCGGTCTCCCGCATCAGCCTTCCGGGCGTGGTGGCCCGACTGTATGATCGGCGCTGCGATGCAGCCTCGACGTCGAGCGCGCTACCTGGCGCCGATCGCGCTGGCTGCAGTCCTCGCGGGGACCTACCTGGTAGTCAGCAGCGCGCAGTCGACGAAGTCCTCCGTCCATCACCACCACGTCGGCGGAAGCGGTGGACACCGGAGCTCCGCCGGCAGCCGGTTCTACGTGGTCCGGCCAGCGGACAACCTCACGGGCATCGCCAACCGCACCGGGATCCCGGTGGGTGCGCTCGAGGCCCTGAACCCCCGGGTCGATCCCAACAGCCTGCAGACCGGGCAGCGCCTCCGACTCAGAAGATGAGCCGGGCATTGTCTCGGCGTCTGCCGCTGCAGGTCCTCCTCCTCGCCGGTGCCTTTCTGATGGTGCTGGCGCCGAGCACGCGGGCGGTCGCCGCGCCGGCGTTGAGCGCCCCCTCGGCCATCCTGATCGATGAGAGCACCGGCCAGTACCTCTACGGCCGGGCCCCCAACTCCCGCCGGGCGATCGCCAGCACGACCAAGCTGATGACCGCGCTGCTGACCGTGGAGCACGTGCCCCTCGGCCGGGTCTTCGCCCAGAATGGCTACTCCCCCGCGTCGGCGGACTCACAGATCGGGCTGGCGCCCGGCGAGCGGATGAGCGTCCACGACCTGCTGGTGGCCCTGATGCTCCCCAGCGCCGACGACGCCGCCGAGGACCTTGCCTACAACGTCGGCAATGGATCGGTGGGGCGGTTCGTGGGCATGATGAACGCGCGCGCCAGGCAGCTGCGCCTGAACCACACTCATTACTCCACCCCCAGCGGGCTGGACAACCCTGGCAACTACTCGAGCGCCGCCGACCTGGTCACGCTGGCGCGCTACCTGGTCACCCACAACGGCTTCATAAAAAGGGTGGTGTCGCGATCCTCGGCGGTATTGCGCACCGGCAACTCCGCCCGGCTCGTGACCAATACCAACGACATCCTCGGTCATCACCACGTCAACGGGATCAAGACCGGCCACACCCTGGATGCCGGCTACGTGCTCGTGGGGTCGGCCACCCGCGGGAACATGACCCTGATCAGCGCGGTGATGGGAACCGCCAGCGAGGCCGACCGGGACAGCGACACCCTCGCGCTGCTGCTCTATGGCTTCCGGCAGTTCAAGCTGGTCACCCCGCTGCCCGCCGGCAAGGTGCTGGCTCGCCCCACCATCCGCTATCGGCCGGGAGCGCGGGCGAAGCTGATCGTCGGCACCGCCTACTCCCGGGTGATCCCCCGTTCGGCGCACACCTCCATCCGGGTCAAGGCGCCGGCTCAGGTCTCCGGACCGCTGAAGCGTCACGCCGCCGTCGGGTTCGTGCGGGTCTACGTCAACGGACGTGAGGTGGCCAGGGTCCCGCTGCTGCTAGCCCACGCCCTGCCGGCGGTGAGTCCGCTGACGGTCGCCGCCAGCTTCCTCACGAGAGGGTCTACTCTTGTGTTGTTGGCGCTGATCCTGATCGCCGTCATGGCTAGGCGAGGGATCGTGCGCGGCAGGCGGAGGGAAAGGAAGCGAGCCGGTCCGTTGCAGGCATGATCATCACCGTCACGCTCAACGCAGCCCTCGACAAGACGCTTGAGGTGCCGAGCTTCACCCCCGGGCGCAGACACCGCACCGTCGATCAGATGACGATGGCCGGGGGTAAGGGCGTAAACATCGCTCGGGCACTGAAGCGCCTTGGCCAGCCCGTGATCGCCACCGGCCTGGCCGGTGGCTCGACCGGAGCGCGCATCATCGAGGCGCTGGGCGACGAGGCGATCCTCAACGGTTTCATCCGCATCCGGGAGGAGTCACGGACCAACACGGCCGTCCTCGATCCGACCACCGGTATGCATACCGAGATCAACGAGCGTGGGCCCGCCGTCTCCGCCACCGAGCTGGAGCTGTTTCGGGAGAAGCTGCTCTACCTCGCCAAGGGGGCGAGCATGTGCGTGTTCGCGGGCACGCTGCCCCGGGAGGTGGACGTCGGCGTCTACGCCGGGCTGATCCGCGACGTGCGCAAGCTGGGCGTCACCACGATCATCGACACCGAGGGGGAGCCGCTGCGCCTGGCGATGCGGGCCGAGCCGGAGCTGGTCTCCCCCAACGAGCTGGAGGCCGAGGAGCTGGTTGGCCACGAGTTCAATGACGTAGACGATCGCGCTCGTGCCGTGGCCGAGATGACCCGCCTCGGCGCCGGCGAAGCGATCATGACCGTGCCCGACGGCTGCTACGCCCAGGTTTTGGACGACGGAACCCCGCTGCTCTGCCGCGTGCAGGTGGAGGAGCAGGAAGCGAGGTCGGCGATCGGGTCCGGCGACGCCTTCCTGGCCGGCTACGTGGCCGCGCGCTACGCGGGCGGCAACCCGCTCCACTGCCTGCGCTTCGGGGTGGCCTGTGGCGCCGAGTCCACCCAGCACTTCGGTGCCGGCGTGATCGATCCACCGCGGGTCGAGAAGCTGCTCGCCGAGGTCCGCGCAGAGCCGTTGGAGCTCTCCGCCGAGATCCGTTAGGGCGGCTTCCCGGCCGCTTGAGTCGCGCTCTGCGAAGCGGGGAGCCAGGGGTGCCACTGCTAGCATCGACGGCCCGATGGTTGCCGCCTTCGTCCGTGTTCTCGTGCCTCGCTCACCCGCCGCGGTCCCGTCCGCGGCCCGGACTACGCTGCTGCGATGGAAGTAGAAATCGGACGGGGAAAGAAGGCTCGTCGGGCCTACGGGTTCGACGACATCGCGATCGTCCCCTCGCGCCGCACGCGCGATCCCGACGACGTCGACATCTCGTGGACGCTGGGCCCGTACCGCTTCGAACTGCCGCTGCTCGCGGCCGCGCTGGACGGGGTCGTCTCGCCGCAGACTGCCGGCGTCCTGGGGAGGCTGGGGGGCCTCGCGGTGCTCAATCTCGAGGGTATCTTCTGTCGCTTCGAGGACGCCGACGCAGAGCTCGAGCGCATCTCCACCTTCTCACGGGACATCGCCACGCGGGAGATGCAGGACATCTACCGCGAACCGGTCAAGCCTGAGCTGATCGCTCAGCGGATACAGGAGATCAAGGCCCAAGGCGTCGTTGCCGCCGCCTCCCTGACTCCGCAGAAGGTCCGGACCCATTACGAGGTTGCGCTGGAGGCCGGACTGGACATCCTGGTGATCCAGGGGACCGTGGTCTCCGCCGAGCACGTCTCGATGGACGAGTCACGGCCGCCGCTCAACCTCAAAGAGTTCATCCGGGAGCTGACTCCCACGCCGGTGGTCGTCGGGGGCTGCGCCTCCTACCACACGGGCCTGCACCTGATGCGCACGGGCGCCGCCGGGGTGCTCGTCGGGGTCGGGCCGGGAGCAATCTGCACGACCCGCGGAGTTCTCGGAATCGGAGTCCCGCAGGCCACGGCAATCGCCGACGTGGCCGCCGCCCGGTCGCAGCACATGCTGGAGACCGGTGATTACGTCAAGGTCATCGCAGACGGTGGCATGCGCAACGGAGGGGACATCGCCAAGGCGATCGCCTGCGGCGCCGATGCCGCGATGCTCGGGTCTGCCCTGGCCCGGGCCTACGAGGCCCCCGGACGCGGCTACAACTGGGGGATGGCGACCTTCCATCCCAGCCTTCCCCGCGGCACGCGGGTGGCCACCACGCCCAACGGGACCCTCGAGGAGATCGTCCGCGGCCCCGCGCGGGAGAACGATGGAACCTTCAACCTGATGGGCGGGCTGCGCACCTCGATGGCCACCTGCGGGTACCGGGACATCGCCGAGTTCAACCGGGCCGAGCTGATGGTCGCTCCGGCTCTGCAGACCGAGGGCAAGCACCTCCAACGGGAGCAGGGCGTCGGGATGGGGGCGAGCGGCAAGGCCGCGACGGTCGGCGTCGCCGACTAGTGGCTCTCCCGGTGGGCCCTCCAGCGTTGGAAGCCGCCAACACGCTCGAGGCTGATCCCACCGCTGCTCCGCCGGCGCGGACCCAAGAGGTCGTCGTCCTCGACTACGGCGGCCAGTACTCGCAGCTGATCGCCCGCCGGGTGCGCGAGTCCGGTGTCTTCTCCGAGCTGCTCCCACACCATGTCAGCGCCCAGGAAGTCGCAGCGCGCCGTCCCAAGGGCCTGATCCTCTCCGGGGGCCCCGCTTCCGTCTACGCCGATGGCGCGCCGCCGCTTGACCGTGAGCTGCTGCAGCTGGGTATTCCGGTGCTGGGCATCTGCTACGGCATGCAGCTGCTGGCGCGGGAGCTGGGAGGCCGTGTCGAGGGGGCCGAGATCGGCGAGTTCGGTCGCTCCGCCCTGAACGTGCACCAGCCGGGAAGGCTCCTCGCCGAAACTCCGCCTGAGCAGACCTGCTGGATGTCGCACCGCGACACGGTCTGCACTCCGCCCGAGGGCTGTGTCGCGCTGGCTTCCTCCACCGCCTCGCCGGTGGCGGCGTTCGAGTCGCAGAACCGCGGCGTCTACGGGATCCAGTTCCACCCCGAGGTGGTCCACACCCCCTACGGGCAGCAGGTGCTGACCAACTTCCTGGGGGAGATCTGCGGCTGCGAACGAAGCTGGAGTGCGACCTCGGTGATCGAGGAGCAGATCGAGCGGATCAGGGCGCAGGTCGGAGACGGCCAGGTGATCTGCGGGCTCTCCGGGGGGGTGGACTCCAGCGTCGCCGCACTGCTGGTGCACCGGGCGATCGGAGACCGGCTCACCTGCGTGTTCGTCGACCACGGCCTGATGCGCAAGAACGAGGGGAAACAGGTGATCGACGCGTTTCGCGACCATTTCCACGTTCCCCTGGTCGCGGTCGATGCCTCCGACCGCTTTCTGGCCCGGCTGCAGGGAGTGAGCGACCCCGAGGAGAAGCGTAAGCGGATCGGCTCGGAGTTCATTCGCGTGTTCGAGGAGGAGGCGAGCAAGCTCAGCGACGTGCGCTTTCTCGTCCAGGGGACGCTCTACTCCGACGTGATCGAGTCCGGCGGTGGGACGGGCGCGGCCACGATCAAGTCCCACCACAACGTCGGGGGTCTCCCCGAGGACCTCAACTTCGAGCTGGTGGAGCCCCTCCGCGCTCTGTTCAAGGACGAGGTCCGGGCGGTGGGCGAGGAGCTCGGGTTGCCTGAGCGCCTGGTCTGGCGCCAGCCCTTCCCCGGGCCCGGTCTGGCGATCAGGATCGTCGGCGGCGAGGCGACGCGGGAGCGCCTGGAGACTCTGCGGGAGGCCGATTCCATCCTCCAGGAGGAGATCCGCCGCGCCGGCCTCTACCGCGAGCTGTGGCAATCGTTCTGCGTCCTGCCTGACATCAGGACCGTGGGGGTCCAGGGGGACGCCCGCACCTACGGCAACGTGGTGGTGATCAGGGCGGTCACCAGCGACGACGCGATGACCGCCGACTGGGCACGGCTTCCCTACGACCTGCTGGAGCAGATCGCCAGCCGGATGATCAACGAGATCCGTCCGGTGGGCAGGGTGGTGCTGGACATCACCAGCAAGCCACCCGGCACGATCGAGTGGGAATAGGCCGGGGCGGTCGCCCGGACGACGAGCGGCGCTGACCTCCGCGGCGTCGCCCCGACGATCGCCTATCATGGGCGCTCGGCCGCGCGAGAACCGCGCGGCCACTGCATGCCATGAAGACCTACGTCGCCAAACCTTCAGACAGAGAGCGGAACTGGCTCCTGGTCGATGCTTCCGGGCAGACGCTCGGCCGGCTGGCGACGCAGATCGCCGAGGCGCTGCGAGGCAAGCGCAAGCCGACCTACACCCCCCACATCGACACCGGGGACTTCGTCGTGGTCGTCAATGCCGAGAAGATCTCGGTGACCGGCAACAAGCTCGCCAACAAGCTGTATTACCGGCACTCCGGGTACCCCGGCGGTCTGAAGTCACGGACCCTCGGCGAGATGCTTGATCGCAGGCCCGAGGAGGTCATCCGCCTTGCGGTCAAGGGCATGCTTCCTCGCAACCGGCTGGCGCGCAAGCAGCTGACCAAGCTGAAGGTGTACGCCGGCCCCGAGCATCCCCACGCTGCCCAGCAGCCGCAACCGATGGAGATCAAGACTTGAGCGACACAGAGCATCCCGAGGACGAGTCCCGTCCCGACGACGAGTCCTTCGGAGACCAACCACTGCCTCCGACCGACGACCAGCCCGCTGGAGGGGACGACGAGGCGCCCGCTGAGGGCACGCCGCTGCCCCCCACCGATGACGCCCCGGCCGCGCCCGACGAGGACGAGCCGACGGGCTCGGCAGACGAGCCCCCGGTGGAGGCCGCCGAGGACGCCCCCGTGGATGTCCCCGAGGATGCGCCCGTGAGCGCCGCCGACGGCGAGCCACAGGCCGAGGAGGCAGGGGCACCCGAACCGACCGCCGAGGCGCCGGCGCCCATCGCCGAGGAGCCTGCCGCACCTCCGGCCGACGAGCCGGTCGGGCCCACCGGCTCGGAGTCCGTTCCCGAGGCGGCCACCGCCGTCAGTCCCCCCACCGAGGAAACGGGCGAGCCGTCAGGGGCGAGCGTGCCCGAGGAGGAGCTGGCGCCCCGGGCCAAGCCGGAGATCCCAGGTGCAGACCTGGAGCCCGACATCGTGCCCGAGGGGGAGCAGTTCCTCGACGCCGAGGCCCAGGCTGCCGCCGAGGCGGAGGCAGAAGCCGCCGCCTCCCGCGGCGATGATTCCGACGAGGAGGAGTCCCGGCCGATCTCCGGCGCGACGATCGATCTCGCCGCCGGCGCCCGCTACACCGCCACCGGCAAGCGCAAGACCGCGGTGGCGCGAGTGATCCTCAAGCCCGGTGCGGGGTCGTACTCGATCAACGGCAAGACGCTGGATGAGTTCTTTCCTCGCCCGACCTTGCAGCGGATCATCCGCCAGCCGCTTGAGTCCGTCGGCTACGAGCAGCGCATGGACGTGATCGCGCGGATGCACGGCGGCGGTGTTGCCGCCCAGGCGGGCGCCCTGCGCCACGGCATCTCCCGTGCGCTGATCGTCGCCGATCCGCAGCTGCGGGGTGAGCTCAAGCGCCGCGGGTTCCTGACGCGTGACCCGCGCGTCAAGGAGCGCAAGAAGGCCGGTCTGAAGAAGGCCCGCAAGCGGCCGCAGTTCTCCAAGCGCTGACCGCGGGCCGGATGGCGCGTCAGCTTTTCGGCACGGACGGAGTCCGGGGCCGGGCCGGGCAGTTCCTGACCGCCGAGCTGGCGCTGGGCCTGGCGCGGGCGGCGGTGGCCCATCAGCCGGAGGAGCGGCCGCAGGTGCTGGTGGTGCGAGACACCCGTGAGTCCGGGGAGATGCTGGAGGCGGCGATCGCCGCCGGAGTCACAGAGGCCGGGGGGGACGCGCTGCTGGGCGGGGTCCTGCCGACACCGGCCGCGCCGCTGCTGGTGCGCCGCCACGGGCTGCATCTGGCCGCGGTGATCTCGGCCTCCCACAATCCCTACGAGGACAACGGGATCAAGCTGTTCGCCGCCGATGGCTTCAAGCTCGGGGACGACGCCGAGCACGAGATCGAGGCGGAGCTGGAGCGCCCGAAGCCTCCGCCGGAGCGGATCGGCCGGATACGTCGCCTGCACGGCGCGCTGGAGGACTACCTCCGGGAGCTCCACACCCGCTTTCAGACGCTTGAGCTCAGCGGACGCAGGATCGTGCTGGACTGCGCCAACGGCGCCACCTATCAGGCTGCGCCGGAGATCTTTCGCCGGCTCGGCGCGGAGGTGGACGTGATCGCCGATCGCCCGGACGGGCGCAACATCAACGACGGCTGCGGCTCCACTCATCTGGAGACTCTGCGCCAGGCGATCACCGCGGGTTCCTATGACGCCGGCTTTGCCTTCGACGGAGACGGGGATCGGGTTCTGGCGATCGACCGCACCGGGACGGTCGTCGACGGCGATGAGCTGGTGGCGCTGGCGGCCCTGCACCTCCGGCGCGCGGGCCGGCTCACCGGGGACGGCGTGGCCGTGACGGTCATGACCAATTACGGCTTTCACACCGCGATGGCCGCCGCCGGGGTTGAGGTTGCCAGCACCGCGGTCGGAGACCGCTACGTGCTGGACGAGCTCCGCCGACGGGGCTGGACCCTCGGAGGCGAGCAGTCGGGGCACATCATCGAGCTCGGCTTCGGGCCCTCCGGCGATGGAATCGCCAGCGCGCTGTTGACGCTTGAGGCGCTGGCCGGCGGCGATCTGGCCGAGCGCGATGCGATGGAGAAGCTGCCCCAGCGCCTGGTCAATCACCGCGCGGCGGACCGCGATGCACTCAGAGCGACGATGGAGGCGCCTGAGGTGACCACGGCCATCGACCGTGAGCAGGAGGCGCTCTCCGGGCGCGGCCGGGTGCTGGTGCGGGCCTCGGGCACCGAGCCGCTGATCCGGGTGATGGTGGAGGCCCCCAGCGAGCAGGAAACCGAGGCGGTGTGCGAGCGGCTGGCCACGGTGGTCCAGGAGGCGCTGGCCCCGCGCTCAGCCTGACGGATCAGATCATCCGCTCCGACTCCGGGACCTTCGGCACCTCGGAGGCGATCCGCTGCATGACGGCGTAGAACCTCGCCACCTCGGGATAGACGATCGCCTTGCCGCTGTTGGTAAGCCCCACCGAGACCCCGCGCGCAGGGTCGGCCCAGCCCATGATGTTGATCAGCCCGAGATGACCAAATGTCTCGTCGGTGTCCAGCCCGAACGGGCTGATGACCTTGGCGCCGAGCATCAGTCCGTAGCTGAAGCGCGCGGGGAACAGCAGCGAGAGGTCCAGCTCCAGCCGCGACTGCTCGGTCAGCGCCCGTCGAAGCGTCTCCGGCTGCATCACCCTGACCCGGTCCAGCTCACCGCCGCGGCGGAAGATCTCGAAGAACCGTGAAAGCTCGTTTGCGCTGGTCATCAGGCTGGCGCTGGGGATCACAGAGGTCTGGTATCGCGGGTCGTTGGAGAGCTCCACCACCTGATCCAGCGGCAGGCTCAGCACCCTGGTGACCAGCGTGGAAATCGGTATCGGAAGCGGAGGTCCGGTGACGTAGTTGACCGCGACCTGGTCGACATCCTCGGGCCTCACGCCGTAGTTGCCCCAGCGAAATCCCAGCGGGTCGAGAATCTGCTCCGCCAGCACCTCGCGGAGCGTCTTGCCGGTTACCCGCTGCACGATCTCGCTGAGGATGAACCCGCCGGAGACGGCGTGATAGGCCAGCATCGTGCCTGGCTTGATCATCGGCTTGGCTTCGGCGACCGTCCGGGTCAGGAACTCCCGGTCGCTAACTCGGTCAAGGTCCAGCGCCTCGCGCGGCAGCCCCGGCACCCCCGCGCGGTGGGCCAGCACGTGGCCGATCGTGGTCTCCTCCTTGCCGTGGACGGCGTACTCAGGGATGTAGTCGACGACCTTGTCCCGGATGTCCAGGGCTCCGCGCTCCTGCAGGAGGTGGACCACCAGTGCGGTCACCGCCTTGGAGGTGGAGAAGACGCAGAATGGCGTGTTGGTGCTCACCGGGACCTTGGGCTCCTCAGGGCTGTCATGGGGCCCGTTGCCCCGGAGATGGCCGATGGCTCGGTCCAGGACCACCTTGCCGTGACGGCGCACGCAGAGCTGGAGCGCGGGATGCACACCGGTGCGATACAGCTCGACCGCGGAGCCCCAGATCCGCTCCACGTTCTCCTCGCTCAGCCCGGCGGCGTCCGGATCCTCCTCGGCTCCGATCTCGGTGATGGAATCCAGGTCCTCCGGAATGTGGATTCGCCGCAACGGATCAGGACCGAACGGGAGGCGGGGGACGCGTGGCACCGCGGGCACTCTATGGGCTGGGGGCGGTTCCGGCTTCGGCGTGGGGCTGCCGCCCGTCCAGCCTCTAACATCCGCATTTCGCTCTCCGCCTGATGCTGGGGGCGCGGGCCGCCGCTGCGGCTCGACCGAAACCCTCATTCCTTCGAGCACCCAGGAGCAACAGGCGCATGTGCGGCATCGTCGGCTACGTCGGACCACGGGAGGCGATGCCCCTGCTCCTGGCGGGCCTGGAGAAGCTCGAATATCGCGGCTATGACTCCGCGGGGATCTCGGTCCTCGACGGGGACCGGATCGACACCGTGCGGGCGGTGGGCAATCTCAGCGCGCTGCGGGCTGCGCTCGCCGAGCGCCCGGCGAAGCCTGCGGTGGTGGCGGTAGCACAGCCTGCAGTTGGACCGGATCAGACGCCCGAGGGCACCGGGATCGGCCACACGCGGTGGGCCACCCACGGCAGGGTCACCGAGGACAACGCCCACCCTCACTTCGACAACACCGACCGGATCCACATCGTGGTCAACGGGATCGTCGAGAACTATGTGGCGCTCAAGGAGGAGCTGGCTGCCGAAGGCGCCCGCTTCACCTCGGAGACCGATGCGGAGGTCATCGCCCACCTGGTGGCGCGGCACTCCGAGCACGGCCTGGTCGAGGCGGTGCGTCGCGCCTACGGCGAGCTGCGAGGCCACTATGCGTTCGTCGCGATGAGCGCCGACGAGCCGGGGCTGCTGGTGGGCGCCCGCAAGGAGTGCCCCCTGATCGTGGGTCGGGGCGACGGGGAGCAGTTCATCGGCTCGGCGATCCCCGCGTTCCTGCGTGAGACCAGGCAGGTCCAGTACATCGGCGACGACGAGATCGTCGTGCTGCGCAAGGAAGGCGTGGAGTTTTTCAGTGCCGACGGGGTGCCGCAGCCGCGTGAGGTGGTGGAGATCGACTGGGACGCCGACACCGCCGAGAAGCAGGGCTACGAGACGTTCATGCTCAAGGAGATTCACGAGCAGGCGGACGCGGTGGCCGAGACGATCGGCGAGCGCGCCGCTCGCGATGACGGCATCGACCTGGGCGACCTGGGAGCGATCGACGACGAGCTGTTGACAGCGGTCCGGCGCGTGATCATCGTCGCTTGCGGGACCTCGTATCACGCCGGGCTGATCGGTCGTTACGCGATCGAGGAATGGGCGAGGCTCCCGGTGGAGGTGGACATCGCCTCCGAGTACCGCTACCGCAACCCGGTGGTGGGACCGGGCGACCTGGTCATCGGGATCTCGCAGTCCGGCGAGACCGCCGACACGCTGGCGGCGATGCGCACCGCCCGCAGCCGCGGAGCCAGCGTGCTGGCCATCACCAACATCATGGGCTCACAGGCCATGCGTGAGGCCGATGGTGTGCTGCTCACCCGGGCCGGACTGGAGATCGGCGTGGCCGCGACCAAGACCTTCGTCAGCCAGGTGGCGGCGATGTACCTGATCGCGCTGCGCCTGGCGGAGCTGCGCGGCACGCTGGCGCGGGATGCCCTGGCGGCGGCGATCGCCGAGCTCAAGCACCTGCCCCACCGCATCGCCGAGCTGCTGGAGCAGGGAGATGCCTTGCTTGACGAGGTGGCGAGTGCGGTGCACGACGCCGACTTCTTTCTCTATCTCGGGCGCCACGTCGGACTGCCTGTGGCGCTGGAGGGCGCGCTCAAGCTCAAGGAGATCTCCTACATCGCCACCGATGCCTATGCCGCCGGCGAGATGAAGCACGGCCCGATCGCGCTGCTGGACGAGAGCACGCCGGTGGTGGTGGTGGCCACCGAGTCCCCGGTGCTGGCCAAGGTCGTCTCCAACATCCAGGAGGTACGCGCGCGGGGCGCCCGCGTTATCGCGGTGGCCAGCGACAGCGACGGCCAGATCGCCGAGCACGCGGAGGCGGTGATCAGGATCCCCTCAACCCACTGGATGCTGGCCCCGCTGCTGGCGGTGATCCCGCTTCAGCTGCTGGCGTACAAGATCGCGCGGCTGCGCGGATTGAACGTCGATCAGCCCCGCAACCTGGCCAAGACGGTGACGGTGGAGTGAGGGTCGGGCTGGATCTGCTTGAGATTGAGCGCCTGGAGCGGGCGCTGGCGCGGCGGCCGCGGCTGGCCGATCGGCTGTTCACCCCGGATGAGCGGGAGTATGCGGCCGCTCGGGCGCGGCCCGGACAGCACCTCGCCGCCCGCTTCTGCGCCAAGGAGGCCGTGGCCAAGGCGCTCGGCCTGCCGGCCTGGAGTCCGCACGAGGTAGAGGTGCTGGGAGGCGATGGTCCGCCTCAGCTGCGCCTGCACGGACGCGTGGCGGCGCGGGCCCGCGCGCTCGGAGTGGAGGTGGCGATCTCGCTCACCCACACCAGGTCCGAAGCTGCTGCGGTGGCGATCGCCTCGTGAGCCTGCCCGACTGGCTGGATCCGCTCCCCGATGCCGAGCAGCAGCGGGCCACCGACGAATGGGCGATCGGCGAGCGGGGGATTCCCAGCCTGGAGCTGATGGAGCGCGCCGGCGAAGGACTGGCGTCGTTGACCGCCGAGCTGGTTCCCGACGGGCGCATCGCGATCGTCTGCGGCAAGGGGAATAACGGCGGCGACGGTCTGGTCGCTGCCCGGCTGCTGCGAGACCGCGGCAGGGAGGTAGAGGTGCTGCTGCTCGGCCCCGCAGACGAGCTCCGCGGCGATGCGCAGGCAAGCCTGAAACGGCTGCCGGGAGCAGCGCCGGCCGAGTTCCGAGCAGAGTCGCTCGACGGTGCGGCCGGCGTAGTCGATGCCATCCTTGGCACCGGATTCTCCGGCACCCCCCGAGAGCCGGCGGCGGGGGCGATCGAGGCCATCAACGCCGCCGCCGTCCCGGTGATTGCGTGTGACATGCCCAGCGGCGTGGATGGTTCGACCGGCCAGGTTGAGGGTGCCGCCACCGAGGCCACCGCCACCGCCACCTTCCATGCCGCCAAGCCAGGGCTGTGGATCGCACCGGGCAAGGCGCACGCCGGTGAGGTGAGGGTGATCGACATCGGGATCCCCGAGGGCGCCCCGGGCGAAGCGAAGGTCGATGTCGGGCTGATCGGAGCGCGCGTCCTGGAGGGGATTCCGCGGCGCAGCGGCGACTCGACCAAATTCGCGGCGGGCAGCGTGCTGGTCTGCGGCGGTTCGACCGGCCTCACCGGAGCTCCGTGCCTGGCTTCCGAGGCAGCGATGCGGGCCGGCGCCGGCTACGTCACCGTCTGTGTCCCGGCCTCGCTGAACCCGATCTTCGAGCAACGCCTGCTGGAGGTGATGAGCGTTCCGCTCCCCGACCGGGAGGGGAACATCGCCGCCGCGGCGCGCACCGTGGTGGCCGAGCGCGCGGAGCGTGCCGGCGCCCTGGTGCTCGGCCCGGGGGTGGGGCGTGACCCCGACACCGTGAGCTTCGTTCGGGAGCTGGCGGCCGGCGCCGGATTGCCGCTGCTCCTGGACGCAGACGGCCTGAACGCCCACGCCGGCAGGCTGTCCTCGCTCGCCGGCCGTCCCGCTTCCACCGTGCTGACACCACACGCAGGGGAGCTCGGCCGGTTGACGGGTGAGGAGAGCGAGCGAATCCAGGCTCGTCGTCTGGAGTCGGTCCGTAACGCCGCGTCGATCGCGGACGCGATCGTCGTGCTGAAGGGAGACGACACCCTGGTGGCCGAGCCATCCGGGCGGGTCGCCGTTAACCCCGGCGGCGCTCCGGCCCTGGCCACAGCCGGTACCGGAGACGTCCTCTCCGGTGTGATCGGAGCGTTCCTGGCCAAGGGGGCCGACCCGTTTCACGCAGCCTGCGCCGGTGTGTATATCCATGCCGTGGCCGGGAGGCTGTCAGCAGAGCAGATCGGCGACGAGGGCGTGATCGCCTCTGACGTCACCGCTCGGCTGCCGCAGGCCATCGCCTCCACCGCCCCCTGACCTGCGCGTCCGCCTTCCCTGCGAGCGACTACGCTGCGCCCGATGACAACCGTCGCCGAGATCATGGCTCGTGACGTGGTCGCCGCTCATCCCGAAGATGACGTCGAGACGCTGCTGCGGCTCATGCGCCAGCACGAGCTCCCTGGCGTGCCGGTGGTCGACTTCGAGGATCGGGTGATCGGGATCGTCACCGAAGCGGACCTGGTGATCCGTGACGAGGACGCCGACCTGCGGCTCCCACACCACATCGACCTGTTCGGCGGGGTGATCTTCCTGGAGCCGATCAAGCACTACGAGGAGCGCCTGCGACATGCGTTCGCCTCCAGGGTGTCGCAGATGATGACGCGGGATCCGCTCACCGTGGCTGCGGAGGACTCGGCACAGCACGCAGCACAGCTGATCGCCGAGCATCGGCACAACCGCCTCCCGGTGGTCGACGGCGACGGCAGGCTCGTCGGCGTCGTCACCCGCGTGGACGTGCTCGAGGCCCTCACCCGGTAGCCAGACGGCGATGGCCGTCCGCGCACTTGCCCGAGTCAACCTGGCGGCGATCGAGCGCAACGTCGCCCATCTCCGCACGGGGCTGGGCAGCTCGATGCTGTGTGTGGTCGTCAAGGCCGACGGCTATGGACACGGCGCCGGCCCGGTCGCAGAGGCGGCGCGGGCGGCGGGAGCAAGCTGGCTGGCGGTGGCGAGCGCCGAGGAGGCCGTGGCGCTGCGGGATGCCGGCATCCCGGGCCCGTTGCTGGTGATGGGGGCGCTGAGCGCCGAGGAGCTGCCGGCGGCGCTCTGGGCGGGTGCCGACATCGTCGCCTGGTCGGAGGAGTTCGTCCAGCAGGTGGTGGCGACCGCTCGGGGGCGGGTGGGCGCGGCGCGGATCCACGTCAAGCTGGACAGCGGGATGGGCCGTCTCGGTACCCGCTATCCCCAGGAGGCGCTGTCGGTGGCCCGGCAGGTCCTCGATGCCGCCCCCGTCTGCCAGCTGGCCGGGGCGATGACCCATTTCGCGACCGCCGACGAGGATCCGGAGTTCATGACGGCACAGCTTGAGGCGTTTGACAGGTTCGTTGATCTGCTGCGAGGGCTCCAGCCTGAGCTGATCGCCCATGCCGCCAACAGCGCCGCGACGTTGCGGGACCCGGCCTCTCATCTCGACATGGTCCGGTGCGGGATCGCCGTCTACGGCTGCGACCCGATGCACGAAGCCCCGGAGGCCCGGGGGTTGGAACCGGCCATGGAGCTGAGCTCGTACCTGGCCGCCGTCAAGCGAGCCGAGCCGGGCGACAGCGCCGGCTACGGCCGCCAGTTCATCGCGGAGCGGCCGACCTGGCTGGGAACGGCGCCGATCGGATACGGGGACGGGGTCCGCCGGGGGTTGAGCAACAACTGCGATGTCCTGATCGGCGGTCGCCGCTACCCGTTCGCAGGCACCGTGAGCATGGACAACATCACTGTCGACCTGGGGCCCGAGCCCCGGGCATCGGTCGGCGACCCAGTCACCATCATCGGACGCGACGGTGAGCTGCGCCAGACGGCCGAGGAACTCGCCGAGCGCCTGGACACGATCAACTACGAGATCGTGTGCGGGATCTCCGCCAGGGTCCCGCGCCGTTATCACCGTGACGGAGCACCGGCGTGAGCGATCCGGTCACGGTGCTGGCCGAGATCATCGAGGATCCGGCTTGGCTGGTGGGCGGCGCGGTCCGCGATCGGCTGCTCGGTCGCCAGACCGCCGATCTCGATGTGGCCGTCTCGGGCGATCCCGGCGAGGTCGCACGCCGCTTGGCTCGCGCCATGCCGGGCCATCCGTTCGAGCTGTCGGAGACCTTCGGCGCCTGGCGGGTGGTGGCCAGGGATCGCCGCTGGCAGGTGGATCTGCTCCCGCTTGGCGGGGAGTCGATCGTCGAGGATCTGGCCGCGCGCGACCTGACCGTCAACGCCATCGCCGAGCCGCTTCAGGGCGGCGATCACGTCGATCCGTTCGGCGGCTGCGACGACCTGCGTGCGGGCGTCCTGCGGATGGTCTCCGGACAGGCGTTTCTCGCCGATCCGCTCCGGACGCTTCGCGCGGCCAGGCTCGGCTGCGAGCTGGGCTTTGCGGTGGAGCCGTCCACAAAGCGGGCGGCCCGGGCGGCGGCCCCGAGGCTCTCGGACGTGGCGCCGGAGCGAGTGTTCGCCGAGCTCAAGCGGATCCTCACCGCCCCGGAGGCTTTGCGGGGCCTGCAACTGATGGCCGAGCTCGCAGCCACTCCGGTGATCCTCCCCGAGCTCGCACAGCTCGAAGGGGTGGAGCAGAGCCGCTACCACCATCTCGACGTCCACGACCACACCAGCGTGGTGCTGGCCGAGACGATCGCCCTGACCAGTGCCCCGGAGGAGCTCTTCGGGGAAACCGGACCCGCGATCTCCGCGATGCTGGCCGAGCCGCTGTCGGGCGAGCTCACCCGCGGCCAGGCGCTGCGCTTCGGGGCGCTGCTGCACGACATCGCCAAGCCGCAGACGCGAGGGGTGGGTGAAGGGGGACGGGTCACGTTCCTCGGCCACGATGAGGCCGGCGCAGAGGTGGCGAAGGTGATCCTCGGCCGGCTGCACGCCGGCGAGCGCCTGGCGGAGTTCGTCGCGGCACTGGTGCGCCAACACCTGCGACTCGGCTTCCTGGTGCACGAGATGCCACTCAGCCCGCGAGCGCTGTACGGGTACCTGCGCACCTGCGACCCCGTCCAGGTGGAGGTCACCTTGCTGAGCGTCGCCGATCGTCTGGCCACCCGCGGGCGCAACTCCGAGCAGGCGATCTCACGTCATCTGGAGCTGGCGCGCCAGTTGATGCCCGCTGCGCTGGCCTGGCGGCAGGCCCCGCCACGCCCCCCGCTGCGGGGTGATGAGCTGGTGCGGGAGCTCGGTCTTCAGCCGGGTCCCGAGCTGGGGCGAGTGCTGGCCGAGCTGGAGCTCGAGGCGTTCGCGGGGGAGTTGCAGGACCGCGATCAGGCGCTGCAGCGCGCCCGGGCGCTGCTTGAGCGTGGTGTGGGGCCGGATCGGTAGGCTGGCGGCGTGAGCGACTCCGCGCCTGACAGCGATCCAGACTGCCTGTTCTGCAAGATCGTGGCAGGCGAGGTTCCCAGCCAGATCGTCGATCAGGATGAGCGGACCGTGGCGTTCATGGACATCAGCCCGGCCACGCCGGGGCATGCACTGGTGATTCCCCGCCGCCACGCACGAGACCTGCTGGAGATCGATCCCGAGGAGCTCGAGGCCACCGTCCGCGGCGCGCAGCGCCTGGCCGCGCGAATCAAGGATCGACTGGCGGCCGATGGCGTCAACCTGCTCAATTCCTGCGGGTCGCAGGCATGGCAGACGGTCTTCCATTTCCACATCCACGTGATCCCGCGTTACGAGGGAGACCCGCTCCAGCTTCCGTGGACTCCGAGCTCCGGGGACGAAGAGGAGATCGCTGCCACCGCGGAGCGACTCCGATGAGCGCGGTCAGTGTGCAGCGGGAGGACGAGGTGACCGTGGTCACCTTCGATTCTCCCCCGTTGAATCTGTACGACGCGCAGCTCGGACGGGAGCTGGTGGAGGTCGTCGCCGAGCTGGAGGAGGCCGGGCCGCGCGCTGTGTTGTTCCGGGCGGAGGGCCGTGTGGTCAGCGGAGGGGTGGACGTTGAGCTGTTCGCCGCGCAGGAGGATGCCGCCTCCGCAGCTGCCATGTTCGACGAGCTCGTGGACGTGGCTCGCCGGGTGGATCACCTGCCCTGCCCGACCGTGTTCGCCGCGCACTCGCTGTGTCTGACCTGGGCGTTTGAGCTGGCCCTCAGCTGCGATCTGATCCTGGCCGCCGAGTCGGCGAGCTTTGGCCTGGTGGAGCGGGTGGTCGGGCTCACGCCGGCGATGGGCGGCACCCAGCGGCTCGCCGAGCGGGCGGGCACCGGCCGCGCCCGGGAGCTGGTGATGACCGGTGAGCGCTACAGCGCGGCCACCCTGGAACGCTGGAACGTGGTCAACCGCGTGCTCCCCGACTCCGGTTTTGACGCCGCGGCCCGTGAGTTCGTGCATGGCCTGGCCATCGGCCCGACCCGCGCCCACGCGGCCACCAAACAGGTGATCCGGGACTTTCGGGAGGGCGGGATCGAGCTCGCCAACGAGCGGATCGGGCGGGTGGCGGGCGAGCTGTTCGACACCGAGGATCTCCGCGGCGCGGTGGGCGTCTTCCTCCGGGAGGGGCCAGGCAAGGCCAGCTTCTCCGGGCGCTGAGGAGGCGGGCACGAGCAGTCCCCCGGCCTACCCCAGCTGCGGCCGCAACTGCTGGGACCGATTCGTGTTCAATGAGGGATATGAAAAGACTTCATCTCACGATCCTCGCCGCCGCAGCGGTTGGCGCGCTGGCCCCTGCCACCGCCGCCGCAAGCGTGGTGGAGCTGGGAGCCACCAAGAGCCCGCTGGTGGCCCCCACCTGCCCCAGCGGGGTCAGCGCCTCCGCCTGCACGATCATCCTCACCCAGGTCACGGCGCTGGAGACGCTCGGGGACAGCGTGGCCTATCCCACGACTGTCAGCCACACCGGATACGTCGTCGCCTTCACGGTGGGCCTTTCCCGGCTGAGCTCCAACATCACGACGGCCCGTAACGACGTCCACTTCCTCAACGCCGCCTACGGCGGGACATCACGCGTCGCCATCACCGTGGTGAAGCCCGTGGGACCGTCGCGTCAGCGGCGCTGGCAACTCGTCTCCGAGAGTCCCCTCTACCACGTGCAGCCGTACCTGGGCCGCGTGGTCCAGTTCCCGCTGACCAAGCCGCTCCTGGTCAAGCCCAGGGAGCGGATCGCCCTGACCGTGCCCACCTGGGCCCCGGTGCTGTCATTCGACCTGCCGAGCAAGCAGTTCGCCTACCGTCAGAGCCGCAGTACCGGCTGCAAGACGGTGGCCAGCAGCAGCAATGCGCAGACCAGGGTCGGGAGCAAAACGTCCTATGCCTGCAACTACCCCGGCACGCGGGTCGAGTACAGCGCGACCGAGATCACCAGCCCGGTTCCGCCGGCCAGCCAGATCCACACGGTCAGGATCCTGCGCTAAGGGGCTGCGGGCGCTGCGGCCCGGAAGGAGTTCCGGGCCCTGCGCTTCGGGTGGCGCTGCTCAGCAGGCGCCCGGGTTCTGCTGACAGAAGGCCGACCCGAGGCCCGCGCCGCCGCTGCCAGAGCCACCGCCGCTGGTCCCTGAGCCGCTGGTGCCGCCTCCCCCGGGGGTGCCGACGCCTCCGGAGTTCGATCCTGCGCCGGTACCGCTGCCGGTCGCGCCGCCGGTACCCGCGGTGCCGCCTGTAGCCGCCGAGGGCGAGGCCCCGCCGGAGGTGTCCCCAGCCCCGGACGAGGAGCCCGACGGGGAGGACCCCGAGGTACCGGAGGCCGCGGAGGTGGCGCTCCCCGGGGTGCTGGTGGTGGAGGTGGTGGAGCTTGAGGTGCTGACGCTGGCAGCGGCGCTGTTGCTCGCTCCGGTGGGAACCGTCAGCGTGGGTGCGCCTGAGGTGTCGGTGGCGGACGCCGAACCACCGCCGCACGCACTCACTCCGAGCGCGAGGACGACGCCGGCGACGAGGCTCGCGAGGACGCGGAGGCTTAGCGACATGGCCGGCCCGCTCAGTTGCCGAGCGGATCCATCCGACGCGCGCAGTGCGGGCAGTCGTTCAGGTCCTTTTGCGTGAGCTGGTCGCACCAGTTGCAGAAACGGAGGTTCTCCACGGCCCAGGGAAACTCCGAGGCCGTGGGGGCCAGCGGGAGCAACTTGGCCACCACCTCCAGGGGTTCGCCGGTGTCCCGGTCCACGTACTCGACCCCGGGCTCGGCCTCGATGATCAGCTCCCGGCCCGAGGATGGTGTCCGCATGCGATACCTCTGGCGGAGTCTCATCGGCGGCCATGCTACCAGCGGGCTCGGCGGGCGCAGCGCGAGGCGGCCGCCCGCTCGGATAGAGTCCCGCCGCACCGATGAGGAGAGTCTTCGCAGGTAAGAATCGGAGTCTCGCCGCCCTTGGCATAAGCGCTTTCGCGCTGGTGGGCCTGGCGGGTTGCGAGGTCAAGCACTCGACCGCCAACCTGGTCCACGGCAAGCAGCTGTTCGTGCAGAAGTGCGGTGCCTGCCACACCCTCAGCCACGCGGGGACCCAGGGTGCGGTGGGTCCCAACCTCGACGACGCCTTCAGCCAGGACCGCGCCGACAACCTCCGTGCCTCGGACGTTCGCGGTCTGGTCGTCGTACTGGATCCAGTACCCCGACGTCAGCGGGCAGATGCCGGCGAGGCTGTTCACCGGTCAGGCGGCCGAGGACGTTGCCGGGTACGTCGCCGCCGTGGCCGGAAGACCCGGACAGGACACCGGTGAGCTGGCGACCGCGGTGCAGACAGCGAATCAGAAGCCCGCCGCGGAGAAGAACGGTGTGGTGGAGATCGACGCCGACCCGACCGGTCAGCTGAAGTTCCTGGCCTCCAGCGCCTCTGCGTCCGCCGGCAAGGTGACGCTGCGGATGAAGAACGCCTCCTCGGTGCCGCACGACATCTCCATCACCGGAGCTGGGGTCAGTCAGGTCGGCCCGGTCGTCTCCGGCGGGGGAGTATCGACCGTCAGCGCGAACCTGAAGCCGGGGACCTACACCTTCTACTGCTCCGTCGATGGCCACGAAGCGGCGGGCATGAAGGGCACGATCACCGTCAAGTGACCGCGGCGCCTGTGCGCAGCCGCTCCCGCAGCTCATCACCCCGGCCGGCGGCCACCGCGCGGGCGGCTCTGCGCTCGTCGAGCTCGAGGCCCTGAGCGGCGGCGTAGTCGAGCAGGTCCTGGCGCTCCTCGCCCTCCTGGGCGACCTTGAGAAACAGCCAGCAGAACAGTCCGATGGTCAGCAGGCTCTCCTCCACCATCATCACTCCGGCGGCGGCGACCTGGTCGCCCATCGGGCTGATGTGCCAGTGGGCATCGCCGAGGCGGTAGTACGGATAGAGCACCGTGCCCGAGAAGATCATCACGTTGGCGAGCACGGTCCCGACCAGCCGTACCGCGACGATGTAGAGCAGCTGCGCCCCGTTGCCGAACCAGCTGGGCTTGGGCAGCGGTCCCAGCAGCGCCATCCACATGGCGATCCCAAAGCCAAGGAATGTGGCGTGCTCCAGCGCGTGCAGCGCGTTGTGGCGCAGCGCGGCCTGGTACAGGGCGGGAAGGTGCCAGAAGTAGAAGTTGACCCCCCACAGCACCACCGCCACCACCGGATGGGTGAGCGCTCGCAGCCGACCGAGGTAGCGGTTGCGGAGCAGCGGTGCCAGCAGCGGGCCGGTGCAGCCGAGCACCAGCAGCAGCGCCGCGATGTCGCCGATCAGCAGATGCTCGACCATGTGGGCAACCAGCAGCTGATCCGAGATCGTGTCGACCGGAGGGGAGAGCGCACCCGCCAGCACCACAAGGCCCGCCGCGAAGCAGCCCTGGCGCCAGCTTGGCACCGGGCGCCTGACCAGCTCCAGTGTCTTGACCCGCGCGCGATAGGGCAGCCAGAACAGCAGCACCAGGAGCGGGAGGGCCACCGCGGGGGCGTTCATCGGTGCCTCGGCGGGCGACAGTCAGAGGAAGCCGCGTTCACACCCTAATGGTGACGCTTCGCGGGTGGATGGCGCCCCGGCACGACCAAATCGAGCGGACCACCCGGGCCCGCAGCCTCAGACCAGCGCCTTCACCACCAGCACGACCACGACGATCGCCGCCACCACGGCGACGAACCACAGCAGAACGCGAAACGCCTCGGCCTCGGAACGCAGCGGGTTCAGCACGGTTCGGCGTCCAACCGGCCCGGCGTGCTCAGATCACGTAGACCGTCGTGTAGACGATGACCCACATGATGTCCACGAAGTGCCAGTAGATCCCGGGCACCTCCATTCCCCGGTGCTCCTCCGCGGAGTAGTGGCCGCGGAAGGCACGCACCGTGACGAACGCCAGCAGGCACAGGCCGATGAACACGTGGGCGCCGTGCAGCCCGGTCAGCGCGTAGAAGACCGAGCCCTGGGCCGAATCATGCGGGGCGAAGCCGATGTGGATGTACTCGTTGATCTGGATGGTGAGGAAGGTCACCCCCAGCAGGAAGGTCGTGAGCATCCCGGCCCGCAGCCCGAAGCGGTTGCCCCGCTTGATCGACACCAGCGCCCAGTGCAGGGTGAGTGATGACGAGAGGAGAATCGCGGTGTTGACCCCGGCCACCGCCTCCGGCACCTGGGTCCCGGCGGCGGGCCAGGGGTTGTGGTTGACCACCCGGATGAAGAAGTAGGCGGTGAAGAACGCCCCGAAGATCATCACCTCGGAGATGATGAAAAGCAGCATCCCCAGGGTGGCCGGCTCGGCGCGGGATGATCGGTGCGCGGGCGGCGGGCCGTGATGGTCGGCGTGAGCTTGGGCGATCGACGCAGCTTCCATCTGGTTGGCTCCTATCCGTGTCCCCGCCCTAGGCGGTGGCGCCGGCGGTCTCTTCGTGGATGACGTGGTCGACGGGCTTGCCGCTCACGCGCCGCACGCGCTCGATCAGGTCTGTCCGCAGCCAGCCGGACTTGGTCTCGGCGAAGGTGGAGATGATGATGTCGTTGACGCGGAAGTACTGGAGCGCGTTCATCACCGCGGTGTAGGGATCGGGATCCCCGATCATCCCGGCGGCGAACAGCCCGGCGTCGTTGATCCGGTCCAGCACCAGCTTCAGTCTCGTGCGAGCGCGACGGGTGGCCGAGCCGGAGCCGCCCTCCTGCGGGACGACCACGATGAACAGGTGCTCCTCCGCGTCCGCCTCCTGCGCGCGGGCCTTGAGCCGCTCCAGCAGCTCGTTGCCGCTGGCGGTGCGGTTGGCCACCGCCAAGGTGACCTCGAAGGGGAGCCCCTCGGTGTCGGGGTCTGCGACGACGTGGTCGACCGTGATCCCGGACGCCTCCTGGACCCGGTCAATCAGGTCGCGGCGCAACCAGCCCGAGCGCGTCTCCGGATAGGTGGAGATGATGATCTCGTCCGGGCGGTACTCGTGTACTGCGTCCATGGTCGCCGTATACGGGATCGGGATCGCCAACCTCGCCGATCGCCTCGATCCCCTCGGAGCGAACGAAGCGCAGCGCCAGGTCCACTCGTGCCTGTGCCGCCTCGAACACCGCGTCGTCGTAGACGACGAGGCCCGAGCGAGGCCGGGTCTGGGGCACCACCAGGACGAAGCGAGCTGTCACCCTCGGCAACCCGCCGGCGGACCTCCTCGATCAGCGGGCGCCCGCCGAGGGTCTCGTTGGCGACGACGAGGACGGTTTTCATTCGTGACTCTCCTGGCTGGGCGGTAAGGAGACACTCCCTGCCGCCACCGTCTTAGCCGCTTCGGTGGGCGACTTGAAGATCCCGTGGACAGCGCCGGGGACACCGTATTCGTAAGGCCCGCCCACCACGGTGGGCACGGCGTCGAAGTTGAACACCGGCGGGGGCGAGGACACCTGCCACTCCAGGGTCAGCGCGCGCCACGGGTTGGCGGCGGCACGGGGGCCACCTCGCCAGCTGGAGGCGACGTTCCACAGGAAGATGAGCGTGCTGAGTCCGAGCCCGAAGCTGGCCAGCGAGATGATCAGGTTCCAGGTGCCGAACTGCGCGGAGTAGTCGGCCACGCGCCGCGGCATCCCCTGGAGCCCGATCAGGTGCATCGGCGCGAAGGTCAGGTTGAAGAAGATGAAGGTGGTCCAGAAGTGCCACTTGCCGAGGCGGTCGTCGAACATCCGCCCGGTCATCTTGGGGAACCAGTAGTAGACGCCGGCGAAGATCGTGAACAGCGACCCGCCGAACAGCACATAGTGGATGTGGGCGACGATGAAGTACGTCTGCGAGACATGGATGTCGAACGGGATCATCGCCAGCATCACGCCGCTGATCCCGCCGAGCGTGAACATGCTGAGGAAGCCGAGCGCGAACAGCATCGGCGTGTCGAGGTGGAGCACCCCTCGCCACAGCGTGGCCAGCCAGGAGAAGATCTTGATCCCGGTGGGGATGGCGATGATCGCGGTGGTGATCATCATCGGGATGCGGATCCACGGGGCCATGCCCGAGACGAACATGTGGTGTGCCCACACGGTGAACCCGAGGACCACGATCGCCAGCAGCGAGAACGCCATCATCCGGTAGCCGAAGATCGGTTTTCGGGCTTTCACCGCCAGGATCTCGGAGATGATTCCGAACCCGGGCAGCATCATGATGTAGACGGCCGGGTGGGAGTAGAACCAGAAGATGTGCTGGTACATGATCACGTTGCCGTTCTTGCCGGCACCAACGAACGCGTCGAAGAAGTGGAAGCCGAGCGCCCGGTCGAGCAGCGTGAGGAACTGGGAGGCGGCGATGAACGGCGTGGCGATGACCACCAGCAGCGAGGTGGAGAAGTTCGCCCACACCAACAGCGGCATCCGGAAGAAGCTCATCCCGGGCGCACGCATGGTGATGATCGTCACCAGGAAGTTCAGGGCGGTGGCGATCGACGACGCTCCGGCGAACTGCACGGCGACGCGTGAAGAACAACTGGCCGAGCGGCATCGTGGTGGAGAGCGGCGCGTAGGCAGTCCAGCCGGAGGCGAATGAGCCACCGGGCGCGAGGAAGCTGAACAGCATCATCAGCCCGGCGAGCGGCAGCAGCCAGAACGACAGCGCGTTCAGGCGCGGGAAGGCCATGTCCGGGGCGCCGATCATCAGCGGCAGGACGAAGTTCGCCAATCCGGCGAACACGGGAATCACGAACAGGAAGATCAGCAGCGTGGCGTGCATCGAGAACAGGCCGTTGTATTGCTCCGGGGTGACGAACTGCATCCCCGGCTGGGCGAGCTCGGCGCGCATCAGCATCGCCAGCAGGCCGCCGACCAGCAGGAAGAAGAACGAGGTGACGGTGTACTGGACGCCGATCACCTTGTGGTCGGTGTTCACGCGGAAGTAGTCCCGCCAGCTGTGAGCCCCGTGGGTGGAGTGATCCTCGGCTCGCGTCCGCTTGCCCGCGGCCCAGTAGAGCCAATAGTCGGTGGTGCCCAGCCCGACCAGGAAGAACAGGGGCACGGCGATCAGCGACACGATCGTGATCGCGTCCCCGTCGACCACCGGATGCTCGTGCATCAGGGCGCGGACCAGCACTGTGAGGCCGAAGGCGAAGCCGAAACCGATCACATCGAACAACGCGGCCCGGTACCAGCCGGGCCTTCTCAGCTTCAGCGGGATGGCCACTGCCGGACCTCCTTACCCTGATTGCGATAGGCGGCGGACATCTCTTCGCCCCGGCACTCTAGCGCTGATTTCACGGTCATTTCGAACCGCCAGGACCGCTGTTCGCAGCGCCGCTTCCCTCTGAGCTACCGCCCGCCGGCGCGGACGATGAGGCGCCCGGCTCGCCGGCGAGTGCGGCGTTTGGCGGCGGCGAGCCGACGGGGGGTGGGCTGTTCGCCCGCTGGGTCGCCAGCCAGGTCGCGAATGCTCGCGTGCTGACCACGCGGACTCCGGCTCGCATCAGGGCATGGCCCGGGCCGCACAGCTCGGTGCACTCGGCCGGGTAGCTGCCCACGCGGGTTGGGGTGACCCGCAGAGTGGTGGTGATGCCGGGGACCGCATCGAGCTTCTCGGAGAACTCGGGGACGAAGAAGCTGTGGATCACGTCGAGCGAGCGGAGCTTGAACACCACCGGCTGGTTCACCGGGAGGTACAGGGTTGGGGAGTCGACCGTCTTGCCGCCGGGGCCGGGGTAGGAGAACTCGAACGCGAACTGGCGTTCGGTGACGTTCACCGTCATCTCACCCTTCTTGGAGTCCTCGTTGGAGCGCAGCACGGTGAACGCGTAGGAGCACAGAGCGACGATGAGGATCGCGGGCGCAGCGGTCCAGATGATCTCCAGCCGGGTGTTCCCGTGGATCGGCGGACCATCCTCGAGCTCCTGACCGGGCCGCATCCGGAAGTTGGCCACCGAGAACAGGATCACCGTGGCCACCAGCACGAACATCGGCACCGAGACGATCAGCAGGACGTCGTACAGCGTCCTCACGTTGCCGGCCTGGCGGGAGCCCTTGTCAGGGAACCACGGGATCACCAGCACGATGGCGATCCCGATCGCCGCCGCGACAACGCCGAACAGCAGCATCCGCGTCAACGGACGCTTAGGCAACCTCGGCTACTCCAGACCGCTCCGCTCGTCTCACGCAGCGGGCATCCTATGACTTCTGCGCGACGGATGAGGCGCTCGTGGGGGCTCGCTGGGCCGCGGCGGCGGGTCAGACCGCGGCACCCGCTGGGCCGGTGGGGGCCTGCCTACTGCTCAACGGCTGCGACGCAGCGATCCCACAGCAGGCGGCGGTCGGCCTCGCTGTCGGGTCCGGGGCCCAGGCGGTAGTTCACCGGCCGGGCGCGGCGATCCTGCCACAGGCGCCCCGTGGTGGTGAGCGGCTCATCGGCCCCGCCGAGCCAGACGATCGTGTCGGCGCCCTCCGCCGAGGTGCGGAGGATCGGCCGCGTGAGGGCCCGGAACCTCGGCATCCACCTGCGCACCCCCTCGGTATCGACCCAGCCGGGGTGCATGGCGTGGACGACGACCCCGCGGTCTCGCAGCTGCTCGGCCCACTGCTCGGTGATCACCATCTGCTCCCGCTTGGTGCGGGCATACAGCCGTTTGGGGCTGTACTCGGTGCCCTCGGACTCGATGTCCTCCCCCGGCAGGGACTGTCCGTACAGGCCGCCGGAGGTGACGTTGATCACCCGCGCGGGGGCGCTGCGCCGCAGCAGATCCTCCAGAAGCGCAGTCAGTGCGAACGGCGCCAGCACGTGGGTGGCGAACATCAGCTCGTGACCGTCGGCCGAGCGGGTGCGCTGCTCGGGCATGACGCCGGCGTTGTTGACCAGGACGTCCAGCCGTGCCTCCTCGGCGGTGAATCCGGAGACGAACTCCCTGATCGCAGCGAGACTGCCGAGGTCGCAGGCTACGGGGCGCACGTCGGCCTCGGGAGCCTGCTTCACGATCTCCTCCCGTGCGCTCTCGGCCCGGGCCTGATCGCGGCCCAGAGCCCGCACGCTGGCGCCGAGCCGGGCGAAGCCGACGGCGGCGGCCGTGCCGATTCCTGATGCAGCTCCGGTGATCAGCACCACCTTGCCATCCATTCGAGGTGGATCGCCCGGCCAGTCGGGGAGGCGGCGCCGGACCTGGAGCCCGAGGTTGCCATAGCCCGGTGCGATCACACGGTCAAGCGCGGTGTCAAGGGCGGTGGACCAGCTCATCGTCCCCTCCTACCCAGCGGACGACCGCTCAGCCCTCTCCGGCGCACGGAAGTTCATGGGAGACTGCGCCGGACGTGGATCGGCCCCCGACGCTCAACTTCCGCCGAAAGGGCGCCGGCGAGCCGGTTGTGCTGATCCACGGGATCGGCAGCGAGCTCGGGGTTTGGGAGCCGGTGATGGAAGGGCTGACAGGCCGCTTCGAGGTGATCGCGCTGGACCTCCCCGGGTTTGGCGACTCGGAGGCGCTGCCTCCGGATATGACCCCCACCCCTCCGATCCTGGCCGACAGCGTGGCGGCCTTGCTCGACGAGCTCGGTCTCGGGGCCGCGCATCTGGTCGGCAACTCGCTGGGCGGTTGGATCGCGCTGGAGTTGGCCATCCGGGGACGGGCTCTCTCGGTCACCGCGCTCTGTCCGGCGGGCCTATGGAAGTCCCCGCTGGTTAAACCCGGCGAGCAGGGGCCAGTGCGAGCTCACCGGGCGGCTCACCGGCTGCGTCCGGTCACGCCGCTGCTGATGCGCAGCGGCGCGCTGCGGCGCATGATCATGACCCCGTTCGTCGCCAACCCGGGGCGGGTCCCGTATCACGCGGCGGTGCGGATGATGCGCTCCTACGGCCGTGGAACCGCCTACGCCGCCACCTCAACCGCGATGCGCCAGGGCTTCTTCCAGGGCGCCGCGCTCCTGTCGGTGCCGGTGACCGTGGCCTTCGGTGAGCGGGACCGCGTGGTCGCCAGGGAGCAGCTCGACGCGCCACGGGCTCGCAACCTCGTGCTCCCGGGCTGCGGCCACATCCCGATGTGGGACGACCCGGAGCTCGTCCTCACGGTGATCGAGCAGACGGTCGCAGAGGGCGCGGAGGCCGGAGAGCGGGCCGTCAGGCACGCCGGAGGCTAGGCCGTGGCGAGTGCTGCGCGGGAGGACAGGCCGGCCCTGGCCTCGTGGTCTGTCTCGCTGCGCCATTGCGGCTTTCCCAGCAGCACCTGAACCTCGCCGATCCGCCGCTCGGCGAACCCAGCCTCGCAGTAGCAGAGGTACATCGTCCACAGCCGTTGGAAGCGCTCGTCATAGCCGAGGTCGCGGAGGCGCTCGCCGTTCGCCCTGAAGTTGCCGCGCCACCGCCGTAGGGTCTCCACGTAGTGAGGCGCCAGGTCCTCAAGGTGGAGCATGTGCAGGTCGGTCCGGCGGGCGACGCTGCGGGCGATCACCTCCAGCGAGGGCAGGCAGCCTCCCGGGAAGATGTGGGTGTTGATGAAGGACTTCGAGGCCTTCTCCACGTGGTAGGCGCGGTCATCGATGGTGATCGCCTGTAGGAGCATCGCGCCGTCGGCGGCCAGCAGCTCCGAGCACCTGGAGAAGAACGTCCCGAAGTGCTGCCACCCGACAGCTTCGATCATCTCGATCGATACCAGCTTGTCGTAGCTGCCACGCAGGTCGCGGTAGTCCTGGAGCAGCACCTCGACCCGGTCCCCGAGCCCCGCGCGGCGGATCTGCTCCCGTGCGTAGTCCCGCTGCTCCCGTGAGATCGTCGTGGTGGTCACGTGGCAGCCGTAGGCACGGGCGGCGTGAATGGCGAAGCCTCCCCATCCGGTCCCGATCTCCAGCAGCCGGTCACCTGGCGAGAGCTCCAGCTTGCGACAGATGCGCTCGAACTTCGCCGTGGATGCCTCCTCCAGGCTCATCCCGGGCCGCTCGAACACAGCGCACGAGTAGCTCATCGTCGAATCCAGCATGGTGGAGAACATCTCGTTGCCGAGGTCATAGTGGGCGGCGATGTCCTGGCGGCTGCGGGCGCGGGTGTTCTGCGCGATCAGGCCACGCGCGTGCTGCAACGGAGCCCGGACGGGAGCCAGAGCCGTACGGACGCGGTCCAGCAGGTGCACGTTGCGCGCGGCGACCTGGATCAGCGCCACGAGGTCCGGGCAGTCCCACAATCCCCGGGCGTAGGAGTCGGCCAGCCCGCGGCTGCCGGAGAGCAGCATCGGCCACGCCGCCGCGGAGTGGACCTCGACGGTCGCGCTCGGATGTCCGCTCCCGTAGGTTCGCCGCCGGCCGTTCTCCACCACGACGAGGCTGCCGACGCGGATCTGGGAGAGCACCCATCGGGAGATCGTGCGGGCCAGACGCGGGCTCATGAGGTTCCCCGCGAAGGATGAGGATGGACCGGCACTCCGCGCAGCTTCAACGCGAGGGCGTGCCCGTAGATCAGGGCGAGGACCCGTAGTGTCGCCGCGGGATAACGCGCGGTGACCCGGCGCAGCGATTCTGCCGTCAACGGCTTTCGGCGTCAGCAGCAGCGTGACGTCGAAGGCCGAGGTCCCGTGGCGCTGGTTTTCGATATGCACCGCCAGCTGCTTGGAGGGGACGCCGACGTGCCAGCGGTAGCGCTGCTCCATGGCCATGAACGGCGAGACGTGCAGCCGCTTGGGCAGGTGACCGTCGAGCGCGCCGACGGAGCCCGGTCCGGCGCTCAGGACGTAGGCGTGCCGCTCCCCCCACGGCGTGTTGGTCACCTCCGCCAGCACGTGCTCCAGCCGCTCGCCGGTGGCATCGAAGCAGTAGTAGAAGCTCACCGGGTTGAAGCAGAGACCGAACGAGCGCAGCTGGGTTAGCAGCCGGATCGGGGCCCCGGGGACGGGCGCCGGACTGGCGCTCGCATCTCGTCTCGACCGCCTCCGCCAAGGGGACAGCGGGGTCGCCGTGGTAGTCGCGACGACGGAACCGGACCAGCCCGGGTCGCCCTGCGGAGAAGCCGGCCCCCGAGCAGCACGCGGAAGCTCGTCGAGATCGATGTAGGCGAGGACCAGACCGTGGGTGAACGCGTCCGAGCGGACCTCGTGGCGACGGTGGCGGATCGTCCCCTCGTAGAGGCACGACCTGGTGGGACGTGACCGGAGGCCGCGCTTCACAGCCGCGCCCCAAATCGCTCGGCCGACCCGCAGCGCGCTGCGGACGCCGTCCTCGTGGAAGCCCCAACCCCAGTACGCCCCGCAGAAATGCGTGCGGCGCCCGTCCGCTGATCTCCGCCTGCTCGCCCCTGTGCCGCCACGCCAGCCCGAGTGTAAACCGGATGGGCATAGGTGATCTTGCGGATCACCTTCTCCGGAGCGATCGTGCTCGGTTTGGTTGAGGGTCACGCAGAACTGCTCGGTGCAGTCCAGCGACTGCAGGCGATTCATGTGGTAGGTGACGGTGGTCCGGTCCGGGGGACGGTCCAGCAGGTGGAAGTTCCAGCTCGCCCAGGCACGTCGCCGGCGCGGCAGCAGCGCGGAGTCGGTGTGCAGGACGGCTTCGTTGGGCTGGTAGGGGATCGCCCCCAGCAGGTCGTGCTCGGCATCGCTGGCGATCGCTCAGCAGCGACAGCGCCTGGTCGGAGTGGGTGGCCAGCACCACCTGGTCGAAGATCTCGGGCTCGGCGCCACGCGCTTTCACCGCGAACGTGGTCCTCGCCTGCGCTCGATCGCCTGGACCGGGGTGTTCAGCCGCAGCCGGTGGGAGAACGGCGCGGTCAGGGCCTCCACGTAGCGCGCGGACCCGCCACGCACGGTCCGCCAGCGAGGCCGGTCCCTGAACCCCAGCATCCCGTGGTTGTCGAAGAACTCGACCAGGAAACGCGCGGGGAAGCTCCATAGCTGATGGGGGTCGGCGGACCAGACCGCCGAGGCCTGGGGGACGATCAGCCGGTCGATGAACGGCGCCGAGAAGCGCTGCTCCTCCAGCCAGTGGCCCAGCGACGGGCCACCTTCCCGCGGCCAGCGCAGGAGCTCGCGAGCGGCGCGGTTGAAGCGGACCAGGTCGGCGATCATCCGGTGAAACCACGGGGTGACGAGGTGCTCGCGCTTGGCGAACAGGCCGTTGGGCGAGGCGCCGCTGTACTCGAAGTCGCCGCTGCCGTCGCTGACGCTGAAGCTCATCGTCGAGGGCTGCGAGGGCACTCCCAGCCGGCCCAGCAGACGCTCGAAGTTGGGGTAGTTGCGGTCGTTGAAGACGATGAACCCCGTGTCGACGTCGTAGCGTGCCGTCGGTCGTGTCGACCCTTACGGTGTTGGTGTGTCCGCCGGCGTAGCCGGCCGCCTCGTACAGGGTGATCTCGTGCTGGCGGTGGAGGAGATGCGCCACCACCAGCCCGGACACTCCGGCGCCGACGATCGCGACTCTCATCTCGAGCCGCTCAATTCGTGTTCTGGCTCTCATCACCGCATATTTCGTGTCCGAAGCCCGCCGTGGATCACCCTGGCCGCCTGCACTATGCTTGCCGCAAATGTTGCAAGCCACTGGGAGGGCTGCTCATGCAGGTTTCTGAGGGGATGTCTGAGGTCGTTCTGACCGTCGGGCCAGAGCACACCCTGCGGCAGGCCGCGGAGTCGATGTTGCGGCGGCGGCGTCGGCGCGGCGGTGGTCATCGATCCCGAGGAGCCGGGCCCCGGCGTGATCACCGAGCGAGACGTCCTGCGGGCGGTCGGGGAGGGCAAGGATCCCGATCATGAGCACGTCTGCCGACTACCTGACGGCCGACCTGCAGTTCGCCGCGCCGGACTGGTCGCTGGAGAAGGCCGCAGCCGCGATGGTCCGCGGCGGATTCCGGCATCTCGTCGTGGTGGATGGCGGCGAGCTCGACCGGCGTGCTCTCGATGCGGGACATCGTCCGCTGCTGGACCGGCGATGGCGCCACCTCGATGCTGGCCGAGCAGAGCGCCTAGTCGAGCGGATCGGCATGGCGGGCGGTATTGGGCCGCCGCCTCCCAGCGCGACGGATCAGCGGTGATGGTCCTCGGGCAGCGCCGCGACGTCGCGGCGCGTGTCCTTGATCCAGCGGACCAGTGTGATCAGGAAGATCACCAGCCCGACGATCGAGAACAGCCAATCGATCGTGGTTCCGATCACGATCAGCGTTATCCCGATCGCCATCACGAACGGCAGCAGCGTCGGACCAGGGAGGTGGATCTCCTCGCCCACCGGCGGGGTCCGCTGATCGAGCTCGCTCATTGGTGAACGTAGATGGCCGCGGCCAGGAAGGTGATCCCGAACATGAACAGGCAGGCAGCGCCGGCGATCAGGCCGGAGCGGATGTTCTTGCGGGCGAGTTTGCGATCCATGGATCTCCGAATCCTAACCTAGAGCTTGGCGTCGAGAACCATCGCCCCGAACAGCAGCGCGAGATAGAGCAGCGAGAACAGGTAGAGCCGCAGCGCCGCCCGCCGGTCGGCCCGCCGGTAGAGCAGCACCGCGCCGGCGATGAACGTGAGGCCCAGCGAGATCGAGGCGACCAGGTAGATGCCGCCGAACCCGCCGGCGCAGAACGGGAGCTGGGTCACCGCATAGAGCAGCAGCGTGTAGAGCAGGATCTGGCGCCGGGTCTCGCGCTCCCCGCGGACCACCGGCAGCATCGGCACGCCCACCTTGGCGTACTCATCCTTCATCAGCAGGCTGAGGGCCCAGAAGTGCGGCGGGGTCCAGTAGAAGACGATCGCGAACAGGTACACCGCGGTCCAGGACAGCGATCCGCGCACCGCGGCCCACGCCACCAGCGGCGGCATCGCCCCGGCGGCGCCGCCGATGACGATGTTCTGCGGGGTGCGCCGCTTCAGCCACAGGGTGTAGACGCCGACGTAGCCGACGAACCCGACCAGCGCCAGCGACGCGGCAAGCACGTTGACCGTGGTCGAGAGCAGCAAGAAGGACAGCGTCGGCCAGCGTGCAGCCCGAAGATCAGCCCGGCGCGGGGAGAGACGCGCCCGGACGGGATCGGCCGCGAGGCCGTGCGCCCCATCTGGGCGTCGATGTCGCGGTCCAGCACGTGGTTGACGGCGCCGGCGCCTCCGGCGGAGAGGTACCCGCCCAGGCAGGTGAGCCCGACCTTCATCGCCGACGGATCGCCGGCTACCTCCATCGTGGTGATCGTGGTCAGCAGCAGCAGCGACTGGACCTTCGGCTTGGTCAGCTCCAGGTAATCGGAGACGACCTGCCGGACCGTCGAGGCGGAGGACTCTACTGCCGACAGCGCTGACCGAGGTGCTCATGCTCGCGCGTACCGCTCGCTACCGCCGGTCTTCTGCACTTCCCCGGTGTCCCGCTCGATCTGGCGGCGGATGTCGCGCATCGGCTCCACCGAGCGGACCCGGGGGATGACGTCGAAGTTGTTAGGCGGCGGCGGTGAGGAGGTGAACCATTCCAGCGTGTTGCCCTTCCATGGGTCGGGCCCGGCGAGCTTGCCGTGATTGAGGCTGCGCACGACGTTGGCGATGGTGAGCAGGATGCCGGCGCGCCAAGATGAACGACCCGATCGTCGAGATCAGGTTGTAGGTCGACCAGCCGAGTCCCGGCTGGTAGGTGTACACCCGCCGCGGCATCCCCGAGAGACCGAGCGCGTGCTGGACGAAGAAGGTGGCGTTGAAGCCGATGAACATCACCCAGAAGGAGAGCTTGCCCAGCGGCTCGTTCAGCAGCCGGCCGGTCATCTTCGGGTACCAGTAGTAGATCCCGGCAAAGATCGAGAACACCGCGCCACCCATCAGCACGTAGTGGAAATGGGCCACTACGAAGTAGGTGTCGTTGAGCTGCCAGTCCACCGGGAACACGGCGAGGAAGATTCCGGTGATGCCGCCGACGATGAAGATCGCAATGAAGCCGACCGCGAAGTACAGCGAGGTGGTCAGCTGGATGGAGCCGCGCCACAGCGTCGCGATCCAGTTGAAGATCTTCACGCCCGTGGGCACGCCGATGAGAAACGAGCTGAGCATGAAGAAGCCCAGCACGACGATCGGCACCGGCGAGACGAACATGTGGTGGGCCCAGACCAGCGTGGCCAGGAAGGCGATCACAGCGGTGGAGGCGGCGATCGCCTTGTAGCCGAACACCGGCTTGCGGGAGAACACCGGGATGATCTCGGAGATCATCCCGAACCCGGGCAGGATCATGATGTAGACCTCGGGGTGCCCGAAGAACCAGAACAGGTGTTGCCACAGCACTGGCGAGCCGTGCTGGGTGGGGTCGAAGAAGTGGGTGCCGAAATGGCGGTCGGTGAGCAGCATCGTCACCGCCGCGGCCACCACCGGGAGGGCGACGATCAGCAGGATCGCGTAGACCAGGATCGCCCATACGAACAGGGGTATTCGTCCCCAGCTCATACCTGGCGCGCGCATGTTGACGATCGTGGCGTAGAAGTTGATCGCGCCCGACAAGCGAGGAGATGCCGGTGATGTGGATCAGGAAGATCCAGGCGTCCTGGCCTCCGCTGGGTGAGAACTGGATGCTCGAGAGCGGTGGGTAGCTCCACCAGCCCGCCTCGGGCGGATGCCAGAACAGCGTGGCGTAGAAGACGATGCCGCCGAACAGCAGCAACCAGAACGAGAGCGCGTTCAGGCGCGGGAAGGCCATGTCCCGAGCGCCGATCATCAACGGCAGGAAGTAGTTGCCAAAGCCCGCCATCACCGGCACCACGAACAGGAAGACCATCGTGGTGCCGTGCATGGTCAGCAGCTCGTTGTAGTGCTCGGAGCTCAGCAGCGTGTTGTTCGGGACCCCCAGCTGCGTGCGCATCAGCAGCGCCTCGACGCCGCCGAGCATGAAGAACACGAAAGTGGTGACCAGGTACATGATCCCGATCTTCTTGTGATCGGTGGTGGTGATCCAGTCGATCCAGCGCTTCGTCTGACGGGGCTGGTCGACCTCGTGGACTGTTACCTGGGGGACTGGGCGGACGGCGATTTCGGTGGTGGCCATGGAAGTCTGCTGGGCTCCTCTAGAGGTTTCCGTTCGCGGTCAGGACCTGGCGCAGCTGGGTGACCTGGGTGTTAGCGGCGGCGATGTAGGCGGGACTGCTGGGTCAGCCACAGCCGGTACTGCGCCGGAGTTACCACCTTGACGCGCGCCAGCATCGCGGCGTGCTGGCGCCCGCACAGCTGCGCGCAGTGACCGACGTAGGTGGACGCCGGCGTGCGGTGCCTTGAACCAGGTGTAGGTGGTGTAGCCGGGGACCGCATCGACCTTGCCGCCCAGCGAAGGGACCCACCAGGAGTGGATCACGTCATTGGATTGGATGATCAGCACCACCGTGGTGCTTGGCGGGCACCACCATGTCGGTGTACGAGTAGGGCAGCTTGCCGGTGAACGCCCCCTGCTCGCAGCCCGGACCGTAGGTGTAGCGCCAGATGAACTGCCGGCCCTGGATGCAGATCGTCAGCCGCCTGCCGTTGGGCGGGGTGGGCTGTCCGAGCGAGGCCGAGAGCGCGATGCCCCGGACCGCTGGAGTTGGGTGGGTTGATGATGCCCGGAAGCTTGATGAAGGTGACGATCGGTGATCGCCACCAGGATCAGCGCGGCCCCCACCGTCCAGCCGATCTCCAGCCGGGTGTTCCCGTGGATCTGGGCGGCGACCTTGCTCCGCTTGGAGCGGAAGCGGATCACCGAGTAGAGCAGCGCGCCCTCCACCCCCACGAACACGATCGCCGCCAGGTACAGAATGATCTTGTAGAGGCTGGCGATCCCGTCGGCGTTGGGCGAGCCGCCGGACTTCAGGGTGAGGAAGTTCGCCATCGCCCCCGGCGCGAACACCAGCGAGGCGGCGAGGGTGATCGACAGGGTCACGAGCGCCACACAGCGGCGCCGACGACGGGAGCTTGGCGGCGGGCACGTCGGTTCGCAAGGCGGCGGAATTCTACTCAGCGCGGGTCCGGACCGCTCCGCCGCGCTACCGGCGAGTGCGTTCATATACTGCCGCGCCTTGCGCCTACGGAGGGGCATTCGAGTGGCAGCGTGGGCCCTCGTGGTGACGGGCGTCGCAGCCCCTGCTCTTCGGCGCCGGGTGCAGCTCCCCGCCCCAGCGGTGCTCGGCAGCGCCGCCCTGGCACCGGTGGCTCTGTGCCTGGTGGTCCGCCGGAGCCGGCGCCGGGACGCGGCGGTGTGCGCACTCAACATGTGGGCCTATCTGGCCGCCTACGAGATGCCCCACGACCAGCCCGAGCGCCTGGCAGAGCGGGTGCATGTGCGCTACCCGCTTGTCATCGACCGTGGGCTTGGACTGGGGGAGACGCCGACGCTACGTCTGCAGCGGGCGTTTGCCGCTCCGGGCCAGATCAACCGCTTCGAGCGGGTGCTGGTGTGGTGCCACTGGATGTGGTTCTTCGTCCCCCACGCCAGCGTCGGCTACGTGCTGCTGCGAGCGCGGCCGCGTTTTGCCTCGGCCGCGGCGCGTATGTACGCGGTGTTCGACATCGGGGCTGTGTTCTACTGGGCGATTCCCACTGCGCCGCCGTGGTGGGCGGCGACCCGCGGCCCGCTGAGGACCCGGAGACCGCACGCGTGCGCCGGATGATGATCGAGTACGGCGAGTCCTTCTGGGGTGATCGCTGGGGCGCCCTTTACGATGTCCTAGGAGGAAATCCGCTTGCCGCTATGCCGTCGTTGCACTTCGCCACGTCGCTGATGGGTGCTCACCTGCTCAGTGAAGTTGACCCCGTCGCGGGTGCTGTGGGCTGGTCCTACGCATTGACGCTCGGCCTGGCGCTCGTCTATCTGGGAGAGCACTACCTGATCGACCTGCTCGCCGGCGCGGCTCTCACCGAGCTGGTTCGTCACCAGGCCACGAGGTTTGCGCCGGCGCTCGGCGCGGCATCCCGGGCCATCGCCGAGCTCGAGGCCTGGGGAGGCCGAGATTAGGAACCCGGTGGCTGGCGATCTCCCTGTCGAAGGGCGGCTGCCGAATCGCGCGGAGCTGGACGCCGCCGCGGGCGGCCCCGAGGAGATGCCCCGGGTGCGGCTCACCCGTCCGCGCCTGGTGGCCTCGGCACTGTTCGTGGTCTCCACCGTCGCGTTCCTGTACTTCGTTCTGCCACGGCTCCTCGGCCTCCAGGAGACCTGGAATCGCATCCAGCACGGCAACGCCTGGTGGTTGGCGCTCGGCGTGGTGCTCGAGCTGTGCTCGTTCCTCGGCTACGTCGCCCTGTTCCGCGCCGTGTTCATTCGCGAGGAGTCGCTGATCGATTGGCGGGAGAGCTACCAGATCACGATGGCCGGTCTGGCCGCCACGCGGCTGTTCGCTTCCGCCGGCGCGGGCGGAATCGCCCTGACGGCCTGGGCGCTGCGACGCGCGGGGCTGCCGGCGCGGACCGTCGCCTCGCGGATGATCGCGTTCATGGTGCTGCTCTACGGGGTCTACATGGGGACGGTGGTACTCGTCGGGCTCGGCCTCTTCACCGGCCTCCTCCCGGGCCCCGCTCCGTTCGCCATCACGATGATTCCGGCGATCTTCGCGACCTTGGTGATCGTGCTGTTCCTGGTCGTCTCGTTGCTGCCGCGTGACCTGGAGCGATGGGTGACCCGCTACACCGACGGTGACCACTTCCGGGGCCGTATGGCCCGCCGGCTGGCCACTGCGCCGGCGGCCGCCGGAGCGGGGGTGCGGACCGCGATCTCGCTGCTGCGGAGCCGCGATCCCCACCTGCTGGGAGCGCTGGCCTGGTGGGGGTTCGACATCTCGGTGCTGTGGGCGTGCTTTCACGCGTTCGGCGCTGCTCCACCTCAGGCGGTGATCGTGATGGCCTACTTCGTGGGCATGCTCGGCAACACGCTCCCGCTTCCGGGCGGCATCGGGGGTGTCGACGGCGGGATGATCGGTGCCTTCTCGGCCTTCGGAGTCCCTGTGGAGGTTTCCGTGGTGTCGGTTCTCGCCTATCGTGGGATCGCGTTTTGGCTGCCCACGCTGCCCGGGATCGTGGCCTATCTGCAGCTGCGCCGCACCGTCCAGCGCTGGCGCATCACCCGGGCCCCAAGCTATACTTAATGAAGTGAGCGACCGAGTCGAGAACGTGACCATCGTCGGCAGCGGACCTGCCGGCTATACCGCCGCGCTGTACACGGCGCGTGCGAACCTCGAGCCGTTGGTGATCGAGGGATTTGCCTGGGGTGGCCTGCTCCAGCAGACCACCGACGTGGAGAATTACCCCGGGTTCCCGCAAGGGATCATGGGGCCAGAGCTGATGCAGCACTTCCGGGACCAGGCCGATCGCTTCGGGGCGCGGCTGGAGACCGACGACGTCACCCGGATCGAGCTCTCGGACTCCGGCGGCCTGCACCGGGTTCACTCTGGAGGGGAGTCCTACCTCACCCGCAGCGTGATCCTGGCGATGGGCGCCGAGCACCGCAAGCTGGACGTCCCGGGGGAGGCCGAGCTCTCCGGTCGCGGCGTGAGCTACTGCGCCACCTGCGACGCAGCGTTCTTCCGGCAGGCCCCGACGCTGATCGTCGGCGGGGGGGACTCGGCGATGGAGGAGGCGATGTTCCTGGCCAAGTTCGCCAGCAAGGTGGCGATCGTCCACCGGCGGGATGAGTTCCGCGCCTCGAAGATCATGCTCGAGCGCGCGCGAGCGATCCCCAACATCGAATGGATCACCCCTTATGCGGTGGAGGAGTTCGAGCCCGGCGAGGGGGGCGCGCTGGCCAGCGCCCGCCTGCGCAACACCGCCGACGGCTCCGAGCGACGGCTTGAGATCACGGGGGCTTTCATCGCCGTCGGACACGAGCCGCAGTCCCACCTGGTCCAGGGCCAGGTCGAGACCGACCCTGCCGGCTACGTCGTCACCCGTGGCCGCTCCACGCTCACCAGCGTGCCCGGGGTGTTCGCCGCCGGGGACCTCGTCGATCACACCTACCGGCAGGCCATCACGGCTGCTGGGACCGGGTGCCAGGCGGCACTGGATGCCGAGTGGTATCTGCGCGACACGCCTCTGCCGATAGAGGCCGCGGCCGCCGCGTCGGCCTAGTTCAGACCCGGTAGGGGCAGCGGGCGGCCGGCCCGCCGTTGCGCGAAGGTGGCCGCTGGCCCATCCACAGCCCGAAGTCCTGGGTCCAGGTCGCCGGCCCGTAGCCGCCGAGCTGATGTGTGCTGACCCCGGTGCCGACCATGGCGTAGTTCGAGCTGAGGATGTTCTGGCAGTGGCCGACGCTGGCCATCCATGCGCTCACCACCTGACGGGGGGTGGGAAACCCGGTGGCGATGTTCTCGCCGGCGTAGGACCAGTTGAAGCCGACCGCGCTGATCCTGGCCGCGAAGTTCGCGCCGTGCGTGAACTTGTTCGTGCGGACCATCCGATCGGTCCAGCCCTGCGCCGAGCGGTTGAGCAGCGAGCTGGCTCGGAGCGCCGGAAGGTGGTGACTCTGGCGCTCCTGGTTGATCAGGCAGACGACTGCGTTTCGCATTGCCGGGGCGGCAGCCCTGGTCGCCGGACGATCGGCGTCCGCACAGGGTCGATGAGGGGCGGCGACGGCGGGCGACCGCGTCGCCAGCGTGGCCGCCAAGGTGAGCACGAGCACGGCGGCAACTTGCCACGGCCGCCGGATGGAGAAGGCTCTGTCCATGGCCCCTCCATCGGCCGATCAGCCAAGGAACTCAATTATTTGGACTAAAGCGCTAGCCGCCCGCGTCGTAGACGAAGAACCCTTCACCGCTGGGACGGCCGAAGCGCCCGGCGAGCACCAGCCTGGCCAGGGCCGGCGCGGGGCGGTAACGCTCCTCACGACGCTCCTCGTAGAGCCCGTCGATCACGCTCAGGACCTGATCGAGGCCGATTGCGTCGGCCCAGCGGAGTATCCCCCGGGGGTAGCTCAGTCCGTGGACCATGCCGGTGTCGATGTCCTCGGCGGCGCCGATCCCCTCGCCCAGCGCGAACGCGGCTTCGTTGATCACCTGGCTTACGATCCTGCCGAGTACCAGTCCCGGCGCGTCTTCCACCCACTCCACGTGCTTGCCCAGCGACCCGAAGAAGCGCTCCGCGCTGTCGGCCGCGGCTGGCGAGCTCTCCGGTCCTCGGGTCAGCTCAATCAGCTTTGCCTCGGACAGCGGTGGGAGCGCAAAGAAGCCGACGCCGGTTCCGCCGGGATCTAGCGCTGCGAGGGAGCCGGCACCGCAGTAGACCGCCTGCGGAGCGCCCTGCAGGGGGACGTCGGTCGGCTCGCCGCCGGTCAGGTCGAGGATCAGCTCAGGAACCTCTCCCTCAGCCTCCAGCGGGTCGGCCACCTCCCAGCCCGCCCCGGTGGCTGCATGCGCCAGCTCGCCGGCCAGCGCCGAGTCACCCGCGATCACAACCAGCCCGTCGCCGCCACCGGCCGGGGACGGGTCCGGATCCGCCGGCCGGTGCGGCCCGTCGTCGTAGCCGTAGTAGCCCCGGCCTGTCTTGCGCCCGAGGCGGCCTGCAGCGACGGTCCGGGCGGCGATCGGCGAAGGCTGCCAACGCGGCTCGCCAAAGCTCTGCTCGTAGAACGAGCGGGACACGTCGAAGCCGACGTCGACTCCGACCAGGTCCATGACCTCGAACGGTCCCATCTTGAAGCCGCCCCCAAGACGGCAGATGCGATCGATCTGCTCGACAGGCGCGACGCGCTCGGCCAGCAGCTTCAGCGCCTCCAGTCCGAACGGACGGTTGCAGCGGTTGACCAGGAAGCCCGGGCCATCGGCGGCGTCGATCACGTGCTTGCCCATCGCCTCACCGGCAGCGCGGGCTAAGGCGATGGCCTCCTGGGAGGACTCGGCACCGGCGACCACCTCCAGCAGCGCCATCACCGGCGCGGGATTGAAGAAATGCATGCCCACCACGCGCTCTGGATGGTTGGCGCCGGCCGCGACCGCGGTCACCAGCAGGGACGAGGTGTTGGTGGCGAGCACGCAGCGCTCGCCGACCACCCGTTCGGAGAGCTCGCCGAGCAGCGAGCGCTTGAGCTCCAAGGACTCGGGCGCGGCCTCGATCACCAGCTCGCAAGGCGCCAGATCGACCAGGCTCGCCGCGCACTCCAGGCGCTCCTTGGCCGCGGCCGCCTCCTCAGCGCTCAGCCGGCCGCGCTCGACCCCCCGGCGCAGCTGCGCCTCGATCCGTTCGCGTCCCTTATCCAGTGCGTCGGGGACGGGGTCGTGGAGCACCGTCCGCGCACCGGCGAGGGTGGCCAGCTGGGCGATCCCGGCGCCCATCGTGCCGGCGCCGACAACTCCGATGACGGTCGCGCGCCGCCGCCTCGTTCACTGCGGGACGAGGGCGTTGATACCGGTGAGGGCGCGGCCGATGATCAGGTTCTGGATCTGTGAGGTCCCCTCGTAGAGCGTGGTGACGCGGACGTCGCGGAAGTAGCGCTCCACGGGATGGTCATCGACATATCCGGAGCCGCCGTGGACCTGGATCGCGGTGTTGGCACAGTGCACGGCGGACTCGGTGGCGTACAGCTTGGCGATCGAGGTCTCGGTGGTGTTGGGGCGGCCGGCATCCTTCAGGTACCCCGCGCGCCACACCAGCATCCGGCCGGCATCGGTGCGAACCCGCATGTCCGCCAGCATCGCCTGCACCAGCTGGAAGCTCGCGATCGGCCGGCCGAACTGGGTCCGCTCCTTGGCGTAGTTGACCGAGGCGTCGACGCAGCCCTGGCAGATGCCCACGCAGCCCGCGGCCACGCTGTAGCGACCGGAATCGAGCGCGCTCATGGCGATCTTGAAGCCGTCCCCCACCTCGCCCAGCAGGGAATCGTCTCCGACCTCGACGTCATCCAGAGAGATCGAGGCGGTGTCAGAACCCCGGAGCCCCATCTTGTGGTGGATCTCCTGGGGCTGAAAGCCCGGCTGGTCGGTGTCGACGAGGAAGCACGCGAGGCCGCGGTGGCCCTTGTCCGGATCGGTCTGGGCGAAGATCAGCGCCACCCGGGCGTGGTTGCCCATCGAGATCCACATCTTGGCGCCGTTGATCACCCAGCCTGCGTCGGTGCGGCGAGCGCGCGTGCGCTGATTGGCCGCGTCGGAGCCGGTATCGGGCTCGGTCAGTCCGAAGCATCCCAGCCACTCGCCGGAGCACAGCTTGGGGAGGTGGCGCTGCTTCTGCTCCTCGGTGCCCCAGCGCAGGATCGCCGAGCAAACCAGCGAGGTCTGCACCGAGATCACCGTGCGCATCGCCGAATCGCCGCGACCCACCTCCTCCACGATCAGTGCGTAGGTCAGGTAGTCCAGGCCGGCGCCACCGTACTCTCGGGGGACGATCGCGCCCAGGTAGCCCTGCTCGGCGATCATGCGCCACGAGGCCCAGGTCGAAGTGCTCGTTGCGGTCGTTCTCCCGGGCCCGCTCCACGACCTCGTTGTCGGTGAAGGCCCGGGCCGTCTCCTGGATCAGCTTCTGCTCGTCGGTGAGGTCGAAGTCCAAGGTGGGCGGGACGGTAGCCGAACCACAGGTACCCTCGCGGTGCCATGCCTCCGGTCACCCGCTATGCCCGCAGCGGTGAGTTGCACATCGCCTATCAGGTGGTGGGGGAGGGCCCGATCGACGTGGTCTACGTACCCAGCTGGATCTCGCAGGTGGAGCACTACTGGGAGGAGCCGGCGATCGCCCGGTACTTCAACCGGTTGGCCTCGTTCTCCCGGCTGATCATGTTCGACCGACGGGGCTCCGGCTTGTCGGACCCGGTGGCCGATGCTCCCACGCTGGAGGAGCAGATGGACGACATCGTGGCGGTGATGGACGCGGCCGGCTCAACTCACGCCGCCGTGTTCGCGCTACTGGAGGGCGGGGCGCTGGCGGCGCTGTTCGCCGCCACCCATCCGGAGCGCACGGATGCGCTGATCCTTTATGAAGCGCAGCCGCGGATGAGCTGGGCGCCTGATTACGAATGGGCGATGCGACCCGAGGAGCGTGTGAGCTATGTGCGCGAGGGGGGCATGCGCCACTGGGGCGATGGCACCCGGATGCTCTCGATGTCGGCCAGCGCCGCCGAGAATCGCCGGTTGGTGCACTGGTACGCCAAGCTGGAGCGACTGGCCGCCAGCCCGGGCACCGCCGCCAAGCTGATGCTGATGAACGGCCAGGTGGACGTGCGGGCGGTGCTGCCGACGATTCAGGCTCCGACGCTGGTTCTGCACCGCGCCGAGGATCGGTTCATCGACCCACGCCACTCCCGCTACCTGGCCGAGCACATCCCGGGCGCTCGCCTGGTGGAGCTCCCCGGCCAAGAGGCGCTGTCGTTCCAGGCCGGCTCGGCCAGCGAGCTCGACGAGATCGAAGAGTTCCTCACCGGTGTCCGCCGGGCGCCGGAGCACGAACGGATCCTGGCCACCGTCATGTTCGGGGACATCGTGGCCTCGACCGAGCGCGCGGCGGAGCTGGGCGACCACCGCTGGCGGGGACTGCTGCAGTCGATCGAGACGGTGGTGGGAGCTGAGCTGACGCGCTTCCGGGGGAGGGCGGTGAAGACGATGGGAGACGGGTTCCTGGCCACCTTCGATGGGCCGGCCCGGGCGATCCGCTGCGCGGCGGCCATCCGAGCAGCAGCGCGCGATGGCTTCGGCCTCGAGGTCCGTGTCGGCCTTCACACCGGCGAGATTGAGCTGATCGGAGCCGACGTGGGGGGCATGGCCGTGCACATCGCCGCGCGGGTGATCGCCAGCGCCACCCCCGGCGAGGTGCTGGTGTCGGGCACGGTCAAGGACCTCGTCGTCGGCTCAGGGATCGAGTTCGAGGATCGCGGCGAGCACGAGCTCCGGGGAGTGCCGGGGCAGTGGCGGCTTTGGGCGGCGACCGGGGGTTGAACGAATCCGGCCCCCGCCGCGCGTGCGACGGGGGCCGGGATTCACCGCTTTGACCTGGCTCTGGACTAGGTCGCCGGAGTCAGCGTCGCCACGGGCGGCTGCGACACGGTCACCGTGACCGGAGCCGAAGCAGCGCCGAGGTTGTACGCGCCTCCCAGGATCCGGGTGCGGAACTTCTTCGTCCCGGGGGTCCCGAACACGTGGCCGATCGAGTACGTGCCGTCAGCATGCACGCGGCCGGTGCCGACGTTGTGGTAGTCGCCGTCGGCGCCGAGGCGCTGCAGGTAGACGACCTTGCCGGTCTTGTCCGGCGTGACCGTTCCGGAGAACGTGTCCCGATGCCCGACGGTGTTGGTTCCGCTCACCGTCAGATTGATCAGGTCCTTGACGCCGATGAACAGGTCGGCGGTACGCCGGCTGGTCGGCACGGCGGTGCGGACGTAGTACAGCGTGTTCAGGGCGGGGGCGACGGTGCAAGCTGTACGTCCCGTTGCCGAGGGTGAAGCCAGCCGTATTGCAGTTCGCGTGCGGATGCGCCGCAGTACGACTGCACAGCTGGATCGCCGTGGGAGTACTGACCCCGGACAGCGTCCCGGTGATCGTGGCCGACTGGCCGTAGTTGATCACCGGAGTGGTGGTGTTGATGGTGAAGCCAGCACGCTCAGCCTGCTGGATCGTCACCGTCACCGGGTCGGAAGCGCTGCGGATGTTGCGTGCGTCCGAGGGGAGCACGACGCGCAGCTCGCGCTGACCCGGAGTCGCGAAGCGGTACGTGATGGAGTAGTTGGAGTGCGGGCCTAGTACGTCCCGACTTCACATCCCTCCAATCATCGCCTCCGACCGACCGCTGCAGCTCGACACGGTTGCCCCGATGGTTCGGCGAGACGTGGCCGAAGAAGCGCACCTTGTGGAGCGTGTCGGGGTTGGTGTTGCTCGCCGACAGGCCGACCAGCGCGTAGACCCGCTCATGAACGGTCCGGCTGTGGGTCCCGGGATGGCCACTCAGGCGAACGAACCAGCTGCGGTTCGTCGTCACGACGCCGTCAGCCCGGTTGAACGCGTAATAGCCGAGCGAGTTGGTCGTCGTGCTCTGGATGCGGGTGTAGCCGCGGCGGGATCCACCGATGTGGTGGTAGAGCACGATCGTCTGGTGGTTGACGTTGGTGCCGTGCAGCTGACCGTAGATCACGAGACTTTCGCCCGAGAGGATCGGGTTCTCGGTCACGGCGATGGTCAGCCCGTGATTGTGCTGCGGTGCGGCGTTGGCGAGGCTCGGCGTCGCAACGAGCGCAACCGCGCTCAGGACGATGCCGAGCATGGCAAGGCGTAGGCGCATAGACCTGTTCTCTCCATGTTCGTCTATGGATGCCGCCGCCGGTTCCGGCTCCCTCCCGGCGGTGGCGTGGACGCCCACATCAACACGTCCACACCGGAAAAAGTTTCGCCAAGATTAAGCTCGGCATGCCGCATTGCGGCGGTTAGACTGATCTAGTGGATCCATTCGCAGTGGTGATACTCGCTGGGCTCGGGGCATTGCTGCTGTGGGTGTGGCTGCTCGGCAAGTACTACCCGGGCTCCGGGCTGGAGCAGCTGGGTATGCGGAGCGCGCGAGAGATCACCGAGACCCAGGAAGCGCTCGAGGCCGAGGATCTCCAGCAGATGCTCGCGGCCCACAACCGCCGGCGCCGCGCCCGGGGCGAGAACGAGGTAACGGTCGGGGACCTGGAGCTGCGCGTCGCGCAGGACCTGAACGAGCAGCGCCGCCGCCGTGAGTCGCTGCGCGCGGACAACAGTGATCTCGATGGGCTGCTTGAGGCCACCAACGCCCGGCGTCGAGCGCGCGGCCTCCCCGAGCGGACTCGTGCCGAGGTTCAGCAGGAGTTCGGCGGGAGCGTCCGGGCGAACCGGAGCGGTACTCCTCCGGGCTGACCCCGTCCTCCGCTGACCGTTCCTCCTTCGAGCTGACCGCGACCCCGTAGCTCTCCTCTGGATGGCCAGGTGCCTGATCATCGGCTGCGGCTGCCGCGGGCGAGCGCTCGCAGGCACCCTGCGGAGCGCTGGAATGGCGGTGCGGGGGACGACTCGCACCGAGGGCGGAGTGGCGGCTCTCGAGTCGGCGGGCGTCGAGGCCCACGTCGGCGATCCCGATCGGGTCGCCACGCTGGCCCCGGCGCTGGACCAGGTCACCGTCGCCTGCCTCCTGTTGGGGTCGGCCACCGGCCCGCCGGAGCAGCTGCGCCAGCTGCACGACACCCGTCTGCAGATGCTGCTCTCCCGCATGCTCGACACCACCATCCGCGGGATCCTCTACGAGGCCTCGGGGAGCGTCGGCGACGAGGTCCTGGGTGTCGGAGGCCGCCTGGTCTCCCGGGTCTGCCGGGACTCCCAGATCCCCTACCAGCTGCTCCGCGCCGATCCGGCAGACCATCGCGGCTGGGAGCGTGAGGCAGCGGCGAGCATCGAGCGGCTGCTGTCAGGCGGCGGCGCCTAGCAGCGGCCCGACACGGTCGAACAGATCCCCGAGGATGCGGGCGGTCGCGCCCCAGATCAGGCTGTCTCCGACCACGTATGTGTCAGTTCGGATTGGAACGCCGCGGCGAACCAGCCGCCGGCGGCCGTACCCCCGGAGTAGCGAGGGAAGCGGGAACTCCAGTACTTCGGCGACCTCTGCGGGACTCATCGTCCAGCGGTGTCCGGACTCGATCAGCCCCACGAACGGATACACCGCGTAGCTCGTGGCGATCGTCGGGGTCGGTTGGAGCGCGCCAAGGAGCTCGACGGACGTCCGGAGGCAGCCCCACTTCCTCGTGGGCTTCCCTAAGGGCCGTGGCCCGCAGGTCGGGCTCGCCCTCGTCATAGCGCCCGCCCGGGAAGGAGATCTCACCGGCGTGGCGGCGCAGATCGTCCCTGCGCTTGGTGAACACCGCGTGCAGCGCGCCGTCACGCAGGTAGAGCGGAACCAGGACCGCCGCGGGCGTGCGGCCATGGACCTCCAGGCGCATCGCCACCTCCGGTGCCAGCAGCACCCGTGCAAGCTCTGCGGGGAGTCCGTCTGGGGAGGAACGCTCCCCCCATCCGCGGGAGGGACCGTCAAGTGGCGGCGGGTTCCACCAGCTCGAGGCGGTCCTCGAACATGACCTCACCCTCGAGTGCACGGTGCACCGGGCACTTGGCCGCGATCACCTGCAGGCGCTCCGCCTGCTCTGTGGTGACGCTGCTGGGGAGCCGCAGCGCCAGCGTGAAGCGAGTCAGGCATCCGCGCTCCGCGGGGGTATAACCAACCTCTACCTCCACCGGCCCGATGTCCCAGCCCTTGCGCTTGGCGTACATCTCCATCGTCACCGCGGTGCACGAGGCCAGGCTGGCGGCCAGCAGCTCCTGGGGACTCGGACCCTCATCGTCGCCGCCGTGCTCGGCCGGCTCATCGGTCACGATCTGATGGTTACGGATATCGATCCGATGGGTGAAGGAGTTGGGTGGGGCGCGGTGGGCGGTGGCCTTCATTGCCTGATCCTCGAGGTCGGCGAATGCACGGTTTTTCCATCCTAGCGCCGCGGGCGGGATCAGCTGGCCAACGGGTTGAACAGCAGTCCGGTCGGCACCTTCGGAAAGAAGTAGGTGGACTTCGGCGGCATGCTCTCGCCGGCGGCGGCCACCTCCTGGACGTGTCCGATCGGAGTCGGCGCCATGAAGAATGCGGCGTCGTAGTCACCGCTGCGGACGAGCTCCAGTGCCTGGTCGTCGTCCCGGGCGTAGCCGAGTCCGTTCAGGTGGTCGATGTCCTCGTCGCTGAGGCCGAGGGCTCCCTTGATGACCAACGCCTCCAGGACCGCGGTGTCAAGTCGCCGGTAGGGGTCGGCGTGCTCGGACAGAGCCTGGTCGGCGATCTCCGGAGACCTGAGGGTCAGCATGAACGGGCGCTGGTGGTGCGCATCGATGTAGCCGATCCTGACGGGCTGGCCTGGGGGAGGGGTCAGCTGGCTGGTGTCGTCGAGCGGTTCGGCGTCGAAGTCCTGCCGGATGGCCGTGGCCAGAGCTTCCTGCTGGGCCTCGGTGAGGCCGCCGAGAAGCCGGTGGGTGGGAAACACGGTCAGTCCGGGGTCCTCCAGGGCCACGAGGCACATGAGCACGTAGCGGTGCGGCCCTTCACCGCCGACCTCCTCCGCATACACCCGAGCCGTCTCGTAGCGGTGATGTCCGTCGGCGATCAGCAGCTCGGTATTGCTGACCGCGCGCGTGACGGCGTCGATCACCGCTGGGTCCTCTACGCGCCACAGCCGGTTGACCGTCCCATCCTCGTCCTCGCTTTCACCCCAGGGTGACGTCTCGGTGCTGGGGGCCAGTGCATCCCAGGCCGCGTGCCCGGGGTCGGAGAACAGCGAGAAGATCGGCGACAGGTTGGCCTGCGTCGCCCGAGTGAGGCGAAGCCGGTCCTCCTTGGGGCCCGGGTGGGTGCGCTCGTGCGGGCGGATCCGGCCGGCGCCGTAATCCTCCACGCGCACGCGCGCGAGAAACCCTCTCCGGGTTCGCGCTTGCCCGTCCGGGCCGGTGTAGTCCTGCTCCAGCGGCCAGACGGCTTCCTGCTCATCCTGGACGACGATGCCCTCGGCTCGCCACTCCGAGAGCAGCCCGGCCGCGGCCGCGTAGGGATCACCGTTGCCCCGCGGCAGGTCGATCCGGACGACGTTGTACGGGGAGCGAGCCTCGAGCGCGGCGCGCTCCTCGGCGTCGATCACGTCATAGGGAGGGGCGACCACGGACTGCAGACCGTCGGTCCGGGACAGGTCGTAGTGGAGTGCCATCAGCGGCTTGATCTCGGCCATCGCGGGGCGGGAGGGTAGCTGAGGCCCGGTTGACGGTCGGCTGCGCCCCGTGGACGGCAGAGCGCACCCGGGTAGACTCGCTGGCCGTTCGGGGCGTGGCGCAGCCTGGTAGCGCGCCGCCTTTGGGTGGCGGAGGTCCCCGGTTCGAATCCGGGCGCCCCGACTGCCGAAAGCCCCCGTAGATCGGGGGCTTTCGCGTGTTCAGTGCCCGGTCAAGGTTCTAATGAGCCGCTGACCCAACTGGGGGTGTACGTGGGGAGGCTGCGACTCCCCTCGCACCTGGCGGGAATGATGAATGTCCGTTCATGCGATAATGCGCGCATGAGTCACGGTGGAAACGAGGATCCGACATTCCTCTCTACGAATACAGCGCGGTCGGTGGCCGAGACGATGCAGGCACTCGCGACCCCTAGCCGGGTGCGGATCCTTAGCCGCCTCGGCGTCAGCGCATGCTCGGTGGGCGTGCTGGCTCGGGAGGTGAAGATGGAACAGTCGGCTGTCTCTCAGCAGCTCCGGGTACTTCGTCACCTAGGGCTCGTCGTCGGTGAGCGGGATGGACGACAGGTGATCTACGCCCTGCACGATGATCACGTCCAGGCACTTCTGACCGAGGCGGTCTCCCATACCGAACATCTGCGGCTCGGTCTAGCCGCCAGTCCGGCCCGACAGGCGCTCAGGGCGTGAGCAGCAGCGGTCCTGCGCTGCTTGCCGCGGCGGCCGGCGTGGGGTTCGGGCACGCGATCCTGCCCGATCATTGGGTGCCGCTGGCAGTGCTCGGTCGCACTCGGCGCTACCCCCTCTCCCGGGTAGCGCGCCTCTCCGGACTGGCCGGTGTCGCGCACGTGCTGGTGTCGATCATCCTCGGCGCGGTGATCATCGCCGTCGGCCTGCAGTTCCGCTCGACTATTCAGAGCGCGCAGGACACGATCATCGGCTGGATCCTCATCGCGACCGGCATCGGTTTCGCCGTCGTCGAACTCAGCGGCCATGGACATAGCCACGAGCACGAGCATGGGCACGGGCATGACCACCACCACGACGACATGAAACCGCGGCGTGGTGCTCCGTGGGCTGGTGGCAGTGATGGTTCCGTTCGGCGCCGCGGCCTCTCCCGATCTCACCATCCTTCCGGTGTTCCTCGCGGCCGCCACCGCCGGCGTCGCGACCGCGATCGGATCACTGGTCATCTTCGCGGCAGTGACGATCGGGACAATTGTCGGGCTGACGCTCGCGGCGACCCGCGGCGGGTATGAGATCCAGGGGCAGTGGCTCGAGCAGTGGGGAAACGCATTTACCGCCCTGGTGCTGGTCATCATCGGCGTTCTCGTGCTCACCGGCACGATCTGAGGAGCCTCGTTCAAGTCCAAGGCTCGGGAATCAGGCCCACACGGCGGGCCCTCCCGCGCCTATTCATCACCAGCACCTACGAAATGTGGGTGCCACGACCAACGCCATAAGGTTTACGCATGCCGGGCAGCTCGATGACTAACCATCACGGCTCTGCAAAGCTGCGGGCGTCGATCGTCGCGATCGCGTCCAACTCCGGGCTGATCGCCCTGAAGCTCATCGCGGGGCTTTTGACCGGCTCTGTCGGGATGCTCAGCGACGCGGTTCATTCCCTGATGGACCTGCTCGCCTCGCTCATCGCCTTCGCCTCGGTGCGCAAGGCTGACGAGCCAGCCGACGCGTCTCATCGCTACGGCCACGAGAAACTCGAAGATCTGGCGGCGGGCGCGCAGGCGCTGTTACTCCTCCTGGGTGCGACGTTCATCGCGATCGAAGCGGTTCGCCGCCTCATCAACGGTGGCAGGCTCGATTCGGTGGCGATCGGGATCGCTGTCGCGGGCTCGGCTGCGGTCATCAACGTGCTCGTTTCTACCTTCCTCGACCGGACGGGGCGAGCCACCGGCTCGCCTGCGCTCCGGGCCAACGCCGCCGACCTCCGCACCGACGCCATCGTTTCCGGCGGCGTGCTCGTCTCGCTGGCGCTCGTCAAGCTCACCAATGCCACCTGGATCGATCCGCTCGTCGGTCTCGCTGTCGCTGTCGCGATCAGCACCACGGGAGTTCGAATCCTGATCGACGCCGCTCGGCGACTTGCCGACGAGGCACTTCCACCCGATGAACTCACCCTCCTCGAAGGCGTCGTCGACTCCTTCATCGCCAACGAGGTTGTAGGCGTGCACGATCTCCGAGCAAGACACGTCGGCAACCATCACCAAGTAGATCTACACATGCAGTTCGTCGACGGCACGACCCTGAAGCGGGCCCACCTCCTCTCCCACCAACTCCAGGACGCGATCATCGACAGCCTTCCCGGCACCACCGTCCTTATCCACCTGGAGCCCGAGGAACGGGTGCGGCCTGACCGATTTGGGGATGCCGCAATCCACGTCGACGCATGATCTCAAGGCTCGGCGATGAGCTAAACGACGGAGGAGTTGCTTGCCGCCTCGCCGAGGCGACGATGCTCGCCGTCAACCAAAGCGCCCCCGCGACCGCTGTAACGGCCCGGGGGCATGGCACCGAGGAGACGAGCCCTCGGCGCGCCAGGCAGGCTATCCATCGCGGTGGCTGCCTTCCTCGCTAGCAGGTCCGCTCTTTCGGTGTCGCAACCGAGAGGAGCAGCACGTGCAGACAGTGAGGCCCGATGCGTGCGGCCAGGCGCCGGCGCGGTTCATCCCGCGTGTTAGGGCTGCTGCAGCGACCTTGGGTGAGAACCCGAGCCGGCCGCAGTGACCGTTCGGTACACGGCAAAGGTCGGGCCCCGGTGGTGTGCCGGGGCCCGACGGAGACGCTGGGATGTCCAGTGAGGCCTAGTAGTCCTCGACGCCCTGGACGAGCATCAGGCAGCCGTCGACGCCGCTGGAATGACGGTAGTTCTGCCCCAGACCCAGAACTGGGTCAAACAGCAACTGCCCGGGCGTGCTGTCCGAGCAGTACTCGGCGTGGTTGTCGGTGGTGTCGAGAGCCAGATCCTGGCCCCGCTTTACCTTGAGGTGGACCGTGAACCGCTCCACACTGCCGGTGCCCGCGACGTGCAGCACCGGACCCCGTACCGCATCCTTGCCCAGGCCGGACTTGTGGTTCGAGGCCAGATGATGGATCGCAACGACGCGGATCCGCGCGGTCATCGGAGCGTCGGCCAGCAGCTTGATGGCAACGATCGTTCCTGTGTGGGGGGCACCGGTGCGTCCCGAGAAGCCGGGGTAGTAGGACCCGACATGAGTGCACACGGGATCGCCGGTGACGCCGTCATCCGCGCAGGTGCTGTTGGTGTTCGCCGGGCTGTGGTCGAGGCTTGAGCCGAACCAGGTTCGGTGCGCCGACGCGGCCGCCGGCAGCACCGCGACGGCGCTCACTACGAGCACCAGCGCCGAGACCAAACGGGACCGCTGGATGATGTTGGTGATGCTTGACATGACTCCTCCCGAGGGATGGTTTGTGACCTGCTGCCAAGCTAGATGCGGCCTGCCGCCTCGGCCAGTGACCCTAGGTGTGTTTGTGCCCCACCCCGGTACGCGGGCATCGCGATCGCCATGTCGCTCTAGGGCATCGACAGAGCCAACCGTAGTGGAACTCTGACGTGCCTGCTCAAGAAATCACGCGATAGATACGCTCGTGCTGCCCGGCGCGGCGATCCACAGCACGTGGTTGCCGAGGGTCAGCCGTCCCACAGGGCCGAAGGATGTATCGGTTCGGCCGGCGCCCTGCCAGGAACCGCGTCTGGTCACGCGCGGTGATCTGGCTCTCGCCCCAGGGAACCGCAACCGGCTCGAAGTGGGTCATCCCCACCCGGTTGGCGAGTCCGCGCAGCCCGGCGTCTCCCCACGATTCCGTCAACGGTGGTGGCTGCGTCGTTGTCGGAGTGGGTGATCATCGGGGACAGCAGCGAACCGTCGTCGCCGTTCAGCGACCGGTGGGCTACCGATGGGAGGTCGAGGTAGGCGACCAGGAGCATCGCCTTGAGAACGCTCGCCGACCACTCCACGTGGTCAGGCCGGAAGCCATAGAAACGGTGGTCGGTCCGCACCGCGAAGGCGATGTCCCCGGTTCGGTGGTGCGCGTACGAGATCGCGGCCGCCATCTCCGGATGCCAGATCTGATCGAGCGGCTCACGAGCACCCGGAACGACGCAGCGCTCCCCTCCCGAGGCGCGGACCGCCGTTGGATGAGCTGTGGCGATGCCCGCGAGGGGCACCGCCGCGACGCGAAGACGAGCACCAATCGTCTCCACCTGGCCAGGCATGCAGCCGCTTGCACCACCTCTACAGTCTCGCCCATCACCGAGCCCCCGTAGCTCAGCTGGATAGAGCGACGGCCTTCTAAGCCGTGGGTCGCAGGTTCGAGTCCTGCCGGGGGCATCGACTCCTCTGCCCGCCGACGCCTGGCCTCTTGTCGCAGATCGGCCGCCACCGACCTCGGGTGGCGGATAATCAGTGGTCGTGGCCTCCGCTGATGGCAAGCCGCGCGTAACCCGCCTGCTGACCGCCGGCGCCAAAGGCGCTGACCGGATGGCGCACGCCAGTGGCATGAGTCAGGCGTTCGACGAGGCGGTGGAGGAGGCGATCGTGCGCGCGCTACGCAGTCCCGCCATCACCAGAGCGATCGAGCGCGCCACCGCGGACCATCCCTTGGCGGCGGAGCTCGACACCGATCAGGTCGTCCTGCTCGTAAACCGGGTCCTGGAATCCGAGCTGGCCGCCGACACCTGGGCCCAGATCCTCGCCAGTGAACAGGCCCAGATGCTGGTGGAGCGCATTGCCCGCGCACCTGAGGTGCGGGCTGCGATCGCTAGTCAGAGCGCCGGGTTCATCGGCGACATCGGCATTCGACTGACCAAGCTGACGGAGAGCCTCGACGATGCGTTGGAGCGCGTTTTTCGCCGCAGCGATCCAGATTCGGAGACCGACCAGGCGGGACTGGCGACCAGGCTTGTAGCCGGAGCGGTCGATCTCGGCTTGCTGGCGATCGCCTACTCGCTCGCCTCCAGTGCACTGGCGTCGGTGTTCACTTTCGTATTCGGCTCGCACCTGTCGCTCACCGGCGGAATCATCCTGATCTCGGTGGGCGTCATCGCCGCAGGGGCCGCGTTCGTGGCGTTCTGGGCGCTGGCCGGCCGGACCCCGGGCATGCATTTCATGGCGATCCGCCTTATGCAGAACGGCTCCCGCGAGGTGAGCTTGCGCTGCGCGTTGAAGCGCGCATTTGCCCTCCTGCTCAGCGTACTGCCACTCGGGTTGGGGTATCTCGCCATCCTGCGTGATCGCGAGCGGCGCGCCTGGCACGATCGGATCGCGGGCACCGAGGTGGTGTACGACATGTCGCGACGCACCGCGCCCTACGCCGTCTACAGCAGATCGCCGGATGCGACCTCGGGACCGACGCCCGGCGCAGTCCCCCCGGCCACGCCATCGGCCGAGCAGCCTCGAGGTGCTCCGTGACTGCCCCGTGAACACGGGTAGTCGGTGAGAGTGGCTGACCTCGCTGATCGGATCGCCATCGTCACTGGCGGCAGCGGCGGCATCGGCGCGGCCTTGTGCCTCGGTCTGGCACGCGCGGGGGCGAACGTGGCGGTCCACTATTCCTCCAACCGGGAGGCGGCCGAACGAGTGGCGGAGCGGATCGAGGAGAGCGGCGGAAGGGCATTGACGGTGGGAGCCGACCTCCGGGACTCGTCCGCACCGGACGAGCTGATCGACGCGACCGAGGAGCGGCTTGGACCCGTCGATGTGCTGGCCGCGAACGCCGGTCTTGGGAAGCCCGGCGGTTACGAGGAGATCGACGCGGGCGCCTTCGACGAGGCAATGGCGATCAACCTTCGCGCGCCGTACCTGCTGGCCCGGCGGGTGCTGCCGGGTATGCGGGAGCGCTCGTTCGGGCGGATCCTGTTCACCTCCTCGGTGGCGGCGCTGACCGGCGGGGTGGTTGGTCCTCACTATGCGTCCTCCAAGGCGGGCCTCCACGGACTGACGCATTTCCTGGCCAGCCGGGTGGCCGCCGACGGAGTCACCGTGAACGCGATCGCGCCCGCGCTGATCGAGGACACGGGAATGCTCCCTGGCGACGAGGGCGAGCTCGCCGGGATGATTCCGGTGGGGCGGCTGGGGAAGCCGGCCGAGGTCGCGGATCTGGCGCTGGCCCTGCTCGGCAACGGCTACCTCACCAACCAGGTGGTGTCAATCGACGGCGGCATGCACCCAGGCTGAGCGGCGCTCGCCAGCCCTCCGCGGAAACCTCTCCTCCGCTGGTAGATTGAGCTACAGCACGGTGGGCGTAGCTCAGCTGGTAGAGCTCCTGGTTGTGGTCCAGGCGGTCGTGGGTTCGAGTCCCATCGCTCACCTTTCGGGAAGCCGGCGGCCGGCAGGCTCTTCGCCGCGGCCCCACTCGCCCCTTTGCGCGTGCCGCTCGGACGACTCGCTCTTAGGAAGCTCCTCGCTTTGTCTCAAGCGTCTCTCACGCGCCCGGCACACGATGAGCGACATGGTTTGGTCACAGTCAACAGCCGCCTTCGAAATCTGCGGCGTCGGTGGTTCCTCGACCGCCCCCGGCATGACCGGTCGGCTAATTCTTCGCTCCAGCGGGGATGGATGGTCACTCATCGACCCTCGGGGCGGGCTCGTATATCGGGGCTTCGGACTCGGTAGCCGGCGTGATTGCCTCGAGTTCGCCCGCCGGCGTGGCGTGCTCGCGCTCATCACCTGACTTCATCCTGAGGCGAAGCACTGCCAGTCGTATTCGGCCACCACCCTCCAGGCTCGCCTACACCACCCCCCTCGCCGCGCACAGGCGCTGCAGCCTCTCCATCGCCTCGGCCGGGTTGGTGCGGAGAGCATCCAGAGCATCCGCCGCCCGGCGGAGATCCTCGATGGTGGCGTTGGCCGCCTCCAGCGCAAACCGGCCGAGCCAGCGCACGGCGGCGCGTTCGTAGCGGCGGGGCTCTGCCTCACGCAGCACCAGGCAGATCCGCAACGCGTCTTCCAGTCCGATGCGCGGGAGCTCCAGCGCGGCTGCGGTCACCAGCGCTTCGTTCCCCGTTTCCAGGGCTCGCCGGAAACGCGCGTAAGGGTTGCCTTCACTGCTCACGAACGTATGTTCGCATCTGGAGAAGACGGAAATGTCGCCAACCTGGCCGCGGGGACGTCTCGCAAGGGGCGGCGGCCGCACGGAATGCGAGCCGATGGAAGGTGGCCGGTGGTATGCCGGGCGTAGGAAGCCGGACGCCCCTGCCTACCGCTCCCCCAGCGACCTAGCCGTCGGCGACCGCCGCACCGTCGCCTGATCAGGCGCAGTCCGCAGCAGATGGTCGGCGACAGTGGAGGTGACCCCGAACCAGTAGCGCTCGTTCTTGTAGTGGTGCAGCCGGTGGCCTCGCCACACCGAGCGGAAGTAGCGCCCACGCGGCCGGTACGGCGTATGGATGAGGAAGTGGCACCACTCGTAGGCGGCCAGGACGATCAGACTGATCAGGAGGCCGGTGGCGGCGCCCGCCAGCCGGTCACCGCCGAGCACCACATGAACGGGGAAGGAGACGAGCCAGCTGATCAACGCGATCTGCGCCACGAAGATCGCCACGGCATAACGAGGGAGCAGCACCCCATCGAGCTCCGCCGGCGACTCGTGGTGGGCGCGGTGCTCGCGCGCGGCGAGCAGCTCGATCCGACGGCCACGCACCCGCAGCGGACGCGCGTGCAGCAGCAATACGTGGATCAACCACTCCACCGGCGGGGTGATCGCCACCACTCCGAGCACCACCACGAGATCGCGCCAGCCGAACGCCCCTAGCGCGAGCCGGAGCAGCGCTGCGGCCACCACCGCGCCGAGCAGCACCGGGGGGCTGGGCCGCCGGGCGAAGGCGCGCGCGCAGTCACCGAGCGTCAGCACGCTGGGGTCCCGGCGGGGAACAGCTCCCGCCGGCGCGGTCAGCCCGTCGCCAGCCACAACCGAACCCTACGCCTAAGCGCCGCTGCCATGGCCGGCAGCGCATACGCGGAGAAGTCGATCACCCACGCCACCAGGAACGCCGCACCCGACGTAACCGCCCGCGCGGCAAGGCTTCCGAACACGCCCGGAAGCTATCGTCTCTCCGATGGCCGCCGCCAAGTCAGCCGAAGTCACCGCCAACGTCACCGAGCTCCCAGAATCCCGCGTGCGCGTGCAGGCCGAGGTGTCCGCCGCCGAGGTGGAGCGACAGGTGCAGCAGGCCGCACGCCAGCTCGGTCGCCAGCTGCGGATCCCCGGGTTTCGCAAGGGCAAGGTGCCCCCGGTCGTAGTGCTGCGCCGGTTGGGACGGGAGACCGTGCTGGACGAGACGCTGAGAAGCGCGCTCGGCAGCTGGTACGTGGAGGCGATCGACCGGGCGGGGATCGCGCCGGTGGGAGAGCCGCAGCTCGACGTCGGGGACCTGCCCGCCGAAGGGCAGCCGCTGCAGTTCTCGATCGAGATCGGTGTACGACCTCCGGCGACCCTCGGTGACTACAAGGGCCTTGAGGTGGGTCGAAGGGAACCGCAGGCCGACGAGGCCGCGGTCGATGCGGAGCTGGAGCGGGTCCGCGATCGCTTCGCCACCCTGGAGACGGTGGAGCGCCCCGCCGAAACCGGCGATCAGGTGGTGATGGACTACCTCGGCAAGATCGACGATGAGCCGTTCGAGGGTGGGGAAGGTCGCGATCAGCTGCTGGAGCTCGGCTCCGGAAGGCTGATCCCCGGCTTCGAGGAGCAGCTCACCGGCGCCAGTGCGGGAGACACGCGGACCGTCGAGGTGACCTTCCCGGAGGAGTACCCGGGCGACCTCGGCGGAAAGGACGCCACCTTCGACGTATCGGTCAAAGAGGTCAAGGCCAAGCGCCTGCCCGAACTGGACGACGAGTTCGCTTCCGAGTCCGCGGGCTTCGACACCCTCGCCGAGCTGCGAGAGGACATCGTGAACCGTCTACGGGAAGCCGATGAGCGCGCCGTGGAGCGCGAGTTCGAGGAAGCTGTCGTGGAGGCGGCGGTGGCCGAGGCCCAGGTGGAGGTGCCGGAGCAGCTGATCCATGCGCGCGCCCACGAGCTGCTGGAGCAGACGATGGCGACGTTGACCAGGCAGGGGATCTCCAAGGAGGCCTACCTGCAGATCACCGGCAAGGACGAGGAGACGCTGGCCCACGAGGCTGAGCCGGATGCCGCCAGTGCGCTGCGGCGCGAAGCAGTGCTGACGGCGATCGTGCAAGCCGAGGGGATCGAGCCCACCGACGAGGAGATCGCAGAGGCGCTCGGACCGAGCGCCGAACGCAGCGACACCTCGGTGGAGAAGCTGATGGAGCAGCTTCGCAGCGCCGGCCGGCTGGAGAGCGTACGTGAGGATCTCGCCGCCCGGCAGGCGGTTGAGCTGCTGGTCTCCGAGGCCCAGCCCATCACGGTCGAGCAGGCCAAGGCGCGCCAGAAGCTCTGGACCCCCGGCAAGGACGACGAGGAAGAAGGCGGCGGGGAGCTCTGGACGCCGGACGCGTAGCGGTCCAGGCGCCGAAACGCCGCCGGCAAGCCACAAGTCGATTGCTACATTCGGCAGGAATCCAGGCCGGCAAGCAAAAGAAGCGAGGACCATGAGCCCACTCGTACCGATGGTGGTGGAGCAGACCTCCCGCGGGGAGCGTGCCTTTGACATCTACAGCCGTCTGCTCAACGAGCGGATCATCTTCCTCGGCACTCCGGTCGATGACCAGATCGCCAACCTGATCGTGGCCCAGCTGCTGCACCTGGAGTCCGAGGACCCCGACAAGGACATCTCGGTCTACATCAACTCGCCGGGGGGCTCGGTCTACGCCGGCCTGGCCATCTACGACACCATGCAGTTCATCAAGCCGGACGTGCAGACGATCTGCGTCGGCATCGCGATGTCGATGGGCGCGCTGCTGCTGGCCGGCGGCGCCAACGGCAAGCGGATGGCGCTGCCCAACGCGAAGATCCTGATCCACCAGGTGTCTTCGAGCTTCCAGGGACAGGCGACGGACATCGAGATCCACGCCAAGGAGATCATCGACGTTCGCCGTCGGCTCGACGAGATCATCGCCCAACACAGCGGGCAGGACCTGGAGAAGGTTCGCGCAGACACCGAACGCGACTACTTCATGAGCTCGGAAGAAGCGAAGGAATACGGCATCATCGACAGGGTGATCTCGCAGCACTGAGGGGTTACCCTTAGGTCTCGGCCGCAAGGTTCCGATTCAGGGAGAGAAATCGAATGGCACGTCCCACGGACTCCAACGAGCAGCTCCTCTGCAGCTTCTGCGGCAAGTCTCAGCGCCAGGTCAAGAAGCTGATCGCCGGACCCGGCGTCTATATCTGCGACGAGTGCATCGATCTCTGCAACGAGATCATCGACGAGGAGCTGACCGCACCGCCCAGCTTCGACATCGAGAACCTGCCCAAGCCGCGCGAGATCTACGACGTGCTGGGCGAGTATGTGGTCGGCCAGGAGCAGTCCAAGCGCTCGCTCTCGGTGGCCGTCTACAACCACTACAAGCGCGTGCAGATGATGCAGTCCGATGACAACGACATCGAGCTGCAGAAGTCGAACATCCTCCTGCTGGGTCCGACCGGCTGTGGCAAGACGCTCTTGGCCCAGACGCTGGCGAAGATCCTCAACGTGCCGTTCGCGATCGCGGACGCCACCGCGCTGACCGAGGCGGGCTACGTCGGCGAGGACGTCGAGAACATCCTCCTCAAGCTGATCCAGGCCGCCGACTACGACGTCAAGAAGGCCGAGACGGGGATCATCTACATCGACGAGGTGGACAAGATCGCCCGCAAGGCCGACAACCCCTCCATCACCCGCGACGTCTCCGGGGAGGGGGTGCAGCAGGCGCTGCTGAAGATCCTGGAGGGAACCACCGCGAGCGTGCCGCCACAGGGCGGGCGCAAGCATCCCCACCAGGAGTTCCTGTCGATCGACACCACCAACGTGCTGTTCATCTGCGGCGGCGCGTTCGCCAACCTGGACCACGTGATCGAGCGCCGTATCGGGCACCAGGGCGTCGGCTTCGGTGCGACAATCCAGAGCAAGGATCAGCGTGACACCGGGGAGATCTTCGAGCATTGCCTGCCCGAGGACCTGATCGAGTACGGACTTATCCCGGAGTTCATCGGCCGGCTGCCGGTGATGTCGGCGATCCATCAGCTCTCCCGCGACGAGCTGATGCAGATCCTCACCGAGCCACGAAACGCGCTGGCCAAGCAGTTCCATCGCTTCTTCCAGTTCGACGGAATCGAGCTGGTGTTCGCAGACGAGGCGTTGTCCTCGATCGCCGACAAGGCACTGGAGCGCGAGACCGGCGCTCGCGGGCTGCGCTCCATCATCGAAGAGGTCTTGCTGGAGGTCCAGTTCGAGCTCCCCTCGCGGCGTGACGTCCAGAAGTGCGTCGTCACGCGTGAGACGATCGAGAAGGCGACCCCACCCACACTCGTAACCGTCGCCGCACCCGAGGAAGAGGCGGCCTAAAAGGCAGTCAGGGGCCGCCTACACTGCGGCCCGATGACCGACCTGCAGGACAGAACCCGCTACGACCCCGCGGAAGCCGAGCCGCGGATCGCACAGCGGTGGCTTGAGTCGGGCCTGTTCCACGCCGAGCCGGAGGGAACGGCGAGCGAGAACTACTCCGTCGCCATTCCCCCGCCGAATGTGACCGGCGCGCTGCACATGGGCCACGCGCTCAACAACTCGGTGCAGGATTGTCTGATCCGCCGGCAGCGGATGCGGGGACGGCGGGCCGAATGGATCCTCGGCACCGATCACGCGGGGATCGCCACCCAGACGCAGGTAGAGCGTCTGCTCCAGCAGGAGGGAACGACCCGGGAGGCCGTCGGCCGGGAGGCCTTCGTAGAGCGCGTGTGGCGCTGGCGCGAGCAGTACGGCGGTGAAATCATCGAGCAGCTGAAGCGGCTCGGCGCCAGCTGCGATTACGCGCAAGAGCGCTTCACCCTGGACGAGGACTACGCACGCGCGGTGGCGACGGTGTTCGTCGCCCTCTACGAGAAGGGCTTGATCTACCGGGACCGTTACCTGGTCAACTGGGATCCCGGCTCCGGGTCGGCGATCTCCGACCTCGAGGTCGAGGAGCGCGAGGTCACCGACACGCTCTACTACATCGACTACCCACTGCTTTCGGGCAGCGGATCGATCACCGTCGCCACCGTCCGCCCGGAGACGATGCTGGCCGACACCGCGATCGCCGTCAACCCTGGGGATGACCGGTATCGCCGGCTGATCGGAGAGACGGCGATCCTTCCGCTGGTCGGACGGCGGCTGAAGATCATCGCCGACGAATACGTCAAGCCTGAGTTCGGCACCGGCGCGCTGAAGATCACACCCGCGCACGATCCAAACGACTTCGAGATCGGTCGCCGCCACGGACTGTCGCAGCCCTCGGTGATCGGCGAGGACGGACGCATCACCGAGGAGGCGCCGGAGCGCTTCGTGGGGCTTAGCGTGGACGCCGCGCAAGACGCCGTCGTGGCCGAGCTTCAGGACCAGGGGCTGATCGTCCGGACCGAGACCTACGAGCACACCGTCCCCTTCTCGCACCGCTCCGGCCAGCGGATCGAGCCGCTGATCTCGCTTCAGTGGTTCATGCGGATGGACGAGCTGGCGGCGCCGGCGATCGAAGTCGTGCGCGAAGGCCGGCTGCGCATCCATCCGGACTCTGAGCAGCGCCGCTACCTCAACTGGCTGGAGAACATCCGCCCGTGGTGCGTCTCCCGACAGCTGTGGTGGGGGCATCGCATTCCGGTCTGGTACCGCGGCGAGGAGAGCTACGTCGGCACCGAGCCGCCGCAAGGAGAGGGCTGGGAGCGTGACCCCGACGTGCTGGACACGTGGTTCTCCAGCGCGCTGTGGCCCTTCGCCACGCTGGGCTGGCCGGATGACACGGCAAGCCTCCGCGCGTTCTACCCCACCGACGTCCTCTCCACGGCGCGGGACATCATCTTCCTGTGGGTGGCGCGGATGGTGATGATGGGGCTTGAGTTCACCGGTCAGGTGCCATTCGCCGATGTGTACGTGCACTCCATCATCCAGGCTCCGGACGGCCGGCGCATGTCGAAGTCGCTGGGGACCGGGATCGACCCGATGGACCTGATCGAGGGTGGGCCACGTCCGCCGGTGTTCGGCGAGGGAGCGGCCAATTTCCCGGCGTACGGCGCCGACGCCGTCAGATGGGGGCTCCTGTCGATGTCCTCGGGCCAGGACGTCCGCTTCAGCGAAGACAAAGTCGCCCAGGGGCAGGGCCTCACCAACAAGCTGTGGAACGCCGCCCGGCTGATCCTGCTGGGCGTGAGTGATGACACCCGCCCGGCGGCCCGGCCGGCGACGGTGGAGGATCGGTGGATCCTCACCCGGCTTGAGCGGACCCGCACCGAGACCGATGGCCGGATCGACGCCTTCAACTTCTCCGGGGCGGCACTTGGCCTGTATGACTTCGTCTACGGGGAGCTGTGCGACTGGTATCTGGAACTGGTCAAGCCGCGCTTGCGTGCTGGGGACCCCGATCTGGAGGCGACCCTGCTGCACGTGCTGGTGCAGACGCTGGCCCTGGCGCATCCGGCGATCCCGTTCGTCACCGAGGAGATCTACAGCTACGTGCCCGGTACCGAGGGATTGCTGGCCGCCGGCATCGGCGAGCGCCCCACCGGCCTGCTCGATGACGAAGCCGAGGCTTCGATCCGCCGCGTGATCGAGGCGGTGCAGGCACTGCGCGGCTGGCGTAACTCGGCGGGGGTGAAGGCCGGTGCCAACGTTCCCGCCCGGCTGACCGCTCCCGGTTACGAGGAGACGGCGGAGCAGGTGGCCCGGCTGGCGAGGCTCTCGCTCGCTGACGGTGACGGCGACCCGGTGGCCACGGTCAACGTGCCCGGTGGAGCGGTGGAGATCCTGGAGAGCAAGGCGCTCGACCTCGATGCCGCCGAGCGCAGGCGTGACGAGGAGCGCTCGAAGCTGGCGACGGAGATCGAACGAGCCGAGCGAAAGCTGGCCAACCAGGGCTTCGTGGCCAAGGCACCACCGGCGGTGGTGCAGCAGGAGCGGGACAAGCTTGCTCGACTGCAGGCCGAGCTGAGCGCGCTGTGAGCGGTGGGAATCGATGAACCCTCAGGAAGCGGAGCGCTACCTGGCCTCTCTGGAGCTGTTCGGCATGCGCTTCGGCCTGGACCGGATGCGGCGATTGATGACCGCGCTGCACCATCCCGAGCGAGCGTTCGACTCGATTCACGTCGTCGGCACCAACGGAAAGTCCTCAACGGTGCGGATGATCGCCGCGATTCTCGCCGAGCACGGCGTACGCACCGGCTCCTACCTGTCGCCACATCTGACTTCCTTCGTGGAGCGGATTCGCATCGACGACGCCGATCTGGAACCCGCCGCCTTCGCCGCCGCCGTCACCCGGGCGGCGCGAGCAGCCGAGCTCGTCAACCGCTCGCTTGACGACGATGACCGGGTCACCCAGTTCGAGGCCCTGACCGCCGCGGCCTACTCCGAGCTGGCGCGCAACGAGGTCGAGGTGGCCGTGGTGGAGGCGGGTCTGGGCGGACGCTACGACGCTACGAACGTGATCCCGTCCAAGGTTCAGGTGCTGACCAGCGTAGGGCTGGAGCACACGCGCTGGCTTGGCCCGACGGTCACCGACATCGCCGGCGAGAAGCTCGATGTCGTCCAGCCTGGCGCGACCCTCGTCCTCGGCCCGGGGCTTCACCCCGACGCCGTCGCCCAGGCCGAAGCGGTGGCGGCGCAGCGCAGCGCGAGGATCATCCACGCGCCGTCCGACCCCGGCGTTCCGGTGGGCGCGCGCGGGTTGTTTCAGCGGCGCAACTTCGCGCTCGCCCGGGTCGCGGCCGAGGCATACCTGGGGGAGCTCGACGGAGCCGCCGTGGCTGCGGCCGCGGCGCGGGTGCGGATCCCGGGCCGTCTGCAGGTGATCGACCACGACCCGCTGACCCTGCTGGACGGTGCACACAATCCCGATGGGATCGCCGCCCTGGCCGAGTCGGCGGCGGGGCTTGCCGAGCAGCACGGACCGCCTCGTGGCGGTGGTCTCGATCCTGGATGACAAGGATGCCGCGGGGATGCTCGCGCGGCTGATCGACGTCAGCGATGCGCTGATCCTCACCAGCAGTCAGAATCCACGGGCTCTGCCCCCGCCGACCTTGCAATCCCTGAGCCGTCAGCTTGGCGGACCGCCGACGGAGGTGGTTCGCGAGCCGCATGCCGCCCTGTCCCGCGCTCGACAGCTCGCGGGGGAGCATGGCATCGTGCTCGCCACCGGATCGATCTACCTGGTGGCCGAGCTGCTCGTCCCTCCGGGTACTCGACGCATCTCGATGCTGTGAACGACGCCGACGAGCATCCCAGCTTCCTCACGATGGTCGGCCTCGTGGCGCTGATCGTCGCCGTGGTGATCCTGGTGTTCTTCGGGATTGGCTACCTGTTCGGGCGGCTGTTCCTGTAGCTCACGGACGTTCGTCCCCATACCCCTGTTACACGATCCGACGCCGCTGACCACTACACTCGCGCACTGAATGTTCCTCCTATTTGGCGTCTTCGGGATCAAGAACGGCACGATCAACCTGGTCGTTTCACTCCTGGTCCTCTTCCTGGTGGTGATGTGGCTCGCGCTGGTCTACTGGACCTACGCGGACGCTCGCCGGCGGATCACCGACCCGATGCTGATCAGCTGCGCGACCGCGGCATCGCTGTTCCCGTTCGTTGGAACGATCGTCTACATGGTCGTCCGGCCGCCGGAGTACCTGGACGACGTGCGCGAGCGTGAGCTGGAGATGCAGGCAGCGGAGGCACGGCTGGCCGAGGTCGGCTATCACCTCTGCCCGCACTGCGACGCGGAGGTGGAGAAGGACTTCCTCCGCTGTCCCAACTGCATGCGCAAGCTCAAGGATCCGTGCGCCGCGTGCGGGCGCCCGCTTGATCCTCGCTGGAAGATCTGCCCCTACTGCGAGACCGAGGTCGGCGCGGCGGCGCCTCCACGGCGGACCCGCAGGCGGCGTGAGAGCATCCCGGAGCAGTCGGTCGCCGGTACCGCCGGCGAGACCGGCAGCCCGTCCGCGACCTAGTCGCGTCACCGCCGGCGAGACCGGCAAGCCTCCGCGACGAGTCGCGGGAAATCCACTTAACAGGAGACCAGCCTCACATGGAGCGCACGCTCATCCTCGTCAAGCCGGACGCGTTCGCGCGCAGACTCACCGGCGAGATCATCGCCCGCTTCGAGCGCAAAGGGCTGCGGCTCGCCTCCCTGCAGCAGATGACGATCAGCCGAGAGCTGGCCGAGCAGCACTACGCGGAGCACGAGGGCAAGCCGTTCTTCGGCGAGCTGGTCGAGTTCATCACCTCGGGACCGCTGGTGGCGATGGTGCTGGCCGGGGACTCGGCCGTGGAGGCTGCGCGGCAGGTGATCGGCGCCACCGATCCGCTGCAGGCCAGCCCAGGCTCGATCCGCGGCGATTTCGCCGTGGCCGTCGGGCAGAACATGGTCCACGGCTCGGACTCACCGGACTCCGCCGAGCGGGAGATAGAGCTGTTCTTCGGCGATCAGTAGCCCTCTAGTGCAGCGGCTGGTGCTCGCCTCCCGCTCTCCCCAGCGGGCAGCCATCCTCCGGCAGGCCGGAATCGAGTTCGAGGTGGTGGTGCCCGAGGCCGAAGAGCTGAGCGCCGGCCCGCCGGACGAGGTGGCGCTGGAGAACGCCTACCGCAAGGCCGCAGCGGTGGCGCCTGGGAGCACCGAGGCGCTGGTGCTCGGAGTGGACACGATCGTCGTGGCCGGTGGGCGGATCTACGGAAAGCCGCCTGACGCCGAGGCCGCAGCGAGAGACGCTGCGGACGCTGTCGGGGGCCAGCCACGCGGTGATCAGCGGCGTGTGCCTGATCGGGAAGGGGCGCACCCGGACCGTGCAGGCGCGCACCGAGGTGCGCTTCCGCCGGCTGACGCCGCTCAGATCGACTGGTACGTGGCCACCGGTGAGTGGCGGGACCGGGCCGGCGCCTATGCCATCCAGGGCCGCGGGGCTGCGCTCGTTACCGAGATCCGTGGCGACTATCTGAACGTGGTCGGCCTGCCTCTGGCCACCCTGCTGGAGCTGGAGCCGGGGCTGCTCTGGGCCTCGGGCGGTGGCGGCTAGCGCGGGCACTGGGGCCCCAGCCTGCAATTTATCCGCCACTTACCTCGTTTCCAGCATTTTTTCCTGTTGTTAGGCCGCGATCCGGCCCCGTTGATCGGCGGGTGTTCGTTACACTGACGCTCGGACGGAACCGGCACCGTGAAGCGGGTCCCCTGCTTCCTCGCCGCGCCGTCCATTGCTTTCTCCGACCTCTCGACCAATGGGCTTCTTCACGTACCTAACCGGCTTCGGTGGCCGCGACATGGCGGTCGATCTCGGCACCGCCAACACCCTCGTCTACGTGCGGGGGCGAGGCATCGTGCTGTCCGAGCCCAGCGTGGTGGCGGTTGACTCGCGCACGGCGGAGGTCCACGCCGTGGGGATCGAGGCCAAGCGCATGCTGGGACGCACGCCCGGCACGATCTCGGCGATCCGCCCGCTCAAGGACGGCGTGATCGCCGACTTCGAGGTGACCGAGGAGATGCTCCGGCACTTCATCCAGAAGGTCCATCAGAACCGGTGGGCGCATCCGCGCGTCGTTGTCTGCGTGCCCAGCGGCGTCACCGGGGTGGAGAAGCGCGCCGTCGAGGAGGCATGCCTGTCCGCGGGCGCCCGGCAGGCCTACCTGATCGAGGAGCCGATGGCGGCCGCGATCGGCGCCGGCCTTCCGGTCGGCGAGCCGACCGGATCGATGGTCGTTGACATCGGTGGCGGCACCAGCGAGGTCGCGGTGATCTCGTTGGGCGGCATCGTCGTCTCTCAGTCGATCCGCGTGGGTGGCGACGAGCTCGACGAAGCGATCATCAACTACGTCAAGCGCGAGTACAAACTGCTCATCGGCCAGCAGACGGCCGAGGAGGTCAAGCTGGAGATCGGTTCGGCGTACCTGATGAGTGAGGAGGTCCAGGCGGAGATTCGGGGCCGCGACATGGTCTCCGGCCTGCCCAAGACGGTGGTGCTGACCAGCGAGGAGATCCGCGGGGCGCTGGAGGAGCCGGTCTCGCAGATCATCGATGCCGTCAAGGAGACACTTGACCGCACCCCGCCGGAGCTAGCCTCAGACATCATGGACCGCGGCATCATGCTCGCCGGGGGCGGCTCGCTGCTGCAGGGAATCGAGGAGCGGCTCCGTCACGAGACACAGATGCCGGCGCATCTGGCGGAGTCGCCGCTGACCTGCGTGGCGGTCGGCTCGGGGAGGTCGCTGGAGGAATTCGAGGCGATCCATCGCTCAAGCAAGAATTCACGCAATCGCCGCCGCCGCTGAGGGTAGGACTCCCTTGAGCTGGCGCGTAGCGCACGACTGAGAACAGGCACAACGTGCATGACAAGCAAGTCCGGCGAAGACGAGCGGTATTGGCACTGCTCGTCGGCGTCTCCCTGATCCTGCTCACCGCGTACTTCGGCGAGTCACCGACCAGCCCGCTGCACAGCGTCCAACGAGGGATCGTCGAGGTTCTCTCGCCGATCCAGGAGGGCGCGAGCAAGGCGCTCTCGCCGGTGCGGGACGTCGCCGGCTGGTTCTCGGACACCTTCCGGGCCAAGTCCCAGCGCGACCAGCTGCTCAAGGAGAACCAGAAGCTTCACGCCGAGCTGGCCGCCGCCCAGGGCGCGCAGATCCAGAACGCCCAGCTGGCCAAGGAGGTCGGCCTCGACGGGACCCTCGGGATCAGCCGCTACCAGGGGGTCGCGGCTCACGTCATCTCGAGGGACCCGACGCTGTGGTACGCCACGGTCGAGGTCGACAAGGGCGCCGATGACGGCGTGCACGTCGATGATCCGGTGATCGGGGATGGCGCGCTGGTCGGGAAGGTCTCGAACGTGGCCTCCACCGTGTCTGTGGTCACCCTGATCACAGACCACTCCTCGGCGGTCACCTCCCAGGTCCAGGACCAGTACGGCGACACCGGGGTGCTGGTCCCCGCGGTGGGCAACCCCAACCAGCTGCTGCTGCAGTACCTGCCCCGCCGAGCTCCGATCCAGGTCGGACAGCAGGTGGTGACCGCGGGCTTCAAGTCCGGCGCGCTGGATTCGCTGTTCCCTGCCGGGCATTCCGATTGGCCAGGTGTCAAGCGCCAGCCAGGCCGGTCTGCTCAACAACGGCCAGGTGCAGGTCACCGTCGGGCGCCGACCTGCGCCACCTCGACGTCGTCCAGGTCCTCACCCAGCCGCACCCCGGCGCGCAGCGGGCGTCGCTGCCATGAGTTACCCGGTGCGTCTTCCCGTGCGGCTCGTGCTGCTCGGCTTCGCCACGGTGGTGATCCAGGTGGCCGGGGTCTCGCAGATCTCGGTCTTCGGCGTCAGCGCCGATGTGACTCCGCTGGTGGTGATGTCGGTCGGACTGCTCACCGGATCACTGCTGGGAGGGATCACCGGGTTCGGGATCGGCCTGCTCCTCGACATGGTGCTGGTGCAGACACTCGGGGTCACCTCGCTGCTCTACATCGCCATCGGGTACTGGTGCGGCCGCCTGCGGGAGCTGCGGGATCCCTCGCACGGCCTGGTGCCGCTGGCGCTCGGGGCGGCGGCGACCGCGTTCGCCGGGATGGGCATGGCGCTGATCCAGTTCCTGCTCGGCGTTGATTCTCCGGTGAGCCTTCTGCTCGTGCAGCAGGTATTCATCACGGTCCTGGTCAACTCGCTGCTCGCCCTACCGGTCTACGCCTTGGTCCGCCGCCTGATCCGGCCCGCGCTGCCCGACGATCCGCGCCGGCGCCGCCGCCGGGCTTACACCACCGGGGGGCTCAGCCCGCTCCAACGCCCGTCCGAGCGCCTCGGCGCGATTCCGCGGTCCCTCTCCCGATGATCCGAATTCCCGAAGACCGCCGTCCTCCGATGACTCCCCAGCTGGCGCTGCGCGTCGCCGTCGTCGGGAGCTTCGCCCTGGCCATGTTCGCGATCGTCTTCTTCCGGCTGTGGTTCCTGCAGGTGCTCTCCGGCGACAAGTACCTGGCTCAGGCGAGCGTCAACCGGGTCCGCGAGATCGGCATCCCGGCCCCCCGCGGTCAGATCGTCGACAGCACCGGGAACATCCTGGTCGACTCCAAGCCGTCGCTCGCCGTCCAGGTCACCCCACCCGACCTGCCGGCGAATCCTGTCCGCCGAGAGCGGCTGTACAACCGGCTTGCCTCGGTGCTCGGCATCTCCACGCGGCCGGAGCGCTGCGTGGTCGCCGGACATCCACTACGCGATGCGGCTGTCGCCGATCGAATGCAACGTGGACCAGCAGCAGGCGCTGCTGCCTTACGCCAACGTGACCCTGAAGACCGACGTGCCTCCCGCGGTGCTCTACTACCTGACCGAGCGCCAGGACCAGTTCCCCGGCGTCAACGTCGAGCAGGTGTGGCTGCGTACCTACCCGCTCCACAACACCGCGGCGCAGCTGTTCGGCACCGTGGGGCCGATCAGCCCCTCCGAGGCCCGCAAGGCTCGCTACCGCGGCGTCTCACAGAACGCGATCGTCGGACAGTCCGGGCTGGAGTGGTCGTACGACCGCTACCTCCGCGGGGTCGACGGCGCCGATCGTGTCCAGGTCAATGCGCTTGGCCGGCCCAGCGGCGACCTCTCCCAGACCAAGCCGATCGCGGGGCACACGCTCAAGCTGTCCCTCGATCTGGGGCTGCAGCGGGCGGGGCAAAGCGCTCTGGCCCAGTCGATCGGCAGCAACCCCCCGGCGCCGGCGGGGGCGTTCGTCGCGCTCAACCCCGACAACGGCCAGGTGCTGGCGATGGGCTCCCTTCCGACCTTCGATCCCAACATCTTCACCAAGCCGCTGAGCGAGTCCACCTACCGGCAGCTCAACAACGCCGCCAGCGGCTATCCCTTGTTCAACCGGGCGATCCAGAGCTCGTATCCCACCGGTTCGACGTTCAAGGGCATCACCGCCACCGCGGCGCTGCAGAGCGGCGCATGGAACCTCGGCGACATCTACGACGACACCGGCCTCTACCAGAACGGAGCCGGGAGACACGCGACACAATGCGGGAAACGCCTCCTACGGCCCGCTTGACCTGACCCAGGCGATCCAGTTCTCCTCCGACGACTTCTTCTACAACCTCGGCCGCCTGCTCAACTCGGGCAAGCCCGGCGGTGGTGCTCTCCAGCAATGGGCCCGGGCATACGGCATCGGGCGATCGACCGGGATCGACCTCGGGGGAGAGAACACCGGGATCCTGCCCACGCCGGGCTGGCGGGCCGCTCGTAACCGGCTGGAGACACAGTGCGAGCAGGCGACCGGCCCGTTCAAGGGCAAGCCGCGCCACTCCTCGTGCGGGATCGCCGACGGCCGCCAGTGGTCGGTCGGCGACAACGAGAACCTGGCCGTCGGCCAGGGCGATCTCGAGGCCACGCCGCTGCAGCTGGCGGTGGCCTACTCGACGATCGCCAATGGCGGCACGGTTGTGCGCCCCCACGTCGGGCTGGAGGTCGATGCGCCCGACGGCACCGAGCTGCAGCGGATCGACCCGGCGCCATCCCGCCACGTCTCGATCGCGCCGCAGAACCTCGATGCCATCCGCGAAGGCCTGCACGATGCCGCCTCACAGCCCGGCGGTACCTCCGCTGACGTGTTCACCGGCTGGGACCAGGGCCGCTACCCCGTGTACGGCAAGACCGGAACCGCCCAGCACGACAACCAGGCCGACCAGGCCTGGTACGTGTGCTTCGTGCCCGATCCGCAGCGCCCCATCCTGGTGGTGGTGACGGTGGAGCAGGGCGGCTTCGGCGCCCAGGCGGCCGCACCCGTGGCCCGGCAGATGCTCTCGCAGTGGTTCTATGGCAAGCGCGGCCAGTTCGTGGTGGGATCCTCCAAGACGCTATGAGCATCACCGCGATCCAGGCTCCCGACGAGCCGGTGGCTCCGGCCCGCCGCGGGCTGATGCTGTTCGACCCCCTGCTGATGCTGGCGGCCCTGGGCCTGATCGCCTGCTCGCTGGTCACCCTGCACGGGGCCACCCGCACCTCGATGCCCGGGCAGCCGCTCTACTACGTCGAGCGCCAGGCGATCTACGCCGCGGTGGGCGTCATCCTCGCCCTGCTGATCGCTCGCATCGACTACTCCCGGCTGCGTGAGTACAAGTACGGGCTCTATGGACTGATCATCGTCCTGAACGTGGTGGTGTTCGGGATGCCGGCGATCCGCGGATCGCACCGGTGGATCCCGCTGCCCTTCCTCCAGGTGCAGTCCTCGGAGTTCGGCAAGCTGCTGTTGATCACCGCGCTGGCCGCCTTCGCCGTCGATCGCTCGCGCCGGCTGCACGAGCGGCGCACCACCGCTCGAATCATGCTGCTGGCACTGATGCCGGCACTGATCGTGATCCCGCAGCCCGACCTCGGTACGGGCCTGGTCTACGTCGCCGTGGCGTTCTCGATCCTGTTCTTCGCGGGAACCTCGTGGAAGCAGCTGACCGCGCTGGTGGCGATGTTCGCGGCCTCGGTGGCGCTGGTGCTGGCCGCCGCGCCGGCGGCCGGCGTCCACGTGCTCAAGCCCTACCAGGTACAGCGCCTGACCGGCTTCCTCAACCCCTCGCACGACCCCGGCAACCAGACCTACAACATCACCGAGTCGCTGATCGCCATCGGCTCGGGACAAAAGACCGGACGCGGGGTCGAGCACGCCACCCAGACCAGCCTGCACTTCCTCCCCGAGAACCAGACCGACTTCATCTTCGCCGTCGTCGGCGAGACCTACGGGTTCGCCGGCGCCGCGCTCGTGCTATCGCTATATGCACTGCTGATCTGGCGAACCCTACGCATACTCACCATGTCCAAGAACCTGTTCGGCACACTGATAGCCGCCGGGGTCCTTGCCATGCTGATGTTCCAGGTGTTCGTCAACGTAGGAATGACCGTCGGCATCATGCCGATCACCGGAGTGCCCCTGCCGCTGATGAGCTATGGCGGTTCGTCCGTACTGGTGACGTTCCTCGCCTTAGGGGTGCTCCAATCGATTCACATTCAGGCCCGACTGACCTCGTCCAGCAAGCCTCGGACGCTGCTGGCATGAGGACCGGGCACCGACATGGCGCAGTCCTGCGCCGTCGCACTTCATCTCGCCGCGCGCCCGCGGGCGCTGCGCCAACCTTGGAAGGACTGAAAAACATTGAAGAAGCAAGTACTGGTCAGCGTCGACCGTGGGGAGACCCGCGTGGCGATGCTGGAGGCGACCGGAACGGTCGCGCAGCGCAAGCCGAGCTCCGGAGGCTCACGCACGACGGCGTAAGAGCTCGAGTCCGGCCGCGGGATACAGCGTCGCCGAGCTCTATCTGGAGCGCCGCGGCGCCCGCTCCATCGTCGGCAACATCTACAAGGGCAGGGTGGACAACGTCCTCGCCGGACTGGAGGCGGCGTTCGTCGACATCGGCCTGGAGAAGAACGGCTTCCTCCACGTCGACGAGATCGTTCTTCCGGGGGTCGAGGCGCCCCGGCGAGGTCGCGGACGCGACGGCCGTCAGATCACCGACCTGCTCAAGCCCGGTCAGGAGATCGTCGTGCAGGTGGTCAAGGACCCGCTGAAGACCAAGGGGGCGCGGCTGTCCATGGACCTGACCATCGCCGGGCGCTACATGGTGCTGGCGCCGTTCGGCGAGGGCGTCGGGTGTCTCGCGCCGCCTCGAGGACAAGGAGCGCGAGCGGCTGCGCAAGGAGGCGGCCAAGCTCGATCTGGGCGGTGCTGGAGCGATCATCCGCACCGCGGCTCAGGGCGCCAAGCGGGTGGACCTTGAGCGCGAGCTGCAGTACCTGTTCAAGCTCAACGAGGTCCTGCAGAAGCGGGTGGAGGAAACAGCGGCTCCGGCACTGGTCTTCCAGGAGGCCGACCTGTCGGTCCGGGTGGTGCGCGACATCTACTCGGCGGAGTTCGAGCGGGCGATCGTCGACGATCCCAAGCAGCATCGCCGCCTGACCTCGTTCTTCTCCCGAACGGCGCCTGAGCTAGTCGAGCACGTGGAGCTCTGGGAGCAGGACCGGCCGCTGTTCGAGGCCTTCGGCGTCGAGAAGGCGCTGGACTCGACGCTGTCGCGGCGCGTCGATCTGGCCAGCGGCGGCTACCTGATGATCGACTACACCGAGGCTCTGACCGTGATCGACGTCAACTCCGGCAGCTTCATCGGCCGGGGCAAGGGCGCTCGCCTGGAGGACACGATCACCAAGACCAACCTGGAGGCGGCCGACGAGGTGGTGCGCCAGCTTCGCCTGCGGGACATCGGCGGCATCATCGTCATCGACTTCATCGACATGGCGCGCGCGCGCAACCGCGACGCCGTGCTGAAGACGCTGCGCAAGGCCCTCGACGAGGATCGGACCAAGACCTTCGTGGTGGAGATCTCGCCGCTCGGCCTGGTGGAGATGACCCGCCAGAACGTCACCGACGGGGTGCGGGAGATCATGACCCGGCCCTGCCCCACCTGCGACGGCGAGGGCGTGATCAAGTCCGAGGAGACGATCGCCATCGAGTTCGAGCGGCGGATGCGGGACCTGGCCAAGGAGACCAAGGCCGAGGCGCTGCTGCTGCAGATGAACCCGCGGGTCAGCGCGGAGTTCACCTCCGACGGCGCCCGGGCGCTGCACGCGATCGAGGCGGAGACCGGGAAGTGGTTCCACTTCGAGGGCTCGGAGGGGCTGCCGCTGGAGCACTTCGCGATGGTGCTGGAGGGCGATCGTGAGCAGGTGCTGGAGCGCGCCCTTCCGTTCCGCGAGGGCGAGGAGGTCTTCGTCGAGATCGTCGAGCCGCACATGTACAGCCCGGGGGACGCCGTGGCCAAGGTCGACGGATACATCATCTCCGTGCGCGGGGCCACCAAGTACGTGGGGCAGAAGCGGCTGGTACGGATCGAGGAGACCGGCCGCACGCAGGCGATGGCGAGCCTGGTGGACGTCCCCGGCCGGTGACGGCGATGGGCCCGCCGGGGCCGCGGGCGCGGATCGCAGACGGCGATGTCCTAGAATCAAAGCCTCGGCGCCGCGGCCGCAGAGGTGGCCGGCGCCGTTCTGGCGCTCAGGCCGAGTCGGCCTCGGCGGCGTCGTCCTCGGAGTAGCTCATGTACGCGATCGTCAAGACAGGCGGAAAGCAGTACCGCGTCGAGAAGGGTCAGTCCCTGCTCGTCGAGCGCCTGCCCGGCGACGACGGCGACCGCTGTCGAGCTCGAGCCGCTGCTGTTCGTCGATGGCGAGGACGTGCTCGACGGGCCAGCTCTGTCCAGGGTCAAGGTTCAGGCGCGCGTGGTGGCCCAGGAGCGCGGGCCCGAAGCTGCGCGTGGTCAAGTTCAAGCCCAAGCGCGGCTACAAGCGACGCACCGGGCACCGTCAGTAGCTGACCCGGATAGAGGTGACCGAGATCAAGCGCGGCGCACGTGCGTCGCGGAAGCGGACCAAGGAGGCCGGCGATGGCGCATAAGAAGGGATTGGGATCCTCCCGTAACGGCCGTGACTCCAACGCCAAGCGCCTCGGCGTGAAGGTGTTCTCGGGTCAGCGGGTGACCGGCGGAGAGATCATCGTCCGCCAGCGCGGGACGCGCTTCAAGCCCGGCGACGGAGTCGGGATCGGCAAGGACGACACCATCTACGCCCGCGCGGCCGGCACGGTGGAGTTCAGCCGTGGGCGCCGTGGCCGGGTGGTGTCGGTCGCGCCGGCCGAGTCCGAGTAGCGCGCCTGAGCCGATAGTGCCGGCGGAGACCGATCAGCGTGCCGAAAGGCTGATCAGGCGCCAGCCGCAGCCGTCAGCTGCGAGGTGCACAGCGGACAGCGACGCGCGCCCACCGGGATCGCGCTGGTGCACTCCGGGCAGTCCTTGGTCTCCGGATCCTCGGCGGAGCGGCGGGCCATCAGGCCGGTCGACCGGCGTGACCACCAGGAAGAAGACCACCAGCGCGACCGTCAGGAAGGTGAACACCGCGTTGATGAAGTCCCCGTAGGCGAAGTGGCTGCCGTTGATGGTGAACGACAGCGCCTCGAAGTTGGGCTTGCCGAAGATCAGCGCGATGATCGGCGTGAGAATGTCGGCCACCAGCGCCTTGATCACCGCGGTGAACGCGGTGCCGATCACCACGGCCACGGCCAGGTCGACCACGTTTCCGCGGAACAGGAACTTCTTGAAGTCGCCCACCACCGTCATCGCGTCAGCCCTCCTGAGCCGTCGGCCTCACCAGGATCTCGTTCACATCGACGTGCGGACGGCTGCCCGACCGCGTACATCACCGCGCCGGCGATGTCCTCAGGTCGCAGAGCGTCGGACACCGGATTGTCGAAGAACGGCGTGTCGACCTTTCCCGGCTCAATCACCGTCACCCGCACCCCGGTGCCGTTCAACTCCTGGCGCGCCGACTCGCCCATCGCGGTCACCGCCCATTTCGTGGCGGAGTACAGCGAGCCCGGCAGCGCCCGCCGGCCTGCGACAGAGCCCGTCAGCAGCAGGTGGCCCTGGGCCTCCTTCAGCGCCGGCAGCGTCGCCCTGATCGTCAGTGCCGCGCCGTAGACGTTGGTCAGGACCATCGCGCGCCACTGCTCCGGGGACTCCTCCAGAAAGCCTCGGCTGGCGCCAAAGCCCGCGTTGGCAAAGGCGACATCGATGCGACCGAAGTGCTCAAGCGTGGCGGCCACCATCGCCTCCTGCTGGTCCCACTCGGTCACGTCGCAGCGAGCGCCAGTGCGCGGTCTGGTCCGCCCAGCTCGCCGGCGAGATCGGATAGGCGCTCGGTGGAGCGGGCGGCCAGCACCACCCGGTAGCCGTCCTCGGAGGCTTGGCGTGCGGTGGCGGCGCCAATGCCGCTGGAGGCACCGGTGATGAGGAAGACGGGGTCTGGCATGGCACGATCATCCTATGCAGGACCGCGCACGGATTCATCTGCAGGCCGGCGGAGGGGGCAATGGCTGCCTCAGCTTCCGCAGGGAGGCCCATGTGCCCAAGGGGGGGCCGGACGGCGGCGACGGAGGTCGCGGCGGCGACGTGGTGCTCGTAGCCTCCGACTCGCTCCGTGACCTTCAGAGCTTCCGCCGCCGCTCGCACTTCAAGGCCCGCCGGGGCGGGCACGGCCAGGGATCGTTGCGCCACGGCGCCGACGGGGAGACGCTGGAGATCCCGGTGCCCCCCGGCACCGAGGTGGTGGTGGAGAGCGACGGGACGAGGCATGACCTGGTCCGCCCAGGGCAGCGTGCGGTGGTGGCCCGCGGCGGAGCGGGCGGCCGCGGCAACAAGCGGTTCGCCGGACCGACGCATCAGACCCCGCGGTTCGCGGAGCGCGGCCTCCCCGGTGAGGAGACCTGGGTGACGCTGCAGCTCAAGCTGCTGGCCGACGTGGGGCTGGTGGGGCTGCCCAACGCGGGAAAGTCCTCGCTCATCTCCCGCCTCACCCGAGCTCGCCCTCGCATCGCCGCCTATCCGTTCACGACCCTGGAGCCCGCGCTTGGCACGCTCCAGCTGGACGACCGCCAGCTCGTGCTCGCCGACATACCCGGCTTGATCGAGGGGGCCAGCGCCGGCGCCGGGCTCGGGCACGAGTTCCTGGCCCATGTCGAGCGCACTCGCCTGCTGGTCCATGTGCTGGACCTGAACCCGCTTGACGGCACGCATCCGGAGGAGAACTTCGCCACCGTCGAGCGCGAGCTGGCCGAGCACGACCCGAGGCTCGCCGCGCTGCCCCGGATCCTGGCGCTGTCGAAGGCGGACCTGGTGGAGCCCGAGGCCGCCGCGAATGCGGTGGAGGCTTGGGGCCGGCGGCTGGGCGGGGACGTGCCGGTGATCGCGACCTCGTCGGTGACGCGAGAGGGCCTCGAGGTGCTGGCGGTGGAGTTGGTGCGCCGGGTGCCCCAGCTGGTGGCAGATCTCGACCCGGGCGCCGGCCACGCGGGACCCGGCGGCGGCGTCACCTCGGCCCCCGCGGAGCTCGCCGAGCACCGCGTGTTCCGTCCCGCCGCGGAGCGGGCCTACCGGGTGGAGCGGATCGGCGAGGGCAGCTTCCGGGTGCTCGGCGCCGGCGTGGAGCGGCTGGTGGCTCGCTACGACCTGGACAACGACGACGCCCTCGCCCACCTGGAGCGCCGGCTCCGGGGCATCGGGGTGATCCGCGCCCTGGAGGGGGAGGGATTCGAGGCCGGGGATGAGGTGGAGATCGCGGGGGTGGCGTTCGAGCTCGACCCCGAGGATGTAGAGTCTCTGGGAGTCAGCTCGGAGGAGGTAGGGCCATGCAGAGACGCGTGGTGCTCTTCATAACTGTGTTGTTGACGGCGATCGCCGCTCCGGCTGCGCTGGGACGCGTCCTGCTGGTCGGAAGCTTCCACGGCATCCGCGGGCAGTACACATCGATCCAGGCTGCCGTCGACGCCGCTCGTCCGGGCGACTGGATCCTCGTCGGTCCCGGCGACTACAAGGAGCGCGCCGACCACCGCCGCCACCGTGGGCCGCAGCCTAGCGACACTCCCGCCGGCGTGGTCATCGCCAAGGCGGGCATCCATCTCCGGGGCATGAACCGCCGGACGGTGGTGATCGACGGCACCAAGCCCGGCTCCCCGCGCTGCAGCTCCCGCGCCTCCGACCAGCTATACGGGCCCAGGAGCAGGTCACCGAACGCTGGGGCGCAACGGGGTCCTGGTGTGGAAGGCCCGGAACGTATGGGTCGAGAACCTGACCGTCTGCAACTTCCTGGGCGGGTCTGGCAAGGCCGGAAACGAGATCTGGTGGGACGGCGGCGACGACAGCGGCAGGATCGGCGGCTACGGCATGTACGGCTCGTATCTGTCGACGATCAGCACCTTCTACCGCAGTGAATTCTCTGCGGCCCAGTACGGGGTGTTCTCCAGCAACTGGAGCGGCGGCAGCTGGGATCAGATCTACGCCTCGAACTTCAACGACTCCGGCTTCTACATCGGCGGCTGCCAGCAGGTTTGCAACCAGACCGTCGACCACGCTCATGCGCAGTACAACGCGCTCGGCTACTCGGGATCGAATTCCGGTGGCCAGTTGGTGGTGGAGCACTCGGAGTTCGACCACAACGAGGACGGCTTCGACACCAACAGCCAGAACACGGACTTTCCCTCGCCCGGGAATGGCGCGTGCCCGCATAACGCCATCAGCCCGATCACCCGCAACCATTCGTGCTGGGTCTTCATGCACAACTACGTGCACGACAACAACAACCCCAACGTCCCGTCATCAGGCGCGGCCGCTGCCGGTCCGGTGGGAACCGGGATGTCGGTGTCAGGGGCCCGCAACGACACGGTCACGGACAACCGGTTCGTGCACAACGACGCCTGGGGGGTCATCTTCATTCCTTATGTCGACCAGCGGCAAGCCGTGCACCGGCGGCACGCTGAACTTCCCGCTGACGGGACCAGACAGCTGCCTGTTCGACGAATGGGGTGATCACCTGGTGAACAACAGCTTCACCGCGAACGGCCGCTACGGGAACCCCACCAACGGTCAATTCGACCAGGTGAACGTCGAATCGCATCCCACCGACTGCTTCGCCGGCAACCGTGACACCGGCGGCAGGCTCAGTCCCGACGCCGTAGGTCTCCAGGCAACACACGGGGCGTGCACCGGAGCTCCAAGCGAGAACTTCAACCTCAGTTTCGCCAACGAGGTGGTTTGCGACGCCCAGCTCAAGGTGCCGCTGTTCGGCTGTCGGCCGGGAGATCGCTATCCCCGCCGCACCAAGGTGGTCATGCACCACCTGCCAGCGCAGCCGACGATGCCCCACCCGTGCGCCGGCGTCCCGGCCAACCCCTGGTGCCCAGCACACCGGCGGGCGGCCTCGGATCCGTACGGCTGAGTCGTCACGAAGCCCTAACCTCACCGGACCATGGGTCCGCTAGTGGTGAAGCTGGGGTCAAGCATCGTCGCCGACGATCGCGGCGTGGTGCGCGCCGACGTGCTCGCCCGCATCTGCGGCGAGCTGACCGAGCTCCATCGCCAGGGCGAGGCCGTGATCGTCGTCACCAGCGGCGCCATCGCCCGCGGGATGGGGGTGATGGAGATACCGCTGCGCCCCCGGTCGATCGACGAGCTGCAGGCGGCGAGCGCCGTCGGCCAGGGCAAGCTCTACCAGGTCTATGACGACCTCCTGCGTGAGCGGGGCGTCCCCACCGCCCAGGTGCTGCTGACGTTCTTCGACATGAGCGCAAGGACCCACTACCTCAACGCGCGCCAGACGCTGCGCAAGCTGCTGGACTGGCGAGTGATCCCGGTCATCAACGAGAACGACACCACCGCAACCGACGAGATCTCCTTCGGCAACAACGACTTCCTCGCCGCGCAGGTTGCGATCCTCATGGGGGCGCGGCTGCTGGTCCTTCTGACCGATGCCGAGGGGCTGTTCACCGCAGATCCCCGGTCCGAGCCGGCTGCCCTCCTGGTGGGAGAGGTGACGGAGTTCGACGAGCTGCAGGGGCTGGACATCGGCCATGGCACCTCGCCCCTGGGTTCTGGCGGCATGCGCTCGAAGGTGGTGGCCGCCGAGATGGCGACCGCGGCCGGCATACCCACGGTGATCGGCGGCGGCCTGGCCACGGGCACGGTCTCTGCCGCCGCCGCGGGAGAGGCGGTGGGGACCAGGTTCGCCGCCCGGGAGGGGCGCTACTCCAGCTTCAAGCTTTGGCTGAAGTACGCCAAGCCTTCCCGGGGATCGGTGCTGGTGGACGCCGGCGCCGCCCGGGCGCTGCGCGACGGAGGGACCAGCCTGCTCCCGGTGGGGGTGGTCGAGGTCAGCGGCGACTTCGAGGCCGGGGACGCGGTGGAGGTGGTGCACGCGGGCGCCTTGGTGGGCAAGGGGATCTCGAACCTCTCGGCCGCCGAGCTGCGACGGGTGCGGGGGCTGAAATCCGCCGATGTGCGGGAGCTCCTGCCCCTCGCCACCGAAGAGGCGGTCCACCGAGACTATTTCGTGCTGTCGTAACCTACGCTGGGATGGCCACCACCGCGACGCCCGTAGCCGACCTGTGCGCGGCCGCCAAGCACGCCTCGCGGACGCTCGCCACGCTGGACTCCGCCACCAAGGACACCGCGCTGGAGGCGATTGCCACGGCGCTGACCGAGCGCACGCCGGAGATACTGGACGCCAACGCCCGCGATCTCGACGACGGACGCGAGAAAGGGCTCTCGGACGTCGCTGCTCGACCGGTTGGCGCTTGACCCCCGCAGGGTCGCCGACATGGCCAATGGCGTGCGCCGGATTGCGGAGCTACCCGACCCGGTGGGCGAGGTGATCGACGGCTTCCGGTTGCCTAACGGGCTCGACGTGCGCAAGGTGCGGGTCCCGCTGGGGGTGGTGGCCGTGGTCTACGAGGCTCGCCCCAACGTCACCATCGACGCCGCCGCCCTGTGCCTGAAGTCCGGCAATGCCATCGTGCTGCGAGGGTCCAGCTCGGCCACGCACTCCAATGCCGTGCTGGCCGCCGTGGCCGCGGATGCCGCCTCCGCCGCGGGATTGCCCGCGGGAACCCTCTCGCTGGTCGCCGGAGGCGGACACGATGAGTTGGCCGAGCTTGCCACGCAGGCCGGGGTCATCGACCTGATCATCCCGAGAGGGGGAGAGGGGCTGAAGGCGGCGCTGAAGGGAGCCACCGTCCCGGTCATCTATGCCGCCTCCGGGAACTGTCACGTATTCGTCGATCGCAGCGCCGACCTCGACGGCTGCTCAACGGATCGTGCTCAACGCCAAGCTGCAGCGTCCCGGCGTCTGCAATGCCGTGGAGACGTTGCTGGTCCATCGCCAGGTGGCCGACCTGTTCCTGCCAGCGGTGCTGGGCGCGCTGGACGAGGCCCGGGTGCTACTCCACGGCGACGAGCGAGCCCGCTCGGCGGCACCGGGAGTGCCGATCGAGCCCGCGACGGACGTCGACTGGGACGAGGAGTACCTGGCGCTGGAGCTGGCCGTCGGCGTCGTCGACTCGGTCGAGGAGGCGATCGCCCATGTGGGCGCCCATGGCAGCGGTCATTCCGAGGCGATCGTCACCTCGGACACCGCCGCGGCGCGGGCGTTTCAGCTGGGTGTGGACGCCGCCTGCGTGTACGTCAACGCCTCGACGCGCTTCACCGACGGGGGAGAATTCGGCATGGGAGCGGAGATCGGCAACTCCACCCAGAAGCTCCACGCTCGCGGCCCGATCGGGCTGCGGGAGCTTTGCACGTTCAAGTACCTGGTCGAGGGTACGGGCCAGATCCGCGCCTAGTGAGTCCCACCGAAACAGCTCACGGCGAGACCCGCGAGTAGTGCGTCTCGGGATCCTGGGCGGCACCTTCAACCCGCCCCACCTCGCTCACCTCATCTGTGGTCAGGAGGCCCTGGTGCAGCTGGGCCTGGAGCGGATCGTGCTGATTCCCACCAATGTCCCTCCCCACAAGCGCAACGACGAGGATGATCCCGGGGCAGCCCATCGGCTGGAGCTCTGCCGGCTGGCGGTTGGCGACGACGAGCGCTTTGCCGTCTCGGAAATCGAGCTTGACCGGCCAGGACCGTCGTACACAGTCGATACTCTGAAAGAGCTGCACGAACGAGCGCCCGACAACGAGCTGTTCTTCATCGTCGGAGGCGATATCGCCGCCGGACTGCCGGATTGGCGGGAACCCGAGCGGGTCCTCTCGCTGGCCACGTTGGCGGTGGCCCAGCGGGCCGGCACTCCTCGGGACGAGGTGGCGCAAGCCCTCGGTCGGCTGAAGGGCGGGGAGGAAGCCCGCTTCTTCGAGATGCCGAGCGTCGAGATCTCCTCCACCGCGGTGCGGGAGCGTGTACGCGCAGCACAACCGATCAGGTACCTGGTCCCCGACCGGATCGCCGCCTACATCAACGACCACGGGCTCTACGAGCCCGATGGAGGTTCTCACCAGACATGACGCCGGAGCAGATCGCCACTGCCGCCATTGAGTTCGCCGCCGACCGCAAGGCCGTCGACATCGTGCAGCTGGACCTCCGTGAGGCCATCGGCTACACCGACTACTTCGTGATCTGCAGCGGACGCAGCGATCGTCAGGTGAAGGCCATCCACGACGCCATTCATGCCGGGATGAAGTCCCGCTACGGACTGCTGCCTCGCAAGGTGGAGGGGGCCTCGGAGGCGCGATGGATCCTGATGGACTACCTCGACGTGGTCATCCACGTCTTCACGCCGGAGACCCGGGAGTTCTACCGGCTGGAGGAGCTGTGGGGCGAGGTGCCGGCGCACGAGGTGGAAGCGGCGCTCAGCTGAGCCACCGGTTGCCCCCGCGCTACAGGGCGGCGAGCACCTTGGGCGCAACTTCCTTCTTGCGGCTCATCACGCCGGGAAGGTCGATGGTGCTGTCCTCCGCCTCGGTGTCGAAGCAGCGGGCGATCGGGCCGACGTCCCCGGCCACCAGCAGGCTCGTGCCCTTGGAGAGGACATCGGTGATCATCAGGGCATAGAGCTGCAGGTCCCGGTGGTCGCGTTCGCCCTCCATCGCCTCCAGCAGCTCGTCCCTCCGCTCCAGCAGACCCTCGCCGACCACCTCGATCTGTGCGATCGAGATCGTCTGGCCCCCGCGTAGGCCGTAGCGCTTGGCGTCCCGGGTGACGATCTCCTCGGCGCTGACCTCCGAGACGTCGGAGGTGGCCTCGAACATCTCCCGGCCCATTTGCTCGGCGTCCACCGCCAGCACGCGCTCCAGGTATTCGACCACGGCGTGGTCGCGCTCGGTGGTGGTGGCGGAATTGAGGATGACCGTGTCCGATAGCACCGCGCCCAGCAGCATCATCGCCGTGGTGGTGCTCGGCTCCATGCCGTTGTTGCGAAAGCGCTCGACGACCAGCGTCGCGGTGGAGCCGACCGGGTCGAAGGTTGCGGTCACCGGGCACGCGGGTCTCGATCGAACCGATGTGGTGGTGGTCAAGGATCTCCACGATCTCCGCCTCCCCGACTCCCGCGACGCTCTGACCTTCCTCGGCATGGTCGACCAGGATCACGCGGCGCCGCGGCGGGCGCCACCAGGTCGTTGCGCGTGATCAGCCCCACGGGGTGCTGGCTGGCGTCGACGACGATCGCTGCGCCGTAGTGGATCTCCTTGATCTGCTCGGAGACATCGGCCACCAGGTAGTCGGTGGTGACGGTGAGCGGGTCCTTCTCCATGAACGCCTCGCACGGGGCGGCGAGGGTGATCATCCGGGCGGAGACGTAGGTGTCAAGCGGGGAGACCACCAGGGCCGCGCCGCGCTCCTGCGCCAGCTGGATCGTCTCCTCCGGTGGGCGGGCGCCGTTGGAGAGCACCACCAGCGACGGCCCCCAGCTCCAGCACCAGCCGCTGAGCCGCCGGACGGTCGCCCACCACGACCACGTCACCGTCCGAGATCTTGCTCTGCGTCTCCTCGTCCATTGAGTGGGCCCAGACCCTGCCGGAGAGCAGCTGATCGTCCCCGGTCACCTGCTCGCCTTCCAGCACCTCGGCGACCGCCGAGACCTTCGTCGGGGTCTCCTGAAGCGTCGAGGCCCGTCGGGACTCGCGGATGTAGCGGCGGGCCAGCTCGCGTTCGCTGACCACGCCCTTCAGCGCTCCGTCACCATCGACGATCGGCACGAGATCAAGGCCGGCGCGAGCCATCGCCAAGCCGGCGTGACGGATCGGTTCCTCGCTTCCGGTCACCGGGAACTCGGTCTGCATCAGGTCGCAGGCACGGAGCAACACGTGCGGCAGCAGCTCGGGCTCGTCTGCGCCGCTTCGCTCCAGCACCCATCTCGTCTGCGCGTTGCACTCCCCGAGTCGCGCCGGGACGTACTCGTTGCCGGCCTCCAGCCGGCCTTTGAGCTCCGCGTAACCGATCGCGGCGGCGATCGAGTCCGTGTCCGGATTGCGGTGGCCGGTGACGTAGATGCGGGACACAGGCACGATTATCGCCGCTCGCACTCGCTGGGCTGGCGCGCATGTCTCGCTCGCGGTACGGTGCGAGTGCAACGGTGCGGTCGGGGTCGCTGCCGCACGCATTCCACATCACGAGGAGTTCCAGATGCCCTCCGCGCCACAGATCCTTCCGACGCAGATCACCCAGGGCACCGCGCCCGGGCTGAGCTATCGCCTGGAGGGAGAGCTGGTGCCGGCGCTCCACATGCAGCTCGACGGGCAGGTGCCCGTGTACTTCGAGCACCATGTGCTGCTGTGGAAGTACCCGACCATGCAGATCGGTCTTCACCCCTTGAAGAAGGGGCTGAAGCGCCGCGTGCTCGGCGGTATGCCGCTGTTGATGCTGGAGGCGCAGTCGGCCGGCGAGATGGCCTTCAGCCGGGACGCCCCGGGCCATATCGCCGCGGTTCATCTCCCGCCGGGGGAGGGCATCGTGGTCAGGGAACACCAGTTCCTCGCCGCCACCAGTGGGGTTCAGTACGACTACAGCCGGATGAAGGGCTTCGCCAACGCCCTTTACGGCGGTGGGTTCTTCGTCGATCAGTTCCTGGCCGGCGACCAGGAGGGTGTGGTCTGGATCCACGGCTACGGCAACCTCTTCGAGAAGGTCCTGGAAGCCGGGGAGTCGATCGACATCGAGCCCGGCGGGTGGGTCTACCGCGACCACTCCGTGCAGATGTCCCAGGAGGTCTACGGCTTCAAGACCGGCCTGTTGAGCGGCGGCGGCAACCTGGTCTTCAATCGCTTCACCGGGTCCGGGCCGGGTCTGCCTGCAGAGCGCCTACTTCCACCCGCAGGTGCAGGAGGGAGCCGGGGGTAACTCCCAGCGCGACAGCGGTGACGTGATCGGCTCCGTCATCGGCGGCTTCCTCAAGAACTAGGCCCGCGCGGTCTGGCGATGAGCTTTCCTCCCGGCCACCTGGGGAGCCATCCGGCGCCCCCGGGGATCGTGGGCGCGCTGGGCATCGGCGGCTATCAGCTGCTGGCGGAGATCGCCGGGGTGGGCGCGGGGAGGCTCGGCTCGCAGGCCTTCCTGCTGGTCGCACCGGACCCTGATCCGGCCATCCCGGACGCCGGCACTCAGGTCTCGCTGCATCAGTCGCGGCTGCGGGATGAGGAAGAGGCCGCGGCTTTCGTTCAGCTGGCCGCCCAGCTGGGGTACCTGCGGATGTCGGGATACCGACTGGCGCTGGAGCGCTCCGGGCTGCGCAGCAAGATCAACCTGATCAACCCCGCCACCGGGGGGGTGGCGGTGGTGATCCCGGATCGCCACCCTGGCCGCCTGTTCGGCGGGGGCGTGAACGCCGCGCGCCTGCTGGCGAGCGTCCGAGCCCTGCCCCCGGCGGGGCCGCCCCCGGACACGCGGAACCCTGAGCTCACCCGGCAGGTGCTGCTCGCACTGGCGCTCGGTGACGACTCGGTCAGCGGCGCCGAGGCCGCGGACCTGGCCGACCGGGCACTGGCGCTGGTCCAGGGGGACCCGGCGCTGGATCCGCCGGCGGCGCTGGAGGCGGCCAAGCAGCAGGGATGAGGCCGTCGAGGTGACCTAGAACGCCTTCTCGGCCTCCTGGACGCCCTTCTGGAGATCCTCGGGGTTCATCACCGGGAGGAGATCAACCTTCGCATTCAAGGCCATGAAGATGGGTTCGCAGATCGGCGGAATCTGAGACGGGTCCTCGAGATCGAAGAAGATCAGCCCGGTCCGCTTACCGTCGATCGCGGTGAAGTACACGGCCTCAGGCTTGATCCGCGACATCACCCCCTCCAGCGTCTTCCCCAGCGATCCGTCTCTGATGGCCTGGTTGCCCGCCTCGACATCCATCTGAATCTTCATCAGCATGCGCATACGTCCCGGCTCCTTTGGTCGCCCCGCTTACGAAGGCCGACGTCCACGTCGGCGGCTCAGGGGGCGAGCCTACTGCGCCGCTCTAAGGTGAGGGAAAATCCTGGCGGGCGTGAGGTGACGGTGACGGTCACCGATACTGCGGCCATTCGCCCAAGGACTAGGGGAGTGGAGCTGAGGGGACTCGAACCCCTGACCTTCGCGCTGCCAGCGCGACGCTCTAGCCAACTGAGCTACAGCCCCGGTGAATCGAGGTCCCCAGCAGGCTAACGCATGCGCCGAGGGAGGCCAGCCGGCTCAGGGCGAGATCCTGGGCAGAGGGCGCCGAGCTGGCCACAGGCCGTGCCCATCGGTCTCGCCGGACACCGGGGCCCGGGTCAGCCCGGCGGGATGAACTCCGGCACGTCGAAGTCCTCGTCCGCTGGGCGGGGATCGTTGCGCCGGGCGGAAACCGCAGGCGGACGCGCGGGACCTGGGTCCGGCAGCCCGCCGCCTGCATCGATTCGGGCAATCTCGTTGACCATCCGGGTGTGGATCTGCTGGACGTCCTTCAGCAGCCGCTCCGCGTTGGAGCGCAGCGCATCGCCCATCTCACGGAGGTTGCCGACCAGTTCCAATCCCTCGCTGCGGACATCGCTCGCGGCCGAACGGGCCTCCCGCATGAGCGCGCGCCCGTGATCCTCCGCGTCCTCACGTACGCGGGCGGCCTCGGCGGTGGCTTCGGCGACCGCCTCCGCAGCGCTCTCCTGCGCGCGCGCGACGATCATCAGCGCCTCGCTGGTGGCGGCGTTCTTGGCTTCTTCCCCCTCGGCCTGAGCGGCCGAACGGGCCTCTTCAGCCTCGCGCCGCGCGGTCTCCAGGGTGTCCGTCGCCTCGCGCCGAGCGGTGTCCAGCGTCTCCGTCGCCTCGCGCCGCGCGTCGGCCAGAAGCTCAGCTGCCTCCTCCTCCGCGGCGACGACCCGGTTCTCAGCCGCTCGGTCAGCTTCGGCGATCCGCTCCTGCAGGCTTCGCTCCGCTTCCTCGCGAATACCGCTCCGCCGCGTCCTCCGCCGCGGAGAGGATGCCGGCCACGCGGTCGGCGGCCGCCGCACCGCTGGCGGGTGCGCCCCTGGACGTGGAACCGCGGCGCGAGCCGCTCTGACCCGTATCGGACACGGGCGGATGGTAAAGCGGCATCAGGCGCCGCGGCGCAAGAAAGGCACCGCCGCTCCGTGGCCCCGAGCCGTAAGTAACCTCATCCTCCTCGATGACCGACCGCCGCTACGAGCCCCAGGAGATAGAGCCCAAGTGGCAGGAGGTGTGGGCGCGGGAGCACACCTGGGAGGTGCCGGACGGCGCGGCCGATGGTGCTGACCTGCACGGCGCGGAGGAGAAGTCCTACGTCCTGGAGATGCTGCCCTACCCCAGCGGAGAGCCGCACATCGGTCACCTGAAGAACTACGCGCTGGGGGACGCCATCGCGCATTTCCACCGCCGCACCGGTCGGCAGGTGCTGCACCCGATGGGCTACGACGCCTTCGGCCTGCCCGCCGAGAACCACGCCATCCGCACCGGCGTGCATCCCCGCCGCTCCACCGACGAGTCGATCGCCGCCTTCCAGCGCGCCTTCCGATCCTGGGGCATCTCGATCGACTGGTCACGGGAGATCGCCACCCACGAGCCGAGCTACTACCGCTGGACGCAGTGGATCTTTTTGCAGCTGTTCGAGCGCGGGCTGGCCTACCGCAAGGAGGCGGCGGTCAAGTGGTGTCCGAACGACGCCACCGTGCTGGCCAACGAACAGGTGATCGACGGCCGCTGTGAGCGTTGCGGCGCCGAGGTGGAGCTCCGCCAGCTGGAGCAGTGGTTCTTCCGCATCACCGACTACGCAGATCGCCTGCTCGACGACCTCGACGAGATTCGCTGGCCCGAGCACGTAAAGGCGATGCAGCGCAACTGGATCGGTCGCAGCAGCGGCGCCGAGGTGACCTTTCGCTGCGAGGAGCTCGGAATCGACTACCCGGTGTTCACCACCCGACCGGACACCCTGTTCGGCGCCACCTTCTTCGTGATGGCGCCCGAGCACCCCGACGTCTTCCGCCTGGCCGACGGCACCGACCGCGAGGAAGAGGTCCACGCCTACGTGAATCGCACGATGACCGAGTCCGCCGAGGCCCGGGGAGCAGCCGACAAGCCGAAGACGGGAGTTCCGCTGGGGCGGACGGTCACCAACCCCGTCACCGGTGAGCAGATCCCGATGTTCGTAGCCGACTACGTGCTGATGGAGTACGGGACCGGCGCGATCATGGCGGTGCCCGCGCATGACGAGCGCGACCACGCCTTCGCCCAGGTCTTCGACCTGCCGGTCCGGCGGGTGATCGAGGACCCCGAGGGCGGTGAGCTCCCCTACACCGGTGACGGGCCGATGGTGAACTCCGGCGAGTTCGACGGCATGCACAACCGAGAGGCCTACGAGGCGATCGTCGCCTGGCTGGACCACGAGGGACGAGGTCACGCCTCGCTGAGCTTCCGCCTCCGTGACTGGCTCCTCTCGCGGCAGCGCTACTGGGGGTGTCCGATCCCGATCGTCTACTGCGAGCGCTGCGGGATGGTCCCGGTGCCGGAGAGCGAGCTCCCGGTGGAGCTGCCCGAAATCGAGGACTACCAGCCCAAGGGCCGTTCCCCCCTGGCCACGGCCGAGGAGTGGGTACGGACAAGCTGCCCGCGGTGTGGCGGCGAGGCCCATCGAGAGACCGACACGATGGACACCTTCGTCGACTCCTCCTGGTACTTCCTGCGCTACTGCGACGCGCGAAACGACGAAGCCGCCTGGGATCGCCGCGTACTCGCCCGATGGATGCCGGTCGACCAGTACATCGGTGGGGTGGAGCACGCGATTCTGCACCTGATGTACGCGCGCTTCTTCGTCAAGGCGCTGGCCGACATGGAGCTGCTCGACGTCCAGGAGCCATTCCAGGCGCTGTTCACCCAGGGCATGATCCTCGGGCCCGACGGCCTGAAGATGTCCAAGTCGCACGGCAACGTGATCAGCCCGATGCCGATCGTCGAGCGCTACGGCGCCGACGCCGCCCGCTGCTACATCCTGTTCATCGGCCCCCCTGACCAGGACGCGGCCTGGTCGGAGAGCTCGCTCGCCGGGGTGCACAAGTTCCTCTCCCGCCTGTGGCGACTTGGCGACGAGCTGGCCGAGGGTCAGCCGGATCCGGCCGCCCGTGACGAGGCCGGACCACCGATAGACCCCGAGGGCGACTCGCTGACGCTGGTGCGCAAGGCGAACTGGGCGATCGAGAAGGTGACCGGGGACATGACCGGGAAGTTCGCGTTCAACACCGCCTTGGCGGCGATCATGGAGCTCGTCAACGAGCTCTACAACCCGGCCCTCGATGCCGACCTGGCCGCGCGCCGGTTCGCGGTGGCCACCGCCGCCTCGCTGCTGTTCCCGTTCGCTCCCCATCTGGGCGCGGAGGTCTACGAGCAGGTCACCGGCCGCCGCGTGTGGGAGGAGCCGTGGCCCGACGCCGATCCGGCCATGCTTCAGGCCGACACCTTCGAGCTGGTCTGCCAGGTGAGCGGGAAGGTTCGTGACCGGGTCACCGCTCACACGGGTGCCTCTCGGGATGAGCTGGAGCAGCTCTGCCTCGATGCCGGTGGGGTCCAGACGCACATCGACGGCCGGGAGGTGGTCAAGGTGATCGTGGTCCCGGACAAGCTCGTAAACGTCGTCGTGCGCTGACGAGCTTCCGTGGCGCCCCCGGGCCCGTACGTGGCGGTGGTCGGACCCGGTTCGGCCACCGCGGAGGAGGAGCGATCCGCCGAGACGGTGGGTCACGGGCTTGCGGCCGCCGGGGCCGTCGTCCTCACCGGCGGACTGGGGGGCGTGATGGAAGCGGCCTGCCGCGGCGCGCTGCAGGCCGGTGGCACCACCGTGGCGCTCCTGCCCGGGACCGACCGCGACGCCGCCAATCGCTGGGTGACGATCGCGCTGCCCACCGGGCTCGGTGAGCTGCGCAACGGCCTGCTGGTCCGGGCGGCGGACGTGGTGGTGGCGGTGGGTGGGGCCTTTGGGACGCTGTCCGAGGTTGCGCTGGCGCTGAAGACCGAGGTGCCGGTGGTGGGCCTCGGGACGTGGGAGATAGAGGGGGTTCTGCGGGTCGGGTCCGCCGCCGAGGCGGTGGAGCGAGCGCTGGAGCTCACCCTCCCCGGGTGAGTGGGATCAAATGCCCGCATACCGACCATCAGATCCCACTCACCCGGAGAGTCACGACCAGCCTTCCTCATAGACTCGCCCGGTGCCCTCCTTCAAGCCGGCGTACCTGATCCACGGGGATGACCACGGCCGCATCGCCGAGCGGCGAAACCGCCTACGGGAGCTGGCCGAGAGACAGAGCGGGGCGCAGGGACTGGAGCTCCTCGACGGGGAGACCGGGACCCCGGAGGCGGTGGCCTACGCGCTCAGCGCGATGACCTTCGCGCTCGGACGGCGCTTCATCGTGGTCGACGGCGTCGAGCGGTGGACGGACAAGGAGCTCGACTCGCTGGTGGAGGCGATGACCGCGATCCCGCCAGAGACGACGGTCGCCTTCTTCGCCCGGGAGGACAACCGGAGCAAGGCGCCCAAGCGGCTGCACGAGGCGGTGCTGGCCGCGGACGGCGACGTCAGCGCCGAGGAGAGCGTCAAGCCGTGGGAGCTGCCCAAGTGGGTGATCGCACAGGCACGTGAGCTGAACCTCACGCTGGAGCCCGACGCTGCCCGAGCGCTGATCGCTCACGTGGGCGAGCGTCAGCAGCGGCTGTTGCGCGAGCTGGAGAAGCTTGAAATCGGAGCTCTCGCCGGAGACCGACCGGACGATCGATGCCGCGGAGGTGGAGGAGCTGACAGCGGCGTCAGCCGAGCGGCGGATCTGGTCGCTGGCCGACGCCGTCGTCGGCGGCGACGCCCAGGCCGCGGTCGCGGACTACCTCGCGCTGCGCAGCCAGGGCGAGCGGGTGACCGGGCTGCTCTACTGGCTGAGCCAGCGTGTGCGAACGGCCCACGAGGTGGCCGAGGCGATCGACGCGGGCAAGCCGGTGGCTCAGATCAAGCGGGAGCTGCGCATGCCGGGGCGGGCGGCAGACCGGCTGATCGCCGACGCCCAGCGCAGCGGTGCCGAGCGGCTCCGCGAGGCGGTGGCGCAGATTGCCGACCTGGAGCTGGCCTCACGCGGAGGGGGGACGCGCGGCAACGGCGAGGACACCGAGGCGCTGATCGCGATCAACCGACTCGCGTCGGCAAGCAGCTGAGGCCAGCGACCCGTCAGCTGCGCAAACGCGCGTCAGCCGCCGCGCCGCACCCGCGACGCCCGGGACTTCTTCCGTGCGCCGGAGTTGCGGTGAATCGCGCCGCGCTTGACAGCCTTGTCGATGGTGGCCACCAGCACGCGGTGCTCCTGCTCCGCCGCGTCGTCCTCGCCGCCCTCCACCGCGCGCTCCAGGCGATGGAAATAGGTCTTGATCTTCGAGGTGTAGCGGCGGTTCTCGGCGCGCTCGCGCTCGGTACGGAGGATCCGCTTCTTCTGTGAATGAATGTTGGCCATGACCGGACTCGGCTGAGAGATCGTCGGCGGCCGGGTGGCCGTCAGACGCGCCCGTACTATAGCGGCCCCGTGGCAGACGACTCAGCAGACGCGAGCCTCGAATCCGCCACGCCTGCGCCGCGTCGCACGGTAAGCGTCAACACGGCGATCTTCGCCATCGCAACGGGGTTCTCCCGGATCGCCGGACTCGCCCGCGAGGTCGTGGCTGCGAGCTATTTCGGCACCGGAGGCCCTGCCTCCGCGTTCACGATCGCCTCGCAGATCCCCAACCTGATGTCCAACCTGTTCGCGCAGGCCGCGCTCTCGGCGGCGTTCGTGCCCGTGTTCACCGATCTCCTGCAGCAGGGGCGCAAGCGCGAGGCGTTCCGGCTGGCCTCGACCCTCTTCTGGATCATCCTCATCGCCCTCGGCGCTCTGACGGCGGTCGGGATCCTCTTCTCCGGGACGATCATGCCGCTGTTCACCGGCACGACCTTCAGCCATTCGCTCGACTCGCTGACCGCGGGCCTGGCCCAGGTGCTGTTCCCGGTCGTGCTGCTGCTCGGCCTGACCGGCCTGATGGTGGGGATCCTCCAGTCCTACGACGAGTTCTCCATCCCCGCGCTGGCGCCCGCGGTCTGGAACCTGGTCATCCTCGCGCTGCTGGTGATCCTCCACGACAACTACCACGGGGGAGATCGGCTCTACGCCTACGCGATCGCCTGGCTGATCGCCACCGTGGTGCAGATGCTGCTGGTGGCCTCTGCGCTGCGCCGGATCGACTTCCGCCTCCAGTTCTCGATCGACTGGCGGGACCCTCGGGTGGCCCAGGTGTTCACGCTGATGCTCCCGGTCACGATCGGCCTGGGGATCGTCAACCTCGACCAGCTGCTCAACTCGGTGTTCGGCACGCTGGTCTCGAGCCAGGCGCCGCGGGCCATCGACAACGCCTTCCGCATCTACATGCTGCCCCAGGGAATCTTCAGCGTGGCGGTGGCCACCGTGCTGTTCCCGACGCTCAGCCGTCAGGCGTCCCGCCGCGACGTCGCCGGTATGCGCCGCGCCCTGGGCAACGGGATGCGGCAGATCAATCTGCTGCTGATCCCAGCCGCGGGCGTGCTGATGGTGCTGACCACGCCGATCACCCGCCTGGTCTTCCAGCGAGGGGAATTCGGGCCGCATTCGACGCACCTGGTGTCGATAGCGCTGTTCTGGTTCGCCTTCAGCCTTCCCTTTGGCGGCCTCAACCTGCTGCTGACCCGGACCTTCTTCGCGGTGCAGCGTCCCTGGATCCCCACCAGGCTGGCCGCCATGAACCTGGTCATCGACGTGATCGTCAGCGTCGCCCTGTACAAGCCGCTCGGCATCGCCGGACTGGTGATCGGGACGGCCGTGGCCAACGCGGTGATGACCTGGCTCCAGATCCGTCGGCTGCGGGAGGGGTTCAACGGCCACCTGGAGGGCGGACAGACGATGATGATCACCGTCCGCATCCTGGTCGCCTCCGCGCTGCTGGCCGCGGTGGCCTGGGTGGTGTGGAACGGGCTCGACTCGCTCCTCGGGCAGTCGCTGCCGGCCCAGCTGGTCTCGGTCGGCGGGGGCATCCTGCTCGGCAGCGCGGTCTATGCCTGGGTGGTGCTGGCGATGCGCATCCCCGAGGCCGGTCAGATCCGCGACCTGGTGCTGGCGAGGGTGCGCCGCAGTTAGAATGCCGCCGTGGATCCGGGACAGTTCTACAACCGTCACTTCTCCGACCGCCGGCGAGAGCGCGCGTTCCTGAGCGCCGTCGGATTCACCACCGCATTCGCCACCGCCCGCGGCATCACGCACGCGATCAGGAACGGCGTCGGACCGTTCGGGAACATCAGCGCCGGCGGGACGCACATCCACCACAGCACCTTCGGGATCTTCGGGCTGCTCGGAGTCGGCTACCTGTGGACCTATCGCGTGGGGATCGGTGACGAGCACCAGCGGCGGGTGACCTCGCGGATCACCGCCGTCTCCTACGGGATCGCCTCGGCGCTCACGCTGGACGAGTTCGCGCTGTGGCTCGACCTGAAGGACGACTACTGGGACAAGCAGGGCCGCAAGTCCATCGACGCCGTGGTGCTGTTCGCCGGGCTGCTGACGATGGGCGTGGCGGGCCACCCCGCGCTGAGGGAGCTCCTGGGCCTCGAGCAGCGGGCAAAGAAGGACGTCTAGTCCTCACCCGTACACCTCGTCCAGCGCCAGGATCCGGTCCCGCTCGGTCGGCGGGAACGGATCGGAGAACACCTGCGGGTCGTGATGGCGGGTGCGGAAGAGGTCGACGATGAAGTTCATCCGGTCGCGGATGTCGGTCCAATCCCGGGCACCGCTGCCCCGCGTTGTGTCCGGGCTGCGGTCCCAGCCCGCCGGGCCGGTGAGGAAGTCCTCAAGGGCCGGGTCCTCGATCGTCGCCAGCGTCACCGGGTACTCCGGCCCGGACACCGGGATGTCGCGCCCGATCCGCAGGTGCTCGCTGCCGAAGGTGACGTCGAGCATGTCGTGGGTGACCAGCCGCCGGAAGATGCGCGGCAGCGACGTGTCGATGTACGCATCAAGGCGCCAGTGTTCGTGGAGGATGGCGTTGAGGTTGCCGAGCAGCATGAGCTCGTCGCGGTGGTCGGGGTCCGCCGCCACCGCAGCCTGGAGGTAGCTCGTGTAGGCCGTGCGCAGCAGGTCCTGACCTCCTGCCGGACCGGCGCCGGGGCGCAGGGCGCGCAAGAAGCGCTCAAGGTTCTCCGCCGTCCGCGCCTCCGGCTTCCAGAACGCGCTGACAAACCGGCCCGTCTGGCGGCCGATGTCGTCGAGCACGGTTACGTTGCCGGCCAGAATCCTTGCCGTGGCGCGGTCCAGGAGCATCCCGGCGTAACCGCGGGCGGTGAGCGCGGCCCCTGCCGCGCCTCCAAGGAGCAGCCGGGGATCCAGCCGCGGGCGCGGTGCGCTCCACCCGGCGCCGAACGTTGCTCCCGCCGCGACTCCGGCAAACAGCGGCCGCACCCAGGGCACGTCCTCTTGGCGGATGGTGCTACCGGCCTTGCGTGAGCCCCACACCGCCCAGGTGTGAAAGTTCGCGCCGCTCCCCTGCCCCGTCACGGCGTGCAGCGCCAGTGCCAGCTCCTGGTGGGCCACCGTGATGCAGCGGTTGCACTCCGCCGCTTCGGCGACCGCCACGGCGTGGTCGATACGCCGTTCCCAGTACTCCGGCTGGCCCCACCGACGCCTTCGCACGTCCGGCCAGGCGGCTGCCGTCTCGGCGATCTCCATGGTCTGCCCCGAAGTTATCGCTTCGCGCCCGCCCAATACCCTCATCAGCACAGCCATGTCCGACCAGGCTCACATCCGCAACTTCTCGATCATCGCCCATATCGACCACGGCAAGTCGACGCTGGCCGATCGCATCCTGGAGCTGACCCACACCGTGGACCCTCGCGCGATGCGCGCCCAGCTGCTCGACTCGATGGACCTGGAACGCGAGCGAGGCATCACGATCAAGGCCCAGGCGGTCAGGGTGTTCTACGAGGCCGGCGACGGACAGACCTACCAGCTGCAGCTGATCGATACGCCCGGCCACGTCGATTTCACCTACGAGGTCTCGCGCAGCCTCGCCGCCTGCGAGGGAGCGCTGCTGGTGGTCGATGCCAGCCAGGGGGTGGAGGCCCAGACGGTGGCCAACACCTACCTGGCGATCGACTCCGGGCTGGAGCTGATCCCCTGCCTGAACAAGGTCGATCTCCCCGGGGCCGAGCCCGAACGGGTGGCCGGCGAGGTTGCCGACCTGATCGGCGAGCCCGCGGATCAGGTCCGGCGGATCAGCGCCAAGACCGGCGAGGGGGTGACCGAGGTGCTCGACGAGCTGATCGCCCGCGTCCCACCCCCGCAGGGGGACCCGTCAAGGCCGCCCCGCGCCCTGATCTTCGACTCCGAGTTCGACCAGTACCGCGGGGTGATCGCCTACATCCGCGTGGTCGACGGCAACTTCACCAAGCACGAGGCCATCCGCGCGATGCAGGCCGGCACCGAGGCGGAGATCGACGACATCGGCTTCTTCACTCCGAAGATGACCTCCACCGAGGGGCTCAGCGCAGGCGAGGTCGGGTTTCTCATCACCGGCATCAAGGACGTGACCAAGCTCCGCGTCGGCGACACCCTGACGACGAAGGCGCATCCCGCCGACGAACCCCTCCCCGGCTACCGAGAGGTCAAGCCGATGGTGTTCTGCGGCCTGTTCCCGATCAACTCCGACGACTACCCAGACCTTCGGGACGCGCTGGAGAAGCTGAGCCTCAACGACGCCGCGCTGGCGTGGGAGCCAGAGACCTCCGACGCGCTCGGCTTCGGCTTCCGTTGCGGCTTCCTCGGGCTGCTGCACATGGACATCGTTCGCGAGCGGCTGGAGCGCGAATACGACCTCGAGCTGCTGACCACGATGCCGAGTGTGGAGTACGAGGTCACCCTCACCGGCGGCGATGTGCTGCCGCTGCACAGCCCCAACGACATGCCCGATCCAGCCGCGGTGGCGGAGATCCGGGAGCCCTACATCCGCGCCTCCATCCTCACCCCGAAGGAGTACGTCGGCCAGATCATGGAGCTCTGCCAGGATCGCCGGGGCGAGCACCAGGGCATGCACTTCCTCAGCGAGGAGCGGGTGCAGCTGACCTACGACCTGCCGCTGGCGGAGATCGTGCTGGACTTCTTCGACCAGCTGAAGTCCCGCACCCGCGGCTACGCATCGCTGGACTACGAGCTGATCGGGCTGCGGGAGTCAGACCTGGTCAAGCTCGACATCCTGCTGGCCGGCGAGCCGATCGATGCCCTCTCGATGCTGGTCCACCGCAGCAAGGCCTACGAGGCCGGACGCACGCTGACCGAAAAGCTCCGCGAGAAGATCCCCCGCCAGCAGTACGACGTCCCCATCCAGGCCGCGATCGGCTCCCGGATCGTCGCCCGGGAGACGATCAAGGCCTTCCGCAAGGACGTGACCGCCAAGTGCTACGGCGGCGACATCAGCCGCAAGCGCAAGCTGCTGGAGCAGCAGAAGAAGGGCAAGCAGCGGATGAAGCAGGTCGGCCGCATCGAGGTCCCCCAGGAGGCGTTCCTGGCGGTCCTGGAGCTCGGTGATTAGGGAGGCGCGGCAGCCCTAGAGGGCGCCGCGCCGGCTGGTGAACCGCAGCGGCGGGCCCGCGGTGTGCCTACGGCGTGCAATGCGTCCCCGGCGGAGGAACCACCAGGCGAAGACAGCCCACACCGCCCACACCATGAAGAGTCCCGCGAGGACCAGCGCCACCGCGGCGATCACCGCCACGGCGACGACGGCGGCGAGGGCCACTCCGGCCACCGTGGCCACCGTGGGAACGTTTCGCCGTTCGCGCCGGGCCACCCGCCGCCCGGGAAGGTCGGCCACCAGAGCATCGAGCTCACCGTGGGTCTTGGCCCGCAGTGCTTCGGAGAGGCGATGCTCCAGCTCCTCGGCGAGCAGCCGGCCTTCGCCCGCGGCCGCCCTCAACCGCTCAGCGACCTGCTCGCGCTCTGCGTCCGAGGCTCTGAGGCTGCTACGCCGAGGCATGCAGAGAAGGCTAGCGCCGTGTCAACCGGCGCTCGGTGTGAGAATGCGCGGAGTGGACCTAGGACTACGGGATCGTGCCGGTGTCGTGACCGGCGCCTCACGGGGAATCGGGGCGGCCACCGCCGAGGCGCTGGCCGCGGAGGGAGCGTCGGTGCTGCTGGTTGGGCGCAGCGAAGACCCGCTGGCCGAGGTGGCGGAGCGCTGCCGGAAGCGCGGCGGAAAGGCCGAGCCGCTCGCGCTCGACGTCACGGTCGCGGACGCCGGCGAGCGGATCCTGAGCGCGTGCACCGACCGCTTCGGACGGATCGACCTGCTCGTCAACAACGCCGGCACCAGCTCGGTGAAGTCGGTGGATGAGCTCAGCGAGGAGGACTGGGAGCTGCAGTGGCAGCTGCACGTGATGGCGCCGATGCGGATCATGCGCGCGGCGGCCCCGGCGATGAGCGAGCGCGGGTGGGGGAGGATCGTCAACGTCTGCTCCTCCTCGGGCAAGCGACCGTCCCAGACGAACCTTGCCTACTCGGTGACCAAGGCCGCCGAGCTCTCGCTGTCGCGGTCCTTCGCCGACCTCTACGCCGGGGATGGGGTCCTGGTCAACGCGGTGGCGCCCGGCCCGATCGCCGGGGAGCTGTGGCTGACTCCGGGGGGACTCGCCGATCAGCAGGCGGAGGCCAAGGGGATCGACCGTGACGAGGTGCTTGCGTCGGCCGCCGAGAAGGTGCCCCGCGGCGAGCTGGGCCGCGAGGAGGAGATCGCCGCGGTGATCGCGTTCCTGTGCTCGGAGGCGGCGGCCAACGTCGCGGGCGCGGCGTGGTCGGTGGACGGCGGCTCGGTCCCGGTCATCATCTGAGCTACCGCCCGCGCATGCGGGACTCTGGAACACTGACGGCGATGTCCACCGCCACCGACGTGATCGGCAAGCGCTACGACCCCGTCACCTACGCGGTGGGCCGGGAGAAGATCCGGGAGTACGCGTCCGCGGTGGGGGAGACCAACCCGCTCCACCACGACCTTCAGGCGGCCCGCGACGCCGGCTACGCCGACCTCCTCGCGCCCCCGATGTTCGCCGTCGTCTATGCCAGCCGCTCGGTGATCCCGGCCCTATTCGATCCCGAGGTCGGCCTCGACTTCGCGATGATGCTCCACGGAGGCCAGGAGTTCGTCTGGGAGGAGCCCGTCGTGGCCGGTGACGAGATCACCACCTTCGCCGAGGTGCAGGACATCTCCGAGCGCGGCGGCATGAGCTTCTTCGTGTTCCGCTCGGTCTCGGAGAACCAGCGCGGGCAACCCGTCTGCACCGGCATCTGGACCAACATCGTCAGGGGAGGGTGATGGCGCTGCGGGCGGGGGACGAGCTCGGGCTGGAGGTGACCCCGGACCCCTACCTCACCGTCCGTTACGCCGGGGCTTCGGGGGATTTCAACCCGATCCACATCGACGACGAGTTCGCCCGCGGCGTGGGCCTGCCCGGCAAGATCCTGCACGGGCTGTGGACGATGGCGCAGGTGGCGCGCGCCCACACCGAGGTCAGCGGACCGGAGCAGCTCAGGCGGCTGAGCGTCCAGTTCCGCGGGATGGGGGTTCCCGGGGAGCCGATCGAGGTGACCGGCACGGTCCGTGAGGTGGGAGACGGAGTCGCCGTAGTCGACTCCGAGGCCACCCAGGGCGGCAAGCGGATCATCCGGGGCGCCGTGGCCGAGATCCGGCAGCGGTAGCAGCCGGCGGCCGACACCGGCCAACCTACAATCACCGGTGTGCTGACCGACCGTCAAGAACTGGTGCTCCGACGGGTGGTGGAGGAGTACCTGGACGCCGGCTCCCCGGTCGGCTCCAAGGCGCTGGCCGCCGGCTTCGTCTGGGGCCCCTCGACGATCCGTGGCGAGCTGGCCAGCCTGGAGGAGCTCGGCCTGCTGGCCCACCCGCACACCTCCGCCGGCCGCATCCCGACCGAGGCCGGGTACCGGTACTTCGTCGATCGGCTGCTGCCCGTCGAGGACCCCCGTCCCCGCCTCTCGCTGTCGCTGGTCCGTCGCGAGATCGACGAGGCCGTGCGCGTCACGACGGAGACCCTCTCGCAGGTCACCAACCTGCTGGCGATCGTCACCGCGCCCCCGCTGGAGACCTCCACCATCCGCCATGTCGAGGTGCTGCTGCTCCAGCCGCAGGTGCTGATGGTCGTGGTGATCACCTCGACCGGGGGTGTCACCAAGCGGCTGTTCACATTCCCGCGACCCGTCGATCCGGGCCTGACCGACTGGGCGGCGAGCTACTGCAACGAGCGGCTGGTCGGGTTCGGCCTGGGCGCGCGGATGCTCCATGGCCAGCTCCACGACCCGACGCTGTCGGCGCAGGAGTCGGCCTTCCTGGATGCGCTGGCGCCGGTTTTCACCGACCTCGAGGAAGGCGCCCAGGAGACCCTCTACGTCGAAGGCACCGCCCGGCTGCTCTCGCCGGATCAGTTCGGGGAGGTCTCCGAGCTGAACGCCCTGATGGACTTGCTGGAGCGGCGGGTGACGCTGCTGGGAGTGCTTCGCTCGGCGATCTCGGAGCGAGACGTACTGGTGCGGATCGGCGCCGAGAACGACGCGCCGGCGCTGCGGTCGCTGGCGCTCGTGGCCGCTGCCTATGGCGTGCCCCAGCGCCGGCTGGGCGCGGTCTCGCTGATCGGCCCGCTGAGGATGGACTACGCCAAGGCGATCCACGCCGTGCGGGAGGCCGCCGGCCAGTTGTCGAGCTTCATCGCGGACTTCTATGACGAGCGCTAGGACCCCCCGCGACCCATACGAGATCCTGGGGGTGACCCGGGACGCCGACGACGCGGAGATCAAGAAGGCGTTCCGCCGGCTGGCCCGCGAGCTCCATCCTGACGTCAACCGCCACGACCCCAGCGCCGAGGAGCGTTTCAAGGAAGCCGCCGAGGCCTACGAGGTGCTCTCGGATCGTGAGCGCCGGGCCACCTATGACCGCTTCGGCTACGACGGCCTCCGCACCGGCGGCTACGGATCCGGCTTCGAGGGGTTCGGGTCGGTGCAGGACATCTTCAGCGCGTTCTTCGGCGGCTCCAGCCCGTTCGGAGACATCTTCGGCGGTGGTGGGAGTCCGGGGGGCGCCGTCCAGGGGGAGGACGTGGTGGCCGCGATAGAGATCGATCTCGCGCAGGCGGCCCAGGGCGAGCGGGTCGACGTCGCCTACGACGCAATCGCCCTGTGCGAGCACTGCCGCGGAAACGGCGCTGAGCCCGGAACCCCGATCGAGACCTGCGAGCGCTGCGGGGGCAGCGGCCAGCTGAGAGCCGTCTCGCGGACCCCGTTCGGCCAGGTCGTCCGCGCGGCCGCGTGCGACGTCTGCCACGGTGAGGGCCGGGTGGCCCGTGACCCCTGCAAGGTGTGTCGCGGCCGTGGCCGCCGGGTGGCGCACGCCGAGGTCAGCGTCGACGTCCCCGCCGGGATCTCCGACGGGCAGCGGATCCGTCTCACCGGACGCGGTCACGTCGGCGAGCGCGGCGGCCCCGCCGGAGACCTCTACGTGCTCGTCCGGGTGCGGGAGGACCCCCGGTTCCTGCGCGACGGGGACGACCTGGTCACCGCCGTCGACGTCTCCGCCCCGCTGGCTGCACTCGGCACCACGGTCACCGTCCCGACCGTCGATGGGCAGCTTGAGCTGGAGATCCCCGCGGGCACCCAGCCGCACGAGACGCTCACCATCCGCGGCGCCGGCATGCCCTCGCTGCGTGGCCGCCGCTCCGGTGACATCCGGGTGGTGGTGAACGTCGTCGTCCCTCGCCACCTCAAGGAGAGCCAGCGGGAGCTGCTGGAACAGCTCGCCGGCTCGCTGACCGACCACAACCTCCGCACCGACGAAGGGGTGTTCACCAAGCTCAAGCGGGCGCTGGGCGGTTGATCCGGCTCGCCATCCGCGTGGCGGCGGACCAGGCGGAGCTGGTGCTCGCGGAACTGCTGGAGCTGGCGCCCGGCGGGGTGGAGGAGGTGGACCGCGGCGGCGGGGTGACCGAATACGCCGTGTACGGCGCCCCCGGCGAGCTGCCTGCCCTGCCAGAGCTGCGCGCGGCGGCGGGAGGAGCGCTGGTGGAGGTGAGCAGCACCGAGCTGGCCGACGATTGGCCGGAGCGCTGGCGCGAGTTCCACCGCCCGGTGCTGATCGATGACCGCATCACCATCCGCCCGCCGTGGGAGCCGGCCGGGGGGACGGGGATCGATCTGGTGATCGATCCCGCCCAGGCCTTTGGCACCGGTGCTCACGCCACCACCCGGCTGTGCCTGGAGCTGATGCTGCGGCTGCCGGCAGAGGTGTCGTTCCTCGATCTCGGCTGTGGCTCCGGCGTGCTGGCGATCGCCGCGGCCAAGCTCGGCTTCACCCCGGTGATGGCGGTGGACAGCGATCCGCTCAGCGTCGAGGCCACGCGGGTGAACGCCGGGGTCAACGACGTCACCGTTGACGCCGCCCGGCTTGATCTGCGCGCGGCCGATCCACCGCCGGCGGTCACGGTGGCCGCCAACCTGCTCGGCCCGCTGCTGCGGGACCTGGCGCAGCGCCTGTCCCGCGTCACGGAGCCGCCCGAGCGACTGATCGCCAGCGGACTGCTGAGCACCGAGGCGGACGAGCTCGCGGCGGCGTTCGCGCGCGCGGGCCTGAGCGAGACCGACAGGCGAGAGCGCGGGGAGTGGGGGGCGCTGCTGCTGGAGCGCAGGTGAACGCATCGCTCCGGAAACGATCGCTCCGGGATCGGCGCTGCGCTCCCGGATGGGCGCTGCCCGCGTGGACAGCCGCCGACCGCTAACTCTGGCCAGAAGGCCGGTGACCGGATCGCCCGCCACCGCCATCCTCCCGATCACATTGAGAACCCTCAACCCGTTCGCGATCGGCGCCGGTTTCGGTGGCCTGCTCCTGGAGTTCGTCGCTCCTCGTTCCAAGCCTCGGGCTGGTATTGCCAACGAGCCCTCTCTCCTCTCGGACCGCACCGTCTCGAGGACACCGCGGAGCAACGGGATGCTCCGGGAGCACGACCGAGCGCCGATCGCGAGCGGCATCTATCCCACGTAGGACGGCGTCCGAGTCCCGGGGCACTCCCTCACCCTGACGGGCTCGGCGAAATTCCGGATGGCCCGGGGCTATCCTGACGTTAGTGACGCTTGCCGAACAGGTCCGGACCGATATCACCCACGCGATGAAGGCGGGTGAGAAGGACCGGGTTGGCGCGCTTCGGCTGGTGCTGTCCGAGCTGCAGAAGGCCGCCAAGGAGGGAGCCGACGATGAGCTCGCGGTGCTCAGACGGGAGCGCAAGCGCCGTCTCGACGCGGCGGTGCAGTTCCGCAACGCCGACCGGCCCGAGCTGGCCGTCCAGGAGGAAACCGAGGCGGAGCTGATCGGGGCCTACCTTCCTCACGACCTCGACGACGCCGCCCTCGACTCTCTGATCGCCACGGCGATCGAGCAGACCGGCGCCACCTCTCCCCGCGACATGGGTCAGGTGATGAAGGCCGTGATGACGAGTGCCGGCGGCCGGGTCGACGGCAAGCGCACCTCCGTCCGAGTCCGCCAGGCGCTGGGCGCCTGAGCGCCGGGTCCGTGCGTAGTCAGCTGGAGCTCGACAACGCCGTAGCCACCGAGCTTGCCGGCAGCGGCGACTCGATCCTGCGCACGCTCCGGGAGCACCTGGGCTGCGAGGTGTTCCTCCGCGGCAACGTGCTGACCCTGCAGGGCGAGGAGGCGGAGGTCGATTCCGCCTCCACCGTCGTCCGCGAGCTGGCAGAGCTGATTGAGCAGGGGCACGAGATCGCTCCGGGGACGATCGAGGCGGTCACCCGCGCGCTTGACGAGCAGCGCTCCCCCGCCCAGATCCTGGAGGACGTGATCTGGCGCCACCGCAGCACCAAGGTCGCTCCCAAGACCGTCAATCAAAAGCGTTACGTGGACTCGATCCGCGGCAGCACGATCACCTTCGGCATCGGCCCCGCCGGGACCGGGAAGACCTTCCTGGCGGTGGCGCTGGCCGCGGCGGCGCTGAGCCGGCGGGAGGTCAGCCGGATCATCCTCACTCGTCCGGCGGTGGAGGCGGGAGAGCGACTCGGTTTCCTTCCCGGGGACCTGATGGCCAAGGTCGATCCCTACCTCCGGCCGTTGTTCGACGCCCTGCACGACATGTTGGAGCCGGAGCGGGTCAGCCAGTACCTGGAACGAGGTGCGATCGAGGTGGCTCCGCTGGCCTTCATGCGCGGCCGGACGCTCAACGACAGCTTCATCATCCTCGACGAGGCGCAGAACACCACCCCGGAGCAGATGAAGATGTTCCTCACGCGCCTGGGGTTCAACTCCAAGATGGTGGTCACCGGCGACATCACGCAGATCGACCTGCCGCGGGAGAACGACTCCGGCCTGGTCGTGGTGGCCGACATCCTCAGCGCGGTGGAGGGGATCGAGTTCGTGCGGTTCGGCGACGAGGACGTGGTTCGCCACAAGCTCGTGCGGAGAATCGTTGCCGCATACAACGACCATGCGCAGCGGCTGGCGCCGGAGCTCCGCCCTCGGAAGCGGGCGTGAGCGGACCGGAGGAAGGGCTTGACATCGAGGTGATCGGCCTCGGCGACCTCGGGGTCGAGGGACCGACCGCGGTCGAGGTGGAGGAGCTGTGCGCGCTGGCCCTGTCCTCGGCGGAGATCGCAGAGGGCCACGTGGCCATCACGTTCGTGAATCCCCCGAGAATCCAGGAGCTGAACCGCCGCTTCCGCCGAATCGACGCGCCCACCGACGTCCTCTCCTTCGGCGTGGACGAGAACGGTGATGCGGCGGGTCCCCGGGAGCTCGGCGACATCGTCATCTGCCCGGAGCACACCCAGGACCTGCGCGAGGCCGTCGTCCACGGGGCCCTGCACCTCTCGGGCATGGACCACGAGCGCGACGAAGGGGAGATGCTGGCACTCCAGGCCGAGCTGATGCGCTGGGTGAGCTGAGGTGGACGGTCCCCCGACGCGCTCCGGCTTCATCGCGCTGGCCGGCCGGCCCAACGTCGGCAAGTCGACTCTGGCCAACGCGATCATCGGCGCCAAGGTGGCGATCGTCTCCGACAAGCCGCAGACCACCCGGCGCGCGCTACGCGGAGTTGCCACAGGGCCCGACTGGCAGCTCGTGCTGGTCGATCTGCCCGGCGTGCAGCGCCCCCGGGATGCGCTCACCGAGCGGATGCAGCGGCGGGTGCAGCGAGAGCTGGCCGACGCCGATGCCTGCCTGTTCGTGGTCAACGGCGAGCAGGGCATCGGACCGGGTGACCGCTTCATCGCCGAGCTGCTGCGGCCGGCCGGAGTGCCCGTGGTGATCGCGGTCAACAAGATCGACCGCGCGGACCAGGCTCGCACGGTGGCGACGCTCCAGGGTGCCGAAGGGCTCGACGTCGCGCAGGACATCTTCGCCGTGTCGGCTCGACGCGGCTCGGGGATCGAGCAGCTGGTGAGGCATCTGCTCACGCTGCTACCGCCCGGGCCCTTTCTGTTCTCCGAACGTGAGCACTCCGATCAGTCCCAGGAGGTCCGGCTGGCCGAGCTCGTGCGCGAGCAGGTGCTCGCTCGCACACGGGAGGAGGTGCCCCACGCCGTGGAGGTGGAGATCGAGGCCACGCAGCCCCAGCGCGACGGGCTGCTGCGGATCGAGGCGGTGATCCTCACCGAGACCGAATCGCAGAAGGGAATCCTGATCGGTACCGGCGGGCGCATGGTCAAATCGATCGGGATCGCCGCGCGGCGTGCCATCGAGGAGGAGGTGGGTGGCCGCGTGCACCTGGAGCTCTCGGTACGCGTGCGTCGCCACTGGCGCGCCGACGAGCGCGTGCTTGACCGGCTGGGGATCGAGTAGCCGCCGCCCGGAGGGTCCCTCCTCACCACCTAGAATCCCTGCTCTCGTGGACGAGATGGCGATCGCATTCGATGAGCGCGGGCTGGTGCCGTGCATCGTGCAGGACTGGCGCAGCGGCGAGGTGCTGACGCTCGCCTACATGAACGCGGAGGCGCTGGAGCGCACGCGCCGGACCGGCGAGATGCACTTCTTCAGCCGCTCACGGCAGGAGCTGTGGCACAAGGGGGCCACCTCCGGCAACACCCAGGCGCTGCGGTCGATCCGGATCGACTGCGACGGCGACGCGCTGGTGGCGATGGTCGAGCCCGCGGGTCCCGCCTGCCATACGGGAGCGCGCACCTGCTTTCACCACGGAGATCTGCGCAGCGCCCCCCACGAAGCGCTTCCGCAGCTGGAGCGCACCATCGACGAGCGGGCACGTCAACGTCCCGACGGCTCCTACACCGCCCGCCTGCTCGCAGACCCAGAGCTGATCGGCGCCAAGGTCGCCGAGGAGGCCGAGGAAGTGGTCCGCGCGGCCCGCGAGGAATCGGACGAGCGCGTGGCCGAGGAGGCGGCGGACCTGGTCTATCACCTGACGGTTCTGCTGCATGGCCGGCGGCTGGCCCTGAGGGATGCCGAGCGGGTGCTCGATGGCCGTCGCCAGCGCTGAGAGCACCGAGGCGATTCCCTCGCTGGCGCAGGTGCGCGAGCTGGCCCGGGACCACAACCTGATCCCGGTCCGCCAGACGTTCATCGACGACTGCCAGACGCCTGTCTCCGCTTTCCTGAAGCTGCGTGAGCCGACCGGCGAAGCCGCCGCCGCACGGGAGCCGGCCTTCCTGCTGGAGTCGGCCGAGCAGGGCCGGGTGGGCCGCTACTCGTTCATCGGGGTTCGGCCGCGTCAGGTGCTCAGGTGGTCGCTGGGCGAGCCGGGGGATCCGTATGCGCTGGTGGATGAGCAGCTGGGGCAGTTCCAGGTGCCGGAGCTGGCCGGCCTGCCGCCGTTCGCCGGCGGGGCGGTGGGGATGTTCGCCTACGACCTGGTTCGCACGGTGGAGCCGCTGGAGCCTCCCAACCCGGACACGATCGGGCTCCCCGACCTCGCGTTGATGTTGACCGACGGCCTGGTCGTCTTCGACCACCTCGAGCACACCGTCACCGTGCTGGCCAACGTCTACGCCGAGGAGGAGCTGGAGGGCTCCTACCGGCGGGCGCTGGCGACGATCGCCGAGATCCGCGAGCGGCTTGCCGGGCCGCTGCCCCCGCCTTCACCGGTCCCGGCGGGAGCGCGCGAGGCCCCCGCATTCGAGTCGAACATGTCGCGCTCGCAGTTCGAGGGCAACGTGGCCCGGATCATCGAGTACATCCGCGCCGGCGACGCCTACCAGGTGGTGCCCTCGCAGCGGTGGTCGGCCCCGGTACCGGTGGAAGGGTTCTCGATCTACCGGGGTCTGCGGACCGTCAACCCCAGCCCTTACATGTACTACCTGGACTTCGGGGACTTCGAGCTGATCGGGGCCAGCCCGGAGCCGCTGATCACCGTCACCGGCCGCCGCGTCTCCACCCGACCGATCGCCGGGACCAAGCCTCGTGGGGCCACTCCGGATGAGGACGCGGAGTTCGCGCGCGAGCTGCTCGCCGATCCCAAGGAGCGGGCCGAGCACGTGATGCTCGTCGACCTCGGCCGCAACGACCTCGGACGGGTCTGCGAGTACGGCACCGTTGAGGTGGAGGACCTGATGACGGTCGAGAACTACAGCCACGTGATGCACATCGTCTCCAGCGTCGCCGGTCGCCTGCGCAGCGGGGTGGGGGCGCTGGACGCATTGCGCTCGGTGCTCCCCGCCGGCACCCTCTCCGGCGCGCCGAAGGTGCGCGCGATGCAGATCATCGACGAGCTGGAGCCCGTCAAGCGCGGCGGGTACGGCGGGGCGATCGGATACGCCAGCTACACCGGCGACCTGGACACCTGCATTCACATCCGCACCGTGGTTCTCAAGGACGGCATCGCGCACATCCAGGCCGGTGGCGGTACCGTCGCCGACGCGCAGCCCGAGTACGAGTTCAGGGAGTCCGAGGCCAAGGCCGGGGCAATGCTCAGAGCGATCGAGCTTGCGGTTGCGCAGCCTCACTGGCCCTGAGTCGGCCGAAGGCGCCCGATGCCCGTGCGAGTCCTCGTTCTCGACAACTACGACAGCTTCACCTACAACCTCGTCCAGTACCTGGGCGAGCTCGGCGCCGAGCTGGAGGTCGTGCGCAACGACCATGCCTCGGTGGAGGACCTGCTGCTGCGCGGCTACGACCGGATGATCGTCTCGCCGGGGCCCTGCACGCCGGATCAGGCGGGCATCTCGCTGGAGGCGGTCAGGCGCTTTCCGCTGGCGGGGATCCCCACGCTGGGGGTATGTCTCGGCCACCAGGCGCTGGTCCAGGCGTGGGGGGGAAGGGTCATTCGCCACCAGCCGATCCACGGCAAGACGACGACGATCGAGCACGACGGCCGCACGATCTTCAAGCACCTCAGTGACCCGCTGCAGGTCGGTCGCTACCACTCGCTGGTGGCCGACCCGGCGCTGCCAGAGGTGCTGGAGCGCAGCGCCTTCGGCGGCGAGGTAGTGATGGGGGTGCGCCACCGCGAGCTTCCGGCCGAGGGCGTGCAGTTTCACCCGGAGTCCGTGCTGACCGAGCAGGGGCGGGAGCTGCTGGCGAACTTCCTGAGCGGCGCGCGATGAGCTCCGGGCAGGACCTGCTCACACGGTCGATCGACGCGCTGGCCTCCGGCCGCTCCCTGTCGCTCGAGGACGCCGCCGCGGTGCTGGCCGAGGTGATGACCGGCAACGCCTCCGAGATCCAGATCGCCGGTCTGCTGATCGCGCTGCGGACCAAAGGGGAGACGGTGCAGGAGCTGGCCGGACTGGCGCAGACGATGCGCGCGCTGGCCGAGCCGGTCCGGGTCGGGCGCGACGACCTGCTGGACACGGCCGGCACCGGCGGGGGCCGGCGCACCTTCAACGTCTCCACCACCGCGGCACTGATCGCCGCCGCCGCCGGCTGCACGGTGGCCAAGCACGGCAACCGCTCGGCCACCGGACTGTCGGGCTCCGCCGACCTGCTGGAGGCCCTCGGGGCCCGCATCGACCTGACGCCGGCGGCGGTTGCTCGGTGCATCGAGGAGGTCGGCTTCGGTTTCATGTTCGCCCCCGCGCACCATCAGGCGACGCGGTACGTGATTCCGGTGCGCCGGGAGCTGGGGGTGCGGACGATCTTCAACTTCCTGGGGCCGCTGACCAATCCTGCCGGGGCCACCCGCCAGCTGGTCGGGGTCTCCGATCCGCACTACCTGGAGACGATGGCGGGCGCGCTGGGACTGCTGGGAACCGAGCACGCCGTGCTCGTGTCAGGCGAGGACGGGGTGGATGAGCTCAGCATCTCCGCCCCCACCCGGGTTGTGGAGGTGATCGGGGGGGAGCTGCGCCGCTACCTCGTCACCCCGGAGGAGATGGCGCTCACCCGGGTGCCTCCGGAGGCGGTGCCGGGCGGCGATCCGGTGCAGAACGCGGAGGTGACCCGGCGGATCTTCGTCGGGGAGCCCGGCGCTCCCCGGGACCTGGCGGTGCTGAACGCCGGCGCGGCGATCTACGCCGGCGGTGGGGCCGCTTCGCTCTCGGAAGGGGTGGTCGCGGCACAGCAGGCGGTCGATTCTGGTGCCGCCGCCGAAACCCTCGCGCGCTTCATCGTGCGCACCCAGGAGCTGGCGGGGTCGCCATGAGCCGCCTGGAGCCGATTCTGGAGCGCACCCGGGAGGATCTGATGGCTCGCAAGGCCCAGACCGACGCGCAGGAGCTGGAGCGCGTGGTGTCCGAGCGGACGCTGGCCGGGGATCGGCGCTCGTTCACCGAGGCGCTGCGTGCCCCTGGACTCTCAGTCATCGCCGAGCACAAGCGTCGCTCCCCGTCCGCGGGTGTGATCCGGGAGGACCTGGAGCTGGAGGACGTCGTCGGCGCTTACGAGCAGGCCGGTGCCGCGGCCCTGTCGATCCTCACCGAACCCCACAGCTTCGGCGGCTCGCTTGAGGACCTGAGGCGGGCGCGGGCGGCCACCCGGCTGCCGATCCTCCGCAAGGACTTCATCCTCGACCGCTTTCAGGTCGCCGAGGCCTTCGCCGCCGGCGCCGACGCGATCCTGTTGATCGTCGCCGCTCTGCCGGAGCGTGACCTGGCCGAGCTGCAGGCCCAGGCGCTTGACCTGGGGATCCCGGCGCTGGTCGAAGTCCACGACCACCGGGAGCTGGAGGTGGCCACGGCCGCCGGCGCGGCGCTCATCGGCATCAACAACCGAGATCTGACGACCCTCCAGGTCGATCCCCGCACGACGTTCGCGCTGCTGGAGCGAATGCCGCCCGGGACCACCGTGATCGCCGAGTCGGGTTTCAACCGGCCTGAGCAGCTCGACGAGCTCGCCGGCGCCGGGGTCGATGCAGTGCTGGTCGGCGAGGCGCTGATGCGCTCGGCGGACATCGAGGCAGCCGCTCGCAACCTGGTCCACCGCTCGCCCTAGCGAGAACGGCGTCCTACGATGTGGACGTGGCCCCCTCGGTCCCCCGCATCAAGTTCTGTGGCATCACCAACCTCGCCGACGCCGAGCAGGCGCTGGAGCACGGGGCCTGGGCGCTGGGGCTGAACTTCTGGAACCGCTCTCGGCGGCGCTGCAAGCTGGGGGTCGCGACCGAGATCGCTGCGGCGTCCCACCGCCGCGCCGAGATCGCCGGCGTGTTCGTCAACGCGACGCTGGATGAGCTCAGCCGGACCGCCGAGTCCGTCGGCCTGAACATGCTCCAGCTTCACGGCGACGAGGGGCCGGCTTTCTGTGCCGAGGCGGCGCGGCGCACCGGCTGCCAGGTGATCAAGGCGGTCCGCATTCGCAGTGGCGCCGAGATCCAGGCGCTCGCCTCGTTCCACACCGACTTCCACCTGCTTGACAGCTACGTCCCCGACGAGCCAGGCGGCACCGGCGAGACCTTCGCCTGGGATCTCGCCCGCCAGCACGAAGGTCCGACTCGGTTGATCCTCTCCGGCGGGCTGACGCCGGACAACGTCGCGACGGCGATCGCCACCGTCAATCCGTTCGCGGTCGACGTGGCCACCGGCGTCGAGCTCGTCCCCGGTCGCAAGGATCCGAGCAAGCTGGCGGCGTTCGCGGCAGCGGTGCGTGGTGCGGCAGAGGTCAGCGCGGCGTGACCGTCGTCGAGCATCGCTTCGGCCCCTATGGTGGCCAGTACGTCCCGGAGACGCTGATGCCGGCGCTGGCCGAGCTGGAGGCGGCGTGGATGCAGGCCGGAGAGGACCCCGGCTTCGCCGCCGAGCTGGCCTCGCTGCTGCGGGACTACGTTGGCCGCCCCTCACCGTTGTATCTCGCCTCACGGCTGAGCGAAACCGCTGGGCATCCTGTGTACCTCAAGCGCGAGGACCTCAACCACACCGGCGCGCACAAGATCAACAACGCGCTCGGCCAGGCGCTCCTGACCCGGCGGATGGGCAAGCACCGGGTGGTGGCGGAGACCGGTGCCGGGCAGCACGGCGTGGCCACCGCCACCGCCTGCGCGCTGCTGGGGCTGGAATGCTTGGTCTACATGGGCGTCGAGGACATGCGTCGCCAGCGACCGAACGTGGAGCGGATGGAGTTGCTCGGCGCGACGGTGGCGCCGGTGGACGTGGGCGCGCGGACGCTGAAGGAAGCGGTCTCGGCGGCGATCCGAGACTGGGTGGCCAACGTGGGCGACACCCATTACGTGATCGGCTCCTGCGTCGGCCCCGCTCCGTTCCCGGCGCTGGTGCGCGACCTGCAGCGGGTGATCGGCGATGAGGCCCGGGACCAGGTCCTGGACCAAGCGGGTCGGCTTCCCCAGCGGGTGATCGCCTGCGTCGGCGGTGGGTCGAACTCGATCGGCACCTTCACCGCGTTCCTCGACGACGCCGGGGTGGAGCTGATCGGCGTGGAAGCCGCGGGCGAAGGCGTCGCCACCGGCCGCCACGGCGCCCCCCTCAGCGCCGGGGGCCTTCCCGGCGTCCTGCACGGCTCGTTCTCGGCCGTGATGCAGGACGAGGACGGGCAGATCCTGGAGGCCCACTCCATCTCGGCCGGCCTGGATTACCCCGGGAGCGGACCCGAGCATGCCTGGCTACGGGACTCCGGACGGGTGCGCTACGTCTCCGTCACCGACGATCAGGCAGTGGCGGCGTTCGCTCGCACCGCGCAGCTTGAGGGGATCATCCCGGCGCTGGAGAGCGCTCACGCGCTGGCCTGGGCGCTGGCCGAGCGCGGCAGCGAGCTTGACCTGATCTGCCTCTCCGGGCGTGGGGACAAGGATCTGGCGGAGGTCGCGGAGCGCCTGCCGAGCCTCACGCGGTGAGCGGGCTGCCGGCGGTCAAACGGTGAGGGGGACCGAGGCGATCGCCGCGGCGTTCACCGCAGCCCGGCGTGAGGACCGCGCGGCGTTGATGCCATACCTGATGGGGGGGTTTCCGGACCCTGCCACCGCGACGCGGATCGCCCTCGCCTACGCCGAGAACGGCGCGGACCTTGTGGAGCTCGGCGTGCCGTACTCCGATCCGCTGGCCGACGGGCCGGTGATCCACTCCGCGGGCACCCGGGCGCTGCAGGCGGGAGCCAGGCTCGACCACGTGCTGGCAACCGGCGCCGAGCTCGCCAGAGCCGTTCCGGTCGTCTGCATGTGTTACTTCAACCTGATCCTCGCCCGCGGACCGGAGCGGTTCCTCGACGAGCTGGCCGGCGCCGGGCTGAGCGGGGTGATCGTCCCCGATCTCCCGATGGAGGAGGCGCCGGACACGCTGGCCGCGTGCGATGAGCGGGGACTCGCGCTGGTACCGCTCGTGGCGCCGACCACGCCGGAGGACCGGCTGCGAAGGATCGGTCAGCGAGCTCGGGGCTTCCTCTATGCGGTCTCCGTGACCGGCACCACCGGCGAGCGCGCCTCCCTTGACGGTTCCCTGGCCGGAGTGCTGGCGAGGGCCCGAGCCAGCACCGACGTCCCGGTCGCGGTCGGCTTCGGGATCGCGACGGCGGATCAGGCGGCAGAGGCGGCCGCCGCGGGCGCCGACGGGGTGATCGTAGGCACACGGCTGGTTCGCGCCGCCGGCGAGGCCGAGGATCCGGCCGCCGCCGTCGGGGCCCTGGTGGCGGAGTTCTCCGGGGCGCTTCGCTCGGGGCGTCCTCGCTAGGATCCAGCCCCGATGGGCTTGGTTCTCACCGGCACCGCCGGTCTCTGTCTGTGGATCATCCTCTGGGCGCTCGGCGTGTCCGGCTTCGACGCGATCCTGATCGCGGTCCTGATGGTGCTCGTGGCCATCGGGGTCCGACAGCTCGTGCCGTTCCTGCCGGGCCGGCGTTAGGGCTTAGAGCCGATGCGCGGCGTCGGAGTCGCACCTGCCTGCCGGGCACGTCGGGCGTGGCCGCTCGCCGCGGGGGCGCTCGCGGTCGCCCTGCTCGCGGGCTGCTCGGGTGCGCCCGGCACCGACGTGACCGCCACCGGTCGCAGCCTGACGATCTATGCGAGCGCGCCCGCGTCCGGTGCCGCTGACTCCGCCAAGCAGGATGTGCTCGATGCCGAGCAGCTGGCGTTCACCCAGAAGTCCGGCGAGGTGACCGCGTTCAAGCTCTCGCTCTCCCGGCTGACCGCCAACAAGCTCTCGGACAGCGCCCGCGTGGCCATCCAGAACACCAACGCGATCGCCTACCTGGGCGAGCTCGTGCCCGGCGACTCCGCTGACACGCTCGGTATCACCAACGCCCAGCAGCTGCTGCAGATCTCGCCCACCGACACCGCCGCCGCCCTGACCCAGACTGGCACCGGGATCCCGGGTGCCCCGCAGCGCTACTACGAGTCGCTGACGATGTACCACCGCACCTTTGCCAGGGTGGTGCCCACCACCGTCCCCGAGGCCCGTGCCCAAGCGATGGAGATGGGCAAGCTGCGGGTCAAGCACCTCTACATCACCGGTGACGGCAGCGACTACGCCCGCGCACTGCAGTCCTCGCTGCGCGCTGACCTCAGCGGGATCACCATCACGTCCGGGCCCCCAACCTCCGCGCGCTTCGCCGCCTCGGGCGCCGATGCAATGTTCTTCGCCGGCAGCTCGGTGCCCGCGGCCGCACAGCTGTTCCGCGCCGCCGCGGCCGCGCGCCCCGGGGTCAAGCTGTTCGCGCCCTCTGCGCTGGCCGACCCGGGCCTGGCCGCGTCGCTGGGCTCCTCCCGGCTGAACCTGTTCGTGTCGAGCCCGGGGTTCCTGCCCAAGGGTTTGACCGCTGCCGGGCGGGCGTTCGTGCGGGCGTTCGTGAGCGCCTACCACCACGTGCCGGTCCCCCAGGCGATCTTCGGCTATGAGGCGATGAGCGCGCTGCTCGACGTGATCAGGGAAGGTGGCAGCTCCGCCGGGGACCGCGGTCTGCTCGTGCACGACTTCCTCTCCATCAAGAATCGTGCCTCGGCGGTTGGCACCTACTCGATGGACGGAGCCGGAGACACAAGCCTCACGACGTTCGTGTTTGAGCGTTTGCGAGCCGGTCGGCTCGTGCCGTTCGCGCAAGTCCAGGGGTGAGCCTGCGCGGCGCCAGGCGAGCGCTGGTGGGGACGCTGGCGGTGATCGGCGTCCCGGTGCTGGGAGCAGGGCTCGCCGGGTGCGGATCGACGCCGGCGGGGGAGACGATTCCCGGCAAGACGCTCACCATCTATTCGAGCCTGCCGATGACCGGCGGCTCCAGACAGGCCTCCGAAGCGGTGCTCGCCGGCGCCAGGATGGCGCTGGGAGATGCCGGCGGCCGAGTGGGGCGCTACCAGGTGCGGTTGCATGCCCTTGACGACTCCACCCCGGAGCGAGGCGAGTGGGACCCCGGCCAGACGACGATAAACGCGCGACTGGCCGCCGCCGACCCGACCACCGTGGCCTACGTAGGGGAGCTCAACTCGGGCGCCAGCGCGGTTTCGATACCGCTCATCAACCGTGCCGGCATCGTTCAGGTGAGCCCCGGCAGCACGGCGGTCGGTCTCACGTCCTCGGGCCCCGGCTCTGCCCCCGGCGAGCCACAGAAGTACTACCCCAGTGGGATCCGCACCTTTGCCCGGGTGGTGCCGAGCGACGCGGTGCAGGCCGCGGTCCAGGTGAGGCTCCAGCAGCATGCCGGCTGCCGGCTCACCTACGTGCTCGACGACAGCGAGGTGGACGGCGAGGACGCCGCTGACAGCTTCTCGGTCGCTGCGCAGAACGCCGGCCTGCGGCTGGCGGCGGTGAACGAGTTTCCCTCCGGGGCGCTCGACTACAGCCCGCAGGCGGCGGCTGCCGCCGCCAGTGGCGCCGACTGCGTGATGGTGAGCGCGCTGCCGGGCGCCGACGCGGTTCTGCTGACCGAACAGGTGGCTGCCGCTTCTCCTCACGCGAAGCTGTTCGGGACCGCCGGGGTGGCCGAGAGCACGTTCGTCGATCCACGGCTCGGTGGACTTCCGCAGCGCCTGGATCACCGTCTGCAGATCACTTCCCCGGCGCTCGGTCCATCCGCGTACCCGCCGGAGGGTGAGCGCTTCCTGATCCGTTACACCCGCCTCTACGGCTCACCCCCGCCGGAGGCGATCTTCGGCTACGACACCATGAGCCTGCTGCTCGCTTCGATCGGCCGCGCCAGTCATGGCGGCACCCGACCGGTTCGGCGCAGCCGGGTGCTCTCGGCGGTGTTCGCCACCCGCAACCGCCAAAGCGTGCTGGGTGCCTACAGCCTGCAGTCCTGGGGCGACACGACGCTGCGCCGCTACGGGGTGTTCCGGGTGACACGGGGCCGCCTGGCGTTTGCTGGGGCGGTGCAGGGGTGAAGAGAGCTCGATCGGCGGCACTTGTCCTGCTCGCCGGCGGGACCCTCGCCGCTGCCGGCTGCGGCGGTGGGGGCAGGAGCGTCAGCACTCCGGTCACCAGCTCCAGCACCGTGGACGTCTACTCCAGCCTGCCGCTCCGAGGTCCGGACGGCGCGCGGGGACGGGCGATCCTCACCGGAATCAGGTTGGCTCTGGTGCAGAGCCGCGGGAGCGCCGGCCGCTTCACCGTGGACTACCGGTCCTTGGATGACTCCGCCGGCGGCGGCTGGGACCCGGGCCGCACGCTGGCCAATGCCCGGGCGGCGGCGATCGACCCGAGGGCGGTCTACTACATCGGCGAGCAGGACTCCGATGCCAGCAAGGTCTCGATCCCGGTGCTCAATGAATCCGGGGTGGCGCAGCTGAGTCCGGCCAGCACCTACGTCGGGCTGACCACCAACGAGCCGGGCGCGGCCGCCCACGAGCCGCAGGAGTACTACCCCAGCGGCGAGCGGACCTTCCTGCGAATCGTTCCCAGGGACACCGTCCAGGCGACGGCTGCGCTGACGGCGGTGAAGCAGGACGGGTGCACCAGGGTGGCGGTGGCCGACGACCGTTCGGCCTACGGCGCCGGTCTGGCCGAGGAGATGAATCTGGCGAAGGGCCGCTACGGCGTGACGATCGCGTCGGACACCGCGGTCGATCCCGCGTCGCCGAGCTTCCGCGCCTACGCCTCGGCGATCCGGGCTCAGCGGGTCGATTGCTTCTACTTCGCGGGGGGCACGTCGGCCGCGGCGGTGCAGATCTTCCGGGATGTCAATGCGCTGCTTCCGAGCGCCAGGCTGTACGGGCCGGACCGGATCTGCGTAAGAGCGGTCACCGCAACCTTCAGCCGCACGCCGATCGGCAGGAAGATCCAATGCACCGAGCCGGTCCTCGCGGTGGCCGCCCACCCCGGGGGGAGGGCATTCCTGTCGGCCTACCGCGCCAGGTACGGGATTGCGCCGGATCCCTATGCCATCTACGGCTATGAGGCGATGAGGCTGGGTCTGACCACGATCGCCTCGCTGGGTCCGCAGGGCGATCAGAAGTCGGCGGTGCGCGCGGCGCTATTCGCCCTCAAGGACCATCACTCCGTGCTCGGCACCTACGGGTTCGACGCCAATGGGGACATCACCCTGCGCACCTACGGGCTCTACCGGGTGGGAAGCGACGGGGCGCCGCAGTTCGAGCGGGCGGTCGTTTCCTGATTTGACGGCAGCCGGACGTGCGCCGGGGGCCTTCAGCCCAGCCACGGGCCGAGCCGCAATCGCCCCTACCGGCCGGAGAGCAGCCGCATCTCCTCCGTGGAGGCGAATCCCATCTCCGCCCCCGCCTCCGCGGTGCCGCTCGCCCGCGCCTCCTCGGAGACGGCCGCCGCCACCGCCGCCACCACCTCGCGGTTGAACACCGACGGGATGATGTAGTCCTCCCGGAGCTCTTCCGGGGTGACGATCTCGGCGATCGCCGCCGCGGCCGCCGTCTTCATCCGCTCCGTGATCTGGGGAGCACGAACGTCAAGCGCGCCGCGGAACACGCCGGGAAAGGCCAGAACGTTGTTGATCTGGTTGGGGTAGTCCGAGCGGCCGGTTGCCACCACGCGTGCGTAGCGGGCGGCCTCCTCGGGCGTGACCTCGGGGTCTGGATTGGCCATCGCAAACACGATCGGGTCGGGATTCATCGCACTGAGCGCAGACCCCGGCAGCACCCGGGCCCCGGAGAGTCCGATCAGCAGGTCGGCGCCCTCCAGCACCTCGGCCACGCCCCCGGCGCGACCCTCCGGGTTGGTGGCTTCGCACAGCTCACGCTTGACCGTGGACATCGATCCGTCCAGGAAGTCCTCACGCGCGGTGTGCAGCGCGCCCCGGGAATCGCACCCGATCACCCGATGTGCGCCCGCGGCCAGCAGGATCCGGGTCACCGCCACCCCGGCGGCGCCCATCCCCACGATCACGATTCCGATCTCGGCGATCGATTGCCCGGTCAGCTTGACCGCATTGAGCAGTGCGGCCAGCACGACGATCGCAGTGCCGTGCTGATCGTCATGGAACACCGGGATGTCCAGCGAGGCCTTCAGCCGGTCCTCGATCTCGAAGCAGCGAGGAGCAGAGATGTCCTCCAGGTTCACGCCGCCGAACGCCGGCGCGATTGCCCGCACCGTGGCGATGATCTCGTCGGGATCGCGGGTGTCCAGACAGATGGGGAAGGCGTCGACCCCCGCGAACTCCTTGAAGAGCATCGCCTTGCCCTCCATCACCGGCATCGCCGCGCGCGGGCCGATGTCGCCGAGCCCCAGGACGGCAGTGCCGTCGGAGACAACCGCCACCGTGTTGCGCTTGATCGTGTACTGGAAGGCCTTGTCGGGATCCTCCCGGATCGCCTTGCTCACCCGAGCCACGCCGGGGGTGTAGGCCATCGAGAGATCGTCCCGGGTCCGCAGCGGGCTCTTGTTGTGCAGCTCGATCTTGCCTCCCATGTGCAACAGGAACGTGCGGTCGGTGGTGTCGAGCACGCGGGCGCCGGGAACCCCGTCGACGGCTTCGCCCAGCCGTGGCCAGTCGGCCGGGTCGCCGGTCTCGACGGTGATGTCCCGCACCGTGTGCGGGCCTTCGACCTGGACGAGATCGATTGCGCCGATCGTGCCGCCCGCGTCGCCGATCGCGCTCGCCACCTTGCCCAGCATGCCGGGCCGGTGGTCGATCTCCACTCTGAGGGTGACGCTGTACTGGGCGCTGGGAGTTCCTGGCACTTCGCCAGATAGCCTGCCATAGACGTGCCGCCACCGTTCCTGCGCCGATGCCAGACGAGCTCTTCCTGATCGACGGAAACAGCCTTGCCTACCGGGCGTTCTTTGCGCTTCCCGAGTCGATTGCCACCTCCACCGGGATGCCCACCAACGCCATCTTCGGCTTCGCCTCGATGCTGGTGAAGATCCTCACCGACTACGGCCCCAAGGCCACCGTGGTGGTGTGGGACGCCGGCGACACGGGCCGCAAGCAGATCTACACGGAGTACAAGGCCCAGCGCTCCAGCCGGCCTGATCTGCTCAAGGAGCAGTGGCCCCACCTGGAGCCGCTGGTGGACGCGTTCGGCTACCGAAACCTGGCGGTGCCGGGCTTCGAAGCCGACGACGTGATCGCCTCCATCGCCGAGCAGGCCAAGGGGGCAGAGCCGGGGATTCCGGTGATGGTGGTCACCGGCGACCGCGACGCCTACCAGCTGGTGCAGGACGGGGTGAGGATCATGACCACCTCCCGCGGGATCACCGACACGCGGGTCTACGACCGCGAGGGGGTGATCGACCGCTACGGGATCCCCCCGGAGCTGGTCCCCGACTTCATCGGGCTGAAGGGCGACACCAGCGACAACATCCCCGGCGTACCGGGCATCGGCGACAAGACCGCCGCGGACTTGCTGCAGAGATTCGGCTCGCTGGAGCAGGTGTTGGACAGCGTGGATCAGATCACCGGGGCCAAGCGCAAGCAGAACCTGATCGATCACGCCGAAGCGGCCCGGATCTCGAAGCAGCTCGCCACCGCGAAGCGTGACATTCCGCTGGAGCTGGACGTGGCCGAGTTCGCCTCCGCCGCGCCCGACCGCTCCCGCCTGCGTGAGACCTTCCGGACCTTCGAGCTTCGTGAGCCGCTGCGCCGGCTGGAAGAGGCCCTGGGGTCGGCCGACGCCGCGGCACCCGCACCCACCGCCGACACTGCCATCGCCGCGACGGTCAGGGAAGCCACGGTGGAGTCCGTAAAGGGGCTCCCGCACACCGAGGTCGCGCTGGCGGTAACCCACCCCGAGCCGCCGGAAGACGCCCTGTTCGCTGAGGACCTCGGCATTCGCTTCGGCGCCTACGCCGACGGCGCGCGGGAGGTGTTGAGCGGCTCCGCGGCTTCGAGCGAGGCGCTGGTGGCCAGCATCGGCTCGCGCCCGGCGATCGCACACGACGTCAAATCGTTCGGTGAGGTTCCGCCCACGCTCGCTCACGACACCGAGATCGGGGCCTACCTGCTGGAGCCCGCGCGCCGTGCCTATCCATTTCGCGAGCTCTGCGAGGAGCGGGGACTCGGCACGGAGGTGAGCGAACCCGCGGCGGCGGATGCCGTGCTCGTCCACGCGCTGGCGGGATGGCAGCGCCAGGAGATCCGCGCTCGCGGCCTCAACGAGCTGTTCTGCGAAGTGGAGCTGCCGCTGGTGCGCGTGCTCCGGGAGATGGAGCAGGTCGGCGCGATGCTCGACGTTCCGCGGCTGCGGGAGATCTCCGAGCGGGTCAAGGCAGAGGCCGATCAGCTTGAGCGCGAGATCTTCGAGCTCGCCGGCGAGGAGTTCACGCTCGGGTCGCCGCGACAGCTGGAGGAGATCCTGTTCGGGCGGCTGGGGCTGTCGCGCAAGCGGCGGGGCAAGACCGGCTACTCGACCGATGCCCGCGTGCTTCAGGCGATCCGCGACGAGCACGAGATCATCCCGAAGATCGAGCGCTGGCGGGAGCTGACCAAGCTCGCCCAAACCTACCTCGACGCGCTGCCGCTGCTGATCGCCGATGACGGCCGGCTGCACACCACCTTCAACCAGACCGCCGCCACCACCGGACGGCTGTCGTCCAACAATCCGAACCTGCAGAACATCCCCATCCGCACGGAGCTCGGTCGCGAGATCCGGGCCTGCTTCGTCGCCGAGCCGGGCAACCTGCTGGTCTCCGCCGACTACTCGCAGGTCGAGCTGCGGCTGCTGGCCCACATCGCCGAAGAGGATGTGCTCAAGGAGATCTTCCGTCGCGGCGAGGATGTCCACACCGCCACCGCCTGCAGGGTGTTCGGCGTGGCCCCCGAGGAGATCGACCCGGGCATGCGCTCCAAGGCGAAGATGATCAACTACGGCATCGTCTACGGCCTGTCCGCCTACGGGATGGCCGATCGCCTCGACATCCCCCAATCCGAGGCCGACGAGTTCATCCAGCGATACCTCGCCGGCTTCCCCGCGGTGGGCCGGTTCATCGAGGAGACGATCGAGCAGGGGACCGAGCACGGCTACGTCTCGACCCTGTTCGGGCGCCGCCGCCAGGTGCCGGAGCTCCGGGCGCGCCGGTGGGAGATGCGCAAGCAGGGCGAGCGGTTCGCCGTCAACATGGTGATCCAGGGGACTGCAGCTGACATCATGAAGGTCGCGATGGTGCGCACCGACGCGGCGATGGGGAAGGCCGGTCTGCGTGGTCGTCTGATCCTGCAGATCCACGATGAGCTGCTGTTCGAAGCTCCCCGTGAAGAGGCGGAGCAGGTCAAGCGGATCGCCACCGAGGAGATGTCTCGCGCGTTCGAGATGGACCCGCCACTCGCCGTGGAGGCGGGAATCGGCAGCGACTGGCTGGCGGCCAAGTGAGACGCTCGCTGGTATGCGTGACCGTTGCGCTTGCGATGCTTCTGCCGGTTGCCGGCGCACGGGCAGGAGAGCTAGCAGGGGTCGTGCCCGACGTCCCGGCCGGCGCGCACGTCCATCCTCCGCCGGCTCTGACGCGTACGTTCAACCTGCCCTACCAGGGCGGCTCGGTGCTGCATTCCAACCGCGCCCATCTCGTCTTCTGGCAGCCGGCGGGATCTGGCCTGAGCTACGACTACGGGTACCAGTCGCTTACTGAGACGTTCCTGACCGACGTCGCGCTCGACAGCCACCTGCCCACCAACGTGTACGGGCTGAGCGGCCAGTACTCCGATGAGTCGGGGGCCGCTCAGTACGCCTCGACCTATGCCGGTGCGGTCACGGTGACCGATCCGCTCCCGCCCAATGGCTGTCAGGAGCCGGCTGCGCCTCCGAACGGGACTGGCCCCGGCTGGAGCGTCTGTCTCACCGACAGCCAGCTGGTCGCCGAGCTCCAGGCGGTGGTGGCGCGCTACCGGCTGCCCGAGGCGGGAAACGACGTCTACTTCCTCGTCCTCCCGCAGGGACTGGGGAGCTGCGTCGGAAGCGGGCCGCCGGGCTGCGCCCTCGGCGGCGCCGATGACGCCGACAGTTACTGCAGCTACCACTCAAGCGACGCCTCCGGGGCGCTGCTGTACGGGGTGATCGCCTATGGAGCCGTTCCGGGTCACTGCCAGTCGGACAATCCTCGTCCGAACGGCAGCGCCGCGGACATTTCGATCTCGCTGCTCAGCCACGAGCAGAACGAGGCGGTGACCGACCCCTACGGCACCGCCTGGCTCGACCAATATGGCGAAGAGATCGGCGACCTCTGCCTCAGCAATTACGGCCCCACCCTGGGTGGATCCGGGTCGAAGGTCTATGACCAGCTGATCCACGGACGTGGCTGGTACCTGCAGGAGGAGTGGAGCAACCAGACCAACTCGTGCCAGCCGCGCGCCCGAGCGGACTCAGCCTCGATCCGCCCCACCGCCCGCATCGTCGCCGGCCGGCGTCTGAAGATCACCGCCAGCGCCAGAACCGTGTACGGGACGATCGTTCACTACGACTGGAGCTTTGGCGACCGTCACTCCGCCCGGGCCGGCCGGGTGACCAGCCACGTTTACCGCCGCGCGGGGCGCTACAAGATCACCGTGCGCACCACTGACAGCGCCGGCAACTGGGCGTTCGCCAGCCGGATCATCCGGATCGGCAAGGCGCCTCGCCGGCGCCCAGCGCGTCGCCGCTAAGCCGCGGTAAGCGTCGCGGGGGCCCGGGTGGCGGCGAATCCGCCACTGGACACGAAGTCCGGGTGGGCGATGTTCAGGTAGTGACCGAAGGACCAGTCGACGAAGCGCTTCGTCTCCATCGATCGCAGCCCGCCGGCCAGCAGCCGCGGGGCCACCCGCGGCACCAGTCGCTGCACCCGCAGCATCCATCGGAAGGCTCGGTCGTGCGAGGCGGAGAAAGCGTGGTATCGGGCAAGCGCCTCCTCGCGGGAGCGATCGCCGTCGATCACCGCGCGCAGCTCGCGACCACAGGCCAGCCCGAAGTACAGCGCGGTGCGGATCCCCTCCGCGGTCAACGGCAGGCAGTGCCCGGCGGAGTCCCCGGTGAAGAACACTCCGTCCTCGGTCCCGTCCCGCAGCGCGTGCGGGATCCAGTTGCCCTGGTAGCGGATCCGCTCGGCGTCGAGGTCGTCCGCCAGCCGCTCGGTGGGTTCACGGACGTGGAAACGGGGGTCGAATGAGCCCACACCGATTCGCACTTCTTCACCGGCGGGGAACGACCAGCCGTAGCCGGCGGGGACGTAGTGCCTGTCGATCCACACCTCCAGATCCTGGCCGGTGCCGAACGGGTGGACCTCCAGCCCCCGGGAGAGCAAGGCGTCAGGGGGCTGAATGTTGGCTCCGGCGCCGAGCACCCGCCGCCAGCCGAGGGCGTCCACGATCAGCGGAGCCCTGATCTCTCCGCGGTCGGTGTGCACAACTGTTCCGTTGCGGCGCTCCACCTTCGCGGTCTCGAAGGTGAAGTCGCCCTGCGCCGCCAGCAGGCCGCACAGCGTCCGGTAGTCGAAGGTGGAGAACGTCCAGGGAAGGTCGTAGCGGACCGTGACATGCGGGGTGTGGACCACCAGCTCGCCAAAGGTCTGCTGAAGCGACTCCTGCAGGTGCAGCGCCTCCAGCCATCCCGTGGGGATGCCGCACGCGGATGTCTGGCGCTCCCCGATCTCGTAGCGGTCGACGACCAGTACCTCCGCGCCGCTGCCCGCCAGCGCCTTGGCCACTGCCAGTCCGGCGAAGCTGGCGCCGCAGATCAAAACGTCGCACTCGCGGTCCAACCGCGTGCGTTCAACCCCTCGCTTGGTGGCACGCGTCGGCATCGCTCGCCCGATGATACGGGGGCGCCGGGCACGCCGAGGATGGCTATCCTGCGTTGGAATGTCTTCGACAAGCACTCTGCCGCCACCCACTGAGACTGCGGGCGCGAAGGTCGTGGAGGGATCCGACGGCCTGCTGCTCGAGATCGACGGGCAGATCGTCCCCAACTACGACGCCACGCTCCATCCCTTCTCGGAAGGCGATGTGGTCACCGGGCACGTCGTCCGCATCGACAACGATGAGGTGCTCGTAGACATCGGCTACAAGTCCGAGGGCGTCATCCCCGCGGGGGAGCTTTCGATTCGCAAGTCGGTGGACCCCGGTGACGAGGTTTCGCTCGGCGAGGAAGTTGATGCACTCGTCCTCACCAAGGAGGACCAGGACGGGCGCCTGATCCTTTCCAAGAAGCGCGCCCGGTTCGAGAAGGCCTGGCGACGTATCGAGGCCGCCGCCGAGTCCGGCGAGCCCGTGGAGGGCGCCGTCATCGAGGTCGTCAAGGGCGGGCTGATCATCGACCTCGGGGTGCGCGGCTTCCTTCCGGCTTCCCTGGTGGACATCCGGCGCGTCCCCAATCTCGACGAGTACATGGGGCAGGGGATCGAGTGCAAGGTCATCGAGCTCAACCGCAGCCGCAACAACGTGGTGCTTTCCCGCCGCGCGGTTCTGGAGGAACAGCGCAAGGAGGATCGCGAGCGGATCCTCGATCGCCTCCAGCCCGCTCAGGTGGTGGAGGGCAAGATCTCCAACATCGTCGACTTCGGCGCCTTCGTAGACCTCGACGGTATTGACGGTCTGATCCACATCTCCGAGCTGTCCTGGTCGCACGTCAACCACCCCTCGGAGATCCTCTCCATTGGCGACAGCGTCAGCGTCAAGGTGCTGGACATCGACCGGGACCGGCAGCGCATTTCGCTGGGGCTCAAGCAGACCCAGGAGGACCCCTGGCAGCGTGTGGTGGACACCTACAACATCGGCGACGAGCTAGAGGGGCAGGTGACCAAGGTGGTCACCTTCGGTGCCTTCGTCGAGATCTTGGACGGCGTCGAGGGGCTCGTGCACATCTCCGAGCTCGCCCAGCACCACGTCGAGAATCCTCGAGAGATCATTCAGCCAGGCGATCCGGTCCGCGTGAAGATCCTGGAGATCGACTCCGAGCGGCGACGGCTGTCGCTGTCGATCAAGCGGGTGGAGGGCCAGGAGCTGCCGGTCCGGCCAATCGTGCCGCCCACCGACGGCGATGCCGGAGACTTCGGCGATATGCCTGATCTGGATCTCTCCGAGGACGTGTTTGCCGCTGACGAGGCTGCTCCGGGGCTCGCGCCTGAGGATGCTCTCCCGGCCGATCCTGACGATGCTCCCGCGGCCGAGTCCGAGGCTGCTCTCCCGGCCGAGTCCGAGGATGCTTCCTCGGCAGAGCCCGAGGATTCTCTTCCGGCAGAGCCCGAGGCAGTCTCCACGCCCTCCCCGGAGGATGCACCCGAGGACGCGCCGGAGGCTGTGGACGAAGCTGGGGACTCCCCGGCTCCGGACGACTCGGCAGCGCCAGAGCCGTCGGCCTGAGTCCCCGCGTTGGCTGCGTTCGTCGGTCTGACCGGCGGGATCGGCGCCGGTAAGTCCACCGCGCTGGCGGCGCTGGAGCGGCTCGGCGCGGCCACGCTGTCCACCGACTCGGTCGTCCACGAGCTCTACCGGAGCCGAGGTGTCGTCGAGGCGGTGACCGAGCGCTTCGGCGATGGGGTCGCTCCTGATGGAGAGATCGATCGTGGCGCCCTTGCCGAGGTGGCGTTCGCCACCGAGGAGGACCGGAAGTGGCTGGAGAAGCTGCTGTGGCCGCGGGTGGGGGAGCGGATGGCGCGCTGGCGCGGGGAGGCAGAGGAGCGCAAGCCACCGCCGCGGGCGGTCGTGGTGGAGGTGCCGCTGCTGTTCGAATCCGGCATGGAGGCGGGCTTCGATGCCACTCTGGTCGTGACAGCGCCGGAGCAGCTCCGCGAGGAGCGCGCCTCCTCCCGCGGCCATTCCTCGGTCCAGGAGCGTGCCGCGCGTCAGCTCAGCCAGCGTGAGAAAGCGGAGCGAGCCACCCACGTCGTGGTCAACGACGGTACGGTCGAGGATCTGGAGCTGAAGCTGTCAGCCGTTCTTGACATGCTGGACCAGTGACCCCCACCACCACGGCCACTGTGGCTCGGCGGCGCGAAGCCGCCGGCCGGCAGCGGCGCCGGGGCGCGGTGCGCCGCCGGCGCTGGACCCTGGCGGCGGTGCTGGCCGCGCTCGCCGTGATCGGGCTGGTGCTGGCCATGCCGCTGGCCAAGAAGGCGGTCAACGCGCTGACCCTGCCCCTGGCCCACGCGGACATCATCCGCCAGCAGGCCGCCGAGAAGCACCTGGATCCCGCGCTGATCGCCGCGGTGATCTACGCCGAGACCAAGTTCGACCCGCGGCCGTCTTCGGCGGGGGCGGAAGGGTTGATGCAGATCCTCCCCCAGACCGCCGAGTTCCTGGCCCACCGCTCGGGCGCGCAGACCTTCAACACCGGAGACCTGGGAACTCCGCAGGTCAACATCGCCTACGGGAGCTACTACCTCCGCTACCTCCTGGACGAGTACCACGGCAACGTCGTGTCGGCGATCGCCGCCTACAACGGTGGTGAGGCCAACGTCGACAGCTGGCTCGCGGAAGCGCGGGCAGACCACCATCGCTTCACCACCGCGGACATCCCGTTCCCGGAGACCCGGGCCTACGTGCGCAAGGTGCTGGGGGCCCAGGCCGACTATCGCAACACCTACTCCTCGCAGCTCGGCTACTCCTGAGTCACCGCGCCGTCCGCCAGCCAGGAGGCAGGCACGCCATCGACACCGGTCAACTCCACCCCTAGGCGCGCGGCGATGGACGGACCGAGGTCTTCGATGGCCAGCTCCGGCAGGCGCGCGGAGGGGTCGAGTTCGGGAGAGCGCACCAGCAGGACTCCGCCGGGTTTGTGATCGCCGGTCCGCCAGTGCTCGTACCGCCCGTGGATCATCCCGAATCGCGGCGACCAGACGGTCTCGATCGGGCCATCACGGTTCCACTCCAGGAATAGGTCAGGAAGGGTGTCGTCCCCGTTCCGTGGGTAGTAGCGGTCGGTGCGCGTGACGCTGCGCACGACGGGCGCCCCAGTCTCGACGTTGACCAGGTCCAGCAGGTCGTTTCGGAGCTGCGCGAATACCCGGTCGAACTCCTCCCCGGAGGAAACGACGCCGTCGGGCTCACGCCCGCGAAGATTGATGCGCACGCCACCGACCACGAAGTTGTTGGGCGAGACGAAGTAGGGCTGCGTGCGACGTTCTTCGGCGGTCTCCCCATTCCGAGCTGGGGTCAGCTGGAGCCCCCGGCGGCGTCGGCGCAGGCCTACGCCGAGTAGCCGGCCCGCCGGCCCCTTCATGGCCCGGGGCAGCGCGGACCACGCTCTGGCCAGCAGACGGCCGTGCGGTGAGCGCCCAACCGTGCCTCGGTGGGCGGCGTGCAGGCGCCGCAGGATCTCCGGCAGCAGATGGGTGCCGTCGTGATGGGGCCCCATCCCGTGGCTGAGCAGCACGAGCACCGTGGTCTCGTCGTCGACCAGCGCCAGGTGACGTGCCAGCGCCTCGTCCATGCGCTCGTAGACCTGGGCAAGGGGGTCGCCGATTCGCTTCAGTAGCGCCGGATCGTGCCGGGGATGCGTAGGGTCTCGCACGTGCCAGGACTGGTGGCCCACGCTGTGGGATTCGCCGAACACCGATATGAACAGGTCCCAGGGCTCGCGCCCGAGGATTTCCGCCGACAGCTCGGTCTTGGCGTCCACGCCGGCCAGCAGGGCGGACAGCAGCTCGCCCTCCTCCTCGCCGCTGCGCAGCGGACCGGCGCGAAACTCATAGTCATCGGGCGCCCACTCGCGAACCGCGAGGGGATCGGCGCCGAGGACGGGGTGGGCGCCGTGTCGCAAGACCAGCTGCTCGGCCAGCTCCGGCGGGTAGCTGCGGAGGCCAAAATGGCGGTCGTGGCAACCCCACTCGGAGACCTGCACGCCGTTCAGTTCCGTGCCGGCCCGGGAGTGGGGAACATCGAGCACGGCCACCCGTCGCCCGTGCCGGCTGAGTGTCTCCCAGAACGGAACCCCGCGGATGGAGTCGGCGCTGGTGAGGCGCAGCTCGTAGGTCTCGGGGACCACCTCTATCCAGCAGTGAAAGCCGGTGCGATCGGCTGTTCGGGCTGTGAAGAACGTAGACCACAGGGAACCCACGAACAGACCGGCGGGATTGCGGATCGGTGCCTGGGCGCAACTCCCCAGCAGCTCCGCGAAAGCCGGCAGGTGGCCAGCCGCGGCCATCGCCCTGGTGAGCTGCGGATCCATCGCATCGAAGCCGAGCAGGACCACGCGTGGACTGCCCGACGGTGTCATTAGGCTGGCGGCGCGGGCAGCGAACTGGCGCGGTCGAGGACGAGGCGCCGGTCCGAGTCGGAGGTGGGGCTTTCGGTCAGGCGGCCTGGAGAGTCGGTGGTGTAGTAGCAGGCGATGGCTGGCAGGACGAGCGGCTCCTGGTGGGCGGTCAACCGGACCAGCAGGTCCCAATCGCCCATGGTGACGAGGTCCTCGTCGAAGCGCGCCTGGGGAAGCTCGGCGCGGTGGGCGATCGCGCTCATGTCGGCCACATTGGTGGTTCCGAGGACGCCCGGCTCCCAGCGGTGGAGGAAGGTCTGAGGCGTGGCATTGCCGGGTTCTCCTTGGGCCCGCCAGATGTTGTCGACCTGAAAGGCGCCATAGAGAACATCCCGGTCCGGGTGGTTCTCGAAGGCCCAGGCCACGGCCCACAGCCATTCCGGGTCCATCACGTTGTCGTCGTCCAGATAGGCGATGATGGGGCCCGCCGCCTGGTCGAGCGCGACATTGCGGGCGGCGCATGCGCCACGTCCACCCGTGGTCTGGAGCAGACGGATGCGCGGGTCAGGGATGGCGTCGATCCGGACCGGCGACTCCCCCGGCTCGGAGTCGTCGATGATCAGCAGCTCCCAGGTGCGGTACCGCTGCGTCCGGATCGAGGCGATGGCCCGACCCAGCTCCGCGGGACGGTCGCGGGTCGGCACCACCACCGAGATCAGCGGCTCAGATCGCAGCGGAGCGTGGGCGATCCAGCGCCCCAGATCCTCGATCAGGTCGCGATCCTCGCTGCGCTGGTTGAAATCCCGCTGGGCTGCCGCATGGGCCTCCAGTGACTCGATCCGGCCCTCGATGCGGTGTTCCAGCTGCTCCAGCTGCGCTGCGAGGCGCTCCAGCGTGATCGCTGATTCGGAGCGGACCAGATGCTCGACCTGGCGCACGTCTGAGCGCGTTGCGGCCCCGAACCGATGTGCGGCCGAACCGATCCGGTGCCGTATCGCCCGACCAAGCTCGCGTCCCACGCCCACCGGGCGAGTATACGGACGGTTTGCCGCACTGATCGGTCGCGGTCGCCCGCTAGCCTGGGCTTTGGTGCCGAAGCTCGAACTCGATGCCGCCTACCGACCGGCCGCCGATCAGCCCGCGGCGATCTCTGGGCTGGCCGAAGGCATCGGCCAGGATGAGCGCTTTCTGACTTTGCTCGGAGCGACGGGGACGGGGAAGACGATGACGATGGCGGCGACCATCGAGGCGGTTCAGAAGCCGGCGCTGGTGATCGCCCACAACAAGACCCTGGCGGCCCAGCTCTGCAACGAGTTCCGGACCTACTTTCCGCGTAACGCAGTCGAGTACTTCGTCTCCTACTACGACTATTACCAGCCGGAGGCCTACGTCCCGAGCAAGGACCTGTACATCGAGAAGGACTCGGCGATCAACCAGGAGATCGACCGGCTCCGGCACTCGGCCACGGCGGCGCTGTTCGCGCGGCGTGACGTGGTGATCGTCGCCAGCGTCTCCTGTATCTACGGGCTCGGCTCCCCGGAGGTCTACGACGAGAACCTCCAGACCCTGCGCAAGGGGGAGTTCGTCGACCGCGATGCCTTGCTGCGCAAGCTCGTCTCGATCCAGTACACCCGCAACGACACCGCCCTGTCCCGAGGCACCTTCCGGGTGCGCGGCGAGACCCTGGAGATCTTTCCGGCCTACGCCGAGACGGCGTTCCGGATCGTGCTGTTCGGCGACGAGGTCGAGCATCTGCAGCACTTCGACCCCATCACCGGGGAAGTGCTCCAGGACGATCTGGAACACGTGGGGATCTGGCCGGCCAGCCACTACAACGTCCGCGAGGGAATGATCGACGACGCCGTTGCCGAGATCGGGCGCGAGCTCACCGCCCGCTGCGCCGAGCTTGAGGCCCAGGGCAAGCTGCTCGAGTCCCACCGCCTGCGCCAGCGGACCCAGTACGACATGGAGATGCTCCGGGAGGTCGGCTTCTGCAGCGGGATCGAGAATTATTCTCGGATCCTTGACGGGCGTCGTCCGGGCGACCGGCCGTACTGCCTGCTCGACTACTTCCCCGACGACTTCGTCTGCTTCATCGACGAGTCTCATCAGACAGTGCCGCAGATCGGCGGCATGTACGAGGGCGACCGCTCCCGCAAGCAGACGCTGGTCGATTACGGGTTCCGCCTGCCGAGCGCGCTGGACAACCGCCCCCAGACCTTCCAGGAGTTCCTCTCCATCACTCCGCAGATCGTGTTCGTCTCCGCCACCCCGGGCGACTACGAGCGCAGCCACTCGGAGCGGATCGTGGAGCAGATCGTGCGTCCCACCGGGATCACCGATCCCGAGGTGGAGGTGCGCGAGACCCGCAACCAGATCGATGACCTGATGAACGAGATCCGCGTGCGCACGGACCGCGACGAGCGGACGTTGGTGACCACCCTGACCAAGAAGATGGCCGAGGACCTGACCGACTACCTGCTGGAGACCGGCTTCCGCGTGCGCTACCTCCACTCCGAGGTCGACACCCTGGAGCGGATCCAGATCATCCGGGAGCTCCGGCTGGGGGAGTTCGACGTGCTCGTCGGGGTGAACCTGCTGCGGGAGGGCCTCGATCTTCCCGAGGTGTCGCTGGTCGCGATCCTCGACGCTGACAAGGAGGGCTTCCTCCGTGGCGAGACCTCGCTGATCCAGACGATTGGCCGAGCTGCCCGCAACATCGAGGGCAAGGTGCTGATGTACGCAGACAAGGACACGGCCGCCATGCGCGCCGCGATCGGGGAGACCGACCGCCGCCGCGCGATCCAGCGGGCCTACAACGAGGAGCACGGAATCACTCCGGAGACGATCGTCAAGGGCATCTCCGACATCGCCGAATTCCTCCAGTCCGACTCCAAGGTGCCGCGCTCGCGCCGGCGCCGCCAGCGGGCCGTCGATTCGGTCCCGCCGGCGGAGCTGGAGAAGACGATCGTCGAGCTGGAGGAGGAGATGCTGGCGGCCGCCGAGGACCTCCGGTTCGAGTACGCAGCCAGGCTCCGCGACGAGATCCGGGACCTCAAGCGGACGCTCGACCAGGCCGTCGCCGAGGGCCGCGCGCCGGTCGGGTGAGCCAGGCTTTGCGCCGCCGATTCTGACCTCGACGCGTCACGGAGGTCCGGTACCCTCCGCATGCTGATGAGACTCCGCTAACGAAGAGGGTGGTGCCGTGGCGCTGGAACGACAGAGCATCGAGAAGAAGGACTTCCCCATCGGTCGCCGGGGATATGACCCGGACGCCGTCGACGCCCATCTTCATGCGCTGGCGGACGAGATCGACGAGCTCAAGCGCTCCACCCGCCGCCGTACCGAGACACTCGCTTCCTCGGCCAGCGAGCAGGTGCGGGCGATCGTCGAGGCCGCGGAGTCGAGCGCTGCCGACATCCAGCGCCAGGCGGAAGATGAAGCCGAGGAGATCCGCACCGAGGCGACCAGCGAGGCACGGGCCGCGCGTGAGCAGGCTTCGACTCAGGCTCGTGAGTACGTCGGCAACGTGTCGGAGTCGACCTCGGGGATGCTGCAGCGCCTCGAGGCCATGCAAGCTGAGCTGGGCACGCTGATGGAGTCCCTGAAGACCGGAGGCAACCGGTTGAGCGCCGACCTCCAGCTGCTGGAGGGAGACCTAGCCGAGGCGCAGCGGACCATCGCGCCGCGTCGGCGCTTCGAGCCCGAGCCGCTCGCCGGGTCTCCGGAGCCGCCCGCGCCGCACGCTCCGCCGCCCGCCGCCTCCCGCACCGGAGCGACGTGGCCCCCGAGCGTGAGATCATCGTGACCGAGGCGGAGTTCGGTGCGGCCGAGGAGGCTCCCGCCGATACCGACGAGAGCGAGGGCGCTCGACTGATCGCGCTGAACATGGCGCTTGACGGCACGCCGCGGGAGGAGACCGAGCGTTACCTGGCCGAGAACTTCCAGGTGTTCGATCGCCGCCAGCTGCTGGACGAGGTGTACGCCTCGGTCGAGGGTTGAGCGGCGAACCGCCGCAATTTGCGCTCGAGCGGGCTCGTAGAGCGTACGAACGTCTGTTCGACGCTCTAGAGTACGTTATGTGGATCAGCTCGTCGTCTCTGGAGCCCGAGAGCACAACCTGAAGGACATCACCGTGGCGATCCCGCGTGGGTCGATGACGGTGATCACCGGGCTGTCCGGGTCAGGCAAGTCATCGCTGGCCTTCGACACCATCTACGCCGAGGGCCAGCGGCGCTACGTCGAATCGCTCTCCGCCTACGCCCGCCAGTTCCTGGGGCAGATGGACAAGCCGGACGTCGACTCGATCGAGGGGCTTTCTCCGGCGATCTCGATCGACCAGAAGACCACCTCCCGCAACCCGCGCTCCACCGTCGGCACGGTGACCGAGATCTACGACTACCTACGGCTGCTGTGGGCGCGCGATCGGCCACCCCCACTGCCACATCTGTGGCCGGCCGATCAGCGGGCAGTCGGCGGAGCAGATCATCGACCGGGTGATGGAGCTGGAGGAGGGCACGCGGTTCATGGTGCTGGCGCCGATCGTCCGCGGGCGCAAGGGCGAGTACGGCAAGCAGCTGGAGGAGCTGCGCGCGGAAGGCTTCGGGCGGGTCAAGGTCGACGGCGAGCTACGCCGCCTCGACGAGGAGATCGTGCTCGACAAGAAGTACAAGCACGACATCGCCGTCGTCGTCGATCGGCTGGTGATGAAGGGCGAGCTGCGCAAGCGATTGGCGGACTCCATCGAGACCGCGGTGGCGCTCGCCGACGGTCTAGTGGAAATCGAGCTCGTGGATACGGGACCACCGGCTCAGATCCAGACCTACTCCGAGCGATTTGCCTGCCCGGTCCACGGGCCCAGCCTGATCGAGCTGGAGCCACGGATCTTCTCGTTCAACTCTCCCCACGGCGCCTGCCCGCGCTGCACCGGGCTGGGCTCGCAGATGGAGATCGATCCCGATCTGGTCGTGCCCGACCCGACCCTTTCGATCGGCGAGGGAGCGATAGCGCCGTGGTCGGTCAGCGCATCGGACTACTACGACCAGCTGGCCCAGGCGATCTCCGAGCGCTATCGCGTCGATCTGGAGACGCCGTGGCAGGATCTCGAGGCCGACCAGCGTGACTTCTTCCTCCACGGCACCAACGGCGATCGCGTGCAGATCTCCTACCGCAACCGCTTCGGACGCCGCCGCTCCTACGCCACCCAGTTCGAGGGCATCGTGCCCGAGTCTGGAGCGGCGCTACCGGGAGACGGACTCCGAGTTCACCCGGGAGCGGATCGAGGAGTACATGACGCTGCGGCCCTGCCCGGAGTGCCACGGGGCGCGGCTGCGGCCCGAGTCCCGTGCGGTGCTGGTCGCCGGCACGGCGATCCACGAGTTCACCGCGCTGTCGGCGCGGCGGGCGCTCGCGTGGGTCAAGGAGCTGGACCTCAGCGAGCACGACCGGCGGATCGCGCGGCTGGTGCTGCGGGAGATCGAGGAGCGGCTTCAGTTCCTGGAGAACGTCGGCGTCGGATACCTGTCGATGGAGCGGGCGGCCGCGACGCTGTCCGGCGGCGAGGCACAGCGAATCCGGCTGGCCACCCAGATCGGCTCCTCGCTGGTCGGGCGTGCTGTACATCCTCGACGAGCCCTCGATCGGCCTGCACCAGCGCGACAACGAGAAGCTGATCGCCACGCTGGAGCGGCTGCGCGACCTCGGCAACACCGTGCTCGTGGTGGAGCACGACGAGGGGACGATGCAGCGCCGCCGATCATCTGGTGGACATGGGTCCCGGCGCCGGTGAGCACGGCGGTCACGTGGTGGCCCAGGGCACCGCGGCGCAGGTGGCGGAGGTCGCGGACTCGCTGACCGGCCAGTTCCTGGCCGGCACGCGGACGATCGACGTCCCGCGGCGGCGGCGCAAGCCGTCAGGCTACGTCGGGGTGGAAGGGGCCTCGCAGCACAACCTCAAGCGGGTCGACGTCAAGATCCCGCTGGGGGTGATGTGCTGCGTGACCGGGGTCTCGGGCTCAGGCAAATCGACGCTGGTCAACGAGGTGCTCTTCAAGGCGGTGTCCAATCGCCTGCACCGCTCCAAGCAGCGCGCCGGGGTGCACCGCCGGATCACCGGGCTGGACCAGCTGGACAAGATCATCTCCGTCGACCAGTCCCCCATCGGCCGTACCCCGCGGTCCAACCCGGCCACCTACATCGGGCTGTTCGACCAGATCCGCGAGCTGTTCTCCAAGACCCAGGAGGCCAGGGCGCGGGGGTACAAGCCGGGCCGCTTCTCCTTCAACGTCAAGGGCGGGCAGGTGCGAGGTGTGCCGCGGCGACGGCCAGATCAAGATCGAGATGCACTTCCTGCCCGACGTCTACGTGCCCTGTGAGCAGTGCCACGGCAAGCGGTACAACAAGGAGACGCTGGAGGTGCGGTTCAAGGGCAAGACCATCGCCGACGTGCTGGAGATGCCGATCGAGGAGGCGCTCGGCTTCTTTGAGCACATCCCCAAGATCCGGCGGCGGGTCCAGACCCTGAACGACGTCGGGCTCGGCTACATGCGCCTGGGCCAGCCGGCGACCACCCTGTCCGGAGGGGAGGCCCAGCGGGTCAAGCTGGCGGCGGAGCTGGCCAAGGTGGCCACCGGGCGGACCCTCTACATCCTGGACGAGCCCACCACCGGGCTGCATTTCGCCGATATCCAGCGGCTGCTGGAGGTGCTGGAGCGACTGGTGGCGGCCGGCAACTCGATCGTGGTGATCGAGCACAACCTCGACGTGATCAAGGTGGCGGACCGGATCATCGACCTCGGGCCCGAGGGTGGAGAGGAGGGCGGCCGGGTGATCGCCACCGGCACGCCGGAGCAGGTGGCTCAGGGTGGCGGAGTCGAGCACGGGCCAGTTCCTCGCCCAGCTGCTGCCGGTCCAGGCGGCGGCACGGCGGCCACGTCGCCGCTCCCGCCGCCGCGAGCCCGTCGGCGCCGCGGGCTGACCTTCGCCGGTGCCCGAGTCCACGGCCAGCGCGGCGCAGCTGAAGCTGTGGGCGCAGAAGTGGCGCTGGTACGAGCGCAACTCGCTGCCGTGGAACCGGGCCCGGATCCACTGGGAGTTCATGCGGCGGGGCGCGTTCGTGCGCTGGCCGGTGCACGGCAACGTGCTGGAGGCGTTCGGCGAGGGCCGCCTGGAGGTGGGGGAGCACACGCTGCTGGAGCCAGGGGTGTGGCTGACCGCGCCTGAGCCGGGCGCGCATCCGCATCGGCGGCGGCACGTTTCTCAACCTCGGCGTGATGATCGCCTCCGCCGAGCTGGTGGAGATCGGCGACCACTGCATGCTGGCCAACGGCTGCTTCGTCAGCGACGCCAGCCACCGCTTCGACGATCGCCGTCAGCCGATCACATGGCAGGGGTTCACCAGCAAGGGCCCGACCCGGATCGGCGACAACGTGTGGTGCGGGGCCCACGTGGTCATCACCAGCGGCGTGACCATCGGGCGAGCGCTGCGTGATCGGCGCCAACTCGGTGGTCACCAAGGACATCCCGCCCGTTCTCCGTGGCCGCCGGCGCCCCGGCCAAGGTGCTGCGGACGGTGGAGTACGACGAGCCGGTAGACGGTGCGCGTGGAGCGCGCACCGGAGCGGCGTGGCCGACCGAGCGCAGAGTGAGAGGGGTCTGCTCCCTACTGGCGAAGCTCGGGGGGCCTCCCGCAGCGCTCGCGTCCTTCAGATGTGCCCCCGGCTTCGCCAGGGAGCAGGCCCCTCTCACGAATTTTTGATCACGATCGTCTCGAGGATGTTCGCCGCGTGCTCGGTGGCGTCGATCGCCGCCTCCAGCCGCTCGAACAGGTCCTTCCAGCGGACCACCACCATCGGATCGGTGGCGCCGTCGAACAGCGAGGCCACCGCCTCCCGCGTGATGCGGTCGCCTTCGTTCTCCAGGCTGTTGACCTCGACGGTGTAGTGGGAGATGTCCCGGAAGCCGCGCAGACGCGGGATCGCCTCGGAGATCTGGGCGCAGGCGTCCTTCAGCACCCTGGCCAGCTGGATCGACTGCTCCATCGGGGCCTCGATCTTGTACAGGCCGAGGTAGTCGGCGACCTCCTCGGTGTAGTCGACGATGTCGTCGAGCGCCGAGGCCAGCGCGAGGATGTCCTCGCGGTCGATCGGGGTGACGAAGGTCTGGTTGAGGCGATGGATGATGTCGTGGGTGATCCGGTCACCCTCGTGCTCGCAGCTGCGAATCTCCTCGGCGAGCTCCTTGCTGTCAGGGAAGTTCGCCAGCAGCTGGTCAAGCAGCTGCGCGGCCCGATGGACGTTGCGTCCGGCCTCCTCGAACAGCTCGAAGTACTCGCGGTCCCGCGGCACGAACAGCTGCGCGATCCGGGGCATCGGGCAGCGATCCTAGTGGCCGGTCGACCGCGGTCCCGATCCGGCTGCTCGGGCCGCGGCTCGGCCTGATCGGTGGGACCGCTCAGGACCCGTCTCCGCGCGGAAGCGCTCGGAGCTCCTCCTCGTCGATCGAGTAGGTGTGCTCCGGTCCGGGGAACAGCGCCGGCTCGCACCTCCTCGGCGTAGTGGGCGACCCCGGCCACCATCTGCGCCTTGATCTCGGCGAAGCGCTTGGCGAACCGCGGCGCGTGGCCGTCGTAGATGCCCAGCAGGTCGTGGAACACCAGCACCTGGCCGTCGGTGGCCGCCCCGGCGCCGATCCCGATCACCGGAATCTCCAGCTGGCCATCAGCGTCCTCGGACACGGCGGCCGGGATCGCCTCGAACACGACCGAGAAGCAGCCGGCCTCCTGCAGGGCGACGGCGTCCCGCGCCCACCTGGAGGGCTGCCTCGGCGGTACGGCCCTGGGCCCGGTAGCCACCCAGTGCAGTCGCCGTCTGGGGGGTCAGCCCGACGTGTCCCATCACGGGAATGCCGGAGTCGACGATCGCGCGGGCCCGCTGCACGCTGGTGCCGCCGCGCTCGAGCTTGACCGCGTCGCAGCCGGCCTCCTTGATGAACCGCTGCGCCGTGGCCACCGCCTGCTCGTCGGAGGCCTCGTAGGAGCCGAAGGGCAGATCGCCGACCAGCAGGGGGGTGTGCAGACCCGCGGCGCACCGCGGCGGCGAGCATCAGCATCTCGTCGGTGGAGACCGGCACGGTCGACGGATAGCCGAGCACGGTCATCGCGCCGGAGTCGCCGACGAGCACGACGTCGACGCCGGCCGCCTCGGCCACCTGCGCCGAGGGGTAGTCGTAGGCGGTGATCATCACGATCGGCTCGCCCAGGCGCTTCTTCTCCGCCAGGCGGGGGAGGGTCATCGGCAGCGGAGCGTCGAGGCCGTGGGGAACGGGGGTGTGGGGTGTGGCAGACATGTCCGCTCCTTGCGCTAGGCCGGGGACGCCGGCGGCGTCGTCGGCGGTTCCGAGCAGAGTGGCGACCTCACGGTCGACCTGGAGGATCTGGTTGTGCGCGTCGACGTGGACGACGCGCGGGTCGTAGTGCTCGAGCTCGTCGGGGTCATAGCTCCCGTAGGAGATGACGATGATCGTGTCGCCGCGGTGGACGAGGCGCGCGGCGGCGCCGTTGATCGTCATCTCGCCGGCGCCCGGCCGGCCGGCGATCGTGTAGGTCTCAAACCGGGCGCCGTTGTCCACGTCCACGACGGCGACCTGCTCGAACTCGCGAATGTCCGCGGCCTCCAGCAGCTCGGGGTCGATCGTGATCGACCCGACGTAGTGGAGATCGCAGTCGGTCACCGTGGCGCGATGGATCTTCGATTTCAGCATGGTTCGGTACATCTCATAGCCCTCCGTTGCTCTCCGGACCGCCGGTGGCGGGCAGGGGTGGTTCGGTGCTCTGCCGCCCCCGGGCGGCGATCAGGGATGGTGCGGTGCTCCGCCGTCGCCGGTGCCGGGGACGAGCGGTTCGTGTTCCTCCGGGCCGGTGGCGGCCGGGAGGAGCAGTTGGTTGTCGATAAGCCGGGTCTCGCCCACCCGGGCGGCGAGGAGCGCCAGGGCGGGTCGGTTCACCAGGGTGACCGGCGCCAGCGTGTCCGCCGCCACCAGCTCCAGATACTCAGGCTCTATGCCGGCGTCGGCCAGGACCGCCGCGGCGGCTTCGGTTACCCGCGCGGGATCCCGAGTCCCTGCGGCGACCGCGCGCTCGGCGGCCATGCAGCGCGGCGTGAAGCGCACCAGCCTGCTCGCGCTCGGCGGGGGAGAGGTGGACGTTGCGGCTGGACATCGCCAGGCCGTCCGGCTCCCGCACCGTCGGGCACACCTCGATCGCCACCGGCAGGTTGAGGTCTTGCACCAGGCGTGAGATCACCTTCGCCTGCTGGGCGTCCTTCTGCCCGAAGAAGGCGACGTCCGGGCCGACGATGTTGAACAGCTTGGTCACCACGGTGGCAACCGCGTCGAAGTGCTCGCGGCCCCGGTGCTCGCCCTCCAGCGCGCTCGGTCACGCCGGCGACGCTCACCGTGGTGGAGAATCCCGCGCGGGTACATCTCTGACACCGAGGGCACGAACAGCAGATCGACGCCGTGCTCCTCGGCCAGCCGCGCATCGCGAGCCTCGTCGCGGGGGTAGGCCTCGAGGTCGCTGCTCTCGTTGAACTGGGTGGGGTTGACGAACAGCGACACCACCACCACGTCACACTCGGCTCCGCGCGCGGTCGATCAGAGCCAGGTGGCCCGCGTGGAAGGCGCCCATCGTCGGGACCAGGCCGATCGACCGGCCCGCGCGCCGCGTCCTCCCGCAGGGCCTCGCGGACCTCGCGCGACTGTCTGCACGCGTCCTCATGCGACCGGGGCTCCGGTTTCAGCCAGCTCTCGGGTGGCCTGGACCAGCGCCTCGAAGAAGGCCGGTCAGCTCCGGCGCACGCTCGCTGCACCGCCTGGAGCTGGGCCTGCGACGGTGAGCTCGTCCCCGCGAGCGATCGGCCCGGTCAGGGCGCGCTCGGCTCCCACCGCCGCCCAGTTCTCGACGGTGGCTCGGACCAGCGGGACCAGCAGTGACCGGTCGCCGCCGGCGAGGGCCATCAGCTGCTCGGCGGCGCCCTCCACCGTGACCAGGAAGTTCGAGGCGACCGAGGCCGCCGCGTGGTACAGCGCGCGATCGGACTTCGGGGATCTCCACCGGGCGCATGTCCAGCGCGCTGGGCCAGCGCGATCGCCAGCGCCAGCGCTCGCTCGGAGCTGCCGGCGACCGCGGCGCCGGCGCCGGCGAACCGGGCGCCGGCCGGGGTCACCGTCATCAGCGGGTGAAGCGAGAAGGCCTCATGCGGGGCCACCACGTCCAGCGTGGAGGCCCCGGAGCAATGGCCGACCAGGCGGCCGGGACGCGATGGCCGCCGCGGCGGAGGCTGATCTCGCTCGTCCGGCACGCACAGCAGCACGGCATCGGAGCCGGCTCCGTCGGCTCCGCGGCCGAGTGGCCCGGTCACCTCCCGGCCCAGCGCGCGCGAAGCCGTCGGCGAGCGCGTGGCCGAGACGACCCTGGCCGATGATGGCCAGGCTCGTACAGGCGGGGGTGTCGGAAGGAGATTCCCGTTCCAGTTCTCGCATCGGAGATACCGGTCGGCGTCGGTTAAGAATTCGCTCTGAGAGGTCCGCCCCTGAGTCGGTGGCGGCCTCCTCACTAACAGGATACCCCGCAAGGTGCGCGATGGAACACCTCGGAGCCGCCTGACGCCGTCGGCTGGGCCCTTTAGCATCGGGTTCTGTGAGCAATGCCACTGAGCGTCGCGCAGCTGCTCAAGGCCGTCTACGAGGAGGCGCGGGGTTGCGTCAAGTGTCCGCTCCACCAGACACGCACCACGGTGGTGTTCGGGGCCGGCAACGCCGACGCCGAGCTGATGTTCATCGGGGAGGCCCCCGGTGCCAACGAGGACCAGCTGGGCTCCCGTTCGTCGGGTCAGGCCGGCAAGCTGCTGGATCAGTTGCTGGAGGAGATCGGGATGCAGCGTGCCGACGTGTTCATCGCCAACACCATCAAGTGCCGCCCGCCGGGAAACCGGGATCCGCATCCCAACGAGATCGAGACCTGCGGGGGCTACCTGCGCTCGCAGATCGAGCTGATCCAGCCGACGATGATCTGCACGCTGGGGAACTTCTCCACCAAGCTGCTGCGCGGTGACACCACCGGCATCTCCCGCCTTCACGGGCGGGAGGAGGAGCGGGTGATCGGCAACCGGGCGGTGCGCCTGTACCCGCTGTACCACCCTGCCGCGGCGCTCTACACCCCGTCGACGCTGGAGCTGCTGCGGGCGGATTTCCAGCGCATTCCCGAGCTGCTGGCGCTCGGCCCGCCCGCCCAGCCGGAGCCGGCGCCGGAGCTCGACGTACCGCCGGAGCCGGAGCTCATGGAGCACGGCGAGCCGGACCTGCATGGAGCTCGACGAGCGACTGCTGGAGACCGAGCCGGATCCCAGCACCCGCGAGCTGGAGCCGCCGCCCAGCTCGGGCTGTTCTAGAGCCCGCTCAGACCAGCTCGGCCTCGGGGCTGACCGCGGCCCGAGGGGGCGCTTGCTGGCCGCCTGGTCCGCAGCGCCAGCGCGAAGGCCAGCACCGCGCCGACCGCCTGGACCCCCAGCACCAGCGCGGCGAAGCCGGCGGGATGGTGCGGTCCCCTGCACGAGCACGAACGGCTCGGCCACGGCGACGACGGCCAGCGGCACCAGAAACCAGGTTCGTCCGAGCGCCAGCATGTACTGGATCGCCAGGTAGGTCGCCGCCAGCACGGTGAAGGCGGCGCCGAGCACGAGCAGGGAGCCCGAGATGGTGGCGCGCTTGCTGCCGAAGGCGACGGAGAGCAGGAGATGGGGGACAGCGGCGAAGATGAGCAGGCAGGGCACCGCGCAGACGGCGATGATCGCAAGCGCGCGGAGGAGCACCTGACGGGTGTCCTCGCCGGCCGCGCGGCGGCGCGAGACCTCGGGGACGAGGTAGAAGCCGGCTCCGATCGCCACCCAGATCAGCACCTTGGCGGCTACCGCGGTCGCCGCGTAGGAGCTGGCGGTGTCCTTGCCGAACTGGTGCTTGGCGGCGATCAGGTCGATGTTCTGCAGCACCGCGATCACGCTCAGCCCGGCGATCGGCGCCCAGGCCCCCTTCACCAGCGACCACAGCCGGACCGGCGACGGCGAGCGGATGCTGCCGGTGGTGTCGGACCCCGAGTCGCGTGCCGCAGCGCCCACCAGCAGTACAGCGACATCGCCACGTAGGAGAGCATCGAGCCGAGATACGCGCCGGTGACCCCGAGCCACGCGGCCGCCAGCAGCGGCGCCGGTGATCAGCCGCACCGTCTGCTCGGCCACCAGGCTGATGCCCACCGCCCGGTAGTCCCCCACGCCCTGGAGCAGGCCCCGCAGCAGCGAGAGCTCCAGCCACACGCAGGCGGTGGGGATTCCCGCCGCCGCCGCCCAGGGGTACTTCTTCACCCCCACCGCGGCGGCGATCGGATCCTGGAGCGCGATCGAGATGCACCGTCAGGACGGCGGTCGCCATCAGCAGGGCGCGGGTCCACGAGGCGACGGTGGCCAGCAGCTGCTCGGACCGGTCCCGAAGCGTCCGAGCGCGCCTTCCCGGGCGACCGCCACCTGGAGGGCGTAGCCGACGGTGAGGAGGATCAGCAGGTAGCTGACCAGCGCGCTGAGCGCCCCGTAGTCGTCGAGCTCCCGCGCGAACACGAACGTCGAGACCAGGGCGACGACGTTGTTGGCGATCATCGCGACCGCCAGCCCGGCGGCCTTCGCCGTGTCGGAGGAGCGGAGGCCCGTGGTCAGCTGCCTATATCTCGAGGCCGGCGAGAGCCGACCTGGGGCGGGGTGATCAGCCATCCGGGACCAAGGTACCGAATGGCGCTGCGGGCAACTCCGCGCGCCATGCGCTCACCGGTGCCTTCTCTAGGCTTCGGGCCATGTCGCCCGCCCGCCTGATCGCCCACTGGCGCGTGAGGTGCTACTGCAGTCGGGACTGCTCGCCGTGGCGGCCAGCGCGGCATCCGGCCGCGACGCGGTGAAGCGAGCAGCGCTCCGCCACCGCTCCTCGAGCGCAGCCGGCACCGAGGCCATCGCCGCCGAGCTCGCGCGCGGACTCTCGTGGCCGGCGACGTCGTGCTGGTCGAGGGGGAGCTCGGGGCGGGCAAGACCACGTTCGTCCGAGGCGCCTGCCGGGCGCTGGGCGTGCAGGTGGCACCGTGACCAGCCCGACGTTCACCATCGGCCAGCTGTATCCGGCGCCGGTCCCGGTGGCCCACCTCGACCTGTATCGGATCGGCGACCTCGGAGGACGAGGATCCCGACCTGCTGGACGACTACCTGAGGCCCGACACCATCGCGTTCGTCGAGTGGCCGGCGGTGGCGGAGGCCGAGCTTGCCAGGCTGGGGGGCAGTCGGTGCGGCGAGTGCGGCTGGAGCACGCCGGAGGGAGACCGGCGGAGCGTCGAGATCGACGCCGTGACGGGAGGGATCGGTGAGGATCCTGGCGCTCGACACCTCCACCAGCGCGACCACGGTGGCGCTGTGGGACACCGACGGACCGACGCCGAGCCGCTGGAGCTCCGGGACGACCCGCCCCCGGGCCGGCGCCCAGGCCACTCGGCCGGCTGCTGCCGCTGGCCGCCGAGGTGCTGCAGCGGAGGCGGCTGCAGCTGGAGCGACCTTGACCGGATCGCCGTCGGCGAGGGCCCGGGAACGTTCACGGGGCTGCGGATCGGGATCGCCACCGCCCGCGGTCTGGCCGAGCTCGCTGGCAGCTGCCGCTGGTCGGGGTCTCGACGCTGCGAGTCGCTCGCCCTGAGCGCCCGGACGCTCGGCGCCTGCGGCGGCCGGCCACGCGGCTGCATCTGCGGTGCTCGACGCCCGTCGGGGCGAGGTGTTCGCCGCCGCATGGGCCTGCCGGGCTGGCGCAGCGGATGGATCCGGCCGTCGGGGCTCGGCGATCCGCGGTCCTGGCGCCGGCGGCGCTGCGCGCCGGAGCGCCTGGCGGAGCTGGTCTCCGCGCTAGGGCCGGCCACCGCTGGCGCTCGGCGACGGCGCGATAGAATTCCGGTCGATCCTTGAGCGCGCGGGGCTGGTGATCCCGGATGACGCCTCCGAGCTGCACCGGGTCACGGCGAGCAACCACTGCCGCCTCGCGCGCGACGCCCCCGCCCGCGCCTCCGATGAGGTCCATCCCCAGTATCTCCGTCTTCCCGACGCCGAGCTGGCTCGCCAGAGCAAAGTCCGAGATGTCCGCTGAAAGCCTCGCCGTCCGTTCCCTGAGCTACACCGACCTGCCGGCGGTGATCGCGATCGAGCGCCGCTCGTTCCCCACCCCATGGTCGCTGGCCATGTTCGTGCTGGAGCTGTCCAAGCCGTCGGGGATCTGCCTGGCCGCCACCGCGAGGACGGGGCTGGCCGGCTACGTGGTCTGCTCCCGCTACGCCGAGGTCTGGCACCTGATGAACATCGCCGTCGATCCGGCGCAGCGACGGCGGGGGGTGGGCGCGGGCGCTGCTGAGCGCGATGATCGAGCAGACCGGCCCCGACGCTGCCTGCACGCTGGAGGTCCGCACCTCCAACTCGCGCGGCGATCGCGCTGTACGAGCGGTTCGGCTTCCGCTCGGCCGGGATCCGGCCCCGGTACTACCAGGACACCGGGGAGGACGCGCTGATCATGTGGCGCACGTCGGCGCTCTCCTCGCCCTCCGGCGGTCAGGCGGGTCAGGACCGGACTTGATCCTCGCGCTGGAGACGAGCTGCGACGACACCTGCGCGGCGGTGGTGAGCGCCGACGGGGAGATCCGGGCCAACGTGATCTCCTCCCAGGGGGTGCACGACCGCTACGGCGGCGTGGTTCCGGAGATCGCCTCACGCCACCACCTGGAGCTGATCGGCGCGGTGGTGCGACGACGCGCTCGCCCGGGCCGGGGTCACGCTGGAGGAGATCACGCTGGTCGCGGTCACGCGAGGACCGGGACTGGTGTCCGCGCTGCTGGTGGGGGCGAGCACCGCCAAGGCGATCGCCGCGTCACGCTCGCTGCCGCTGGCCCCCGTCGACCATCTGCACGGTCACGTCGCGGCGAGCTTCCTCGCTCCTGACCCGTTCCAGCCGCCGTTTCTGAGCCTGATCGCCAGCGGCGGCCACACTCTGCTGGCCCACGTCACCGACCCCGGCGCCGATCTCCAGGTGATCGGTCAGACCCTGGACGACGCCGCCGGCGAGGCCTTCGACAAGGGCGCGCGGCTGCTGGGCCTCGGCTATCCCGGGGGAGCGGCGCTGGAGAAGCTGGCTGCCGAGGGTGACCCGGGACGCGTTCAGCTTTCCCACCGCGGCCCGGCTGCGGGGGCTCGACTTCTCCTTCGCCGGGCTGAAGACCGCGCTGCTCTACCGCGTGCGCGAGCTGGGGGAGCGGGAGGCGCAGCTGCGCCGGGCCGACCTGGCCGCCTCCTATCAGCGGGCGATCGTCGAGTCGCTGGCGATGCGGGTGGAGCGCGGCTCTGGAGAAGACCGGGCTGACCCGCCTGGCCATCGGCGGTGGCGTGGCCGCCAACGGTCCGCTGCGCGCGCGGCTGGCGGAGCTGGGGGTCGAGCTCGACGTTCCGCCCCGGGAGCTGTGCACCGACAACGCGGCGATGATCGCCAGCGCCGCCCGCTACGTGCCGGCGCTGCCCTATCCCGACTATCTCTCCCTCGACGTCTACGCCAGCGGACAGCGTCCGCTCGCGGCATGACCCCTGAGGTGGTGCTCTACGGTCGCGAGGGCTGCCACCTCTGCGACGACGCCCTGGCGGTGCTGGAGCGGGTCCGCGCCCGCATCCCGTTCACCCTGCAGCAGCGAGACATCGAGCAGGATGAGGAGCTGCTGAGGACCTATCTCGAACGGATCCCCGTGGTCACCGTCGACGGGGTCGAGGCGTTTGAGCTGTTCGTCGACGAGCGGGGCTGGAATCAGTGGCTCGCCGGCCCTCCGAACGGGGCGGCCTCGCCTGTAGAGTGAGGCGTCAGATGAGCTACACGGCGGCCGGCGGTACCGAGATCGTCCAGCCTGGGGACGACGCATCCGGCGAGAAGCTCTCGCTGGGCGTCGCGGCTCGCCTGTCGCGCTATCTCCAGGTGCTCACCCAGGCGCTGAAGATGGGCAAGAGCACGATCTCCTCGCAGGAGCTCGCCGACTACACGCACGTGAACTCCACCCAGATCCGCCGGGACCTGTCCGGCTTCGGGAAGTTCGGCAAGCGCGGCGTCGGCTACAACGTCGATTCGCTGGTCACGCAGATCCGCAAGATCCTGCGCACCGCCGGCCAGCACAACATCGCCCTGTTCGGCGCCGGCCACCTGGGGACCGCGATCGCCACCTCCGACATCTTCGCCGACCACGGATTCAAGGTGGTGGCGGTGTTCGACAGCGACGAGGACAAGGTCGGCTCCGCGATCGGCGCGCTGACCGTTCGCCACAACTCCGAGCTGCAGAGCGTGGTCGAGGAGGAGGACATCGTGGTCGCCGTGCTGGCGGTCCCGTCGGCGGCGGCGCAGGGAATCGCCGATGAGCTGACCGAGGCCGGCGTCAAGATCATCTTCAACTACTCCGACGCGCTGCTGCAGGTCCCGCCAGAGGTGACGGTGCACACCTCCAGCCCGGCGGTCGACCTGCTCTACGCGCTGTACTTCTACCTCGCCTGATCCACGCTTGGATCTCGACCTGGACACCGCCCGGGCGGCCTTCGAGGACTCGACCGACTTCACCGTCGGCATCGAGGAGGAGTTCGCGCTGCTCGACGCCACCGACCTCGGGCTGGTGGCCCGCTTCGACGAGCTGCGGCAGCGGCCGCAGCGCAGGACCCGGTGCTCGCCGCCTCGGTGGCCGGGGAGCTGATCTCCTCCGAGATCGAGATCCGCTCGGGGCGCGGGGAGGACCTGGCCGCGGCGCTGACCGCGCAGCGAGATCATCGCCGGCGGCTGTTCGCGCTGGCCGCGCAGCACGGCGTCGCGCTGGGGGCGACCGGCACCCATCCCTGGTCCGACTACCGCGACCAGCACATCATCGACACCGAGCACTACCACCGGGTGGAGGAGGGCCTCAAGTACGTCGCCTGGCGCAACAACGCCTTCTCGCTGCACGTGCATGTGGGCGTCCGGGGCGCCGATCGCGCCGTGCAGGTCTGCGACCGGCTGCGTCCGCTGCTGCCGCTGCTGCTGGCGATCTCGGCCAGCTCGCCGTTCCTGGACGGCCGTGACTCCGGACTGCACAGCGCCCGCAGCCAGATCTTCACCCGCAGCTTCCCCCGCTGCGGCGTGCCCGACGCCTTCGGCAGCTGGTCGGCGTTCGCGCAGTACATCGAGCTGCTGGTGACGGACCCGCTCGATCGTCGAGTACACGCAGGTGTGGTGGTCGGTGCGCCCCACTTCGCCTTCGGCACCGTCGAGGTGAGGATCTGCGATGCCCAGCCGACGGCGGCGGAGTCCGAGGGCCTGGCGGCGCTGATCGTCGCCTGCGTCGCGCAGCTGGCCCGCGAGATCGACGAGGGGCGTCCCGGCCGACGACCTCCCGGCCGGCTGATCGAGGAGAACCTGTGGCGTGCCATCCGCCACGGGCTGGACGGCGAGCTGCTGGAGCTTCCCCGCGGGGAGCCCTTTCCCGCCCAGGAGACCGTGGAGCGGCTGTCCGCGTGGACGGCGCCGGCCCGGGCCGAGCTCGGGCTGGAGGTGGCGCTGCCGGAGCTCAACAGCGCGCAGCGCCAGCGGCGCATGATCGAGGCCGGGCTGGACATGCGCGAGATCTACGCTTCGACGGTGAGGGACACGCAGGAAACGTATGCTGGGGTTCGAGAGAGTGAGGCGGAGGTGAGCACGATGAGCGACCAGCCAGGACCGGGCCAGCCCTCCGAGGAGGAGCTGCGCGCGGCCTACGAGGAGGAGATCAAGAAGATCCGGGTGGAGCAGGTGCTGCTTGGAGCACGTGGTCACCCTGATCAACCTGGGATGCGCCGGACCGGCCTGGCCCCGGGCACCGAGGGGGAGCGGGACGCCAACCAGGTCAGGCTGGCGATCGAGTCCGTCCGCGCCCAGCTGCCGCTGGTGGAGCAGATCTCTCCGGAGCAGGTGGGGCCGGTCCGCGATGCGCTCTCCCAGCTTCAGCTGGCGTTTGTGCGCATTGGGGGCCAGGCGGAGGGCGAAGGTGCGGGTGCGCCGAGCGCGTCCCCCGGGGGCCGGCCCCCGGGCCGGGATCCGGCCGAGCCGGAGCCCCCGGCGGGGCCCCCGCCGCCCGGACCGCCGCTCCGCAGGGCCCCCCGGACGCCCGGGGCACCCGAAGCCGAGGAGCGCCGGTCCGGCCCAGCGCAGCGGCCGGCTGTGGATCCCCGGTCAGTGAGCGCCGGTCAGTAATCGCCCGGCGGACGCGCCCGCTACACTCCCGCGCCGTCCCATTCCTGGGCCTCCGCTTCGTGCCAGAGGCGGTGGCCCTTTGTCGTTGGTGGTCCCGCCCGCGGCGCGCCGCCCACTGAACCCGAGAGCTTCCCCGGAGGACCTTCTTGTCTAGCTTCCTGACGCACCACGGCGTCGTAGTGGCGCTCGTGTGCGCCGCCGCCGCCGTTCTCTACGGTGCCCTGACCTCGCGCTCGCTGCTCGGCCTGTCGGCCGGCAACGAGCGCATGCGAACCATCTCCGCGGCCGTCCAGGAGGGCGCCTCCGCCTACCTGAACCGCCAGTACACGACGATCGCCGCGGTCGGCGTGGTCCTGTTCGTGGTGCTGATCCCGTTGCAGAACATTCGCGTGGCGATCGGGTTCCTCGATCGGCGGCGTGCTGTCCGCCGCGGCCGGCTACATCGGCATGAACGTCTCCGTGCGCGCCAACGCCCGGGTGGCCGAGGCCGCGCGCAGCGGCATGTCCAGAGGCGCTTGACGTCGCCTTCCGCGGCGGCGCGGTGACCGGCCTGCTGGTGGTCGGCCTTGCGCTGCTCGGCGTCGCCGGCTACTACGGCGTCCTCACCTGGATCGTGGGCGAGACCACCCGCCACGCCGTGGACGCCCTGATCGGGCTGGCCTTCGGCGGCTCGCTGATCTCGGTGTTCGCCCGCCTCGGCGGCGGCATCTTCACCAAGGCGCGCCGACGTCGGCGCCGACCTCGTCGGCAAGATCGAGGCCGGCATCCCCGAGGACGATCCACGCAACCCCGCCGTGATCGCCGACAACGTCGGCGACAACGTCGGCGACTGCGCCGGCATGGCCGCCGACCTGTTCGAGACCTACGCGGTGACCGCCGTCGCGGTGATGCTGCTGGGCGTCCTGACCTTCAGCCAGACCGCCGCGGTGGCGATTTCCCGCTGGTCCTCGGTGGCGTCTCGATCATCGCCTCGATCATCGGCACCTTCGCCGTCAAGTCCCGCTCGGGCAACGTGGAGCGCGCGCTCTACCAGGGGCTGGTCGTCTCCGGCGGCCTGGCCGCCGCTGGCGTTCATCCCGGTGACCTACTGGCTGATGCACGGGCTCACCTATCAGAGCGGCGCAGGCCGCGCCCGACGTGGTGGCAGCTCTACCTCTGCGCGCTGATCGGCCTGGGCGTCACCGCGGCTGCTGTTCGTGATGACCGACTACTACACCTCCACCCGATTCTCCCCGGTGAAGTCCACCGCGCGGGCCTCCCAGACCGGGCACGCCACCAACATCATCCAGGGACTGGCCCAGGGCTACCAGGCCACGGCGCTGCCGGCGATCGTGATCGCGCTGGGCATCTTCGGCGCCTGGAAGCTGGCTCACGAGACATCTACGGCGTCGGTGTGGCGGTGATGGCCCAGCTGTCGCTGACCGGCCTGATCGTCGCGCTGGACGCGTTCGGGCCGATCACCGACAACGCCGGCGGCATCGCCGAGATGGCCGAGCTGCCCGAGGAGGTGCGCAACAGTCACCGATCCGCTCGACGCGGTGGGCAACACCACCAAGGCGGTGACCAAGGGCTACGCCATCGGCTCGGCCGCGCTGGCCGCGCTGGTGCTGTTCGACGCGTTCAAGCAGGAGCTGCGTCGGCAAGCGCGCCCTGGCAGCTTCGACCTGAGCCAGCCGCCCGTGCTGATCGGGCTGCTGATCGGCGGCATGATGGTCTACCTGTTCGTCTCCCTGTCGATGGAGGCGGTCGGCCGCGCCGGCGGCAGCCGTGGTGGAGGAGGTCCGACGCCAGTTCCGGGAGAAGCCCGGGATCATGGAGGGCACCGACCAGCCTGAGTACGGCGCCGCGTCGGCACTGGTCACCCGCTGCGGCCCAGCGGGAGATGATCATTCCCGCGCTGATCCCGATCGTGGTCACGTTCGTCGTCGGGCTGATCAGCGCTCAGGTCCTCGGGCGGACTGCTCATCGGGGTGATCGTCGTCGGCGTGTTCATGGCCATCTCCATGACCGCCGGCGGTGGCGCCTGGGACAACGCCAAGAAGCTGATCGAGGACGGCGCCTTCGGCGGAAAGGGCTCGGAGGCCCATGCTGCGGCGGTCACCGGCGACACCGTCGGCGACCCCTTCAAGGACACCGCCGGGCCGGCGATCAACCCGATGATCAAGGTGGCCAACATCGTGGCGCTGCTGATCATCCCGATCATTACCTAGGCGGCGGGGCCCACCCCTTCGGGGGGGACCGGGGCTGAGTCGGGTGCGGTGCGTCGGTCGAGGACACCCGAGTCCCCGGAGGGGCGGGCCCCGCCGCCCCATGCTCGGGCGCCTAAGCGCTTACTCCAGCATGCGTCGGCGTCCAGCTAGGCTAGCCGCCGCTACGCTCGCGCACATGTCGCTCGCCGTCCAAGCTGGGCCTGGTGCTGGCGCTGCTCACCGCGTTCGGGTCGGTGGCGGGGTTCCTGTTCAAGTTCCGCGGGGCGCGCGATGCGCCGGCGGTCGAGATGCGCCGGCCGGTGCGCAGCTCGCTGGAGCTGTTTCGCTCGCCCGCTCTACACGCTGGGGATCCTCGTCGCCATGGGCTCGTGGGGCTTTCACGTCGGGCGCGCTGGCACTGGCGCCGATCTCGCTGGTGCAGACGGTGATCGCCGGCGGGCTGGTGCTGCTCACCGTGGTCGCCGACCGGCTGTTCGGGATCGCCGGTGACGCGGCGGGAGTGGGTGGGGGTGGCGCTCACCGCCACCGGGCTGGCGCTCCTGGCGGCGACGATCGGCAACGATGGACGCGACGCGCACACGCACTACCACGACGGCGACGCTGGCGTTGTACGTCGGCGGGCTGGCCGCCGGCGGGATGCTGCTGGCCACCCGCACGGTTCGGGCCAACCGGCTGGCGGTCTCCGCCGGGCTCCTGTGGGCGGCATCGGACACCTCGATCAAGGCGCTGAGCTCCCACCTGGGCACGCTCGGTGCCGGCGTCCTGCTGCAGCCCCTCGCGCTGGTGATCCTGCTGGCCTCGCTGCTGGGGCTGCTGGTGTCGGCTCGCAGCCTGCAGCTCGGCGACGCGGTTCCGGTGATCGCCATCACCAGCGCCGCGGCCAACCTGACCACGATCGTCGCCGGACCGGTGGTTTTCTGCGAGCCGATGCCGGCCGGTCAGTTCGAGCTCGTGCTGCGGGTACTGGCGTTCGCGCTGGTGGTGAGCGCCGCAGCGCTGACGCCGCCGCCGATCGAGGGCTTCCACCGCGGACTGAGCCCCGAAACCACTAGAGTCCCGCCCAATGTTCTCGTCATCGTCGGCTGCGGCCGCGTGGGGTCGGCGGTCGCCAAGCGTGCCCTGGACGCCGGCCACAAAGTCTCGGTGCTGGACAGCGATCCGCTCTCCCACGAGCGGCTCGATCAGGGGCAGATGCACCACGTGGGAGGACGCCGGCGGGAAGGTTCACGGTGGGGACCGCTCTGGAGCTCGACGGGCTGATCGAAGCCGGGGTCGATGATGCGGACGTGTTTCTCGCCGCGACCAGCGGGGACAACACCAATCTGGTGATCGCGCAAATCGCCCAGCGCAGGTTCCACGTGCCAAGAGTGGTGGTCCGGGTAGCGGACCCGGGGCGTGCGGCCTGGTACGGACAGCAGGGTCTGATCACCATCTGCCCGACTCAGCAGGCGATCGACGAGGCCGAGCGGCTCACGCTGGCCTAGGAGGCATGACGCGGTGTACGTGATCATTGCCGGTGCTGGCAAGGTGGGTTGGAACCTCGCGCGTGAGCTGATCGCCAAGGATCGCGAGGTGACGCTGATCGAGTCCGAGCACCGTCGCTTCCGTGTCGTCGAGGAGGAGCTCGAGCACGCCGTTCAGTACGGCGACGCCACCGAGCTGTGGGTTCTGGAGCGGGCCGGAATCCAGCGCGCGGACCTGGTCATCGCGGTCACCGGAGACGACGAGGACAACATCCTCATCTGCCAGGTGGCCAAGGAGAAGTACGGCTGCCAGCGAATCGTCGCCCGGGTCAACAACCCGCGCAACCTCCAGCACTTCAAGCTGCTTGGGATTCAGCCGGCGGTTTCGGCCACCGATCTGATCCTCCGCCTGATCGAGCACGAGGTACCCGAGTACGGATTGATCCAGCTGCTGGCGCTGGAGGAGGAGCACCTGGAGATCATCGAGCTGGAGGTGGTGCAGGGATCGACGGCGGCAGGCGCTCGTGTGCAGGAGGTGCCATTGCCGGACGGCTCGCTGATCATCTCGGTACTGCGCGACGGAGCCGGGTTCGTCCCCAAGGCCGACTCGGTGATCGAGGCCGGCGACCAGGTGCTGCTGATCCTTGACCCCGGCTTGGAGGGGCAGATCACCCCGCAGTTCTCCGCGGACGGCGTCCCCAGCTAGACGCGCAGCCGGGCTGACCGACCGGGCGGGCGAGAAGAAGCTGCGGGGCAAGGACTCGAACCTTGAATTCCAGGGCCAGAACCTGGCGAGTTGCCGATTACTCCACCCCGCAATGGGTCCCGCACTCGAACCGGTGTCGGGCGTGGCGACGCTGCGCGAGTATAGAAGTCAGGGATCAACGAACTCGGCCGGCTGCTTGGTGAATCCGGCCGAGACCGCAGCCAGCTGATTCGGCGATCCGATCAGGCCAAGTTGCAGCTGGGCCTCCAGAGCCAGCGTCTGATCCGGCGAGCCGGTCCACGCCTCGTCGAACAGCCGTTTGGCCGCTCGTACGGCGTCCGGGGAACGCCCGGCGATCTCCTCAGCCAGCGCGCAGGCCGCGGGCAGCGGATCGTCGACGACATGGGTCACGACCCCGAGCTCGCCGGCCTCGGTGCCGGTGAAGACGCGCCCGGTGTAGGTCAGCTCCTTGGCCACGTCGATTCCCACCAGACGCGGAAGCGTCCGTGAGATCGACATGTCGGGGATCATCCCCCACTTGATCTCCATCACCGAGAGACGGGCATCCGGTGCCGCGTAACGAATGTCGGCCCCGAGCGCGATCTGCAGCCCGCCCCCCAGGCAGTTTCCATGGATCGCCGCGAGCACCGGGACCGGGACCTTGCTCCAGTCGTAGGCGGGGCGCTGGAACCAGTTAGGGGACTCTCCTCGTAGCGGTTCGGTCAGTCCGTCGAGGCCATCCGCCGCGGACATCACCGACATCACATCGAGTCCCGAGCAGAAACTGGGACCTTCACCGTGCAGCACCACCGCGCGTACCCCGGGCTCGCTGCGCAGCCGCTCCGTCGCGGCGATGATCGCCTCGAACATCTCGATGTCCAGTGCGTTGTGCTTCTCCGGGCGGGTCAGCGCGACGACGGCCACGTGGCCCTCCACGGTGATCGAGACGCGCTCGCTCATCGCCGCTCAGCCTAGCTGGCCGGCCTCGCCCGGGGCGTCCACCGCGAGCCGATCTCCGACGCGCACGCGTCCGGGGCGCCTGCACCGCCCCGAAGATCCCGAAGGGAAGCGGTTCGGTGGCGCCGGTCTCACCTCGGTAGCCGCGCAGCAGGTCAAGCGTGGGGAGGTCCAGCTCGCCGCTGTCGGGGTCTCGGCTGGTGACCAGGCAGCGACCGACGTGACCGGCGAACCGCACGCGCGTGTCGCCGATCGTCACCGTGTGGCCCACCCACGCGTCCTCCTGGTGCGCGTCGACTCCGTCGATCTCCACCAGCATGCGAAACCGCCGCCGGTCAAGCTCCGGGGTAGCGGACTCCGCCGCCAGCCGCGCCAGCGACGCCGAGGAGATCAGCGTCACCCCGCCGCCGGCGCCACGGTCCACCGCCCGTCGTTCCCCCTCCACCAGCCGGAGCGGTTGACCGGCCACCCGCGACAGCGCGTCGTGCCACGGCCCGTCCAGCGCTACCCCGGCCACCGTGCGCGAATAGAAGCGGGGCCGTACGGGCTCGCCGCCGATGACCGGCGCGCGGACGACTTCGCCGTCGGGCATGACGAGACCGAGCTGACCATCTTCGTACTCGGCCTCGATGCGCTGCAGCTCGCCGACCTGCTTACCGTTGACCATCCGATCTCGCGCGTCGATGACGAAGAAGCGGCGGTCTTCCACCGCCCCGGAGGGATCCAACTCGACTGAGGGCACCGACCGTATCCGCGTGCCCTTCACCGCCGCCACCGACAGCGCCACCACCCGCATCGGCGTCGCTATGCCGCCGCCTGCTCGGCCCAGTCCCGGTAGAGCCGCCAGTAGCGACCCCCGGCGTCCAGCAGCTCCTGGTGGGTGCCCTGCTCGACGATCTCGCCGTGCTCGAGCACGACGATCCGTCCGGCGTTACGGATCGTGGAGAGACGGTGTGCGATCACGATCGCGGTGCGCCCGGCGACCAACCGGCGGAGGCCATGCTCGATCAGGCTTTCAGTGTGCACGTCGACGTTGGATGTCGCCTCGTCCAGCACGAGGATCCGCGGATCGGTGACCAGCGCCCGTGCGAATGCCACCAGCTGGCGCTGGCCGGCGGACAGCTGCACGCCGCGCTCGCCGACCTGGGTCTCGTACCCATGCTCCAGCTCCCGGATGAACCCGTCCGCGCCGACGGCCCGGGCCGCCTCGGCGACGGCGCGCTCGGACGCGTCCGGCCGTCCGAAGGCGATGTTCTCCCGGACCGTGCCGCTGAACAGGAAGCCCTCTTGCGGGACGATCCCCAGCTGCGAGCGCAGCGAGTGGGACGTCACCGATCGAAGGTCGTGCCCATCGATCGTGATCCGCCCGGCGGTGGGGTCATAGAAGCGAGCAACCAGCTTGGCGAAGGTCGACTTTCCGGCTCCGGTGGCGCCCACCAGCGCCACCGTCTGGCCCGGAGGGATGTCGAGGTCGATGTCCCGCAGGGCGTATGCGCCATCCTCGTCGCTGCCGTAGCGGAAGGAGACGTCCTCGAAGCGGAGCTCTCCGCTGATCCGGGGCAGCTCGGTCGCCCCCGGACGATCGCTCAGGTCAGGCTGTTCATCGAGTAGCTCGAAGATCTTGTCCAGCGCCGCCATTCCCGACTGGTAGGTGGTGTAGAGCTGGGAGAGCTGCTGGATCGGATCGAAGAAGTTGTTCAGCGCGGCGATGAACGCGAACACCACGCCGGTGGAGGTGTGCCCGTTGATCGCCTCGATGCCTCCGGCCGCAAGGATCTCCACTGTGACCAGCGCCGAGAGGAGCTCCACCCCAGGGAAGTAGGCGGCGTTCAGCTTGACCGTCGTCATGTTGACATCTCGGTTCTCCCGGTTGAGCTCCTCGAATCGCTTGATGTGACGAGGCTCCTGACCGAAGGCTCGGACGACCCGGATTCCCGACAGTGTCTCCTGGAGGTAGCCGGTGATCCACGCGATCTTCTCCCGAGTCAGCCGATAGGCGTCGGCGGAGGCGATCCGGAAGGCCAGACCCCCGACGGCCAGAATCGGCAGGGCGATGAACGTCAGCAACGCCAGGTGGACGTCCATCACCATCAGGATCACCACCACGCCGATCAGCGTCAGTCCTGACTGGAACAAGGTCGCCATCCCGTCCTCCACCAGCTGGTCGAGCGCCTCCACGTCGTTGGTTAGACGGGAGATGATCACGCCGGCGCGGTTGCGCGAGTAGAAGCTGGTGGACAGCGACTGGAGGTGGGCGAACACCTCCACCCGGAGATCCTGAAGCGCCCGCTGACCGACCCAGCCGACCAGGTAGGTCTGGGCGTAGGTGGCCACCGCGTACACGATCGCGGAGAGCAGGAACGCGACTACAACCATGTCCAGGGCACCGACGTCGTGGTGCATGATTCCGTCGTCGATGGCCAGCTTGGCCAGCGGCGCCGGAGCCAGTGCGGCGGCGGTGGCGAGCACAAGTGCGACGAACATCGCGGCCACTCGCCAGCGATACGGGCGAACTATCTGGATCAGGCCACGCAGCTTGCGCCCCCGGCCGCCGGTCTCGCGCAGCCGGCGGCGCAGCTCTGATGTGCGATGCATGGTGGTGGCGCTCATAGCCCCACCGCCTCGGCCTCGAGCGGCTTGCGGGTCATGAACACCTGGTCGGGCATGCCCTTCTCCACGATCTCCCGGTAGAGCTCGGAGCGCTCCAGCAGCTGCTGGTGATCGCCGTGGGCGGCGACCCGCCCATTCTCCAGGACCACGATCTCCTGGGCCAGCGAGATCGTCGAGAGCCGGTGGGCGATGATCAGCGTGGTGCGTCCGCTCATGACCGCGCCGAGCGCCTCCTTGATCTCCTGCTCGGTGGAGGCATCGACCGAGGAGGTGGCGTCGTCGAGGATCAGGATGCGGGGGTCGGCGACGATCGCGCGGGCGATGGCGATGCGCTGCCGCTGCCCACCGGAAAGGGTCAGCCCGCGCTCGCCGACGAGCGTGTCATAACCATCCGGCAGCCGCTGGATGAAGCTCTCCGCCTGGGCGGCCCGCGCTGCCCGCTCCACCTCCTCACGGGAGGCCCCTGGGCGGGCGTAGGCGATGTTGTCGTGGATCGTGGCCGAGAACAGGAACGGGTCGTCGTTGACCACAGCGATCTCGTGCCGGAGGCTGACCAGGTCGACCGAGCGTACGTCGGCACCGTCGATGCTCACCGCTCCTCCGGTCACGTCGTACAGGCGGGGGAGCAGCGAAACCAGTGCAGTCTTGCCCGAGCCCATCGCCCCCACGAGAGCGACGGTGCTGCCGGCGGCGATCTCAAGGTCGATGTTCCTGAGTGCGTCGTGGGGGGCGCCGGCAAAGCGGAGGCTGACCCCGCGAAGCGAGATATCGCCACGCCCGGAGGGCATCGGCGGCGCGTCAACCGGGGATGTGATCTCCGGCACCCGGTCCAGTATCTGGAAGATCCGAGCCCCGGAGGCGGTGGCGCGTTGGGCCGCCCCGAGCATGTAGCCGAGCGTGCGCATCGGCGAGATCAGCATCAGCAGATAGGCGTAGAAGGCGGTGAACTGACCCACCGTCAGGCTGCCGTCGATCACGTCGCGACCCCCCACCAGCAGGATCGCCGCCAGCCCCAGGTTCGGCAGGAAGCTGATCATCGGGTTGTAGAACGCCTGGATCCGGGTGGCGTAGAGCTGCTGGTCGAACACCCGCTGGACGGAATGGCGGAACCGGCCCAGCTGGCGCCCCTCCTGGGCGAACGCCTTGACCACGCGGACGCCGGAGACGTTCTCCTCGGCCTCGGCGGTGAGCTCGGCGATCCGCTGCTGAGCTTCCTGCATGGCCGGACGCGAGCGCTTGCCGTAGCGCTGGGCGATCACCACCACGAAAGGGACCGGGGCCAGCGCCAGTGCGGCCAGGCCCGGCTGCAGCGCGAACATCGCCACCGCCGCCAGCAGGATCGAGATCAGCGACTGGCCGATGAAGATCAGCCCGTACCCGAGGAAGAAACGGACCGACTGAAGATCCACCGTGGCACGGGACATCAGCTGCCCGGTCTGCTGTCCGTCGAAGAAGGAGAGCTCCAGCTGCTGCAGATGGCCGTAGAGGCGGTTGCGCAGGTCCAGCTCCACACCCAGCGACACCCGGCCGGCGATCAGGCGCCGGGCGGCACTCAGACCCAGGCGCGCCAGGCCGGCCCCGACGATGACGAACACCCACGTCCAGAGCTCGTCGCGATGGTGAGAGCGGATCGCGTCGATCGCCACGCCGGTCAGGTAGGGGATCAGCACTGTCATCCCCATGGCACCCGCAGCGAGCAGGAACGACCAGGTCACACCTGAGCGGTACGGCCGCAGAAAGCCCAGGAGTCTGCGGAAGGTCGTCATGCTTCATTTAGTGTAGTAGCGGCGAGCGGGTGATATGTCACAGGGGCGTAGGTTCGCGGTTGCCAGCCCCCGGAGCTTGAGCATATGATCGGGTCCGCGGATCGGCCGGGTCCACCGTGGGAGGGTGTCGCTCGGCGAGGAGCGGAGAGGAAAGGGAATCCCAGTATGGGTGTAGTCCTCAGGTTCGGCTATCAGCCGCTACGGGGATTCATCGCGACGATCGGGGCGATGCTGCTGCTGTTCCGCCGGACGCTCGTCGCCGCGAGCACGCCGCCGTTCAACTACGGCCCGGAGCTGGTGGATCAGTTCCTGTTCGCGCTGCGGCTGGGGTGGTTCCCGATGATCCTTGCCTCGCTGGCCTTCACGTACGGGCCGGCCGGGGTCGAGGTCGGCAACTTCCTGAACCTGCTGGGAGCGCTCGATCGGCTCGGCGGGCTGTTCGTGATCATCGTGATGCGGGAGTTCGCCCCGCTGGTATGCGCGATCGTGATGGCCGGGGTCGCCGGGACGGCGATGACCGCCGACCTGGGGGCGCGGAAGATCCGTGAGGAGCTGGACGCGCTGGTGGTGCTCGGGGTCGACCCGGTGAAGAGCCTGGTCGTCCCGAGGTTCCTCTCGCTGATGCTGCTGACCCCGCTGTTCTCGATCTACGCCCTGTTGTTCGGGACGCTAGGCGGAGTGTTGGTCACCATCACCGACGGTGCCCAGATCGGCCCGTTCTTCTCCACCTTCTTCGCTCAGGCGACCACGGCGGAGTTCCTGGCCATGCTGGTCAAGTCGTCGATCTTCGGCGCGATGATCGCGATCGTCTGCTGTTACAAGGGGCTGACCGCCTCGGGTGGCGCCGAAGGGGTCGGCCGGGCGGTCAACCAGGCGGTGGTCATCGCCTTCCTGGGGATCGGCGCGATCGATTACACCTTCACCCAGACGCTGCTGGCGACCCACCCGGCCCTCAACACGCCGCGATGAACATCTTCCTGAGACCCCTGGCCGGGCTCACCGCATTCGGCGAAGCCAGCCGCTTCTGCGGACAGATCGTCGTCAAGGTCTTCAACGGACGCGTGCTGAAGTTTCTCGGCGAGGCACTGCGCCAGGCCGGGATCCTGATCACCGGCTCGGCGATCATCGTCCTGGGGCTCGTCTTCATCCTCGGCCTTCAGTGCGGGATAGAGGGGGCCTACGCCGCCAAGTCCGTCGGGGCGACTTCCTCCACCGGCGCGATCGCCGCGCTGTGTGATCTGCGCGAGGTGATCCCCTACGCCTTCGGCTACATGATGGCGGCCAAGGTGGGAACCGGGTTCGTCGCCGAGATCGGCTCGATGCGGATATCCGACGAGATCGATGCCCTGGAGGTGATGGGTCTTGACTCGGTGGTCTACCTGGGCGCGACCCGGCTGCTGGGGACCTGGCTGGTGCTCCCGTTCCTCTACATGATCGCCGTGGCCGTGGGCTTCGCCGCGTCCTACACCGCCGACGTGATCCAGCTCGGCCAGGTTTCCCGTGGGGGATATCTGCAGCTGTTCTGGGAGTTCCAGTCGCCGCAGGACTTCTTCTTCTCCGGCCTGAAGTGCATGGCCATGGCCACCTTCATCGTGCTGGTGTGCATCTACTACGGCTACCACGTCAGCGGTGGCCCGGTGGGGGTCGGCAAGGCCACCGCCCAGTCGATGGTGGCCAACATCCTCGGGATCCACATCATCGGCATGGTCGGGACGCAGCTGTTCTGGGGCGGCAACGCCCGATCACCGATCGGCGGCTGAGGTGGGGGACCTGTGCAGCGCAGCCAGCTGACCCGGGTCTACGCCGTGCTCGCGCTGGGTCTGGCGGTCGCCGTGCTGGCCGTCGTGCTGCTCTCGGGAAGCTCGACCTACGTCCTGCACGCCCAATTCGAAGACGCGGGACAGCTCGTACGCGGCGATCTGGTGACGGTGGCGGGGCATCAGGTGGGGTCGGTGGGATCGATCACGCTGGCGAACAACGGCCTCGCCGACGTGGAGCTGGACATCACCGATCACAGCTTCACTCCGATCCGCACCGGCACCCAGGCGACGATCGGCCAGCTCAGCCTCACCGGGGTGGCCAATCGGTTCGTCGGACTGAGCCTCAGCAACGCCGGCTCGGTGATCCGCAATGGCGGGCTCCTGCCCTCCACACAGACCCGCGGGATCGTCGACCTCGACATGGTGCTCGACGCGCTCACCCCGAAGGTCCGCACCTCGATACAGCAGGTCCTGCGGACCGGGGCGTACCTGGTCTCTCGCCCGACGGCGTCGCAGTTCAACCAGGCGGCGCTTTACTTCAACCCGGCGCTCAGCCAGCTCACCCAGTTCGGCGGCGAGCTGGTGGCCGATCGGTTCGCCTTGCAGCGGCTGATCTCCTCGGGAGCGGAGGTGACCAGCGCGCTGGCCGCCGACAGCCCCGATCTCGGAGGAGCGGTCACCAACACCGCCACCACCCTGCGCGAGGTCGCCGCTGAGCGGGCGGCGCTCGAGGACCTGTTGCTGCGAGCTCCCGGTGTGCTGGCACAGGGGAGGGGGGTCCTCGCGGATGTCAACTACGCCGCGCGGCAGCTCGATCCGACGCTCACCGACCTCCGTCCCGTCGCGCCGCCGCTGGCCACCCTGCTGCGGAACGCCGCTCCCGCGGCGCAGGGGACCGCTCAGCTGGTGACCGGCATCTCCGGGCTGGTGCCGAGCGCGGAGCAGGCGCTGCAGGGCTTCCCCCCGGAGGAGCGGAAAGCCACGCCGGCCGTGAAATCGCTCACCAGCGCGTTGACCGGCATCACACCGATCCTGGCCGGGCTGCGGCCTTACACACCGGATGTCGTCGCGGGCTTCTTCAACGGCGTCGGCGGCGCCTCCGGAGGCTCCTACGACGCCAACGGCCACTACCTGAAGACGCTGCTGGCACTCCAGGGCGGCGGCTCCTCGCTGAGCGGCCTGCTGAGCCTGGTCGGCCCGCTGACCGGCTCGCTCGGGCCGCTGAACGGAGGGCGAACCAGCCTGCTCGCCCCCTGCCCGGGTGGCGGCAATCCGCCCGCGGCCGACCGCTCCAACCCGTGGACCACGCCCGACGGCGCGCGGGGATCGTCCATCTGCAATCCGGCGGACGACCAGCGGCCATGAGACGGGTGATGGTGATCTGCGCGACCCTGGCGCTCGCCGGCGGCGTGCTGGCGGTGATCGGGTTTCGCTCCTCGGCCCAAGGGAGCTCGGATGCCCGGTTCGATGTGATCTTCGACGATGCCCGCGGCTTGATCGGCGGGCAGCTGATCAAGGTCGCCGGTGCGCGGGCCGGAGTGATCACCAATGTCGTGGTCACCCCCGACTTCAAGGCACGCATCAAGGCGACGATCGAAAGTCAGTTCATGCCGTTCCACCAGGACGCCACCTGCACGATCCGGCCAGAGGGGCTGATCGCAGAGAACTACGTCGACTGCGATCCGGGAACGCTCGGGAGCCCCCCGCTGAAGGGCAATCCTCCGACCGTGCCGGTGACTCACACCACCGAGCCGGTCAGCCTCCTTGACCTGTTCAACATCTTCAACCTGCCCACCCGCGAGCGGTTCACCGCGATCGTCGACGAGCTGGGCATCGGCACCGCCGGTCGCGGCGACGACTTCAACGACATCCTGCGGCGGGCCAACCCCGCGCTGGCCGAGGCCCGCCAGGTCATCGGCATCCTGGACCGCCAGCGCTCCGAGCTGGCCGGGAGCGTCGATGCCACGAGCACGATCGCCGCCGAGGGCGCGGCACACCCCGTCGCGGTGCAGGCCTTCCTGGACCGCGCGGCGGCGCTCACCAGCCTGACCGCCACCCACCGGGACCAGCTCTCCCAGACGGTGGCTCGGCTGCCGCCACTGCTGGCGGCGGCTCAGCCGGCGCTCTCCGAGCTGGACACCGTCGCTCGGGACGGGACGCCGCTGGTGGAGCAGTTGCACGTCGCCGTCCCGTCCTTGAACCGGGTTCAGCGCGACCTGGGACCCTTCGCGGCCGCCGCCACACCGGCTCTCGCCGACCTCACCCGGACCCTGCGCCGCGCCGACCCGGCGATCCGCGACGCCACCCCCCTGGTGCGCACGCTCGCCACCTACACCGCCGGCTCGATGCCCGGAACGCGCTTGTTCGCGCAGCTGGCCTCGAACCTCCAGCAGCACGGATTCGTGGAGAACTTCCTGGGGGTCGTTTACTACGTCGGCGCCGCACTGGCCCGCTACGACGGCACCTCGCACCTCCTCTCGCTGCTGCTGATCTCACCTCAGAACGGGCAGTGCTCGACGTTCGCCGCTACGCCGGTGGCGGGATGCTCGGCCCACTACGGGACACAGCCGGCATACCGGCCAACCACCCCGGTCTCCCAGACGGCCCGCCAGCCCGCTGCGGCCCCCGCCACCCGATCCGACGCATCGCCCGCGGGACCTGCCAGCCCGTCCGCGGCGCCCGCCGCCTCGCCCTCCGGCTCGTCCGCCCCGCCCGGCGCATCCCCCGGATCCGGGTCCGGTCAGACCCGTCAACTCCAGAACCTCGCGAGCTATCTGCTGCGATGAGAGCCGGACGCAAGGCCGCGGGCGCGCTGTTCGACAACCCGATCCTCGTCGGGACGATGACGCTGCTGGTGGTGATGGTGGCCGTCTATCTGTCCTACATCGCGGAGAACGGCCTGCCGTTCGTCCCCACCTACAACATCAACGTCGACGTCGTCAACGCCTCCGAGCTCGTCAAGAACGCCGACGTGAGGATCGGCGGGGCCCGGGTGGGGCAGGTGCTGAAGATCACCCCGGAGCCCGCCACCCGGAGCTATCCGCACCCCTACGCCGAGCTGGCGGTGGCGCTCCAGCAAAGCCTCAATCCGTTGCCGATGGATACCCGTTACCAGGTCCGGCTGGGGTCGGTGCTGGGCGGGAAGTACCTGGAGATCCTGCCCGGTCACGCGCGTGCCGGGCTACCGGACGGTGCGACCTTCACGCTCAGCACCAACCCCGCGCGCAACCACAACATCCCGTTCGTGGACCTCGATACGGCATTCGCCACCTTCGGACCGAGGACCCAGACCGGGATCAGGTTGACCACCGCCGAGCTGGGGGACACCCTCGCCGGGCGCGGGACGCAGTTCAACGACTCGGTCTACAACATCCGGGGGCTGATCGGTCCCCTGGACCGCCTGATGGCGCTGCTCGCCTCACCCAGCACGCATCTGTCGCTGCTGATCTCAGGGCTGGCGCAGACCACCGAGACCCTGGCGCCGGTGGCCCCCACCATCGTCTCCCTGCTGGAGCACGGCAGCACCACCCTGGCGGCGTTGACGCGCGCACAGCTCGGGCCGGCGATCGACCAGACGCCGCCGACAGAGTCCGTCGCCACCACCGTGCTGAGAAACGCCACCCCGGTACTCGCCGACGCCGCGGGGATCGTCCAGGCACTGAAGCCCGGGGCGAACCTGTTGCCGCTCGGGGCGCAGCGGCTGGATCAGGTCGTCACCGCGGCCACCCCGGTGTTCCGGCGGGTGCCGCCGGTGGCCGCCTCGCTACAGCAAGCGCTGAACGCCGTCGACGCCCTGGCGCGCGATCCCGCGTCGATCGGCACCTTCAAGGTCCTTGGGACGAACGACCTGGCGACCTTCGGCTCTTCGGCGTTCGTCGGGCTGGGGGCGATCCTCAAGACCATCTCCTCCGAGCAGTTCGCCTGCAACGTCGCGGGGGTATGGACGCGCAACTTCGCCGGCTCACTCAGCGAGGGGGACTCGACCGCCGGCTGGCTGCGGATCCTGCCGCTGATCGATCAGGATCAGCAGTCCCAGGCCGCCACCCCCGCCTCGGACCTCCACCTCACTCCGTACCCGCAGGAGAGCGGCGGGCAGTGCCAGGCGGGTAACGAGGTCTACCGGGGCGGTCAACGGATTGGCGACCCCGGGCCCACCTCGGCCGTGGTCGACAACACCGCCCCCCCGCCCGGCGTGCTTCAGCGAGGAGCGAAGGCGGGGCTGGTCCCGTGAGCCCCAACCGGACGAGGACAAAGGGCCGGCGGGGCCAGCGTCGCGTTCACCCGCTGGTGATCTCGGCGGTGACGATCCTCCTCACGACAGCCGTGGTCGTATACGCCTTCAACCAGGGTCTGCCATTCGTTCACAAGTACACGGTCTACGCACTGGTCCGCAACAGCGTCAATGTGCGGACGGACGACCCGGTGCGGATCGCCGGCATCGATGTCGGCCAGGTGCAGAACGTGGTCCCCGCCGGCGAGGCCTCGAAGGTCAGCTTCACCGTGGAGCAGGAGGGGCTGCCGATCCATCGCGACGCCACCCTGACCATCAGGGACCGCCTGTTCCTGGAGGGGAGCTACTACCTGGAGCTCGACCCCGGCAGCCCGGGCGCGCCGATCGCCCCGGAGGGCTTCACGATTCCGCTCTCCAACACCTCCTCGCCGGTGCAGTTCTACAACGTGCTGTCGATGTTCAACACCGCCACCCGCTCCAGCCTGACGCGGGTGCTGGCCACGCTCAACCAGGGTCTCGGCCCCCAGCCGGGCCTTCCTCGCTCAGACAGCGGCGCCGGTGGGCTCAAGCAGACGATCCCGCAGCTGACTCCTGTGCTCAAGGACGTCTCCTGGGTGTCCCAGAGCCTGCAAGGCACTCATCCGGGAGATCTCGAGACGCTGCTCAGCTCGACTGCCGACGTGACCTCGACGCTGGCCGGCAGCTCCTCGCAGCTGACCGGACTGGTCCGGGACCTGAACATCACCTCCGGGGCGCTGGCCTCGACCGATGGCTCACTCGCTCAGACGATCTCCGGAGTCGATGACACCTTGCGGGTCGCGCCCGCTTCGCTGGTGGCGATCGATCGCTCGCTTCCACCGGTGGTGGCCCTTTCGACCGCGCTGGATCCCTCGCTCAAGGCCTCGCCGCCGATCATCCACAGCGTGATCGGCACTGTCGGTCAGCTGGAGCAGGTGGTGACTCCGGCGGGACGCGCCCGGTTGATTCGAACGCTTGACACCACCTTCGTGGAGTTCCCCAGCAACCTGACCGAGCTGGCCACCGCGTTCCCGCCCGCAAAGCCGGTCACCGACTGCCTGCGCACGCACGTGACCCCGATCCTGAAGGCGACCGTGCCCGATGGCGGACTCTCCAGCGGGCGTCCGGTCTGGCAGGACTTCGTTCACTTCCTGCCCGGGGTGGCGGGAGCCAGCGGTGCCTTCGACGCCAACGGGCCGTACACGCGGGTGCTGGCGGGGGCTGGCACCAATTCATTGAGCGGCGGGGCCGCCAGCTCACTCGGAGGTCTATCGCCGCCCAGCTCGGTCGCCGGGCTGCTTGGGAGTACCCCGCTGCTGGGTCAGCTCGTGGGCACCTCGCCTCCAGGCGGCGGCTCGCTCGCTGGTGCCAGCCCGGCCTGGATCGGGACTCTGACCCCGTCGGTGTTCAGGCCCGATGAGTCCTGCGCCTCACAGCGGGTTCCGAGCCTGGCGACACCGGCGGCAGCCCCCGACTTCTCGGCGCGTCATACCGCGGTGGCCCCACCCGTCACGAAACAGGAGTTCCAAGCGATGAGCTCCTCCGCGTCGCAGGGCCGGCCATGAGCAGAGGGATGAGGCTCCAGCTGGGGCGCTACGGGCGCTCGCTGGCCATCCTGGTGGCGCTGATGGTGCTCGGCCTCGTCTCCGGCTTCTACATCCTGCTTCAGCAGCGGTTCCCCAACCCGTTTCAGAGCTTCTACCAGGTCAACGGTGAGTTCTCGACCGCGGCGGCTGTGGCGCCCGGCCTCGGCGAGCCGGTCAACGTCGCCGGGGTCCACGTGGGAGAGATCGTGGGGGACACCCTGCAGAACGGCAAGGCGGTCATCCACATGCAGATCGATCCGCAGAAGCTGCCAAAGCTGTACCGCAACGCCAGCGCCAGCCTGGTCCCGAACACTCCGCTGAAGGACATGCAGATCAACATCATCCCGGGGGACCGCGGCGCCGGCGTCCTGGCCCACGGCGGCACGATTCCGGTGGGGCAGACCACCACCCCCACTGACTCCGACGAGCTGCTGGATGCGCTCGACGGCGACACTCGTGACTGGTTCACCAGCCTGGTCGCCGAGCTCGACAACGGCACCAATGGACGAGGGCAGGACATCCGCTCGCTGCTTGAGAACCTGGGGCCAACCTCCCAGCAGACGCGAGAGATCGGCGACCTGCTGGCAGCCCGGCGCCACGAGCTCGCTCTGCTGGTGCACAACGTCGGGGTGCTGAGCCATGCCACCGCCACCAAGGACGCACAGTTGACCACGGTCGTGCGGGCCGGCCAGCAGACCGTCGGCGCGCTGGCCAGCCAAGACGTGGCGCTGCGCCAATCGATCACGCGGCTGCCGAGCACGCTGACGACCACCCGGAGCACCCTCGTCGACGTGGCCGGGCTGGCCAACCAGCTGGGTCCGACGGCGACGGCGCTGATCCCGACCGCCCGCCAGCTTCCCACCACCCTGCACCAGGCGCAGACGCTGTTCGGTGCCGCGGCACTGCTGCCGCTGGATCAGGTCCGCTCCTTCGAGGATGCGGTCGCGCCGCTGTCCGCCCCGCTGTCGTCGCTGACGCGGAGCCTTCACGGGACCGTCCCGCCGCTGATCCGCGCGTTCAAGGTCCTCAACTACGTGACCAACGAGTTCGCCTACAACCCTGGAGGCAAGAACCCCGGTTTCCTCTACTGGTTCTCGTGGTTTGCCCACAACGCCGACTCGTTCATCTCCACCTCAGATGCCAACGGGCCGGTATGGCGGGTCCTTGTCCTCACCTCCTGCTCGAGCCTCAAGCCCAGTCCCCTCGGCCCGCTCACCGAGGCGCTCCTGGGCACGACCTTCGGGTGCAGCTCCTAGCGAATGGTCACTCAGGCCCCCAAGCGATCGGCGGTGGTGGCGGCGCTGGCCTTCGCGCTGTCGTGCATCGGACTGATGATCTTCGTGTGGACGCAGTTCGGCGGCACGGTTCCGCTGGGGCCCCAGGGGTACCGGGTTCACGCGTTGTTCAAGGAGAGCGGGATGCTCGTCGCGGGGGCCGACGTCCGCATCTCCGGTGTAGCCGTGGGCAAGGTGGAGAAGGTGGAGCAACGGGGGGTCGACTCCTACCTGACGATGGACATCCGGCCCCAGTTCGCGCCGCTGCCGAGGGACGTGCAGGCGATCCTCCGTGAGAAGACGCTGCTCGGCGAAGGGTATGTGGCGCTCTCCACCGGCACCCGATCGGGTCCGAAGCTCGCCGACGGCGGCACCATCCCGCCGAGCCACGTGCAGGGCACGCAGGCGCTCGATCAGGTGCTCGGCTCCTTCGACCGGCCGACCCAGCGTGACCTCCAGGCGCTGCTGACCGGCGCCGGCACGGCGCTGGCAGGCCGCGGACAGGACCTGAACAACGCGATCGGCAACCTCGACCCGGCGACCACCGAGCTGACCGCAGTCGTCGGGGTACTCAACGAGCAGCAGGGCGACCTCCGGCGGCTGATCAACGGCAGTGCCACCGTGCTGAGCACGCTGGGAAGCCGGTCGGCCGATCTCCAGACGCTGGTCCGGTCCGGTGATGGCGTTCTCTCGGCCACCGCAGCTCGTGACACGCAGGTGACCGAGACCGTCGATGCGCTGCCTCCGTTCATGAGCCAGCTGCGTACCACGCTGCGGACTCTGAACACCACGCTGGGTATCGCACGTCCCTCGCTGGACGCTCTTGCACCGGTGGCGCCGGCGTTGCCCCGGGCGCTTTCCGGCGTGATCGACCTGGCGCCGCCGGCCATCCGCCTGTTGCGAGCGGCGCCGACCCTGCTAGCCGACGCCAACACCGCGCTGCCCGCGGTCGACCGCTTCGCCACCGCGTTCAAGCCCGGAGTCGACGCATTGCTGCCGGCGGTCAGAGAGGTCGTGCCGATCATCAACTTCATCTCGCTCTACCGGCAGGAGCTGGTGGGAGCGATGGGCAACCTCGCCGCCGATCTGCAGGCGACGGCTCCGGCGGCCACGCCCTCGGGCAGCGCCCAGTACCTGAGGTTCATATCGGAGTTTGGCCGGGAGTCGTTCTTCGGCCAATCGGTGCGGGAGCCAACCACGCGTGACAACGCCTACTACTCGCCGGGTGAGCTTGCCAACGTCGGACGCGGCGGCCTCCAGGCGGCAAGCTGCGCGAACGTAGGTAATGTTTCCCAGGTCCCGCTGTTGGCGCTCGGAAACGTCCCCTGCCGGGTGCAGCCCCCGTTCCGGTGGGGTAACGGCATCCTCACCTCGCAGTACCCGCATCTCACGCGGGCCCCCGAACCAGCGCAGTAGGAGACATGCCCCCCAACGAGACCAGCTCCGGCATCACCCGCCGGCGATTCGTCGCTGGCACGGTGGGTGGCGGGGCGGCGATGCTCGGCCCCGGAGCACTCGCCGATGCTCGCGTTTCCGCGCTGGAGGCGGACGTCGTGGTGGTCGGTGCCGGCCTCGCCGGTCTCAGCGCCGCCAGGGCGATCCACCGCGCCGGTCGCTCGGTGGTGGTGCTGGAGGCTCGCGACCGGGTGGGTGGGCGCTGCTTCAGTCGCTCGCTTGGCCGCGGCGCATCGGACGTGGCCAACATGGGCGCCACCTTCGTGGGGCCGACTCAGCACCGGATTCAGGCGCTGATGAAGGACGTCGGGATCAGCAAGTACCCGACCTATGCCACCGGCAAGCTGATCTGGTACGACGAGGGCAAGGCGACGCCCTACACCGGTCTGATCCCGCCGAGTGCCGACGCGGGCGCCGTGGTGGAGCTCGGCACGCAGGTAATCCCGACGCTTGATCGGATGGCTGCGACGGTCCCGCTCGATGCGCCCTGGAAGGCCCCCAACGCTGAGCTGTGGGACTCGATGACACTGGACAGCTGGAGCCGGGAGAACGTCTCCTCGCCGGATGCCCGGGCGCTGGTCGCCCTGGCGCTCGAGAACGTCATCTCGGTGGAGCCGCGTGATGTATCGCTGCTCTACTGGCTCTTCTACGCGCACGCCGCCGGGGGCGTGGAACCCCTGATCGCCAACGCCGGGCAGGGTGGGGCCCAGGACTTCCGCGTCTCCGGCGGGACGCAGCGGATCGCCCTCCAGCTGGCTCGCCGGCTCGGCGACCGGGTCCGGCTCGGCCACCCGGTCCGCGCGATCTCGCAGGGACCGCACGGCGTCACGGTGAGCTCGGACGGCCTCTCTGTCTCCGCGAGGCGCGTGATCGTGGCGATCCCGCCGAACCTGGCGGGAAGGATCGTCTACTCACCCGGCCTGCCCCCGCTCCGAGACCAGCTGACTCAGCGTGTCCCGGTGGGCTCACTGATCAAGTCCATCGCCGTCTACGACCGGCCGTTCTGGCGCGATCAAGGCCTGAACGGCCAATCGACAAGTGTCGAGCCACCCGTCGGCGCAACCTTCGACTGCTCCCCGCGCAGCGGGCGGCCGGGCGTGCTGATGGGGTTCATCAGCGGGGACGACGCCCGTCAGCTCTCCAGCCTCTCCGCCGCCGCACGCAAGCGGAGTTGGCTCGCCTCCTATGCCCGCATGTTCGGCTCGCAGGCCGCCCACCCTCACACGGCCTTCGATCAGGTCTGGGACCGTGAGATCTACACCGGGGGCTGTCCGGGCGGCGTCACGCCGCCGGGGGTGCTCACCGAATACGGTCGCGCGCTGCGAGCGCCGGTGGGCCGCATCCACTGGGCTGGAACCGAGACCGCGACCGAGTGGGTCGGCTACATGGACGGAGCGGTGCAGTCGGGGGATCGTGCCGCGGGGGAGGTGCTGGCCCAGCTCTGAGGCCGGCGAAGCTGGCGCTGGACTGCTGTCGCGGATAGCGTGTGGCTCAGGCGCCGATCCGCAAGAGGAAGGACCGAATTAGATGCCGAGCGTCCGTGAGGCGACCATTGAGCTGTTGCGGGCGCACGGAATGACCACCGTGTTCGGCAACCCTGGATCGACCGAGCTCCCGATGCTCGCCGACTTCCCGGATGACTTCACCTATGTCCTCGGCTTGCAGGAGCTGGTGGTGCTCGGCATGGCCGATGGCTACGCCCAGGCCAGCGGCAGCCCGACTCATGTCAACCTCCACACCGCCCCGGGGGTTGGCAACGCGGTAGGGGGCATCTTCAACGCCCAGGCGAACAAGGCGCCGCTGCTCATCACCGCGGGCCAGCAGGTCCGCCCGCAGATCACGCTGGAGGCGAACCTGACCAATCGCGACGCGATCCTCGGGCCGCAGCCCTACGTGAAGTGGAGTCACGAACCGCCCCGAGCGCAGGACGTCCCCGGGGCGATCGCCCGGGCAATCCACCATGCGACGCTGCCACCGCGGGGACCAGCGTTCGTCTCGATTCCGATGGACGATTGGGATCAGGAGGCCGACGAGGACCGAGCGCGCCAGGCGATGGCCCGCACGGTCGTGGGCAGGGCGGCGCCCGATCCCGAGACGCTGGCCGGATTGGCCGCGCGTCTGCACGCGGCCGAGCGACCGGTGTTGGTTGCGGGGCCTGACATCGATGCGGCCGGAGCGTGGGAGCAGGCGGTCGCGCTGGCCGAGCGACAGCGACTGCCGGTGTGGGCGACGCCTGCGACCGGCGGGAGTCGCCTCGGCTTTCCTGAGAACCACCCGAACTTCGTCGGCGTGCTCCCGCCCGCAATCGCCGCGCTCGGCGAGACGCTTGCCGGCCACGACCTGGTGCTGGTGGTTGGATCCTCGGTGTTCCCCTACTACCCCTACAACCCCGGTCCGCTGTTGGCCGAGGGGTCATCGCTCGTGGCGATCACCTCGGACCCGGCGGAGGCCGCCCGAGCGCCGATGGGAGAGGCGATCCTGGGTGACGTCGGCCTCGCCCTGGGTGAGCTGGTGAGACTCACCGGTGAGTCAGAGCGCGAGCCGCCGGAGCCCCGGCCCGAGCCCGGCGAAGCGCCGCATGCGGATCCCATGAGCGGTAGCGAGGCAATGGCGGGCCTAGCTGAGGTCTGGCCGCGGGACGGGATCGCCGTGGTCGAGACGCCGTCCTCGACGATGGCGCTGCGCAACCGGCTGCGGCTTTCGCGGCCGGGGAGCTACTTCTTCGGGGCCAGCGGGGGGCTGGGGTTCGGCATCTCTGCCGCGCTCGGTGTGCAGCTCGCTCAGCCCGCGCGGCCGGTCGTCTGCGTGCTCGGCGAGGGGTCGGCGCAGTACGGCATCACCGCGCTGTGGACGGCGGTGGCCTACCGGCTGCCGGTCACCTTTCTGATCCTCCGCAACCAGGAGTACATGATCCTCAAGTGGTTCGCCGCGCTGGAGGAGGTGGAGGATGCCCCCGGTCTCGAGCTCCCTGGCCTCGACGTCGCCGCGGTGGCCCGTGCCTACGGGATGGAGGCTCGGGATGTGGAGAGCCGAGAGGAGCTGTCCACAGTGCTGGCGGAGGCGATTGCGGTGCAGGACGGACCGCGACTCGTACAGGCGCCGGTGGCTTCGGGGATGTGGTTAGAGTAAAACGGCGAGTCGCAGCGGCGTCGCGCCTGGAACCAGAAGCTGGCGACCCGTATGCTTGGCTCGCGTTGGTCTGAGGAGGAGGTGAGGTGAGGGTGAGACGACGATTGGTGCTGGCGGCGACCGTGCCCGTCATCGTGGCCGCAGGGATTCTCTTCGGGAGCGGTGCCCTGGCCAGTCGCCCGGCGACCGCGCGGTCCGCTCCGCCACTCAACCGCTACTCGTTGGTTCACGGCTGCTTCCTTTTGCACGGCTCCGGACTGCCCTCCGGCCCGTTCCGGATGCAGGCCACGTCGCTCGGGGACTACCTGCTCTACGGGACCGGCAACAGCTTCATGAGCGCCGGCGGCGCGATGGTCAGATCGCCCAGCGCCGACACGGTGTGGCGCGTCGAGGGCGACTCTCGCCACGGCTTCACGATCACCAACACCGGCGTCGGCGGGACGATTCCGGTTCGCTTTGGGGCGGCCTCCGGGTGCGCCACCTACCCCGAGGGCCAGGTGGACGCGACCGGCCCTACGTTCGCCGGACCCACCCCGGAGAGCACGGTCACCGGCACGATCGACGCCCACACCCACGTGACAGCGTTCGAGTTCCTCGGGGGTGACTGGCACTGCGGCAAGCCCTGGGACCCCTTCGGGATCCCCCACGCGTTGCCGAACTGCGCCCCCTATGAGCAGGGAACCAACGGCCAGGTGGAGAGCTTCGTCGACTACGGCGCCCCCGCGCACCAGCACGACACCCAGGGGTGGCCGACTTTCCGGGCCTGGCCCTCGCCCACGGATCTGGCCGAAGAGGGCGATTACTACACCGGTATCGAGCGGGCGTGGAAGGCCGGCCTGCGGGTGATGGTGACCCAGCTGGTCGACAACGAGGCGCTGTGCGACCTGATGTCCAGCCGCCGGAACCCCTGCGACGACATGGCCTCGGTCCGGATCCAGGCCGGGGACCTGCGCGCCCTGCAGAACTACATCGATGCCCAGGCCGGTGGTCCGGGCAAGGGCTTCTTCCAGGTCGTCACCAATCCGTTCCAGGCTCGCGCCGTGATCAACTCCGGCAAGCTCGCGGTGGTGGAGGGAATTGAGGTCTCTGACCTGTTCCACTGCGGAGAGGTGCTGGGCACGCCGAAATGCAACGAGTCCGACATCGACGCAGGCCTGCGCGAGGTCCGCGGGCTCGGCGTCAGCACGTTCTTCCCTGTCCACAAGTTCGACAACGCGTTCGGCGGGGCGAAGATGGACTCCGGCGAGGAGGGAGTCCTGATCAACGGGGGCAACCATCTGGAGACCGGCCAGTTCTTCGACGTGAAGACCTGCACCGGCCCCGAGCACGACACCACGCAGATGTCCTCGGTTCCGGCCGGTGGAGGCCTCGCTTCGCTGCTCGCTGTTCAGGACAAGCTGCGACCGGCCACCTCGGTCAAGAGCCATCCCAATCTGTCGATCGGGGGTCTGCTCGGCAGCTCCTCAGGCGGCTCGCAGGGGGCCGCGGCCGGTGCGGTGCCGGTGTATCCGCCCCCGCCGCACTGCAACCAGCGCGGCCTGACACCGCTGGGCAGCTACCTGATCAAGAAGATGGTCCAGGAGCACCTGATCGTGGAGCTCGACCACATGGACGCGAAGACGGCCGACGCGACGCTGTCAATCCTTGAGGCCCACCGCTACTCCGGCGTGGTCTCCGCTCACAGCTGGGACTCCCCCCAGGAGAACCCGCGGATCTACAACCTCGGAGGCTTCGTCACTCCGATCGCCGGAGCGTCGCCGCCGGCGTTCATCTCGCAATGGAAGACCAGCCTGAAGATTCGCAACAAGCACTTCTACGGCGGTACCGGCTTCGGCTACGGCGCGGACATGAACGGCCTGGCCGAGGAGAGCCAGCCGACCTCCGGCAACCCGATCCACTACCCGTTCAAGTCCTACGACGGCAAGGTGACGTTCACCCGTGAGCAGTGGGGTCAGAGGACGTTCGACATCAACAAGGACGGAGTGGCCAATTACGGGATGTTCCCCGATTGGCTGAACGAGCTGCAGACCGTCGCCGGCCGGCCGATCCTGACCGACATGTTCCACGGCGCCGAGGCCTACCTCCAGATGTGGGAGCGCGTCTACGGCGTGCCGTCAACCAGCTGCCGTCCGGCGCGGGCGCGCCTCGGCCGCGGCGGGCTCAAGCAGCTGTATCTGGGGGCGACCAGCAGGACGATCCTCTACGCCGCCGGACAGCCGGTGAACCGTCCCGGGCGCGCCTACACGTATTGCGTGAGCCACGGAGGCAGCAACGCAGTCGTGTTCGGCCGCTCGGGCCGGGTCAGCGCCGTGCTCAGTACCGCGGGCGGCAACACCGCAGGTGGGTGGCGCCCCGGCTCCCGGGTGAGCGCCCGCTCGCTCCGCGGCCACGCCCGCTCCCTCGGTCACGGCGTGTGGATCGGTCACCGTCTCCACGGAGGCTCCCGCTACATCCTCGTCACGCGCGGCGGGCGGGTGCACGCGGTGGGGGTCGTGGACGGCGCCGATGCTCGCCACCGTGGCTCGGTGCGTTCGGACGTCGCGGCGGCCACCATTTGAGCAGCCCGCCGACGGGCCTCTGCGCAAACTGCCGCCATCAGCAGCTGGTGCCGAACACGCGTGGCTCGGTGTTCTCGCTCTGCCGGCGCTCCCGTGATGAGCCCGAGCGCTTCCCCCGGTATCCCCGGCTGCCGGTGCGCAGCTGTGAGGGGTACGAGCGGCGGCCGGCCCGAGTTGCCGAGACCTAACCGCCTACTGGGGCGGCAGCGGGTTGAGCACGATCAGGTTGGTGCCGTCCTGCGTCGTGGACCGCTTCACTGAGAACAGGACCCGTTCGGTCAGCTGGGCGACCAGCGCCGCTTCCGGGGTCTGTTTCCACAGGCTCAGCTGGGAGACGGTCGGCGGGAGCTGCTCCTGGAAGGTGTCGCTGAGCGGCTGGTTGATCAGCGGACCGAGCTCGTCGCGTATGAACAGCAGGGCGACGTCCAGCGGCTTGCCCGTGGTGGCGGTCTGGGAAGACGGCGGCTTGGGGGTCAGCTTGTCGCTGGGCTGCGAATGGCCAGGGGGAAGGATCGCCACCACGTTCTGGGTCCCGCCGATGTACCTGAAGGTGTACAGGGCCAGCTCCAATGCCTCCCGCCGCAGCAGCAGCATGCGGTCGGCGGACGCGGTACCCACGCCGATGGAGCAGGTAGAGCTGCCGATCCCGCAGAGGTTGAAGGCGATGGTGTTCCCGCCCAGCAGCGAGACCGAGCTGGAGGATGGGTTGGCTCGCACCGCGAGCTGCGGCCCGGCCGCGCTGGACGAGGTGCTGGAGGCGGTGGAATTTGCCGCGGAGGCGGAGTCGGTCAGGTTGGAGGCCGTCACGATCGCCAGCTGGTTGGTGCCGTCGATTCGATAGTTCGGGGCGATGTGATCGGCGATCTCCTGCGCCCCCTGAAGCCCGCCGTCGGGCGGTGACCAATCCGACCAGCTCTGTCCGGGCCCGCCGCTGCTGGAGGTCGCCAGCGTGACGATCGCGATCACGATCGCGCCCACGGCGACTCCCGCCAGCATCGCTATCGCCGCCCGGAACTTCTGAACATGCGGAGAGGATTGAACGGTCTCGTAGCTGGCCGGTGCCGGTGTGGCGCCGAGCCGCGGCTCTGCGGCCTCCTCCCCGGTGGCGAGAACGGGTGGCTCTGGCTCGTTCATACCGTCGGCCACGTGCGCTCGTCCATCAGATCCAGTTCCGGCCGTCGCAGCCCAGCGCCGCTCAACAGGTCGGTGACCTCGTCGCCATGAATCTCCTTGCGCTCGATCAGCGTGTCGGCGATTCGCTCAATCGCCTCCCGGTTGGTGGCCATCAGCCCATACGCGGTGACATATGCCTGACCGAGGATCTGCGCCGCGCCGCGTCGCTTGTCGCGGTCACCGAGCACCGAGGCGATCGGGTCCTGGGTCATCGGTCCCGAGGTCCTGGCCCGGTTCATGATCGCCGAGCCGATCCGCTCCAGGCGCTTCATCACGTGCTCGTCTTCCTCGGCGGGATCGAGCCCGGCGCCGATGTGGATGGGGTCGGCACCCATCCCCCAGATGCCGACCATCGCCGCAGAGGTTGCCGTCGCGCTCATGACGTCGCCGCTGACGCCCTGGGAGTTCTCGCCGTAGAACACGTGCTCAGCGGCCATCGCCCCCAGCGTCATGATCAGACTGCCCATCACCCGGCTGCGGAAGTGTGAGAAGCGCTCGTCCTTCTCCATGCTCTGGTAGTGGCCGAGTGAGCCGCCCCGCTTGCGGATCGACAGACGGGTGGAGAGCACGTCCCTCTCCAGGAACACGTGGCCGGCGGCGGCGTGACCGGCCTCGTGGATCGCCACCGCCCGGGTCTCCTCCTGGATGTATTCGATGTTCTGCGCCGTCCCCGTCTCCACCGTGGTCATCGCCTCCACGATGTCCCTCCAGGCGAATATGCGGCGGCCCTCGGAGTGGGCGATGGTCAGCGCCATCGAGCAGCACTGCTCGATCATCGAGGGGGAGTAGCCGTTGGTGATCCGGGCCAGCTCGTCGCGCCGGCGGTCGGTATCCAGGTCCGGCTCGTGGTCCACCTTGCTCATGTACAGGTCCAGGATGTCCTTGCGGTCGTCCTTGGTCGGGGTGCGGAACCAGATGTGGCGTCCCATTCGTCCGGGACGCGTGAGCGCGGGATCAAGCATCTCAATCGGCACGTTGCACGCCCCGATGAAGTAGATCTGCTCGGAGCGCGGTGGCGGGGTGGGCACGCGCAGCGAGAGCTTCCCCAGCTTGCGCGGCACCACGAAGATCGCGTCCAGGAAGGTGTTGAAGCGGTTGGTGAGGAACTTGCGCCCCACCGGCGGCTCGTCGATGCCGTCCATCACCACCAGCAGCTGGTTGAGCGCCTGCCCGCCGGAGCCCATGCCGCCAAAGCCGGGAATGAACCTCTGCATTCCTTGGGCGAAGCGGTCCAGCGTGGGGCCGTAGGGCGTCTGGGCCTGCTCCGCTCGCTGAGCGAACAGCTGCTCCCGCCAGGCGCGGGTTTCGATCACCACGTCGCCGCTGGGGGTGAGCGCGCCGTTGGGACCGAAGAAGCAGAGGTCATGGAGCGAGCTCGGCTCGCTGCCCGTCATCCCGGTACCCAGCGACTGTCGGCGCGTTCCCACGGCGTCGATCTCGTCGATGAACACGATGCACTGCCCGCCCCACTTGCGGGCGAGCTTGCGCGCCTTGTGGGCCATGAACTGGACCACAAGTGCGTCCATCCCCATGAACATCTGGGCGAATCCGGAGCCCGGGATGGTCACGAAGGGGCAGTTGAAGTTGGTGGCGATCGCCTTGGAGATCATCGTCTTGCCGGTGCCCGGCGCGCCCAGGAACAGCAGTCCCCGTTCCCGCTTGCCGCCCGCCTGCTCGAACTCCTCGCCCGACTGCCACAGGGTGATCACGCGGGTGATCTCCTCCTTGGCCTCGGCCTGGCCGCGGACGTCGTCGATCTTGACCCCCCAGCTGGCGTCGCCCGGCTCATAGCTGCGAATCCCCCGCACCGCCATGAACAGGAACGGCCCGAACAGGATGAACACGTTGATGAACAGCAGCAGCGGCAGCTGTACGAACACCAGCGCCAGCTGGGGGAGGGTGTCCGGCGGGAAGATCTGCCGCAGCCCCGCGAACGGGTGAAAGAAGCTGGCGCTGACACCGGCGAAGGAGAACAGCACCTGGCAGAGCACCAGCAGCAGAGCCAGGAACAGGATCAGCATGGGGATGCGGCGCAGCTTGGTTCGCCAGTACCAGTACCGCCGGCGCGCCACGAGGTCGTCCTCCTTCAGGCTCTCCTCGGCGCCATACAGGCTGGGGGAGGGGATCAGCTTGCGGGCTACGACTTCAATCAGCCCACGGAACAGCAGGACGGCGAACACCGTGATGATCACCGAAGCCACCACGGAGAGGTGGTTCGACTCGTACAGGACCAGGAAGAACGCCGGCGCGGTCAGCAGTGCCACCGCTGTCGCGGCGCGGGTGAGCCGCCGCCACTCATAGGCGAGAGCGGACGCGTGCTCGTTGATCGGACCCCGCATCCGGGGGCTCTCCTCGGCGTAGGCCATGCGCTGCCGTTGAGGGTACAGGTGAGTGGAGCGCGGATGCGAAGGCCGGTCGTCCGCGCAAGACCCGCGCAATCAAGCCATTTCGGTCCACTCGGCGAAACCAGATGGCTTCGAAACCCACGGCGGAGCGTGACCAGCCACAATTGCGCGGTGCCCCTCTACGACTTCAGGTGCACCGACTGCGGCACCGAGTTCGAGGCCTTCGCGAGCGTCTCCGGGACCGCGTCCTGTCCCGAGTGCGCCAGCATGGAGGTGGAGCGGGTGTTGACCGGCTTTGCGGGGCCTTTTACCCTGCGCAAGAGAGGACCGGAGGCAGCGCGTTCGAACTCCGCCCGGGCGGCCCGGGAGGAGGCACGGCGCGAGCGCCGCGAAGCCCGAAAGCGTCAGGGCAGCTGACCGTGCGCCTCCGCCCGGCGGTAACCCTCCTCAGTTTGGGGATGCTGGTGCTCGGTGGCTGTGGCGGCAGCGCCGTCAAGCGGCCTCAGGGCCCGGTGATCGGCGCGATGTTCGATGGCCCGGTGCTGACCCCGGCGGTCGGCCTCGACCGCCAGCTGGACCTCGCCGTCTCCTCCGGGGTGGAGAGCCTGCGGGTCTCCGTCGACTGGGCGACGATGCAGCCTTATCGCAGCTTCTCCGATGTGCCCGTCGGCCAGAGAGCGCAGTTCCAGAGCGTCGGTGGAGTCCCCACGCAGTACGGGCCGACGGACAGGATCGTGGGGGCTGCCGCAAGCCGGGGACTCTCATTGCTGCCGGTGGTGCTCGACACCCCTGCGTGGGACGGCAACGGCCATGGCCCCGCCTCCACGCCGAGCTCGCCGGCCCCCTACGCGAGCTTCCTGCGCGCGTTGGTGCAGCGCTACGGCCCCCACGGCACCTACTGGAGCACCCACCCCGGGACCCCGCGGGTCCCGATCCGCATGTGGCAGGTGTGGAACGAGCCGAACTTCGCCACCTACTGGTCCGACCAGCCCTTTGCCCCCAGCTACGTGAAGCTGCTGAGCGCCGCCCATGCCGCCATCAAGCAGGCCGACCCGGGCGCGCAGGTGGTCCTCGCCGGACTGCCGGAGTTCTCGTGGGAGTACCTGGCTCAGATCTACGCGCAGCCGGCGGCGCGGCAGCAGTTCGACGTGGTGGCTGTCCACCCCTACACCGAGCGCCCGGCTGGGGTGATCACCATCCTTCAGCGAGTCCGCGCGGTGATGGACCGGGCCGGCGACAACGCCAAGCCGATGCTGGCCACCGAGATCACCTGGCCCTCCTCGCAGGGCAAGGCCCCACCCCAGTTCGGGGTGGGCACGACGGAGCAGATGCAGGCCCAGCTGCTGGGTCAGGTGATGCCACTGCTTCAGGCCAACCGGGCTCAGCTCGGCCTCACCGGCTTCTACTGGTACACGTGGATGGGGAACGAGAGCCCGGGTGCGCCGCCGTATGGGTTCAACTTCGCCGGGCTGCTCAGGTACATCGACGGTCGGGTGTCGCCCAAGCCGGCGCTCGCGGTGTTCAAACGGTGGGCGCTGACGCTGGAGCACTGCACGGCGAAGCGTTCGGGCTCGGACTGCGGGTAGGAGGACCGGATGCCCGCCGCGCTGATGGTCGTCGACATGCTGAACCCGTATGACCACGAGGACGCCGACCTGCTCAAGGAGTCGGTGGCCGGGATCCTGCCCGCGGTCTGCTCGCTGATCGATGACGCCCGCGAGGCCGGGGTGCCCGTCATCTACGTCAACGACAACCAGAACGACTGGAGCGCTGGACGCGAGCAGATCGTCGAGAAGGCCCTCGACGGCACCGCCCCCGACCTCGTTCGTCCAATCGCCCCACCGGCCGGCACGCCGTTCGTGGTCAAGGCCAGGCACTCGATCTTCTACCAGACCCAGCTCGAGTACATGCTGCGCCAGGAGGAGATCGGTCAGCTGGTGCTGGCCGGCCAGGTGACCGAGCAGTGCATTCTGTATTCGGCGCTCGACGGATACGTCCGCCACTTCGAGATCGTGGTGCCCAGCGACTGTGTCGCCTGCATCCACCCGGGGCTGGCGGATGCCGCCCTGGAGATGATGGGGGTCAACATGCGGGCTCATGTCGTCGCCGGCGAGGAATCGCTGGCCACGGTCCGGAACCACACACCACGTCGCTGAACGTCCGGCAGCGATCCAGTCGCCGCGGTATGTTGCCCGCGTGCCGCTACCCCCGTTTCCGGTCCCCTTCCCGCTGTTCCGCGCGGGCCTCGGGATCCGCAGCAGGATGCTCGATCTGGTTGATCTGACGATGCCTGCGGAAGGGCTGCTGTGGGATTTCACCGCCGGACTGCAGCGAACCAAGCTCGCCGGAGCGCTCGTCACCTCCGGCCTGGCCGACGCGATGGGCGAGGGATGGCGGCACCCGCGTGAGCTGGCTCAGCAGCTCGGCTTCGACGTGGACGCGACCAGCCGCGTGCTCGGCGCCGCGGCCGCCTCACGCCTGGCCCGGTGGGACCCGGAGCAGGGAGTTCGCCTCTCTCGCCTGGGGGCGCCGCTCCGCCGTGACCATCCGCGATCAATCGCGTCCTGGGTGGCCTACCAGGCTGCGCCGACCAACGCCCGAGCGTACGAGCACCTGGAGGCGCAGCTGCACGGTGGGTCGGAGCCGTCAGGTCATCGGCGCGCCTTCGGCGACTCAGTCTGGGACTACTTCGGTGACCACCCTGACGAGGGGGAGCGCTTCGGCCAGGCGATGCGTGAGCTCACTGCCGTCGACGTCGCGGCCATCGCGCGCGCCTACCCGTGGCCTCGCCGAGGCGTCATCTGCGACGTGGCGGGTGGAATCGGAAGCTTGCTGGCGGCGATCCTCGAGCGCCGGCCCCGCGCACGAGGGATCCTGCTGGACGTGGCGGAGGTGACCGCGGAGGGTGAGCGCTTTCTGAGTTCCCGGGGTCTGGGTGATCGGGTGGAGGTTCGGCAGGGCGACCTGTTCGGCGAGCTGGACGCTCGCGCCGATGTCTACCTCCTGAAGTGGATCCTCCACGACTGGAGCGACTCCGTCTGCCGCGAGATCCTCGGGCGGGTCCGGGCGACGATGCCGAGCGGGGCCAAGGTCGTGTGCATCGATCAGCACCTGGATCGCGACCGGCCGAGCGCGATCAGCTCGATGGTCGATCTGCACATGATGGTGGAATGCGAGGGAGGCCGAGAGCGCTCGCCGCGGGAGGTGCACGAGCTGATGCGCGCCAGCGGCCTGCGACCGGGGCGGGTCCGGCACTCCGGGCTGCACATGCTGGTTGAGGGGGTCGCCGGCTAGGCCGGCTGACGACTGTTACGAAGGCCCCCGGTCACGAGCCCCGCAAGCACGGGGATCGCGGCCGCCTCGGCGATGATCGCGATCACGATCGGGAAGCGCAGCGTCGGCTCGCTGTAACCGAAGAGGCTTCCGCTCAGCGCGATGACGATCGAGACCAGCGAGCCGATAGCCAGGCCCGTCGCCCCGAGCGCAGCGAGCAGCCGGAGCTGGCGGTCGGGGCTGAGCAGCGCCACCGCCAGCCCCGCGCCGCCGGCCGCGTTGAGTAGGAAAAGCACCCCGATCGTCGGCACCTCGCTGATGAAGTCGACGTACTGCTGGAGATGCACCCCGGCGATGATCGCGACGAGGGAGGCAGCGAGAACGCTCGTCCTCGGCGTCGTGCTGGCGACGCGTCCCATCACTTCACCACCCTGAGCGTGCCCGTCATGAACGCGTGGAACTGGCAGTAATACGTGTAGTTACCCGGCTTGGTGATCGTGAAGGTGTCCGACTTCCCCGGATTCACGGTGCCGCTGTCAAACGCGCCAGAGTTTGCCGTTGCCGTGTGCGCTGTCTGGTCGGTGTTCGTGACGGTGATCTTCGTCCCGATCTTGACCGTCAGCGCAGGAGGGTGAAAACCGTAGTTTGCGATCCTGATGCCGGTCGCCTTGGCGGTCACCACGGCACTGGTCCTTGCGGCGGGGACGGGGGTCCGGCTCTGCCCGAGCGCAAGCGCGACCACTGCGACGACGCCTGCCACCACGCCCGGAAGCAGAAGTGATCGCGGTCGCATACCGACCTATACGGCGCAGACCAGCCCGTGGATCAAACCCCGCCGGGTCAGCGGGCGCGGTCACCCACGAGCAGCTGACGAACCGCGTGCCAGCTCAGCGGTACTCGGGGTTGGGGTGGGTCGGCTGGGTCAGATCCCAATCGCGGGTGGAGTTGCCGTGGTCGGGAATACCACCCGCGTCTTTGAGCATGCGGGCCAGATGCAGAAGGTTCCAGGTCATGAAGACGGTGTTCCGCGTGGTCCAGGCGTTGTCTGGGCCTCCGCTGCCGGGGTCCAGATAGGACAATCCCGGTCCGGCCTCTCCGTTCCAGTAGGAATCGGATTGCGGAGGAACGGTCAGGCCGATGTGCTGCAGCGCGTAGAGGACCTGCGCGCTGACATGTTTGCCACCGTCCTCGTTGCCTGTGGTCACCGCCCCGCCGACCTTGCCGTAGTAGGACCACTGTCCGCGCTCGTTGACCTCGCCTGAGTACGCGTAGAGACGCTCGATTATCTTCCGCGTCTGAGAGCTCTGATCCCCCAACCAGATGGGACCGGCAATCAGAATGATGTCGGCCGGCTGGACTGAAGCCCGGTAGATGTCCGGGAAGTCATCGCGGTCGTAGCCCTGCTCGCGCATGTCCGGCCAGACCCCGGGCGGAATCTCATTGTCCACGGTCCGAATCTCCACCACGTTTACGCCCACCCGGTCAAGGATGGTGCGGACGATCTCAAGCAGTCCGTCGGTGTGGCTGGGCTCAGGGGAGCGACTCAGCGTTCCGTTGAAGATCACGGCGCGCAGATCGCCGTACCGCCCGGGAGCCCCGTCGGCTTGGTGTTCGATGAATTCCTGAATCGCCGGTGGAAGTGCCATCCACTGCCGACCCTGCGCCTAGCGGAACCGGGTCAAGCCCACACGAATGGCGGGTAGCGCTCGGTCATCCAGTAGTGGAAGAGGTTGGCGCGAAGCGTCCAGCGCAAGCCGATCACAACCACGTTGAAGAAACCCTCCGGATACCGGCCCGTGAAGAGAATGGCGAACCATGCCAGGAAGACGGCGATGTATCCGACGAACATGATCGCCGAGGCGGCGAAGAACGCCGGGATCCCCAGGAGCCCATGGACCAGCGGCCGCCACCGGGCGATGTGGGCCGGGTACTGCGCCTCGAGGTGCACCGGGTAGGCGGGATCGTCTTCCAACGAGAAGGGCGGGTAGGCGTCGGTGAGCAGGAACTGGTAGGCGCCAACCCGCGCACCCCAGCGCATCACCCCGACCATGTAGTTGAACATTCCTTCGGGATACCGGCCGGTGAAGAGGACCGCGAACCACGAGGCGATCCAGACGCCGAACGCACCCAGGCCCAGGACCATCAGGACGAGGTAGTGCGGTATGACCAGGATGCCCTTGACAAAGATCAACAGGCGGCTCAGCTGACTTGGGTACTGGACGTCCAGATGGATCGGGTAATCGGGATTGGGCGGCGTGAGACCACCGCCGGCCCCGGGCCCAGCCATGGCCCTGCCGGTCCCCGGTTCACTGCCGATCGCCTCACGGTCCATCCCTTCCATTGCGCCTCCAAGGAGTAGTCGTCGATCCTGACTTGCGGCACCCTACCGGATGGGGCGGCCGTTACGCCGGATGCTGGTAAGACGGGCTCTGAAATGGCGTTCGACCCATCACCGGCGAAAGAGCACCGGGGCGTTAGGCCACCGACCGAAAGACTTCAGCCCACCGCTCGGGTGTATGCAGATGGCCGGCGTGAGGCCAAGGGGTCAGTTCGGCACCCGGTATCTGCGACGCGACCCAGCGGCTGTGCGACGACGAGATCGTCTTGTCCTCCTCGCCGTGCCACAGCCGGACGGAAGTGCCGATCTCGTTCAGCGCCAGGCCCGAAGGACGCGCCCAAACCGCGAAGTCCTCCACCATGCCCGCGGGACCGCCGCGGCCGGCCTCCAGAAAGATCTCCGGGATCTCCGCGCGGAGGCCGCCATCGAGAATCTGCTGGTCCGCGTCGGTGGAGAAGTCCCGGTCGACGCTTTTCGCAAAGCGCTCGGGATGCTTGCGGGCCTGCCTAAGCGCCTGAGCCATGAGGAAGCGCCCGAGCCACGGAGCACGTAACCCGAGCAACAGCATCGCGCGATCAGTCGACGTCGTGCCCTTGCGATACCCGGGCATCTCGGACGGGGCCACTCCGCTGACGGTGGCCACCCTCGTGACGCGGTCACCCAACGCCTGAGCTGCCGCGAGCGCGTACGGCCCCCCGCTGGAATAACCGACGACCGCAAATCGATCGATCCCGAGACCCCTGGTCAGGTGCTCGACGTCGCGGGCCCATCCCGCGTACGAGCGCCTTCCCGGTTGGGGGCTGGACAACCCGATCCCGGGTCGGTCGGGCGCAATCATCCGCACACCAAGCCCTGCGATCGCGTCAGCAGCTTGCCGACCGTCTAAGCGTGAGCCCGGCGTTCCATGGAAGTAGAGCAGTGGAGTGCCGTCTGGCCTCCCGTACTCGCACCAAGCGAGCGAGCGGCCGTCTCCCAGCTGGTGGATCCGGTCCGGCACAGCCCCTGCAGCACCGCTCACACCGCAACCCTACTCCACCGCGTCGGCTTGCAGAACTCAAGCGAGCGGTGAAGGCGACCGATGGTTACGCGCGCCGCGAGCGTTCGCTGCGCATCGCACAAGCACTCCTAACAGGAAGGCTCACATGACCAAGGCCCGCAGCCTCAGGCTTGCCGCGGCACCCATCCTTTGCGCAATCTTCGTCAGCGCGTGCGGCACCACGACCATCGATCAGAGCAGCGAGGTGAGCCTGGCGCGCGAGGGTCTCACCAAGACGAATGCGGGGCCGGCCAGGTCGGTCAGCTGTCCCAGCGGGGTCGCCGCGAAGGTTGGCGCGACGCTCAACTGCCACCTGGTACTGGTGAATGGCGGCTCGGTGACGTTCACCGAACGAGTCGACTCCATCTCGGGCTCCAACGGACATCTGACCATCATTGCCGCGAAGGGGTCCTAGCGATTTACCATCCGCGTTGCTCAAGCGGATGGGTTGCGGAAGTAGTGGCCTTGGTCGAGATCTTCGATCAGCCCCGGTTGTGTGGGATGCCATGCCATTTCCTCACGGGTGAGCGCGCTCGATGCAGGGCTGTCTAGCCCGAGGAAGCCGGACAGCCAGCCGAAGTGCCCGCCTGCGTCGTCGGGGGAAATGGCGACAATCGGGAGCTCCAGGTGTCGGCCGATGACTTCCGCGACGTCGCGGATCGGCACGCCCTCCTCGGCTACCGCGTGGGGCGTCGACCCCGCCGGAGCGCTCTCCAGCGCCAGACGGAAGAGACGTGCGGCATCGAACCGGTGGACGGCCGGCCAGCGGTTGGTTCCGTCACCGATGTAGCCGGAGACGCCCTTCTGGCGGGCGACGCCGACGATGGCCGCCATGAAGCCGTTATCGCCTTCGCCATGCACCGTCGGGGGGAGCCGCATCACGGACGAGCGGACCCCACGGGAGGCCAGCGCAAGCGTCGTCTGGGCATTGGCCATCCGACCTTCGGCACCACCAAATTGCGTTGGAGCGGAGTCGAGGCCATGCCCGTCGCGTTCGGTCGCGACGCGCCCTGGCGCGAGTCCCAGCACCCCGGAGGCGATGACCAACGGCCGATCAGAACCCACCAGTGCCTCGCCGAGTGCCTCGATGGCGCGGCGGTCGGCATCGACGGCGCCGGGGAAGTCTCCCGAGAAGGCGAGATCGTGCTTGAAGGCAAGGTGGATCACGCCTTCCGACTCCTCAGCTGCACTGCGCAGAACGTCGAGGTCATCAATCGTGCCCCGCTGCACCTCTGCCCCCGCCCGGTCGAGGGCGTCGGCTGAGGCATCCGAACGAGCGAGGCCGACGACCTGATGGCCGGCACCGATGAGCTCGGGGACCACCGCGGAGCCGATCCAGCCGGACGCGCCGGTGACGAAAACACGCATGCGAACCTCCTGGTTAGTCGATCGTCCACGGCCGGGATGCGGACGAGCCAGATCGATGTCAGTTACTGTCATCACCCTAGCATGGATGTCAGTCTCTGTCATCAACTACGATCGGCGGTATGACGCGCTGGGAGCCCGACAGCCGTGGGAGGCTCGAGCGGGCAGCCCTCGCGCTCTTCGCTGAGCGCGGATTCGACAACACCACCGTTGCGGAGATCGCCGCGCGCGCAGGTTTGACAGAGCGAACGTTCTTCCGGTACTTCGCGGACAAGCGCGAGGTTCTGTTCGCGGGCGGGAGCATGCTGCAGGAGCTCCTCGTGCAGGCGGTCGTTGATGCCCCTGCCTCGATGACTCCACTCGACACGGTGGCCATGGCCCTCCACGCCGCCGGCGGGCTCCTTCAGCAGCGCCGCGAATATGCTCGGCAGCGACAGGCTGTCATTGCCGCAAACGCAGAGCTGCGCGAGCGTGAATTGATCAAGCTCGCCTCACTCGCCTCGGCGATTGGCGACGCGCTGCGCGGGCGAGGCGTGAGCGACCCTGGCGCCAGTCTGGCTGCCGAGGCGGGGATTGCTGTGTTCCGAGTCGCCTTTGAGCGCTGGGCCAATGAGAGCGGCCAGCAAGACCTGACCCGAATCATCCGCGAGTCGCTAGACGACCTGAAAGCGGTCACCGCGAGCGCATAACCGCACTTCTCGCAACAATCAGGGTGTGCTTACAGCCATCAGCGCATCGAACTACGAAGAGACGTTGCGCCGGCTCCTGGAGGCGATCACACACAGAGGCTTGACGGTGTTCGCCCAGATCGACCATGCGGCGGCGGCGCGGGACGTGGACATGGAGCTGAATGACGAGCTTCTGGTGATCTTCGGCAACCCGCGCGCGGGCACCCCGCTGATGCAGCAGGATCCGAGGGTCGGCTTGGAGCTTCCGTTGCGCGTACTCGTGTGGGATAGCGGCGACGCGGTCATGGTCGGCTACAACGAGCCAAAGGATCTCGCGTACTCGTTCGAGCTAAGCCCCGACGCTCCGACGCTCCAGGCCATGTCGTCGGTGGTTGCTGACGTCATTCGCGAGGCTGTTCAGTAGTACTGCCGACGATCGTCGGGTCTCGCGACCTTGTCGGTTGTCACGGGCTGATCCCGGCGATCAGGTTTGATGATCACCTCTTAGGACATCAACGAGCGGCCGCGCCGGTCCCACGGAGCGGCTATGGGATCGCGTTGGCCCCCTGAGCGCAGGATGCCTTGGCCTCGGCCTGCGCCCCCGAGGGCATGGCACCCACCAGCGCAGTGCAGAACGACGTGTAGGCGGCCTTGACCTTGGCCCTGTCGCCCGAGGCGGCGGCGGCGGCGACGTTCTGGCAGTCCTTCGCGAGCTCGCTGCGCTTGCTCGCAGCGATCGCCGGGTTGTTCGTGATCCCGGCCTCGCATCCCTGCTTCGCCGCCGCTGCGGCCGAGTTCGTGCTGCCAGCGCCCGAGATGGAGCTCGGCGACGAGGTGCTGCTGGAGCCGCCCAAGCTGGAGCTCGGCGACGAGGTGGTGCTCGAGCCGCCGGCGCTTGGACTCGCTGTGGACGTGCTGCTGCTGCTGCTGCCACACCCCGTTACCACCGCGCTACCGGCAACGACAAGCACCAACAAGACGATGACCTTTGCCCTCATGTGCGGCCCCCTCGTATTGAAAATGAGCTAGCGCTACCGTATCCACCCGCCGGGGGCGGAGGCAAGTCAGGCCAAGAAGAGCCCGCACGCCGGCGACGCGACCGCCGTACCGACTCGAGCTGACCAGGGTCCCGTTTCCGCGGGGTGCTTATGCCCCAGCTAGCCCGCGGCGTCGACTAGCGCGCGGAGGAGGACAGTGGCGTCCTCATCGGTGAGTCCCTGCTCTCTGACCACGGACCTCCAGGTGGAAAAGGCGATCGCATGGGCAAGGGCCGCTTGTGAGCGCCGACGGGCGGCCCCCCTGAGCCTTCTTCCGGCCATGAGGACGTCACGAGCCGCTGTTAGGTAGCCGCGGAAGGTGGCGAACCGTTCCTGGACGAGCGGCATCGTTTTTTCGTCGCGATAGAGATTCTCGAGCATGGCCTCGGTTCGTCGATAGAAGCCGTACAGCTCGCCGAGGGCCACGTGCAGCCGTTCGTCCGGGCTATCGATCTTCGTCCAGGCAATGAGGTCGGGCGGCGGGTTCGCCGCTGACCAATGGGCGGTGCATGCGTCAAACAGTGCCGCCTCGTCGCGGAAGTGGCGATACACGGTCGACCGCCGTACCCCGGCGAGGGCGGCGACGGCGCTGATCGATGTGCGAGACGGACCAAGCGTTCCGTGCAGCTCAACGGCGCTTTCGGTGATCCGCAGCCGAGTCTGTTCTTGGGACCTCGCGCGGCGTTGCATGCGATAGGAACGTGTTTGGTCGGACATAAATGTCCGCTGAATATTGACAGACGTTCCGAGAGGTGTAGGGTGGATGCGACACCACTGTCCAATGAAATGAGACGCCATGGCCGTACAAGCAACTCCCACGCGGGTTCTGGGACCTGACGACGGCAAGGCCGGATTCCTTGGCAGCATCGGGGTGCGGTTCATGATCGACGGCGAGGTGACCGACGGAGGCTTCTCGCTCGTCGAGCACCCGATGTCAGCACGTGCGCTTGCCGCACCGCTTCACCGCCACCATCGCGAGGACGAGTACAGCTACGTCATCGAGGGACGGATGGGAGCTCTCCTCGGCGACAGCGTGCTCGAGGCAGGCCCAGGCGATGTCGTCTTCAAGCCCCGGGATCAATGGCACACGTTCTGGAACGCCGGCGACGACCCATGCCGGATCCTCGAGATCATCTCGCCCGCCGGTTTTGAGCGCTTCTTTGAGGAGCTGGTGGACCTTGGCGGCGTAGCGCAGACCGAACCAGCGGTCCTCGGCGCCTTGTGCGAGCGCTACGCGCTCGAGATGGACCCCTCAAGCGTGCCCGACCTCATCGAGCGATTCAACCTGCGCTTCCCCGCCGAGCCGCTCATCCGCTGAGCCAAGTCCCGCCCGGCCCTCGGCGGCGCGCGAGCTGAGGCGCCGTCGCGAGAGGGCGGCGCAACCCGTCGCCGGGGGGCGGTCAGCCGGTTGGTTTGCGGCCTGACGCGATCAGCGACGAGCCGGCGAACACGATCCCCTCAGCGTCGCTGGTGGCGACCTTCGCACCGGACCGCGTGGCACGATCGGCGATCGCGTCCCGGACCTCGGCCTCCATGCCGGCCAGAGCGAGCGCGAGCGGGCCGGCGAGCATTGGCACCCGCTCCCACCACGCCGCCAGCGACGTTGCCTGCATCGGAGTTGCGACCGTACGAACGGTCACGTCGTGCAGTCCGCCCGCCTCCAGCACCGCGGTCAGCGCGCTCGAGCGTCAGCTCACCGCTTTCTTCAGCAGAGCAGCGATCTTCGTCTCCTCTTTGGCGGTCAATTCCTTCACCGCGAAGTCAGTGGGCCACATGTCGCCTTCATCGAGGGCCGCCTTGTCGCTGAAGCCGAGCGTCGCGTACCTCGTCTTGAACTTCTGCGCGCTTCGGAAGAAGCACACGACCTTGCCGTCCTTGGCGTAAGCAGGCATCCCGTACCACGTTCTCGGCGTGAGCTCCGGCGCGGTGGCTTTGACGATGGCGTGGACTCGCTCGGCCATCGCGCGGTCGTGCGCTGGCATCTCGGCGATCTTCGTCAGCACGTCGCTTTCTGGATCCGCCTTGCTCGTTTTCGTGCGCTTGAGCTCCTGGCTGCGCTCTTTCATGGCGGCCCGTTCCTCAGCCGTGAATCCGTTCGAGCGCTTCTGGTTCGCGGTGGCGCCCTTGGCGGACGTCCGCGTACTGCCCTTTGCCGATGTGTTCTTAGCCATTACAAGCACTCCTTGGTCAATGGACCGGTAGGAACTGTCTCCCACTATCGTAGGACACTCCTATGATTATTGTCAACCATAATGAGGATCCACCATAAAAGCTGGTAGCCTCTCCGCGATGGCAGACGCCTTCGCAACCGACAAGGGGGTGGACGAGTTCGCCGGCCAGCTGTTCTTCCGGCTTTGGCGCGCATCCCACACGCGCACGTCCGACGCCCTCAAGACGCTTGAGCTAACGACCGTCACCTTCGGCGTGCTCAACGTCCTGGGTGCCCGCGACGGCGCGATTCAGCAGCAGCTGAGCGCAGACATGGGCATCGACCCGAGCGCGATGGTCACCCTGATCGACGACCTCGAAAGCAAGGGCTTGGCCGAGCGTCGGCGCCGCCCGGGGGACCGCCGCGCCTGGGAGGTCACGATCACACCCAACGGCCGCCGAACGCTACAGCGCGCGAAACGACTCGCCGCGCAGGTGGAAGACGAGGTGCTCGGCGGACTCGCTACCGCCGAGCGCCGTCAGTTGCTCACGCTGCTCCACCGCGCGGTTGTCTCAGCGCCGCCGCAGCCGGCATGGCGCTCAGAGGAAGACGACTAGCCTCACCGCGACGGACATCGGCGCCCGGCGATGCGTTTCTGGAGTTGCCCGCACGGTGCGCCGCCCCCTGGCTCTGCACACGGTCCGCCGGAGAAGCCTGTGCAAATTTGCCGATGGTTGCTGTGTCTGGTTCTGGCTTGTCGAGACCAGACCGGGACGGTCCAGCCAGAGCCAGGGAGTGAGATGCGGGTAGGCAAGTGGGGCGGTTTCGTTGTCTTGCTGTGTGCGTGCGCGGTGCTGATCGTCCACCTCGCGACGGAGTCGAGCACGGCCAGCAGCCATCGAGTCTCGGCACGGGAGTGCGGCTCGGACGACGTCAGCGGCTCGTGGGTCGGGAAACTCGAGACGGTCAACGTCTCGTGCGCGCAAGCGGAACGCATGCTCGTGATCTACCACAACAAGGGCTGGGGCCTCGATTGCTTGACCTCGATCTACCGCCCTCCGTCTGACATCCGCTGTACCGGGCGCGTACCGGCCGGGCCTAACCCAGTTGGCTCTCCGCCGCGGTTCGTCACAGTGGTCATCAGCTACGACCTGGTCAACTGCGCGGCCTGCGGGGTGTGAAGGCGATGCTGCGCAGATGCTTTAGAGCGGTCCTGCTCGCATGCGGCGTCGGTATCTGCTGTGGCGGTCTGATTCCCGCTGCGGCGGACGCATTCGGGACCGTGAACATCCTTGGCCAGCACGCCGAGCATGAACGGATCACCCGACTCGCGCTGGGTTGCCGCCCCGGGGAGCCGCACGACGGTTCTTGCTTTGAGAACGACTCTCTCAGCAATCTGGCTGGGACAACGGGCCAGTTCGGAGCTGTCGGGGCAGCCGACAACATTCCTATTCATTTCGGCGGAGGGCCGTCCTGGTGGCACTGCGACGACGCTGATTACATGAACACGCCGAAGTACCCCCAAAGCCGCGCCAACGCAACGGCGAAGCTGGAGGAATGCCGCGCGTGGGCACGCGGCATGCTCTACGACGGCCATTCGTCGGGCGCCCCCAATGCCCCCAGCTGGGGCGCGGTAAAGATGGCAGGTGTCACCGGTCTAATACTCAGTAAGACCGGGATGGTCATCTCCAGCGACCCCGGCACCAGTTATCTCTCCAGCTGTTCGTTTAACGGGGCCCGCGGACGGGCTAAATGCAACGTGTGGGAGTCGTTTGGCTACGTGCTGCATGCGACCGAGGACTTCTACTCCCACAGCAACTGGTCGGATCAGTCTGATCCCAGCCAGCCGATCAGCATCACAAATCCGCCGGGCCTCGGACGCAGGGATCTTCCTGCCTTCTGGGACCTGCGGCAACCGTCCGCCCCGATCCCCGACGAGCAAATCGCAACCGGCTGCTACCCGAGCTCGTCGTGCGTGGGCAGAATCACCCACGACGAGGGTCTGAACAAGGACAAGGAGTTCATCGACACCACGGGGGAGCTCGGGATCGTGAGCGAGATCGGCACGCGTCGTGGTGCCGTCCGCCACAACGCGCAGCGTGCCGTCAACGGCGCGATCGCAGAGGCAAAGCGCCAGTGGGCGATCTTCCGGGATGCCCTCGTCACTCGGTACGGAGTGGACCACGGCGGCAAGCTTATTTGTGCCCTTACATCAGACCACTCGATCAGAGATTGCAACAGCCCGAAACACCCGCCTGCGGTCTACGCCGCGATCCCACCCAGCTTCACCACGCTCGCGAGCGATCTCAACCCCCACATGTGCATCGACGATCCGGGCGCAAGCACCAAGGACGGCACCGTGATCGCCCTGTCCAAGTGCAACGGCAGCGCCGCACAGCAATTTGAGTTCGGCGGGCGCGACGTCCAGTTCAAAAGCATCGGCGAGAGCCCCACGGTCAAGGTGGTCGGCAAATGCCTTGACGCCCCCAACGGCGCTGTCAGTACGCGCATCCAGATCCAGACATGCAACGGCCAATCTGGACAGCGCCTCACCGTCGCAGCCAACGGTGAACTGCAGATGCTCGGTAACTGCCTCGACGCGGGCAGAGGCGAGTCAGGGAACGCCATCGAGCTCGTTCCCTGCGACTCGGTCGCTGACAGCGAAACCTGGCAGTTTCGCTAGACACCATCGATTCCCGGGGTCGCGCGCGGGGCGCGGGGTGGACCCCGTCCGACCCTCCTCAACCATCTCGTGAACATCTAGCGGGTGAATAGCGGGCTAGCCCCGCGACGCTCCACTTATGCGAGCATGCGTCGGCCTTGGATCGGATCGATCGCCCATCAGGGAGGTTTGCGGGGCGCCCGGTTGCAGGGACTTGGGCGTCCGCGGAGATATGAACCCGGGCATCCGGCGTCCGTTTGGCCTGCTCGTCTTGCTGCTGATCGTGATGGCCGCGTCCCCGACGGGTGCTCTTGCCCACGTGATCCCGGGTGCCGCTGACCTACCGGATCAAAGTGAGCCGAAGCGTGCCTCGTTTTCGCCAGCCGATCTTGCAATTCGAGACCTACCTCGACCAGATCAATCCGGCATCCGGCGCCGAGGACGTAATCGCCGACACCGGCGCTGCCAACACCAGCGTCCGGTGAGCTAGCGGAGCCTCCGTGGCGACTGCCCGGCGTATAGGTGTCGGGTCACGCGCGTCCCAGGGGTTTCACATGGAGCGGGCGTAGCGGTTCGCGACTGGACAGGCTGCTCATCCGCAGGTTCCGGGCGACCCACGACTTCCTCTGGAGCAGGAGCCCCCTCGCGACGGGGCCAAATCGGATGCCCCTGCGGATGCCGAGCCCGTCCCGGCACACCAAGAAATATATGGGCAACAGGCACCAAGCCGCCTACCGAGGCCGGACCAGGTCGGTTATCTACGCCCACCGATGCCCGCTCGATCACAGGCCCGCCTTACTCCGACCACATCCAGGCACCCCACCAACCACGGCCGCGCGCGATTGGTCATCATGCTGCTCGTGGTAGGGGCCGGCGCTCTGCTGGTGGGTTGCGGGAGCAGCAAGCCGGCGTACTGCAAGGACGTAGCCAACCTGCAGAGCTCCGTCAACGCCGTGCCCGGGCTGGCGTCCAGCGGAAATCTCAGCGAGCTCAAGACGCAGGCGACCAAGATTCAGACCGAGGCGACGACGCTGGTCGGCTCCGCCAAGAACGACTTCCCAACCGAGACGACCACGCTCAAGCGCGACGTCGACACGCTCGTCACCAGCGTGAAACACCTCCCACCGAGCCCGTCAGCCCAGGACTACGCCAAGGTAGGACTCAACGCGGCAACCGCCGCCAGCGCGGTCAAAAACTTCTCCAGCGCCACCAACTCCAAGTGCAGCTGACGATCCCGCTAACGCGCACAACGGCCTTCAGGCGACCGATCACTGGCTGAGATGCGCCGGTACGACCTGCTTCCTGACAGCTCGCGGGCGGCGAGCTCCTCAGGCGATCAAGTCTCCCTCCATTCGGAGATCAGCATCGGTCGCATGTTCTCCAACACCTTCGCCGGCATCACCCCCGCTTCCGTCCCCGGCTACATCGTTGCCCAACTGATCGGCGGATTAGCCGCCATGATGGTGATCATGACGCTCTACCCCCACGTCACGCCCGAGCAAGCCGCTGAGGTCGTACTACCCCACGGGAACGACCACGCTGGGAACGCAGCCGGAAACCTGTCGGCACCCGGCAAGCCCTCGATGTGAAGCAGCCTCCCGGCGCAACGAGAAAGGTCTCCGACGATTCCGAAGCCTTTGCTTCAGGTTCGGACCGGAGGCGACAGAACCAACGTTCTCCGTGCAGAACGGGCGCATCGTGGCGGATCGCAGGCCATCCGCGGAGTCCAGCGGTGAAAACCCAGGTCTCCCCATCGGCACGATCTCGACCGAGCTGGTCCGGAGGCGAGCTGGACCTACGGACTCGCTGAGGCTACGGTCTGGGGCATGGAGGCTGGACCGAGCAGCCAGGCGCGTGCCGAGGCGGCCGCGAGCGAGACACTGGCGCGCTGGTATCGCGCGTGGAACGCACACGACGTGACGCGATTTCGGCGCTGTTGACCAACGATGTGAGATACGAAGACCCGGCAGCACCCTCGCCCCTCGTGCACGGTCGCGCAGCCGTCGAGCAATACGTCCGCAGGGCCTTTGCCGGCATTCCCGACCTTCACCTCGAGAAGCTGGAGGAGTGGGTGACACCGGGCGGAGTGTGATCGCCAGCTATTTTCAGTTCTCCGGCACGTTCACCGCTAAGCTCACCGCTCCAGACCTTCCGCCACTGGCCCCAACCGGTGGTCACCTCGGTGTACCCGGCATGGACCGCAGCGAGATCCGCGACGGCCGCATCGCGCGGCATCAAATCTTCTGGGACATCGCTGAACTCAGCCGACAGTTGGGCGCAATTCCGCCACGTGGCAGCCGAGCCGAGCGGATCACACGGCACCTACAGCGGCTGACCGCTCGACGCCTACGCAGAGCTCGCTGAACTCCCCAGGGGACGGCCATTGGCTGTGCTCGAACGTTGCTCTGCCCAGCTGCCGCCATATTTGCCGCCACAGGCATCTGGGTAGGAACAGATCCGTGCCGAGTATGGCTAAGCGGCTGGTCACGTCGATCAGAGACGGCTCGCTGCCAGGTGATCTGTCCGACACCTGGAAATACAACCAGGCCCGTCGCAGAAACTGGCGGCGGACCCTCGAACGGCACCGCAGACGGCGACATCACAGCTGCTCCATAGATTCGCAGCCCTACTCGGCAATCCCGAGTCCTACTTGGAAGTCGGCGTCTGAACCGCGCGAACCTTCCAGGCGGTCAACCTGGCTCGACGCACCGCGGTTGATCCTGAGCCGATGTTCTCGTCGAAGAGCCTTCCAGCGGGAGTGACCGTGTTCGCCGGAACATCGGAAGAGTTCTTTGCAGGCCTGGATGACGCGGCGAGGTTCGATCTGATCTTCCTCGATGGCCTCCATACATATCAGCAGACGTATCGAGACCTGATCAACACGCTTGAGCACCTGAGCTCACCAAGGATCATCCTGATTGACGATGTCGTCCCGGTTGATGCGGCGTCCGCCTTGCCCGACCGGGCGCTCGCGAACGAGACCCTCGCCGGAAATGAAGAAATGTGGGCCGACCGGCAGCGACGTGGCATTACGCGCTTCATGTGGCACGGCGACGTTTTTCGAGTGATCCAGCTTGTTGACGACCACCATCCTAGTCTGATTTGCGCACGATCGTGGGCTCCGAGAACGAGCAGACCGTGGTCGTGCGGGGTGATGCGGCACAAGCATCGAGACCAGTGAGCCAGGAGGTGCTGGAGAGCTATCGAGAGGTCACGTTCGAGTTGGTATTCGCTGCCGGCGTCCCGGCGAGCTTCCGGCGGGACACGTGGACGAGGTGGTCGAGGACATCCGGCGCGCGCTTGGCAACAGCACGGACTGAAGCGAATCTTTGATCCCCGCGCCAAGCGGAGAGAAGACCGCACGGCCGGGACCGCGTGGTGCAGTCGATCGATATGGCACCAACGGGCGCCCTGGAAGAACGCTGCTTTAGCTATGGACCGGGTTTGCCCTGATGCGCATATAGCTATCCGTTGGCCTGGCGACGACACCGTTCGCGCAGGAGCAGCAACGGGTGACGTTTGCGCTTGTGGCGAATGCCGGCCGTCCGGGATGTTGAGAGACCTGCTCTCCCGTGGGCGCGGTAGCTCGCTCAGACACGAACGTGCGTCGACTTGACCGACTACGCAGCGGCGACATAGACACGGAGCACATCCTCCTCGCGACGGTCGCACCGCGGCTGCACACCCGGCCGCCGAACTCCTGGCCGATTGCGGCGCAGACGCGGAGGCCGTCCGCGATCAACTCGCCGCGATGCTCCTGCTCAGCGCTGAACTCGCGAACCGGCCTCAGAAGCGATGGCCGCTCGCCGCGGCGACATGGGAAGCGTGAGCGGCGGCCAGCCCTCCCGATCGTGTAGCGCATCGGTTCCATGCGGGAAGTGAGCCTCAGCTCAAGTGGGCGAAACGGCTGATCTCCCCACACATGCCTCGCGAGTAGCGTCGCGCTGACGGAGAAGAGAACTTGCTTGGTGCGCATCGGTGTCGGCGACCAGCGGTATCTTGCATTCATGGAGCGTCCGCCTGACCTGCCGTGGATTGGCGGGGGCTGTAGCTGGCCGACTGTGTTGTTGGCTGGTCGTCCGTCTGGGCCGAGTGCGGTGGGGTTGGCGTTGCTTCGGTATTGGTTGAGGGCGTGCCGGTCTTGACGTAGACCAGGTCGTCTTCGGCGGTCTCCACTGCGGTGCTGGCTGGCTTTGATGTGGTAGCGCCTGCTGGGCTCAGGCACTCATCGACAGCGAGTCCGATGCGAGGACCGCCATGACCTCTTCGACTCTGAAAGAACTGATCCATCCCGTCGGACCTGTGACCGAACGCTACTGGACGACTGCAGCTTTGACGGTACGGAAGCCGCTCATCACTCATCCGGCTGGGCGAAAAGACACCGCGTGCTCGGCCGCCACGTGCTTCGAGACGCCGGGGGCCCGTCTTGACGGAGGCACGCCTCGCCCGTGGGTATGTCACCAGCGGGGGTTGTGGCCGACGTGCCTAGGCGCTGAGGGAGAGCAGGGAGACAGGCTGGGCGGCGTCCTCCAGGGAGATGGCCTGAATATGTTCGCTGGTGCGGTACTTCGCTGAGAAGAAAAACCCGCCGCATGATTCTCGGACGCCGCATCGGAGGCATTCGGGGTGGGCACGGTTTTTCCAATCGCTGATTGACCGAACCGCGAAGGGCCATAGCTCACGGTTTAGGAGGCAGAGCTGGTGGTTGTAGATCATCGTCTTGATCCGCCTGCGGCTGAGACGTCTGACAGCTTCAACTAGTTGCGGCTGATAGTCGCAGGGTCGATCCAGACCTCGTCCATGTTGGCTCGCGCAAAGCCGATCATCTCTAGGCCCATCAGCGCTACCTGGTCGACGAAGGTGAGGTTTCGGGCGATGAAATCGGCGATCTCCGGCAAGTAGGGGGCGGTCTGCTGGTGGATGACTACGCGGATCTCGATGCCTTGCCGTAATTGGCCGAGGTTGAGGATGCCTCGTACTGTCTCGTCGAACGCTCCGGTGGCTTGGACTACGTAGTCTGCAGCGCCGGCTCAGCGCCATAGATCGGGATTCCGGCCATCAGGTTGGAATGGTTGATCGAGGCCCATTGCTCGGCGAAAGCTGGGTCGGCGAACCGCCGGCCGTTGAGAGAACGTGGACACCGGCGTATGGGAGCAGGTTGCGGCACAGCTTCAGCAGGTTGATCAACCCTTCTCCGTGGATCGTCGGCTCACCACCAGTGAACGCGATACCGCCGGTGGTCCTTGGGAGCAGCCGAACGAGATCGAACGCCGCATCGAGCAACCAGTCGTCGTTGACTCTTGGGAGGCTGTGAGCACATCAGACAGAAGTGATCGCAGCGCTCGGTCAGCAAAACGCTATTCAGCGGGGCAGCGTGCCGCCAAAGCACCCGGATCTGGATTCCCGCTCGGTTGCAGAGGACGACGTCCCCAGAAGCGAGGTAGGAGAGCTCGGCAGGCAGCTCGAGATGACCTGCACCGACTGAACCTCTCCCGACCGGCCCGCTCGCGAGAGATAAAGCCTGAAGCCTTCGGGTGCGACTCCCCGTCGCCCAATAGGTAGCTATGGGAAGTACGCTCGCTGGCCTGTCAGGCTCGCCGAATCGACAAACATCCACACGTTGGTCTCCGGGGAACAGCGCCTGTGATCGGCCGACAGCGACCTCGAAGCGCAATCATCGCGCGGCCCAATCGAGGAAGACAGAACGGGCGGCATTGTCGGTCTCATAACGGGTCAGCAGCAGCTCGGAGATCGTCATATTGCGCTGACAGAAACCGGACAGTGGCTTCTGTCCAACGAAATCTCCGGTGGTCGCGTAGTGGTAGGTCGGATCCGCGCCGCAGTAAGGCTCGATCGCGCAATCGCTGCACATCGGCGCGCTTAGGGCAAAGGACTGCTCTAGCGGCTCAAGCAAAGCGTCAGAGAACATGATCTCCGCGTATGAGTCGCGTGCACGTTCCCCATTCGGAAGGTGTGATCGCCCATCTCGGCAAGCATCCGCCCCTCATCGGAGGCGTAGACATCCCCGTCGTAGTTGTAAACGACGGCACCTATGCCGATCCCGGCCAGTGAAGTGAGATCGACGTAGCCCGGATCTTCGTTCGTCAGCATTTTCTTCAGAACGATCGATGCGTAGCGCTCGGCGAAATCGAGTCCCTGCTCGTTGAGTTCGAGGATGTAATCCAGCCCCTCGCGGTAGAAATCAAGCCACCGCTCGGTGTCGTAGGCGGAAAAACTCTTGGTCTTGACCGCAAAGCCATACGGGGAGAGGGGCCGGAGAAAGATCTCGCTGAAGCCATGTTCGAGGTAGGTGTCAATGATCTCTCGTGGTCGGTCTAGGCTCGCCTTCGTTGTCGTCATCAGAGCCGCGACGCGATCTCGACCCAGTGCCTCGCGCACCCGGGAGATCCCCTCGACAGCAAGTTGCCAGCTGTCGCGACCCGGTCGCGGCCGATTCTTGTTGTGCAGGTCCTCAGGCCCATCGAGTGACGTTGAGAGGTGAATGTCGTGGGCAGCACAGAAGGCCAGAACGTCGTCGTCTAGGAGTGCGAGGTTCGTGACGATCACAAACATCAGATCCCGGCGGTAGGTCTCATTCATCCGCTCGGCCTCTTCCACGACGTAGCGAATGAGGTCGAAGTTCAACAGCGGCTCGCCGCCCTGGAACTCAATCTTTAGCTGTTGAGAGGGAGAGCGGAAGACCATGGACAACGCCGCCAGGGCTGTCTCCGGGCTCATGTCATACCGAGCTTTGTCTGAGCTTTGGCGCGATACCTGGCAGTAGGGACAGGAGTGCTCGCAGCGCAGTGAGACCACGAACATGTGCAAACTCGCGAACGAGGGCAGCCGGGTGAACTTGGTCCGCGTCTTGAGCGCCAGCAGGTCAAGCGAGGCTTGGTCTTCTCGCTGGCGAATGACCTGCTTGGCGCGGAGGCGCCGCACCAACGCTGAGTCGGACGGGAGGTCGTCCGCCGCAAGCTGATCGAATTCCGTCGGGCTCAGGCAGGTGCTCGCCGACCAGGTTGGTCACGAGCACCCGACCGTCCATGCGGTGAAAGCGAAACGGGAGGTATTGCCAGTTTGGGCTCTGCGCGGCGAACAGCTCAGGGCCGCGGAACTTGCTCATCGACTCTGGCCGTCCACCAAACCGGTGTTGGAGAACGCTAGCGCCAGGATCAGGTTGCGAACCTCTTTGGTCTCCTCACGGATCCGCTCGCGGAGCGTCTCATCGAGAACTTCATTCCGAAGATTCGGCGATCACCTCGTCGGCCTGATCAGAGTCCTCCGTTTGCAGGTGAACGAGGCAGTGGATCTCTGATGGCTCGACCCTCACCTCAGCGGAAAGGCGATCGGAGAGCCGATAGACAGCTCGCTCGACAGCATCAACCGAGCACGAGCCCTTATCGAACCTCACAGCGCGCTGGACATCCATACTCGAGGCCCGCGGGTCAGAGCGACCTATGCGCCTGATGAGACGTGAGAAGCGTGCGAGGCGTGCGAGGCGTGACCGCCCCCGCTGGATCCTCCGCCTGTGGCCCCGCCGATCACGCTCGCGGAAACGTGCGACGAATGAGACGTGCGCGAGGCGTGAGACACATGCCCCGGGGCCGCCGATGCCGAGGCGAGAGCAGGAGGGGTCGCAAGTAAGCGGCGGCTAGACGCCTGGTCGCCGCCGAGGACTGGGTCTGCGCAGGCGCGGGCTGGGCGCTCCTAGAGGAAGCGTGCCGGACGGCCGTTGTTACCGTCGTGGGAGACCAAGTGCCTCGCCCTGTTCGTGCTTCCACACCCTGCAAGCGCCGCGGCAACCGCGGTTGCTACCGGAACCAGAAACGTCTTTTTCTTCTTGTTGTTCACCAACGCTCCAGCAGGATCTCGTCGACTAGGGCGACCCTATCCGAGACCATAAAGCGGTGCAAATAACGCGAGGGTCCCCGTTAGTAATAGGGATTGGCCGTGATGGCGAACGACCCGATGATCCGGGCACCGCGGTACCGCATGGTGCAGGTCTCCTTTGCCCCGGTGTCGTGGACGATGGCATAGCCCGTGCAGCGGAACCTGCCGATAGCGGCTTCACCGCCGGACGTATATGTGACGACTCACGCCGAACCGTCGTTTCCGGGCCAGCGAAGCCAGGCTTGCGAGGCGCTCTGGGCAATCGACTCAGCCACGATGCACGGTGTCTCCGCAAGGGTTATGTGCGAGCCAACTCTTGGGTGGGGAATCGTCGCCTAAGCCCGAGTGCCTCTCGCCGGGTCATGCTTATGTGCCACGGGCCGCTGACCTCGAAGGGCGTTTCGTAATTGTCACTGGCGTCTCCTTGCCCGACCAACCATCCGTCCCGCGAACTACCACAGTTCCGCCGGTAGGGCGATGCGGACGCCATAGTCGGCAACGCGAGCAGCACCAATATCATTGACACAACGAGCAAATACTTCTTCATGTACCCCCCTTAACGCTCGAAGCCCCGCCACACCCAGGACCCTGATGCTAACTCGTCGTGCGGCCCCCCGCCAGGGGCAGACGAGCGCGAGCCGAACGACTAGCTGGCCGTGGCTACCCACAGGCCTACCCGAGGTCCGCAGAGGAGGGCTGCTCGCCGGGCCCGCGAGTCCGCTCGTCGGCTACGGTCGCTGAAGGTGAATGGGAAAGCCCATCCACGTCGCTCGGCATCGAGGATCCGGCCTCCCGGCCCAGCGACGGGGTACTCGCATCCTCAGTGCTACGCCAGCGCGCTCAAGGACTGCTCTCGTGACGTCTCGCGCGAGCACTACGTCTCCAAGAGCATCCTCGACCAGATTGGTAAGCAGATCCAGACGTCGGGTTACCGCTGGCTCGGCGGGGAGACGAAGGCACTCTCCCCGAAAGCGCTCGCAGCAAAAATCCTGTGTAGCCGTCATAACGCAGTGCTCAGCCCACTAGATGCCGTAGCTGGCGAGCCCTTCGAAGCGCTCCGCGAGAGTGACGTGGCCCAGCGGACTACGCTCCGCCCGCCCCCTGCGAAGGACTGGCTCCTGAATGGCGCCGACCTCCAGCGTTGGATGTTGGAGGTCCTGGTAGGAGCGACACACTCGGGCGGACTCTCGCCTGCCAAAGTGCGCCGGGCCTCGAAAATGGTCGAGATCCTGTTCGGCAACAGAAGGTGGCCCCCGTGGTGGGGCCTGTACCTCGCCCCTCGGGACACCGGCGAACATGCTTTCCACGGAGTCGGGTTCGCCACCCAGCTCAACCAGGACGAGATCTGGGGCCTGGTAGCCAACGTTGCCGGACTCAGATTTCTGCTCGCCCTCTATGAGCCCGACCGCGACAGGGTCGGTTATCACCCGGAGGGGGTCAGGTTCAGCCACGCTGACCGGCCGGGCGAGCAGACGATCACCTCAGCCTGGCCCACCAAGCCGTACGCGCAGTACCTGAGGCTGACCCGATACCGCCCGCACGGCGGTGAACCCATCAACCCCTTCTGACCCTAGTTCGCGCCGGGACTACCGCGCCCGCTCGCAGCGTCCTGAGAAGACAGCATGGTTCTCTCCGAAAGGTCGTGCCGGCATGGTCTGGAATCGCGAGCTTGTCACGGCTATTCCCATCCCGGAGCCCCTATCTACCTTCCCACCTACAGATTGACGGCGACATACTTGGTCTCCAGGTATTCCTCGATCCCCTCCGGACCGCCCTCGCGGCCGAAGCCTGACTGCTTGATGCCGCCGAAGGGCGCAGCGGCGTTCGAGACCATGCCCTGGTTTAGGCCGACCATGCCGGTCTCCAGGCGCTCCACCACGCGCAGGGCTCGCTTGAGATCGCTGGTGTAGACGTAGGCCACGAGGCCGAACTCGGTGTCGTTGGCCGCGGCGATCGCCTCGTCCTCATCGGCGAAGCCCTTGACCGGAGCCACCGGGCCGAAGATCTCCTCCTTGAGCAGGTTTGCGCCGTCCGGCACATCGGCGAGCACGGTCGGGTCGTAGAAATAGCCGGCCCCATCGCGTGCCTGGCCTCCCACCAGGGCCTTGGCTCCCCGTCCCACGGCGTCATCCACAAGCTCAGCGACCTTCGTGCGCTGGTCCTCGTCGATCAGCGGGCCGACTTCGACATCGTCCTCGGTGCCGCGGCCGACCTTCATCGCGCCGAGCTTCTCCGCCAGCTTCTCCGCGAATTGTCCGGCCACGCCATCTGCGACGTGGAAGCGGTTGGCGGCGGTGCAGGCCTCGCCGACGTTGCGCATCTTGGCGATGACCGCTCCCTCCACGGCGGAGTCGACATCGGCGTCGTCGAACACGATGAACGGCGCGTTGCCGCCGAGCTCCATCGACAAGCGGAGCAGATTCTCGGAGGCCTGCTCCATCAGGCTCCGTCCCACCTCTGTGGAGCCGGTGAACGACAGCTTTCGCAGCCGCGGATCGGAGATCAGCGGCCCCATGGTCTCACCAGAGGACGACGCGGTGATCAGATTGAGCACACCGCCGGGAAGCCCCGCCTCTTCCAGGATCTTGGCCAGCATCAGCATCGACAGCGGCGTCTGCTGTGCCGGCTTGACCACGATCGTGCAGCCCGCGGCAAGTGCCGGACCGATCTTCCGGGTGCCCATCGCCAGCGGGAAGTTCCAGGGCGTGATCAGCAGGCACGGCCCCACCGGTTGCTTCATCGTCAGCAACCGGCCCTGGCCGTTGGGGGCGACCGCGTAGCGACCGTCGATTCTCACCGTCTGCTCTGAGAACCAGCGCAGGAACTCGGCGCCGTAGGCGATCTCGGCCTTGGATTCCTTGATCGTCTTGCCCATCTCCAGGGTCATCAGCAACGCCAGCTCGTCCTGGCGCTTGGTGACCATGTCGAAGGCTCGACGGAGGATCTCTCCGCGGTCACGGGGGGCGTGCTGCCTCCAGCTCTCCGCGGCTTCGACGGCGGCGTCGAGAGCGGCACGAGCGTCGTCGGCCGAGGCATCGGCGACCTCGCACAGTGACTCTCCTGTCGCCGGGTCCTCAACCGCCAGGCTGCCTTTGCTGCCGTCTCGCCACTCGCCGCCGATGTACAGCTGCTTGGGGCTTTCGTCGAGAATCTGTTGTTCGTTGGACGCGCTGATCGTGGTCATGAGACCAACTTACCCAGTTGGCCCCGGCGTCACCACGGCTCCGGTTAGGCTGCGCAGATGAGACCGGGTGCTCGAGTGCTCGCCGTACTCGCGGCGCTGTTCCTGCTCGCCGGCTGCGGAAGCTCGTCCAAGACCGTCACGGTCACCACTGCGGCGTCCCGAGCACCACCGCGGGCACTTCACCCACGACCACAGTGAATTCAACCTCCAGCGGCGCCCCGCCGTCGCAGGGCCACGCGCTCAACGTCGCTGACTTCAAGTCCCCCACGGGCAATATCGGCTGCATCATCGCCGCCGGCACCGCCCGCTGCGATATCACCAACCGCGACTGGTCGCCCCCTCCTCATCCGGCCAGTTGCCCGAACGAGGTCAACTTCGGCCAGGGCCTGATCGTCGGCTCCAACGGTCCCGGTCACTTCGTGTGTGCGGGCGACACCGCGCACGATCCAAGCGCGCCGCCGCTGCCCTACGGCAGCGACACGGTCTCCGCCGGCTTTCGCTGTCAGAGCCGCACCGCCGGGATGACCTGCACCGCGCTGGCCAGCGGGCACGGCTTCTTCATCTCCATCCAGAGCTACCGCACCTTCTAGGCGGAACAGACAGCGCCGGCCAGGCCGTGAGAGCCCAGCCGGCGCCGCTCAGCCGTGGGTTCCTCTAAGCCGCCTGCGGCATCGGTGCCGGCTCAAGGGCGACGCTCAGCACCTCGTCGATGGTCATCGCGAAGTGGAAGCTCATCGCCTCTCGCACCTCTTCCGGCACGTCATCGAGGTCGCCGCGATTGCGCTCGGGCAGGACCACGTCGGTGAGCCCGGCGGCGTGGGCCGCCAGCACCTTCTGCTTGACGCCACCGATCGGCAGCACCCGTCCCTGTAGCGTCACCTCGCCGGTCATCCCGACGGTGTGACGCACCGGGCGACTGCTGAGCAGCGATGCCAGCGCGGTGACCATCGTCACCCCGGCGCTCGGCCCGTCCTTCGGGATCGCGCCGGCCGGCACGTGCACGTGGAACGAGTGGTCCTCGAAGACGTGCGGATCGATGCCGAGGTCCTCGGCGTGGCCGCGGACATAGGAGAGGGCGATCTGCGCCGACTCCTTCATCACGTCACCCAGCTGACCTGTGAGGGTCAGACCCGGCTTGCCTTGCATCGCCGTGGCCTCGACGAACAGCACGTCGCCGCCGGCTCCGGTGACCGCCAGTCCGGTAGCCACACCCGGCACTGCGGTGCGGATCGCCGATTCCTGGAAGTGACGCTGGCGGCCGAGCGCGTCGCGCACCGCCTCCGGGTCGATCGCCACCGGCGCGGTAGCCGCCCCGGAGGCGATCCTCGTCGCCGTCTTGCGCAGCAGCGTCCCGAGATCGCGCTCCAGCTGGCGGACTCCCGCCTCACGCGTGTATTCACGGGTGACGGTTTCCAGCAGCTCGTCGGAGACCTCGACCTCTTCAGTGCGAAGGCCGTTGCGCTCCAGCTGACGCGGCCACAGGTAGCCCCGGGCGATCGCCACCTTCTCCGAGGTGGTGTAGCCGTCGAAACGGATCACCTCCATACGGTCGAGCAGCGGTCCGGGAATGGTGTCGGCCACGTTGGCCGTGGCGATGAACAGCACGCTGCTGAGGTCCAGCTCCACGTCCAGGTAGTGATCCCTGAAGCTGTGGTTCTGCGCCGGATCGAGCACCTCAAGCAGGGCAGAGCTGGGGTCACCACGCCAATCGGCGCCGACCTTGTCCACCTCGTCGAGCATGATCACCGGGTTCATCGTCTCCGCGTCGCGCAGGGCCCGGACCAGCCGGCCGGGGAGCGCACCGATGTAAGTACGCCGATGGCCCCGGATCTCGGCCTCGTCGCGGACGCCGCCGAGCGACATGCGGACGAACTCCCGTCCGGTGGCCCTAGCGATCGACTCGCCGATCGAGGTCTTGCCGGTTCCGGGAGGGCCGATCAGGGTGAGGATCGCGCCGGAGCGCTTGTCCTCGACGATCCCCCGCTCCTGGCGGAGCTTCTTGACCGCGATGTATTCGACGATCCGGTTCTTGACGTCGTCCAGGCCGGCGTGATCGGCATCCAGGACCTCACGAGCGTGCTCGGGATCCAGACGCTCCTCCGAGCGCTTGTCCCACGGCACGGCGATCAGCCAGTCCAGGTAGGTGCGGATGACGCTGGTCTCCGCGCTCTGCTCGCCGACTCGCTCCAGCCTTCCGAGCTCCTTCTCGGCTTGCTCGCGGACGTCATCCGGCATTCCGGATTCCTCGATCTTGGTCCGGTACTCCTCAACCACGGAGCCGTCGTCCTCGCCGAGCTCCTTGCGGATCGACTCCATCTGCTTGCGCAGGAAGTAGTCACGCTGCTGCTTCTCGGCGCCTGTCTCGACGTCATCGCGGATGCGCTTACGGACCTGCAGCTCGGCCAGCCGCTCGCGCTGATAGCCGAGAGCCAGCTCCAGCCGCTCGCCCACGTCCAGGGTCTGGAGCAGCTTCACCTTCTGTTCGAAGGAGAGGTCGGGGGAGTAGCCGCTGGTGTCGGCAAGCGCACCGGGCTCGGTGATGCTCCGCACGAATGCGGCCACGCGGCCGTCATCGCCACGCAGCTCCAGGATTTCCTCCACCAGGGCGCGGTACTCGCGCTCCAGGTTGCGGGTGTGCCCGTCCACGGGCACCTCGTCGGGCCGCTCTTCGACCTCGACGAACAGACGCCCATCGGGCATCGTGTGGGCGGCGCCGGCAACGCCGCGGTGGAGGCCGTTCAACGCGACGGCGCGCGCTCCGCCGGGCAGACGAACCCGGTCGGAAACTTCGGCAACGGCCCCGACACCGGCGAACTCCTGCTCGTGCCGGGGGACCAGCAGTACGCGGTCCTCGTCACCGGCGTCGACGGCAAGTGTCACCGACATGCCCGGGAAGACGACAGCGTCGTCAAGCGGGACTAGAAGAAGACGTGACATCCGTGGTTCACTTTCGGTAGGAACTTATTGAAGATAAGTGGATCTTAGCACTGAGTCGCCCTCGCCTGGCGGTCGATCTCAGTCGCTTGCACTGAGATTATCGTATCGGACTGACAGGGACTGGGGAGCGATCGAACGCGACCGGCCGGTGTCTGGGATCATCTGTCCGATGGAACAGGAACAGACCAGCGCCGGCGAGCCCGTGCACGACGTCCTCGCTGCCGACGAATTTGCGATGCCCGCGGCCGATCCGGAGCTTCACCACCACGCCCCTGTGCAGCTGCCCGAGGATCCCGCCGGACCATCGGAGCCCCACGACGTGCTGGCAGCGGAGGAGTTCCCGATGCCGGCTCCTCGTCCTCATCCTGCGACGGCGCTGGTGGAGCGTCCCGGGGGATTCCCGCGCCTTGCGCTTGAGCTGGCGATCGGGTTTCTGCTCGCGATCGTCGTGCTCCGGCGCCGCCGGCGTTAGCACACGCGCCGTCGAGCAGATGTTCAGAGCAGGGTCCGCCTGAGGTCGCCGAGCACGCGCACGAGGAAGGCCATGAAGCGTGCTGCGGCGGCACCGTCGATCACGCGGTGGTCGTAGGAGAGCGACAGCGGCAGCATCAGCCGCGGGACGAATGCCTCGCCCTCCCATACCGGCCGCAGCGCGGCGCGAGTGGCGCCGAGGATCGCTACCTCCGGCGCGTTGATGATCGGCGTGAACCCGGTGCCGCCGATACCGCCCAGCGAGGAAATCGAGAACGTGCCGCCGGTGATGTCCTCTGGGCCAAGCCGTCCTTCTCGTGCCTTGCCGGACAGCACTGCCAGCCGCTCGGCCACCTCAAGAAGCCCTAGCCGATCGGCATCCCGAATCACCGGCACCACCAGCCCCGACGGCGTGTCGGCGGCGAAGCCGATGTTGAAGTAGCGCTTGATCACCAGCTCGTCCCCGTCGAGCGAGGAGTTGAACTCCGGGAACGTCCGCAGCGCAGTTACCGAGGCCAGCACCAGGAAGGAGACCATCGTCACCTTCACCTCCTGCTCGGTGTTGAGCTGCGCCCGCCACGCCTCCAAATCCGTGACGTCGGCTTCGTCGTGGTGGGTGACATGGGGAATCATCACCCAGTTCCGGGCCAGGTTCGGGGCGGCGATGCGCTGGATCCGGGAGCGGGGGACACGCTCCACCGGCCCGAACCGCTCGAAGTTGACCGATGGCCAGGGCGCGAGCCCCAGCTCGGACGACCCGCGCGCCGGTCCCGGCCCTCCTGACGGCTGGCTGACAGTTCCCGAGGTTTGGCCCGCAGGCCCCGAGGCATCCAGGTCCTTGGTCGTGATCCGCCCGCGCCTTCCCGACCCACGAACCGAAGCCAGGTCGATTCCCCGCTCCCGCGCCATCCGCCGGGCCACCGGACTGGCGTACACCGGTCCAGGCGAGTCCTCCACCGGCGCCGCGGCCGGCGCGGCCGGTGGCGGCTCAGCCTCAAGCGCGCTGGCGATCGCGTCCGGGGACGAAGCCTCGCTCGGCACCCCCTCGGAGGCGATGACAGCGGCCTTGGACCCCACCGCTCCCTGGCCGTCGGCGCTGATGGTGAGCAGGACCGCTCCCTGAGAGACACGGTCTCCGACCTTGACCTGCAGGGAACGAACCTCACCGGCGAAGGGGGAAGGGACGTCCATGGTCGCCTTGTCGGACTCCAGTGTGAGCAGAGGATCGTCGACGCCGACGACGTCGCCGGGGGAGACCAGGATCTCGATCACCGGGACGTCCTCGAAGTCGCCGATGTCCGGGACCTCGACGGTGATCAGCTCCGGCTCGCTCATACGCTCCACGGCGCTGGCGCCTCCGGATCGAGCTCGTACCGCCTGATCGCCGCGTCCACCACCGACGCCTCCACCGACCCCCTCGCCGCCAGCTCGCTCAGCGCCGCCACCGCCAGGTAATGGCGATCGATCTCGAAGAACCGCCGCAGCGCGCGGCGGTAGTCGCTCCGCCCGAAGCCGTCGGTGCCGAGCACGCGATATGACCCCGGAACCCATTGGCGGATCTGGTCCGGATAGGCCCGTACGTAGTCGGTGGCCGCGACCACCGGGCCGCCCCCATCCTCCAGGCATTCGGCGACGTAGGCGCGACGGGGCACCTCCGCCAGCGGATGAAGCATGTTCCACCGCTCCATCTCGAGGCCATCGCGGCGCAGCTCGGTGAAGGAGGTGACGCTCCACACGTCGGCGCCGACGCCGAAGTCCGCCTCCAGCAGCTCGGCAGCCGAGAGCGCCTCGCGCAGGATCGTGCCGGAGCCGAGCAGCTGCACGCGCGGTCCGTCAACCGTCGCGTCGCGCAGCCGGTACATGCCGCGCAGGATTCCCGGCTCGGCTCCATCCGGCATCGCGGGATGCCGGTAGTTCTCGTTCATCAGCGTCAGGTAGTAGAAGACGTCCTCCTGGTCGGCGCACATCCGCCGCAGGCCGTCCTGAACGATCACCGCGACCTCGTAGCCGTAGGTGGGGTCGTAGGCCCGGCAGTTGGGCACGACCGAGAAGAGCACGTGGCTGTGGCCGTCCTGGTGTTGCAGCCCTTCGCCGTTGAGGGTGGTGCGCCCGGCGGTACCGCCGACCATGAAGCCCCGCGTGCGGCTGTCGGCGGCGGCCCAGACGAGGTCGCCGACCCGCTGATAGCCGAACATCGAGTAGTAGATGTAGAAGGGGACGGTCTGCACCCCGTGGGCGCTGTACGCGGTCCCGGCGGCGATGAACGAGGAGATCGCACCCGCCTCGGTGATGCCCTCCTCCAGGATCTGCCCGTGCTCGTCCTCCTTGTAGAACATCAGCTGCTCGGCGTCCTGGGGCTGGTAGCGCTGGCCGAACGGGGAATAGATGCCGACCTGCCGGAACAGTCCCTCCATGCCGAACGTCCGGGACTCGTCGGGCACGATCGGGACGATCCGCCGGCCGATCTGCTTGTCGCGCAGCAGTGCGGCCAGCACCCGGACGAAGGCCATGGTCGTGGAGACCTCGCGATCGTCGCTACCGGCTAGCTGTGAGGCGAACAGCGACAAGTCGGGCACCGGAAGGGGCTCGGCGCGACGCCGCCGTGCGGGAAGGAGGCCGCCCAAGCGCTCGCGGCACTGCGCAGGTAGCGCATCTCCGGCGCGTCGTCGGGCGGCCGGTAGTACTCGGCGGCGCGCACCTGCTCGTCACTCAGCGGCAGCTCAAAGCGATCTCGGAATCGCAGCAGCGCCTGCTCGGTCATCTTCTTCGCCTGATGGGTGACCATCTGGCCCTCACCGGAGTCGCCCATTCCGTAGCCCTTGATGGTCTTGGCCAGGATCACCGTGGGCTGGCCGCGATGGTGCACCGCCTCGTGGTAGGCGGCGTAGACCTTCTGCTGGTCGTGACCGCCGCGGTTGAGCAGCCAGATTTCCTCGTCGGACATGTCGGCCACCCGCTCGGCCAGCACCGGGTCGCGCCCGAAGAAGTGCTCGCGCACGAAGGCGCCGTCTCGGGCCTTGAATGTCTGGTAGTCGCCATCGACGCATTCCTCCATCACCGCCCGCAGGCGACCGTCGCCGTCGGCGGCCAGCAGGGGATCCCATCGTGAGCCCCAGATCACCTTGATCACATTCCAGCCCGCGCCTCGGAAGTCGGCCTCCAGCTCCTGAATGATCTTGCCGTTGCCGCGGACGGGGCCGTCGAGGCGCTGGAGATTGCAGTTGACGACCCAGATCAGGTTGTCGAGCTCCTCGCGGCCAGCCAGGGCGGTTGCGCCGATCGACTCCGGCTCGTCCATCTCCCCGTCTCCCAGAAAGGCCCATACCCTGCGGCCCTCGGTATCAGCGATCCCCCGGGCCTGAAGGTACTTCATGAACCGTGCCTGGTAGATCGAGGTGATCCCGCCGATTCCCAGCGAAACGGTGGGGAACTGCCAGAACTCCGGCATCAGCCACGGGTGGGGGTAGGAGCTGAGCCCGCCCGGGCTCGAGACCTCTTGGCGAAAGCCATCGAGCTGCGCGGCCGACAGCCGGCCCTCCAGGTAGGCCCTTGAATAATTGATCGGCGCGGAGTGCCCCTGGAAGTACACGAGGTCACCTTCATGCTCCTCCGAGACGGCATGCCAGAAGTGGTTGAAGCCGACCTCGTACAGCGTGGCCACCGACTGGGGGGTGGCGATGTGGCCCCCGAGTTCGGACGAGGTCTGGTTGACGCGGATCACCATCGCCATCGCGTTCCAGCGGACGATCGAGCGAAGTCGCCGCTCAAGCTCCGGATCGCCGGGCAGTCTCGCCTCCAGCTCCGGTGCGATGGTGTTGACGTAGGCGGTCCCTCGACCGGCGATCGGTCCGGTGCCCGCGTGCTGAGCGCGCTCCACTGCGCGGGTCAGCAGTTGGCGAGCCCGGTCGGGGCCGTCATGCGCCAGGACGGCGTCGATCGACTCGAGCCATTCGCGGGTCTCGGCCGCGTCGAGATCAGCCCCGTTGGTGCTGATCCTCTCCGCCGGATCGATCATCCTGAGGTCAATATAAACCCGCCCCCGCGGGGTTCAACAGGGTACGTTGCAGCGATGGCGCTGCGTGAGGTTTCAGGCTTCTCCGGAGCACCGTGGTCCCGGCCCCTGGCAGGCACGCTGGAGCAGCTCACGGTCGAATCACAGCTGCTCGCCGACAACCCGCTCGGAGACCCGTCGCGTCGTCCGCTGTACGTCTACAGCTCGCCGGCATGTGCGGCTGATGGTCCGGTGCCGGTGGTCTACGTGATCCAGGGATACAGCGGCCAGATAGACATGTGGCTCGGGCGCTCGGCGTTTGAGCCAACTGTCCCCGAACGTCTCGATGCGATGTTCGGCGAGCCTGGCGCGCCCCAGGGGATCGTGGTGTTCGTCGACGCTTGGACCTCGCTGGGCGGCTCGCAGTTTCTGAACTCCGGCAGCACCGGGCGCTACCTCGACTACCTGTGCGACGAGGTGGTCCCGTTCGTCGATGCCCGGTACCCCACTATCGCCGACCGCGACCATCGGGGACTGTCCGGGAAGTCGTCTGGTGGCTATGGAGCGATGGTGGTGCCGATGCTGCGCCCGGACATTTTCGGGGCGCTGGCATCGCACGCCGGCGACGCCCTGTTCGAGTGCTCCTACCTACGGGACTTCCCGGTGATCGCGCGGCTGCTGCGCGATCACTTCGATGGCTCCTACGACAACCTCCTCGTGCAGGCGCGCTCCGCTGAGCACTTCGACTGGGCGCGGTTTGGCGCGGCGTTCGCGATGTACGCCTACGCGGCGGCATACACGCCGGATCCGGACCATCCGGGCAAGGCGCTGCTCCCGTTCGAGGTCGCCACCGGTCGGCTGGTTGATGAGATCTGGGCGCGGTGGCTGGCGCTTGATCCCGTACGGATGGCTCCGCGGCACGCCGACGCCTTGTGCAGCATGCGCCGGATCTACCTCGACGCGGGCCGCGGCGATGAGTACTTCCTGGACCTGGGTGCGGAGGCGTTCTCGGGCGAGCTGGAGAAGATCGGGGCTGAGCACACCCTGGAGCTGTTCGACGGAAAGCACGGCGGAACCAGCTACCGGTACCCGAGCGCGATTCGCGAGCTTCTGGTGGCGATGAGACCTTGAGACCTGCGAAGCTCTCGCCGTGACCGCCGTCGCGAACGAATCTGACCGGGAGCTGGTGTTCCAGGGTCCGTCCGTGCTCGCCGAGCTCGTCCGCTCCGGCGAGCTTCATCCGCGTGAACTGGTGGAGGCGTGCCTGCGACGGATAGAGGCGCTCAACCCACGTCTGAACGCCTTCCGGGTGACGCTGGCCGAAGAGGCGCTTGCCACCGCGGAGCGACCGCTGGAGGGACCCCTCGCCGGGGTGCCGATCGCGGTCAAGGATGACCTGGCGATGGCTGGACAGATCGCCACCCGCGGCGCACGGACCTACCACGGACCGGCGGCGGTCGACGCCGAGCCGCTTCGGCGGCTCCGGGCCGCGGGGGCGATCCCCATCGGGATCACCAACGTGCCTGAGCTACTGATCTTCCCTTGGACCGTGACAGAGGCCAACGGCCCCACCCGCAATCCCTGGAGCCCCGACCTCACTCCGGGCGGCTCTTCGGGTGGCTCCGCCGCCGCCACCGCCGCCGGAATGGTGCCGTGCGCCACCGGCTCCGACGGCGGAGGTTCGATCCGGATACCAGCGGCGTGCTGCGGCCTGGTCGGCATGAAATCCACCCGAGGCCGGGTCTCCAGTCAGCCTGGCGGCGAGGGATGGTTCGGCCTGAGTGTGTACGGCGGTCTGGCGCGCACGGTCCGCGACAGCGCGCTGTTGCTCGACGTCATGCACGGACCGGCGGACGGCGAGAAACCGACGATCCCGGAGTTTCAAGGCAGCTACGTGGATGCGGCCGGCACTCCACCCGGCCGCCTGCGAATCGGCATCTCCAGCCGGATACCGTCGAGGCTGGGGAGGCTCTCCTCCGAACAGCGGAGTGCTTGGGAGCGCACCGCCGAGGTCTTGGAGCGGCTGGGTCACGAGGTGGTTGAGCGCGACCCCGCCTACGGATTCGCCCACCCCGAGTTTGTGCAGCTCTTCTCCCGTGCCGTCTACGAGACGACCAGGGAGGTGCCCGAGCCGGGAAAGCTCGAGTCAACGACGCGGCAGATGGGCGCTCTCGGTCACTACGGCGTGCCTTCCCGTCGCCGGGACGCACTGCTGGCAAAGCGCGAGGAGACCTCCCAGCGGATCATGGCCCTGTGGGACGAGATCGACGTCCTGCTGACCCCGGGTCTGGCGAGGACACCCATCGGCGCCGAGGTTGGATTGGGCAAGCCCGCTCTGGTGGCGATGGTCATGGCCGAGCAGTTCATGCCCTACACGCCGATGTTCAACGTGACCGGCCAGCCCGCCGTCTCACTGCCCGCGGGACTCAGTGATGGCGGTCTGCCGTTGAGCGTCCAGCTCGTAGGCCGGCGCGGCGACGAGGCTCTCCTCTACTCGCTGGCCGGAGAACTGGAGGAGGCGCAGCCGTGGGAGAACCTCAGACCTCCGATCAGCTGATCGGCTGCCCAACCCGCGTTTAGGCGCCAGTCGGGCCGCTGCCGGTGGATAAGCGGGGCCGCCGGTGGTAGGTTCGCGATATGCCGGGAACCGTGATGGGCACCTCTGACTAGAGGCTGAGAGGGTGTACGACCTAGGCTCAGGGAGCGGGTCTGACCGTCCAGGAGGCTTGGTCGTCAGAGGCCTCCGGGACCGGGACGCCTTCATGCTCTGTCTGTATGGGGAGCTCGACATCGCCACCGCTCGGGTGCTGGAGTGCAAGCTGGAGATGGCCCGCTCCGTCAACTCCGACAAGCTGGTGATCGACCTCAGCGGGTTGCAGTTCCTGGACAGCTGCGGACTCCACACCCTCGTGCGCGCGCGTGAACGATGGTCCGCCGAAGGGCGGAAGCTCTCGCTCCTACGAGGCCCTCGGGGGGTCCAGCGCCTGTTCGAGCTGACCGACGCCGAGCCGCTGTTCAGCTTCGAGGACTGACCGGCTACTCGTCGAGCTTGTCCCGTTCCGGCGCCTTCCAGCGCTCGGCTTCGGGATCCTGAGAGGGATGGGGCTCGCTGGTGCTCGTCGCCCCGTTCGGAGTATGTGGCTGCTCGCCGAAGGTCATCTCCTCCGAGGGGGAGGGATCTTTCGGATCCTCGCGCTGCTCGTAGGGGTCGGGCCACTCGGTGGGATCGGGCTCTCCGACCGGGTTGTTCAGGACGTGGTGGGGATCACGATCGCGGTCGTCTGCGGGTGGGGAACCAGCTTCCACATCTACTCCCTTCGCATGCTTTTGATCCCCGCACGCCTGCCCGATGGCTGAGCGGCCCAAACTCACGGGTTCCAGTCACCCGCGAAGGGGTAAGCAGCGGCGCATGGACGAGATCCTGCCTGGCCTGTTCCACTGGACGGCCTTTCACGAGCCGATCGGAATGCGTGTCAGCTCGTACTACCTGCGTCCGGCCGGAGTGGTGATCGACCCGAAAGAGCCGGAGGGAGGGCTCGACGCCCTCCCGAGCGCTCCTGAACAGGTTCTCCTCACCAGCGGGCATCATCACCGTGACGCAGACCTCTTCGTCGAAGCATTCGGTCTCCCGGTCCGGACCTCGCGACAGGCCAGGGACTATCTCGATGGTCGCCTTGAGGTCGACGTCTTCGAGCCCGGCGCGCAGGTGGCCCCCGGCATCACCGCGATTCACATCGGCGAGCTGTCGGAGGACGAGGGTGCGTTTCACCTCGACGTCGCCGACGGGGTGATCGCGTTCGCCGACGGGGTGATCCGCTATGACGAGTCGCTGTCGTTCGTGCCCGACGAACTCATCGGTGATGACCCGGAGCAGGTCAAGAAGGGCCTTCGGCAGGCCTTCGCCAAGCTGCTGGACCGCGAGTTCGATCACCTCGTCTTCGCCCATGGCCAGCCGCTGATCGGTGGCGGGAAGACCGCGCTGCGGGAGTTCGTGGGCAAGACGTAAGGGCGAAGGCTCCGTGGTCGCTGCGGTTTCGCGGGGCTAGCTGACGTCCAGCGGGGCCGGTCGGCCGATGTGGAAACCCTGGGCGAAGTCGACGCCCATGCTCCGCAGCAGCTCAAGGGTGTCAGCGTCCTCGACGCCCTCGGCCACCGTTTTCATGGAGAACCCGCGGGCCAGGCTGACCACCGCTTCCACCACGTTGCGGCTGGCCGCGTTCTGGCGGAGGTCGCGCACGAACTCGATGTCGATCTTCAGGAAGTCGATCGGGAGCTGCTTGAGATAGGTGAATCCGCCGTAGCCGGTGCCGAAATCGTCGAGGGCGATCCGGCAGCCGAGGTTGTGCAGTTGCTCGACGAACGTTCTGGCCATCTCCTCGTTTCCGATCAGCGCGGTCTCGGTGATCTCGAACACCAGCATCGCCGGATCGGCTTTTGCTTGCGCCAGCGACTTGGCGACATGCCGGATGAAGGAGGCGTCGGTTATCGAACGTGCCGATACGTTGAGTTCGGCAGCGACGCCGGCGGCCGCGAGTTCAGCGGCGCGATCCACGACCCAGCGATCGATCTCGGCGATGAAGCCGTACTCCTCGGCCACCGGCAGGAACCGGCCCGGAGTGATCAGTCCGGGGGTCACACCCGCATCCTCCGGATAGCTCATGCGGATCAGCAGCTCACGCTGCACCACTTCGCCGCTGTCGAGGTCGATGATCGGCTGGCCGTAGAGCATGAAGCGGTCCTCGCTCAGCGCCTCCTGCAGCCGGCCGACCCAGACGAGCTTCTCGGCATCCTGCCTTAGCCGGTCCGCTTCCGCCTTGCGCTCCGTGATGTCCCGGAAGACGATCACGTATCCCTCGCCTCCGTCGTCGGTTTCGAACGGGGCAACGGTGTAGGAAACGGGCATCGACTCGCCATCCGAGCGGACGAACGCGTCCTCCTCGACCCTCACCACGTCGTGCTGCTGCCGGGCGCGTTCGACCGGCGACGGCCGGGCGGACATCGCGGGATCACCCCGGTCCGCGGGAAAGACGAGCTCGTGAAGCGGCGTGCCCTGGGCCTGCTCCAGCGTCCACCCCAGCAACTCTTGGGCGACCGCGTTCATGTAGCTGAGCGCTCCATCGGCGTCCAGCACGTACAGGCCATCGCCGATGTTGTCGGTGACTGCGCGAAGGTAGTTTCGATCCCGGATCAGGCCCCGCTCTGCGGCGCGTTGTTCGGAGACGTCCATCGAGACGCTGACCAGCAGACTCGCGTCGTCCTCGACGGCATCGATCCGGCGCGTTCGGACGTGGGCGTGGAAGGTCGATCCGTCCTTACGGGCAAGCGTGTACTCACCGCTGATCCGTCCATCGGAGTCGACGCGAACCTCGGGGCTGGACGAGCTGGGGTCGGCCTGAGGGGTGATCAGCTCGGGAAGCCATGCGCCGACGGCCTCATCACGCGTCCAGCCATAGAGTCGCTCGGCACAGGCGTTCCAGCTGAGCACCTGCCGCTCGGAGTCGGTCACGATCACCGCCACGTCGATCTCGTCGAGCAGCGCCCCGCGCAACGAGACTTGTTCCTGAGCAACACGCAGCGGTGTGATCGACTCATGGGCCAGGACGATGCGCAACGGCCCCACGCCCCGATGCGCAGTGGCCCTGAGCCGGAACCAGCGCCGCTCAGTGGGACTGTGACACGGGTATTCCAGGTCCAGGTAGTCTCGCTCTCCGGCGAGCATCTCCGCGAGGCCGGCTCCCACCCGGGCAGCAGGCGGCTCATCGGAGGCCGCGCAGACCTCCAGGTAGTCGGTCCCGATCCAGTCGGCGCCGGAGCCCTCGCGTTCGGAGAACTCGTTCCAGGCTTTGTTGACGGCGACGATGGTCCCCGCCTCGTCGAGCACCGCCACGTGGGCGCCCAGCGAGTCCAGAGTGGCCTGGGAGAACTCACTGAGGTCATAGAGCTGCTGGTGAACGTGGGCGACTGCCGTTCGATCGCTCAGCACAGCGACCACGTTGGCGGGACGGCCCCCGCTGTCGTGCTCCACCGAGACCCGGACAGCGAGGGTCAGCCGCTCGCCGGCAGAGCCCAGCAACGCCAGCTCTCCCTTCCAGCCTCCCGTGTCAAGCAACTCGCGCACGAGCGCCGACGGTCCCTGGCCGCTGTCGGGATCAAGCGTGTAGGGAAGCGACCAGAGCGGTTGTCCGACGGTCTCACCGGCGGACACGCCCAGCACGTCGGCGGCGCCCTGGTTGAAGTGACGCACGATGCCTTCCTGATCCACCACGATCGTGGCCAGCCCAAGCGCTTCCAGCACGCCGTATCCGGGCAGGGGCTCAGGCGCCGCAGGTCCCGGCGCGGGCGCCTGCTGAACTTCCCTCAGCAACATCTCCTCCAAGACGGTTCCATGAGCACACCCAAGAGCTAGGTGCTCACTTATCGGCCGGAATCCGGTCGAACACCACCCGCCGATCGGCCGATCCCTCTTGTGTCCGGCTTCGGGCCCCGCGGGTCCTCGCGTCGCTACCGGATCAGTCCCTGGCGGATCGCCTTGGCGACCGCGGAGGCGCGGTCGAACACCTCGAACTTCGCGTAGATGTTCTCGAAGTGGCTCTTCACCGTAGCGGGGCTTACGCCCAGCCGCTCGGCGATGTCCGGGCCGGAGTTTCCCTCGGTGGCGAGCTGGAGCACCTCCAACTCCCGTGCCGAAAGTGTCGAGTCCGTCAGCGCCGCGAGGCGGTGGGCGAGTACCGCCCCGATCTCGTAGCCGATCCCGACCAGGGTCGCTTTGAGTCGCTCGGTTAGCTCCAGTTCCTCCCCGCCGGCCAGACCGATCACCGCGACAACGGCACCGTCAGCAATGATCGGCAAGGCGACGCCGCCGCGGATGCCACTGCGCCGCGCGCTCTCCTGGAATGGGTACTCGGCTTGGTCGCTGGCCTCGAGGAAGGTGCGAGGCTCGGCGGCTTCCCACACGAGGCCAGCCAATCCCTCCCCCGGCTTCAGGCGAAGCTCCTTGAGCTCTTGGCGTAGTGAGGCGGGATCGTCCCGCTCCCAGCTGGCCCGGGGCACGAGCAATCCATGGGCCGGGACCCATATGACCCCGCGAGAGAGCCCGAGCGACTCGGCGAGCCGGGCGAGCAGCCGCTCCGCGCTCGTCTGGAACTCATTCCACGAGCCGAGCGCCTCACTCACAGCTACGTGGGCCGCTATCTCACGCTCTGCGTGCTGTGCGTCGGTTATGTCTCGCAGCCACCCCACCAGCACCGGGTCGCCCTCCTCGGCCAGCTTCAACGCCATCACCGCGTGCACGAACCGGACAGCTCCGGTTTCGGTGCAGATGCGATAGCGGATCTCGCTGGCCGCGTCGCCCCGACGGGCGCGCTCCATTGCCCCCTCCACCCTGCGCTGGTCGTCGGGGTGGACGCTCACCGGCGTGCTCTGCGGATCAAGCATCTCCTGACCCGGTGTCAGGCCGAAGATGCGGTACATGTTCTCCGACCACACGATCTGGTTGTCGCTGAGCCTCCAGGCCCAGCTGCCGCAGCCGGACAGCTCCTCGGCGGCGGTCAGCAGCGCCTGGCGTGCACGTTCCGCCTCCGGCTCCGCCGACACCAACTCTCGCATCCAACTCACTGATCCCAACGTTACTCGTGGGGGGCGCAGTGCGAAAGGCCAATCCTCTGGCTGGTCAGTGGGAGGCCGGCAGGAACGCCGGGTCCTGCTCGTGCTCCCGGAAGTAGCCCACGACCGCTTGGGAGTAGTCCGCAAAGCGCGGACAGCGCATCCCGTGGCGGTCGAGCAGCTGGGTGGCCATGCGCGTGTCGAAACGGACGGGGTGGTTGAGGTAGCGGATCGACTGCGGTGGGGCACCATAAAAGTACTCGCGGACCCGCTTGATCCGCAGCGACTGCTCAAGCATTGGGCCGGGAACTCTCAGTGAGGGTTCCTTGCCGGCATATTCCCGGCTCAGCACGCTGGCCAGCTCGGCGGCACTGATGGGATCTGGATCGACGAGGTGCAGGGTCTCGCCTTCGGCGACTTCGTCGGTGCTGGCGGCGACGATGGCCGCGACGATGAAATCGACCGGCACGACGTTGAACGGCGAATTTGGGCTACCGAGCTGGGGAATCGGCCCGGAGCGCTCAGCCGCGCGGGCGATGGTGCGCAGCATGTAGTAGGGCCCGTCGAATTTCTCCGTCTCGCCGGTACGGGAGTCGCCGACGACGATCGCCGGCCGGTAGATCGTCGTGGGGATATCGCGCATACGAACCTGGACCCAGACCTCGGCCTGGAACTTGGTCGATTCATAGTGGTTCTTGAAACCCTGCCCGAGCACCAGCTCGTGCTCGTAGACAACGCCCTTGCGATCACCTGCGACGTATGCCGTGCTGACGTAGTTGAGCCGTTTGAGCTGCGCGCAGCCGGCGCAGAGATCGAGGATGTTGCCCGTGCCGTCGATGTTGACGCGCTGGGCGATTTCCAGCGGGACCGCGAGGTCGTAGATCGCCGCCAGGTGGAACACCTGCTTGATCTCGCGCTGCAGCCGTTCGCGCGTACCCGCGTCCAGTCCGAGGTCCGGACGGGAGATGTCGCCTGCCAGGATCTCGATCCGGTCGGCCTCGATTGCTGCCGCGCATTCGCGCGCTCTCTCCAGCTGTTTCTCCTCGACCAGCGCGACGATCCGTGTCTGCTCGTCGGCCTCCAGTAGAGCGCGGACCAGTCGGCGCCCGATGAAACCGGGGAATCCGGTGATGAACGACACGCCCTCCACGGCGCGGGAGGCTACACAGGTGCGATCGGTGGACGCTCGCCGAAGTGATCGGGTGTGTTGTGCCGGCCCGTATCGGGCAGCCTGAACGGATGAAATCGACCTGCGAGGTTTGAGCTACGTATGAGCACGGGTGCCATCAGCGGTCAAGGCGGGACTGCCGCGAGGAACAGGACCCCGCGCAGCAAAGCGGCGGCGCGGGGCCAGGCGACGGCCAGGCGCAAGGGGCTGCTGGGGTTTCTTGAGCGGATCGGACTCGGCGCGCTGACGGTGATTCTCAGCATCAACCTCTGGACCGGATTTCCGGTCCTCGCTCTGTGGATCGGCTCCCACTGCTCAGGCGGCAACATCCTCAGCATGGGCGGGATCGCGATCTCCGTCATCGCGCTGGCCGCGCTGCTTGCCGTTGGGGTGGTGGTGATGACCCGGGTCAGCCTGCGCTACGACAAGGTGATCGGCAGGCCCCCGCCGCCGCGCAAGCCCGCTCCGTGGTTGGAGAGCATGCGGACCGCACGGGAGTCTCCCGACCCCGCACGCCGGGAGATAAACGCCATCGAGGCGATCGTGGTGGTCAGCGTGGTGGCGGCATTCATTGCGTTCGAGGTGTGGTTCTTCACGCTGGCCGGATCTCCACTGGGTTAGCGGCCGTCACTTTCTCCGCGACGCCCTCGTTAGGCTGGAGACCATCGGCCGAGACCAGGGCAGATCCAGACGATGATCGCCACGGTGGCGCTCTTTGCCGTCGTCACCTCTGACCGGTGGTTTACCTTCGTCGCCCTGTTCTTCGGTCAGGCGCTCTCCTGGATGGGCGTTCCGGCACTTGGGGCAGCCACTGCAGGTGCGGCCGGTGCGCTGGCCAGCCAGGGGGAGATCCATTTGTGGGCGGTGCTGGTGGTTGGCAGCGCGGGCTCGGAGCTCGGAAGCCTCGGCGGCTGGTGGCTCGGCAACCGGATCGCCCGCGCTGGTCTTGAAGAAGACGGCCGGTTCGCCACGCGGCGACGCAAAGCGGTTGCTGCGGGGGAGAAGGTGGCAACCAGGTGGGGCCGACTGATGGTGTTCTTCGTTCCCTCATGGGTTTCCGGGGCGTTGGGCACCCCGTTCCGGCAATTCGCCGCCTGGAACCTGCTGGCCGTCGCTCTGTGGATGACAGGAGCGAGCTTGGCCGCGTACGGGATCGGTTCCGCGGCCTCGGGCGGGTCGGTGGCCAAGACGGCGATCCCGCTCGTCGTCGGGGCGCTGGCGCTGGCCGCGATCGCGGCGATCCTATGGTGGTTCTGGCGGGGAGCGCGGGCTCGGCGGGCAGTCCCGAGCGACTAACGCTTCTTAGGAGCTTTACGCGGCGCCATCGTCCCGCCACATGCCGGAGCGAAGCGCTGGCTACGCGATCCTCGCCAACGCGGGATCGGTAGCGGGACGATCCGCCGGCACGCAGACCATCCCCTCGCTGAATCCCGCCGAGCCGATCCCGAAGGCGGCGTTGAGCGGTCCAGGTTGACAACGGTCAGCAGCGCGGTGATCTCGACGAGCTGCTCGTCGCTGAAGTGCTCCTTCATCCGCGCGAACAGCTCGTCCGTGACCTCGACCGGCGTCCGCATCACGGCGACCGCGTAGTCCAGTGCCAGCTTCTCGCGTTCGGTGAACAGGTCGCTCCCGTGGTAGTGCGGCAACGCGACCAGCTCCTCGTCGGAGAAACCCGAGTTACGACAGATCTGCGAGCCGAGATCGACGCAGAACTCGCATCCGATCATCTGCGCGCCCTTCAACTCGTCAGGTTCTTGAGCCGTTCATGCCGCCGGTGCGATCACCGAGAGCGTGGAGCTGCACATGCCGGCGTCCCCGTAGCATCGCCTTTCGGACAATTCCTCTGAGGGGCTCGGTCGCGGGATTCACGATCTACGTCCAGCCAGCGATATGATCCTTGGAGCTCTGATCCACGTGCTCAGTGTCCTGTTCGGAGGATCCTTCAGGTCGATGCCGCGAAACGGCCCCCCGGCCGTTGGCGACCCCGAGGAGGGCGTACTCGTGGTCATCGCCATCTGCGTGAGGCCGTTCTCGCGGCAATGGTCGGCGTTGCGCATCGTCACGGTCAATTGGGGTGTTCCTCCTCGCTCGGCCGGAGGGCGGTCATCCGCGCTCCTGATTGACTCGGCGTTATCGCATCAACCCACGGCTTGCGACCGTCCTGATCGTGCTCGGCATCGCCTTTTCAAGCGTTTTTCAGGAGTATACGATCCGGCCCGCAGACCGCTCCCGCGTAGCCGCTGGTCGTGAACGGGGTCAGGTAATCGTGGGGTCACTGATCATCGATCTACGAATGGCAACTGGTATTTGGCACGCGGCGGGCACGTCGAAGGAGTTAGACTATGGCTCGTGTCCTGTTGGCCCGCATCGACCGATCTGAAACGCCAGAACACGACGTACTTAAGGAGGACCTCTTCGAGCTCTTGCGGTGAGGCCGTCGAGTCATGGGACATTCGCGCGCCGTCGCCCAAACCAACAGTGCTGTCCTCGATCAACGCGTAGGCCCGCGTGAGGGGTACGGTCATGCTGTGGCCGAGCTGTCGAGCCGGAGCCGACGGTCAGGGAGGATCTGTGTGAGGTGTGCGGCGGCACGAACCACGGCTCATTCATGGCTACGTCTATGAAGCTGAGGAGCCGCGCGGGCTGATACTTCCTGGAATGGTGCGACGGCCACCACCCGCGGCGGGCGGCATGGCTGACGATCGGAGTCGGGTCCTTCGAAGACGAGACGACTGGGGCTGACCGAAGTTCGTTCTGCGTCGAATGGCGCGCGGAAGGCATGGCGCTCACCGATAAGCCAGCCCGAGATCGTCCCGATCTGCTCGGACGATTCGTGCCGACGGGAGACCGCGCTGGCGTGGTCCGAGATCGAGCATGGTTCTGGCACGTATGTGACCACATCGTCAGCGACGATTCTCGGGCGTCAGAAGTCGACGAGTGGCTTAGGTCCGAGGAGGCATGAGGCTTCGCGCGACCAAGCCAACACATGGATACGGGCGGCCTCGCTGGCGATGTCCTCCCTCGAGCTGACCTCCCGGGCACAAGCTCGGTGGAATCAGCCTTCTAGGCCAATGCGACAGCGCTGCCGATAATACGGTGTGGACGTTTTCGCGGGATCAATCGTCACAAGGTCGGCGGGGTCATGTTTCGCTTCGGCCCCCGCGATCGCGCGGGCGGGATGTTCTCGCTGCACTACTCCTATGAGGAGCTGCGAGCTGCGAGCGGGCCGACGTACCGTCGCGTTCGCCGCGCCACGATCATCGCCACCAGCTCAACATCTGGAGGGTTGACCGCCTTCATGGCTGGCGGTATTCACACCCTCTGTCGGCCGACGTGACTGCCGCTTTATCAAGAAGCAGCCTCCTCGGTGCGTCAGCGTCCTTCTTGACGGCCTACGAGACGACGGCGGAGTTCCTCGCTCTTCAACTCCGGTTGACGGGCCCCAAGCCTCAGAAGGAGTAGCGGGGGAAGGAGTCGATCACTGGTGTGCTTTATACGGTCAAGCCTCGCTCAACGCCGAGGGTCCTGCTGAGGAAATGGTCAGGCCCGGTCGAACAGGCCGTCGGTGTCCGTAGGGAGGCCGCACCGGCGCAGCGGGGCGCGGCACCGCAGCCGCTGCGCGGCTGGAGGTGCTCGGCGAGCCTGAGAGCGAGCGTGAGGGCTGGCTGCGAGGCACGGGCGCGCCCTCCGGGCGTCGCCTGTCAGAGAGCCCAGCGCTGACATGGGGCGCGTGAGCTCCGCTGGTGGTGCCGGTTGGTTCCCAAGCAGCCTGTGCGCTGACGCAGCAACTCGCTAGAGGACGGCTCACCACTCTAAGGGACTGCGGTCGCACCGGAGTCGGCCCGCCTTGATCGCTGGAGGCCACGATGCCACATCGACCTCGGCGTATTCGCAGTCACAGCATCGCGGGCTGGCGGCAATCTGGTGCACGCCAGTAGTAGTGACGGCAAGATCCGTGACGAGACCAGGCACCACCCGATGGACCGGAATTGCCTCCGATTCGTCTCTCGGATGCGTCCTATATGCCCTCCCACAACCGCAGTCGGGGGAGGCAGAACTCGCGCTGAGTAATGGAAGACGTATGGAAGACTGTCAACCCATTTGGTTGCATATCTGGCAGAAGCGCTGCGGTAAACACCTGTGGGGGCATATGCAGCCGAAAGGTGCGCCATGCCGGAGGAGGGACTCGAACCCCCGACACGCGGATTATGATTCCGCTGCTCTAACCGACTGAGCTACTCCGGCGGAGGGCGGTGGATGCTAGCGGGAGGGGTGCCCGCTGGACATCGCGTTCGTGGCTTCCACCGCGAACTTTGGCGTCCCACGCAAAAGGGGGTTGCGTGAATCGCCGTTCATCGCGCAAACCTGGACCGGCGACAGTGGTTCACGGGGGTCACAGCCGGTCGGGCACCGATCGGGCCCGCAGCCGAGCCTATGATCCCCCCGTGCCTGACCCAGCCTCCCTCCAGCTCGCCGTAGACGCCGTCATCAACCGCTGCCTGGCCGTCCAGCCGGGGGAGGAGGTGCTGGTGATCGTCGATCCCGCCACGCGCCCGATCGGAGAGGCGCTGCGCACCGCAGCCGCGGCGGCAGGAGGCGATGCGGTCCTCGCGATCATGGACGAGCGGGCCACCGATGGCACCGAGCCACCCCGCGCGCTGGCCGCGGCGATGGCCGCCTCGGCGGTGTTGATCGCCCCCACCTCACGGTCGCTCAGCCACACCATCGCCCGCAAGCAGGCCAGCGAGGCAGGCGCCCGCGGAGCCACGTTGCCGGGGGTCACCGAGGACATGCTCGGGCGCATGATGGGAGCCGACTTCGAGCTGATGCGCTCCCGATCGCGAGCGCTCGCCGACCTTTTGGACCGCGCCGCCGAAGCCAGGGTCACGTGCCCGCGCGGCACCGACGCGCGCTTCGACCTGACCAACCGTTCCGGCATCTCTGATGACGGTGATCTCACCGCACGCGGTGCCTTCGGCAACCTGCCCTGCGGCGAGGGGTTCATCTCTCCATACAACGGCGAGGGTCGGCTGGTCGCCACCAGCCTGGCGCCGCTGGGTATCTCGGAGCCTGCGGCCACCCTCACCTTCGAGGACGGCAAAATCATCGACGCGACAGAAGGGCTTGGCCCGAAGTACCTGGAACGGCTACAGGCCCACGGGGAGCTCGGAACCAACCTGGCAGAGCTCGGAATCGGAACAAACGACCGCGCCCGGCTGACCGGCAACGTACTGGAGGACGAGAAGATCCTCGGCACCGTCCACGTGGCCTTCGGTGCCAGCGCCGGCATCGGCGGCACCGTGTCGGTCCCGATCCATCTTGACGTGGTCATCACCGATGCCAGCCTCACGGTCGATGGCCGAACCGTGCTTGACCGCGGCCAGTGGGTGCTTGAGGTGTGACCACCCTCCTCGCGGTCCCCAACGTCTCCGAGGGTCGCGACGAGGCCAGGATCACGAAGATCGCCGAGGCGTTCGGTCCCGGCCTGCTCGACGTCCATCGCGATCCGGATCACCACCGCAGCGTGTTCACCGTCGCCGGCGCACCCGGCGCGCTGGCCGCAACTGTGGACCACGGTGTCCGCCTCGCGCTCCAAAGCCTGGACATCAGCCGCCATCAGGGCATCCATCCCCGCATCGGCGCGATCGATGTTGCCCCGATCGTCTTCCTGAACGACAGCGACCGCGGCGCCGCCTGCGCCGAGGCCCTAGTGCTGGCCGACCTCCTCGGTCAGCAGGAAATCCCCGTCTTCCTCTACGGGCTGCTGGCGGGCGGGCGCAGCAGGGCGGAGCTCCGCAGAGGCGGCCCAGAAGCGCTGGCCGCCCGGACCGACCAGGGCGAGCTCGCGCCCGACTTCGGACCCCGCCACCTCCACGAGACCGCCGGTGCCGTCCTCGTGGCCGCGCGCCCTCCGCTCATCGCCTTCAACCTGGAGCTCGCGCCGCCGGCGACAGCCGAGACGGCGAGACGGATAGCCGCCGCGATCCGCGAGGGCGGACCTGAGGGACTGCCGGGCGTCCGCGCGATCGGGCTGTGGCTTGAGCACAGAGAAGTCGCCCAGGTCTCGGTGAATGTGGAGGATCACCGCGCGGTTCCGCTGATCAGTGTCCTACAAGCGGTCACCCACGATGCGGCAGTGAGCGGGACTGAGCTCGTCGGCCTGGCTCCGAGTGCGGCGTTCGAAGGGTTTCCCGCCGGGGTGCCGGTACGTAACCGCCGCGTGCTGGAGGATGTACTCGGACCCGCGTCTGGAGGGCTAAAGTCAACCTGAATGGCCCAGACCAAGCGAAAGCGACGGAGCAAGCACCGGGGGACGGCCGCGGGCACGATTCAGACGCGAGGCCGCACCGGCAGGCCGCTTTCCGCCGACGAGCGCAAGAAGCAGACCAAGGCCGAGATCAAGGAGAAGCGGCTGAACACGCCGCCGACCTGGAAATCCTCGCTGCAGCGGGCGGGCTTTGCCGCGGTCATCATGTTCATCTTCCTGCTGATCACCAGCAAGGGCAAAATCGCCGCAGCCATCTCCCTTGCCGTGGTCGCGCTGGTGTTCTACGTCCCCGCGGGCTACTACCTGGAGCGCTTCCTCTACCGACGCCGGCAGCGACAGCGAGCGACCCGACCATGATCGACGTGCGGATGTTCACCGTCGGTCCGGTGCAGGAGAACTGCTTCGTGGTCCGCCGTGCAGAGGCGACCAGCGCTGTGATCATCGATCCGGGAGAGGAGAGCGACCGCCTGCTGGAGGCGCTGCGAGCGCTGAACGTCGAGCAGCTCGAGGCAATCCTTCTAACCCACACCCACTTCGATCACGTCGGCGCCGTCGCACCCGTGGCCAGGGCCACCGGCGCGCCGGTCTATTGCCCTTCGCTGGAGCGTCAGGTGCTCGCCAACATCATGGACTATGTGCCCTGGCCCGGGTTCGGCCCGTTTGAGAGCTATGAGGCAGATCACATCGTGGAGGGTGGAGAGACCCTGGAGCTTGCCGGACTGACCTTTGAGGTGATCTTCACTCCCGGTCACAGCCCTGGCCACGTGACCTATGCGGTCTCCGGGGAGTCCGCTCTGTTCTCAGGGGACGTTCTCTTTCAGGGCTCAGTGGGTCGTGTCGACCTGCCGGGAGGGGACTGGCCGACGCTGCTCGGATCGATCGACTCCCTGGTGAGCCGCTTCCCGGAGGAGACGACGGTGTATCCCGGGCACATGGGGATCACCACGCTCGGGCGGGAACGCGCGAGCAATCCGTTCCTGCGCGAGCTCGCGCAGGGGTGAGCCGCGCCTCCAAAAAGGCCACGCGATGATTCAGGCACCGCGAGGCACGTTTGACGTGCTGCCCGAAGCCGCGGCCCGCCGCGAGCAGTTGGAGGGCGAGGCCAAACGGATCCTCGGCGCCGCCGGCTACCGCCGGATCGAGACACCGACCTTCGAGGCCACCGAGCTGTTCGCTCGGGGCGTGGGGGAGGCCACCGACATCGTGCAGAAGGAGATGTACACCTTCGACGACGGCGGGGGCCGCTCGCTGACCCTCCGGCCAGAGGGCACCGCGCCGGTGTGCCGGGCCTACATCGAGCACGGCATGCACAAATGGCCCGGGCCGGTGAAGCTGTGGTACCTGTCGAGCTTCTTTCGCGCTGAAGCGCCGCAGCGGGGTCGCTACCGGCAGTTCTGGCAGGTCGGCGCCGAGGCGATCGGATCGGCGGGCGCGGACACCGACGCCGAGCTGATCGTGCTCCTGGCCGACCTGTTGGAGGCCGTCGGGGTCAGAGAGACAAGGCTGCGCCTGGCCAGCCTGGGAACACCGGAAACGCGTGAGCAGTACCGCCAGGAGCTGACCGACTACCTGCACCACCACGAGGATGAGCTCAGCCACGACGTGCGCTCGCGGATCGACCTCAACCCGATGCGAGCCTTCGACGCCACCGATGCAGGCACCCGGGAGGCGATGCGCGAAGCCCCAAAGCTGCTTGACCGTCTCGGCCCCGAGGACGCCGAGCACTTCAGCCAGGTCCGCCGGCTGCTGGAGGAGGCCGGCGTGCGCTACGAGCTTGACCCCACCCTCGTCCGCGGTCTGGACTACTACACGCGCACGGTGTTCGAGTTCACCAGCGACGCGCTCGGGGCGCAATCCGGCGTGGGCGGCGGCGGCCGCTACGACCGGCTGATCGAGGCCCTTGACGGACCGCCGACCCCTGCATCGGGCTGGGCGGCCGGGGTGGAGCGGATCCTGCTTGCCGCCCCCGACCTGCCCCAGGCCCCGGCGGTGGTTGACCTGTTCGTGGCACGGGCCGGCCAGGATGAGGCCACCGCATTCGCGCTGGCGCAGGAGGCGCGTCGGGCCGGGCTGGCCGCGCAGCAGGAGCTGGCGGGACGCTCGCTCAAGGGCCAGCTCAAGCAGGGAGACCGGATCGGCGCCCGCTACGTGGCCATCGTCGGCGATCCCGGCAGTGTCACGCTCAAGGAGATGGAGAGCGGTGAGCAGCGGGAGCTGACGGCCGCTGAGGTGATCCCAGCGATCCTGCGGGGGAGCAGGCTGTAGTGATCGCCTCGCCCCGTCCCAACGGCTACCGCGATGCGTGGTGCGCCGAGTTGAACGCCGACCGGGCCCAGACGCCGGCTCGGGTGGCGGGCTGGGTGCACCGGCGCCGGGACCACGGCGGGTTGATCTTCATCGATCTCCGCGACCGCTCGGGGATCCTCCAGCTGGTGTTTCATCCCGAGAGCGCGGGCGATGCCCACCGGGCCGCACACGCGCTCCGCCAGGAGGACGTGGTCACGGTCACCGGCACCGTGACCCGCCGGGACCCCGCCAACGTCAACCCGAACCTTCCCACCGGCGAAGTGGAGCTGGCCGTAGATGAACTGGAGATCCTGGCCGACGCTGAGACGCCGCCGTTTCAGCTCGAGGACGGCGACGCCGTCGACGAGGCCCTGCGTCTTCGGCACCGAGCGCTGGACCTACGTCGCCCGGAGATGCAGGCTGCGCTGGAGCTCCGCCACCGCGTGATCACGACGATGCGGGAGGTGCTCAACCAGAAGGACTTCATGGAGGTCGAGACTCCCGATCTCACGCGCTCCACTCCGGAAGGGGCGCGCGACTTTCTCGTGCCCGCCCGTACGGCTCCGGGTACCTTCTACGCACTTCCACAGTCTCCGCAGCTGTTCAAGCAGCTGCTGATGATCGGGGGGTGCGAGCGCTACTACCAGATCGCGCGGTGCTTCCGGGATGAGGACACCCGTGCCGACCGGCAGCCGGAGTTCACCCAGCTCGACCTGGAGATGTCGTTCGTCGGCGAAGACGACGTGATCGAATGCATGGAGGCGGTGATGGGCGCGGTGTTCGCGGTCGCGGACTTCGACGTATCCCCGCCGCCATGGAGGCGGATGACCTTTGCCGAGGCGGTGTCCCGGTACGGGATCGATCGGCCCGACACGCGCTTCGGGCTGGAGCTGCACGACCTGGGGGAGGCCGTGGCGCGGTCGGAGTTCAAGGTCTTCTCTTCCGCATTGAACGACGGCGGAGTGGTCCGGGGGATCAACGCCGGCGCCCATGAGCTGCCCCGGTCCGAGCTCGATGCACTGACCGAGCTCGCTCGCCAGCACGGCGCCAAGGGCCTCGTGTGGGCGTTCGTTCAGGACGATGGCACGCTGCGCTCGCCGGTCGCCAAGTTCCTCTCACCGGTGGAGGTGGGGGGTATCACCGACCGCTTGGAAGCCAGCCCCGGGGACCTGTTGCTGATCGTCGCCGACGAGCCGAGCACCGCCGGACAGGCGCTGAGCGCGCTGCGGATGGAGCTGGCTCGCCGGTTTGACCTGATCCCTCGCGAGCGCCATGACGTCCTCTGGATCGTCGAGTTTCCGGCGTTCTTCTGGGATCCCGACGCGGGACGCTGGGACTCCGCTCACCATCCATTCACAGCCCCCACCGGGAGCTTGGATGACCCGGCGGCACTGCGATCCCGCGCCTACGACCTCGTACTCGATGGAGCGGAGATCGGCGGCGGCTCCATCCGCATACATGAGCGCGAGGTACAGGAGCGGGTGTTCGAGCTGCTCGGAATCAGCCCGGAGGACGCGCAGGCCCGCTTCGGCTTCCTGCTCGACGCGTTGCGCTTCGGTGCGCCCCCGCATGGGGGGATCGCGATGGGGATCGACCGGATCGTCGCGGCGCTGGCCGGCAAGGACTCGATCCGCGAGGTCATCGCTTTTCCCAAAGCAGCCAGCGGGGCCGACCCCCTGACCGGGGCGCCGGCCCCAGCGCAGGCCGAGCAGCTACGCGAGCTCGGCCTGAAGGTGACCTGAGGGCAGCCAAGGCCCTGCCGCGGAAGCGTCTCCCGCAACCATCGGGCTCATGCCCAATGGGATCGCTGCCGACATTCTCAGCAGATGGGCCGAGTATCTACACCTCTGGTCGGGCTGTTGGTGGCCACGCTCGTGTTCTTTGCGCTGTGGACCGTCGCGCTGAAGCCGAGCTCCTCCTCCTCGGGGGGAGGCTCGGGCGCGGGCACTTCGACCACAGCGCTGGGTTCGGACATAGCCAAAGCCCACGGGGCAGTTTCGACCGCCAACGCCGCGAGCGCGCGTGCAGCCGGGGGCTCCGCGGCGGGAGCCGGTTCGGGCGCGGCGCCGACGACCGCGCGCCCCGCACCCGCGACCTCCCAGCCACACGCCGCCACCGGCTCGGCGAGTCAGATCAACTCAACCCGCGGTGCTGCGCCGATCGCCGGCTCGGCCCGGGCCGCCGCTCAGCAGCAGCTGAGGGTGGAAGCGGCGCTGCAAACCGGAAAGGTGATCGCACTGCTGATGTACAACCCCGCGGGCAGCGCCGACCGGGCGGTGCGGGGCGAGCTCGCGTCGGTGCCCACTCACGGCGGCCGCGTGGTCAAGCTCGCCGTCCCACTGTCAGAGATCACCGGCTACTCCATGATCACCAGCCGCGTGGCCGTCAACGGCTCACCCACCCTGGTGATCATCGGTCCTGACCACGCCGCCAGCACGCTGGTCGGTTTCGCCGACCGTTTCGCGATCGCCCAGCGCATCCAGGACGCACTGGCTGTTCACTGAGGTGCGCGTGCCGAGGATATCCTCGGCCCGGTGGACAGGCTGGCCTTTGAGCACCATCTGAACTCGCCCCAGGGGCGGGGCGCAGTGCCCGCAGGAGCGCACACGGTCACCGCTGGCGGCGGCTCGTGCTGTGACCGAATCAGCTTTTCGGTGGTGGTTGCCGACGGGATCGTGACCGGCGCCTGGTTCACCGCCGAGGGATGCGGGGCGGCCACCGCGGCCGGCAGCGCCGCGGTGACTCTGGTCCGCGGGCAGCCCCTGCTGGACGCTGCGCGCGTCGGCCCGGCGCAGGTCGCCGAGGAGCTCGGAGGGCTCAGCCCCGGCAAGCGCCACGCCGCCGAGCTTGCCGCCGATGCCCTGGCCCGGGCGCTCGGCCGGGCGGTGCGGGCCGAGGGCCGCCTCCCGGTGCCGCCCGGAAATCGCTCGTTGGTGGCCATGAGCGGAGGAGTCGACAGCGCGGTCGCGGCCCATGAGTGCGCCGCGGGCGGCGAGACGCTGGCGGTGACCCTGGAGCTGTGGTCGGATCCCGAGAATGACGGTGAGCGAAGTTGCTGCTCGGCCTCGGCGGTGGCGCAGGCGCGGGAGCTGGCGCACGCGATGGGACTGCCGCACTTCACCGTCGATCTCCGCGAGGAGTTTCGCCAAGGGGTGGTCGATCCGTTCATTGCCGGCTTCGGGGCAGGCGAGACTCCCAACCCGTGCGTCGGCTGTAACGGTCATGTCCGCCTCGACGCGCTGCTGGAGCTGGCGGATCGGCTCGGCTGCGACGAGCTCGTCACCGGCCACTACGCGCGCACGGCCGAGGGTGGTCATCACGCCGGACCGCTGTTGCGCGCGGCGGCGGACCCGGCCAAGGACCAGACCTACATGCTGAGCGCGCTCGCGCCGGCCTCCCTGGCCCGGATGCGCTTCCCGCTCGGCGACCTGACCAAGACGGAGGTGAGAGAGCGGGCGCGACGGGCCGGCCTGCCGGTGGCAGACAAGGCCGACTCTCAGGATCTGTGTTTCCTTGCCGGAACCGACCGGGGCCGGTTCCTCACCCGTCACGGCGGCATCAGCGAGCGGCCAGGTGAAATCGTCGATCGCGATGGCGTCCAGCTGGGCGTGCACGACGGGCAGCACCGCTTCACCGTCGGGCAGCGTCGCGGTCTCGGTGTCCAAGCCGAGTCGCCCCTCTACGTGCTCGACAAGGACGCCGACTCCAACCGGGTCGTCGTCGGTGGGCATCAGGCTCTGCGTGCCAGCAAGATCCGTCTGCGCAACGTAACCCTGCACCGCGACGGCGCGCGCGTCAACCGGGTGAAGCTGCGCTACCGCTCAACCGCCCTGCCCGCTGCGGCTGCCCGTGAAGCTGCCGGTCGTCACCGTCGGCTCGAGCTGAGTCTCCGGGAGCCGGCCTACGGCGTGGCCCCCGGTCAGCTCGGCTGCCTGATGGACGGCGAACTGGTGGTGGGGTGGGGCACGATCACCCGCGCCTGAGCGCGTGGTGCCCGTGCCCCGTCCCCCTGACTAGCGCACCTTGAAATCGGCGTGACGGACCAGCGAGACCGCCAGCGCCGGCCAGTAGACCCCGGTGGCGGGCTCCCCAGGCCCGCAGGCGCCGCCGGACTTGCCGGGATTGCCGATCCAGGCGAAGGCATCGACATCGCGGTAGCCCGTGTTGAAGGTCGGCTTGGGACCAAGCCCCCGTCCGTGCGGGTTGCAGAGAACCTCATTGCCGTACTTGACTCGGGAGGAGGGCACCAGCGGACCGCGGCCGTTGGCCGTCGTGCTGACCACGAAGTGCTTGCCTCCGGTCATGGCGGAGACCTTCTCGCCGTAGGCGATCTCGTGGGAGGTCCAGTCGAAGTGCGTGGAGTTGAGGAAGAAGCCCTCGATCTCCGAGACACCCGCCATCCGAAGCATCCTTGCCGTGTAGGAGGCGGGCAGTGCGTCGGCGGCGCCGGCATCCAGGTACACGACCAGGCGTGGGTTTTGAGAGGAGAGGATGTTGAGCGCGTCGTGCAGCTCGCTCAGGCGCACTCCCACGCCATGATGGCTGAGGCAGCCGGAGGTGATCAGCGAGTCCATCTCCAGGAACATGATCCCGCGGTAGGTCCCGATCCCCCGGGACAGGCTCTCCATCCAACCGTGCCATTGCCGCTGGCGCCGTGGGGAGTCGGAGTAGCCGCCGCAGCGGCCGTGCATCAGCTGGGTGTTGTTCAGCCAGTAGGTCGACATCTCAGGGACGGTGCCCGGCTCCTCCATCGCGGCCCGGCTCAGGTAGCGAGACGCGGCGATCCCGGGGTGTGCGCCGTTCCACCCGCCGAAGCGATGCACCTCGGGCTGGGCGGCGATGATCTTCAGCATCCCCGCCAGGCGGGGGTGCCGGTGCCTCCAGTAGAGAGCCTGCCGGGCCGAGAGGCCGTACTTCCAGTCGACATACGGCCTGGCGCCGCGCAGCGGGTCGCTCTTCGGCGGCATCACGTCGAGCGCCAGCGGGTTGAACGGATTGCGCACCAGCGAGACCGCGTCGTCCTGGAGGATCGTCAGCGTCGCGTGGGACGGCGAGCCGAGGCCGATCGGATAAGCCCCATACAGCCCCAGGTTGACCACTCGGGGCGGTCCGGAAGCGCCGTGGTCGATCAGCGGGACCTCGAAGGTGGCGCTGGCCTGTCCGGGAAGGAAGGTGAGCATGGCCTTGACCTTGCGATAATCCGAGTTGGCGGTCGCGGATGCGGTCGGGGTGGTGACGTATCGGATGTACGCTTCTTGGCTGACGTCTCCGCGGGTGACGGTGATCACGGCGTTGCCCTGGTTCTCGTGGGCGGTGAAGTTCGTGGATGCGAAACGGAAGCCCGTGGGATCGGTGGCGGCCTGGGCAGGCGTGGCAGCCAGCGCACAGATGAGCAGCGAAGAGGTCAGGATGAGGTTTCGGAGCAGATTGCGCATGCCGGTTGCTTCGGAGCGCGCGCGGCCCCGCTTGAAAAAGCCCCCGAAAGAGTCCAGGCGCCCTGGACGCTCCCGCCTAAACTGCCCCCGGTGACCTCTGACGAGATCCGTCGTACCTACCTGAGCTTCTTCGAGGAGCGGGACCACCAACGCGTGGCGTCGGCCTCGCTGATCCCGGCAGAGCACGATCCCTCGGTGCTGTTCACGATCGCCGGAATGGTTCCGCTGAAGCCGTACTTCCTGGGCGACGAGCGGCCTCCTCACGCGCGGGTGACTACGTGCCAGAAGACGTTTCGCACCGCCGACATCGAGATCATCGGGACGACGACGCGTCACCTCACCTTCTTCGAGATGCTCGGCAACTTCTCGTTCGGGGACTACTTCAAGGACGGAGCGGTGCGCTTCGCCTGGGAGCTCTCCCGCGACGGCTTCGGCTTCCCCGAGCAGGACATCTGGATCACCGTGTTCGCAGGCGACGAAGAGCTCGGCCTCGGTCCCGACGAGGAAGCCATTCAGGCGTGGCTCGACCTCGGCGTCCCCCGGGAGCGCATCGTCGAGTGTCCGCGGTCGGAGAACTTCTGGCAGATGGGACCGACCGGCCCCTGCGGACCGTGCTCCGAGCTCTACCTCGATCGCGGGCTGGAGTTCGGACAGGCCGACGACTTGCCCGGCGGGGAGAACGAGCGCTTCCTGGAGTACTGGAACCTGGTCTTCATGCAGTACGACCAGAGTCCGGAGGGAGTGCTCACGCCACTGCCCCGGAAGAACATCGATACCGGTCTCGGACTGAACCGGCTCGCCGCGATCCTGCAGGGCAAGGAGACGGTGTTCGAGACCGATCAGTTCGCTCCGCTGATCGAGTTGGGCGAGGAGCTCTCCGGCCGGCGCTATGGCGAGCACCACGCCACGGACCGCGCGCTCCGCCTGCTAGCCGATCATGGCCGCGCCATGACCTTTCTGATCGCCGACGGCGTCGTTCCCTCCAACGAGGATCGGGGCTACGTGCTCCGGCGGGTGATGCGCAGGGCGATCCTCCAGGGACGCCACACCCTCGGCCTGGACCCCGGGTTTCTGGGGCAGTTCTCCGACCGGGTGACCGAGCTGATGGGGGGCGAGTATCCGGAGCTTCACCGCCACCGAGACACCGTGCACAAGTGGCTTCGGTCCGAGGAGGAAGGGTTCGGTCGTACGCTCGCGCAGGGCAGCAAGCTGCTCGACGAGCTGATCGCCACGGCGCAGGAGACCGGAGAGGAGGGCATCCGCGGCGACGACGCCTTCCGCTTGCACGACACCTACGGATTCCCCATCGACCTCACGCTGGAGCTGGTGGCCGAGCAGGGGCTCGGCGTCGACGAGCAGGGGTTCGAGTCGTTGATGGATGAGCAGCGGGCCCGCGCGCGCGCAGGATCCGGACGCGGCCGGAGCGGCGGCGAGCTACGTGACCGCGCGCTGCGGCTGGCCGGGACCGCGGACCAGGCCACCGAGTTCGTGGGTTATGAGACCACGGACCGGGAGACGACGGTCTCCGTCACCGCCGAGGACGACGGACGCCTGCTGGCAAAGCTGATCGAGTCGCCGTTCTACGCCACCGGCGGCGGCCAGGTCGCGGACAGTGGGTATCTGGAGTGTGCCGATGGCGGCTGCCGGGCCCGGGTCGAGGACGTGCTGCGGCTCGGAGATGACCAGGTGCTGGCCCTGGCACCGGAGCAGGGCATCGTCGAGCCGGGTATGCGGGTGCGGGCCCAAGTAGACCGGCGGACCCGTCACGCCACCGAGTGCAACCACACGGCCACCCATCTGCTGCACGCGTCACTGAGGGCGACGCTCGGCGATCACGTGCACCAGGCCGGCTCGTACGTCGGTCCGGACAAGCTGCGCTTCGACTTCACCCACGGCGGCAGCCTGTCCGCGGACGAGCTGGCCACCGTGGAGGACGAGGTCAACGCCTGGATCCTCGCCAGTCTGCCCGTGCGGGCCCTAACCACCACCCTCCAGGAGGCGCGCCGGCTCGGGGCGATGGCCCTGTTCGGCGAGAAGTACGGCGACGTCGTGCGGATGGTCGAGGTGGGCGACGGATCGTTCTCACGGGAGCTGTGCGGTGGCACCCACGTCTCGGCGACCTCGGAGCTGGGACTCTTCATCGTTACCGGCGAGAGCTCCAGCGCCGCCAACGTCAGGCGAATCGAGGCGGTGACCGGACCGGCAGCCGTGGAGCTGGCCCGCGACCGGGACCGCGCGTTGCGCCACGCGGCGGAGGTACTGCGCGTTCCGCCGGACCGCGTTCCGCAGGCGACGGGCGAGCTCCGCGACCGGCTACGCGAGCTGGAGCGCGCCAACCGCAGCCGTCCCGGCAACGGGGCGGTCGACGTGGAGGGGTTGCTGGCCGAGGCGTCCGAGCTCGACGGCGCCCGGATCCTCATCGCCGACGTGCCCGGAGCCGACGGCAAGGCGCTTCTCGGTCTCGCCGATCGACTGGGGGCAAAGCTCGGTGACGCCGCGGTCGTGCTGGGAAGCGCCGGTGAGGACCGGGCGGACCTAGTCGCCAACGTCTCGCCTGCGCTCGTGCAGCGTGGCCTGCACGCCGGAGACATCGTCAAAGTCGCGGCCGCCGCGGTCGGAGGTGGCGGTGGGGGGCGCGACACGGTGGCCCGGGCCGGTGGCCGCGAGCCGGCGAAGCTCCCGGACGCGCTGGCCGCGGCGCGTGAGGCGATCGAAGCCACACTCAGGTCGTGAGGCTCGGCTCATGAGGGTGCTTGCGCTGGACTACGGAAGTGCGCGCTGCGGATGCGCGGTCAGCGACCCGACCGGGGTGCTGGCCACACCGCTGCCCGCAGTCAGCGCGCCTGGTACTCGGCGGGGGCTGGGACGCCTCCGCGCGCTGTCGGAGGAGCTGACGGCCGAGCGCGTGGTGATTGGGTTGCCGCTTTCGCTCTCCGGCGGGGATTCGGCGCAGACGGCCGAGACGCGGGCCTTCGCCGACGCGCTGGCGGGGATGCTGAGGGTTCCGGTCGAGCTCTACGACGAGCGTTTTACAACGCGCATGGCGGCTCGCACCCCGGGGCAGGCGAGCGAGGACTCGCGGGCTGCCGCCCATCTGCTCGAGAGCTGGCTGACCGCCCAGGCCGCCCACGCCGCCCGGGAGCCGAGCTCGTGAGCGAGCGGACCGAGGAGGAGCGCGAGGCTGCGCGCCGGGAGCGCGAGCGCCGGCGTGCCGAGGCGCGCGGGAAGCTCGTGCCCCTCGAGGACGGCGATGCCCCGAACCCGAGCCGCGATGGGCACCATCCGGATCCCCCACCGGCGACGGCGAGGCCGGAGCCCGAGATGGACACGGCGCCCCACGACGAGCATGACTTCGTCCCGCACGATGACCACGATCTCAGCCCGCACGACGAGCACGACCTCGCGCCGCACGATGAGCAAGACCTCGCCCCGCACGACGAGCACGATCCCAGCCTGTCCGACGAACACGAGGAGGAGCTCGCCGACGATGAGGCGCCCGCCGACGATGAGGCGCCCGCGGGAACGCGCCGGGTCAGCGGCCTGGGCCGACCGCCTGGCGATCGTCCTGCTCGCCGGACCCGCCGAGTGCACGCGCCGCATCGCGACCGGGATCGCGAACGTGTCTCCCGTCGTGGCCGACTCGCTTCGGTGGTGGCGATCCTGCTGGCGGTTGCGCTGGTGTGGTTCCTGGTCGAGCTGTTCCAGCCGTTTCACGGGAACGGAAGCGGCCACATCCGGGTGGTGGTGCCACCCCACTCCGGCGCTTCGGAGGTGGGGGATCTCCTCGCTCACGACGGGGTGATCTCCTCCAGTTTCTTCTTCCAGGCCCGGGCGACCCTCTCAGGCGATCGCGACAGTCTCCGCTCCGGAACCTACGAACTGCAATACGGGATGAGCTATGCCGCCGTGCTCAAGGCCCTGACGACACCGCCGCCCGCCGCCAAGGTGACCGCGCTGACGGTCATCGAGGGTCGGACCCGGACGCAGCTGAACCGGCTGCTGCGCACACAGGGCGTCTCCGGCAGCTATCTGCAGGCGACTCGCAGCTCCAAGCTGCTCAAACCCTCGAGCTACGGGGCCCCGCCGAGGATCCACTCGCTGGAGGGCTTCCTGTTCCCCTCCACCTACCAGCTCCGGGAGCCGATCAGCATTGCTGCTCTCGTCGCCGACCAGCTCACCGCGTTCCGCCGTGAGTTCGCGCGTGTGAACCTCGACGCCGCCGCCCGGGATCATCTGAGCCCGTATGACGTGCTGATCATCGCCTCGATCATCGAGGGCGAGGCTCGGACGACGCGTGACCGGGCGCTCATCTCCTCGGTGATCTACAACCGGCTGCGGGCCAGGACGCCGTTACAGATGGACGACACGGTCCGTTTCGCCTCAGGCAACTACACCACCCCGATCACCGTCTCCGAGCTGGCCTCCCACTCGCCCTGGAACACCTACATCCACACCGGGCTGCCCCTAACGCCCATCAACAGCCCCGGCCTGGCCTCAATTCAGGCTGCCGCCGACCCGGCGCACACCAACTACCTGTTCTTCGTCGTCAAGCCTTGCGGCAACGGCGCGCACGTGTTCGCCAGCACGTACGCGCAGTTCCAGGCGCTGGAGGCCAGGTACAACTCCGCTCGGCTCCAGCGCGGCGGAAACTCTCCAGAGTTTTGCCGCTAGACACCAGCGGGCGAACCGGGACCAGCACCCGCCTCGGCGTGGCAGGCTGGCCAGTGGCCCACAGCCTTTCTCCGGTCATGCACAACGCCGCGCTGCGCGCCTGTGGGCTGACGAGCTGGCGTTACAGCCGGCTGCCGCTTCCGCCGGAGGTGTTCGCCGAGACGGCTCGAGCGCTCCCGGGAGCCGGTTTTCGGGGGATCAACGTGACCATCCCCCACAAGACGGCTGCGCTCACGCTGGCCGACAGCGCAACTGAGCGCGCTCGTGCGATCGGGGCGGCGAACACGCTGATCTTCGATCGCGGCGAGATCTGGGCTGACAACACCGACGCCCCCGCGCTCATAGCAGCGCTGCCGTGGGGAATCGCGGGACGCACTGCTCAGGTGCTAGGTGCCGGCGGCAGCGCCCGCGCAGCGGTATGGGCGCTGCTCGATGGCGGTGCGGAGGAGGTGAGGATCTGGAACCGCACCCCTGCGAGAACGCGGGAGCTATGCGACGAGCTCGGCGGCGGCGTGCCCACCGAGGAGATCGGGCCCGCGAACCTGCTCGTTCACTGCACGCCGCTGGGACTCGATGGGGGCTCGGCGTTCAAGCGATTGCCACTGCGCGCCGATGAGATCGAGAGGTACGAGTGCGTGATCGACTTCGTCTACACGTCCGCGGGAACTGACCTTGTGCACGCCGCCAGGGCGCACTCGGTGCCGGCTATCGATGGGCTGGAACTGCTGGTCGGACAGGGGGCGCTCAGCTTTGAGCAGTTCACCGGCCGGGCCGCGCCGCTGGGCGTGATGCGGGAGGCGGTGGGGCTCTAGATGCCTGAGGCCGGCCATCTCCGCGCCGTAGACGAGACAGCCGACGCGGCTCCGGAAGGGGTCCAGGGCGTCACCCCACCGCAGCGCCGGGGGGGCTCGGGAAGATTCCTCACCGACGTGCTGGTCGAGCTGGGGTTCGTCGATGCCGAACGCGCGCAGCGGGCCATCGAGGAGTCTCGGGTCGCCGGGACGCCGCCCGATCGCCTGCTTCTCGATCAGCGCGCGGTCACCGGAGAGCAGCTCTCCAGGGCGATCGCGGAGCGCTACGGGCTCGATCACCTGGACCTCAACACCTTCAAGGTCGACATGGGGGCCGCCAACCTGCTGAGCGTGTCCGCCGCCAAGCGCTATGGCGCGGTGCCGGTCTCCTACCTCAACGACCACACGTTGCTGCTGGCGATGTTCGATCCCGCCAACGTGCTGGCCGTGGACGACGTCGCCCTGCTCACCCGCATGGACGTGCGGCCCGCGGTCGCCTCCGCGGATGACATCTCCACCCTGATCGCCCGGATGAATCGCTTCGAGGACGCGGTCCAGGAGGCGGTGGATGAGAGCGACGAAGCGATCGCCCCGGTGGAGATCGTCGACCTGCGGGAGTCGGCCGACGACGCGCCGGTGATAAAGCTGGTGCACTCGATCATCGCCCAGGCGACCGAGCGCGGCGCCTCAGACATCCACTTCGAGCCACAGCCCGACGAGCGCGGCCGCGCGGGACAGGAGCTGCGGGTGCGGATGCGCGTAGATGGCGTGTTGACCGACGAGATGACCGTTCCGAAGCGGATGATCGCCGGCGTCGTCTCCCGGACCAAGATCATGGCCGACCTTGACATCGCCGAGCGGCGACTGCCGCAGGACGGCCGCGTCGGGTTGACGATTGAGGGACGTCACGTGGACCTGCGCGTGGTGACGATTCCGAGCGTCCACGGCGAATCGGTGGTGATGCGGATCCTCGACAAGGAGAGCATTCGCCTGGAGCTGGACCGGCTGGGGATGGCTGAGCAGGAGCTGGACCGATTTCGCAAGTCGTTCAACCGTGCCCACGGCGCGGTGCTGGCCACCGGTCCCACCGGGTCAGGCAAGTCGACTTCGCTCTATGGGGCGCTCCTGGAGCTCAATACGCCGGACAGGAACATCATCACCATCGAGGATCCGGTCGAGTACCAGATCAAGGGCCTCACCCAGATGCAGGTGAACCCCAAGGCCGGATTGACATTCGCCGGTGGGCTTCGCTCGATGATGCGCGCCGATCCCGACATCCTGATGGTGGGCGAGATCCGCGACCGCGAGACCGCCCAGATCGCCGTGGAAGGCGCTCTGACCGGTCACATGGTCCTCTCGACACTTCACACCAATGACGCCCCCTCCGCGATCACCCGGCTTATCGACATGGGAATCGAGCCGTTCTTGATCGCGTCGGCGATCGAGTGCGTGGTCGCGCAGCGGCTCGCGCGCACGCTCTGCTCAAACTGTAAGCAGCGGACGATTCTCTCCTCGGCGGTGCTCCGCGAGCACGGCTTCCCGACCACCTTCGACATCGAGGCCTATGAGCCGGTGGGGTGCGTGCGCTGCTCGAGCATGGGCTACCGCGGGCGGACCGGCCTCTACGAAGTGATGGTCATGTCGCCGGAGATCCGGGCGTTGACACTGGAGCGTGGCTCGGCCGACCAGATCGCGGCGGTGGCGACGAGGGAAGGCATGCGTCGCCTGCGAGACGACGGTCTGGACAAGGTAAAGGCTGGGGTCACGTCCATGGCCGAGGTCGCCCGCGTAACGGGTTCCCGCTGAGCTGCCGATAGAGCCGTCATGGAGTTGGACTTCGCCGCGATTCTCACCGAGGTGGTCGCCCGCCGGGCCTCGGACCTCCATCTCACCGCCGGAGCTCCGCCGATGGTGCGGATGCGTGGCCGGCTGACCCCCCTGGAGGGTTATCCCGTACTGACCCCCAACGACACTCGCGAGGTCGTCTACTCGATCCTCTCCGACTCCCAGCGCCAGAAGCTCGAAACGAACTGGCAGCTGGACTTCGCCTATCAGATTCCGGACGCAGCTCGGTTCCGCGTGAATGCGTACTTCCAGCGTGCGGCGCTAGGTGCGGCGTTCCGTCTGATCCCGTTCGAGGTGGTGCCGCTCGACACGCTGGGGCTTCCTCCGGTGGTGGAGGAGTTCTCGCGCAAGCCGCGCGGCCTCGTGCTGGTCACGGGGCCCACCGGCTCCGGCAAGTCGACCACGCTGGCCTCGCTGATCGACGTGATCAATCGTGAGCGCGAGGACCACATCATGACGATCGAGGACCCGATCGAGTTCCTCCATCACCACAAGAAGTGCATCGTCAACCAGCGTGAGCTGGGTGCCGACGCGATCAGCTTCGCCGACGCGCTCAAGGCCGCCCTGCGCCAGGACCCCGACGTGATCCTGGTGGGGGAGATGCGCGACATCGAGACCATCGGCACCGCGATCACAGCGGCGGAGACCGGCCACCTGGTGTTCGCGACGCTGCACACCCAGGACACCGCGCAGACGGTCGACCGCATCATCGACGTGTTCCCGGGGGCGCAGCAGGGTCAGATCCGGGCCCAGCTGGCGGTGGCGCTACAGGGGATCATGACCCAGACGCTGCTGCCCACCGCCGACGGCGCAAGCCGAACCGTGGCCGCCGAGGTGCTGGTGCCGACCCCGGCGGTCCGCAACCTGATCCGGGAGGGGAAGACCCATCAGATCTACTCGGTCCTCCAGACTGGCGGTGCCCACGGGATGCAGACGATGGACTCCTCGCTGGCCCAGCTGGTACGCGCAGGCAAGATCACCCGCCAGATGGCGGAGTCGCGTGCGCACGCGCCGGAAGAGCTTCGCCGCCTGATGGGCCCATCCGGGCAGCCGATGGCCGCCTGAGGACGATGGCCACCTTCGTCTTCAAGGCGATGGACCTCGCCGGCGTCCCCGCTCAGGGCGAGGTTGAGGCGGGCTCCAAGCAGGATGTCGCCGACCAGCTCAAGGCCCGCGGGCTGGTGGTCGTCGACATCGCCAGCAAGTACCGCTCCAAGGAGCTCAACATCGACCTGTTCGCCCGGGTCAAGGCCAGTGACCTGGCCGTAGCCAGCCGGCAGCTGGCGACCATGGTCGCCTCCGGCATGTCGATCCTGCGCGCGATCTACGTGTTGGAAGAGCAGACTGAGAACAAGCTGTTGAAGACCACGTTGCTGGCCGTAGGGCGGGACGTGGAGGCGGGCCTGTTGCTCTCCGACGCTCTGGCGCGCCACCCCAAGGTGTTCGGGCCGCTCTATGTCGCGATGGTCAAGGCGGGGGAGACCGGCGGAGTCCTCGACAACTCGCTGCTGCGGGTCGCCGATCAGCTGGAGAAGGACGCCTCGCTGCGCCGCCAGATCCGCGCAGCGATGATCTATCCGGCGATGGTCATCACGTTCGCCACCCTGGTGCTGCTTGCCCTGGTCACGTTCCTGATCCCGGTGTTCGAGGGAGTTTTCAAGCAGTTCGGCGGCCACCTGCCGGCCCTCACGCAGTTCATGGTCGGTTTCTCGAACCTGGTCAGAAATCAGTGGTATCTGCTGATCGGCTTCTTCGTCGTTTCCGTGGTCGGCTTCATCTACTGGAAGCGATCCGATTGGGGCCGTCCGCAGTGGGACGCGTTCCGGCTGAAGATCCCGATGAAGATCGGTCAGGTCGTCCAGAAGGTCTCGATCGCCCGGTGGTCGCGGACCTTCGCCGGCCTGGTCTCCGCCGGCGTGCCGGTCATGCAGGCGATCGACATCACCGGCAGAACCGCTGGCAACGCCGTGATCGAGGCCGAAATGGATGGCGTCATCACCTCAGTGAAATCGGGGGGAACGATCTCCGATCCGCTGAAGCAATCCAAGATCTTCCCGGCGATGGTCGGTCACATGGTCGGCGTCGGTGAAGAGACCGGCGCGCTCGACGCGATGCTCAGCAAGGTTGCTGACTTCTACGAGGATGAGGTGGCTGCCGCGGTCAAGGCGCTGACCTCGATCCTGGAGCCGGTGATGATCATCCTCGTCGGAGGCATCGTCGGCGTCATCGTGATCTCGATGTACCTGCCGCTGTTCGACGTGTACAACCAGATCAAGTAGCGCCGGACTGTGCCGCGGGTATCGTGCGGACACCATGAGCATTCGCAGCGACGAAGCGGACCGTGAGCGCTGCACCCCCTGCCGCGGTACGGGCAAGCTGATCAGCGCGACGAGTGGTCAGCCGCATGAGGTCACCTGCCCGTGGTGCGGAGGGGACGGGCGGTTCAAGCCGGGACGCCACGCGCAGGAAGCCCAACGCGCAGAAGAGTAGTCCGTTCGTCCAGGGCGGCTAATTCTTCCCGCTCAGCCGCCGATACGTGCAGTGCCAGTCAAGCGGTGCCAAAGGCAAATCATCCGTGAGGGTGAGACGCAAAGCCACGGGCCTTCACTGATGAAGGTAGCCGGGTTACCACCAAGGCTCAGCTGTCGAAGCCGCGGAGGAGAGGGACCGGCGGGATCTGGCGCAGATCCAATCAACGATCCTAGGAGGATCAATGCTTCAAAAGCTACGCCAGCGAGCCGAGAATGAGCAGGGCTTCACCCTGATCGAGCTTCTGGTCGTCATCCTGATCATCGGCATCCTGGCCGCGATCGCTCTGCCCGCGTTCCTCAACCAGCGGGGCAAGGCGTACGACGCCCAGGCCAAGTCGCAGCTCTACACGGGGCAGACGGCGATGGAGACCTACGCCACCGACAACAGCGGTAGCTACTTGAATGCCTCGGCGGCGTCGCTGACCTCAATCGAGCCGGCGCTGAACAACTCGCCGACGGTCTCGGTCTCCGGTGCTAGTGCTACCGGTTACACGCTGACCGCGCAGGCCCCGGGTGGAAGCAGCACGATCTTCACCACGGTCAACAGCTCTGGAACGATCACCCACTCCTGTAACCACACTGGAGTCGGCGGTTGTAACGCCGGCGGCAGCTGGTAGTCACCGGACCGACATCCACGTCCCGATGAGAGGGCGGGCCGATGGCCCGCCCTCTCGCTTTTTCGCGTCGGGGTTCATGGGCGCCTCGCCGCTGCCGATAGAGAGCCCATGAGGCGAGCCCTCCGGACCGTCATCTTCGTCGCGCTGGCGCTGCTGGCGGTGACCGCAACGGCGAGCGCGGCACCCCCGGCGAGCGTCTCGGTAGCCGCGAACACGCGGACCTCTGCCACCCCATGGGGCCTGTCGGCACAGAACCCGGAGGTCGGCTCGGCCCTGGTGCGCCTCCCATCGATGCAGAGCCGCCCATCCGGCTTTGCCCTCGACGCTGCCCAGGCGATGAAGGTCGCCGAGACCTCGCCGGTACTGCTGGCCGTCCACCGTCACGAGCATCCCCTGCGGGTACAGCCCTACCTGTGGCGCTCCGGGCGCTTCTACTGGTACATCACCTTCGCCTACCACGGCCAGATCGTCGGGCTCGCCAACGTCAGCGCGGCGGGCAAGCTGATGGGAGCGTGGACGGGGGCACAGGCGATCGCGCCCTACACCCACGGCGGCTACGCGCCACCGTTTGACAAGTGGTGGGTCCTGATCCCGTTTTCGGTGGCGTTCCTGCTGCCGTTCCTGGACCTCCGCCGTTGGCGGCGATCGCTGCACCTCGACGGGCTCGTGCTGCTGTCGTTCATGGTCTCCTATCTGCTGTTCGACAACGGCATCTTCGATCCGTCGGTGTGGCTGGTCTATCCACCGCTGCTCTACCTGCTGGGCCGGATGCTGTGGCTGGGTACCCGCTCGCAGCGCACCCGTGACCGTCTCGCCCCGCTGCTGCCAACCGGAGTGCTGGTGGCCGGCCTGCTGGCCTTGGTCGGAGCGCGCATCGCGCTGGCCCTACTCGGCCACCAGGAGATGGATGTCGGCACCGCGTCGGTGGTCGGGGCGCACCGCATCGCCCACGGCCTGCCTCTGTACTTCAACGATCCCGGTCACGGTGACACCTACGGCCCGTTCAATTACCTGGCCTACATGCCCTTCCAGGCGCTGCTGCCGTGGACTTCGGGGGCGGCTCACCCGTGGGCAGCCGACGCCGGGGCGGTCGCCTGGGACCTGCTGACCGTCGTAGCCCTGATCGTGCTCGGACGAAAGCTTCGTCCCGGCCGCAGCGGAACCCGCCTCGGCTTAGTGATGGCGTGGCTGTGGTCAGCCTGTCCGATCACCTTGCTGGCCGTGGTCGTGCACACCAACGACGGCCTGATCGCCCTGCTCTCGGTGCTGTCCCTGCTGGTGTTCGCCTCACCGGTCGGACGCGGCGCGATGCTCGGCCTCGCCGCCGCGGCGAAGTTCTCGCCGGTGGCGCTGCTCCCGCTGTTCGCCTCCCCGCGCCTGGGCGGGTGGAAGCGGAGCATCGTCTGTGGAGCGTCCTGCCTCGGGCTGACGGCCGCGACGATCCTCCTGTACCTGCCGCCCGGCGGCCTCAGCTACTTCTACCAGCGGACCATCGGTTTTCAGATCACTCGTCCCGACGTGTTCTCCCCCTGGGCTCTCCACCCGGGCCTGAAGCCGGTGCAGACGGTGGTCGAGGGGCTGGCCATCGTGCTGATCCTGGCGGCGCCGTTCCTGCTGCGCGGCCGATCGCTGACCCGCGTCTGCGCGCTGGCGGCAGCGGTGACGATCGCCGTCCAGCTGCCGGCGGTCCACTGGTTCTACTTCTACATCCTCTGGTTCCTGCCCTTCGTGCTGGTCGCCCTGCTGGCCCGGACGCCTGTGGCGGAGAGCGCCGCTCCGCTTGATTCCGTGCCTACCACCGAGCCGGAGGCTCCACCGCTGGAGGCCCTTCCGCAGGTGCTCGTGGGAGCGTGAGTTGACCGCCTCTGCGTTGGAGTCGTGCTGATGCCCGTGGCGTTGGCGGCGGTGTTCGGAGCGGTGATCGGCTCCTTTCTCAACGTGGTGGCCTATCGCCTGCCGCGCCGTCAGTCGCTGGTCTACCCCGGCTCGTCCTGTCCCGGATGCCACCGGGCCATCAGGGTCTACGACAACGTGCCGGTGCTGGGCTGGCTGCTGCTTCGCGGTCACTGCCGAGACTGTGGGGTTCGCATCTCGGTCCGCTATCCGCTGGTAGAGGCCTTGACCGCGGTCCTCGCCGTCGCCGTGGTCCTGGTCAAGCACGACCTGCACGACGTGGTCCTGGGGCTGGCGCTCGTGTTCGTGCTGGTGCCCGCCGCTTTGATCGACGCCGAGTACCGGGTGATCCCCAACCGCCTGACTGCGGCCGCGGCGGTGCTCGCCCTGCTGCTCGGGGCCGCGCTCGGCCCTGCCTACCTGCCGGAGCAGTTGCTCGCCGGCGCGCTCGCCGGCGGGTTCCTGCTGCTGTTCGCGTTCGCCTACCCCAAGGGGATGGGAATGGGTGACGTCAAGCTCGCTGCGGTGCTCGGCCTCTTCCTCGGCCGGGAGGTCGCCGTAGCGATCCTTGCCGGCGTGCTGGCGGCCACGATCGTTGGCGCCGTCGTGATCGGCCGGCTCGGCGTGCAGCGCGGGCGCAAGACCGCCCTTCCGTTTGGCCCGTTCCTGGCCGGCGGCGGCGTGGTCGCGCTGCTGGCGGGACCGGCGATCGTCCACTGGTACCTGCACGCCGTAGTCTGAGACGGGCAGACGCAGTGTCCGCCATCGTCGCCATCGCCGCTCGCCGTCGCGCCTGGACCGCCGCGGCAGTGACCTTTGTCCTGCTCGGAGTCGGCCTGACGGTGGCACAGCGCGTGCCGAAGACACTGCTCCCGCCACGAGTAGCGGTGGAGGCGGCACTCCACGACGAACAGTCTCGGACCGAATTGACCGGAGTCCACTGGACCTCGACGCAGGTCACCCCGCTTGACGGGAGCTTGACCCGGGTGGACTTCTACGACGGCTCCCAGATCGCTGCGGAGTTCGCCATTGATCGCCGGCGCGCGGTCACGCAACGATATGTCTTCGCCGGCCAGGCGGTTCCCTATGGCGACTGGATCGCCTACGAGCCGGCGGTCCTGCTGGGCCTCTCGGTCCTGTTCGTCCTGATGACTGCGGTGGCGCCGCTTCGGCGTCTACGCAATCTTGATGTCCTGGCGATGCTCTCGATGGTGGCGCCGGTGGTGCTGTTCCAGCACCGGTACGTCGCGGGCAGCGTGCTTGCCGCGCTTCCGGGATTGGCCTATCTCCTGGGGAGAACGAGCTGGATCGGATTGGCCAGTCACGGGACCGAGCCGCTGCCCGCCACTCCGTTGATCGAAGTGATCACCTCGGGCCTGTCCGGTCGAGACCGTCGGCGGATGCTCCGGTTCCTGCTGCTGGCGGTGGCGCTGGTGTTCGTGATGGTGGGGGTCAGCTCACCGCGAGCGGTGGACGTGCTCTACGCGGTGATGGAGGGCGCCACCAGGATCGCCCACGGCGTGCTGCCCTACGGCCACATGCCGGGCGACGTCGTGCACGGCGACACCTATCCAATCCTCAGCTATCTCCTCTACGTGCCGCTTGCCATGGCAGCTCCTGTGACCTCGACCTGGGACTCCGTTGACGTGGGACTGGGCCTCGCCGTGCTGGCCGCGCTGGTAGCCGCGGGGGTGGCTTCGGTCTTGGCCCGGCGCGCGCGGGGGGCCCGATTGGCGCCCGGCGGCACCGCCGGCCTGCGGGCGGCGATCTCGGTGCTCTCCTTCCCGCCGCTCCTGGTGGCGGTGTCAAGCGGGACCAGCGACGTGCTGATGGCAGCCATGCTGGGCCTTGCCGTGCTGCTCTGGCGGCGGCCCACCGTCTCGGTGGGGATGCTGGCGGCGGCAGGATGGTTCAAGCTCGCGCCGTTCGCCCTGCTCCCGCTGTGGCTAGCGCCGCTGCGCGGACGCCGGCTGGCGGCTGCGCTGGCTGCCCTCATCGCAGTTTCCGCGGCGATGCTCGCGGTGGTGATCTGGCTCGGCGGGGTGAGCGGGCTTGGGGCGATGGTGCGCGGCATCGGCTACCAGGCCTCTCGCGGCTCGCCCCAATCCCTCTGGGCGGCTCTCGGTATCGGCACGCTTCAGCCTCTCGGCGAGGCGGGGGTGGCGGCGTTGATCGTCGGTGCCGCGGTTGTACAGGGCCGGGATCCCCAGGAGGCCTCGCAGAGCTATCGCGTGGCCGCGCTGAGTGCGGCGATTCTCATCGCCGCCCAGCTGACGACCTCCTACTGGACGTTCCTCTACACCGTCTGGGCGGTGCCGCTGCTTGGCGGTTGCCTGTTCGCCGAACCAGCCGCGCCGGCAGCGGTGCCCGAACACTCCTCGTCACGGCTTCGGCTGGGACGGGTGGGCGCAGTCACGTCGTGACCGCGCTCTCGCATCGCAGGCTCTCATCGCTGGAGCTCGGCCGGTCTACCCCGCACGCGTCGCGTCGGTGGTGGACGGTGCCGCTGCTCGCCGTCGTGCTATCCCGCGGGCTGGTGCTGCTGGCGGGGGTGCTGAGTGCCACGGGACTGGCGCGCGACGAGGGGTGGTCGACCTTCGATCCGGCCGGGATCAGCTCCCACCTCGGAGCGCTAGGCAATGTCGTCGCCGCTCCGGCCGTCCGCTGGGATGCGGTCTGGTACCTCTCGATTGCCGCTCACGGCTACAACTCGGCCCAGAGCACCGCGTTCTTCCCGCTCTATCCCGGACTGATCCGGGGGGTGGGGAGCGTGACCGGATCGGCGGTCCTGGCCGGCGTGCTGATCTCGCTCGGCTCGTTCGTGGTTGCCCTCATGCTGCTTCACCGCCTCACCGAGTTGGAATTGGGCCGGTCGGCTGCCGACACGACCGTGATGCTGGTGGCCTTCGCGCCGGCGGCGCTGTTCTTCAGCGCGGTATACACCGAATCCCTGTTCCTGGCGCTGTCCGTCGGTGCCGCGTATGCCGCCCGGCGGGAGCGGTGGGCCTGGGCAGGGATACTGGCGGGCCTCGCCGCCAGTTGCCGGGTGACCGGCGTGCTGCTGATCATGCTGGCGTTGCTACCTGCGCGGGGGCGAGCGCGGCAGAGCCTACGCACGCGCATGGCCGACCGTCGCCGCGCTTGGATGCTGTTGGCGCCGGTTGGCCTCGTCGCGTATCTAGGGTCGCTGACAGCTGCGGGATTCGGTCCACTGGCGCCGTTTCACGCGCAGGCATCGAGTCTCTATGCCCGCAGCTTCCGCGGCCCGCTTGCCTCGATCTGGGAGGCGACCACCGCTGCTTTCCACGGGCTGGTGGCGCTGGGGGCCGGAAGCACGCCACCGGTCGCCTTCGGATCGCTCGCCGCGCCGTTCGCCCCTGCGGCCGAGAGCATCTATCTGCTCGTCGTCCTCGCATTGGCCATCGCCGCCTTGGGCGTGTGCTTCCGGCGGCTTCCCGTTGCCTACGGACTACTGGCGCTGCTGGCCCTGGCCGTCTCGATCTGGAGTCCCGTTGCAGCACAGCCACTCAAATCGCTGGATCGGTATCTGCTCACCATCTTCCCCTTGTGGATGGTGGCCGGGGCTTGGCTCGCCGAGCGGCGCCTAGCCCGCCCCGTGCTCGCGCTCAGCACGGTCCTGCTCCTGCTCTTCACCGTGCAGTTCGCGAGCTGGACGTTCGTTGCCTGAACTTCCGCCAACTGCTCGGAAACCCTCAACCTATCGTCCATTTACGCCGATCAATGCTGCAGAGCTATGCGATTGGGTCCAACGAAGAACCTTGTCGGCGTCGACATCGAACCGGGGTCCATCGCCGCCGTGCAGACCCGGCCCGGCCAGCTGGCCGTGGAGCGGGCTGCGGTGGCGAGGCTGGGTCCTGGCGTGGTGCGGGACGGCGAGGTGGCGGACGTGGAAGAGCTCGCAGAGGCCCTGCGCCAGCTGTTCGCCGAGCACAAGCTGGGCCGTCACGTGCGACTGGGGGTGGCCAACCAGCGCATCGTCATGAGAACCATCGATCTGCCCCCGCTGAGGGACGCCAAGCAGCTGGCTTCGGCCGTGCGCTTCCAGGCGCAGGACCACATCCCGATGCCCCTGGAGCAGACGGTGCTGGAGCACCACTCGCTGGGAGTGGTGGACACCCCGGAGGGGCCAAGGAGCCGCGTCGTGCTGGTGGCCGCGCGCCGGGACATGATCCAGCGCCTGCTCGAGGCCACCCGTCAGGCCGGCCTGCGACCGGCGGGGATCGACCTCTCGGCCTTCGCGATGATCCGCTCGCTGCACCGCGATCACGGTGAGGGAGCGACGCTCTACCTCAGCGTCGGAGGTGTCACCAACCTTGCGGTGGCGCTGGGGACGACGTGCACCTTCACCCGCGTCCTGCCGGTTGGGATCGAGTCGCTGATCACCGAGCTGGCGGAGCGGCGCGCGCTGACCACTGAGCACGCGGAGGGATGGCTGGAGCACGTGGGACTGCAGACTCCGATCGAGGAACTCGAGGGTGACCCGGACCTGGTAGCCGAGGCGCGCAACGTGCTGCTCGACGGCATCCGTCGCATCGGCGATGAGATCCGCAACTCGCTGGACTTTCACCGCATGCAGGACGGCAGCGCCGAGGTCACCAGCGCCGTCATGACCGGCCAGGCGGTGGCGATACCCGGCTTTTCCGACCACCTCACCTCGGAGATCGGGCTCCCGCTTGAGGTCGGGGTGGTCACCGAGGCCAGGGAAGGTGGCTTCGAGGGCGTCGACGCCGGCCGGCTAGCTGTGGCCGCGGGGCTGACCACCGAGGAACCCGTCGCGTGAAGGCCGTAAACCTCATCCCAAGCGATGCCCCGCAGGGCTCGCAACGTGTGTCCCTGGGCCGCATCGGCCCCGGCTATGGGGCGATCGGGCTGCTGGCCGTCGCGCTTGTGCTGGTCACCGTGTACGTGCTCAGTGCCAACTCGGTCACCAGCCGGAAGACCCAGCTGGCAGGTCTCCGCTCGCAGATCGCGCAGGTCCAGGCGGAGTCCAACGGGCTCAGCAGCTACACGCAGTTTCAGAAGCTTGCCCAGGCCCGGGTGCAGACGGTGCGCCAGATCACTCAGGAACGATTCGACTGGTACGCCGCGCTCAGCGATCTCTCCCGCGTGGTACCTGCCAACACCTCGCTGCAGACCGTGAAGGGGACAGTGTCAACGGGTGTCAGCGTGAACAGCGGCGGCGGGGGTGGCGGCGGTGGCAGTGGCGGTGGCGCATCGACGGGGACGATTCGCGCCGACATCAACGCCCCGGCGTTTGAGCTGAGTGGGTGCACCAAGACCCAGGACGACGTGGCCAGGTTGATGTCGCGGCTGCGACTGGTCAATGGCGTGCAGCGCGTCAGCCTCGCGGATTCGACCAAGCCGCAGGCTGTTCAGGGGAGCGGATCGTCGTCGAAGAGCAGCTCGTCTGGCAGTTCGGGATCGAGTTCGGGATCGAGCAGCGGTGCCCCCAGCTGCGGCTCACGTGCGCCTGGCTTTGACGTCGTGGTGTTCTTCCAGCCGCTCCCAGGTGCCGTCAACTCTGCAGCGGGGGCGGCGAAATGACGACCAGAGACCGCAGGATCCTGCTCGTCGTGCTGGTCGTAGGCGCGATCGGCGCCGCCTGGCTGCTGGCGATCTCGCCCAAACGTGACCAGGCCTCGAAGCTCGCCGGCCAGGTCACGACGGCGCAGAACCAGTTGAACGGGGCCCGGGCCGTGCTCGCCGCCGGTGAGAGTGCGCGGGCTTCGTTCGCTCAGAGCTACGCCCTGCTCGCCCAGCTCGGCGAGGCGGTCCCAACCGACGACGACGTCCCGTCGCTGATCTACCAGGTCCAGTCGGCGGCCTCTGCCTCCCGGGTCGACTTCCGCAGCCTCGCGCTGGGGTCCGCCAGTGGCTCCAGCTCGTCCACTTCCAGCAGCCCGTCCTCGTCCGCCTCGAACCTTCCCCCCGGAGCAACAGCGGGTCCGGCCGGGTTCCCGGTAGAGCCGTTCAACTTCACCTTCCAGGGCAACTTCTTTCACCTGGCTGGCTTCCTCGGTCGCTTGAACGCATTGGTGAAGGTCACCAACAGCCACGTCGCGGTGAGTGGACGGCTGATGACGCTGGACGGAATCAACCTGGCCGAGGCGCCTCAGGGCTTCCCGCAGATCACCGCCAACGTGTCGGCGACCACGTTCATCCTTCCGACGTCTCAGGGGCTGACCAACGGAGCCACCCCGGACGGTCCGCGCCCGGCCACGCCGGTGAGCCCCCCGGGCGGAATCTCCCCGGACACCGTCCCGACCGCGCCCGCCGTGATCGGAGCAGCTGGGCGATGAGCATCCTCGTACCCATCATCGCTGACCTGCGTGAGCGGCGGCTGTGGCCGGTCGCGCTTGTGCTGGCCGCGGCAATCGTGGCGGTACCGCTGCTGCTCACGAAGTCGGAGGCGAGCACGGTGGCCGCTCCCGTACCCCAGGCTTCGAGCACACCGTCCCCGGCGTCTCCCGCACTGACGGTCAGCGACACGATCCATTCCCGGCTTGGCGGGCCACGCCCGAGACCCGTTCACACAGCAACAGGCGCCCAGTCCGAAGGCCACGCAATCCCAGAGCTTTAGTAGTGGCGGCGGCGGTTCGTCGAGCCATTCCACGACCTCCTCCACCTCGACGACCTCCTCCTCAGGCGGCAGCTCCTCAGGTGGCGGCGCCAGCAGCACCACCGCGGCTCCCAATGGCACTCCGGCGCCGAGCCTCCCTTCGATTCCCGCCTCACACGCGCCCCCAGCGCCGAAGGGCCTGTCGGCCAACCAGTCCTACGCCGTCGCGCTGGCGATCACCAACGCGTCGGGAGGGCTCGACACGATCGATCCGCTGGAGCGGCTGAGCCCGCTCCCCAGCGCGCAGAACCCGTTGGTGGTGGAGCTGGGCGTGCTGAAGGGAGGCCGCCGAGTGCTGTTCGCGGCGTTGCCGGGTACGTCGGGGAGCGGACCAGGCAGCTGCACCCCCGGGCCCACCGACTGCGAGATCTTGGCGCTCAGCCAGAATCAGATCGAGTCGATTTCCGGGAACAACACCTCCGCTTCGTTTGCGGTGACAGCGATTAGGGCGGAGAACCATCACTCGGTTGCGGATGCCGACAGAGCCCGTCGCCAAGAGTCGGCCACCGGTCGGAACCTCCTCAAGGAGGCAGATCTCCAGACCCTCGCGCTGTTCCCCTACGAGGCGAGCCTCGGAGTGATCGTTGACCTACGGAATCTGAATGAAGGAGGCGGCTGATGGGTCGTTCACGCGTTGCTTGGCGTTCAAGCGCCTTTGTCCTCACAGTCCTGTCGACGCTGATCATGAGCGCTGGGTCGGGGAAGGCGGTCGTGGTGGATATGAACCCCGGAGCCTCGGGAGCGCCCAGCGTCAGCTATCCAACCGACCAGGGCAGCTATTACGGTGTCGCGCTCGTGCCCGGCACGCGGGCCAACCTGGGGCCCGCCGGCGTTCCCACCGTGAACAGCAGCGGACCCTGCGAAGACCCCTGGCTCTCCGGTGACCTCGGCGGCCCGCTGCTGCCGAGCAACGGAATCTGCTGGCACGACGGTGGAAGTGTGCTGCACAGCAATGAGACGTTCGCGCTGCCGTGGGACCCGAACCCTGACAAGGACTACGCCGCGCCCTACGTCGAGCAGTTCCTGCGGGATGTGGCAGATGGCAGCGGCACGCTGAGCTCCCCGTACGCGGCCGTCACGCAGTACAACGATGCAACCGGGCGGGCTGGGAACAGCTCGGTCTACGGCGGCGGCTTCGAGGACCAGACCGCTTATCCGGGCAACGGTTGCACGGTCTCCGGGACGCATCACTACGACCTGGTGGGCAACAGCTACGAGGACGTCCCCAACGATGTCTGTCTGACCGACGCCCAGCTCCGAAACGAGCTTGACGCGATGGTGGTGCACGACGGAATCGCGTCGCGGGTCCAGCCCGGCCACGCCCCCCTACTCGTTCTGCTTACCCCGCCGGGAGTGGAGACCTGCCTGGATGGCGCAGGGCACCTGTGCTCTGCGAACAGCGACTCCACCCGGGTCCCGGCGCAGTTCTGTAGCTATCACTCGCAGATCAACGTCGGTGGAGTGGAGTACGAGTATCTGGTGCAGCCGTGGAGCACCCAGACGGGTTGCGACGAGCCGGATGTCACACCGATTCCCAACCCGGTCGATCCTTCGCAGCTCGCCACGCTTCAAGGGATGCGACTGGTCAGTCCGCTCAGCCAAGCTCAGCTCGCGACCATCGCCGATCCCGGGCTGAATGGCTGGTTCGCGCTCAACGGCTCTGAGATCAATGACAACGAGTGCACCCCGATCGACCAGCAATTGGACAAGGTGACCGTCGGCAACAGCGCCCAGAACCCGTATTTCCTACAGCGGGAGTTCAGCAATGCTGGGGTGATCGTCAACAGTCCGAACTCCTATCCCTGCACGCCGAACGTGGTCCTGCAAGCCAGCTTTGTCGTACCGAGCGCGGTGGATGCCGGCGACGTGGTCGATTTCGATGGCTCGGAGAGCCCGGCCTCGTTGCTCGTGCCGAACGCGAACTACTCGTGGAACTTCGGCGACGGAGTCACCGCTGTCGGGCCCAGCGTGGAGCACAGCTACGGCAGGGGCGGTGCCTACACCGTTTCGCTCACGGTGACTGACCGGGGTGGGAACGTGAGCACCCTCCGCCAGACGGTGACCGTCCTGGGCCCCAGCGGGCAGATCGTGGTTCCGCCGCGCTCGCCGCTTTCCGTATTCGAGGCTCGCCTCCAGCTCCTACCTGAAGGACTACGGACCGTGCTCAGGCACGGCATAGCCCTCCGCGTCAGTTCAAACAGCCGGGCGGCCGGCGTCGCGACGGTCCTCATCTCGCGCAGTGCGGCTAGGAAGGCCCACATCCACTACGGCCACAGCTCGACGGTCGTGATCGGCCGGGGCACGGTGTCCGGCGTCAAGAATGGGGTCGTGCACCTGCACCTGAAGTTCTCGCGCTCGATGGTGGCCAAGCTGAAGCGGCTGCACCACGTGAGCTTGACCGTGCGGTTGTCGCTCGTCGCCGCCGGCAACCGCCGGCTCACGCTGGATGCGGCGGGCCGCTACTAGCTTCGGGCAGGCAAAACCTTCGAGTCAGCCACACAGCGTCGCCGTCCGTAACCTAGGCGCCGATGGCGCTGAAGCTGACCACCGCCGGGGAATCCCATGGCCCCGGGCTGACCTGCATCGTCGAAGGGCTGCCGGCCGGCCTTGAGCTGGACCGTGCCGCGCTTGATCGTGACCTCGGCCGGCGGCAGCTGGGTCATGGCCGTGGTGGGCGGATGAAGATCGAACAGGATCGCGCGCTTCTCACCGGCGGAGTTCGCCACGGGCGGACGCTGGGGGGGCCGATCGCGATGACGGTGGCCAACCGCGATTACGCGAACTGGGAGGAGCGGATGAACCCGTGGCCCGTCGAGGCCCCGCCTGACGAGGTACATCTGCCGCGCCCCGGCCACGCCGACCTGGTCGGGACGCAGAAGTACGGCCTCTCCGACGTGCGGGACATCCTCGAGCGCGCCAGCGCACGGGAGACGGCGGCCCGGGTCGCCGGCGGCGCGTTGGCCAAGGCGTTCCTGGGTGAGCTGGGCGTCCAGGTGTTCTCCCACGTGGTCCAGATCGCCTCCGAGACGGCGCCCGCAGCGCGACGACCTCACCCCCCAGGATTTCGCGTCCGTCGACGAATCGAAGGTCCGCTGCCTCGACGCTGACGCCAGCCAGGCGATGGTCGCCGAGATCGATCGCCTGAGGAAGGCCAACGAGTCGCTCGGCGGGGTGTTCGAGGTGTGGGCCTTCGGCTTGGTCCCCGGGCTCGGCTCCCACGTCTCCTGGGAGGAGCGGCTCGACGGCCGCCTCGGACAGGCGATCCTCTCCATCCAGGCGATGAAGGGCGTGGCCATCGGCAACGGCTTCGAGATCGCGGGGGTGCCGGGCTCCGCGGCCCATGACGAGATCTTCTACGACGAGGCCCAGGGCTATCACCGCCATACGAATCGTTCAGGCGGGCTGGAGGGGGGCATGACCACCGGCGGACCGCTGATCGTGCGGGGGGCGATGAAGCCGCTGCCGACCTTGACCAAGCCGCTGCGCTCGGTCGACATCGCCACGCACGAGCCCGCCGAGGCGCTCCGGGAGCGCACCGACTCCTGCACAGTCCCCGCGGCGGGGGTGGTGGGGGAGGCGATGGTCGCCTTCGTGCTCGCTGATGCCTACCGCAAGAAGTTCGGCGGCGACCACATCGACGACGTGCGGCTGGCCGTGCGCGCCTACCGGCAGCGCATTGGATGGCGGGATTCTTGAGCGAACGCTCCGTCGTTCCCGCCACCGTGTGCATCGGCTTCATGGGGGCCGGCAAGACCACTGCTGCCCAGGAGATCGCTGCCGCCACCGGCCACGCTGCCCTGGACGTCGACCACGCGGTCGAGGAACACTTCGGCAAGTCGATCCCCCGGATCTTCGCCGAGGACGGCGAACCGGCCTTCCGGCAGGCGGAGGAGCGGATCACGCTGGAGTTGCTCAGTGACCCCGCCCAGCCGGTGCTCTCGCTGGGCGGCGGGGCGATCACCTCGGCGGCGGTGCGGGAGGCACTGGCTGAGCACCTGGTGATCTGGCTCGACGTCGATCCCGAGACAGCGTGGAGCCGGGTGCAGGGATCCGAACGGCCGCTGGCTCGCAGCCGGTCGGACTTCGACCGCCTGTACGCCGAGCGAGCCCCGCTGTACGCTCGGTTGGCCGACGTGGTTCTGCCTGAGCGCCGCTCCGCCGACATCGCCGTGGTGCTGGCTTCGCTTCGGGACCTGCCGGCGGGTGCCAAGCTGCTGTGGGCGTCCAGCGCCTCCGCGGACTATCCCGTCTACCTCGGGTCTGAGCTGTTGGACCGGCGCTTCTGGCCGCCGACGGTAGACGGCCGCCGCTTCCTGGTCACCGACGGCAACGCGGGGCGGCTCTACGGGGACCGACTGGAGCCGCTCTCCGGTTGGACCTCGATCATGCCGGGGGAGCAGTCGAAGACCATCGCCCATGCCGAGATCGTGTGGACCGAGCTGGCTCGGGCTGGGCTCAGCCGGCGGGATGTCGTGGTCGCCCTCGGAGGCGGCGTCGTAGGCGACCTGGCCGGCTTCTGCGCGGCCACCTACCAGCGCGGCGTTCGCTACGTCCAGGTGCCGACGACGCTCGTCGCCCAGGTCGACTCCGCCTACGGGGGCAAGACCGGCGTGGACCTCGCCGAGGCTAAGAACTACGTTGGCGCCTACCACCAGCCCGCGGCCGTGATGGTGGACACCGAGACACTGAGCACGCTGCCGGCGGCCGAGCTGGCGGCAGGCTACGCCGAGGTCGTCAAGACCGCGCTGATCGCCGGCGGTGAGCTCTGGGAAAAGGTGGCGGCGCGGGCCGATCCCGACGACCCGGAGGTGATCGCCGCCTGTGCCCTGACCAAGCTCCGGATCGTCGCCCTGGATGAGCGGGACGGCGGCGCCAGGCAGGTGCTGAACCTGGGCCACACCATCGGCCACGCCATCGAGACGGCCACCGGCTACGCCACCTACCGCCATGGGGAGGCGGTGGCACTGGGCCTGCTGGCGGCGCTGCGGCTCTCCGGACAGCCGGAGCTGCGCCACCAGGTGCAGGCGCTGCTGGCCGACCGCGGACTGCCCACCCGGCTTGAGCGTGCGGATCCGGACGCCATCGTGATGGCCACCGCCCGAGACAAGAAGCGAGTGGGGGAGGGGCCGGTGCCATTCGTGCTGGTGGAGGCCCCCGGCCGCCCCCTGCCGGGCTGCACCGTTGGCTCCCGTGACCTGATCGCCGCCGTGCGAGAGTTGGTCTAGGACTGAGCACGTGACCACCCGCAACCGCATCGAGGTCATGCACGGGGTCAACCTGGATCAGCTGGGCCGCCGTGATCCGGCTGTCTACGGCGAGCTGACCTTTGCCGAGCTGGAGCTGCAGGTGAGCGACGCCGCCGCCGAGCTCGGGCTGCAGACGCGGTTCTTCCAGACCAACCACGAAGGAGATTTCGTCGAGCACCTTCACGGGCTGGAGGATTTGGCCGACGGGCTGCTTCTCAATCCCGGTGCCTGGACCCATTACTCCTACGCGATCCGTGACGCGGTGGAGCTGACCGGGCTGCCGGCGGTGGAGGTTCACCTCTCCGACATCGACGCCCGCGAGCCCTGGCGGCGCCACTCGGTGATCCGTGATCTGTGCCTGACGCACGTCTCCGGCCAGGGTGCCGCCGGGTACGCCGAGGCGCTCCGGGCGCTGGCGGCGGAGCTGGCGCAGTGAGCGGCGTGACGATCAGCGAGCGTGCCGATCGGCTGACCGAGCTCCTGAGCGGAGCACAGATCGACGCGCTGCTCATCACCGCTCCGGTCAATCTTCGCTACCTCACCGGCTTCACGGGGACCAACGGTCTGGCCGTCGTCGGCGCAGACCGGCGGGACTTCGTTACAGACTTTCGCTACGTGGAGCAGGCGGCAGCTGAGGTCAACTCGAGGTTTGACCGGCGAACGGCCGCACAGGAGCTGCTGGATTCACTGTCTGAGTCGTTGCCGGCGGGGCCGGTTCGACTGGGCTTCGAGAGCGAGCACCTATCGGTGGCGCGCCACCAGCGTTTGCGGGCGTCGCTGGAGGATCGCGTCGAGCTTGTCCCGACGCCCGGGCTCCTGGAGGGCCTACGGAGAGTCAAGGACGCCTCGGAGATTGAGCGGATCAAAGCGGCGGTGAAGCTCGGTGACGAGGCGCTGCAACGCGTGCTACGTCAGGGGCTCGTCGGCAGGACCGAGCGTGAAGTCGCCATTTCGCTGGAGGTGACCATGCGGGAGCTCGGCGCGCAGCGTCCCAGCTTCGACACGATCGTCGCGGCCGGACCGCACGGAGCGCTACCTCATGCCCAGCCGCGCGAGGTTGCGATCGAGGCTGGCACGCTCGTGGTGATCGATTGGGGGGCCGAGCTCGACGGCTACTGCTCCGATTGCACCCGGACGGTGGCCACCGGCGAGCTCGACGACGAAGCTCGGGAGGTCTACGCGCTGGTCCGCGCGGCTCAGCTGACCGGCTTGGAGGCGGTGCGGGCCGGCCGAGGCGGACGTGAGGTTGACGGGCTGGCGCGGTCGGTGATTCGGCTGGGCGGCCACGAGGAGCGGTTCGGCCACGGGCTCGGTCACGGCGTGGGGGTGGAGGTGCACGAGGCGCCTCGGCTCTCACAGCGCTCGGAGGATGTCCTGGCGGCCGGCAACGTGGTCACGGTCGAGCCGGGGGTCTACCTGCCAGGACGGTTCGGAGTGCGAATCGAGGACCTCGTGGTCGTCACCGAGACCGGCGCCGACAGGCTCACCCGCGTCTCGAAGGAGCTGTGGACGGTCCGGTGACCACGGGCCGAGCCCTGGCCACCTGATCCAGCTAGCCTGGACCGCCGTGTCCATCTCCACCAACCAGTTCCGCAACGGGAACCACATCGACGTCGACGGGACGATCTTCAAGGTCGTGGAGTTCCAGCACGTCAAGCCAGGCAAGGGCGGGGCGTTCGTGCGCACCAAGCTGCGCCGGGCCAGCGACGGCGCCGTGATCGACCGTACCTTCCGCGCGGGGGAGAAGTTTCGCGCCGTGCGAACGGAGGTCCGCCGGATGCAGTACCTGTACAAGGACGGGACCGACGCCCATTTCATGGACACCACGAGCTACGAGCAGCTGACCATCCCTGAGGGGGTGATCGCCGAGGGGCTGCGCTGGATGCGGGAGTCCGATGAGGTGGACATCCTCTATATCGACGACGAGCCCGCCGACGTGCAGCTTCCGAGCGCCCTAGAGCTCCAGATCGCCGAAACGGAGCCGGGGCTGCGCGGCGACACTGCCTCCGGGGGCGGCAACAAGCCGGCCGTGCTCGAGACCGGCACTCGAATTCAGGTCCCGCTCTTCATCGACGTGGGTGACCGCGTCCGGGTGGACACGCGCACTGGCGAGTACGTCTCGCGTGCGTAGGACCGAGCAGCGGCGCGCCGCCATCTGGGCGCTGTACCAGAGCGATCTGCTGGACCGCTCGCTGGAGGAGTCCTTCCCGCGGGACACGCATCCGTTCACGCGCTCGCTGGCCGAGGCGGTGCGCGCGCGCAGGCCGGAGCTCGACGCCCTGATCTCTGCCAACGCCACCGGATGGTCGCTGGAGCGGATTGCGCCTCTGGAGCGATCGATTCTCCGGGTCGCCCTGATGGAGCTCCTTCATCCGGAGGAGCTCCCCGGAGAGCACGCCATCCCCGCGGAGGGCGCGATCGACGAGGCCGTCGAGACCGCCAAGCGCTTCTGTGGCAGCGAGGCACCCGGGTTCGTCAACGGCATCCTGGCGGCGGTCCTGCGCCAGCGTCGTGCCGGGGCGAGCGCCGGGCCCTAAGCAGTTCAGCGTCGGCGGACCTTCCGGCGGATAAGTGCTGCGTAGGAAATGCTGGCGTACCGCCTGATGAGCTACGACAATCGAGCGGATGAGACTGCTCGTGGTTGATGACGATCGGGCCCTTCGCGAGGTGCTGCGGCGCGCGCTCACCCTCTCCGGCTACGAGGTGAGGCTGGCCGAGGGCGGCGCCGAGGCGCTGTCAGAAGTGAGCAGCACCGCGCCAGACGCCCTCGTGCTCGACATCGGCTTGCCCGATATCGACGGCCTGGATGTCTGCCGTCTGCTTCGGCGGGAGGGCAACCGCGTCCCCGTGTTGATGCTTACCGCCCGCGATGCCGTCGCGGATCGGATCGACGGGCTCGACGCAGGTGCGGACGACTACCTGGTAAAGCCGTTCGACATCGACGAGCTCAAGGCGCGGCTGCGCGCGCTGCTGCGGCGCTCCGGGGCCGAGACCGACCCGAGCGGAGGGTTGTCGTTCGGCAACCTGCGCTTGGACGCAGCCAGGCACGGCGCCCAGGTTGGCGAGCGCTTCGTCGAGCTGACCCGCACCGAGTACCAGTTGCTGGAGCTGCTGATGCTCAACCCGCGACGAGTCCTACCCCACAGCCTCATCTACGACCGCGTATGGGGATATGACTTCGGCCCCACCTCGAACGCGCTGCGGGTCTACATCGGATATCTACGGCGCAAGCTCGAAGAGGCGGGGGGAGGTTCGTTGATCCACACCGTTCGCGGCGTCGGCTACGCCCTACGTGAGCCCGAGCCGTCGCTGCCGTGACGCTGAGAAGCAGGCTGGCGCTCGCCGCAGGGGCCGCGGTCGCGGTCACGGTGGTCGCCGTGACGCTCTCGGCGTACGCTGGGACCCGGGCGAGCCTACGGAGCCAGGTCGACAGCTCCTTGACCAACTTGGTGGGGCGGATCATGGGGGCAGGCGGGCCCGGTGGCGGCGGCGGTGGGGGGCGCCCCCCCGGTCCTGGCGCGGGAGGGCAGCCATCGGCCCTGGGATTCCTTCCGCCCGGAAGCGCCCTTGGAGGTCCGGGTGGACCGAACGATGGTGACGAAGGACTCGCCCTTGATCGGCGAGGCCCCGGGTTCGGTGGGCCGACCGGGCTGGTCACCCTGGTCTACGCTGACGGTCGCGTCTACGTGCCCCCCGGTCAGGCGCACAAGATCGCCGTCGACGCCCGAATGCGGGCGCTGGCCGCCCGGGGGCGGGGCCAGTACTTCGTCGATCAGCACATCAGCGGAACCCACGTGAGGGTGCTGGTGGAAGGGATCGGGGCCGATGGTGCGCTCGCTGTCGCGCTTCCCCTGACCGACGTCGACAACACGCTCTCTCAGGAGCTGCTCCTGCTGGTGCTGATCGCGGCCGCGGGAATCGCCGTCGCAGCGGTACTGGGCGTCCTGGTGGCGCGCACGGCGCTCTCGCCGATCCGCGGGTTCACCGCCGAGGCGGAGGAGATCGCTCTCAACCCCGAGCAGCTGGAGCGCCAGCGCCTCCAGGTCAGTGGCAGCGATGAGCTGGCGCGCCTGGGGCGAACCTTCAACGCCACCCTCGATGCCCTGGAAGAGTCGATCCGCTCGCAACGCAACCTCGTCGCTGACGCGTCCCACGAGCTGCGCACCCCGATCGCCTCGATCCGGGCGAACCTCCAGTTGCTCCGCGAGGAATCACGCCTCTCCGCGGAGGACCGAGCCGCCCTGCGCGAGGACATGATCGAGGAGCTGGACGGACTGACAGCGCTGGTGGCCGATGTGGTGGAGCTGGCCCGAGGGGTCAAGTCGCCCGCCGCACCAGGCGATGTCCGCGTGGATTCGGTGATTGAAGAGGCCGCCGCGCGGACCCGACGCCGCGCGCCCCAGCTCTCCCTTCATCTCGACTTGGAGCCGACGTTGGTGTGGGGTGAGGCAGAGAGGATCGCTCGGGCGATTGCCAACCTTCTCGACAACGCAGCCAAGTGGAGCTCGCCCGGTGATGTTGTCGAAGTCTCCTTGCGGGAGGGGATCATCACGGTGCGAGACCACGGACCGGGGTTCCACGAGGAGGACCTGCCGTTCGTGTTCGACCGCTTCCACCGTGCCCGTGACGCACGGGCGAAGGCCGGCTCCGGGCTCGGACTGGCGATCGTGCGTCAAGCCGCCGAGGCGCACGGAGGATTCGTCGAGGCGTCCAACGCCAAGGACGGCGGCGCCGCGATGCGGATCAGTTTCGGGCCGAGCATCAAGCCGGAGCCCGAGCCGCTCGGTGCCTCCTAGCCGGGGGCCGCCCCGGAGCGGGCAGCGACGTGCCGCCGACGTCCTTCAGCGCGGGCGCGAGCGAGGGCGTGCACGGACACGTGGCGGCACCGAGCCGCGCCAGGCCGAACATGTCCTCGATCGTCTGCAGGACCGAGAAGTGATCCACCGGAGTGCGCAGCCGGAAACCCGGGCGAACTGCCGACCCCGCCAGGATCGTCACGATGTGGCCCCCGTGGGCCAGCCCGCAGCAGCCGTCGTCGCTGCTTCCCTCATCGAAAGTGAGAATCACCAGGCTGCGAGCGCCCATCGTTCTGATCAGTCGTGGCAGCACGCCGGCGAGGAAGCGGTCCCCTGATGGCTGGCTGCAATCGTGCATGTCGTGGCACAGGTTGGGGGTGATCCAGATGAACCGGGGCAGCCGCCGCGCGGCCTCGTCGCCCGTCAGCTCGGTGAGCGGCACGATGTGCTGGCACTGCGCCTGATTCCCGGCGACCGCGTCGTAGTAGATGAACGGGTCGTGCTTCTTGGCGTACTCGCCTGCCCCGGCACCGCGGTAGCACGCGTGCGGCAGGTCCTCCATGTACGCCTTCCAGCTGAGCCCTCGGCGCGTCAGCTGTCCGGCCAGCCCGGATCCCTTTACCGTGCAATCGGTGCAGTCGGTGGTTATCCCGCTGGTGCTTCCGCCGGTCAGGGCCAGGTAGTTGGGCAAAGACGGGTGGGCGACCGCGTACATCTGTCCGGCGAGCGCTGACCCCCGGGCCAGCTCGTTGATGTATGGGGCCGATCGGGACCCGATGATCTCGCCGTATTCCTCGTTCTCCATCACGATCACCGCGACATGGCGGGGCGGGCCGCCCACGAGTCTCGCGATCGGGGATGGGCGGCTCTGAGCCGGGAGCTGCGTTGCGCCCCCGCAGCCGGCGATGATGACGGCGCTGAATGCGGCCGCCGCGAGTCGCCCCATCGCCGCAGCGTGACGCGGCCGTGCTCCGCTGTGGGTCATCGCCTAGGCTCCCCGGCCATGTCCCGTCCGAGACTATGGTCATGGGTCCTCTCACCGTTCGCCGGCAAGGCGAGGATCGCCTGCGCGGAAAAAGGCGTGGAGGTCGAGCTACTGGAGATCGATCCACGCCATCGCCCCGCGCGGCTGCGGGAGCTCAACCCCACCAACCGCGTGCCGGTGCTGGAGCTGGAAGACATTGCCATCCGGGAGTCAACCGCGATCTGCGAGTGGCTGGAGGAGACTCGTCCCGCTCCGTCTCTGTGGCCCGGCGAGGTCAACGAGCGAGCCGTCGCCCGTGGGCTGCTGCGTTGGGTCGACGACGAGCTGACCGCCAACTTCTTCCTTTCGATGCGCAAGGAGGCCTTCGGGCTGGACGACGGGGACCACCCGGACATCGTCTCGATCCTGCGCAAGCGGTTGAGGCAGCGCTGGCCGGTCGCCGAGGCTCTGCTGGCGCGAGGCGACGGACCGTGGCTGCTCGGAGACGAGAGGCCTACGCTGCCCGACCTCGCGGCGATTCCGCTCGCCGTTCGCCTGCCGGCCTGGCGACCGGATCTGGCACCCTCCGAGGATCGCTTTCCGCTCACCGCGGACTGGCTGGCGCGGTTGCGGGAATGGCCCTCCGCGGTGGAGGTGAAGAGCCGCGGAGCCGAGGTTTCGGCGTGAGCGCCGGCGACGACTTCCCGCACGTTGCACGCGAACCTTCCGAGTGGGAGGATCCCTCCACGATGTACCTGGAGATCCCGCCTGAGTTCGCCATGACACAGGGTCACGACGCCGACGGAACCGTCCGCCTCATGCTCTCCGGGGAGCTCGACATGGCGGTGGCGCCGCGACTGGAGGCTCGGCTCCGCCAGCTCCAGATGGCGCACTCTCCGGTCAGGCTTGATCTCTCTGAGCTGGGATTCATCGACAGCACCGGCCTGCGGGCGATCCTGATGGCGCAGCGGCAATCCGATCAGAACGGATGGCGGTTCGAAGTCGACCGCAACGTCGCTCCCACCGTGGAGCGTCTGTTCAAGCTCGCCCAGGTCGACGGACTGCTCTGGCGCTGAGCCGGCCGTCTCAGCTCTGTTCAGAGACCCACTTCAGGATCGCGCGTGAATGGGTGATGACCGTCCCGTCGGCCAGCCGCAACGTTGGGAGCTTGGTGTCGCCGGTCGCTCGGCGGAGCTCCTCCCGAGACCCTTTGCGCAGGAACGGAACTAGATTCCCGTGCGCGGAGATCACCTTCTCGTACTCGATCCCGGCGTCCCGGAGGGCTTCCTGCACACGGCGGCACGGGTGCAGCTTGGGCCCCCCATCGTCGCCGTGGCAGACGAATAGCGTAGGGGTCTCCTGATTCGGGGTTTGGGGGGGTGGGGTCTCGGCCAAGCTCGTCTCCTTTTCGGTGGATGAACGCTAGCCGGTCGGAGCCGGCAGGACCACCGAGCTCATCCCCCTGGTGACAAAGCGCTACTCGGTCGCCATCGCCGGCTCAGCGCTGGGCGCCGGTGGCCGGATCCGGGCGGGGAGGACGAACACCGCCACGAGCAGGCCGACTGCGAACAGCCCGGCTGCCCACCAGAAGGCGGTGGTGTAGCCGTGGACCATCGCCGCGGCTTGGACCCCCGGTTGGTGGAGGTGGGCCGCGGCGTAGGCGGCGGCGGAGCTGGCGAACAGCGTGCTGAGCAGCGCAGTGCCGACGGATCCCCCCACCTGCTGTGACGTGTTGACCATGGCCGAAGCAACCCCTGCCTCTGTGCGATCGACCCCCAGCGTGGCGGTGCCGAACGCCGGAGCGAAGATCATGCCCATGCCCAATCCCATGACGACAAGAGCCGGGAGAACGTTCCCGGCGTAGGTCGAGCCAGCAGATAGGCGGGTGAGAAACACCATCCCCACCATCCCCAGGGTCATGCCGAAGATCACCAGCGGCCTGGCTCCTGTGCGGGGCAGGAGCTTCGTCTGAGCGGTGGTGGAAGTAACCACGATCATTGCGGTCATCGGCAGGAAGGCCACGCCGGTGGCGAGTGGGGAGAACCTGAGGTTCTGCTGCATGAAGTAGGTGAGGAACAGGAACACCCCGAAGATCGCGGAGCCCGCCAGGACGATCGAGGCGTACGCGCCGCCGCGAGCGCGGTCCAAGACTATGTGCAGCGGTAGCAGCGGGTTCTCCTGACGTCGTTCGATCAGCACGAAGCTGGTCAGCAGGATCACGGCGGCAGCGAGCGCGACGATCGTCACCGGATCAGACCACGAATTGGTCTCCGCGTTGGAGAACCCGTAGACCACACCGAAGAGCCCTCCGGACGCGGTCAGCACTCCCGGGATGTCAATCTTCGGCCGGCTGGGATTGCGCTGGTTGACCAGCAGTCGCAGTGACAGCAACGCGGTGGGGATCGCGATCACAAGGTTCACGTAGAGGCACCAGCGCCACGACAATCCCTGAGTCAGCGCACCGCCGAGCAGCAGGCCCACCGAGGCTCCGCCACCGGCGATCGCCCCGAAGATCCCAAACGCCTTTGGCCGGTCCGGCGAGTCGGCAAAGGTGACTGTTAGCAGCGACAGGGCTGACGGTGCCAGCAGCGCCCCGAACATGCCCTGCAGAGCGCGAGCCCCCACCAGCACGCCGAACGACTGGGCCAGGCCGCCGATCGCCGATGCGACCGAGAAGCCGATCAGGCCGGCGATGAACGTCCACTTCCGGCCGAACAGGTCTCCGAGCTTGCCGCCGACCAGGAGCAGACTGCCGAAGGCCAGCGCGTAAGCAGTCACCACCCATTGGCGGCTCTCGGTGGAGAAGTGCAGCGCGTTCTGCGCGGAGGGCAAGGCGATGTTGACGATCGTGGCGTCGAGCACGACCATCAGCTGTGCGATGCCCAGGAGGGCGAGGACTGCCCACCGGTTGGGCTCAGGCCGGCTCTGGGTCTCCTCAGCAGCCATCTAACTCTTGTCCGCCGTCATGCAGTCTTCATTGGCTTCGATCAGTGGACAGGAGCCACCGGAGGTGCCGGACAGGCTCTGCTGAAGTGCAACCAGCAGCAGCCGGAGATCCTCTCGCTGCTGATCGTCGAGCCCCGCGAACAACGAAGCCTCGACCTCCTCCTCAGCCTCTGCGGCCCGCATCAGCTGGCGCTCACCGGTCTGGCTGAGCGTGACCAGATGACGGCGCCGATCCTCGGGATCCCGCCGGCGGGAGATGAGGCCATCCACCTCCAGCGGATTGAGCATCGTCACCAAGATGCTCGGGTCGGTCCCCATAATCTCCCCGAGCTCGCTCTGGGCGATGGCGCCACGCTCGTGGAGCAGGCCAAGCAGGTGAAACTGCCGCGGGCTGAGATCGTGCGCATGGTGCGCCTCGCGCAGCCGTCGCATGGCGACGTGGCCGAGCAGAGCAAGCAACAGCGCGGGGCTGCCGCACCGCTCGCTCGGCGCTTTGCCCGGGATGCCCGGAGGGACTGCGGTGGCGGCCGTGCTGGACACGACCAAACACTATAGCTAGCTCAATGACCTAGTCACCTACATGGTGTACGACTATGCAAGCCTCTGAACGGCGCCGGCGCTACGAGCTGACCCGGACCTCGCCGTTGGTGACGGTCGGGGCGCCTTCGGTCAGATCGGCGGCGTTCTCCTGAACCCACGGTCAACCGCCGCCGCCACCGAGCGGCAGGGTTCTCCGGAGGTACTTGATGACCTCCGGGTCCTCGGTCTCGCGCCGCTCAACCAGCTCGCCCGTGCACTCGCACAGATCGACCACTGCGCGCTGGTCGGTGATCAGCACCGCTCGCCACCTGGCGCCGAAGCTGACCCAGCGCTCGAGCATCTCGGCGCTCAGTCCGGACCCCGCAGAGTCCGCCCCGCGGTCCATCTCAGAACTCATGCCGGGCTAAGCGTAGTCCGCTCCGTGGGTCCGTCTCGCTGAACGCGGACACCGCCGGGACCATCTCGCAGGTGACAAGCCCGCTCTCGCTGGTGAGCTCGTCGACGATCTCGAAGGCTGCGGCGATCCGCTCCGGCGTGTCCACGACGATCGTCACGACCGGGACGTGACGGCGGAGCTGAAGCAGCTTGTCACCGTGCGGAGCGTGGTCACCGTGAAAGCCCCAGATACCGCGCAAGCTGGTCGCTCCGGCGACCCCGGAACTGCGCAGCCGCCGCATCAGGGTCTGGTGGACGCTGCGGCCTTCGTGCCGCGCACTCTCCGAGCCGTAGAGCATCAGCTTCTGCCACACGGCCAGCCCGTGCTGGTCAGTGGCCGGCAGTGTCTGCGGCATCGAGAGCAGCTCGCCGTCGCGCTTACAGACGCGGAGCCGCTCCAGCGTGAGGATCGACCTCGGAGCCATCTTCGATATCTCTGGGACAGCGCAGGCGATCTCGGCCCCTGGGCCGACGGCGATGATCATCATGGGTACCTCGGCGTTACGAGCGAAGAAGCGAGCCCGGGTACGCCTGCCGTGGCTGGTGCCATCCACGCCGAGCAGGACCGTCGCCCCGGACACGCCGGCGTGGTGGAGCAGCTCGCAGATCGCCACGAACGCGGGTGTGCGCGCTACGCGCTCCTGGCGACCCACGTAGACCGTCAGCTTGGTCGCTTCTTGGAGCTCCTCAGGAAGCTGCAGCTCGCCAGCCGCACCAGTGAGGAGCCGCGCCCGCTCAAGGGTGAGCAGGCCACGCTGCCCCCGCTCGAGCACCGCAGGGAGCACCGCTTCGATTCGGCGCCGCTCGTCGACGGCGATCGCGATCGCCGGCAGGTCCTCGGACAGGGTGAGCAGCCGATCGGTGTGCCCGCGGCGGGCGGTGCCAAAGCCCTCGATCCCCCGGACCAGGACGCTGGTCCGCAGCTGATGGCGCTCGTAGAGGTCGAGGAGCTCGTCAGCCAGCAGGCGACCCTCGCGGCGGTCTCGCTCGCCGAAGTAGGCGGTGAGCTTCAGGAAGTCCTCTTTCATGAATGGGCTCCGATCGCTCTGCCCAGCACCACCGCACCGAGGCCCACCGCCAGGCTGACGAAAGCGTTGGCGAAAGCACGGATGAAGTCACCGTCCTCGCGCAGCCGGTGGGTCTCCAGCATCCAGGTGGAGAAGGTTGTGTAGGAGCCGAGGGCGGCCGTGCCCGCCAGCACCACGGCGTTCCCTGTGAAGGCGAGCCCCGTCACCAGGCCGAGCAGGAACGCGCCGCTGATGTTGACCACGAACGTGCCGAGTGGAAGGTCTTGGCCGGTCGCACGGTCGACGGCGCCATCGAGGAGAAAGCGCACAACCGCGCCGGCTCCTCCGACCAGCGCCACGCCTGCCCAGACGAGAAGGCTCACGTAAGCACCCGAACGCGCCTGACCATGGCCGTCGCGGTGTAGATCGCCAGATATCCGGCCACGAGGCTCGTTGCGGCGTAGGCGGCGGCCAGGGCGTAACGGTGATGGTCGAGCATCTTCGCCAGTTCCAGCTGCATGGTCGAAAAGGTGGTGAAGGCTCCACAGAAACCGGTGCCGGCGATGGGGTGGCGGTAGGTCGAGAGGGCCAGACGCTCTTGGAGCCGGGTCACCAGATAGCCGAGCAGGAACGCCCCGGCGACGTTGACCGAGAACGTCACCCAGGGCCAGTGGGCCGGGCGGGAGGGGAAGGCCTGGCTCAAGCCGACTCGGAGCAGGGCCCCGGCAGCGCCACCGACGAAGATCGCGCCCAGCTCTCTGCGGTCTAGGCGGCGCATGCGATCGAACCGGCGCGGGACATTTGGGCAGGACTCCTCTCGCGATCGAAACAACGGCCAGCGAAAGAAGTCATCAGCCCGGAAGGGCGGTTTGGATGGCGCAGGCCACCCGCCAGGACCTCATCTGGTGGGTCGGACGATAACGGACCCGGCCCCAAGGCAGCCAGAGCGATGGCGGTGACCTGCTCACGACGGCCGTCTCCCGCGCCTCAAAAAGTGGCCACAAGCAGGCGCTCTTGACCGAGTCGCCTAGTGCTCCATACTGATAGCGGGGCGTGTGTCCGGCTCTGACGCCCTTGCGCCGCAACCAGGTACCTTCCCCGCGGGCCGGAGGGGATTCGTCTGACGTCCCACATACCTAATCCGCGTCGCGCCACAGCACAGACGAGGCTCTCGCCCCCGGCGGTGCCGTCCGGATTCCTGCACCGCCCGCGGCTCTCCGCGCTGCTGGACGAGGGAGCAACGACCCCACTGACCGTCGTGGCCGCGCCGGCCGGCGCCGGCAAGAGTGCCGAGATCAGTTCCTGGGCCGTCCGCCGCTCTGCACCAGTGGCTTGGCTTTCCCTTGACTCCGCTGACGCCGACCGCCGGGTCTTCTGGACCTCGATCCTGGCGGCACTGCGCAACGCGGGTGGCGCCGACCCGGTCCCCGGTCTGCAGGTCAACCCGGCGGAGCAGGTGGACATCCTCTTGCCAGAGCTGATCAACGCCCTGGAAGAGTTCGGGCGGCCGATCACCCTGGTGCTGGATGACCTGCACCGGAGCTCCTCCCGTGAGGTCTACGCCGACCTGGATCTGCTCCTGCGTCACCCGTCGTCGAATCTACGGCTGGTCGTCTCCACCCGCGTAGACCCACCGATCGGCGTCGAGCGGCTCCGTCTCCACGGACACCTGCGGGAGCTCCGGGCCAAGGATCTCGCCTTCACCCTAGGCGAAACGGTGTCATTGTTCGAACAGCTGGGCATTCGGGTGGCCGGTGATGACGCGGAGCAGCTCTGGCGACGCTCCGAAGGCTGGGCCGCCGGCCTCCGCCTCGCCGCAGCGACCTTGGCGGGTCACCCCCACCCGGAGCGCCTTGTAGCCGAGCTGGCCGGCGACGATGCCAACGTAGCCGAGTACCTGCTCGCCGAGGTCCTCGCACGGGAGCCATCTGAGACGCGAGAGTTCCTCCTCCGCGCTTCGATCGTCGAGGAGCTTCCCGTTGAGCTGGCGACAGAGCTGACCGGGCGCGCGGACAGCTGGCCGCTGCTGGACGAGCTGACCCACCGCCACGCTTTCTTGGCGCCGGTGGGAGAGCGTCGAGGTGTGTACCGCCTACACACCCTGTTCGCGGAGCTGCTGCGGGCCCAGCTGAAATACGAGCAGCCCGGGGAGGTGAAGCCGCTCCACGACCGGGCGGCTCGGTGGTATGAGAAGAACGGCGCGCCGACCGCGGCCCTGCGTCATGCCGTTCGATCCGGCAACGACGCACTGGCGGCGGAGTTGGCTCGGGCGTGCTGGGCCGAGGCGCTCGCCACCGGGGAGCTCTCCGTCCTGCGAACGCTGGCGGCGCAGCTGGGCCCCGAACGCCTGCACGGGGATCCGGAGTCCACGCTGGCGTTCGCCGCCAGCTTGATCGAGGGGGAGCGTGCGGGTGAGGTCGACCGCTACTTGAGCCTCGCCGATCGGGGGGCACGGGCCCTCCCACCGGATCGCCGTCGCGCCTTCGACGTCGCTCGAGCGGCGGTGGTGCTGTACGACGCACGGTCACGCGGTGACCTCGCAATGGCCCGGGGTGCCGCCGAACAGCTGCTCTCGGCCTCGGATGAAGCCCACGGCCTGGGGAGCCGTCCGGCGATCCGGGCGCTGGCGCTCTCGACGCTCGGAATCGTCGAGCTCTGGAACGGGGACGTGCCGGCCGGCACCCAGCACTTGGAACGTGGTCTGGCCATTGCTGGCGACGCCGAACTGGACTGGCTGCGGCTGCTCTGCAACTCCTACCTGGCGCTCGGCTCGCTGATGGCGGGCCACCTGGCCGCCTGCGGGCAGCGGGTGGCCGACACGCTGGAGCTGGCCGCGCGACGGGGATGGAGCCGCTCCACCCCGGCCGGCGTCGCCCTCACGGTGCTCGCGGGCGTCCAGTTCCACTGGAACCAGCTCACCGAGTCCGATCACACGCTGGAGCGCGCGACGGAGGCGGTCGGCCACAGCCGTGAGCCGCCGTTGCTGGCCCTGTTCTGGCTCACCCGCGGCCGGGTCCGAGCGGCTCAGGGACGGCTCGGCGAGGCGCTGGAAGCGCTCCAGGTCGGCAGGGACAAGGTCAGTGCCTGGATGCCCGGTGCCGGTCTACGAGCGGTGCTGGAAACCGAGGAAGCGATTGTCCGAGCGGCGATGGGCCAGCGGGAGGTGGCCGAGCGGGACCTGACTCGGAACGCCGCGCAGTCACCTGAGGCCATGATCGGCCTGGCCCGGCTGGCGATTGCAGCGGGAGATCCTGCGAGCGCGCGGGATCACCTGGCGGGGACGATCCTTTCCGAGGGTCGGATATCGGTGGGCCAGCAGGTGGAAGGTTGGGCGCTGGCCGCGCTGGCCGGCGACGGACTGGCCGACCACGAGCAGGCACACGACTCGCTGGAGCGCGCGCTCGACCTGGCCGAGCCAGGGGGCTTCCGGCAGGAGCTGGTGAGCAAGGGATCGGCGCTGGCGCCGGTGCTCCGACGTCAGCTCCGCCTCGGCACAGCGCACCGGTCACTCGTGGAGGACATCCTGCTGACGCTTGACGACAGCGTCGCCCGAGGATTGAGCCGGCGCGCCCTGACAGAGGAACTGACCGACCGCGAAGCGGCGATACTGCGTTTTCTGCCGACGATGATGTCCAATCGGGAGATCGCCTCCGAGCTGTTCGTGTCGGTTAACACCGTAAAGACGCATCTGCGCTCGATCTACCGCAAGCTCGACGTGGCCGATCGACGGGAGGCGGTGCAGCAGGCCAGGCAGATTCGCCTGCTGGCCCCCGGGCTTGCCCGGCGCGCGTGAACGGCGAAACGCCCGGGGCGGATGAGGTACCCCGCCGCACCTGGCTGGCCGCCGAACGAACCTGGCTGGCCTGGTGGCGGACCGCCCTCGGCGCCGCCGCGGTATCGATTGCCGTCGGCCGGGTGCTGCCGACGCTCACCCATGGTGCAAGATGGCCATTTCAGCTGCTGGGCCTTGGTTACGGGGTGATCTCGGTAGCGGTCCTGCTGACCGGGGCGGTCCGGCAGCGGCAAACCACCGAGGCGCTGCGCCGTGGCGGCTACTCGGAGCTTTCCAGCTCGCTCGTTCTGTGGATGACCCTGGGTGCCCTGGTGCTCGCCGTGGCCACGCTGGTGATCGTAGGTACCGATGCCTAGAGAGCGCGTGACTAATCCCGATGGGGTGAGGAGCGCTCACCCGGCCGAGAGCTGGTTTCGGGGTATGACGGTCGGGAGCGCAACATGACCGCAGTTGCACCTCCTCGGCTGAAGGGCATGCGCCGGGTCTCCGGTGGTCGGTTCATCATGGGGTCGGAGGACTTCTATCCGGAGGAAGGGCCGGTCCATCCGGTGGAGCTGGACGGGTTCTGGATCGACGAGCACCCCGTCACCGTGGCTGAGTTTCGCCGGTTCGTGAAGGGGACCGGCTATCTCACGTGCGCCGAGCAGCAACCGGATCCGGCTGATTACCCCGGAGGCGATCCAGAGCTGCTGGTCCCCGGCTCGCTGACCTTCCGTCGCCGCAGCGGACCGGTGGACCTCCGTGACTTTCGCAACTGGTGGGAGTGGACCCCTGGCGCTTTCTGGCGCCGGCCTGAGGGCCCCGGCAGCAACGTGGGTGGGAGGGAGCTCCACCCCGTCGTCCACGTGGCGCCGGCTGACGCCGAGGCTACGCCGCCTGGGCGGGCAAGCAGCTACCGAGCGAGGCTCAGTGTGAGTACGCAGCACGTGGCGGGCTGGAGGGGGCGGTGTTCACGTGGGGGAACGAGTTCGCTCCCCGGGGCCGCATGATGGCCAACCTGGCAGGGCGAGTTTCCGTGGCAGAACCTGCTCACCGACGGTTTCGAAGGCACCTCTCCCGTGAAGCGCTTCCCCGCCAACGGCTACGGGCTATACGACATGGCGGGGAACGTGTGGGAGTGGACGTCGGACTGGTTCGTGGCGAACCACGGCTCGGCGGGCCATGGCAGCTGCTGCGCGCCCCGCAATCCTCGAGTCGCACTCGTTCCGGCTGAGACCGAGGGCCAGCCAGCGGACCCCTTCCCCCGCCGGGTGATCAAGGGTGGCTCGCATCTGTGCGCGCCTAACTACTGCCTGCGCTATCGGCCGGCCGCGCGACAGGGCGAGGCGATCGACACCTCCACCGCGCACATCGGCTTTCGCTGCCTGGTCCCGGACCACTAGGGGGCGCTCGCCTCACCCTGGTTGGGCGAGGTGGCCTCACCCCGGCGCGTGGGAGGGTCTCCCCAATCTCAGCGCGCTTCAGGGTGTGCTCAGCAGCATGGGAGCCCACAACTTCGAAATCCGAATCAAGGGTAAGGTGAGCGACGCTGTCGCGTCGTCGTTTGAGGGTCTGCATTCCTCGGTCCAGCCCGTCGAAACGATCCTCACCGGCGAGGTCTCCGATCAGGCGGCCCTGCACGCCCTGCTGGAGCAGATCCAGTCGCTCGGCCTGGAGTTGGTGGAGGTTCGCCGCTTGCCCGAATAGGTGTCAGACAGGCAGTCGGCGCTTGCTCACGGCGAACGACACCAGCACGAGCGACAGCCCCAGGACACCACGAGCAGCCGCTGCCAGGTGAAGATCGCGACCTTGCGGTGGACCGCGAAGGCCAGCAGCACCAGTGGTCCGGTCGTCACGAGGACCAACCAGTCCGGGGTCTCCGATCGCGCAACGCTGCGAGCTCGCTCGCCGCCTCCGGCCCGCCGCGACAGCACGAGATGCTCGGCAACCGACGTCTGCTGAGCCTATGTCCGAGCCGGACGAAAGCGGCTCATCCTTGCGGGGTGAGGAGCAGTCACCCCGCCGCAGTTCAAGCTATCGGCGTATCAATTCCCCGGGGGGCGGCCCGTCGGGCTCGAGGGCAAAGCCGAAGGGAGGCACGAGACGCCGGCGATGCCCGCGTGGCTGTTTGAATCTCTGAGGGGCTACCGGCGGGCCTGGCTGCGCGGCGATCTCATCGCCGGCCTGACCGTCTGGGCGGTGCTCGTTCCCGAGGCGCTGGCCTACGCCTCGATCGCGGGTGTCTCCCCGGTGGTGGGGCTCTACGCCGCCCCGGGCGCGCTGATCCTCTACGCCGCGCTGGGTAGCTCCCGCCATCTCATCACCGGGCCGATGTCCGCGACCGCCGCGCTATCGGCAGCCACCGTGGGGACCTACGCGTCCCAGGGCAGCGACAAGTTCGTCGCCTTCACCGCGGGCTTGGCAATCGCGACGGGGATCGTGGCCCTCATCGCCGGTCTGTTGCGTCTGGGGTTCCTCGCCAACTTCATCTCCGAGCCGGTGATCAAGGGCTTCATCGTCGGCCTGGCCTTGACCATCATCATCGGTCAGGTACCCAAGCTGTTCGGGGTGGAGAAAGGGTCAGGCGACTTCTTCCAGAAGCTGTGGGACGTCGTCAAGCAGCTGGGCAGCACCGACGTAACGACGCTGATGATTGCGCTGGCCTCGCTGGGAATCGTCCTGGGGCTGAGGCGCTTTGCCCCGGCGGTCCCAGGATCTCTGGTGGCGGTGATCTTCGGGGTCGTGATGGTGGCCGTGTTCCATCTCGACAAGCACGGTGTCGCGATCGTTGGACACGTTCAGAGCGGCCTCCCGTCGCTGGGTCTGCCTCACCTGGCATTTCCGGATTTCGTCAAGCTGCTCGGTGCCGGCATCGGGGTGATGCTGGTGGGGTTCGCCGAGGGGCTCGGCGCGGCCAAGGCCTATGCGGTGCGCGACGGCTACGAGATCGACGCAAACCGCGAACTGCTGGGTCTCGGCGCGGCCAACGCCGCCGCCGGCCTTTCCAGTGGCATGGTGGTCAACGGCAGCCTCTCTAAGACCGCGGTCAACGGCTCCGCGGGCGCGAAGTCGCAGGTCTCCGGTCTGGTGGTAGCGGCGCTGACGATCATCACGCTGCTGTTACTCACCGGTCTGTTTGAGAAGCTGCCCGAAGCGACACTGGCCGCGGTGGTGATCGCCGCGGTCATCGAGCTGGTGGACATCGCGTCACTGCGGAGGCTGTACGGGGTCTACACCCGCCGGCTGGGTCGGGCGTACGGGGTTGCGGCCCGCCCGGACTTCATCGCGGCAATCGCGGCGATGTTGGGGGTGATGGTGTTCGACACCCTTCCCGGCCTGTTCATCGGCATCGGGATGGCGCTGCTGCTCCTGCTGTATCGCGCCTCGCGACCGCGGGTGGCGGTTCTGGGCCTGGTCCCCGGCAGCCAGGATCAGTACGGAGACCTGGAGCGCCATCCGGAGAATGCCCGGCAAGCCGGGGTGGCCGTTCTCCGCGCCGAGGCCGGCTTGTTCTTCGCCAACGCCGAATGGGTGCGAGAACGGGTGCTGGCCGCAGCCGCCAGCGACCAGATTCACACCGTCGTGCTCGACGCGGCCAACATCGCCTTCGTCGACGTCACCGCCGTGGAGATGCTTGACCAGCTCAGTCACGACCTGGAGCGCCGAGGGGTCCGGTTCCTGATCGCGCGTGACGTCGGCCAGGTCCGCGACGTTCTGCGCGGAGCGGGAGCCGACGCGTCGCTGCAGCGCGTCTACCCGACCGTTCAGGCCGCGGTGGACGCGGCACAGCACTCACCACCGGCGGATGATCCGGGCTCACTCCAGGCGACCCGATGATGACGGGAGCCGCTTCGACAACCCCTACTCAGGAGGCTCGTCAATGTCCAAGCCGTTCAAAGGGACGATTAGTCTCGACATTCGGGACTCCAGGCCGGACTGGGACGCGTTCCTCCCTGAGAAGGCCCGGAGGGGACGCCGAACGTGCTCGTCGTCCTCTACGACGACACCGGTCTGGCGGCGTGGTCGCTGCTCGACGTCGCGGACGATGCCCATATCGACGTGGAGGCCCACCTCGCCGCCGCGATGGTTCGCGACTAGGTCGCCTGGCTGTTCATCCCACGGGGGTGATGCCGGGTCACCCGGGCCGGGTCAACAATCTAATGGACCACCCAACGAAAGGAACCCAATGAGTGATCTAGTGGCTATCGGTTACGAGACCCTCGCCGACGCCCAGCAGGTCGCGGCGAACGCCGTCGAGGCACAGAAGAGCCATGTCATCGAGCTGGAGGACCTCGTCGTGGTCGAGCGCCGCGAAGACGGGAAGGTCAAGCTCCACCAGCCATCGGCGGCGGGCGCCGGCGCGGTCGGCGGCGCGCTGTGGGGAGGCCTCATCGGGCTGATCTTCTTCGTGCCGTTGTTCGGCATGGCGCTGGGGGCGGCCACCGGTGCGGCCGCGGGAGCGCTGAGCGATTACGGCGTCGATGAGGATTTCATGAAGCAGCTCGGTGACACCCTGCAGCCGGGCGGCGGAGCCGTGATCATGCTCATTCGCAGGGTCTCCGTCGACAAGGTGCTGCCTGAGATCAAGATCCCCGGCAAGGTGATCCAGACTTCGCTGGACAACGAGACCGAACAGCAGCTCTCCGACGCGCTGGCTGCGGCCGGTGCTTGATCCTCTGCATTAGAGACGCGGGCGTGGGCTGAGTCGTGGGTCAGGCGGTCGGCAGTGTTCTTTCGCTGGCGGTAGGGGTGGCGCTCAGCCCAATCCCGATCGTGGCGGTGGTGCTGATGCTGGCCACGCCGCGGGGGCGAGTCAACGGTCCTGCCTTCGTGCTCGGCTGGCTCTTCGCCCTCGCGGTTGTGGGCACCGTCGTTTTGCTGGTGGCCGGCGGCGCCGGTGCGAGCAACCACGGCCAGCCCAAGACCTGGGTCAGCATCCTCAAACTGATTCTGGGGGCTGCCACGGTCTTGCTGGCGGTACATCAGTGGCACGGGCGCCCGCGCGGGGACGCGCAGCCGGGGTTACCGGACTGGATGCAGCAGATCGACAGCTTCACCCCGTTGAAGTCGGTCGGCTTGGCAGCGCTCCTCGCCGGACCGAATCCCAAGAACCTGATGCTGACCGGGGCCGCCGCTGCCGCGGTGGCGGGCGCGGGAATCTCCGCCGGCAAGCAGGCGATCGTGCTTGCGATCTTCGTGATCATCGCCACGGTGGGCGTGGGGATACCGTTGGGGATCTACTACGCATTGGGGGCTCGCTCAAAGAAATTGCTGGACGATTTGCGCGGCTGGATGATCCACAACAACCAGGTGATCATGAGCGTGCTGTGCCTGCTGATCGGCGCGAAGTTGATCGGCGACGCCATCACGGGATTCACCGCCTAGGTGCACCAGCTCGTCGCCCAGCTGGTGTCGGCGGCCGTCGTCGGCGCCGTCTCGCCCGTCGCGACGATGGCCACGATTGCCGTGCTGGCCGGGTCAGCGCGTTGACGCACTTGATCTAGGGTCGCTCGCTGGGATTCGGGTTTACGCAGATCCCGCGAGCCGCCGCAGCTCACCCTCGATCCTCTCCAGCCGTGTACCGACATCTGCCAGCTCAAGCATTACGGGGTCCTCACCAGACTCGCGCGCCTGCTCCTGCCGGCGAGCAACGAAGGCGCTGGTGATGGTGGCGGTGATGATCGAGAGCAGCGAGAGTCCACCGAGCATCAGGAACGCGGCCATTACCTTGCCTGTCGTCTCTGTGGGAACAATGTCGCCGTAGCCGACCGTTGTCACCGTTTGGATCGCCCACCAGAACGCGAGCCAGACGCTGTGGAACGTCTTGGGATCGGCCAGCCGCTCGATCACCCCGAACACGATGATGGCGGCCAGCCAGAAAGCGACGATCACGTATGCGGCCTGCCGTATACGCAGGTCGCTCTGGCTCATGCGCCGAACGGCCCACTTGGTGCCGCGAGGAGGTTGACCTGAGTCGAGCATGCCTCTCAGAAAGGAGTTCGCCCCCGGCCGGCTACCACCTCCAGCCCCGTCCGAAGCTTCGTTTCGGCTGGTCGCGAGCAGGTAGCTTGCACGCGGCCCGGACCTCACGAAAGCGAAAGGACGATATGCCCGTAGATCCGACCGGCCGTGACCTGAAGCGCTATCTGGAGGAGGACTCCGGTGGTCCGGTGGTGATGCTCAACCTGCTCAAGTACAAGCCGAACGGCGATCAGAGCTACCGCGCCTATTCCCGTGCACTCGCGGGCTACCTGCCCGGTATCGGCGCCGAGGTGCTCTACGTCGGGGATTGCTCCACCATCCTCGTCGCCCCGCAGGACTGGGAGTGGGACGCCGTGCTGGTGGTGCGCTATCCGAGCCGGGAGGCTTTCGCCGCCATGGTCCGCGATCCGGAGTACCAGAAGGTCACGCATCTGCGGACCGAGGCACTTACTGAGGCGGTGCTCCAGGCAACCTTGCCTTGGGCGGGGTGAACAGATGACAGGAGGCCTGATCGGGCCCGGAATTGTCTGCGTGGAGACCAACTCGGTCCCGGAGGGGCCCCCGGAAGTGAAGCGTCGGGTAGGTCCGACACATGGGGAGCTTTTCGAAGGCGCTGATGACTGAGGCCGGGATTGCTAGTTAGCCCGAGGCTGCGCGCGGGCGCCCGGCTCCAGCTCCTCAACCTCCAGCAGTTCAACCGGCGGCTCGCCGATAAGCAGCCATCCCTCGTCGGCGGGTTGGATGAGATTCCGCTCGATGAGCTTGCCCAACGAGCTGGTAACCGATGGTCGTTGCGCGGCGACGAGGTCGGCGATCGCGCTATGGGTCAGACGCAGTGGGACGATGATCCCATCGGGGCGAACCCGCCCCCAGCGGTCTGCAAGATGCCAGAGCAGCATGTGGACCCTGACCTCGACCCGCGGGTGGTGGACGATCGCCATGTTGGCCGCGAGGCGGCGGGCTCGGTTCAGCGCCTTGGCGGCGATCACACCGGTCAGCGCCGGATAGCGGGCGAACCGCGCGGCCACTGCGCCGTCGAGGACTGCCACCCGGACTGGCTGGACCACCCTCCAGCCGGTGGCGTGGGGAAGGGTGGTCTGGATGTCCTCTCCCTGCCAGGGGCGGAGCAGGTCGCCCTCACCCAGGAGCTCCGCGCCGAACCGGCCGTCGATCCCCACCCGGCGGATCAGCAGCCCCTCCAGGACCAGCAGACCGATCCCGTCCGACATCACCTTCATGCGGCTTGCGGCCCATCGACCTCGCGGGACCGAGAGCACTGCGGCGAGGCAATGCTCGCTGGCGTCCTCCCGATCCCGCGGAGAGAGCGCGTCGGTCAGTTCACCATCCTCGTCGAGCACCTGGACGCGATTGGTCGACGAGCCTCGGGGCGGCACTGGAGTCTGCCTTCTGTCGCTGGGTGGCGGTTCCGATCCACGTGGCTGATTCCCCGTTTCCGGAGAGATTCAATCCCACCGCGCGCCGCCGGGATCGCGCTCGCGTGCTACTGACCATGTCGCGACGATGGTGGGCCGCGACTCGCCAGTCGCTGGCGCGTGGCCAGGGCGGCTTGACCGTGATGGCGCTGCTGACCGGCGTGGGGGCGGGCCTCGGAGCCGTGGCGTTTCGCTACCTGATTCTCGGCTTCACCTACCTATTCACCGGACACCGGGACTACAGCGCGGTCGGCAACGCGCCCAACCCATTCGTTCCGGGGCTTGGGATCTGGTTCGTGGTGCTTGCCCCGGTCATCGGTGGGTTGCTGTACGGGCCGCTGGTATCGAGATTCGCCCCTGAGGCCCGCGGCCACGGCGTGCCGGAAGTCATGCTGGCGGTCAATCGCCTCGGCGGCCGGATGCGGCCTCAGGTCCCGATCGTCAAGTCGCTCGCGTCGGCGCTTTGCATCGGCTCGGGGGGTTCCGTCGGGCGGGAGGGACCGATCGTCCAGATCGGCTCCGCCCTCGGCTCCGTTCTGGGCCAGGCTTTTCGACTCTCGGAGTCGCAGCTTCGGCTCTTGGTGGCATGCGGCGCTGCCGGCGGCATCAGCGCGACATTCAACGCCCCGATTGCCGGGGTGTTCTTCGCGCTAGAGCTGATCCTGCGCAACTTTGAGACACAGTCCTTCGGCTTGGTTGTGCTGAGCTCGGTCGCCGCGGATGCCATCGGGCGAGGGGTGTTCGGAAATCACGCCTTCCTCTCCCTCCCGGGCTTCACATTCGGCTCCCCGTTGGAGCTTCTGCTCTACGCCGGCCTCGGCGTTCTGGCCACCGGCGTGGGAATCGCCTTCGTGCGGGTCCTGTACGCGGGTGAGGATTTCGCCGACCGGTTGTGGCGCGGCCCGGATTGGCTGCGTCCCGGGGCTGGCGGCGTGCTGCTCGGTGTGCTGCTGCTGGTGGTGCCGCAGATGTACGGAGTTGGCTATCCGGTGCTGCAGCAAGCGGTGGGCGGTCAGTACGTGCTGCTCGCACTAATCGGTCTGCTCGCCGCAAAGATCCTCGCCACCAGCCTGACGATGTGGATCGGTGGCTCGGGGGGTGTATTCGCGCCTTCGTTGTTCATGGGCGCGATGCTGGGCAGTGCGTACGGCGATGTTGTCCATCGGTTCCTTCCACAAGTGGCGGCTGCTCCTGGTGCGTACGGCCTGGTGGGGATGGGAGCGGTGTTCGCCGCGGCCGCTCGCGCGCCGATCACTGCGGTGATCATCGTCTTCGAGCTGACCGGCGAATACACGATCATCCTGCCGCTGATGTTCGCGGTCGTGGTGGCCACTGCGCTGAGCCAGGCCGCCTCCCGTGACACCATCTACACGCTCAAGCTCCGTCGTCGCGGGATCGATCTGGACGCGTCCGCGGAGCAAGCGGGGACGATGGCCAAGATTCGAGTCGGCGATGCGATGGGTAGGCCCCCGCGCCCGCTCGGCTCCGCCGCATCACTGGACGAGATCGTGGGCCGGTTGGCCTCCGAACGGCTGCAGTCCATCCCTGTGCTGGACGGGGACGGTGCGCTGATGGGCGTGGCCTCAGCCTCGGACGTCGAAGCCGCAGTTGCACAGGGCCGCGGAGGGAAGGAAGAAGCCTCTGCCTTCGTGCGCCCCGGGCCGACACTTCAGCCGGAGGACACATTGGAGGACGCCATAGTCGCGTTCGGGAGAACCAGCGAGGACGCGCTGCCTGTGGTCGATCGAGAAGGGAGCCGGCTTCTGGGCTGGCTAACCCACCGTTGGCTGCTGCGGGCCTACCGAGATGCCCAGCTCGCAGATCGCGAGGACGGGACCGACCAACGCCACGCGTCGGTCTCAACCAGCCCTGAGCGCCTCGCGGTCTTTCGTTTCGCGCCGCAACCGGCGCAGGAAAGGAAGGCTGGCGAACGAGGCGACCGCACAAACGATCCACATGGCCTGGAACCCGTGGGTGGCGGCGAACGGACCATCAGCGGTCACGCTGATCAATGTCCCGGCAATGATCGGACCGGCGATGATCCCGATCCCGCGTGAGAGGCTGTAGAAGCCGGTCAGCAACCCATGTTCGTCCTTGGGCATCAGGGGCATCAACACGGCGTAGGCGAGCGTCATCACCGTTCCTCCCCCGATCGCGACGAACGGGACCGCCGTCGCGACCAGCGGTCGGCTTGTGGTGAACACCAGCACCAGGTAACCGCAGCCGTAGGCGACAAGCGAATAGGTCAGGACACGGAGCCGACCGAAGCGATCCCCGGCCTTTCCGGCAGCGACTGCTCCCAGCAGGATGACCACCGCCACCCCTCCGACGAGCAGCGAGGCGGTTGAGAGCCCGTAGCCAAGTCCGACGGTCAGGTAGAGGATGACGAACGCCTTGAGCGCGGAGAGCGCGGTTTCCCACAAGGCGTTGGCGAAGAAGTAGGCCCGCAGCGCCGGGTGCCGGCCCACCAGTCGCGGTAGGCGCCGGATCACCTGCCAGGCGGACTCCGGCTCACCATCCGGCTCGGTCATCAGTCCTCTGCGCATCACGAGAACGGTGAATCCGGTGACCGCCAGGAGCAAGACGACTCCCGCGACGGCGAACGGCAGCGGCCGCGCAATGGTGAGCAGCAGCCCTCCGCCGAGGAGGGCCAGCCCGGTGCCAGCGCCTCGGGCCAGCGCCTGCGTGCTCTGCGCACGGCCGGCGACGGCCTCAGCATCCACGAGGTCCGGGTACATCGCCCGGTAGGGCTCGTAGGCGACGAAGTACAGGGCGAAGAACACCGCTGCGGCCAGTGCCACCGCGCCCAGCGATCCCAGGAAACCAAGCAGCAGGAGCATCCCGGCTGCGGGTACTCCTCCGGCCAGGACGAACGGCAGCCGGCCGCCGATCGGGGTACGCAACTGATCGGACCATGCGCCCGCGATCAGCGGTATCCAGATCGCCATGATTCCTTCGCTGCCGATAATCAGCCCGATCAGCGCTGTGTGCTGTGTGTAGCGGCGTGTGATCTCGCCGAGATACGTTGAGACAACGGTGATCGCGAGTGCCAGCGCAGTCGTCGGGAGCGCGAGGATGACCAGCCGGCCTCTCTCCTCTGGCAGCAGCGGCCGTCCCGGTTGCTGCGCACTGGGGGAGAACTCCGCGGTCTGGCTCATGATGCGGGGAAGGCAACCTCAGAGGCCACCGCGCTGGCGACGTCTCGGGGATAGCTTTTCCGGGCCCGCAGGGTGAGCATTCCGCCCAGGACGAGGGTCACGAGCAAGATCAAGAAGGCCGCTTGCAGTCCCGGAGCGCTGGCGCTGGCACCGAATCCACGTTGGCCGCTACCCCCGGCCGGTGCGGCTAGCTGGTCGGCCATGAGGCCGAAAATCAGTGGGGCGGTCGCGACCATCGAGCGCCGGAGCACAGTCCGTATGGCCTCGGCGCGTCCCCACAAAAGGTGATGCATCAGATCGAGGCGGGCCGCATCGAGAGCCGGATTACGGGCGGCGAACGCCGCGGCGCCGAGCACGAACAGGGGCAGTGAAACGAGTAGGGAGGAACTGAGCAGCGCAGGCAGGAACAGCAAGGCTGCCCCGAGCGAGCTGACGCCTCCCACCAGGATGCGGCCATCCAATCTTCCGTTCTTCACCAGCCGATCTGCTAGCCGTCCGCCGGACAACACACCCACCAGGGCGCCCGCACCGAGCACAGCCAGGAGCAGCGTCGCGGCCGAGTGTGAGATGCCGTAGTGGCCACGGAAGTAGACCAATCCGAACGTCTGTATCCCGTTGAGATAGAAGTACCCCAGGGCCGATGCCACGATCAACACCAGGTTCGTGCGGACCCTGAGGACGTAGCGAACCGCCGCCCACAGTCCCAGCTGAGCGGGATCGCCGTGAAGTGCCAGCTCCGGGCGCGGAGCGATGCCCTGCTCATCGACCTTTCGCTGCACGACGCTGCGCTCGGGGGCGCTCTCAGCTTCGGCTCGGGACTGCTCGGTCTTGCCTTGGTCAAAGCCGCCGGCGCCAAGCGCAAGCTGACTCTGGCCGCCACGTCGCGGTTCACGCAGTAGTTTCCACACGGCGATCGCCACCGCCGCGCTCGGTACGGCGAGAACGAAGAAGGCAGCTCGCCAGCCGAGCGCGTCGGCGAACTCCCCGCTGATGATGAACCCAAGGCCAGCCCCCACCAGCTCGCCGCTGAGAATCAGTCCGTACATGCGGGCCCGCTCGCCGGCGGGAAAGTAGTCCCCGACGAGGGATGCAACGGCCGGCCCGGCGGCTGCGGCCGCCGCACCCAGCAGGACCCTGGTTAGCAGCAGCACCTCGAAGGAGGGGGCCAGCCCGCTGGCGACCATGGCCGCACTCCAGGCCAGCGAGCTCCCTGCCATCAATTTGACGCGATTGACCCGATCGGTGAGCACCCCCATGGGAAGCGTCGCGAACGCGGCAATCAGTGACGGAACCGCGGCCAGCAGCCCCAGCTGGAGGTTGGAGAGGGAAAGCGCCGTCTCCAGCTTGCCCGCAACCGATCCGATCATCGATACGTCAGCGGTGTCCAGCCCGAGCACGCAGGCCAGCAGCACCAGCACCCGGCCGCGGGCTCGTCCCCCCGCCGCACGGCGAAACCTCTGCACCGAATGAGTCACCGGATGACGAAGCAGTGCCAGCGCGCTCACAGATAACTCCGAGCGACGCCCGGATCGGGGTCGGCAAGCTCGAGGGCCAGCGCTGACCAGGCGAAATCTGTGGCACCCATGCCGGCCCCGCTGACGGGGTCGTAGTACTCACGCAGACCGTTGGCCAGCACCGCCCGCGTGAGGCGGCGGGCCATCTCATCCGCCTCGGCTTGGTAGCCGAGCCGGACCAAGCCGATCCACAAGAGCCACGCAGCGTTGACCCAGGTCGGACCCCGCCAATAGCGGCGTAGGAACAGCCATCGGTCCCTGACCGAGAAGCTCCTCTCGGCGGCGGAAACCGAGGGCGGAGGTACCGGCAGCCAGAACTTCGCCGGATCGAGCAGGTGCTCCTCGACCAGTCGTCGGCCGATCGCCTCGGGGAGGTCCGGCAAAGCAAGCGGCGAGAGCGCGGCCCAGGTGACCACCCGGTGGGCGACGCGATGTCGGCCGGCGCGACGCACCAGCTGGTGGAACAGGCCGCTTCGCTCATCGTAGAGCTGGTCAACCAGCATGGGGGTGATCGAAGGCCGTCCCAGTGCGAGACGCGAGAGGTTGTGCAGGACGTTCGTGGCCGTCCCGCACACCACCGGCCTACCAGAGCGGGCCACCGCGCGGATGTCAAAGTCGAGCCGGCGGTTTCGCCGAACCAGCAACGGAAAGCCGGGAAGCCCGTCAGCCTGCCAGCCCCAGGCTGAATCAAATTTCGGGGAGGCGTCGAGCCCCGATTCGTCCGGTTGCAGGATCCAGATCAGGCCATCGCCGTCGAGGTCGCGCTCGCGCTCAACGTGATCGTGATGGCGCACGATTCCGGCGACCTTTCGCGGATCTCCGACGGCAACGCGCCAGGCCCACGCCAATATGGGCGGCTGGATGGTGGCGGTCATGAAATCCGAGCGCGAGGTGATGTTGTAAAACAGCGAGCGCACCCGATCGACTTGCTCCCCCCAGAAGATCGTGTGGCCGATGAAGCCTCTGTCGTCCTGCGCCGCGAGCAGGCTCGACAGCTCCGCCTCACTCCGTTGGGGCGCATATCGACGCCACGCGATGGCGGCGAAGCACGAGTCCCAGTACCACTGCCACGGATAGCGCCCCGGGCTGGGGGACGTGTAGGCATAGGCAGTCCCGGCGCGCGTCCCGGTGCGCCAGCTTCGCTCCAGCGTGGAGCGGCACAGCGAGGCCAGCTGGTCGCGATCCGATGGTGACAGCGGACCGTCAGCCGGCTGCGTTGCTTCTACGGGAGGTTGCACATTGAGGGTCCTTTACACGACGGGGCGTGCCTGAACCCTCAGGGCGCTTGAACGGTCACCGCGCCGACATTCTTCCCCATTTATACGAGAGCGGCTGAAGGGACTCGAACCCTCGACCTTCTGCATGGCAAGCAGACGCTCTAGCCAACTGAGCTACAGCCGCGCGGGGCGCCAGTCTAGCGCTGCGATCCCACCGGACTCGACCTACGCCGCGGCGCGCTCTAGGAAGCGCATCCGGCCAGGGAGTAGCGGCACCAGCAACCGGCGGGTGTACTGAGCCCCACCAGTCAGCACCAGCTGACGCGCCGGGTCCCAGCGCAGCCGGTAGCCGCGGCGCAGCTTCGCCGGAAGCAGGCCGGCGGTGATGAAGTTCGACAGCTCCAGAAGCGGGCGCGCGGCGGTGGGAACCGGTGGCCGGAGCACGATCTGCCGCGCCAGCTCGCGGGCGCGATCGGTGACGAACAGGTCGGGCCCGGCCAGCATCGACTCCATGTATCCCTCGAACGCGTCGATGTCCTTTGGCATTTCGCTCGTGGGGATCCCGAACAGGCGACCGAGGACCTTGAAGTCCTGCCAGTAGCGTCCGCGTTCCTCGGCGCTCAGCGGTCGCACGTAGCGCTGGTACACCAGCAGGTTCGAGTCCACCAGCGAGGCGAGTATCCACAGGAGCAGAGCTGGATCGTCGGCCGCGTATGCCGTTCCGGCCGGGAACCGTCCGGAACGCTCCGGCAGCTGGCCGCGGACACCTCGGTGGACGGCGCGCACGCGTCGTGTCATGGCGTCAGCCCGCGCTCTGGACCCGAAGGTGATCGCCTCCAGCACCCGTGCGGTGCGTCGCAGTCGAGCGTAGGGGTCGTCGAGGGCCCCGGTCTGGGCAAAGAAGCCCTCGAAAGCCACCGGGTGCGCGGCCATCAGCAGTAGGGAGCGGGGCCCAGCCAGCGCGATCACTCGTTCACGCTGCACCTGACGGAGCATCGAGGAGTCATCGAAGTAGCTTGTTGAAGTCATCTTCAACAAGACGTTATACCCGGGACGGCCCGCGAGCAGCTCAACCCGGGCGCCCGGAGGGTGACGATCGAACAGTGTGCGTTTGCCCGCAGGACTTGCGGGTACCGGGGCGGTGATGCGGGGAGCCAAGCGAAATCGGTGCGCCTGCGCCGAGCCGGCCCTCCCGCTCTGAACTCGACTAGCGACAGGAGAGCGAACGTGAAGGCACTGGCTTGGCACGGGGCACACGATGTTCGCGTGGACAACGTTCCCGATCCCACGATCGAGGAGCCGACCGACGCGATCATTCGCGTCACAACCACAGGTCTGTGCGGCTCGGACCTTCATCTCTACGAGGTGCTGGGGCCGTTCATCGACCCCGGCGACGTCCTCGGCCACGAGCCGATGGGCATCGTCGAGGAGGTCGGAGCCGAGGTGGAGCACATCAGGCAGGGCGACCGGGTGGTGATCCCCTTCAATGTGTCCTGCGGCCACTGCTACATGTGCGGCGAGGGCCTCCAGTCGCAGTGCGAGACCACGCAGGTTCACGAGTACGGCACCGGCGCCTCATTGCTGGGCTACACCAAGCTCTACGGCCAGGTACCAGGAGGCCAGGCGGAGTTCCTCCGCGTGCCCCAGGCCCACTACGGCCCCATCAAGGTCCCTGACGGGCCCTCCGACGATCGTTTCGTGTACCTCTCCGACGTCCTGCCCACCGCCTGGCAGGCGGTGAAGTACGCGAACATCCCCGATGGCGGCAGCGTGCTGGTGATGGGTCTCGGGCCGATCGGCGAGATGTCCTGTCGCATCGCTCAGCAGCAGGGGGCCGGTCAGGTCCTGGCGGTGGATCTGGTGCCCGAACGCCTGGAGCGGGCGCGGGCCCACGGCGTCGATGCGATCAACCTGGAGGAGCACGACGATCTCCAGGAGATCGTGCGGGAGAAGACCGGCGGTCGCGGACCGGACGCGGTGATCGACGCGGTCGGAATGGAGGCCCACGGTGCTCCGGTCGGCAAGCTGGCCCAGCGGCTCGCCGGCTTCCTACCCGATGCGGTCGCTCAGAAGGCGGTGGAGACGGTTGGCATCGACCGGCTCTCGGCTTTGCACATGGCGATCGAACTTGTGCGCCGTGGAGGCACCGTCTCCCTGTCCGGAGTGTATGGCGGGGCCGCCAGTCCGATGCCGCTGATCCAGATGTTCGACAAGCAGATCAACCTGCGCATGGGGCAAGCCAACGTCAAGCGCTGGATCGATGACCTGATGCCCCTGGTCACCGATGACGGCGACCCGCTGGGGGTGGAGGGCTTTGCCACCCACCACCTCCCGCTGGAGCAGGCGCCCCACGCCTACGAGATCTTCCAGAAGAAGCAGGACGGCGCGTTCAAGATCGTGTTCAACCCATGAACGGCCCGGACAATCGACCAACTACCAGGAGCAGATCATGGCTGATGACCTGAACGGTAAGAAGATCGCGATCCTCGCCGCCGACGGCGTCGAGGAGGTGGAGTATCAGAAGCCCAAGGAGGCGGTGGAGGCCGCCGGTGGGACGACCGAGCTGATTTCGCTTGAGTCCGGCGAGATCCAGGCGATGGATCACGACATCACCCAGGCTTCCAAGCTTTCGGTGGACAAGACGGTCGCGGACGCCTCACCGGATGACTACGACGGCCTGATCCTTCCCGGCGGGACGGTCAACCCCGACAACCTCCGCCAGGACGAGGATGCGGTTTCCTTCGTACAGGAATTCTTCAAGGCGGGCAAGCCCGTGGGCGCGATTTGCCACGGCCCCTGGCTGCTGGTGGAGGCTGACCTGGTGCGGGACCGCACCCTCACCTCGTACCCCAGCATCCGGACCGACATCCGTAACGCCGGCGGGAACGTCGTCGACGAGGAGGTCGTGGTCGACGAGGGCCTTGTCACCTCCCGCAACCCCGATGACCTCCCGGCTTTCTGCGACAAGATCGTGGAGGAGTTCGCCGAGGGCAAGCATGAGGTCGCCGAGGCGGGGGCGACGGCCTGAGCCTCGCCGGGTGAGTGGGATCAGACGCCCGCCAAGCGACGATTTGATCCCACTCACCGCACGGCGAGCCGGCGCAAGCCAGCTCAGACTGCGCGGCGAAACGCGGCAGCAGCGTCGGACTTCAACGTGCGGCCGTGGCCGAAGCAGGCCGCAGCGAACTCGAACTCGGCCAAGCGGGCAAAGCTCCTTCTGGCCAGCCCCAGATCATCGGCCGCGGGGTGCGGACCCAGTGAGGTGATGCGTGCCGCCGCATCGCCGGTGAACAGGACCCCGCGCTCCTCCCACAGCAGGGAGATGTGTCCCTCGGTGTGTCCGGGAGTGGCGATGACCCGGAACGGTCCCACCCGGGCCTCGTCCTCGAGGGTCTCCTGAATCTCGGTCGCGGGCTCCACTTGCCAAGGAAGCGCGACCTTCACGTAGGGGACCATCACGCGTCCCAGCGGGGTCGCCGGCAGTGGGCGCGGCTGCTCCCTACCTTCGCGGACGTACGGCGCATCGGTGGGGGAGACGTGGACCTCGGCTTCCGTCTGGCGCGCCAGCTCCGCGGCGTTGCCGGCGTGGTCGCCATGGCGGTGGGTGAGAAGGATGCGTGCCAGCCCCTGCCTTCCGAACCCGTGGTTGGAAAGGGCGTCGATGACCTTGCCGGCCCCGCCCGGAGTTCCGGTGTCGATCAGCGTCGGCACGTCGGCCTGAACCAGGTAGGCATTGACCAGCGCGCGCGGAAACGCGATCTCGAAAACGTCGTCCAGCACCTCGCGCGCCATCGTGAGCTGATTCCCCCCGCTGTGGCGTTCAACCCCCGGCGAGGCAGTCCGGTTCGCGCAGAAAGACGGGCTGTCCCCCACTCGCAGGAGAGGAGGGCCCTACGAGCGGGGACAGCCCGGGTTTGCCACCGGGCCGATTCTGCTCGCTGAATCTCGGCGAATTGAAACTAGGATGTTTCCGCCGTCACTCGGGTCGCCTTGGCCAACTCGCCCGCCGCGCCGTTGTGCTGTGCGTGGCTCAGGGCGCGGCCGGCCACCCAAGCCCGGCGCAGACGCCTGCGAAACGCCTTCGTCTTCTCCGTGTAGAGCCGATCAGCGGCATGGAAGGCCTCGGCCTGGAGTTCCCTCCGGCGCAGGTCGATCAGCGCCAGCACCGCTTCCACGTCGCTTGCTATCTCGTCGCTTTCGCCGACCACGGTCTCCCGCAGCACCCCCAGGTCGTGATCGTCTCCCAGCAGATCCGCCAGGCGGTGGGCCTCCTTCGCCTGACCGCGAATGGTGGGACCGCAGACCGGCGTCACCAGCCGTAGCTGGTACCACACGTCCTTCACTCGCTTGCGCAGGCCGTGCAGGTTCTCCAGCGTCGGATCGGCGGAAGCGGCGGCCAGGGCTCTGCGGCCACGCTTGTAGGCATGGACGATTCCCTCGTCCAGCGCCTCCCACTCGGTCTGCTTGAGCTTCCACTCGTCGACCCGCTGTTGCACGGCGCGCAGCTCGTCGGCCGCATCGGAGGCCATGTCCGAGTCCTTGGCGTCGGCGTGCTCGGCGTCGCGCCTGCGCTCGAGGCGCTTGCCGACGGCCGTGAAGGTGCGTTTGGGCAGCTGACCGGAGAATCGCTCCGCCAGTGCGTCAAGCGTCTCGATCATCACGTCGGCGTCCCGCGTACCAGACAGGGTGCGAGCGATATCCCGCAGCTCCTGGTTCTCGCTGGCGCGCTGGCGCTTGGGCATCGCTCCGCGCGCCAGCCTGAGCAGAGCGCGCTCCTTCTTGATCGCCTTGCGCGCCTTGTGCACGGCATCCACCGGGTCGCGCTTGGTGCCATTGCTGAGCTGCCGCTCGGCGAGTATGGCCTGCTCCCGAGCGCAGCGCCTGATCGCCGCCCGTACGTCTTCCTCAGGTCCGAACTCGAAATCCATGGCCATGTGCTTTCCGCTCGGATAGCGTAGTTAACGGACGATCGTCACACGCATCCGAGGCGAAGCGATTGCCTTCGCCCACCTCGCCCGACCCGGCGCAAGGCACGGCAAGCTCGCGTCCAATTCCCAGCTCCGGCTGGGCGGAGGGAGTGCTTCGGGACAATGTCAGACCCCGATATCCAGGAGTACACCGTCATTTCGGTCCACCACCAGCAGTTGTGGGCTCAGGATGACGCGGGCGAGATGGTGCGGGCATGGGCACCTCCCGAGGGTGTCGTTGGGAAGGGGGTACGGGTTCGCATCTACCTGGGGGAGCGACTTGAGCCGCTCGGCTGGCACGACCCGGCCTCGGGCCAGGCGGTGAATCAGCGCTATTTCGACGGCACCTCGCCCCCGACGCCCCGCGGTCTCACCTGCACAGGTGACTGCGGACTCGTCTGGGAGGCCCCAGCGGCAGCCGCGATCATGGTCCACCATCCTCACTGCCTGCAATGTGGCGGGAAGCTGCGTCCGGAGTAGCCGGCCTCAGCTCGAGCTGGATCAGGGCGAACGCTGATACTTGGCGGGCAAGGCGATCAGCCCCTATTTGAAGCTCTTCAGGAAGCGGCGAGCGGCCCGCGAGCTACCGAGCAGGCGGCGGTTGGCGATCCCGACCTCTCGGACGATTCCGCCCCGCGCCTTCAACACACCGGTGCCAGAGCCTTCGCGGATCAGATACCAGGTGTTGGTGCCCACCCCGTAGCCGCGACCTAGTCGCAGCCGGCGGCGAGCCTCGGCGAAGCTCGCGCCGGGACGCACGCCGCGCAGTACATAGCGACGGTTGGAGCTCAGCGCCAGGATCGCCCGCCCGTGAACGGCTCGCGCTACGCCGCGCGACAGGCTGTGCAGAAGCCCGCCGGATGGATATCCGACTCGGATTCCCTGCGGGGCGAGACAGAAGTAGTCCATGGTTCGCCGGCCGTGAGTCGAGAAGCGCGGCAGCTTGCGACGCAGCGCTCCGCGCGTCTGGCCCAGCCGCACCGGTCCGAGCCTGGGGCCCGCCAGGCCGCCAGTCGCCTGCGGGCAGCGTGGGCGGACGCTGGCAGTCTTGAACGGCGTGGTGCCGCAGGCGAAGAAGTAGGGCAGTTGATCAAGCGACGCCGCGACCGTCTGCGATACCGGTCCGTGGTAACGCGCGCCGGTGACAGGACTCCTCCAGCATCCGGCCGGGAAGTAGACGGTGCGAGACCGCGCCCCCTGGCTGACTACCGGGGCGACGAGCACGTTGGGTCCGAGCAACCACTCCTGATCCTGCTTGGCCGCGACGGGGTCGCCTGGGTATTGCAGCCAGAGCGGCCGGGTGACCGGGATTCCGGTGCGCTCAGCGTCCCCCCAAAGCTTGAGGATCAGCGGACGAGCGGCGAGGTGCAGTGCCACGAGGCTCTCGTACTCCTGGACGGTGTGCCGTGCCATAGCTCCACGGTGTATGCGTACCGGCGACCAGCGAGCCGTGAAGGCGGAACAGTGGCGAGAGCGCCGCCCACTCCGCCCAGCGAACGAACAGCTCCTGGGTGGTGGGGGAGAAGGGCCCGAGGTCGAAGTAGCCGCCGATGTCGGCGCTGTAGCCATAGGCGCCGCCGATCGCCCGGCTGAGCATGTCAGTGGTCAGGGAGGCGAGCCCGGACGCGCGTGACCAGTCCGTTGTCTCGTCGCCAGGGAAGTTGGCGCTCTCGTAAGCGGCGTCGCCAGGTGTTCCTGTGTATCCGGCCCGGGTGAAGAAGAAGATGTGGCGATTCGGGTGCTGGTGCTCGTAGGCGTCGACCTCCTCCCGGGTTGCCCGGTCGTAGAGAATCGGGAGCAGGTTGTGCATCTGTGCGCCTGTGTCTCCGTTGTGGAAGTGCATGCCGGTCTGCACCTGCTCCCCGAAGTCCTGCATGAAGCCGTCGGCGCCAAGGTCCAGCGCGGCTTTGATGCGTCCCTGCCACCAGCGCACTGCGGCCGGGTTGCTGAAGTCGATGACCGCGGCCGACGAATCGAAGTTTGAGACGAACGTGTACGGGCTGCCGTTGGCCTGGGTGGCAACGTAACCGTGCTGAACCGCATAGTTGTATTCACCCGGGTCATCGGTGCCGGTGCTGTCCTGTCCCACGAAGGCGCGGAAGTACAGAAGCGGATGAATCCCGAGCGCCTTCAGCTCGCTGATGAAGTGAGCCAGAACCGGGCCGGGGAGCTCCGGCCAGCCCTCGATCCGGTAGCCGTCCACGTGCAGGTGGTAGTGAGCGATGTTGTCGATGTCGCTCTGTACCTCCTGCTCGTACTCGGATGCGGGATCGGACGGGTACTTGACCTCCCGGTCGAACAGCGACCCAGCCGCCCAGCTGGTCGGGACAGGCTGGCGTCCGGTGAGTTGGGTCAACCCGGCGACGGCCTGCTGCGCGGGAGCCGGGACCACGACGTAGTTCAGAGCGGGAGCGGCTACCTCGGTCTGCCATGCGTCCGGGCGGTCGGAGTCCATCCGCCAATGGGACAGCTCATCCCGGTTGAGCAGGAACCCATAGCCGGCCGAGGACAGCATCGAGGACTGGACGTAGTACGCGGCTTCGGGACCGTTGGGAAACATGTAGCGGTCACCACCGGGGGAGCTGACCGCGGTGATGCCGCTGGCGCTGCCGGAGCTGACGTTCTCCTGCTGAAGCCAGTTGTAGAACTCCGAGCCGTGCTGGTCGAGGCTGTTGTGCCGACCGCCGAAGCCGTAGAACGCCTCACCCCGCGGAGAGCGGAACGAGTCCGACATCGCCGCTACGCCGGTCGCCGGTTCCGGCAGGGCGCTCACGTTCAGCTGGTCGCCCGCGCCGGGCGCGACCGTAAGAACCAACTTGCGGCCGGTGGGGTCGTTGGTTGACAGCGTGAGCACTGCCGCTCTGCCCTGCTGGCGAGCGTCGAGCACGGACTGGGCGGAGAACTCGACCCCGGTCTTGCTGACCGAGGTGAGGTTTCCCTCCCACTGGCCGGCCGGCTCCTGGCTGATCGTCTCTGCACCGACCAGGAAGCTGAGCGGCGCGTACAGTGTGGGCGGCGGCGGCCCGATCGTGCCGAACTCGGCCTGTGAGTCCGGGGCGACCGGCATCGGCGTCGCGGTCGAGGGGACCTCGTTGAGAGTCGTGTGACCGCTTGCATCCAGGAAGCGGAGGCCGAACGGGGAGCGGTTGATGATGGCTCGCGCGCCGCTGGGCACCGCGACCACAATCTGCGAACCGGTGATCTGGACCGGGCCGCTCAGGCGTGGCACGGGGACGCTTGCGGAGGAAGCGGTCGCCGGGATCAGCATCTCCAGTATCAACGCGAGGGCGGCGATGGTCACCCGTTGTCTAGTCCACATCGGAGTCCGCCTTCCGGTTGGTGCTGTTCGAGGTCGCGCTGGGGCCGTCGGCTGGGTACGAGTGTCCGTGCGCCGGGGAGACGGAGGCGACCCGCCGGTCGCCGACTGCCCGGGCCAGACCGGGCGCGAGACGCGTGGCGAGGACCGCACCCCGGGTGAACGCGCCGGGCACGATCATCGGCCGACCTCGCTCCACGCCGCGGAGCGTGTCCCGAACGATCGTGGACATCCTGGTCTTGGGAATCGTCAGCGTGTGAGCGCGATTCTCAGGTGTTCGCGTGTGTTCGAGCGCGCGCACCATCGGGGAGTCAAACTCCCCCGGACACACGGTCTGGACCATTACGCCCATGGGTCGAAGCTCGTAGCGCAGGGCATCCGAGAACCCGATCAACGCGTGCTTGGCAGCGCAGTAGGCCGTGTAGCCGAACACCCCGGACAGGCCCGCGGCGGAGGCGACGTTCACGATCTTGCCCTGAGCGCGGCGAAGCTGCGGGAGTGTGGCTCGGATGACGTTCAGCGCACCGAAGTAATTGACCTCCATGACCTCTCGGAAGGCCATTGTGGGAAGCGACTCGAAGTAGCCCTCCTTGAGAACGCCAGCGCAGTTGATCAGGATGTCGACGCGTTCGATCTTGGCGAAGCCGGCGCGAACGGCGTCGACGTCGCCGATGTCGAGCGCGATAGTCCTCGGCGAGAGCGCGGGGTGGCTCGCGCCGATCCCCTCCGCGGCGGTGGTCAGCCGTGCCCGGTCCCTGGCAACGAGAGTCAGCTCCGCCCCGCGAGCGGCGAGCGCGTCGGCGAGGGCGAGCCCGAGCCCCGAGGAGCCGCCGGTGATGACCACGGACCGTCCGTCGAAGAACCTGGTCGCCTTCGTGCTCATCTCCCCTCACCGTGTTGGTTTGCCGCGGGGCAGGCGGGGATGTGGGCCATCGCGCGCTCCGCTAGCGCGGCGATGGTAAGGCTCGGGTTCACGCCGACATTGGCCGGCACCGCCGCTCCATCGCAGACGAGCAGGTTCTCATACCCGAATACTCGGTGCCGGTGGTCGATGACGCCGCTGGAGCGATCAGCGCCGATGACCGCCCCGCCCAGGAAGTGCGCCGTCGTGGGGGCACCGGTGAGCGACTCGGCGACCGAGCTCTGCGCCGTGCCGCCTATCCGTCGGGCTGCCAACGCGGCGACACGGTTGGCGACGGGAAGGTACGCGCTCACTCCGTGCCCGGCATCGATCTCGGTCTGGAGGCGACCACGGAGGCCGACCGGCCTGAGCCGCAACGCGGTGTCGGAGCTCTGCATGACGGTGAAGATCACGGTTCGTCGCGACCAGCCCCGCACTCGGCCCGGTCTCAGCCAGGCGATCGGCCGGCGGGCCACCGCCCCGAGATAGAGCAGTGGCCGCAGGCGCGGCCGCGCCCCGCTCGTCAGCGGTCCGAAGCCCAGCGCCAAGGCATCTCCACCGGCTCCGTAGGTGTTGTTGGTCACGTGTGTATGCGCGTCCGGATAAACGGAAGCGGTAATCGCCACCCCGCCCCGGTAGTCCCCGTCGGGAGCGGTGGCCGCTGTGATCGCTTCGCTGTTGGTACGCACCAACTCGCCCAGACGGTCGGAGATCCTCGGCAGCCAACCGCTGTCCTTGCAGCGGCGCAGTAGCTCATTGGTCCCCAGGGGGCCGGCGCACACGACAACGCCGCGCGCGGTCAGCTCACGCCGCTGCCGCCGTCGCCAAGCTCCTGAGCGAATGGTGGTGAGCGCGTACCCATCGCTGCCGTCGCATTCCTTCAGCGGGCGGATCGCCATGACTGTGCGCTCGCTGTGGATCACGGCGCCGTCCGCCTCGGCGCGCCAGAGGTAGTTCTTGGCCAGCGTGTTCTTCGCGCCGTAACGGCACCCGAGCATGCACTGGCCACAACGCACGCACCCGGTGCGTGGCGGTCCGCTTCCCCCGAAGTAGGGATCGTCGACGGTCTTGCCGGGATCGCCGAAGAACACTCCCACCGGCGTCGAGCGGAAGTGGTCGGGGACGCCCAGGTCGCCGGCGACCGAGCGCATCAGCTGCTCGCTCTTGCCCTCGCCGCGGTAGGTGGTAACGCCGAGCATTCGCTCGGCCTCCGCGTAATGAGGGGCAAGCTCCCGTCGCCAGTCTGCGAGTCCCGCCCACTGGGGGTGGGTGTAAAAGGCCTCCGCGTGGGGCGCGTAGAGAGTGTTGCCGTAGACGAGGCTTCCGCCGCCCACGCCGACTCCCGCGAGGACGGTCACATGCCTGAACGTCTTCACCCGCATGATCCCGCGGAGTCCGAGCCGAGGCGCCCACAACAGGCGGTGGGCCTGCCAGGCGCTGCTGGCGAAGTCCTGGTCGGCGAAGCGGCGACCCTGCTCGACCACCGCTACCCGGTAGCCCTTTTCCGCCAGGCGCATCGCGGCCACGCTGCCCCCGAAGCCCGAGCCGACCACGATCCAGTCGTAGTCGAGTGTGCTCAACTCGCGCTCACGGAGTCAGCCCGCTCCGACTGCCGCGAGCGCGGCCCGCACGCACGCCTCGTGGATGCTCTGGGGGGCGATCTCGAAAGTTCCGGGTATCCCTGGCGCGACCTGGTGCACACCGAGCCCGACTCGTGCCAGGTGCATCATCCCGATGGTCTGCGTGTAGAGGCAGTTCACGGTGAACGCGGGATCCTCCACCATGAAGGCCCCCGTCCCGACTCCCCGGTTGACCACATCGATGGTCACCCCCAGGCAACGGCTCATCGACTGACCGAGCCTGAACCACGTTGCGTCGGATACGCGCTCGCGCAGCTCACCTCCGGGACGGCGCATCAGCGACAGGGCGCAGTCCAGGAATGCAGGATGTTCCAAGCAGTAGCTGGCGAAGCTGCCCCAGCACACCCGGAGCTGCCGCTCGGGCCGGGCTCGGAGGTTCAGGGCCGCGACCCCGCGCTCGGTGATCTCGTCGAGATACCGAGTGACGGTGAGGACGAACACCTCCTCCTTTGATTCGAACACGCGGTAGATCAGCGCTCGGTTGATGCCGACCGCCTGAGCGATCTCGTCCATGGGAACGTCCTGCATGCCGCGCTCGTCGAAGAGCCGGCGGGCCGCGTCGAGGATGTCGCGTTCTCGGGTTCGCCGTCGACGGCCGTGCGACGCGCTACTCGGATCAAGAGGGCGAGCGGCTTCCACGGCACGACTGTACAGCACATTGACACATGGGTTGACAGGTTGTTACAGACGCAGGGATAACGGTCTGGAACTATTCGTGGCGCGCTTGCGCGCTGCTTCCCGCCACCCGACGGACGGCACGCCGACGCAAGAGCCATCGGGCCCGCAAGCACAGGGCTGTAGACACCCGAGAGGCGACGACCGGAATCGAACCGGTGTAGACGGCTTTGCAGGCCGCTGCGTAGCCACTCCGCCACGTCGCCGGGGCTGCGTAGCGTAGCGCTGCCCCTGGGCGCCCAGCCGTCGCGGCGGGCCCCGGTCGTCAGGGGACGCGCAGGCGCACGCCGTTGCCGAACGGGTCCTGCAGCAGCGCGCCGTCTGGTTGGCCCTCCGTCGGCACTCCGGCCCCTTCCAGCAGGTCGAGGACGCGCGTCAGCTCGCCGTGGTCCGCGAGCACGATCTCGAAGTTGCGCAGCCCGACCGATCCCGGGGGCGGGGGAGAGGAGCCTGCGCTCCGCCAGGTGTTCAACCCGAGGTGATGGTGGTAGCCGCCGGCGGAGACGAACAGCGCCCCCGGCAGTCCCACGGTCACGTCGAAGCCGAGCAGGCCGTGGTAGAACGCCTCGGCCGAGCCGATGTCCGACACCTGAAGGTGGACGTGGCCGATTCGCGTCTCCGGTGAAAGCTCCTGCGGCCAGGACCGGGCGTCCGGCAGTTCGGCGAGCACGTCCCGCAGGTCCAGTGGGAGCGTGGCCATCTCCAACCGGCCGTCGCGGTAGGACCAGTGGTCGCGGGGGCGGTCCTGGTAGATCTCGATCCCGTTGCCGTCTGGATCGGAGAGGTACAGCGCCTCGCTGACCAGGTGATCGGAGGCGCCGTCCAGCGGCCAGTGGACCTGGCTGAGCCGGGCGAGCGCCACCGCCAGGTCGGGGCGGCTCGGCAGGAGGATCGCCAGGTGATAGAGCCCGGTGGCTCGGGGGTCGAGCCCCGGCGCGCTGGGGTCACCGACGAGGCGGATCAGCGGCGGTCCACTGCCGGGGGAGAGGGTTAGCGAGCCGTCGTCGGCCTCCTCGGCCCGGAGGCCGATGGCCTGCTCATAGAAGCGGCGAGAGCGATCCAGATCGCGAACGGTCAGAGACACCGCGCCGACCGTCGTCGCCGGGTCCAGGGCAGTAGCGCTTGAAAGCGGCGTGGACATCGGCCTAGTCGACCGTGCAGGAGCCGCCGCCGGCGGCGCCCGGCAGCCGGCTGAGCAGAGCGGCGAGCTGCTCGGTCTCCTCGTCGGAGAAGTGGGCCAGGAAGTGCCGATGGATGCTGGCCACGTGGCTTTCGCCGGCAGCCCGGAGCGTCTCCAACCCCGTGTCGGTCAGCTCCGCGTAGCAGACGCGCGCGTCCTGGGGACAGGCCGCGCGCTCGATCAGTCCGCTGCGCACCAGCCCATCGACCAGGCGAGTGATCCCCGACCGGGTGAGCATCGTCCCGTCCGCCAGCGCGGACATCGGCAGCCGGCGATCGGGCGCTTGGGCCAGGTAGAGGAGTACCTCGTAGTCACGGGAGGTCAGTCCGTGCTCGGCGGAGAGCTCCGCGTCCAACCCGCGGAGGATCGCGGCATGGCTCTTCAGATAACTCCGCCATGCCTCCAGCGCCGTTCCTTCGAGCCGACGTGCTGCAACCGCATTCATCATGGTCCAGTGTAGTTGACGGATCAACGGTGACCGCTCGGGCGACGCGCCGCGATTCATACGGGACGCTTATCGCCGTGCGGTTGACTTCGGTGCAGTGGCGCAGACCGAGCAGTCCTGTTCCCCTGCTGGACTGCTCACCGCGAGGCTAGCGCCGCAGCGCGGGCGGGTCGGTGCCCTGCCGGCCCGCCCGCCTCAGCCTCCCCCGCTGAAGGTTGAGCCGCTGAAGGTTGAGCCGCTGAAGCTTCTGGCGTCCTGCCCTGGAACGGAGCCGGCGCAAGACGCCACCGGAACCCGCAAACGACGGAGCCCCCACGATCAGGCGGGGGCTCCGAACGGCCGCGGCTTCGCGTTAGCGCCCTGCTCCCGTGGTAGCCACTGCGCCCGCGAATGGGCAGACACGGGCATGAACGAGTGTCGCAGCGAAATGCATGTTTGCCGCATGAACCTGTCTGGCTCGCCTACGTTGTCGGGGTACGCGAGTTGTCGAGGGGCGCACCGCGGTCAAGAGCTTCGTGCTCGAGCCAATGCCGCGAGCCGGCGCAGGCCGGGACGGCACGAAACCCACGTCCCACGACACAACAGAACCGGCATAGTCAGGCCAGTCAGCACCGAGGCGACCGGACGCTCGCCCGGTTTCAAAGGCGAGTCGCCCGAGCCACCACGTTTAAAGCCCAGCGCTGAGCGAACCTAATACCCAAGAGCGCGTGGTCTCCGTGCCGAGGTACCCGGCGCCGACGTGCGGAAACTAGCTGCCCGACTTCTTGCCGCCCTTGCGGCCCGCGGCGGCCTTTTGGGCACGGTTTCCGCCGCTACCTTGGCCACTGCTGCGGGTGCTCTGACTGCTACCGCTACTTCCGCCACCGGAGTTCTTGCCGCCCTTCTTGGACGCATCGGGCGTGTTTGCGATCGCGGCGGCCCGTCCCTTGCTCATGCCCTTCTTGCGTAGGCCCTCGTACTGTTTGTCGTCCTTGACGCTGGATCCGTGGTCTTTTGCCATGGTGATGGTCTCCTTGTCTGCTCAGCGCGCTAGTCGCTCGGCGAGCTTCGCCTTGCCCTGCTCGCCGCCCTTTCGGATCTCCCGGTAGTGCTCCCGGTTTCAGAGCTGGCTTCCATCCGAGACCTCCGATCGATGGTGGATTAGGCGACGTTGCCTTTCGGTTTCCACGTTCCGGTGTCGATAAACCGCGGCTCACTGGCATGCCGCCTACGACCAGCGGGGCGCAGGTCGTGCGGGCCACCCGGCTCAGGTCGCCTCGGCAGCGACTGCCTCGGCATAGGCCGCGGCAAGGCGCTCGGTTGCGCGTGGCCGGTCGTCCGGCCGGGACGGTGCGCCAAGGTGTTGGGCGCGCAGCTCGTCCATGAAATCCGCCCACAGCTCGGGACCGCCGTCGGCCAGCAGCTCTGCCCGCACACGGAGCGTGGCCGTCGTTGGCCGATGGCGGAGCCCCCAGGATCCGAGCGCTGCCATCACTGGCACGAGCTCGATGGCCGCCTCGGTGAGGCTGTAGGTCGCCCGCCGGCCGCGGCCGACGTCCTCTCGGGTGAGCAGGCCGCCGGCGACGAGGCGCCGCAGCCGGTCCGCCAGGATGTTTGAGGCAATTCCCTCCTCCGAGCGCTTCTGCAGCTCGCGGAAGTGGCGGCGGTTGCCGAACATCACGTCGCGCAGGACGAGGAGCGACCAGCGGTCGCCGATTACCTCGATCGTCCCGTTGATCGGACACCCGGAGCGCGGTTCACCCGCAGGGGACATAGCCATGTCCTCCATGGTACTTGCAGCCTGCAACTACTCTGGTATGGTCCGCTCGCCGCGACGCCGCTTGCAAATCACAATCACTTTGAAGGAGTGCAATGGCCGACACCACCTGCCACATGTCGATCTCCCTCGACGGCTTCGTAGCCGGGCCGGATCAAAGCCGCGAAGCCCCGCTCGGCAAGCGGGGCCGCGAGCTGCACGGCTGGCACCTTGGCGACGAGCGCGCGAACGAAGCGGACGCCACCGCCGAGCGCCGTTTGCTGCGCCCCCGCGGCGCCTACGTCATGGGCCGCAACATGTTTGGCCCGATCCGCGGCGAGTGGGACGAGGAGTGGTCGGGCTGGTGGGGGCCCGAGCCGCCCTACCACGCGCCCGTGTTCGTCCTGACCCATCACACTCACGCGCCGATCGAGATGGAGGGCGGGACTACGTTTCACTTCGTCACCGATGGCTTCGACGCCGCCTACGCCCAGGCCCGCGAGACTGCCGGCGAAGACGGCATCGACATCGCGGGCGGCGCCTCGACCGTACGCCAGGCGCTGCTGGCGGGGGTCATCGACGAGCTCTGGCTCGACATCGTTCCCGTTCTACTCGGGTCCGGCGAGGGAATATTCAACGGCGTCGCCGAGTTCGATTTCGAGCCCGACGAGGTCCTCCATTCCCCACTGGCGACGCACATCTGCTACCGCCGGGTGGGATGAGAGCCAGGACTGCCAGCGCTCATAGGCCGCTTCCAACGTCGACGCGACAACTAATCGCCCAAGCTTGAGCTAAGTGGGCGATACTGGGCTCGAACCAGTGACCTCTGCCTTGTCGAGGCAGCGCTCTCCCAGCTGAGCTAATCGCCCGGGAGGGTGTAAATGTAGCGGGGCAGGACGCGCTCTAGCATCTTCGCCGCGATGGACTACAAGCTGCCCGACGGAACGATTCTGACCCTTGCGGAGGGGGCCTCGGGGGCCGACGCCGCGGCAGCCATCGGGCCTGGTCTGGCTCGGGCGGCGCTGGCCGTGAAGGTGGACGGCGAGATCCGTGACCTAGCGCGTCCGCTCACCGACCCGTCAGGCGACGCCGACACCCACCCGCGCAAGCTGGAGATCGTCACCGAGCGCTCCGGTCAGGACGCGCTTGACCTGATCCGCCACGACACCGCTCACGTGCTGGCGGCGGCGGTCACTGATCTCTATCCCGGGGTCAAAATCTCGATCGGACCCCCAATCGAAAACGGCTTCTACTACGACTTCGACTTCCCCGACGGCGTGTCGTTGAGCGAGGCGGACTTTGAGCGGATCGAAGCCAGGATGCGGGAGCACATCGCCGCCGACGAGGTGTTCGAGCGCGAGGACCTCCCTGCCGACGACGCCCTGCAGCGATTCCGCGAAGAGGGGCAGGACTACAAGGTCGAGCTGATCCAGGACCTGGGGCGCGACCGGGGCGTGGAGACCGTTTCGCTCTACACCAATGGCCCGTTCACCGACCTGTGTCGCGGACCGCACGCCCCCAGCACCAAGCGGATCAAGGCCTTCAAGCTGCAGTCTGTGGCAGGCGCCTACTGGCGGGGCGACGCAGCCAACCCGATGCTCACGCGCGTGTATGGAACGGCGTTCTTCTCCAAGCAGGATCTCGCCGATCACCTGGAGCGGCTGGAGCGAGCCCGGGCCAACGACCATCGCCGGCTAGGTCCTCAGCTGGGGCTTTTCACCTTCTCCGAGGTGGCCCCGGGCGCGGCGTTCTGGCTGCCCGCCGGCACCGAGGTGTTCAACTCGCTCGTCTCCCTGAGCCGGGAGATGGGCCGCACGCGCGGCTACGAGGAGGTCAAGACCCCGCAGCTCTTCGACAGCTCGCTGTGGGTCACCTCCGGCCACTGGGAGAAGTACCGGGATCACATGTTCGTGACCGAGTACGAGGACCGTGCGATGGCCGTCAAGCCGATGAATTGCCCCGGCCACTGCCAGCTCTACTTGCTGCAGCGTCACTCCTACCGGGACCTGCCGGTCCGCTACTGGGAGCCTGGACTGCTGCACCGGCGCGAGCCGAGCGGCACCCTGCATGGCCTGCTTCGGGTGCGCCATTTCGCCCAGGACGACTCGCACATCTTCTGCACCGAGGAACAGATCCAGGACGAGGTCACAGGCGTGCTGGAGTTCGCTTTCGCCACGTACGAGATCTTCGGGCTGGACGTGCGGCTGGAGCTCTCCACCAGGCCGGAGCAGCGGATCGGCTCGGATGAGCTCTGGGACCGCAGCGAGGCCGCGCTGAAGAGCGCGCTCGAATCACAGGGGCTCGCCTACGAGTTGAACGTCGGTGACGGTGCCTTCTACGGCCCCAAGATCGATATGCACATGACCGATTCGCTCGGGCGTTCGTGGCAGCTCGGCACCTGCCAGCTGGACTACAACTTCCCCGAGCGCTTCGGGCTCACCTACACGGGGGCCGACAACGCGGAGCACCGGCCGGTGATGATCCACCGGGCGCTGATGGGCTCCTATGAGCGATTCATCGGGATCCTGCTGGAGCATTTCGGGGGCGAGCTCCCGGTGTGGCTGGCACCCGTGCAGGCGGTCGTCGTGCCGATCAACGACCGCAACGCCCCCTACGCCGCCGAGGTCGAGGCTCAGCTGCTCTCCGGGGGGCTCCGGGTCGAGACCGATGATCGCTCGGAGTCGGTGGCGAGGAAGGTCCGTGATGCCGAGCTGCGCAAGGTGCCCTACATGCTGATCGTCGGCGACCGTGAGCAGGAGGCGGGGGAGATCTCATTGCGTGAACATCGCCACGGCGACGCAGGTACGGTGAGCGTCGAGGACTTCGCGGTTCGCCTGCAATCGCAGGTGCAGAGTCGGGCCCTGGCCTAGGGGCGCCGCTATACTCGGCTGCGTTGATCCAAATCGTTTACACAGGCGCCGCTTGACGCTGAGCCGCCTCAGCCGCTAGTGCCGGTCCCCCGCAGGTTCGACCGGCGTCCGCCGGAGCGGGACCAGACTCGGATCAACGACCGTATTCGCGTGCCGGAAGTGCGGCTGATCGGCGAGGACGGAAACCAGGTTGGAGTGGTGAAGACCGCGGAGGCGCTGTCCTACGCGCAGCAGCGTGATCTCGACCTGGTGGAGGTCGCGCCAGATGCTCGTCCGCCGGTCGTTCGGGTCCTCGACTACTCCAAGTACAAGTACGAGCAGGCCCAGAAGCAGAAGGCCGCTCGCCGCCATCAGCAGCAGATCACCATCCGAGAGATCAAGTTCCGTCCCAAGATCGCCCAGAACGACTACGACACCAAGAAGGGTCACGTCACCCGGTTCCTGTTGGGCAAGGACAAGGTCAAGATCACGATCATGTTCCGCGGCCGCGAGGTCACCCACCCCGAGCGCGGTACCCAGTTGCTGGAGCGGCTCGCCGAGGAGCTCTCGGAGATCGGAGTCGTGGAGCAGTCGCCGCTACAGGACGGGCGCAACATGACGATGCTGCTGGCGCCCTCCAAGGCGGTGCTCGCCGGAGAGCTCGAAAAGGACGGGGAGAGCGGGGAGAACGGTGCCGCTCCAGCTGCCGAGTCCTCCACGCCGCAGCCTGAGACTGCCGGCGCCTCCTGAACGCCCGCTCTGCGGTCATTAGGCCCGGGCCTGGCCGGGGTCGTCTGCTTTACTAGACCGCCCGATGCCGAAGATGAAGACCCATTCCGGCTCCAAGAAGCGCTTCAAGCTGACCGCCACCGGCAAGGTGCGCGGCCGCCACGCCTTCACCAGCCACATCCTGGAGAAGAAGTCTCCCAAGCGTAAGCGGCGGCTCGGCCAGCCGGCGACGATCTCCAAGCACGACGAGAAGCAGGTCAAGACGCTGCTGGGAGCCAAGCGGTCATGACGCGGGTCAAGCGCTCGGCGCATGCCCGCAAGAAGCGCCGGGCGACGCTGGAGCTCGCCAAGGGCTACCGCGGGCGACGCCAGCAGGCACTACCGCACGGCCAAGGAGGCCGTGCTCAAGGCCGATCAGTACCGCTACCGCGATCGCCGCAACCGCAAGCGTGACTTCCGTCGCCTGTGGATCACTCGGATCAACGCTGCGGCCAGGCAGAACGGCCTCTCCTACTCCCAGTTCATGCACGGCCTCCAGCAGGCTGGGGTCGAGCTCGACCGCAAGATTCTCGCTGACATCGCCGTCAGCGACGCCGACACCTTCCGACGCTTCGCCGACCGCGCCCGCGAGGCGCTGGCGGCCGGCTGAGCACCAGTCCCCACCAGCACCGCCGACCCGGGCGCCACTCCGTTGAGGAGGGCGCCTTTTTTGTTCCCATGACCAGCATCGAGACCATCACCAGCTCACACAACCAGCGTTTGAAGGAGATCCGCAAGCTGCGGATGCGCCGGCGTGAGCGCGAGCGGAGCGCGCGGTTCGTGGCGGAGGGAGAGGACCTGCTGGCCGCCGCCGATGCGGCGGGCTGGGAGCCGCTGGAGCGCTTCTGCGCTGCCGGTAGCGGCCTTTCCGGTATCGCCGTCGAGCCTAAGCTGCTGGCCGACGCCTCCGGGCTGGCTTCGGGAACGCGCGCGCTAGCCGTCTACCAGGAGCGCTGGGCGCCGGAGCCGCTGGAGCCGCTGTGCGTCTACCTGCACGGAGTCAGCGATCCCGGCAACGCGGGGGCGATCCTCCGCTCCGCGGCGGCGTTTGGCGCCTCCTGTGTCGTCTGTGGCCCGGGGAGCGCCGACCCGTTCGGGCCCAAGGCGGTCAGGGCCAGCATGGGGGCCGTGTTCAGCGTGCCGGTTGCGCGCGCCACGGAGATGGCGAACATGCCCGGGCGGAAGCTCGCGCTGGTGGCCGGCGCCGGCACGCCCCTGCGTGAACTTTGGCAATCCGCTTCGGAGGGTCCGAAGCAGGACGCCAAGGCTCACGGCGAGGACCGCGCGTCACCAGAGAGCCTGACCCTGCTCATCGGTGCGGAGCGCGACGGCCTGCCCGACGAGGTGGTCGCCGCCGCCGACGAGGTGGTGCAGATCCCGATCGCCACCCACTCGCTGAACGCGGCGATGGCCGCGACGGTGGCGCTCTATGAGGTGACTAGGATGGCCCGCGCATGAGCACCGAGCGGATCGACGCGATCAGTAAGGAGGCGGAGGCGGCGGTGCAGGCAGCGCAGGACACGGCGGCGCTGGAGGAGGTCCGGATCCGCTACCTGGGTCGCAAGGCCGAGCTGCCCAACCTGCTGCGCGGCGTCGCCGATCTCCCGCCTGATCAGCGCGCGGCCACCGGGAAGGCCGCCAACGCCGCCCGTCAGGCGCTTGAGGCGGCAATCGAGCAGCGCGCCGCCGAGCTGGCGCGTCACGAGCTGGAGCAGCAGTTGGTAGCCGACCGGGTCGATGTCACCCTTCCCGGCGATCCTCAGCCCGAGCTGGGGCGACTGCATCTCATCACTCAGACCCGCCGGGAGATCGAGGACGTGTTCATCGGCCTCGGCTTCAACGTGGCCGAAGGGCCCGAGGTGGAGCGCGCCTTCTACAACTTCGATGCCCTGAACACGCCGCCGACGCACCCCTCGCGGCTGCTCACCGACACCTTCTACGTCAAGCCGCTCGGTGACCTGTTCGACCCCCAGGGAATCCTGCTCCGCGTGCACACCTCGCCGGTGCAGGTGCGGGCGATGGAGAGTCAACCGCCGCCGCTGTACATCATCATGCCCGGCCGGGTCTACCGGCCAGACTCCGACGCCACTCATACGCCACAGTTCCACCAGATAGAGGGCCTGGCGGTCGATACCGACATCACCTTGGCCGACCTTCGGGGGACGCTGCTGGCGTTCGCCCAAGCGATCTTCGGTGACGAGCGCCAGGTGCGTCTGCGTCCCCACTTCTTCCCGTTCACCGAGCCGAGCGTCGAGGTCGACGTCTCCTGCTTCAACTGCGTCGACGGCGTGACCCTGACTGGCGAACGGTGCCCGCTGTGCAAGGGGACGGCCTGGATCGAGATCCTGGGGGCGGGGATGGTCGATCCCAACGTGTTCGAGCACGTCAAGGAGCATGGCTATGACCCCGAGCAGGTCCAGGGTTTCGCCTTCGGGATGGGGATAGAGCGAATCGCGATGCTCAAGCACGGGGTCCCCGACCTGCGGCTGCTGCTCGACAACGACATCCGCTTCCTGGAGCAGTTCTAGCCGTGCGCGTCCCCCTCGCCTGGCTACACGAGTACTGCCATCCGGATCTCGACACCTCGGCCCTGGCCGAGCGGCTGGCGCTCACCGGAACCGAAGTGGAGCGCGTCGAGCACCATGGTGTCGGGGCGATGGAGCAGTTTCTGGTCGGACGCGTGCTGGAGCGCCGCCGCCACCCCGACGCGGACCGCCTCAGCGTATGCATGGTCGACATCGGCCGCAGCACCCCCAGCCAGATCGTCTGCGGGGCCCCCAACGTGGCCGCCGGTCAGACCGTCGCGGTTGCCCGCCCCGGGGCCGTGATGCCGGACGGCCACCGGCTGGACAAGGCCAAGCTGCGGGGCGTGGAGTCTGACGGCATGATCCTCGCCGAGGACGAGCTCGCCATCGGCACGGATCACGAGGGGATCCTGGTCCTCGACCCCGACGGCGTCGAGCCCGGGACCCCACTGTCGGACCTGCTGCCGATCGCCACCGACGTGCTCGTGCTGGAGATCACTCCCAACCGCCCCGACTGCCTGGGCATCTACGGCGTCGCCCGCGAGGTCCACGCGGCCACCGGTGCGCCGCTGAGCGAGCCTCCGTGGGCCGACGATCCCGGCAGCGACGGCGCGCTGGACGAGGTGAGCATCGAAGTGGACTGCCCCGATCTCTGCCCCCGCTTCACCGCTCGCGCCTTCGACGAGGTCAAGGTCGGGCCCAGCCCCCCCTGGCTGAAGGCCCGGCTGACGGCCGCGGGCCAGCGTCCGATCTCCAACGTCGTCGACATCACCAACTACGTGATGCTGCTCACCGGTCAGCCGCTGCACGCCTTCGACCGCGACCGGGTCGCCGGCGGATCCCTGACCGTCCGCCGGGCGGCCGACGGCGAGGAGATGCAGACCCTGGATGGGCAGACCCGTCGCCTGGACTCGAGCATGGTGCTGATCGCCGACGCCGATGGGCCGACGTCGATCGCCGGGGTGATGGGCGGTGCCCGCTCCGAGGTATCCACCGAAACCACCCGAGTGTTGATGGAGGCGGCGACCTGGGACGGCGCCAACATTCACCGCACCTCACTGACCCTCGGCCTGCGTAGCGAGGCTTCAGGCCGGTTCGAGAAGGGCCTCCAGCCCGAGCAGGCGATGGAGGCCCAGGCGCTGGCCGGGCAGCTGATGGTGGAGCTGTGCGGGGCGCGCCCGGCGCCGGGGACCGTCGACATCGGCGGTCCCGGGCCCGACCCGCCGAGCATCCACCTCCGTGACGCTCGCCTCACCGGCCTCCTGGGGCTGGAGATCCCCCGGGACCGCTGCCGCAGCGTGCTGGAGGCGCTGGGCTTCGCGGTGCAGGACGCTGACGATGGGCTCGAGGTGACCCCGCCGCGGTTCCGGCGCGCTGACGTCACCCGCGAAGCCGACGTGATCGAGGAGGTGGCTCGGCTCGACGCGCTTGGCCGGCTTCCGGCGACGCTTCCCTCTCGACATGGCGCCGCCGGTCGGCTCACTGCCCGCCAGACGCTTCGCAGGCGTGCCGCGGACGCCCTCACTGCGCTGGGATTGAACGAGGTGGTGGGCTGGAGCTTCGCCGGCGCGGACCAGGCTGGCCGTCTGGGAATGCCCGAGATCGACGCCATCGAGTTGGAGAACCCCATGTCTGGCGACCAGTCGCGGCTGCGGACGACGCTGCTCGGCTCGCTGCTTGACATCGCCCGGCGCAACGTCGCACACGGGCGCTCGGCGATCAGGCTCTTCGAGTCCGGTGCCGTGTATCTCGCCGGAAGTATCGGCGAGCTTCCGCGGGAGCCCCATCATCTAGCCGCGATTCTCATCGGACCCTCGCGGCCGGCCAGCTGGCGTGATCCTCACTCCCCGCGCGCTGACTTCTTCGCCGTCAAGGGGGTGCTCGCCGCGTTGCTTGACGTCCTCCACGCCGAGTGGAGCGTCGAACCCGATGAGCCGCCGTTCCTCCACCCCGGCCGGGCGGCGAGAGTGACCGTCGGCGGTGAGGCCGCCGGTTGGGTCGGGGAGGTCCACCCGCTGCTTGCCGAGGAGTGGGAGCTACCCGGACCGGTGGCGGCCTTCGAGCTCAACCTGGATGCCGTGCCCCCGCCCGCGATCCCCGTCTACGAGGATCTGATGACCTTCCCCGAGGTCCGGGAGGACCTCGGGGTGGTGGTGCCAGACCATGTCTCCGCAGCGGCGCTGATCACCGGCGTGCGTCAGGCCGGCGGCCCGCTGCTCGCCGACGTGCGCGTGTTCGATGTCTACCGTGACCCCGAGCGTCTCGGCGAGGGCAACGTCTCGCTGGCCCTGCGGCTCACCTACCGGGCCCCGGACCGAACCCTCACCGACGCCGAGGTGGCCGCCCGGCGGGAGCAGATCGTCACCGCGCTGATCGAGGATCACGGCGGGAGGCTGCGCGATGCCTGAAGTGTCTGTGTTCGGCGCCGCTGGATTCGCAGGGGCCCTCAGTGCCCGGCTGCTCCATCGTCACCCGAGCTTCGAGCTGCGAGCGCTGACCGCGCGCTCCGAGGTCGGCACGCGCCTCGATCACCTCTATCCCCAGTACCGCGTGCCGCTGGTGCTGGAGGAGCTGAACCTGGACACCCACGCCGACATCGACGCAGCCGTGGTCGCCTATCCCCACGGTGCCTCCGCCGAGCTGGTGGCGCAGCTGCGCGAGCGCGGCGTGCGGGTGGTCGACCTGAGCGCCGACTTCCGCCTGCGTGATCCCTCGGTCTACGAGCACTGGTATCGCTCTCATCCCGCCCCGGAGCTGATCGCGGACGCCGTGTATGGACTACCTGAGCGCTACCGGGAGGAGATCGACGGCGCCGACCTGGTGGCCAATCCCGGCTGCTACCCGACGGCGACACTGCTGGCGCTAGCGCCCCTGGCCGGTGCCGGGCTGATCGCCGACGCCGTGGTCGATGCCAAGTCCGGGGCCTCCGGAGCCGGCCGCGCCGCCACCGACAAGACGCATTTTGTCACCGTCGATGAGAACGTCAGGCCCTACGGGATGCCCGCCCATCGTCACACGCCGGAGATCGAGCAGGAGCTCGCCGTGCTCGGCGCCGAGCTGCCGATCACCTTCACGCCCCATCTGCTGCCGCTTGACCAGGGCGAGCTCGTCTCCTGCTACGTCACCCCGCCAGGTGGCGACGGGGCCGACCTGGAGGCGCTCTACGCCGAGGCGTACGCGGATGAGCCGTTCATAGAGGTCACCCACCAGCTTCCAGGGGTCCGCGAAGTGCGTGAGACCAACATCTGCCGCATCTCGGTCCACCGGGAGGATCGCACCGGCCGGATCATCGTCTTCTCCGCCATCGACAACCTGTGGAAGGGCGCCGCCTCCCAGGCGGTCCAGAACCTCAACCTGATGTTCGGACTGCCGGAGGGCGAGGGGATCTCCTGATGGCCGCAGAACCGTTCTTCGCCTCGCGCTGGGTCGCGGCGCCCGATCACGTCGCTGAGCTTGAGTCGACGGCGCTGCCGAACGGCTTCAGGGCCGCCGGCGTGGCCGCCGGGCTAAAGCCGACCGGACTCGATGTGGGCGTGTTGGTGTCCGAGTCCCCGGAGACCGTTTCGGCGGCCCGCTTCACCACCAACGCGCGGGTTGGGGCGCCGGTGATCGCCAGCCGGGAGGCCGACACCGCCGGGCTGCGAGCGATCGTCGCCAACTCCGGCGGGTCCAACACGGGCGACGGTCAGCGGGGCCTCGACACCGCCCACGCAACCCAGGCCAGGGCGGCCGAGCTGCTCTCGCTGGAGCCGCGCCAGGTCGGGGTGGCCTCCACCGGGGTGATCGGAACCGAGCTTCCGCGAGACCCGCTGCTGGCCGGGCTGGAGCAGGCCGTAGCGCGCTTGGGAGACGGCGCTGACGAGTTCTCCTCAGCAATCCTCACCAGCGACCAGCGTCCGAAGCGGGCCTGCCTGCAGGTGAGCCTGCCCAGTGGACCGGTTCGGGTTTCCGGCCAGGCCAAGGGCGCGGGAATGATCTCGCCCAGGTACGCGACCATGTTCTGCTTCGTGCAGACCGACGCCGCGCTGTCGGCGACCACGCTGGACCTGCTGACCACCGTCTGCGTCAAGCGCTCGTTCGACCGGATCAGCGTTGACGGTCAGCTATCGACCAGCGACACCGTGTTCGTTCAGGCCAACGGGGCCGGCGGGGTCACGGTCGAGCCCGAGAGCGAGGATGAGCTCCGGCTCGGCGAGGCGATGGACGCCCTCATGCGCCAGCTCGCGTTGCAGATAGTGGGGGATGGCGAAGGCGCGCGGAGGATCGGCCGGGTCGTCGTAACCGGTAGCGATGAGCTGATCGAGCCCGTCGCCCGGGCGGTCGCAAATTCGCCGCTGGTCAAGACGGCGCTCCACGGCGGGGACCCCAACTTCGGCCGGATTCTCCAGGCGGTGGGGATGGCCTTCCCTCCCGGGCAGGAGTTCGTCGTCGATCTCGAGATCGAGGGCTGTCAGGTCGTTTCCGCCGGAGAGGCGGTGCTCGACGATCTCGCCGCGCTCGAGCCGCTGGTGACCCGGGACGAGGTCGAATACCGCCTGACCCTTCCCGGCTCCGGAGGGGAGACCGAGGTGTTCTTCTCCGATCTCTCGCCCGAGTACGTGGTGTTCAACTCGGAGTACACGAGCTGATGCGTGACATCGCCACCCTGCTTGAGGCACTTCCATACATCCGCGAGTTCTACGGAAAGACCGTGGTCATCAAGTACGGGGGCGCCGCGATGGTCGAGCCCGAGCTGCAGGAGGACTTCGCCCGCGATGTCGTGCTGCTCAAGTACGTGGGAATGAATCCGGTGATCGTGCATGGCGGTGGGCCGGAGATCACGGCCTACATGGAGCGGCTGAATCTCCCGGTCCAGTTCGTCGATGGTCTGCGGGTCTCCGACGAGGCCACCGTGGAGGTGGCGAAGATGGTGCTGGTCGGAAAGGTGAATAAGGACATCGTGCTGATGCTGGGCCGTCAGGGGCAACCGGCAGTGGGTCTCTCAGGCGACGACGGGATGCTCTTCCGGGCGGTCAAGCAGGCGGCTCCAAGTGGGCAGGACATTGGGTTCGTGGGGCGGATAGAGCACATCGACGTCGATGTACTCACCCACGTGGCCCAGGACTACGTGCCGGTGGTGGCGAGCGTCGGCGCGGACGCCGAGGGCAACTCCTACAACATCAACGCCGACGAGGCGGCGGGGGCGGTGGCCAGTGCGCTGGGCGCGCACAAGGTGCTGTTCCTCACCGATGTGCCGGGCTGGCTTCGTGATCCCGACGATCCGGAGAGCACCGTCTCGCAAGCCACAGCGGCGGACGTGGCCAAGGCGCTGCTGACGGTGGTGGGGGGGATGCGGCCGAAGCTCGCGGCCTGTATCGAAGCCCTGGCGGGCGGGGTCAGCTCAGCTCACATCGTGGACGGGCGGGTCCCGCATTCGCTGCTGCTGGAGCTATTCACCAATGCCGGCCAGGGAACGATGATCTGCCCATGACGCTGAGCGAGCTGCAGGCCCTGGAGCGCGATTACGCCGTGCCCACCTACGTCCGCAAGCCGGTGGAGTTCGTGCGCGGGTCCGGCTGCCGGCTGTGGGATGCCGACGGCGAGGAGTACCTGGACTTCCTGGCAGGCATCTCGGTGCTGAACGTCGGACACTGCCATCCCCAAGTCGTTGGCGCGGTGCAGGAGCAGGCCGGCCGCCTCACGCACGTCACCAACCTCTACTACACCGAGCCCGCGATGCGCCTGTCCGCCGCGCTTTCGCGCAGCTCGCTGGGGGGCAAGGTGTTTCTCTGCAACTCTGGCGCAGAGGCCATCGAGGCGGCGATCAAGCTGGTGCGCCGCGCCCGGCCAGCAGGAAAGCTGGTGGTGCTGCAGGACGGCTTTCACGGCCGCACCTACGGCGCCCTCTCGGCTACTCCGCAGGAGTCCAAGCAGGCGCCGTTCGCGCCGCTGGTCCCGGGCTTTGAAGTCGTGGGCAAGGATCCGGAGGCCTTGGCCGCCGCGGTCGACGAGGAGACCGCGGCGGTGCTGATGGAGCCGATCCAGGGCGAGTCCGGGGTCTATGTGCTCGACGACGAACTGCTGATGGCCGCACGGCAGGCATGTGATCGGACCGGCGCGGCGCTGGTGTTCGATGAGATCCAGACCGGCATGGGCCGCACCGGGACACTGTGGGCCTACCAGGGCACCCCGGTGGTGCCTGACGCGCTGACCACCGCCAAGGCGCTCGGAGGCGGACTGCCGATCGGCGCGCTGGTCACCGGACCGGCGCTCGCCGACACCCTTCAGCCCGGCGACCACGGCTCCACCTTCGCGGGTGGCCCGGTGGCCGCTCGGGCGGCGCTGGCCGCGCTGGAGATCTGCTCGGATCCTGCGTTGCTCGGCCGCGTAACTGAGCTCGGGGAGCGGCTTGCGCACGGCTTGCAAGAGCTGCCGTTCGTGGCTTCGGTCCGCGGACGGGGACTCATGGTGGCCGCCGACCTGCTCCCGGGGATACCCGCGCCGGAGCTGGAGCGCCGAGCCCTGCTGGAGGGCCGGCTGGTGATCAATGCCACCGGGCCGGCGACGATCCGCCTGGAACCACCGCTGATCGTCTCCGCGGACGAGATCGACGAGGCGCTCTCGCGGCTGGCCCGGTTGGCCTCGTGACCCCCTACTCTTCCCGCGCCATGGACCTGGTGACCGCCTCATACCAAGCCGACCCTGCTCAGGTGAACCGGGTGCTCCTGCTCTACAGCGGCGGCCTCGACACCAGCGTGATGCTCAAGTGGATCCAGGACGAGTACGGAGCCGAGGTGGTGGCGCTCACGGTCAACCTCGGGCAGCCCGGGGAGGACTACGACGTGGTGCGCGGCAAGGCGCTGCAGATCGGGGCGGTGGAGTGCGACGTGATCGACGCGCGCGAGGAGTTCGCGCGCGACTATGTCCTTCCGGCGATCAAGGCCAACGCCATCTACGGCCTCGGGTACCCGCTGTTCACCGCGCTCGGCCGTCCCCTCATCGCCAAGCTCGCGGTAGAGCACGCCCGTCGCACCGGCTGCGACACCATCGCCCATGGCTGCACCGGCAAGGGCAACGACCAGGTTCGGATCGAGGCCACTGTCGCCACCCTGGCGCCGGAGCTCAAGGTGATCGCCCCAGTCCGCTCGTGGCGGATGGGCCGGGAGGAGGAGATCGCCTATGCCCGGGAGAACGGGATCCCGGTGAAGGGAGGGACCGAGCGGCCGCCCTACTCGATCGACGACAACCTCTGGGGCCGCTCCAGCGAGGGCCGGTGGATCGAGGATCTCGACCACGCTCCGGAGGACGACGTCTTCCAGCTCGTCACCCGTCCCGAGGATGCGCCAGATCAGGCCGAGGTGGTCACGGTGGAGTTCGAGCGGGGCGTGCCGGTTGCGCTGAACGGCGAGCGGATGGAGCCGGTGGCGCTGATAGAGCGGGCCGGCGAGATCGGGGCGCGGCACGGGGTCGGCATCGTCGATCACATCGAGGATCGGATCGTGGGTCTGAAGGTCCGCGACATCTACGAGGTGCCCGCCGCCGCGATCCTCCTGCTGGCTCACCAGGAGCTGGAGAAGCTGGTCGGCACGATCCACCAGAACCAGCTCAAGCCCACGCTTGACCAGAAATGGGCCTACCTCGTCTACGCCGGGCTCTGGTGGGAGCCACTGCGCACCGATCTCGACGCCTTCATGGATGCAGCCAACCTCCAGGTCACCGGCACCATCGGCGTTCGGCTGTTCAAGGGCTCCGCACGCGTGGTCACCCGAGCCTCGTCCTACGCCGTCTACGACGCCCAGTTGGCCAGCTTCGCGCAATCTGGCGGGCTCTTTTCCCAGGACGCCTCTCCGGGATTCATCGAGCTGTGGTCGCTGCAGTCGCGGATGGCCTGGCGGGTTAGGGAATCGGGCGACGGGTAAACACCCCACGATGGGCTACAAGATCATTGGATACGTCGTCTGGCAGGGCGGCAAGTGGTACGCACGCCGGAAGGTGCGGGGTTCCGAGCGCAAGCTGGTGATCGCCGGCGTGGCCTCGGCCGCGGTGGTCGCCGGGCTGGCGGTGCTCGGTGCCCGGGCCGGCGGCGACGACGACGAGTGATCGCGATCCTCGCGAGGGTCGTCGGGAAAGGCTCCGGGAAAGGCTCCGGGACGGGGGCTAACGTACGCGCAATGGTGGAGGAGCCGGGTCCCGACGAGTCTGCACATGAGGTTCGCGCTGCCGACATGCGCGGCACAGGACCGCTGGCCGACGAGGCGCCGCCTTCCGAGGCGCCTGGCTCCGAGTCAGGAAGCGGCACACGCCTGGCCGCGCTCCAAGCGGAGCTCCAGAAACGCGCCGCCGCCGAGGCGCACGCCCAAGGACAGCTGGCGGACCTGCGCTCGCAGCTCAGCGCCAAGGAGGCCGCCCAGACCCAGTTCAACGCCGTACGCGATGATCTGCGGGCCGAGCTCGATCGTCTGCTGGAGCTGATCGCCCAGCAGGATGATCGTCGAGCCGAGGTGGATTCACGGGCGGAGGCGCTCGCGGCGGAGCTTGCCGAGGCCAAGCAGCGGGTCCAGGAGATGGCCAACGGGCGAGCCTCCGCGGATCGGGAGCGGGAGGCCATGGCCGAGGAGCTTGCCGCCGTGCGCGGTGAGCTGGCCAACCGCACCGCGTCGCAAGAGGCCGCGGCCGCCGAAGCGGCCGCGTTGCGCGAGGAGCTGGACCGTCTGGGAGTCGAGCTCACCTCCGCCCGCGAGCAGGTGGGGGTCAAGGACACGGGGCTCGGCGAGGCCCAGGCGCTGCTGGAGCAGGCGCGGGAGCTCTCGGCCGCGCTCCGCGAGCGCTAGCCAGGGCTTCTCCGGCGGATCCGTCCGCTCCGCGCCCTACCTTCGCCTACCGTGACCGATCCGCCCCAGCTGCCGTCGGCGTTCGGCATCGAGGCGGTGGAGTGGGAGCCCCGCGGCGATGAGTCGCTGACCGTGCGCGTCAGCGGGCGCTGGCGCCGCCGTAGACCTCTGACCACGGGGCAGACCTCGCTGGTCATCGAGGCCGGTGGTCAGCGTCAGCGCTTCCCGGCCATGCCGGAGCCGCCCGGCCTCACCGCTGCCGCGCCCGGGACGTGGCACCTGAGCTTCACCGTCCCGATCGAGCTTGCTCCTGGGCGGGGAGATCAGGTGTGGCTGCAGATCGGCGGGGTCGCGGTCCCGCTGCCGGTCCCGCTGCGGGAGACGCCGCCGGTGAAAGGAGAGGGCGAGGCGGAGCAGGAGACGACTCCCGCGCCGGAAGCCGGGCCCGCGAGTGCGGAGCAGATGCGCGTCGTTGAGGAGGAGATTTCGGCAATCGCGGAGATCGACGAGACCGACGCGCGGGCGAGGATCCTCCGGGCGGAGCATCGGCTAGCTGCCCCCCGGCCAGCTCCGCCTGCGGTACCAGCTCCGACGCCGCGGCGCCCCGAGTCCGCGCCCGCTCTGGCGCTGGAGCGGCAGATGGTAAGCGCCCAGAGCTCCTCCACCCGGATCCCTCCCGCCCCCGCGCCTGACCCAGGCCTGCCCGCTGTGCTCAGCGCGCTGGCTGACGAGCTCGCCGAACTGCGGACACTCGCTGAGGGCGAGCGGCGGCTGCGGACGGAGGCCGAGGCGCGTGCCGCTGCGCTCGAGCGGCAACTGCAGGAGGTGACCGAGCGGTCGGAGCGGGCCTTCGAGGAGATCGGGCACGTGCGGGAGCAGCTGGCCTCCATGGTCGGGGCGGAGCAGGAGCGGGCAGTCGCGCCTTCACGGCCCGGGCAAGCCTCGGCGCCGCCGTCCGTCTCATCGGCATCCCCGGTCTCGGCGCCGCCACCCGCCCCGGCCCCGGCCCCGAATCGGGAGCTCGACCCTCGACGGCTCGATGAGGCTCTCTCTCGTCTCCGTGAGCAGCACCCGCCGGAAGACCACGACCCCGGGTCGCCCGAGTCGCCACAGGCGCTCGAGACACAGCCGTTGACCGCCGCCCAGCAGTCAGCTCCGTCAGCCCCCGAACCACCGTCAGCCCCGTCAGCGCCGGAACCGCCGCCGGCCCCCGAAACACCGCCGGGCCCCGAACCGACAGCAGGCCGGGCGCAGCCCCCGCGCCCACCCGCCCGGGACACCAAGGGCTCGCCCCCTGGTGGCTGGCTGTATCCCGCCTTCCGCGCGCTGACCCGGTCTGACCCCGTGACCGCCGGACGGCTCGTCCTGGCGCTGCTGCCCGCCCACGGGCTGGTGCACCGGAAGCGGCTTGACTACGACTTGGCGCTGACCGGCATCGGGTGCCTTCAGGTGAGCGTCCCGGGAGGGGGAAGGCCGGCGCAGGTGACGCTGAGCGATTCAGGCCGGTCCCCATACGAGATCGACTTCACCGTCGAGGGCGACCCAATCAGCCTGGCCCGGTTGCTTGCCCGAGGGCGGCGCCATGTTCTGCGGCTCCCCTTCCGCCGCCGGCGACGAGCTCGGATCAGCGGAGATCGCGATCGTGCCGGCGCTCTGTTCGAGTTCGTCCGCACGCCGCTGCGTCTGGGCCAGCTGGCCGCCGCCGGGGCGGTGCTGGACCCCTGGCTGATGCTCAGCCTGGTGGCGTGGATGATCGATCCAGACTGGACCAGGGGGGAGCATTTCACGATCGCCTTCGCGGAGCCCGGAGGTGATTCCGCCCCCATGCTGCTCCATATCGGCGACGGTGCTCCGCTGTCGGTGCTGGACTCGGTCCCGGTCGGTGGGGCCACCACCCAGCTGATCCTTTCGGCCGGTGCCTTGGCGGGGGCACTCGAGGGCCGTCCGGGCACCGTCGAGGCGATCCGGGGAGAGACCCGGCCACTGGCGGTTCTTCAGGGCTGGATCGAGCGCGCACAGAGCGGCTGAAACCGCTCCGCGACCCCGAAAACATCCGCCTCGCCGCCTATGCTCGAGCACCTCACATGAGCCCCTCCTGCGCCCACCTACACGTGCACTCGGAGTACTCGTTGCTCGACGGCGCCTGCAAGATCGACAAGCTCGTGGAGCGCGCTGCGTCGTTCGATCAGCCGGCACTGGCGCTGACCGATCATGGCGTCATGAACGGCGCGGTGGAGCTGTTCACCGCCGCGCGCAAGCACGGGATCAAGCCGATCCTCGGGTGCGAGGTGTACGTCGTCGACGACCACCGCCGCCGCGTCCCCGGCAAGCTGGAGCGCAACCACCTCACCTTGATCGCGGCTACCCCCACCGGCTACCGCAACCTGGTCAGGCTGTCCTCCGGAGGCTTTCTGGAGGGCTTCCAGCGCGGTAAGCCCTCCGTGGACCTGGGGCAGATAAGTGATCACGCGGAGGGGGTGATAGCCCTCACGGGATGCCTGCAGTCCCGCTTCTGCCAGCACCTGCTCGGCGACGACATCCGGCGCGCGAGCGCGCACGCCCAGGAGCTGCTGAGCCTGTTCGGCGAGGACAACGTCTACTTCGAGGTGCAGAAGAACGGCCTGGCCGCGCAGGACAAGGTCAACGAGGGGGTGGTGCGAATCGCCCGGGAGCTGGGCCGTCCGCTGGTGGGTACAGGCGACGTTCACTACCTGCGGCGCGAGGACTACCACCACCATGCCGCGCTTCTCTGCGTGCAGACGAAGTCCACGCTCAGTCAGCCGAAGATCCGCTTTGAGACCAACGAGTTCTATCTGCGCTCCAGCGAGGAGATGGCCGAGTCGTTCGCCGAGTGGCCGGAGGCGATCGCCTCAACCCTGGAGATCGCCGAGCGCTGTGATGTCGAGTTGGAGCTCGGACGGCAGCTGATCCCGCGGTATCCGACCCCGAACGGGGAGGGCGAGGCCGAGTACCTGCGCCAGCTCGTGTTGGACGGGCTGCGCCGGCGCTACGGTGACCCACCGCCGGCCGAGGCGGTTGAGCGCGCCGAGATGGAGCTCGGGGTGATCGAGCGGATGGGGTTCAGCGGCTACTTCCTGATCGTGTGGGACTTCGTCAAATACGCCAAGGACGCCGGTATCGCCGTCGGCCCGGGCCGCGGCTCGGCGGCGGGCTCGATCGTCGCCTATTCCCTGACGATCACCGATATCGATCCGCTTCGCTACGACCTCTTGTTCGAGCGCTTTCTCAATCCCGAGCGCGTGTCGATGCCGGACATCGACATCGACTTCTCCGTGCGTGGTCGTGAGCGGGTGATCCGTTACGTGACCGAGAAGTACGGCAAGGAGTCGGTCGCCCAGATCGTCACCTTCGGCAAGATGTTCCCCCGCGCCGCAACTCGCGACGCCGCCCGCGTGCTGGGCCATGACTATGGAGCGGGCGATCGTCTGGCCAAGCTGATTCCCGATCCGATCATGGGCCGGCCACCGAGCTTCGAGGACTGCCTGCGGCCGGGAGAGCCGCTGCGGGCGGACGTCGACCGTGACCCGACGGCGAAGCAGATCGTCGAGGTGGCGCAGGGACTGGAGGGAATCGTGCGCAACTCCTCCATCCATGCCGCGGCCGTGGTCATCGCCGACCGGCCGCTGACCGACATCGTCCCGCTGCAGATCGCCGATGCCGGCTCGGACGAGAACGGCGATCGTGTGTTCCGCACGGTGACCCAGTTCTCGATGAAGCCGGTCGAGCAGCTCGGCCTGCTGAAGATGGACTTCCTGGGACTGCGCAACCTGGACGTGATCGAGGACGCTCTGGACATCATCGAACGCTCGGCCCGAGAGCGCCCGGACATGACCGCGCTGCCGCTCGACGACGAGAAGACCTACGAGATGATGGCCCGCGGTGACTCGATCGGCGTGTTCCAGTTCGAGTCGGAGGGGATGCGGGAGACACTCAAGCGCGTCAGGCCCTCTGAATTCGAGCATCTGATCGCGCTCAACGCGCTCTACCGGCCGGGGCCGATGGAGCAGATCCCCGCCTACACCCGCGGCAAGCACAACCCCGAAATCGTGACCTACGCCGACGAGCGGCTGCGATCGATCCTGGAGGCGACCCACGGCGTGGTCGTCTACCAGGAGCAGGCGATGCAGATCGCCAAGGAGATCGCCGGCTTCTCCGGCGCCAAGGCGGACGACTTGCGCAAGGCGATCGGCAAGAAGAACCGTCAGGCCATGGCCCAGCTGAAGCCCGAGTTCTTCGCCGGCTGCCGCGCCTCGGGCACCTCCGAGGACGTGATCGAGCAGCTGTGGACAGCCAACGAACGGTCAGCTGACTACTCGTTCAACAAGTCCCACTCAGCCTGTTACGCCCTGATCGCCTACCGGACGGCCTGGCTGCGCGCCAATTACCCGGCCGAGTACATGGCCGCGCTGATCTCCTCGGTGATGGACACCAAGGACAAGGTCCCGTTCTTCGTCGCTCAGGCCGAGCAGATGGGGATCGCCATTCTTCCGCCCGATGTGAACCTCTCAGACCACGAGTTCGTGGTCGTCGATGGCAATATCCGTTTCGGGCTCGATGCGGTCAAAGGGGTGGGCTACCAGGCGGTCGAGGCGATCAAGCGCGCCCGGGAGGAAGCCGGGCCGTTCCGCGACCTGTGGGATTTCTGCTCCCGGGTCGATTGCCGTGCTGTCAACAAGAAGGCGATCGAGGCGCTGATCAAGTGCGGTGCATTTGGCTCCACCAGGGCCTCCCGCAAAGGGATGCTGGCCGTGCTGGAGCAGGCCCAGGGCGCAGGGCAGAAGACCCAGCAGGATGCGCTCATCGGCCAGAGCTCGATCTTCGACCTCGGGCTCGACTCGGCTGCCAGCGAGAGCTCGGCGGCCTCGTTCGCCACCCCCAGCCATGCGCCGATCCCGAGCGAGGAGTTCGACCGGACCGAGCTCTTGGCCGCGGAGAAGGAGGCGATCGGCCTCTTCATCTCGGCGCACCCGCTGAAGGAGGTGGGAGCCGCGCTCCGGGCGAAGGTCGATTGCAGCCTCGGCGAGCTCGCCGGCCGTCGGGACGGCGACTGGGTGACGATCGGCGGGATGCTCACCCAGGCGAAGAGAATCCGTACCAAGAAGGGCGATCCGATGATGTTCGCCACGCTGGACGATCTCGGTGCCAACGTGGAGATCATCGTCTTCGGCAAGGCTCTCGCCGCCAGCGAGGCGGTGCTGGCTCCCGACTCAATCGTCGTCGTTCGCGGCCGCGTGGACCACAAGGACGCGGCCAAGACCTGCGTGATCGTTCAGCAGGTGGAGCGTTTCGAACCAACTTCGGAGGAGATCCGTGACGCGGACGAGCAGGCCGCCAAGGTCAGCGTCGCGCCGTCCGCGCTGCGGCTCCGGCTGAACCCCGGCGCCCTCCCCGGGAGCATCCTCGCCGACCTCAAGGACCTGCTGGCGAACTTCCCCGGCGAGTGCGATGTCGTGATTGAGCTGACGACCGCGACCGGGCCACGTCGACTGCGGCTGGGACCGGATTTCCGGGTGGCCCGGACCGCCGGGCTGCACGCCGAGCTCGATGCGCTCCTGGGTGAGGCGATCCTCACAGAGGCCCATACGGCCGCGGAGCCTGCGCGGCCCACCGACGCCGTCGCCGCCGCGCTGTAGCGCGGTCAGCGCGGAGCGAGCAGGTCACCGCCGCCCGTGCCGGCTAGCGGTTTCGCGCCTCCAGCCCCCGGGCCCGAAGCTTCACTGCCGTTGCTACATCCTCGGGTCCGGCGCCCCCGCGTTCGCGCCCGGTCTCGAGCACGCACGGAAGGCCCTCAAAGCGCGGCTCGGAGAGGAACGTGGCGCAGCCATCCTCACCCAGCTCACCTTCACCGAGCACGGCGTGACGATCGCGGTTGGACCCGAGCGGGGTGAGCGAATCGTTGACGTGCAACGAGTGCAGCCGCTCCAATCCGATCGCGCGGTCGCACTCCTGCAGCGTTTCGGCCAGACCCTCGGCCGAGCGGATGTCATAGCCCGAGGCAAGCAGATGGCAGGAGTCGAGGCATAGGCCGACCCGCTCACCACCGCCGGCGGCCTCCACCAGCCGGGCCAGCTCCTCGAAGGATCGGCCTAGGGTGCCTCCGGCCCCCGCAGTGTCCTCCAGGTGGATGGCGCATCGCTCCGATTCGGTCAGGGCCTCCTTGATCACCTGTCCTGCCCGGTCGATCGCCTGCCCAACGTCGCCGGTCTTGGCCGACCCCGGGTGCAAGACCACCCCCGCGGCTCCGATGCCGTCCCCGACGCGGAGCGACTGGACCAGCGAGGCCAGCGTCTTGCGGCGTATCTCCTCGTCCTCGGAGGCCGGATTGAGCAGGTACACGGCGTGGATCAGCACTGCGGAGATCCCGGTCTCGGAGACCGCCTCTCGAAACGCCCGGAAGTCATCCTCGCCATACGCCGTCGGCCGCCACATCCTTGGTGACTGGTTGAAGATCTGGATCGCCTGACAATCACGCTCCACGCCCCGAGCCACGGCGTTGACCAGGCCACCGGCCGGGGAGACATGGGCTCCGATTAGCATGGGGACGGTTCACTCATGAGGGTTCGTTTCGCTCCATCACCCACCGGCGCCCTGCACATTGGGGGCGCCCGGACGGCGCTCTACAACTGGCTGCTGGCCCACCGGCCGGCGAGCGATGGTGACGCACGGGCGGGCGAGCTGGTGCTGCGGATCGAAGATACCGACCGCGAGCGCTCCACACCTGAGAACGTGGAGCAGATCCTCGACGCGCTCGGATGGCTCGGGCTCGATTGGGATGAGGGCCCGATCTTTCAGCATGAGCGGGCCGATCGCCACCGGGAGGTCCTGCAGCAGCTGGTCGAGAGCGGGCACGCATACCATTCCTCGGCGACCGCTGAGGACGTTCGCGCCTACAAGGAGAGGATGGGCGCCGACCGCGGGTTTCGAGGGCAGCCGGAGGAGGCGGGGGCCGTGCGGCTGCGAGTGCCCGACAGCGGCGAGGCGATCGTTGACGACGTGATCCGGGGGCAGACGCGCTTTCCCAACGCAAGCCTCGACGATCCGGTGATCGCTCGCGCCGACGGCTCTGCCCTCTACAACTTCGCTGTCGCCGTGGACGACCTCGACGCCGGCATCGACCTCGTGGTCCGCGGTGAGGACCACCTGTCGAACACGCCGAAGCAGTTGCTGGTGTTCGAGGCGCTGGGCTTGCCCGCACCGAGCTATGCCCACCTGCCGCTGCTCTACGGCCCCGATGGTCGCAAGCTCTCAAAGCGCCACGGAGCCGCTTCGGTGCAGGAGCTCCGGGAGGCCGGCTACCTACCGGAGGCGGTGGTCAACTACATCGCTCTGCTGGGGGCCGGCTTCGCCGCCGACGAGGAGCACTTCACCATGACCGAGCTGGCCGAGCGCTTTCGCCTGGAACGGGTGTCGAAGAACCCCGCCGTCTTCGATGAGCGCAAGCTCCGGCACATGAACGGCCGCTGGCTGCGCGAGCTGGGGGTTGACGAGCTCACCCGCCGGCTGGAGGAGTACACGGGACGGACCGGATTGCGAGGAGCGGTGGAGATCGCCGCCGAGAAGATCCAGACGCTGGCGGAGTTCTGGCCACTGGTCTCGTTCCTGTTCGCCGGTCCGGTCGACGATCCCGCGGCCCGAGCCAAGGTGCTCGGCCGCGAAGGGGCGCTGGAGGCTCTGCAGCAGGCGAGGAGTGCTCTCAGTGACGTAGAGCCGTTCGAAGCGGAAGAGATAGAGCAGGCGCTGCGGCAGGTCGTGCAGCAGCGAAGCGTCAAGCCGGGGGAGGTGTTCCAACCCGTCCGCGTGGCAATCGCGGGGACCACCGTCTCGCCGGGGATATTCGAGAGCCTTGCGCTGCTGGGGCGGGATGAGTCGCTGTCGCGGATCGACGCGACGCTGACGGCAGCCCCGGTGATTCGCGGCTGAAGCCAGCCCGACAACCAGCCCCCGCACCTCGCGCGGCGTCCCGTTTAAGGCGGTCAGGAGGGTGTGGGCCTAAACCGGATCGATCAAGTGCCGATAAAGGGCGCAGGCAAGGATTCAGCGGTTTGACTTTCTGCCTGATCGAGAACTTCAGCTCAACTCAACCCGAGGTACCGCGTGGCCGCTGTGGTCGCCACGAATTCTGCCCCCACCGATCCTTACGCATCCAAAGAGCGTCATCACAACGAGGGCCACGGACGGCGCCTGACAGCCGCCTTCGAGGCACTCGAGGCGTTCCCGGTGCTGATCGAGTCCCGGAACCGGGTGCTGCGGCTGTTCGAGAACGGCGACCCGGCGACCGCTGATTTGGTGGCGGCGGTCGAGGGCGACGTAGCCCTGACGATAACCGTGCTGCGGCTCGCCAATCAGCACCAGGGCCGGGGGCAGGTGGAGAGCATCGTGCAAGCGGTGGATGTGCTCTCGCTTGAGTCGGTGCGTACGATCGCCAGCCGCGTCCGGACCTTTGACTTCTTTGAGCGGACCACCCTCTGGAAGGGGATTCCGGAGCGCTTCCGCCTGCATGCGGTGGCCACCCAGCGCGCCGCCGACCGAGTGGCCTATGAGCTCGGCTACGAGCACCGTGACCGCCTCACCGTCTCCGCCCTGCTGCACGACATTGGCAAGCTGGTGCTGATCCATGCCTATCCCGCGTATCCGGGCCAGGTGCACGGTGAGGCACGCACGCCTGAGGAGCGACTCCAGCAGGAGCGGCGGGAGCTTGGGGTAGATCACGCGCTGGTCGGCGGGGTCCTGGCGCGACGCTGGGGCCTGCCCAAATCAGTCGCGCGGGTAATCGAGCGTCATCACAGCGAGGACGCCGAAGGCGAGTCGGCGATCATGCGGCTAGCCGACATGCTGGCCCACTACGTGCTCGGCGATCCCGTCTCCCCGGCCGAGCTGCTGGCGGCCGGCCGGGCCATCGGAGTCGACCCACCGGCGCTACGAACCGTGCTCTACGACCTCCCGTTGCCAACGACGAATGAGCGGCCCAGGCAGGTGGATCCCTGTCCGATGTCGAGCAGGGAAGTCGAAGTGCTCCGCCGCTTGGCCAAGGGGATGGTCTACAAGCAGATCGCCGGCGAGCTGGGGCTCTCCACCAGCACCGTGCGAACCCACCTGCACAACGTGTACGGCAAGCTCGGAGCGATGGATCGCGCGCAGGCGGTCCTGATGGCCACCGAGCGCGGCTGGATCTGATCGTCCTGGATCAGGTGCGGCCGCACCGTCACGGTCCAGTTACGATCGGGGCGCGATGATCTCGATCACCTCCAAGTCCCCGTACGCCGTGCGGGCCCTGGCCGAGCTGTACCGGCGTGGAGATTCGGTCCCGGTACCGATCGCCGAGCTCGCGCGCGGGGGCGAGGTGCCGGTGCAGTTCCTGGAGCAGCTGTTCGCCACGCTGCGAAGGGCTGGCGTGCTTCGCTCGCAGCGGGGCGTGAAGGGCGGCTACAGCTTCAACCGGGAGCCGTCGGAGGTGTCGGTCCTGGAGGTGGTGGAGCTGCTGGACGGCCCGCTCGGCCGGGACGCCAGCGGTGTATTCGCGGACGCCGCCGGGGCTGCCAGGGAGGTCCTCGCCGCGGCCAGTGTCGCTGACGTGGCGGAGGCCGAGGCCAGCGCCGCCCGGTCCCCGATGTACTTCATCTGATCGGCGTCAGCTCGGATCGGTGCGGCAGCGCTGCGTGTCGTAGACAAACAGCTGCGAGCGACCCCAGACCAGGAACGTCCGGTAATCGATGATCCGGATCAATCGGCCCAGGCCTGGGGCCGGTGAAGAACTGAACACGAAGCACTCAGGGGCCTGGGGATAGAGCTGTTGCGCGTACCAGGGCAGCGACCTGCGCCCGGGTCCCGCAGCCGCGTCCACGGCGGCTACCGGCGAGTGGAAGCCGACCCATTCCAGCCCGGCGTCGATGCTTCGGGGATTTGTCCCGGAGCTCACCATCGCCTGCGCGTGTGACCAGCGCGCCGAGTCGAAAGCCAGGCCGTTCGCGGTGATCAGGAGTGAGATGACCGCCAGCGCGCCCAGTGCCGAAGCGGCCAGAGCGCGGTTGATCTGCCGGCGCCCCGCAGGCAGATCGCGCAGCAGAACGATGACCCCGACGGGAATGAGCGGGAGGAGGAAGCGATCGAACGTCGCCTCGCCGACGACGATCTCAAACGCGGTTCCGAGCAGCGTGAAACCGGCGAACAGCAACAGATAGAGCTCCAGCCTGGCCAGACGGAATAGGACCTCGCCGGTCATCAATACTCCGCCTGTCCACGCCCCCACTTGGATCAGGTCCCACAGCCAAGGAGGTAACACCGTGCGCGACCCGAGTAGAACCGAGGAATACGCCCCGTGCTGTTCGAGGTAATTTCCGAGCAGCAGGGTCTTGTAGCGGTGGAGAAACAGTGCGCCACCCACCGCAACAGCGAGCGCCACCCCCTTCCACAGCAGCGACCAGCGGAGCGGTTTCACCACCAACAGTGTCGCTGGCAGCAGTAGCAGGCCCAGGGTGAAGTAAGCCTTGACGGCGGTGATTGCCGCCGCACTGCCATCAATCTGAAGGGTCGGTTGTTGATCGTGAGCGAGGCCTTGGCGCCACAGCTCGGCTACAACCAGGAAGATGCCGATAGCTGCCGTGAAGAGGAGCAGCCGGCGCCGGAGTCCCGTCCCCTGCCAGCTCACAAAAGCGGAGACGAGTATCGCTGCCAGCGCAGCCACGGCCTGCTCGCGGGTGAGGAACCCCCAGACGCCCGCGACCGCCGCTACGGCGAGCCAGCGGAACGATCGCTGCCGAACTGCTCGCTCTCCGGCCAGCAAAGTCAGGACTATCGCCAGGTAGGTGGGGACGTCCCCCATGAATGAAGTGGCAAGCAGGCCGAAGCCGGGAAAGAATCCGACCATGGCCACCCCGAGCAGCGCCTGTGGCACAGGGATGAAACCGCGAAGCAGTACGTAGGTGGTGAAAAGCGCAATCGCGGCAAGTACGGCCACGAATATCTGCTGGGCTGCGAACGAGGAGCCGAGCGACCCTAGCGTCGCCTCTTACTGACCGAGAACGCATGATTCCAGCCGACTAGGTGAATGCTTCCCGTGCGGGCGAAGGTTCGCGCGATGAGGCCGTACGCGAATGCATCGTTATGGGGAAAGGAGAGGCTGCCGGTGAGGGCAGCGAGAAGCGTGGGAAGCCCTACCGCGAGCAGGATTATCGAAAGCCAATGGGGTGCACCTGCGCGCCGCATCGAAGGCCCGATTGGTAGCAGGCAACGTGCCGTAGGGTGTGCGAGGTGACTCGCCTGGCCACACACATTGCCCACTTGGTGGGCGACACCCCGATGCTCCAGCTCACCCGGATCATCGGTGACTACAACGTGGAGCTCTACGCCAAGCTTGAGTCGCTCAACCCCGGGGGCAGCGTCAAGGACCGCATTGGCGTGGCCATGATCGAGGCGGCTGAGCGCGAAGGGCGGATCGAGCCAGGACGCACGACGATCGTCGAGGCCACCAGCGGCAACACGGGGATCGCCCTCGCCTTCGTCTGCGCCGCCAAGGGCTACGAGCTGGTGTTGACCATGCCCCAGGGCATGAGCCGTGAGCGGGAGAGCCTGCTGCGGCTGTACGGTGCGCGGGTAGAGGTCACCGAGTCCCTCGGCGGCATGGACGAGGCCGTCGCCGCCGCCCGTGGCCTGGCCGGCGGCGCGGACGTATTCCTCCCGGACCAGTTCTCCAACCCCGCCAACCCGGAGGTCCACCGCCAGACCACTGGTCCGGAGATCCTCCGAGTACTCGGGGACCGCGTCGATGTGCTGGTGGCGGGGGTGGGCACCGGTGGCACCATCACCGGCGCCGGCCACGCGGTCCGGGAGCGCTGTCCGGACTGTCGCATCGTCGCGGTCGAGCCCCGGTCCTCCGCGGTGCTCTCCGGCGGCCGGCCGGGGCCCCACAAGATTCAGGGGATCGGGGCGGGCTTCGTGCCCGCGGTGCTCGATCGCGAGCTGCTCGACGAGGTGATCGCCGTCGAGGACGAGGACGCCATCGACACCGCCCGGCGGCTGGCCCGTGAGGAGGGCGTCCTGGCGGGCATCTCCTGCGGTGCCGCCGTGGCCGCCGCGCTGGAGCTCGCCGGCCGTCCGGAGCTCCAGGGGGCACGGATCGTCACCGTTCTTCCGGACTCCGGCGAGCGATACGTCTCCACGCCGTTCTTCGCGCCATAGCGGTGGGACGGGCCGCGCGGAGAGCTACGCTTGGATGATGCTCGGCTTGGGCCTTGTGGCCCGCACATTGACGGAAATTCGTCGAGACGTTGCCGCCGCCCACAGCCGCGACCCTGCCGCCCGCGGCGTCGGACCGGCGGAGATCCTGGTCACCTGGCCGGGGGTGCAGGCGCTGCTCGCCCACCGGGTCGCTCACGCGCTGGACGGTGCCAGCGTCCCAGTGCTGCCCAGAGCGATCTCGTCGCTGGCGAGGACGCTGACCGGCATCGAGATTCATCCCTCGGCCAAGATCGCCGACGGATTCTTCATCGATCACGGAATGGGGGTGGTGATCGGCGAGACGGCGGAGATCGGCGCCAACGTCACTCTGTATCAGGGGGTCACCCTCGGGGGCACCGGCTTCGCCACTGGCAAGCGCCACCCCACCGTGGAGGACAACGTCACCATCGGTGCCGGCGCGAATTTGTTGGGGCCAATCGTCGTCGGCCACGGGGCCAAGATCGGCGCCGGCAGCATCGTCGTCCACGACGTACCGCCGAATTCCACCGTGGTCGGTAACCCGGGCCACCCGGTGCGGGTGGAGGGGCGCCGGGCCGAGGGCCCCGATGCCGACTGGGTGCACCTTCCCGACCCCATAGCCGACGCCATCAAGGGCCTGGCCAGCAGGATCGCCGATTTGGAGCGCGCGCTGGCGCAGCGCGAGGGCCAAGGCGGTGCTCAGGTCACCCCGCTGCGCCCGGCGGGAGAAGCCGACGCAGGACCGCGGTCCTCCAGCGGAACGGTCGGGCCAAACCCAGCCGGGGGGTAGCGGCCACCGATTGACCGACGAGCCCGGCCGGCCGGTCCGGGACCTCAGCCGGCGTGTGGGTTCTGCTCCGAGGCCACTGGCATGGGCTCCGGAAGCTCCTCGGGAGGAGCGTTGAGTCGCCGCTTGACCAGGTAGAGCGGCCGGCCCTTGACCTCGTCGTAGATGCGCCCGACATACTCCCCGATGATGCCGATGGCGATCAACTGGATCCCGCCCAGCAGCAGTACAGCGATCGTGAGCGCGCCGAAGCCGGGGAGGTAGGAGCCGAGGATTCGCAGCACCACCACGACCGGTATCGCAACGAACGCCAGGGTGGAGATCAGGAAGCCGAGAAGCGTGGCCAGCTGCAGGGGCCGGTGGGAGAAGGAGGAGATGGCGTCCAGCGAGAAGCGCAACATCTTCGAGAACGTGTACTTCGTCTCGCCGGCATAACGAGGATCGCGGCGGTAGGGGACTGCCGCCTGGGTGTAGCCCACCCAGACGGTCATCCCGCGGAGGAAGCGGTTGCGCTCTCGCATCGCCAGCAGCGCGTCAAGGGCCCGGCGATCCAGCAGCCGGAAGTCCCCCGAGTTGTGCTGCAGCTCGACCTGCGCGAGCTTGTCGAACAGGCTGTAGAACCAGCGCGCGGTGGCCAGCTTGAAGCGGGACTCGCCTTCGCGCTCCTGGCGGACCGCGTATACGACGTCACAACCATTCCGCCAGCGACCCAGCATCTCCGGGATCAGCTCGGGGGGGTCCTGGAGGTCGGCGTCGAGCATCACGACGGCATCTCCCAACGCGTGGTCCAGGCCGGCCGTGAGGGCCGTCTGATGACCGAAGTTCCGCGACAGGTAGACCACGCGGACTCGAGGATCGGTGGACGCCAGTCGCTCCAGCGCCGCTGCGGTCCCGTCCGTCGAACCGTCGTCGACGAGCACGAGCTCGAAGTCGAGCCTCTCCAGCGCGCCGCACACGCGCGCGTAGAACTCATCGATCAGCAGCTCCTCGTTGTAGACAGGAGCGACCACGCTCAGCAGGCCCACCTCTCGCCCCTCACCAGTCAGGTTGGACATCGCGGCCATCGGGTTCATGGTACGCGGCGCAGTGGCGATCAGAGCAGGGGCGGGATCAGGCCGAGCAGGGCGATGGCCTGAATCGCCGTAACGAGCACGAGGCCCCCACGAGCGAGGCGACGGTCGTGCGCCAGCGCGACGAACGGCAGCAGCCACGCCGCATACCACGGCTCCATTGAGCCCGCGGTGAGCAGAAGCGCCCCCGCGGTCCACCCAGCACCATCGATCCAGTCCAACCTCCCTCGCCACACCTCGCGCACAAGCCACGCGAATACGCCCACGAACGCCAGCTCCAGCAGCCATCCCACGACGTGGCCCACGGTGTGCCAGCCAAAGCTCTTGTAGAGCAGGCCGGGGACGCTGTGCCAGTCCCCTTGGCCCTGCGCCTTCTCCAGCGTTCCCAGCAGGTGCAGAGGCCCTCCCCCGAACGCCGTCACCGAGAGGGTGAGGACCCCGGCGGCGGCAACACCGGCGCCGATCACGATATTGCGGCGACGGGGCTGAGCACCGAGGCCCCCTTGCGCGGCCAGGAAAAAGGGCAGAAAGACTCCGGCGGTGAGCTTGACCGCGGCGGCGATCACCGGCAGCGCTCCTGCCGCTCGGTCGCGTCCGGCAAGCAGGGCGTAGATGCCGGCCACCAAGAGCGCCAGCATCAGCAGGTCGTTGTGTCCGCCACCGACGCCGTAGACCACCAGCAACGGGTTGAGCGCCACCAGAGCGGTGGCCTTGGTGGGGTTGAGTCCCCGTAGACGCGCGGCGCGCCACACCAACGCGGCGGTGGCGAGGCTGGCCACTCCAGCCAGAGCCTTGTAGGCGAACGCGCTGGCGGCGATTGACAGCGGCGCGAGCAGCCGGCTGAACGCCGTGAAAAGCGGCCCATAGGCGGTGGGGATCGCTGTCCACTTGGCGCCGATGAACGCGTAGACGGGGTTGTCGGCGATCAAGTGCGGCCCCGTGGTGTAGGGATCCGCGCCGTGAATCGACCAGATCCGTGCGTAGGCCTGGTAGCTGAACACGTCGGTAGACAGCACCGGTGCTGCCAGCAACACCAGCGCGTGGACCGCCGCGATGGTGATCAGCACCAGGCGCGGCGAGAGCTGGGGCGCCGCGCGCACCGTGACGAGGTATGCGGCGAAACTCAGCGCGAGCAGGGCGATCATGCCGCCGGAGTGGAGGTCGAGTCCGGCGCCCGAGAACGGGCCGGCGAGCGACGGCGGAGCGGGTCTCGCCGATTCGGGCAGCAGTGCGTTGGTGTTTGCGGCGCCCACGGAGATCAGCGCCGTGGTCAGTACAAGGCCCCCCAACCCCAGCAGTCCCGCGTGCGCCCCGATTGCGCCGCGGGCCCACCGCCCCCAGAGGCGGGATCGCGGCGGGCCGGCGGCCAGGTCGATGGCGCCGGTCGGCGGCGTCATGCCGAGCGGACCGGGATTGCTCATGACGACGACGATGCCGCCCGCGCGGTCGGGCGCGGGTTGAGGCGCATTGTGATCGCGTTAGGGACGGGAGGGGTCACGGCGAGTCTCGGGGGAGAGCTGGGGTGGCGCCGAGGATCCACGGCGTCCCAGCCTCCGGCGCAGGCGAGGCACTAGCCACATCGCTTCCAGGGCGATGCGTGGTGACATCTTGCTGGTACCGGCGGTGCGGTCACGGAAGATGATGGGGACCTCTCGCACGGTGAATCCTGCCAGTAGCGCCCGGTAGGTGACCTCGATTTGGAACACGTAGCCCTCAGCACGGACCGCGGGCAGATCGATCGCCTCCAATACCTCGCGCCGGATGCACTTGAAACCACCGGTCAGATCTCTGATCTTCACTCCCAGGATCCAGCGGGCATAGAAACCGCCACCCTGGCTGATCAAGCGCCGCAACCGACCCCAGTCCTCTACGGCGCCACCGGGAACGTACCGCGAGCCGAGCACCAGGTCGGCGCTCCGTGCCGCCTTCAGCAGGTCGCCCAGGTAGCGCGGATCGTGGGAGAAGTCGGCGTCCATTTCCACCACGAGTTCGGCCCCATCGTTCAGCGCCACCTCGAAGCCGGCCAGGTAGGCATGGCCGAGACCGTCCTTCTGAGCGCGGTGGAGCACCGCAACGGTCGGGATCTCAGCCGCGAGTCGATCGGCGATCTCACCGGTTCCGTCCGGCGAGCCGTCGTCGACGACGAGGATGCGGTGGCGCTCAGGCGCTAGCCTCTGCAGTTCGGCGGTGGTGGCCCGGACGATCGCATCGACGTTGGCCGCCTCGTTGTAAGTGGGAATCACGACCCAGATCGACGCGGGCATGGCGTGGCAGGGTAGTGGTCAGTCCGCTCGGACCGGCTCACCGGCCGCCGGATCACTCGGCATCATCCCCTTGACACCGTGAACGACGGAAGCACCGCACTTCGCGCCGGATCGCGGCCACCAGCCTCGACCGGTCCTGGCCGCTACCGCAGCCACGAGCCCCACCACCGCCGCCGGCGCCGCGTGCTGGGCGGAGCCGTGGTGGCGGCGGTGCTGCTGATCGTGATAATCACCTCGGGCTCCGGAGGCCGGGCCGTGGTTCACCCCGCATTCGCTCCCGTTCCGAGCTTCTTCACTCGCGTCCAGGTGCTGGCCGGCACCGGGGCGGGATCGTTCGCGAGCGCGGAGACGGCTGCGGAGAACGGCGCAATCGACCACACGCTTGCGGTGACCCCGTACGTCCGATTCGCCGGCTCCCAGCACCGGGAGATGGCGCTGACCTTCGACGATGGCCCTGGGCCCTACAGCCCGCGAGTGATTGACGTGCTGGAGCGGCTGCACGTTCCCGCCACGTTCTTCGAGGTCGGCAACCAGGAGGTGTACTTCCATGCGTCCACGACGCGGATCGTCGCCGACGGCGATCCCATCGGCGACCACACCTTCACCCATGCTCCGATGAGCGAGCTGCCCCCGGGCGGGCAGCAGTCGCAGCTGGTGCAGGCGGCCTCGGCGATCGGCGCGTACGGTGCGCCGTTCCCTCGCCTGTTCCGGCCGCCCTACGGACTGTGGGACGGGGAGACACTGGCGCTGCTGCGTAGCTACCGGATGCTGATGGTGCTGTGGACGATCGACACCGACGACTACCTCCAGCCGGGTGTGCAGAAGATCGTAAACGCGGTCCTCTCCGGGGCCCGCCCCGGGGCGATCGTGCTGATGCACGACGCCGGCGGAACCCGGACGCAGACCATCGCGGCGATACCGATGATCGTCCGCGCGCTGCACGCGCGCGGCTACAAGCTAGTCACCGTCCCGAAGCTGCTGCTGGACAATCCGGCGCCGGCCAACCAGGGGGCCGTGACTCCCGGCGGCGGGGGCTAGCCGCTAGCGGCTAGGAGGTGCCGGCGGCCGCTGATCAGCGCCGCATGTAAGCGACGCGGTTCCAACTCGGCTCGGGGGCGAGCTCGATCGGCTCGCCGCCACGGTGGGGCTGGATGTATACGAACCCACTGGTGTCCTCCCGGAACACGACGTCCAGCTCGCCTTCCTTGACCCGCTGGTCCAGCCACGCACTGCGAAAGATAAGCCGTCGCAGCCAGTGCACCAGCGAGCGGTCGGTGGGGCCCACCAGCTCCGGCCAGCAGTCGTTGACGTGCTCGCCGAGAGCGGATGCAGGATCGGTCACCTCGCCGTTGACCACGAGGTTGATCAGGTCCTCGGCCTCGTCCTCTTCCACCGCGACGCCGAGGAATCCGAGCTTGCGCGCTGCCTGCTCGCATCGCTCGCGAAAGTCCCTCTCGTTGAAGGTGAATCGGAGCTCGCCGTATTCGAGCACGAAGTCGTCGCCAGAGCTGTAGTTGCCGCGTTGATACATAGGGCGTCGGGATCATATGGGCGAATCCTTCCGCGGCGCAGGGACTGAACGCGATGTTGCAGGTGAGGGGGGTGGAGAAGGCCCTCCAGCTCGCTCTGTAAGCCATGCAGAGCACGCCGGCGACGATCCTGGTGGTGGAGGATCACACCTCCACCCGCACCTTCCTCGCCGACAACCTGTCGGCCGACAGCTACGAAATCATCGAGGCGGACGGCGTCGCTGCCGGCCGCCGAGCGATAGAGAAGGGATATCCAGACCTCGCCATCGTCGACCTCGGTCTTCCTGACGGGGACGGCCTGGAGCTGATCCGGGAAGTCCGGGAGGCCGATCGGGCCGGGCGGATCGATCCTGACCTGCCTTTGCTGGTTCTCTCTGGCCGGACGGAAGAGCTGGTACGGCTTCGCGGTTTCGCCCGGGGCTGTGACGATTACGTCGTCAAGCCGTTCAGTTACCCGGAGCTGCGGGCGAGGATCGACGCGCTGCTGCGGCGGACACGGTTGCGGCCGGGGGTGGGAAGGCTCAGGGTCGGTCCGCTGGAGATCGATCCCGTCGGCAGGCAGGCCTGGCTGGATGGGGAGCCACTTACGCTGTCGAAGAAGGAATTTGCGCTGTTGCGCACGCTGGCCGCTGAGCCGACCCGTGTGTTCACACGTGAGGAGCTTCTCCGCGGGGTCTGGGGCTTCCAGGCACTCGGTGCGACCCGGACGCTTGACTCTCACGCCGGCCGGCTGCGGCGGAAGCTGCGGGCGCACGGTGCCAGCTTCGTGGTGAACGTGTGGGGCGTGGGGTACCGGCTGATCGACGGCACGGTGGCGTGATGTGGCCCGGCCTCCTCGTCGTCGGATGGACGAGCGCTGCCGTGTCCGGTGCGGTGGCGGTGGTCACCTGGCGAGCCCATTCGGCCACGCGGGAATCGGTGGCCCGTGCCTCTCATGAGCTCCGTGGCCCGATCACCGCCGCGAGGCTCGGTCTGCACCGGGTGACGGGACCTGGCAGCACCGGGGCGAAACGGTTGCGGGGAGTGGAGCTGGAGCTGGACCGAGCGGCGCTGGCGCTAGACGACCTTGCCGGCGCGGTGGGCTTAGGGTCCTCGCCGTTCGCCCCTCGGGTCCGGCTCGGTCCGGTGAGGGCGACCCGAACCACGTGGGAGCGCGTGGACGTGCAGCAGCTGCTGCTCCAGTCGGTTGCCGGGTGGGAGGGCTTCGCCGAAGCCCATGGATCGCATCTCGGGCTCGAGGAGGTCGATGGCCCGGTGTTGGTGCATGGTGACCGGCTGCGGCTGGCCCAGGCCATCGGCAACCTGGTCGCCAACGCGATCGAGCACGGAGGGGGAAGGGTGTCGGTCAGATGCCGTCAGCTGGGGGAGAGGGCGCGGCTGGAAATCACCGACGAGGGGCCTGGCCTGCCCGCGTCCGTGGTACAGCTCACGCAGGATGCGCGCGGGGGGCGTAGCCGGCGCGGAGGTGGCGGTGAGGAAGGCAGCGGTCGGGGGCGCGGCCTGGCGATTGCCGCCGGGGTCGCGCGCCAGCATGGCGGTCGCCTAGCCGCGGCCCCGTCACGGTGGGGAGCCTGCCTCGTCCTGGAGTTGCCCTTGGCAAGATCTGGAGCTGACGCGGGGCTGGTGGACGTACCTCCCGGATAGCAGTCCGGCTTCCTCATCCGCGCCACCCGCTCAGACTGCGGTTCGGCGCCGGTAGTGCTGACTAGCCGAAGCCGCCGCCGCTACTCCATCGCCGGCCACGCAAACGGACCGCTGCACACGCTCCGGACGGAACGCCGCGGCCAGTGCAAGCGCCAGCCCAGGCGCCGCAACTGCAACCTCGCTTGCACCCATCGGGCCACTCCACCTGCGCCGCGTGCGGTTGCAGATGAACCCGGTCTACCTCGCGGTCCGCCTGCCTGAGGGGTCACTTGACGGCCGTCGTGGAGCCGTGGGTGAGAATTGGGTTGCATTGTGGGAGAAGGTGGGTTACAGTGGGCGACGCATGCGGAACCCGGGTGGCAGGGCTCCTCCCACCCAGCCACCCGGGTTTGAACTTCCCTCCAGGCAATGAGAACCCTTGATCTTCCGCGGAACGTTCGACCACGCGCTCGACGCGAAGCACCGTCTAACGGTCCCGGCCAAGTTCCGCGCGGCGTTGGCGGGGGGCGTCGTGCTCGCCGCCTCGCACGAGGTCGGCGAAGGCTCGCCGCGCTCGGTCTCGCTATGGACTCCCGACGCCTACGAGGCGTTCACCGTCCAGACGCTGGCTGGACTCAATCCGCTCTCTCCGCGTGCGCGGGAACTCAAGCGCTTCTTCTTCAACTCGTCGTTTGACTCGGAGCTTGACTCAGCTAACCGCGTGATGATCCCCCCGCCGCTGATCCGCTACGCAAGTCTCGACAAGGACGTCATCGTCACCGGATCCGGTGAGTGCGTCGAGATCTTCGACCGCTCCGCCTACGAGGGCTACCACGAGAGTGTCCTGACCCGCATACCAGAGATTGCAGCGAGCCTTGGCGACACTGCTTGACATGCCCCAGACGCACATCCCGGTCCTCGCCGGCGAGCTGATCGATCTGCTCAATCCGCATCTGAACGAGACGGCGGTCGATTGCACCTTCGGGGGAGGTGGTCACGCACGGCTGGTCGCTGACCGCATCGGTCCGGGAGGCACGCTCATCGGCATCGATCGCGATCCGATCGCGGAGGAGCGCTTCGCCGAGCTCGCGGCGGAGGTCTCATGCCATACCCGGTTCATCCGTGCGGACTTCGCGAGCGGGCTGGAGCAGCTGCTGGCGGAGGGCACCACAGCCGACATGGTGCTTTTGGATCTGGGCATGTCCTCCATGCAGATCGATACCTGGGCGCGGGGCTTCTCCTACGCCTACGACGCGCCGCTGGACATGCGGATGGACCCCGACGACGAGCTGACTGCCGCGGAGATCGTCAACACCTGGGAGGAGCGACGCCTCTCCCGCCTCCTTCGCGAGTACGGCGAGGAGCGCTATGCGAGCCAGATCGCCCGGGCGATCGTTCGCGGCAGGCAGCGGGATCGGCTCGCCACCACCCAACAGCTGGTGGAGACGATCAAGATGGCGATCCCCACCCCCGCCCAGTTCGCCGGAGGCCATCCTGCCCGCCGCGCCTTCCAGGCGCTGCGGATGGCCGTCAACGATGAGCTTGGCCAGCTGGACGAGGCGCTGCCGGTGGCGTGGGAGCTGCTGCGGTCCGGCGGGCGGCTCGGCGCGATTTCCTTCCACTCGCTGGAGGATCGCCGGGTGAAGCGCTTCCTGGCCGAGCTTGCGCGTGGATGTAGATGTCCGCCCGAGCTCCCAATATGTGTCTGTGGTCACGAGCCGGAGGCCGAGCTGCTGACACGCCGTGCCGTCGCACCGACACCGGGCGAGGTGGCGGCTAATCCCAGGTCAAAGTCGGCGCATCTGCGTGCCGCGCGAAAGCTGGAGGTCTAGAGAGTGACGCCCGCAGCGACCACGCCCGCCGGCCGAGACAGGGTGAAGCAGAAGGGAGGGGGAGCCACCCCTGCCCCGGACACCGCCGCAACCTCCGTGCCCCCGCCGGTACGCGCGCCCCCCGCCGGGTCTCGGGTCCCCTGAGCGGCCGCGTGGGGACGGCCCCCGGGCCTCAGACCGCGCCCCGGCCATCGGTCTCACCACGCCGCCCGCGCCGAGTCTCGGGTCCAGTCCGCACCGCTCCGCTTGGAGCACGTGCCACGGCGTTCCTGCGAGCGCTCCCGGACCACGGATTGGTCGACCGGCTTATCCGGGGGAGGACGTGGATCGCGCTGCTGGGGGTGATGCTGGCGGGAATCGTCGCCATGCAGGTGGAAGTGCTGAAGCTGGGTGCGAGCATGGGCCGCTCCATCGAGCGGAGTACCTACCTTCAGGGCCGGAACGAAGGTCTTCGCGACAACGTGGCAAGGCTGGCCGACGACCAGCGGATCGAGCGGCTGGCCGCCGCCGGCGGCATGGTCATGCCGGCGCCCTCCGACGTCGGATTCCTGTCGGCCGGCGCCGGCGGCGACGTGCCGAAGGCGATCGCCAACCTGCACGCGCCTGATCCTGGGAGCTTCTTGGCCCTGGTCACCTCAAACGGAGCCGTGACCACGGGGCAACGGTTCGGGCTCATCAGGGACGCGGTGCGACCGGACCCACCGACAGTGGCGCCGGTACATCTGCGATCACGGCCACCTCTGGTGGCACGGGTCCGCCCTCGTCGTACGCGGGCTCAACCTCGTCAGGTTCGATTGCCCCCCTGGCCACCGCTCAGGACACGTCCCCCTGTGTCGAGCACCGCCGCCCCAGCGCAGGGCCCGTGGCTCAGGGGGGTCCAGCTCCGCAGTGACGGTGATCGACCGGCGCATCGGTCTGCTGTTTCTGATCTTCCTGAGCCTCCTGGGGATCGCCGTCCTCAGGGCGACGTACCTGGGCGCGGTCAAGGCGGGACCGCTGCGCCGGGCCGCGGTCACCCAGCAGGTCCAAGCAGAGACGATCCCGGCGGAGCGAGGTTCGATCACCGACCGCAACGGCGCGGAGCTGGCCATCAGCCAGTCTGCCGATGACATCGCCGCCGATCCCTACCTGATCAAGCACCCCCAGCAGGTGGCAGCCGAGCTCTCACCGCTCCTGAGAAAGCCGGAGTCGGCTTTGATGACGCTGCTGACCAAGCCGCACACCGGCTTTCAGTACCTGGCTCACCTGGTCCCCGGGGACCGGGCGGCGGTGATCACCAAGATGCACATCGATGGGCTGACCATGGTCCCGGAGATCCGGCGCATCTATCCCCGCTCGTGGGCAGCCTCTCAGGTGCTCGGAAGCGTTGGCTGGAACGATCGGGGCCTCAGCGGGGTCGAGTACCGCTACGAGCGGCAGCTGCACGGGGCCGACGGCATCAGGCGAATCGTCAACGACGCGATCGGCCAGCCGATATCGATCGACGACATCCGCCCCACGGTCGCGGGCAAGACGGTGAAGCTGACCATCGATGCCGCGTTGCAGGACGAGGTCGAGCAGGTGCTGGCCGGGGTGGGCGCTCAGTACTCCCCCAAGGGCGCCACTGCGATCGCCATGGATCCCAACACCGGCGAGATCCTGGCGCTGGCGAACTGGCCCCGGGTCAACGACAACGATCCCGCCGGGGCACCCTCCTACGCCAACGAGAACCGCGCGGTGTCGTTCAACTATGAGCCCGGCTCGACCTTCAAGGCGATCACGGTGGCGGGGGCACTCCAGGACAGCGTGGCCAAGCCGACCACCCAGTTCGACATCCCATCGGTGCTTCAGGTTGCGGATCGCCAGATCCACGACGCCGAAGATCACGGGGACGAGACGCTGTCGGTGGCCGACATCCTCCGTGTCTCCAGCAACATCGGGGCCGACGAGATCGGGATGAAGCTAGGACCGCAGCGCTTCGACTACTGGGTCCACCGCTTCGGCTTCGGATCGCCCACGGGGATCGACCTGCCCGGGGAGGAGCAGGGGATCGTGCTCCACTCATCGCAGTACTCGGGCTCGTCGATGGGCAACCTGCCGATGGGCCAGGGCGAGTCGGTCACGCCGATCCAGATCGCCACCGCCTACGCGGCGATCGCCAACGGAGGAGTCCTGCGCGCGCCCCACGTGGTCGCCGCGGTCGGCGGCAAGGCGACCAAGGAGCCTCGCGGCAGGCGCATCATCTCTTCCGCCACCGCGGGCTCACTGCGCGACATGCTTCGCGGGGTGTTCGCCGACGGCGGCACGGCCTCCGGTGCGGCCATCCCCGGCTATGACCTCGCCGGCAAGACCGGTACCGCCAACGTCGTCGTCAACGGCCAGTATTCAAGCTCCACCTACATCGCATCCTTCATCGGCTTCGTGCCGGCCAGCCATCCGCGCCTGCTGGTGGCGGTGATGGTGGATGAGCCCCAGGGCTCGATCTACGGTGGCTCAGTTGCCGCGCCGGCGTTTCAGAAGATCGTGGGGTGGGCGGTGCCCTACCTCGGGATCTCGCCGCGCTGAGCGCACTGGACGCTCGCGGTCCGGTGCGAGCGGACGGCGGAGGCTGGGCGACGCTCGCGGTCGGAGCGGTCAGCGGGGTTCCAGGCGGTCACGCAGCCGTGCCAGCCGCCCGTCCCACTCTGCCCCGACCTCGGCCATCCACGACATGACCTCCGCCAGCGGTTCCGGGGTGAGCTGGTAGCGCACCTCGCGACCGCTGCGCTGGCCCTGCACCAACCCGGCGTCACTCAGCGTGCCCAGGTGCTTGACCACCGCCTGCCGGGAGATCGGCATCGCCCCGGCCAGCTCCGTGGCCGTCGCGGGATGGCTCGAGATCGAGCGCAGCAGGTCACGACGCGTCCCGTCGGCCAGAGCGCCGAAGACTGACCCGGTGGGATCAACGTTCATCGAGCGCCGGCCAGGAGCGCCGGCCCGCGCCCGTCCACCCGCCGCCCGGGGAGGGGGGCCCCGACCAGATGCACCTGCTCAAGTGGCCTGGTCTCGACCACGCGCAGCCTGGTGGCGGCAGCCTCCGGGGTGAGGGTGAGTTCGACCCGGGTGGCGGGCTCACCGCCGCTGGCCCACCAGAAGGTGAGCCGGCGGTGGGTCACTGACTCCTCAATCCACCCTTCTCTGCTCTCGGAGGCCGAATGGAACCCGGCGTCGCCACCGGGACGGAGGTCAAGCTCGACCTCGTCGGCAAGCCACCCGTCTCCGGTCACGGCGTCCCACACCTGTTCGGGAGACGCTTCCAGCAGGAGCTCGCGCTCAATCCGCTCGGTCATTGTCTTCAGTCCTCCTGGCGTCGGTGGGGTGAGAAGCCTCGGGGGGCGGGGCTCAATACAAACGCAACCTACCAGTTGCACATGTGCTACGTTGCGACTGAACGCGCAACCAATGCGTTGCACTTTACCAGGCTGACGAAAAGGAGCTCAACGCATGCCGCTCGTACCGATGGTCGTCGAGCAGACCGCTCGTGGGGAGCGCTCGTTCGACATCTACTCACGGTTGCTCAATGACCGTGTCGTATTCCTTGGAGGAGAGGTGGGGGAGGAGGTCGCCAACCTGATCGTCGCCCAGCTCGTGCATCTCGAATCCGATGATCCTGACAAGGACATCCACCTCTACATCAACTCCCCGGGAGGCTCGATCTACGCCGGTCTGGCGATCTACGACGCAATGCAGTTCATCGGCCCCGACGTGCAAACGATCTGCTACGGCGTTGCGATGTCGATGGGCTCGCTGTTGCTTGCGGGCGGCGCCCCCGGCAAGCGATTGACACTGCCCAACAGCCGCATCCTCATCCATCAGCCCTCAGGCGGCTTTCAGGGGCAGACCAGTGATATCGAGATCCATGCTCGCGAGGTCCTGGCGCTCCGGGCCCGGGTGGACGAGATCTACGCAAAGCACTGCGGGCAATCGGTGGAGCGGGTCCACGCGGACATGGAGCGCGACCGCTACTTCACCGGCGAGGAGGCGGTCGCCTACGGCCTCGCCGACCGGGTGATCGAGCGGCGGGAGCTCGCCAACCGAGGGAGGGGGTTCGGTACGGGGTGAAGGAGAATCCGTGCAGGGCTACGTGCATCCACGCCCCGGAGACGTTGCTACTCTAAAACTCGGAGGGTCAAGGTAGTCGGGCGCCTGGATGGCGCCGTCCAGCATTCGATCGATCAAAGGGGAACCGTTCATGCGGCGTTGGATTCTCGGGCTCGGAGTGGGAGTTTTGTTTGCAGCCGTCGTGGCGCCAAGCGCCATGGCCCAAACCGTCCAGGAGTGGAACACCCCGGGATCGAACTTCATCAACAAGCGTGATCTGTTCCCGCGGGACCTGGTGAACGGGCATCTCACGACCACCGTCGTGCTGCCCAACGCCTACCACAGTCGGCGTTGCTGGCCGGTGATGTATCTGCTTCACGGCTCAGCCCAGGGCAACGCGGCCACCAACGCACCGATTTCCCTGCAGTGGCTGACCATCAGCAACGGGGGGCTCCTGAAGCGGAACATCAAGGCGATCCTGGTGCTCCCCGGCAGCGGAGATACCTGGTGGATCAACAACTGGTGGGGCGGGCTGCGCCATCCGGCGTTCGAGAGCTGGATCCTTCAGGACACGATTCCGATGGTTCAGAAGCGTCTCCATGTCTGTCCCAGCCGCAGTCAGCACGCGATCGCCGGCCTGTCGATGGGTGGGTACGGGGCGATCTACCTCGCCTCCCAGCGCCCGGACTACTTCGGTAGCGCGGGGTCGTTCTCCGGAGTGCTCTCCCCCGAAAGCCCGACCTTCCTGGAGATCTTCGGTGACTTTCCGACTTACTGGGGCCCGGCGGGCAAGTTCTACGCCGTCGGTCACGATCCGCTGGCGCTCGGCGCCAACCTGCGCAACACCCGCGTGTTCGTGGGGGCCGGCAACGGGAGCCCAATCGCCGGGGAGACGACGTCCACCGTTGCCCGGTTCGAGGAGTACGAATTCGATCAGGAGTCGCTCGCCTTCGCGGCAGCCGCTCGGCACGCCGGCGTCCACCTGAGCTTCCATCAGTTCGCTGGCGACCACGATGCCGCGACGTGGTTCGAGGGCCTCGACGCCATGATGGCTTGGAACCCGTTCAAGTCGGCAGGGGGTACGCCTCGCCGGTGGACCTTCTCCACCGTGGCGACCACTGGCGACGCCTGGGGCTACAAATACGCCTTCAGCCGCTACGCGCCGCCGAAGCAGATCATTCAGTTCTCGTACTCAGGCGGCACCTTTCACGCTCGCGGGCGGGGCGTGGTCACGATCACACCCCCGCACGGCCGCCGGTTCAGCGCGAGAATCCCCTTCAATTGGCGTCATGGTCGGCTGCATGAGCTGCGACACGCTTCCACGCCTCATCTGACTGGTGGCTATCAGCTGATCAAGAAGGTCAAGGTGACCGCCAGCCAACCGGTGCCCGGCGCCACCCAGCCGGTCACCGTTAGCTTCCGGACCGCCCAGGCGCTGCCGAGCAGTCGGCAGTACCTGATTGGAGTCGGCAGGTACGGCAGCGGGAGTACCTGTCACTCCACGGCGACAGTCCGGGTGACCCAGCCGAGGACCGGCAAGCTGGTGAGCGTGAGCCTGCGGCCACCGGCCACGGCGACAACGCCGAACACGTGGTGTCCGGGTGGAGCGTACGCGGCAGTCACCGACGTCGCCAAGAACTCCACCGGCCTCAGCTTCAGCTTCGGCAACATCCTCGGATATACGCAGATCACCCTCCCCTAGACACGCCAAACCGGGAGGCTCAGGCCCGGTGAGGTGACGGCTGAGTCCGGCGATACGCTCCGGGACCATGAGGCTTGCGCAGGTCTGTCCCGGAGCGGTCCGCAGCGCCGACGATCCCGAAATCACCTCGCTGGCCTACGATGCCCGCGCCGTCACCCCTGGGGCGCTGTTCTTCTGCGTGCCCGGCTTCAACCGTGACGGACACGAGTTCGCCGCCGATGCGGTAGCCGCCGGGGCTGCGGCGCTGGTGGTTGAGCGTGAGCTTCCCGGGCTGGAGGTGCCACAGGTCCGGGTCGACTCCAGCCGAGCCGCGATGGCGACGGCGGCCGCTGCGTTCTACGGCGATCCCACGGCTGCGCTGGCGGCAATCGGCGTCACCGGGACCAACGGCAAGACGACCACCGCGTTTCTGCTGCGCTCGCTGCTCGAGGCCTCAGGACGGCAGACGGGGCTTCTGGGGACCGTGAAGTCGGTGGTGGGGGGGATCGAGCGGGAAGTCGCGCGCACCACTCCCGAAGCGATCGATCTTCAGCGCACGTTCCGCGAGATGCTCCAGCAGGAAGACCGCGCGGTGGTGATGGAGGTCTCCTCCCACGCGCTGGAGCTCCATCGGGCCGACGGAATCCATTTCACTGCCTCGATCTTCACCAATCTGACTCAGGACCACTTGGACTTTCACGGCACGATGGAGGAGTACTTCCAGGCCAAGCGACGGCTGTTCGTGCAGCTCACGCCCGACCGGACGATCATCAACCTCGATGATCCCTACGGCGCTCGCCTGGCCACTGAGCTGAGCGGACCTGTCACCTTCGCCATAGACGCAGATGCCGACTACCGCGCACGGGAGCTACGGACCGACATCTCCGGATCCCGGTTCCTGGTGGACACTCCGGATGGAGAGATCTCGCTTCACTCGCCGTTACGCGGCCGCTTCAACGTACTCAATGTGCTCGGGGCGCTGGCCACCGCGCGGGAGCTCGGAGTGCCAGCCGAAACCTGTGCTGAGGCCATCCTCACCGCCGGCCAGGTGCCAGGCCGGTTTCAGAGCGTCGAGGCGGGTCAGCCGTTCGCGGTGGTCGTGGACTATGCCCACACCCCGGATTCGCTGGCCAACGTGCTCCAGACCGCCCGCGAGCTGACCGAAGGACGGGTCCATGTCGTGTTTGGCGCCGGCGGGGATCGTGACCGCGCCAAGCGGCCGTTGATGGGGGAGATTGCGCAGCGTCTTGCAGACCGGGTCATCGTCACCTCCGACAACCCTCGCTCCGAGGAGCCCCAGGCGATCATCGCCGAGATCCTGGCGGGAACCGGACCAACCGTGGAGCACGAGGTCGACCGGCGGGCGGCGATCGAGCAGGCGCTCTCGGGCGCCGACCCCGGCGACATCGTCGTCATCGCCGGGAAGGGTCATGAGCAGGGTCAGGAGTTCGAAAAAGGGCGAAAGATCCCGTTCGACGACGTCACCGTGGCCGGTGAGGCGTTGATGACGATCGCCAGATGACGTCCATGGATGGAGCCTGGGGGGTTCGCTTCCCCTCGATGGGGGAGACGACGTCAATTCTGGGGGGTTCCTTGCCTGGCTGGCCGGAGGTGGCCGTGAGCACAACGGTGGACCCGACCCCCCCGGAGCTGACCGTTTGGGGGGCCGACGCCGCCCAGTACGCCCTCGCCGGGGGCAACCACATCAAAATCCAGCGGACGCCCGCGGTCGTGGAGCTGACCCTCAGGGCCCCGACCGTGCCCGAGTGCGTCGTTGCCCCGCACCTCACTTCGGCGGCCTCGACGATCGGGGTCTGGATGGGCCGGATGGCCTTTCACGCCGGCGCGGTGCTGCTTGGCAACGGCGCGTGGATTCTCGCCGGCGACAAGGGGTCAGGTAAGAGCTCGACGCTCGGATGGCTGGCCCGCGCCGGGGTGCCGGTGATCACCGATGACTTGGTGGTCTGCGAGCGGGGGAAAGTGCTCGCCGGGCCGCGGTGCGTCGATCTCCGGCCTGAGGCTGCCCGTGCGCTGGAGGCAGGGCGTCCGCTGGGGTTCGTAGGAACGCGAGAGCGATGGCGGGTCTACCTGGACCGCTGCCTGCCGGACCATCCGCTGCGCGGATGGGTGTTCCTGGAGTGGGGAGAGGCACCCTCGCTTGACCGCTTGCGCCCCGGGGAGCTCCTGCCCAGGATCCCCCACCAGCGCGCGCTGAGGCTGCCGATGGACGACCCAGCCGGGCTCCTGGACCTCGCCGCCCGTCCCGGCTTCGTCTGGCGGCGCCCCCAGCGTTGGAAGGCGGCGGATCAGGCGTTCGCCTTGCTGCTAAAGGTGCTTAACGAAATTTAGGATTGCCGGAGGACCGACAATCCTAAAAATCTGCTTACCCCCGTGCCCGCTCGCGCGGGCAGCAGACCTAAGAGGTCAGGGGGATTGACACACCCTGAGACGGATGGAAGGTCGTTCCGTCCGGCCGGTGGGTCTGGTACTTGTCACTCGTGAGAGTGAGCTCATGGAGGGTCCCGGCAACTTCAATCGCCGGAGCCTCGTAGACCTTCTTTGAGCTAGTCATGTTTTTATTGTAACGGCGGCGACCCCGACGCGTCAAGGTGCCTCCAGGGGCTCGCTCAGCGCTTCGCCTTGGGCATGGAGCCACGCCGATTGCAGCAGCGAGTAGGACCGGCCGTCCACCTCACCTTCGCTCCAGGTTCGCCGAAGCGCCTCGACGTCGACGATCGCTTCATCGACCCCTGCACCGTTCCATCCGGCAACGAACTCCCGGCTGTGGCGATGGAAAAAAGGCTGGAAGAACGCAATTTTGTCGGTACGCCGGCGCACCGGGAGGGGCAGCCCGTCCCCCACGATCAGATCCATCGCTAGTTCTCGGCTGGCAAATCCGGTGCGCCAGAACGCTCCGGCGATCGCGGTGAGGAAGTCAGGATGCATGAAGGGATGCTCCACACGTACCTGGGCGGCCCGGCCGAGAGCATCGATCGAGTACACGAGTGCCAGCCGGGCGCGTGAGCGCCACCAGTGCTCCACAACCGAGCGTCCCCACCACAGCGGCTCGTGGGCCAGCATCCGGGCCAGCGTCACCGAGCGCTCGCGATTCGCCGCCGGGCGGAGCCATGACAACGGCTCGATCCGCGGCACGACCTGACGGGTGCGGAAATACCGCGGTCCGAAAGCCCGCGCCAGCACCAGCGCATCTGACCGCCGCGGCCGGATCTGCCGGTTGAGAATCAGCGCAGCTCTCTCGGCGCTGGGAAGAAACAGCTCATCGCCGCCGGTCCCGGTGAGGACGGTGCCCTCGCCGGCATGGGCGATCGCCGGCAGCAGGAAGTGGCTGTTCATCGGCCACAGGACACCGTAACGGCGGAGGACCGGACCGGCCAGTGGCCCGATCACGTCGAGCTCGTCGCTCAAGTCCACCCGGACCCAGTCCTCGAGCCCCAGGTGGTCGATAACCATCTCTTGCCACTCACTCTCGTCGGTGTCCGGGCTCGAGGGGAACCGGTTGGTAACCGGCACCGGCAAGGGCAGGCCGTGGCGACGAGCAGCATGGGTGGCGGCGGCCAAGATCGCCGAGGAGTCCCGCCCCCCGGAGAACGCCACCACGCAAGGCGGCCTATTGAGCGAAGGGACCAGAACCTGCTCCAGCACCTCAGCCAACTCGCCAGGCGATGTCTCCCGCGCCCGCAGGGGCTTCCGCGAGGAGTTCTCGCCCAGTACCAGGCTGAACGGGATCTCCCAGCCGCTCATGACATACGGCGGCTGGTCGTCGGTGTCGTCCGGCGGGCCGGCGGTGTCGTCCAGCGCGCCGGCGCTACTTCGCGCCCGCGTGACCCTCACCGCTTGGACCTCAGCCAACTGAGGCGTTCGGATCCCGCGGCGGCGCGGGGCGGGGATGCTGTGTGGACGCCGTAGGCTGACGCTTGGAGCGTGAACATCGCCGCGTAGGTCTGCTCGCGGGCCATCAGTTCCGGGTGCGTTCCCTCTTCGATGACCCTGCCTTCCTCCAGCACGTAGATGTAATCCGCCAATCTCACGCTGGCAAAACGATGGGATATGAGCAGCACCGTGTGCTCAGCGAACAGGTCGCGCACGGCGGCGAACAGCTCTGCCTCGGCCCTGGCATCCAGTGACGCAGTCGGCTCGTCGAGGATGATCAGCTCGGCGGATCGCAGATATGCCCGCGCCAGCGCGATCCGCTGCCACTGGCCCCCCGAGAGGTCGACTCCGCCGAAATACTCGGGACCAAGCAGGGTCTCGTAGCCCCGGGGCAGCCGGGTCAAGAAATCGTCTGCGCCTGCCGACCGAGCGGCGGCTTGGATGGCCGCGTTGTCGTCGGCGCGGACAGGGTCTCCAAAGCCGATGTTCTCCCGGGCGGACAGGTGGTATCGCATGAAGTCCTGGAAGAGCACCGCGATCCGCGCGCACAGCTCGTCCGAGGCGAAGCGCCGGATATCGGTTCCGTCCCAGAGCACGGCGCCTCGACTGGGTGAATAGAGGCCGGCGAGAAGCTTGGCCAGCGTGGTCTTTCCCGACCCGTTCTCACCGACGAGCGCAATGACCTGACCGCGTGGAAGGTCAACGTTTACGTTCTCCAGGCTCGGCTCGGTCCGGCTGGGATAGATGAAGCTCACGTCCCGCGCTTGAAGCCGGTCGAAGTGTCGTGGGACCAGATCGCGGTCGGTCGGTTGCTCCTTCTCCGGAAGCAGCGTGAGAAACGAGTTGAAATCCCGTATGAACAGCGAGCTCTCGTAGAGGGAGCCAGCCGATGTGGCCAGCGATTGGAGTTGCGCCGCGAGCAGGATGATGGCGGCCGCCGCGGCACCGGCCCCGGCGAGCGAGAGGCGGTTCTCGGACACGAGCCAGATGATCGCTGCGAGCGAGCCGCCGATCAGAATGCCGGTGAGCAGCGCCCCGATGACTCCTTGCGCCGTTCTTCGTTTTACGAGCTCGGTGAGTGCTCGAATTCGCTCGTCGTAAAGCCGTTCATAGCGGTCGCGCAGAAACTGCCGGGTGCCGTAGGCGCGAATCTCCTTGGCCGGATCCTTATTCGAGAGGAGCATCTGCAGATAGAACCTGCGGCGGTCGCGCTCGGTCTGGTCAACCGAGTAGCGATACATAGCTCGGCTGGCGGCCACGGTGGCAATCCACACGGGAGCGATCGCCACGACTACGAGGAGGAGGATCAACGGCTCGATGGCGAACAGGGCGGCGCCGATTCCCACTGTCGAGATCAGGCTTCCCGCCATTCCGAGCAGCCCGGTCGTCATCTGCAGGGGGCGTGAGGCCGCGTTTATCAACGCCCGCTGCTGCCGATCGTGGAAAGCCGGGGTCTCGAACGCCACCAGATCAACGGCGGTGGAGACATCGATGACTCCACCCATTGCATAGCGAGCGACCAGCTCGGACATCAACCGCTGAACCTCGGAGCGGGCGGCGTTGGTCATTGCGACGATTGCGATGATCGACGCGAGGATGAGGATGTCTGGAACCGCAGGGCCATACCCGTGCTTTTCGCCGGCCAGGATGTGTTCAAAGAGCGAGCGAGATACCAGCAACTGGGCGGCCAGGCCGACGCTCGAAATCACCTGAAAGACGGCTGTAAGCGCGAGGTCCCTCGGTGCTGCGCGCCAGACCAGTACGAGTGCGTCACTGATCAGCCGGGGCAGATCCTTCAGCCGCCGCCGCCCACTCGCCGCTCCTGGCTCGTCGAGCGCGAAGAGCGGCAGCTCCTCTTCCTCAGGAGGCGCAGAATCTATCCCCGTCATGCCAGATTCGCCCTAACTGGGTGTACCGCGGTAGCTCCATCCGTCCCGAGGCGGGATCACTGGGCGAGCAGGTTCCTTTGCCGCAGCTCGTCGAGGAAACGGTCGACGTCTGCCCCGGCGTCGGTAGCAGAGATGCCGTAGGTCTCGATGAGCAGCTCTGAGAGTTGATCGCGACTCGCGCCCTGCTGGAGCTTCTCCCACAGGATCCGTCCCGACTCGTTGAGCGTCAGGTAATCCCACGTCTGGCCGTCGAGGGCTACGCCCTCACCCTCTATCTCACGCCAGAACAGGTCGTCGCTGCGGATTCGCAATACCGGATCAGGCACAAGCCACGGGTGCTGGACGCAAAACAACGGAAAACAGGCACATCGCGTTATCGTAGAGGTTCAACGGGGGATCGTATGGGGGGTCGGCGATAACGGTGGAGATGCACAGATCCTGATGAGGGAGAGAGAACTCGTGCTGGCGCTCGCGCGGAATCGCTCCAACCTGAGCGAGCTGGTCGACGTCGCCAACCTGAGATTTCTCGCCGAGGAACTGCACAGGCTCCGAGTCCTCGGGTTGCTCGGCCAGCGATTGATCTCTCGCCCCGGGGTCCAGGCTCCGGAGTTCGCGGCGACGGTCGATGCCGTCCTCGCCGTTGGGCGGCGGGACGCCGTGCAGAAGCAGATGATCACCTGGCGGCTGACTCAGGCGCTGGAGCAGCATGGTATTCGTGCGCTTCCGCTCAAGGGTGCCTTCCTCGCTGAGCGACTTCATCAGGACGCCGGGCTCCGACTGTCGGCGGACATCGACATCCTGGTGACCTCGGCGGACCTGCAGGCGGCGGTAGGGGTGCTGGAGGAGGCCGGATGTCGGCGGGTGAGGCGGGGGGATTCTCTGCCGAGGCTCCACCACATCCTGGAGACTCCGGACGGCATTCCGGTGGAGCTGCACTGGCGAATCCACTGGTACGAGACTCGAGTACGCCGAGCGCATGCTGGAGCGTTCGGTGTTCGAGGACGGGGTACGGCGGCCGCAGGCCACGGATGAGCTGATCTCGCTGCTGCTGTTCCATGCTCGCGACGGCCTGACGGGCCTGAAGACGCCGCTGGACGTCGCCGCCTGGTGGGTGCGCTATGCCGATGAATTCGATGACGAGCTGTTCGCCAGTGTGCTGCGTGATCATCCGCAACTCGCGCGGCCAACCGCGGCGGCCAGCCTCGCGGTGGAGGAGTTGCTGGAGGTGCCGTCTGCGCGACTCTTCCCGGCTGCGGCGGTCCGCGCCCGGCGGACGCGGGCGGCCCTCGGTCTCGTCGACTGGGCGAACGTTCGACCTGAGCCTGAGGCCGGCGTGGCGGTCAAGGTCGTCGACGGCTTGCTCACCGACGCGTCTGGCGTCCCGGAGTTCGTACTTCGGGCTGCGTTCCCCGTGATACACGGCTCGCCCATCGGCAGCGTGGTCAGCCGGTTGATGCATGCTCTGCACTTCGTGCGCTACGCCATACCGATGACGTGGAGATCACTGCGCAGTGTCTAGGCTGGCTTGATGGGTCAACCGGCGAGGAGACGACCAGGCCGGGCCATGGTCGCAAAGCTCTATCCGCTGGTGCCGGGGTCCCTGCGGTGGGCGGATACGGTGCTACTGAAGCTCCGCCGCGAGCTGCCCGCAACCGGGCTGAGGACCACGGTTACGCCTCCTCCCAACCCCCGACCGATCCTGTCGAAACCGCTCAAGCTGTGGTTGTCCCTGCGGGGGGCAACCTGCCTGGAGCGTTCGCTGATTCTCCAGCGTTGGTTTCTCTCACTCGGCCGGCCGCACGACGTGCTTATCGGGGTGGGGTCCGTGACCGAGAACCTCGTCGCCCACGCCTGGCTGGACAACGAGGACCCGCGGGGCCACGCAGTCGTTACGCGGGTGTCGCCGACGTAACGGCGACGCCGTTCAGATGAATGCTGGGGATCGGCTGATAGCCGGCGCGCCACCCGCTGGTCTGCCCGGCCATCGAGTAGAGCTCCTGTAGAAGCTGGATATACGGATAGACGATGGGCTCTGGCGAGCGCTGATTCAAGACGTTGCGCCACCAACCGGGATACAGCGCGAGCGGCCCGGCCAGCGCCGCTGCCAGCCATCGGGGGCGGCCGGTGACCACTGCCAGGATCGCGGCGAGCGTCAGAACGACCGGGGCCGGATAGACGATCGGGCGAACGTCTTGGTGCTTGCGGGCGCTGCGCGCGTTGCCCCGGCCGTATGACCGGGAGCGGCGGAGGGTGTCCCCGAGGCCAGGCTGAAAGTAATGAAGGACCCTGGCGCGCGGCTCATAGCGCAGGACCGCGCCCCCCGTGCGGGCGTGAAGGCGGCGGCAGAGGTCTTCCTCCTCGCCCCCGAATGCGAACGCCTCGTCAAATCCGTCCAGATCAAGGATGGCCTGGCGTCGGAACGCCATGCTCGCTCCCGCCACGGAGTAGAGCTGCGCCCCGCATGCGAGCTCCCCGGGGGTCCACAGCTCACGGAGATAGAGCCTGAGCCGGTGGAGGGGGTGGTTGGACTCCAGCAGCTGCGCGCCGAGAGGACGCAGGGGGTTGTGCACTGCAAGGAACCTGAGGACCACGCTGGTGTCGGGGGCCGGGACCGCGGCACCTCCGATTCCGTCCAGGTGAGGTTCCTCAAACGCTTGCAATACGGCTGCCGCCCATTCCGGGTCCGCTTCACAGTCATCGTCGGTGAAGGCCACCAGCCCGGCTCGGGAAGCCGCCACTCCGGCGTTACGAGCCGCGGCAAGGCCGGCATTGGTCTCCAGCCGGATCGTTCGCACCCCCTCATACGCAGCGCTGAGCTCTGAAGTTCCGTCCTCCGAGCCATCGTCGACAACGATGATCTCGTAGCGCTCCCGCTCCAGCGTCTGCCGGCTCAGGCTGCAAAGGGCTCGGCCGAGTGTCGTCGCTCCGTTATGGCTGCAGACGATCACCGAAAGCTCCGGTCGGGTGGTCCGCGGCTGCACGCGCCACACGCTAGCGACCGCACCGTGAGTATCGTCTGGCTGGGGAAGGAATCATGTCCGCTTACCAGACGACTTCGTCAGCGCCTGCGCGAATGCTTCACGTGATCGTGGGACACAAGCTGCCCGCGTATTTCCTCAATTCAATTCGCTCCGTCAGAGCGAGTGCACCCGACGACGATCTGCTTGTCGTCGATAACGCCAGCGGTCTCTCTGCCCTTCAGGCGCGGCTGTCAGAGCTCAGTGTCGCTGACCCCAAGATGCACCTACTCAGCCGGAGTTCCAACGATGTCTCACGCAACTCCAAGGTTGGCGGGCTGTACGACGCCTATCGCGAAGCTGTGGCCTATGCCTTCGAGCACGGCTATGGGCTCCTGCACATCATGCAGGCCGACATGCAGATGCTGTGGTGGGACGACTCCATCGTGGCCAAGGCGCTCGGACTGTTCGAGCGCTATCCCGAGTGTGTGAACATCCACATGACGGCGATTCCACGGGATCGCCGGCTATCCGAGCAGGTCAGCATCGTGGAGGGGCCCCTGGTCGAGCTCCCTGGCTATGGCTTATCCGACACGGGCCTCTACCACCTGGGTCGCTGGCGGGAGAACGAAGTACGCTTTCTCGACAGTGAGCAGGCTCACGCTCGCCACTACCGGCGCGGTGGGCTGAAGGTGCTCTGCCATCCGTGGCCCGCAGTGGCGCAGATACCTTGGCCCGCAGTCGTTCGCAATGCGCAGGTCCGCGGCCGGGAGGTGACACCCCGACACCCCCTGCTGCTTCGACCCCTCAGCGCCGAGGAGGTGGCGGCGGTCAAGCGTTCGCGAGAGCCGGTCTGGTTGGAGGACGTGTGCATCCCCTGGGGGTGGGTCTGCCTGACTCCGATGTGGCCCAGCGCGCTGGAATCGATCGACTACTGGGTGTGCCGTTACCGAGATTTTCGGCAGCGAGGCTGGCGTGCTGCGTGGCCGCGGTGGGAGCGGCGGGGAGTCGAGCGCGGCCTGCGCAGGCCGCAGCGACGGCCCAGTATGTGGGAGGTACTGCTCATGCCCCCGTGGTTTGAGCTCCGGCGGAGGTTTGCCCAGCTCTTGGCTCGGTGACTCTAGGACGACGACCGCGAGAGTTGTCGGGTCAACGACGACAAGATGCCCAGGTACGTTCGCCGTTCCTGACCGTCCAGCATGATCGCGGTAACGATGAGCGTCCCCACGAACGCGACCGTGAATATGCAGAACTGCAGCAGCGAGCCGAACCGAATCGGCGGCACTGCGAAACGCATGATCACGTAGGCGGCTCCGCACAAACCCACTGGGGCAACCAACCGTTTCAGAACCGAGGTGAGCGGCACTGAAAGCAGACGCGCGGCCTTTGGCAGGTAGTAGCCAAACGCAGTGATCGTGGTTGGTACCGCGGTGCCGAGGGCGACCCCCTCGATGCCCATGCGGCTGGCCAGGAAGATGCTGCAGCCGAGGTTTGCGAGAGCTTCCAGCACCGCCACAACCGCGATTCTCCTCTGTCGCCCAAAAGCCAGCAGGATCTGCGTCGCCGTTGCCTGCACGGACGTGGAGAGCATCCCGAGCACCAACACCACCAGCGTGGGCGCCGCGGAAGCCAGGCTTGGACCAACCCAGAGACCCAGAAACTGGTGGCCCCACAGGAGGAACAACACGACGAACGGCGCGATGCAGCTGACAACTACCCGCGTTGCTTCGAGGAGCAGTCGCTCAAGCTCGCGACGAGAATCCTGTGCCTTCAGTGAGGCCGCGGCGGTCAGGGTCACCGAGTTGAACTGGTCGGTGAGCATGCGCACCGCGGTGGCGGGACCCAAAGCCACTGAATAGTGGGCAACAGCGATCGTGCCGATGATCGAACCCACGACCACGGTGTCGGTATTCCAGATCACCTTGTTGGCGAGGTTGATGACAAACATCCACACACTGATGGACAAAAGGCCTCCGGCCAGGCCCCGTTCAAAGCGGCGAGGATCCGGTGTGACACCAAGGGCTAGGCTGGCATACAGCGCCTTGGCGACAAAGCCAAGCAGTACGCAGGCCATCCATCCGATCGCCAGCGGAATGAGTCCTCCACCGATAGTGGCAATCACCACCATCACTGTGGTCCCCGCCAGTGCCTGACCGATGACGATGAGGTTCTGTTGACGAAAGTGCCCGAAGCCCTGGTTGATCCCTGTGTACAAACCACCAGAGAAGGTGAGTCCCAGGGTCCCGCTCATGATCATCAGTGCAACGACGAAGTCGTGGCGCAAAGGACCGCGGAGGTGGAAGGCCTGGCCGAGGTAGGGCGCGGCGAATACACCGGCAACAGCGATCGCGAGGCCGGCGAGGCTGTAGAGCGTAAGCGCGGTGCTGACCATCGGCCGAAGCTCCGAGCGATCGTGGACGTGGGAGCGCTCCGCCACCAACCGCATGACGGTTAGCCCGATGCCGAAATCCAGCAACGAGGAATAGCCGATGATCGCCGCGATCAGCGCCCATGCGCCGAAAGCCTGCTTGCCCAGGTGGTGAAGGACGATCGGCGTCGAGATGAAGCCGACCAGCGATACGGTGATCGCTCCCAGGTAGTTGAAGAAGATGCTTGTGAGGATTTTGCGAGCGTTCATCGCGCAGCGCCGAAGGCTACCGTCGCGCAGTTGCTGTCAAGCCCGCCTTTCCGGCCGCGCCGTATGGCGAGTACCGCGTCATAGACTCGCTGGCGTGCTCACGGGCGACCCTCTAAGAGCTTCCAGCTCCGCGCGATCACTCCTCTTTGCAAGCTTCTGGATTGAGCGGTGACGACGGTCAAGCTCACCATTCTCGAGGGCCACAGTTTTTCCGCCTGGAGCGACGAGTACGCCAGAGGAGAGCGCCCGAGCAGGCTTCCCTACGGACTGGAACAGCTCTCTTCGCCCAGCGTGGAGGTTCTTCATAGCGACCTCACTCATTCCGAGGGTCGGGTTGCGAACATGCTGCGGAAGGCTGACCCGAGGCTTGCCTACGGACTGCGCTATCGGGGTGCTCTTGGGCAGGTGATCACGTCACTTCCTCTCGTGCTGCGCAGCGACGCGTGCGTGAGCATCTTCGAGCATCACGCCAACGTCTACCGACGGCTACAGACGATCGGGTCTCAGCGTTTACCACCGTTGGTACTGATCAGCTGTTACCTGGCGCAATGGCTTCGAAGTAGTGACACCTCGCTCCGCGCGACTGCACAGCTTGTGGCCCGCGCCGCCTCGGCAATCACCGTGTTCTCCTCCAATCAGGTCGACATCGTGGTGGAGGAGGCGGGCGTCCCGCCTGAGCGGATCGACGTCATCCCCTACGGCATCGACACCGAGTTCTACCGGCCCGCCCCTACCGGTCCTGCCGACCCGCCGTACGTGGTCGCGGCCGGGCGCGACGAGGGCCGCGACTGGTCAACGTTCCTGGCCGCCGCGCGAAACACGCCTGGAATTCCCTACCGGCTCGCCACGGCCCCGTGGATGCTGGAGGGCCTCGAATTGCCGCCGAACGTCGAGTTCGTTGGTGAGGTAGATCACCTGGGCTACCGAGAGCTGCTCCGTCAAGCGGAGTTCGCGGTAGTGCCGACCTACGAGTTCGCTTATCCCACCGGGCAGAGCGTGTTGCTCGAAGCGCTGGCATGTGGCCGTCCCGTCGTCGTCACCCATACCGCGGCTATGGCGGACTATCTCAATCCGGCCGTGCTCGCCACGCCCCCCGGGGATGCCAATCAACTTGCCGGGGCCATCGCGGGACTCTGGGATGATCGAGACGGCCGGGTCAGCATGTCCCGCCTGGCCCGCGACACGGCCAGGGAGCACTACTCCACCGCGGTGTTGTGGCAAGCCGCGCTCCCGTCGATCCTGCGCGGGGCCGGCGAGCGACGGCGATGAGCCGTCGCGCCTGACGCCGAGGCTGCTCAGCGGGCTGAGCGGGGTAGTTCGGGGGGCCGCGCCGCTGGAATCGCGGCGTCGAACGTTGGTCCAGCCAGAGCCCGGTTGTTGTGTGGACGGCGGGGTGCCGTCGATTTTCCTCTCGTTGATCCCGACCTTCAAGAGGAATTATGTCCGCGCTCCGTCATCGCCTCCTTCGGCGACAGGTACTACTCATGTTGTGTGTGGCTGCCGCGTCGCTGCTGGTCGTTCCGATCGCGAGCATCGCGGCAAGTCAGCACGGCCAAACCAAGGCCCACTCTCACCGTGCGACCAAGCACCACCGCCGCCACGTCAAGAAGACCCACGGGCGGAGCAAGGCGAAGAAGGGGCATTCGAAGAGTAAGGGCCACTCCAAGGCCAAGACACGCACGGTCACCAGCCGTCACTCCAGCCCGGCACCGAAGTCCGTCACCCGCACTCCGACTGTCACTGTGAAGGGTGCAACCACGGCAGCTATCCTGACGCATCCGACGAACCTCGCGCCGTCGGGCACGACGGCCGCAGCAGGCAACGGTGGACTGCGTACCCCCATCTCCGGTGGCTCGAAGACTCCGTGCGTCTATGCCTCCGACCACATCAGCATCCTTGACGCCTTTGGCACGGCCGCGGGCAGGAACTTCAAGTGCGCGATGGTGTTCAACGACGCCGCGCCGAACTGGCAGGGCTGGGTCGATCCGTGGTTCATCAACCGGACCTACGCCGACATGAGCTGGGCTAACTGGGCCAGTGCCCCGGGAGCGGGCCGCAGGCTGATCATCACCCAGAACCTGTTCCCCGCCTCGGAGAACTCGGCGGACTGGCTTCACCTCGGCGCCAGCGGTGCCTACGAAGGGTATGCCCGCCAGTTGGCCACCAACCTGGTGAACGCAGGGCTGGGGTCCTCGGTCATCCGCCTCGCCCATGAGGCCAATGGAACCTGGTATCCGGATTCGATCCCCAACACGCCTGCGGGCGATGCGCTCTGGGTCCAGTTCTGGCGAAACACGGTCCTCGCCATGCGCTCAGTGCCCGGCGCCCATTTCCAGTTCGATTGGTGCGTGAACTCTGGCTACCGCAACGTCCCCCTGAGTTCGTTTTACCCGGGTGACGACGTGGTGGACATCGTCGGAGTCGACGCCTACGACTCGGGCGTTCCCGCCGGCACGACCAATCGCTGGCAGTCGATCTACACCCGGTCCGACAGCATCCAAGCGGTCCAGCAGTTCTCCATAGCCCATGGCAAGCCGATGAGCATCCCCGAGTGGGGGCTGGGCCCTGCCGCCAAGCCCGGAGAGGGAGCGGGGGGCGACGATCCCGCCTATGTCAACGGGATCGCATCAGTCATCGCGGGTGGCAACGTCGCGTACCAGTCGTACTTCGACTCCGGAGAGGAGGGCATCCAGTTCTTCAACAGTCAGCGCAGCATGGCGGCCTACGCCCAGCACTTCGGTGCCAATGGCGACGCCCTCGCGGCCTCCGACCGGGGCCCGCAGTCGCCACCTCCCACCACGGCACCATCGGCCTCGATAACCAGCGGCCCTGCCGACGGCAGCACGGTGCCCGCCAATGTCACGTTCGGCTTCTCGGCTGCCGCCGGAGCATCCGTGCTCTGCGACGTCGACAACCGCCCCTGGCGCTCCTGTTCAGGCGCGGGCAGTGACGGCGTGACCGGCCTCTCCAGCGGCTACCATACCTGGACCCTTCGGGTGAGCGATGCCCACAACGATGTCGTTTTGCTCGGCCGTACCTTCGTAGTAGGGTAGGCAAGCGACACGGCCTGCTGAGCGGCGCCGCCCGGGGGATCCGTCCCCCCAGTGGCCTTGCTACAGGCCCTCGAAGAGGAGATCACCCGTCCACTCCATGCGGCGCTGGCTGCTCACAGCTTCCGCGGTGCTCTGCGCAGGAATCGCCCTGCTCGGAGTGCTGGCTCAACCCGCTGTGGCGGGAGGCCGAAGCCGCGCCGATCATCCGGTAATCGGGAACAAGACCCCCTGCGTCTACGCCTCGGACCACATCAGCCTGCTCAACCAGTTCGGGCAGCGCGTTGGTCGAGCCTTCCAGTGTGCGGTTATCTACAACGATGCCGCGCCCAACTGGGAGGGCTGGCAGCAGCCGTGGTTCACCAACCCGATCGTCTCCGACATGAGCTGGACCCGATGGGCGACGCAGCCCGGAACTCGGCACCAACTGGTCATCACGCAGAACCTGTTTCCGGCGTCGGAAAAGGGCACCGACTGGCTCGCAGCCGGGGCCAGCGGCGCATTCGAGCCACACGCTCGGGTGCTGGCGCAGAACCTGGTCCGGGCCGGCTTGGGTCATTCGGTGATCCGGCTCGCACACGAGGCAAACGGCAACTGGTATTCGGACTCGATTCCCGACACGCCGGCTGGCGACGCGCTGTGGGTGCGCTTCTGGCGCAACACCGCGATCGCGATGCGCTCGGTTAGAGGCGCTCACTTCAAATTCGACTGGGCCGTCAACTCCGGCTATCGCCCGGTGTCACTCAAGTCGTTTTATCCGGGTAACGACGTGGTCAACATAATCGGTATAGACGTGTTCGACGTTGGCGTGCCAACGCTACGGGACCGCTGGGCCCAGATCTACAACACTCGCGACGGTATTGGGGCCGTGGCTCGGTTCGCTGCCAGGAACCACAAGCCGCTGAGCCTCCCGGAGTGGGGGATCGGTCCCCTGCGTTCTCCATTTCTCTTCTCCGCCGGCGATGACCCGTCGTTCGTCGACGGCATTGCGCGGGTGGTGGCCACCCATCGGGTTGCCTATCAGGCTTACTTTGACAGCGGCGACATGGGAGTTCAGTTTCTCAACAGCCCCCACAGCATCGCGGCCTACCGGAGGCATTTCGGAGCGTATGGCAACGCCGTGCCGGCGAGCCTGCGTGGTCGCCACTTTATCCCGCGATCAAGGACTCCCTTCGTGAAGGTCACGAGCGGCCCGGCGAACGGCAGGATCGTACGGGGCCACGTTGTCCGTTTCACCTTCATCGGGGCGCGCGGATACAACTTCACATGTCGTCTCGACTCCGGCCCCACGCGACCGTGCCCGAGCGGTACGGACGTGCTTGCCTGGCTGACTCTTGGATATCACAGCTGGACGGTTCAGATGACTGACGCGCAGGACCGCGTGTCGGTGGCGGCACGCACTTTTGTAATTTCGTGATCAGCCGCCCGAGCCGATGTGCTTCCGGTAGACGGCAAGCGCGCGGGGGGAGGCAAGGAGCTGCTGTCCTTCCGCTCCTCCTACGAAGAGGCTCTGGTAGAGAACATCGCCGCTGGCGGTGACGTGGGCGATGGCTTTGACGTAGGGGACGTCGTCGCCCCCTCCCTCGTGCGAGGATGGAACGAGGCCCCACTCCGGCACGCTCAGCGGCTTGTGATGCCTGCGTGCGAAGGCGACCATCGAGGCTAGGCCGTCGGGCTCGTTCAGGATCGTGCTCAGCCGGTTGGTGGTCGGGGGGTTGGCCAGGCTGTCATAGGCGTCCACGCCGATCACGTCGACGACCTTGTCCCCCGGATAGAAAGATCCGGGGGCGATCGGCCTCACGCCGGCGTTGACGGTCCAGTCAAAGGTGAAATGGGCCCCGGGGACTGACCGCATCGCGGTGACTGTATTTGCCCAGAATTTCGCCCACAGGCGGTCGCCGGTTGGGGTACCCGGGACGGAGTCGGCATACCAGGTGCCGTTGGCCTCGTGTCCTAAACGTATGACCACCGACCCCATCCCGGCGCTCACCAGATTGCCCGCCAGGGCTTGGGCGTACGGCTCGTAGCGCCCCTGAGCGCCGGCCTGCAGCCACGCGGTTCCCCTGAGCCCTGAGGGAATCAGGCTCTGTGTGAGGATCAGGTGCCGGCCCGCACGGCCGCGGTCGAACCAATCCACCCAGTCGAACTTCGGCCAGTTCTGGCGGTACTGGGTGATCCACGGATCAACCCACCCCTGCCAGTTTGGCGATGCGTCGGTGTAGGCCACCGCGCAGTTCACGTGAAAGCCGAGCGTCCGGCTCCACGATGTGAGCGTCGATATCTCGTTGCTGGAGATGCAGACCCAAGGTCGGTGTCGGCCGGAACCTGTGCCGGCGATGACGATGCTTGCGACCGTGGCAATCACGGCGACCCCCGCGAGCAGCGCCGGCGTGAGCCGGCGGCGCCGTCGCTCCTGCGCTGGTGAACTGACAGCCGTCACTCCGCCGTGGCCTCCGAGGCGAGAGCCTCGAGCACCTCGGAAGGTGGTCGTGTCGCAGCCCGCACACGCTTGACCTGCTCCCTACCCCGGGAGGGGACGATCGCCCGCCACTCTTCGCTGGTCACGGCCTCGATCCCTCTGGCCACGGCGTTGACATCATCCACATCAACGTACAACGCAGCGTCTCCCCCGACTTCGGGCTGAGATCCGCCTCTGCCTGCGAGCACCGGGGTCCCAACGGAGAGCGCCTCGAGTATGGGAAGGCCGAAACCTTCGTAGCGGGAGGGATAGAGGACCGCCGAGGCGCGCTCGATCGCCGTCCACTTTGCAGCGTCCGGGACCAGACCCGTGAAGATGATCCCTTGATCGCCGGCCCTCCGCCCGAGCCTCTCCTGCAGACGCGCGTATCCGGAGCCCATGATCAGAAGTGGTAGGGCCCCGCCCCGCTCGCGGTAGCTGGCATGCGCTGCGACGAGAACGCCGAGGTTCTTCCGCGCATCGGCGCCGCCGCAGTAGAGGAGAAAGGCGGGTGGCCAGGCCCTGTCGGGGGGTGCGGAAGGCCGGGTCGGCGCCGGGACGCGGGGATAGCAGACCTCCAGACGCGCCCCTGGTCGCAGGCGCCTGACGTCTGCGGCAGTGCTCCGGGAAGCGGCGATGATCAGACTCGGCACGGAGCAGGGACACCGCCGTTCCAAAGAGGAAGCGACTGGCTCCCAGGGGATCCGGGAGCAGATGGGTGCGGGGCATGCGGAGCGGGATGAGGTCGTGAACCACCAGCGCCAGGCGAGTGCGTCGGGGCGAGGACGCCGGGAGCCCTCGGTTGGCGGGTGCGAGGTAGATCTGGGCATCCGCGCGGGCTAGGTATCGGGGCAGGGTCCATTGCTCCCACACGACCTGGCGAAGTTCCGGCAACCCGACGACTTCGGCGTCAGGGAAATCGTCCCGAAGCTTTCGGGCGTGGCGCGGGTCATTGGTGAGAAGGGTGACCGCCCAGCCTGCGCCCACCACCTCCTCAACCAGGCCGCGGAGGTAGACCGAGATCCCCAGGCCGGGGCGGCGCAGGTAGCGGGCGTCGATGGAGATCATGGGCATGGCTGTGGTTGGCCTGGACTGCGCGTGAAGCACGAAACCGCTGCCTTCCGTACGGCCCGCGCCGCCCCCGGACGAACCTAGCGCACTCGCTAGCCTGCCGGACGTGATTTCGGTCGTCGTCATAAGCAAGGCGGAGCCAGGCTTGGCGGAGACCCTGAAGGCGGTCGAGGCGCAAGCGGCAGAAATGGACGAGAAGACCGAGATCATCGTGGTGGACGCCTCTGCCGAGCAGACCGCCGGAATCAGGGCGCAGCATCCCGGGGTCCGCTGGATCTCCTATCTCCCGCCAGAGGGAGTACGGATCTCGATCCCGCACCAGCGCAACGTGGGCGTGGAGGCGGGCGCCGGTGAATGGATTGTCTTCATCGACGCCGGATGTCGGCCCCGAGCGCGATGGCTCGAGTTGCTGACCGACGTCCTTCGCGAAGGCGAAGAAGTGGTCGCAGGCCTGGCCGTCGCTCCGGAAGGCAGCCACTCTCACTATCAGCTTGAGGTTGAGCGTGTCGCCGCGAACCGGTATCTGAAGGAGGCTCCGACGCTCAACTTGGCCTTCACACGGCGTGCTTTCGAGGCCGTGGGCGGGTTTGACGAGCGCTTTGAGTACGGCTCAGACGTCGACTTCACCTGGCGCCTGGTGGATCACGGGTTGCGCATCCGATCTCAGCCGGCGGCGGTGGTTGAGCATCACTGGGGTTCCCCTCGGAGGCAGCTGAAGAGGGCCTATTTCTATGGCCGCGCCCGCGCGGCGCTGTACCGCAAGCACGCCTCACGTCGAAGCCGGATCTGGCGTGAGGATCCCGTGGTGATGATCTATCCGCTGTTCATCCTCGGGCTGCCGACGATCGTTGTGGCCCCCTGGTATCCCCTGTTGCTGGCGATCCCGGCCTGGCGCGCGCGGCGCCACAACCCGGGCAGCGTGCTGGCCGATCACCTCGTTTACGGGTTCGGGATCCTGTCGGAGCTGTTGAGGCGACCGGCGTGGTCATGATCCGGACCGCGCCGGCGCGACGAGGTCTTCGAATGCCGCCTTTGTGCTCAGCGCCGCGTCCTCCCAACTGTTGGAGAGGGCGAATTCGCGACCGGCGACCCCCATTGCCGTGAGCTGTGCTGCGGGCATCGTGGCGACTCGAGTCAAGGCGGCGGTGAGCCCTTCCCGACCTGGTGGGTAGCGAATGGTCACGGAGTCGGGCAGGACCGAGAGTGCCGCAAGATCAGGAACGATCACTGGTCGCGCCGCGGCAAGCGCGAGGGAGACGCTGGCGCTGGTCGTCACCGAGCGAAAGGGAAACGCCAGCGCATCGGCGGGGTCCAGCAGCTCGAGCAGGGCTTCGTCGGGGACACGCCCGAGCATCAGCGTGACGTTCTCCAGCCCGCTCGCAGCGGCTATCAGGCGCTCACGGAGTGCATCGCTGGCGCACGCGCCGGCGACCACGACCCGCAGGGGCGCCTCGGCCGACCTCACTGCCTGGAGCAACTCCTCCACGCCCTTGTAAGGCTCGATCCGGCCGAAGAAAACGATGCTCCGGGTCGATCCCGGTGACGGCGGCCCGAGCTGCAGGAGCTGGTGGGGAACGAGCGGACCGTGCGGTATGACCCGTGTCGCCCGGGGGTTGAGGCCGTGCTGCCGCAGGGCCTCACTCACGTTCTCGGCATGGAGGATCACGAGGTCGGCGTGTCGCAGTAGCGTTCGCCGCGCCGCTACATCATCGTCGAAGACGGGCGCGTGGGGAAGCACGTTGTGCGCGGTCCACGCCAGTCTCAGTCCCGCGATCTTCGCCACCAGCAGCACCAATCCGAACCACAACCGCGCCAAACGACGCATCGGCGGGACGCGCTCGGAGAACGGAAGACCGAAGCCGAAGGTCCAGTGCAGATGAAGGACGCGATACCCGAGTAGGCGCAACGCGACCAGCTCGAAGGGGAGGAGAAGTAGGTTCAGGCTGCGGGACGGAGTCAGCTCCGCCGCATACCGGACTCGTACCCCGCGACGGCGCAGCGGTTCGTAGAGGCTTTCCTGATACGGAACGGGATCCCTGGGAATCGCGATGATGTCCACGTCGCTCAGCGGTGGTAGACCTTGCTGTCGCCGTTGGTGTAGACGGTGTCGAAGTAGGTGTTGAGGAACGGGTCAGGCCAAGCGTAGGTGGCGTAGTCGCTTCCAGCTTGCCCCCGGGCCCGCCCCAACCGGACGTTGGTCCGGGTGCCATAGACCCAGGCATGCCGATCAATCGTCTGCGGCGTGACCTGCTGGAGTGCTACGACTCCGGTTGTAAGGGAGAATCGAAGCTGGCCATACCGGTCGGCATAAAGCAGTGTGCGCTTGCTCGAAGTGGTGGCCCAGGTGGCACCGGCCAGCTCCGCGGGGCTGATCAGGTCGCGCTCGGCGTCCTCGCCGGTCTGGGAGAGGTTGAGCAGCCTGCCGCCACCGGTGAGAAGCGGGGTCAGAGAACTCTGGAAAGCGAACATCATGGTGATGCAAAGCGTCAGAAGCAGGCCAGCCGCCACCCTCAGACGCCCCAGACGGAGAAAGATCCGCTCGGTGAGCCAGGCAGCCGGAAGCGCGAGCAGAATCAGCGACTGCGCCAGTGCCCGGGTTTGGTTGTAGTTAGCGGCCACCGTGGCGCTGACGCGGATCAGGGCCAGCACCCCTAGCGTGCCAATGGCAAGAATCCCAATTCGACGCACGATTGGACGCTCGGGGCGCCGGCGAAGCACCATCGTCAGCGAGCCCAGCACCCCGAGGAGCAGCATCAGCTCACCGAAGATGGTCGAGAACCAGCGGAGGATGTCGCTCAGTGGATCGAAGCGTTGCCTCGGCGTAGGCACCCTCGCCGCCTGTAGCGTGTAGCGCGGGTCGCTGGCGGCAGCCAAGGGGTGGATGTAGGCACTGCGCTTACGGAAGTCGCGGACGGCGGCGGACTCGTAGGCTGGGCCCTCGAGGCTCCTCCCCTGGGTCCCGTTCAGGTAGCTGTTGATGATGCCGCCCTTGGTGTTGGGCAGCAGGTCGAGACCGTTCTTGGACAGCGCAGAGCTGAACGAGGTCAGGTTGGAGGACGAGTGCGTGACGGCGCCGTACCAGAGCGTCGAGCCACCGATCAGGGTTACGGCGGCGCATAGCAGCGCGGGCGCCCATCGCCCCATCGCCCGCCACTTGAACACCACCAAAAACGCGAGCACCGAGACGACGACGATCGGAACGGATAGGTAGGTGGTTGAGTAATGAGAGACCACCATTCCTGCGCCGAGCAGTGTGACCAGCGTCAGGCGTGACCACGTTCGCATTCGCTCGTCCAACAGCGCTGCCAGCAGCGCGGCAAAGAAGATCAGGGCGATCTCCTCACGCGCAATCTGTGGCATCAACTCAAAGAAGTAACTCTGGACGACAAGCAACGACGCCGCTCCGGCGGCGAAGCTGCGGCGCAGGAAGCGCTCCCCGATCAGAAACACCGACACCGGCAGCAACGCGGTGAGTACGGGATAGAGGACTTTGAAGATGATCAGTGTGGAGCAGCCAGTCAGGGAGGTGAGCGCACTGGGCAGAACCGTCAGGCTCAGCATCGCGTCGTACGCGTCGCGTGCGTGATTTGAGTTCCACACTCCGCTGGCGTGGATGTGCTGCGCAATCAGCGTCTCCGTAGTGATGTCAAAGCCGACGATCTCCTGGCCGCGTAGGGAGAAGGCCCACTCGGCGGCGAGGGCGCACGCGAAAAGCGTCATCGCCACCTGGGCCCGGCTGAGCCGGCCGCTGAGTGCGAGACACCCGAACAACGAGACGGCGACGAGTACCTGTCCGACCGCGGCAAGCGTCGTTCCCCTTCCGGCGGAGAGCACGATCGACCCGGCAGCGGCCACCAGCGGGAGGATCAAGGGGACGAGACAGACTGGCTGATCCAGCAGGCTCTGCCAACGGATCCTGGCGGCATCCCGGGAGGCGAGTCCGACGATCCAGAGCAGGCCTGACACGCCGAGGATGGCGATGGCCGGAGTTGTCCCGCTCAGCGGACGATGGACGCCCAGCGAGGGGCCGACGAGATCGATCAGCAGACCAGAGGCGATCATCACAGCCAGCGACGCGGCCGGCACGTAGATGGGGAACTCCAACAGCGCGGCTCCCGGCACCCTGAGCGCACGCAGCAACAGCACGCCGGGCACGGTGAATCCGAGCAGGATCAGCACGACGCTGGCCGCCCAGCTGCTTCGGAGCGGCAACAGTCCACCGATCAATGCAAGGCCAAGCAGGGGCAGGCCGGCACGCAGCCACCCGGGTCGCGGTGCCTGCAGCTCCATCGTCGGCCGGTCAACCGCCGGCTCCTCCAGCACCAGGTTGCCGCTCATTCTCCCCGGTGCCCGCAGCTAGCGCTCATCACCTGATCAAACCAGAACCGCGGCGATGCTCTCGACGATGGCCTCCCAATCGTATTCGCGCAGCCACCCGCGATCGACCGGCGCGTGTCCGTCTCGGAGCTCGAATGCGCGCAGAATCCCGTCAGCGAGCGCGGAGGCATTGGGATCGCAGACTACCCCTGCTCCCGGCTGAGTCACGAGGTGACGGGCCAGGTTGTCCGGGGCCGAGGTGGTGACCACCGGAACTCCGCAGGCTATGGCCTCGAGGACGGCGATACCGAAGCCTTCGCGCTCGGACGGGAATACGGCTATCCGCGCCGACTTGATGAGGCTGTAGAGAAGACTCTGGTCGTCGATGTCCTGGCGAAACTCCACCAGATCGCCTACGCCCAACTCTTGCGCCCGCAGGATCAGAGACTCAAGCTGTGGCCCGGTCCCGACAACCAGGGCGCTTGTCGGACGACCGCCTCGCCGCAGGACAGCAAGCGCCTCCAGCAGGAGGTCGATCCGCTTATGGGGCAGCAGTCTTCCCACCGTAACGAGGTCCGCTGGCGGCTCGCTGCCGGTGATCTGATCGATCACCGCCAGGTCGATCCCGTTGGGCGCGGTGATTACCGGCACCGCATGCTTGCTCAGCGAATGAAGCCGAGCCGCGGTCTGCGGTGAAGCGGCGATGATTGCATCCGGCAGCCGCATGCTGAGGCTCTCCAGCATCCAGCCGAAGATGCCGAGTGGCCCCAGGTAGCTCCGCCAATACTCGGGTCCCCAGCATTCGTGCCAGGTCACGACCAGCCGCTTGCGTCGTAGCCAAGCCACCAGCCGCAGCGTGATCAGCTGCATGTAGGGCATGTGATCGGCCTCGATGACGTCGAAGCGTTCCGCTAGTAGCCGCAGGCAGCAGATCGCGAACACCGCGGCCTGGCGGATTGATCGGCGGCCCCCGCTGTACAGCGGAAGCAATGGGGAAATAGCGTGGAAGGTGACCGGACCGTCCCGGCGAGACCGAGCGCCTCGCCACCAGTTCATCGTGTACACGTGGACATCGGCGCGATCCGACAGCCGATACGCCAACTCCACATAGCGCTGCTCCTTGCCGCCACGGTGGTAGGGCCCGATGGCATCGGTGACCAGCGCAATCCTGGGCTTGGGACTAAGCACGGCAGGCTTGCCAGTAGCTGATCGACTGGGCCGGGACCATGAGCGAGACGACAATGTGGACCCGCTTCGGTCCCAGACGGGGACGAGCGCCGCTGCTTGACCCGACCGCGGTCTGGGACCTTGGCGCTGATCCGGCAGCTCCCGTTCTCGGCGTCGGGCTGGAGATCTGTTGGGGAGGCGGCGCCGGCCGCTGACATCCGGTGGTGATCGTTTGCCGGATCGTCGTTGCGTCCCCCGCCCGGAGGACGACGATGCCACGGCTGCGGAGGGTTCCCTCGGAGGTGATGCTCCAGTGGTAGGAGAGTCGGCGGCGCTCACGACTATGGATGACGAAATCCACGCCCACCCGCCACGGCTGTCTGATCCTGAAACGCTCGGTGGCGTCTGCGACCGCCTGAGGATTACTGAAATAGAGCTCGGTGAACGGCTGCTCCTGGACGGCCAGCTTCAGCCGCCGGGTGAGTCTTCGGCCGGCGGAGCTCTGCGCAAAGCCCACGGCCAGCAGTGCGAGCACGAAGATCGAAGCGGTCAGCCACCGTCGCCACGCCACGCGGGGCGACCATGTCCGCTTCTTCATCTCACAAGCGTACGCTCCGCATCACGCAGATGTCGCCGGCGCTCCGGACCACGATACGGAGTCCGCGTGAACGCCCGCGAGGGCAATGACTTGACCGAACCCTCGGCCGCGGGAGCCTCGACGGGGTGCACGGGCATCCGCCGCACCCGCGCCAGGATCTGCAGGCACTCAACTCCGTCGCGCCAGTTGATCTTCTTGCCTTGCTCCTTTGAGCGGCTGTGATAGGAGACCGGAACCTCGAACGGCCGGGCGCCGGTCCTGAGGATGCGCGCGGTGATCTCGGTATCCAAGCCGAAGCCGGCCTCGCGCAACGGGAAGCTCCGAAAGAGCTCCAGTGGCATGAGCTTCAGGCAAGTGTGGAGATCGCTCATGTACGCGTCAAAGGTGACGTTCGCCGCCAGTGTGAGGAATTTGTTGGCGATACCGTGGCGGTAGGACTGGTACCTGGTGTTGACGCCCAATAGCCGCGTCCCGTAGACGACATCGGCGCGGCCGCTGAGGATCGGGGTGAGCATCTGAACGAGATCGGCGGGGTCGTACTCGAGGTCGGCGTCGAACGGGACCATGTGGGTGCCGGTGGCGAGCGCCGAGGCCTGACGGAGCGCCGCCCCCTTGCCGAGGTTGGCGGGATTTCGGTGGACGATCAACCGTGGATCATCGATATCGGCGAGAAAGTCGGCCGCCGGGTGCGTGCTCCCGTCGTCGACCACCACCAGCTCCACCGGGCAGGGATAGGGCTCGGACAGCACAGAGTGGACCGCGTGCCTGATCGTGACGTCCTCGTTGTACGCCGGCATCAGGATCGATAGCTTCACGTTCCGCAGCCTGGCTCCGCGGGCGATCATGTCCGGCAGTGGGAAATCGATGTCTCTTGGTTGAGGCTCGTTCATATTCTGGTATCCGTTCCGTTTGACCTAAGCTCTCAGGAGGACAAGCGTCGCCCCTCCGCCTCCCTTGCCGCTCCCGCATGTCTCAAGCTACTTCCAGCCTACTGGCCGAATGTATTAGAAACAGGGCCAATTGTACAGAAATCGGTCCCTGCGGTCGATAGTTTTCAGTTCGGGGGAATTTTGACGTGATGCGGGTCATCAATACGATCCTGCTGGCCGTGGCCATATACGCGTTCGCAGCGTGGGCCTACGTGGCGGTGGTGGCCATCGCCCTGCCGGGGACGCTGCCCCTGCAGCTCACCCACCTGGCCAGCTGGCCTCGTACCGACACCTTTGGGGAGGCGAGCTTCGTGGTGTCGTTTCTGGCCTTCGTCGCCTATCGGTTGACCCGGGCAGATCGGCGGGACGATCCGGTCCGGAGGCGAAGCTAGCCCTGCAGTTGCCGTCGCAGTGCCTGCTCTTGCTGCAGGTCGGCGCACCGAACCGAATGGACAATGCTGTGGCCGTCGGCCACCAGAGCCTCCGGGCTGGCCGGCAGGCCCTTCCAGGCCAGCGCAAACGGCTCGCCGGGGGCGGTCAAGCTCTTCATCCGTAGCCCGGCGTGCGAGCACAGCAGCCCGATCACCACGTCTTCCCCGAGGTCGGTATGAATCCAGGGCCGCCAATCGAGGCTCGCGCCTTGCAGAAAGCTATGCGAGGCTGCGTAGGCTCCCCCGAGGCAGTGGGCGCCCGGCGGGGCGACGGCGTATGCCGCCCGGCGGGTTTCCGCCACCGTCCGGCGGTGCTCACGGGACCGGCGCCGCAGTCGTGGGCCGGACGGCCCCGCCACCAGGGATATTGGACGAGTCGCGCGGTCGATCGGGCGTTGCCACATGCTCCAGTCCCTCTGGCCGCCCCCCGCCATCCGGTCATAGGAGCCGACCACTCCGACCTCGGGGTCCTCGAACACCCGTCGCAGCGCGGCCGAGAACGGTGCGATCACCGCGGCGTCGGTATCCAGCTTGACCACGAATTCCGCATCCCTGACCCTGGCCAAGCCCTCCAGGGTGCCTGCGACGTGCGCGCTCAACGTGTCGGGCCGGGATTCTGCCCACAGTGGCGTGCGGACGGTAGTCAGGCTGGGCCAGTCGAGTCCGAAGTCTCTGGCGCTGGGGGCGTCGTCCACGAGCACGAGCTCAATCTCGTCCGCGCGCTCGTGGCGGCGCAGCTCGGCCAGCAGCTCGTGAAGACGGCCGACCTCCGCCTCATCAGGGCCGACGGGCACGAGCGCGGCGTACATGCCGAGATCCTATGCACGCTGTCATCCGGGCTGACTGGAGCGATGGTGCTCGGAGATCAGCTCGTGGTACTCACTGGAATGCTGACCGGCGGCCACGTTGGCTCCGCGCTTGCGGCCCAGCCACCGACCGCGCACCAGGACCCATGCGAATGCGGCCAGGGCCGCGCCGCGCGAGCTGAACTCGTCGCGAAGCGGACCATCGGTCGAGCGCGAGGACCTGATCGATTCCGCGGCGTACTCCAACGCTGCGGCGAGGACCAGCGAGCGCCAGAGCCCCGCGGGGAAGTGCTTGGCCACCCAGATGGTGCGGTTCCGCCTGGCCCAGAAGCTGCGGCGCCAGCGGACACGATCGCTGCTCGCTCCCCGGACGTGCCCGACCCGTAGCTCGGGGTCGTACATGACCAGCCATCCTTGGGCGATCGCACGCGCACACAGGTCGATGTCGTCGTAGTAGGCGAAAAAGTCGACATCGAGGCCACCCAGCTGACGCCAGGTCTGCCGACGGACCAGCATGTGCCCGCCGTCCACGGCGGGAACGGGGCCCGGTGGGTGCGAGCGGGCGCTCAGGCTGGAGAAGCCATCCGGATGGATGTGGGGCAGGGTCTGCCCCTCGTCCCGGCCGCCGACGACGCCGACCCTCGAGCCATCCATGTGGCTGAGCGCTCTCGTTAGCCAATCTGGCGGCAGCTGGGTGTCGTTGTTGAGCAGCGCGATGAACTCGCCCTCGGCGACTCCCGCGCCGGCGTTCATCCCGCCGGTGAATCCCTCGTTGCGGCTGAGACACACCATGCGCCACGGCCCGTGCCCCAGAGCAGCCCGACTTCCACGGGTGCTCTCGTTGTCCACGACCACGATCTCGTAGCGCACGTCGGACCGCTGAGCGAGGATGCTCTCGATGCAGGCCTTGGTGGCAGCGGCGTTCTGCCAGTTGAGCACGACGAAGCTGACCTGCGGAGTGGGGGGCAGTTTGCTCCTCGGTTCGGTCTACCCTCCCGGGCGTGCGAGAGTGGCCGGCGGAGAAGATAGCTGAGGCTGCCGGCGCCTCGCTACTCGGCCCGGGGAGCTCCTCCACCGGACCAGACCGGGTCGTCATCGACTCCCGACAGGTCAGGCCTGGCTCGCTGTTCGTGGCGCTGCCGGGGACGCGGACCGACGGAGGCAGGTTCGTCGGCGAGGCCCTGCACGCCGGCGCCTGGGGGATCCTGGCGGCTCACGACCATCTACAGCTTGAGGACCCCAGCCCCTCAGCCGTCCTGCTGTCCTCAGGGGATCCCCTGGGCAGCCTCCAACGCCTTGCCCGGAATTGGCGACGGACACTGGGCACCGCGACCATCGGCGTCACCGGCTCCACGGGCAAGACGACCACCAAGGACCTAATCCTCGCGCTGCTCGAGCCATATCGCCGAACGGTGGCCTCCAGGAGCAACTTCAACACCGAGATAGGCCTTCCGCTGGAGATCCTCAATGCGCCAGGGGCCACCGAGGTCCTGGTTCTGGAGATGGCGATGCGCGGTTCGGGGCAGATCGCCGAGCTGGCCGAGATCGCCGAACCCGACGTCGGCGTCCTCGTGAACATCGGTCCCGTCCACCTCGAGCTGCTCGGCTCGCTGGAGGCCATCGCCGCGGCGAAGGCGGAGCTGATCGCCGGGCTCAAGGCAGGGGCGACGGCCGTCATCCCGGCCGGCGAGCCGTTGCTGGAGCCTCATCTCCGCTCGGACTTGAACACGGTCACGTTCGGTCCCGGCGGCGACGTCCGGCTGATCGGCGGGGACCGGGAGAGCGTGCGGATCGATCTGCACGGGGCCCCCCTCAACCTGGAGGTCCCGTTCACGCAGGCGCATCTCCGTCACGACCTGCTGGCCGCGGTGGCCGCCGCAGACGCCGTCGGAGTCACCCCGGCCGGAAGAGTGCTCGCAGGACCTGGTCCGGGTCGAGGCCAGCGGCTGGAGCTCGCCGGTGGCATCACGCTCATTGACGACGCCTACAACGCCAACCCCGTCTCGATGGCCGCCGCCCTGGATGATCTGGCCGTGGCCCCGGTTGACGGAGGCAGGCGCCATGTGGCGATCCTGGGGGACATGCTGGAGCTGGGTGGCGACCAGCTCCGCTTTCACCGCGAGGTGGGAGAGCGGGCAGCGCGTACAGGCGTCGAGTTGCTGATCACGGTTGGTCCGCTGGCGCGAGGAATAGCCGAGGCGTTTCCCGGTGAGACCCACGCTGCCGACGATGCGGCCGAGGCCGCCGCTCTGGCGGAGGCGCTGCTCCGCTCCGGGGACGTAGTCCTGCTGAAGGCGTCCCGGGGGGTCGGTCTCGAACGCGTCCGCGAAGCGCTGGCGCGTACCGTAGGCGCCAGCTGAGGCTACCCTTGCGCCCTTGCCGCGAGTTGCCAGGTCAGAGCCGGTTTCCGCCCCAGCCTGGTGGTTTCGCATCGGCTCACGGCTCACCAGCCGGTTCACGCTGCTGCGGACCCTCAATCAGCCCTCAATCGAGCTCAGCCGCGCCGCGGAATTCACACCGAATACCGTCAACTCCACGTCCGGAAGCTCGGAGCGCACTTTCCGCGAGGGGAGGTTCAGGTAGTGATTGCCCTGGACCTGATCGAGCACCTCACCGAAACGGAGATGGTCGGCCGAGCGCATGCGTGGCTTGGGCTACAGGGTCAACGGGCTTTCCGGGTTGAAGTGGCTTCGGGGTGCTTACGCGACTCCGCGCTGGAGACCACACAGCTTCTGGTTGCTTGTGTCCGCCGCGACACAGCCTCTGGCCTGGCGCTATCCGCGTATCGCGTACCAGATCCTCGCGGTCAAGCACCTCACGGATGATCACGCGTAGATGCAGCCGCTGGTCTCCTTCGCAGTCATCGCCTACAACGAGAGCGCGGTGATTGAGCAGTGCCTGGCCTCGCTGCTCGCCCAGGACTCCGACGGAGCGCGGGAGATCATCGTCGTCGACGACGGGTCAACCGACGACACGGTGGAGCGGGTGCAGCGCCTCCAGCGGTCTCACCCAGAGATCCGGCTGCTGGCGCTCGATCGGAACTACGGGCGGGGCCACGCGCGCAAGGCGGCGATCGACGTCGCCCGCGGAAGCTATGTGGCCACGGTGGACGGCGACATCATCCTGCCCCATCACTGGCTCGCCGCCTGCCTGGAGGCGATCGAGCACGCCGACGCGGTGGGGGGGACGGCCACCCCTGACGGAGACGTTGCTTTTCTGGCCCGGCGGTTCGGTCTCGAGCCCAAGCCGGTGGCCCACACCATCACCGTCAGTGGCAGCAACGGCCTCTACCGAAGAGACGTGTTCGAAACGGTCTCCTACGACGCTGCGCGTCGCGAGGGGGAGGACGTCGATATCAGTCACGCCATGCGCCGCCACGAATTTAGGATGGAGTCGGTCCCCGGCCTGTTCGTTCGCCATGACGAGCGCAAGGACTTCGGCGAGGCGATCTCGTGGCTGTTCCAAAGCGGGCGCGGCGCCGCGCGACAGCTCTACCGCCACCGCGAGATAAGGCTTCCCGATGTCGTGTTCGCCGGTTGGCTGGCGAGCTGGAGCTTGCCGCTGCTCAACCGCCGCTCGCCCACCGCCTGGGTCGCGCCGGAGCTCTACGCCGGAGCGGCAGCGGCCGGCCACGTCCTCAGGGCATTTAGATGGAAGCGTGGTCAGGCGCGCGGGCTTGGCGCGGCGATCGCGCTCGACGCGGTGATGCTGACGGCGTATTTCCTGGGTCGCTCCGTCGGGTTGGTGCGCCCTGGGCTGGCGGAGGGGCGTCGGGCATGACGTCGGAGGCTTCCGCCACAATCGGCCGTCCTTATGGGCTCGATCTCCGGCCGCATCCTCATCGCCGGCACCGCCTCGCTGCTGCTCTGCCTGTTCCTCAGCCCGAAGTTCATCGAGTTCATCCGTCGCAATCAGTTCGGGCAGAACATCCGGGAAGAGGGGCCTGAGGGGCACCACTCCAAGGCGGGAACGCCGACCCTCGGCGGGATCATCATCTTCCTTGCCTTCGCCGTTCCCTTCCTGATTCTCTCAACCCGGGACTGGCAATCGATGGGGGTGTTCGGGGCCGCGGTGGCCTGCGCCGTGCTCGGCTTTGCCGACGACTACACCAAGATCGTCAGGCGCCGGTCGCTGGGGCTCCGCGGCCGGACCAAGCTGGCGGTGACGATCGCCATATCCCTCGGTCTGTGGTGGGTGGCCACCAAGAAGGTCCATCTCGCGCCGGAGGTGGATCTCCGCCTGGTCGACGGCACGATCGATCTCGGCCCGTTGTACCCCGTCTTCATCTACTTGGTGGTGGCCGGGACGACCAACGCGGTCAACCTCACCGACGGTCTCGACGGGCTGGCCGCCGGGTGCGCAGCGATCGTCCTGCTGGCCTACATCGGTATCACCTTCATCACCACGGGCGAGCGTGACCTGACCATGCTCGCCGGCTGCCTGGTAGGAGCCTGCATCGGTTTTCTCTGGTTCAACAGCTTTCCGGCCAGCATCTTCATGGGCGACACCGGCTCGCTGGGGTTGGGGGGCGCGATCGCCGGTTTGGCGGTGATGACCAAGACCGAGGTGCTGCTGATCCTGCTCGGCGGGATCTTCGTGATCGAGGCGCTGTCGGTGCTGATCCAGGTGTTCTCGTTTCAGACCTTCCGCAAGCGCGTCTTCCTGATGGCGCCGATCCACCACCACTTCGAGCTGCAGGCGTGGTCGGAGACCAAGATCATCCTGCGCTTCTGGATCGTCGCCACGGCCTGCGCAGCCATCGGCTTCACGGTGTACCAGCTGAGCATCCGTGGCTAAGAGCCGGCCGCCGCTGCCACCGGGTCCCTACCTCGTGGTCGGCCTGGCCCGCTCCGGCTCCTCAGCGGCACTGGCGCTGCGTTCTGAAGGTGCGGAGGTTCTGGGCTGCGACGCCGGAAGTGCGGAGAAATCGGGATTGGCGGAGGCGGCCGGAAGGCTTACCGCAGCCGGCGTCGAAGTTCACCTCGATGCGTCTGGCGACGCCCTTGCCGCCCGCGCTGGGACGCTCATCAAGAGCCCCGGCGTACCTCAGACCGCGCCCGCGATCCGCGCGGCGCGAGCAGCCGGCGTCCCTGTCCTTGGCGAGCTGGAGCTGGCCTGGCGGCTGCTGCCCAACCAGTTCATCGCGGTGACCGGGACCAACGGAAAGACCACCACCACCGAGTGGATCGGTCACATTCATCGTGAGGCCGCGCGCCCGGTCGCAGTGGCCGGCAACGTCGGCACCCCGCTCTCCCAGCTAATCGGCGAGATCGACGCCGGGGCCACGATCGTCTGCGAAGCGTCGTCGTTCCAGCTGGAGGACAGCACCGCGTTTGCCCCGGAGGCCGCCGTTCTTCTGAATCTTTCTCCCGACCACCTGGATCGCCATCCGAGCTTTGAGGACTACGTGTCCGCCAAGCTGCGGATCTTCGCGAACCAGGGCAACGACGACCTCGCCGTCGCTCCGGCGAACCTCGGCGTCGAGGACCTGGGTGGCTGCGCTCGGCGGGTGTGCTTCGGGGTGTCGGACGGCGAGGGCCTCGCCCCCGAGGTCACCGTCCGTGCCGGTCAGCTCTGGTGGGAGGAGTGGCCGCTGCTGGCTGTCGACGAGCTGGCCTTGCCGGGAGCTCACAACCGGGAGAACGCGATGGCCGCGGCGGCGGTCTGCCTGACCCGTGGGCTGGATTCGGCGGCGGTGGTCGATGGTCTGCGCAGCTTTCCGGGGGTCTCCCACCGGCTGGAGACCGTGGCCGCGGTGGACGGGGTCAGCTTCGTCAACGATTCCAAGGCCACCAACGTCGACAGCACGCTGATGGCGCTGCGAGCGGTCTCCGGACCGGTCCACCTGATCGTCGGAGGCAGGGGAAAGGGCCAGGACTTCACTCCGCTGGCTGGTTTGGTTGCGGAGCGCTGCCGCGCGGTCTACCTGATCGGCGAGGCTGCTGCCGACCTGGAGGCGGACCTTGGACCGGCCGGTGTGCCCCTGGTTCAGGCCGGCGATTTGGCTGTGGCGCTCACGGCGGCTCGCTCCCGCGCCCGGCCCGGGGACACCGTGCTCCTCTCGCCGGCGTGCGCCAGCTTCGATCAGTACCTGGACTTCGAGGCCCGCGGGGAGCGCTTCCGTGAGCTGGTCGAGGCGATGTGATGGCCGCGGCGCGGTCCAAGGCTTCGTCCAAACGGGTTCCGCCTCCATTGGAGCACCGCGTGCTGATGACCGCCGCGCTCTGCCTGCTGGCCTTCGGCGCGGTGATGGTCTACAGCGCCTCCTCGCCGCTCGGGGTGCTGAGCGGAAGCGGAGGAGGGACTGGCACTGGGGAGTTCCTGCGCTACCTGATCTTCGCCGCGGTCGGCCTCGGAGCGATGCACGTGCTGGAACGCCGTGGCCTTGAGCTGTTTCACCCTCAGGTCGTGCGCCTGCTGCTGCTCGGCTCCACCGCCCTGCTGCTGCTGGTGCTCGTTCCCCACATCGGGGTCGAGGTCAACGGCGCCAGGCGCTGGTTTGCCGCGGGCCCGATCCAGTTCCAGCCCTCTGAGCTGGTCAAGCTCGCCCTCGTCCTGCATGTGGCGCGCTACCTGGCCGATCACCCCAAGCGGATCCGGTCGTTCAAGCAGGCGATCATGCCGGTAGCGGTTGTCGCCGCGCCGGCCTGCCTGCTGATCGTGGTGGAGCCGGATCTTGGAACTACGCTCGTGGTGGCCTTCTCCGTCTCCTCGCTGCTGATCGCCGCTGGGATGCCGATGCGCTATCTGGCGGGGCTGGCGGGGATCGCGTTTGCCGCGGTGGTGGTGCTGGTGCTGGTGCAGCCCTACCAGCAGGCTCGGCTGCTGTCGTTCCTTCATCCGTGGTCCGCCGGGCGAAACGCCGGCTACCAAGCCGTGCAGGGGCAGATCGCGCTCGGCTCCGGGGGGTTGATCGGCGTCGGCCTCGGGCACTCGGTACAGAAGGTCTTCTATCTGCCCGAGGCCCAGACGGACTTCATCCTCGCGGTGATCGGCGAGGAGCTGGGAGTGTTGGGAATCGCCGGGGTGGCCTTCCTCTACGGGATGATCGCCTACGCGGGCCTGCGCACGGCCCGGCGGGCGGTGGACCGGTATGCCAAGCTGCTGGCCACCGGGCTGACCTCGCTGATCCTGTGCCAGGGCATCCTCAACATCTTCGTCGTGCTGGGGCTCGCGCCGCTGACCGGTGTTCCCCTGCCGTTCATCTCCTACGCGCCGACCAACCTTTGCGTGATGCTGGCCGCTGTCGGTCTGCTGCTCAACATCAGCAGGCTGGGAAAGCGCCGGTTGAGCGTGGTGGATCCTGCACGCGGCCGGTCCGGGCAGCCCGCCCGTGAGGCCGATGCGGATCGTGATCGGCGCCGGCGGGACCGCCGGACACGTCGTGCCGGCGCGGGCAGCGGCTGAGATCGCAGCTCAACGCCGGTGGGCGCTAAACCCGGACGGCGGGGCTCGAACCGCTGAGGGAAGGCCCGATTGGTGGCTGAGCGTCGGGGGGCGGCTGATCCTCGTGCTGCTGATCGCCGGGCTGGTGGTGGCCCGCCTGGAGATCCGCGGCGACGCGATCGACCGCGTATGGGCCGAGGATGGCAAGGTGTTCCTGGGTGACGTCGATCACCATGGACTCGGCTCCATCTTCTACGTTTACTCGGGTTACCTGAACCTGGCCCAGCGTCTCATCGCGCTCGGGGCTTATCTGCTTCCACTCCGTGGCTGGGCACCCTTCACCGTGGTGGCCAGCGCGCTCGTCGCGGGAATGCTGGGGGCCTTTGTTCATGCTGCCGCTTCGCGGTTCGTGAATCCCTACTGGGCGCTGCTGCCCGCGCTGAGCGTGGCGCTGATGCCCGCCCTTGGCTCCGAGAGCCTGGGCAGCCTGGCTGATCTGTCCTGGCCGCTCGTCTTCGCTGCCTTCTGGGCGCTGACCGGTCCATCCACGATCACCGCGACGGTGGTGGGCGCCCTGGCGGCGCTCACCACGCCGTTGACCGTGCTCCTGCTGCCGGCGGCAGTGGTGACGCATGGCCGGCGGGCCTGGAGGCACCCTCCGGCGCTGGCGATCGCCGGAGGGACGCTTGCGCAATTCGTCGCCACCCTCCTCGCGCCACGCTCTCCCGGCGGCGTGGCGAGGCATCCCTCCATCTCCGGAGTGATCCCCCAGCGTCTGTTCCACGAGCTGATCGCTCCGGCAGCGGGCCCCGGATGGGGCCGGACGATCGTCGGTCTTGCGGCATTCGCCGGGCTTCTCGTGCTGGCGTGGCGGGGATATCGCCACCGGATGGCGGTGGTGACCGCAGCCGCGGGGCTGCTGGTTTATCTGGTCGCCGCGGTGACTACCGGGGACGCGCCCCCGCGGTACGTAGCGTTGGCGGGCATGTTTCTCTGGGGCAGCCTGGCGTTACTGGCGCCGGGCCTCGGACGCACCGGTGGCTGGATCCTCGTCGGGCTCCTCGTCGCTTACGCCGTGGCCGGCTTTCCTGCGGCCCCCTATCGGCTGTCGGGGCCGCTCTGGTCCGATGCTCTGCGAGCTTCCTGCCAACACGGTTATGCCGAGGTACCGGTCAGTCCGCAGGGCTGGGGTGCGGTGGCGCTGAGGTGCTTCGGGAATAGGCCTCTCCGGTTGAGTCGGACATGAGCGGCGACGGTTCGCCCCGGTGCCGGGTGGTGATCGGCGCCGGGGGAACGGCCGGCCATGTCGTCCCGGCACTGGCTGTGGCTGACGCGCTCCGCGACCGGGGCGCCGAGGTCACCTTCATCGGCGGTGAGCGGGCCGAGCTTCAGCTGGTCCCCGACGCTGGCTACGAGCTGCGGCGGTTGACTGTGCGCCCGCTCCCGCGCCGCGAGCCGCTCGCGGCCGCGCGCGCGGCGGGGGTGGACGCGCTGGCGCTGCGGGCTGCGGTGCGGTTGATCGGCGAGCTGCGCCCGAATGCCGTGCTCGGCGCCGGTGGGTACGTCGCGGGACCCGTGGGGCTGGCTGCGGTCCTGCGGCGGGTGCCGCTGGTGCTGATGGAGGCAGACAGCCACCTGGGTCTGACCAACCGGCTGCTGGCCCCGATGGCAAGGCGGGTGTGCCTGGCCTTTCCCCTGGAGAATCGCGACGGCGAGCGCTACCGGATCACCGGCCGTCCAGTCCCACCGCCCGCGACCGACCGAGCCGCCGCCCGACAGCGGTTCGGAATCGCGCCGGGGGAGACCTGCGTGTTGATCTTCGGCGGATCGCAGGGCGCCCGTTCGATCAACCTCGCCGCCGTGGAGGCGTTCGCCGATGGCGAGGTCCGGGTCCTACATGCCGCCGGGGCGACGGGATCTGCCACGGCTGCGTGCACCGGGTCCCCACTACGACCTGCGGGACTACATCCCCAACTTCGGCGAGGCGTTGCTGGCCAGCGATCTGGTCATCGCCCGATCCGGGGGGTCGCTGTTCGAGATCGCCGCCCACGGTCGACCGGCCGTGCTCGTGCCCTATCCATATGCCACCGCCGACCATCAGAGCGCCAACGCGCGGTTCATGGAGGAGGGTGGCGCTGCAGTGGTCATTCCGGACCGCGAGCTCGACGCCGCCCGTCTGGCGAGGGAGGTCGCGAAGCTGCTGGCCGATCCTGACCGCATGGAGGCGATGGGCCGAGCCGCAGCGGCGCTGGCCAGGCCGGGTGCCGCCACGGCAATCGCGGACGAGGTGCTGGCTGCCGTGGGTTGAGCCGAGCGCCTACGATTCCCGCGATGGCCCCACGCGCGACCGCCCTCATCACCGGAATCACCGGCCAGGACGGCTCCTACCTGGCCGAACTACTGGTGGAGCACGGCTACGAGGTCCACGGCCTGGTTCGCCGCTCCTCCACCGAGAAGTTCGATCGAATCGAGCATCTGCGGGAGCGAATAACACTGCATCAGGGCGACCTGCTCGATCAGCGCTCGCTGGTCGATGCGCTGCGTGCCTCCCGACCCGACGAGATCTACAACCTGGCCGCGATGTCCTACGTGGCGGTCTCGTGGATCCAGCCCACCCTGACCGCCGAGTTCACGGGGGTGGGGGTCACCCGGATGCTGGAAGCGATGCGCGAGGTCAGTCCCGAGGCCCGCTTCTACCAGGCGTCCTCCAGTGAGATGTTCGGGAAGGTCCGCGAAGTCCCCCAGACCGAGACCACGCCATTCCACCCGCGCTCGCCCTACGGCGTGGCCAAGGCCTTCGGGCACTTCATCACCGTCAACTACCGCGAGAGCTACGACCTGTTCGCGACCTGCGGCATCCTCTTCAACCACGAGTCCGAGCGACGAGGCCTCGAGTTCGTGACCCGGAAGATCACCTGGCACGCCGCCGCCATCAAGCTCGGCCTCCTGAACAAGCTTCCGCTGGGCAACCTCGACGCCGAGCGGGATTGGGGCTATGCGCCCGACTACGTGGACGCGATGTGGCGGATGCTTCAGCAGGACGAGCCGGACGACTACGTCGTCGCCACCGGCATCACCCACTCGGTTCGCGACTGCGTAAACGTCGCCTTCGATCACGTTGGCCTCAGCCTCGAGGACCACGTCGAGCTCGATTCGTCGCTCACCCGCCCCGCGGAGGTCGATCAGCTGATCGGCGACTCGAGCAAGGCCAAGCGCCAGCTCGACTGGGAGCCGCAGACGAACTTCGAGCAGATGATCCGGTTGATGGTCGACGCCGACCTCGAGCTGCTGCAGCGCGGCGATCGCTCCGCCGTGGCGGCGCGTGGGGCCTGAGCCGACTCAGTCCTCCAGCTTGAGGCTCCCGCCCGGGTCGCCCCCGGCCAAGCTCCGGAGGTCGGCCTGCACCATCCCGTCGATCATCGACTCGAAGCTCACCTCCGGCCGCCACCCGAGCTCGCTTCTGGCCTTGGCCGGATCTCCAACCGGAGCGGTGCTCTCGTAGCCGCGGACCAGCTCGTCGTCCACACGTACCCGCCCGTGGGGGTCGATGCCGGCGCAGGAGAACGCGCAGCGCACCAGATCGCCGACGCTCCGTCCCTGGCCGCTGGCGACCACGTAGTCGTCGGGCCGCTCGTGCTGGACCATCAGCCAGGCGGCGCGCATCGCGTCGCCGGCAAAGCACCAGTCACGGACCACCTCGAGGTCCCCGATCACCAGCTCATCCTGCACCCCCAGCTTGATCGCCGCGGCGGCCCTCGTCACCTTGCGCGTGACGAAGTGCTCTGGCCGGCGTGGCGACTCGTGGTTGTAAAGGATCGCCGAGCAGACGTGTATCCCCCAGTGGTCTCGCAGGGCGCCGCACAGCTGGTGGGCGGCGAGCTTGGCGATGCCGTACGGATTGGTGGGGCGGCAGCGGCTTGTCTCCCGCTGGGGCGATTCGTCGGCCAGCCCGAAGATCTCTCGTGAGCTCGCCACCATCACTCGGCTCTCCGGACAGCATTCGACTATCGCCTGCAGCAGCATCCCCGTAGCGCCGGCGATCGCCGACAGCGCCTCCGGCGGGTCTGCCCACAGCTCGGGCACGAACGTGGGACCGGCCAGGTGGTAGACCTCGTCAGGTGAGGCCAGCTCCAGCGCGCCGAGGACCGAATCGCGGTCGCGGACGTCTCCGGCGATCAGGGTGAGGCGATCCCGGACAGCCTCGATGTTCGGCAGTGGCCGGTCGGTCTCCCCCCGCACCAGACCGAACACCTGGTAGCCCTGCTCGAGCAGGAGCTCGGCCAGGTAGGAACCATCCTGGCCGGCGATGCCGGTGATGAGAGCGCGGCGGTTCACGAATGAGCGCGGATCGTATGGCGTAGCCTCGGTCCCGCGCAGGCAAGCCACCGCACCGCAACCCGCTCACAGGCAACCCACCCGTACAGGAGAGCTAGATGCTGTTTGGCCAAGAGCACGTAGAGCGCTATGTAGAGACCGATGGCGCCGAGGGCCACGACTGGCAGGGCGTGACGGTGCTGATCCTCACCACCACCGGTCGCCACTCCGGGGAGCCGCGCAGCACGCCGCTCATCTACGGGCAGCACGGCGACGAGTACGTCGTGGTCGCCTCCAAGGGTGGCGCCGAGGAGCATCCGGCCTGGTACCTCAACCTGGAGGCGGATTCCTCGGCGACGGTTCAGGTCAAGGCCGATCGCTTCAAGGCGCGCGCTCGGACGGCCTCCGCGGAGGAGAAGCCCGAGCTGTGGATGCTCATGACCGGCATCTGGCCTCAGTACGACGAGTACCAGGAGAAGACCGACCGGCAGATCCCGGTGGTGGTGCTGGAGCGGGTCGGGGACTGAGCGGGTCTGGGTTCATACGTCCCAGCGGGTACAACATCGCGTCAATAACCGCGGCGCCGGGGGTAGACCGGGGACACCCAAAACCTCGGAGGTGAGGCATGCTGCTCGTTCTAGCCGTCGTCCTGCTGGTGATCGCCATCGCCGGAGGGGTGATCATCCACCCGCTCCTCTTCCTGATCGCGATTCTGGCGCTGGTCGCCTTCTTCGGCGGGCGCCGCGTCTGAGACCAGGAGCCTCAGCTCATCGCAGCGACCAGCCGGTGATGACGGAGCTCGGCCGGGGGGGATCCGTGGAGCACCCAGGCTCCGTCCCCCTCCCGGCTGAGCGCCCCGGCGCGGGTCATCTCGCCCATTGCCGAGGTCACCGACGGGCGGTGTGAGCCCACGAGGTCGGCAAGACGCTGGTGGGAGAGCGGCAGCATGACCACGATGCCGTCCTTGCGGACTCGCCCCCATCGCTCAGCGAGGTGCCAGAGGGTCATCAGGAGGCGGTCGTCCACCCGGGGATAGTGGGCGATGGCCAGTGCCACCGCCAGGTGGTGCGCGCGTCGGGTTCCGCGGGCGAAAAGCTCAACCCCCAGCGCCGGCCAGGGGTTGATCCGCAACACCAGCCCGTGGTCAAGCACGGCCAGCCGGGTCGGCTCCAGCACCGTCCAGCCGACCTCCGCCTGTACGTGCGAACCCTCCGGGTCCCACCGCCAGGGGCGCAGGACATCGCCGTGCCCCAATAGCTCGATGCAGCTTCGGCCCATCACGTTCACCTCTCGCGAGAGCAGTCCCTCGACGACCATGAATCCACGGTGATGGATGTCGGGACGCGCTGCTCCCGCCGCGTCCCACTCGCCAGTGGAGAGGAAGCTGACCCGCGTCAGGGCCTCCCGCTGGGCGCGTTCGCGCTCCGTCTCGTCCAGCAGCTCGCCGAGGTCCGGATCGGCGTCGAGGATGCTGATGAGGTCAGCTGCGGCGCTCACGAGCCCCGCAGATTACGCTCTGCGCCAGGCGCTGGCCTCAGCCGGCCGTTGTGTCCACCGTCCTCATCGGCTGACGAAAGCCACGTTGTACTGACCTGGCCAGCGCTCCTGAAGTGCGACCGGCACCTTGCCCCATTCCGCGAACCTACGGTGAATCCGATCGGAGTCGGCTCCGAGACTCTCGTGCACCTCGACGATCACGACCCGGGCGTCGCTGAGGGTCTGTCGTGCGCTATCACCGATGATCGCCTCCTCCGCGCCCTCGACGTCCATCTTGATCACCTGAGCTTGGATGTCGTGCTGCCGACAGAATTGGTCCAGGGAGACCGTTGAAACCTCGACGCCGGCCGCCGCCGCGACCCGCGTCTGAGAGCTCCCGAGCTGGCTGGTTTCGATCGTGAGGGGGCCCTCACGATCACTCACCGCCGCCGGAACGATCTGCACGTCTACTCCGTTCAATGCCACATTGCGCTCGAGCTGCTCGCGGGCGAGCGGGTCGGGTTCGAAGGCGAACACCTTGCCCTTCGGACCTGTGTGGATGCTGCCGACCAGGGCGTATACGCCGATGAAGGCGCCGATGTCGAGGATCGTGTCTCCTGGCTCGATCGCGTTGACATAGCACTCGAGCACCGGCTTCTCGAGGCGGCCGCGATACATCTCGAAGCCAAACCAGTCCAAGGGCGGGGTGCCGAGACCTTGGAACCTGACCGGCGTTCCAGCGAGGGTCATGGTCACGCTGCCCTGTCGTCTCCATCGCTGGCGGAGATAGGCAAGTAGCGCTCGTCCGAGGATGTTGCGCAGGCGCTGAAGCATTGGTCGGCGAACGGTATTGCATGGGACGGTCTTCTAATCACGCGTCGCTAGCCTCGCCTGCCGTGCACGCCGACTGGTCATCCCGCCGACTGCACTTCGTTGGCATCGGCGGCGCCGGCATGAGCGGCCTGGCGCTGGTGGCGCGGGAGCTTGGGGCGCAGGTGACGGGCTCGGACCGGGCGGAGTCGGGCTACGGGCAGCATCTGCGCGAGCACGGGATAGAGCCGATCATCGGCCACCGTGCCGAGAACGTGCCCGCCGGAGCCGAGGTCGTCTACTCAACCGCGGTTCCCCCGGAGAACCCGGAGCGCGCGGCGGTTCCTGACTCCCGGCAACTGCACCGGGCCACTCTGCTCGCCCAGATCGCCTCGCTGAGGCGGTGCATAGCGGTCACGGGCACCCATGGCAAGACCACCACCACCGCGATGATCGTGCACGTCCTCCAGGGCGCCGGCATGGATCCTCCCTACCTGGTCGGCGGCGACCTGCGGAGCACTGGCCTGAACGCCTCGTGGGGGAGGGGGGAGTGGATCGTCGTGGAGGCGGATGAGTCCGACCGCTCGCTGCTCCGGCTGACCCCGGAGATCGCTCTGCTCACCAATGCCGAGCTGGACCACCACTCCACGTATTCCTCACTCCAGGACTTGGAGGACACCTTTCGGACCTTCATGGCGCGAGCGGGGGACAAGGCGGTGTTCTGGGACCGCCCCAACCTGCGCCTGATCAGTCCCCCCGGGTCCACCCCGTACGACGCCCTCGAGCTGCAGTTGGGACCGACGGGCTCCCGCTTTCGCTGGCGCGACCTCGACGTGAGCCTCGCGGTGCCGGGAGCCCACAACGCCGTCAACGCCGCCGGGGCCCTGACCGCCGCGGCGCTCGCGGGCGTCGCCCCGGCCGCGGCGGTCGCGGCGATCGCGGACTTCAGCGGCGCCAAGCGGCGGTTTGAGCCGGTCGGGCAGACAGCCACGGGTGCGCTGGTCTACGACGACTACGCCCATCACCCCACCGAGGTCGCCGCTGCGCTCTCCGCGGCACGAACGCTCTCGCCGAGACGACTGGTGGCGGTGTTTCAGCCCCACTTGTACTCGCGCACGCGTGAGCTCGCACGGGAATTCGGCGCCGCGCTGGCCCAGGCGGATCTCGCTGCCGTCCTTCCGGTGTATCCCGCGCGTGAGCGAGCGGAGGATTTTCCTGGCGTGGAGGGGGACCTCGTTGCCCGCGCCACGGCCGACCGCGCCGGCGGCCGCACCGTCGCCTGGCTGCCGAGCTTTGAGGAGACGCGGCGCTACCTCGACTCCGTGCTTCAGACCGGCGACCTCTGCCTGGTGATGGGCGCCGGCGACGTCGACGCGCTCGGGCGCTCGCTGGCGGTGGATCCTCCTTGACCGGGACCGAACCATCACGGCGTGGGGCCAGCCGACGGGCTCTTTAACCTAATTCTCGCTATGGCGACTCCTCCGTCCGGGGTTGAGCGTGACTATCCGCTCGCTCGGTTGACCACGATCCGTACCGGCGGTACCGCCGAGCTGTTTGCGCGGGTCGGGTCGACCGATGAGCTGGAACGACTGCTGTCGTGGGCGGCCGCCGAGGCGGTGCCGGTAGGAGTGGTGGGCTCGGGCTCGAACCTGCTGGTTGCCGACGACGGCGTCCCTGGGCTGGTGATCAAGTTGGACAAGGCTTTGAGCAGGATCGAGGTCGAAGGAACCCGGATCCTCTGCGGCGCCGGGGCACGGCTCCCCGCGGTCTCCGCTCGCGCGGCGCAGGCCGGCCTGACCGGCATCGAGTTCGGTGTCAACATTCCGGGCACCGTCGGCGGAGCAGTGAGGATGAACGCCAATGCCTACGGCGGGGAGCTCGCACGGGCACTGGAGTGGGTGGAGGTGGCGAGCCCTGAGGGCTCTCGCCGGCGAGCGCCGGACGAGCTCGGTTTCTCGTACCGCCGCTCCAACCTCGGTCCCGGCGAGATAGTCGCCCGAGCGGCCTTCGGGCTGGAGCCTGCCCAACCGGCCACCGTCAAGGAGACACTCGCCGACATGCGTGCCCGCCGGCGGGCGGCTCAGCCCAGCGGGATCAAGACCTTTGGCTCCACCTTCAAGAACCCGGTCGATTCCCGGGCGGAGGGGCGCAGCGCCGGCCAGCTGCTGGAGGCCGCGGGCTGCCGCGGCTTACGTATCGGCGGGGCCGGCTTCTCCGAGAAGCACGCCAACTTCGTGGAGAACTTCGGGGAGGCCACCACCGCCGAGGTGGTAGCGGTGATGGCCGAAGGCCGGCGGCGGGTACACGAGCGCTTCGGGATCGAGCTGGAGCCCGAGGTACAAGCCCTCGGCCCGGTGGCGCTTCCCCCTGACTGGCGGGAGTCGTGACCACCGGAGAGCGTCTGGCCCGGCTCCCCGTACGGCTGCGGGTGCAACTGCCCGGCCGGCGGGGCTGGCTGATCCTTGTCCTGCTCCTGGTGCTGCTCGGCGGTGCGTGGCTCTGGTTACGTGACTCCTCCCTGGTGTCCGTCCGGCATGTGACCATCCAGGGCGACGACGGGCCGGAGGCACGGCAGATCCGTCAGGCGCTCACCTCCTCGGCCCGGACCATGACCACGCTCCACGTGCAGACAGACGAGCTGAAGACCGCCGTGGCGCCCTTCCCGGTGGTCAAGGACCTCCGGGTCAACACCCAGTTCCCGCACGGGCTGCGGATCCAAGTGATCGAGCAGATCCCGGTCGGGGCCGTGGCGGTGGGCGGCAGGACGATTGCCGTAGCCGGCGACGGCACGCTGCTGCACGACGTCCCGGCGACCGGGGCCCTGCCGTCGATTCCGGTACGCGTAACGCCCGGTGGGTCGCGGCTGACGGCAGACGACGGCCTGCCCCAGGCCTCGGTGCTGGCCGCCGCGCCCAGCGGGATGCTCAGCCGAATCAGCCAGGTGACCACGGTGGCTACCCACGGGCTGGTGGTCCAGCTGCGCAGTGGCCCCAGTATCTACTTCGGGGACGGCTCGGAGCTCGGCGCAAAGTGGACGGCGGCCACCGCTGTGCTGGCCGACTCCGGTTCCGCCGGTGCCGCGTACATCGACGTCACCGATCCCCGCCGCCCCGCGGCTGGTGCGGGGGCCGCGAACAGCTCCTCGGGCACCGGCAGCAACGCCTCGGGCGGGGGCTGAGCAGACGGTGGCCAGACAGCTAAAGCTCAACCTGAGGTTGAGGCAGCTGCAAGGCAAACTCTCTCACCGGTATCGAGAATTGGCCGTTCTGCAATGGACGTTGCGGAGCGCGTGTTGACGTTGACCGGCGACGATGACAGGCCATAACGTGCAAAACTCCCGCATGGCGATGTTGAGAGATAAACTCTCAACGCTAACTCAAGGGTCGGACGGAGACATGGAAAGCGGCAGCTATCTCGCAGTCATCAAAGTTGTGGGCGTGGGCGGCGGAGGAACCAACGCCGTCAACCGCATGGTCGACGCAGGCCTACGCGGCGTCGAGTTCGTCGCCACCAACACCGACGCGCAAGCGCTTGCGATGTGCGACGCCGACATCAAGCTGAACATCGGCCACGAGCTGACCAAGGGCCTCGGCGCCGGCGCCAATCCGGACGTGGGTCAAGGCGCGGCCGCGGAGTCTCGCGACGAGATCAAGGAGGCCCTGAAGGGCGCCGACATGGTGTTCGTCACCGCCGGTGAAGGTGGCGGCACCGGCACCGGAGCGGCTCCGGTGATCGCCGACATCGCCAAGAACGAGATCGGCGCCCTCACCGTTGGGGTGGTCACCCGCCCGTTCGCCTTCGAGGGCACGCAGCGTGCCCGCCAGGCTCAGGAAGGGATCCAGCGGCTGCGTGAGCACGTCGACACGCTGATCGTGATACCCAACGAGAAGCTGCTGGCGATCGTCGAGCGCCGCACCACCATCCTCGACGCCTTCAGGGAGGCCGACAACGTGCTGCGCCAGGGCGTTCAGGGCATCACTGACCTGATCACCATCCCCGGGCTGATCAATCTGGACTTCGCCGACGTACGCACGATCATGTACGAGGCCGGTAGCGCGCTGATGGGCATCGGCAGCGCCACCGGCGAAAATCGGGCCAGCGAGGCAGCCAAGGCCGCGATCTCCTCTCCGCTGCTGGAGGAGTCGGTGGAGGGCGCGACCGGGATCCTGCTCAACATCACCGGCGGGACCAACCTGGGGCTGTTCGAGGTCAACGAGGCGGCCGAGATAGTGCAGAGCGCCGCCGACTCCAACTCCAACATCATCTTTGGTGCCGTCATCGACGACTCACTCGGCGAGGACGTGCGGGTCACGGTCATCGCCACCGGGTTCGACCACGGTCACGCGCGGCCGGCGACAGCCCGCGAGAGCACCCGCCGCGCCCGACGTGATCGCGACGTCACCTTCGACGAGGGGCAGCGCTCCTCGCTGGAGATCAGCGACGACGACATCGACATCCCGTCGTTCCTGCGGGACCGCTGAGCGACTCGCCGAGAGCTCCTGCCGGTTCACGATGCCGCCGACCCCGAGATCCACGCCGCAACCCTGAAGCCTCACAGCTGTTGTAGGTCGGTCAAACGGTCGGTGGACAACTCCGATTCGAGCACGTCGCCGAGCTCGAAGCCGTCGCGAGCTGCAGCGGCGTGCTGCGCGCTGGTCGCGCTCCTCCTCGTGCCCGCGGTGGCCGCCGCCGACCCGGTGGCAGCGCCACCGCGCGCCATCAGCGCACCCGGCGTCCTCAGTCTCTCGCCGCTGGCGACCACCCGGGACGGCAATGGCGGGCTGGTCTACCTGCAGCATGCCGGCGGCGTGACCCACGTGTTCGTCTCCCACCTGGTGGGCGGTGTCTTCCAGGCACCACAGCAAGTCGACGCCGGCTTCGGCGGTCCTTCGTCCCAGCCGGTGATCGCCGCCGGAAACGGAGGTGATGCGGTGATTGCGTTCGTCAACGGGGGCGGCCTCTACGTCTCCACCACGACCAGCACCCACACCGGCTTTGGGAGCCCGCGGCTGCTGGCCGCGGGCTCGAGCAACCCCGCCGTCGGGATGAGCAACTACGGCAAGGCCTACGTCGCCTTCACCGCATCAGGAGCCGGGGGCCACGACGTCAGAGTCGCCTACTACAACCACGGGCAATGGGCCATGGAGCCAACGCCGCTGGACGCCTCAGCGGGCGACGACGCCGGCACCGGAAGCGGGCGCCCGGATGTTGCCGTGGCCGGCGACGGTGTGGCCATCGTGGTGTGGGGGGAGGGAGGGGACATTTATTCCCGACGGGTGTGGGGCACCAGCCCGAGCGTCATCTCCGAGCAGGCCGATCCCCCCTCCGTCGGCGGCTGGAGCGAGGTGAGCGCCGACGAGCCGACGGTGGCCACGGAGGGGAACTCCTCCTACGCCGACGTTGCTTTCCATGAGACCCTGAGCAGCGGCGGGGCGACACAGTCTCGCGTGCTGATGAGCCGCCTGCGGGCCTCGGTCTACGATCGCTTCTCCCAGCCCGACGGTCTGGGTACTCCTGGCGGAAGCGGCGCCGACCAGCCGCAGGTGGCGATGAACGAGTATGGCCGCGGCTTCGTGAGCTCCGCCCGGACCGACACGAACGCGGTGATCGCCGCGCCCCTAGGCTCCAACGGCACGATTGGAACCCCCGCCCAGGTCAACAACGAGGCGGACTTTTCACTGCCGTATGCCGCCCCGGGGACCGCCGGGCTCACCTCCACGCTGATCGCCTGGCAGCACGACCCCGGCCTGTTCGGCAGCCCGGAGATCCGCCTGCGCTACGCGGGAGACGGCCGGACGCTCGGCTCCGAGCGGGTCGTCTCCTCCCCGGCCCAGGGACCAACCGACGCAGCTGACGGCCTGAGCACCGGGGGCGATGGAGTCGGCGATGCCGTAGCCGCGTGGCTACAGGGCCCGCCGGGGGCCCGCGGTGTCGTGGTCGATCAGCTCTACGCCCACTTGGGCGGCTTTTCCATGGCCTCCAGCTACTACCAGCGGTCCGCCCAGCCACGGCTGAGATGGGACCCGCCAAACGCCGTCTGGGGTCCGATTCGCTATCTGGTCACGGTCGACGGCAGGCAGGTGGCGCAGACCTACTCCCCCACAGTGCGAGTGCCGAGCCGCCTGAGCAACGGCCGTCACACCTTGCAGGTGCGAGCGATCAATCCGGCGGGACTGAGCAGCGCGATGCGCACGGCCACATTCTTCGTCGACACCGTGAAGCCGCAGGTCAAGCTGACGCTGACCGGGGCGCTCCAGCCGCGCAGCCTCCTGCGCGCGTCCGTCACCTACACCGACGCGCCCCGCGGCGTTCATCGCAGCGCCGCCTCCGGAGTGAAGAGCGTGGTCATCAGCTGGGGCGACGGGAGCCGCTACCGCATCGTCCACACCAAGCTGCACGCCTACCGCCGTCCCGGCCGGTACCGGATCAAGGTGACGGTCACCGACCGGGCCGGCAACGCCACCACCGTGTCCAAGGTGGTGCGGATCGGATGAGACTCGGCGCACGGATCCTCATCCTCACGGCGGCACTGAGCATCGGGATGGCCGGCGTGGCCGCTGCGCAGGGGCCGGCGTACACCGCCACGCCCCCGACGAAGGGCGCGCTCTACCGGGACGGACAGACGAGCCGTTACCTGCTGGGTGGGGCCTGGCTGTATCGCGCCGACCTCGGCAACGTGGGGCTGAGCGGAGGCTGGTGGCGGAATGTTGCCGACACAACCGGCTGGGCGCCGGTGAAGGTGCCCAACTCCTACAACGCCGGGGATCTCAGCACCGCCAGCATGAACGGGTACGTCGGCTGGTACCGCCGCGACTTCACCATCCCCGCCGGGGCCTTCGCCCGCAGCGTGAGGAGCGGCGATCGCTCCTGGATCGTGCGCTTCGAGTCGGTCAACTACCGCGCGACGGTGTGGCTGAACGGCCGCCAGATCGGCAGCCACGTGGGCGCTTATGTGCCGTTCGAGCTCGATCTCAAGGGATTGCACCCGGGGGTCAACCGGCTCGTCATCCGCGTCGATGATCGCCACCGGGCCGGCGACCTGCCTCCCGGGCCGAACGGGGGCTGGTGGAACTACGGCGGGATCAACCGCGAGGTGTACCTCCGTCCGGTCCAGCGCGTCGATTTCCAGGCGCTGCAGGTTCGAACGACGCTGCGTTGCCCCACCTGCGCCGCCACCATCTCCGAGGTCGCGACGCTGCGGAATTTGACCTCCAGGCGCCAGACCGTCCGCCTGCAGGGCCGCTACGGGGGTGCTCGCGTGGCATTCCCCATGGTCGCGGTACGTCCCCGCGCCACGGTGAACGTCGCTGCCAGCGTGCGTTTGTCCCGGCCCCACCTCTGGGCGCCAGGGCACCCGTACCTCTACCGGGCGACGGTATCCATGTCTGACCCCAAAGGAACGGTGCTCGGCGGCTGGGTGACCTACAGCGGAGTACGGCAGATCGCGGTCACCTCGGGCGGGAGGCTCACCCTCAACGGCCGGCTGCTCGACCTGCGCGGCTTCAGCCTCCACGAGCAGGACCTTGCCGCCGGCGCTGCGATCAGCCAGGCCCGGACTGCGCAGCTAGTGAACTGGGTGCGCGAGCTGGGGGCCACGCTGATCCGCGCGCACTACCCCCTGAGCCCGGAGCTGCAGGAGCAGGCCGATCGGGACGGACTGCTGATCTGGTCGGAGATCCCGGTCTACCAGGTAGCCAGCCAGTACCTGACCAGCCGGAGCTGGCTGGCCCAGGCGCACGCGATGCTGAAAGCCAACATCCTCACCAACCAGGACCACCCCTCCGTGCTCCTGTGGAGCGTGGCCAACGAGCTGAGCACCCCCGCCGACGGCGGCGAGGCCTCCTATCTGAAGGGAGCCGCTTCGCTCGCGCGGTCCCTGGACCCGACTCGCCCGGTGGGCATGGCGATCAGCGCGTGGCCGGGGGTGGGCTGTCAGAGCGCCTATGCGCCGCTGAACGTCATCGGCTACAACGACTACTTCGGCTGGTACGACGCCGGCGGCGGCACCACCGACGACCGGGACGCCCTGTCCCCGTACCTGGACAGCCTGCGGGCCTGCTACCCGAAGAAGGCGCTGTTCGTCAGCGAGTTCGGCTTCGAGGCCAACCGCAATGGGCCGGTTGAGGAGCGCGGCACCTACGCGTTCCAGTCGAACTCGCTCGCGTTTCATCTCGCCGTCTTCGCCACCAAGCCGTGGCTCTCCGGCGCGATCTACTTCGCCCTCCAGGACTTCGCGGTGACCCCAGGGTGGACCGGCGGCAACCCTGAGCCCGATCCACCGTTCCACCAGAAGGGCATCTTCGACCTCTACGGTCACCCCAAGCCGGCCGCCGCGGTGATCTCGGCGATCTACCACGCCGTCCGCCAGATCGGCCCGGCAGCCGGTCGCTGAGCCGGTCGGCCGGCAGGCACGCGCCCTTGTAGCCTGGGCGAGGTGACTGAAGTCGCCGATACCGCGCTGCGTCAGACCCCCCTGATCGATCGACACCGTGTCGCGGGCGCGAAGCTGGTCCCGTTCGCCGGCTGGGAGATGCCGGTCCAGTACACGGGTATTCGGGAGGAGCACCTCGCCGTTCGGCGCCACGCGGGGATGTTCGACGTCTCGCATATGGGCCAGGTCGAGGTCTGCGGTCCGCAGGCCGAGGAGTTCCTCCAGCACATGCTCTCCAACGATCTGCGCCGCATGCCGGAAGGGGGCGCTCAGTACAGCGTGATGTGTCGCGAGGACGGCGGCGTGCTGGATGACCTCTTCACCTACCGGCTGGCCGAACGACGGTTCCTGACGGTGACCAATGCCGCCAACCACGAGCGGGACCTGGCCTGGATGAAGGAGCACTCCGCGGAGTACGACGTCGACATCTTCGATCGCATCGCCGATTTCGCGATGCTCGCCGTGCAGGGCCCGGACGCGCACGCAATCGTTCAGGGGCTGTCCGACACGCCGCTGCCCCCGCGGATGCGCTGCGGGGAGCCTTCTGTGGCCGGCGTGCCCGCACTGGCCTGCGGGACCGGCTACACCGGCGAGGACGGCTACGAGCTGCTGCTCGAGCCCTCGGAGGCCCCCCGGGTCTGGGACGCGCTGCTGGATGCGGGTGTCACCCCGGCCGGCCTCGGGGCACGGGACACACTCCGCCTCGAGGCGTGCTTCCACCTCTACGGCAACGACCTCTCGACAGACCGCAGCCCGATCGAGGCGGGCCTCGGCTGGTGCTGTAAGGAGGAGACCGGTTTCCTCGGCAGCGAGGCCATCGGCGCCGCCCGCTCGGCCGGCCCGACCCAGAAGCTTGTCCCCTTCACGGTCGAGGGTGCCGGCATCGCTCGCCCGGGCAACGAGGTGGTCGACGGAGGGGTGGTCACCAGCGGTACCTTCTCGCCTTCGCTGGAGCGCGCGATTGGAATGGCCTACGTACCGGCCGAGCGCGCCGGTGTAGGGTCGCGCCTCGAGATCGATGTGCGCGGCAAAATCCGCTCCGCTGTCGTGGAGCAGAAGCCGCTATATCGAAAGGGAGCCTGACACCGACATGGCCGACGCCAGTTATCCCGCAGATCTTCTCTATCACCCGGCGCACGATTGGGCCCGTGTCGACGGCGAGCACGCCACGTTCGGCATCACCTGGTACGCCCAGGACTCGCTCGGCGAGGTGGTGTTCTTCGATCCTCCCGCGCCGGGGGCGAAGGTCAAGCAGGGCGAGGCCTACACCGAGGTGGAGTCGGTCAAAGCCGTCTCCGACGTTTACGCGCCGCTCTCAGGAGAGATCGTTGAGGTCAACGAGGCGCTGGGAGAGAAGCCCGAGGCCATCAACGAAGACCCCTACGGCGAAGGCTGGCTGGTGAAGATCAAGCTCTCCGACCGTCAGGAACTCGAGGCGCTTCAGGACGCCGACGCCTACGAGGGCTCACTGCAATGAGCAGCTATGTCTCCGCCACCGACGCCGAACGCGCTGAGATGCTGGCCGAGATCGGCGTGGGTTCGATCGAGGAGCTGTTCGCGGACATCCCGGAAGGCCTGCGCCTAGGCCATCCTCTGGCACTCGACGATGGCCTCTCCGAGCAGGAGGTGCTCAGCGAGCTGAAGGCGCTGGCGCTCCGGAACGTGAGCGCGGAGGACGAGATCTCGTTCCTCGGCGGGGGAATGTACGACCACTACGTGCCGTCGCTGATCGACTCGATCCTGCAGCGCTCGGAGTTCCTCACGCCCTACACCCCTTACCAGCCGGAGATCTCGCAGGGGGGTCTGCAGGCGATGTTCGAGTATCAGACGGCGATCTCCGAGCTCACGGGGCTCCCGGTCTCCAACGCCTCTGTCTACGAGGGCCCGAGCGCGGTCGGCGCGGCCGGCTACCTGGCCAAGCTCGCTCGCGAAGGCCGCCGGCGGATCGTCATCTCCCGCGGGGTCCACCCGCACTCCCGGGAGACCCTGAGCACGCTGGCTCGCGGCTGGGGGATTGAGATAGTTGAGGCGCCATTGCGCGATGGCGCCACGGCGCTGTCGGATCTCGACGAGCAGGTCAGCGCGGTGATCGTCCAGCAGCCGAACTTCCTGGGTGTGGTGGAGGACCTCGCTGCGATCTCCGAGGCGGCTCACCAATGCGGGGCGCTGTCGATCTGCGCGTGCGACCCGCTCCCGCTGGCACTGCTGCGCTCGCCCGGCGAGTGCGGCGTCGACGTGGCGGTGGGGGAGGGGCAGACGCTCGGCAACCGTCTCGACTACGGCGGGCCGTCGTTCGGCTTCTTCGCCGTCACCGAGGAGCTGATCCGCCGTCTGCCCGGACGGATCGCCGGGGAGACCCGGGACCTCGATGGCAAGCGTGGCTTCGTCCTCACCTTGCAGACCCGTGAGCAGCACATCCGGCGGGAGCGCGCCACCTCCAACATCTGCACCGCCCAGGCGCTCAACGCGCTGGCCGGGGTGATCTACCTGAGCTGGCTGGGCCGCCAGGGCATCGTCGAATTGGGTGAGCTGATGCTTCAGCGCACCGCATACGCCCGTGAGCGGTTGGCGGCGATCGACGGTGTCTCACTGGTGCACGACGGCCCGGTGATCAGGGAGTTCGTCGTCAGGGTCGACGGCTCGCTGGACGAGATCGTCGCCGCATGCCGCGCCCGTGGCGTCAACCCAGGCCTTCCGCTGGCCAGGGACTACCCGGAGCTGGAGGGCTGCCTGCTTGTGGCGGTGACCGAACAGCGCAGCCGCGCGGACATCGACGCGCTGGTTGATGCGCTGCAGCTGGCGGTGCGCGGCGGGGCTGCCGCACTCGCGGAGGTGGGCGCATGATCGCCGCTGCTGACGACGAGCTGACGATCTACGAGCGGTCCCGGCCCGGCCGCCGGGCGTTCGTGGCCCCGGCGCTCGACGTGCCAGAGCGCCCGCTCGACGAGCTGCTTTCGCCGGAGCTGCGCCGCTCCGAGCCGCCGCGGCTGCCCGAGGTCTCCGAGCCGGAGATCGTGCGCCACTACAACCGGCTCTCCAAGCGCAACTTCGATCTCGACACGGGCTTCTATCCGCTCGGGTCGTGCACGATGAAGCACAACCCGAAGCTGCACGAACGGATCGCGGCGCTGCCGGGACACAGCCGCCTGCATCCGCTGCAGGATCCCGCCGGCGCCCAGGGCGCGCTCGAGCTCATGTGGCGGCTTCAGGACGCGCTGGGGGAAATAGCCGGACTGCCTCATGTCTCTCTGCAACCGTCGGCCGGATCCCACGGTGAGCTCGCCGGAGTGCTGCTGACCCGGGCCTTCCACGAGGACCGCGGTGAGCATCGAACCAAGGTGCTCACCCCCGACACCGCCCACGGCACCAACCCGGCGACGGTGACGATGGCCGGGTACGAGGTGGTCAAGGTCGGGACCGACGAGCACGGCAACGTCGATCTCGACGACCTCCGCGAGAAGGCCGACGAAGGCGTGGCGTGCCTGATGCTGACCAACCCCTCCACGGTCGGGCTGTTCGAGCCGAACATCGAGGAGATCGCTCAGATCGTCCACGGGGTCGGAGCGACGCTGTATTACGACGGCGCCAATCTCAACGCGATCATGGGGATCTGCCGCCCGGGCGACATGGGATTCGACATCGTCCACTTCAATCTCCACAAGTCGTTCACCCAGCCGCATGGGGGTGGCGGGCCCGGCTCGGGGCCGATCGCGGTGTCCGAGCGGATCGAGCCCTACCTGCCGCGCCCGCAGGTGGTCAGGCGAGCAGGTGGGTCCTCAGCGGGTGGTGCGTCGGCGGCGGCCGGCAACGGGCACGGCGGCGAGGCCGTGTACGACCTCGACTTCGACCGCCCCAAGTCGATCGGCCGTCTCCGCGGGTTTCAGGGCAACTACGGCGTGTTCGTCCGCTCCTACGCCTACATCCGCTCGCTTGGTGCGGCCGGACTGCGGGAGGTCTCCGAGGTCGCCGTGCTGAACGCCAACTACCTGCTGGCCCGGCTCCGGCGCGAGGGGGTGCTGGAGTACCTCCCGTCCGCCTTCGAGCGTGTGTGCATGCACGAGTTCGTCCTCTCCGGGGCGCCGATGAAGCGCGAGCTGGAGATCAAGACCCTTGATCTGGCCAAGCGGCTGCTCGATCACGGCGTGCACCCTCCCACGGTCTACTTCCCGCTGCTGGTGGAGGAGGCACTGCTGGTGGAGCCCACCGAGACCGAGACTCGGGAGACGCTTGATCATTTCGCGCAGACGATCGCCGAGATCCTCCGGGAGGCGCGCGAGGATCCGGAGATCGCCCGGGGCGCCCCCTACACGACACCCGTGCGGCGGTTGGACGAGGCCGGCGCCAATCGCCGGCCTGTGGTGCGCCAGCCGCTCTGAGCGCGGACGCTGGACATACTGCGGCGATGCAGCCGAGGATCGCCACCGCCGCGGCGGAGATAGCCGCCCGCGCCGAGCGCGAGCTGGAGGCGCTGGTGGCGGTGTCCTCACCCTCTGGCGACCTCGGTGCGGCGGAGGACGCGGTCGCGGTCAGCGCCGCGCTGCTGCCGCCTGAGGCGGAGATTGACCGGCCACCCTGCTCGACTCCCGGGAACGCCCCCGACATGATTGCGCGGGTCAGGGGCTCCGGCTCCCGGCGAGTGCTGCTGGTGGGTCACCTCGACACCGTCGTCGCCCACGACGCCCATTCAGCGCTTCGGCGCGACGGCGATCGGCTGTTCGGCCCCGGTACTGCCGACATGAAGGGCGGCGACGTGCTCGCGTTCGGCGTGGCCCGGGCGCTCGCCGCCGCGCCGCAGGAGTTCGCGGAGATCTCGGTGCTGATGGTGACCGACGAGGAGTGGCGAAGCGCCCCTTTTGCCCACTCCGAGCGCTTCGCCGGATACGACGCCTGTCTCTGCTTCGAGGCTGGTCAGCGCACCCCTGACGGCGTCGAGGGCGTGGTGGTACGCCGCAAGGCGGCTGGGACCGTGCGGGTTGACGCGGCGGGGCGCGCCTCGCATTCGGGCAGCGCACCCGACGACGGCCGCAACGCGCTGCTGGCGCTGGCCCAGGTCGCCCAGGCGGTCGCCGCCCACCACGATCCCCACGGTGAGGAGCGGCTGAGCGTCGTGCCCACCGTGTTCCGCTCCGGAGACGCGCTGAACATCGTTCCGGCGACCGGAAAGCTGCTGTGCGACCTCCGCGCCGACTCGCAGCAGGCCTTTGAGCGCGTGGTACGGGCAGTGCCGACCGAGGTGGACGGGGTGGCACTGGAGCCGACGATGGAGCGCCGCTGGCCGGGAATGGACTCTCGAGGGGCGACGCATGGTCTTCTGGAGGACGCGGGGGCGCGCCTCGGCCGCACGATCGTTGGCGTCGACCGGGGCGGCGCCAGCGACGCCAGCCACTTTGCCGGGCACATCCCGCTGACTGTCGACGGGCTGGGTCCGCGCGGGGGCGGCGCCCACACGCCCGGGGAATTCGTGCTGACCGCCTCGCTGCGCGAGCGGGCGGAGGTCGCCCTGGCGGTTGCTTTCGCGGTGCTCGGGGTGTGAGCGGCGGCACTACGGCGGGCTCAGGCGCCGTCACGTCCTCGCGGTGATGAATGGAGAATCACTTCGGACAGGCTGAAGCTGGACGCCAGAGTTCGCCGCCGCCCACGCCCGAAAGCCATCCTTCACCCACTCTTCTCCACACGTGCGATCCTGTGAGCAATGAGCGTCACCGCGCCATCCAGCCGTGCACCGTCCCGCCGCGGTCAGAGCCGCCGTGAGGGTCTGGGGCTTCTCGCCGGGATCATCGCGCTGATGTGGGCGGTGGAAGCGGTCAATGCTCTGGACTCCTACCGCCTGGACAACGATGGCATCCATCCCCGTGACGTGGACCGACTGTGGGGCATCTTCACCGCCCCGTTCCTGCACGCCGGCTTCTGGCACATCCTCGGCAACACCCTCCCGCTGCTGTTCCTCGGTGCAATCATCGCCCTGCGGGGAGCGGGACGTCTGGCGATCGTGACCCTCATCGTGATAGTCGTCGGCGGCCTCGGCACCTGGCTGATCGCCCCTGGCAACTCGGTCACCGTCGGCGCCAGCGGGCTGGTCTTCGGGTACGCCACCTACCTCATCAGCCGCGGCATCTTCGACCGCAGCCCTCTGGAGCTGCTCACCGGGGTGGTGGTCGGTGTGCTGTGGGGCGGGGTGCTGCTGGCGAGTCTCATTCCCCACGCCGGAATCTCCTGGCAGGGACACGTTTGCGGCGGGATCGCCGGCGTGCTGGCGGCCTGGCTGCTGGCGGGGCCGGGGCGCGGCACCTTGGCGAGATCTCCGGCCGAGCCTCGGGTGGCAGCCGGCCTGGGTCGGCCCCGCCTCCCCAGCTAGCCCTCCGCGTCCGCGACTAGCCTCCCGCCTCCATGCGGATCTTCTCCGGCATTCAGCCGACCGGTCGCAAGCACCTCGGCAACTACATCGGGGCGATCACCCAGTACGTCGAAGCCCAGGAGCGGGGCGAGGCGATCCTCTGCGTGGTCGATCTCCACGCCATCACCGTGCCGTACGAACCGGAGCGTCTGCGCCGGCAGGTGCTGGACACGGCGGCCACTCTGCTCGCGGCGGGGCTGGACCCCGCGCGCTGCGTCTTCTTCCGCCAAAGCGACGTCCGCGAGCACACCGAGCTGTGCTGGCTGCTGTGCGCGGTCACGGCCTACGGCGACCTCGGGCGCATGACCCAGTTCAAGGAGAAGTCGAGCTCCCAGCGGGAGCTGGTTTCCGCAGGCCTGTTCGTCTATCCCGTACTGCAGGCCGCCGACGTGCTCGCATATCGCGCCGAGGAGGTCCCGGTCGGCGAGGACCAGCGCCAGCACATCGAGCTGATGCGTGATGCCGCCGAGCGGTTCAACGCCCGCTTTGGCCCGACGCTCACCGTGCCAGAGCACCGGATCCCGGCCGTGGGAGCCCGGATCATGGACCTGCAGGTGCCCGAGAACAAGATGTCGACCACCGGCGGCAGCGAGCAGGGCACGGTGCTCGTGCTCGACGAGCCGGCCGTGATCGCCAAGAAGGTCCGCTCGGCGGTCACCGACTCCGGGGGCGAGGTCCGTCACTCCCCGGAGAAGCCCGGGATCGCCAACCTGATCGAGATCCTCGCAGCGGTGCGCGGCAGCCAGCCGCAGGCAGTCGAGCAGGAGTTCGCGGGATCGGGGTACGGCGCCTTCAAGCAGGCGGTCGCCGACGAAGTGATCGACTACCTCGCCCCGGTGCGCGAGCGCTATCAGCAGATTCGCTCCGACGAGCAGGGTCTGGAGGAATCGCTGGCCGCCGGGGCAGAGAAGGCCCGCGCCATCGCCGCTGAAACCGTCGCCGATGTCCGCGAGGCGATGGGGGTGGGCGCGGTCCGGGCCCGGCGGTAACGTCCACCATGTGCGCCTGATCGACCTCGAGCTTGATCTCGATGTCTTTGCCGGTCCGTTCGACCTGCTGTTGACCCTGATCCTCCGGGAGGAGGTCGATCTGATGGAGGTCGACCTGGCGGAGATCGTCATCTCCTACATCGAACACCTGGAGCGCCGAGGCGAGCTCGACCTGGAGGCCGCTACCGAGTTCCTGGTCCTGATCGCAGCGCTGCTGGAGCTGAAGTCCCGGCTGATGCTCCCCGGCGAGGAGCCCGACCAGCTGGACCTGGATCCCGGCGAGGCTGCTGAGGAGCTGCTGGCCCGGCTGCTCGACGCCCACCGCTACCGCGCCGTCGCCACCCACCTGCACGAGCAGCTGACAGAGCAGGCCGGCTTCCGCTTCCGCTCGGCCCCGCTGCCACCGGCGCTTCGACGGGCGTCGCTTCCCCACGCAGTCGCCGTGTATGACCCCGCGCGATTGGCGACCGCGATCGGCGAGCTCGCCGCACCGCCTCCTCGCGTAGACGTGCGCCACATGCGAGCTGCCAAGGTCACGGTCAGCGAGCGCCTGGCCCACCTGCGCCAGCTGCTGCGGCGCGGCAGCTTCAACTTCGATGACGCGGTCACCGCCGCGGACCGGGTTACGGTGGCGACGACCCTGTTCGCGCTGCTCGAGCTGTACAAGCAAGGAGAGGCGACCTGGGATCAGGCGCAGCCGTTCGGGGACATCGTCGTCGGACTTCCAGGATCCACCATCGTGGAGTCCGCCGCGTGAGTCTGTCTCTGACTGCCCAGCTGGAGTCGCTGCTGTTCCTCTCCCCGGAGCCGGTGTCGGCTCCCGCGCTGGCCGCCGCCACCGGCGCCGAGCTGCACGAGGTCGTGAGCGCTGCGGAGCAGCTGCGGGAGCAGCTTGAGTTCGAGCGTCGTGGACTCGTGCTGCGGGAGCTGGCAGGCGGCTATGCGCTCAGCAGTCACCCCGAGGCCGAGCCCGCGGCCCGGGCCCTGCTGGCGCGTCCCGAACCCCTCCGCTGAGCCCGGCCCAGGCGGAGACGCTGTCGATCGTCGCCTACCTGCAGCCGGTCTCTCGCCCGGAGATCGCGCGGATCAGGGGTGTCAACGCCGAATCGGCGGCGAGCACCCTGCTGGAGCGGGGGATGATCGAGGAGTGCGGACGCTCCCAGTTCGGCGCGGTGCTTTACCGCACCACCGAGCTGTTTCTGCGCCTGTTCGGCCTGAGTTCGCTGGATGACCTGCCAGAGCCGAGCGCCTTCGATCCCTCCCCGGAGCTGGAGGCCGGTCTGCGAGAGCGGTTGATGCGCGCCGGGGAGGCTCGGGCCGGCGCCGCCTGAGCGCGCTCGCGCCCAGCGGGACAGCCCCGCCTTGGCGCTACCCGCGCCGCTGCTCGGCGAGCGCCCCGATCCCCATCGCCACCCCGCCGCCCGCGGCCAGCCCGACCAGCAGACGCCCGGCCAGAGGGAGCTGTCGCCCAGCGGCCAGGGTCGCGGTCAGGTCGGTGAGGTCGGCGGCGAGCGCGGCCATCAGCCAGCGCTGTTGCTCGCGACCACCGCTGGTAAGAGTTCCCAGGCCCAGCACGAGGTCACGGACACCGAGCGACCGGGTCAGCACCTGAGGGCCCGACCGCTTCCCGTCCCGTCCTATCCAGGGCACGGTCAGCCGCGTCGGATCGGCGAGGAGGCCGATGCCAAAGCCGAGCCGGCCGAGCGCGGAGGCGCGAGCTAGAGCACCAGGATCCATCGGCCCGCGATCATATCCGCGCGGTGGTCACCCGGCGCGAGCGATCACGAGACTCGCGCTCACGCTGCGCGACAGCGCTCAGACGGCGGCCGCCGCCAGCTGGCCACAGGCCGCTTCGATGTCCCGCCCCCGCGTCAGCCGCACGGTGGCATCCAGCCCCCGGCGCTCCAGCTCGGCGCCGAACGCCGCGATCGCCTTGGGGCTCGACCCGAGAAACGGCGAATCGGTTGGGTTGTAGGGGATCAGGTTGACCTTGAAGATCCGCGGGTCGAGCCGCTCCGCCAACCGGGTGGCCTGGGCATGCGAGTCGTTGACACCGCCGAGCATCACGTACTCGACGAACACCTTGCGACGCTTGACGGCGTAGAACCGCTCGCACGCGTCGATCACCTGGCCCAGCGGATAACGGTCGTTGACCGGCATCAGCTCCGAGCGCAGCGCGTCGTCGGCGGCATGTAGCGACAGCGCCAGTCGAATCGGCATCGGCGTCTCGGCCAGCCGGTCGATCCCCGGAATCCAGCCGACGGTGGAGATCCCGATTCGCCGATGACCGATCCCCACATCCGGCAGGCGACGGCACGCCTCGAGCACCGCATCGAGGTTCATCATCGGTTCGCCCATTCCCATGAATACCGCGTGGTCCACGGACTCCAGCCGCCGGAAGTGCAGCGCCTGGTCAAGGATCTCGGAGGCCGTCAGGTTCCGCCCGAAGCGCATCTGCCCGGTGGCGCAGAAGGTGCAGGTCAGCGGGCAGCCCGACTGCGAGGAAAGGCAGAGTGACCGCCGCCCGTCTCGGTAGCGCATCAGCACGCTCTCCACCGGCCGTCCGTCCGAGGTCCGGAACAGGCGCCTTGACCGTGCCGTCCCGCGCCTCGGCCTCAGCCTCCAGCGCCAGGGTCGAGAACGGGAGCTCGTCGCTCAGCCGCCGACGCACCTCGGCGGGGACGTCGGTCATCGCCTCGAAGCCCGTCGCCCCCTGTGCCGTCCACCGCCAGATTTGTCGGGCGCGGTAGGCCGGTTGGCTCAGCTCCGCCAGCTTGTCCGTCAGCGTCGGCAGGTCCATGCCGACTATGGTGGCAGGGTCGTGCGGGTCGCCAAGTTCCTCGCCCACGCCGGCATCAGCTCACGGCGGGCGGCCGAGGAGATCGTGCGCGCCGGGCGGGTGGCGGTCAACGGAGAGCCGGAGACCGACCCGGCGCGGGGTGTCTCCCAACGGACCGGGTGACGCTGGATGGCGGTCCCGTCCGGCCGGCGGATGAGCACCTCGTCTACGCGCTGAACAAACCCCTGGGCGTGGTGTCCACCGCGGCGGACCCGCAGGGGCGTCCGACTGTGGTCTCCCTGGTTCCTTCCTCGGCCCGCCTCTACCCGGTCGGTCGCCTCGACATCGACAGCGGCGGGTTGATCCTGCTGACCAACGACGGTGATCTGGCGCACCGCCTGACCCACCCGCGATACGAGGTCCCGAAGACCTACCGTGTGCACCTTGAGCACGGACCGGTGAGCGATCGGCACTGCGCGCGCTGCGGAGGGGTGTCCGGCTGGAGGAGGGCATCACCGCCCCGGCGAGGGTGCGCCGCGCCGGCGCCGACTCCTGGAGATCACCATCCACGAGGGCCGAAAGCGCCAGGTCCGGCGGATGTGCGAGCAGGTTGGTCATCCCGTAAAGGACCTGCTCCGTGTTCGCTTCGGGCCGCTGGAGCTCGGTGACCTGGCTCCCGGCCGGTTTCGCAGGCTGGGGATCTCGGAGCTCCGGCAGCTGCGAGAGAGCACCGAGCGGCGGGTTCCACGGGCCCGTAGCGCCTCCTGAGAGGGGTTCTTAACCCGATCGCAACCGGTCCCGTCACGAGGACCAACGACTGACGGGCAGTATCTGCGCTGTATGCGCACGGACTCGACAAAGCCCGAGCGGTCCGTCGTGCTCGCCACCACGTCTGTCCCAGGGGCCGGCCCGGCGCCGGGAGCCGCGGTACCTGCTGCTACCGGGGCCGACGGCGCCGCCGTCCTCCCTCGGCTGGTACCGCGTCCGAGGCGTCTCACGCTTCCGTGGGCCCGGCCCACCTTCGGTCCGCGCGCTGCCAGGCTCGCGCTGGCCACGCTGGTGCTCGGCGCACTGGGGGTCATGGTGTTCGCCACCGCGAGCGCCTCGGCGCTGGTCCCGAGCAGTTCGCTCAGCTTCCCGGGATGGGAGGCGGGCCCGCTGCACTCGCTGTTCGGCCATGTCAGCGTGCGCGCCAGCGCGGTCCAGATCGGCTTCAGCGGCGTGCTGCTGGCGATGACCGGCGCCTACGCCGTGGTGCTGCTGGCTGCCCGCAACCTCTCGATGCGGCTGATCGCGGCGTGCATCGTCGCGCTGCACGTGGTGCTGCTGCTGGGCCCGCCGCTGCAGCTGACCGACCTGTTCAACTACCTCGGCTACGGGCGACTCGGAGCGATCCACGGTCTCAACCCCTACGTCCACGGGATCGGCACCGCCCTGCATGACCCGATCTACCGGTTCGCCAGCTGGCACCACCTCCACAGCCCTTACGGCCCGCTCTTCACCGCCATCAGCTATCCGGTGGCTCTGCTGCCGATCCCGGTGGCCTACTGGGTGCTGAAGGTGCTGCCGGTCCTTCTCAGCTTGGTGTTCATCGCGCTGGTCTACAAGTGTGCCCGCCTGCTGGGTCGCGACCCGCGCTTCGCGGTGCTGTTCGTCGCCGCCAACCCGATCTACCTGATGTACGCCGTCGCGGGCTTCCACAACGACTTCTTCATGCTCGTTCCGTCCACCGCCGCGGTTGCGCTGCTGCTGGCCCAACGCGATCGCTCGGCCGGCGCCGCGGTGATGGTCGCGGTCGCGGTGAAGTTCTCTGCCGGGCTCCTGCTTCCGTTCCTATGGCTCGGGGCTCGCATGAAGCGGCGGCGCATCAACCTGCTTGTGGGTTGCGCGCTGGCAGCGGTGCCGCTGGTGGCGATGAGCCTGGCGCTGTTCGGTCCGCACCTGCCGAACCTTCGTGACCAGAGCACGCTGCTGACCGACTTCAGCGTGCCCAACATCGCCGGCCTGCTGATCGGCGCCGGCGGCGGCGCGCCATGGCTGCTGAGGATCGCCAACGTCGCCCTGGTGGTGGCGGTTGCGCTCCTGCTCCGGCGGCGTGGACACTGGCTGGCCAGTGCAGGGTGGGGCACGCTCGCGCTGCTGTGCAGCCTCGCCTGGCTGGTGCCGTGGTATGTGATCTGGCTGCTGCCCCTGGCGGGGCTTGCCAGCAGCGTCAGGCTTCGCAAGGTGGCGCTCGCCTTCACCGTTTTCCTGGTCCTCACCTTCATGCCCGCCACCAGCATGCTGCTCCATACCTTGAGGATCGATCCGCTCGGCGGATCCGCCGGGCAGGCCTCTCAGAACCTGCAGCACAAGCTCTCCCAGTAGCTCCTCCCTCACCGCCGAAACCGTCCGGTGAGCGCGGCTCCCCGGGTTTGGCGACTGTTAGCGTCGCCGCCGATGTCGAGCAGAGCAACCAGCTACCTCGGGCTCCGGCACCTGACTCCTCCGCCGCGGTCGGCTCGCGGCGGTGGCGGCGACCAAGGCTTGATCGGTTTGAGCTGGGCCTGCTGGCGATCCTGGCGATCCTCTCGCTCTGGGTCGTCGGGCTCGACCTGTGGCAGGTGGTCGTCCATGGACGCGTGTGGACCGGCACCGACGGCGTCTACGTGGTCGACCAGCTTCAGTACCTGTCGTGGATCCGCTCGGCGTCCGAGCACTTCCTCTCGGCCAACCTGTTCGTGCTCCGTCCCACGCCGGCCGACTACTTCCAGCCGGCGGTCACCGTGTCGGCAGGGATGGTGGCCTTGGGCGTCGCCCCCTGGCTCGCGCTGCTGCTGTGGAAGCCGGTGGCGGTGCTCGCGGGATTTTTCGCCTTCCGGGCCTATGTCCGAGGCACCATCGACGGGCTGTGGGCACAGCGGATCTCGCTCACGCTGGCCTTGTTCTTCGCCTCGGCCACCGTCGTCTACGGCAGCTTCACCACGCTCGGCGACCTGTATCCCGGCTTCCTGTCCTGGGGGTACACATTCGGACTGCTGGCGCTGGCGGCGATCGTGGCTGCGCTGGTGATCTACGGCCGGGACAGGGAGACGAGGCCGGGTCAGCCCTTGGCCCGCCCTCCTCGGTGCGCTGGCCTCGCTCCTGCACCCCTGGCACGGAGAGCTTCTGATCGTGATCCTGGTTGGCGCCGAGCTGATCCGCTGGCGTGCGGGAAGCCGGCCGCCGCTGAAGCTGCCGCTCGCGCTCCTGCTCGGGACAGGGCTGCCGCTGCTCTACTACGCCGCGCTCGGGCGCAGGCGACCTTTCCTGGCACCTGGCGCGGAACGCCAGCAAGCACTCGTTCTCGATATGGCCGCTGGTGATCTACTTGGCGCCGCTCGTAATCCCGGCGATCGTGGCCTACCGCGGTCCCTCCCGCACCTTCCTAACCGCCGCCAACCGAGCCTGGCCGATCTGCTCGCTGCTGGTGTTCGTGCTCTCGGCCACAGCACTCGGAGCCACCCCGTTGCACGCCTGGGAGGGCATCACCCTGCCGCTGTCGGTGCTGGCCGTGCAGGGCGCGCGTGACCTTGGCTGGCAGCGGCTGCGGCACCGTCGGGCGCTGACCGTCGCGGCCCTGGCTCTGCTGACGATCCCAGGCGGGGTGCTGCAGCTGAACTCAGAGCGGCAGCTCGCCGCTCCCACTGCCGATGATCCGAACTTCATTCGCTCCGACGAGCAACGCGCGCTGCGCTACCTGTCCGAGCTGCCGACGCCGGGCGGAGTGCTGACCAGCCCGTACCTGGGCCCCGCCGTCCCCGAGCTGACGGGCCGGCGGACGTTCATCGGCGACTGCCTGTGGTCACAGCCCAACTGCCTGGTTCGCAGCGCCGACTCCGCGCAGATCTTCGACGGCACCTTCCTGACCGCCGCCGCCCAGCGGTTCGTGCGGGCCACGGGCGCCCGGTTCGTGCTCGCCGATTGCGAGACGCAGGCCGACCTGGCGACGGAGCTGGCGCCGCTGATCGTCAACCGCGAGCCGTTTGGGTGTGCCACCGTTTACGAGCTGCGTCCGTGCCCCCGCCGCAAGGGCCTCTGGCAGAATTGCCGCCCAATGCGGCTGTTCGCGCTGCGAGGCGCACATAGCGTCGAGCGCAACGAGCGCGATCAGATCCTCGGCGGCCACGGAGGAGATGATGCGCGAATTGATGGAGCGCAACGGGCTCGCCGCGGCAGATGGTCAGCTGCATATTCACCTTGACCGACGACCTCGATGCGGAGTTCCCCGCCGTCGCCGCGCGCCGGCTCGGCTTGGACCGCGTCCCGTTGATGTGCGCGCGGGAGGTCCCGGTCCCCGGCGCGATGCCCCGCGTGATCCGGGTGCTGGTCCACTGCTACGCCGACGAGGACCATCAGCCCCGCCACGTGTACCTCGGCCGGGCTCACGCGCTGCGGGCGGATCTGGACTCGGCACAATAGGCCGGTGGCCCTCGAGTTCGCACAACGGATCAGTCGCATCCCGGTGTATCCGGTCGCCTCGGGCTACGACCTGGGCGCCGACGTGGCGATGCTCGCATCCAACGAGTCGTCGTTTGCGCCGCTGCCGGCAGTGGCCGAGGCGGCCGGCGAGGTGCTGTCGGGCACCAACCGCTACCCGGACCCGTCCTATCAGCCGCTGCGCCAGGCGATCTCGCGCCCGCTACGGCATCTCGCCGGAGCGGGTGGCGCTGGGTAACGGCTCGTGCGACGTCCTGCTCGCCGCTGGAGAGGCGTTGCTGGAGCCGGGCGCAGAGGTCGTCTACTCCTGGCCGGCCTTCAGCGTCTATCCCCATCTGGCCGCGGCCTCGGGGGCTCGCGGGGTCGCGGTCCCGCTGGATGAGGAGGATCGCCATGACCTCGCGGCGATGCTGGCCGAAATCAACGTAGCCACTCGGCTGGTGCTGATCTGTAACCCCAACAACCCGACCTCGACCGTGCTCGGCCTGGAGGAGATCGAGCAGTTCCTGGAGCAGGTCCCGCGCTACGTGTGCGTGGTCCTCGACGAGGCGTACTGCGAGTTCGCGCTCACCCTGGGCGATCCTTCGCCTCGGTGGAGATGCTCCGCCGCCACCCCAACCTGGTGCTGCTGCGCACGTTCTCCAAGGTCTACGGGCTGGCCGGCCTGCGCGTGGGATATGGACTGTGCGGCTCCACGGAGCTACGGACGCGGTCGACCAGGTTCGCCAGCCCTTCTATCTCAACGTCGCCGCCCAGGCCGCGGCGGTGGAGGCGCTGAAGCACCAGGACGAGGTCGAGCGCCGGGTGGCGGCGACGCTGGCGGGAAGGATGGAGCTGAGGCTGGGGTGCGGCGGCTCGGTCTGTGGGTGGCGCAGTCCGATGCCAACTTCATCTGGCTGCGCCTCGCTGAGGAGGCCGGCGAGGGGAGCGATCGTCGATGGTCTTCGCGAGCGGGGAGTGATAGTCCGCGCCGGGGGCTCACTGGGCCGGCCGGGGGCGCTGCGGGTGACGGTGGGCAACGACGCCGAGAACGACCGGTTCCTGTCGGCGCTCGCCGACGTCGTGTGAGACTCCCGCTTGCCGGCTGTGTCAGAATCTGAGCTGCGCATGCAGTCACGCCCGCCACATCCCCGTTTCCGGCAGCGGCTCATACGCGCGCGTCCTCTCCTGGCGATTTATCTAGGCGCTCGGCCTCCGCTGGGGCCAAACGCCCGGCGGAAGTAGTCGCCGCCTGCGTGACGCAGGCGCATGCCCCGGCTGAGCGCCGTCCCACCGCCGCACGGGCTTGCCGTCCCGGCCCGCTTTCGTACAGTCTTCGCACAGCCGGAAAGGACCACTGCCAGATGGACACCACACCCATGGAAATCGCAGGTGTAGCGCTCGGCGCGGGCGAGCTCATCGTGATCGCGGGCCCCTGCTCGGTGGAGTCGCGTGAACAGACGCTCGGTTGCGCGGAAGCCGTCAAGGACGCGGGAGCGACGATGTTTCGCGGCGGCGCTTACAAGCCCCGTACCTCTCCCTACGCCTTCCAGGGCCTCGGCCAGGAAGGACTCCGTCTGCTCGCCGAGGCCAAGCGGCTGACCGGCCTTCCGGTGGTCACCGAGTGCATGGACCCGCGTGACCTCGACGATGTGCTCGCGGTGGCCGACGTCGTCCAGGTCGGCGCGCGCAACATGCAGAACTACGGCCTGCTCACTGAGCTGGGGCGCTCCGGGCGTCCCGTACTGATCAAGCGCGGACTGGCCAGCACGTTGGACGAGCTGATGATGGCGGCCGAGTACGTGCTCAAAGAGGGCAACGAGAAGGTGATCCTCTGCGAGCGCGGAATCCGCACGTTGAGCCCGCCTACCGCTTCACCCTCGATCTGACGGCGGTCCCCGTGCTGAAGGAGCGCACCCACCTACCGGTGATCGTCGATCCCAGCCACGCCGCCGGCCGTCGTGAGCTGGTGACCCCGCTGTCCCTGGCCGCAGCCGCCGCCGGAGCCGACGGGCTCATCGTCGAGGTTCATCCCACGCCCGAGACGGCCATCTGCGACGGTCCTCAGTCGCTCACGACGACTGAGTTCCCCGGCTACGTCGAGCAGGTCCGCGCCGTTGCTGCGCTGGTCGCGGACGGCGGGCGGCGAAGCGAGGTCCTCACCTCGGCGGGAGCCGGCTGATAGCCGGCCGCGCCTCCGGAACGCCGTGAGGCAGTCCGCGACCGCCGCATCTCCCGGCTTGAGCCGTTGGTCTCTCCCGCGCAGCTGGCCGCCGAGCTGCCGCTGAACGATGCGCAGACCGACGCCGTCCTCCGGGGCCGGGAGCAGATCCACGCGATCCTCGACGGCGAGGACGACCGCCTGCTGGTGATCGTCGGCCCGTGCAGCGTCCACGACGTGCGGGCCACGCTCGAGTACGCCCACCGGCTGGCCGCGGTCGCCCATGACCGGCAGGATGAGCTCTGCATCACGATGCGTGTCTACTTCGAGAAGCCGCGCACCACCACCGGCTGGAAGGGACTGATCAACGATCCTCATCTCGACGGCTCCGGGGATGTCAACACCGGCCTGCGAATGGCACGGACCCTGTTGCTCGATGTGCTCGGCCTCGGCCTGCCGATCGGCTGCGAATTCCTTGATCCCATCACCCCCCAATACATCTCCGATGCTGTCTGCTGGGGCGCGATCGGAGCGCGTACGACGGAGAGCCAGATCCATCGCCAGCTCGGCTCGGGACTGTCGATGCCGGTTGGCTTCAAGAACCGCACCGACGGCAACGTGCAGGTCGCGGTTGACGCCGTGCGGGCGGCCGCGGTACCCCATGCCTTTGCCGGCATCGACCACGATGGCCAATCGGCGATCCTCCACACACGTGGCAACCGTGATTGCCACGTGATTCTCCGAGGCGGCCAGGATGCTCCGAACTACGACGGCGGGTCGGTGAGCACCACGCTGGGGCTGCTGCGCGCCGCCGGACTACCGGAGCGGGTGATGATCGACCTCTCGCACGACAACAGCGGCAAGCGTGCCGAGCGACAACCCGCGGTCGCCCAGGCGGTCGCGACCCAGCTGGCCGATGGACGGCGGGAGATCGTCGGCGCCATGCTGGAGTCGTTCCTGGTGGGGGGACGGCAGGATCTCCAGCCGGGGACCGAGCTGACCTACGGTCAGTCGATCACCGACGCCTGTCTCGGCTGGGCACAGACCGTCGATGTGCTGGCTGGGCTCGCGGAGGCGACCGGCGCGCGACGCACCGTGACGAGCGGCTAGGCCCTGACGCGTGCGGATCGCGGTCATCGGTGTCGGGCTGATCGGCGGCTCGGTGGCGCTGGCAGCACGGGAGCGCGCCGGAGCCACGGTCCGTGGATTCGATGTCTCACCTGACGCGCTGGCGCAGGCGGAGCAGCTCGGAGCGGTCGACGATGCCGCGGAGTCGATCGCGGACGCCGTCAGCGGCGCCGAGGCAGTGTTCGTGGCCGTCCCGGTCGGTGCCCTTGCCGACACCGCCGGCCTGGTACTGGCCCATGCCCCGGGTGACTGTGTGGTCACGGACGTCGGCTCGACCAAACGGGCCGTGCTCACGGGCCACCAGGATCCCCGGTTCGTGGGAGGCCATCCGCTGGCCGGAGCCGAGACCTCGGGGGTGGAGCACGCCCGGGCCGACCTGTTCGATGATGCCACTTGGTACCTGACGCCGACCGCGGAGACCAGCGGTGTGCTCTACGAGCGCCTGCACCGCCTTCTATGTGCGTTCGGAGCGCGGCCGCACGCCATCGACGCCGCCACCCACGACCGGATCTTGGCGATCGTCTCGCACCTCCCGCACGTGCTGGCCAACGTGCTGGTCACCCAGGCCGTGCGTACGCTCGAGGACGGCGAATCGCTTCCAGCGACCGGGCCGAGCTTCCGCGACGCCACGCGGGTGGCCGGCGCCCCCAGCGCGATCTGGGCGGACATCTACCTGTCGAACCGCGACGCGCTGGACGACGAGCTGGAAAGCGTGATCGCGCAGCTCCAAGGCGTACGCGACGCGCTGCGGCGCGGTGAGCGGTCCGAGATCGTCGGTTGGAACGAAGTCGCCGCGACCAACCGACGGCGGCTGTCCGGACGCGGGCTGAGCTCAGGCCCGCTGGTCGAGCTGCGGGCCTCGGTCCCCAACCGCCCCGGCGTGATCGCCCAGCTCGCGCTGGCGCTCGGGCGCGCGGGGGTCAATATCGCCGACCTTGCGCTCTACCCTGCGCCGGACATGAGCGAAGGCGTCGTTGCACTGTGGGTAGCCGGCGAGCAGGAGGCGCGTCGCACCGAGGACCTGGTGGCGGACCTCGGGTTCCCGGTGGCGCGAGCGTGAACGAGCGATTCGCGCCCTCCCCGCCCCTGCGTGGCCGCCTCCGGGTGGCCGGGGACAAGTCTGTCTCCCACCGCGCAGCGATCATCGGCGCGATGGCCTCCGAGCCCGTGCGAATCCGCAACTACCTCCATGCCGCCGACACCGATTCGACCCTCTCCGCACTGCGAGAGCTGGGGGTGCTCGTCCAGCAGGGTGAGCACGAGCTGGTGATACGCGGCGGCGGTCTGCGCCAGCTTGAGGAGCCGCACGGCGCCATCGACGTCGGCAATGCTGGAACGCTGATGCGTCTGCTGCCGGGGTGGCTGGCCTTCCAGCCTGGGACTTACTTCGAGCTCGACGGCGACGCCTCGATCCGCCAGCGTCCCGTCGACCGGGTTGTGGCACCGCTGCGCGAGATGGGAGCGCAGATCGAGGCCCGCGACGGTCGCTACCCGCCACTGCGGATCCGTGGCACCCCGCTGGAGGGAATTGAGTACCGGCTCCCGGTGGCCAGCGCCCAGGTCAAGTCCTGCGTGCTGCTGGCCGGGCTGGCCACGCCCTCGACGACCGTGGTGGAGCCGGTCCCCACGCGCGATCACACCGAGCGCCTGCTGCTTCGAGCCGGCGCGTCGGTATCACGAACCGGCGACCCTGCCCGGGGCTATCAGATCACGGTGGGAGGTGCGGACGAGCTGGAGCTGGAGCTGATCGAGGTGCCCGGCGACCTGTCATCTGCCGCGTTCCTAATCGCCGCCGGCGTGTTGGTGCCCCGCTCTCGTCTGGTCCTGGAGGGGGTGGGGGTCAACTGGACTCGTTCGGGCTTTCTCCGCGTGCTTGAGCGAATGGGGGCGATCGTGCTGGGCGAGCTGGAGCCGCCGGGCGGATTCGCCGCGCTCGAGCCCGTCGCCGACCTGGATGTCACCAGCGGTCCGATCGAGGGCACGAGCATCGATGCCCACGAGGTGCCGGTGACGATCGACGAGCTCCCGCTGGTGGCGCTGCTGGGCTGCTTCGCGGAGGGCGAGACGATCGTCCGCGGGGCACAGGAGCTTCGGATCAAGGAGTCAGATCGGATCGCCACCGTGGTCCAGGGGCTGCGCGGGCTGGGCGCGGAGATCGAAGCCACCGAGGACGGATTCGCCGTCTCGGGGACCGGTGGGCTGCGGGGCGGCCGATTGGAGGCGCACGGCGACCATCGGCTGGCCCTGCTCGGCGCGGTGGCGGGGCTGGCCTCCGAGGAGGGGGTAGAGGTCGTGGGAATGGATGCCGCGTCAGTCTCCTACCCAGGCTTCGTCCAGGACGTCGCCGAGCTGGTGGCTTGACCGCGCCATGGTGATCGCGCTCGACGGCCCGGCCGGCTCCGGCAAGTCCACGGTCGCTCGCGCGGTCGCCGAGCGGTTGGGCTTCACCTACCTGGACTCCGGGGCGATGTATCGCTGCGTCGGGCTGGCCGCGCGCCGCTCCGGCCGGGACCCCGCGGTGGTGGCGCACGAAGTGAGGATCGAGCTGGGCGAGCGGGTCTGCCTCGACGGCGAGGACGTCACCGAGGCGATCCGTGAGCCGGCGGTAGCCGAAAGTGCCTCGCAGGCGGCCTCTGACCCCCAGGTGCGTCGGGCGATGGTCGCCGAGCAGCGCCGTCTGCTGTCCAGTGGCGACTGGGTGGCCGAGGGACGGGACATCGGGACGGTGGTGGCGCCCGAGGCCGGGCTCAAGGTGTTCCTCACTGCCGAACCCGAGGAACGCGCCCGCCGGCGAGCCGCGCAGCTGGGGGCCGATCCGGGGACGGTGCTGGCCGAGCAGACCCTCCGCGACGAGCGGGATTCCGCGCGCGCTCACTCTCCGCTCCGCGCGGCCGCAGATGCCGAGGTGCTCGACACCACCGACCTGGACGAGCACGAGGTGGTGGACCGGGTGGTGGCGCTGGCGCGCCGTTAGCCTCGGGGCATCATGAAAGTCGCGATCGTCGGCTACCCCAACGTGGGCAAGTCCTCGCTGGTCAACCGTCTCACCGGCACCCGGGAGGCGGTGGTCCACGAGCGTCCCGGTGTCACTCGGGACCGGAAGGAGCTCTCCACCGAGTGGGCCGGTCGAGCCCTGACGTTGGTCGACACCGGGGGCGTCGATCTGGAGGATCGCGACGCACTCGCCGGCGAGATCCGCGCCCAGGCGCTCGCCGCGCTGGCCGACGCAACCGTGGCGGTGCTGGTGGTGGACGCCCGGGCGGGAGTGCGCGCCGGTGACCAGGAGCTGGCCGAGCTGTTGCGCCGCGCCCCGATCCCGGTGGTGCTCGCCGCCAACAAGATCGACACCGCGGCCGACCTGCCGCTGACGGCGGAGTTTCACGGACTGGGTCTCGGCGAGCCAGTCGCCGTCTCCGCCGCTCAGGGCCTCGGTACCGGTGACCTGCTGGACCGGATAGTCGATGCGGGTCCGGAGGAGGAGGCCGCCGGCGAAGAGGAGGACGTGCTCCGTCTGGCGGTGATCGGCCGCCCCAACGTCGGCAAGTCCTCACTGGTGAACCGCTTCCTCGGCGTCGAGCGGGTGATCGTCTCACCCGAGGCCGGAACCACCCGGGACGCGATCGATCTGCCGATGAGCTTCGAGGGACGGCCGCTGGTCCTGGTCGATACGGCCGGCTTGCGCCGTCAGGCCAAGGTGGGGGAGTCGCTGGAGTACTACACCGCCTTGCGCTCACGCCGTGCCGCCGAGCGCGCCGACGTCGCCCTGGTGGTGTGCGACGCCACCGACGGGGTCACCTCCCAGGACCTGCGAGTGGCCGAGCTGGCAATGAAGAGCGGTTGTGCCACCGCGCTCGTGCTCAACAAATGGGACCTCGCCGACGGGGTGGACCTCGACCACGAGCGCGCTCACGCCCACCGCAAGCTGCGGCTTCGGCCCCGGTTGTTGACCACCAGCGCCAAGACCGGAAGGCACGTCCAGCGCCTGCTGGTGGAAGCGATGGCCCTGGGGGAACGCAGTCGTGGGCGTATTCCCACCTCGCAGCTCAACCGCTTTCTCTCGGAGGTGGTGGCCGCACGCCAGCCCCCCTCGGCCAGCGGACGCCGTCACACGGGTCAGCGACTGAAGTTGCTGTACATGACGCAGACCGGGGAGCGTCCGCCCCGCTTCTCCGTGCAGGTGAACTCCCGCGCTCTGGTCACGCGTGACTACGCCTACTACCTGGAGAATCGGATGCGCGAGCGTTACCGACTGGAGGGCATCCCGCTGATCGTCGACTTCGTGGAGCGGGGTGAACGACGCGGCTCGGCGGCGCGCAACGCAGCATGAGCGGCGCAATGCCCGGGGCCCGGCGGCTCGCTACCCTTCCCGCCCTATGAACACTTCCGATAACGAGTACCTATTCACCTCGGAGTCCGTCACCGAGGGCCATCCGGACAAGATCGCCGACCAGATCTCAGACGGCGTCCTGGACGCTGTGCTGCGCGACGATCCGACCGGTCGCGTCGCCTGCGAGACGCTGGTCAACACCGGCCTTGTCGTGGTCTCCGGCGAGATCTCCACCGACACCTACGTCGACATCCAGGACATCGCACGGAGCACGATCAAGAAGATCGGCTACACCGACGCCGAGTTCGGATTCGACTGCCACACCTGCGCGGTGATCAACGCGATCGACAAGCAGTCCGCGGACATCGCCCAGGGCGTCGACACCGCCTTCGAGGCTCGCACCGACCCGGGGGACGATGACGAGCTGGACGTCGCCGGCGCCGGCGACCAGGGAATGATGTTCGGCTACGCCTCCAACGAGACCGAGGAGCTGATGCCCCTGCCGATCTCGCTGGCCCACAAGCTGGCCAAGCGCCTGGCCGACGTGCGCAAGGCGGAGATCGTTCCCTACCTCCGTCCCGACGGTAAGACCCAGGTGTCCGTGCGCTACGTGGACGGCCGCCCGGCAGAGATCGAGAAGCTGCTGATCTCGACCCAGCACAAGGAGGGCGCCGAGTCGCTGATCAAGGAGGACCTGTGGGAGCACGTGATCGAGCCGGTGCTCCCCGAGGACCTATACGACGCTCGCAAGCTGCACAAGAGCTTCCTGGTCAACCCGACCGGTCGCTTCGTCATCGGTGGCCCGATGGGTGACTGCGGCCTCACCGGACGCAAGATCATCGTCGACACCTACGGGGGCATGGCCCGCCACGGCGGCGGCGCCTTCTCCGGCAAGGATCCCTCCAAGGTCGACCGTTCGGCCGCCTACGCGGCGCGCTACGTGGCCAAGAATCTCGTTGCCGCCGGGCTGGCGGACCGGGTGGAGGTCCAGGTCGCCTACGCCATCGGCGTCGCCCATCCGGTCTCCGTGATGGTGGAGACGTTCGGCACCGAGAACATCGGCCGCTCCAAGATCCAGGAGCTCATCAGCGAGCACTTCGATCTCCGTCCCGGCGCCTTCCGCCAGTATCTGAAGCTGCACCGCCCGATCTACCAGAAGACCGCGGCCTACGGTCACTTCGGCCGGGAGGACCACGACTTCACCTGGGAGCGGACGGATAAGGCGCAGGAGCTCCGGGCAGCTGCAGGCTTGGGCAGCGCCGTCGAGGCGTAGCCGGGTCCGCAAGGGCGGCGGAACCCGCCTGACGAGGATCTACCCTGGCTCCTCCCCATGGAGCCGCTTGCCACCTCGCCCCGGATCGCCCGTGTGGAGCCACTCACCCAGACCCGGGCGGTCAGGGGCCCGTTCGATTACCGGCTGAACGCACACCACGCGGACGTGACCGTTGGCTCGCTGCTCCGCGTGCCGTTCGGCGCGCGGTCGCTGCTTGGGGTGGTGGTGGAGCTGACCGACGACTCAGAGCTCCCGCTGGACCGCCTCGCCGAACCGGAGGACGTCCTAGCGGGAGCGATTCCGTCCGACCTCGTCGAGCTCGCCCACTGGATGGCCCGCGAGTACTGCTCCACCGTGGCCCGGGCGCTGGCGCTGGTGCTGGGGCCCGGGGCGACGACCGGAGCCCGTCCCAAGCGGGCGCTGGTCGCGGAGCTGGCGCCGCAGCCCGAGGCCACCAACGGCCTCAACCCCCGCCAGCGGGAGCTCATCGCGGAGCTGGCACGCCGCGGCCCCACTCTCGCTGCCGAGCTCGGCACGCCGGCGCTGCGCCGCCTGGAGGCACGCGGACTGGTGAGGATCGAGGTCCGGGACGTTCCTCGCCGGCCCCCGGACCACGCTGTCTCCACCGCCGCAGTGCATCCTCCCGAGCTCGACCAGGACCAGCGGTGCGCCCTCACCCCGATCCTGGAGGCCCTGAACCATCACCAGCCCCGCGCCGCGGCCGACCAGTTCCTCCTCCACGGTGTCACCGGCTCGGGCAAGACCGAGGTCTACCTGCGCGCGGTGGAGGAGACCCTGGCCGCAGGACGCAACGCCATCGTGCTGGTCCCTGAGATCGCGCTCACGCCCCAGGCGCTGAACCGCTTCAGGGCGCGGTTCGGGGAGGTGATCGCCGTGATGCACTCGGGGCTCGGTCCGGGAGCTCGCCACGACGAGTGGCTGCGGCTGCGCCGGGGGGAGGCCCGGGTGTGCGTCGGTCCGCGCTCGGCGGTGTTCGCGCCACTGGCGAACATCGGGCTGATCGTCGTGGACGAGGAGCACGAGAGCTCCTACAAGCACGAGGGCGACCCGCGCTACGACGCTCGCACCGTCGCGGCCCACCGCGCTGCCGAGCATGACGCGGTGCTGGTCACGGGCAGCGCCACCCCGCGTCCGGAGAGCATGCACTCGCTGCGCCGCCTGCGGCTACCGCGGCGGATCGACGGGCGCCCGCTTCCGCCCGTGGAGATCCTCGACATGCGCGGCCAGCACCATCCCCTGCATCCCGAGGCCCGGATGGCGTTATCGGACCTGCGCGGAGCTGGAGGCAAGGCGATCGTGCTCCTGAACCGCCGGGGATGGTCGAACTTCCTGTCCTGTCGCTCGTGCGGACGGGCATGGATGTGCCCCAACTGCGAGGTGGCGCTGGTGCTCCATCGAAGCGGAGGCTTCCTCGCCTGCCATCACTGCGGCCACCGCGAGCCGGTGCCGAGCCGCTGCCCGGATTGCGCGTCGGTCGCCGTCGCCCGCCACGGAGCGGGAACCGAGCGGATGGAGCGGGAGCTCGCCGAGGCGCTCGGCGACCCCGCTTTCCCGGTGCTCCGCCTCGACGCCGACTCAAATGGACTCGACGCTCGTGCCCGCACGCTGGCTGCGTTCGCCGCGGCAAGCAGCGGGGTGCTGGTCGGGACTCAGATGGTGGCCAAGGGGCACGATTTCCCCGATGTCGGCCTCGGCATCGTGCTTGACGCCGACGGCACACTCCGGTTCCCGGACTTCCGGGCCGAAGAGCGCACCTTTGCGCTCGTCACGCAGCTGGCAGGGCGGGTCGGCCGGGGCGATGCCGGTGGTCGGGTGCTGGTGCAGACGACCGCCCCGGAGGCTCGATCGCTGACGTTCGCCGCGCGGCACGACGCCGATGGGTTCCTCACCCGTGAGCTGGTCCAGCGGGAGCTGCTGCGCTATCCCCCGTTCGTATCGCTGATCCGGGTCGTCTGCTCCGCCGAGGACCGTGCCGAGGCGATGGCCGCTGCCGGCGATCTCCATGGTGCGATCACGCCGCAGGCCGGCGCCGTCCTCGGACCAGCGCCGCTGTTTCGCCTTCGAGGGCGCGAGCGCGCCCAGCTGGTGATCAAGGCCGACCACCGGGCGGCGGCGATCGGGGCGGTGGGGGAGGGGGTGGACCGGCTGGCCCCAGGGGCGGCCAAGCGCGGCATCAGCGTCAGTGTGGACGTCGACCCGCAGTGAGCCTCGATACTTAGAATCAGTGCGTCATGGCAGAGAACGGTTCAGGCACCGAGGAACTCGTCGAGGCCGAGGCTGCCGAGGAAGAGCAGCTTGACCCTCAGATAGCCGCCCGCCGCGCGGCTGCACTGGCCCATGTGCGGAAGTTCGGAGATCCGGTGCTGCGAACCCGGGCCCGCCCGGTGGAGCAGATCGATGGTGCGCTGCGCTCGGAGATCGAGCGGATGGGCGACTTGATGGACGGCGCCCTCGGCGTCGGGCTCGCGGCCACCCAGGTGGGGGTGCTGCACCGGCTGCTCGTCTACCGCATGGGGCCGGAAGGACCGTTGTGTGCTCTCATCAACCCGGAGATCCAGTGGCGAGGCGACGAGCTGGAGATCGCCGAGGAGGGATGCCTGAGCCTCCCCAAGGTGCTGGTTGACGTCGAGCGTCCTGTCCATCTCCGCGTGGGCGCGGTGGATGAGCACGGCGATCCGATAACCATCGAGGCATCGGGGCTGGAGGCGCGGGTGATCCAGCATGAGATCGATCACCTCGACGGCGTCCTGATCCTGGATCGCGCCAGCCGTGAGCAACGCAAGGAAGCGATGCGGGCGCTGCGCGAGGCACAGGCGGCCTGATCGCCGGTAGGCGGCGGCCCAGACCCACGTGCGTACGGCATACCTCGGCACATCGGCGTTTGCGGCCCGGGTCCTCGCCCAGCTGGCCGACTCCTCCCACCGTCCGTCGCTGGTCATCACCCGCCCCGACCGTCCCCGGGGCCGCGGGCGCACGGTAACCGCCCCGCCGGTGGCGGACGCCGCACGCGAGCTCGGACTGCAACTCGAGCAGCCGGAGGACGTCGGCTCGGAGGAGGCTCGCGCGAGGATTGCCGCGGTGGCGCCCGAGACGATCTGCGTGTGCGCCTTCGGGGCGTTGGTCAAGGAGCCGCTGCTCTCGGAATACCCCATGCTCAACGTGCATCCTTCGCTGCTGCCCCGCTGGCGCGGCGCGGCGCCGATCGAGCGGTCGATCATGGCGGGCGACACCCGCACCGGTGTATCGATCATGACGGTGACCGCCGGCCTGGACAGCGGACCCGTGCATGCCCGCCAGGAGATCCCGATCGCGCCCGACGACACCTACGGCACCCTCTCCGAAAGGCTGGCCACGGCCGGGGGCGAGCTGCTTGTGCAGGTCCTCGACCATCCCCGTGAGGAGGTTCCGCAGGACGATGAGCTCGCCACCTACGCGGAGAAGATCACCGCGGCGGATCGCCGGCTGGACCCCGGTTCGCCGGCCATCGCGTTGGAGCGAGCCGTTCGGGCGCTGACCCCCCACATCGGCGCATTTGTGGTGGCCGAGCCGGTCGGGCGCCTGGGAGTACGGCGCGCCGTGGTGCTCGCGGGGGGGAGGGGCCGCCGGCCGGCGAGGTGGGGTTGGACGGACCCCGGCCGGTGCTCGGCACGCTCGAGGGCGCGCTGGAGCTACTCACCGTTCAGCCGCCCGGTGGCCGGTGGATGGACGGCGCCGACTATCTGAGGGGTCACGTCGGCCGGGGTTGAGGTGCTGAGCCTGAGCTGGGCATCGGCACTCACCATTAAGCTTGGTGAGAAGGTGGCGGATGACCCCATCAAGCTTGGTCCGGAATGTCCCAATTGCGGCGAGCCGTGGCTGCGCCCGACGGCGGTCCCTGGTCGTTACCGCTGCGTCTACTGCCTGCAGCGCTACGAACTGGTCTCCGTCTGCCCCAACTGCGGCGAGCATTCCACGATCGTGCGGATGTCGAGTACGGCGATCGTCGCCTGCAACCACTGCCAGGGCAGCATGTTGCGGGCGGTCTGATGGCCGGTTCGATGCTGTCCGAGCGCCGAGTGGCTCCGTCGATCCTCTCGGCCGACTTCGGGCGCCTGAGCTCCCAGCTGGAAGAGGTGCTCGCCGTCGGGGCACGGGTGATCCATGTCGACGTCATGGATGGTCACTTCGTCCCACCGATCTCCCTCGGGCCGCCGATCATCAGCGCAGTGGCCGACACCGTGCACGAAGCGGGGGGACTGGTCGATGTCCATCTGATGATCGAGCGGCCCGAGCGGCAGGTGGCCGAGTTCGCCCAGGCAGGCGCCGACAGCATCACGGTGCATGTCGAGGCGACGCCGCATCTCCACTACGCGCTCTTCCAGATCCGCGAGGCAGGTTGCACAGCCGGCGCCGCCGTCTGCCCCGGGACCCCGGCCGACAGCCTGGCTGAGGTGGCGGCCGAGACGCTGGACCTGGCGCTGTGCATGAGCGTGAATCCGGGCTGGGGCAGCCAGAAGCTGATTCCCGCCTCACTGGACAAGCTGGAGCGAATGCGCTCCGCGCTCCCTGGCCACGTCGCCCTCGAGGTCGATGGCGGAGTGCACCGGGACACGGTGGGCTCGGTTGTCCAAGCCGGCGCCAACCTGCTTGTCACCGGCTCGGCGGTGTTCGGGGCCGATGATCCGGCGGAGGCCTACGAGGAGATCGTGCGAGCCGCCGGCGCGGGCTGAGTCGCGCCGCATTTGCTCGCCTGGATGCGGTCCGGATAGGAACGGGAGCGAACGCCGGCCGGACCGCTTGCGCACCTGCAGCCGTCCTCGCTTTCCGCTACGGTCGCCGCCATGATTCTGAGAAGAAGTATTTCCACCATGGCCGGCGTGCTCGCCGTGTCGCTGGCCCTCTCCGCCTGCGGGGGCTCGTCCTCCACCGTCAGTGCCCAGGCGTACGTCAAGTCCCTCTGTCAGGCGATCGGTCCGTTCGAGAAGAGCTTCCAGGCCACCAATGCCGCTCTGAACCAGAACCTGACCACGATCAAGAGCCTCACCGGCGCCAAGGCGGCGCTCCAGGCATTCCTTGACTCGACCGTGTCCGAGACCAACAAGGTGGTCTCTCAGCTCAAGGCGGCCGGCACGCCGGACGTTTCCAACGGCAAGCAGATCTCCAACGGCATCAACGGCGTGTTCACGCAGCTGCAGACGGCTCTGAGCCAGGCCCAGAACTCGGCGAAGTCGGTGCCGACCAACAGCCCGCAGGCGTTCAAGGCGTCGGCCGACAACATCGAGGGCCAGATTCGCACCTCGATGAGCGGCGTCGGCTCTGGCCTCAGTGGCCTGAACAGCCCGCAGCTCGACGCTGCGGCCAAGAAGGAGCCTGCCTGCACGAGCCTGAACGGCGGCTGAGCACCTGCTCAAGCCGTGATGGCGCGCGCCGGGCCTGACAGAGGCCCGGCGCGCGCTCACGCCGGGGCTTGCGCGACCACCCGAGAATCCCCGCGTCGGTAGATCGCGTAGAGCAGGCCGCTCAGCACCAGGGTGGCCACGAAATACCCCACCTCCACGCGGGTGACCTCGCTGCTGATGGTGTGGCTTGCCACCAGAACGACGAAGAGAACGGCCGAGAGCAGCCAGGCGCTCGCCGCCAACCGGGCCTGACCCCGGGCCAGCGCCGCCTGGTTGAGGGTGCCCGCGGTCAGGTGAAGGCCCATACCCACCGCCATAACCGCAAGCCCCAACCGCTCGTAGGTGAACCCCTTGTTGCCCAGCAGGGCGGTCATCACGAACGGCCCGATCAGCAGCAGCCCGATGGCCACGGCCCCGGCGAAGCCGGCGATCACGACCACCGTCAACCGGATCGCGCGATGGAACTCCTCGCCGCTCTCCCGCGCCTCCAGGCCGGCCAGGTGGGGGAGGATCGAGGTCTGGATCGCCTGGAAGAGCTGCAGCGGCGCCCTGACGATCAGCAGGACATTGAACACGAAGCCGGCCAGGGCATGGCCCGACTTGGCACTGACGATCAGCACCGCGGCGTTCATCAGGGTCTGCTCGGCGAGCATGATTCCCACCACCGCGACCGCGAAGCCGCTGCCGTGGCGAAAGGAGAGGTCGCCTGAGGCCTCCTCCACGCCCGCGTGTGCCGGCCCCTCGCCGGCGGCATCGGCGCTCGGCACAGTGGCGGGAGCGAGATGCTTGACCCGGGAGAACGCGAAGGGGATCACCGACAGGGACACGAACGGCGCCACCGCCATCCCCAGCCCCACGGCCCCCTGCCCACTGCCGATCCCCACCGCGACGGCGAGGGCGAAGAGGAAGCGCGAGGTCGATTCCAGGAACACCAGGCTCCCGTACAGCGCGAAGCGCTCGTGCCCGGCCAGCCAGCCGCGGGCGAAGTAGCTCGCGGCGTAGGCGAGCACGCCGATCACGAGAATCCAGTACAGCGCCGCCGAGCCGTCGAACAGGCTGCGCTCGATCGTGGTGCGGAGCAGCAGGGCGGCGACCAGGAACAGCAGCGCAAAGCTGCCCTGGATCAGCGCCGGGACCCGTAGCGAACTACCCTGCAGCCCGCGGGCGCGCCGGTCGGCGATCGTCCGGGAGAGCAGCTGCTCCACCGGGCGATAGATCACCGACAGGATCACGAACATGATCGCCCAGCACAGCGAGACCCGGCCGTAGGCCTGCTGGTTGAGCACATGGCTGGCCGTAGCCAGGTAGGCGAAGGTGAAGATGCCGGTGGATGCGATCCCGATCGAGAGGACCCGGGCGCCGGAGGCGTAGGACCCCTTCTCCTCCACCGGGGCCGCGCCGTTGACGCCTGGCGGCTGGTGCTCCCGAGCCTGCTCCTCCGCAGTCGGCTCACGCACGCGGAGGCCGCGCATCATTTCACGGAGACCAGCAGCATCGTCCACGGGAACGGCGATCTGGTCTGGATCACCTCGCCGTGGCGAGCGAGCATGCGGGCGAAAGACCGCCGTGACCAGTGGTTCACGTGACCGGGGGTGTTGCCGAGCTGAGGCAGGTAGGCACCGCGGGCCACGTTCAGCATCCGCCACAGCGGCTCCCGGGGCACGGAGACCAGCAGGTGGGAGGAGGCCACCCGGGCCATCTCGGCCACCGAGCGCTCCGGATCCGGGATGTGCTCCAGCGCCTCGATCGCCGTAACCAGCTCGAACTCGCGGTCTCCGAAGGGCAGCTCCTGACCGGCCACAGTGCGGAACTCGAGGTTCTCACGCCGACGGCGCTGCCACTCCACCTGGAGCTTGGGATCGTCAAGGTCGACCCCCACCACCCGACGGCCGGGAAGCTGCTCGGCCCACTGCTCGGTAAGGATGCCCTCACCGCAGCCGACGTCAAGCACCGACCCAGGGTCTGCCTCGGAGAAGAGCTCGCGGAGCGTCGACTCGAATCCCGTCATCAGCCGCCGCACCACGGGGTTCTGCGAGCCGTACTTGTCGAAGGTGTTTCCGGTCGGGACGCCTTCGCGGCCCGACGCGGTCCCGCTGGTCGAGGTCATACCTCGAGTGCCTGCCGTTCAGACTGGTCTGAGGCGGTCCCCGGCGTCCCGGCTGCGCTCGGCTCACGCGGGGCACCCGGTTCGTAGTGGGAGGGCTCGACCCCCAGTTGCAGCTCGATCCGACGGACCCGCTCAAGCGTGCGCTGGGAGAGCGTTCGCTGCGCGTCGAGCAGGTCGCCGATGACGCCCAGCGAACCAAGCAGCATCGCGGCGTTGAACAACACTGCGCCGAGGATCAGCGACTGAATGTGCCCGCGGCCCTCCCCGGCGGCGAAGTAGACGAGGAAGCGGATGAACACCACCAGCGCTCCCAGGCCGACCACGGCCGCCCCGGCCCAGAAGACCCGGAGAGGCTCGTACTGCGAGTAGATCCGGAAGATCGACACGGCGTTGCGGCGGACGTAGGTCGCCATCGACGGGAACAGCCGAGACTCCCGTGTCTTCGGATTGGTGCGGATGGGGACGTGGTCGAGGGCGACCAGCAGCTTGCCGGCCTGGATGATCGTCTCCAGCGTGTAGGTGAACTTCGACACGGCCTGCATCTGCAGGGCCGCATCCCGGTTGTAGGCCCTGAAGCCGGAGGTGGTGTCGGGAATCTCGGTGGAGGAGGCGGCGCGGACCACGCGGGACCCGAGCCGCTGCAGCAGCTTCTTGCGCGCCGAGAAGTGCTCGATCGTGTGCACCTGACGGTCCCCGATCACCATGTCGGCTTCGCCCCGCACGATCGGCGCCACCAGCTTCGGCACGTCGCTGCCCTCGTACTGGTTGTCGGCGTCGGTGTTGACGATCACGTCCGCCCCGAGCTTCAGCCCGGCATCGAGGCCGGCCTGGAAGCCCGCGGCCAGCCCTTTGTGGTTGGTCAGGCGGACAACGTGGTCGACGCCGTTCTCCCGGGCGATCTGGATCGTTGCATCGGTGGAGCCGTCGTCGATGATCAGCCACTCAACCTCGTCGAAGCCGGGTACCTCCCGAGGGAGGCGGCTGAGCGTCAGTGGGAGTTGTGCCTCCTCGTTGAAGCACGGAATCTGGATGATGAGCTTCATCGACTGGGACCGGGCTGTGGCGCGGCTGGAAACCTCTCCCCCCGGGGGCGGGAACGTCCGTCGGCGGGGCCTGTTAACAACACGGTAGCGGGATACTCGTAACGGACATGGACACGGCGACGCTCACCGGGCCGGCACCGCCGCCGGCTTCAACCGCTCCGGCGGCGCGTCCGCCCGGCCGTCGGCGGATTCGGCGTACGGCGGCGGGCGGGGGACCGGTCTCGCTGCACGCCCCAGCGCTCACGGGGCTGCTGGTGGTGGTGTTCCTGCTGCGTCTTTGGGGCATCAAGCAGGGCCTTCCCTACAGCTACAACGTGGACGAGGCGACACACTTCGTACCGCGGGCGGTCGCGTTCTTCTCTCAGAGTCTGAACCCGCACTATTTCCTCAACCCCCCCGCGTACTCCTACCTGCTGCACATCGTCTTCGAGCTGTGGTTCGGAAGCGCGGACGCCGTGACGAGGGCCTTCGCGAGCAACCCGTCCTCCGTTTACCTGGTGGCGCGGGTGTTGGCGGCGGTGCTCGGGACCGCAGCGGTGCTGCTCACCTATCTGGCCGCCGAGCGCTTCTTCAACCGCAACGTCGCGTTGCTGGCGGCGGCGATCTTCGGACTGGCCTTCCTCCCGGTGTTCTACAGCCATCTTGCCCTCAACGACGTGCCCACGCTCGCGCCTGTGGCGCTGTCGCTCTACGGCGTGGCCGGGGTCATGCGCCTGGGCCGGTGGCGAGACTACGTCATCGCCGGGTTGGGGATCGGCCTGGCCGCCGCCACCAAGTACACCGGGGGGATCACGATGCTGTGCCTGCTGGTGGCATGCGTCTGCGACGGGTCGGCCAGCGCTTATGGGATGGCGGCGAGGCGCCTGGCGGGCGCGCTGGTGATCGCCCTGGCCTCGTTCCTTCTCGCCAACCCCTATGCCCTGCTCGATCCTTCCTCGTTCACCTACGGGGTCTCCTCGCAGGCTTCCCTGGCGGCGGGCGAGGACCCGGTGAAACTCGGCTCGAGTCCCGGCAGCGGCATCGGCTACTACCTGTGGACCTTCACCTGGGGACTTGGCTGGGTGCCGAGCATCGCCGCCCTCGGGGGGGCCGCCGCGCTGCTGGTGCGGCGAAGGCTCGGGCTGGTGCTGTTGCTGCTGCCGGCCCCGATCGTGTTCGTGATCTTCATGGGCGAGCAGCAGCGTTTCTTCGGGCGCTGGCTGATGCCGATCTTCCCGATGGTGGCGATCCTCGCCGCCTACGGAGGCGTCGAGCTGGGTCGGTGGCTGATCCGCTCCCGCGGGTTGCGCGCTCCGCTGGCCGGGGGGCTGGTCGCCGTCCTGATGTTGGCGCAGAGCGCGGTGGCGGTGGTTCACAACGACCAGGTCCTGTCTCGGCCTGACACCCGAAATCTTGTTCGCGCCTGGATGGTCTCTCACGTCGCGGCCGGCGCCAAGGTGGTGATCGAACCGGTCGTCTCGCAGGACTGGGCGAGCGATGTCGCAGCGGCTTCGCCGGCTACGCCGACCGGGGACAGGTGGTATCGCTGGCCCACCTGGCTGACCAATCTGGACCCCCAGGGACGACTGCTCCCGCCGGGACAGCGGCGCTACGTCGACGTGGACCAGTACGAGCGCAATCTGTACCCGGGGCTGTTGAACCGCTATGCCAGGCTCGGCTACTGCTGGATCGTGCTCGGGTCGTTGCAGGCCGGGCGCGCATTTGCCCAGCCACAGGATGCGCCTGGCGCCGTCGCCTACTACGCAGAGCTGGCCGGACGGGCCCGTCTCGCCTACCACGTGAGCCCGTTCACCCCCGGGGTGCATCCGGTGCCGTTCAGCTTCGACTGGTCGATCGACTACTTCCCACGGCAGTACCGGCTACCTGGTCCGGAGATGAGCGTCTACCGGCTCTACGGCGGGAAGTGCGGCACCGCCTCATAGTCGAGGTGGGCGCCGCGCGCCCTATCCTCCGACGCCGATGACGCTGCAAACCGAGATCGATCGTCGCCTGCTGGCTCGCGCCGTCGAGCTGGCCGAGCGTGGTCGGGGGCGCGTCAGTCCAAATCCGCTCGTCGGGGCGGTCGTGGCGGTCGAAGACCAGGTGGTCGGCGAGGGCTTTCACGCCGAGCTCGGTGGGCCTCACGCCGAGGTGGCGGCCATCAGCGAGGCCGACGGAGACCTTCGCGGCGCCACCATGTACGTCTCGCTGGAGCCGTGCTGTCACCACGGTCGCACCCCCCCGTGCACCGAAGCGATCACCCGCGCCGGCATCGGGCGTGTAGTGGTCGCCTCCGATGACCCCTCACTTCATGCCGCGGGGCGCGGGCTCGGAATCCTCCGCGACGAGGGCGTTGAGGTGGTACTCGACGACGGTGAGCTCGCCGCGAGGGCGAAGCAGCTCAACCAGCCGTTTCGCAAGCACGCCCGCACGGGCCGGCCGTGGGTCCTGTTCAAGTCCGCGATGACGCTGGACGGCAAAGTGGCCACCCACGTCGGCGACTCGAAATGGATCTCCTGCGATGCAAGTCGGGAGCTCGTGCACCGCTGGCGTGCCGAGAGCGACGGCGTCGCGGTCGGGATCGGCACCGCTCTGGCCGACGATCCCCTTCTCACGGCTCGTTTCGAGGGCGTCCCCCGTCAACCCCGGCGGATCGTCTTCGATTCCCTGGCACGGCTTCCGCTGGAGCTCGCTGCTCGTGCAGGACGCCCGCGAGCTCCCGCTCACGGTGGTCGTCTCACGCGCCGCGCGCCGGGCCGGGGTGGACGCGCTGCGGACCCACGGAGTCGACGTCATGATGGCCACCGGCGAGAACGAGCAGGCTCGGGTGTGCTCCGCACTGGACCAGCTGGGCTCTGCGAACATCTCCTCGATCCTGCTGGAGGGCGGGCCCCATCTTGCCGGTGCGTTCCTGGACGCGGGCGAGATCGACGAGGTACGGCTGTTCCTGGCGCCGCTCATCCTCGGGGGACGCATGGCTCGTGATCCGCTCGAGGGCTCGGGCGCTGAGACCATCTCTGCCGCGGTGCGGGCACTCACCCTGGGGTGCGAGTCCCATGGCGAGGATCTGCTGGTCTCTGCGCGGATCAAGGAGTGGTAGGCGGCAGCGATGTTCACCGGCCTGGTCGCAGATCTCGGCGAGGTGCTTGCCGCGGAGCGATCGCCGGACGGCCTGCGCTTGCGCATCGGTGCGACGATCGCCGGTGAGGTCCGAGACGGAGACTCGGTGGCGGTCAATGGGGTCTGCCTGACCGCTACCTCGGTCGACGAGCACTCGTTCGCCACCGACGTTATGCACCACACGCTGGAGCACAGCTCCCTGCCCGGTCTGGGAGCTGGTGCCCGGGTCAACCTGGAGCTGCCGCTGCGAGCCGCCGACCGCCTGGGTGGGCACATCGTGCAGGGCCACGTCGACGGCACCGGCAGCGGTGGCCGAACTGAGCGCAGGACGGCTTCGCCCGCCGGGTGCGCATCGAGTCTGCGCCGGAGCTGCTGCGCTACATCGTGCAGAAGGGATCGATCGCCGTAGACGGGGTATCGCTCACCGTCGCCGATGTCGATGAATCATCATTTACCGTGTCGCTGATCCCGGAGACGCTTGAGCGCACCAACCTCGGCCGGGCCCAGCTCGGCGATCGAGTGAACTTGGAGGTCGACATGCTGGCCAAGTACGTCGAGAAGCTGGTGGCGAGATGAGCGCCACGCGGTCCCCTTTCGCCACCATCGAGGAGGCACTCGAAGATATCCGTGAGGGCAAGATGGTCGTCGTCTGCGACGACGAGAACCGGGAGAACGAGGGCGACCTGACGATGGCCGCGCAGTTCGTAACTCCGGAGGCGATCAACTTCATGGCCAAGGAGGGCCGCGGACTGATCTGCCTGGCGCTGACCCCGGAGCGCTGCGACGAACTGGGGCTCGATCTGATGGCGGCCAAGAACGAGTCGGCATTCGAGACCGCATTCACCGTCTCCATCGAGGCGCGGTCCGGCGTCAGCACCGGAATCTCCGCCGCCGATCGGGCGCGGACCATTCAGGTGGCGATCGACCCGAGCGCCTCACGCCACGATCTCGTTCAGCCGGGGCACGTCTTTCCGCTCAAGGCCAAGGACGGCGGCGTGCTGGAGCGGGTGGGGCAGACCGAGGCCGCCGTCGACCTGGCGCGGATGGCCGGAGTGATCCCCGCCGGCGTGATCTGCGAGATCATGAACGACGACGGCTCGATGGCCCGGGTGCCCGACCTGGAGCAGTACTGCGCACCGCCACCGGCTGAAGATGGTCACGGTCGCCGACCTCGTCGCCTACCGGCGCGGTCACGACAAGCTGGTGGAGCGCGTGGTGGCGACCGGGCTGCCGACCTCGTTTGGCGAGTTCGTGGCGATCGGCTATCGCTCGCTGGTCGATAACAAGCATCACGTGGCGCTGGTCAAGGGGGACATCGACGGGGCCGAGGACGTGCTCGTGCGGGTGCACTCGGAGTGCCTGACGGGGGACGTGTTCCATTCGCTGCGCTGCGACTGCGGAGAGCAGCTGGAATCGGCGCTGTCGATGATCGAGCAGGAGGGGTGCAGGGAGTCCTGCTCTACCTGAGCCAGGAGGGGCGCGGGATCGGCCTGCTCAACAAGCTGCGGGCGTACAAGCTCCAGGAGGAGGGCCTCGACACCGTCGACGCCAACCTGCGGCTCGGACTGCCCGCCGATCTTCGTGACTACGGCATCGGCGCCCAGATCCTGGTCGACCTGGGGCTGACCAGCATCCGCATCCTGACCAACAACCCCAAGAAGATCTCCGGTCTGGCCGGCTATGGGCTGTCGGTCACCGACCAGATCCCCATCCAGCACGTGCCCAACCCACACAACGAGGCATACCTGCGGGCCAAGCGCGAGCGCATGGGGCACACCCTGCACCACCAGGGACTGGCGCTGGACGAGGAGATGCTCCAGGAGGAGCACGAGCACGACCGGGGGCGGGATGACGCCCGGTGAGCGGGCCGGGTGGCCCTGTGCGTGGCCCGCTTCTACGAGGACCTCGCCGAGCGCCTGGAGGACGGTGCCCGGGCGGCGCTGGCCGAGGCCGGCATCGAGGGCTCTGACCGCTTCGAGGTGCCCGGCGCATTCGAGCTCCCGCTGATCGCAAAATACGTCGCGGAGTCCGGCAATTACGACGCTGTGGTGTGCCTGGGAGCGGTGATCCGCGGCGAGACCGATCACTACGAATGGGTCTGCGCCGAGGCTGCGCGGGGCATCCAGCAGGTGGGCTTGGACACGGGGGTTCCGTGTGGGTTCGGGGTGCTGACCGTCGACTCCATGGAGCAGGCGATCGCCAGGGTCACCGGCGGGGAGAGGCGCGACACCGGTGCCCACGCCGTGCATGCGGTCCTCGCCGCGCTGGAGGTGAAGCGCAAGCTGGCGGCCCGTCGCGGGCCGGCGGGGTTCGCCGTCTGACCGACGGAGTGCGCCGGTCAGACCGACGCCGGCCGGCTCACCGATCCGGAGCGCGCCGGTCGATGTCTATACTCGCCGCGATGTCCAGGGTCTGTCACATCTGTGCCAAGGGGCCGGCGTTCGGCCACAGCCGCAGCCATTCGATGGTGGCCACGAAGCGGCGCTTCGAGCCGAACCTGCAGCGCGTGCGCATCGACGATGCTGGAACCCCGCGGCGCGTCTACGTGTGCACGCGGTGCCTGAAGGCGGGCAAGGTCACCAAAGCCCGCTAGTGCCTGCCCCCGGATGGCCGGCACCCGGTGACTGACCCGAGCATCGTCCGCTTCCGCGCCATCGTGGAAGCCGCTCTCGCGGCGCTGGAGGCGCGCCGCGACGAGGTCAACGACCTGAACGTCTTCCCGGTCGCCGACGGCGACACAGGGGACAACATGGTCCTCACGCTGCGGGCGGTGGTGCAGGAGCTGGATCGCCTCTCCGGTGCCTCCGAGGAGCCGACCATCGAGGACATCGGCCGCGACGAGATCGTCGGCCTCGGTGGCCCGAGCGGCATTGCTGGGCGCGCGGGGCAACTCAGGTGTGATCCTCTCCCAGCTGATCCGCGGCGCCGCTGAGGAGCTGGCCAGCCGGCCGGGGGAGCTGGTCGATCCGGTGCTCATCAGCGCTGCTCTGGCCCGAGCCTCCGATCAGGCCTACGGCTCGGTCCGCGAGCCGGCAGAGGGCACGATCCTCACGGTCGTGCGGGAGATGGCGGTGCGGGTCGCCTCCGACCTGGCGCACCTCGATGACGCCCGCCTCGGTCCCGACGCAACCGTCGCCGAGCAGAACGAGGTGATCGCGGAGGTGATTGAGCGGGCGCTTCACGCCGGCCAGGAGTCGGTGGAGCGCGGCCCCGACCTGCTGCCGGTGCTCCGCGACGCCGGGGTGGTCGACGCAGGTGGCTACGCGATCACCGTGCTGTTCTCCGGGATCATCGGCGCGCTACGCGGCAGCGAGCCTCCGTCGCTGGGCCATCACGCCCCGGCGCGCGTGACCCACCCCCAGCACGCCTCGACCACCTACCGCTACTGCACCAACTTCGCCATCATCGGCACCTGCCCTCGAGCCCCGCCGCTTCATCGCCGAGCTGGAGCAGCTCGGGGACTCGGTTCTGGTGGTCGGGCGACCAGACCACGCTCAAGGTGCACGTCCACACCGACGATCCCGATGCCGCCACCGGGCTGTTCGCCGGCGCCGGCTCACTTTCCCACCTGGACGTCGCCGACATGCGCCAGCAGGTCCAGCAGCGCGATGAGCGGATGATTGCCACCGAGGCCTCCGCGGGAACGCGCTGCGCCGCGCTGGCGGTGAGCACCGGCGATGGCCTGCGATCACTGTTCGAGGGCCTGGGAGTTCACGTCCTTGACGGCGGCCCGACGCTGAACCCGTCCACCTACGATCTCCTTGCTGCGATCCACGCTCTCGCCCCCGAGGAGGTGGTGGTGCTGCCCAACAGCCCGAACGTGGTGATGGCGGCCGAACGCGCGGCGGAGCTGTCTGACAAGAGCGTCGAGGTGGTTCCCTCGCGATCGCTGCCGGCCGGTCTGGCCGCCGCGATCAGCCTGGATCCATCCCAGGAGCGCTGCGGAGAACGCAGCCACGATGGACGGAGAGCCTCGGCTGGGTCAGGACGGGGGCGGTGGCTCCCGCCGCCCGCGACGACGTGCAGGGACGGTTCCGGGAAGGGGATGCCGTCGGCTTTCTGGAGGAGGACATCGTGGCCTGGGGCGACCCCGCTGCGACGCTTGGCGAGGTGCTGGGGCAGCTGGCCGGCGACGCCGAGCTCGTCACCTGCATCCGGGGGGCCGAGCGCGCCGCTGGACGACGCAGCGGTGCGGACGCTGGTCAACGGCCGAGGTCGAGCTGGAGCTCTCCGAGGGCGGGCAGCAGAGCTACTGGTGGCTGATCTCCGCTGAATAGCGTGCGGGACGACCGCGCGGCGGTCATCATCCCTGCGTGCCGCCGACCGCCTTTGCCACGACCGTCGAGCTGCAGGACTCGGAGCTGAGCACCGCTCCGATCCGCTACCCGCGTCCCTCCCGGCTGGAGCGACCGCTGGCGGTGGCCGGCGCCAAGGCCGAGCACGCCGCGGAGACCCTTGGACTGCGAACCGTCGGCGACCTGCTGGGCCACCTCCCTCGGGACCGGCGGGAGGCGCGGGCCGTGGTGGAGCTGGTTGCCGGCGAGAGCGCCACGGTGGTGGTGGAGGTGCGGTCGATCGCCTCGCGCTCCGTCCGCCGCCGCGGGATGCGCCCGCTGGTGGAGGCCACTGTCGCCGACGAGACGGGCGTGATGAAGGTCACCTTCTTCAACCAGCCGTGGCTGGTCCAGCGATACCCGCCGGGGACGCGGCTGGTGCTCCACGGAAAGTTCGAGGCGCGCAACCGCTTCCGGGTGCAGGGCCATGCCGTCACCACGGAGGCGACCGGAGGGAACGGGGGGGTTGCCCACTATCCCGCCAGCGAAGGGCTCTCGTCCACGCAGATCCTGGCGCTGGTGCAGGAGCATGTCGCTGCGATCGACGAAGTGGTGGAGTCGCTGCCTGGGCCGCTGCGGGTCAGCGAGCAGCTGCCAGACCGCGCCGCCGCCCTTCGCGGGGCTCACTTTCCCGATGGAGGGGCCGACCAGGAGGTCAGCCGGCGCCGGCTGGCCTTCGAGGAGCTGCTGCTGGTGCAGCTGGCGCTGCTCCGCCGCCGCGGCCGGCGGCGCTACAGCGACCGTTGCCCCCGTGCTCGACGAGCCGCGCCAGCTGAGCGAGCGATGGCTGAGCTCGATGCTGCCGTTCCCGCTCACCGGCGATCAGCAAGCGGCGCTGCGGATGATCGACGAGGACCTGGCCCGGCGGCAGCCGATGCAGCGGCTGCTGATGGGAGAGGTGGGATCCGGCAAGACGGTGGTCGCCCTCTACGCGATGCTCCGCGCCGTCGAGCACGACCTCCAGGCGGCGATGATGGCGCCGACCGAGACGCTGGCCGAGCAGCACTTCGCCACCATCGCGGCGCTGATGCCTGGCGAGCCGGTGCGCGCCGGCCTGCTCACCGGCTCCACTCCCGCCCGGCGACGTGCCGACCTGCTGGCCAAGCTGCATACAGGCGAGCTGTCGCTGATCGTGGGAACGCACGCGCTGCTGGAGGAGGCGGTCAGCTTCTCCCGGCTGGGCGTGGCGGTGATCGACGAGCAGCACCGCTTCGGCGTGCGCCAGCGGGCGGCGCTGGACGCGAAGGCGCAGGAAGGACTCAGACCCCACGTGCTGCACATGACCGCCACCCCGATCCCGCGGACGCTGGCGCTGTCGGGGTACGGGGATCTCGACTTCACCCTCCTGCGCGAGCTCCCGCGCGGCCGACAGCCGATCCAGACCTTCGTGTGCTCCACCGACCAGGAGCGGGCCCGCGCCTACGACCGCCTGCGCGAGGAGCTGCGAGCGGGCCGGCAGGCGTTCATCGTCTGCCCGCTGGTCGAGGAGATCGGAGGCGCTGCAGGCCCGCGCCGCCACCGCCGAGTTCGAGCGCCTGCGCACCAGGTGAGCTCCGTGACTTCAGCGTCGTCCTGCTCCACGGGCAGATGCGTTCTGCCGAGAAGCAGGAGGCGATGGCGCGCTTTGCCGCCGAAGGGGCCGACGTGCTGGTGGCGACCTCGGTGATCGAAGTCGGGATCGACGTTCCCAACGCCACCGTAATGCTGGTGGAGGACGCCGACCGCTACGGGATCTCCCAGCTGCATCAGCTGCGCGGGCGGATCGGCCGGGGCGCCCACGCCTCGCTGTGCCTGCTGTTCGGCGCCAAGGACTCCCTCCGGCTGCGAGCGGTGGCCGAGCAGCACCGACGGCTTCGCTCTCGCCGAGATCGACCTCCAGCTGCGGGGAGAGGGCGAGCTGGTGGGCACCCGCCAGCACGGGGTCGCCCAGTACGCGGTGGCCGAGCTGCCCGCGTGATGCGGAGCTGCTGGAGCGAGCCCGGCGCCACGCCGAGCAGATCGTCGCGAGGATCCAGAGCTGGAGTAGCCCGAGCACGCACTGCTGGCGAGGACGCTCCAGTCCGTCTACGGCGACGAAGCGGCGGCGCCGATCCGAGAGGGGCCGATCCGGACAGGACCGACCATGCGGGTGATCGCCGGCTCCCGGCGCGGCACCACGCTCCACGCCCCCCGCGGCCGGGCAGCACCCGGCCCACCAGCGACCGCGTCCGCGAAGCGCTGTTCTCGATCCTCGCCTCCGTCGCAGGACGGCACGCGTGCTCGACCTGTTCGCTGGCTCCGGCGCGCTGGCCATCGAGGCGCTGTCCCGCGGGGCGGCCAGCGCGACGCTGGTCGACTCCTCTCCGGCGGCGGTGGCAGCGATCCGGCGCAACCTCGCCGCGACCAGATTGGAGGCCGAGGTCGTCCGCCTGCGGGCGGCGGAGTTCCTCGGGCGGGCACGAGCGGCCGCCCCCAATACGATCTGGTGTTCCTCGATCCCCCATACCGCCAGGCGAGCGCCCTCGGAACGAGGCTCGCAGCCGCGCTGGCTCCGGTGCTCGGCGGCGATGCTCGCGTCGTCACCGAGAGCGATCGCCGGGAGCCGCTGGCGCTGGAGCTTCCGCTACTCGACGAGCGCCGCTACGGCGAGACCCTGATCCGCATCCATGGCCCCTGACAACCGCATCGCCATCTGCCCCGGCTCCTACGACCCGGTCACCAACGGTCACCTCGACGTCATCTCCCGCGCCGCGGCGATGTTCGACAAGGTGATCGTCGCGGTGGTCAACCTGCCGATCCGCAAGGGGAACACGGTGTTCACCACCGAGGAGCGGGTCAGCTTCGTCGGAGAACGCCACGCGCGAGCTGGGCAACGTCGAAGTGGAGCAGTTCCGCGAGCCTCGTGGTCGACTTCGCGCGCGAGCGCGGGGCCATGGCCATCGTCAAGGGACTGCGGGCGATCTCCGATTTCGAGTACGAGCTGGAGATGAATCAGCTCAACCGCATGCAGGCCCCCGAGATCGAATCTGTGTACCTGATGGCCTCAGCCAAGTACAGTTTCGTGAGATCAAGCGGCGTCAAGGAGCTGGCGACGTTCGGTGGCAACATCGAGGACATGGTCCCCGAGGAGGTCGCTGTCGCGTTGCAGGAACGGCTTGGGCGCTGACGAACCAGAGGTACTGCTATGGACGTCCTCGTACTCATAGACAAGCTGGACGACCTCGTCCACAACGCCAAGCCGGTGCCGCTCACCGACCAGGTGCGCGTGGACAAGGAGGAGATCTACGACATCCTCGACCAGATGCGCGCAACGATCCCCGAGGAGATCAAGCAGGCGCGATGGATCGTCAAGGAGCGTCAGGAGATGCTCGCCGAAGCCAAGCGCGAGGCCGAGCGGATCGTCAAGGAGGCGCGCGAGCGCCAGGATCAGCTGGTCTCCGACGAGGAGATCACCAAGCAGGCCGAGCGGGCGGCCGAGGACATCATCGAGGACGCCCGTTCCCGGGAGCGTGAGATCCGGCTCGGAGCCGAGGACTACGCCGACGACATCCTCGGCACGCTTGAGGTCAACCTGTCGAAGTTCATCGCCGCGGTCCAGCGGGGGCGGGATCGTCTGGCCGGAAAGGACGAACCGGCCGAAGTGTCGTAGCCACTCCATGAGCGCACACCGGGTCACCCGAGTGTGCGGTCATGAAGGCTACGACACTTCGCAGGCATCGTCCTCGGTCGGCGGAGTCCCTGAAGCTCGATGATCGAGGTCCGCGACGTCGACATCACGACGCTGGAGGTCGACGCGATCGCCAACGCCGCGAACACGCGGCTGATGCACGGCGGCGGGGTGGCCGGGGCGATCGCCCGGGCCGGCGGTCCGGTGATCCAGCGCGAGAGCGAGGCCAAGGCGCCGATCGGCCTGGGTGAGGCTGCGGTGACCTCAGGCGGGGAGATGCCCTGCCGGTGGGTGATCCACGCGGCGACGATGGAGCTGGGTGGTCCCACCTCGGCGAAGATCATCCGCCAGGCCACCGCCAGCACGCTGCGGGCCGCCGAAGAGCTGGGCGCCCGGTCGCTGGCCCTCGTGGCCTTCGGCACCGGCGTGGGCGGCTTCTCCCTTGATCAGGCGGCAGAGATCGAGGTGGAGGAGGTCCGGCGCCATCTCGACGGTGAGACCGGGTTGGGGCGGGTGGTCTTCGCCGTCCACGGCGGCCGCCGCGCGGACGGCGTTCGAGTCGGCGCTCAGCGAACGCTGAAGCCGTCGAGGCCCTCGGGCTCCTCTTCGCTGACCTCGACGTCATCGACGTCGGCACGCGACGGACCGTCGCGGCAGAACTCCACCATCTGCTCCACCGCCTCCGCGGGCCCCTCAAACACCGCCTCAACCGCACCGTCGTCGCGATTGGCGACCCAACCGGCAACGCCATGGGACTCCGCCTCCGAGCTGGTGGAGTCGCGGAAGAACACGCCCTGGACGCGCCCGTGGACGACGACCCGGCGCCTGATCGCTTGATCGGACATGCGCAAGCATTCTTGCAAGCTCGCCCAAACCGGCGTGGGGACTGGTTTCTCGCCGGTTGTGCGCGGAGATCCGTCCGGTGCGGAGGACAACCTGGATCGCATGAGCGCGTTATGGCTGCTGATCGGAATGCTGGCGGGGGCGGGTGCAGCCGCTGCCGTACTGGTGCCGCGCCTGCATGCCCTAGCCACGGAGGCCGAGCGGTCCGGCGCCCTGGAGCAGCTGGTCGGCCCTCTCCAGGATCAGCTGACCCGCGTGGACCGGCAGCTGCTTGCGCTGGATCGGGAGCGACAACAGCTTGGTGGTCGACTGGAGGCGCAGCTGCAGACGCTGACGCAGACCGGCGAGCGTCTGCGCACCGAGACCGGCGCGCTGGTGACGGCGCTGCGCAAGCCCAACGTCCGCGGGCAATGGGGGCAGCTGCAGCTCCGCCGGGTGGTCGAGCTCGCCGGGATGGTCGAGCACTGCGACTTCAGAGAGCAGGCTCCGCTGGGCACCGGGGGTGGCGTGCTCCGGCCTGACCTGATCGTCACCCTCCCCGGCGGACAGCAGATCATCTTGGACGCCAAAGCGCCGCTCCAGGGCGTGCTCGACGCCTATGAGGCCAGCGACGAGCAGGAACGCCGCCGCCATCTGCGGGACCATGCTCGGCTGCTGAGGGGGCACGTCAAGTCTCTGGCGGCCAAGGAATACTGGTCCGAGCTCGGCTCCGCCCCCGACCTGGTGGTCATGTTTCTGCCCGGGGAGCATCTTTACGGAACGGCGCTGGAGGCCGACCCCACCCTCCTGGAGGACGCAATGGCGCAGCGGGTGGTGGTTGCCACGCCGACGACGCTGCTCGCGATACTGCGCTCAGTCGCCCATGGCTGGCAGCAGGCCCAGGTCGCCGACTCGGCCCGCGCGATAGCCGACCTCGGGCGGGAGCTCCACCGGCGCCTCACCCGGCTTTCAGGGCTGATGGCGACGATGGAGGGCCGCCTCAGCGGGACAGTGCGCGCCTATAACGAGCTGGTCGGCTCCTACGAGGCGCGAGTGCTGCCCGCGGCAGCCCGGTTCGAGGAGCTCGGGGCCGCCGCTCCCACGGAAGGAACCACAGCGCCGCAGGAGGTGACCGTCGCGACCAGGGCGGTGCGCGTGGACGCCGCGGGGCGCTCAGGCGGGCTCCGGGGAGCCCGAACGACCTTGCCACCAGCGGCTGCAGGTCCTCCACCTGGTGCGGGAGGGGATCGGCCGAGGGCTTGCGCTCCTGTACCAGGGCCAGCGCCTCGTCGATGTCGAGTCTTCCCAGATCGCCACCACGCCGGCCGCCACCGCCGCTGAGCGCTGCCAGCCAGCGCGGCAATGGACGTAGCAGGGCAGGCCCTCCTCCAGCCAGTCCAGGACGAGCTCTACCGCGGTCTCGAGCGACTCGGAGGGGAGGCGCCGAAGTCGACGAGATCGACCAGCCGATGCTCCTCGATACCGGTCTCGTCGTAGGCCTCGATCACCTCGGCTCGCTGACCCGCGAGGATACTCCTGCTCCCGGACCAGGTTGAGCACCTGCTGACGCCCAGCGCCTGGAGCATCGCCACGTCGTTGGCGTCCAGTGGATAGGCGCCGATCAGACATCGTCGAGGATGTCGGCGAAGCCATAGGACACGAACCATGCGGACACCGGGTAGATGATCGCGGGTCCGGTCCCTCGGCGCGACGCCGCGTCCTGCCTCGGGCCGGGCGCGAGCTCCAGTCCCCAGCGGAGCGTGAGCGCAGGCCATACGGCCGGGCGACCTTCAGCCGGTGTGCCTGATTGGATATCCCGCCGTGCGCCAGGCAGATCGACGACACCCTCCACCTCGCCCGGACGCTGCTGACCGCGGCGGCGTCATACGCCCCACCCGGCCCGACCGGGTGCTGCGCACCGTGATCGGGCTCCACCGCTGGGGGCCGACGCTGGCCGCCGGTTACCTCGGCGCCGCCGCTCGCTATCCCGACCGTCTCGCCGTCATCGACGAACGCGGGTCGGTGACGCTTCGGGGAGCTGCATCTTCGCTCCAACGCGCTGGCTCACGCGACTCGCGGCGCGCGGCGTGCGCGCGGGGCAGGGGTGGCGATCATGTGCCGCAACCACCGGGGGTTCATCGAGGCGAGCGTCGCGTGCTCCAAGCTGGGGGCCCACTCGCTGTACCTCAACACCTCGTTCGCCGGTCCGCAGATCACCGAGGTGGTCGCCCGCGAGGACCCCGCGGCGATCATCTACGACCAGGAGTTCGAAGCCGCTGGTGGCGGACGCCTGCGAGGAACGCCCCGGGTTCGTCGCGCTGGCTGGACGACCCCGACACCGCCACTCGGCCCTCGCTGGAGGAGCTGATCCTCTCTGGAGACCGCCGCACGCCGCGACCGCCGGCGCGCCCGGGCGGGTGGTGATCCTCACCAGCGGCACCACCGGCACCCCCAAGGGCGCGAACCGTGCCAGCCCCAGCTCGCTGCAGCCCGCGGCCGCGCTGCTGGCCCGGATTCCGCTGCGGGCGCGGGAGTCGACCGTGATCGCCGCGCCCGATGTTCCACTCCTGGGGCTTCGCCCACCTGGTGCTCGGCACGCTGCTGTCCTCCACGCTCGTGTTGCGCCGGCGGTTCGACCCGCTGGCCAGCGTCCAGGCCATCGCCGAGCACCGGGCCAGCGCGCTGGTGGTCGTTCCGGTGATGCTCCAGCGAATGCTCGAGCTGCCGGCCAGCCGAGCTGCGCGACCACGACACCTCGTGCCTGAAGGTCATCGCCTCCAGCGGCTCGGCGCTCCCCGGGCCGCTGGCCACGAAGGTGATGGACACCTTCGGCGACAAGCTCTACAACCTGTACGGCTCGACCGAGGTGGCCTGGGCGACGATCGCCGACTCCTCCGAGGACTGCGCCGTCGCGCCCGGGACCGCGGGCCGGCCGCCGCGCGGCACCACGGTCAAGATCCTGGATCCCGACTGGCACGAGCTTCCGCCGGGGCAGAGCGGGCGGATCTTCGTCGGCAACGAGATGCTGTTCGAGGGCTACACCGGCGGGCGGCGACAAGGAGCGCTTCCAGGCGCTGATGTCCACCGGGGACGTGGGGCACTTCGACCGGGACGGTCTGCTGTTCGTCGACGGTCGCGACGATGACATGATCGTCTCCGGCGGCGAGAACGTCTTCCCGGCCGAGGTGGAGGACCTGCTGGCGACGATCTCCGGAGTGAGAGAGGTGGCGGTGATCGGCGTTCCCGACGATGAGTTCGGCCAGCGGCTCCGCGCGTTCGTGGCGGCCGAGCAGGGCGCGGCGCTGACCGAGGACCAGCTCAAGGACGCCGTCCGCTCCAACCTCGCCGCTTACAAGGTCCCCCGCGAGGTGCGCTTCGTGGAAGGACTCCCTCGGAACGCCACCGGCAAGGTGCTCAAGCGCGAGTTGGCCCGCGAGAGGCTGGGCGGGGAGCGGACGGAGCGTAGGCCCGGGACGAGCTGGGACGGTGCGCGGCGCTACCCTCGGGCCGTATGGCGCTGAGGACTGATCAGTTCGATCTCGGCGCGCTCCGGCTCTCCTCCGGAGAGGGACGCCGGCTGGAGCTTCACGTCGACCTCCCGCCCTACGACCTCGGCGGCGAGACGTATCTCGCTGGAGCCCTCGCTGGTCCCGGTGCGGCTGGACATCTCCACGGACGACCGGCGACGGCTACGCGCTGCGGCTGCGCTTCACCGCGTCGCTCGCCGGCCCGTGCATGCGCTGCCTGGAACCGGCCGCGCCGAGCGATCGAGGTCGATGCCCGCGAGGTCTCACAGCCCGGGGAGGGCGAGGACCTCGATTTCCCCCTACCTGGACCACGGGAGTCCTGGACCTGCGCGCGTGGGCCCGTGACGCGCTGGCGCTGGCCCTGCCGGCCAAGGTGCTCTGCCGAGAGGACTGTGCCGGGCTCTGTCCGGTGTGCGGTGAGAACCTGAACCTGGCGGGCGCCGACCACCGCCACGAGCGCTCGCCGGACCCCCGCTGGGCCAAGCTCTCCGAGCTCCGATTCGACTAGCTCGAGGCCGGTCCCGGCCCGATTTCCCCTGCTAGCCTGCGGCAGCGATGGCCGTCCCCAAGCAGAAGCAGTCGCACGCCCGCACCGCCAAGCGTCGCGCCCAGCACAAGCTCCGGGCCACTGGCTACAACGCCTGTCCGCAATGTCACAGCCCGAGGCTGCCCCACCGCGTGTGCCCGGTCTGCGGGAGCTACAAGGGTCGCGAGATCATCACGCCGGAGCCCGCTGACGCTGGCTGACCCCGGATCGATGGTCACCGTTGCCGTCGATGCGGGCGGGGCGGATCTCGGTCCCGCGGAGGTCGCCGCCGGCGCCGCCGCCGCCGCCGCAGCGGGGTATCGGGGTGCTGCTGTTCGGGGCGGCCGAGGAGATCGGCACGCCACCGCCGGGCGTGGAGGTCATCGACGCGCCGGTCTCGATCGCCAAGGCCGCCGACCCCGCCTTCGCCGTCCGCTCCAGCCCGGACGCCTCGATCGTGCAGGCGGCGCGCGCGGTCGCCGACGGCCGCGCCCAGGCGCTGGTCTCCGGAGGCTCCACCGGCTCCGCGCTGGCCGCGGGCCTGTTCAACCTCAAGCGTGACCGGGGCATCTACCGCCCGGCCCTGGCGCTCCCGGTGCCGATGCCCGGAGCCTCGCCGGTGCTGTTGCTGGATGTCGGCGCCAACGTCACCTGCCGTCCGGAGCACCTCGTGCAGTTCGCCCACATGGGCTCGGCCTTCGCCCAGGCGGTCATGGGAATCGACGCGCCGCGGGTGGCGCTGCTCTCCAACGGAGAGGAGCCCGAGAAGGGCACGCCGGAGCTGGTGGCGGTGCACGAGCAGCTGGCCGGCGAGGCCGGCACCGGGACTCCGCTTCGTCGGCAACGTGGAGGGCACCCAGGTGACCGAGGGCCTCGCCGACGTCGTCGTGATGGATGGCTTCATCGGCAACATCACGCTCAAGCTGATCGAGGGCGTCTCCAGCCGGACGCATGGCGGCGATCCGCGATGCGGCGATGAGCCTCGCCGCGCTCCAAGCTCGGCGGTTGGCTGCTCGCGCCCGCCGTGCGGCGGCTACGCCGCGAGATCGATCCGGAGGGACCGGGCGGGGCGTACATGCTCGGCCTGCGACAGCTCGGGGTGATCGCCCACGGCCGCTTCACCCGGCACGGCTTTCAGCGTGCGGTGGAGGTGGCGGCGCGGGGCGTGCAGGAGGACGTGATCGCCCAGTACGCGCGCGGCGCTGGAGCAGGCGGGCGCGCTCCGTTCCCAGCGAGATCAGAGTGGCGGTGCATCCGACACCATGGCTAGCGTTTCCAGCCAATGAACCGCGAGCAGGTCTTCTCGCTGATCCGCTCCCACCTGGCCGAGGAGCTGGAGGTCGACCCCGAGACGCATCCAGGAGTCGACGCGCTTCCGGGAGGACCTGGAGGCCGACTCCCTCGACCTCTACACGCTGGTCCAGGAGCTGGAGGACAGCTACGGGGTGAAGATCTCCGACGAGGAGGCGGCGAAGATCCTGACCGTCGGGCAGACGGTCGATTTCGTGCTCGCGAGTGGCGCCGCCGGGCGCCCTTCGGCGATCGCGAACCCAGGCCCCGACCCTGAGTGAGCTTGCCCCACTCCCCCGGAGGCGGAGAGGCGAAGCTCAGCGAGCTGCTGGAGCGGCTTGCCGCCGGAGCTGGCGGCGCCGGTGTTCACCCACTCTTCCTGGACCGCGCAGCGCGCGGACTCCTACGAGCGCCTGGCCTTCCTCGGCGACAGCGTGCTCGCGCTGGCGATCACCGCCCATCTCTATCCGCGGTTGAGCGCCGAGCGCTACGGAGCCGGTCAGCTGACCAAGATCCGCGCCCAAGCGGTGTCCGGACGCTCCTGCCGTGCGGTGGCCGAGCGCCTCGGCGTGCCCGAGCGGCTGCGGGCGGCGGCGCCGGCGGGCGTCGCCTCCACGGTCTCGGCGCTGAGCTCCACCGAGCGGGTGCTGGCCTCGGTGATCGAAGCGGTGATCGGCGCCTGCTACCTGGAGTACGGCTACGAGACCACCGCGGAGGCGGTGGTCTCGGCCTTCGCGCCCGAGGTGGAGGAGGCGCTGGACCATCCGGTCGACTACAAGTCGGCGCTCGCAGGAGCGCCTGGCGCGCCGCGGCGAGCTGGTCAGCTACACGGTGGTCGAAGAGCAGGGCCCGCCGCACCAGCGCACCTTCTCGGTCAGTGCGGAGATCGGCGGCTCGCAGATCGGCTACGGCACCGGGCGCAGCAAGAAGGATGCCGAGCAGGAAGCCGCGCAGGCGGCATTGGAGGCGATGGAGACGTGACCGGGAGGGGCGCGCGTGTATCTGAAGTCGATAACGCTGAAGGGCTTCAAGTCCTTCCCGGACCGCACCCGGCTGGAGTTCGGGCCCGGGGTGAGCGTGATCGTCGGACCCAACGGGTCCGGCAAGTCCAACGTCACCGACGCCGTTCTCTGGGCGCTGGGCGAGCAGTCGCCGGTGGCGGTACGCGGCCACTCCATGCAGGACGTGATCTTCGGCGGCGCGCCCGGCCGGCAGGCGGGACGCGGGGCGGAGGTGGAGCTGGTCCTCGACGACAGCGAAGGCCGGCTCGGCCTCGGCGCGCCCGAGGTCTCGATCGTCCGCCGCCTGGATCGTGGTGGCGAGGGCGAGTATCGCCTGGCCGGCGCTCGCTGCCGGCTGGTCGACGTGATCGAGCTGCTCTCCGACACCGGCCTCGGGCAAGGAGATGCACTCGGTGATCTCGCAGGGACGGGTCGAGGCGATCGTCACCTCCAAGCCGCGGGAGCGCCGGCTGCTGATCGAGGAGGCCGCCGGGCTCGGCAAGCACCGCAAGCGCCGGCGGCGTGCGCAGCTCAAGCTGGTGCGAACCGAGGACAACCTCCATCGGGCGCTGGACGTCGAACGGGAGGCGCGCTCACGGCTGCGGCCGCTCAAGCGCCAGGCAGAGGCGGCCGAGCTGCATGCGCGGCTGGAGCGCCAGACGCTGGAGGTGCGCTGGGAGCTGAGCCGGGACCAGCTTCGCGCTCAGCTGGCCGCGCTCGCTCACGCCGAGGCGGAGGTCGGCAGCGGCCCGGGAGGCACCAGGGCGCGGTGGAGGCACAGCTCCGCGAGGTGGCCGTCGCAACGTGAGCAGGCCGAGGAGGCGTTGGCGGCACGCAGCGCCCAGCGCGAGGAGCTATCCCGGCGCTGCTTTGCCGCCCGCTCGGCCGGCGACCGAGTCGGGTATCGCCAGGAGGCGGTGCAGGGCGGCCGAGGCGACAATTGCCGCCCGCCACGCCCGGGGCCGCGCGCTGCTGGAGCAGCTGGCCGGCGAACCTGCGGACGAGGCTCCAGACCCGGGACGCCGAGCGGCGGATCCACGCCCTGCAGCAGGAGCTCGCCGCGCTCGACCACGATCGCGAGGCCGAGCTTCGGCGCCAGCTGGCCGAGCTGGAGTCTGAGCTCGCCGAAGCGACCAGGAACGGGGAGCAGCGGGACCGTGAGGTCGAGCGCGCGGGTGAGGAGCGCACCGCCGCGGAGGAGCAACTGGAGGGCGCGCGACGCGCGGTGCGAGAGGCCGAGCGGACGCTCGAAGACTGCTCGCCGGGAGTCGGCGCAGAGTAGGCAGCCAGCTCGCGGCGGTCAACCAGTTCCTCCGCGGCCAGGCCGGCCGTCCCCAGGACAGTGGCTCGCTCGCCGACCAGCTGGAGGTCGATTCCGGCTACGAGCAGGCGGTCGCCGCGGCGCTCGACGGCCGCCTGGGGGCGGCGGTGGTCAGCGATCTGGCCGCCGGTGGCCAGGTGCTCGACCGCTACGGAGCCGACGGAGGCCGGCGCTGGTCGGCGAGGACGGCGGCCGGCCGGTCGGAGACGTACCGGAGGCTTCCACCCCGGTCCCCCCGCTGCCCGTCCTCCCGCGTCCCCTGCTCCGCCTGTTCCGGGAGCGGAGAGGCTGCTGGACCGGATCCGGGGCGGCGGCGAATCGTTGTGGCTGGCGCAGCTGCTGCTCACGGATGCCTGGGTCGTGCCGGAGCTGGGCACGTTGCCGAGCTCGTTCTCCGGTCTGGCCGTGACGCCCACGGGCAGGGTGTGGGCGGCGGCGAGCCGTGAGCTGCGCCAGGCACCGGCTCACGGCGAGGAGCGGGTCCTAGCCGAACGAAACCGCCGTGAGGAGCTGGTGGCGGCCACTGAACGTGCCGCCGGCACCGAGCTGGCGGCTCGAGGCGAGGTTGACCGCGCCAGCGCCGTGATGGCCGAGCTTGACCAAGCCTGCGAGCAAGCGATCGCTCGGCACCGCGCGGCCACCCGGGCGAGGGACGACCAGGCCGAGGGGGTACGGCGGATCGCCGCACAGATGGAGCGTCGCCGCTCCGCGCCCGACGAGGGGCCGGGGGCGGGCCGCCGCGCCCAGCTGATGGCGGAGCTGGGGCCGAGGAGACCGCCCGAGAGCGCGTGCAGCGAGAGCAGGCCGAACGCCGGCGGCGATTGGAGCGGGTCCGCCAGAGCGTGCAGAGCGACGAGGCGCTGCTGCCGGCCGTTTCCGCCGTGGCGAGCGCGCTTGCCGCGGCCGGCGCGGCGATCTCCGAGCGAGCAGCCGAGTTCGAGGCGACGCTGGCGGGCGATCGAGCAGCTGGCGAAGAGGTCGCCTCGACACTGCGCGTGTGCGCACAGCGGGAGGCAACCCTGCAGGGCGAGCTGCACGCCAGCAGCGAGAGGCTGACCGCGTGCGAGGTTCGCGCGCAGCGAACCCGCGACGAGGTGGCCGAGGCCCAGCAGTCTCTCTCGCAGCTGGCCCTGGGCCTCGGGTTGGAGCCGGCCCCGGCCGAGGAGGCCCTCGACGAGGAGGCGCGCCAGACCCTCACCGCCCGGCTGGATCGCCTGATGCGTCGCCGGGAGCAGCTCGGTCCGGTGAATCCGCTGGCCCAGGAGGAGTACGCGGAGGCGGTGGAGCACGTGGAGGAGCTCGAAGGCCAGCGGCAGGACCTTGAGTCCGCGTTGCGGGAACTGCAGAAGCTGATCGCCGACACCGACCGTCAGATCCGAGAGACCTTCGAGCAGACCTTTGCGGCGGCGGCAAAGAACTTCGAGGAGCTCGTCCGCCCAGCTCTTCCCCGGTGGCCACGGACGGCTACGGCTGGTCTCCGAGCGCGAGGGGCCGGTCCGTGTGCTCGGCGGGGACGCTTCGCCAGATGAGGGCGAGGGAGATGAGCAGCCGGACGAGGATCTGCTCGGAGTGGAGATCGAGATCACCCCGGCGGGCAAGGCGATGAAGCGGCTGTCGCTGCTCTCCGGCGGCGAGAAGTCGATGACCGCGCTGGCGTTCCTGTTCTCGGTCTTCCTCGCCAAGCCGTGTCCGTTCTACATCCTCGACGAGGTCGAAGCCGCCCTCGACGACATCAACATCGACCGGTTCCTCGCCCTGCTGGCGCAGTATTCGCAGCGGGCCCAGTTCATCGTCGTCACCCATCAGAAACGCACCATGGAGGCCGCCGACTCGCTCTATGGGGTGTCGATGGGAGGGGACGGCATCTCGAAGGTCATCTCGCGCCGGCTTCCCGCCGCGGCCTAGCGGCCGCCGGCCGGCGGCCACCGGCCCGCGGCCACCGGGCGGCGGTGCAGACCCGCGGCCGCTGATAACGTCGCCCGCCGCCATGGCCCGTGAATGGACTGACCTTTTCGTCGTTGGCGACGCCGGCGGCGGGGACGAGGCCAGCCCGCCGGTCGAGACCGCCGAGCGCGGCAGCGGTCGTTTCCGCCGCCTGCGTGAGAGCCTGCGCAAGACACGCCAGGCGCTCACCACAGAGATCCAGGCCACGCTGTTCGAGGATCTGAACGAAGAGACGTGGGAGCGTCTGGAAGAGGCGCTGATCTACGCCGACGTCGGCGCGTCGACCACAGCCCAGGTGGTGGAGCAGCTGGAGCGAGAGGCCACCGAGGGACAGATCTCAGGGGGTCCGGCGCTGACCGAGCGCCTGGTGGACCTGCTGGCGGAGATCGCCGACACCGGACCGGACCGCATCAGTTTGATCGCCAAGCCGAGCGTCATCCTGGTGGCCGGCGTCAACGGCACCGGGAAGACGACGACGGTCGGCAAGCTGGCCTGGCACCTGCGCCAGGAGCTCGGACGCTCTGTCGTGCTCGGGGCGGGCGACACCTTCCGGGCCGCCGGCGTGGAACAGCTGGAGCTGTGGGCCGAGCGAGCCGGCGTCGGCTTCGTCAAGGGGCAGCCCGGGGCTGACCCGGGAGCGGTGGCCTACGAGACGCTCAGCGCCGCGCAGCGCGACGGAGCCGATGTGGCCATCGTCGACACCGCCGGTCGCCTTCACACCCAGGATGACCTGATGGCCGAGCTGGCCAAGGTGCGGCGGGTGATCGCCAAGCAGATCCCCGGAGCACCACACGAGACCCTGCTCACGGTCGATTCCACGACCGGGCAGAACGGCCTGCGGCAGGCGCGGCTGTTCTCGGAGGCGATCGAGGTCGACGGGCTGGTGCTGACCAAGCTCGACGGAACCGCCAAGGGGGGGATCGCGCTTGCGATCGCGCATGAGCTGGGCATCCCCGTAAAGCTGATCGGGGTGGGGGAGCAGTTGGAGGACCTTCGACCGTTCGAGGCCCAGGAGTTCGCGAGAGCCCTCGTCGGCGCCTGAGTTCAGGGTCGCTCAACCCAGAGCCCGACTCCTCGACCGGCCAAACGCGGACGGTACCCCCGCTAGCCTCGCACACTCCATGTTCGACACGCTCGCCGAGAAGCTCCAGGCCACGCTCTCCGACGTCCGGGGGCGCGGCACGCTGACCGAGAGCGATATCAACGCCGCGATGCGGGAGATCCGCCTGGCCCTGCTGGAGGCCGACGTCAACTTCCGGGTGGTCAAGAGCTTCACCGCCGCGGTCAAGGAACGGGCGCTCGGAGCCGACGTCATCGGTCAGCTGAATCCCGGGCAGCAGGTGGTCAAGATCGTCAGCGAGGAGCTGACCGAGCTGATGGGCGGATCGGCCAGGGAGCTTTCCTTCTCACCCCGCCCGCCGACGGTTGTGCTGATGGCCGGGCTCCAGGGATCGGGCAAGACGACTGCCACGGGCAAGCTCGCCCGCTACCTCAAAGAGCAGCACGGTTCTTCGGTGGCAGTCGCTGCCTGTGACGTCTACCGACCTGCCGCGGTCGATCAGCTCATCACGGTGGGTGCGCAGGCGGAGTCGACGTCTACGAGCAGGGCACGGACCGCGATCCGGTGAAGATCGCCGCGTGGGCCCGGGACCGGGCAATCTCCGAGGGCAAGGACGTACTGATCATCGACACCAGCGGGCGCCTCCACGTCGATCAGGAGCTGATGGCCGAGCTGGCCAACATCAAGAAGGCCACAACCCCGCACGATGTCCTGCTGGTGGTGGACGCGATGACCGGCCAGGACGCGGTCAACGTGGCCGAGCAGTTCGCCGAGGTCGTGCAGTTCGACGGCGTCGTCATGACCAAGCTGGACGGCGACGCGCGCGGCGGGGCGGCGCTCTCGGTCAAGGCGGTCACCGGTAAGCCGATCATGTTCGCCTCCACCGGGGAGAAGCTGGACCAGTTCGAGCGCTTCCACCCTGACCGGATGTCCCAGCGGATCCTCGGGATGGGTGACGTCATGACCCTGATCGAGAAAGCGCAGGACAGCTATGACGAGCAGCAGGCCGCCGAGCTGGAGCGCAAGCTGCGCAAGCAGGAGTTCGGCCTCGACGACTTCCTGGATCAGATGCGCCAGGTGCGGCGCCTCGGTCCCCTCCAATCGTTGCTCGGCATGATTCCCGGGCTCGGGAAGGAGCTCCGCGGGGTAAAGCTCGATGAGCGGGAGTTCGATCGGATCCAGGCGATCATCCTCTCCATGACTCCTGCCGAGCGCCGCCATCCGGAGCTGATCAAGGGCTCGCGCCGGTTGCGCATAGCCCGCGGCTCCGGCACCAACGTCCAGGCGGTCAAGGCGCTGATCAAGCAGTTCGAGCAGATGCGCAAGGTGATGCGCCAGGTTTCCCAGGGACGGATGCCCGACCTCGCCGCGATGATGCGTCAGGCGCGCTGATCACGCGCCCCCACGGCGCACGCTAACCTGCGCAGGCGCAATGGCAGTCAAGCTCAGACTCACTCGCATCGGCGGGCGCAAGAACCCGATATGGCGCGTCGTGGTCGCCGACGGACGCTCCAAGCGCGATGGCCGCGTGATCGAGACCGTGGGCCACTACAACGCCCAGACCGATCCGTCGACGATCGTGCTCGACGAAGAGCGGGTTCGCGACTGGCTGGCCCGCGGAGCGCAGCCGTCGGAGTCCGTCCGCAAGCTGTTGCGCATCCAGGGCATCGGCTGAGCCGACTGCGCGGATGAAGGAGCTGCTCGAGTATCTGGCGCGCGGACTGGTGGAGCGCCCCGAGGAGGTCCAAGTGAACGAGTTGGAGGAGGACGACGGCACAATCGTCCTCGAGCTGGCGGTCGCCAGTGACGATTACGGCAATGTGATCGGCCGGGGTGGACGGACCGCCTCGGCACTCCGGACCATCATCAAGAGCGCCGCGGTCAAGGACCGGCGCCGCGTCTTCGTTGACATCATCGACTCCTGATGACCAGTCGGACCGGTGGCTGAACGCGGGGACCGTAGGCCCGCCGCACGGGCTCGACGGCAGCTTTCACGTACACCGGCCGACGCCGCAGCTGCTGGAGCTCGGCCGGACCGTGCTGGTCGCCGGCGCTGAGCGACTGATCATCCGCCGGGCCGGAACCGACGCCCGTCCCATCTTGAAGCTGGACGGTTGCCTGGAGCGAGCCGACGCCGAGGCGCTCCGCGGCGAGCAGCTGCTGATTCCCCGCGCCGACGCGCCGGCGCTGGGCCCCGATGAGTGGTGGAGCGAGGACCTGAAGGGATGCCGCGTGACCGCCGGCGACCAGCCGCTGGGCACGGTGCGCCAGGTGCTGGCGCTGCCTTCGTGCGAGGTGCTGGAGGTCGTCACCGATCAGGGTGGTGAGCTGCTGGTGCCGCTGGTCAGTGACGCGGTGAGCTCCGTGGATGTCGAGCTGGGGGAGATCGAGGTCAACCTCCGGTTCCTGGGGGGCACGTGACCGAGATAGACGTCTTCACCCTGTTTCCGGAGGCCTTCAGCTGGTTTGAGAATCAGCGACACGTCGCCGGAGCACGAGCGGCGGGGAGCAGGCTGACCCTGGTCGACTACCGCGAGCACACCCCGCTGAGCGCCGGTCAGGTGGATGACACGCCCTTCGGGGGCGGGGCCGGAATGGTGCTCCGGGTGGACGTCATCGAGGCTGCGCTGCGGGCGCGCTACGGAGAGGACCCGGTGGAGCTCCGCCAGCGACGACGGGTGATCGCCCTGACCCCGGGCGGCCGGGTGCTCGACGATCGGCTGGTCGACGAGCTCGCGGCCGAGCCGCGGCTGACCCTGTTGTCCGGTCGCTACGAGGGGTTTGACCAGCGGGTGCTCGACCATTTTGCGGGAGAGGAGATCTCGATCGGTCGCTACGTGCTCGCCGGCGGGGAGCTGCCGGCGATGGTGCTGTGCGATGCCGTGCTGCGCAAGCTCCCCGGGGCGCTCGGCCACGAGCACTCGGCCGTGGAGGAGTCCTTCAGCGAGGCTCTGGGTGGGGCGCCCGAGTATCCCCACTACACGCGTCCGGCCGAGTACCGCGGATGGCGCGTCCCCGAGGTGCTCCTCTCCGGGCACCACGCCCAGATTCGGGAGTGGCGGCTGGCGCAGAGTCAGGCGCGGGCCGGCGGTTCGCTACCATAGGCCGCCCGTGCGGAAGGGGTGCCTCGCCGTGGGTGCGAATGGCCCCGTGACCGGCTTTCCTGCCGGTACTGCCGGTGGTTCTACTTGCCATGAGCACCGTGATCGACAGCCTGGAGCGGGCACAGCTCCGCCGCGTTCCCAGCTTCGACGCCGGAGACCGAGTGCGTGTGCACTTCCAGGTGATTGAGGGCACGCGGCGGCGCACCCAGGTGTTTGAGGGCGTGGTGATCAAGCGTCAGGGTCATGGTGCCCGGGAGACCTTCACCGTGCGCAAGCAGTCGTTCGGTGTCGGCGTGGAGCGGTCCTTCCCGGTGCACTCGCCGAAGATCGAGAAGATCGAGGTTGCCGCCCGCGGTGACGTCCGGCGAGCCAAGCTCTACTACATCCGCGATCGCGTCGGCAAGCGTGCGCGGGTGCGAGAGCGCCGTTCGGCCGCGCCGGAGCTCGCCGTCGAGCGCGAGCTGCTGCATCCGGCCTCGGCGGAGCCTCCGGCTGAGGCGGCCGAGGCTGAGGAGGCCCCGGCGGAGGCCCCCACGGAGTCGGTCGAGGAGGCCCCCGCGGAAGTGGCGGAGGAGGCTGCCGCCCCCGCGGAGGCGGCCGGGTCGCCTACAGAGGCAGACGAGGTACCCGCCGCGGTGCCGGATGAACCCACCGAGGAGGCGGAGGGCGCCACAGCCGCCGCCGAGGGGACCACTGGCGAAGACGCGGGGTGACCGCTGCCGGCAAGCTCGCCGGCTCGGCCCTCGACCTGGTGGTCGTTGTGACCGGCGCGGTGGCGCTGGTCGTGGTGATCCAGGCGTTCCTGATCAAGCCATACCTGATCCCCACTGCCTCGATGCTGCCGACCATCCACATCAACCAGCACGTGCTCGTCAACCGGCTGGGCAGTGACTTCTCCAAGCCATCGGTCGGAGACATCGTGGTGTTTCATCCGCCGAGAGACCCCGCGCTCTGCGCCGACCCCCACCAGGGGGCGAACGTGGCCGGCACCGCCCGCGCCGCCGCGTGCGCCGTGGCCCAGGCGAAGCCCTCCTCGCAGACGTTCATCAAGCGGGTGGTCGGTCTCCCGGGGGACCGCATCTCCGTCCGCAACGGTCACGTCGTCCGCAACGGGGTCGCCGAGCGGGATCGCTACATCGCCGCCTGCGACGATCAGTACGCCTGCAACTTCCCGGCAACGGTCACCGTGCCCCGCGGGGACTACTACATGATGGGCGACAACCGGCCCGACTCCGAGGACAGCCGCTACTGGGGCCCGGTGCCCAAGGCGTGGATCATCGGGAAGGCGTTCTTCACCTACTGGCCTCCCGATCGAGTCGGGTTTCTCTGATGCGCCGCAGCCGGACGGGCTCCGGGCTGAAATCGCTGATCGAGCTGGTGATCACGGTCGCGGTGGCGGTGGGGTTGGCGCTCTTGATCCAAGCGTTCCTGGTCAAGCCCTACCGGATCCCGACCGGTTCGATGATTCCCACGCTGGCGATCGGCCAGCGAGTGCTGACCAACCGGCTCAGCACCCATCCCGGTGTCGGCGATGTCGTCGTATTCCACCCGCCTCACGGCGCCGATGGTGGCGGTGACGGGATCTGCGAAAACCCCAACCAGGGCCACAACAACCTGGATGGCCCTCCTCACCCTCAGCCCTGCGCCGAGTCGACTCCGGCGGAGTCCTCCCAGACATTCATCAAGCGGGTGGTGGGTGGCCCCGGTGACCGGATCTCGATCGTCGACGGGCATGTGATCCGCAACGGAGTGCGGGAGAAGGACTCCTATATCGCACCCTGCGCCGGAGAAGACTGCACATTCCGGCAACCGATCACCATTCCGCCCGGGCAGTACTTCATGATGGGCGACAACCGTGGCTTCTCCGAGGACAGCCGTTTTTGGGGGCCCGTCCCCGCCAAGTGGATCATCGGCGTCGCCTTCTTCACCTACTGGCCACCGGACCGGATCGGCTCGCTCTAGGCAGCCGCGGAAGCGGGCGAGAAGTACGGCCAGCCGGTTGTTCGCCTTCGACCGCTCGCTCGGGGCCCGGTTCGTCGCCGGGGCCGACGAGGCGGGGCGGGGTTGCCTGGCTGGCCCGCTGGTCGCCGCCGGAGTCCGCTTCGACCTCCAGCGCCTAAGGCCCGCTGACGTACGCGTGCTGGGCGCTCTCAACGACTCCAAGCAGCAGACCCCGGAAGGCCGGGCGGCGCTCTTCCCGCTGATCCTGCGTCTGGCCGCGAAGGTGACGATCGTCTCGCGATGTGCACCGGGAATCGATGCGCGTGGTCTGCACGTCACCAACCTGCAGGCCCTCCGCGACGCGCTGGAGCGAGTCGCCTGTCCCGGCTGTATCTGCCTCAGTGATGGCTTTCCGGTTGCCGCGGTCGGACATGAGCAGCGCGCCGTGATCGGCGGTGACGGCAAGAGCGCGGCGATCGCGGCCGCTTCGGTGATCGCCAAGGAGACGCGGGACCGGTACATGCGCCGGGCCGACCAGACCCATCCAGGATGGGAGTTCGCCCAGCACGTCGGGTACGCCACCCCGGAGCACCGGGAGGCGATCCTACGCCAGGGGATCTCGCCCCTGCACCGGCTCTCGTTCCAGTCCGCTGCCTACCAGCAGCTCGCGCTGGCGCCCGAGGTTGACCCGCTGGACCCGGCGGTCTCCCCGGAGATCCCCTCAGAAGGCGCCTTCGAGGTGCTCGATGCTCGTCAGCTCGCCTGACGGACCGAAGGTGACTCCGATGGCGTCGAAGCGAAGCTCGTCGGCGTAGGGCCGGTCCCGACGGTCCGCCAGCCAGCGCCCGGCCATCCTCCTCACCCGGGCGCGCTTGAGCTGGTGCACGCTCTCCAGCGGCCCACGTGCGCCCCCCAGCACCCGCCGAGTCTTGACCTCACAGAACACCAGGGTCCGGCGATCGAGGGCGACGATGTCGAGCTCTCCCCAGCGAGTGCGGTAGTTCCGCTCGACGATCCGGTAGCCGCGGCGCCGGAGGTGCTCGCTGGCGACCTGCTCGCCTAGCTGACCGAGCCGGTGCCGGGCGTCCTCGCTCATCACGCTGACGCTAGGGATCAGGGCGTGACCGTTGGGCGACGGACTGCGCCAACTCTCCTGCAGCTCATTGCTCCCCGCCTGCGCAGGATCGGCACGCGGCGTGTGACACCCGTGTCGCGATCGTCCGTAGCGTCAGCGGCATGCTCGCCCGGGCTGCCACGTTCGCCATCGACGGGGTCGATCCGCGGCTGGTCTGGGTGGAGGTCGATATCCGGCCGGGGCTGCCCGCTTTCACCATGGTGGGGCTCGGAGACGCCGCGGTGCGGGAGGCCCGTGACCGGGTACGGGCGGCGATCCTCAACTCCGGCTTCCGCTTCCCCGACCGGAGGATCACCGCCAACCTGGCCCCGGCGTTCCTGAAAAAGGTGGGCCCCGGCTTCGACGCCGCCCTGGCGCTGGCGGTGCTGGCCGCCTCGGGCCAGGTGCCGCCCCACGCGCTTGCCAGGTGGGCCGTCTTTGGCGAGCTGTCGCTCGGCGGCGAGCTGCGTGACTCCCCCGGCGCGCTCGCTGTGGCCGAAGGCGCACGACGCGTCGGCCTGACGCACCTGATCGTGCCGCGGGACCGGGCGCGCGAGGCGGCGCTCGTCGAAGGCATGGAGGTGGGTGGCGTGGCCACGCTGCGTGCGGCGGCGGAGCTGCTCGGCGGCGGTGTGGCCCCCCCGCTGCCGCCTTCATCAGCTGTTCCCTCCCGGCCCCCACCGGTCCCGGACCTCGCTGACGTGCGGGGTCACCGGACACCGGTGCTGGCGTTGCAGATCGCTGCCGCTGGCTCGCACAACCTGCTGCTGGAAGGCCCCCCGGGAACCGGTAAGACGATGCTCGCCCGCCGGCTGGCATCGATCCTGCCGGCGATGACCCGAGACGAGGCGCTGGAGGTGACGCAGGATCCACAGCGTCGCCGGCACTCACGCCGAGGGCCTCGTCGCCAGCCGTCCATTTCGGGCGCCGCACCACACCGTCTCGCCCGCCGGCCTGGTGGGAGGAGGCTCGCCGCCGAGGCCCGGCGAGGCGAGCCTCGCCCACCATGGGGTGCTGTTCCTGGATGAGCTCTCCGAGTTCCAGCGCACTGCGCTCGATTCGCTGCGCCAGCCACTGGAAGACGGCGCGGTCACCATCGTTCGTGCCCAGCGCGCGCTGGTGTTCCCGACCCGCTTCATGCTGCTGGCGGCGACCAATCCATGCCCCTGCGGATTCGCGGGGGTGGAGGACCGCTGCGTCTGCGGGGAGAACGACCTGCGCCGGCACCGTCGCCGGCTGAGCGGCCCGCTGCTGGACCGCCTGGATCTGCTGGTACCGGTGCAGCGACCTCGGGAGGAGGAGCTCCGGCTCCCTCCGGTGACCGATTCCGACCAGGCGCGCGAACTGGTCGCCGGAGCGAGGGAGCGCCAGGCGCGGCGGCTTCAGGGCAGCGGGGTCCGCTGCAACGGCGAGATGGACGGGGGCATGGTGAGCCGGCACGTCCGGCTGGAGGATGGTGCGGCGGCAGTGCTGGCGAGGGCTTACGCAGTCGGCGCGCTCAGCGCGCGCGGACGCCACCGCGTGCTCCGGGTTGCCAGGACGATCGCGGATCTGCACGAGCGCAGCCGAGTCACCGAAGAGGATCTGCTCACCGCTCTGAGCCTTCGCCAGCGGATCGATCCGCAGCTGGCCACGGCCGCGTGACTGGCCCCCGAGCCTGCGGCCGCTGTCTGCGGCGGACCTGGCTGCTCGCCCGGTTAGCCGGTCACCTGGATCTGGTGCGTGACCGTGCGGTGGTCCTGCTGGAGTGCCGCGAGGACGAGCTGGTCCGAGCCGTGGCGGGCCGCCAGTGCTCCGAAGTGCAGCGAGAGCTCGACGCCTTCGATCCGGGCGCCGCCCGGGCGAAGGCTGGTGCCGCAGGGTTGGAGCTCATCTGCCGCTGCACAGACGAATATCCCGGTCGGCTGCTCGAGCTGAGCGCCCCGCCCGCGGTGCTGCACGTCGGCGGAGGCCTCCGCCGCTGCCTGGCGCAACTGCGGGAGTGTCCGGTGACCGTGGTCGGTGCAAGGCGCGCCTCCGCGTATGGGTTGGAGACCGCGCGGTCGCTGTCCAGGGGGGTGGCTGCGGCCGGGCTCACCGTCCTCAGCGGGATGGCCTCGGGCATCGACGCCACCGCTCACGAGGGGGCGCTGGACGGCTCGGGAGCCACCGTAGCGGTGGTGGCCGGCGGCGCCGACGTCGTCTATCCGGCGTCGGCGCAGAGCTCTCCGGCGACGGATCGTGGACGCGGGTGCCGTCCTGTCCGAGCTGCCGCCGGGAACGCGACCACGGCGCTGGATGTTCCCGGCCCGGAACCGGATCATCGCCGCGCTCGGGGCGATGACCGTGGTGGTGGAGGCGCGGCGGGGCTCCGGGGCCCTGCTCACCGCAGGTGCGGCGCGGGAGCTCGGTCGCGCGGCTGGGCGCGGTCCCCGGGCAGGTGAGCTCACCGCTGGCGAGCGGGGCCGCACGAGCTGCTCGCCGGCGGCGCGACGCTGATCACCGGGCCGCAGGATGTCCTGGACGCGCTGTTCGGTGCCGGCGAGCGAATCGCGGGCGGGAGCCCCGGGCTGCCTGACCCGGAGCTGCAGGAGCTGCTCGACGCCCTGGCCGAGGGCCACGACACCGCATCCGCGACGGCGATGGCCGGACTCAGCCCCGAGCAGGGCCTCGCGGCGCTTGCTTCGCTGGAGCTTGCCGGGCGGGTCCGGCGGCAGCCGGGCGGGCGCTTCACCGTGAGCTGGGATGAGCTCTAACCTCGCTGGGCGATGGCCCGCGCCGACCGGACTCCCTGCGTGCTGTCGATCGCGGGATCGGATTCGGGGGGCGGTGCCGGCATCCAGGCCGATCTCAAGGCCTTCGCCGCCTGCCGGGTACACGGGTTGACGGCGATCACCGCGGTCACCGCCCAGAACACCGCGGGGGTCACCGCGATCCATCAGATCCCCGGCGCAGGTGATCGTCGGAGCAGGTGCGCGCAGTGGCCGGAGGACATAGGCGTCGACGCGGTGAAGATCGGCATGCTGGGCGACGTGGCGACGATCGCCGCCGTCGCCGAGGCGCTGGAGCTGCTGGCACCGAGCACCCCAATCGTGCTCGACCCGGTGATGGTCTCCGAGTCCGGCGCGGCCCTGCTTGATCCGGGTGCTCGCCAAGCTTTGATCGACCTCGTGCTGCCGTGCGCCACGGTGATCACCCCCAACCTCGCGGAAGCCGGCGTGCTGGCGGGTGAGACCTCTCCCGCCAGCCGACGCAGGCGGTCGAGGCGGTCGCCGCGCTCGCCGCACGGATTCACCAGCTCGGGCCCGCAGCGGTAGTGGTTACCGGGGGCCACCGCCAGCAGGCCGTCGACGTGTTCTTCGACGGCCGCGAGGTAGTCGGAGATCGCAGGGGAGCGGTTTCCCGGTGGCGCTGCCCACGGATCGGGCTGCACCCATTCCGCCACCCTGGCCGCACGTCTGGCATGGGGCGATGAGCCCTTGGCGGCGGCCCGCTTCGCGCGCCGGCGGGCGGGAGAGGCGGTACGCGACGGCCGCGAGGAGATCGGCTCCGGTCCCGGTCCGGTGGACGTGCTGGGCGCAGCTGCTTTGACATAATTCCGCCTGTGCGATTTCTGAGGATGAAGCCAGGGCATGGCGAAGTGCTGATCACGGAAGGTGATGTCGCACTCGCCGAAGACGAGCAGCGCCTGGTGGAGGAGTTCCGTCGCCAGCTGGACGCCGGCCTCTGGGCCGCGGTCCCGGTCTCACAGCACGATGGACGGCGTGAGGCCGGATGGTGCGCTCCTTCGAGGATGTGCCCCGTGACGCCGAACGAGTGATCTTCTTCCCGCGCGCCGCCGGCGGGCGATAGCCCGGGACCCGGCATGCTGCTGGCGCTTGCCGCAACCGCGCTGGTGGCGTTGGCACTGCTCTCCGACCTGATCGTCCCCCGCATGGAGGCAGCGTGGGGGCGCTGGCGGGCTCGTCGCGCCCGTGCCCCGGAGACGATGTTCGACCCCGGGCGGGAGCGCCGGGCCGAGCAGCGCGCCCGGGAGCTGCTGCGCTCCTGCGTGAACGAGGAGGAGTGGGCGATGTACCGGGACCTCGGATTCATCCGGGTGTGGGGGGCACAGGCGGAGGGGCCCGGTCATGGCCAGGCGGCCGGGGCCGCCTACGCCTACCTCGTATATCCCCACAAGCCGGTGATCTCCTACCTTGCTCAGACCCACCGACTCCTCAGTGAGTACTGCGTCGAGTTTCCCGATGAGACCCGTCCCTACGGCTCGGCGCGGCTCCCTGACTCCGATGATGTGCTCGCCAAGTGGATGGCGCTGACCGGCGATGAGCGGCGGCTGATATCCACCGCCAACATGCACCTTCCCGGCCGCCAGCTTGACCCGGCCGCGGTAACCCGGGACCTGTGGCGCCTGGCGCAGTGGGAGCGGGCCAGGATGCGTGCCGTCGGAGGCGGCGCGCCGCAGGAGATCGACGCCCCGGGCTGAGTCGTCCGCTCGGACCCCGATCGGCGCCCGCTACAGTCCCGGCGCCATGTCCGAGCCCCTGGACCTCAAGCACCGCAGCCGCGCCCTGACCGATGGACCCGAGCGCGCCCCGGCGCGCGCGTACCTGAAGGGGATCGGATTCGACGACGAGGCGCTCGCCAAGCCGCTCATAGCGGTGGCCAACACCTGGATCGAGACGATGCCGTGCAACTTCCACCTGCGCGCACTGGCCGCGAAGGTGAAGGAGGGGATCCGTGCTGCCGGCGGCACGCCGATGGAGCTGAACACCATCGCCATCTCCGACGGAATCACCATGGGCACCCCCGGGATGCGGGCCTCGCTGGTCAGCCGTGAGCTGATCGCCGACTCGATCGAGTTGGTGTGCGACGCCCACATGTTCGACGCCGTGATCGCCATCAGCGGCTGCGACAAGACGATTCCGGCAACGGTGATGGCGCTTTGCCGGCTCGACGTGCCGAGCCTGATGCTCTACGGCGGCTCGATCCTGCCCGGCCACCTGCACGGCGAGCGCGTCACCATCCAAGAGGTGTTCGAGGCGGTCGGCGCTCACGCCGCCGGCACGATCAGCGACGAGCAGCTGACCGAGGTGGAGGACGCCGCCTCGCCCGGCGCGGGGGCCTGCGGCGGACAGTTCACCGCGAACACGATGGCGATGGCCTTCGAGGTGTTGGGCATCTCGCCCGCGGGGTACTCGATGGTGCCGGCGGTCGATCCCAAGAAATCCGACATCGCCGCTCGTGCCGGTCGCCTGATCATGGATGTCCTGCAGCGGGGGCAGCGACCGAGCGAGATCATCACCCGGGACGCGCTGGAGAACGCGATCGCCGCGATCGCCTGCAGCGGCGGCTCCACCAACGGCGTGCTGCACCTGCTGGCGATCGCCAAGGAGATGGGGGTAGAGCTCTCGATCGAGGACTTCGACCGCATCAGCGAGCGCACGCCGCTGCTGTGCGATCTGAAGCCTGGCGGCCAGTACGTGGCCCCCGACCTCTACACAGCCGGCGGTGTTCCGCTGGTGATGAAGCGACTGCAGCAGGCCGGGCTGCTGCACGAGTCGGCTCAGACCGTGACCGGCGAGACGGTGGGGGAGATTGCCGCCTGCGCCGAGGAGCAGCCGGGCCAGCAGGTGGTTCACGAGCTCGGGGACCCGATCAAGGAGACCGGGGGGCTCGCGATCCTCTTCGGCAACATCGCTCCCGACGGCTGCGTGGTCAAGCTCGCCGGCTATGAGCGACGCCGCCAGAGCGGCCCCGCCCGGGTGTTCGAGGGCGAGGAGGACGCGATGCGGGCCGTCACCGAGGGGGCGATCGAGCCGGGCGACGTGGTGGTGATCCGCAACGAGGGGCCTGCCGGGGGTCCCGGCATGCGGGAGATGCTCGCGGTGACCGCGGCCTTGGTCGGCCAGGGTCTCGGCGAACAGGTCGCGTTGCTGACCGACGGCCGGTTCTCCGGGGCGACACGAGGGCTGATGGCCGGCCACGTCGCGCCCGAGGCGGCGCGGGGCGGGCCGATCGCCGCGATCCGCGACGGCGATGAGATAACCCTTGATGTCGACGCTCGCCGCCTGGACGTGAGCCTGTCCGACGAGGAGATCGCCACGCGACTGCGTGAGTACCAGGCTCCCGAACGGCCACATCCCGGCGTGACGCTGGCCAAGTATGCGCGGTTGGTCTCGAGCGCCGCTGAAGGCGCCGTGACGCACTGAAGCCCCCCGCATCCCCGGATTCGCCTGCGAGAATCGCCGCGATGATGGATGCTCCAGACAGTGACAGCGAGTCCGGGGAGACCGCGGAGTTTTCCGCGGTCGACTCCGGTCGGAGCCTGCCGGCGCTCGCCACCGATTTCCGTGATCATCTTCCCGGTCTGGAGCCCGAGCGCCGGGTCACCGACTGGGGGCGCTCCGAGCGGGTTGAGGGAGCGGTTGACCGTGTCCTCTACGACTTCCTCTACCACTACTGGTTTCGGGTCGAGGTGGAGGGCATCGAGAACGTTCCCGACGAGGGCGGCGCGCTGCTGGTCTGCAACCACTCCGGCGCGGTTCCGTGTGACAGCCCGATGCTCGCCAAGGCGATCCGGGAGGAGCATCCCCGACCTCGACCGGTGCATCTCGGTGTCGGCGGCTCGCTGGCGGGCGTGCCGGGCCTGGGCATGGTGGTTACCAAGCTCGGGGGGGTCGCCAGCCACCCGGCAAACCTTCACCGGTTGCTCCTCGACGACCAGGAGCTGGTGGTGCTCTTCCCGGAGGGTCCCGTCGCGGCCAAGAAGCCGGTCGGCCAGCGCTACCTGCTGCGTTCCTTTGACGAAGGCTTCGTCGACGTCGCCGCGAAGGCCGGTGTCCCGATCGTGCCGGTCTCGCTCCTGGGGGCCGAGGAGGCCGCTCCGCTGTTCGCGCGCCTGCGCGCCTTCGGGCCGCTGGGCCGCGTGCGGCTGCCGGTGACCACGCCGCTGCCGCTTCCCGCGAAGTTCAGGATCCGGTTCCTGGAGCCGGTCTGGCCGGAGGAGGAAGCTCCGGAGCCGGCGGGCCGGGCGGAGCTCGCCTCCGATATCCGCGCACTGATCCAGGAGAACCTGCTGGAGATGGTCGGCGGTCGTCGTAGCGTTTGGCTGGGTTGACGGCCGGAGATGTGTAGGTGATGCCGAGGCGAATCCTCATCACCGGTATCTCCACAGCCTGGGGAGGAAGGCTGGCCCAGACGCTGGAGGGTGACCCGAGGTGCAGGCGATCATCGGCGTCGACGTGGATGATCCCCGCCACGAGCTGCAGCGGACGGAGTTCGTGAGGCTCGACATCGATCCCGCGCCGCTGCGTCGGATCATCAGCCGCCGCCGCCATCGACACGGTGATCGACACGCGGCTGGTGCTCGATCCGCTCGCCGTCCCGCTCGCCCGAGCTCACGAGATCAACGTCGACGGGACCCGGCGGCTGATGGCCGCCTGCGCCGACGGTGATTCACCCGTGCGCACGGTGGTGTTCAAGTCCTCGGCCCATGTCTACGGCGGCGAGCCGAGTGACCCGGCATTCTTCACCGAGGCGACGCAGCGCCAGCGGCCGCCGCGGACGGCGATCGAACGTGACGTGGTGGAGGCCGAGGCGGCGGTGCAGGAGTTCGCCGCCGTGCGCCCGCGCAGCAGGGTCACGGTCGTTCGCTTCGCCGACACGCTGGGTGCCGAGCTGCGCTCGCCCTATCTGTCATTGCTGAGTCTCCCGGTGGTGCCGGCGATCCTCGGATTTGATCCGCGCTGCCAGTTCATCCACGAGGACGATGCCGTGGCGGTACTGGCCCACGCGGCGGTCGAGCGATTGCCGGGAGCGGTCAACGCCGCCGCCGACGGAGTGCTGGCGCTATCCGAGGTGGCATCGCTGCTCGGCAAGCCGATGCTCCCGGTGCTCCCGCCGTGGGGGACCGTGTTCGCGGCCGCCGGGTTGCGGCGACTGGGCGCGCCGGTACCGCTGGAGCTGCTGCGGCAGCTGCGCTTCGGCCGGGGGCTCGACAACCGCCGTCTCAAGGCCAGCGGGTTCACCTTCCGCTACACCACCCGCGAGGCCGTGCTGAAGTTCCGTGCCCACCAGCGGTTGCGGCCACTATTGGGCAGCGGCGACGAGAGCTATCGCTACGAGCGTGAGGTGGAGGAGTTCCTTCGCTGGAGCCCGAGCGTCCAGCAATCCGGCGGGCGAGTCGCCGAGCCGGCCGGCGGTGTCCGATGCCGATGGCGCCGCACACAGCGAGTTTGACCGGTTGACCGAAGGTGAGCTGCTCGGCGTGATCTCCTCCCTGGGCGTCGATGCCCTCCACCGGCTGCGCCGTTACGAAGTCCGAGCACGCACGCCGGGAGCGGGTCCTGCAGGCGCTTGATCAGAGCCTGGCCCGGCGGACTGCCCAGCGCACGAGGCTGAACCGGCACCGCAGGATCGAAGGCCCAAAGCGTGAAAAACGCCGTGCAGCAGCGATAAAGCGAGGTACCGGGCAACACGATTCGCTGCACCCGCTACGATTTTGGACCAAGGAGCTCAGGGTTGGCGCGAGTCTCATATCTTCGACCGGCGGTCACCTCTCCGCGGACGGCACCCGCGGGGTCGACGTCGGCTGTCCGCGACGCCCGCTGTCCGGGCGCGGTGGGCGGTTCTACGCCGGCGCGGCGCTGGGGGCCGCGGGGCTCATCATCCTCGTGGTCGGCCTTCTCGTCGCCACATCCAACGGCGAGCCTGACCAGCGACTCCCAGGCGCTGGCTCGAGTCGGGATGCCGCTCGGCGGCGGGACGATCGAGAGCGTGAGCGCCGCCACCGGGTCGCAGAGCCCGGCCCATCCCCGTGGAGGTCCGCGGCGATCAGATCTGGCCGCGCCGGCTGATTCCCGCCCACCAGCTCGTCACCGTCGTATGTCGCCGATTCGGCGGCCCGGGAGCACCGGGTGGCTTGCCGGACACACCGAGCAGATGCGGCTGACCCTGATGACTCCGAGCGCCACCCTGCGCGATCACTACCTGACCTTGGGCGGCGGCCAGCCGCTGACGCTGCATTCAAGCAGCCGATCGAAGCGATTTCCTACGGCGCCCCCGGGCAGTTGGTCCGCCGTGTGCTCGCGCGGCCGCTCGAGCGAGATCAGGCTTCACCGACCTGCTCCGGCCGGCACCATCTCCGTGGCCGCGGTGCCCCGCCGCTGGGAGACCTCGCCGCCCACCGTGATCAGCTGGTTCCCCGCCGGCGCGGCGGCCACGGCAGTGGCCAGCCCGGCCCCGGGTAGCCTAGATCCTGCCCCGCTCCGCGATCACCCTGACCTTCTCCAAGCCGGTGTCCCAGGTGCTGCACTCGCTGCCGCCGGTCTCCCCGGCCACGGCCGGCAGCTGGCATCCGGTCAACAGCCACGCGATCATGTTCAAGCCCCAGGGTTACGGTTACGGGCTCGGCGCAAATGTCAGCATCGGCCTGCCCGGCGGGGTCAAGATCGTCGGTGGCCAGGGCGCGTGGCGGCAAGCGCCAGCTGGAAGGTGCCAGGCGGCTCGCCGATGCGCCTCCAGCAGCTGCTCGCCGGGCTGGGCTACCTGCCGCTGCGGTTCGCCGGGCACACCCACGTCGGCCCCGACGCCCGCCGCGCAGGAGGACGCCGCCATCAATCCGCCGCGCGGGCACGTTCGTGTGGAAGTACCCGAACGTGCCGGGAGCACTGCGCTCGTTCTGGAAGCCCGGGGCCTCCGGGGTGCTGACCCAGGGGGCGCTGATGGCCTTCGAGAACGACCACGGCATGACCACCGACGGCGTCGCCGGGCCGGCGGTCTGGAGGGCGCTGATCAACGCGGCGGTCGCTGGCAAGACAGTCCAGCTTCGGCTACACCTTCGTCAACGTCGACAAGGGCTCGCAATCGCTCACGCTGTGGCACAGCGGCAAGACGGTCCTGACCACGCCGGTGAACACCGGGGTGGCCTCCGCGCCGACGGCGAGCGGGACCTTCCCGGTGTTCGAGCACCTCCCGGTGACCACGATGACCGGCACCAACCCAGATGGCAGCCAGTACAGCGATCCCGGGATCCAGTGGGTCAGCTACTTCAACGGTGGTGACGCACTGCACGCCTTCGACCGCGCGAGCTACGGGACCCCCCAGAGCGACGGTTGCGTCGAGATGCCGGAGGACGCCGCGGCCAGGGTGTATCCCTTCACCCCGATCGGCACCATCGTCAACGTCGTCTAGGGCGTCGTGCCGCGGCCGCGCCCGTGCAGGGTGACATCGCTTCACGCCGAATAGCGGCAAGGCGATGAGCACCACCACCAGCGAGCTCGGTCGCCGAGCCAGAGCCGATCAGCCCGCCCGTGGCGCGCCGCCCTGCGTGGCCTTCGACGAGGATCTCCGCCGGCGGGCGGTGGCCGAGAAGACCCGGCGCGCCTATGGGATCGACGCCGGGCAGTTCGCGGCCCGGGCCAGCCAGGACGGCGTGGAGCCCGCACGGGTCGACGTGCGCGACGCTCCGGCGCTACGCCGCGGGCCTGTCGGCTCGGGGCCAGGCCGCGAGCACGGTGGCGCGCAAGCTGGCGGCCCTGCGCGCGCTGTTCCGCGCCCAGGTCGAGCTCGGCGAGCGCGCGGAGAACCCGGCCGAGCTGTTGAGCGCGCCCAAGCGACCGCGGCGTCTCCCGCGGGTGCTCCGGGCTTCGGAGGTGGCGGCTCTGCTGGAGCGCATTCCGGCCCGGACGCCACTGGAGCTGCGCGACCGGGCGCTGTTTGAGCTTGCCTACGCCTCGGGCCTGCGGGCCGAGGAGCTGGTCTCGCTGAGCGTCGACGCGCTGGACTTCGACGCCGAGGCGGTGCAGGGTGGAGGGCAAGGGCGGCAAGACCAGGATCGTGCCCGGTGGGTGAGCACGCGATGCGCTCGATCGAGCGCTACCTGGCCCGCGGGCGATCCGGCCCTGGCGCTGGACGCGCGGGTCGATCGCGGCGGCTCCGCTGTTCCTCTCCAAATCCGGGCGTGGGCTCGGGCACCTCCGACGTCCGCCGCCGGCTGCGAGCGTGGGCCCGGCAGGCGGCGACCCACGCTCCGGCGCTCGCCGACGCCCATCCCCACGCCCTGCGCCACTCGTTCGCCACCCACCTGCTGGAAGGGCGGGGCCGACCTGCGCTCCATCCAGGAGCTGCTGGGCCACTCCACCATCTCGACCACCCAGGTCTACACTCGCGTAGAGTCGGGGCGCCTCAGATCAGCTTATGCCAGCGCCCATCCCCGCGCATAGCTCCTGATTTCGGAGGGGAAAACTGCACACGAACGTCAAAGCGATCGAGCTTCGAGACCTCTGGAGGCGCTACAAGTCCGGAGCGGACGAGCGTGCCCGCGAGGGCCTGGTCGTGGCTTACTCGCCGCTGGTCAAGTACGTCGCCGGCCGCATGAGCTCGGGACTGCCCGCCCACGTGGAGGAATCCGACTTGATCTCCTACGGCCTGGGCGGGTTGATCTCAGCAATCGAACGCTTCGATCTCGTCCCGGGAGATCAAGTTCGAGACCTACGCAATCACCCGTATCCGCGGAGCGATCATCGACGAGCTGCGCACCCTGGACTGGGTGCCGCGGTCGGTCCGGGCCCGCGCGCGGGACATCGAGCGGGTGAACAGAAGCTGGAGGCGAGGCTGCAGCGCGCGCCGACCGACGAGGAGCTGGCCGCCGAGCTGGAGATGAGCCTCAGCGACTTCCGGGACTCGCTGCTGCAGATCTCCAACTCCACCATCGTCGCCCTCGACGAGCTTTGGAACGTCTCGGACTCGAGCGGGGATCAGGTCTCGCTGCTGGACACGCTGCCGGACCGCGGCGCTCCCGATCCCCAGGAGGTCGTCGACCAGGGCGAGCTGCGTGATCGGATTGCCGACTCGATCGCCGCGTTGCCCGAGCGGGAGAAGCTGGTGATCGCGCTGTACTACTACGAGAACCTGACCCTGAGGGAAATCGGCGAGGTCCTGGGCGTGACCGAGTCACGCGTCTCCCAGCTGCACACCAAGGCGGTTCTGCGGCTGCGCTCGAAGCTGGCCGGCGAGCTGGACTAGGGCTGTTGGCGCCGGCTGTCGGCGCGGCTAGGGGCCGAGGTGGCCTCCGAGGTCGGCCGCCACGGTGTCGCCGGCCTCGGCCAGCTGGCGCCAGGTGTAGCGCAGCACGTTGAACCCGGCCGCCCGTAACGTCAGGTCGCGGTCGTGGTCGCGTTCCAGCTGGGCCCTGGTCCGGTGGGCGCGGAGTCCGTCAACCTCCACGATCAGCTTGGAGCCCGGCCAGTGGGCGTCGACCAGCCAGCCGTTGACTCGCAGGTTGAACTTCGGAATCGGGAGGCCGTGCTGCTCGCACAGGGCGAGAAGCCGTCGTTCCAGCTCGCTCCGCGTGAAGGCGAGCTCGGGGCGGTGGATGTTCAAGCGCTGCGCGGAGCGCGGCGCTGCCCGCTATGCCCCTGCCGGTGATTACGTCGATGCTGGGGAGATGGAGCCACCCGTGGTAGTCGGCGTTGGCAAGGACGAAGCGCAGACGGCCCGGTGAAGCGTCAGCCGCGTAGTCCAGCAGCGTCCGGGGAACCGTGGTCACCGGCAGGCCGCGCCACCTGATGCGTTCGTGGCTCCGACGGCCGTGGATCCGGATCCGGGCGCAGTGACCGGAGCCGTCGTGGGGTGCTGACGTGGATGGTGGGTGGCGGCTCGTCCAGCAGCCCCCACCACCACACCGCGGTGGCGTGGGAGAGCATCGCACCCGGCCCGGCGTAGAGGAGCGCCGCCGCCAGCTCGGATTCGGTGGAGCGTCCGGGGTGGCCGACGGCGTAGACCCGGGGGAGTTCGGGGTGGAGGTAGCCGCTCTTGACCCAGTTCGCGATCGTTGCCTCGCCGACCCCGAGCGCGCGGATCTGATCCCACCGCGCACGACCCGACTGCCTGGCCGCCACAGCCGCGAGCCGAACTTTGGCGTCCTGCTTCAGCCCCCCTGAAGTGAATCGCCATTCATCGCTGCTGGGGGAGGGGCGCGGAGCCACCTCCAGACCATCCCGCCGGGGCTTGTCACAGAACAAGACAGCTCTGTGACAAACCAGGATCCGCGCGGTAAGGTCGCGTCTTCGTCACCGAAGAGAGGAGTCCGGGATGCACAAGCCGGCCGATCGCATCCGCAACGTGGCGCTGGTGGGCCACCGCGGTACGGGCAAGACGTCGCTGCACGAGGCGTTGCTCTTCCAAGCCGGTGCGATCAATCGGCTCGGCTCGGTGCTGGAGGGCAGCACGGTCTCCGACGGCGATCCGGACGAGAAGTCCCGCGGGATGTCGATGGCAGCCACCCTGTCCTCGTTCCAGTGGCAGGAGCGGAAGGTCAACCTGCTGGACACCCCGGGGGACTCCAGCTTCGTCGCCGATGCGCTCGGTGCGCTGCGGGTCTGCGAGTCGGCGGTGTTCGTCATCAACGCCGTGATGGGCGTGGAGGTCCACGCCAGCCGGCTGTGGCAGCGGGCCGCCGAGCTCGACCTGGCGCGGCTCCTCTTCGTCAACATGCTCGACCGCGAGCGGGCCGACTTCTTCCGCACGCTGGACTCGCTCAAATCGGCGTTCGGACGCCACGTGGTGGCCACCGAGATCCCGATCGGCACCGAGCACGAGATCTCCGGGGTGATCGATCTCGTCGACATGAAGGCCTACCGCTACGAGGGGACCGAGCGCGACAGCTGCCAGGAGATCCCGATCCCCGAGGAGATGGCCGACCAGGCCCAGGAGTACCGGGAGAAGCTGATGGACGAGGTGGCCGAGAACTCCGACGCGCTGATGGAGCGCTACCTGGAAGGCGAGGAGATCGACCACGGGGAGATCGTCACCGCGCTGAAGGACGGCACCAACCACGGCCATCTATTCCCGGTCACCTGCGGGATCGCCACCCGCAACCTGGCCACCAACCGGCTGTTGGACGCGATCGTCGAGGACCTGCCCTCCCCGGTCAAGCACGGCGGACTGGAGGTCGGCGAGGTGACACTGGAGCCCGACGAGGACAAGGAGCTCTTCGCCTACGTGTTCAAGACCCGGGCCGATCCGTTCGCCGGGCGGATCAACCTGTTCCGGGTCTACCAGGGTGTGATGAAGCAGGACTCGCAGCTGCTCAACACACGCACGCACACCAAGGAGCGGATCGGGCAGCTGGTGACGTTCGAGGGTGGGCAGACCGGCCACGCCACCGAGTTCGGGCCCGGAGACATCGGCGCGGTGGCCAAGCTCAAGGAGACCAAGGCCGGAGACTGGCTGGCCGCCCGCGACGAGCCGATCGTGATGCCCGCGATCAAGCTGCCCGCGCCGGTGATGGCCTTTGCGGTGGAGCCCAAGAGCAAGGGCGACGAGGACAAGGTGTTCACGGCGCTGCGCCGCCTGCAGGAGGAGGACCCCACGATCGATCTGCACCGGGACCCCCAGACCGGCGAGCAGATCGTCGCCGGTCTGTCCCAGGTTCACGTCGAGGTGATCGTGGAGCGGCTGCGCTCGCGGTTCGCCGCCGAGGTCGTGCTCAAGCCCCCGCGCGTCCCCTATCAGGAGACGATCCGCCGTCCGGCCAAGGCCCACGGCCGGCACAAGAAGCAGACCGGAGGCCGCGGCCAGTTCGGCGACTGCCACATCGCCATCGAGCCGGTGGAGCCGGGGACCGGCTTTGAGTTCGTCAACGCGATCAAGGGCGGTGTGATCCCGTCAGGATTCATTCCCGCGGTGCAGAAGGGAATCCTGGAGGCGATGGCCGAGGGAGTCGTGGCCGGCTACCCGATCAAGGACGTGCGCGTGCGCCTCTACGACGGCTCCTACCACACCGTGGATTCATCGGAGATGGCCTTCAAGGTCGCCGGTTCGCTGGCGATGAAGCAGGCGCTGGAGCAGGCCTCGCCCGGCGCTGCTGGAGCCGATCATGCACGTAACGGTCAACGCGCCGGAGGACGCGGTCGGCGACGTGATCGGTGACCTCAACTCCCGGCGGGGGCGGCCGCTGGGGATGGAGCCCGTCGGCGCCGGGATGACCGAGATAAGCGCGGAGGTGCCGATGGCCGAGATGCTCTCCTACGCCCCGGATCTGCGCGCGGTCACCGGCGGCCAGGGTGAGTTCACGATGGAGTTCGTCCGCTACGAGGAAGTCCCCGGGCACCTGGCCAGCAAGGTGGTGCAGGAGGTTCGGGCCGAGCAGGAGGCGGTCAAGGCCTAGCATCGCGCGGCCCCTGGGACTGCCCACGGCAAGCTCGCGCCCACCGCTCGGGCCCGCCGAAAACCGCTGGTAGGCTCGGAAGGATGAGCGCGAAGGAGATCCGGACCTCCAATCAGGACACGGTCTGCGACGTATGTGGCCGCACCCTGCTCCGCGGGGAGAGCGCCGATGCCTACCTCGACGGCGCCTTCCGACGTGCGGTCTGCGAGCTGTGCAAGGACCGCGCGCTGCACGAGGGCTGGGTGCGGGAGGGGACGGTGACCAGCCTGGACGACGACGGCCAGAGCTCGGCGGAACGACGCCGCTCGCTGCTCGGCCGTCTGCGCGGGCGCCGGGAGGGCTCCGCGCCGAACGCCACGCCGACCCTGCGCGATGAGCTCGACGGCCACGCGTGGTCGGAGAGCTCCGCGGCGGAGCTCGAGGGCTTCGACGGTCACGGCGGCAACCGAGAGCCTCGCCACGTACATGCCGTGCCCACCAGCATCGGCCAGAAGATCATCTCCGCGGCGTCCCTCTTCAACGACTCGGAGCACCGGCGGACCGTGGCCGGGGTGGCCCGCTCGCTGGGGCCTCCGGAGGTCTCGATCGTCCCCACGGAGAGCCGTCCCAGCCTCCTGTGCATCGTCGTCTCATGGGAGTTGTGCTGGTACCGCTACGAAGTCGAGCTCGCCGACGAGATCCCGACCGTGCGGGTCGCAGGCCAGGGCTACGAGCTCTCCGAGCTGACCCCGGAGGAGCGGCGGGCCAATGCTGTCGCCGACGAGCAGGGGGCGCTGGTCATCAGCGGCTGAGCGGCCGGGGGGACCGGCGTCGCGACCGTGCAATAAGATCTCCGCCGTGGTGTACTGCGTCATTCCAGAGGGCCTGGAAGAGGAGCTGTTCGACAAGCTCACCCGCTACTACGCCGACGATCCCGAAGTCACGGTGATCGTTGACCGCCGCAAGCGCTCGCGCCGCGGACGAGGCTCCTCAGGCGGCGGGAAGCGCCAGCTCCGGGATCGTCGCCGTCCTCGTGTGCCCGGCGAGCTGCCGCAACTGAGCGGCGATTGAGCGAAACGCCAAGCAAGCTCGTCGTGCACGTCGACGGCGGCGCGCGCGGCAACCCCGGGCCGGCGGCGATCGGCGTGGTCGTCTCGCTGCCCGGTGGCGAGGTGGTGGAGGAGGTCGCCGAGCGGATCGGAGTGGCCACCAACAACGTGGCCGAATACCAGGCGCTGCTGCGCGGCCTGGAGCGAGCGGCAGCTCAGGGCGCAGGCGAGGTGGAGATCGTCAACGACTCCGAGTTGGTGGCCCGGCAGGTCAACGGCGTCTATAAGGTCAAGCACCCGGCGATGCGTCCGCTCTACCTCGACACGCTGGAGGCATTGCGCAACTTCGAGCGCTGGCAGCTGCGCAACGTTCCCCGGGCCGAGAACGCCCGTGCCGACGCCTTGGTCAACGCCGCGCTTGATGCTCGAGTAACGCGTTTTGCTCGGACCGACACGGGTAGCGCGAGAAAGATGAGCGTCACGCAAGCGGCGCGGCAGCTGGTGGGGCAGCAACACGAGCACCGCGTGGTCAGCCTGTACCTTGACCTCGATCCGGAGCGCTTTGCCACCGCTCCGGCCCGAGCATCCCAGATCCACTCGCTGCTGGACGGTGCGCGGCGTCAGGTCGAGCGCGACGATTCGCTCGATCACCAGGAGCTGATGGCGCTTCGCGAGGATCTCGACCGCGTGGACGCCTACCTCGCTTCCGGGGACGCGCCTTTCAAGCGGGCGCGGGCGCTGGCGATCTTCTGCTCACTCCGAGACGACCTGTTCGAGGTGGTGCAGCTCTCGAGGCCGACCGAGGGCCAGGTGGTGATCGAGCGCACGCCGTATATCGAGCCGTTGATCCGCGGCGCCCAGGATCGCCGGTGGTGCGTGACCCTGGTCAGCAGTCGCGCCGCCAGGGTGCTGGTGGGTCTGGGTGACCGTCTCGAGGAGCGCCAGCGGATCGAGGACAACGTCCAGGGCCAGCATCGCTCCTCGCAGTCAGAGCACGAGCGAAGCGTCGACAAGGAAGTCGACGATCACCTTCGCCGGGTGGCCGAGATGCTCTACCGGCGTTGGCGGCGGGAACCCTTCGACCGCCTCGCCCTTGGTGGCCCGGTCGAGGTCACCGCCCGTCTCGAGCACTTCCTCCATGAGGAGCTGCGGCTGATACTGAGCGACCGGCGGGTGGACGTGGATGTCGCCAACACCAACGAGATCGGGGTCACCGCGGCGGTGGCCAAGCTGGTGGAGGAGGACGACCGGGAGCGCGAGCGGGCTGCTCTTGATCGCCTCGCGGGCGGGGTGGGCAGTGGCGGACGGGCCGCCGGCGGACTGGAAGACACGCTCCGAGCGCTGGGCGAGCGCCGTGTGGAGCTGCTGCTGCTGGCGCCGGACTTTGCCGGCAGCGGGGCACGCTGTCCCGAATGCGGACTGCTCTATCCCGGCCAATCCGGGTCGTGTGCTGCGGACGGATCTGTGCTCACGCCGGTGGAGCGCCTCCCCGAGGCGCTTATCGAATCTGCGCTCACCCAGGACGCCGAGATCCTGATCGTTCGCCACTTGTCCGAGCTGGGACCGTTCGGCGGCGTGGGCGTCCTGCTTCGCTTCTGACGGGCGGCGGCGGCTCCCCGCTACGCTGTGGACCGTGACTGATGCGCTGATCGAGCTCAGCGGACGGCTTCAGGAAGCGGCGGACCAACTCCGAGCCGGGAATCTGGAGCCCGAGGCCACCCTCGCACTGATCGAGGAATGCGGCCGGCTGGCTACCGAGGCCAGCGCTCAGGTGGATGAGCAGGCCCGTGCCGCGCTGGAGCCGCTTCCCGACCTGCCCGGGCAGCTTCCGCTTCCGGCGGCGTAGCCGGGTGTCCGCCACCCGTCCCGCCCCGGCATATCCGGAGCACCTCCGCGATGAGGTGGAGCGCTACCTGGAGGATCTGCGATTCTCGGCCGAGGCGGCCACCGATCGCCTCCAGGAGGCGATGCGCTATTCGCTGCTGGCCGCGGGCAAGCGCATCCGCCCCGTGCTGGCGCTCGCCACTGCTGAAGCCGTCAGCCGTCCACCGGCGAGCATGCTGCCGCTTGCGGCGGCGATTGAGCTGATCCACACCTACTCGCTGATCCACGACGACCTGCCGGCGATGGATGACGACGACCTCCGGCGGGGGCGGCCGACCTGCCACCGTGCCTACGGTGAGGACGTGGCGATCCTGGCCGGTGACGGGCTCTACGCCGAAGCCTTCCGGCTGCTGCTCACCGAGCAGCGCGGCGAGCCCGCCAGCGTCCTGGCGGCGGCAGCCGAGCTGGCGCGGGCCACCGGAGTGCAGGGAATGGTGGGGGGCCAGTACCTGGACGTCGCGGAAAGCGCCGCCATCGGGCTCGAGGGTCTGCGCCGGCTCCACGAGCTCAAGACCGGTCGGTTGATCGGCGCCAGCATCGAATGCGTGCTGCTGCTCGCCGGGGAGGATGGGCGTGCCACAATCCCCCTGTTCCGACGCTTTGCCAGCGAGCTCGGCGTCCTCTTCCAGATCGTCGACGACATCCTCGACGTGACCGGGTCACAGGAGACGCTCGGTAAGCAGCAGGGCAGCGACGAACGGCTTGGAAAGCGCACCTATGTCTCCGAGTTCGGGTTGGAGGAGGCGCGTAGCCTGGCTCGGGCGTCGCATGAACGGGCCCGCGCCGCCCTGGCCCAGGCCGCCCCCCGTGGGGCGGAGCAACTCGAGCAGATCACCGACTTCATCGCGACCCGCACCTACTGATGCCCACGCTCCTAGATCGCATCGAAGGCCCCGAGGATCTCCACAACCTGACCGAGGAGGAGCTCCAGAGCGTGGCTCAGGAGGTCCGCGAGCACATCATCGACACGGTGGGGGAGATCGGGGGCCACTTCGGCGCCAACCTCGGTACCTGCGAGATCGCCGTGGCCCTGCACTCGCTGCTTCAGTCTCCAAGGGACAAGGTCCTCTGGGACGTGGGTCACCAGGCTTATCCGCACAAGATCCTCACCGGCCGCCGCGACCAGCTGCCGACGATCCGCAAGTACGGTGGCCTGGCGCCGTTCTGCTCGATCGGGGAGTCAGCGCACGACATGATGGGCGCCGGCCACGCCTCCACCGCGATCGGCTACGCGGTCGGGATCAAGGAGGCGATGCGCCGCGGCCACGGGGAGGACGGCAAGGTGGTGGCGGTGGTCGGCGACGGGGCCATGACCGGCGGGGTCGCCTTCGAAGCGGTCCACCAGGCCGGCGGCATGGGCACCCCGCTCGTGGTGCTGCTCAACGACAACGGGATGTCGATCGCCCCCAACGTCGGCGCGCTCTCCCGGTACTTCAACCGGGTGCGGCTGAATCCCAAGCTGTGGCACGCACGGGAAGAGGTGGAAGGCAACCTGACCAAGCTCCCGGCTCCGATCGGCGCCGCCATGGAACGGATCGGCCCGCACTTCAAGGAGTCGATCAAGGCCTTCTGGGCTCCCGGGATGTGGTGGGAGGAACTGGACTTCGCGTACATGGGCGTGGTCGACGGACACGACGTACACGCGCTCCGCATGGCCCTCCGCGAAGCACTTGCGGCCGAGCGCCCCGTCGTGGTCCACTGCGCCACGGTCAAGGGCAAGGGATTCGCCCCCGCCGAGGAGGGCGGGCTCGAGGGCATGGAGGAATGGCACGCCGCCAAGCCGAAATCGATCTCCGGCCGCCTGGCGGTGAAGCCGGTCACCGCAGGCCGTTCGTCCTCCGCGGCCCCCCAGTACACCAAGGTGTTCGGTGAGGCCCTGGTCAACGAGTGCCGCCGTGACGACCGCGTGCTGGGCATCACCGCGGCGATGAACTCGGGTACCGGACTCAGCATCCTGCAGAAAGCGCTTCCCGAGCGATACTTCGACGTCGGCATCGCCGAGCAGCAGGCCATCCTGCTGGCATCGGGGCTGGCCCTGGAGGGTTGCAAGCCGGTCGCGGCGATCTACTCCACCTTCCTGCAACGGGCCTACGACCAGATCGTCCACGACGTCTGCCTGCAGAAGCTGAACGTGGTCTTCGCGATGGACCGGGCCGGTCTGGTCGGCGATGACGGTCCCACCCATCACGGCGCCTTCGACATCGCCTACCTCCGCTGCCTGCCCAACATCGTGCTGATGGCCCCGCGCGACGAGGCGATGCTCGTGAACATGCTGCACACCGCGTTGCGCTACGACGACGGCCCGGTGGCGCTGCGGTATCCCCGCGGCGCGGGGCTGGGTGTCCCGCTTCCCGACCGACCGACCCGCCTGGAGATCGGCACCGGAGAGATCCTGCGCGAGGGCGATCGGGTGGCGCTGCTCGGCTACGGGAGCGGGGTGGCAAAGGCGCAGGAGGCCGCCACGATCCTCGCCGACCAGGGCATCTCCGTCACCGTCGCCGACGCGCGCTTCGCCAAGCCGATCGACGCCGGGCTGGTGGCCCAGCTCGCTGCCGAGCACGAGCTGCTGGTGACCGTGGAGGAGGGCGTGCTGGCCGGCGGCTTCGGCTCGGCGGTGTGGGAGACCCTCTCAGACAGCGGATTGGCCGGCGGAGGCGCTCGGATCATCCGAGTGGGCCTGCCGGACACCTACGTCACCCACGGCGCGCCCAAGCTGCTGCACGAGGAGGTCGGCTTCACCGGCGAGCGGATCGCCGAGCGCGTGCAGGCGGCGGTAGCCGAGCGCAGCGAAGTAACGCCGTAGCACGCCTCCGGGGGCGGTTGCCTGATGGTTCGAGGCTGGGCGCGGCACACGGGCCCGCTTATCGGCGGGCCCTCATAAAAAGGGAACGGCCCGCAAAGCGCGAGCCGTTCCCAGGGAGGAGAGAGATATCTGCGTCTGATCGCTTGGAGGAAGTCTTGGGCTCATGTTGCCCGGCTGGCCGGGGTTTGAGTGTGACGGTGATCACGTACCGTTTCCGGGCGTGAGGCGCGTGCGAATCGACAGCCTGCTGTCCGAGCGGGGAATGTTCGAGTCCCGGGCGAGGGCCGCCGCGGCCGTCCTCGCCGGCGAAGTGCTGGTACTGCCCGAGCGCCGCCGGGTGGAGAAGCCCGGTCAGCTCGTCCCGGTCGATGTCGAGCTTGCCGTCGCCCAGCCGCCGCCGTTCGTCTCCAGGGGCGGGGTGAAGCTGGCCAACGCGCTGGACGCGCTGGACTTGGATGTCTCCGGGGCCCTGGCGCTGGACGTCGGGGCCTCCACCGGGGGCTTCACCGACTGCCTGCTGCAGCGGGGCGCCGAGAGGGTGGTGGCGATCGACGTCGGCTACGGGGAGCTGGCCTGGCGGCTGCGCGAAGATCTCCGGGTGACGGTGATGGAGCGGTGCAACGCCCGCGGGCTGACCACGGAGATGCTCCCCTACCGTCCCGGGGTGATCGTGACCGACGTGTCCTTCATCTCCCTGACGAAGGTGTTGCCCGCGGTGCTGGCGTGCGCGGCGGCTCGCTTCGACTGCCTGGCCCTGGTCAAGCCGCAGTTCGAGGTGGGGCGGGGGGCCGTGGGCAAGGGAGGCGTCGTCCGCTCGGCCGGCGCGCGGCGGGGGGCGCTGGTGGACGTGGGAGCGGTCTGCGGTGTCGCTGGGCGCGGCGGTGATGGGGTACGCCAGCTCCGGCTTGCCCGGGCCCAAGGGCAACCTGGAGACGTTCGTGTGGCTGGCCGAGGGGGACCGGCCCGGCGGCGTGGAGGACCTGGCGCGCGCAGCGCTGGCGGTGGAGCCGTGACTCCGCCCCGCACCGCGACGGTGTTCACCCACCGGCGCCCGGCCGAGACGGCCCCGGCGCTGGCCGAGCTGATCCGGTGTGCGCGCGGGACGGGAACCGAGCTTCGCTTCTCGGCCGCGGAGACCGAGAAGCATGGGTTCTCGGCCGGAGAAGGCGTCGTCCTCGACGCGCCGGTGATGCCCGACGTGGACATCTGCTTCGCGCTCGGCGGCGACGGCACGATCCTCACTGCGCTGCGCACGTATGCCGGTACGGGGGTGCCGGTGTTCGCCGCGAATTTCGGCGAGATCGGGTTCCTGGCCACCGTCGATCAGAGCGAACCCGGATGCGGGTTCGAGCGCGCGCTCGCCGGGGATTTTGAGGTTCTTTCGCTTCCGGGGATCTCCATGTCGGAGGGCCGCGGGCGCTGGCTGGCGATCAATGACGTCTCGATCCACCGTCAGCCCGGGTTGCGGGTCGCCGACCTGTCCTATGCGGTGGGCCCGGATGAGATCGGCCGGGTACGGTGCGACGGGCTGGTGGTGGCCACCCCGGCCGGATCAACCGGCTACAACCTGGCCAACGGCGGCCCGGTGATGGCCTGGGGAGTGGAGGGATACGTGGTCTCGTTCATCGCCCCGCACTCGCTGACCGCCCGGGCGCTGGTGGTCGCGCCGGGGGATCAGTTGATGATCGAGAACCGCTCCCGGGAGGAGCCCGTCGATGTCACCGTGGACGGGCGCCCGGTGTGCGCGCTGGCCCCGGGGGAGACGGTGAAGGCGGAGTTCGTGCGCGACCAGGGCCGACTGGCTCAGCTGCCCGGGGCGACGTTCTACCAGCGCCTGCGGGAGAAGTTCGGGCGGCTCGCGAGCGGGTAGCAGTTCCGTCGCCTGCCGGTGGTAAACCGTCTCCGCATGCTGGAAGAGCTGCGAGTCGAGAATCTGCTGTTGATGGAGCGGGCCGAGCTGCGCCTCTCCCCTGGCCTGAACGTGGTCACCGGGGAGACCGGGGCCGGCAAGACGCTGCTGGCACACGCGCTTGACCTCCTGCTCGGCGGGCGGGCCCGCAGCGGCATCGTCCGCGACGGATCCGCCGAGGCCTACGTGGAGGGAGTTTTCGGGCTCCCACCGGAGCTCCCCGCCGACCTCCGCGAGCGCCTGCCCGACGGCGCCGAGGAGGTCGTGCTGGCCCGCCGGGTATGGCCCGATGGGCGCACGCGCGCGTACGTGTGCGGGCGCGCGGCGACGGTTGGCGACCTCCGGGAGCTGGGGGGCAGGCTGCTGGCCTTCTACGGCCAGCACGAGCATCGTCGGCTGATGCTGGGCTCGGCCCAGCTGGAGATCCTGGACGCGATGGGTGGAGAGGCGCAGGCGGAGCTGCGCGCGCGGATCGCCGAGGGCTACGAGCGCTGCCGCGTGCTTCAGGCTCGGGCCGAGGAGGCGGCCGGCTTGGCCGGTGCCCGCGAGCGCGAGCTGGATCTGGTGGCCTTCGAGCTGGAGGAGATCGACACGGTGGCCCCCACCGAGGCCGAGGACGCGGAGCTGTGCGCCGAGCGAGAACGGCTGCGGCACGTCGAGACGCTTCGCCTCGCAGCCGCCGCAGGGGCCGAGGCGATTTCCCCGGAGTCGGGCGAGGGGGTGGTGGAGCGGCTGGCGGAAGCGGGGGCGCAGCTCGAGTCCGCAGCCGTCATCGACGCGACGCTGGGCGGCCTGGGGGAGCGGCTGCAGGCCTTGCGGTACGAGGCCGAGGACGTGGCCGGCGAGCTGCGCGGCTACCTTGCCGGCATTGACGCCCCACCGGGACGGCTGGAGGAGGTGGAGGACCGCCTGGCCCAGTTCGCCCGCCTGCAGCGTAAGCACGGTGGCGGGGTCGCCGATGTGCTGCGCCACGGCGAGCAACTCCGGGAGCGCCGCGACTCGCTGGAGCACGCCGACACGGCGCTGGAGGAGGCCCGGGAGCAGCTGGCCGAGGCTCGCGCCGAGCTGGACGAGCTGGCGGCGGAGCTGACCGCGCGACGCCGCGAGTCCGCGGTGACCCTGGCGGTGGGGGTGCGGGAGCGGCTGGCCGAGCTGGCGATGCCGGACGCGCATTTCACGGTGGAGGTGAACCCCCGACAGGATGGCTGCGGCGCCCGCGGTGCCGACGCGGTGGAGTTCCTGATCGCTCCCAACGCCGGGCTACCCGCGGGCCCGCTGCGGGAGATCGCCTCCGGGGGCGAGCTCTCACGGGTGATGCTGGCGCTGCTGAGCGTGGCACATGCCACCGGCGCGCCGGCGGCGGACGGCGGCAGCGGATCGATCGCCGCCCACGCGGCCCGGCGTGATCAGCCCCTGCTGGTCTTCGACGAGATCGACGCCGGGATCGGCGGCCACACCGCCCGAGCGGTCGGCGAGCACCTCCGTGCGCTGGCTCAGGGACGGCAGATCCTCTGCATCACCCACCTGCCCCAGGTGGCAGCGCTCGGTGCCCGTCACTTCACCATCGTCAAGGACGGCTCCCTGGCGCCCGCGCGCACGACTGTGGAGGCGCTCGACGGCGATCGGGTGGTGGGGGAGCTGGTGCGGATGCTCGGTGCGGGCGAGGGCGACCGGGCGGCCAGCCAGCACGCCCGCCAGCTGCTCCGGGCGGCATGATCGCGCGCTCCGCGCCACCCGTCCGCCAGCGCCGCTACGGTGACTGGGTCAACTACACTGAAGGACCGATCGATGGTCAACGACTCGCCGCGCGCCGCGACTAGCCCCAACGGGGAAACCCGGTTCATCTTCATCACCGGCGGTGTCGTCTCCTCGCTGGGTAAGGGCATCGCCGCCGCATCGATCGGGCGCCTGCTGGTGGCGCGGGGATTCAGCGTCCAGCTGCAGAAGTTCGACCCCTACATCAACGTGGACCCCGGGACGATGTCGCCTTATCAGCACGGGGAGGTGTTCGTCACCGAGGACGGGGCCGAGACCGATCTGGACCTCGGTCACTACGAGCGGTACACCGACGCCAACACCAGCCGGGCGTCAAACGTCACCGCCGGCGGGATCTACAACACGGTCATCCGCCGGGAGCGACGCGGCGACTACCTGGGCGCCACCGTGCAGGTGGTCCCCCACATCACCAACGAGATCAAGCAGCGGATCAGGCTGATGGCGGAGTCCAGCGATGTCGACTTCGTGATCACCGAGATCGGCGGCACCGTCGGCGACATCGAGTCGCTGCCGTTCCTGGAGGCGATCCGCCAGTTCCCGGTGGATGTCGGCCGGCGACGGTGCATGTTCATCCACCTCACGCTGGTCCCCTACATCGGGCACGCCGGTGAGCTGAAGACCAAGCCGACCCAGCACTCGATCAACGAGCTGCGGCGGATCGGTATCGCCCCGGACATGGTGGTGTGCCGCTCGGAGGCAGTGCTCTCCGGCGACATCCGGCGCAAGATCGCGCTGTTCGCCAGCCTGCCGGCTGCGGCGGTGGTGTCGGCCTACGACGTGCCGGACATCTATCGGGTGCCCCTGGTGTTCCGCACCGAGCAGGTCGACGACTACATCCTCGGCGAGCACTTCGGGGTGGAGGCGCCGGAACCCGATCTGAGCGGCTGGGAGGAGATCACCCAGCCGCTTCAGCCAGACCGCGGGGAAGGTGCGAATCGCCCTGGTGGGCAAGTACGTCCAGCTGGAGGACGCCTACCTCTCTGTGGTGGAAGCGCTCAAGCACGCCGGTGTCCATCACGGTTGCGGGATCGAGATCGACTGGGTGGATTCGGAGGCGGTGACCGACGCGCCGGTGGCGGAGCGGCTCCGGGCCGCCGACGGGATCCTGATTCCCGGCGGGTTCGGGGGACGGGGCTTCGAGGGGAAGATCCGGGCGGCGCAGATCGCGCGGGAGAACGGCATCCCGTACCTCGGCATCTGCCTGGGCATGCATGTGGCGGTGAGCGAGTTCGCGCGGCACGTGGCCGGCATGGAGGGCGCCAACTCCACCGAGATGGATCCGGAGACGCCGTTTGCAGTCATCGACCTGCTCCCCGAGCAGAAGGAGATCGCCGATATGGGCGGGACGATGCGCCTCGGCGCCGATCCGGTCAAGCTCCACGACGGATCGCTGGTGCGCGAGCTCTACGGAGAGTCGGTGGTCTACGAACGCCACCGTCATCGCTACGAGGTCAACAACCACCTGCGCCGCCGGCTGGAGGCGGCGGGCCTGGTGTGCTCCGGCACCTCGCCCGACGATCGGCTCGTCGAGGTGATTGAGCTGGAGCGCGGGCAACGCATCCGTTCTTCGTCGCATCGCAGTACCACCCGGAGTTCAAGTCGCGGCCGGAGCGGCCGACCCCACTGTTCCGCGAGTTCGTGGGAGCGGCGTTCCGCCATTCGGGCGGCGAGACAGGTTCGGAGCCGGCCGGCGAGGCCTTGTCCAGCGCCGCCGAGACGCCGGAAAGCGACGGGCTGGCCGGCACCGCCGGCAGACCGGATGGGGCGGATAGGCCATCCGTCACCCGCTCGCCCGCTCAGTGAGGGGGAGCACGGAGGCCGAGCGCGAGCGGCTGCATCAGACCTTCGAAGCGCTGTGCCGGATCGAGAGCCCATCGGGCCACGAGCGCCGTTGCGCCGACTGGGTTGCGGCCGAGCTCCGGGGGATGGGCCTTGAGGTGAGCGAGGACGACTGCCGGGCCAAGCGCCGGGTCGGACGCCGGCAACCTGCTGGCCACGATCCCCGGCGCCGGCGAGAAGACGATCATGATGTGCGCCCACCTGGACACCGTGCCACCGACCGCGCCGATCGAGCCGGAGCTGGTCGACGCACGGCTGGCGGAACGCCAAGCCGGGAATCCTGGGGGCGGACAACAAGGCAGCGGTGGCGGTGATGGTGGAGCTGGCCCGCCGCCTGGCCGACGCCGGGGCCCCGCCGCCGGTGGGGCTGGAGCTGGTGTTCTCGGTCTCCGAGGAGAACGGCCTCCACGGCGCCAAGGCCTTCGACGTCGGGCGGTTGCGCAGCGCGTTCGGCTACGTGTTCGACCACGCCTCTCCGATCGGCGAAATCATCACGGCCGCGCCCACCTACCAGCGGGTCACCGCCGACCTCCGCGGCCGCGCGGCGCACGCGGGCCTTCGTCCCGAGCAGGGTCGCAGCGCGATCGCCGCCGCCGCGGCGGCGATCGTCGCGGTGCCACTGGGCCGGCTGGACGACGGCCACCACGGCCAACGTCGGCACCATCGCCGGGGGAACGGCGACCAATGTGGTGCCGGAGCGCTGCACGGTGCAGGGCGAGGTCCGCGGACTCTCCGAGGAGCGGGTTGAAACGGTGTTGACCGAGCTCGTCGACCGCTTCCAGGATGCCGCCGATGCCGGCGAGTGCGACCTCGATATGACGGTCGAGCGGATGTTCTCCGGATACCGGACCAGGGCGAGCGCGCCGGCGGTGGTGGTGGCCGAGCGGGCGCTGTCCGCCTGCGGATACCGACCGCAACAGGTCGCCACCGGCGGCGGCTCGGACGCCAACGCGTTCGAGGCCGGCGGGCTTCCCTGCGTCAACCTGGCCAACGGCACCGAGCGCGCCCACGAGCCGGGCGAGCGGGTCAGCGTGGACGCGCTGGAGGGGATGCTGGACGTGGCGATCGCACTGCTGGACGAGGCGGGCCGCGAGGTGGCAGCAGCGTGACCCCAGAGTTTCAGCAGACCGGGGCCGAGGTGGAGTTCGAGGGCAAGATCATCAAGGCCGGGACCGAGCACTTCCGTCATGCCGACGGCGCAGAGGTCACCCGGGACAAGGTCTGGCACCCGGGGGCCGTGGGGATACTGGCGGTCGACGAGACTCCAGGTCTGGCTCACCCGGCAGCCTCGGGAAGCAGCGGGCGCGGCCGACTCGCTGGAGATCCCCGCCGGCAAGCTCGACGTCGAGGGCGAGCCTCCGCTGCAGACCGCCCAGCGCGAGCTGGCCGAGGAGATCGGCAAGCAGGCCGCGGATTGGCAGGAGCTGCACAGCTTCTTCACCACTCCTGGGTTCAGCGACGAGCGCGTCTGGCTCTTTCTGGCCACGGATCTGGCTGACACCGAGGAGACAGCCGACGCCGAGGAGGACGAACGGATCGAGATCGTGCCGTGGCCGCTCAACCGGCTCGATCAGGCGATCGCGGAGTGCGAGGACTCCAAGTCGCTGATCGCGTTGCTGTGGTTGCAGGCGCGGGGCGCAGGCACTTAGGTCCGCGCGGTCGCAGCCGGCGCACCGCAGCCAGAAGACACCTCGGCGCCGCAGCCGCGCGCCCACGAACAGGAGCGCGTGGCCCCGGCGGCGAATACCGGTACATGGCGGTCACCGAGACACCGGAATCGAACCCCGCGACTGCTTCCCCTCCCGCGTCGGAGCCCGCCCGCCATCTCAGCGAGCTGGCACTTGACTTCATCGCCTACCTCGAGCTGGAGCGGGGGCTCTCACGAAACACCCTCGAGGCATATCGCTCCGACCTGCAGCAGTTTGGGGAGTTCCTCCAGCGCCGCTGCATCGATCCGCTGGCCGCGGCGACCGTCGATCTGGCCGCCTTCGTGGGCGAGCTGGCCAGTGGGCGGGAAGGGAAGACCGCGGTGGCGCCGGCGACGCTGCAGCGGAAGATCGCCTGCCTGCGCTCGTTCTACCGTCACCTGCGCCGCGAGCAGATCCTCGATCGCGATCCGACCACCGACCTACGGGCCCCCCGGGCACGCGGCCGCCTGCCGAAGGTGCTCAGCCGCGACGAGGTCGCCCGTCTGCTGGAGCAGCCACGAGGGACCACGCCGGCGGCACTGCGGGATCGCGCGCTGCTGGAGACGATGTACGCCTGCGGGTTGCGGGCCTCGGAGGCGATCGGACTGGAGCTCTCCAGCGTCGATCTCGATGCCGGGATGCTGCGCACCAGCGGGAAGGGCTCGAAGGAGCGGCTCGTCCCGATCGGAAGCCGGGCGGTGCAGAGCCTCACCCGGTATCTCGACCAGGGCCGGCCAAGGCTGGTGGGGATAGGCGATGAGTCCCACCTGTTCGTCAACCTCCGAGGAGCGGGACTCTCCCGCCAGGGCCTGTACAAGATCGTCCAGCGTCACGCCGGCACCGCCGGGTTGGAGCACCGCATGAGCCCGCACACCCTTCGCCACACCTTCGCCACCCATCTGCTGGCCGGCGGGTGCGATCTCCGCTCGCTGCAGGAGATGCTCGGCCACGCCGACATCGGCACCACCCAGATCTACACCCACCTCTCCGCCGAGCGCCTGCGCGACGTGTACTTCGGCGCGCATCCCCGCGCGCAGGTCGCCAGGCAAAGCTAGGAGGACCTCCTCGCTGTAGCGCCCCGACGGGTGCCAGAATCGGGCGCTGTGAAGCGCGCCTTCGTCGTCGTGCTCGACGCCTGCGGCGTCGGCGAGCTACCGGATGCCGGTGACTACGGCGACCGCGGCGCCAATACCCTGGCCCACCTCTCGAGCGTGACCGGAGGCCTGCACCTGCCCGTCCTCGGGCGGTTGGGTCTCGGTTCGATCTGCCCGCTTGAGGGCGTGCCGGCCGCACCGGCCCCGGTCCTCCACGGTCGTCTGCACGCCCGCGGACCGGGGAAGGACTCCACCGCGGGCCACTGGGAGCTGATGGGGGTGGTCTCCCGGGCGCCGCTGCCCACCTATCCGGAGGGTTTCCCCCCGGAGGTGATCACGCTCGTGCGGGAGGCCAGCGGTCGCGAGGTGATCTGCAATCAGCCGTACAACGGGATCGCGGCGATCGTCGATTTTGGAGCCGAACACGTCCGTTCCGGTGCGCTGATCGTCTACACCAGTCAGGACTCGGTGCTGCAGATCGCCGCCCACGAGGATCAGGTCACCGCACACCAGCTCTACGACATCTGCGCCCAGGTGCGCCGAGGCCTGCAAGGGCGTGACGGAGTGGGCCGGGTCATCGCCCGGCCGTTCACCGGCTCTGCCGGCCGGTTCGTCCGCACCGATGGCCGCCGCGACCTGTCCGTGGACCCGCCCGCGCGAAGCTATCTGGACGAGCTCCACGCTCGAGCTGTCCCGGTCCACACCGTGGGTAAGGCAGGTCAGCTGTTTGCGGGGAGAGGGGTCGACGTCCAGCATCCCGGCGCCACCAATGCCCGCGCGCTGCAGGAAACGACCGCCCTCCTGAACGAGCTCGAGCACGGTCTGGTCGTTCACCAACCTGGTGGAGACCGACCAGGTCTACGGTCACCGTCACGACGGTGCCGGCTTCCACCAGGCGCTGCAGGAGATCGATGCCGTGGTGGCAGAGTGGCTGGAGCAGCTGGGCGACGATGATCTGCTGATCCTCACGGCCGATCACGGCTGCGACGTGACCGCCGCGCACACCGATCACACCCGGGAGCATGTGCCGCTCCTGGCCGCATTCCCCGGTAACGGCGGACGTCGCCACGACGGCGAGATGTCCGACGTCGGAGCCAGCGTGCTGATGTGGCTGACCGGCGAGCGCGCCGAGCTCCCGGGGGAGCCGTTCCTCGCCGGTGGAGCCGGTGGTGCCGGTGTGGGTGTGGACGCCGATGTGGAGTCGCCCGGTGCCTGAGCTGCCGGAGGTCGAGACGATCCGGCGCCAGCTGGCGCCGCACCTGCGCGGGCGGGTAATCGAGTCGGCCGAGATCCTCGATGCGCGCTGGACGCGTCCGGACCCTCCCGGCCCGGTGCAGGAAGCGCTGATCGGGACGACGGTCAACGAGGTCTCCCGCGCGGGCAAGTATCTGATCTGGGAGCTCTCGGAGGAGTGGTACATGGTGATCCACCTGCGGATGACCGGTTCACTGCTGTTCGATCCGCCGGCGGAGCCACCCCACACTCGCGCCCGCTTCGCCTTCGACGGCGCTCACCGGCTTGCCTATGTCGATCCCCGCCGGTTCGGCACCGGACATCTCCTGCGGGGGCGTGAACGGCTGGACGCCTATCTAGGCGCCCGGCTTGGCCCGGAGCCCCTGACTCCGAATTTCACCGCCGAGTATCTCCGCCGCGCCGCACGGGATCGCGTCGCGCCGGTAAAGGCGTTCCTGCTCGACCAGCGCCGCATCGCCGGCGTCGGCAACATCTACGCCGACGAGGCGCTGTTCCGCGCCGGCATTCATCCGCTGCGCGCGGTGGGACGGCTGCGCGCCGGGCAGTACGAGCGGCTGCACGCCGGGATCGAGCAGGCGCTGAGGGCCGGGATCGACGCCAAGGGGGCGAGCATCGACGACTTCCGCCACGTCGATGGCGCCCGCGGCAGCTTCCAGGACCGCTTCCTCGTTCATCTCCGGGCCGGCCAGCCATGTCTGAACTGCGGCACCACGGTGCGCAAGATCGTCGTCGGCGGGCGGGGAACCTACGTGTGCGAGCGCTGCCAGCCGCGACCGCGGACCCGTACCGCCAGGGCCGGCGGTCGCCCGGGGCGGACCGGCAGCGAAGCGTCCCGCCCCGGCAGCTAGGCCGCGAGGAGCTGCTGCAAGCGGCCGGTGCGGTCGGCGGCGACGAGGTCGTCGAGCCCGCCGAGGGGCTGCTCACCGATCACGATCTGGGGGAAGGTGGCCATGCCGGTGAGACGCGTGAGCGCGGCCCGGCCGTCCGGATCCTTTGCCAGATTGATCTCCTGGTAGTTCACGCCACGCCGCGCCAGCAGCGACTTGGCGGTCACGCAGCGCGAGCAGGTATCGGTGGTGTAGACGGTGACTGGACTCATGACTTCACAAAGTATAGCGGTGGGGGCCGGATGCCGGGCACGCTGAAGACCGAGGCGATCGTGCTGCGATCGATGCGCTACGGAGAGGCCGATCGGATCCTCCATCTCTACACCCCGCATCGGGGTCGCGTGAGTGCCATCGCCAAGGGCGTGCGGCGCGCGCGCAGCCGGTTCGGAGCGCGGCTGGAGCCGTTCTTCCACCTTCGCGCGGTGTTGCACGAAGGGCGCAGTGAGCTCCTGACCGTGACCGCCGCCGACACGGTGGTCACGCACGCGCGCCTGCGCGAGCAGGCCGCCACCCTCGACGCGGCCGCCCGGGCCTGCGATGCCGTGTCCCGGCTGTTCGAGACCGCCGACCCCCACCCTGAGGTGTTCAGGCTGCTGAGCAACGAGCTGGCGCTGCTGGACGCCGATCCCGCCCACTCCCGGGCGGCCACCGGACTGGCCTTCCGGCTGAAGCTGCTGCTGGCGGCGGGCATCGTTCCCCAGCTGGCGGCCTGCTCGGAATGCGGTGAGCCCGAGCACCTGCAGGGATTCTCCGCAGCCGCCGGGGGCGTGGTCTGCACCGCTTGCGAAGCCGCGGCCTTCCCGCTGGAGGAGGAGTCCTACGTGTTCCTGGTCGGAGCGTTGGGTCAGCCACTGGCCCAGGCGCCGCAGGCGTCCGAGCGCGCTCTGCGCCAGGCCGAGCGGGCGATCACCGAGACCGCGGAGCACCACGCGCACGTGCGGCTGCGGCCGCTGGTGCGGGCGGCCTGAGAACCGCCGTGGCGGGGCGCTGGCTACGGGGGCGCCTCTCGGCGGACGCCTGGGCGCTCCTGGCGATCTTCGCTGTAGTCCTCCTCGCCAACCTTCCGTACCTGCTCGGGGTCTTCGACGCGAATCCGCTCGGGCCCCGCAGCGGTTTGGCCGCCGGCGCATACCTGGGACCGCTCGGCGGTGCCCAGACCATCGATCCGAACAACGGCTTCGTCTCGCAGGCGCTCAGCCACCGCGCGATGCTCGACCTCGTCCACCTTCATCTGCCCTGGTGGAACCCGTTCGAGGGGACCGGGGCCCCGCTGGCGGGCGAGATGCAGTCCGCGGCATTCTTCCCGCCGACCGTTCTGACGCTGCTGTCGAACGGCCAGCTCTACGAGCACATTCTGCTGGAGCTGGTGGCGGGGATCGCCACCTTCCTGCTGCTGAGGCGGCTGGGGCTGCACCGGATCGTGGCCACGGGCGCCGGGATCGCCTTCGCGCTCAATGGCACCTTCGCCTGGTTCTCGCACGCCACCGTCAACCCGATCGCCTGCCTGCCGCTCCTGCTGCTGGGTATCGAGTACGCCTACACGGCGAGCCTGGAGCGTCGGGCCGGTGGCTGGTGGCTGATCGCGGTCGCGGGGGTGCTGTCGGTGACCGCGGGTTTCCCGGAGGTCGCCTATATCGACGCCCTGCTGGGACTTCTCTGGTTCGTATGGCGCTGTTGCGCTCTGACCAGGATCGAGCGCGGGCCGATGCTGCGCAAAGGAGCGGCCGGGGCCGCGGTGGCCGGACTGCTGGCGGCCCCGCTGCTGATCGCCGCGCTCGACTACTTCGGCCGTGCCAACCTGGGCCTGCATTCCAGCTCGACGGCGGCCTCGTCCCACTTCGGCAATGACGCCCTGTCCCAGCTGGTGCTTCCGTACGTGTACGGGCCAATCAACGACTACACCGACCCCCGGCTGAAGGTGATGGAGCTATGGCTGACCGTCGGGGGTTTCTTGAGCACTTCGCTCCTGTTGCTCGGCTCGCTCGGCCTCGTGAGCCGCGGCCGCCGGGGACTCCGGATTACCCTGGCCATCTGGGTCGTCCTGGCGTTTGCGCGTATGTACGGGGAGCCTCCCGGACTTGGCGCGATCCTACGGGCCCTCCCCGGGATGTCACGCGTTTTCTTCGAGCGGTACGGGTTCGCCTCGCTGGAGTTCGCGGTGGTGGTACTGGCGGCTCTCGGCATCGACGACCTGATTCGGGCTCCCGCCCATCGCCGAAGGCTCTGGTGGTCCGCCGGAGGGATGCTCGTCGTGGTCGGGGCGGCCTTTCTCAATGCCAGGCCGCTGACCCAGCAGTTGGGCGCGAGGTTCGCAAGCCGTCCTTACCTGGCCGCTGCGGTGGCGTGGGGGCTCCTGGTCGTGGCGGTCATCGGCGCCTCCTCGTTTCTGCGAAGCCCCCGGGCGATGGCTCTGACCGTGGTCGCCGTGGTGATCGTGGACTCCCTGGTCCTGTTCGTCGCTCCGGAGGCCTCGGCTCCCCGCTCAGTGCAAACGGACCTCGCTCCGGTGTCCTTTCTGAAGAGCCACTTGTCGGGTCAGCGCTTTTTCACGCTGGGCCCGCTGGCCCCGAATTACGGCTCATACTTCGGCATCAACTCGCTGAACATCAACGACCTTCCGATCCCCAAGGTGTTTGGGCGCTTTGTCAATGAGCGCCTCGACTCATACGTCAATCCGACGGTGTTCGTGGGCAACAACGGGGGCAGTCGTGACCTGCTGGCCCCCTCTCCCGCCCAGGAGCTGCTCGGCAACCTGGGGTCATACCGAGCGGCAGGCGTCGCCTATGTGCTGACCCCGGCTGGTCAGAGGTTGCCGCCGGAGCACGGCAGCCTCAAGCTGGTCTACCGCTCTGCTTCCTCCTGGATCTACCACCTGACGGGATCGGCTCCCTACTTTCAGCTCAGCAACGGGGCTTGTTCAACCGAGTCCGCCGGCGATGCTGCCGTCCGTGTCGCCTGCCCCACCTCCGTGACTCTGATCCGCCATGAAACCGACTTGCCGGGCTGGAGCGCGGCCGTCGACGGTCACCCGGTTCCGGTGGGTCAGAGCGGTGGGGTGTTTCAGGCGGTGTCGGTCCGCAGTGGTGTGCATCAGGTCACCTTCAGCTACTCGCCGCCGCACATCGAGTGGGGATACCTTGGCTTCCTGTTCGGGTGTGCATGGCTGGTGGTCGCGCCACTCGCCGCCCGCCGAAGGGCCGCCACGGCGGGATTTGGCGCCGCTGTCGTCTAGACCGGGTCGAGTCCGCCGAGCGCCGCTGTCAGAATCGGGAGCGATGAGCGACACAGCGCCGGCGCCCGCCCACCAGCACCCGAATGGCCGTGTGGCCGAAGGCTTCGCCGAGCGAATCCGCGCGCGCGAAGAGCGTGAGCTCTCGCCCTTGGCGACGCGCTCCTACCCGGCGGAGCGAACGCGTCCGGAAGCGGACTGTGGCCTGCGGACGCCATTCCAGCGTGATCGCGACCGGATCGTCCATTCCAAGGCCTTCCGGCGCCTGAAGCACAAGACGCAGGTGTTCGTCTCGCCGCTGGGCGACCACTACCGCACCCGGCTCACCCACACGCTGGAGGTCACCCAGGTGTCCCGCACGGTTGCCCGTGCCCTGGCGCTCAACGAGGACCTGGTGGAGGCGATCGGGCTGGGACACGACCTCGGTCATCCGCCTTTCGGGCACATCGGCGAGGAGGCCCTGCACGACTGCCTGACGGACCGGTTCGGGGCCTCGTTCCTGCACCACGAGCAGTCGCTCCGCGTGGTCGACACGCTGGAGCGCTCCGGTCAGGGCCTCAACCTGACCCTGCCGGTCAGGGATGGGATCGTCGGGCACTCGGGCCGTGCGCGTGAGCCCTCGACGCTGGAGGGGCGGATCGTGCGGCTGGTCGACCGGATCGCCTACATCAATCACGACATCGACGACGCCGTGCGGGCCGATGTGCTCCATGCCGGCGATCTCCCGAAGGGCCCGATAGAGATCCTCGGGGACAGCGGGCCCCGGCGGATCGACACGCTGGTCCACGATCTGGTGGAGCACTCCGAGCGCGCCGGTGCGATCGTTCAGGGCGAGCGGGTGGGGGAGGCGATGGCGGAGCTGCGGCGATTCATGTTCGAGCAGGTCTACCTGGGCCCCGCGGCGCAGCGGGAGGCGAACAAGATCCGCTTCGTCGTGGCCACCCTGTTCGATCACCTGTGCGCCCACCCCGAGGAGATCCCGGCATCGATCCCGGACGGCGAGCTGTCCCGGCGCGTAACCGACTACCTCGCCGGGATGACCGACCGCTTCTGCATGCGAGCGTTCGAGGTGCTCAGCCTCCCGGTCGCCTTCGCGCTGTGAGCCGCTACACCGCCGACTCTCGCGACCGGGTGCTGGACGCCGTCGATATGCTCGCGCTCGTCTCCGGGCGGACCGAGCTGCGGCGTGCGGGAGTCGACAGCTACTTCGGCATCTGTCCGTTCCACGACGAGCGGACCGGGTCGTTCCACGTACGCCCCGATGAGAAGCACTACCACTGCTTCGGCTGTCAGGTGTCCGGCGATCCCTTCGACTTCGTGATGGAGACCGAGGGACTCGACTTCAAGGCCGCGATGGAGTCGCTCGCCGATCGCTTCGGCGTGAAGCTGGAAACCGAGGACGAGGATCCGGCGGCGGCCGCACGGAGGGCCCGGCACGAGCGGCTCTATGCGCTGCTCTCGCGTGCGTCGAGTTACTACGCGCGTTACCTGTGGGAGGCGAGCGAGGCGGCCGCCGCGCGCGAGTACCTGCTTGGGCGCGGGCTCACCGAAGCGACGCTGCGTGAGTTCCAGGTCGGCTACGCGCCGAGCGCCTGGGACCGGATGTGGCGTGCGTCGCGAAGCGCCGGCTACAGCGATGAGGAGTTGCTGGCGGTGGGGCTTGCCCAGCGATCGCGAAACCGGCCGGGGCAGGTCTACGACCGCTTCCGCGGGCGCGTCATGTTTCCCTCTGCGGACGCTCGTGGCCGCGTGCGGGGCTTCGGCGCTCGGGCGATGCGGGAGGAGCAGCGCCCCAAGTACCTGAACACCTCCGACGGCGACCTTTACCACAAGCGCGCGCAGCTATTCGGAATCGATCAGGCACGGGCTCCGGCGGCGCGGTCGGGGCAGATGGTGCTGGTGGAGGGCTACACCGACGTGCTGGCGCTCCACCAGGCGGGCCTGCGCAACTCGGTGGGAATCATGGGCACGGCGCTGACCGAGGAGCAGGTCGATCAACTGCAGCGGATCGTCTCGGTGCTGGTGCTGTGCCTGGACGCGGACCGGGCCGGCCAGGACGCGATGCTGCGAGCCTCGCGCCTGGCTGCGGGCAGCAAGCTGGAGCTGCGCGTGGTGCCGCTTCCGGAAGGCGCCGATCCCGCGGAGCTGGTGGAGCGGGAGGGAGCGGAGGCGATGCGCTCGATGGTCGAGAGCTCGGTGCCGTTCGTCGTCTTCCATGTCGAGCGGATCCTGGAGCGGGCCGACCTACGCAGCGCGGAGGGCAAGGACCGTGCCATCGCCGAGCTGGCGCCGCTGTTCTCCACGCTGCCGGTCAGCGCCCTCCGTGACGATCTCCTGAGACGAGCGGCAGGGCGGATGGAGCTCACCGAGAGCCGCCTGGCGGCGATGCTGGCGGGCAAAGGGACGGCTGCTCCAGCTACGGCGGAAGCTCGTGCCGAACCCCCCTCGCCGCCGCGTCCGGCCCGTGATGAGGTCCGCCGCAACGAGCAGAGCTTCCTGGCGCTGTGCATCGCCCTCCCTGGGCCGGGAGCGATCACGCTGGCGGGGGTCGATCCCGATGAGCTGCTGACCGGCGCCGCGCTTCGCCGGGCGGCTCGCCATCTGGCGCGCAACGCGGCCGCGCCGCTCAGCGAGCTACCCGAGGGCGACGACGAGCTGGCGAGGACCGTCGCCGAGCTGGTGGCGCTGGCAGGACGCGGGCGAGCTCCGACCGAGGAACGCCTCGAACACGCCCGGCTGGTGCTGGAGCACGCCCGCCTGGAGCGGGCCATCGCTCGGACGCGCGCGGCGGGTGGCGCGGGCGTCGCGGAACTCGCCCAGGAGCGCGAGCAGGTCCTGGCTGCCATTCACTCCGTCGGGGGCGTGTAGCCGCCGCTCAGACCGCCGTGATGTCCTCGGCGTGCTGAGCGCGGCGACGGGTGAGTGGGATCTCGCGCCCGGATAGCGGGCATCAGATCCCACTCCCCGAAGAGCATCCAGCGGTCGCTAGAGTTGGCGCCGCAGCACCCCACGCCTGCACTCCCTCAACGATCCGGGGTAACTCAATTGGCAGAGTATTCGGCTGTTAACCGAAAAGTTGTGGGTTCGAGTCCCACCCCCGGAGCTGATCCGCGATGAAGCTCTACGTCTGCTACGGCACCTGGAAGCCTGCGCCCCGTCCGGGCGGCCACCCCTGCGGAACCGCGTACCACGCGCTCGTCGAAGCGGGGTACCAGCCCGAGGTCGTGCGCTCCTATGGGCTCGGGATCCTGCCCGAGGCGCTCAATCTCACCAAGGGCCGGCGCGAGGTCAAGCGACTGACCGGGAACACCTGGGTTCCGGTGCTCGTCACCGACGATGACGAGGTGATCCAGGACTCGCGGCGGATCGCCGAGTGGGCACGCGAACACCCCGCGGGCGCTCCATCGGCGCAGCCGGTCTGAGGGTCAGCCGGCGACCGCGACTCCGCGCCCGGCAAGGCAGACCACGGTTCCGGCCGGCCCGGTGATCCGCGGGCGCCACGGCACCGCGGAATGGTCGACCGGCAGCCGCAGCACCACCCCGCGGCCGGCCGCCACCGGCCAGCGCACCAGGTAGGCCTCGGCGAACCGTCGCACCGCCAGGACCGCGCCACCCTCCGCGGGTGCCCGCACGATCACGGCCCCCGATCCGGTGGAGCTCTCCAGCGTGCCACCGAGCACGGGCCTGCAGCTCGCCCCACCGAGGCTCCCCGACCTAGCGGCCACCGCCAGCGGCTGAGGCCTCAGCCGCTCGGCCTCCGCCAGGACCAGGTCGGCCGCTCGCCGCGCGCCCTCCGGCTCGGTGAGGATCTGGGCCGGGCGATCTGCCGGTGAGCCGAACGAGTGGGTTGCGGAGAAGTATGGTCCCGCGGTGACGACGCCGAGATTGTGATTGCCGGTGACCGCTGTCGTAAAGATGTTCTCCGGCGCGAAACCGGGGGCGACCAGGCCCCGACTGATCTCCAGCGCGCCGATCTCCGCCCGGTCGTAGGCGCTGTCCTGCGACCAGGGGCCGGTGCGCTGGTGGAGCATGTCGAGGTTCGAGGCGCACACGGCAACGGTGAGCACCACCAGCACCAACCGTCCCCAGCGCGGCCAGCGGCGGCCGGCGAGCCACCCAACTCCCACCAGCAGCACCAGCGTCGCGGCCGTGTACTGATAGCGGCTCTGAGCAGCTTCCCGCCCGTTCGGGAAGTACTCCAGCGCTTCGGCCACCCACAGGGCGAGCGCGGCGACCGCCGCCGCCAGCGGCATCGCCGTGGGCCTTGCTCCCCGTAGGAAAGCGAGGACCGCAACCACCAGCAATGCGACCGCCAGCACGTGCCCGAATGACACCGAGACCAGATACGGCGAAACGCTCGTATGCGCCAGCCCAGTGACCGAGGACAGGGCCGCCGACAGCGCGGCGAACACGTACCTGGGGATGTGGGGGATGTTGCTGGCGCGAATCGTGCTGACGCCGTAGAACCCGTACCACAGCAGGTACAGGGCAACCGGTATGGCGACCGCCCACAGCCGCTGCCACCTCCGCCGCGGGACCGCCACGATCCGCAGCGTGGCGAGGACCACCATGCCCAGCCCGATGCTCGAGCACAGCAGCGATACCCCCAGCAGCGTTCCCGCCCAGACGTCGCCGCGACGGTCGTCGCGCTCCAGGCACAGCAGCATCCCGAGCCCGGCGGCGACCGAGCCGACGTAGCCGATCTGAAATGCCCAGAGCAGGTCCTGCCAAGCTGGACCCAGCACCACGAGCACACAGGTGGGAACGAGTGCTCCCCAGGGGCCGACATACCGCCGGGCGATCAAGTACAGAAGCCCGCAGGCGGTGGCGTGAAGGATCAGCAGCAGGGCAATGAACGGCGTGTAGCTCCCGGCGCCGAACACGGCCAACAGGATCTTGTAGGCCGCCACGGGCAGCGCCGAGAGGTGCTCGTTGTGTGGGTCCAGGAAAACCCCGGCGCTAAAGCCACGCCGGTGGAGGACGAACGTCCAGTCGTCTCCACTGAAGGTCGAGTGACGCGCCTCGAAGGCCACCGCCAGGCAGCCGCCGAGCACCACCGCGACTGCTGCTGCGGCCGCGGCTCCCGTCGGCGCGGTGAGCCGGCGAGTAGCCGACCGCTGCGTTCCTGCTGGGGCGGTGACGCTCACCGCAGGGCCTCCACCAGCTCTCCCGCCCGCGCGGCGCCGTCGTTGTGGGCCGCCCACGCCGCCAGCTCACGCGCCCTGGCCGCCATCTGCGGCGAGCTGAGCAGGCGGCGAAGGGCGAGACGGAGCGACTGCGGAGTGAGCATGCGCCACGGCAGCCGCACGCCAGTCCCGCTCCAGTCGATGCGCGCGGCGTTCTCGCCCATGTCGCCCGAGTGGGGCACCGCCAGCAGAGGCGCGCCAGAGGCCAGCGCGCGGACGGCCGTGCCGTGCCCTGCGTGGGTGATCACCGCCGCGCAGTGCGGCATCGTGCGCGAGTAGGAGACCCAGTCGACCAGCGTGGCGTTGGGCGGTACGGTCACCCGGTGGCGCAGCGGCCTGCGATTGGTCGCGGCCACCACTCGGACCGGCTCCCCGGCCAGCCCGTGCAGCGCGGTCCTCAGCAGCACATGATCGGGGTCCTGTGCGGTGGAAACCGCCACCAGCACCAGCGGATCGTCCCCGGGCGGAAACGCAATGTCGTCATACGGCGGCTCCCACAGGAGCGGACCGGTGACCTCGACCTGGTCGGGCCATGGCCGCGGGTACTCCAGCTGGGGAAAGGTCCCGACCAGGCACAGCCGCTCGCTGATCCCCGGTTGCAGCGTGCTCACTGGCGGGAGCCCGAGCATCGCGCGCGTCACGTTGAGCTCATCGCGACCCTGACGCAGGCCAGTCCGCACCGGCCGCTCGAACAGGCGCCACGCCCTCGCCCCCAAGCGCGTACGCGGTGCTCGGGCGCCCAGGGCATATGGGGGACACCCGGGGGCGTGGAACGGATAGACGTGGGGCACCAGCGTGACCCGGGGCACCTGCTCCAGCTCGGCGGCCAGCGCCGGGGCGATCGTGAGGATGTCGTGCACGACCACCTCCGGCCGGGCGCCGCGCATCGATTCCCGTGTCTGTGGTACCGCCTGCACAACCGCCTGATACGGCTTCAGCGGCCGTTCCCGGGTGGGGAACACCGGATGCTCGGGAGCGGCGACGAAGCGCATGCCGGCAGCCTCCACGGGCTGCCGCCAGCGCCGCCAGGTCTCGAAGGTCACCTGATGGCCCCGGTTTGTCAGCCAAGCCCCCAGCGCCATCATCGGAAAGGCGTGGCCGGGGTCGCCGAACGCCCCCAGGAAGATCCTCCGCGAGGCCGGCACCGATCAAGCCGCTAGCTCGGCCACCGCCCGCAACTGCTCAATTCGCTCCTTCGCGGTGAACGCCATCGGCGTGACCATCAGCGTGCCCACCCCGGCGTCACGGAAGGCGGCGAGCCGATCCCGCACCACCTCACGGGGACCGCAGAGCGAGACCATGTCGATCAGCTCATCAGGGATGGCGTTCGCCGCCTCCTCCTTCTTGCCGTCCAGGTACAGGTCCTGGATCTCCCGGGCCGCGTCCTCGAAACCGTACCGCTGCATCAGGTTGTTGTAGAAGTTCTGCTTGCGTGAGCCCATCCCGCCCACGTACAGGGCCAGCACCGGACGCATCAGATTCCGGGCCTGCTCGCGGTCCTCGGAGACGTAGGCGTTGACGACGGGGGCGATGTCGAACCCGTCAAGGGTCCGGCCGGAACGCGCTGCGCCGTCCTGCAGCAACTCGCGGAACTCGGCGACATACTCGGGTGAGAAGAAGGTCGGGATCCAGCCATCCGCGATTTCACCAGCCAGCGCTGTGTTCTTGGGTCCGATCGCCGCTAGATAGATGGGAATGCGCTCCTGCACCGGAGTGATCATCAGCTTCAGCGGCTTGCCCGGTCCGTCGGGGAGGGGGAGGGTGATCGTCTCGCCATCGAACTCCACCCGCTCCCGGGCGAGCGCCATCCGTACCACCGATACGTACTCACGGGTCCGCTGCAGCTGGCGGGCGAAGTGCTGCCCGTGCCAGCCCTCCGCCACCTGAGGCCCGGAGGAGCCGATGCCCAGCATCATCCGCCCGCCTGAGAGCTCATCGATGGTGGCCGCGGTCATCGCGGTCATCGCGGCGCTCCGTCCCGGCATCTGAAAGATCGCCGAACCCAGCTTGATCTTCGAGGTACCCGCGGCAAGCCACGCGAGGACGGTGGCGGCATCCGAGCCGTACGCCTCGGCCGCCCACACCGAATCGTAGTCCAGGCGCTCCCCCTCCTGGACGACCTCCAGCTGGTCCTGCGGTCCCATTCCGAGGCCCCAATAGCCAACGTATACGGCGAGCTTCATCTGCAAGGTTCCTTTCGAAAGGAGGGGATCGCTTGAGGCGCGCGACGGCCGAGGATAAGCTGGCGACGCCTGCCAGTGGAGGCGGTGAACCCTATGCCACGACGACCGCGAGCGACTGCCAGCGAACTGCGAACCGCAGTGGACCGCCTGCCACGAGCAACCCGACTCGCCATGCTCACCGGGATCGAGACCAACGAGATCATCGCCGGCGCCTACACCGACGAGGACGGCATATGTCCGATGCTGGCAGCGCACCGTGCCGGGAGCCGCAACGGCTTCATCTCCTTTGCGGAGGCTTGGGATCGCTTCGCGTTTCGCGAGCCACGCCACCGCTGGAGCGGGACGCGCCGGCAGCGGACGCGCCGGGCCACCGAGCGCGAGCTTTTGATCCTGCGAACACAACTGGAGGCGAGCCTGCTGGCAGACGACGTCCCGGCGGCGGGCCTGCGCGCCGAGATCACCGAGCACCAGCAGCTGCAGGAGCGACGGCGCCAGGAGGAGGCACAGCTACGGGAAGCGCGCCATCGTCGGCAGGAGCGCCAGCGGCAAGAGCAGCGGGCGCGTCAGCACTCGGCACGCCGGCGCCCCGGCGATCCGGACCGCAGCAGCGAACTCGGAACGCGTGCCGGCTGGCGCTGGATGCGCGTCGTCCGCCGCTACGACGACTACCAGCGGGCGCTGGCCCGCTTGGAGCAGGAATCAGCGCGGGACGAGATCAGCGAAGCGCTCGTCTGAGACTCAGCGGGTTCCTCGTTTCGCGGCACTGCGGGCCCGGCCGACGGCGTTTCGAGCCTTGCCCTTGGTCTCCTCGGCGGCGCCTCGCATCTCGGTGCCCGGACGTCCGGAGTCTCGCCCGGCGTCTTTCTTGGTCGCGCCCTTCAGCTCCTCGAACTTTCCTTTGGCGCGCTGCATGCGGTCTCCCACCTGACTCTCCTTCCCTCGTTTGGTCTCATCACAGGGCTACCCGCAAACGCTTTTCCCCTCTCAAGCGGCCGGGTTGCGCAGACCTGGTTGGTTGCGGGTAGCTCCTGCCAGAGTCAGATGGCCCCTGAGACCTCAAAGCCGAGCTCCGCCGCGACGAGCGACCCCGAGGCCCTCGAGGCAGCGCTCCGCGTCTCGCCGAAGGCTACGGAGGTGGTGCCTGAAGAGGATGAGCCCACCTCACCGCTGACCCCGCGGCGGATCGTGTTTGCGCTGGTGTTCATCATCACGGCGCTCGTCGGCCTTTACCTGCTGCTGCCCAAGCTCGCTGGACTGCATCAGACCTGGGGTCGACTCCGTCATGGGAATCCCTGGCTGTTGGCGGCGGGGGCCGTGCTGGAGCTTCTGTCGATTGGGGGGTACGCGGTGCTCTTCAGAAGCGTCTTCGGACGGCGTTCGACGCGCATCGACTGGCGCACCAGCATCGAGATCCCCCTCGCGGGCATAGCGGCGATCCGGCTGCTGGCCACCGCGGGGGTCGGCGGCGTGGCCATCACCGCTTGGGCACTCAGCCGGGCCGGGATGTCGAGCACCCTGATCGCATGCCGGATGGTGGCCAGCTACGTGGTCCAGTACTCGGTCTACCTGGGCGCGCTGATCGTGTGCGGATTCGGACTGCGCGCCGGGCTCTTCGCAGGACGCGCACCGTTCCTGCTGACCACGGTTCCCGCGGTACTGTCCTGCTTCGGCGTCGCGATCGTCGCCGGTATGGCGCTGGTGCCACGAGACTTCGAGCGGCGTCTGGAGAAGGTGGCCAGCGGGCGGAGTCGCGTCGCCCGCCTAGCCGCTCGGCTGGCGCGGGCCCCGGCCACGGTGGGGACCGGGGTGCGGACGGCTGCCGATCTGATCCGCGAACGTCGCTTCGGATTGCTCGGCGCAGTCGCCTACTGGGGGTTTGATATCGCGGTGCTCGGCTTCAGCCTGAAGGCCTTCGGCGCCGGGGTGCCCGTGGCTGTGGTGATCATGTGCTACTTCCTCGGGACTCTGGGCAGCCTGCTGCCGCTGCCAGGTGGGATCGGTGGTGTAGAGGGAGGAATGATCGGCGCGCTGGTCGCGTTCGGGATCCCTGGTGGACAGGCGGTGGTCGGCGTGCTCGCCTACCGAGCCATCTCGTTCTGGCTCCCCACCGTGCCCGGGATCTTGGGCTACGTGTCGTTGCGACGCACCGTGCGGCGGTGGCGCATCGAGGACAAGGCGAGCGCGAGCCGCATCGAGGACCAGGCGGCCACGAGCTAGGCCGCATCTGCGGCAGGGCGCGGGCAGAATGTTCCCCTGCCACTGACACCAGGAGAAGACGCATGGACTTCGAGCTCTCAGATCGAGCCAAGGACTTCCAGCAAAGGCTGCTGACGTTCATGGACGAGCGCGTGTACCCCGCCGAGCCGATCTGGGTCGACCAGGTACGGCAGGCCGACACCCCTCACGTGCACGCACCGGTGATCGAAGAGCTGAAGATCGAGGCCAAGGCCCGTGGCCTGTGGAACATGTTCCTTCCCGACGAGGACCACGGTGCCGGACTGTCCAACTGCGACTACGCGCCGCTGGCCGAGATCATGGGGCGTACGAAGATCGCGTCCGAGGCCTGCAACTGCTCAGCCCCGGACACCGGCAACATGGAGGTGCTGCACCAGTTCGGCAGTGAGGAGCAGAAGCAGCGCTGGCTGGAGCCCCTGCTGGAGGGCGAGATCCGCTCGTCATTCGCGATGACCGAGCCCGACGTCGCCTCCTCGGACGCCACGAACATCGGCATGCGAATAGAGCGCGAGGGCGATGAATACGTGCTCAACGGGCGCAAGTGGTGGATCACCAACGCCATGCACCCCAACCTGCGCGTGTTGATCGTGATGGGCAAGACCGACCCCGAGGCGGCGACCTATGCCCAGCAGTCGATGGTCCTGGTCCCGGCTGACGCGCCCGGCCTGGAGTACGAGCGCAGCCTCCCGGTATTCGGTTTTCACGACACCGAAGGCCACGGTGAGCTGAGCTTCACCGATGTACGCGTTCCGGCTGCCAACATCATCGCCGGCGAGGGGCAGGGGTTCCTGATCGCCCAGGCTCGGCTGGGCCCGGGCCGAATCCACCACTGCATGCGGGCGATCGGTGCAGCCGAACGCGCGCTGGAGCTGATGTGCGACCGCGCCGATGCCAGGGAGACCTTCGGCAAGCCGGTTTCCCACAACGCCAATATCCGCGACTGGATCGCCGAATCGAGGATTCAGCTGGAGATGGCGCGGCTGCTGGTGATGAAGACGGCGTGGCTGATGGACACCGTCGGTAATCAGCACGCTCGCATAGAGATCTCCGGAATCAAGTTCGCGGTGCCTGACATCTGCCTGCAGATCGTCGACCGGGCGATTCAGGTTCACGGCGGCGGCGGCGTCTCCGATGACTTCCCGCTGGCGGCGATGTACGCGGGGCTGCGGACCTTGCGGCTGGCCGACGGACCCGATGAGGTCCACAAGCTCTCGCTGGCCCGTCAGGAGCTTCGTCGCCAGCGAGAGCGCCGAGCGGGTTGAGCGTGCGCGTCGGCGTAGTCGTTCATCCGGTGCGGGATCTGGAAGAGCCGCTGGCCGTGCTCCGCCAATGCGAGCGTGAGCAGGACCTGGAGGTCGTGCAGGTGGAGGCCGAAGGCCAGCTGCAGGAGGTGGCGCCGTTCGGGGACGTCGGAGACCTGCGATGTGGTGCTAGCCATCGGCGGCGACGGGACCGCGCTGGCGGCGATCCGCGCCGCGGCCCCCCGTGGCCGCCCCGTGCTGGCCGCAGCTTGCGGCAGCCTGGGGGCGCTCACCAGCGTGCCCGCGACGGAGATCGAAGACGCGTTGGTGAGATTCGCCCGTGGCGAGTGGCGAGCGCGAGCCCTACCTGCGCTGGAGCTCCGGCACGAGGACGGGCAGGCCACACTGGCCTACAACGATGTGGCCTTCGTGCGCCGGGGTGAGGGTCAGGTCCGGACCACCATGCGGGTCGATGGGACGTTGTACAGCCGGATCGCCGGCGATGGATGCATCATCAGCACCGCGGTCGGCTCAAGCGCCTATGCCCTGGCCGCGGGCGGCCCGCTGCTCGCCCCGGGGGCGGACGCGTTCCTGTTCACCCCGTTGCCCAGCCACGGTGGCGCCTGCCCGCCGCTGGTGATCGGCGGCGGGTCCCGGCTGGAGATCGAGGTGATGGCCAGCTTCAAGGGAACGCGCCTCGAGGTCGACGGCAAGCTGGCCTACGAGCAGGCTGGATCGCTCGCAGTGAGGCTGATCCCGGACAGGGCGACGGTCGTGGCCTTCGAGGATCAGGAGCCGTTTCTGGAGGGGCTGCGGCGGCGCGGCCTGATCACCGATAGCCCGCGGATCCTCGCCGAGGACCGTCAGGCGGGATAGGAGGAGGCGCGTGGACCGAGTCGATGTGCTCGAGGATGAGGTCGGGGAGCGCCACCTCGGGACATGCAGCTGACGCTGTAGGCGCTGAAGGCCGACTCCGGTCAGGAGAGCAGCCGCTCGTACACCCGAAATCGCTTGGCGATTCGCCCACCCATCGCCTCCATCGCGCGGTTCATCGACTCGTTGGTCTCCAGGATCCAGCCCATCTCTCCGCCCTTGCGGTCGGTCCGCTCGGCCATGTCGAAGTGCTCCATGTACAGCGCCGCGGCCACCCCGGTGTGCTGGTACTCCGGGATCACGCCGAGGAAGCCGACTCGAACCTGGGTCATGGTTCGGCGGCGGCGGAGGAAATGCCACCAGCCGGAGGGGAGCAGCCGGCCGTTCATTTTGCGCAGCACCTGGTTGATGTCCGGGATGGTGATGGCGACCGCCACCGTCTCTCCGTCGATCTCCGCCACCATGAACCAGTCGCGGTCGTAGACGAGCTGGAAGTTGAGGGCCTCGGAGTCGAGGTCCTCCTTGGAGAAGGGCACGAAGTCCCAGTTGTTCGCCCAGGCGGCGTTGTAGACCTTCGCGAACTCGTCCATCTCCCGGCGCAGATGACGGCGCTCCATCTTGCGGATCCGCACCCCGTGCTCGTTATCGGGCTCGCTCGGCGAGCTCGGGCAGGACCGCCAGCTCCGCCGTAGCGCTCGGTGAAGTGCAGCTCCCACATGAACAGGTCCATCGCCTTGGTCATCCCCGCGCCCTCCATCAGGCGCTGGTAGTAAGGCGGATGCCACGGCTGGCGGATCATCGGAGCGCGATCGAAGCCCTCGATCAGGATCCCGCTCTCGTCGTTCATGCTGAAGTCCATCGGCCCGACCATCTGCTCCTGGCCCCGGGCTCGCAGCCAGGTCTCGGCGGCGCCCAGCAGTGCCTCCAGCACCTCCGGATCGTCCTCCAGCTCCAGAAAGCCGAAGTTCCCCCACCGGCTCTGGTGCTGTCGATTGAAGGCGTCGTTGATCTGCGCGGTGATCCGTCCGACCACCCGGCCGTCGCGACGGGCCAGGAAGTATTCGGCCTCGCCGTGGGTGAAGTAAGGGTTGAGCTTCCGGGTCAGGAACGCGTAGCGCTCGAGCTTCAGCGGCGGGACCCAGGGAGTTCCGGCGTGGAGGCGGTAGGGGAGGAAGACGAACTCCCGCAGCTCCGGGAATCCGCGGACGGGTTTGACCTCGACAGCGATCCGGGCACGGTACGCGATCCGAGCCGCTGAGGGTGCGCCGGCCGGAGGGCCTCGCGAGCGGATACATTTCCGGCGGTGATCAGGCAGGTGAAGCGGGCCGCGCTGGGCATCCCAGCCCGCACGGCGCACGAGCTCGGCAACGTCTGGATCCTCGCCCGCTCCGGCATGATCGCCCCGATGCGCCCCGATCGCCTCGCGCGGGTCGGCTGGATCGGCGCGCGCTGGGGCGCATCCCCCGCGGCCGGTGTACTCGCCGGCGCTGCCCGCCACCCGAACCGGACCATGATCATCGACGAGCTGGGCGAGCTCACCTACTCCGAGGTCGATCGCCGCTCCAGCGCAGTGGCGGCGGGGCTGATGCAGGCCGGAGTGCGCGAGGGCGACCGGGTCGGGGTGATGTGCCGCGACCACCGCGGCTTCGTCGACAGCGTGATGGGGGTGGCCAAGCTGGGCGGTGACGTGCTGCTGCTCAACACCTCTTTCGCCGCCCCGCAGCTGACCGAGGTCTGCCGGCGTGAGGATGCCGCTGCGGTCATCTACGACGAGGAGTTCACCGAGCTGATCGCCGAGGCCGGTCGCGGACGGCTTCGCTTCGTGGCCTGGCACGAGGGTGACTCGGCGGACGACCCGTTGCTCAGAGAGCTGATCGAAGCGGGGGAGGGGGCCTCCGTGTCGCCCCCCGGGCCGGACCGGCCGGGTGACGATCCTCACCTCAGGCACCACGGGCACGCCCAAGGGCGCTTCCCGCACCAGCATGCCGCTGACGCTTGATCCGCCGGCGGCCCTGCTGGAGCGGATCCCCCTGCGCGAGGGACAGATCGTCCGCGTGGCCGCGCCCCTGTTTCACGCCTGGGGCTTCTCGAGCTTTGCCCTGGGGATGGCGCTGGGAGCGACCTTCGTGCTCCGTCGCCGCTTTGATCCTGAGCAGTGCCTGGCCGACATTCAGCAGCATCGCTGCGAGGTGCTGGTGGTGGTTCCGGTGATGCTCCAGCGCATCCTCGGGCTCGACGAGCACACGCGGGACCTCTACGACACCGGTTCGCTGCGGGCGGTCTGCGCCAGCGGCTCCGCGCTGCCCGGTGACCTCGCCTGCCGCTGGATGGATGCGTTCGGCGAGAACGCTCTACAACATGTACGGATCGACCGAGGTCTCCGTGGTAACGCTGGCCACACCGTGTGACCTGCGCGAGCGCTCCGGGGACCGCAGGCCGGCCGGCCCGAGGATCGATCGTCAAGCTCTACGACGAGCACGGCCGCGAGGTCACGGCCCGGAGAGACCGGGCGGATCTTCGTCGGCAACTCGATGCTGTTCGAGGGCTACACGGGGGGCGGGGACAAGGACCGGATCGGCAGCCTGATGGCCACCGGCGACGTGGGCCGGTTCGACGGCGGCGGGCGGCTGTTCGTCGAGGGGCGCGACGACGAGATGATCGTCTCCGGCGGCGAGAACGTCTTCCCCAAGGAAGTCGAGGACGTACTGAGCGGACACGACGCGGTCGAGGAGGCGGCAGCGATAGGGGTGCAGGACGACCAGTTCGGTCAGCGGCTGCGGGCCTTCGTGGTCCTGCGCTCAGGCGCCGGGGCCACCGAGGAGGAGCTCCAGGAACACGTCAAATCGAATCTGGCTCGCTACAAGGTCCCCCGGGAGATCATGTTTATCGACGAGCTGCCGCGCAACCCGACGGGGAAGGTGCTCAAGCGGGAGCTGGCCGAACCAGCGCCCGAGCGCGATGCCGCCGAGAGCTAGGAGAAGCTTCTGAGGAAACGTCCGGCCGCGCGGCGAGACAGGACCATCTGCCGGTCGGCGACCCCGATCTCCTGGATCATCCCGTGGCGCACCTTGAGTACCCCCATCACCCGTCCGTCGGGCACCAGGTACCACCGGTTGGCGCCGATTCCGAATCCCTTCTCCGGCCGCAGCCGGTGAACCACTCGGGAGAGCCGGGTGCCCGGTGTCACGCCCTTGAGCCGGTAGCGCCGGTTGGAGGTCAGAGCCAGCACCATTCGTCCGTTGGCATGATGGCGGTCCCGGCGGGGAAGCAGGCGAAGGTCGCCGGTGGTCGGGTACCCCACACGGATCCCGTTCGGAGTCAGGCAGAAGAAGTCCATGTAACGTCGCCGCTGCCGGGAACTCAGGCGGAAGGCTCGCCGCGCCCCCGAGCGGGTCTCCCCGAGCCGGGCCAGGCCCAGGGTCCCTCCGCTCAGGCGACCGGTGGCCAGCGGACAGCCGGGCCTGGTCGGCACGCTGGCGTAGACCACGGGGCCATAGGAGCCGGTTCCGGCGATCGGTAGGTGGAGCACCCCGGGGGCTCCCGAGGAGGTGGAGATCGTTACCGGGCCCGCCACCGCGTTTCCGCGGTAGGCCTGGTCGCCTCCCGCCACGACCAGCGCGATCCGGTCGCCGGCCGGGAAGCGGTGGACGATCCCAGGGAGGTCGACGTGGACGGTGCCCCCGGTGCCTGGGATGCGGACGGGGGCGATCAGCTTGTCGGGGAGCGTGATGTAGCCGCTGGGGGAGAGGTCGTAGAGCTTGAAGAACAGCACCAGGTCGGCGCTCGGCCCGGTGAGTGACCCCAGACCGCTCGCCGGAGCGCTGACGTGGACGTCTACGCTCGGGATCCCGATGACATCGCTGGTCTGCGTCAACGGTGCCGTCTCATACTTGGCGAAGCTGCCGGGTACGTCGTAGGGCTCCTGCCCAGGCTCTTCGTTGGACTCCACCGCAGAGATCTCGCTATAGCTGGTGGGGGCCCCTGCAGCGGGCGTGACGAAGCTCGTCGACCCGGACTGAACCGGTGAGCCGGCGGTGACCAGCGAACCGGGACCGGAGAGGTCGAAGTCATGAAGTGGCGCGACCGGGTAGCTCGGCGCCCGTCCGTAGGCCTGGTCGGCGTCTCCGTGGTAGCTGACCCAGGGTCGGAAGAAGGTGAAGTCCAGCGACGGCGCGGCAGGGCTGTCCTTGAGGTAGTGAGCGAACCACTCCTCAACGGACCGCCCCTCGTAGGTGATGTGCCCGGCCGAATCGGTAATCGCGTACCCGCCTGACCCGTCACCGAGCTCGCCGGGGGCCGGGGTCTCGTGGGAGTGGCCCCAGGACTGCCAGATCATCTTCACGGGCGTCCGCTGCCGTTGCAGAGACTCGTAGGTGGATACGGCCTCGTGTAGCTGGAAAAGCGTGTCGTCCTCGCCTTGCGCCAGCAGCGTCGGGATGCGGATGTGCGACATGTACGACTCCACCGAGGCATGCCGGAGCAGCGCGATCGCCGAATCCGGCGGCGAGCCGGTGGTGTCGGTCTGGATCGCCGCCTGGCAGACCTGCTGGTTGAAGTTCGGACAGCCGGTCAAATCAGCGGTCGGATCGTTGGAGAGCTGCTGGAGCCCGTCCTCCGCGGAACCCTCCCCGAAGAAGGCGTTGAGCCAGATGAACTTGGCCACCCCGGGAACCGAATTCGTCACGCTGTTGCCGGGCACCGTCGGCGGGAGGTTCGCGTTGTTTGGAGCCAGCGAATAGGTGAGGTCGTTCCAAGTGATGATCGGGACGATCGTGTCCAGACGCGGGTCCTGCTCGGCGGCGGCGAACTGCACCTCGCCGCCGTAGCTTCCGCCGATCATCCCCACTCGCGGGTCGTATGCGTGGTGGTGACCGTCATGCGCGACTGCGTCGTGGATCACGTAGTTCACCTTGGTTCCGTCCGTCGCCGCCATCCCTCCGCCGAGGAACGTGATCAGCTGGCTGGCCGCCCTCCCGTCCCAGTCTGGGTCGTCAAGCTCGATCGGACAGCCGGACCCGCCAAAGCCGAGGCCCGAATAGGACAGCACCACGTAGCCCTGAGAGGCGAGCTCCTGGCCGAATGTCGCCTGGTCGTTCTTGGAGCCCCCGAAGCCGTTCGTGGTCAGGACGGATGGATCGGGATGGGCGGCGGTCGCGTCGTCCGGCTTGTAGAGGTCACCGATGATGTTGCACTGCCGCTCGGCGCCCGCGGGCCCGGCGGTGACGACGAAGTGCAGGGTCTTGAGGGTGTAGCCCTCGGCTGAGGCGCTGGCGGGCAGAGCGACGAGGACGGCGGCAAGAAGCGCGGTGGCGGTCACCACCTGCCGGATCCAGCGAACGTCGCGGCGAGCGGAGCGCCGCGTCCCTCTTCCACCCATCAATCTGGAGTATCACCGAAGCGACATGGCGGGGCAACCGGGAACCGCGTAGCCTGGCCCAGCCCGGCGATTGGCCCCCGCGACGCGGGGGTACGTCGATACCGGATACGACTACGACCCTTTGAAGGGAGACGAAGTGGCACAAACCAAGGCGGATCGACAGGCGGCGGCCAAGAAGGCGGCGGCCACGAGGCAGCGCAACCGGCAGAAGGCAGATTCACAGGCGGCCGGCAAGAAGGCCGCCGGCACGCGTCAGGCGAATGCCGCAGGGGAAGCTGCCGACCAGGCGAAGCGAGCTGCGGGCAGCGTGCTCACCGGAGCGAGGTCAGCCGCGCGGATGGCCGGCGAGGCAGCGAAGCAGGCCGGCAAGGCCGCGAGCACGCGTGCCGGCGCGGGGGGCAAGCGGGCGAAGAAGTAGCCGCTCCTCCGGCGCCGCCGGAGCAAAATTTCAGCAGTCGGGAAGGGTCGCCGAGTAACGGAGGAATCTTCACGCCCGCAAATGAGGTCATGCAGGAGCGCCGCGGTCGCGGTCTAGGAGAAGGCGCGCAGGAACCGGGCGGCGAGCTTGCTGCTGGTCAGGGTGGGGTTGGCGACCCCGATCTCCTGGATGATGCCGCCGCGGACCTTGACGATCGGGCGGGCCAGTCCGGCGGGTCCGAGGTACCAGCGGTTGGCGCCGACGGTGTGCTCCCTGGTGAGGTGCAGGTGGCGGCGGACGCTGGCTGTGAGCCTTTGGCCGAGGTGGACGTGCTGCAAGGGTGTAGTGGCGGTTTGAGGTGAGCGCCAGCACGACCCGGCCTGAGAGCTGGCGGGCGGTGTGGCGGGAGACGTGGCGCAGCAGCGACCCGGAGGGGTAGCCGACGCGAATGCCGCCGTGGGTGGGGCAGAAGTAGTCCATGTAGCGGCGATGGTGCGAGGAGACCCGCGCGAACGGCTTACGAGCACCCGCACGCGTCATTCCCAGCTCCACCGGACCGACCGAACGGCCCGACAACCGCCCCGTCGGCGCCGAACACGTAAACGTCCGCGAGCTGGAGCCGCAGCCGGCGAACACGTAGCACCGCAGGGCCGGCTCGGAAGCGACCTCTGGAGACTTGGCCTCCGCCTGCGCGACGAAGGCCAGGTAGGAGGCGTAGTCGCTGGTGAACGTGAGCGGGTTGACCCCGGGCTGGAAGGGCTGTGAGCAGACCGAGGAAGGGATGCGGGCGGGGTTCGCAACGCTGGAATGGCTGAACGCGTCGACGGCAAGGGCATAGCCCACCGGGTCGTAGCTGCCCATCGCCAGGTGGTCGGAGCTGTCAGCCGGACAGATCTGCTGGACGGCGATGTTGGCGATGTGGCCGTTGCCGGTGTGCAGGGAGGAGCTTCCCGACGAGCTCGTGTTGGGCACGACGATCTCATCGTCATGGCTGTAGATGACCGTGTAGTTGATGCCGGCGAAGGTCTCGGCGCCGCTGTTCAGCGCGGCGATGAAGTGGGATGTGCTCGCCTGCTGCCAGTACGCCGGCGGGCAGGAGGCGTGGCAGAGCACGTCGGTGTTGGCAGTACCGTGATTGGAGGGATCGAGGCCCACCAGGTCGCCCACCATCGCTCGCGTGTCAGGCCAGAAGCGCAGCGCCCAGCGCGGAAGCATGCCTCCTTGACTGAAACCCAGCACGTCGACCTTCCGGCGAGATTGAGCAGACATCGTTCGCAGCGCGTAGACGATGTACTCGCCGGCGACCTGAATGTCGCCCATCGTGTTGTCCGGCAGCGTGACCGTGCAGTACGGCCATCCGAGCGCAGCGAAGGCGCGTTCGTAGTTCCAGGAGTAGTTCGGCTGCGGCTCGAGGTTGGTCCCCGGCACCAGCAGGATCGGGTTACGCGAGGCGTGCGCCACCCCCGCGGTGCAGGTCAGCGAGCTGTGCAACGACGCCGAGGAAACGCTCAACGGCGGGCCAGGCCGGTCCAGTGGCGCGTACGGACCGGTCGCTGAGAACACCGTCCCAGCGGCCAGGCCCTGGGCGACCATCACGGCAAGGGCGACGATCACGATGCGGCGGCGGCGCGTTCCTCCGATGCGCGTCACGGTGGAGATTCTACGAGTGGTTCGTCAGCCACGCGCCGGACGGTCGCCCCGTGGCTTGGCCGCGGGATGGTGGGCTCAGCCGGCCTCAGACGCGTCGCGTCGAAGGGTGTCATCGAGCCAGCGCGCGGCCTGCGGAAGGTCGGCGGGGTCGAGCTCGTGCGTCGCGTCCGATTCGTGGTACTCGACCTTGAGACCGCCACGCTCGAGAAGCTCCCGCGCCTGGTGGGCAAACCCGATTCCGATCACCGGGTCGCGCCTGCCGTGGGCCAGGAACGCACGCAGTGCCGGACGGTCGGCGAGCGAGGGCTCCCAGCCCTCGACGGTCGGTATGAACCCGGAGAAGGCGAGAACGCCCGCGGGGGCCGGCCGCTCACGGGAGAGACCGAGCGCGTAGCTCATCACCGTTCCCATCGAGAACCCGCCGAGCACTGTTCGTTCGGGTCCCAGTCCGGTGCGATCCCAGAGGTGGTCGTGAAGCTCGGCGAGGCTCCGGCGTGCGGCGTCGAAGCTCACCGGGTCGGGAAAGCCCACTCGCGGGGCGAGGTACCAGTGATAGCCGGGCGACCCTGGCAGCTGCAGCGGCGCCTGAGGGGCGACCACGTGCAGCTGGCGCATCGGGTCAAGCACGTCGGCGAGCGGGAGCAGATCGTGCGCATCCGCGCCTCGACCATGGTGGAGGACCAGCAGGCCGGCCGGGTCCCGGGCCGCCGGTCGTTCCAGGTAGGCGAGCTCGGACATCTGATCTATGTGCTCACCGGCGGGCGGCTCATCAGGAAGAACACTGCGATCAGCAGCTCCACGAAGGTGAACCCGAGCAGAATCGCGGCAGCCGTTCCGGCTCGCAGCGAGAAGAATCCGGCGCTGAACCCCAGAGCACCTGAGCCGCTGTACCCGGAAAGCCGGTCTCCGATGTGCGCGGCGCCCGCGAGCCCGGCGTAGGACCACCGGGCATAGATGACGTTGGCGAACGCCGCGACCGCTCCTGGCATCTGCGCCAGGGGGATCAGACCCCCCGCCAGCAGGAGCTGGGGCATCAGCAGCAGCGGTACGGCGCCGGCTGCCTGGTCCACGCTCCGAGCGGCGCACGACACAGCCAGGCCCATCGCCGCGCTCGCCCAGGCGGTGAGTAGCGCGATCACGAACAGCTCCGCCACTGCCCCGGCGTCGACTCCGAGCGGACGTAGTCCCACTACCACGAGCGTGAGCCACAGCACCTGGATGAGATTGAGCCCGAACACAACGACGGCCTTCGAGAGGACGTAGGCGTCCAGGCGAACGCCCACGTCGAACTCCCGCTCGACCAGACCGCGTTCCTTTACCACCTCCCGGCACGCCGAGGTGACCCCCAGCCATATCGACCCGGTCATGAGCAGGAACACGAGGTCGATGGCGTCGATCGGAGAGGCGTTGGCGTCGCTGAGTGACCCCGGATGGAAGACGATCGCGATCAGCAAGCCGATCACCGGCGCCTGTCCCAGCAGCAACGCCAGGGTGCGGCGGTCACGGGTGAATGTGCGGAAGTAACGACCCGTCAGCACCCGAAGCTCGAGCCCGAGCGGCCGGGTGGCCTGCGGCGAGGGGACATCGGCGGCGTGGCTGGTCTCAGGCGCCGCTCGGGGCTCAGTCGCAGACCCCGGCGTCCGCCGCCGGGGGCATGCCGTCAGCCGCAGCAGCGCAGATATCTGCGCGCGCTCGCCGGATCACCGCGAAAGGCCTGGGACCCCGCGTCGAGCACGATCACCTCGTCGCAGAGGTCGAGGCTTGCCGTCGCATGGGTGGCCACCAGCACGGCCCGGCCGTTGTCGGCGAGCCGGCGGAAGAGCTCCATCAGCCGTCGCTCCAGCACTGTGTCAAGACCGCTGGTTGGCTCGTCGAGCAACAGCACCGGTGGATCGCCGACCAGCTCCAGCCCGCAGGCGGCGCGGCGCCGCTCGCCGCCTGAGAGGTTGCGGATCACCGTGTCGGCCCGCTCGCGCAAGCCGAGCTCGTCGAGCACCCGGTCCACGGAGGTTTCGATCGTGGCGTCGGCCTCAAGCCGCAGACTGGCGGCGTAATGCAAGGCTTCACGCGTGGTCAGGCGATCGTGGATGCTCTCGCGCTGGGGCACGTAGCCCAGCGCGTTCACCGCTGACGCGGTCGACTCCGTGGCCCAAGCGGCGCTACCCGAGCTCGGGTCGGAGATTCCGGCCAGCACCCGGAGCAGCGTTGATTTCCCTGATCCGCTGGCCCCCATCAGCGCTACCAGCGACCCCGGCGCCACCGCCAGGGAAACCGGTCCCAGGATCCGCACGTCGTCCCCGACGCTCACCTCTACCTCACCGGCGACGAGCACGTCGCCAATGTAACGCCGTCAGATGGCGGGGGCGCCCGTCAGGACGACCAAAGGTGCCCCGAGGTCGCCGCGATCGGCGCCAGAGCTATTCGTAGAGTGGTCTCATGGGAATCGGCTCGGTGGGCGCGGCGGAGGCTTCACCTCGGGTCGGTTCGCCCAAACCGGTGACCTTCGTTCGGGACTGGCTGCGGGTCCACGACCCGGGCTATCTCGCGCTGCGTCGCGCCGCGCGGGCGGCGCTGATCATGCCGGTGATGTTCGCCCTCGGTGACAAGGTCATCGGCAACCCGGCGCTGGCGCTGTTCGCCGCATTCGGGTCGTTCGCGATGCTGCTCCTCGTCGATTTCTCCGGGTCGATCAACGAGCGGCTGCTGGCCCAGACCTCCCTGGGAATCGCCTGCGCCGTGCTGGTCTGTCTCGGGACGCTGGCCTCGCGCACGACCTGGCTGGCCGTCCTCGGGATGAGCGTTGTCGCTTTCGTCATCCTCTTCGCCGGTGTGGTGAGCTCCGTGCTGGCAAGCGCCACCACCGCCTTGCTGCTGGCCTTCATCCTCCCGGTCTCGCTGCCGGGGCCTGTGTCCTCCATCCCTGACCGCGTGGCCGGCTGGAGCCTGGCTGCGGCAGTGTCGGTGCTGGCCATCTCGTTACTGTGGCCCGCGCCCGCGCGCAACCCGATCCGGGGAGCTGTGATCACTGCGTCCCGGGCCCTGGCCGCCCGGTTGCGTGCGGAGGTGGAGTTCGTCCTCGGGGGCGGGGAGCCGGCGATCACCGATGCTCATCGCGAAGCGGTGGAGGCCGCCGCCCAGGCGGTCGACTCGCTCTACGCGGCGTTCTTCGCCACTCCCTCGCGGCCCAACGGACTCAACACCAGCGCGCGCGCTGTCGTTCGCCTGGTCGACGAGCTCCGTTGGCTGAACGGGATCGTGCTGCGCTCAGCGCCACCCGGGCATCAGCCGCCGGCGCCAAACAGCCACGTGTGCTCGGTCAAGCTGACGGCCGGCGACGTGCTGGAGCGCGTCGCCGAGGTGCTGGAGGGCTCCGAGGGCGCGATCGAGCAGCTGGAGGCGTCGCTCGCCGCCATGCAGGAGGCGGTGCGGTCACTTGAGAGCGCCGCCACCGATCGGCTGCCGAGAGAGGTTCTGGCCTCCGCCCAGAGGGACGGTATGGCTGCCCACGTCGTCTCCTCGCTCGATCCGAGCTTCCGCGCCCAGGAGCTCAGCTTCGTGGTGGGCCAGATCGCCACGAACACGATGTATGCCGAGGCTGCGGATCGCCGCAGCTGGCGGGACAAGCTCCTCGGTCATCAGCCCAGCGGCTTGATCGGACCGCTGTCGGCTGCCCAGCGGCGCGCGGTCTCCCACTGGGAGCTTCAGTCCGTGTGGCTGCGCAACAGCATCCGAGGCGCGGTCGCGCTCGGGTTGGCCGTCCTGGTGGCCGACCTGAGCGCCGTGCAGCACGCGTTCTGGGTGAGCTTCGGCACGCTGGCGGTGCTCCGCTCCAGCGCGCTGAGCACCGGTCAGAACCTGCTGCGCGCGCTGGTCGGCACCACCGTCGGCTTCGTGATCGGAGGAGGCCTGGTGTACGTGATCGGAACGAACACCGCCGTGCTGTGGGTGCTGCTGCCGATCGTCGATGCTGTTCGCCGGGCTGGCGCCGGCGGCGGTGTCCTTCGCTGCCGGCCAGGCGGCGTTCACCACGACGCTGCTGATCCTCTTCAATCTGCTGGCCCCGGCCGGCTGGCAGATCGGCTTCCTCCGCGATCGAGGACATCGCCATCGGCGGGGCGGTGAGCCTGATCGTGGGCCTGCTGTTCTGGCCGCGCGGTGCTGCCGCCGCGCTGAGGCGTGCCATGTCGCAGGCCTACCTCGACAGCGCCGGCTACCTCGCGGACGCCGTGGCCTACGGCGTGGGCCGCTGCGATCGCCGACGGACCTCAGGCGCCTCTCCCGCGCGACCGCGGGCTGCGAGCGGCGGCTGCCTATCGCCGGCTCGACGACACCTTTCGCACCTACCTGGCCGAGCGAGGTGCCAAGCCACAGCCGATGGCGGAGATCAACGGGCTGGTCACCGGCGTGTCAGGCGTCCGGCTGGCCGCCGATGCCGTCCTTGACCTGTGGGATCACGGAGCGGCCGCACGGCGGAGACAGAAGGCCGCGCCCGCCGCGAGCTGCTCGCCGCCTCGGACTCATGTAAGCGGCTGGTTCTCCCGCTTCGCCGACAGCCTCAGCGGCCGCCAAGGGGTGCCTGAACCGCTCGCTCACGACGAGCTGGCGACCGGACGACTGGTGGCTGCGGTCGACGAGGATCTCCGTGACGAGGGCGGCCGTGCCACTGCCACCGGCGTGCGCGTCATCTGGACCGGCGATCACCTTGACAACGTTCGCCGGCTCCAGGAAACCCTCGTCGGTCCGGCCCGTGCCGCGGTGGCCGAGCACGCTCTGGGCGACCGCTGAGCTAGCCGTCGGGAAACGGCTGCAGAGGGATTCCGTGCCCGGTTGGCCGCATCCCCAGCTCGTAGCAGGCACCGTGATCAGCTGTGCAGCACCCGCTGCTTGCCTCCCTGCGGCGTGGCGCGAACCGTCACGGCAGCGACTGAGCAGTGCAATGAGTGATGCTCGCCCCCGCCGGGGTCGGCGTACTGCCACGCCACCGTTTGATCCGGAGGGGCCCGCACGGTGATTCGAACCGGACCGCCGCGGGAGGGCAGGCGGAGGTCCGCCGATCCGGGTGTGGCGCGCACCTGTGTTCGATTCGGTCGATGAACGCCCCCCGAGGGAGATCCTCTCGCCGCCCGTGTAGAGGACGCCGCTGGAGATCCACGGCGCCGTCCACCGTCCGAGGCGGACCCGGGCGGCCACGCAGTCAAGCCATCCCGGAGGGTCGTCGTCGAAGTCGATCGCGTGCAGCCAGATCCATCGCTCAGCGTGTTCGGATCCCCAGTTGTGACCGACCGCGCCGCGCCATCCGTCGAGGTCCAGGCGCGCGCCGTCGACCTGAACCCACCCGCTGAAGCGGGCATCCGGCATTGGCGAGAGCGTCTTGGTCCGGGGCAGCGGCGCCCGGTAGAGCCAGCTCGCGGGCAGATGTGCAAGCGGAGCAGCGACGGGCTCGATGTTCAGCTTCCAAGCACCCCGATGGCCTTGCGCTGTTGCGCTCCCGGTGGCTCGCTCCGGCCCCAGCTTCCCGTCACCGATCTCAATCCAGTCGGCGGCCCGCGGCGCGGGGAAGGTCTGCTTGACCGCCCGGGGAGCCCCGTCGGCCCAGATCGTGCACCACAGCGACCCGGACGGGGAGGCGTGGGGGGGACGGTGGACGGTGTAGCGGATCCAGACCGCGGACGGGCGGTCCGGCGCCACCGCCCGAAGGTAGAACGACTCGTAGTGCCCGCGTCGTCCCGACACCGAGGGAAACACCGGACCCGGCACAGGCGACAAGCTTGGATCGCCGGGCAAGTCGGACGTATCGACCTACGCGACGGCGTCGGCCGGCAGTCCGACCAGCGCCGCGCTTCGCTCCCACAGCTCGTGAGCGAGCTCGGCGTCCTGAGCGGTGGCGCTCGGCTCGGAGACCTTTTCGTCCTCTACGTACTCTCCGCTGAGACGACCGCCCTCCTCCGAGGTGGCGAGCCACACCAGCGATCGAGCGCCGCGTTCCGGTGAGCGGAAGAACGGCCCCCCGAGCGTGGTCAGCATCTTCCAGATGCCGTTGTCGTTCTTGCCGAAGCCGGTTCGCACCACACCAGGGTGAAAGCAGTTGGCGTGGACCTGGGGCGCTCGCCTCGCGAGCTCACGGGTAAAGAGGATGTTGCAGAGCTTTGATGTGCCGTAGACGCGCATCGCCGCATACGACTTCTCTGACTGCAGGTCCTCAAGGTCCAGCTTCCCGCCCGTGTGCGCGTCCGATGCAGTCGTGACGATGCGGCCGTCGCTGAGGCGGTCGAGCAGCAGGTTCGTGAGCAGAAACGGCGCCAGATGGTTGAGGGCAAAAGTCTGCTCGAAGCCCTCCGCGGTGACCTTGCGTGAGGCGAACAGCGCACCGGCGTTGTTCGCCAGCACGTCGATGTGGTCGTGACGATCCCGAAGGTCCGCGGCGAGCGTCCGCACGTCCGCCATCAGCGCCAGGTCGCACACGTGGGTGTGAACCGGGGCCCCGCCGCCGGCCTCCTGTGCCTCTCGGGCCACCGTCTCGACGCGCTCGCCGTCTCGTCCCACCACGACGAGCTCAGCGCCCTGCTTGGCCAGTTCGACCGCGGCGGCTCGCCCAATCCCACGGGTGGCGCCGGTGAGCACGACAAGGGTCACGGGGCCGACTCTACCTGCTGGCAGGAGGGTGATCCAGGCTGTGCGAGGGGGCAGGAGAGCTCAGCATGCGGCGGCGAATGCGTGCTGATGTAATCGGCCGGTGGCCAGCCCCAGGACGCGATACGCGCGTAATGGAGAAGTCTCGATCGCGTTCCAGGTCGAAGGCGAGGGACCGGATCTGGTGTGGACACCAGGGTTCATCTCGCATCTGGACGTTTTCTGGTCTGACCCTGACATCGCGCGGTTCATGCGACTGCTGTCGTCGTTCTCGCGGCTGATCGTCTACGACAAACGCGGAACCGGGATGTCCGACCCTGTGGCCCAACCTCCCACCCTTGAGGAGCGCGTAACCGACCTGCGAGCCGTGCTGGACGCTGCCGGCTCGGAGCGTGCGGCAATTCTCGGCTTCTCCGAGGGCGCCTCTGCGGGAATCCTTTTCGCGGCACGAGAGCCGAGCCGTGTCACATCGCTGATCGCGTACGGTCCGATCATTCTGGGGGTCGCCGACGCCGACCGGCCGTGGGGGGTCAGGCAGGAGACCTACGATCAGCTGCTCGCCGCCGTTGAGAACTGGGGGGATGGCGACACGATGCGTGTGTTTGCGCCGAGCCTCGTCCCGGGTGGGATCCATCAGCGCGTGTGGGGAGCCATCGAGCGCAGCTGCGCGAGTCCGGCGATGGCTCGGTCACTCGTGCAAGCGTGGCGCGAGGCCGATGTGACCGGCGCTCTCGACGCGGTTCGTGTTCCGACGGTGGTGATCCACCGGGAGTCCGACGCGTTCCCGATTGATGGTGGGCGCTACCTGGCCGAGCACGTACCTGGCGCTCGTATGGTGGAGCTCCCCGGCGCCGATCATCTGCCCTGGATTGGCGACATGGACTCGGTCGTCGGTGAGGTCGAGAGGGCGGTTACGGGCGAACGCCGTGCGGTCGATCCCTCTCGTGCGCTGACGACGGTGCTGTTCACCGACATCGTTGGATCGACGCAACGCGCCGCCGCACTTGGGGATGTGGCCTGGCGCGCCCTGCTTGAACATCACGGTCGGCTGGTCCGCGAGGAGGTGACAACGCTTGGCGGGCGCGTCGTGGCGAGCACCGGTGATGGCTTTCTGATCATGTTCGACGGGGTTCCAGCGGCGATCGACTGCGCGCAGCGGCTCACCGTCGCCGTCCGGGGACTCGATCTCGAGATCCGAGCGGGAATCCACAGCGGGGAGTGCCAGGTGATGGGCGACAGTCTCGCTGGAGTGACTGTTCACATCGGTGCGCGCGTCTGTGCGCTCGCGAAGGCCGGTGAGGTGCTGATCACCAAGACCGCCGTCGACTTGACGGCGGGTGAGGGATTGCGGTTCGCAGATCGCGGAACCGAGACCCTGAAGGGTGTGCCCGGCAGGTGGCGACTGTTCGCCGCGCTGCCCACGGGCACCCATGCGGAAGCCGGCGTACCGCCGGCGAAACCCTGGCTCACCGCACGTGACCGCGCATTTGTCGCCGTGGCCCGTCACCTGCCCGGTTCGCTGCGCCTCGGCGCCCGTCTGACGCGCCAGCGGCGAAACGTCACATCCAGCGAGAGCCCACCGTGATGCTGGGGGCGAAGCGTAGGTATCGCACCGGATCGCTCCGCTGGAGCGCTATGCCGAAGCGGACGGTTCCCGAGCTTCGTACACGGCGGCGCGTACCGGGAACCCGGCGGGGTACTCGTGGCGGCGCATCTCAACGAGTTTCTCCAGGCCGTAGGAAGAACCCAGGGGGCCGCCGTCAAGGAGCTCGATGAACTGCTGCTGATCCAGGCCCATCAGCTCGCACAGGTGCATCGTCTCGGCCAGCCCAGCCACCATGGTGGTCATCCAGTGGTTTGCTGCCAGCTTCAGGCGCGATCCCATCCCGACCTCGCCGACCCATTGAACCCGCGATCCCAGCGCCGCGAGCACCGGCTCGACGCGGGTCCGTTCCGCTTCGGGCCCCGAGGCGAGGATGGTCAGCTTGCCCTGCTCGGCAGGATGAGTGCTACCGGACACGGGTGCGTCAAACAGGATCACGCCGTTGTCCTCGGCAACCTGGGAGAGCTGGTCTGCTTCGGCCGCGCCCACACTGCTCATCTGCAACCAGATCGTCGTCTCTGGCCACTGCGCCATCAGCGGCTCGACGACTGAGAGCACGATCTCGGCGGTCGGGAGCATGGTGATCACGATGTCGGCGCCTGTGACGACCTCGCTGGCTGAACTTGCGATGTCCGCGCCGCGCTGCTCAAGGTCCTGCACGTGGCCGGGCTCACGGTCCCATGCGACCACGTGGATTCCCTCGCTTAATAGCCGGTGGGCCATCGCGGAGCCCATCAGACCGGCCCCCAAGAGGCCGACCCGGGGAGTTGCGCCACCCGTGGCTTGCTGACCGCCCTGGTGGTCGGCCTGATCTTCAGACATTGGTTCCTCCGATCCGCAATGCGCTAACGGGCTTGTCCTGGGATGGTTTGGTCACTGCGCCGTGGGGCGTCCGCGTGCAGCTGCAAAGCGCTAGTGACCAAGGGAAAGTGGCTGAATGCCTGCGGCGTGTTCCCGACCTGCCGGCCGGCGGTCGGGTCCCATTCCTCGCTGAGCAGCCCGACGTCGTTGCGCAGGGCGAGGAGTCGTTCGAACAGCTCGACTGCCTCTGCGCGGTTCCCAGACAGCTGCAGGGCATCGACCAGCCAGAAGGAGCACGCGAGAAAGAGTCCTTCGCCTCCGGTCAGGCCATCGCCAGAGTCGCTCGTCTCGTAGCGCTTGACGAAGCCGTCCTCGGTGAGATTCTGCTGGATCGCCTTGATCGTCCCGAGCACGCGAGGGTCAGTCGGTGGCAGGAAACCGACACGGGGAATCATCAGCAGGCTGGCGTCCAGAGCGGAGGATCCGTAGGACTGAGTGAACGTGTTGCGACCCGCGTCAAAGCCGTGCGCGAGGACATCGTCGTGAATGGTGTCGCGTAGCTGCTCCCACCGATCAGCGGGACCCGCAAGGTCACGGTGACCGCGGATCGCCTTGATCATGCGGTCCGCCCCGACCCAGGCCATGACCTTGGAATGTGTGAAATGCCGGCGATCACCGCGCATCTCCCACAGACCGTTGTCGGGTTGGTCCCAGTTGCCCTCCAGGTGGTCCATCAGGGCGAGCTGGATGTCCCAAGCGTCATCGTGGGCGCTGATGCCGGCGTTACGCGCCAGGGAGAGACCGTCGAGAGTCTCGCCCCACACGTCGAGCTGGAGCTGATCGGAAGCGGCATTGCCGGTTCGCACAGGCTTTGAGTTCTCGTAGCCGGCCAGCCAGGGCAGCTCCGCTTCGGGCAGGCGGCGGGTGCCATCGAGGGCGTACATGATCTGGAGGTCCGCGGGATCGCCGGCGACGGCGCGCAACAGCCACTCCCGCCAAGCTTTGGCTTCCTTGTCGTAGCCCGCGGCGAGCAACGCCTGCAGCGTGTAAGTGGAGTCCCGCAGCCAGCAGTAGCGATAGTCCCAGTTGCGCGGCCCGCCCAGCTGCTCGGGAAGGGACGTGGTAACTGCGGCAACGATTCCCCCGGTCGGCTCGTAGGTCAGCGCTTTGAGGGTGAGCAGCGAGCGGGTGATCGCCTCGTGGTAGCGGCCTGGAGCCGGCGTTCCGCTCTGGGCCCAGTCGGTCCAGAAGCTCAAGGTATCGCCGAGGGCCTTCTCGGGATCCACCTCCTTGGGTGAGGGTTCGTGGCTCTGATGCCAGGTCAGCACGAACGGCACCCTCTCGCCGGCGCGGACCGTGAATTCCGAGCGGGTGGCGAACTCGTGTCCCTCGGTCTTGACCGGAGTGCGCAGGCGCACCGAATCTGGCCCGGCCACAGCGATCATCCGATCCGCGTGGTGGCGGACCCATGGCACGACCCGTCCGTAGTCAAAGCGCAAGCGCAGGGTCGAGCGGACAGCCACGGCACCGCTGAGGCCCTCCACGATCCGCACGACGTCGGGAGCATGCCCCCGGGGCGGCATGAAATCGATCACCCGCACCGTCCCCTCTGGCGTCTGCCAGTCGCTCTCCAGCACCAGAGTGTTCTCCACGTAGCGGCGACTGCTGCATGTACCGCCGGCAGCTGGAGCGATCTGCCAGTGCCCGGCGTCAGGCGTGTCCAGGAGCGCAGCGAAACACGCCGGGGAATCGAAGCGTGATAGGCACAGCCAGTCAACCGACCCGGCCGTGCTCACCAGCGCGGCGGTCTGCAGGTCTCCCAGCAGTGCGTAATCCTCGATACGTGCTATGCGGCGATTCTTGCAGGCAAGCGCGGCTCGGCTGCCGACGTCGGTAGCTTCTTGACGGCCGTTACGTGAGAAATCTCGAAGGTGGGAGTTGCGTATGTTGCTGGCGGGAAAATCCATCGTCGTCACCGGAGGCAACAGCGGCATCGGGGAGGCGATCGTGCTCGCCGCAGCCGCGGAGGGGGCCAGCGTCACGATCGACTACGTTGCGCATCCCGACGAGACCACCTCGCTGGTGGAGAAGGTCGAGGCAGCCGGCGGCCGCGCGGTCGGGGTGCAGGCCGACGTCTCCCAGCCGGATGATCTTCACCGGATGGTGCGAAGCGCCGTGGATGCCTACGGCCGGCTGGATGTGCTGGTCAACAACGCCGGCATTGAGACGCGAACCTCCCTACTCGAGACCACCGAGGCCGATTTCGAGAAGGTGATGGGGGTGAACATGAAGAGCGCGTTCTTCGGCACTCAGGCCGCAGCCAAGCAGTTCATCAGCCAGGGAGACGGCGGGCTCATCCTCAACATCTCCTCAGTCCATGAGGACTGGCCAATGCCCGGCAATATCGCGTACTGCGTGTCCAAGGGCGGCGTGCGGATGCTGACCCGGACGGCCGGGGTCGAGCTTGGCGGCCAGGGCATCCGCATCGTCAACATTGCCCCGGGCGCCGTCAGCACACCGATCAACGCGTCCACCGAGAGCGATCCGGCCAAGATGAAGGCCCTGGATGCCGCAATCCCGCTGGGCAGGATGGCTCAGTCCAGCGAGATCGCCGACGTGGTGGTGTTCCTCGCCTCGGGCAAGGCCGGATACATGACCGCCACGACGGTCGTCGTGGACGGCGGCATCATGCAGGGCAGCGTCGGTCTGTGAGCCGACGCGGATGCTGAGCCATCACGCGACAGCGCGGTAGGCTCAAGGTGTGCGAGTGGGGGCTGAAGCGTTGGATTGGTCAGGGGTCGCCGACCTCGCCGACGTGGCTGAATCCGCCGGCGACTCGGTCGACGATCACCGGGGTGCCGTCGGGTACCTGTCCGCGCAACTGGCTGAGCAGCTCCGCATCCTGACTGTCGTTGGTCAAGCCTTCGACTACGAAGACGAGCTTGTCGCCGTCGAACCGGGCCGTGAGTAGTTGCGCGCTGTGGGCGGTCGCCCAACTGGATCCGATTCGCTTCGCGCTCTGCTGCCAGTCGAATAGTCGCACGGTGCGATAGGTGCTGACCGCGAGCGCGGCAGTGACGATCGCGCTGGCGATCACCACGACCGTGTACGCGGGCCGTAGCCGGTGCTCTGCGATGCCTTGGTGGCGGAGCCTGACCGCGCTGAACACCCCCACCCCAAGCACCATGATCGCCAGCACATTGGTGATGAACAGCAGCAGGGCGCCGACCGCGCCGCCCCAATCGCCTGCATCGGCGGTCACGCCAACAACCGCCAGCGGCGGTACCAGCGAGATCGCGATCGCGACCCCGGGCATGATGTCACCGATATCACGCCGGCTGATCGCCGCCGCGCCCGCCAGGCCGGTAAAACCGGCCGCGACCAGGTCGATCAGCGTCGGAGAAACACGAGATGTGACCTGCGAGTTGTTGGCCAGCGGCTCAAGCTCAGGTAGCAGCCACGCGAGCAAGGCGGCGAACCCGACTGTCACCGCGATGGCGAGAAGCAGCGTCGCGGTCGAGCGCAGCAGCGGCGCTCGCTCACCGAACGCGATCGCGACCGTCACCCCTTGGATCGGCGTCGCCAGCGGCGCGATGATCATCGCTCCGATCACCGTCGCGGTCGAGTCTCCGATGATCCCAGTAGTCGCAATCCCCGTCGCCAAGACCAGTAGCAGCCAAAACCGGCTCTGCTTGGCGTGCGCGTCCCCTACCGACAGATACACCGCCTCGCGGATCTCATCGGGCGTCCGCGCGTCGCCCGCGATCAGTTGAGTGATGCTCCGAGCTCCCATCCCGACGAAAATATAAGCGCGTCAACTCTGCCCGACGACACGCCACCCGACCTGCATGCGGCGACTCACGCTGACCATTTAGACGGCTGCCGCAGCATGCCTGGCGGTCACTTCACCCGATGTGGGTGATGTCGGGTCACCCGGTGCGCCGATAGTCATTCAGATCCGCCGTCGTGTTCTCAAGGGAGGGAAGTGGTCGTGTCTGAACGCCCCAACATTGTGTTGTTGATGTCGGATGACGTGGGTTGGGGAGACCTGGGTTGTTATGGCGGGGGGGAAAATCGAGGTGCTCCGACGCCCAACCTGGATCGACTCGCGGCGGAGGGGCTGCAGTTCATGTCGTTCTACGGGCAGCCAAGCTGCACCCCCGGCCGTGCGGCGGCGTTGACCGGGCGACTGCCGGTCCGCAGCGGGATGACGACCGTGGCGTTCCCGGGCGAGGGCGGCGGTCTGCCAGCCGGGGAGTGGACGCTGGCCAGTCTGCTCAAGCAGGCCGGCTATGCCACTTGCCATATAGGCAAGTGGCATCTCGGCGAGTCTGATGACTCGATGCCGACTGCACATGGCTTTGATGAGATGCACAACACGACGCTGTATCACCTCAACGCCTACACGTATACCGATCCGGCGTTCAACCCTGACTTCCCGTTTGATGATCCCGAGACGATGAAGATGTGGGGCGACGTGATCGGTGCGCTCGAGGGCAACGCCGGCGAGCAATGGCATGAGGTCGAAAAGATCGATTCGGAGAAGATCCCGTTCATCGACGAGAAGTCGACCGACTTCGCGACCAAGTACCTGGACGAGCATGCGAACAGCGAGACTCCGTTTTTCATGTATTTCAACACCGCCAAGCTGCACCAGCCCAACCTGCCCCACCCGGATTTCGCGGGCAAGTCGATGGGTAAGTCCAAGTTCCTGGATTCTCTCGTCGAGCTTGATCACTGGGTCGGCGTCGTCGTGGACAAGATCCGGGAGCTCGGAATCGAGGAGAACACCTTGATCTTCTGGACCACCGATAACGGCGCCTGGCAGGACGTCTATCCCGACTGTGGGTACACCCCGTATCGAGGAACGAAGGGAACCGACTACGAGGGCGGTAGCCGTGTTCCGGCGATCGCGTGGTGGCCGGGCACGATTGAGCCTGGCCGCCGTAACTCGGAGATCGCTGGGTCGCTTGATTTCATGGCCACGTTCGCCCGCCTCGCCGGCCTCGAGGTTCCCACCGAGGATCGCGAGGGAGAGCCGACGGTGTTTGACAGCTGTGACCAGACCGCGCTGCTCAAGGGCGACGGGCCGTCGACACGGGATCACTGGTTCTACATGACCGAGACCGAGCTGATCCCTGGCGCGGTCCGGATCGGTAAGTGGAAGGCGGTCTGGAACATCCGTGAAGGGTGGCGGGGCGCCGCGCGGCACACCGCCATCGTGCCCGAGCTGTTTGACCTATGGCAGGACCCGCAGGAGCGCTATGACATCTTCATGAACAGCTTCGCGGAGAAGACCTGGCAAGCGCCACAGATGGCCGCCCGGCTGATGAGCCTCCTGCCCAGCTATCAGAAATATCCGAACCGGCCACTGCAGTCGGCCGGAATCAGCTACGCCATGTTCGACCTCGACGACGCGCAGGTCCAGGAGCAGATGCAGAAGATGATGCACGGCCTCTCCTCCACCGCCTAAGGCCGTTCAGAACCGCCGCGGTTCCACGCATGGGAGTAAACGCGGATACACCGCTGCCGTCATGGCGTGAGGGGGCGACCCGAGACGCGATTCTGGCGTTTCTAGACGACCTCGAACACGTACCCGTCGAAGACCGCGTCGCCTACGTCGACAACGACGGGACGATGTGGTGCGAGAAGCCCAGTTACGTGCAGTTTGATTTCTTTCTCGATGCCCTGCGCCAACGTGCCGGTGAGAATCCGTTCCTGCGCGACCGTTCAGAGTTCGCCGCCGTGCTGGACGGCGACATGGCGGCAGTGGGAGAGATCGGACTCGCCAAGGTCGCCGCCGCCCTCGCTGCACTCTTCGACGGGCAGACGCCCGACGAGTTCGACGCGGCGGTCGATGACTTCCTGGATCGATACCGCCATCCGACCTCGGCGCCGGCCTAAGCGGGGTGATCTACCAGCCGATGCTGGAACTGCTCGAAGAGCTACGAACGCGTGAGTTCACGGTTGGCATCGTCACTGGCGGGGGCACCGAATTCGTCCGTCGGGTCAGCAAGCGCTGCTACGCGGTCGAACCGGGCATGGTCGTCGGGACGCTCATCGGCTACACCTTCGATCGCGACGACAGCGGTAAGCCGGTGGTGCGCCGCACGATCAGCGAGATCGGCAGCGCCAACGAAGGCGGAGCCAAGATCGAACACATCCAATCTCAGATCGGTCGCCCGCCGATCCTCGCCGCGGGCAACTCCGGCGGCGATCGTGAACTGCTCGAATGGACCCAAGCCAACCACCACGGTGGGCTAGCGATCCTGGTCGACCACGACGACGCCCAACGTGAGTTCGCCTACGCCAGTACGGCCGTTACCTTTGAGGACGATGAGCCAATCACGACGGTCGGCGAGCGCCTCGGTTGGGTGACCGTCAGCATGAAGAATGACTGGGAAACGGTCTTCGAGGCTTCCTGAGACCGACCGTCGCGTGTGGGAGAGGTTGACATGACCGGCTGTTGCGTGCCAGGTCGGGAACCGGGCGGAAGCGACCGCCGCGCGTCGCTGCCTGAACTGTCCACCGACAAAGCCTTGCTCACCACACCCATGATCGCCGTGCCGGGCGGACGTTTTCTGATGGGCGCCACCGGCCCGGTCGCGTATGACGCCGATGGCGAGGGCCCTGTCCACCCCATCGAGTTGACGCCCTACCGGATCAGCGCCACCTGCGTGACAAACGACGATTTCGCCGCCTTCGTCGCCGCCACCGGCTACGTCAGCGAGGCTGAGCGCTACGGATGGTCATTCGTGTTCGCGGGCCTGCTGCCCGACGACTTCGAGCCCACGCGCGCCGCCGTCCAGACACCCTGGTGGCGGCAGGTGTACAGCGCCGATTGGCGCCACCCTGAAGGGCCGCACTCCGACATTGCTCAGCGTGGCCACCATCCCGTCGTCCACGTCGCCTGGAGCGATGCGATCGCCTACTGCAGATGGGCTGGTGCGCGGTTGCCGACCGAAGCCGAATGGGAACGAGCGGCCCGCGGCGGGCTGGTCGGAGCCGTGTTTCCGTGGGGCGACGAGCTCGAGCCCGGTGGGCGTCACATGATGAACGTGTTCCAGGGGACGTTCCCGTCGCACGACACCGGGGACGACGGGTGGATCGGCACCGCTCCCGTGGACGCCTACAAGCCCAACGCATTCGGCGCCTACAACATGACCGGCAACGTCTGGGAGTGGTGCGCAGACTGGTATGCGCCCCGCTACTACCACGACAGCCCTCGCCACGATCCGCCGGGGCCAACCAGTGGAATGAGCCGGGTGATGCGCGGCGGCTCATACCTGTGCCATGCCTCCTACTGCCGGCGCTACCGCGTCGCAGCCCGCAGCGCCAACACCCCAGACAGCTCCGCCGGCAACGTCGGCTTCCGCGTCGTGCTCGACAACTACGCCTGAGCGGCTAAGCAGATACGGGCGACCGAGCGCCAATGCCCAGAAGTTAGCGGGCTTTCGCCATGGCCCGGGCAGGATTTGAACCTGCGCACGACGGATTATGAGATGCCTCTTTGCAGGACAAAAGCCGCTAGATACGGGTGATTCGGTCAGGTTGGGTGAGGCTGGATAGGGTTAGATTTGCTGAGGCTGGGACACGATTGGGGACACGTTCCTGCGGCTGTTGACTGGTCCGGCGCCGCTGTAGCACTAGTAACCCCGCTGTCCGGGCGGTTGGAGCGGCGTCCGGCGTGATCCATCCAAGCTCACTCAACTTGCTCAAGTCTGTGGCTGAATCGACGATGAAGCACGCATGGGATGGGCAAAGGACAGTGGTCCCCGCGGCCGCCGCTTCGCGATCTCCAGATACGGCCTGAGCGGAAGCCTGGTTCTCCTTTACGGGACGCTCGGGCTGGTTCTACTGGCCTATATCGTCTACGGCCTGGCTCGCCCGTCCGGCGCGTATTCGACGCCCATCGATGGGTGGGGAGTCGACGCCTTCGAGCTGATCGCCGCGTCGCTGTGCCTGGTCTGTGGGCTGCGCCACGGCCGCCGAGACCGGGTAGCGATTCTGTTCGGACTGGCGCTGATCGTCTGGGCACTAGGCGATGTGGTCATCACGATCGAGTCGTTGGGCGGCGCCACCCCACCCACACCGTCCCTCGCAGATGCGTTCTATCTGAGCTTCTTTCCGCTTAGCTACGTCGCGCTGGCCCTGTTCGTGCGCGGCGATGCTCGTCAGATGAGTTCGCCCAACTGGCTGGATGGCGCGGTCGCCGGCCTCGGTGCGGCGGCGGTGTGCGCCGCCTTTGCCTTCTCCACCCTCAGCCATCTGGCCCGCGCGTCTGGGCTCGACCTCGCGGTGAACCTCGCCTACCCGGTCGGCGACGTGCTGTTGCTGATGCTGGTGGTGGGGAGCGCCACCTTCATTTCCGGCCGGCGCAAATTGCCGTGGCTGTTGCTCGCGGCCGGGATCGGCATCAACGTTCTCGGCGATACCTCCAACCTGCTTCAGTCGACGTTGGATGGGAAGGGCTGGGTCCTCATCAACGCAGTCGCCTGGCCCACCTCCACCCTGCTCATCTCGCTGGCGTTGTGGTTGCCGGCCGGCAACCACAACCCGCTCGGCCTCCGCCGGCCACCCGGCTTCCTGCTGCCGCCGCTGGCTGCTGGCGCCGGCCTGGTGGTGCTATTCATCGGGACGCTTGACCAGCTGAACCCGGTGGCGATTGGACTGGCTACCGCCAGCCTGCTCCTGGTCGTCCTGCGCACGGTGCTCTCGGTCCGGGTACTGCGCGGCCTCAACCGCGAGCGCCAACGCGAGTCGGTGACCGATCATCTAACCGGGCTTGCCAACCGTCGGCGGCTGTTCGAGGCGCTTTCTGCGGTGTTCGCACAGCCGCCCGAGGAACGCATCGCGGCTGCGTTTCTGTTCGTCGATCTGAACCATTTCAAGCAGGTCAACGATGCCTTCGGTCATCCCGTCGGAGACGAGGTGCTGCGCCACGTCGGCACGCGAATGCAAAGTGCCGTGCGACCCACCGACATGATCGCCCGTGTCGGCGGAGACGAGTTCGCGGTGTTGATCGCCGGTGCTGACCGAACCGTGGCCGAGGCGACGGCTGAGCGGCTCAACATGACGCTGGACTCGCCCCTGCGGGTGGGTTCGATCACCGCCCATATCTCATCCAGCATCGGCATAGCCATGGTCTCCGAGGCCGAGCATGCAGCCGGGCTGTTCGCGTGCGCTGATACCGCCATGTACCACGCAAAGCTGACTGGTGAGCCCTTTATGGTGGGCGGTCCCGCGGCGGAACCTGGTCGGACGAGGATGGAGCTGGTCGATGACCTCACCGTGGCGATCGAGTCCGACCATCTCGTGCTCCACTACCAGCCTCAGCTGGATCTCCTCACGCGCAAGGTGGTGTCGGTCGAAGCCCTGGTCCGCTGGCAGCACCGCCGGCTCGGGATGATCCCGCCGCTGACCTTCCTGCCACTCGCCGAAGAGGCAGGGCTCATGGGGCGGGTGACGTGCTGGGTGTTGAAGGACGCCATTCGCCAGTGCGCCGAGTGGATCAGCGCCGGGGAGGATCTGAGGATGTCGGTTAACGTGTCGGTGGGGGATCTGCTGGATCCAGAGTTTCCCGCTCGGGTTGCCGAGCTGCTTGATGTCCACAAGCTTCCGGCACGGCATCTCGAGCTGGAGATAACCGAGACGCGGGTGATCGAGCAGTTTGAGCGTGTCCAGGCAGGGGTGCTCGCCCTTCGAGACATCGGGGTCTCGGTGTCCGTCGATGATTTCGGCGCCGGATTCACCTCGTTGGCCTATCTCAACCGCCTGAACGTCTCCGAACTCAAGCTGGATCGCCAGTTCATCGCGCCGCTGAGCGACGCCACATCCTCACGCAACCGCGAGCTGGTCAAGGCCACCGTGGACCTGGGGCACTCGCTGGGGCTACGTGTGGTAGCCGAAGGTGTGGAAGACCAGCACGTCCTGGAGCTGCTGGCGGACTTCGGCTGTGACGTCGCCCAGGGCTACGGGATCGCCCGGCCAGCGCCGGCCGCCGAACTGGGGCTGGCGCTGCGAAACCCGCTGGCTTCCCCGAAATCCGGCGAGGTGCGCGCAACCGCCGGGGTGTGAGCCCGGCGGCGGGCTGAGGAGTCGCGTGCCACCCCACGAGGGAGACGACTCAAACTTGCGTCGAGCGACGTCGGGAGTGGCGCATCCGGCCACCTGCGGCAGCGTTTGCAGCGGATCGATCAGCCCTCGCCCGCGTCTGGATTGCTCAAAGCCGGACGGGCGACGCACTGTTGCGGGCCGCGCGACCCATCGACGACCCGTATTCCCCGACGATCGCTTTTCCTCCGCCGGGCGCGCTGTTGGGGGACACGTCTTCGTGCTCACCTCTGCCCAGCGTTACAGCTTTCCCATGGCCCGGGCAGGACTCGAACCTGCGCACGACGGATTATGAGAGGTATTTGAAGGAAGTGTAGGTGGGTGATTTGTAGGTTGAGTGAGTGGATGGAGTCAGATTTGGAGGTCGGGAAGGTTGGGGACAGCTTCTTGGATGGGGATAAGATTGATAGATGACGCAGTTCGCGGGTGCAGGCTACGAAACGCCGGAGGAGGCAGCCTGCGGCGACATCCGTCGCAGTTCGTAACGGTCGTCGGCAGGAGGGTCAGCAGATGTCGCAGGATCTGGCTCCTGCGATGACGGCCGCCGTTCGAGGCCTACGAAGTCGGCTGCAGGCGCAAGGACGGTCGGTGGTACGACGACGGGGCACTGGCGGCTTTTCGACTGACACGCCAGAGGCGGTGCTGAACGAAGCACGCCGGCTCGGGTAAAGGAATAAGCCACCTCGGCGGGCGAATCCCCCTGGACTCCTAGCGTTCGCGGCCTATCCGAGGAAGCCGTGTGGGTGCGTGTACATCCGATTTCGAGCCGCCGCGACGATCCTCAGGTGGCACCGAGCGCGCTCGGCCCGGGATCGGGACGATGGCGTTGTCGCCATAGCCATCGTGCGCCGGCGACCAACCGGTGAGTGCCTTCGCGGCATAGGGATCGCAGAATGGCGGCGCGCTCGTGCTGGCACTCAGATCGCGTGGGTGAACTCTCAGTATGACGAAAGCACTCGTGCTGCGAGTAGCGCTTTAGCAGATGCGGTTGGCTACCGGCGAGCGGTGCGTTTGCTCTACCGGGAGCGGCGGGCGCGCGCGTGGGGCTATCGCTTCTGCGTACACCAGAAGCGAGACGAGGCTGGCTAGTCTCCACGGCTGATGGCGTCGCTAGGTGCTGGTTCGTGCGGTTCATGAGGCATATTGAGATGAATGGACGACTCAACCCTTTCGAGACTCTCGACGGCGAGCCTACGCAGGGACTGGGTACCGTGGGCATTCTCGGGGGCTGGGTCGGACCAGCAGTCTGAGTCGTTTGTGCTCACGGGAACGCGAGGCGCTGTGTCGCTAGCACGAGTGGCTGTCAGTTCAGCAGCGCAACGCAGCTCTGGTCATCTCACATGGCACTGATACGCTGAGCTCACCTGTCGCTGAACGGGCTGGCATCGAGGTGACCGGCTCTTCATCGCGCACTCGACCTCCGGATCGACGTGGCTGGATCGAACCATCCAGGCTTTTGTGCTGTACCTCGGTGCGGCGCCACGTCACCGCGAAGGCGGCGCATCACATGGGAGGTGCCGGATGAGGACGGGCGGCCCGAAGAAGTAATCCGCTGGGTGCCTGCCGAGGACGGGACCGGTGTTCTGGAGATCCGGCGAGACCGCCTGTTCCAGTTCATGCGCGAGTTCGACGTCGACCTCGCAGTCTTCCACGAGACGAACGACCGGGTCGAGGGAGTGCCAGAGGACTGGCGAGACGAGGCCCGCGAGGAGCTGCGGTACTGGCGGGCGTGGTCAGCGGACGTCGGCGATTACATGCGGGCGGTCTTGCGCGCGGTGACCGTGATCGAACGCCCCGCTGATCTTCCGGATGACAAGGCCGCCCGACATCCGGAACAGACTCTCGAGTACATCATCGGCACCGACCCCGCAGCAGCCACTCTGACGAGCTCGTGCGATCCCTGATTGCGTATCAGGTGATCAGCGCCTACGTGAGAGCGGTACTCGCTGGGCCAGATGCTGGCTTGACCCGCAGACCGCTTTGGGATCCCGATGGTCCCGCGGTGGTAGCTCACTCGTCTTACTCCTTCGTGTTCGGATGGTGATTACTCACGGTGGGCGGTGTTGGATAGCCGGACGGGCGTTGCCCTTCTAGCGCGCGAGCTATCCATCGTCCTGGCTGACGTTGGCTTGGGGTGAGCCCAGGCGACTCGGGTCTAGCTCTAGGACCTCGAGTCCGGGGTGAGCGTGGAGTTCATCGATGAGTGCTCGGTCGCCGCCGATGCAGGTGAAGCTGGCGTCAACTTCGTTGCCGGCACACCAGGCGCGGTCATCGGGCCACCATAGGCTTGGTGTGAGACGCTCGACTGTCCTCCGCCGTTCGGGCCGCCAGGTGACGGGGACCTGGAGTTCGCTCACAGCTTCGAGCGGCCCTTCGAGGAGGAAGTAGTCGCGCCATGGCAGGTGGACCTTGGGTCCTTTGGCGATCTGCGGCGACAGCGCCGGTAGCGCATGGAACGATGCGGCGCCGGCCTGCGGACCGTCCGGGGACCAGCGGACCGCGACCATCGAGCCGGTGAGGTGTCCCCATCCATCCCAGAGGCAAGACCACCCGCGCTCTGCGCGGGTATGAGCTGCTAGCGCGGGGATGAGTAGATCAAGGACCTCATGCGGTACTTGGCCTTCCTCGGGCGCGTCCATCCATGGCCGGTCCCCCGCGTGCGTGCGTGCGCGCTCCTTGATGTCCTCGAACCAGACGCCGGGCAGCAGTGGCTCTTCGAGCCAGTCCGCAATCTCATGCCACCGGACCGTGCCGCCGCCGGCTCGGTACGCGGGATGGAAGACCTGAACGTATGCCTCAAAACCGGTGGGCACATAGTTACGGAGCACGCCGTGCTCAAGCCTGGTGTCGGCCAGCCACGTAGCCGGCGACACGTCCTGGACCACATGCACGCCGGGAACGAACTCCGGAGTCATTAGCCGCAGTGTCCTCGCTGTCCCGCGTTCGTTTCAAGCGCACGGGACCTGGAAGGATGACTCCGTGAGCTCTACTGATGTCTGACGAGGCGTTCCCACCCAGGGGGACTGGCCCCCGGTTGATCTCGGTGACCGAGGCCGCCCAGATCCTTCGAGTCACGACGAGGACGCGATCCACGAGTGGGTCGCGTCAGACCGCATTCCCCACATGCGCCTGCCCACCGGCGAGATCCGTCTGCAGCTGCTCGACGAGGCGCACGACTATCACAGCGGCTTCTACATCCTCAGCCTCGGTGATGTAGATGCCGAGCATGACCCAAGCTCGGGGCGAATCCGAGCTCACGCGGCGACAGCGCGATGCCGTGTTGGCGACGCTTGCACCGAGGGAATCCACGCGGATGCCCTGACAGCGGCCATCGCCCAGCGTCTCGATGCGACAGGCTCGCGATATTGCGTCGTCGATGGACCGTCGCCGTCGCCCGGGCTGAGGATCGCGATCGGCGACCGTGCGGTGTCGTCAGGCGGGGGGAAAGCGTGCCGCCAGCTTGTCGGCGAGTTCATCGAGCACGGCTGGTCGGAGCCCGCCGTCGGCGTTAAGGCGCTTGGTCAGCGCTCGGGGACTGGTAAGTAGGTGGCCGCGCATCTTCTGCGTCCGCAGGAATGGTAGGTCGGCCTTGGTGAAGCAGAGCGCGCTGTGGATTGGAAAGCCGGCATAGCCGTCCCGGGCAAGCATCGTTCGGACCGCTTCTCGTTGGCGGTCGAGTCCGTCGAGCAGACCGGTGCGGTTGCAGCCGTTGATCAGGAGCTTCGGCTGCGCTAACAGGCGCCCGGTGATCCGGACTCGGCCTTTGTGGGCTTTGGTGTCGATTACGTACACGCCGGTGGGGGCGATGGCGATGTGGTCGATGTCGCCCCGACCGCCGGGCATCCGCCGGTTGTGCAGGATGATCGTGGGGCGGCCGGTCCGCTTCTCGAGCGATTCAGCGACTGCGTGCTCGGCGGCCTCGCCGGCACTGAAGGCCTGCTCATGCTGCGGTGGCCCGCTCAGAGCGAAGATCAGGCCTCCGATGTGCGGGTGGGCTTCTCGGATCTGGCTCTCCCGACGGGTCCTACGCCGATCGTGTTCGCGCGCGAGGCTGGCGCCGGCATGTCCGCGATCGAGCGGCCTGCTGGCGCGCGGGGCTGAGCCGACCGCAGGTGTAGGGGCCCCGCAGCCAAGGCATGTGATCGCGCGGCGCTCGCTGTCCCACCATGCCTGCGAGCCAGACGTGAGCCTTCGGCCGCACACCACGCAGCGATCAGGCCGTCGCAGCTTGCGTCGTCTCAGCTCCATAAGACCGGCTCGGCCCTCCGCGGCCTCCGCTTGATCGAGACCGCTGTGGGTCAGCATGTAGGCAACGAGGAGGAGGTCTGCTTGCTTTGAGTCCGTCGTATCGCGCGATAGAAAGGGGCGCGCATCCGTGCGCGCCAAGGCACCGCGCGTCGGAGCGAGCGGAGGCCCAGCGAACTTCCGAGGTGGCGCGCGCGGACATGCAAGCGGCGACCTCACGTCCTGTTCGGTTGAGGCTCCCGCGCGCGTGGAGGTGCCTGACGGGCGGGACGTCTCGGGACGTTCTTGGACGCAGAGTGTCGACTGGGGTGTCCACAGGCCTCCCAGAACGCTCCTGCAAACGACCGGGTTTGTCGCTGACCACGCCCGCCCTACGTCCGACCGGGGTCAGCGACAAACCCGGTGAGTTGGCGTAGGTGTAGGGGGAATTAACCAGGAGGGGTGGCTGGGGGAGAGGATCCAGTGATCCCTGGAGAACCCTGGGGTCGAAGACCAGAGGGAGGTTTAAGACTGAGATGAAACGGGGGATGCGGGCGCGTCGATGCGGAACGCATCAGCGAGCCGGCGAGCAGCCTGACCGCGGTCGCGGTAGTGCAGGTAGCGCATCGTGGTGGTGATGTCTGCGTGCCCCATCCAGGCCTGGACCTCGACAATGTCGGCCTTGGTGATAGCCAGGGAACCGAAGGTGTGGCGAAGGTCGTGGAAGCGAAGCCGGCGCAGGCTGGCGGCTTTAAGCGCCGCGAAGTAGCGGCGGCGAAGACGGTCGTCCTGCATCCAGCTGCCCTCAGCCTCGCAGAAGACGAGATCGTCCTCGCCGACGAACCACTCGCGCTCGCTGAGGCGAGCGAGATGCTGAGCCACCTCGTCGATCATCGGCACCGATCGCACCTTGCCGGACTTGGGCACGCTCAGCTCGCCCTCGGCGTAGCTGCCCCGCACGCGGATCACGGACCGGGTGAAGTCGACGTCGCGCCACCGCAGCGCACGCAGCTCGCCCATGCGTAGCCCGGTGAACGCCGCGGTGGCGTAGATCGCAGCATCACGGGCGTCTTGAGCTGCACGGATCAACGCGTACACCTCTTCGGGGGAGTAGACCTCGATGTCACCGCTGCTGCTCCTCGGATGGCGCTCGAGCTCGGCCGCCGGGTTGAACGGCAGTCCCCACACCCGCTTCGCTCGCTTGAAAACGCCATGCAGCACGTTGAGGATCTTGTTGCGGGTTCTCGGGGTGATCCGCTGGCCGTTGTGGACCCGGCGGGCCAGCCGCGCTTGGAACGCCTCGACAGCACTCACCGTGACGTCTTCGATCGGCAGGTCGCCGAACGCCGGCAGCAGGTGGACACGGATGATGGAGCGGTAGTCCTCGACCGTCGTCGCCTTCCGACCGCGGTCCTCGGCGATGTAGCGCAGGTACTCGGCAGCAGCATCGGCGAAGCTCGCACCGGTACGGACCATCCCCGGCAGCGTGCCCCGGCGAGCCTCGTCCAACGTGCTGCGCAGCCACGCCTCGGCGGTGCGCTTGGTGACGTAGCCAGCAGGAGGTCGCCCACGCTCAGTCCAGGCCGGTCCCAGCTTCTTCTGGACCTGGCGTCCATCGGGCAGCCGGTACTTGGCGTACCACGCCGGGCCACGGCTGCGCTCCATGCGGAACACGTGTCCGGAGGGAGGGCGGAGCACCCCGTTCATGTCCCCATTCTACAGGTTACCGGGACATATCGGGGACATGCTTTGGCGCCGCCGCCCGCCCTGGAAACCGTAATAGCCTATCTTTACAGCCTTTCCCCATGGCCCGGGCAGGACTCGAACCTGCGCACGACGGATTATGAGTCCGCTGCTCTGACCACTGAGCTACCGGGCCGGCACTGCGCTGCGAAGCTACCACCGCCGCCCGCGGCAGAGCAGGGGGGTCCCTCACCGGCAAGGCCGCCAGCCAGGCGGCGATCCTCGGCGGACTGCCGTCATCGTCTTCGGTAGCCTCCAGTGCCCATGTTGATTCCCGCCGACCAAGCTCTGGGCCAGACGCTCGCCCTACTGGCGACGTTCCTCGGCATCGGCGTGGTGGTGAATCTCCTGGTGGTCTACATCATCGGCCAGGTACTGGCCGAGCGTAAGCAGAACCAGGAGCACTCCGAGTTCTGACCGGGAAGGGCCGCAGGTAGGCCCGGACCGAGGGTGCAGAAGGCCGAAACCGCTCCCGAGGGCAACTCGCTGAAGGAACGACGGCGGCAGGTGTCGAAACAGACGCCTGCCGATGAAGCCCACCACTGCTCCGATCGTCAGCGCCGATACGGCCGGCGCCCACCAGGCACTCTCCGCCTACATCCGGGCACGGTTCGACGAGTTCTCCCGCTCGCAGAAGGACGTGGCTCAGTACATCGTCGACCACCTCGATGAAGCGGCGTTCCAGACCGCTGAGGAGCTCGCTCGCCGGGCCAATACCTCGTCCAGCACCGTCGTTCGCTTCTCGCAGGCGCTCGGCTTCGAGGGCTTCCCGGAGCTCCAGCAGGCCGCTCGGGACGAATATCGCCGCCGCCCGGGGGGCGAGGGCGATCCACTGGCCGGAGCCACCCCGCTGTTCTCGCTGGACCACACCGAATTCGAGGCTGCGCTGGCCGCCGATCACGTCAACGTGGAGGACACGGCCCACAAACTCTCACGCGCTGACGTGGAAGCAGCGATCGACGCGATCGTCTCCGCGGAGCGGGTGCTGATCGCGGGCACCGACCAGATGGCTTTCTTCGCCAGCTATATGCGCCACCTGCTGATGTTGCTGGACCTCAGGGCCGAGGTGGTGGCGAGCCCCTCCCAGGAGGCCCTCGGTCGCCTCAGCCGTATCGACGAGCGCACGCTGGTGATCGGCTTCTCGGCCGGACGCCCCCATCCGCTGATCACCCGGACGATGAAGCTGGCTCGTCACCGCAAGGCGCCCACCCTCGCCATCACCGACGCCACCCTGTCCGAGGTGGCGCGCCAGGCGCGGATCCGCCTCTACTACTCGTCCAACACGCCGGCTTTCGTGCGCTCCCACACCGCCCTGCTGTCGTTGATCCAGGCCTTGGCCTACGGCGTCTACGCGCGGGACGCGCAGCAGTACGACGTTCGCATCAAGGCCTTCCGCCTCAAGTAATCCCCCGCAGATTCAGCGGGTCCACGGTGCCACCAGCAGCGCCTGCGACGCGTGCCCCACGCGGCCACGGTGGTCAGAGAGCACGCTCTCGCTGATGCCGACCCCACCGGTTGGCACGCGCGTGGTCGACTGGAGCGCAATCCACTCGCCCTCGGGCTGGCGGTCTATGTAGAGGGTGAGGTCGGGATTGATGAACCTGTACTGGTCCCAGTCCAGCGGAGAGCTGATGCCGTTGCCGAAATCGCCCGCCGCGGCCAGTCGCTGGAGCGGGGATGGTGCCTCTCCGTCCACCAGCGGGACGCGCAGGCGGAACCACGCCGTGGACGGGCCGCGTGCGGTGAACTCGCCCTCGACGAAGCGCAGCTCGATCGCGTCCGGCGCGAACATCGGCCGATATGGGGGGTTGACGTCGTTCTCCCGTCCGTGCTCGGGTCCGGGCGGCGGCGCATCCGCCGAGCCGCAGTCAGCGGCTGCCGCTGCGACCTGAAGCGCCCGTGCGCGGACGACCTCGGTGCCGTCGGCCGCCCGCAGCGAGCCCTCCAGCAGCTGCACCCGCCGGCCCGGCCGCACCACCTCAGCCCGCACGCTGAGCTCGCCGATCGGCACGGGGCGCAGGAACTCATAGGTCACACGGCTGAGCAGCAGCCCCTCGGCGGCGGGCAACCGCTCAAAGGCCCGCATCAGCAGCGCCGCCGGAGCTCCGCCGTGCTGGGCTTCCCGGTCCCACGGACCTCGGGCCAGATCGGTTGCCGTAAAGGTTTCCGGGGTGCCGGCGGGTGTGAAGATCGCTTCAGGCATGGCGGCGACACGGTACTGCCCGGCTACACTGGGCGGCGATGAGCCAGGGCAACGGAAGCGCTCGCGACGAGGCCACATTCACCGTCAAGGCAGGCTTGGCCGAGATGCTCAAGGGCGGTGTGATCATGGATGTGGTCACTGCCGAGCAGGCGAAGATCGCCGAGGACGCGGGCGCCGCCGCAGTGATGGCGCTGGAGCGTGTGCCCGCCGACATCCGACGCGACGGTGGGGTGGCCAGGATGTCCGACCCAGCGATGATCCAGGGGATCCAGGAGGCGGTCACCATCCCGGTGATGGCCAAGGCCCGCATCGGACATTTTGTCGAGGCGCAGGTGCTGGAGGCGCTCGAGGTGGATTATGTGGACGAGTCAGAGGTTCTGACCCCGGCCGATGAGGCCAACCACATCGACAAGTGGGCCTTCAACGTGCCGTTCGTGTGCGGTGCCACCAATCTCGGTGAGGCGCTTCGGCGAATCGGTGAGGGAGCGGCGATGATCCGCTCCAAGGGTGAAGCCGGCACCGGCGACATCGTCGAAGCGGTCCGTCATCTACGAAGAATTCATGGCGAGCTCCGCCGGCTCGGCACGCTTGACGGGACCGAGCTTGCCACCGCGGCCAAGGAGCATGGAGCACCGCTGGACCTGATCCGCCAGGTGGCCGTCGAAGGGCGCCTTCCGGTGGTGCTCTTCTGCGCGGGCGGAATTGCCACGCCCGCCGACGCCGGGCTGGTGATGCAGCTCGGCGCCGAGGGTGTCTTCGTCGGCTCCGGGATCTTCAAGTCGGAGGACCCGGAACGCCGTGCCCGGGCGATCGTGGAAGCGACGACGCACTACGCCGACCCGGCGAGGCTTGCCGCGGCATCCACCGGGCTGGGCCAGCCGATGGTCAGCCTCGAGACCTCCAAGCTCGAGACCGAGCAGCTGCTCGCCCCACGCGGCTGGTAGCGGCATGAGCCCGCGTACCGGTGGCGGCGAGCCGACGCTCGTCGGGGTCCTGGCGCTCCAGGGCGGCTTCGAGGCCCACGCCAAGATACTCCGCGATCTCGGCGCCACACCGCGTGAGGTGCGCGTCGCCGATGATCTGGAGGGGCTCGACGCGCTGATCCTTCCCGGAGGGGAGTCGACGGTGATGAGGCTCGGCATCGAGCGCGAAGGTCTGGCAGGGCCGCTGCGCCGGTTGATCGCCGCCGGCACCCCCGTGCTCGGCACCTGCGCGGGGATGATCATGCTCGATCGCTCGCACCTCGGAGTGCTCGAGGTGGACGCTGAGCGCAACGCCTTCGGTCGCCAGCTGCACTCCTTCGAGGCCGAGGTGGAGATCGAGGGGGTGTCGGGCGGTCCGCTCCAGGGCGTGTTCATCCGCGCACCCTGGGTGGGTCACTGCGGGAAGGACGTGGCCGTGCTGGCGCAGATCGACGGGCATCCGGTCGCAGTGCGCCAGGGCAACGTGCTGGCGGTGGCCTTCCACCCCGAGCTCGCCGGAGACGGCCGCCTGCACGAGCTGCTGCTTGATCTCGTGACCGAGAAGTCGCGGGTGCCCTCAGAGGCGAGACGGCGGGCATAATCGCGACGGTGCCGAACTTCGCAGTGCCATTGCGCAAGCGTGATCTCGATCCCGATCCGCATCGCCAGTTCGCCGCATGGTTCGCGGAGGCCAGGGAGTCCGGGGTGAGGGCGCCAGAGGCAGCCGCGGTGGCTACCAGCACCGCAGACGGGCGGCCGTCGGTGCGGATGGTGCTGGTCAAGCACATCGACGAGCGGGGCTTCGTCTTCCTCACCAACTACGCCTCCCGCAAGGCCGAGGAGCTCACACTCAACCCGCGAGCGGCGCTCCTGTTCCACTGGGATCCGCTGGGCCGGCAGGTCCGGGCGGAGGGGCCGGTGGAGAAGCTCAGCGCCGAGGAGAGCGCCGACTACGTTCGAGAACGCCCGCGGGCAAGCCGCATCAGCGCGATGGCTTCCGAGCAGAGCCGCCCGGTGGCAAGCCGGGAGGAGTTGGAGCGCCGCGTCGCCGAGATCGCCGATCGCTACGAGGGCCAGGAGCTGCCGCTCCCAGGCGACTGGGGCGGGTTTCGCCTCCGCCCGGACACCCTTGAGTTCTGGCAGCACCGTGAGGATCGGCTCCACGACCGCGTCCTCTACCAGCCCGACGGGGCCGGCGGCTGGAAGTTGCAACGGCTCGCCCCCTAGCGGTCCGGCGTTCGATGAGTGGGGAACTCGGCCTACCGAACGCCGACGCGGTCACGCTGGCCTGCCGCGTACTCCCGGAACTGCGCCTCGAAGCGCGCCCACTCGGGGGAGGAGGGTCCGGGGACCCCGTCCGGCTCGGGGGGCGGACGCTCGTCCAGCGGCTCTTCTCCACCAGGAGGGCCCTCGGAGTCGCTGCCGCGGGAGAGCCACGCGGCCAGCGCGCAGGTGCTGATGCCGGCGGCGTAGACAAGCCCCGCCAGCACCGAGTGATGCGTGAGCGTAGCCGCGCCCCCCACTACGTAGAGGGCGACCGCCGCCCCGATCAGGCGGCGCAGCTCACCACCGGCGATAGCCCGGCGGGGTGGTCGGCTGACCAGGCTGACCACGATCCCACCGCCCAGTGCCATCGCCAGCACCAGCTTCAAGGGAACTGAAGGCGGCATCACCATCCTCTTACCCTGATCTTCGGCCGATGTCCGCGATCCGTCAACCCCTCGGCGTGAAGAAAATCTCTACGGGGTGGGCGCGGTCTCTGCCGTGGAGGGCGTGGAGCGCTCCAGCGCTTCCCAGGAGTTGTCCTGCGCGCGCCGCTGCTCGTCGGCGCGAGCGCCTCCTCGCAGCCCGAACAATCGTTTGGCGAAGAGCAGGTAGGCCACCACCGCGAGGTTCAGCAGGAAGCCGAAGATCTTCAGCCCGGAGCGGCGATTCACGATCTCGTAGATCTCCAGAGGCAGGGGGATCGCGGTGGCCAGGAAGGTGAGGTACTCCGCCCAGCGCTTGGTCATCCATAGGCCGACTGCCTCCACACCCTCCAGTACCGCATAGGCCAGCAGAGCGAGACCCACCTCCTCAAGCCTGCCCGACCGGACGGAGAACAGCTTGTCGAGCTCGTGGAAGAGCCCAACGTGGCCGCTGACCTGAACCGGGCTCCCGCTGACGCCGTTCTGCAGGTCGGTGAGGACGGTGTAGTAGGAGCTGCGCAGCGAGGTCTCGTGTCCGGCGAACGCAAGGACGGCGATTCCCAGCGCCGCCAGCACCAGGAAGTGAATCGCCCGTTCGACGGCGATCAATCGCAGGATGAACCGGTCGCGCAGGGCCTTGCCGCGCAGAGGCAGCTCGATCTGCCCCCGCTCCGGCGGGTGCGCGACGTCGGGATGAGAAGGGATCGGCAGAGGCACCCAGCTGTCGCAGCGCAGGCAGCGATGCCAGCGAAAGCTCCCATCGGAACCCGGACGAATCGTGAGCTCGTCCTGGGGCCGGATCTCGGCGGCGTCCATCCCCACCAGGGAGTGGCCTCCGATACCGCAGCTGAGAAGCTCCCAGTCGATCTTTCGCCTCGGGCGCGGAGGCGGATGTGTGCCTGGAGGGCGCTGCACCATCAGCTGAGGATGTTCACGGCGCGGGAGACGACGAGGGCGATCGTCAGGAGCGCGGTGATCGCCTGCGCTGTCATCAGCAGCTTCGCCATCTGGGTCAGTGGCATCGTGTCGGTGGGGCTGAATGCCGAGGCGTTTGTGAAGGAGACGTACAGATAGTCGATCAGGCCGGGAGTCCAGTCGGAGGGCGCCCACTTCTCGTCGGTCATCTGAGGGAACATGAAGTCGGGATAGAGCTGTGTGCGCTCGTGACGGGCCAGCGGACCGCCTCTGTCCAGCTGCCAGTACCACAGCCCGAACAGCAGCACGTTGGTTACCCACAGCACCACGCCGGAAACGATCAGCTCGTGACCGTTGGACTTGCCGCCCGCCAGCAGGTAGTGGCAGAGCAGCACCAGCGAGACTATGTTGACCAGGCTGACCAGGCCGATAACGATGAGCGCCACCCGGCGACGGAGCGGCGAGTGGCGCATGCGAGGGTGGGGCGAGACCAGCACCAGGACGACCAGCAGCAGACCCTCCAGCGAGGGCAGCAGCCAGTTAGGTCCGATCGTCAGCTTGTCGGGGAGCAGCAGGTCGAGCGCGAGGGTGCCCGCAACGATCAGCTGCGGCGCCAGGAACGGGTCGAAACGGTTGATCCGCTCCCGTACCGATCCGGTCTGGGCCAGCAGCCGCTTCTCCGCCGCGATCAGCTGCTCCTCGGTCTCCATCTCAGTGGGCATCAGGCTGATAGTGGCAGGACCGACGTCCCTCGTTCACCCCGCCGCGGCGTGAACGCTCAGCGTTTCAGGGACAACCGGACCCCGGGAGCGAGGGGCCGGTGGGCGGAGATCAGCTCGGTGATCGCCTCCGCGGGAGCCGGACGGGCGAACAGGAAACCCTGGGCGAACTCACAGCCAAGTCGATGCAGCTCCGCCGCCTGCGGTTTGGTTTCCACTCCCTCGCCCACCACCTGGAGGTTCAGCGCCTTGGACATCGCCACGATCGCTTCGGCGATCGCCGTGTCGCGTGACTCAGTACCCAGGCCATCGACGAAGGAGCGGTCGACCTTCAGCGCGTCGAGTGGCAGGTGGGTCAGGTAGGCAAGCGAGGAGTAGCCGGTGCCGAAATCATCGAGCACCAGACGAATCCCCAGTTGCTTCAGCGAGCTGAGGACCTTCATCAGCGCGTCCCCCTCCCGCAGCATCACGGTCTCGGTGATCTCGAGGTAGAGACGAGAGGGGTCCAGGCCCGTCCGGTCAAGGACCCCTGCCACGACGCCGGCAAGGGTGGGCTCGATCACCTGGACGGGGGAGAGGTTGACCGAGATCCCGAGTTGCGCGTCGCCGTCACGTAGCTCGGACCACTCCGCCGCCTGGATGCAAGCCTGCTCCAGCACCCACTGGCCGATCGACTCGATCAGCCCGTTCTCCTCAGCCAGCGGGATGAACTCTCCCGGCGGGATCATCCCGAGCTCGGAGTGATTCCAGCGCAGCAGTGCCTCGGCGCCGACGATCGATTGGTCGGTGAGCGAGACCATCGGCTGGTAGTGCACCAGCAGCTCCTTGCGCTCCAGCGCGCGGCGAAGATCGTTCTCGACGCGCAGGCGGGAGACCGCCCGCGTCCGCATCACCTCGTCGAACAGCTCAAAGCGGGCACGCCCGCGATCCTTGGCTCGGTACATCGCGGAGTCCGCATTTCGGATCAGCTCCACCGCCCCCTCGCTCTCACGCGTGAAGGCAATTCCGACGCTCGCGGTGATGAAGTGCTCACTGCCTGCGAGCAGAAACGGCTCGGCCAGCGCCGCCCCGATCCGCTCGGCCGCGTTGCAGGCGTGCCGCTCGTCGGAGATGTCCTCCAGCAGGATTCCGAACTCGTCGCCCCCGAAGTGGGCCACCGTGTCACCGGGCCGGATGCTCTGCTGGATCCGGGGTGCGGCGGCGGCGAGCAGCTCGTCGCCCATCTGGTGACCGAGGCTGTCATTGATCAGTTTGAAGTGATCGAGGTCCAGGAACAGGACCGCGGTGAGCGCGCCCGTCCGGCGGACCCGGGCCAGCGCATGCTCGGCTCGGTCCAGGAAGAGGGTTCGGTTGGGCAGCCCGGTCAGCGGGTCGTGGAGTGCGCGATGGCGGATCTCATCCTCGGTGGCCTGCCGCGCCAGCGCGTCGGCGAGTACGTTGGCCATCGCCTGCACGAACGCGATGTCGCCGACACTGAAGTCGCGCAGCCGTATGGACTGCAGCGCCAGCGCGCCGAATGGGCCGCTGCGGCCCTCAATCGGCACCGCCAAGCCGCTCTGTGCGCCGGCATCGCGGAGCACCTGAGGACAAGTGAAACGAGTCTCCGACGCCCAGTCGCGCACCACTACGGGCTCGCCGGTCAGGATCGCGTATCCCGCGGCCGAGCGGGAGCCGGCGTCGCGCCGGGCATGGCCGATCTCGGACTCCGACCAGCCCCTTGCCGCTCGCAGCACCAGCCAGCCCGCCTCGCGTCGCTCGAGCACGGCGGTCAGCTCCACATCGAGAATGTCGGCAACGGCCGATACCGCCTCGTGCATCAGCTCTGGAGGCGCGGCGCCCTCCAGGGCGTGCTCTCCGAGGCGAGCCACCGCGCCCTGCTGGGCGGCGCGCAGCTCCAGCTCGGCTTCGACCAGCTTGCGGTCGGTGATGTCGGACATGACGCCGTGCCAACGGAGCCCGTCGGCACTCTTCACCAGCGCGGCCTCGTCGCGCACCCAGATCGTGCGGCCGTCTCGGTGAACCATCCGGTACTCGGCGGTGCCGGGGTCCGGTGCTCCGGCTTTCACCGCGGCTTCATAGGCCAGCACCTGGTCGCGGTCCTCCGGATGCAGTCGCTGCGCCCAAAGTCGTGGTTCGGCGAGCCACTCCTGCACCGAGAAGCCAAGGATGTCCTCGATCTGCGGGCTGACGTAGTCCCAGCGTCCCTCGCCGCCCACCGCGGCGATGTAGATGATCGCCGGGACGCGATGAAGCAGCCGCCCCAGATCGGTCCCGACCTCGGGCGCCCCTCCCGGCGGCGGGCCGCTTCCGGACGCGGGTGCGACTGTACCTTCGATGCGAGGCATACGACACGGTCGTTATCGGTCACCAGCAGCCATTCCTGGAGCGTGCCGGGGCCGTGCAACCCGCCGCTCAACTTGGCCGCGAGCTACGCGGTCGTGGCCTCGAAGCGCACCACGCCGTCTTCAGACAGCGACCGCGCGCGCCCCGCGCTCAGCAGCAAATCGAGGTGGCCCAGCACTTCAGAGATAGTGAGATACGCCTGGGTGACCGCGATGTTCCCCCACATCTTCACCGCGACCTCGTACGCAGTGATCGGCCCTGGTCCGAGCAGCCGCATCACCTTTCCCGCACGTCGCTCGTGCATCCGCTGCCGCTCATCGATCAGCGCTACGTGGTCGAGGATCGGATCGCCGTGGCCCGGCAGCACCAGCCCGAGCGCCATCTCCCGGGTCGCGCGCATCGATCGGAGGTAGTCCGCCAGAGCGTGAGGCCGTTCCACGTCGGCCTCGGTGACCTCGCCGCTCAAGGGACGCGAGATCAACGGATTGGAGGAGATCTGCGCAAGCAGATGGTCCCCTCCCAGGAGGAGCTGCCGCGACTCATCGTGGAACACCGTGTCCGACGGGCTATGACCCGGCCGGTGGCGAACGGTCAGGTGGCGATCCCTGAGCGCCAGCACATCCCCGTCCGAAAGCTCGCGGCTAACCGTGCCACCGGACCCGAACGCGCGGAATGCAGCTCCGACCGAGCCGAGCACGTCGGCGAGGTCGTCGGGCACCCCGTGGCGGCGCATGACCGCTTGCGCGTACTCGTCATCAGCCGCGGCGCTGGCCGAGAAGCTCCGCAGGTAGGGGCCCAGCAGGTCAAGCGCGGCGACATCTGCTCCAGAGCGTCGCTGAAGGATCTCCAGCAGACCGACATGGTCCATGTGCTGATGGGTGAGCACGATCAGCTCCAGATCCTCCACCGCGCGGCCGTGGTCCGCCAGCGCTCGTTCCAGCTCGTCCAGCGACTTGCCGGAGTTCGGGCCGGTGTCGAGCAGCGTCAGCGGCTCGTCTTCGATCAGGTAGCAGTTGACCCGCCCGACAAGGAACGGCGTCGGGATTCTCAGGCGATGAATGCCGGCGGCGGCGGCGGTGGCGAGGGCCTGCTGCGCCGTTTCGTCGGCGGCGCCCGTCGAGGTCACGACCGGATCACGGAGAGCACCTCGTCCCGGCGGTGCTCCATGTCCTCCCGGGAACGCAGCGACTCCAGGCAGAGCCGCAGCAGTGGCTCGGTGTTCGACGGCCGCACGTTGAAGTGCCAGTCGTCGTAGTCGATCGATACACCGTCCAGCCGATCCTGCCGGGCGTCGGAATAGCGCTCGGCAAGCTCCTCCAGCTTGGCGGGTGGATCGTCCACCTCGGAGTTGATCTCACCGGAGATGAAGTACCGGCTGCGGTAAGGCTCCAGCAGCGCGGAGAGCTTCGCGCCGCTGCGCCCGAGCAACTCCAGGATCAGTAGGGCCGGGATGGTGCCGGAATCAGCGCAGTAGAAGTCGCGAAAGTAGTAGTGGCCTGATACCTCGCCTCCGAAGACCCCGTCCTCTTCGCGCATCCGGGTCTTGAAGAAGGCGTGGCCAACACGGTTGATCAGGGCGCGTCCGCCTTCGCGCTCCACCGTGTCGGGAACCGCACGGCTGGCCCGAACGTCATAGAGAATCGTCGAGCCCGGGTACTTGCGCAGCATCGACTCAGCCAGCAGCGCGGTAAGGAAATCGCCGTCGACGAACTGCCCTTGATCGTCGATGAAGAAGCAGCGGTCGGCGTCTCCATCCCAGGCGATCCCAAGGTCGGCCTGGTGCTCCTCAACCGCGCGCATGATGAACTCGCGGTTCTCCGGAAGCAGCGGATTGGGCTCGTGGTCGGGGAAGTTGCCATCAGGGGTCCAGTAGGTCTCCACGAGGTCGAGCCCCAGCTGGTCGAGCAGGGGGCCCACCATCGGGCCCGCCATCCCGTTTCCGCCATCGACGACCACCTTCAATGGGCGCAGCTGATCGCGCTCGATCAGCTTCAGTGCCGCCTCCTGGAACCCGCTGTAGAGCTCGACGTCCTCGCTGGAGCCGCCTCCTGGCGGGTCTCCCAGGCCGCGCTCGATCCGCTCCCGAACGTCACCGATCCCGGCGTCGCCCGACAACGCGATCGCACCTCGCTTGACCAGCTTTGCCCCGGTGTACGCCTTGGGGTTGTGCGACGCCGTGCACATCAGGCCTCCGTCGAGGTCGCGGGCGCCGACGAGGTAGTACAGCATCTCGGTTCCGACCTCGCCGGCGTCGAGCACCTCGGCCCCTTCTGCGGTCATCCCCCGCCGGTAGGCAGCAGCCATCTCCGCAGCGGTGAGACGCATGTCGCGGCCGAGCCCGAGCCGGAGCTCGTTGGCGGGCTTGTCCTCGAGCTCGGCGATCACCAGGGTGAACGCCCGTCCGATCAGCTCGGCCACTTCGGCGTCCAGCTCATCGCCGTAGACGCCGCGGATGTCGTAGGCCTTGAAGATCTCCGGATGGGCGACCGCGCTCATCGCCCGCGGTTCACTTGGAGACGATGATCGTCGCCTTCATGAACGGGTGGATCGTGCAGAAGTACTGGATCGTCCCCGGTTTGGTCAGCTTCAGCGCGAACTTGCCGCCGGTGTTGAGGGTGCCTGAGGAGGCGAACGTCGGACCGCTCACATAGGTGACGTTGTGGGGCGGGGTGTCCAGGTTGGTCCACACTACGTTTTGGCCGACCTTGGCGTGAACCGTGGCCGGGCGGAAAGCCAGGTTCTTCATCGTGACCGCGACGGTTCCGCCTGTGGAGGAGGTGGGCGTCGGGGCCGGTGAGCTACTCGGCGTGCTCGTGATCGAGCTGGGTGCGGTGCTGACTGTGCTGCTGCTGGAGCTGGAGCCGCAGCCGATCGCGGCCAGTGACATCAGCAGGAGGGTGGGGAGGAGAGCGAGTTTCATGAACGGCAGCCTACCGCGCCGGGCGGCCAAACAGGCAACCTCTCGTCCTAGACTCTCTGCCGTGTCAGGTCACTCCAAATGGGCTTCGATCAAGCACAAGAAGGCGGTCGTCGACGCACGCCGCGGCCAGCACTTCACCAAGCTGGCAAGAGCCATCACCGTGGCGGCGCGCGAAGGCGGCGGCGATCCCGACGGCAATCCCGCCCTGGCGCTGGCTATCCAGAAAGCTCGCGATGCCTCGATGCCCAAGGACAACATCGAGCGGGCCGTGGGCAAGGGGACCGGAGCGGGCGTCGACGCCGACCAGATTGCGACGGTGCTCTACGAGGGCTACGGGCCCGGTGGAGTGGCCCTGCTGATCGAGGCGCTGACCGACAACCGCAACCGCACCGGGGCTGATGTCCGCCACCTGCTCTCCAAGCACGGCGGCAACCTCGGCGAGCCCGGCTCGGTGTCCTACCTGTTCGACAAGCAGGGGGTGATCGTCGTGGACGCCGGCCGCTACGACGAGGACGAGCTGATGCCGGCGATCGACGCCGGTGCGCTTGACATCTCGCGGGACGAGGACGTGTTTGAGGTGATCACCGAGCCCTCAGCGCTGACAGGCGTGCGCGAGGCCCTCGTGAAGGCTGGGGTGGAGCTCGAGAGCGCGGATGTCGCTCAGCGTCCGAAATCACGGGTTCCGCTGGAGGAGGCGGACGCCGCTCGGCTGATGAAGCTGATCGACTCGCTGGAGGAGTCCGATGACGTGAGCGCGGTCCACGCCAACTTCGATGTCGACGCCGGCGTGCTCGAGCGGATCGCCGGCTAGCGCTGCGTCGGTGATCCTCGCCCGCCGACCCCGCTACGCTCTCGCCGCGAATGTCGACAAACAGGATTCTTGCCCCGATCGTCGTGTTGCTGGCCCTCGGCCTGAGCGCCTGCGGCAGCTCAAAGGCTCCGGGTGTGCAGCCCGCTCCGTCTGCCGGATCCAGCCAGGCGTCCGCCTCGGCCAGCGCCAGTGCGGCCAGCTCGGCTAGCTCGGCCAGCTCCTCGACGCCGACCCCAACCGCGACCACGCCCAAGCCGCCCTCGCCGCTGGCCACCAAGCCGGTGGTGAGCGTCCCCAAGGCCCCGCCGCCCACCCACCTGGCCACCCAGGACCTGATCAAGGGCACCGGGCCGGTGGCCAAGAGCGGGAGCAACGTCACCGTCAACTACGTCGGCGTGCTCTACAAGAACGGGCAGGAGTTCGACTCCTCCTGGAAGCGCAACCAGCCGTTCCCCTTCACCCTGGGACAAGGCCAGGTCATCCCCGGCTGGGACCAGGGCGTCCCCGGCATGCGGGTCGGCGGCCGCCGAGAGCTGATCATCCCGGCCAAGCTGGCCTACGGTGCCCAGGGCACCAGCGGGATCCCGCCTAACTCTCCGCTCGTTTTCGTCGTCGATCTGCTCGGCGTTTCTTAGCCTTACCGTCGCCGTCCCCGTCGGGAGCGCCGCCGCTCTCTTCCCCGCCTGTGTCTTCGTCCGCCTCCCCGGGTTCGGGCAGCGGGCGGGCGCGGTGCAGCGCCTGGGGCTCTCCGACGCCCTTCAGGCGGTGCTTGCCGGCGAATGACCACCGGAACTGCTCCGGCGCGGCGTCACGTACCTCCTGGGTACACAGCACGCTGCCTGGCCGCGAGACGCCGGTCACTCGGCTGGCGAGATTGACCGAGTGGCCGAAGAAGTCGCCAGAGCGGAGCATGGCGGGGCCGTGGGCGATGCCTGCGCGCAGCATTGGCAAGTCGGCTTGCTCAAAGGCGTCCAGCAGCTCCAGCGTCGCGCTGACCAGCGGCTCCGGGTTCTGGCTCACCAGCATCGCGGCATCCCCGATCGTCTTGACCAGCCGCACCTTCGGGTTGGTCACCTCTGCGGCGAGTTCGGCCAGCTTGCCGGCGACGTCTCCCAGCTCCTCCACCTCCAGCTCGGCCCCCAGTCGGGTGAAGCCGACCACGTCGGCGAAGCAGACGGTCACCGACTGCTGGGACCCGAGCTGGCCGGCCTCCCGCTCCGCCCGGCTCAGCACCCCGCGGCGGACAGCCTCTCGAATGTGAGACTTGAACGAGGAGATGAACACCGGTTCGAAGGCAGGGATCAGCTGCTCGGTCAGTGAGACGAATCGCTCGGCGACCTCCGCCTCGCCGTCACCGGCGCGTAGGAAGGCATCGACGAAGGTGGCGCTGGTGCTTGCCGCCACGCGGGCCATCGACTCGCCCAGCACCCGGCTGAGCTCGATGATCGCCTCCTCGCTCATGCCGGCCTCCATGAAGTGCTGCATCGACCGGATGACCTCCAGGTCCTCTTCGATGAAAACCCGCTCGTCCTCCCCGGCCTGGGGCAGGCCGCTGGCTCGCCGGATCCGCAGCAGGAGCTCAGCTGGAAGCTCGGTGCGCTGGGCCATCTCCGTCGCCGTGTAGCTGCCCCCCAACAGCCGCTCCAGTGGGAGCAGCACCAGCCGGTCCTCTTCGACCGCGGTTCGAAGCTCTTCCAGGCCGAATCCCTGGTCGGCGAGCTCGTCCAGCAGCCGCTCGCGCTCATCGCGCTCCTTGCCCTCCAGGTCCTCGAGCAGTCCCTCCTCGGCGAAGTCCATGGCGACATCCTCCCCGATCACGGGCGCTCCCGCTAGCATCGCCGCCGCTGCGCCGGGGACGGTGCCAGTCGCTGCTCGACAACAAATCCTGCGCTTTCCCATGCTCTCGATCCTCATGCCTGTCTACAACGAGCGGGGGCGGGTGGAGCAGGCGATCGCTGAGGTGCTTGGCGCTGAGTTGCCGTCTGATTTTGAGTTGATCGTGGTCGATGACGGGTCGACGGATGGGACCCGGGAGATCTTGCGGGCGGGGGAGTGGGGGGAGGCGGTGCGGAGGTTTGAGCACGAGCGCAATCAGGGCAAGGGCGCGGCGGTGCAGACCGCTCTGGCCGAGGCTCGTGGGGAGTTCGCGGCGATCTTCGATGCTGATCTGGAGTACGACGCCTCGGATCTGGGTCGGTTGATGCCCCCGTTATTGGAGGGGATGACCAATGTGTGCTTTGGCGTGCGGGCGTTCGATGGCTATACCAGCCATTCATTCCTGTTCGTGCTGGGCAACAAGGGAGTGACGCTCGCTTGTAACGCGCTTTTCAACGTCTACCTGCACGACATCATGACCTGCCACAAGGTGATCCGTACCGACGTGTTCCGCAGTCTTGCGCTGCGCTCACGGGGGTTCGCGATCGAGCCGGAGATCACCGCGCGGCTGCTACAGCGCGGCGAGCGGATCTATGAGATCCCGGTGCACTACCGCGCGCGCACCACCGAGGAGGGCAAGAAGCTCACCGCCGTGGACGGCTTCCGGGTGCTCGGCACCCTGATCCGCTGCCGGGTCAGCCAGGGGTAGGGACAACCAGGACTATGCGGGGCTGCGATCGCCGGGCGCGCAATGGGGCACCGCCGACGCTCGCCGGCCGGTCACCTCAAATACGCGCCACGGCGTCACCCTGATGATCAACCGCACGGAACGGCTGCTTAGACGCGCGATCGGCGGCGGCGCACCGGCAGCGAGCGTGTGGGGTGCCACGAACACGAAGCCGGTGCCTCGCATCGCGGGCATCACTCTCGCCTCGGGGGCCTTCAGCTTCCAGGCAAGCGCACTGGCCAGCGTGTGATTCACGGCCACCCGGCTTGACCGGCACGGCAGCACGCGAGGCCGTCCGCCGACGCGCTCGACCGTCGTGAACAGGCGATTGATGTAGACCGCCGCCTGGTCGGCGTTCTGACCGTCACGGACCACTGCCCGCGCGCGGGGGATCGACCACGGCAGCGTGAGCGCGAGCACCACCACTCCGGCGGCCACGGCGGCCAGCGTGCCAAAGCGGCGAGCCTCCTGGATGATCCAGGCGAACGCGACACCTGCCAGCACGCAGGCGATCGCCCCGGCCGGCAGCAGGTACCGGGGCAGCCCGTAGGAGACCTGGGTGAGGATCGCCACCATCGCCGCCCACGCCAGCGCGGCGATCCCCAGCGAGGTCAGCACCCGGTCACGGCGACGCACCGCCAGCCCCAGGCCGATCGCGGCCAAGACCAACGTCGGTATCCCGAGCAGGCCGCCGCTGCTGCGCAGCTCTGCGATCGCGGTCCCGGGCGACCCCTTGCCGCCCAGGGCCGCGTGCTCAGCCTGCAGCGGGTCGCCCATGATCACCGCCGGCCCGCCGAGCCAGGCGACCGGCACCAGCACCAGCAGGGCGACCGCCAGCACCCGGGTGCCCGGAACCCGAAGCCACAGATACACGGCGTACAGGAGCAGAAACGGCGTGTATTCCGGCCGGTTCAGCGTGGCCAGGAACACCAGGAAGTAGGCGAGGCGCGGCTTACCGCTCAGATGCCGGTCGATCGCCCACAGCGTCAGCGCGACAACGATCGGCTCCGAGGCGCCGCGGGCGAAGTAAAAGAGCCACGCCTGGATCAGGCACAGCGCCAGCACGGCGATGATGCCCGCAGCAGCGCCGCCGAAGCGCTTCGCCACCCGGTATGCCCCGAGCAGCGCCAGCAGTCCCGCGGTCCGGCTCAGCACGAGCCAGAGATGAGGCGCGAGCCCGCCGAACAGGCCGAAGAACGCGGTGAACGGCACCGGGAACGGCTTCCAGGAAGGACCGCCGAGGAGGGTGAGCGAGACCTTGGAGGAGACGATCTCCTGGCCCCAATCGATCCACGCCCACGGGTCGGAGCTCGGCAGCCATGAGAGCACCGCAACGCTGATCGCGCCGAGCACCAGACAGCCCGCCACCCCCGCCCACGGAGGCAGCTCGCGCAGTCTCTCCAGCGGCCGGCGGGGCGCCGTCTCGGCGCCGCCGTGCCCGGTCTCCTTTGACGCCGGAGCGGCGGGTTTGGAACCGATCATCGGGGCGACACAGTACCGTCACGGGCATGAGTACCTTCACCAATGACGCGCTCACCGAGAGAGAGCCGACGGCCAGTCAGAACGAGCAGGGAAAGAACGAGTTCCTCCTCTCCGTGGTGATGCCTTGCCTGAACGAGGCGGAGTCGCTGGCGCCCTGCGTGAAGGTGGCGAGGGACGCGATCCAGCGGGCCGGGATCAAGGGCGAGGTGATCGTCGCCGACAACGGCAGCACCGACGGTTCCGTCGAGCTGGCGGAGTCGCTGGGCGCGCGGGTCGTGCACGTGGAGGCGAAGGGTTACGGAAGCGCTTTGCGAGGCGGATTCGCCGCCGCCCGCGGAAAGTACATCCTGATGGGAGACGCCGACGGCTCCTACGACTTCGGGCATCTGCAGCGTTTCCTGGACCGCCTAGACGAGGGTAACGACCTGGTCATGGGCGATCGCTTCGGAGGGGGGATCGCTCCCGGCGCGATGCCACCGCTGCACCGTTACTTCGGCAATCCCGGCCTGAGCTGGATGGGACGCCTGTTCTTCCACGCTCCGGTCAGCGATTTCTATTGCGGGCTGCGCGCCTTCCGTCGCGACGCCCTGCCGAAGCTGCACCTGCAGAGCCCTGGCATGGAGCTCGGCGTCGAGATGGTGGCCAAGGCCGCGCTGTACGGCTTGAGGGTCTCCGAGGTCCCGACCACCCTCTCACCCGATCTGCGCAGCCGCCCTCCGCATCTGCGCACGTGGCGCGACGGTTGGCGCACCCTGAGGTTCTTCCTGCTCTACAGCCCTCGCTGGCTGTTCTTCTATCCGGGGCTCGCGCTGATCGTGCTCGGCCTCGCGCTGTCCATAGCAGTGCTGCCCGGACCGCTGAAGGTCGGTGGCGCGCGCCTCGACGTGCACACCCTGCTGTACGCCGGAGCGGCAGTCGTCGTCGGCTTTCAGGCGGTCGTCTTCTCGGTGCTGGCCCGGGCCTATGCGGCCTCGGAGGGGTTCCTCCCGGATACCGGCCTCGTCAGGCGGGCGCGCGGCGCGTTCTCGCTGGAGGCGGGGCTGCTCGGCGGCGGGCTCCTGTTGCTCGCCGCGGTCGTCCTCTCGGTGATCGCCTTCGTGCGCTGGGACGACTCCTCGTTCAAGCACCTCAATTATCCCAGCTCGCTACGGCTGGCGATTCCCGCGGCGGTGATGTTGATGCTCGGTGTGCAGACGATTCTCTCCAGCTTCTTCCTGAGCGTTCTCGGGATCAAGCAGGCTCCCGACAGCCTGCAGTAGCGAGCAGCTCGCGGTACCCGGTCTGGCCGAGCCGCCACCGGGCTGCCGGGTCGCCGCGGCCCGGACAGGTCGCCTCGGCCCGGGTGGGGCAGGCGTCCGGGGCCGGGCGCAGAATCCTGACCGGATGGTCGTACTCGGCATCGATCCCGGCACCGCCAGCACCGGTTACGGACTGGTGCGCAGCGAGGGCTCCCGCTTGCGGGCGCTGGCCGCCGGCGTGATCGAGACAGCTGCGGGCGTGCCGCTGGAGCGGCGACTGACCGACATCCACCTTCGGGTGTGCGAGCTGATCGAGCATCACCGGCCGGACGCGCTGGCCATCGAGGAGCTCTACTTCGGGGCCAATGTCCGCACGGCCTTCGCCGTCGGCCAGGCCAAGGGCGTGATCCTGCTGGCCGCCGGACAGCGCGGTCTGGCTTCCCGCTCTTACACACCGCAGCAGGTCAAGGGTGCCGTGTGCGGGCATGGGCGCGCCGACAAGACCCAGGTCGGACGGATGGTGGCGCGGCTGCTGGGGCTGGCCGGCGTGCCCACTCCGGACCATGCCGCAGACGCGCTGGCGGTGGCGATCTGCGAACTGAACAGGGCCCCGCTGGCAGCGGCGGTGGGCGGATGATCGCGCTCGTCTCCGGGACCGTGGCGGTGCGCCGCGTTGACCACGTGGTGATCGACTGCGGCGGCGTCGGCTACCGCCTCGCCGTTTCTGCGCAGACACTGCGACAGGTCCCCGCGGTCGGAGGTCAGGTCTCCCTCCACAGCCATCTCGTGGTCCGCGACGACGCGCTGGCCCTGTACGGTTTCGCCAGCGAGGAGGAGCGTGAGCTGTTCCTGATGCTGCTGGGGGTGCAATCGGTGGGTCCCAAGGTTGCGCTGGCCGTGCTCTCCGGGGGCCCGCCACGAGAGTTGCTCGGGACGCTCGCCGCGGGGGACACCGCTCGCCTTCAGGCGGTCCCCGGCATCGGCAAGCGCACGGCGGAGCGAATCGTGGTCGAACTGCGAGAGAAGGTGGGGACCGCGCTCCCGGAGGACGCGATCTCGGTGAGCCGTGGCGAGGAGCCGCGCGCGCTGGCCCGGGAAGGGCTGGTGGGACTGGGTTACAGCCTGCAGGAGGCCGACGAGCTTCTTGACGACGCCAGCGGCGAGCGCCCGGAGGACCTGATCGCCGAGGCGCTGAAGGCGGCCGCGCGGTCATGAGCTACCTCGAGTCAGGATGGCCTCTCGCGGACTCCTTGGAGGACGGACCGCGGATCCAGTCCCCCGAGGCGCTTCCCGACGATGACCTCGATCGTTCGCTGCGGCCGCGACGGCTGGAGGACTTCGTCGGTCAGGAGTCGCTGAAGGATCAGTTGTCGGTCTCGATCGCCGCGGCGGCCTCCCGTGACGAGGCGCTCGATCACGTGCTGCTGGCTGGCCCACCGGGCCTGGGCAAGACCTCGCTGGCGCAGATCGTGGCCACCGAGCTCGAAGTCCCGTTTGTCCAGACCGCCGGACCGGCGCTGGAGCGCAAGGGTGACATCGCGGCCTTCCTCACCGCGCTGGAGCCCCGCTCGGTGTTCTTCGTGGACGAGATCCACCGCCTGCCGCGGGCACTGGAGGAGACCTTCTATCCGGCAATGGAGGACCGCACTCTGCCGATCACCGTCGGCCAGGGGGCCGGGGCGCGCGTGGTCACGCTGGAGCTGCCGCCGTTCACGCTGATCGGTGCCACCACCCGGGCCGGGCTGCTGAGCACTCCGCTTCGTGACCGCTTCGGCATCCAGCACCGGCTGGAGCACTACGAGCCGCGGGACCTCGCCCGGATCGTCAGACGCTCGGCACGGCTCCTGGAGGTGGAGATCGAGGACGACGGCGCCATCGCCATCGCGGCGCGCAGCCGCGGTACGCCCCGCGTGGCCAACCGGCTGCTCAAGCGGGTGCGCGACTACGCAGAGGTTCGGATGGGCGGCGTGGTCACCGCCGCGGCCGCCGAGGCCGCGCTTGACCTGCTGGAGGTGGACCACGAGGGACTCGACCGGCTCGACCGGGAGATCCTGCGGACGATTTGCGAGAAGTTCGCCGGGGGCCCGGTGGGCCTGTCAACGCTGGCCGTAGCCGTCGGCGAGGAGCCCGACACGATCGAGGATGTCTACGAGCCCTACCTGCTGCAACGCGGCCTGGTGGATCGCACCCCGCGGGGCCGAGTCACGACCCTGCGGGCCTTCGCCCATCTGGGCCTGGAGCGGCCGGGCCCAGCGACGTTGCTGTAGGACCGGGATGTCTATCCTCAGGCGGCCATGGCCCGTGAGCACTACTTCATCTGTCCGCATTGCGGCAACCGTTCCATGGGGACCGATCGCAACGCCGGCTTTCGCCGCGAGGCGCGCGGGTGCGAGAAGTGCGGTTTCGCCTATTTGTTCGAGCTGCTGGACGACTACTACCCGGCGCCGGCCGCGGCCTTCTTCGCCTGCGATGGTGACGGCCGGATCGTCGACTGCGGTCGCGGGTCGTTCGAGTTGACGGGACTGAAGACCGAGCAGGCGATGGGCCGCCCCGCCGGTGAGGTGCTGGGCCTCCAGTTCGAGGATGGAACCGACCATCTCGGCACCGTCCTCGAATGGGAGGTCCGGGTCCAGGGCAAGCCGGTGCAGGTAAATGCGGAGGGGGATCTTCCAGCCCGCGCCACGGCGGACATCTTCCCCGCCTACGACGATGACGAGGGCGGCCTGTTGCTGGTCCTGACGCCCACCAACCACGGCGAATGAGCGGCACCGGACCGGATCCGGCGCGATGAGCGATCGCAAGCGCTACGGCTTGGTCCTGCTGGTGGTCCTCGGCCTGCTGCTGGGGTCGCTGGTGGTGATCGCCGGGATCCCGGGCGCCGTCAAGCCCAAGAAGACCCGCCTCGGACTCGATCTCAAGGGAGGCGTCGAGCTCGTCTATCAGGCGCTGCCGACCCAGCAGACGCCGGTTGTCACCCAGGACGCGCTGTCCCGCGCCGTCGACATCATGCGCCAGCGAGTCGATCAGCTCGGCGTCTCCGAGCCGCAGATCCAGACCGCCGGCAACAGCATCTCGGCCAGCCTCCCCGACGTGAAGAACACCGCACGGGCGGAGAAGCTGGTGGGTACGACCGCTCGGTTGGAGTTCTACGACTGGGAGGCCAACGCGCTCACCGCCAACGGCAAGACGGTGGCCAGCCAGCTGCAGGCCCAGGATCCGTCGGCGGTGTCGATCAGCCAGGGCGCCGGCTCGAGCGGGGGCCCAGGCGCGCCCGGCGCCGGCAGCATGCCGCTGTACCAGGCGGTGAAGCTCGCCTCCCAGCAGCCCAGGCAGGTGAGCTCCGACAATGCCCGGCTGGGGCCGCAGTACTACCTGTTCGGAGCTCCCGGCAGCGCTGCCTGCCGGCTCGCCGCGCGCGCCCAGGGTACGGCCGTGGCGGCCGGCACCCACTGCCTGCTCTCCGGGCCCGACGACAACGTCTCCGACCTCGACGCCGGATTGCCCTCGGGGGTGAGCGCCTCCCAGGGTCAGCGGCTGACGATCCTCCAGGGCACGGTGGTTCTGCAGGCTGTTCCCGCCAGCGTCACCCACCCGCTCGCCATCACCAGCCCGAGCGCTCAGTTCTTCGTGCTTCGCGATCACGTCTCACTGTTCGGCAACGACATCACCAACCCGCAGCAGTCGACCGACCAGAGCGGCTCCCCCGACATCTCCTTCGGCTTCACCTCCCACGGGAAGACCGCCTTCCAGGACGTCACCAGCGCGATCGCCCACCGCGGTGACCTCGTCTCCGGGCTCGGCCAGACGCTCAACCAGCATTTCGCCGTGGCCTTGGACACCAACCTCTTGAGCGTCCCGTCGATCGACTTCAAGACGTACCCCGACGGCATTCCCGGCGATAGCGGCGCCGACATCGAGGGCGGCTTCACCATCCAGAGCGCGCAGGATCTGGCCACCCAGCTGCGGCTGGGGGCCCTGCCGATCAACCTGAAGCTGATCTCCGAATCCCAGGTATCGGCGACGCTCGGCAAGCAGGCGCTGGACCAGGGCGTCCTCGCCGGACTGGTGGGGCTCCTCGTAGTCGCGGTCTTCCTGATCGCCTTCTACCGCGTGCTCGGGGTGATCGCCACGGCGGGCCTGATCGTCTACTCGATCTACTTCTACGCGCTGATCAAGCTGATCCCGATCACCCTCACCTTGCCGGGGATCGCCGGCCTGATCCTGACGATCGGGGTGGCCGCCGACGCCAACATCGTGATCTTCGAGCGGGTCAAGGAGGAGATACGCGCGGGAAGATCGATCCGCCAGGGGATCATCACCGGCTACCGCAAGGGTCTGACCGCGATCATCGACGCCAACGTGGTCACGATCATGACCGCGTTCATCCTGTTCGTGCTGGCCACGGCGGAGGTGAAGGGATTCGCCTTCACCCTTGGGATCGGGACGTTCGTCTCCCTGTTCACCGCGGTGATGGCCACCCAGGCGATCCTCATGAGCATGGGAAACTCACGGACGATCTCGCGGCCCTCCGCCCTCGGCGCCGCCGGCCTGCGACGGGTCGTGCGCTTCGACTTCATGGGCGCGTCCCGCTACTTCTTCTCGATGTCCGGGGTGATCCTGCTGGTGGGGGCGCTGGCCATCGGGGGCCGCGGACTGAACCTCGGGATTGACTTCACCTCCGGGACGAGGATCACCGCCAGCCTGGTCCACTCTGCCAGCGAGTCCCAGCTCGCCTCCACGGTCAGCGCCGGCGGCGCCAAGTCGGCGACGGTGCAGCGCAGGACCGACCCAGCGCTTGGGCCGAACGTCTTTCAGATCTCGGCCAAGCAGCTTCAGCCCAAGGGAGTGGCCAATGTCCGTCAGGCCGTGGCCAACCGCTTCCAGCTTCGATCGTTCGACTCAAGCTCGGTGGGCCCCACCTTCGGTAAGACGGTGGCCAACAGTGCGGTGATCGCGATCATCGCCTCGCTGCTGGTGATCTCCGCCTACGTGGCGTTGCGCTTCGAATGGAAGTTCGCGATCCCGGTGCTGATCGCGCTGATGCACGACGTGCTGATCACCAGCGGCGTCTACTCGTTGACCGGCCGGGAGGTGACAACAGCGACAGTGGCCGCGCTGTTGACCATCTTGGGCTACTCGCTCTACGACACCATCATCGTCTTCGACCGCGTGCGGGAGAACGTGCCGCGCATGCCGCGGGCGGCGTTCTCCCAGATCGTCAACCGCTCCATGTCCGAGGTGCTGACCCGATCGCTGGCCACGACGTCGTGCACGCTGATGCCGATCCTCGCGCTGCTTCTCTTCGGTGGAGACACCCTCCGGGACTTCGCCTTCGCGCTGCTGATCGGCGTGGCCTCAGGCGCCTACTCGTCGATCTTCATCGCCTCGCCCGTATTGACCCATTGGAAGGAGCGCGAGCCGCTTTACCGCCACCGTCGCGAGCGGATCGAAGCCGACTACGGCATGGTCCCCGCCTACGCGGACGCGCCGGGCTCCGACGTGGAGCCGCAGGTGAAGCGCCGCCCAGCCGGCCGCCTCACCTCGCCTCCCTCCGAGAACGTCTCGGCGTCGGAATTTGAAGAGATGAAGCGCGAGCTGGGAGTAGAACCGGAGCGCAAGGGAAGCCGGAGCTCGACGTTGACCAAGCGGTCCCCCCGCGTGCAGCAGCCCGCGCCGCGCGCCCCCAAGCCGGCACCCCGGACCGAGCCGAGCCCCCCGCCGGCGCCAGCCGAAGGCCCGGCTCCGGCGCCGGACGGTCAGACGCGGCCTGAAACCGGACCGCAGGGGCCGCCGGCCCCGGCCCCCGACGTCGCGGAGAACGAGGGTATGGCCCCGGTGCGCAAGCAGAAGGCGGCCTCGAAGTCGCGCTCCCGTAGCCGCCGCCACGGGAGGAGGCGCTAATGGGCATGCTCGCCTGGGTGATGATGGGTCTCGCCTTGTGGCACTTCACGATCTGGCTGCCCGATCGTTACTGGGGCGGCATCGTGGGGGCCTTCCTCGGGGCGCTGGTGGGGGCTGTCGTGTGCGGGCTGCTGATCAGCGGGCTGCATATCCCCGGTCGTCATGACACGCACCTCTACACCGCGCTCGAGGCGGTGCCGGGAGCGCTGATCGGGATGGCGCTCGTGTACCTGGAGGGGATGCGCCGCGAGCGAGCGGCCGGCGTGACCTGACAGCGGTCACAACTTCGTGCCAATCCGGGGTGGTTTGGGCCGCAGGCGACCGGATCCGTCGGGGGCGGAACTTACGCTGCGGTCATGTCGGATGCGGCCCTGTTGCTCACCACCCCCAACGCACCTCGTGATCCAGGCGAGCGCCCGGCGCTGCAGGTGCTCACGCAAGGGGGCGAGCCCGCGCCCGACCGGCGCCTGGAGATCACGCCCTACGACGTCGAGGCATCCCTGATCCTGCGGCGGGAGCTGGGCGTCAGCCATGTGCTGGCCCAGGTGCTGGCCCGCCGGGGGCTTTCCGATCCCACCCGCGCGCGTGAGTATCTGGAGCCTCGGGAGGCGCACGAGCCCTCCTGCTTCGGGGAAATCGACCGGGCGGTGGAGACAGTCACGGGCCACATTGCCGCGGGCCATCGAATCGTGGTCCATGGCGACTACGACGTCGATGGCGTCTGCGCCACCGCCGTTCTCGTCGGCGCTCTGCGGTCGCTGGGGGCGGACGTCGGGTGGTTCTTGCCCAGCCGCGTCGATGATGGGTACGGCCTGGCGCTGTCCACGGTGCAGCGGCTCGCAGAACGCGGCGCCGGCCTGCTGATAACCGTCGACTGCGGCATCACCGCGGTGGCGGAGGTGGCGGCGGCCAGGGAGCTCGGACTGGATGTCGTCGTCACCGACCACCACTCCCCGCCGGCGGACGGCTCACTGCCACCGTGCCCGATCGTCCATCCGACCGTCTGCGGCTACCCGTTCGTGGAGCTCTGTGGCACGGCGGTCGCCTACAAGCTCGCCCAGGCGATCGGGGCGCCGGTGGACGAGCGCGCGCTGGAGCTGGTCGCTCTGGCCACGGTCGCCGACCTGATGCCCTTGCACGGGGAGAACAGGCGGCTGGCCCGAGCGGGGATCGCCGCTCTGGCCAACACCACCAGCCCCGGCCTGCGGGCATTGATGGCGGTGGCGCGGGTCGATCCCAGCGACGTGGACGCTGGAGCGCTGGGCTTCCGCCTGGCCCCGCGGATCAACGCCGCCGGCCGGCTGCAGCGGGCGGACGCGGGGCTCGAGCTCCTGATGACCGACGATGCGACGCGGGCGGCGGAGATCGCCGCAGAGCTCGATTCCCTCAATGTCGAGCGCCGGGCGGTGGAGCAACGGATTCTGTGGGAGGCTCAGGGACAGGTGGCCGAGCTGGGCGAGCGCAGCGCCTACGTGCTGGCCGGCGAGGACTGGCACCCGGGGGTGATCGGGATCGTCGCCTCGCGGATCGTCGAGCGCTACCACCGTCCCGCGATCCTGATTGCGACCGGCAGCGACGGGATCGGGCAGGGCTCGGGCCGGAGCATCCCGGGCTTCGACCTGCTCGCCGCTCTCACGTCAGCCGACCACCATCTGATCCGTTACGGCGGACACCGCGCAGCCGCCGGATTGACCGTCGCCTCCGGGGATATGACGGGCGTTCCGAGCAGCGATCGAGCAATACGCCGAAGCCGTGCTCACCGCAGAGCTGCTTCAGCCGGTGGAGCGGGTCGACGCCGTCGTCTGTGGCTCTGAGCTGGGGCTCGACCTGGCCGAGGAGTTGGCACTGCTCGAGCCCTGCGGGATGGGGAACCCCCGTCCTCGGCTGCTCGTGCCCGGAGCACGCTTCGAGGATGTGCGCAAGATGGGAGAGGGTCGTCACGTTCGCTTCTCGGTGAGCTCCGGAGGGGCCAGGGCCCGCGCGGTGTCCTTTGGATGCGATGGCAAGGTTCCCGGTGGGGAGCGGGTGCCGTTGGATGCGACCTTCCGCCTGGAGCGGAACGTCTGGAACGGCGCTGTGGAGCCCCGGTTGGTCCTCAGCCACGCCCATCCCTGCACCCCGGATGCGATCGAAGTGCTCGACGAGGACTGCCGCTACATGGAGATCGCGCTGGCTGAGCTGACCTGTGACCTTGAGGATCCCTCGGCGACCGGTGCACCGAGGCCCGCCGACGGCGGGCGAACGGTGGTCGACCGCCGAGGCCGCAGCCCGCTGAGCGTGCTGACGGAGGCGAAGGCGAGCGGTCTGCCTGTGCTCGCGGTCTGCTCTGACGTCTCACGGCGCCTGCCCGGTCTGTCCGAGCGAATCGGTGGCTTCACCCTGAGCTCTTACTCTGCGCTGTGCGACTCGCCGGAGCTGCTTGCGTCATTTCCGCAGCTCGTGGCGCTCGATCCGCCCGCCTGCGCGCGCGAGGCCGCCGTGCTCTCGGCCGGGGCCGGTGTCTGCCAGCTGGCGTGGGGAGAGGCTGAGCTACGCTTTGCATTACAGATGCACGAGCTCGAATACGACCTGCGCGCCTCGCTGATCGACCTCTACCGCCGCCTGCGGGCGCGGGGCGAGACCGATGGCGATGAGCTGGCCCGGTTACTGGCCGGCGGGGGTTCGCACCCGCGGTCCCCCCGGCTGGCCGGACGGCTGCTGCGGGTACTCAGCGAGCTCGGGCTCGCCATCGTGGACCCGGAGCGGCCCGGTCTGGCGCTCGGCAGCGAAGTGCAGACGTCGCTCGAGCGCTCGTCCGCCTACCGGGCCTATGCCCAGCGATACGAGGACGGGAAGCGATTCCTGAGCAGCGCAAGAGTTCCGGTAAGCGCCTGAGCCGCACGCGCTCCAAGGCGAACGGCGCCGCTACCGGCGCCGGCGGATCTGCGCGCAACGGTGACGGCCGGCGCGCGGGTCCTAGCGGAGGCTCCGCGGTGATGGCGGCCTCTCGGCCGCCGGTCGGACAGCTGGAGCGTGACGAGGTCCGGGAGGTGATCGAGCGCGGCGAGCTGACCGAGCTTGAGCGGCGGCTGCTTTCGGACCTGTTCGCGATCGTCGAGGAGCACGCCGATCAGGCCGCGGTCAATATCGACCGGACGCGGGTGGAGGAGGCCTTCGTCTACGCCTGCGTGCATCACGGTGATCAGCGGCGCAAGTCGGGCGAGGACTTCATCATCCACCCGGTCAGCGTGGCCAAGATCTGCGCCGGCATGCGCCTCGACACCGAGACGCTCTGCGCTGCGCTCCTGCACGACACGGTCGAGGACACCTCGGCTTCGCTGGACGAGGTGCGCGAGGACTTCGGCGAGGAGGTCGCTGGTCTCGTCGACGGCGTCACCAAGCTCACCGGGCTGACCTTCCAGTCCCGGGACGAGGCCCAGGCCGAGAACTACCGCAAGATGATGGTGGCGATGGCCGCGGACATCCGGGTCGTGCTGATCAAGCTCGCCGATCGCCTGCACAACATGCGGACGATCGACGCCATGCCCAAGCCCAAGCAGATTGAGAAGTCGCGGGAGACGCTGGACATCTACGCCCCGATCGCCCACCGGCTCGGCATTCACGCCATCAAGTGGGAGCTGGAGGACCTCGCCTTCCAGACACTGCATCCGCGCAAGTACAACGAGATCAAGGGGCTGGTGGCCCAGCAGCGGGCCGAGCGCGAGCGCTACGTCAACCAGGCCGGCGAGTACCTGGCCAAGGAGCTCCAGGAGCTGGGGATCGAAGCGGAGATCTCCGGCCGCGCCAAGCACTTCTACTCGATCTACTCGAAGATGACCAAGAAGGGTCGGGAGTTCAACGAGATCTACGACCTCACCGCGATGCGGGTGATCGTCGAGTCGGTCAAGGACTGCTACGGCGCAGTCGGGGCGATCCACTCGCTGTGGAAGCCGCTGCCCGGTCGCTTCAAGGACTGGGTGGCCATGCCCAAGTTCAACATGTACCAGTCACTGCACACGACGGTGATCGGGCCCGAGGGACGGCCGCTGGAGATCCAGATCCGCACCCGGGAGATGCATGACCTCGCGGAGTTCGGGATCGCCGCGCACTGGATGTACAAGGAGGGCGTGTCCGCCGCACTCGGCGCCGCCGAGGCCCAGGACTCCGACGGCAAGCTCAAGTGGCTCCGCTCGCTGCTGGACTGGCAGCAGGACCTCAAGGATCCAGGCGAGTTCATGGAGACGTTGAAGGTCGATCTGTTCGAGGACGAGGTGTTCGTGTTCACCCCCAAGGGCGAGGTCAAGTCGCTGGCCGCCGGGGCGACGCCCTTGGACTTCGCCTACGAGATCCACACCGACGTCGGACACCGCTGCGTCGGGGCCAAGGTCAACGGCAAGATCGTTCCTCTTTCCTACGGCCTGCGCTCGGGCGACATCGTCGAGGTCCTGACCTCCAAGCGCGAGCGCGGTCCCTCGCGGGACTGGCTGGCGCTGGTCAAGACCACCCGGGCGCGCAACAAGATCAAAGCCTGGTTCAAGGCGGAGTCCCGCAAGGACACCGAGCACACCGGACGGGAGCTGCTCCAGGAGCATCTGAAGAAGCAGGGGCTCCCGGCACAGAAGCTGGTCAGCTCGCCGCTACTGGCAGACGTCATCCGGGAGATGGGCTTCCGCAAGGGCGACGACTTCTACATCGCGCTCGGCGGCGCCAAGATCTCTCCCAAGGTCGTGGTCAACAAGCTGATGCAGCGCCTCAAGCAGGGGGAGGCTGCCGAGAGCGAGCCGACCGCCGCCGACGATCTGCTGCAGACCCACCGCCGCCGCTCCCGTCCCACCACCTCCTCCTCGCGCTTCGGCATCTCGGTGGAGGGGATCGACGAGGTCATGCTGCGCATGGCCAAGTGCTGTCGCCCGGTTCCCGGGGACCCGATCGTCGGCTACATCTCGCTGGGACGCGGCATCACAATCCACCGTGAGGACTGTCCCAACGTGGCGGTGCTCCGCCGGGATCCCGATCGGTTCACCCCGGTCAGCTGGGAGGGCGACGCCGAGACCTCATTCCGCGTGGAGATCGAGGTCGACGGCTGGGACCGCCATCGCCTGCTGGAGGACATGTCGCGCACATTCGCCGAGGGCGGGATCAACATTCTGGAGGCTCGTTGCACGGTCGAGCATCCGATGGTCAAGAACCGCTTCGTCGTCGAGGTGGGGGACACCCGTTCGCTGGACCAGGCGATCAACCGCCTGCGCAACATCGACGCGGTGTTCGACGCCTACCGGGTAACCCCGGGCGCGGCCTGAGCGGTTCGGGTTACCCCGGGCGCGTTGGACCAGCGCCATGCGTTCGCGGTTGAGCACGGCGCGCATTGCACAACGCACGACGCGCAAGGCAGAACACGAACGGCGGGAGGCACGGCACAGCCTGCCACTCCTACCGCTCCGGCCCGCGTGGCCGCCCCGAGCGCTCTGGCCTCGCCCTCGGTTGAGCGGGCGACGCCACTCGCCGTGCGGCGTCAGGTGCACCCCGGCTCGCCGCTGCCGGACCTGCAGCTCCGGCGCCCAGCGGATCCTCCCGCTTTGCGGTCTCCACCCATTGCCGCCGAGGGTGCCCGGCGGGCGCCAGGGGGTGGGGCACCTCGGTCCGCACCGGCGCAGGTGGCGCAGGTGGCGCAACCTTCACGGTTCGCACCTCGTGCTCCGGCACCTTGGTGATCAGGACCGCCTCCCCGGTGCGCAGCGACTTGATCTCGTTGGGGTGAACGACGAACTGCTCTGCCTCGCGCTGGCTCCCCCGGCTGGTGTCGTACCGACCAAAGGGACCCTGACCGAAGCGGTAGGTCGGCTCCCACACCTTGCGTGTGCCCGCCATCTGGGCGATCGTCTGGGCCGACGCCGGCACGTCCTGGCGGTGCACGATCTTGACCGCGGTGACGCCGAGCACCTGATCACGAAAACCGTGAGCCGCCCGGTCGAGGTCGGCCAGCTCCTGCGTGGCCAGCAGGACGCTCACCCTGGATTCCCGCCCTCGAGCCAGCAGCGAGATGACGTTGTCAGCGCCGAGCGCCGAGAACTCGTCGATCCCCACGAGCGCCTGCGGACGATCTCCGGCGGCCACGTGCTCCAGGCGGTGGCCGGTCGCCGTAACCAGATCCTGGATCGCCAGCGTGCCGAGTTGCGCCGCCAGCTTGCCGTAGACGCTGGAGTTGAGGCTGAAGAGAACGACGTCGTCTCCTTCCAGTGCGCGCCGCAGATCGATCTCGGACTCGGCGCCGGCCCGCGCGTGACATGGCGCTGCGGCGGAGTGCTCAGCCCCCGGCACGCCGGGCTCGAGAAAGCGGCCGGTGTGAGACTCGCTGACGATCGCCAAACGCGTGCCCAGGCCGCGAATGGCGCTCTGCTGATCGCTGGTGAGACCGGAGAGGTACTCCTCGACGGCGAGCGCGCGAGACGGTGCAAGCTGGCGGCACAGCCCGGCCAGGCGCCGCGGCTCCATCGCCGCCACCACCTCGGCGAACGTGGCAGGGCGCTCAGGATGGCTCTCCTGCAGGACCTGAAGCGCCAGCTGGACATACCGCTCGGCCGCACGCTGGTAGTGCGGCTCGGTGAAGCGCTCGGTGGAGACGAGCTTGTCCTTCAGCTCGGTGGCATTGCCGTGCCGGAGCGGGTTCCAGAGCGCGGGTCCGTCGGGTGACCAGACCTGAAGGCGGCGGCCCGCCGAGCCCGCCGCCTCAGACAGCGTGTGGGCAAACGCGGGCGAGCCCTTCATGTCGATCGCTATCACGGGACGCCCGCGCTTGACGGCATCGCTGAGAAGAGCCAGCAGCGAGGTCGACTTGCCGGCGCCACTCGCCCCGACGATCAGCCCATGCGCCGCCAGCTGGCGGTCCTCCAGCACCACCGCCTTGCCGCCGGAGTCCCGCCCCAGCACCAAAGCATCGACTGTGGGGACGCGATGGGCGGAGTGGCGGGCACGGAACGTACGGCGCAGCAACGGGACCCCCACGCTGATCCCCATACCGCCAAGCAGAATCAGGGTCGCCGTCCCGGATGGGATCAGCAACAGCGCGGCGAGCGCTGCAAGCGCCCAGTACGGACGCGGTCGGGGTGGGGGAGGCGGCCTCACCGGGCAACTGCCGTGGTCCGCTGCGGCGTAGAGCGCGAACGGGTGGGGGCGAGGTGGCGCACCAGCGGCTGTAGCGACGGGGCCCAGGCGAAGGGCTGGACGTGGACCAGCTCCGAGACCCCTGCGGCAGCCGCGGCGCGGCGGACCGCGCGCGCGACTGCGGGGCGCTCCACCAGGTAGACGACCGCGTCGATCCGCCGGTCGGAGGCGTACGCGGAGATGATCTTTTCCAGGCGCCGGTTGCCCTTGCTGGACAGCTCCAGCTCCAGCGCCACCCGCCGGCCGTCCGGCCGCTCCAGCACCAGGTCCGGATAGTGCAGACGCTCGTGGCCCCGCGGCCCGGACTCCCATAGCCGCACGCCAAAGCTGGTCCTCGGCCGGTCCAGCCCGAAGGCGTACCCGGCTTCCCGGGGCAGCCCGTCACGGGAACGCAGCTGGCGCTCGGAGATGACCTCGCGGACCGGACCGAACTGACCCCCGCTGGCTGCTAGCCACAGCCATGCCGCCCCGACGTCATGAAGGTAGCCGGGCAGATGCACCCGGGGCCGGGGCAGCGCACTGCCGATGGCAGCCAGACCCGGTTTGGAGATCAGGTAACAGCTCGGCTGGTGCTGGAACACCGTTCGCTGCTCCAGGTAGCCGGCCTCGCGTAGCTGACGAAGCCGGCGCTGGGTGCGATGAAGCGAGCGCTCCAGCAGCATCTGGAGGTGGGCGGCCAGGACCACCCGGTGATCGGCGATGAACTCCAGCAGCCGCAGGTCCTGGGGAGTGAGCTGAAGGGTGGAGGAGCTGGCGGAGCTGGGCCGACTGCGAGCTGGGGGAGGGGCCATCGATTACCTGAGCCGTCACCGTCCGATTCTCGCCCCCCCAAGGGTCGAGAATCAGTCCCTCAGGTGGGTCCGGGATTCGGACCTGTTGAATTTCCCTCACGCGCCGGCGCTGCCAGGGTCCGCGACGGATATTCCACCTCGGACGTGCAGTTCCCGGCAGGAATCGCCCGCCGTCGCCCTGTTGACGAATTTCCCCACTGGGGCACTCCCGGCCCCAGAGGCGACGATTCAGGAGCCGGGGTGTGGCAGCGAGCTCGTGTTGACGACCTGGAAGTCCCGCCCGCTCAGCCGGTCCAGCAGATGCAGGGCGTCGTTGTTCCAGTGCCGGTCCGGCGCTCCGGAGACGTACCAAGGCGAGCCGTTGTCCGCCAGGATCATCCCGTAGCGCTTGAGCGCCTCGGCGACTACGCGTGCCTGGTAGGGCAGAGCCGAAATGTTGACCGACGCCTTCAGGCGGACACGGAGGCCCATCGGAGGCAGCGACGGATCGTTGGACGAGGAGGCGTAGTGACGCGCGGGGTACACGTAGGCCCGCCGCGTGCGCGGAGCGGTGAAGCGAACGGCGTGATCGATGGCACCCGCCTTCACGTCGCTGTAGCGAACCAGACCGGGAAGGATCGGCAGTCCAGCCGCATCGGCCGATGTCCAGCCGGCCGGGCGCAGCCGGTCGGAGCGAAGGTTGAAGATCGCCCCTGATCCGGCGTCCCAGCTGCGCCCCCCGGACCGCGGGTAGGCGGCGTAGAGCTCGTAATCGGTGCAGCTGTCGCGGTCGACCACGATCACGTGCCGATCGCCGGTGGAGCTGGAACCGCCCTCGATGGCTACGTGCGGCGGCAGCGGATACCGTCGCCGGTCCGACTCAGAGGCGTAGGTGAAGTGGACAGGCACCCGATGAGTGCGGCTGGAGACGATCGTGTAGGGAATTCCGATCGGCTCGCCGTCGTAGCGACCTGAGCCGAAGTCTGGGTGGACCGGGCTGTCGAGCCCGATCGCGCCGATCAGGCGCGCTGAGTCATGTGCCACCGGCAGCCTGTCGACTCGCTGGTTCCACGGGTTCTCGGCCGGGAACACCGGGCATCGGGTTCCCGCCAGCCGTGGCACCGCCGCCGTCCGTGCGCTACCCGTGCGCTCTGCACCCGCCAGCGCCGCAGGGACCAGCGCCGTGACGGCGAGCGTCAGCACGATCCGCATCGTTCGCACGGCGCGATCATAGGGCCCGTTGCGGCAGCTGCTGGCGCGTCTCGACGAACGTCCTACGGCGACCGACGCGGAGCCGCGGGCTCCGGATGCCCGCCGGGACCCAAGTGCCCGCGCCCGCGAGCGACTGAAACGATCAGGCCACTACGAGAAAGCCGCCTGGATCGACGGCGAACTCCGCCTCGGGTGCCTCGCCGATGTAGTCGCCGTCGACCTGGATCGGCAGCGGTCGATCGTCCAGCGAGGACACTCTGACGCGGTCCAGTCCGCTGAAGTGGTGGACCCGCCGGTGCCGGCTCATCCTCGCGCGGGATGACAGGGCCCGCCAGATGATCGTGGGAATGTCGATCGGGCTGGCGCGCTCCAGCACCACGCCGGCCAGGTTCCCGCTCTGCAGGGTGACGTTCTCGCCCATCTCCACCGGTCGATTGCCGAAGAACGTGTACGGCGCACCGTTCTGGATTACCGCGGTCACCCCGCTCACCCGCTCGTCCGCCAGTTCGGCCTCCAGGCGCAGGGGACGGAAGAGGTAGTGGCGGTTGAAGGTCTGCACCCCCGTCCAGGTGTAGTACCACTCGCCCAGCCGGGTCTTCAGACGCGGATGCGCGTCGACTTGCTTGACCACGCTGGCGTCTAGGCCGACGCCGGCGGCGAACAGGAAATAGCGGTCGTTGACGCGGCCAAGGTCGACCCGCCGCGGCTGCCAGTCGTCGGCCATCCGCAACAGGTGCTCGGTGGCGTCGACGACGTCAGTTGGAATCCCCAGCATCCGGCAGAGGACGTTGGTTCTTCCGCCCGGCAGGCAGCTGAGTGGAGTGTCCGATCCGACCAGCCCGTTGGCCGCCTCGTTCACCGTGCCGTCGCCGCCGAAGGCGACGACCACGTCATAACGCTTGCGCGCGGCCTCCCGGCACAGCTCGGTGGCATGATCTCGGGATTCCGTGTCGACCGCGTCGACTTCGTAGCTACCGCGCAGCGCGTAGACGACGAGGTTCTTCAAACGGTCGGAGACCGTGGTGGCGTACGGGTTGACGATGACCAGCATCCGCTTGCTGGGCGTCGTGCTGCCCAGTCCGAACGAGGCCTCGAGTTGCTGCGCCTGCTCAGTTGAGGGGACGGCCATGCCTGATCGTGAAACACCAGCCGCTCAGCCTTGTTACGCGCCACGCAGTCCCGTCAATCGGCTGCTACCCAGCTGTTTCCTGCGCGGTCCGGGTGGGAAGCTGTTTCTGCAGCGCCGGTAAGTGTGGTTATACTTCTCAACACATAGCAGTACGCATCCAGAGGGGTGGAGGGAAATGGCCCAACGAAACCCCGGCAACCTCCCGCAAGGGAAAGGTGCCAATTCCATCAGGCTCCAACGATCAGCCTGGGAGATGTGGATAGGGCGGTTTCCATGACCTCCGACCACAGACCCCGGCGGAGGTTTTTCTACATATATGCCGCCAGAGTCTCTTAGCTGCAAGGAATGCCACACCACCTATCCGCTCGACGCGCGGTACGTGTGCGAGCGCTGCTTCGGTCCCCTGGAGGTCAGCTACGCCTCCCGTGAGCAGTCCGACCCGGCGGAGCTGAAGCGCCGGATCCAGGCGGGCCCCCACTCCATCTGGCGCTACGGCGATTTCCTGCCCGTAGCCAGCCCGCCGAAGGGCACGCTGGCGGCGGGATGGACGCCACTGCTCAAGGCCGAGCGCCTGGCGGAGCAGCTGGGCCTGCGTGAGCTGTGGGTCAAGAACGACGCCGCCAACCCGACGCACTCATTCAAGGACCGCGTCGTCTCAGTTGCGCTCGCCCGGGCGCGGGAGCTGGGCTTTCAGACGATCGCCTGCGCCTCCACCGGCAACCTGGCCAACGCCGTTGCCGCGCACGCCTCGTCGGCCGGGCTTGAGTCCTACGTGTTCATCCCCTCCGACCTGGAAGAGCAGAAGATCCTGGCCACGGGGGTCTACGGCACCAACCTGGTGGCGGTGCGGGGCAACTACGACGACGTCAACCGCCTCTGCACCGAGATCTCCGGCGAGCACGACTGGGCATTCGTGAACATCAACATGCGCCCGTACTACGCCGAGGGATCGAAGACCCTGGCCTTCGAGACCGCGGAGCAGCTCGGCTGGCAGCTGCCGGACCGGGTGGTCGCCCCGATCGCCTCGGGCTCGCTGTTCACCAAGATCGCCCGTGGCTTCGAGGAGTGGCTGGAGCTGGGGCTGATCGAAGGAGAGCTGCCGATCTTCAACGGTGCCCAGGCGACGGGATGCTCGCCGGTCGCGAGCGCATTCGAGGCCGGGCAGGACTTCTGCCGTCCGGTGAAGCCGGACACGATTGCCAAATCGCTGGCCATCGGCAACCCGGCCGACGGCCCCTACGCGCTGGACCTGGCTCGCCGGACCAGCGGCAGGGTCGATTCCGTCAGCGACGAGGAGATCCGCGAAGGCATCAAGCTGCTGGCGCAGACCACCGGGATCTTCACCGAGACGGCAGGCGGCGTCACCGTCGCCGTGCTGGCCAAGCTGGCCGAGCGCGGGGAGATCGACCCCGCCGAGCGGGTGGTTGCATACATCACCGGCGAGGGTCTGAAGACGCTTGACTGCGCGCGCGGTACGTTCGAGACGGTGGAGATCGATCCCACGTTCGCGTCGTTCGAAACGGCCAGAGAACACGCCTCGGTTGCGGCCTGAAAGAATTCGGACGCGATGGCCATCTGCGTGAAGATCCCCACCCAGCTCCGGGCCGCGACCGAAGGCGAGGCAACCGCGTCGGTCAGCGGAGCCACCGTCGGGGAGGTGCTCGACGCGCTCTACGACCGCTACGGCGAGCTCCGCAGCCGCATCGCCGAAGACGGCGGGCTGAGGCGCTTCGTCAACGTCTACGTCGGCGAGGAGGACATCCGCTTCCTCGAGGGGCTGGAGACGCCGGTCCAGGACGGCGACGAGGTCACCATCCTTCCGGCTGTCGCCGGCGGCTGATGGCGGGTCGCGGCGCTCAGCCCGTCTGGGCTGCGCCCAAACCGACCGGGCAGCTGACGCCGGTTCCACCGAGGCCGCAGTAGCCCCACGGATTCTTGTGGAGGTACTGCTGGTGGTAGTCCTCGGCGTAGTAGAACGGCCCGGCCTGCGCGATCTCGGTGCTTATCTCCGGATAGCCCGCGCCGCGCAATTTGGCCGCGTAGGCGTCCCTGGAGGCAATTGCTGCCTGCAGCTGCTCATCGTTTGAGGCGTAGATCGCCGAGCGGTACTGCGTGCCGACATCGTTGCCCTGGCGCATTCCCTGGGTGGGGTCGTGGTTCTCCCAGAACAGCCGGAGCATCTCTCCCAGCGAGGTCTGCTTGGGATCGAACACCACCAGCACGGCCTCGGTGTGGCCGGTGCTGGCGCTGCAGACCTCCTCGTAGGTGGGGTTCGGCGTGAAGCCACCGGCGTATCCAACGGCGGTGGTATAGACGCCAGGGGCCTCCCAGAACACTCGCTCCGCGCCCCAGAAGCAGCCCATGCCGACGACGATCTGCTCGAGGCCCTCCGGGAACGGGGGCCGCATCGGGGTGCCGAGTACGGCGTGCCGGTCGGGCACCGCCACCTCGCCCTCCCTACCGGGCAGGGCGCGCTCGGGATCGATCATCTTGGTCTTGTCCCGGAACCCGAGCATCCATCACGAGGTTAGCGCCCGGCGGAACCCCGCCCGACGGTGTTCGCCGAAGGGCCGGCTCGACATACTGTGGGCATGAGTGGCTCCCGCAGTTCGCTGGTCCGCGTGACGGTCATCTCCGTCGCCGGCCTGCTGCCCATCATCGCCGTTCTCGTCGGCTTCATCGCCACCAGCGGCGGCTCCGCCGCCAACGTCGAGCAGTTTCGCCCCGCCGAGTTGGCCACGCCTTCCCCGGGGCGTCCCGGGATCACGACGGCAGCCCGGCCGGCGAGCGGTCTTCCCGGGGGTTCGGGAGCGTTGGTGGCGGTGCTAGAGGCCCGGACGGCGATGCGGACCAGCCCAGGTGGTCACCGGTTCGCCACGCTGGGTCCGCACACCCATTTCGGATCGCCCACCGTGCTGTGGGTGGTCGATTCCAGCGGTCCGTGGCTGGGCGTGGTGAGCGCGCTGGCGGGGAACGGCAAGCTGGGCTGGATACCTCGCACGTCGGCGGGTCTGGCTCGCGTTAATTGGGAGCTCAGCTTGTCGCTGGCCGCGCGCCGGCTGACCGTCCTCAATGGCGGGCACGTGGTCAAGCGCTACACGGTGGCGGTCGGTAGACCCGATGCTCCGACCCCGACCGGGCGCTTCTCGGTGACCGACCGGCTGCTCACCGGCGACCCGCAGGGACCCTACGGGTGTTGCATACTCGCGCTGTCGGCGCTCGCTCCGCATGCCATCCAGGGTTGGGGGGGCGGCAACCGCATCGCCATCCACTCCACGCCTGAGACGAGCACCATCGGCGAGCCCGTCAGCCACGGCTGCGTGCGCCTGACGCTTGCCGAGGGCAAGTGGCTGGTGGACCATGTTCCACTGGGCACGCCCACGTTGATCCACGCCTGACGGGGCGCTTTTCCGCGACGGCCTGCCCGGGTAACTGGCTCTCAGTCACAAACGCGATCCTCAGGAGGTCGTCAATGCCCCCGCGCGGCGTCAAGCAGGGAACCAAGCGGGCTCGCCAGTACGAGCACATCAAGGACAGCGAGCGCCAGCAGGGCGCCAGCGAGCAGCGAGCCGAGGAGATCGCGGCGCGCACCGTGAACAAGAACCGTGCGCAGTCCGGCGAGTCGAGACAGAGGTCCCGCACCTCCACCGACGACAAGTCGCCGCAGCAGCGGGGAGGCCAGCGCTCAGGCACCAACCGCGAGAAGGGGCGAACGCGTGACCAGCTCTACAACGAGGCGCGGAAGCTCGGAGTCGATGGCCGCTCGAACATGAACAAGGCGCAGCTGCAACGGGCGGTCGATCGCCGCAAGTAGCTCCTGGAAGCGAGGCACGCTGCTCAGCCGAACAGGGGCAGGCGCCGGCGCCGCGCCAGCCGGTCCATCCCGCCCTGGATGGCGTCGACGACCTCCTCGTACTTCCGCTCTACGTAGTCGTCGTCGTTGGCCTTGTCGGGATCGTTGGCGACCTTGATCGGATCACCGAACGAGGTCCGGATCTTGGTGGGCAGCGGGATCTCCGGCAGCAGCGCGGGAGAGATGCCCCACGGAACCTGCACCGCGATCGGAAACATCTTCAGCCTGGCCAGCTTGTCCAGCTGGAGCCAGCGGGCAAGTCGCTTGCCGCTGGCCAGCACCGGCATCGAATCGGGTCCCCCGACCGTCGAGATGGGGACGATCGGCACGTGGCTGCGGATCGCCAGCTTGACGAACCCCTTGCGCCCCGCCAGCACCGCCTCGTCCCGCTGGGTCCACGGTCGCAGCGAGTCTCGCTCGCCGCCCGGCCACAGGGCGACATCGTGGCCTTCGGCCAGCGCGGTGGAGATGCTGTCGGCAGACGCGGGCAGCACACCCATCCGCCGAAAGTAGCTTCCCACCCCCGGAGCTGCCATCAGCGCGTCGTGCGCGGTGCCGTGTAGCGGGCGATCTCGCCCGAAATGACGCCACCACTGCACACCGATGGTCCAGGCATCCCACACGAACGGCGCTCCGGCGTGGATCCCGACCAGGAGCGCCGGGGGTGGCGGGAGGCGCTCCCACCCTTCGATCTCCATGCGGAACCAGTAGTCCATCAGCGGGTTCCACAAATATTTCTGGCGTTCCATGAACCCCCAGTCCGGCCCGCTCAGGTCCCACTGCGAGGCTCGGTCGGCGACCCACCCCGCGGCGCCGGACTGCTCCTCACGTTTCTCGGCCGCACGCTCACGCGCCTGCTTGGCGTTCTTCTGGGCCTGTGGGCTCTTGTTCGACCGCCGGCCGTTGGACCTACCAGTGGCGCGCTGACGCTGGCGCTTGAGATCGTCCATCGCTCTCCCTTCCGGACTCTTCCGCTGCAGGGAAGACTTACCCCTTCCGCTTGATTACAACCGTTCGGCTGTGGGCAGAAGCCCGGGCAGCAGCCAGCGTTCGACCCTCACCCGACAAGGAGCAACGATGAAGATCGGTTACTTCCTCTCGAGCGAGGAGTGGGGCCCGCAAGATCTCGTTTCCCAGGCGGTCAAAGCGCAGGACGCAGGGTTTGAGGGACTGTGGATCTCCGACCACTACCACCCGTGGAACGACGAGCAGGGCCACAGCCCGTTCGTGTGGTCGACCCTCGGTGCGATCGCGCAGGCCACCAGCGGGATGAAGGTGACAACCGCCGTCACCTGTCCGACGATTCGCATCCATCCGGCGATCATCGCGCAGGCTGCCGCCACGACGGCGGTGCTGCTGGAGGGAAACTTCTGCCTCGGCCTCGGAACCGGTGAGTCGCTCAACGAGCACATCCTGGGTGACCGCTGGCCGGGAGCCGATGAGCGGCTGGAGATGCTGGAAGAGGCGGTCGAGGTGATCCGCACGCTGTGGGAAGGGGGCGTGCAGTCGCACAGCGGTTCGCATTACCGCGTCGATCACGCGCGGGTCTACGATCTGCCGCCGGACCCCCCGCCGATCATCATCTCGGGCTTCGGTCCGAAGGCGATCTCGCTGGCGGCGAGGATCGGTGACGGCTATTGCACGGTCGGCCCCGATGCGGACTCGGTGAGCCAGTTCCGGGACCAGGCGCAGCGGGGGACGCTGGTACAGGGCGGCATCAAGGTGTGCTGGTCACAGGACGAGGCCAAGGCCCGTCAGCTGGTTCATCGGCTGTGGCCAAACGACGGCCTTCCCGGGGAGCTGGCGCAGATCCTTCCGACCCCTGAGCATTTCCAGCAGGCCGCGGAGCTGGTGACGGAGGAGATGCTGGCCGAGGAGACGCCCTGCGGCCCGGACGTGGATCGACACGTCGCCGCGCTCAAGGAGTACGAGGCGGCTGGGTTTGATGAGCTCTATGTCCAACAGATCGGGCCCGAGCAAGATGCCTTCTTCGAGGCCTATCGCGACGAGGTACTGCCGCGGCTCTAGCGCATGCGGCGGCTTGGGCTAGCACTGGTGGGAGCGGCGATCGCGGCACCGTTCTACATGCTCCTGATCGACACCACCGCCCTCCCGGAGCTCTGCGTCATCCCGGTGGTGGCGATCCTGGCCGGACTGGGCCTTCTGCTCACCGGAGGACAGGGACCGGTCGCTGCCTCACTCTCGCCTCCGCAGCTGCTGGCGGGCTGGCGGGCGATCGCCCGCGTGCCGCGGGACGTGGGGCTGGTGTGCGGAGCGGTTGTCGCCCAGCTGGTCAGGCGGGAGACGCGCCGTGGAGAGCTTCGCGCGGTCCGGTTCCGCGGGGGCGAGGAGGGGGGCGACATCGGCCGCGCCGCGCTGACGGAATCGCTCGGCTCGCTGGCTCCGAACACGATCGTGGTGGGAGTGGATTTGGAGCGGAACCTGTTACTCGTCCATCAGCTCAAGCCCCGTGGTGGTGGCAAGGAGCTCGACGTGCTGCGACTGGGATGAGCGTTTGGGAGATATGCGCCGCGGTGCTGACGGCGGCGTTGCTGCCGTGCGTGGGGGTCTGCCTGTTCGCCGGCGTCGCCTCGGCGCTGGCCGCGATCGAGGTGGCGGGCACGGTGGCCACGACCGCGCTCATGGTCCTGGCTCAGGCCACCGGCCGGCAGCCGTTCATCGACCTCGCGGTCGTACTGGGACTCCTCACCTTGATCGGCGCGTTGGCGTTTGCGCGGCTGATGGAGCAGGATCTATGACGCACGCCCGCCATGTGACCGCGGTGGTCGTGCTGATCGCCGGGGTGACGATCGAGGTGGTCGCCGTACTTGGGGTGGTGGCGATGCGCGACGCCCTTGACCGGCTGCACTACGTCGGGCTGGCCAGTGTGGGAGCGCTGCTCGTGGGGGTATCGATTCTGCTCCGCTCCGGTTTCTCGCTCCTCGGGGACAAGGCTCTGCTCACAGGAGTGCTGCTGATCGTCTTCAGCCCTGTGGTCGTGCACACCACCGCCAGGAGCCTGCGAATCCGCCGCCACGGTGACTGGCGGGAGGGGATAGAGGAGCTGGAGGAGGATCCCCGGTGAGCACGCTTCAGCTCGTCGCCGTGATCGTGGTCGGGGTCGCCGGGACCGCCGTGGTGTTCACCCCGGACGCGCTGCGCCAGGTGATGATGCTTGCGATCTACGGGCTGGCGCTCACGCTGCTGTTCTTCGTCTTCCAGGCTCCCGACGTGGCGCTTTCGCAGATCGTCGTCTCCGCCGTTGGGCTCCCGGTGATCATCCTCGCCGCGCTCCGCAAGATCCGGGCCCAGGAGCACGCATCCGACGAGGAGGAACCGGACTGATGACTCGGCGGGTGCGCCTGGGCCTGTTCGCTGCGGCTGGCACCGGCCTGCTCGCGGTGCTGGTGATCGGCATGCGTGGACTGCCGAGGTTCGGTCATGCGCACACGGTCTACGGGCTGCTGATCGATCGGATCGAGCCCGCGCTTCGCCACGCCACCGACATCGTCACGGCACTCAACTTCGACATCAGGGCGTTCGACACGCTCGGGGAGGAGTTCATCCTCTTTGCCTCGGTGACCGGGGTCGCGGTGCTGCTCCGCCAGCTCCGGGACGACGATGAGGACACCGACCGCGCTCGGGGGATCGAGGACCACCGCTTCGCCGGCGCGAGTCCAGCGCTGCGCCTCACCGGAGTCGTGCTGATCCCCTTGCTCGTCGCGCTCGGGGTGTACGTGGTGATTCACGGCGCGCTCACGCCCGGCGGCGGCTTCCAGGGCGGGATCGTGCTCGCCGCCGGACCGCTGATCGTGCTGCTGGCTGGTCGCTACCTGGCGCTCAAGCGCCGGGCCCCGGAGTGGGCGCTTGAATCGGTGGAATCGCTCGGGGCGATCTCCTACGTGCTGATCGGGGTCGGAGGGCTGATCTTCGCCTCGGTCTTCCTGAAGAACTTCCTGCCCCTGGGGACCCCGGACATGCTGCTCTCCGCCGGGATGATGCCGCTCAACAGCATCGCTGTCGGGCTGGAGGTGGCCGGCGCGTTCCTGCTGACCTGGACGGAGTTCCTGGACCAGGATCTGATGGGCACACGGCGGGCGGGGGGGAGCTGACGTGCTGCCGTTCATCGTCGCCGCCTGGCTGTTCGTGGTCGGTCTGTGGGGGGTGGTCTCCAGCCGCAACCTGGTGCGGACGGTGCTGAGCCTCACCGTCGTGCAGTCCGCGACCTACCTGGTCCTGCTCGGCGTGGGCTACCGCAACCACGCGGTGGCGCCGATCGTCGCCGACATCCCCACCAGCTCGCGTCTGGTCGACCCCGTGGTTCAGGTGCTCGTCCTCACCGACATCGTGATCGAGGCGACGGTGGTGGCCCTGCTGCTGGCGCTGGTCGTTCAGGCTCACAAGCGCTTCGGCAGCGTCGATCCCAGCAAACTGCGCGCGCTGCGGCACTGAGGCTCACATGACGCACCTCTCAGCGCTTCCGGTGGTGGTGCCGTTGCTGGCGGGTCCCCTGCTGGTAGCCGTGGGCTCGTTTGCGCCACGCTGGCTGGAGGATGGCGTCGCCGCCGCTGCCGCCATCGCCGTCACCGCCCTGTGCGTGTTGCTGGTGTTCCACACGGCCACCCAGCCCTACGCGTACTGGGTCGGGGGCTTTCATCCCGTGCAGGGCGTTGCGATCGGCATCTCCCTCTCGATCGATCCACTGGGCGCGGGTGCCGCCGCGTTCGCCGCCGTCCTGGTGGTGGCGGCGTTCGTGTACTCGCTGCGCTACTTCGACGCCATCAAGGGCCTCTTCCACGGGCTGATGCTGCTGTTCCTGGCCGGAATGGTCGGGTTCTGCCTGACCGGCGACCTGTTCAACCTGGTGGTGTTCTTCGAGCTGATGAGCACGGCCGCGTACGCGCTCACCGCCTACCGGATCGAGGAGCGCGCCCCGATCCAGGGCGCGATCAACTTCGCGATCACCAACAGCATCGCCGGCTACGCGATGTTCATCGCGGTTGGGCTCCTGTATGCCCGCACCGGGGCGCTCAACATGGCGCAGATGGGGGCGACGCTCGGTCGCGGTCACCTGGACCCGCTCGTCGTGGTGGCGATGGTCCTGCTGTTCGCCGGTTTTCTCACCAAGGCGGCGGTGGTGCCGCTGCACTTCTGGCTGGCTGACGCGCACGCCGTGGCCCCGGTCCCGGTATGCGTGCTGTTCAGCGGAGTGATGGTGGAACTCGGTGTCTATGCGGTCGCCCGCCTCTACTGGGAGGTCTTCGCCGGGACGATGGGGCCCCATGTCGACGCTTTACGGGCGGTGCTGGTCGCCTTGGGGGTGGTCACGGCCGTGGTGGGCTCCTTCATGTGCTTTGCTCAGCGCCACATCAAGCGGTTGCTGGCCTTCTCCACGATTGCTCATGTCGGCCTGTTCGTGTGCGGCGTTGGCCTGCTCGGCTCCGGCGCGCTGGCCGGGGTGGCCGTCTACGCCCTGGGTCACGGGTTCACCAAGGCGGCGCTGTTCATGTGCACCGGGGTGCTGCTTCACCGATTCGCCACCGTGGACGAATACGACCTGCACGGCAAGGGCCGCGCGGTTCCGGTGGTCGGCGTGCTGATGGCGGTGGGGGCCCTGCTGCTTGCCGGCGCGCCCCCGCTGACCATGTACCTGGGCAAGTCCGTCATAGAGGATGCCTCCTCGTCGGTGGGCTACCACTGGCTGGTGGTGGTCTTCGTCCTCGTCTCCGTGCTGACCGCCGGAGCGATTCTCCGGATCACCGGCAGGGTGTTCCTGGGTTGGGGACCGAGCGAGGGACCAGATCCCGAGCAGGCCCGTGCCGCCGAGGAGCGGGTGGATGAGACGCGAGATCCCCGTGAGCACACCCCGCCGTTGATGATCGCCGTCCCGATCGTGTTGCTCGTCGCTGCGGTGGTGGCGGGCCTGGTCCCCGGGCTGGTGCCGGCGGTCGAGCGCCAGGCGGCTCGCTTTACCGACCACGCCTCCTACGTGCGGTGGGTGATCAACGGGGCTCGTGTCCGCTGGCCGGTACCAGCGGCGAGCCACGTTCCAGGCAGCGATGCGCTGATCGGGATGCTCACCACCCTGGGGGCGGTTGGCCTGGCGGCCCTAGGTCTGTTCGGACGGCCTCTGCGGGAAAGCCTGCCCCGCGGCATCGCGGAACCGGCGCGCAGCGGCCTGCGGGCACTTCGGGCCCTGCACAGCGGCGAGATCGGCGACTACATCGCCTGGTGGACTGCCGGTGTCGCGGTGCTCGGGGGGGCCTGCCTGCTGGCCGTGCGCTGAGGCAACGGGGTAGGGTTAGGGCCAGTTGTCAGCAACCTTGAAAGGCGTGAGATGGGCGGATTGGTAGATCGCATCAGCGGACGGCTGAAGCAGGCGGCGGGGGACCTCGCCGGCGACTCCTCGCTTCGCGAGTCGGGCATTCAGGACGAGCGCAAGGCTGACGCCAAGGAAGAGCTGGCCAGCGCGCAACGGCAAGCCGACCTCAAAGCCGAGGAGGTGGCCAACCTGGAGCGGGGTGGTCATGCCGGCGCGAGCGAGGGGGGAGCCCGGCCGGCCGGGACACCGGAGCAGGGCGGCGCCAACCGCCCTTAGCTCAGCTCAGCGGTGTGTCGTCGAGACTCTCGCACAGGTCGCCGATCGTCTCGAACACGGCCACCGCGCCTGAGTCCTCCAGCTCCTCGATCGCGAAGCCGCCGGTCAGGACTGCGATCGTGCCGACCCCGACCTTCTTCGCTGCCCGCACGTCCCACGGCGTGTCCCCGACCATCACCGCGTCCTCGGGCTTGGCGTCTCCGCGCTTCAACGCCGCGCTGACGAGATCTGGGGCGGGCTTGGTCTCCTCGACATCGGCCGATGTCGTCCAATCGTCGGCGAGGTCGCGCGCGTCGAGTAGGTCGAGGTAGTGGTCTACCTCGTCGTCCTTGGCCGAGCTGGCCAGGATGACGGTATGGCCACGGTCCTTCAGCACCTGGATCAGATCGCGGGCGCCCGCCATCGTCGCCACCTCGTTGATCAGTTCCATGTAGCGCTCCTTCTCGCTGGCCCGGATGTCATCGCCCTTCTCGCGCTCGGTCTCCTCGTCGGTGAGCGACTCCACCACCTGATCACCGCCCATCCCGATATGGCGATGGATCCGCCACAGCGCGAGCATGATCCCGTGCTCGCGGAACGCCCGGTACCAGGCAAGCGCGTGCTGGTAGTTGGTGTCGACCAGCGTGCCGTCGATGTCGAGGATGGCCAGGGTCATGGCTCGCGGGGTTCTACCCAAGGAGAGCGGGCCTACACCCGTCGTGTGGAGCCGAGCCAAGCTGGGTACTGCACCCCGTATGACTGAGGAGGAGGATCCCGGGGCGCTCGCCGACGAACTGGAGCGCGAGGCGCGTGACATGGACAAGCGCCAGGGCGCCATGGGGGACCAGATAGAGGAGGTCAAGCAGGACTGGGAGCGCAAGCGCTCGGCCGCCGACGTGCCTGGAGCCCAACCGCCGGACAGCTCGGACGATGACGAGGAGGGGGAGGGTTCGAGCGACGAGGACGATGAGCAGGAGGGGGCAACCGAAGTGGAGGGCGAGGTTGAGCCGGAGTCTCAGGCGGACGAAGAGGACTCGGATGAGGACGATTCTGAAGAGGAGTCCGACGCCGACGAGGACGAGGACTCCGAAGAGGACTCGGATGACGACGAGGGCAACTCCGAAGAGGACGCGGATGACGAGAGGACGAGGACTCCGAGGAGGACTCGGATGACGACGAGGGCAACTCCGAAGAGGACGAGGACTCCGAGGAGGACTCGGATGACGACGAGGGCAACTCCGAAGAGGACGAGGACTCCGACGATCGCCACGGACGAGTCTGACTCCAAGGACGAGTCTGACTCCAAGGACGAGTCTGACTCCAAGGACGAGTCTGACTCCAAGAAGGACGACTAGCTCAGCTGCCAGACCCCGATCTCGTTACCCGCGGGATCGCGAAACGTCGCAACGGTCAGATTGCCCTCCGGGTAGGTAGCCAGCGCGATCTCGCCGCCCTCGGCAACCACTCGCTCCAGCGCATCCTCAACGCTCTCGACGAACACGTACGGGCGCACGCCCGCGCTCCCCGCCACCTCGTGGTCGGTATGGAAGTGACCGATCACGTGGCCGGTGCCGTCCGCGAAGCTCGGATTCTCCCGATCGCGATCAACGGTCCACCCGAAAACCGCCTCATAGAAGTCCGCTGAACGCTCCCGATCCGGCGCAGGAATGCGCAGGTAGGACACCCCACCGGGCCGAAAGACAGGGGACTCGCCCTCGGAGGCGCTCGACATGCGTCGAGCCTACCGTCCGGCTAGCCGCTTCGGAGCCCTAGCTTGGAGAGGAGCACGCGGGCCCGGCTCTGTCGAGGCGGAGCCGGCACGGCGGTGCCCGACTGCTCCGCGGCCGTGTTCTGCCGCTCGGTGATCCACTCCCCGCTTGGCGTGCGACGGATCACCGCCAGCCGGGTTCCGTGCTCGTCGTGTACGCCACCGCCGGCGTCGACGGTGAGCACTTCCGCACCGCCCATTGCCGAGGTGATCATCTCCTGCACGCGGTCGGTCTCCCAGTGCTCGGGCTGCCGATCGTTCAACGTGGCCGTGACCGCTGAGAGCGCCCGGTCGATTTCCACATCGGTGGCCATGCCCAACCACTGCTACCCGGTCCACGCGCTCGGACACCAGCTGGACCCTGCTTGACGCCTCACCCCCGCGGGTATAGAACCGGCGTCGATGGCAAACGTGCGCCGTTTTGTTCCTCCCGTGGTGCGCCAGCTCGGCGGCGACCGTCTCGGCCTCGGACGCTCCGCGCAGTCCGCGCACTCCGAGCGCCTCACGCCCCGCACCAAGACTGCCGATCGGGTCGTGCAATCCGTTTGCCCCTACTGCGCGGTGGGGTGCGGCCAGAAGGTCTTCGTCAAGGACGAGAAGGTGGTCCAGATTGAGGGGGACCACGACTCGCCCATCTCCCGGGGACGGCTCTGCCCCAAGGGGGCGGCATCGGAGAAGCTCGTCAACTCGCCGATGCGGGAGACCAAGGTCAAGTACCGCCGGCCTGGTGGCACCGAGTGGGAGGAGCTGAGCCTCGAGCGCGCGACGGACATGATCGCCGAGCGGGTCATCAGCGCCCGCGAGGAGACCTGGGAACAGGAGAACGAGGACGGCGAGGAGCTCAAGCGGACGCTCGGTATCCACTTCCTCGGCGGCGCCACGCTGGACAGCGAGGAGAACTACCTGATCAAGAAGTTCTTCACCGCAGCCGGCGCGGTCTCCATCGAGAACCAGGCCCGCATATGACACAGCTCCACGGTGCCCGGTCTGGGCACCTCGTTCGGGCGCGGAGGCGCCACCACCTTCCAGCAGGACCTGCAGAACTCCGACTGCATCCTGATCATGGGCTCGAACATGGCCGAGCAGCACCCGGTCGGCTTCCAATGGGTGGTCGAAGCCAAGGAGCGTGGCGCCAAGGTGATCCATGTCGACCCGCGCTTCACGCGCACCAGCGCGATGGCCGACCTGCACGTCCCGATACGCGCCGGAACCGACATCGCGTTCCTGGGCGGGGTGATCCACCAGATCTTCGAGCGCGACGCGGTTTTCACCGACTACGTCCGTCACTACACCAACGGACCGGTGATCGTAGGCGAGGACTTCAAGGACGCCGATGAGGCCGGTGGTTTCTTCTCCGGCTGGAACGCGGGCGACAGCGCCTACTCGGTCGACAGCTGGAGCTACAGCGGCTCCTCCAGCAAAGCCACCGCCGGGAAGTCCAAGCAGCAGGCCGACGTCTCCGGTGAGCAGGCCCACGGCGCCCACGGGATGGAGCTCGAGGGCGGGGACCCGCCGGAGCTCGACGAATCAATGGAGCACGAGCGCTGCGTGCTCCAGATCCTTCGCCGTCATTTCGCGCGCTACACCCCGGAGGTCGTCGCGGACATCTGCGGCTGCTCGCCGGAGGATCTCCTTACCGTCGCCGAGGCGCTGTGCGAGAACTCCGGCCGGGAGCGAACCTCGTCGGTGGTCTACGCCGTGGGCTGGACCCAGCACACGGTCGGCGTGCAGAACATCCGCGCGGCGGCGATCGCGCAGCTCCTGCTCGGCAACATCGGGCGGCCGGGCGGCGGGATCCTGGCCCTGCGAGGTCACGCCAACATCCAGGGCTCGACCGACATCCCCACGCTCTACAACATCCTCCCGGGCTACATCCCGATGCCCCACCCGCAGTCGCATCCATCGCTGGACAAGTTCGTCGAGCTCAACGGTCCCGACACCGGCGCCTGGGGCGACCTGCGGCCGTACATCGTCTCGCTGCTGAAGGCCTGGTGGGGAGACGCCGCCACCGAGGAGAACGAGTTCTGCTTCCACAACCTGCCGCGGATCGACGGCGACCACTCGCACTACGCGATGATGCTCAAGATGCTCGACGGTGGAGTCCGAGGCATGTTCTGCGTCGGCCAGAACCCCACAGTCGGGTCGGCCAACTCCAAGCTGATGCGGCTCGCCCTCGCGAAGCTGGACTGGCTGGTGGTACGGGACTTTCAGCCGATCGAGTCGGCCACCTTCTGGCACGACTCCCCCGAACACGAGTCCGGTGAGATCAAGGCCGAGGACATCGGGACCGAGGTGTTCTTCCTGCCCGCCGCCGCCCACACCGAGAAGGACGGGAACTTCACCAACACCCAGCGCCTGTTGCAGTGGCACCACAAGGCGGTGGAGCCGCCTGATGACTGCCGTTCCGAGCTCCACTGGATCTACTACCTCGGTAAGGCGATTCGAGACAAGCTCGCCGGCTCTGAGGACGCGAAGGATCGACCGATCCTGGATCTGACCTGGGATTATCCGCTCCAGGGGCGGTATGACGAGCCCGATGCCGACGCGGTGCTGCAAGAGATCTCGGGCCGGGACGCCGGCGGTTCCTTCCTGAGCAGTTACGACGATCTCGAAGGCGACGGCTCGACGACCTGTGGTTCATGGATCCACTGCGGGATCTACAAGGAGGGCGTCAACCAGTCCGCCCGCAAGCGGCCCGGCAACGAGCAGAACTGGGTGGCCCACGAGTGGGGATGGGCCTGGCCCAAGGACGTCCGGATCATCTACAACCGGGCCTCGGCGGACCCGGACGGCAAGCCATGGTCGGAGCGCAAGCGCTACGTCTGGTGGGACGAAGACGAGGAGAAGTGGACCGGCCTCGGCGACTCGCCCGACTTTCCCCCGACGAAGGCACCGGGCTACCAGCCCGGACCCGATGCCAAGAAGATGGAGGGAATCGCCGGTGACAAGCCGTTCATCCTCCACCCTGACGGGCGAGGGTGGCTCTACGTGCCGACCGGTCTGGTCGACGGGCCACTGCCGCTCCACTACGAGCCGCACGAGTCGCCGTTCAGTAACCAGCTGTATCCCCAGCAGCAGAACCCGACCCGGCAGGTGTTCTCCCGGCCGGAGAACCCCTACAACCCGGCCAGCGGCGAAGAGGGGGCCGCGGTGTTCCCCTTCGTGCTGAGCACGTACCGGCTCACCGAGCACCACACCGCGGGTGGGATGTCACGCACGGTCCCCTACCTGGCCGAGCTGCAGCCGGAGTTCTTCTGCGAGGTCTCCCCGCAGCTGGCCGGTGAGCGGGGGCTGGAGCACGGAGGCTGGGCGACGATCGTGACCGCGCGGGGCGCAGTGGAGGCACGGGTGCTCGTCACCGAGCGGATCAAGCCGCTGCAGATCCAGGGTCGGACGATGCACCTGGTCGGCGCCCCGTATCACTGGGGCGGCGTGGGCATCGTCACCGGCGATTCGGCCAACGAGCTCCTCCCGCTGGTGCTGGACAACAACGTGCACATCAGCGAGTACAAGGTGGCCACCTGCGACATCCAGCCCGGCCGGCGGCCGCGCGGCAAGGAGCGACTGGCCTTCGTAGAGGAGTACCGGCGGCGAGCGGGGGTCAAGACGTGAGACTCCAGACCCATGCCTGGCCAGCCAGCTATGGCGAGCGCGCGCGGCCGAGGATGGGGTTCTTCACCGATACCTCGGTGTGCATCGGCTGCAAGGCCTGCGAGGTCGCCTGCAAGGAGTGGAACCAGATCCCGATGTCGATCCAGGGCTTCACCGGCAAGTCCTATGACAACACCGTCGACCTCGGCGCCGACACCTGGCGTCACGTTGCCTTCATCGAGCAGAAGCTTCCGCTGGACGCCACCGAGGAGGGCTCGCTCGTGCAGGTCGCGGAGCGGGAGCAGGCGAGGGAGAACGGCGTTCAGACCTACCAGGAGGGCGACGGGATGCGGTGGCTGATGGCCTCCGATGTCTGCAAGCACTGCACCGACGCTGCCTGCCTGGAGGTCTGCCCGACCGGTGCGCTGTTCCGCACCGAATTCGGGACCGTGGTGGTGCAGGAGGACGTCTGCAACGGCTGCGGCTACTGCGTGCCGGCCTGTCCCTTCGGCGTGCTGGACAAGCGGGAAGACGACGGGCGCGTGTGGAAATGCACCCTGTGCTACGACCGCCTCAAGGACGACAAGGAACCGGCGTGCGCCCAGGCCTGCCCCACCGACTCGATCCAGTTCGGCGAGCTGGAGGAGCTTCGCGAGCGGGCCGAGCAGCGCGTCAGCCGCCTGAAGGACTCCGGCCAGGACCGGGCCCAGCTCTACCTTGCCGACGAGCAGAACGGCGTCGGCGGGGCCGGGGCCTTCTTCCTGCTGCTGGACGAACCGGAGGTCTACGGGCTGCCGCCTGACCCGGTCGACACGGTCCGTGACCTCGGCTCGGTGTGGGGTGCGACCGCCGGCGCCGCTGCGGCACTGGGCGCGGGCCTGATCGCCGCCGCCTTCTGGGGCCGTAGGTGAGCGAGCCCGACGTCCGCTCCTACCACGGCCAGCCGGTGATCAAGCAGCCGGTGTGGACCTGGGAGATCCCGATGTACTTCTTCACCGGGGGGCTCGCCGGCGCCTCTGCGGGGCTGGCCTATCTGGCCGAGGTCCGCGGCAACGAGGAGCTCGGCCGCCGGGCGTGGGCGGTGTCAATGCTCGGCATCTCGGTTAGCCCGATGCTGCTGGTGGCCGACCTCGGCCGTCCCGCGCGTTTCCTGAACATGCTGCGGATGTTCAAGGTCACCTCGCCGATGAGCGTCGGCTCGTGGATCCTCAGCGGCAGCGGCGCCAGCACCGCGCTGGCGGCCGCACATGCCTGGAGCGGGCTGTTTCCCGGGCTCGCCCGGGTGGCCAGGCCGTCGGCCGCGCTGCTGGGCCTTCCGCTCAGCACCTACACCGCGGCGCTGATCGCCAACACAGCGGTACCGGTGTGGCACGAGGCCCGGCGCGAGCTGCCCTTCGTGTTCGGCGCCGGTGCGGCGATGAGCGCCGGCGCCGGAGCGGTGATCGCAACCCCGACCGAGTATGCGTCGCCGGCGCGGCGGCTGGCCGTCGCCGCAGCGGTAGCTGAGCTGGCCAGCGAGCAGCTGATGGAGTCGCGGCTCGGGACCCACGGCGAGCCGATGAGCCACGGAGAGCCCGCGCGCTTCAAGCGGCTGGGACAGGCGTCGATCGCGCTCGGCGCGATCCTGTTGAGCGCTCGCGGTGATCGCTCGCGACCGGCCGCAGCGGTGGCCGGGAGCCTGCTCACGGCCGGCGCGGTTTCGATCCGCTGGAGCATCTTCAAGGCGGGGTCCGCCTCCGCCGCGGATCCCAAGTACGTGGTCGGCCCGCAGCGCGAGCGCCTCGCGCGGGGGCAGGCGGCGGTGCGCGCGCAGCCCTGATGAGCCTTGCTCATTGGCAGCTGGAGCCCGGCCAGGTCGCGCCGATCCTGCTGCTGGGACTCGCCTACCGCTTGCGCTGCCGCGAGCTGACGGTCAAGGGCCGGCCCGTCCTCAGATCCCGCCAGGTCTCGTTCTACTGCGGACTAGCCGTAGCCCTGATGGCGCTCGTCTCGCCCCTGGACTGGGAGGGTGAGAACCGCCTCTTCTGGGTCCACATGGTCCAGCACCTGTTGCTCGGGGATGTGGCCCCATTGCTGGTCGTGCTGGGGCTGACCGGCCCGATCCTCCGGCCGGTGCTGGCGCTGGCGTGGGTGAGGCGCCTGCGACCGCTCGCCCATCCGCTCGTTGCGCTCCCGCTGTGGGTCGTCTCTCTCTACCTGTGGCACCTGCCCGTGCTCTACCAGGCCGCACTTCGCCACGACGGCATCCATGCACTGGAGCACTTCTCCTTCTTCACCTGCGGAGCGCTGATGTGGGCGGCGGTGATCGAGCCTCTGCCGGGACCGGCCTGGTTCACGGGAGGCTGGAAGGCCGTCTACACCCTGACCGTCCGCGTCGCCGGGGCGATCCTGGCCAACATCTTCATCTGGTCAGGCCACGCCTTCTACTCCTACTACGCCGCCCGTGACCGCCTCAGCGGGATTTCGGCGGTGTCCGACCAGCGAGCCGCGGGAGCGATCATGTTCATCGAGGGCAGCGTGGTGACGATGCTCGCCTTCGCGTGGCTGTTCATCCGCTTCACGCGGGAGACCGAGGTGCGCCAGCGCCTGATCGAGAACGATCTCGATGAAGCGCTCGCGGCTCGCTCCGCTCGCTACGGGCGCTCGGCGCGGGTCCGTGACGTGACGCGTTAGAAGGCGGCTCTCAACTGCCCGCCGGCTGCGTCCGCGCCGCCGAGGCGCGCGCCTCCTCGGCCTCCTCCTCGGCCTGTTCCTGCACCTCCTCCACCCGGTCGGCGGTCTGTAGCTCCCGGCAGACGCGACGGACGATGAAGAACAGCGCCGCGGGGATGATCCAGATCGCGAAGCGGAAGATGTAGAGCTGGGTGTCATAGCTGAGGCCGAACAGCACGAACAGCCGGTCGGCGGCGCCGAACACGAAGATCAGGAATACCCAGGTCAAGAAGGCGGTGCCAAAAGCGGTCCGGGTGGGCGCGTCCCGCGGTCGATCGGCGAGATTGTGGACCCCCCGCTCACTGGTGAACCGCCGTTCGATCCAGGGGAAGGCCCCCAGCACTCCCAGGACGATGAGGGGGAACACAACACCGCCCCAGAACGGGTTGGGGATCACCGTGAAGTGCCCGATCGTGACGTCGAAGCTCGGCACCAGGCGAAGGGCGCCGATCAACCATCCCAGATACCAGTCGGGCTGGGCCCCGTTGGTGGCCTGCCACGGCTCGAACGGGCCCCACTGCCAGATCGGGTTGATCTGCACCAGCCCACCGAGCAGGAAGAGGATGCCCACGACGAAGAACATCAGCGCCAGTGAGCGCGGTACCTGGGCGGGGAACATCGGCGAGCCGACCAGCCGCTTCTGGGTGGTGCGAAGGCTCTCCTTGAACTGCGTGTGGTGCCGGGCGGCGATCAGCGCCAGGTGTGCCCCGATCAGCACCGCGAGCAGGGCCGGGATCAGGAGCACGTGGGCGATGTACATGCGGGAGAAGAACACATCCTTGCCCGGGAACGGGGCCCCGAATATGGCCAGCGCGAGTGGCCCTCCCACCACCGGGATGGAGAGAGCCACGCCGTAGCCGATTGCCAAGCCGATCCCGGAGAGCAGGTCGTCGACCAGTGAGTAGCCGAGGTAGCCCTCCAGCAGCGCGGTGAACAGCAGGAGCAACCCGATCACCCAGGTCAGCTCCCGGGGCTTGCGGAATGCCCCGGTGAAGAACACCCGCATGAGATGGAGGACGATCGCCACCAGGAACACATCAGCCGCCCAGTGGTGGGTCTGCCGGATCAGCAGCCCCGCCTTGTAGCGCAGCGAGATGTCGACCACCGACTTGTACGCGGCGCTCATCGTCTGGCCCTGCAACGGCGCGTAGGTGCCGTGGTAGACGGTCTTCGCCGTGCTGGGTTCGTAGAACACGGCCAGGTAGATCCCGGTGGCGATCAGGACCATGAATGCGTACAGCGCCACCTCGCCCAGCAGGAACGACCAGTGGTCGGGGAATAGGTAGCGCAACGTCTTGCGCAGCAGCGGCGCGGAGGCGGTGCGCTCGTCGATGAAGCGAACGGGGTCGGCGACCGGATCGCTCACGTCGGCGCCTTCCTCACCGCCCACCAGCCGGGGCCGACCCGAGCCGAGAAGTTGCCGGCCGCGCGCAGGTTGCCCTCGACGTCGACCATCAGGGGGAGCTGGGGCAGCGGACGGCCGGCCGGCCCGTAGATCACCGTGCCCCCGGTGTAGGGGTCGAAGGTGGAGTAATGGCATGGGCAGACCAGCGCCCCCTCGGGCTCGACCACCGGGAAGGTGGGCTTGCGATAGAGCCCGACGGCGCAGCCGGCATGGGTACAGATCTTGGAGAAGGCCAGGATTCCGCCGGGGGCCCAGCTACCCCGACCAGCCGGCAGCTTCAGCTTGCTCGGGGTCAGGCGCACGATCACCAGCGGCGAGCCGATGTCCTCAGGGTCGGCGCCCTGGGGAAAGCCGGTGTAGAAGGTGTCCTCCTCCACGTCGTCGGCACGGAACGGAACGCCCTTCTCGTCGATCACCCGCACGCCGCGGCGCCAAGGAGTCTTGTCCAGCGGGCCGGTGTCCCAGGACGGTCCCGCCGATAGAACCGGCGTCAGCGCGGCGAGCCCGAGGGCGCCGCCGGTGGCCGCGCCGGCCCCCAGCAGCAGGCGCTTGCGGGTGATCCGGCTGCCGCTCTCATGGATGATCTCCACGATCTCCTGCTGCTGCTCGGGATCGGCCTCCGGGTAGTCCTCCTCCAGTTCCTCGGTGACCACCAGGCGCTTGGCCACAACGGTCAGCGCCCCGCCGATGAAGATCAGCGACATCCCGAGACAGATCCCCAGCAGCTCGTTGGGGAGCCCGCCCGGACTGAACACGGCGTAGGTCACCACGAAGCCCAGCGCGAACAGCGAGGCGACGCCCAGCAGGACCAGCACCACCGTCTCGGCGCGCCGCTCCGGGGTGCCCTCCTCCACGATCCGGCCGGACTCGCCGGCCTCCGTGCCCGTTTCCGAGGACGACCGCTTCCCGCGCCGGAGCAGCACCCGCCACACCATCGCCGCCGCCGCCACCAGCCACTGCCACAGCTTCATCGCCGCCTCCTCCTTCCCACCATTCGGCACGCCAGGATCACCAGCGGTCCCCCGATCCACCACGCCACGAGCCCCTCCGGGATCGGTCCCAGGTTCCCGATCCCCCAGCCACCGCGGTTGTCAGGATGATTGGTGCTCTGCACGTAGCGGATAATTGAATTGAGCTCGGCATCGGAGATCTGCCGCGTGGAGAACCGGGGCATCAGGTAGGGGCCGATGCGGACCGCCTCGGCGATCTGGGTGGCCGGCACGTCCTGCAGGGGCGGGACCACGGCACCGGTCACGAATCCGCCGCGGGCCTCGATCTGGTGACAGCCGGCGCAGTGCTGGGTGAACAACTGCTGGCCGTGGGAGAGGCTGGCGGTGGCGGGCATCGGGGTCGGAATCGCCGGTCCGCCACCGAGCGAGGAGACGTAGTCGGTCAACGAGCGGATCTCCTTGTCGGAGAGCAGCACCGGTTCGCGAACCGGCTCGTTGCGGATGCTGGACAACGGCATGTAGCCCTGACGCAGGTAGAAGTCGGCCGCCAGCGCGCCCACGCCGCGCAGCGATGGCCCGGCGCCCGGGATGTCGCCGGCCCCCGGTCGGGGCGAGGTGATTCCCGCGCCGGATATGCCATGGCAGCTGGCGCAGTTGCCGGCGTACATCTGGGCGCCGAGCTGGGTGCTGGGATTGGCCGACTCGGTGGTGGGGCGGACGATTCCGGACTGGGGCTGCGCCTGGGCGATTCCCACCGTTGCCAGCATGCTCAGGCCCAACACCAGTGCCGCCCTGGTGCGCCGCTTGGTCATGACTGCTGGCACACCGGGAGCAAAGGCGCTCCGACCGCGGTGAGGACGATGATCATCAAAGCCAGGAAGTTGACGGTGAGGGCGATCATGGAAAGGAAGCTGATCCGCCCCAGCGGCGGGCTGACACCTTTGCCGGCGCGCTCTTGAGCCGCCGCATCCTCCACCTTGTACGTGCCCCGGAACACCCTCAAAGCCGCGCCTTCGGCGGCCAGGGTGACGGCGATCGCGACCGCCGAGATGGCGATCTCCCAGCCGTGGACCGGCAGGGACCAGCGCGGGGCGGGCGCATCGCACTGGGCAAAGGTGAAGGCGAGGTTGACCACGAACTGCACCGCCCACGCGGTACCTCCGCCCAGCACGGCAAACCACACGAGAGCGTTGGAAGGTGGGGTCTTCACAGCGAGGGGCTCAGCTGGGTGAGCACGACGAGCACGGCCAGAACGTTGATCACGTACCAATAGAGCGCGACGCTTCGCAATCCGATCAGCCAATAGTCGGTGAGCCCGCGGGTGATGATCTTCCATATAACCCCGAGCTCCAGGAGGATCCCCAGGATCACGTGCGCGTGGTGGAGGGCGAGCATCGTGAAGTACACCGACCCGTAGGCGGTGTCCTGGGGGCGGAACTGGCGCAGGTCGTGACGGAACAGCAGGGCCTGCAGCGCCAGGTAGCCGAGCTGCACCGCCACGGCGAGCACGGTCAGCCAGCAGACCTCTGTGCGCCGGCCGGCGCGGGAGGCGCGCACCGCCAGCAGCAGCGGCACCGTCGTGGCGACCAGCACGCCCGTCCCCACCAGCGGCAGCACCACGCTGGGCGGCTTGATCCCGGCGGGGGGCCACTTCGGAGCGTCGAAATCGAGATAGAAGTATGTGGCGATCACCGTCCCGAACAGCGTCACCTCGGCGCACAGGAAGAGCGCCATGCCCCACCATCCGCTGGGTTGCGCCCGGCGCGGCCGGGCTGCGGGGGTGGCTGCTCCGCGGCTCGGGCCGGTCACCCGCTGCGCAGGCTGAGAGGCGCCCGCCTCCATCACGCATCCGCCTCGTACCGATGCCAACCCATGAGCGTTCCCGCCCCCAGCACCACGAAGGCCAGCGCGATCCAGTAGTGCCCCATCAGCAGCATCGCGAAGACCCCGGCCAAGGTCAGCGCGCTGACGGGCGGCCAGAGCGAGTGGGGGGGCATCGACAGGGTCTCGTCGTAAACGGCGTCCTGGACGGTGGTGGCGGGCGTCTCGTGCCCGGTGTCGAGCACGCCCTCGCCTCGCTCCAGCCGGCGCCTGTCGGCCTCACGATCATCCTTGTCCCACATCGGGTACGCGCTGGTGACCGTGGGGATGACGGCGTAGTTGTAGGCCGGCGGGGGAGAGCTGATCGACCACTCCAGGGTGTCGCCGTGGAACGGGTCATCGCCGGCCGACCGGTCCCCGGAAACGGCTGACGAGCAGATTGACCACGATCAGGATCAGGCCGATGGCCAGGACATAGGCCCCCACTGACTCAAGCGCATTGAGGAATGACCACCCCAGCCCGCTGGGATATGTGTAGGTGCGCCGGGGCATACCGAGGATGCCGACGATGTGCATCGGGAAGAACGTCACGAACGTTCCCACGAAGGTCAGCCAGAAGCTCACCTTGCCGACGCCCTCGTGGTACATCCGCCCCGTCAGCTTGGGGAACCAGAAGTACATCCCGCCGAGGATCGGGAACACCGCCGCGCCGAATATCACGAAGTGGAAGTGGGCGATGATGTAGTAGCTGTCGTGCACCTGCTGGTCGAACGGGATGGCCGCAACCGTGATGCCCGACAGCCCGCCGATGATGAAGTAGACGATGAAGCCGACGATGAACAGCATCGGCGTCTTGAACTCCGGTGTTCCGGTGAGGATCGTGGTTATCCACGCGAACAGCTGGATCGCCGACGGAATGACGATGATCAGGCTGGCGGCCGCGAAGTACACCGTGGTCAAGCTGGAGAAGCCGACCGTGAACATGTGGTGCAGCCATACGCCGAAGCCGAGAAAGGCGACAAGGATCTCCGCCAGCGCCACCAGCGGGAACAGCACCATTCGTCGGTGCGCGAACGCAGGAATGATCGAGGTGGCGATCCCGAACGCCGGCAGGATGATGATGTAGACCTCGGGGTGGCCGAAGATCCAGAACAGGTTCTGCCATAACAACGGGTCGCCACCGGCGGCGGCGTCGTAGAAGTGGAAGCCGAGCTGACGGTCGAGCTCCAGGAACAGCGCCGCCACGCTCAGCGAGGGCAGCGCGAACAGCAGCGCGAACGCGACCGCCAGGAAGGCGAAGCAGAACAGCGGCATCCGGTTCAGCGACATCCCCGGCGCGCGGAGCTTGAAGATGGTGACGATGAAGTTGATCGCGGCGGCGGTGCTCGAGATTCCGTTGAAGATCAGCCCGTAGCCGTAGAAATCTATGTTGTTGCCGGGGTCGAACTTCTTGGAGGCCAGCGGCACGTAGTCGAACCAGCCGGCGTTGGGAGCGTGGCCCTGCAGGAGCGCCACGTACATGAAGATGCCGGAGGCCAGGAAGATCCAGTAGGAGAGGGCGTTCATCCGGGGGAAGGCCATGTCCCGGGCGCCGATCATCAGCGGGATCAGGTAGTTCCCAAACGCTCCCGTGGTCATCGGGATCACGAACAGGAAGATCATCGTGATCCCGTGCATCGTGAACACCTCGTCGTAGACCTGAGGCGAGAGCAGCGTGCCGTTGGGCCCGATCAGCTGCGTGCGGATCAGCAGCGCCTCCACCCCGCCGGCGCCGAAGAACGCCAGGGCGGTGAAGAAATAGAGGATCCCGATCCGCTTGTGATCGGTTGTGGTAAGCCAGCCGAGAAGGCCCGGGCGCTCTGACCAGACCCGCTCCAGCCGGTCCACGTACCCCGCAGCGTGAGTGGGCGCCGTCGTTGCCATCAGTGCAGGCTGTCGAGGTAGGAGACGAGCGAGTTCACCTGCGTGGTGGAGAGGCCGAGATCAGGCATCCGGCTACCCGGCTTGATCGCCTGAGGATTACGGATCCAGCGGGCGAGCTGTGGTGGTGTGTTGGGAATCGTCAAGGCGGCCAGCGTCGTCCGGTTCGCGAGGTGGGAGAGATCAGGTCCGACTTCGCCCTGGGCAGCGGTGCCGGCGATGCGATGGCAGCTTGCGCACTGGTTGCTCATGAACACGCGCTCCCCGGTCTGCTCTGCCGGGGTGGTGGGCCGGGGCGCCACGGCGGACATGTTGGCCAGCCAGGCGCGATAGGCAGCCGGCGATTGGACCACGACGTACATCGACATGTTGGCGTGCTGAAACCCGCAGAACTGTGAGCACTGACCGCGGTAGGTGCCGGTGTTGGAGGAGTAGAGCAGGATGCGGTTGTTGCGCCCGGGGACCGTGTCGATCTTGCGGTTCAGGGCGGGTACCCAGAAGCTGTGGATCACGTCCGCGGTGGTGGCCACCAGGTTCACGCGGGTGCGAACGGGCATATGGATCTCGTTGGCGGTGACCGCGCCGGTTCCGGGGTAGCGCACCTCCCACCACCACTGGTGCCCGATCACGTTGATCGTCATCGCCGTGGAGCTCGGGGGAGGCGGCGAGGTCTGGCGGATCAGGTAGACGTTGGCCGCGGCGAACAGCGCCACCAGCGTCACCAGGGGAACGGCGATCCCGAACACCAGCACCATCCCTTCGGAGATGTTCTCTCGCTCTCCGAAGAACGGCAACCCGGGCGTCTCCCGGCGAAACCAGGCGACCGTCAGCATCGCCACCGCGCCGAGGAACACGATCACCGCAGCGGCGAGCATCCACCACCAGAGCAGCATGATGTTGTGCGCCTGCGGGCTGTGCGTGTTGAGGATCGACTGCTTGCCGCATCCGGCCAGCAGCAGCGCGGCGCCACCGACCACCATCGCCGCCAGACATCGGCGCGGGATGCAGCCTCGATGATCGCGTGATGCGGGTCTCAAGTTGCGGCGGGTCGGCGACGAGCCGCATCCTACCCCGAGGACCCGGCCTGACGCACCCGGTCCCCCTCAGCTGGTCCCCGAGACCCGAATTGGCGCAATCCGGTCGGGCCCATCCGGGCCTCGCGGGGGACCCCACCCACGAAAAAGCGCCCGGGCGACCCGCCTCTCCAGGAGCGCGGGCGCCCAGGCGCCGAAAGACCGCTGTAGCGGCGGTTTAGGTGTTGCGCTCCAGGTTCGCCACCTCGTCGGCCTTGGCATCAGCCTTTTCCTGGGTGCGAGCGAGGTCTTCCTTGGCGTCGCCCTTGCGCTCCTCCTTGTTGCCCTCGCGACGAAGCGAAGCATCGTCGGTGAGGTCGCCGGCAGCCTTCTTGACTCTTCCAGTCACCTTGTCAGTGAGTCCCATGGGGGCTCCTCTCGTTCGGGGTTCCAGCTGACGGTCTACCCGTGGCTGTGCGCCGCAAAAACCAGAGCTACTGCTCGGCGCGACGAGCGTCCGTGAGGGCCTCGGGACTGGTACGGACATGGCCGGGCTCGTGGCCGGCGCTGTGCGGCAGCGGGGCGTTCGTGGGCTCCCCGCCTTCCGTCGGCTGCGTGGCCGATCCCATGCCCCGGAAGATCACGCCGGCAACCAGGACGATCACCGCGATCGGCACCAGCACGATGGTGAATATGCCGCCCGCCAGCACGCCCCCGGCGATCCCGACGACGACGAGGGCAGCAACGACTATGAAGAGCCACACGGGGATTTCGATACCCGATATGCGCTTAGACAAACGGATCCGGGTATGGCTCCGTGCGTGAGCCCGAAGACCAAGTACCTGCCGATCGACGACTACGCGCTGATCGGCGACTGCCATACCGCCGCGCTGGTCTCGCACCAGGGATCGATCGACTGGTGCTGTCTGCCGCGCTTCGATGGCGGCAGCGCGTTCGGCCGGTTGCTTGACGCCGAGCACGGCGGCTACTGCCAGGTCCGACCGACCGGACGGACGCAGTGGCGGAGCTCGCGGGCGTACGTGGAGGACACCCTGGTGCTGGAGACCAGGTTCCAGGGGTCCACCGGCGAGGCTCGTCTGCTCGACCTTTTCCTCGTCGACGCGGAAGCCGAGCCATGGGAGCGGCGGCTTCTGCGGGTGATTGAGGTGGACCGGGGGACCGTCGGCTTCGAGCTGCAGGTCGTGACGCGGTTCGACTACGGCGCCGTGGCGCCGTGGGTCCGCCGTCATGGGCCTCGGCTGCACAGCGCGATCGGCGGCAACGACGGGCTGGTGATCTACTGCCAGGCGGACCTGCAGGAGAACTCACGGCAGGAGCTCACGGGCCGTGCGAAGCTGGCAGCCGGGGAGCGGGTTCACCTGCTGTTGAGCTACATGCCCGCCGAGCTGGTCAGCGCCAGTCCTTCCGAGCCCGATATCGACGATCTCGACGACGACGTTAAACGCACGATCGAGTGGTGGCGGGAGTGGAGCAGCACCGTCGACCTCGCCGGCACGAACCGGACCGGAGCGCGATGCTCAGCGACGGTCCTCAAGGGGCTGACCTATCAGCCCACCGGTGCGATTGTCGCAGCGCCGACGACCTCGCTGCCCGAGGTGATCGGCGGCAAGCGAAACTGGGACTACCGCTATGCCTGGATTCGTGACTCCAGCTTCAGCTCCAGGGAGTTCGCCGACATCGGCTGCGAGCCCGACGCCGACGCCTTCCGGGACTTCGTCATGCGATCGGCGGCCGGACATGCCGGCGACCTGCAGGTGGTCTACGGGATCGGCGGAGAGCGGCGTCTCGTCGTCAACGAGCTGAGCGCGCTGAGCGGCTACCGCGAATCCACGCCCGTCCGGGTCGGCAACGCCGCCGGCACCCAGCGACAGCTTGACGCCTACGGCGAGGTGGTCAACCTGAGCTGGCGCTGGCATCGCCGCGGCCACTCCCCTGACGACGACGAGTGGCGCTTCCTCGCGTCGCTGATCGACCACGCGGCCGAGAGCTGGTCCTCGCCGGACCAGGGAATCTGGGAGTGGGCCGGCGAGCCCGATCATTTCGTGCACTCCAAGGTCCTGTGCTGGTCGGCGCTGGATCGGGGCCTGCGGCTGGCCGACGAATGCATGCGTCGTGCGCCCGTTCGGAAATGGACACGTGCCCGGGATGCCTGCCGTCGAGCGATAGAGGGGCGGGGCTTCGACAAGCCGCGTGGCACCTTTGTCCAAGCCTTCGACCGCCGGGAGCTGGACGCTGCCCTGCTGTTGCTGCCCACGGTCGAGTTCGTCGACTGGAGCGATGACCGAATGCTCGGTACGGTGGCGGCGATCCGGGAGGACCTCGATGCCGGTGAGGGCCTGCTCTATCGCTACCGCAGGCGCGATGGCCTGAGCGGCCGCGAGGGAGCCTTTCTGTGCTGCTCGTTCTGGCTGGCGGAATGCCTGGTCCACCAGGACAAGCTCGGCGAGGCCACCGAGGTCTACGAGAAGGCGGTGTCGGCCGGCAACGATCTCGGCCTGTTTCCCGAGGAGGTTGACCCGAAGAGCGGCGAGGCGCTCGGCAACTTTCCCCAGGCGCTCACCCACTACGCGCACATCTCCGCGACGATCGCACTAGCCGAGGCTCAGCAGGGGCCATACGCTCGCCCATCGTCTGCTTAGCCCTCGGTGCCGGGGGTAGTCCCCGCTCACCGCACTCCCCGCGAACAAGGAGCGTCTGACCATATGAGCGAGACCGTCGCGGATTTCCTCCTGGGCCGCCTCACCACTTGGGGGGTCCGGCGCATCTACGGCTATCCCGGCGACGGCATCAACGGGATCCTGGGAGCGTTCTCCCGGGCGGGCGACTCCGACATCCCGGAGTTCATCCAGGTCCGCCATGAGGAGATGGCGGCGTTCATGGCCTGCGCCCACGCCAAGTTCACCGGCGAGGTCGGCGTCTGCCTGGCCACCTCGGGGCCGGGGGCGGTCCATCTGCTCAACGGTCTCTACGACGCCAAGCTCGACCATCAGCCGGTGGTGGCGATCGTCGGCCAGCAGGCGCGGGCGGGGCTGGGCGGCCACTACCAGCAGGAGATCGACCTGGTCACGCTGTTCAAGGACGTGGCTCACGAGTACGTGGAGATGGCCACCGACGCGACGCAGATCCGACATCTGATCGACCGGGCGATCCGGATCGCCCTGGCCGAACGGACGGTCACCACCATCATCATCCCCAACGATCTGCAGACCGCCGACGCGGTGCCTTCCCCCCCGCACGTCCATGGCACGGTGCACTCCGGTCCGGGCTTTGAGCCGGGGCGGGTCCTTCCCGCCGACCAGGACCTCGATCGCGCCGCCGAGGTGCTGAACGCAGGCGAACGTGTGGCCATGCTGATCGGCCAGGGCGCGATGCACGCCGGCGAGGAGGTCTCGATGGTGGCTGACCTGCTCGGCGCCGGCGTGGCCAAAGCGCTGCTCGGCAAGGCGGCGCTGCCCGACGATTTGCCCTGGGTCACCGGCTCGATCGGGTTGCTCGGCACCAAGCCGAGCTGGACGCTGATGATGGAGTGCGACACGCTGCTGATGGTCGGCTCAAGCTTTCCCTACTCCGAGTTCCTGCCGGAGGAAGGACAGGCCCGGGGGGTGCAGATCGACATCGACGGCAAGATGCTGGGCATGCGCTATCCGATGGAGGTCAACCTCGTCGGCGATAGCGCGGAGACCCTGCGGGCGCTGGCGAGTCGTCTGGAACGCAAGCCGGATCGGTCCTGGCGCGAGAAGATGGAGAAAGAAGTGGAGGAATGGTGGACCTTGATAGACAAGCGTGCCCAGCTCTCGGCCGACCCGTTGAACCCCCAGCTGATGTTCCACGAGCTGTCCAAGCGCCTTCCCGACGACGCCATCCTGGCCTCGGACTCCGGCTCCTCGGCCAACTGGTACGCCCGCGACGTGAAGATCCGTGCCGGGATGATGGCCTCGCTGTCTGGGACGCTGGCGACGATGGGCCCCGGTGTGCCGTACGCCATCTCGGCCAAGTTCGCCTATCCGGAGCGACCGGTGATCGCCATGGTTGGCGACGGCGCTATGCAGATGAACGGGATCAACGAGCTCATCACCATCGCCAAGTACCGCCACCGGTGGTCTGACCAGCGGCTGATCGTGATGGTGCTCAACAACCGTGACCTCAACCAGGTCTCCTGGGAGCAGCGGGCGATGGAGGGCGACCCGAAGTTCGAGGGCTCGCAGGACCTGCCGGACTTCCCCTACGCCAGCTACGCCGAGCTGGTCGGCCTGCGCGGAATCAGGGTCGACACCCCCGAGCAGGTGGGCCCGGCATGGGACGCGGCGCTCAGCTCCGATCGGCCGGTGGTGCTGGAGGCGGTGACCGACCCCGAGGTACCCCCGCTGCCGCCCCACATCACGATCGACCAGGCCAAGGCGCTCAGCTCGGCCCTGGTCGCGGGGGACCCCGCGGCGCGGGAGATCATCAAGCAGTCGTTCAAGCAGAAGATGGAGGAGTTCCTTCCCGGACGATGAGTACGACCGCGACCAGAGCGGCGGCTCCCGTCCAGGACCTGGAGGTTGAGGCGTTCACGGTGCCGACCGATGCCCCGGAAGCCGACGGCACGCTGGCCTGGGACGCCACCACGCTCGTTGTGGTGCACGCCCGCGCCGAGGGCGAGTGGGGGCTCGGCTACACCTACGCCGACCTCTCGACTGGGAAGCTGATCGAGTCCAAGCTGGCCTCGGTGGTGCGCGACACCGATGCCCTCGCCCCCCAGCGGGCGTGGACGAAGATGGTCGGGGCGATCCGCAACCTCGGCCGTCCCGGCGTGGCCTCGATGGCCATTTCGGCCGTCGACCTAGCCCTCTGGGACCTCAAGGCCAGGCTCATGGGACTGCCGCTGTGCCGGCTGTTGGGGATGGCCCGCGACCGCGTTCCCGTATACGGCTCGGGCGGCTTCACCGCCTACCCGCTCGACCAGCTGCAGGAGCAGCTCGCCGACTGGGTGGCCCAGGGCATTCCCCGGGTGAAGATGAAGATCGGAAGTCAGCCGACCGAGGACCCGGCGCGGGTGCGCGCCGCACGGGAGGCGATCGGAGACGACGTTGAGCTGTTCGTCGATGCCAACGGCGCCTATGCCCGCAAGCAGGCCCTGGAGCTGGCCGAACGGTTCCGGGACGAAGCTCGCGTCAGCTGGTTCGAGGAGCCTGTCTCCTCCGATGACCTTGAGGGCCTGCATCTGATCCGTGACCGGGCGCCTGCCGGAATGCCGGTGGCCGCCGGCGAGTATGGCTACGACGCCGTCTACTTCCGGCGGATGCTCGATGCCCAGGCGGTTGACGTGCTCCAGGCCGACGTCACCCGGTGCGGCGGCATCACCGAGCTGCTCCGAGTCGACGGGCTCTGCCGCGCCTACGGCGTTCCGCTCTCACTCCACTGCGGGCCTTCGATCCACCGCCACCCTGCGTTGGCGCTCTCCGAGCTGGTCCACCTGGAGTACTTCCACGACCATGTGCGGATCGAGAGCCTGCTGTTCGATGGCGCTGCCGATGGTGCCGGAGGCGCGCTCTATCCAGATCTGGACCGGCCCGGGATCGGCCTGGAGCTCAAGCGCACGGAGGCCGCCCGCTATGCGGCCTAGGCCCCGGTCGCTGCGGCGCACCACCAAGCCCGAGCGCGGGCTGGAGCGCTGGTGGCGGAACTTCTCCGACGGTCGCATGCAGCGAACCCTGGCCGCTGCCACCGCCGCCAGCGCGCTCCCGCTCGGGGCGGAGATCTACTTCGAGCACTTCCGCGGATCGTTCGGCGACAAGTGGATGTGGACGCCGGTGGCGCTCTCCCCAGCGCTGACCGCGGCCGGTATCGCCGGTGTCCGCTCGGAGCGCGCCGCCCGCACGTGGCTGCCGGCGGTCTCGGCCCTGTACTGCCTCGACGGCCTGATCGGAGTGATCACCCACGTGCGCGGCGTGGCTCGCAGGCCGGGCGGATTCCAGGAGCCACTGTTCAACATCGTCATGGGGCCGCCGCTTCTTGCCCCGGGGTCGCTGGCGCTCGTCGGCGGGATGGGACTGGCGGCCGGAGTCCTCCGTCGCGAGCGCTGAAGCCGGATGACTCGCGACTTCCGTCGGCCTGACCATCTCCCGAACCTCCGGGAGGACCGGCAGCCCGCCTCACCGGAGGAGCTCCCCCGCCAGCGCAACGGGGTCACGCCCCAGATGCATGGACGCTACCCGGACTACAACGTGCTCGACGAGGCGGGCCACTGGGATCCGGTGACCCGGGAGCTGGTGCTGGACCGGGTGGAGCAGGTCCCGCCGATTCGCTTCTTCACCGGTGAGGAGGCGAGAACCCTGACGGCGTTCTGCGACCGGGTGATGGCCCAGGACCGGGAGCCCAAGATCCCCGTGCTCCCCGCGATCGATGCCAAGCTGTTCGCCGGGGAGCTCGACGGGTTTCGCCACCACGACATGCCCGATGACCGGGAGACCTGGCGGCAGGTCGCCACAGGACTCGACGCCGCGACTCGCCAACACGGCTCCTCGGCTTTCGTAGACGCTCCCGGCGAGGTGCAGGACAGGGTCATCGGCGCTTTCGCAGCGGGAGAGCTGCACGGTGAGGTATGGGACTCACTGCCGCCGAGCAAGGCGTGGGGAGTGGTCACCCGGATGATCCTCAGCGCGTTCTACTCCCATCCGTGGGCCTGGAACGAGGTGGGGTTCGGAGGGCCCGCCTACCCCCGGGGCTATGCACGCCTCGGCGCCGGACAGCGGGAGAGCTGGGAGGGCGTGGCTGCCACCGCGGAGGATCCGGTCAAGGCGACCGGAACCGAGCCGTGAGGAGCCCGGGGGTCGCCCATGCCGCCCGCACCCTGCTGCGGGGAGGATTGCGCCCGCCGGAGAACGACTCGGCCTTCCTCCTCGACGTCCACCGCCGCGCCGTACCGCAGGAGCGCATGGCGCGCTACGACGACGCCTACGCCGTAGACCTCGCGATTGTCGGGGCCGGAGCTGGAGGAAGCACCCTGGCCCAGCGGCTGTCGCGCCGCGGCTGGAAGGTGGTCGTGCTGGAGTCCGGGCCGTTCTGGGACCCCGACGCCGACTGGGTCTCCGACGAGGCGGGATCGCACAAGCTCTACTGGACCGAGAACCGAGTCATCGGGGGTGGCGATCCCGTCGAGCTCGGCAAGAACAACTCCGGCCACGGGGTGGGCGGCTCGATGGTCCACTACGCCGGTTACTGCCCCCGCTTCCATCCCTCTGACTTTGAGGTCCGAACCCGTGACGGAGTGGGGGCAGACTGGCCGATCACCTACCAGGACCTGAAGCCGCACTACGAGCGAGTCGAGCTGGAGCTGCCGGTGGCGGGCGAGTACTGGCCGTGGGGCGACCCTCACGGCTACCCCCACACCGCGCACCCGGTGGCCGGCGGGGCCGAGCTGGCCTGGAAGGGCGCCCGGGAGCTCGGCATCGAAATCCGAGTCGGTCCGGTGGGGATCACCAACGGCAGCTTCGGCAACCGCCCGCACTGCATCTACCGGGGCTTCTGCCTGCAGGGGTGCAAGGTGAACGCCAAGGCCTCCCCGCTGGTCACCCACGTGCCGGACGCCATCGCCCACGGCGCGGAGTTCCGCGCCGGGTGCATGGTGAGTGGGGTGGAGGTGGACGACTCCAGCGGCCGGGTCACCGGCGTTCGCTACCTGCGCGACGGGGAGGAGCACTTCCAGCGCGCCGAAGCGGTCGCCGTCGCCGGATACTCGATCGAGACCCCGCGTTTGCTGCTCAACTCGACCAGCCGCCGTTTCCCATCGGGGCTGGCCAACGGCAACGATCAGGTCGGACGGTACGTGATGGTTCAGGGGGCGCCGCAGGTGGCCGGCCGGTTCCCCGAGGAGATGCGCATGTACAAGGCCCCACCTCCGGAGATCTGCTCCGAGCAGTTCTACGAGACGGACGAAACGCGGGGATTCGCCAGAGGGTTCGCGATCCAGACGGTCGGCCCCCTTCCGATCGAGTGGGCCCAGCACGTGATCGCCCACGGCCATTGGGGCCCGGCGCTACGGGAGTACGTGCGGGATTACAACCACTGGTACACCCTCGGCGTGCTCTCAGAGCTTCTGCCGCGAGCCGAGAACCGGGTGACCATCGCCACCGGAGTGCACGACAGCCACGGCCTTCCGGTTGCTCGGATGGACTACACCCAGTGCGAGAACGACCGCAAGAACATCGCCTTCGCCAAGCAGACGCTGCACCGGATCTTCGAGGCCGCCGACGCCCAGGACGTGCTCGAGATCGATCGTTACGCCCACCTCGTCGGCGGCTGCCGCATGGGCAGCGATCCCGAATCCAGCGTGGTCGACTCCGATGGTCGCGCCTGGGAGGTGCCGAATTTGTTCATCGCCGATGGCAGCGTCATGCCCACCCAGGGCTCCGCCAACCCTGCCCTGACGATCATGGCGCTGGCTTCGCGGATGGCGGAGCGACTGGATCTCAGGCGTCGCGGCGAGCGAGCAGCAGCGCACCCCCAGCGGCGGCGCCGGCCGTGGCGAGCCCGGCCGCGCGCCGGTGCCGGCTGAGCCAGGCCTGCCGGCTACGGCCCTTGGCCGTCGCGTCGAAGATTCCGTGCGGCCCTTCGTCGTGGTCGGCGTCGGTGGCGTGGAACAGGTTCGCCTCCTTGGTGCCGTCGAAGGGCTGATCATTCTGCTGGCCGTCCACCGCCTTGGCCGCCAGGTAGCGCTCGGCCAGCCACGGCGCGAGCTTGTTGCCGATGATCGTGTAGACGGTGGGAAAGCCGACATAGAGCTCACGCCGGCGGTGGTGGGCCGCCCAGAAGATCGCCCGCGCGGCCACCTCGGGTTCGAAGATCGGCTTCACCGGCTGGGGGTGGCGAGGCATCCGGCTCAGGCAGTGGTCGAACTGGGGGGTATTCAGGCCGGGCAGCTGGACCATCGTGGCGTGCACGTTGCTGCGGCGGTGGCGGAGCTCGCAGCGAAGCGACTCGAAGAACCCCTTGATCGCGTGCTTGGCCCCGCAGTAGGGGGCCTGCAGCGGGATCCCGCGGTAGGCCAAGGCCGACCCCACCAGGACCAGCGTGCCGCGGTCACGCGGAAGCATCCGCTCCAGCGCCGCCTTGGCGCCCCACACGGTACCCAGGTAGGTGACCCGGGTGGCGCGCTCGTACTCGTCCGCCTCGACGTCGTCGAAGAACGCGAACACCGTGGTCATCGCATTGTTGATCCAGATGTCGATCGGTCCCAGCTTCTCCTCGATAGCGGTGGCCGCAGCCTGCACCTGCTCATGCTCGGCGACGTCGGCCGGGTAGGCGTACGCGGTGCCGCCGAGCTCGCTCACCTCCCTGGCGGTGGCCTCGAGGCCGGCCTCGCCGCGGGCGATCAGGCCGACCGCCGCACCATGACGGGCGAACTCCCGCGCAGTCGCCCGGCCCACCCCGCCCGAGGCCCCGGTGATCACCACTACCTCGCGCTCAGCCATGCCGCCACCCCCTTGAGATCGTCGACGAACTGCTGCATCGCCTCGCCCCGCTCCGAGTCGTCACGGGCACGCAGGATCGAAGAGGGGTGGGCGGTCAGGGTCACGTGCTCGGCAAGGTCGGATTCCACCGGCCGTCCGCGGTCGCGCCCCACGCGGATATGGGAACCGAGGAGCGCCTGCGCGGCCGTGGCTCCCAGGAACACCAGCGCCTCGGGCCCGACCATTCCCATCTCCGCCTCCAGCCACGGCAGGCAGGCAGACACGTGCCAGCGGTCCGGTGTCTGATGAATCCGCCGCTTCCCACGCGCCTTGTAGCGGAAGTGCTTGACGACGTTGCTGATGTACACCTCGCCGCGGTCGATTCCCGCCTGCTCCAGTCCTCGGTCGAGCACTGCTCCCGCCGGTCCGACGAACGGGTGGCCCTGGACGTCCTCACGGTCGCCGGGCTGTTCGCCCACCAGCATCAGGCGGGCGTTCGCGGCGCCCTCGCCGATCACCGCCTGGGTGGCCGCCTCCCACAGGTCGCAGGCGCGGCATTTCTGGGCCGCGGCCGCCAGCGTGTCGTGATCGAGGCGATCGGGCACCGGCGCCGGGGGATGATCGTCCTGCGGTTTGGCCACGGGGGTCATCGGACACGATCGTCCATACCCTGACGATGAAACGCGTACGCATCGGGTGCTCGGGATGGATGTACGACAGCTGGCGGGGAGGCCTGTATCCCGAGCGCGAGCCCAAGCGCCGATGGCTCTCGCTCTACGCGTCGCACTTCGACACCGTCGAGGTCAACTCGACCTTCTACCGGCTGGCCCGTCGCGACGCCGTCGCCGGGTGGGTGGAGCAGACGCCGGCGACCTTCGAGTTCACCGTCAAGGCCAGCCGCTACCTGACTCACCTGAAGCGCCTGACCGACCTGGAGACCGGGATCAAGCGCTTCTACGCGCCGTTGCAGCCGCTGCTTGACTCCGGTCGGCTGGGGCCGGTGCTGTGGCAGCTGCCTGAGAACTTCCACCGCGACGACGAGCGGCTGGCCGGCTGGCTGGATGTGCTGCCGGCGGGGCGGCACACGATCGAGTTCCGGCATCAGAGCTGGTTTGATCCTACGGTGATGAAGATGCTGCGGGACCGCGGGGTGGCCCTGACCATCGGCGACCATCCGCAGCGGCCGTTTCAGACCCGGCAGGCGACGGCGGACTGGCGCTTCATCCGCTTTCACTGGGGTGCCCGCGGCCGCCGCGGCAACTACTCGGACCGCGAGCTCGACGAGTGGGTGAGGCGAATCGCCCAGTGGCGCCGCACCCACGAGGTGTACGCCTACTTCAACAACGACTGGGAGGGCTTTGCTCCGGCGAATGCCGCCCGGCTGGTCCGGGGGCTGGCAGCCGGCTGAGCCGACGGGCGTAGTCTCAGTCTGAGCGCGGCGCCGAGGCCTGGTCCACCGGCACGCCGAAGCGGTGGCTCACCTCGTCGGGATCGAGGTCCTCCCGGTAGCGCTTTCCGTCGGGGCGGGTGAACAGCACGATCCGGTCGGCCTGGAAGGTGCTCATCGCATCCTCTATCGCCGCCAGCGGATCGCTCTCACCGGTGTCACCACTGGCCGAGACCCCCTCTTGGCGGAGCTCCTCCACGCTCTGTCCACGCACCTCCTCGGCCCGGGCGATCGCCTCGTCGGTGTCCGAGAACCAGAACTTGATCGGGCTCTCCTGCAGGGCCGGGGCGACGATCATCACCTCCCCGTGGGTGGGGTCGACATCGTCGGGAAGGGCGCTGCGCAGCTGATCGGCCGAGATCGGCTCGCTGGTGAGCACGAGAACCTTCATCTTCGAGCCGCCTACCCCAGCCGCCGAGGACGATAAACCGCTGGTTGACCCCGGTGGGGACGGGTAGCGAGTGGCCGACGATGTCCGTAGAGCTTCCAACCCTCGGCGTGGGCCCGGCACCCCCGGTGCCGGGCCCTCCAGGTCCTCCAGGTCCTCCGGGGCCCGGTGGTCCCACCCCTGGTCCTCCCGGTCCTCCGGGGCCGGGGGGTCCGTCACCCGACCCCTCGCCGCCGACACCGACGCCAGATCCGGGACCGCCGCTGCCCCCTGACCCCAGCCCGCCGGGGATCTGACTGCCGGAGGCGGCCGCTCAGCTACTCCCGGCGCCCCCAGCTTCGGCTCGACGACCGCCCTCCAGCACCCGCACGTGATCGTGCGCACCGGTTGGAGTTCGCGCCGAGGTAGGTGCGACGCCCAGCTCGCGCACCAACGTGAAGAAAGCCTTGGCGTAGGGCGATTCGGCCATCCGTGCCTCGAGCATGGTCCAGTCGATCTGCTCTCGCAGTGCCCGGGCCATCGCCAGCATCTGGGAGAAGTCAAGCGAGTGCTCGTCCATTGCCGATAGCTTGGTCACCAGCACGTCCTCGGGCGCCATCACCGGGGTGTCGACCGCCATCACCGGCATCATCTCGCCCCGCTGGAACACCGCATCGTCCATCGGCAGGCCGGCTGGGCAAAAGATCAGATCGACGAGCACCTCTCCGCACCACGCCTTGAGCAGCCATTCCTCCGGAGGGCGCTCGGCACGCATGCCCACAGCGCAGAGCGCCTCCAGCGCCCGCTCGGCGTCCTGGGACTTGAGCATCAGGTCGAGGTCGTTATAGGGCTGAGGACCGCCCCGAGCCCACATGGCAAGGCTGCCGGCGAGCAGGAACGGGATCTCAGCGTCGCGCAACGCGGCCACCGCCCTCTTCAGCGTGGCGATCATGTCATCGAACGACGGCTCCGGCACGAAGTGGGAATACCCGGTTGCGGGTAGCCCACGCGGCGATGCCGGCAGAACCATTTTCACAGCGGTGCCTGCGAGTCGCGGCGGCGGGCGACATCCACTGCTCCGAGCATCACCCAGAGCTCGCCCGGCAGGCCATCGCCACCGTAGATCCGAGCGCCGATCTCCTGCTCTTGGCCGGCGATCTCACTACGCACGGTGAGCCCGAGCAGGGCGCTGTGCTGGTGGAGGCCTGCGAGGCGCTGGAGATTCCCGTGCTGGCGGTGCTCGGCAACCACGACTGGCACGCCAACCGGCGCGATGAGCTGGTGGACGTGCTCCAGAGCGGCGGAATCACGGTGCTGGATCGCTCCTGGACCACCTGCGAGGCGGCCGGCGCGGAGGTGGGGATCGTGGGGGTCAAGGGATTCGTGGGCGGGTTCGCGGGCACGCACCTCCCGGACTTTGGGGAGCCTCTGCTGCGGACGGTCTATCGGGAGACCTCGCTCGAGGTCGAGGCGCTGGAAGCGGGGCTGCGCGCGGTTGCCCTGTGCCCGGTCCGGATCGCGCTCCTGCACTACTCGCCGACCACCGAGACGATCATGGGGGAGCCGGAGGGGATCTGGGCGTTTCTCGGCTCCGATCGCCTGGCCCCCCCGTTGGTCGAGCACGAGCCTGACCTGGTGCTCCACGGCCACGCCCACGCGGGGACGTTCCGGGGGGCGGTCGGCGGCGCGCCGGTCTACAACGTCTCGGTTCCCGTGATGGGGCGCGATTTCTGGCTCTTCGAGCTGGATGTCTCACCGCAGACGCGCACGGCGATTCACTGAGCTGCCGACGCCTAAAAACCTGCTAAGTCCCAGCTTCGGAGCTGATCACACCGGCTAGCATCGCCCGCTTCGTGAGTCGCCCGTCCCGAGTCACGACGATCGCTGTGCTGCTGTTTGCCCTAAGCAGCCTGACGTCGCCCGCAGCCGCCCGCGTTACGACCAGCCGTGTCGTGCGCTACTTCGGCTACTCCGTCCGCGTGCCGAAATCGTGGCCGGTCTACGACCTGGCCCGTGAGCCGCAGACGTGCGTGCGCTTTGATCGCCATGCCGTCTATCTGGGCGTCCCGAGCTCCCGTCAGCGATGCCCGGCTCACGCGGTGGGACGCACCGAGTCGCTGCTGCTCTCACCATTGACTCTGTCGGGAAGAGCGGCCGGCGGTTCCGCGCCCACGGCGGCGCTCCCCTCCGGGCCTGGCTCGACCACCCTGGTCACCGACCACGCACGGCTGCTCGTCACAGCCACCTGGGACCGTTCGCCGGCCACGGTGCAGCGTGCGCTCGGTGTGCACCGCCTGGTCAGTCATGCCGGTTCGCCTTCCCACACGGGTCGCGCGGCGGCGCATCCCGCGGTCCTCACCGCGCGCACCACCGCGGCCCGGACCGGACTCGGGTTCGATCCCTGTTCGACCCCCAGCTCGGCTGCGCTCTCGGCCTGGTCGGTCTCGCCCTATCGCAATGTCGGGGTCTACCTCGGCGGCGCCAACATGGCCTGCGCACAGCCCAACCTGACCGCATCGTGGGTCTCTGGGGAGAGCGCTGCCGGCTGGCGGTTCATTCCCACCTACGTCGGACTGCAGGCACCCACCACGTCGTGCAGCTGCGCCACCATCTCTCCCTCGAGCGCAGCATCGGAGGGCAGAGACGCTGCCGAGGATGCCATCAGCAACGCGCAAGGGGTCGGTCTCGGCGCAGGCAACCCCATCTACTTCGACATGGAGGCCTATGAGACAGGCGGCAGCGCCACGCAGACGGTGCTGACGTTCCTCTCCGCATGGACCTCCACGCTGCATGCCGCCGGTTACCTGTCCGGCGTGTACAGCAGCGGGGCCTCCGGGATCAGCGACATGGTGAACGCCCAGGGAACCTCGTTCTTGGAGCCGGACGACATCTGGATCGCCAACTGGAACGGGGAGCACACCACGAGCGATCCCTACGTTCCCAGCAGCGACTGGACCGATCATCAGCGCATCCACCAGTACTCCGGCGACGTCAACGAGACCTATGGCGGTGTGACCATGAACATCGACGGGGACTACCTCGATGGCGCAGCCGCCCCGGCGCAGCCGCTCATACCAGACGGAACCTTCGTGCAGATCTCCGGGGAGCACGCGGTCTCACGGATCGCCGGCGGTTCCCCGCTGAAGGTCAGCAGCTGGAGCGTGTTCGGCGGCCCGCAGCCGCTTACCGTGATCGCCCGCTCCGTATTTCACGAGCTCAATCCGGTTCCCACCGACGGCACGTTCCTGACCACCCCGGCCGGCAACATCTACCGGGTGGCCGGCGGCGCGGCGTTGCCGGTCAGCGGCTGGAGCGTGTTCGGTGGACCCCAGGCATCGGTGACGATCGACCCCTGGGACTTGGCCAACACCGCCAATGCGGCCGCACACCTGCGGACCCGCCCGGCCACCGGCACGATCGTCGAGGGACTGCCGTCGAAGACCTACTGGCACTTCGTCAGCAGCGGGCGCTACAAGGTGAGCCCGACCGGCGCCGCCGTGCCCGTGGACGACCAGGCACTCCGCGCCTACCACGTCGTCCCGGCACCTCGGCCCGGGTGCACCGTGCCCCAGCTTCACCGGATGACGCTGGCGCAGGCCAAGCGCGCACTCAGCCGGGCCCACTGTCGGCTCGGCACCGTGCACCGGCCGGTCCAGGTAAGCAGCGCCCACGTACTCCGGGTGCACAGCCAGTCGTCGCATCCGCACGCCAGGCACTCCTACGGCTTCAAGGTGCGAGTGACGCTGCTCTGAGCCCCGGGGCGGGGCCGCCGCAGGCCGATACCGGGAAGTGGTGCGCTGGACCCCGCGCGGCGATATCCTGCCCATCGTGACGGACCTGTTGGGAGGGAGTCATGGCAGGCGGCTGACGCTGGCTTTGCTCGCTGGGCTGGTCTGCTGCCTATGGCCGACCGTTTCCCGCGCCGGTGTGCCGGCGGGAATGCCCACCGACGTGCCGGCTGCGGCGAGCGCCCCGGACCCCACGCTGCCGGAACCATCAGCCACCGCCTGGCCGTTTCCCAGCACCTTCCCGGTGACGTCCGGAACCGGACGTCTCGAAGACGGAGCGTCGCTGTGGAGCGATTTCATCTACGACGACTACGGCGCGAGCAGCCCCGAGGGGCTCCCGACCTCCGGCTACGACCAGAGCTCGGGACTGTCGGCGCGGCAGGGAAGCTACGTGTTCCCCTCCGGACCGGCCGCCAACAACGGCGCCGACATCTTCCGAGCCGGGGTGGGCCTGCACGGCAACTACAGCTACTGGCGGGTCGACTGGACCACGCTCGCCGACGCCAACGTGCCGATCGCCGAGTGGACCTTCGACACCGATGACAACGCGGCGACGGGTGCCTCCAGCTGGCCGGCGCAGGCCCAGGTCAGCTCGCCCGGCATCGACAACGCGCTGGTGGTCTCGAGCCGGGGCGCATGGCTGGTCAACCCAGTCACCGACGTGCGCACCGATGTCCTGTCCCACGGCGGCTCGCTGACGGTCGACCGCAGCTCCAAGTCGTTCATCGTCGCCGTGCCGCGCACGTTGCTCCCAGTCAGCGGAACGTGGCGGGTACGGCTCGGTGCGGGGCTGGCGGACTCCGCGGGTGAGAACTTCGCGGAGCCGTCATCGGCCAGCGGGACGGCGATCACCCCTCTCTCCGAGCGGGTCTACAACGTGACCTTCCGCGGCGTCGCCCAGGAGCCACCGGTCTACACCACCGGCGCTACCGATGCCCAGGTAGCACTCGCCCAGGCCGCGCTGGCCGCCACCCCGGTGGGGGCCACCCTGGGCCTCGACGGCATCGCCCGCTCGGTCACCGGTAACTTCTGGATGGAGGACGACCAGGCCGACACGCTCTCGGGAGGCGACGTCTCCAAGTTCTCCGAGCTCGTCAACTGGTCCTCGCTGGCCGCACGCGACACGACCGCACCGTCTCAGCCCGTCGGCTACAGCACCCGGTGGTACGTCTCGCGCCTGGGCAACCTCGGCGCAGGGCAGGTGGTGAACGATGGGGCGGAGGGCAACTTCAAGCCGACCCTGCTGGAGCGAGTGCAGCCCTACGCGGTGTACGTCCCCACCACCTACCGGCCGGGCCACGCCATGCCGCTGACCTGGATCCTCCATTCGCTCGAGGTCAACTACAACCAGTACGGCGCGTTGGATCCCGACCTGCTCCAGCAGCTGTGCCAGGACCGCGGGTCGATCTGCGCAAGCACCGAGGGCTTCGGGCCCTCCAGCTGGTACTACCACGAGGCGGAGACCGACTTCTGGCAGGTGTGGCGCTCGCTGGCCGAGACCCTGAGCCTCAATCCGGAGCGCACGGTCATCTCCGGGTACTCGATGGGCGGGTGGGCCTCCTACAAGCTGGACTTCGAGCACCCGGACGACTTCGCGGGCGCGCTGGTGCTCGATGGTCCGGTGATCTGCGGGGTGCAGGCCTATCCCGGTGCCGGCGGCGCGGCCCAGAACGACCCCGCCTGCTCGCAGGACGGCCAGAGCCAGCCGTTCGTGGCCAACGCCCGCTGGGTGCCCTACGTGATCGACCAGACCGCCGGGGACGAGCTCGTCCCCACCAGCGGCGTGGTCGCCCAGGCGCAGACGTTCGATCGGCTCGGTCAGCGCTATCACCTGTTCATTCACACCGGTGGCGACCACCTCGCGTTCGCCACCGAGGACCGGTTCGGCGATGTGGTCACCGCGCTGGGCAACCCGGCGCGCACCCGGAATCCGGGCACATTCACGTACAGCTGGTATCCGAGCCTCGACAGCTCCTACTTCGGGACCGGGGCCACCGGCGACTACTGGCTGACCGGGCTCAGCGCCCGCAGCGCACCGTACGGGCAGATCGCCACGCTCCAAGCCCACGACGCCGACCTGCCTGATCCCGCGGTGACCGTGCAGCGGTTCGGCCCCACGCTGAGCACGCAGCCGATACCCGGGACCAACTACGGACTGAACTGGAGGCTTGGATCGCGCCCGGCGGCTCGGCGCCAGATGACCCTGAGGCTCAGCGATGTCGCCGGGCTGACCATCGAAGCCGCCACCGCGAGGCTCACCAGCGGCACCATCACCACGACCACCGACGGGAGGAGCCGCCTGACCATCGCGCAGCTGGAGGACGGGACCTACGCGCTTGAACACGGCAAGGTGGTGGCTCGGGCCGGCTCTCGTGGGGTGATCGGGGTCACCCTTCAGCGCGGGACGACGACGATCGTCCTGGAGGCTCCGGCGTTCTCCTGCACCCATCCGAGCGGTCGCCTGGCCGGCACCTCGCTGGGTCCGATGAGGCTGGGAATGACCCGGCGGCGGGTGCGACTCCAGTTCAACCATGTCTCCACCCATCGCCGCCGCTACATGGACTACTTCTGCTTGACCGAGAACGGGATCCGGGTGGGGTATCCGTCGGGCGGCTTGCTGCGCAGCGTCCCGCGTCGGGACCGTGCGCGGCTGAGCGGCCGCGCGGTGCTGTCTCTGACCTCAGCCCGTCACTACTCGCTGCGCGGCATTCGCCATGGCCAGCGCGTCTCGCGCATCCGTCACGTGCGGCTGAACCAGATGTTCCGGGTGGGGGTGAACCGCTGGTACGTGATCGCCGACGGCTCCAGTCACGGAATCCTCAAGGTCCGCTACGGGATCGTGCAGGAGATCGGAATCGCCGACAAGACGCTGACGCGGAGCCGGCGGGTGGATCGACGGTTCCTGGAGGCGTTCGGCTGAGCGGTGCCGGTCCGTCGCCGGCGCCACGATCCGGGCCCTCCGCGCGTGGGGGTGTGCGTCCGGGTGATGCCCCGGACGCCCCTCGCAGCGCTGACGTTGCCACCGGGCGCTCGCGGCCGCGGGTCCGGTAGCGTGGCCTGCGAGCGTCCATCACGCCTCGGCGCAACGGGTAAGCGCGCGCGTTGCCTTCCCGCGGAAACGACGTACTACGGTCGCTCGCTCGAACGCCGGCATGACCTGGATAGCAGCCGGCCTGAATACGACTGGAGAAAAGATGCTGCTGCTTCGCGGACAGAGAGACGAGCGAAAGGCCAATAAGGCCGCCGAGAAGGCCGAGGCCAAAGCCGAGAAACGGCGCGCGGAATTCGAACGCTCGCCGACGGGGCTCGCCCGAGCAGCCTTTGAACGGGGATACCAGGTCTTCCAGCTCTCCTACGACGTGACGAGCCAGAAGCCGGTCATCGTTGCGATGGACGGAAACACCGTCGAGGCCGAGTCGGCAGACTCCAACGTGATCCTCAATTCGGTCTGCGATGAAGGATGGGACCTCGTCACCGGATCGCTCCTGTTCCTGGAGCAGGGCCAGCAGCGCGTTGGGTATTACCTGTTCCGGCGGTGCCCTGACAACAAGCGCTGGGCAGCTCACGAAGGGTGAGCTGAGAGCGGCGGATAGGCGCTGGTGGGCTGGTCCAGCCGCGATCCCACGTCGCTGAGGTCGGGAAGCGCGCCCGGCAGGATTTGAACCTGCGACCTTCCGCTCCGGAGGCGCGAGAGCCAAACCGCTCGACTCCTCGTAATCACCAGCGGCCCGCCCGTGGCGGGACGGTCCCAGGCCGCAATCAGCCAGGGCCTGGCGGGAGCGTGCTCCCGGATCTCGGGCACCGCTTTTCGGAGTGATAGTGGATAATGGTGCGGCACGGGGTAGGGGACTCGGCCTCGCCGTAGGCACTGCCACCGCGAGGGGTGCTGTCCCGGGCATCGCATCAGCTCATGTCATGCACTGGAGGGACAACTTGGGGAGGGAACACTTGAAGCATCGCTTCGAAGGTCGCCGAAGGATTCGGCTCTCAGCAGTCATCGCCACCCTAGGCGCGCTGGCCTTGGCCGGGTCGCTGGCGCCCGTTGCCGGGGCCCAGCTGGCCGCCGGGGCGAGCAAGGCCTCGCTGAACGTCCCCGTGCCGGCTTCGGCTCGGATTCTCAGCGCCGCCAACAACACCCTTCAGGTCTGCTACGACCACCCGGTCGCCACGATCGCACACCCCACGTTCTTCTCGGTGCTCGGCTACGACGTCAACCGGGAGAACCCGGCTGTCTCTGCCACCAAAGCGCCCGGGTCCCCGGATTGCGTAAACGTTCAGTTCGCCACCGGACCGAATGCGCCGCCACTCACCGACTTCACCCGGGCGAGCGCGTTCGGAACTGCGGTCGCGGGCACCGACGGAAAGTCCAGCCTCGGCGGCGGCCTCGCCCTCGATGGCACCACTCAGTCGCCGCGGGCGGGCAACACCGCCGGCCCTGACCTGGTCGCAGCCGACCTGGTCAAATACCCCCAGATAACTCCCCACGGCCTCAACCGCGTCATCACATACACCTTCGACCAGGAGCTCGACGCGACTCCGGGGGTGGTGCCACCGCACGTGTTCAACAGCCCCACTTCCATCAACAACGCGTTTGGGTACTACAGCACCAACGGGGCCGTCATCACCTGCGGCGACCTCAGTGCCAGCGCCTCCCCAGGCGTGTACGCGATCAGTGGCGACAGCGTCGAATGCCGGATCCCGGCCGCGACCATTGCCGCGAACCCCCCGTCACGGTTCTTCGTACAGGCTCGCGCCGTCCGCAATCGGCCCACGGCGTACTCCTGCTGCGACGTCAACCCTGTCGGTTCGGTCGGCGCGTCGGCCGGGCTTCCGGTGCTCACCGGGTTCACCCAGACCGGACCGGCGTCGGCAACGGTGACCTACAGCGAGCCCGTCTCGATCCGCAACGGCGCCCTGCTCCGGCTCTACGGCTCGGACGGCAGCGCGGCCACGCCCACATCGGTGACGCAGGGGTCCACCAGCAACGAGATCCAGGTGAGATTCCCGGCATCTCTGGCGAACGCTGCCTACAAGGTGGTGGGAATCAGCGATCCCGGGTCCTCGGGTCCGTTGGGCGCAGCGGTGCAGGGCCAGCGGGGAGGCGCCGGCGGCTTTGTGGGCACACCACCGCCGAGCGCCACGACCTACTTCCCGATCCGGACCGCGCCGATCCAGGCCGGCCGTATCGACGGTCCCGATCTGCAGCTGGTGACCGTCAACAAGACCAATGACACCGCGACCTTCGTCTTCCGCGGGCTGGTGGCCTCAATCTCCACCGCACGCGGTGCGCTCGGGGTGGCGGACTTCCATCTCGTCGACGTCTCGGGCAACATCACCTCGGGCACTCACGTGGTGAGCACCGCCAACGGTTCGCCCACCGCACTGGATCCAACGAGCCGGGTGACCGTGAGCTTCCCCGCCGCGGCGGTGAACTCGGCGCGGGCGGCCCAGATCCTGGATGGCGACGTCGTCGACTTCCAGGGCAAGGAGGGTCTCCGGAACACCGTGGCGATCTCCAATCCGGGCACCCAGCTGTTCGGTCACACCGCGTTCGTGTCGCCCGGCGGCACCGCCGGCGTCTCCGCGGGGTGCTTCTCCCCGACGGGCTGCAGCACCTCGATCGCGGTCCGGATCAGGACGGGGTCTCACCGCATCATCGCCCGGCGGTCGTTCCGCCTCGGCTACGACTCCGGAGGAATCGTCCACCTGTCGCTCTCGCGTGCGGGTCGCCAGCTGCTGCGCAGCGCGCGTCACGGACAGCTCGGCACCACCACCACGGTGGTGGACTCCAGCGGGAGGCACACCGCCTCCTTCACGCTGGCCCGATTCATCACCACCGGGAGCGCTGTGAACCCACGGGTGTCAGGCAACTCGCTGCTGCCGGTCTTCGGCCGCACCGCGTTCGTGTCCGGTGGAGACGCTGGCGTGTTCCTCGCCTGCTTCTTCACCGCCCCGTGCCAGGGGAGCCTGACGGTGGTCAGCCAGGGCGGAACCCGGCTTGGCTCACGCCATAGCTTCACCGTGGCGCCGGGAGACGGGGGAATCGTGCACGTGACGGTCTCCCACTCGGCCCGGGTCGCGCTCGCGCGTCACGGGACCCTTGTGGTGCGCGTCACCGTCGTGGGCCCGCTCGGCGCTGCGCAGAGCACGACGCTGAGGCTGGTCCGCCTCACCTGATACGCAGGACAATCCGGCAGGTTGCGGGCGGCGGTGAACGGCGAAGTTTGCCGTCGCCCGTGGCGGCCGGGTTCCCTTCAGCAGCCAGGTTCTCCTCAGAGAAAGGCATCGCGGAGCTCGGAGGGCAGCGCCCGCAGGTGGGCGACCAGCCATCCGGTGGTCGGTCGGCGGGCTCTGATCGGGCACCACTGGGCACCTGGGAAGCTTCCGATGCTTCAAGTCTCGAACGCCCAGAGGCCGCTTGAACGACAAAACCCGCGATAGCGGGGCCTTCCCGTAGCGCGCCCGGCAGGATTTGAACCTGCGACCTTCCGCTCCGGAGGCGGACGCTCTATCCACTGAGCTACGGGCGCTCGAGACGCCGGCGAAGTCGGCGATGCGATGAGCTTAAACGATGGAGATCGCGATCATCTCCGACACGCACCTGCCCCGCGGGCAGCGCCGGCTCCCTGATGCGTGCGTCACCCGGCTGCGCCGCGCCGAGCTGATCATCCACGCCGGGGACCTGATGACCCTGGCGGTGCTGGAGGAGCTGCGGACCTACGGGAAGGTGGTGGCGGTACATGGCAACGTGGATGACGACGCGGTTCGCGCGGCGCTTCCGGCCACCGCGACGGCTGGGGTCGGTGGCGCCACCGTCGCCGTGATCCACGACGCCGGCCCCCGGCACGGGCGGCTGGAGCGGATGCGGACGCGGTTCGCCGGGGCCGATGCGGTCATCTTCGGCCACTCGCACCTTCCCCTGCACGAAACGGCCGCCGACGGCTTTCAGATCTTCAATCCGGGCAGTCCCACCGAGCGCCGTCGTGCGCCCGCGCACACCATGGGGATCGCCCGCGCAGGCGACGGCAAGATCGCGTTCAGGCTGATCGCTCTGGACTGACACACTGGGCCAATGGACCTCTCGGTCTTCTTCGCCGGGACCGGCGGTTCGATCCCGACGGCACGACGGGGGCTGCCCGCGATCGTCGTCCGCCGGGGTGGCGACCGGATCCTGTTCGACTGCGGCGAGGGCACCCAGCGCCAGCTGGTCAGCTCGGTCGGGCTGATGGACCTCACCGAGATCTACCTCACCCATTTCCATGCCGACCACTGGCTGGGGCTGCCGGGGCTGCTGAAGACATTCGACCTCCGCGGCCGGGAGCGACCCCTGGCGGTGCACGGCCCCCCGGGCCTGCGTGAACTGTTGGTGCTGGCGCTTCGGTTGGCCGGACGTGTGCGCTTCGAGCTCCAGCTGGTGGAGCTCGAACCGGGGGAGACCCTGGGACGCGACGGCTACACCATCGCCACGGTCCCGGTCAGTCACCGGCTTCCGGCCTACGGCTACGTGCTGTTCGAGGACGAACGACCCGGGGTGTTCGACCCGGCTCGCGCCGGCGAGCTCGGCATCGTGCCCGGACCGGAGTTCGGACGGCTCCAGCGCGGCGAGACGGTGCGCGGCGTCACCCCGGACCAGGTGATGGGATCGGCGCGCCTGGGACGCAAGCTGGCGATCTCCGGCGACACCACACCATGCGCCGAACTGCAGACAGCAGCCCACGGCGCCGACCTGCTCGTGCACGAGGCCACCTTTGCCGAGGAGGAGATTGAGCGCGCGGCGCAGACCGCTCACAGCACGGCGGGGCAGGCAGCGGTGCTGGCCCGTGACGCAGAGGTGCGGATGCTCGCCCTCACCCACGTCTCCACCCGGTATCCACTGCGCCAGCTTCGCGATGAGGCGAGGGCGGTCTTCCCGGAGACGGTGCTCCCCAGGGACTTCGACGAGATCGAAGTGCCCCACCCGGAGCGAGGGCTCCCCGAGCTGGTGCGCTGGCAGGACCGCGCGCACCCCGCCGGCCAGGAGGACTCGTCGTCGCTCGCCGGCTCGGCGCCTTGACCGCGTGGGCACCCGAGCGTCTCGACACCGGCCGGCTGCGCTGTGAGCGACTGACCCGCGAGCACGCCGACGAGCTGATCCCACTGCTCCAGGATCCACGGGTGGCGGCGACGCTCGCGGCAAGCGGGCAGCCGTTGAGTGAGGAGGAGATCGAGGACCGAGTCGCGGGCGGGATCGAGCACTGGGAGCGCTCCGGCTTTGGTCTGTGGGTGCTACGCGATCGCGCCACCGGCGAGGTGGTGGGGCGGGGCGGGCTGCAGCACACCTTCGTCGCCGGGACGGACGAGATAGAGGCGGCCTGGGCGATCCTCCCCGCCCGCTGGGGTGAGGGCCTCGCCACCGAGTTCGCGGAGGCGACCGTGGGCGTGGCGTTCGGAGAGCTCCACCTTCCCGATGTCGTCGCCTTCACGCTCCCCGGCAACCTCGCTTCCAGGAAGGTGATGGAGAAGGTGGGCTTCACGTACGAGCGGGAGCTGCTCCACGCCGGACTGACCCACGTGCTCTATCGCTGCCTGCCGGCCAGCCGTTGAGGGCCACCGCGGGGGGCGCAGCCGACGCCCTCGCACCCGCCGGACCCGTTGCTAATCTCATCAGGAGTAGGCCCCTTTAACCCGGTCCCGTGAGGCCAGGAAGGAGCAGGTTGCCCGCCGCAACGGTCGTCCTTGACCGCGATGACATGCGCCGCACCCTGGTGCGGATCGCCCACGAGATCGTGGAGAAGAATCCGGACGGCAACGTTGCGCTGGTCGGGATCCAGACGCGCGGGGCGTACCTGGCACAGCGGCTGCACACGCTGATCGGTGAGCTGCTGGAGCAGCCGGTCCCGCTCGGCTCCGTCGACATCGCCTTCTACCGGGACGACCTGGCGATCCGCCCGGCCACCCCGGTGGTGCACGCCACTCATCTGGACTTCGGCATCGACCGGCGGACGATCGTGATCATCGATGACGTGCTCTACACCGGTCGCACGGTCCGGGCCGCGGTCGACGAGGTGTTCGACTACGGCCGCCCGGCGCGGGTGCAGCTGGCGGTCCTGATCGACCGCGGTCACCGCGAGCTGCCGATCCGCCCCGACTACGTGGGAAAGAACCTGCCGACCTCCCAGGAGCAGCGGGTCTACGTGAAGGTCGACGAGGTCGACGGCCTCGACGAGGTGACGGTCGGCCCGAACCTTGGGCCGCCGGAGAGCGCTGCCGCCGTCCCCGCCCCGGCCGAGGCCACCAAGAGCAGGGCGGCCTGAGCATGCGGATCGGCCGGCACCTGATCTCCATCGACGACCTCGACCGCGCGGGGATCGAGCGGATCCTTGACCGCGCCGAGTCCTTCGCCGAGGTCTCGGGCCGCGAGATCAAGAAGGTCCCCGCGCTGCGCGGGCGGACCGTGGTCAACCTCTTCTATGAGTCTTCAACCCGAACCAGCTCCAGCTTCGAGCTGGCGGCGAAGCGGCTGTCCGCCGACGTCGTCTCGATCCGCTCCCAGGGCTCGAGCGTCGACAAGGGCGAGTCTCTCAAGGACACCGTGCAGACGCTGTCGGCCTATGACCCAGCGGCGATCGTGATCCGCAGCCCGCACGTCGGCGCCGCCGGCCTCGTCGCCGGTTGGACCCCGGCCAGCGTGATCAACGGCGGCGACGGCAAGCACGAGCATCCCACCCAGGCCCTGCTCGACGTGTTCACGCTGCGTCGGGAGCTGGGCTCACTCGATGACGTCAAGGTGTGGATCGTCGGCGACGTGCTCCATTCCCGGGTGGCTCGCTCGAACATCCTGGCCTTCAACCGCATGGGTGCGGAGGTCACCGTCGCCGGCCCGCCGACCCTGATCCCGCGGGAGATAGAGGCGCTCGGCTGCCGCGCCACCCCCAACCTCGAGCGGCTTCACGAGGCTGACGTCGTCTACGTGCTGCGAATGCAGCACGAGCGAATGGAGCAGGCCTACGTGCCCTCGCTGCGGGAGTACGCGGCCCGGTACCAGATCTCCGCCGCCGACCTGCATGAGGGTCAGCTGCTGATGCATCCGGGTCCGGTCAACCGCGGGGTGGAGCTCGCCGGCGATGCGATCGACTCACCACAGGCGCTGATCGGCGCGCAGGTCAAGGCCGGGGTGGCAGTGCGGATGGCTGTGCTCTATGAGCTGCTGGCTGGGACCCCGACGCTGGCGGCGGTGGCATGAGCGCCCCCAAGCCAAGCCAGCGGCTGTTCTCCCGCCCGGCCCAGCCCGCGACGTTGTTGATCCGCGGCGCCCACGTGGTCGATCCCCGCGCGGAGATCGACTCGGAGCACGACGTGCTCGTTCGCGACGGCATGATCGCCGAGATCGGGAGCGCCGGCTCGCTCAGCGCCCCGGCCGGCTGCGAGACCATCGACGCGACCGCCAAGCACCTGCTCCCGGGCTTCGTCGATCCGCACGTGCATCTGCGGACCCCCGGTCAGGAGTACAAGGAGAACCTCGAAAGCGGTACCGCCGCCGCCGCCGCGGGTGGGTTCGTGACGGTGATAGCCATGCCCAACACCGACCCGGTCGTCGACGATGCCGCGGTGCTCGGCTCGCTGATCGACGGAGCCAGCCGCCACGCGCGGGTGCCGGTTGGGTTTCTCGCTTCGATCACTCGCGGTCTGAACGGGACCGAGCTGACCGAAATGGCCGCACTGAGCGACCTCGGGGCGCTCGGCTTCACCGACGATGGGAAGCCGGTGGTCTCGGCGGGAATGCTCCGGCGCGCGCTGGCCTACCAGCGGCTCTGCGGCGGCGTGGTGGCGCTGCACGAGGAGGACCCGGCTCTGTCGGGGGAGGGGGTCATGCACGAGGGCGCCGTCTCCACCCGCTTGGGACTGACCGGGATCCCATCGATCTCCGAGTCGACGATGGTCGCCCGCGACGCAGCCATCGCCCACTACGAGGACGCTGTCGTCCACTTCCAGCACCTCTCGTGCGTGGAGTCGGTGCAGGCGCTCGCCGCGGCCAAGGAGGCCGGGGCGCGTGTAACCGGTGAAGCCACCCCTCACCACCTCGCGCTCACCGACGACGTGGTGCGCACGCTGGACAGCCGCTTCAAGATGAATCCGCCGCTGCGGGGAGAGTTCGACCGCCGCGCGCTGATAGAGGGCCTCCGCTCCGGGGTGATCGACTGCGTGGCCACCGACCACGCACCCCATGCCGCGCACGAGAAGGAGGTTCCCTTCGAGCAGGCGCCGATGGGGACCACCGGCCTTGAGACGGCGTTCGCCGCGCTCTACACCGAGCTGGTCCTCCCTGGGGAGCTGGAGCTCGGCACGCTGGTCGAGCGGATCACCGCCGGCGGAGCGCCCTACGGGCTGCCGGTCCCCCGCATCGCCAAGGACGAGCTTGCCAACCTGTGCCTGATCGACCTCGGCTCGCAGTGGGAGGTCGGCGCTGACGGCTACGCCAGCCGGTCAGGCAACTGCTGCTTCCACGGACGCACCCTCCACGGCAGGGTCGCCCTCACCGTCGCCGGCGGTGCGGTCGCCTTCCGCCAGCGCAGGCTCGCCGAGGTCGGGGCCCTCAGCCGGTGACCGTCCGCGGCGCCTACGTGCTGCTGGCCGACGGCAGCCGCTTCGACGGACGCGCCCGCGGCGCCGACCGCCACGCGGTGGGGGAGGTCGTCTTCACCACCTCGATGTCCGGCTACCAGGAAGCGGTCACCGATCCCAGCTACGCCGGACAACTGATCACCTTCACCTATCCCCAGATCGGCAACTACGGGGTGTCCGCCGAGGCGATGGAGTCAGACGAGGTCCACGCTCGGGCGGCGATCATGCGCGCCGGCGTGGATCGCGACGACGCTCCCGGAGCGCAGCACGGCTGGCTCTCCTGGCTCAGCGACCATGGCGTCCCGGCGATCGACGATCTCGACACCCGAGCACTGGTCCGCCACATCCGCCGGCAGGGCGCGATGAAGGGTGGAGTCTTCCCCGAGCGTCTCTCCCCGGCCGAGGCCCAGGCGCTGCTCGACGCCGAACCGTCGATGACGGGCCGCGATCTCGCCTGCGAGGTCACCCCCGGTCAAATGCTGGAAGTCGCCCCGGCGCCGGACGCCCCAGCGAACGGCCCTCGGGTGGCGATGATCGACACCGGGGTGAAGCGCTCGATCATCCGGAACCTGACCTCCCGCGGGGTGACAGTCGAGCTGCACCCGTGCTCGTCCGACGCCGCGTCGCTCCGGGCCACCGGCCCGGATGCGATCTTTCTGGCCAACGGCCCCGGTGACCCCGCCGCGCTCGACTACGTCGTCGACACCGTCCGCGAGCTGGTGGGGACCCTTCCCGTCTACGGCATCTGCCTCGGTCATCAGCTGCTGTGCCGCGCAGTCGGCCTGGAGACCTACAAGCTGCCGTTCGGCCATCACGGCGCCAACCATCCGGTCAAGGACCTCACCACGGCCCGGACCGAGATCACCAGCCAGAACCACGGGTTCGCCGTTCTCGGTCCCGACGGGGCACGAACGATCGACAGAGACGAGTCGGTGCGCTGGGAGACCGACTTCGGAGCGGCTGAGCTCACCCACATCAACCTCTACGACCGCACCGTGGAGGGGCTGACGCTGCGCGACGTCCAGGGCGCCACCGTGCAGTACCACCCCGAGGCCGGGCCGGGCCCCCACGACTCGCTTCACCTGTTCGACCGCATCGTCCAGGAGATCAGCGATGCCGCGTAGAGACGACATCCACAAGATCCTGCTGATCGGCTCGGGACCGATCGTGATCGGGCAGGCGGCGGAGTTCGACTACTCCGGAACCCAGGCCTGTCGGGTGCTCACCGAGGAGGGCTACGAGGTGGTGCTGGTCAACTCCAACCCGGCGACGATCATGACCGATCCGGAGGTGGCGAGCACCACCTACGTAGAGCCGCTGCTGCCCCGGGTGGTGGCTCAGGTGATCGAGCGCGAGCGCCCGGATGCGCTGCTGCCCACGCTAGGGGGACAGACCGCGCTGAACCTGGCCAAGGCGCTGCACGAAGATGGCACCCTGCGGGACTTCGGGGTGGAGCTGATCGGCGCGGACTATGAAGCGATCGACCGGGCCGAGGACCGCGAGCGCTTCCGCCAGACGATGAATGACGCCGGGCTGCGAGTGCCGCGCAGCACGATCGCTCACAGCATCGCCGATGCCCGCGCGGCGGTGGCCGAGATCGGCCTGCCGTTCATCGTCCGCCCGGCCTTCACGCTCGGCGGACGAGGCGGCGGCGTGGTCCGCACCGAAGCGGATATCGCGTCCGTGGTCGGCGGCGGGATCGATGCCTCTCCGATCGGCCAGGTGCTGATCGAGGAGTCGGTGCTGGGGTGGGGGGAGTTCGAGCTGGAGGTGATGCGTGACGCCTCCGACAACGTGGTCATCGTGTGCTCGATCGAGAACCTCGATCCGATGGGAGTGCACACCGGCGACAGCGTTTGCGTCGCACCGCAGCAGACCCTCACCGACAAGCAGTTCCAGGCTCTGCGGGACCAGGCGATCGCAGTGATCCGGGCGGTCGGAGTGGAGACCGGCGGCTCCAACGTGCAGTTCGCCGTCAACCGGGAGACCGACGAGATCGTGGTGATCGAGATGAATCCTCGTGTATCGCGCTCCAGCGCCCTGGCGAGCAAGGCGACGGGGTTCCCGATCGCCAAGATCGCCGCGCGCCTCGCGGTGGGCTACACGCTGCAGGAGATTCCCAACGACATCACCCGCGCCACCCCGGCGAGCTTTGAGCCGGCGATCGACTACTGCGTGGTCAAGTGGCCGCGGTTCGCATTCGAGAAGTTTCCGGGGGCGGAGTCCGGATTGACCACCCACATGAAGTCCGTCGGCGAGGCGATGTCGATCGGCCGGACCTTCAAGCAGGCGTTCGCCAAGGCGCTGCGCTCCCGCGAGCTGGACGCCGGCACCGGTTCGCCGGTGGACGACGAGCAGCTCATGGGCCTGGTGGCGCAGCCGGGAGCCGAGCGCTTCGACCACCTGCTGGAGGCGCTGCGCCGTCACGTGCCGCTGGCCGAGCTTCACCGGCGCACCAGCATCGACCCCTGGTTCCTGGCCGAGCTCTCCGAGCTCGTCGCCGACCCCGAGGCCCCCTTCCGGGGCGCTCGCACGTTCAAGTCAGTCGATACCTGCGCCGCGGAGTTCGCGGCCCGTACGCCCTACTTCTACTCCGGATGGGAGCGGCCCGGTCCGAGCGGACCGAACCACGAGGTGGAGCGCGACGAGCGATCCAGCGTGGTGATCCTCGGCTCGGGGCCGAACCGGATCGGCCAGGGGATCGAGTTCGACTACTGCTGCGTGCACGCCGCTCAGACGGTGCGTGAGCTCGGCCGCGCGGCGGTGATGATCAACTGCAACCCCGAGACGGTGTCCACCGACTACGACACCTCGGACCGCCTGTACTTCGAGCCGCTGACCCTGGAGGACGTCCTGGGAGTGTGCGAGCTCGAGTCACCCGAAGGGGTGGTGGTGCAGTTCGGCGGACAAACCCCGCTGAAGCTCGCGGCCGGGCTGGCCGAGGCTGGCGTGCCGGTCCTCGGCACCGGGATCGACGCCATCGACCTGGCCGAGGACCGCTCGCGGTTCGGCCCCCTGCTTGACAGTCTCGGCTACCAGGCACCTCCCTACGCCGCCGCCAGTTCGCCCCAGGAGGCGCTTGAGCGCGCGCCGCAAGTGGGATTCCCGCTGCTGGTGCGTCCGAGCTACGTGCTCGGCGGCCGGGCCATGGAGATCGTCTACGACGTCGACGGTCTGGCCGAATACCTGACGCGTGCGGGCAGCGGACGGGGGGAGGGAGCGATCTACCTCGACCGCTTCCTCGAGGACTCGATCGAGGTCGACGTCGACGCGCTGTGTGACGGCCACGACGTGTGGATCGGCGGGATCATGCAGCACGTCGAGGAGGCGGGCATCCACTCCGGCGACTCAGCCTGCGTGCTGCCACCGCACTCCCTGGGCCCGGAGATGCTGGAGCTGATTGCCGAGCAGACCGCCGGGATCGCGCGCGCTCTTGGGGTGGTGGGATTGCTGAACGTCCAGTTTGCGATCCACGGCGAGCATGGACTACACGTGATCGAGGCCAATCCTCGCGCCTCGCGCACGGTGCCGTTCGTCTCCAAGGCGATCGGCCTGCCGCTGGCCAAGCTGGCGTGTCGGGTGATGCTGGGCGAGACCATCGCGGACCTGGAGCTGCCCGCGAGCACCGACAACGGCCACGTTTGCGTGAAGGAGGTGGTGTTGCCCTTCGATCGCTTCGCCGGCGCCGACTCGCTGCTGGGACCGGAGATGCGCTCCACCGGAGAGGTCATGGGAATCGCCCGAGACTTCCCCACTGCGTTCGCCAAGGCACAGGCGGCCGCGGGGGCGCGCCTGCCGACCGCCGGGACTGTGTTTCTCACCGTGGCCGACGCCGACAAGGCCGCGGCGACAGGCATCGCCACCTCTCTGCACGACCTCGGCTTCCAGATCATCGCCACCCGCGGCACCGCCCAGGCGCTGCAGCGGATGGGCATACCGGTCCGGGCGATCAACAAGCTGGGGGAGGGGTCACCCCACGTGGTCGACTGGATCGAGCGGGGGGAGGTCGACCTGGTGATCAACACTCCGGTGGGCACGGGAGCTCGCACCGACGGCTACGAGATCCGCTCGGTCGCGGTGGCCCGGGGAATCCCGTGCATCACCACCATCACCGGCGGGATGGCCGCCGCCCGCGCAATCTCGGCCGCCCGCCGGGGTGAGCCCGAGGTGCTCTCGCTGCAGGAAATCCACGCGCCCAGCGCGGGGGTTCGGTGAGCGTTCGCGAGCTGCCCGAGTGCTCGGCGCATGATTCGCCCGCAAACCACGGGAATCCAGAGCAGCGGGCGTCACGTATAGCACAAACTCCCTGCAAATTTCATCTATTGCCCCCAACCATCCTCGACAATGCTCCACCTCAACTAGAGGTTGAGCCGAATTTGGCCGGATAGCCCTTGATCACTTGTGACCAGGATGTATAGTCGCCGCCCATGCCGCCGGCGAGTGAATCGCTTTCCAAGCCCGTTGCCGCCCCGGAGCGCTCCCTAGTGCAACGGATGGACGCGCTCCAGCGCGCGAACGATATCCGCAGCCGGCGGGCTCAGCTGAAGCGAGACCTGAAGGCCGGCCGCCAGCCGATCCACGAGCTGCTGCTGCAGCCGCCGGAGTACCTGGAGACCGCCAAGGTTTTCGACCTGCTGCTGGCCGTCCCCAAGTACGGGCGCGTGAAGGTGAACAAGATCCTCACGCAGTGCCGGATCTCGCCGAGCAAGACGATCGGCGGCCTCTCGCAGCGCCAGCGGGCCGAGCTGGTCACCTTGATGCGTCGCCGCTAACACGCGGTCGTCAGCATGGCCGCGGTGTTTGTCATCACCGGCCCCTCCGGAGTTGGCAAGGGGACACTGATCCGCGGCCTGCTGGAGCAGGTGCCTGAGCTCCGGCTATCGGTCTCGGCCACCACCAGGCCGCCACGCCCGGGCGAGACGGACGGACGGGAATACCGTTTTCTCACCGCGGAGGAGTTCGAGCGCCGCGTGCAGGCCGGCGACTTCGTGGAGCACGCCACCTACTCGGGCAACCGCTACGGCACGCTTCGCTCCGAGCTCGAGCAGCGGCTGGCCCAGGGCGTGCCCGTGGTCCTGGAGATAGAGGTGCAGGGGGCGCGTCAGGTCCGCCAGGCGATGCCGGAGTCGATCGCCGTGTTCATCGCCCCGCCCTCACCGGGCGCGCTGCGGGTGCGACTGGTCGGCCGCGGGACCGATGCACCCGAGCAGGTTGATGCGCGCCTGGCCACCGCCGAGGAGGAGCTCGCGGCCCGTTCGGAGTTCGCGCACGTGATCGTCAACGACCGTCTGGGGGACGCCACCGAAGAGCTCGTGCGGATCGTGCGCGCAGAGCTGTCGGCTACCCTGTAGGTCCCGCTGCCCCTGCGCAAAGGAACATCGCCTTGATCTCACCCCGCATCGACAAGCTGCTGGAGCACGTCGACTCTGACTACGCGAGCGTGCTGGTCGCCGCCAAGCGCGCGCGCCAGATCAACTCGTACTACCACAACCTGGGTGAGGGGACCTTCGACGAGTTCCCGCCGCCGATGGTCGACACTCGCTCCAAGAACTACCTGACGATCGCCCTGGAGGAAGTCGCCCAGGGCAAGCTGAAGTACCACTACCGGTAGCGGGCGTCCCCATGGCCCGGTTGCTCCTCGGCGTGAGCGGCGGGATCGCGGCCTACAAGGCGCTGGAGCTGGCGCGGCTCGCGGTCAAGGCCGGTCATGCTGTGCGGGTGATCCAGACCCCGGCCAGCGAGCGCTTCGTGGGACGGGCGTCGTTTGCAGCGATCACCGGAGCTCCGGTGCTGGGCGACGAGTTCGAGGTCGACCCCGCGCGTGGCAGCTACCCCGGCGAGGCCGTGCCGGAGCGCGCGCCGATCAGCCACCTTGCGCTGGTCCAGCGTGCGGATCTCTTCCTGATCGCGCCGGCCAGCGCCAACACCATCGCCAGGCTGGCCCACGGTCTCGCCGACAACCTGCTGAGCACCGCGGCGCTGGCCGCGGACTGCCCGGTGGCAGTGGCCCCGGCGATGAACGATCGCATGTACCGCCACCCGGCCACCCAGACCAACCTGGAGCTGCTGAGCGCAAGGGGAGTCCGGGTCATCCCGCCGGGCGAGGGCGAGCTCGCTTCCCACGGCGAGCACGGCGTCGGCCGCCTCGCCGAGCCGGCAGCACTGCTCGAAGCGTGCGAGTCGATGCTGGCGCCGCCGTCGCTGCGTGACGTGGCCGTGCTGGTCACAGCCGGAGGCACCCGCGAGCCGATCGACAGCGTGCGCTACCTCGGCAACCGCTCCTCGGGGCGGATGGGCTTTGCCCTGGCCGCCGAGGCCGCCCGCCTGGGAGCGAACGTGACGTTGGTGGCGGCAAACGTGACGCTGGACCCGCCGCCCACCGCGGAGCTGGTGGAGGTCGAGACCGCGGCGCAGCTGGCCGAGGCCTGCCAACGGGAGTTCGATCGATGCGACGTTCTGCTGATGGCGGCGGCGGTGGCGGACTTTCGACCCGCATCCCCTGCGGCGGAGAAGCTCAAGAAGGACCAGGGCGTGCCGGTGGTGGAGCTCGAGCCCACCGTCGACGTGCTGGGAAGCCTCGCCCCTCGCAGGCGCTCCGACCAGCTGCTGGTCGGCTTCGCCGCCGAGCACGGCGACGCCACGGCCCGGGCCTACGGACAGGACAAGCTTCAGCGCAAGGGCCTCGATGCCATCGTGGTCAACGACATCGCCCAGCCGGGCATCGGCTTCGACGCCGCCGAGAACGAGGTGACCATCCTCTCGGCCGACGGGAACGTTCACGAGGTGAGCCGAACGGACAAGCGGGAGGTGGCCCGGACGGTGCTGGAGGAAGTGGTGCGGCTGCGCTCGATCGGGAAGGAGCGACGTGCAGAGGCCGGAGCGCCCGCGCGTAGCGCCGCACGAGTCTGAGGCCGCCGCCGCGCTGACGCGGCGCATCGCCGGGAACATCGCTCGGGCCGTACAGGTCAAGCCGGGAACGCTTGACCATCTCCTCGTCGCGCTCCTGGCCGAGGGCCACGTGCTCGTGGAAGACCTCCCGGGGGTCGGCAAGACGGCACTGGCCCGTGCGCTTTCGCGTTCGATCGACTGTCAGTTCGCGCGGGTGCAGGCGACCTCTGACCTGCTTCCGGCCGACGTGGTCGGCACCAACGTCTACGACCAGCGGGAGGGACGCTTCGAGTTCCGCCCCGGCCCGGTGTTCGCCAACGTCGTGCTGGTGGACGAGATCAACCGGGCGTCGCCGAAGACGCAGTCCGGCCTGCTGGAGTGCATGCAGGAGCGCCGGGTCACCGTTGACATCCACACCCATGAGCTCGCCCGGCCGTTCCTGGTGCTGGCCACCCAGAACCCGGTGGAGTTCGAGGGCACCTATCCCTTGCCCGAGGCCCAGGTGGACCGGTTCATGGTGAAGATCTCCCTCGGCTATCCCGCGCCCGGTTCGGAGGCGGAGATGCTCGACGACCATCAGGCCGGCGACATGGTGCTGACGCTGGCGCCGGTGGCCACCGCTGCCGAGGTCCTCGCCGCTCAGGACAGCGCCGCGCGGGTGCTGGCCAGCGAGCCACTGCGGGACTACGTGGTGAGGCTGCTGTGGCGCACGCGTGAGGATCCTCGGGTGGAGCTCGGCGCCAGCCCCAGGGCGGGTCTGCTGTTGCTGCGGGCCGCCAAGGCCCACGCGATGATCCGCGAGCGCGACCATGTCCTGCCGGACGACGTCCAGGCCCTGGCGGAGCCGGTGCTCGCCCACCGCCTGGTGATCGCGCCCGAGCATCCACGAGCAGTCGCCGCCGCGGTGGTGGCCGATGCGGTCGCCGCCGTCCCCGCCCTGTGAGAGCACGGCCGAGCGCCGGCGCCACGCTCGCCCTCATCGGCCTGGCGCTGCTGGTAGCCGGGTGGGCCTTCGACCCCTCGCCGCTGTTCGTGCCGGCAGCCGGGTTCATCCTGCTGGGCACCGGTGTGCCCCTTTGGGTATGGGCGTGCGCTAGAGCGGCCGGGATCCGTCGCGAGCTCGTGAGCGAGCGGGTGCTCGAGGGCGAGCCGTTCGAGATGGTCGTTGAGGTCCGTCGCCCTCGGATGGGACCGCCGTCCGCCGAGCTGCTCGACCCCATGGCCGGCGAGCCAGTGCCGCTCGGCCGGCGCGTGGATCGCGTCTCGATCGTCGGCCGTGCCCAGGGCCGCGGCCTGCACCGGCTCCCGCCACCTACGCTGGTCCTGCGCGACGGGCTGGGGCTCGCGGAGATCAGGCGTGCAGGCGAGGATGGTGCGTGCGAGCTCCTGGTCCTACCGAGGACGGAGCGCGTCAGGTGGCCCGGGGGTCGCGCGCCGTCCTCACTTGCCCGCAACGCGACGACCTCGCCCGCCAGCGAGTCCCTCGCGGCTTTCGAGTTCGATGGGCTGCGTCCCTACCAGGAGGGCACGCCGGCCTCCCGGATCCACTGGCCGGCGTTGGCGCGCGGAGGCGAGCTGCTGGAGCGCCGCCTGCGAGGGGACGTCGACCGGCGGCCGGTGGTCGTGCTCGATGCCCGGTCGGAGGGAGACGAGGCGCTGCTCGACACGGTGGTGCGGGCCGCGGCCTCGCTGACGCTGGAGCTGGCCCGTCGGGGCGGCTGTCGCCTGCTGCTGCCCGGCGAGCGCAGGGCGCTGACGATCGAGCCCGACCTGCGGGCCTGGCCATCGGCACACGGCCACCTGGCGCTGGTCCAGGACCGGCCCGGCGCACGAGCCCCGCTGCTCACGCCAGACCTCCGCGACGGACCGGTGATCTACGTCGCTGTGCGGGCTCCGGACCACCTCCCGGAGGGAGGGTCCGCCGGGGGGGTGCTGGTGATCCCGCGCGCTTCCCGCTGGCAGGGCGGGGGACAGGTCCGCTTCGAGGTGAGCGCCTGCCGCGGCTACGAGCTGCGGCCACGATCGCGCCGGCGGACCGGGCTCGGAGCGGAGCGCGCCGCGTGAGCGTCGGACAGCTGGCCGCCGGATCGACCCCCGCCGAGCGACCCGCCCGGCGGGCGAGAACCGCACCGGCCGAGCGTCCGTGGATCCGCCTCGTCGCCTTCGTTCTCCTTGCGCTCTACGGCAGCGTCCACTTCTCCACGCTGCTCTCGCCGTCGCCGGAGGGGCGGTTGGTGGGCGCGATCGCCGTCGCCACAGCGCTGGCGGCGATCGGACGGATGCTCCGAAAGGACTTCTGGCCGCTTGCCCTCCTGCTCACCGTGGCGGGCGCCGTGGCGATCCTGGCCATCGCCGGGGTCCCGAGCAGCTGGCTGATCTCGCTCCGCTTCGGGCTCATCGCGAAGTCGATCGGCAACGGGTTGGGCGCCCTACCGGGCGCACTCGTCCCGTACATCGGGCTGGACGCCTGGATCCGGGCGGTGATCCTTCTGGGTGGGAGCACGCTGATCCTCGCTGCCGGGGCGGTGCTCGCGTTCGCACCGCGTCCGCTGACCCAGCCCTGGCGAGCGGCGGCGGCGCTCCCGCTGGTGGTGCTGGCGGGGCTGCCGACCGCGTTCCTGCACCCCAAGCTGCCCTACCTGCAGGGCCTCGCGCTGCTCGCGTTGCTGGTGCTGATCGGCTGGGGCGAGCGTGTGGCCAGATCAGCGGTTCCGCGGTCGCTGGCACTGGCGCTTCTGATCGGTGCGGGCGCGATGATCCTCGCACCCGCGCTCGACTCCCACCATCCCTGGATCAGCCCCACCGCGATCGCCGGCCAGCCCGCCGCCGCCAAGGTCGAGCAGTTCGACTTCTCGCAGCGCTACGGGCCGCTCAACTGGCCGCGGAGCGGCCGGACTATGTTCGAGGTCTCGGCCGCCCGCCCCGACTACTGGAAGGTCCAGAATCTCGATGCCTTCGACGGTCGGGGGTGGATGCCCGGAGCCGAGCCGGCGACCTCGAACCTCCCCGGAGTCGACCCGGCGGCGCTGCGGCGGTTCACCCAGACGATCACCGTGACCATGGGCGGGATGCAGACGGGCGACGTGATCGGCGCCGGCTTTGCGCTCTCGCCGCCGCAGGGCCTCGGAAGACCGGTGCAGCCGGGGCTGGGCCCGGGGACCTGGACCGCGCCCGTCGCGCTTCATCCGGGCGACAGCTACCGGCTGACCACCTACTCCCCCCAGCCCACCGCAGCCGAGCTCGCCGAGGCCGGCACCGACTACCCGAACGCCTCGCTGGCCGGGGACCGCTCCTTGGAGATCCCCACCGGCGCGCCACAGGGGGTGGCCACCCCGGTGCTCTTCCCGCCCTTCCACCAGGGGTCCACCGCGTTTCCGTCCCAGTCCCCGTACGTGCCCGCGTACTCCCTGGCCGGGCGTCTGGCCGCAGCCGCCCCGACCCCGTACGCGTTCGTAAACAGCGTGCTCGGCTACCTGAGCCACGGCTACCGCTACGACGAGAGGCCGCCGATCTCGCGGCTACCGCTGCTCACCTTCCTGTTCACCGACAAACGCGGGTACTGCCAGCAGTTCTCCGGGGCCATGGCGCTGCTGCTGCGGATGGGCGGGATACCCGCGCGCGTCGTGGGCGGGTTCACCTCCGGCGTCTACAACGGCACCGACCATCGATGGGTGGTCAGCGACCTGGACGCCCACGCCTGGGTCGAAGCCTGGTTCCCGGGGTACGGCTGGGTGCGCTTCGATCCCACCCCAACCTCCGCGCCGGCCCGGGCGCGGACCACCATCTCGGCACCGGCACGCCACCGGCGCGCCCCCTCCGCTCCACCGCGACGGGCGCCCTCGCACCATCGTCCGGCTCCACCAGTCCCCCGCACGGCGACAAGGACGCACGTCGCCCCCGGCGCCGGCCTCTCCCCGCTGGCGTGGATCTCGGTGGGATTGCTCGTCGTGGTGGTGGTCGGCCTGGTGCTGTTCCAGCGCGCCCGTCCACGGGGCCCAGAGTCGCTGGTGGCCGAGCTTGACCGTGCCCTGGCGCGCTGCGGGCAACCGGTGCCGGCAGGGCGGACGCTCGCCGAGCTCGAGCGAGGGTTCCACTCCTCACCCGGGGCGGCCGCTTACGTGCGCTCGCTCCGCACCGCCCGCTACGGGTTCGTCCCGGCCGTGCCGACCCAGGATCAACGGCGCGCACTGCGGGCCCAGCTGCGGGCAGGGCTGGGTCCGATGGGCTGGCCGCGGGCACTGTGGGCGCTGCCGCCGAGGCGACTGCCACCTCCGCCGCCGGTAGGACCCGCCTACACTTCGTAAGCGGAGATGGACGACGCCTACGAGCTCTACCGGCGTGGCAGCGAGCTGCTGGAGGCCGGGCACAATCACCAAGCCGCGATCCCGCTGGGGCGCGCCCGAGACCTCGCTCCGGACAAGACCTCGGTGCGCGAAGCCCTCGGCCGTGCGTTCTTTCACACCCAGCGCTACGAGCAGGCTGCGGAGGAGTTTCAGGCGGTCATCGACCGCGCTCCCACCAACGACTACGCGCTGTTCTGCCTCGGTCGCTCGCTTCAGATGCTCGGCCGCCACGCGGAGGCGCGTCAGCCGCTGGCCCAAGCCGCAGGCATGCAGCCGGCGCGTAAGGACTACCGCCGCTACCGCGATCAGGCCCGTCGCGCGGCGGGCGGATCCGGGGCTTAGAGGCGCTCTCCGGGCGGGCTGCGCGCCAGCCTGAGCCCGATGCTCAAGTGCTACGCTGACCTGGTTGAGCTTGCGCGCCGGGCGCTTCCCGGCGAGGTCCTGGAAGTGGGCGCTGGCCCGCTTTTTTTATGAGATTTATGACGGAGGAGATAGTGAGTGCACTTCAGCGAGACATCGAGGTACGGCTCGCCACCAGCGAGCCAGATGTCGAGGTGCTGCTCGCCGAGGTAGTCGCCGGCAATACGTTGCGGCTGTTCATCGATCACCCCGAAGGGGTCACGCTCGCTCTGTGCGAGCGGGTTTCGGGTCATTTCAACGACCTGCGGGACCGCTATTCGCTGGAGGTCTCCTCGCCGGGCCAGAACCGGCCGTTGACCAAGCCCCAGCACTACAGCCGCTTTCTCGGCCGGCGCGCTCGCGTCCGTCTCCGGGAGGCCCGGGACGGCCACAAGAGCGTGACCGGAGAGCTCGTGGGAGCGTCCGAGCGCGAAGTGACCATCGCCTCCTCGGGCGGCGTGGTCACGATCCCCTATGAGCAGATCGTCCGCTCCAACCTCGTTTCCGGAGACTGAAACATGTCCAGAGAGATCGTCGAGGCCGTTCGCGGCCTGGCCGCCGAGAAGAACATCTCACAGGAGAAGCTGATGGAGGCGCTGGAGGACGCGCTCCTCTCCGCCTACAAGAAGACGCCCGGGGCCGCGCGCTATGCCAAGGTGGAGATGGACCGCGACAGTGCCGACTTCCGCGTGTGGGAGCTGAAGATCCCACCGGAGCTGGAGGAGCAGCTGCTCGTCGAGGCCACCGAGGAGCAGCTCGCCACCGTCGACCCCGAGACGGGCGAGATGCGCGAGCCCCCGGAGCCGGAGATCGACCCGGAGAAGTTGCGCGAGGTGGAGGACCAGATCGAGACCGAGGACGTCACCCCGCACGACTTCGGCCGGATCGCCGCCCAGACCGCCAAGCAGGTGATCCTCCAGCGCATCCGCGAGGCCGAGCGGGACATGATGTTCGAGGAGTACCGGGACCGCGTGGGCGAGCTGATCACCGGCATCGTCCAGCAGTCCGACTCGCGCTACACGCTGGTCCAGCTGCGCGAGCGGGTCGAGGCGCTGCTGCCCAAGTCCGAGCAGGTCGACGGCGAGCGCTATGACCACTCGCAGCGGATCAAGGCGGTGATCAAGGACGTCTCCAACTCGACCAAGGGGCCGAGCATCATTGTCTCTCGCCGGGATCCGGAGCTGATCAAGTCGCTGTTCGAGCTGGAGGTGCCGGAGATCGCCGACGGGCTGGTGGAGATCACCGGGGTCGCCCGGGAGCCGGGCTACCGCTCCAAGATCGCAGTCGTCTCCCACGTCGACGGCGTCGACCCCGTCGGCGCCTGCGTGGGCCCCCGCGGCTCGCGTGTGCGGATGGTCGTCTCCGAGCTACGGGGCGAGAAGATCGACATCATCCCCTACAACGACGAGCCCGCCAGGTTCGTCGCCAAGGCTCTTTCTCCCGCGCGCGTACGCGAAGTCCTGGTCGACGACGCCGGCAAGCAGGCCACGGTGATCGTCCCCGACGACCAGCTGTCGCTGGCCATCGGACGCGAGGGACAGAACGCGCGGTTGGCCGCGCGGCTGACCGGCTGGCGGATCGACATCCGTTCCGAGACCGAGTTCGCCGAGGAGGAGGCCGAGCACGGCTACGAGGAGGACGAGGCGCAAGGTCGCTGCGCGGCGATCCTCTCCAACGGCCGCCGTTGCCCCAACGCCGCGCTTCCCGGCTCGCGCTACTGCGGGATCGAAGCCCACCAGGCCCTCGCTCACACGGATGGAGACCAGGTGGTCGAACCCTCCGAGCAGCCCGCCGCCAGCGGCGGCGAGCCCGAGGCGGCGGCGTAGACTGGAACGTCGATGAACAAGCGGATTCACGAGATCGCCAAGGAGCGCGGAGTTCCCGCCAAACAGGTACTGGCGCAGCTCCAGGCTGCCGGCATCAGCGTGAAGGCGGCCTCCTCCAGCGTGGACGAGGACACCGCGCGCCGCGTGCTCGGTAACGGCGACACCGCCACGGCACAGGCCACTCCAGCCCCCTCGCGGTCCGAGAGCGCGCCTGCCGAGCCCGCCGTCAACGGCGGCGAGGGTCGCCCGGGCGACGGCGGTCAGTCTCCCAAGCGCCCCACCCGGGACTCCCTGCAGGGAGAGCGTGCCCCCGGTTCCGCCCACGGCCGCCGGCGCGTGGTGATCGACTCTCAGGCCTCACGCCGGGCCCCCGGCGGAGGGCCGCCTCCGCAGTCAAACCAACCACCGCGACGCCAGCGGCGCGGACGTCGCCGGCGCGGCGTCTACGACGAGGAGGCCGAGTCGAGGCCCTCGCGCACGGCGGTGGCCGAGCCCGACGCGATCAAGGTCAACTCCGGATCCACCGTCAAGGATGTGGCGGAGTACCTCGACGTCGCCGTCCCCGAGGTGATGAAGCAGCTGATGGCCCTGGGTGAGATGAAGACGCTGACCCAGACGCTCTCCGACGAGACCATCCAGGTGCTCGCCACCGAGCTCGGCAAGGAGGTGGAGGTCGTCCACGCCGACGAGGAGACCGTCACCGAGCCGGTCTACGACGACACCGAGGAGGAGCTGATCGAGCGACCGCCGGTGGTGACGATCATGGGCCACGTCGACCACGGCAAGACCTCGCTGCTTGACGCGATCCGCACCACCGAGGTGGCCGCGGGAGAGGCCGGCGGGATCACCCAGCACATCGGCGCCTACCAGGTCCATCACGGCGACCGCACCATCACCTTCCTTGACACTCCGGGGCACGAGGCATTCACCGCAATGCGCGCCCGCGGGGCCAAGGTCACCGACATCGCGGTGATCGTGGTCGCCGCCGATGACGGGGTCAAGCCCCAGACCCAGGAGGCGGTCGATCACGCCAAGGACGCCGAGGTGCCGATGCTGGTGGCGATCAACAAGATTGACAAGGAGGGGGCCGACCCCACCCGCTCTCGCACCGAGATGAGCGGCTTGGGCCTGCAGCCGGTGGAGTGGGGGGGAGACACCGATTTCGTCGACGTCTCTGCCCGGACCAAGGATGGGGTGGACAACCTCCTCGACACGATCGTGGCGATGGCCGAGCTGGAAGAGCTCCGGGCCAACCCCGAAGCGCCCGCGTCCGGCTCTGTGATCGAGTCAAAGCTCGATCCCGGTCGCGGCCCGGTGGTGACGATCCTGATCATGCGCGGCACCCTCGAGGTCGGAGACGCGCTGGTGGCCGGAGCGCACTGGGGGCGGGTCCGGGCCATGCACGACTTCCTCGGCAACCGCGTCGCCGCCGCTCGCCCCGGCGAGCCCGTAGAGGTGCTCGGCTTCGACGGTGTGCCGGAGGCCGGCGAGCGGGTGCGGGTGGTCGATCACGAGCGCCGGGCCCGGCAGCTGGCCGGCGAGCGCGCAACCCGGCTGAAGGCCGAGTCCCTGGCCCGCGTGGGCAGTGGCAAGCGCGTGTCGCTGGAGAACATCTTCGGCTCCGACCTGCAGGAGTTGAACCTTGTGCTGAAGTCGGATGTCGCCGGATCGCTGGAGGCGATCGAGGACGAGATCGCCAAGCTCCCTCAGGACGAGGTCTCGGTCAACGTCATTCGCCGCGCCGTCGGCGCCGTCACCGAGTCCGACGTGATGCTGGCCGCTGCCTCCGACGCGGTCATCCTGGCCTTCAACGTCCGCCCGGTCGGCGACGCCCGTGCCGTGGCCGAGCGCGAGGGGGTGGAGATCCGCCACTACGCGGTGATCTACCGTGCGATCGAGGAGCTGCGCAGCGCCATGCAGGGCATGCTCGCGCCGGAAGAGGTGGAGGAGACGCTCGGAACCGCCGAGGTGCGCCAGACCTTCCGTGCCTCCCGGGTGGGGACGATCGCCGGCTCGCACGTGACCGACGGCCGCATCACCCGCGGCTCCCGCGTGCGGCTCGTCCGCGACGGCACCGTGGTCTACGACGGAGAGATCGCCAGCCTGCGGCGCTTCAATGACGACGTCCGTGAGGTGGCCTCCGGCTACGACTGCGGCATCGTGCTCCGGGACTTCGCCGACATCAAGGACGGCGACGTCCTCGAGGCCTACACCACCCGCCAGGTCGAGCGCGAGCTCGCCTGAGATCCGCCCAGCCGGTGGCCGGCAGCGGCTTCGTCGCCGTACTCGTGATCGAGCTGCACTTCCCCGAGGCGGGAAGCCTCAAGGCCAAGCGCCGCGAACTCTCCTCCATCAAGGCGGGGCTCCAGGGCCGTCTGGGAGCGGCCGTAGCCGAGACCGACCACCACGATCTGTGGCAGCGAGCGGAGCTCACCGGCGCGCTCACCGCGCGGACGTTGCCGGCGCTGTCGGCCGCGGTCGACAATCTGGAGCGGTGGGTTCTGGCGCGGTGTCCTGAGGGGGCCAGGGTGGAGCGACTGGTCGCTTCGGTCGAGGACCTGCGCGGGTGAGAGTTCAGTTCGCGTTTAGGCAGGGACGGATAGGATGAGCAGCGGCCGTATGCGGCGTGTCGACGAGGCGGTGCGTGCGGTCCTCAGCGATGCGATTTCGTCCCGATTGAAGGACCCACGCATCGGATTTGTCACCGTGACCGGAGTCAAGACCAGCCCCGACCTGCGCCATGCTCGCGTCTATGTGAGCGTGCTCGGCGACGAGCACGAACGCGCCGCCAGCCTGGACGGGCTGCGCTCGGCCCACGGGTTCCTGCAGAGCCGCGTCGCCGGCGAGTTGAGCCTCAAGCACACCCCGGCGCTCAGCTTCCACTACGACGAGTCGGTCGATCGTGGTTTGCGAATCAGCGAGCTGCTCCAGGACGAAGACGATGAGCACTGACGGCGCGGCCGCGGATCGCGAGCGCGTTCTCGACGAGCTCCGCTCGGCCCAGAAGTTCATCTCGGTGACCCACGAGAACCCTGACGGTGACGCCCTCGGCTCCCTGGTCGCGATGCACCAGATCCTGGTGGCCCTCGGCAAGGACAGCATCATGTTCATCGCCGCGGGCGAGCTGCCGCTCCCCTACGAGTACCGCTTCCTGCCCCTGGAGGGACTGGTGAGCTCGCCCCCGCCGGACCTGGAGGAGCGCACGATCCTGTTCCTGGACTGCGGCAACCTGGAGCGCAACCCCGCCACTGCGTTTCAGCGCGCCGGAGCGCACATCCTCAACCTCGACCACCACCACGACAACACCCGGTTCGGCACGGTGAACATGGTGGATCCGGGGGCGTCGTGCACTGCGGAGATCGTGTGGGAGCTGATGTCGGGCCTGGGCGTGGATCCGGCGTTGCCGATCGCCGAGGCGCTGTATGTGGGCCTGATCACCGACACCGGCAAGTTCATGTACGAGAACACCGGACCCCGCGCACACCGGATGGCAGCCGAGCTGATCGAGGCCGGCGTCGACGTCCACGAGATGTACCGCCGGGTCTATGAGGGCATCCCCTACGGCAAGCTGGCGCTACTGGCGCGCGGGCTGGCCAAGGTCCAGCGCTACGACGAGGGTCGCCTGACCATGACCGGGCTCAGCGCGCGGGATTTCAGCGAGTCAGGTGCCGAGGCGAGCTACTCCGAGGGAGTCATCGACCACCTCCGCGCCCTCCAGGGGACCGCAGTGGCCGCGCTCGTCCGCGATCGGTCGGTGGAGGGCAATCACAACGGTGGCGGCGCCGAGGGGCCTGAGCGCAAGGTCTCGCTGCGGGCCAGCGACGAGCGCATCGACGTCTCGGCGATCGCCCGCTCCCAGGGAGGGGGAGGCCACCGTCAGGCCGCCGGTTTCTCCACGGCGATGCCGTGGGACGAGCTGGTTTCCTTCCTGCGCGATCAGGTGGCTCGCCAGCTGTCGTGAGCGCCGGCGGGGTCGTCCTCTACGACAAGCCGCCCGGCTCCAGCTCCCATGACGCCGTCGCCGCGCTGCGGCGCTCGCTTGGCCGTGGGGTGAAGGTGGGTCATGCCGGCACGCTGGACCCGTTTGCCACCGGGCTGTTGTTGATGCTGGTCGGCCGGGCCACGCGGGTCCAGCGCTTCCTGATGGCGCTACCGAAGACCTACGTGGTGGAGGCGCGATTCGGGGCGGTGTCGAGCACCGGCGACCCGGAGGGGGAGATCGTCGAGACCGGCCGGGTCCCGGTCGGTTCGCTGAGCTTGCCGGTGGGGCGAGTGCGTCAGCGCCCGCCCGCCTATTCGGCAGTGAAGATCGGCGGCCGCCGGGCCTATGCGCTGGCCCGGGCCGGCGAGGAGGTGGAAACGGCGGAGCGCGAGGTCGAGGTGTACCGCTTCGAGCAGCAGTGGGTGCGGGGCGATCGGCGGGGCTTCGAGATCGAATGCTCTTCCGGAACCTATGTCCGCAGCCTGATCGCCGCTTTGGGGGACGCCTACTGCGAGACGCTCCGGCGGACGCGGATCGGGAGCTTCGATGTGGGTGACGCCGACCCCGAGCGGCTGTTGCCGCTGGACGCGGCGCTGGGGTTCCTGCCGGAGGTTCGGCTGTCCGGCGAGGAGGCCCGGCTGGCAGGGCACGGCGCGGCGGTGCCGGGGGGCTCAGGGGTAATCGGTCCGGTGCGGCTCCGTGACGACGAGGGGCTGATCGCGGTGGCCGAGCCGCGGGGCGAGCTGATCAAGCCCATCGTCGGTCTGCGCGGGTGAGCGTCGGATCTGCGCCAACTCTGTGACAAACCGGGCCCGGGTGCCCGTTCGGCGCTCGCCACGCCCCACCCTCCCCGGGTGAGTGGGATCAGATGCCCGCATACCGACCATCAGATCCCACTCGATCCAGGGACGGCTCGCGGCGCTCGCCGCCAAACAGAACGGCAACGTGAGACAGGCTCAGCTGATCGACCTTGGTCTGAGCAGGAGCGCCATCGCTCGGCGGGTGAAGAGCTCGTACCTGATTCGCGTGCATCCCGGCGTCTACGCGGTCGGGCGCCGGCCGATGGCGGCGCTGGAGCGAGCGCATGCGGCCGTACTGGCCTGCGGGGAAGCCGCGCTGCTTTCCCACGGCTCGGCGCTCGCACTGTGGGATCTCGGCAGCTGGAGCGGTTCGCAGGAGGTCACGGTCCCTGGCGATCGCCGTCCACCCGGGATCCGCGTCCACCGGAGCACCAATCTCACCGCCCGAGATGTCCGCCGCCGCCATGGAATTCCCGTGACCAGCCCAGCCCGGACGCTGCTGGACTGCGCGCCGAGATTGGGCGCACGGGGCCTGACCCGGGCAATCAATGACGCGCTTCGGGCAAAGATCGTTGGTCCCGCCGATGTTACGGAGCTGCTCACCCGCTGCGGAGGCCACCGCGGAGCCGGGAGGCTCCGTGCCGTCACCGAGGCCCACCCGGGCACCCCCACCCGCTCCACCCTGGAGGACGATTTCCTGCGCTTCTGCCGCCGGTTCGAGCTCCCGTCCCCACTGGTTAACACTGAGGTCTGCGGCTACGAGGTCGACGTCTACTTCGAGCCGGAACGGCTGATCGTCGAACTCGACGGCTGGGGCTTTCACGCCAGCCGGGACTCCTTTGAGCGGGATCGGCGGCGGGACGCGGTCATCCTGGCCGCTGGGATCGAGACGGTCCGCATCACCTGGAAGCGACTACACCACGAAGCCGACACCGAGGCCACGCTCCTCCGCGCGATCCTAAACCGCCGCCGGAGAGCCGCCGGATAACCTTGGCCGCCGATGCGGGTGATCACGCTCAGTGAGGCGCAGCGGCGACCCCGCAAGGTTGCCGTCGGAGAGTTCGACGGGGTGCATCTCGGCCATCGAGAGGTGATCAGCGGCAATGACACCGTCCTGACCTTCGAGCCGCATCCTCTCCAGGTGGTCAGACCGGAGGCCGCCCCCAGGCTGCTGACCAGCCTCGAGGTCAAGGCGGACCTGATCGCCGGGCTCGGGGTGGAGGAGCTGGTGCTGATCCCCTTTGACGAGCGCTTCGCCGCCCAGCGCCCGGAGGCGTTCATCGACGAGGTGCTGGTCGAGACCCTCGGCGCGGAGCGAGTGTCGGTGGGGGAGAACTTCCGCTTCGGCCACCGTGCCTCCGGCGACCCGACGCTGCTCGCGCAGGACGAACGCTTCGAGACGCGCGTCGTGCCGCTGGTGGAGCTCGACGGCGAGATCGTCTCCTCCAGCCACATCCGCGGATTGGTGATGGCCGGCGAGGTCCAGCCCGCGGCACGCTTTCTCGGAGCCCCGTTCCAGATCAGGGGCGATGTGGTGACCGGCGACCGGCGGGGCCGGGAGCTCGGCTTTCCCACCGCCAACATCGTCCCCGACGAGGCGCTCGTCCCGATCGGCCACGGCGTCTACGTGGCGCGGGCCGACGGTGCCTGTGCCGCGGTGAACGTCGGGGTCCGCCCAACCTTCGGCACTGGCCGCGCAGTGCTGATCGAAGCCTACGTGCTCGATCACGACGAGGACCTCTACGGACGCACCCTGCAGCTTGATTTTCTCGCTCGGCTCCGGGGGGAGCGGCGGTTTGAATCGGTCGATGCGCTGGTGGCCCAGATGGAGCGTGACGTCCAGCGGGCACGGGAATTCTGCGCCTGAGCGGGCGCAATCTCGTCTGCTAGCCTCAGCCGCCGCATGACGCTGACCGCCGAACGAAAGCAGGAGCTGATCAGCCGCTTTGGCGACGGCCCTGCCGATACCGGCAAGGCCGAGGTTCAGGTCGCCCTGCTCACCGAGCGGATCAACGACCTGACCCAGCACCTGCGCGCGCACGGCAAGGATCATCATTCCCGCCGGGGCCTGCTGATGCTCGTCGGTCGCCGCCGCCGGTTCCTGAACTACCTCCAGCGCACCGATCTCGAGCGCTACCGGTCGCTGATCCGCGAGCTCGGCCTGCGCCGGTGACCGCTGCGGGAGTATCTCCCGCGCCCGCGCACATCCTCGCGCCCGGTACCCCCGTCCCGGACTTCTCGCTGCGCCGCGAGGACGGCAGCGAGTTCACTCGCGCCGATCTGGTCGACCACACCACGGTGCTGGTGTTCTATCCGTTTGCCTTCAGCCCGGTGTGCACCGACCAGCTCAACCTCTATCAGGAAGTGCTGGAGGACCTCCACGCCCAGGGCGCCACCATGTACGCAGTCTCCTGCGACGCGAGTCCTTCGCAGACCGCGTTCCGCGAGCATCTGGGGGTGAGCATCGAGCAGCTGTCGGACTTCGAGCCCAAGGGTGCTGCCTGCCGGTCCTTCGGCGTGCTGCACCCCGGCGGCTTCCCCCAGCGCGCGCTGGTCATCATCGGAGAGGACGGAGTGGTGCGGTGGAGCTACCAGGCGCCCACGCCCGGCGATCTCCCCGGCGCAAACCTGATCTTCGATGGGCTCAGAGCCTGACCTCGGCTCCGCGCCGGTCCCAGCCCCAGGACCACTGGACCACGTGCGCGGACCCGCCACCGGGTCCCTGGTGATCGAGTACGCCGACTTCGAGTGCCCATTCTGCGCGATGGTGGCCCCGGCGCTGCACGAGCGTCCCGTCCGTCATGTCTTTCGGCACTTTCCCGTTCGCTCGAGTCATCCCCGCGCCTGGGCCGCGGCGTGCGCCGCCGAGGCCGCCGGTTTGCAGGGTCGCTTCTGGGAGTTTCACGACAGGCTGTTCGCCAACCAGGGCCGGCTGGAGGATCCGCACCTGTGGGCGCTGGCGGACGATCTCGGCCTGGAATCCGAGCGCTTCGAGGCCGACCGTCGCAGCGAACCGGTGGCACAGCGCGTCCAGGACGACTTCCGCGCCGGCGTGCGCGCCGGGGTGGTGACCACTCCGACGGCGTTCATAGACGGCGAGGTCCACGCCGGCCGCCAGGCGATGGAAGCCTTCGCCGCAGGGGTCTGAGATGGACTCTGGCTCCTCGGCACTGCCCCGCCCAGGCAGCGGCTCGTCCGGGATGACCGGCCGCACCGGCGCAGCGACGGCCCTGATCAGCCACGAGCGGGTGCTGCTCGGGGGGATCGTGCTGGCTGCCTTGGTGCTGCGCTTCCTCGGCGTCGGATCACGGCTGAACATCGACGATGGGTACTCGTGGCTGATCGGAGCTGCGCCGTCGGGCCACGTGTTCCTGGATCGTCTGGCCGGTTCTGAGAACACCCCGCCGCTGTTCTATGTGCTGCTGCAACCACTGCCGCTGAGCAACCCCGCGTGGCTGCGGATCCCCGCCGCGGTGCCGGGAGTGCTGCAGTGCCCGATCCTCTACCTGCTGCTGCGCCGGCCCCTGGGCAAGGGGGTGGCGCTGCTGGCGACGCTGGCCACGGCCACCGCTCCGTTGCTGCTGACCTACTCCAACCTGGCGCGGGGCTTCATGCTGGAGGACCTGATGCTGCTGATCGCCCTGTGGGCGGTGCTGCGCCTCGCCCATGGGGGATCGAACCGGTGGTGGTGGGCTTACCTGCTCGCCGGGCTGATCGCCATCTACACCGAGTACGACTCGGCCATCTTCCTGGCGGCACTGATCGCCTCCGCGCTGTGGCTCGGTGCCCCGGACCGCCGCCGGATGGCCATCTTCGGACCGCTTCCGATCATTGCCATCGCTCCCTGGATACCCCAGCTGGTCCACGCGCAGCACTACGTGAACCTGACCAAGCTCTCGCCGATCTTCCCCGGACCGTCGCCCAGCTCGCTGCGCGATGCAGTCGACACGCTGGCGTTCGGCGAATACGGCGGGACCACCCACGCCGCCGGGCGGTGGCTGATCTTCGCGGCCCTCGCGGCGGGGATCGTGGCGATGGCAGTCATCCTGCGACGCCGGTTCCCCGGACGCGGCACACCGGCCGGGAGCACCATCCTGCTCATCGCCTCCGTCGCAGTTCTCACGCTGGTGGGGCACGCCGTCGCCGCATGGGTGGGGATCGATGTCTTCGACCAGCGCTACCTGACCATCCTGATTCCGCTCGGCGCGGCGCTGGGGGCGGCCGCCGTGATGGCCGCGGGCTCCCGGATCGCGATCGCGGTGGCGGTCACGCTCCTAGGTGCGCTGGGCGTGGTGGACTTCGCCAAGCGCTACCACCACCAGTGGCAGCCCGACCTGAGCCCGGTACGCGCGCAGGCGCTCGCGATGCATCCAGCGACGGTGCTGACCAACACGCCGGTGGTCGACTACTACCTCCAGAAGCTGCATCCCCACGTCGACCGGCCCTTCGACCTGGGCGCGGGTCAGGCGCAGACCTGCACACGGCCGTGCCTGATCGTCGACGACCTCCGGGTCCACACCGGAACGCCTCGGCCCGCGCTCCCCGGCTCGCATACACAGGTCGGGAGCTACGAGCTCACGCTGGAGCGGTAGTGCGAGGCGGCACCCCGGCCCGCTACCATCCTCGACGTTCGGAACACAAGAAAATGCACGAAGCACTCCGCCGACCGAAGGGTGGAGAAGAAGGGAATTGAATATGTCTGACGCCGTTACGCGCGTGTCCGTCGAGGTCGCGGGAAATGAGATCTCGTTCGAGACCGGCAAGTTGGCCAAGCAGGCCTCCGGCGCCGTCGTCGTCCGCCAGGGCGACACCATGGTGCTCTGCACCGCCACCGCGGGGAACCTCCGCGATGTTGACTTCCTCCCCCTCACGGTTGACGTGGAGGAGCGTATGTATGCGGCCGGGAAGATTCCCGGCTCGTTCTTCAAGCGGGAGGGCCGCGCGGGTGAGAAGGCCACCCTGACCGCGCGCCTGATCGACCGCCCGATCCGTCCGCTGTTCCCCAAGGGCTGGCGCTACGAGACCCAGCTGGTCGCGCTGCCGATGTCGGTGGACCACGAACACCCCTACGACATGCTCGCGATGAACGGCGCCTCCGCGGCGTTGATGGTCTCCGACGTGCCGTTCCCCGCACCGGTGGGCGCCGTGCGCATCGGCAAGCTCGAAGGCAACTTCGTGGTCAACCCGCGCGAGGAGGACCTCCTCGACGACACCGATCTCGACCTGATCGTCGCGGGCACCGAGGACGCGATCCTGATGGTCGAGGCGGGGGCCAACGAGATCCCCGAGGCCGAGATCCTCGACGCGCTCGACATCGCCCACGACGCCATCAAGCAGATCTGCGCCGCCCAGCGAGAGCTGGCCGAGAAGGCCGGCAAGCCGAAGCTGGACGTTGAGGTGCTCGGTCCCGATCCGGAGCTCGTGGAGCAGATCAAGGCCTCCCATGGCTCTGCGCTGGACGCCGCGACCCAGGTGGAGGACAAGCTGGAGCGCCAGGACGCGACCAAGGCGGTCGAGGAGCAGGTGCTCGAGCAGTACGCCGGCGATCCCGAGGCTGAGAACCATTCCGAGCTGCGCTCCGCCGCGCAACGGGCCTTCGATTCGCTGGAGAAGACCACGATCCGTGAGCGGATAGCCGTCGCCAAGAAGCGTCCCGACGGTCGCAGCTCCGAGGAGATCCGGCCGATCTCGGTCGAGGTCGGAGTCACGCCGCGGACCCACGGCTCCGCGCTCTTCACCCGCGGTCAGACCCAGGCGCTGAGCATCACCTCGCTGGGGACCACCCGTGAGGAGATGCGTCTGGACACCCTCGGCCTGGAGACCACCAAGCGCTACTTCCACCACTACAACTTCCCGCCGTTCTCGGTGGGCGAGGCCGGATTCATGCGCGGGCCCAAGCGCCGCGATATCGGTCACGGCGCGCTGGCCGAGCGGGCGCTGGTACCGATGATCCCCACCCAGGAGGAGTTCCCCTACACCATCAGGGTTGTCTCCGACATTCTGGAGTCCAATGGGTCGAGCTCGATGGCCAGCGTGTGCGGGTCATCGCTTTCGCTGATGGACGCCGGGGTGCCGATCAAGCGCACCGTGGCCGGCATCGCCATGGGCCTGATCAAGGAGGGTGATGAGTACATCATCCTCACCGACATCGCCGGCGTCGAGGACCACCTCGGCGACATGGACTTCAAGGTCGCCGGCACCGAGCAGGGGATCACCGCCCTGCAGATGGACATCAAGATCACGGGGGTCACCTTCGAGATCATGCGCGACGCTCTCGCCCAGGCGAAGGTCGCCCGCGAGTTCATCCTTGAGGAAATGGGCAAGGTCATCGAGGCCCCCCGTGGAGAGCTCTCCAGGTACGCACCCGGTATCTCCTCCATCAAGATCGATCCCGAGAAGATCGGCCTGCTGATCGGCAAGGGCGGGGAGACGATCCGCGCGCTGCAGGAGGAGTTCGAGTCCCAGATCGATGTCAACGATGAGGGCCAGGTGCTGGTCTACGCCTCGAACCGGGAGCTCGGCGACGGGCTGGTCGACCGAATCCGCTCCATGACCAAGGAGGTGGAGGTCGGCGACGAGTTCGCCGGCAAGGTCGTCAAGACCACCACCTTCGGGGCCTTTGTGGAGCTGGCCAAGGGCACCGACGGCCTGCTGCACATCTCCAACGTTGCCCCGGGCCGGCGTATCGACACCGTCGAGGACGTCCTGAACAAGGGCGATGAGATCCAGGTCCGCGTGGTCGAAGTCGACCGCGAGCGCGGTCGGATCGGCCTGCGACTGGCCGACGATCCGGAGGTCGCCGGCAAGTCGGTCGAGGAACTGGCCACGGTGGGCAGCGGCGACGGCGGGCCCCGCCGTGACCGCGGCGACCGCGGAGCCCGAGACCGCGGACGTGATCGTCGCGGCGGCAGGGACAACGGCGGGCGGGATCGGGACCCCGGGCGCGCGCGCGATCGCGACCCGGACCGCTCGTAGAGAAACACCGATGCCCCAAGAGCATCGGCTGACCACGCTGGACTCCGGCGTGCGGATCGTGACGGAGGCAATGCCCTCCGTCCGATCCGTCTCGCTCGGATTCTGGATCGGCACCGGCTCACGGGGCGAGCGGGAGCCAGAGGCAGGGCTCTCGCACCTGCTGGAGCACCTGCTGTTCAAGGGCAGCGCCAGGTACGGCTCGCTGGAGATCGATCAGCTCTTCGACGCGATGGGAGCCGAGCTCAACGCCGGCACCGGTAAGGAGACGACCTCCGTCTACGCCCGGGTGATCGACCAGCATGTTCCCGACGCGCTCGACGTGATGGCCGACATGGTGTTTCGACCGGCTTTCCAGGAGATCGACTCCGAGCGCGCGGTGATCCTGGAGGAGATCGCCATGTACGAGGACGACCCCCAGGAGAAGGTCTTCGACGTGTTCGGCGAGACGGTGTTCGGAGACCATCCGCTCGGCCGAGCCATCATCGGGCGCGCGCAGGTGATCGCCGAGACTCCACCGGAGCTGATCGCCGGCTTTCATGCCTCCCGCTACGTTCCGGCGAACATCGTCATCGCCGCCGCGGGTGCGGTCGACCACGAGCGCTTCGTTGAACTCGTCGCCGATCGGCTCGGCGACATCGGAGGCGGTGACGCGCCGCTGGTGGACCCGGCGCCGGAGCGGGAGACGACGCCGCGGCGTCGCTTCGAGCGCAAGGACACCGAGCAGTTTCACGTGTGCCTGGGCGGTACCGGCCTCTCCCGCCACGACGAGCGGCGTTTCGCCCTGCGGGTCCTCGACACCATCTTCGGCGGCACCACTTCCTCCCGGCTGTTTCAGGAGGTGCGAGAGCGCCGGGGCCTCGCCTACGCCGTGTACTCGTTCACCAGCGCCTTTCAGGATGCCGGGCAGGTCGGCCTCTACCTGGGGACGCGGGCCGACAACCTGGCCACGGCGCTGTCCGTGGTCGGCGTGGAGCTGGAGCGCCTGCGCGAGCAGCCGGCCAGTGCTGAGGAGCTGGTCCGGGCAAAGGAGAACCTCAAGGGCCGCGTGGTGCTGGCACTGGAGTCGACCGGCGCCCGCATGAACCGGCTCGGGTCCGAGCTGCTGGCCGGGGCGCCGCTGCTCTCGCTGGACGAGGTGGTGGAGCGGATCGATGCGGTCACGCTCGAGGACCTCGGCGAGCTGGTGGGGGAGCTGTGGGCGCCGGAGCGCATCTCCGCCAGCGGGATAGGTCCGGCGCAGGAGACCTTTGAGTCGGCGCTCGCGCCCCTGGAGGGCGCGGCGCTGGCCGAGGCGGTGACGTGAGCAGAGTCGCCGTCGCGGGCGCGGCTGGGCGCATGGGGGAGACGGTTTGCGGCGCCGTGGAGGCCGCGGAGGACATGGAGCTGGTCGGCCGGGCTGATCCAACTCTGGGGACCTCGCTGACCGACGTCCTCGGGGCCGCTGAGGTACTTGTCGATTTCACCGTCCCTGACATGGCGGTCGAGAACGCCCGCCAGGCGCTGGCGGCCGGCGTGCACGTGGTGATCGGCACCACCGGCTTCGACCTCTCCGAGCTGGACGCGCTGAGCGGCGCCAACATCTTCGTCGCCCCCAACTTCGCGATCGGCGCCGTGCTGATGATGCGCTTCGCCGCCGAGGCGGCCAAGTACATGGCCCGAGCGGAGATCATCGAGCTCCACCACGATCGAAAGCTCGACCGCCCGAGCGGCACTGCCGCGCGTACCGCCGAGCTGATGGGTGGCGAGGTACCGATCCACTCGGTCCGCCTGCCCGGCCTGGTCGCACACCAGGAGGTGATCCTCGGTGACCTCGGGCAGACGCTGAGCATCCGCCACGACTCGATCGACCGTGAGTCGTTCATGCCGGGCGTGCTGCTGGCGATCCGGCGGGTAGGCGACCTGACCGAGTCGCCGGTGGTGGGACTGGAGCGGCTGCTCTAGCGCAGCGCCCTCAGGGGGAGCAGACCGCCGCAACCGCCGCCCGGACGATCCCCACGTACCAGCCCGCGACGTCCTCGCGGGCCACCTCGGGATGCTCCAGCCACCAGTTGGCCAGTGACTCACCCGCGCCGACGATCGCCTGCGCCAGCGCGTCGGCTGCGACGGGCGCCAGCGCGTCGCTGGGCGCGCCCATCTCCACCAGCCCTCTGACCGCGTCGGTGATCTGACCCCGCAGCTGAGCGACCTCCTCGGCCAGCGGCCGGCTCGCTCGGACCTCGCTGAAGAGCACGATCCAGCCATCACGGTGCTGCTCGACGAATTTCAGGAAGTCGCCGACCCGGGCCCGGACGCTGACCGTGGATCGCTGGTGGAAGGTCTGCTGCAGCCGGGAAACCAGCTCGCGGCCGGCGACGTCGATATAGGCGACGTAGAGGCCTTCCTTGGAGCCGAAGTAGGCGTACAGCATCGGCTTGGAAACGTCCGCCCGCTGGGCGATCTCGTCCATCGAGGCGGAGTGGTAGCCGTCCCGGGCGAACACGTGCCCGGAAACGTCAAGAATCAGCTGCTCACGCTGCGCGCGGGGCATCCCGCGGGTACCGGCCTTGCGCGGAGCGCGGGCCGCGTCGTTGCTAGCGGTTGCGGCGCGGACGGACAAGGGCTGATCAGGTATGGTACCCGGATCGATATTACCGGCGAGTAAGCAATGCCCGAAAAAGGCGCTCCCCCCAACGTTCATCCCATCCAGCGACGCGTCTTCCGCGCGCTCAGCGCGTTCAGCTCGCCGCTGCTGGTGGACGACTATCTGGAGCTGATCAATCCGCTCTGGTCCACGCGTGAGCTGCGAGGCCGCATCGAGAACATTCGTCACGAGACCGAGGATGCGGCGACGATCGAGATCAAGCCCGGGTATCGCTGGCCCGGGCACACCCCCGGTCAGTACCTGCGCATCGGCCTGGACATCCAGGGGGTCCGCCATTGGCGCGCGTACTCGCTGACATCAAACCCATGGCGCGAGGACGGGCTGATCAGCATCACCGTCAAGAACGTCGACGAGGGAGAGGTCTCGCCCTACCTGGTGCGCACAGGACGTCCCGGGACGATCGTCTCGCTCGGCGGAGTGGAGGGGGACTTCGTCCTACCCGAGGAGCATGGCGACGACAAGCTCCTGTTCATCAGCGCCGGAAGCGGAATCACTCCGATCATGAGCATGCTCCGCTACCTGGACCACGCCGATGAGCTGCACGACGCGGTGCTGCTGCACTCGGCGCGCAAGACCGATGAGGTCATCTTCGGCGACGAGCTGCGGGACCTGGCCGAGCGCCAGGAGGGCTTCAACCTGCACGAGCAGATGACCACGGACAACGGCCGGCTGAAGCCCACTGACCTCGACAAGCTCTGTCCGGACTGGAAGGAGCGGCGGATCTTCCTCTCGGGACCCGGCGAGATGCTCGACGCCTTCAGCGAATACTTCGAGGAGCACTTCGACTGCGATCGCCTGCACATGGAGCGTTTCCAGCCCAAGCTCGGCCTCGGCGAGGGCGGGGAGGGTGAAGGCGGAACGATCAAGTTCCTGCAGTCCGACTGCGAGACCGAGTCGGATGGCAGCAAGCCGATCCTCGTCGCCGGAGAAGATGCCGGTCTGGATCTGCCCTATGGCTGCCGCGAAGGTGTCTGTCACACCTGCGTGGGAGAGCTTCGTTCCGGGAAGATACGAGACCTCCGCAACGGAGATGTCTATGGCCAGGAAGGCGAAGTGGTCCGGACGTGCATCAGCGCGCCGGAGGGACCGATAGAAATCGACCTGTAGCCCGCGCGGCTACGAAGTAAGTCAGACAAGGGAGAGCCATGGAGACTGCCACCCAGAACGGTCATAGCACCAACGGCCACGTCAGTATCGACGCCGACGAGAACCCTCTTCATCGCCTCACCGAGGAGCAGATAGAGCAGCTGGGCAAGGAGTTCGATGAGCTCCACGAGCAGGTCAAGTCCGATCTGGGCGATCGCGACGCCACCTACATCCGCTCGATGATCGCCTTCCAGCGCCGCTTGGCGCTCATGGGGCGGGTCGAGCTGATCGCCTCCCGCTGGCGCGTCCCGTGGGCGATCGGGGCAGCGACCCTCGGGATGGCCAAGATCCTGGAGAACATGGAGATCGGCCACAACGTCATGCACGGTCAGTGGGACTGGATGAACGACCCGGTGATCAACTCCCGGGCCTGGGATTGGGACACCGCCTCCACTGCCGAGTCCTGGCGTCACTCCCACAACTTCATCCACCACACCTACACCAACATCCTCGGCAAGGACAAGGATCTCGGCTACGAGATCATGCGGATCGATCCGGACCAGAAGTGGCACCCGGCCTACCTGTTCCAGCCGATTTACAACGTTCTGCTCTCGTTGCTGTTCGAGTGGGGGGTCGCGGTGCACGATCTCGACCTCGAGGCGATCCGCTCCGGGGAGAAGAGCCAGAAGGAGCTGCTCAAGGACCTCAAGGGAATCGCAGGCAAGGCCCGCACTCAGATCGTCAAGGACTACATTCTTTGGCCGGTGATCAGCGGCTTGGTCATGACCCTGACCGAGCTCGAGCTGATCGCGCTCCAGCAGTGGCGGGAGAAGCGCTCAGGCAAGCCGAGCGATCGGGCGCGGCGTATCGGACGAAAGATCCGATACAAGCGAAAGGGCGTGGGCGAGAATCTCCTGCAGCAGCTGATCGACCGCCACTCCTTCCGGGAGCCGTTCCGGCGGACGCTGACCGCAAACGTGGTCTCCAACCTGATGCGCAACGTCTGGTCCTACGCGATCATCTTCTGCGGCCACTTCCCGGATCAGACCTACACCTTCACCCAGGATGAGACCGACAACGAAAGTCGCGGAGGCTGGTACGTGCGCCAGCTCCTCGGTGCCGCCAACATCGACGGCGGGCCGATGTTCCACGTGATCAGCGGCAACCTCGGCTACCAGGTGGAGCACCATCTCTACCCCGACATGCCGAGCACCCGCTACGGGGAGATCGCGCCCAAGGTTCGCGAGATCTGTCAGCGCTACGACCTGCCCTACAACACGGGTCCGTTCCATCAGCAGCTTGGCATGGTGCAGCGCACGATCCTGCGCCTGGCCTTCCCGGGCGGCAAGCAGCGGCCGAAGCCGGGGCCTTACAAGGGACCGAAGGTGCGCGGCAAGGGCGAGCACAGCGACGCGCTGGAGGCCTCAGCGTCCTGAAGCCGGGGCGGCGGGCCGCCGTTGTGGCGGCCGTCGCCCCTGCGATAATCGTGGCATGCCGGTGAACCTTGGTCCGATCCTGACCGCGATGGTCACGCCGTTCGACGGTCGCGGTCAGCTCGACGAAGACGCCATGGTTCGGCTGATCAACCACCTGCTGGACCACGGCTCCGACGGACTCGTCGTGTGCGGCACCACTGGAGAGGCGGCCACCCTCGACGACGAGGAGCACCTCCGGGTGATCGAGGTGGCGGTGCGAGAGACACGGGGCCGGGCCAAGGTCGTCGCCGGTGTCGGCTCCAACGACACCCGCCACGCCGTTCACCTCACCGAGCGGGCCACCGAGCTCGGCGCCGACGCGCTCCTGTCGGTCAATCCGTACTACAACCGCCCCAGCCCCCGCGGGATCATCCGCCACTACCAGGAGGTGGTGCGGGCCACCGATCGTCCGGTGCTGCTCTACAACATCCCCCAGCGCACGTGTGCCGACCTGTCCAACGAGTTCCTGGCCGAGCTGGCCCAGCTGGACCACATCGAAGGGGTGAAGCAGGCCAACCCGGACAACCTCGCCAAGATCGATGGCCTCTCGATCTACGCCGGCAACGACGACATGCTGGCCGATGTGCTCGATCTCGGCGAGCCGGGAGGGATCCTCACCGGCAGCCACCTGTTCGGCGACCAGATGCGGTCGATGGTCGACGAACCCGAGCGGCGGCGCGCGATCGACTCAGAGCTTCAAGACGCCTACCGGGACCTGGGCGTCGCTCCGCTGGCCTGCAGCCTCAAGGCCGCGCTGAACCTGCTGGGCCTGGAGGTCGGCAGCCCACGGCTGCCCTACGTGGAGCTCGACGAGGAAGAGACAGCGGTGATCCGCGCGCTGCTCGAACGTCACGGGCTGCTGCAGACGGCATCCGCCGCCGGATGACCCCAGCCGCCCGGCGGCCGCGCAAGGTCCGATACCGAGCGGGGGACGCGTGAGCGTGCGCGTGCTGCCACTCGGCGGCCTGGGGGAGATCGGCAAGAACATGACGGTGGTGGAGACCGAGGGTCGGCTCGTGGTCATCGATACCGGCCTGCGCTTCCCCACCGCCGAGATGCTCGGGATCGACCTCGTGCTGCCTGATTTCAGCTACCTGCGCGAGCGGGCAGACGACATCGAGGCGATCGTCATCACTCATGGGCACGAGGACCATCTCGGCGCGCTCCCGTGGGTGCTGCGTGAAACCGGCGCTCCGGTGGTCTACGGCGGCCGGCTGACGATGGCGATGGCCCGCTCCAAGCTCGACGAGCACAAGCTCCGCGAGGCGGAGCTGGAGGACCTCGCTCCCGGGGAGGAGCTGACCGTCGGACCGTTCGGCATCGAGCTGGTCCACATGACCCACTCCATCCCCGATGCCTGCGCCGTCGCGGTGCGCACCGAACTGGGCAACGTGCTGGTCACCGGTGACTACAAGTTCGACCAGACGCCGGTTGACGGTCCGCCCGCGGACATCTCCCGGCTGGCCGAGCTGGGCCGCGAAGGGGTGCTCCTGCTCTGCGGAGACTCCACGAACGCCGACCGCCCTGGGTTCTCGCCCTCGGAACGGGGGGTCGGGCCGCACCTGCAAGAGGTGTTCGCGCGGGCACCGGGACGCATCATCGTGACGAGTTTCGCCTCCAACATCCACCGCGTCCAGCAGGTGATCGACGCCGCGGTGCAGCTGGGGCGGAAGGTCTCGCTGGTCGGGCGCTCAATGCGCAAGAACGTGAACATCGGACGCTCGCTCGGACACATCGAGCTGCCCGAGGGGATCCTCATCCAGCCCCAGGAGGTAGAGGACTGGCCTGACCACAAGGTGGTTGTGGTCTCGACCGGCTCCCAAGGTGAGCCGCTGTCAGCGCTACGGCGGATGGCGCACAACGACCATCGCATGATCAAGCTGCGCCGGGGCGACACCGTGGTGTTCTCCGCCACGCCGATCCCCGGCAACGAGCGCGCCGTGAACGAGACCGTCGACCGCCTCTACCACATCGGCTGCGAGGTGGTGACCCCTCGGGAGGCGCCGATCCACGCATCCGGGCACGGTTACCAGGAGGAGCTCAAGCTGATGCTCAACCTCGTCAAGCCCCGCTACGTGCTGCCAGTCCACGGAGATCACAAGCGGATCCAGCTGCACGCCCAGCTGGCCGACGCGGTTGGGATCGATCCGGACGACGTGTTCCGGGGAGAGAACGGCCTTCCGCTGGAGCTCGACGCGCAAGGCGCCCGTTTCGGTGAGCCGGAGCAATCGGGGATGATCTTCGTCGACGGGGTGGACATCGGCGACCCGGCCGATGTCGCGCTGCGCGACCGGCGGATGCTCAGCGCCGACGGGATCTTCATCGTGGTGGCGACGGTCTCCGAGCAGTCGGGCAAGCCGGTTGCCGACACCGAGGTGATCTTCCGGGGGGTGCCCTTCATCGAGCAGGCCGACGAGCTGGTCGCCGACATCCGGGAGGAGGTCGAGCGCTCGCTGGAGCACTCGGCCAACGACGGCCTGCGGGAGATTGACCTGCTGCAGCAGGAGCTCCACGACGACCTCGCGGCTTTCGTCTACGACCGGCTGCGCCGCCGGCCGATGGTCCTCCCGGTCGTCGTCGAGGTCTGATCGGCCGGGGCCGGCTCGATCGGGGTCGACTCTGCCTCGGAGGGGGTGGAGTCGGCAGCCGGCAGGCAGATCACGAACCGGGTCCCGCCGGCATCGGGGTGCTCCACCGTCACGCTGCCGCCATGCGAGTCCACCACGGCGCTGACGATTGCCAGACCCAGGCCCGACCCGCGCCCGCCGTCGCGTCCGCCTCGCACGAACCGCTCGAAGATCCGTTGCTCCAGCTCCGGGGAGATCCCGGGTCCTTCATCCTCGACGATCAGGAGGGCCGAGTCCCCGTCTCGCATCGTGCGCGCGCACACGGGTGTACCAGGCGGCGTGTGAGTGACCGCGTTCTCCAGCAGATTGAGGGTCAGGCGGTGCAGGTCGTCCCCGACCCCTTCCACCGGTACCGGCTGCGCATCGATGGTCAGCTCGTGGCGCTCCGCCACCGATCCGAGCTCGCCGGCTGCCTCCACCAGCACCTCCCCGAGATCCGTGCGCCGGCGGGGCCGGTCACGCCGGGCGTCGGCACGGGCCAGCAGCAGCAGGTCGCCGACGAGCCTGCGCATCCGCCTGGTCGAGCGCAGCGCCGCGTGGGCGGTCTCCGATTGCTCGCCTTCCAGCTCCTCGGCGAGAAGCTCCAGGTTGGCCAGCACGCTGGTCAGGGGCGTGCGGAGCTCGTGGGAGGCATCTGCCACGAACTCCCGCTGACGCGCCAGCATCGACTCGGTCTCCGCCCGCGCGGAATCGAGCGCGCCGAGCATGCCCTCCAGCGTTCGTGCGAGCTCGCTTACCTCGTCCTCGGACTCCGGGTGGGGGAGCGTGCGGCTCGGGTCACGCGTACGCGCCACCTCGCCGGCCGCCTCGGTGAGCTCCACGATCGGCCGCATCGCGCGCTGGGCGGTCGCCAGGCCGGCGAGCAGAGCCAGCACGGTCCCTCCCAGGACCCCCAGCAGCAGGAAGAAGCGGACCCGGGCGAGGGTGTGATCGACATCGGAGAGGGGCCGTGCGTAGAGAACCTTCACCTGCCCGGTGGGATACACGAGGTGCTGGCGGACATCGACGCGGTACCCGAGCTCCTGGATGGTCCCGGTGCCCCGTGGCGGGGCAAACTCCGGCGTCGCCGCTGCCAGCTTCGTTCCCTTGACGAGCACCGTGTCCTGGGTGCACAGGAGCCGATCGTTGTCCTCGTCGTAGATCCGGATCTGCGCGTGCTCAGCGCTTGCGTAGTCGCTGAGGTGGATCGTGGTGTCGACGCAGTCAAGCGTGCCGTGCCGGTAGGTGAGACGAAGCTGATGCTCCAGCTGGTCGGCCGCGGAGCGGACTTCGTCGTTGAACTGCCCGCGCACCTGGCGGGTGGTCAGCACCCCGACGATTCCGGCAAATCCCGCCAGGATCACCAACGTGAGCGCCGCGGAGCCGCCGGCCAGGCGCCAGCGGATCGGCAGCGACCTAAACGCGGAGGACGTAGCCTGCGCCGCGGATCGTGTGTAGGAGCCGAGGCTCGCCATCCGCTTCCAGCTTTCGTCGGAGGTTGGAGACGAACACCTCGATCGTGTTCGTCATCGAGAACGGGTCATAGCCCCACACCTCGTCCAGCAGACGCTGGCGTGAGACGACGATCCGCTCGTTACGCATCAGGTACTCCAAGAGCTCGAACTCCCGCTGGGTCAGATCGACGATCCGGTCACTGCGGCTCACCTCGTGGGTGTCCGGGTTCAGCTTCAAATCGCCGACGCTCAGGGCCGCCTGCCCGCGAGGCGGGCGGCGGCGGAGCAGCGCGCGCAGCCGCGCCAGCAGCTCCTGGCGCTCGAACGGCTTGACCAGATAATCGTCGGCGCCGGAGTCGAGGCCCTCCACCCGGGACTCAACGGCGTCACGAGCGGTCAGCACCAGAATCGGGACATCGTCCCCCTCGCGCAGCGTCCTGGCCACGTCCAGGCCATCGAGCCGCGGCAGGCCCAGGTCGAGGATCACCAGATCGGGCAGGTAGGCGTGGGCGATGTCCAGCGCGCTGACCCCATCGCCGGTGACACGGACGTCGTAGCCCTCCATCCGCAGCGAGCGCTGGAGGACCTGCGCGATCGCCTCGTCGTCCTCGACGACGAGCACGCGGGCTGGGCGGTCGTAATCAACCATGTTCCCGTGGATGGTACGAGCGCCGCCCTCCCGACCTTCCATTTCTTTACGGTCTGTTCAGGGAGCTCATCGCTGCAACTTAGGCACGCTTTCCAGGCAGGAGCGGAGTCCACGCCGTCGAAGGCATACCTCCGGAGATGGCCGCCGCTCGCAAGCAACGGAACCGCAAGCGCAAAGCGCCTCCCAAGCGGCGCCGCCGTTCGCTGGCCTCTTGGCGACCGTCGCTGAGTTTTCCGCTGCTTGAGGACCACCATCTCGACATCATCGGGCTGGCGCTGATCGCGGCCGGGATCTTCCTCTGCGGGGTCGCCTACCTGCACTGGGCGGGCGGCGCCCTTGGCAACGGCGCGGTCAATCTGGCGCGGCTTGGGTTCGGCGCGCTCGGCTACGCCATCCCGGCGGCACTGGTGGCCGCCGGTGCGCTTGTACTCGCCAGAGAGCTGCGGCCCCCCGGACGGCCGCTGCGGACCGGCGCGCTCTGTCTGATCAGCTCCCTGACGCTGGCGCTGGCGGCGGGGACGCTCGGCCTCGGGCCGGGCCCGGTGAGCTCGAAGCTGTTCTGGCAGGCCTCGCAATTCCGCTACCGCGGCGGCATCCTCGGCCAGGGCGAGCTGTGGCTGAGCTCGCATCTGATCTCCACGCTCGGCGCCGACATCCTGGCGGTGTTCCTGTTCCTCGCCGCGGTGATCCTTCTCACCGGGGCCACGCTAGCCGGGGTCGTCCGCGCCACGGGCACCGGCATGACCGGTACCGGCCGAGCCCTTCGACGGTCCCGTGATGAGCTGGCGGCGACCATGTCACGCGGGCCCGCGACCGAGCCGGCTCCGCTCACGCGGGCGGGGGCTGGCGGGCGGTCCGCAGAGGAGGAGCAAGAGGAGTTGCTCCCGCCTGAGTCGGATACCGCAGAGCTGGTCGTCCGGGCCACCCACGTCGAAGCGCCGCCGATCGAGGAGGAAGACCCGCTGGCCGAGGCGGTGGAAGAGGACGCGGTGGTGGAGGTGCCCGACGAGCCCGACCAGGGCGCCGGGGAAACCGGTGATCGGCCCGTGGTCTCCCCGGAGGACCTCACTCCGCAGGGCCGATACCGAGCCTCGATCACCGACGACCCCAACTTCGTCTGGCGCGTCCCCGGGGCGCGTTTTCTCACCCGCTCAACGGGGGAGGCGGCCAAGCCCGATACAGAGGGCCAGGAGCAGGTAGCTCGCTCGCTGGTCGAGACCCTGGGCCATTTCGGGATCGAGGCCAAGGTCATCGGCCGGGTGACCGGCCCGCACATCACCCGTTACGAGCTGAGGCTGGCCCCGGGGATCAAGGTCGGCAAGGTGGCCCAGCTGAAGGACGACCTCGCCTACGCACTGGCGGCGACCGACATCCGGATCCTGGCGCCGATACCCGGTAAGCAGGCCGTCGGCGTGGAGGTGCCCAACGCGCGGCGACGCATCGTCCACCTCGGCGACGTCTTCCAGAACCCCCCGCCCGACTGGTCACCGCTGACCGTGTGGCTCGGCAAGGACATCGCCGGACGCGCGATCGGAGCCGACCTGGCCAAGATGCCCCACCTGCTGGTGGCCGGCACCACCGGGGCCGGCAAGTCGGCGTGCGTGAACGCGATGCTCTCCTCGATCCTGCTGCGTGCCAACCCCCACGACGTCCGTTTGGTGCTGGTCGACCCCAAGCAGGTGGAGCTAAACCACTACGAGTCGATCCCGCACCTGCTCACCCCGGTGATCACGAGCCCCCGGATGGCGGCCAACGCCCTGCAGAACCTGGTCAAGGAGATGGAATCCCGCTACGGCACGATGTCGCTGGCGCGTACGCGCTCGCTGCCTGAGCTCAACCGGGTCCGCTCGGGCCGTGGCGAGCCGCCATTGCCCTACATCGTGTGCGTGATCGACGAGCTCGCCGACCTGATGATGGTGGCGCCCGCCGACGTCGAGGATTCGATCATTCGGCTGGCCCAGAAGGCCCGCGCCGTGGGCATTCACCTCGTGCTCGCGACGCAGTCACCCCGGGTGGACGTGATCACGGGGATGATCAAGGCCAACGTCCCTTCCCGGATCGCCTTCGCCGTCTCCAGCCAGACCGATTCCCGCGTGATCCTGGACCAGAACGGCGCCGAGGCCCTGCTCGGGCAGGGCGACATGCTTTTCTCCCCGGTCGGCTCCAGCAAGGTGCAGCGAATCCAGGGTGCCTACATCGACGAGGAGCAGGTCCTGGAGCTGACCGAGGCGTGGCGGCGCCAGGGCGAGCCGGAGTTCCGGGAGGAACTCCTGGACGAGGTCTCCGGCAGCGAGGGAGAGGAGGGGGGCGAGGATGGCGAGCTCCACCCCGATGAGGACCCGTTGCTCGACGAGGCGATCTCCCTGGTGGCCCAGATGGGGACGGCGTCCACCTCCATGCTCCAGCGTCGCCTCCGGCTCGGCTACACCCGCGCCGGGCGGCTGATCGACATGCTCGAGCGTCGCGGGATCATCTCCGGATACGAGGGCTCGAAGCCACGGCAGGTGCTGATCACCGAGGCGGACGTGCCGAGGATCCTGATGCACCTGGCCGAGGCCGATGGCGCGGCCGCACCGGTTGGGGGTGGGCCGCCGGCACGGGACGAGCCCGCAGAAGACGACACTTCGTCCTGAGCCCTCGGGTTCGCCCGCTATTTGCGGGACTTCAGAGCAACGGGAGCGACGATAGCCTTTCTCTGATCAATGGCTGACATCGGCTCCACGCTGCGAGAAGCGCGGATGCGCGCCCGGATCGACATCACCGAGGTCGAGGCCCGGACGAAGATCCGGGCCAAGTACCTCCGAGCCCTGGAGAACGAGGAGTGGCACCTGCTCCCCGGGTCGGTCTACGTCAAGAGCTTCCTGCGCACCTACGGCGATTTCCTCGGACTCGACAGCCGGCTGCTCATCGATGAGTACAAGCGGCGCTACGAGCGTCCGTCCGATCCGGAGCCCCGTCCGATGCCCACCCTCGGCGGGGAGCGGGAGCGCAGCCCTCGGGGGCCGCTGCTGCCATCGTGGGCGATCGTCGCCGGGGTGCTGGTGGCGATCGTGGCTGCGCTGTACTTCCTCGGCAGCGGCAACAAGACCAAGACCGTTGCTCCGACCGGCGTCCACGCGGGCGGGCACCATCGTGCGCGGCGCGCTCATGCCGCCCCACCCGCGCCTCCGCTGCCGCAGACAGCCTCGCTGCAGCTGAGCCCCACCGGGACCGTATACGTATGCCTGGTGGACGGCGCCGGAAAGACGCTGATCCCCGGCAAGATCTTCAACGCCGGGCAGACGATCCCCGTGCAGCATGCCGCCAAGATGCTGCTGACCCTGGGCAACAACTCGGTGCAGATGAAGGTCAACGGCAACCCTGTGACGATCACCTCATCCCAGAACTCAATCGGCTACCTGGTCGGGCCCGGCGGGTCGAGGCCGCTGTCGGCGGCCAGCCAGCCCAAGTGCGCGTGAGGTCTGCGGCCCCGGCAGCCGGGGGGCTCGTGAGATCGGCGGCCATCGAGTCCAGGTGCGCGTGAGCAAACCGCGCGCGGGAATCCTCATCACGGGCACCGAGGTGCTCACAGGCATCATCTCCGACCGCAACGGCCCCTGGCTGTCCGAGCGCCTGCGGGAGGTCGGGGTCGACGCCGCAGTGATCCAGATCGTCGGCGATCGGCCTGATGACCTTCTGGCCGCCCTCGAGCAGCTGGCCGGCCAAGGGATGGCGCTGATCGTCACCAGTGGCGGCCTAGGTCCCACCGCCGACGATCTCACCGCCGAGATCGTAGGTCGCTTCAGCGGCCGCGAGATGGTGCTTGACGCCGCCCTGGAGGAGCGGATCGCCGACATCCTGCGACCACTGATGCGCCGCTGGCCCGGGGTCGACGAGGAGGCGATCAGGATCTCCAATCGCAAGCAGGCGGTGATCCCGCAGGGTGCAACGGTGCTGGAACCGGTAGGTACGGCTCCCGGCCTGGTGGTGCCGCCAGGCTCCCCGGAGGACGGTGGGCCAACCATCGTGGTGCTGCCCGGCCCGCCCCGTGAGCTCCAGCCAATGTGGACCACCGCCACCTCCACGGACGCCTTCCGGCACGCGATCCGCGGCGCCCCGGTGCTCAGGCGTGAGATCGTTCGTCTGTTCGGCATTCCCGAGTCGGAGATCGCCCGGACGCTGCGCGATGCCGAAGACGCCGAGCTCGACCTGGCGCCGCTGGAGATCACCACCTGCCTGCGCCGGGGGGAGATAGAGCTCGCCACCACCTACGAGCCCGCCGGCCAGCCCGCTTACGACGCGCTCCTGCGGTTCGTCGCCGAGCGCCACTCCGACACTCTGTTCTCCCGTGACGGCGCCACGGTGGACGAGCAGGTGGCGGAGCTGCTGACCGGCCGCACCGTGGCGGTGGCCGAATCGTGCACCGGCGGTCTCATGGCCGCGCGCCTGACCGAGCGTCCGGGTTCCTCGGCGTACTTCGCCGGAGGCCTCACCGTCTACTCCAACCAGGCCAAGGTGGAGTTGGCGGGGGTCGATGCGGGGTTGATCGAGCGGGTGGGGGCGGTGTCGGAGGAGGTGGCCGAAGCGCTCGCCTTCGGGGCCGCGGCGCGGTTCGGTGCGGGGGTCGGGATCGGCATCACCGGCATCGCCGGGCCGGAGGGGGGCAGCGAGGAGAAACCCGTCGGGTTGGTGTGCTTCTCGGTCTACGCCCGGGGAACTGGGGATGCCGATGGTGACGATGGTGCGCGGATCACCCGGAGCATCCGCCTGCCCGGCGGACGGGCGGACGTCCGTGACCGCTCCACCACCGTCACGATGCACCTGCTGCGGCGCCTGCTCGGAGGGTGACGGTGGCCGCGCGGCCGCCCGAGCTTCCCCACACCCTGGGGGTGCGGAGTTGACCTCCATATTTGAGGTCAACTCCCCAAGGCGCCCTCTCCGGCGGCGAATCGGTGAGCGCCACCACTGAGCGACGGCGCCTGTTCGTCGCCCTGGACCTCCCCGAGGAGATCCGGACAGAGCTGCACCGCTGGACCACCGCCGCCGTGGCCGAGGCGCCGGCAGGGCAGCTGCGAGCCGTGGCCCCCGATGCCCTCCACGTGACCTTGTGCTTCCTCGGCAGCCGTCCGGCCGCCGACCGCGAACCGATCGCCGCTGCCTGTCAGCTGGCGGCCGGATTGGCGGCCCCGCGCCTGAGCACCGGTCGCGCGCTATGGCTGCCCAGACGCCGGCCGCGGGCGCTGGCGATCGAGCTCGACGACCCCTCCGGGGCGGCGAGGACAGTTCAGTCGGTGCTCGCCCGCGAGCTCCACGCCGGCGGCTGGTATGAGATCGAGACACGACCGTTCCTTCCCCACGTGACTCTGGCCCGGGTACGGGGGCGTAGCGGAGTCAGCGCCGTCTCCGTCTCCGATCCACCCCCGATCACCTTCACCGCCACCCACACCACGCTCTATGCCTCGCAGCTCGGCCCGGGTGGATCCCGTTACCAGCGTCTCCACACGGTCGCGCTGTCCGGATCATCGGGAATGATGCGCTAGCCTCGCCCGCCGCCGCCCGCGGTGGGCCGTGACGAGCGGTCGGCCGCCGACCGCAGGAGAGAGGAGGAGACCGTGAAGCTGGTGATCGGGATTGTGCGGCCGGAGAAGGCCAACGACGTGCTCGAGGCTCTGTATCGCGCCGAGGTGCGCGGCCTGTCGATGACCCGCGTGCAGGGCCACGGCGGAGAGCTTGACCGCGTCGAGACCTACCGGGGCACGACCGTTAAGATGGAGCTGTCGGAGAAGGTGCGCTTCGAGATCGCCGTCTCCGAGGAGTTCGTCCAGCCGACGATCGACGCTCTGGGCGATGGGGCGCGGACAGGGAACGTCGGCGACGGCAAGATCTTCGTGGTGCCGTTGGACCAAGTGGTCCGCATCCGCACCGGACAGACCGACACCGCTGCCGTGACCCCGGTCGATAAGTGATCTCCGCCCACGGCATCAACGCCGGGGACACCGCGTGGATGCTGATCGCCTCCGCGCTGGTGCTGATGATGACCCCGGCCCTGGGGCTGTTCTACGCCGGTCTGGTTCGGGCGAAGAGCACCCTGAACACATTCATGATGAGCGTGGGCGCCCTGGGGGTGGTGACAGTCACCTGGGCGGTGGTCGGCTACTCGCTGGCCTTCGACAAGGGCAATGGGTTCGTCGGTGGCCTGAAATACGTGGGACTCCACGGCGTCACCTTCGCTCCACGCCCGGGGACGGCGATCCCGCACCTCCTCTTCATGGTGTTCGAGGCAACGTTCTGCATCATCACCGCCGCGCTTGTCTCCGGAGCGGTGGTGGAACGGATGCGGTTCGGACCGTTCCTCATCTTCATGGTGCTGTGGTCGGTGCTCGTCTACCCGGTGCTGGCCCATTGGGTATGGGGAGGAGGGTGGCTGCAGCACCACGGGACGCTGGACTTCGCGGGAGGGGTGCCGGTCGAGATGGCCTCCGGGTTCTCCGCCTTCGCTGCGGCGACCGTGGTGGGGCCGCGCAAGGACTACGGACGCCAGGCACTGCTCCCGCACAACGCCGTCTACGCGCTGCTGGGGGCGGGGCTGCTGTGGTTCGGCTGGTTCGGCTTCAACGGGGGAAGCGGCTACTCCACCGGACATCCCGGCGTGCTCGCCTTCACCAACACGCTGCTCGCCCCGGCCTGCACGCTGGTGGTGTGGTTCGTGCTGGACATGATCCGAAACGGCCGGGTGACCGCGATCGGGGCGGCCACGGCGATCATCGTCGGTTGCGTCGGCATCACTCCCGCCGCCGGCTACATCAGCCCCGGCTGGGCGATGCTGCTGGGCGGACTGGCGGCATTGCCCTCCTACGCCGCGATCCTCTGGCGGCCCCGCACCCGTTTGGACGAGACCCTGGACGTCCTCGCCGCCCACGGCCTGGCCGGCCTGACCGGCATCCTGTTCATCGGCTTCTTCGCCCAGCTCTCCTGGAACGGCGCCAGCAACGGCCTGCTCTACGGGCATCCGGCGCAGCTCGGCTGGCAGGCGATCGCCGCCCTCGCCGGGCCGGCCTACGCGTTCTGCGTCACCTTCGTGATCCTGAAGGTGCTCGGGCGGATCATGCCGCTGCGGGTCTCCGAGCACGAGGAGGCACTCGGCATGGATGTCGCCCAGCACGGCGAGGAGGCCTACAACTCCGGTGAGGGGGCGATCCTGGTCGCATCCGAGCCAGAGACTGAGCCCAAGCGGATCCCCGTCGCGCAGGTCTGACGCGCCGCGCCGGCGGTTTTCCAGTGTTGGCACACACCTGTCTCAGCGCTGTCCAGAAGACGCCTTGTTCGGTGGCATGCAGCGTTCTAGCTTGCCTTTTTCCGTCCGCACCGGCCCCTACGGTGGACTCCCAAAGCTAAGGATTGAAGGAGCCGAACCCACAGATGAGTGAGAACCAGAAGACCGGAGTCAGATCCGGCGGATCGTCCGAGATGAAGTCGGACGCGAAGTCGGACCCGAAGCGGCAGGCCGCCTTGCAGGGGGCCCTAACTCAGATCGAGCGGCAGTTCGGCAAGGGCACCGTGATGCGGATGGGAGATCCTGGCGCCCGCGTCGCGGTGGATGCAGTGCCCACGGGCGCGCTGGCCCTGGACCTCGCCCTCGGCATCGGAGGCGTGCCCCGGGGGAGAATCGTCGAAATCTTCGGACCGGAGTCCTCCGGTAAGACGACCCTCGTCTATCACGTCCTCGCCGAGGCGCAGAAGCTGGGCGGGGTGTGCGCTTTCGTAGACGCCGAGCATGCGATGGATCCGCTGTATGCGCGGCAGATCGGGGTGGACATCGACGAGCTGCTGGTCTCCCAGCCTGACTACGGCGAGCAGGCGCTGGAGATCGTCGACATGCTGATTCGCTCGGGTGCCGTCGACGTGATCGCGGTTGACTCGGTTGCGGCGTTGACACCACGCGCCGAGCTGGAGGGACAGATGGGCGACCAGACGGTCGGCGTTCAGGCGCGGATGATGTCCCAGGCGATGCGCAAGCTCGCCGGCAATCTCAACCGCACCCAGACGCTGTGCGTGTTCACCAACCAGATCCGGGAGAAGGTGGGCGTGATGTTCGGCTCTCCCGAAACCCAGCCGGGCGGCCGCGCGCTGAAGTTCTACTCATCGCAGCGCCTCGACATCCGGCGCATCGAGACGCTCAAGGATGGGACCGAGGCAGTTGGCAACCGCGTGCGGGTGAAGGTCGTCAAGAACAAGGTGGCTGCCCCGTTCAAGCAGGCCGAGTTCGACATCGAGTTCGGCAAGGGCATATCTACCTCCGGTTGCCTGATCGATTACGGCATCGAGCACAACATCATCACCAAGTCGGGCTCGTTCTTCTCCTACGGCGAGGAGCGGCTGGGGCAGGGTCGTGGCAACGCCAAGGCGTTCCTCGACGAGCATCAGGACACGGCCAAGGAGATCGAGGACAAGATCTACGCCGCCCTAGGGATCAGCCGGGACCTGGTCAAGCCGATCGAGCAGCGTGAAGACGGGCAGGTGACGCCCATCGATCCGGTGGCCGCGCAGAGCCAGGCGGCATAACCGCCCAGCGAGCGATGGCCATCTCGCCGACTTCAGTGGAGCGTGCGCTCGCCGTGGCCTACGCCTTCCTCAACCGGCGCGAGCGCACCGAGGCCGAGGTCCGCCAGCGGCTGGCACGGGACGAGGTTGAGGCCTCGGTGATCGATGAAGCTGTCAGCACGTTGCAGGAGCAGCGCTACCTGGACGATGATCGCTACGCCCGGCTGTTCGTGCAGGACCGACGCGAGCTGGACGGCTGGGGGGTGGAGCGCATCCGCCGGACCCTGTCCGAACGAGGTATCGACTCTGAGACGATCGAGCGGACCGTGGTCGATGAGCGGGACGCAGAGCTGGAGCGCGCGCTGACACTGTTGCGGCGGCGCTTCCCGGACCCGCCTCGGGATCGCCGCGAACGCGACCGTGCTCTGGGAGTGATGTTGCGCAAGGGCTACGACAGCGAAGTGGCAGTGGACGCCCTGCGCGCCTACGCGCGCCGGTACGCCGGCGCGGCGAACTGACTCCTGCTCGGACGCGACTCGACCACCGCCTGCACACCCGCGACCAGCGGTTTGCGCGACCGCTCGCGCGGTATTACGATGCGCTCAGCGAACGAACGGCCGACCGGCCGCAAAACACCAGCAAAAACCCTGATCCTGGCTACTGGAAAGCTCATCCTTGAAGGCCCTCGACCCAACGGCTGATCCCAACCTCAACGCCTAGACGAATGTCAGCTAACCGTCGCCGATAGGCGACTTGCCACCGCCTTCGGGCTCTCCGTGCGTCACGCACGACCGCTCGGTCGCTTCCCATAACTCAAGAGAGTGAACCGGTCCGGCCCCCGCCGGCCGAGAGTGAGAGGAATCGACCATGGACATCATCGCCGCCGCAGCTTTGATCGCGGTGGGAATCGTCGTCGCCGCGGTCGCCTTTGCGCGGACCAGCGGGCACGTCCCGAGCGCCTCGGCGGCAACGGCGGTCCCCGCGTCCCGCGTAGCCGTCCCGGCCGGGGTGACCGCGGCACCAGCAGCCGCAGTCGATCTCTCCGAGCGCGCCGCGGGCCTCGCCCACCGTGAGGACGCCGTCGCCCGTCGAGAAACGGAGCTCGAGCGGGAGCGGGAGGTGATTGCCCAGAGCCGCGCCGAGGTGACGCGAGCGCTGGAGCAGGTTTCGGGCCTCTCGGCCGCGCGAGCCAAGCAGCTGCTGCTGAAGGAGGTCGAGGATCAGGCCCGGCATGACTCCGCTCGCCGACTTCGCCAGATCGAGGAGGAGACCAAGCGGGAGGCGGAGCGGCGGGTCCGGAACATCCTCTCGGTGTGCATGCAACGGCTTGCCGCCGGCCATGCGGCGGAGACCACCGTCTCCGTGGTCCAGCTCTCCGGCGACGATATGAAGGGTCGGATCATCGGCCGTGAAGGCCGGAACATCCGCGCCCTTGAGAACCTCACCGGCGTCGACTTCATCATCGACGACACACCGGGGGCCGTCGTGCTCTCCGGCTTCGACGGCGTCCGCCGGGAGATCGCCCGGCTGACTCTGGAGAAGCTGCTGCAGGACGGCCGGATCCACCCCGCCCGGATCGAGGAGATGTACTACCAGGCTAAATCCGAGCTGGAGGGACACATCGTCGAGCTCGGCGAGCAGGGCGTGTTCGAGGCCGGGGTACAGGGGCTCGACCCGGAGCTGATCAAGGTGCTTGGCCGGCTGCGCTTTCGCACCAGCTACGGCCAGAACGTCCTCGCCCACTCCGTAGAGGTCTCGGCGCTCGCGGCAATGATGGCCCATGAGCTCGGCGCCGGCGTCAACACCGCCCGCCGCGCCGCTCTGCTGCATGACATCGGCAAGGCGGTGACCCACGAGATTGAGGGTCCGCACGCTCTCGTGGGCGGGGAGCTCGCGCGCAAGCACGGTGAACCCGAGGCGGTCGCTCATGCGATGGAGGCCCATCACAACGAGGTCGAGCCCCAGACCATCGAGGCGGTCATCGTGCAAGCCGCCGACGCCCTGTCCGGCGCCCGTCCCGGCGCCCGCGGCGAGTCGCTGGAGCAGTACGTCAAGCGGCTGCGCGACCTGGAGCAGATCGCCACCCGGCACACCGGCGTCGACAAGGTCTACGCGATGCAGGCGGGTCGCGAGATCCGGGTGATGGTGGCCCCGGGCGCAGTCGACGACGACCAGGCGACCCTGCTCTCCCACGAGATCGCACGGGAGATCGAGAAACAGCTCGAATACCCCGGTCAGATCAAGGTCACGGTGATCCGAGAGTCGCGCTCGGTGGAGTACGCCCGCTGACAATCGGCCACCCTCCCGTCGCTACCCTTGGCCGCCCATGAAGCGCTACCACCTCACCACGTTCGGGTGTCAGATGAACCAGCACGATTCCGAGCGGATGAAGGGGATGCTGGAGTCACTCGGCTATGGCGAAGCCGAGGCTCGCGACGACGCCGATCTGATCCTGTTCAACACCTGCTCGATTCGTGAGAACGCCGATTCGCGCTTCACCGCCCATCTCGGTGATGCCAAGCGGCTGAAGCGCGAACGACCTGACCGGATCGTGGGGGTGGGGGGCTGCTGGGCGCAGTCGGTCAAGGACGAGGTCTTTGCCCGCTTTCCCTTCGTCGACGTCGCATTCGGGCCCGGACAGGTGCACAAGCTTGCCGAGTTCCTCACCAGCGACTCGATCACCGCCCAGGGATTCTTCGAGTTCGAGGGGTTCACCGGGCACCTCCCGGCCAAGCGCGAACGTCCGTTTCAGGCCTGGGTGCAGATCAGCGTCGGCTGCAACTCGGTGTGCTCCTACTGCATCGTTCCCTCCACCCGGGGGCGCGAGGTCAGCCGGCCCCCCGAGGAGCTGAGCGATGAGGTCCGCCGGCTGGCCGCCGAGGGGGTGCGAGAGATCACCCTGCTGGGGCAGAACGTCAACTCCTATGGCCGGGACCTTCCGCCCGGACAGCGCGCAACCTTCTCGGAGCTGCTCGGCCGTCTGGACTCGGTGCCCGGGGTCAGGCGGATCCGTTACACCAGCCCGCACCCCAAGGACATGCGTGAGGACGTGATCCGCGCCCACGCCGAGCTGCCGGCGCTGTGTGAGCACATCCATCTGCCATTGCAGTCCGGATCCAGCACCGTGCTCAAACGGATGCGGCGTACCTATAGCCGCGAGCGTTACCTGGATCGCGTCGCCCTGATCCGGGAGCACGTTCCCGACTGCGCGCTGACCACCGACATCATCGTCGGCTTCCCGGGAGAAAGCGAGGCCGACTTCGAGCAGACGCTGGGCCTCGCCGATACGGTCGCCTACGACGGCGCATTCACCTTCATGTATTCCCCTCGCCGCGGGACCGAGGCCGCGACGCTGCCCGATCAGGTTCCCCACGAGGTCAAGGTCGCCAGGCTGGAGCGGCTGGTGGAGGTAGTCCAACGCCGAGCCCACGAGCGTGCGCAGCGCTTCGTGGGACGAACGGTCGAGGTGTTGGTGGAGGGCCCGTCGCGTACTGATCCGAGCCGTCTTCGGGGGCGCAGCCGCCATAACAAGGTGGTCAATTTCGAGGGGGTGGCAGCGTCCGGTGGTCTGGTGGACGTGGAGATAACCGGCGCCACCAGCCAGACGCTCACCGGCGTGCAGTCACTGGTGCCGGCCGCCTCCGTCTGAACAAGGCGCCGGTGCCGTCCGAGGGGCGTGCGAACATGTGTTCGTGCGTTGGAGCAACCTGAGCCTGATCGACGAGCAACGTGCTCGGCTGCCCGGGTACCGGGACGAGGCCGTGGTGCGCCATTTCGACGCCCCCGGGGCAGTCAGGACCAGGTTCTACGAGGTGCGGGCCAAGTCGATCCTCAACCGCGTGCCCGACAGCTCGGCGGTGCCGTTCCGGTGGACGATCAATCCCTACCGTGGATGCACCCACGCCTGCAACTTCTGCTTTGCCCGGCCCACGCACAAGTACCTGGACTTCAACGCCGGCGAGGACTTCGAGCGCGAGATCGTCGTCAAGGTCAACGCTCCCGAGCGGCTGCGAGCCGAGCTGGCCCGCGCCTCGTGGGCAGGTGAGCACGTCGCCCTGGGCACCAATACCGATCCCTACCAGTGGGTGGAGGGCCGCTACAGGCTGATGCCCGGGATCTGGGAGGCATTCCGCGATGCCGCCAACCCGTGCTCGATCCTGACCAAGTCCCCGCTGCTGCTGCGGGATTTGGAGCTGATGCGGCAGATTGCCGCCCGCACCGACTTCAGCGCGGCGGTGTCGGTGCCGACGATCGACGAGCGGGCGTGGCGCGCGACCGAGCCGCACACGCCCAACCCGCGGGCGCGGCTCGAGGCAGTGCGGGAGCTCCGCGCGGCGGGGATCCGCACCGGCGTGCTGGTGGCGCCGCTGATGCCGGGCGTCAACGACCAGCCCGAGCAGGTACAGGAGATCCTTGAGCTCGCCTCCGACGCCGGCGCTTCCTACGTGTCCGGGATCGCGCTCCATCTCCGCGGCGACGTGCGGGGGCTGTTCTTCGACTGGCTCAGAGAGCACCGTCCAGAGCTCGTCGCGCGATACGAGCATCTGTACGAGCGAGGGGCCTATGCTCGTCCGGAGGAGCGAAAACGGCTGGCGCGGCTGGTGCGCGGTCCTGATGTCGCCCCAGCGGAGCGAATGGGACGCCTTCCCGCTGCGGAGGCCTCAGATGCCCCGGCGAGTCCCGATGCAGCACCGCGTCTGACCGTGCAGCGAAGCCTGTTTTGAGCGGATCTTCAGGTGCAACTGCTGAAACTCTCGCCGCTCTACGGTATAGGTAAAGGAGACCATCACCCATTCCCAAGCGGACGACATCTGACGTGAAACGAAGCCTGCGAGAGAAGCGCGACCTGCATCTGGAGCGGATGTTCGAGACGCGCAGTGAGGCGTGGGAGCGCGTCGGCCTGGCGGTCACCGTGAGCCAGCGCGCACTGAGGCGGGCACAGCGGGAAGCGGCAATCCTGCTGCCGCTGCTGATCGGCGTGTACGTCGCCTACAGCTACCGGGACGAGCTCCTGGGAAGAGCCACGGTGGCGCAGTGGCTGACGCCGATCCGGATCGCCACCGTGATCGTGGTGCTGGTGCTCGGCTGGGCCCTGGCGCGGGACATCGGTCGCGCGGCGGCGCCGACCTTCTTCCGGCGGATGGACCCGGCCACGGCCGGGACCGTCGGCTTCCTCATCCGGCTCGTGGCGCTGGCGATCACGCTGCTGATCTCGCTGCGAATCGCGGGCATCGGTCCCCAGACGATCGCGGTCGGCGGTGCGTTCACGGCAGTCATCTTCGGCCTCGCCGCCCAGCAGACGCTCGGCAACCTCATTGCCGGGATGGTGCTGTTGAGCGCGCGCCCGTTCCGGGTGGGCGAGCGGGTGCGGCTTCAGGCCGGTGGCGTGGCCGGCACGATCGAGGGCATCGTCAGCTCGCTCGGGCTGCTCTACACCACGCTTGCGCGGGGCGAGGACCGCATCCAGATCCCCAACAATGTGGTGCTCAATGCCGCGGTCGTCCCGCTGCGCGAACCCGACTCCGTCGACGTACAGGTACGCCTCCGCGCCGGCCAGCGTCCCAGCCATGTGCAAGAGCTGCTGGACGACCAGATCACCACTCCGACCCGGAGCGCCACCAAGGTGCTGCTGGAGCGGCTCGACGGCGACGAGCTCACCGTGCGGGTCCAGGCCACGCCCGACCGTCCCGGGGACGGCGCCAAGCTCGCCGACGAGGTCATCTCGGCGCTCGCCTCGGTGACCGCCGAGCACGAGCTCAACCCGTAGGTCGAACCCCAAGCGGCCGGTCACATCCGACGACGACTTCGACCCGCCCGGACGGCCTGACTACTTGAGCTTCTCCGCCTGACCCTCGGCGAGGCCGATCGCGATCTCCTCGCCGCCGAAGTTCCGGGTGACCCACGCCGCCAGCTCGGGCGCCAGGCCGGCGAACGCGCTGGAGGCGCGTAGGAAGACCGGGGCGACGCTCACCTCGGCGCGGTTGTGCTCGATCGCCTTGAGCACCCCGGCGGCGACCTGCCGGGGCGAGCGAGTCCGCAGATAGGGCGGGAGCTTGACGCCGCTGTCGGCGAACATCCCGGCCTCGCTGACGAAGCCCGGATAGACGATGGAGACCCCGACGCCGTCGGCCCGCAGATCGTCCCGGGCGGCGAGGGCAAAGCCCCGCAGTCCGAACTTGGCCCCGCAGTACAGCGCCGCGCGCGGAACCGCAGCCTTGCCGTTCAGCGAGGAGATGAGCACGATGTGGCCGCTCCCACGCTCCACCATGGCGGGGGCCAGTGCTCGGGTCAGGAAGATCGGGGCCCGCAGGTTGACCTCCAGGATGCGGTCGGCCTGATCGACGCTCAGCTCCAGCACGTGCCCGGTACCCGGAAGCGCAGCGTTGGCGACCAGGACATCGACCGCGCCGGCCTCGGCGACCAGCCGGCGGAGCTCATCGCGATCACCCAGGTCGCAGACGATCGCCTTTGCCCCGAGCTCATCGGCCAGCGGCTCCAGCACCTCGGCCCGGCGCCCGGTCAGCACGAGCCGTGCCCCGGCCGCAGCCAGCGAACGCGCAATCGCGTCGCCGATGCCGCCCGTCGCCCCGGTGATCAGCGCAGTGCGGCCAGCCAGCTCCATGGGCAGGCGAGTCTATCCCGGGTCGCGCTGCTTGATACTGCGCCCGATGCCCAGGACACAGGTGATTGCGTTGTTCGGACCCACCGGCGTTGGCAAGACCGCGGTGGCCATCGCCCTCGCCGAGCGTCTTCGCCAGCAGGGTGAGCATCCCGTGGCTGTTTCCGCCGACGCGCTCCAGGTCTACCAGGGACTGGAGGTGCTGACCGGCGCCGCGGGTGCCGCCGAGCGCGCACAGCTCGAGCACCGACTGCTGTCCTTCCTCCCGGTCGATGCCACCTTCAGCGCCGGCCAGTACGCCGAGCTCGCCCACGCCGAGATCGACGAACTGCTCCATCAGGGACGGCGCCCGCTGCTCGTCGGCGGAACCGGCCTGTACCTGCGGGCGGCGCTGACCGAGCTGAGCCTCCGTCCGCCACCTCCCGATGGCCTGCGAGCGCGGTGGCTGTCCGAGCTGTCCGAGCGCGGGCCCGAGGCGCTGCACGCCGAGCTGGCGCGACGGGCCCCGTGGGCGGCCGGCGAGATCGACCCCGCCGACCGCCAGCGGATCGTCCGCGCGCTGGAGCTTCACGATGCCGGGGAGCTGGATCCCGGTCCCCAGGACTCCGAGCTGTGGACCTCCGCCACCCGCCACCCGACGCTGCTGGTTGGCCTGGTGATGGAACGAGCGGAGCTCTACGGCCGGATCGATCAGCGCGTGGAGGAGATGGTGGCCGCGGGGGCCAGGGAGGAGGTGAGGCGGGCGGGCGCCGCGGGAGCCTCGGACACCGCGCGCAAGGCGCTTGGCTTTGAGGAGCTGCTGCTCGGCGACGTCGAGGCGATGAAGCGCCGGACCCGCAATTTCGCGCGGCGGCAGCTGACCTGGATGCGCAAGCTGGCGGCGGTGAACGTGGTGGACGTCACCGGACGTACGCCTGCTGAGGTAGCCGACGCGGTGCTGGAGCTGTGGTCCCGGCCCGGCGCTAGGGCACCGGGGTGAATGGATACATCGCCACCGCGGCCAGCAGGACCGTCGCCCCCCATGCCATCACCACTCGCGGGAGACGGTCGGCGAGCCGTGCGGCCGCCCAGGCGCAGCCGAGGTAGATCGCGGGCATCACCACCACCATGTAATACAGGTAGCTGGTCCGCTGCCAGACCAGGCTGAAGGCCAGAAATGGCACGAACGTCCCCGCCAGCCAGGCCAGCGCCACAGCCGGCACCTGGCCGGTCGCCGGGTCGCGCAGCAGCCTCCAGGCCATGACCGCCAGCGCCGGGAGCCCCAGGATCAAGAGCGGCGGACTGATCATCCCCAGGAAGTGCACCGGCGGCTCGATCCCCGCCAACCCGGGAGCAGGCTGGGAGGGGTTGACGTTCAGGTAGACGATCGGCCGCAGGTCGACCAGCCACATCCACGGATAGGAGGCGATTCCCGCGGGCCCGTGCGGGCTGACCTGATGGGCGGCGTAGCTCAGCATGTGGCCGAGATGCCCGAGCGCACCGCCGCCGACCACGCGGTGGGTACCAGGATCGTAGGGAGGCACCAGCCAGTCCAGCGCGCTGAGCAGCGCGAACCCGGTCACCGCCGCTACCCCGGCGACGACCGCGATCCGGCCCCCGGCACCCACCCAGGCCGGCCGGGGCGAGCCACGCGCGCGACGTCCCCGGGCGAGCAGCTCAAAGACCACCAGCACGAGCAGCGAGTACGGCGCCACCAGCTTGAAGCACGCGCCGATGCCCAGGACCACCCCCGCGGCGAGACGCCGCCCACGCAGGTAGAGCGCCACCGACCACACCATCGCGGCCAGCACGTAGATGTCCAGCGTGCCGATGCGGCCGTGCACGAGCATCAGGTTGTCCGCTGCCATCAGCGCGGCGGCCAGCACACCCAGCCAGGCATCACCGCCGGCCCCGCGCGCCAGCGCGAACATCCCCAGGATCGCAAGCGTCCCGGCGAGCTCGCTGCCCAGCCGCCAGGCCAGCGGGCCGTCGCCGAACAAGTCGATCGCGCCGGCCATCACCACCTTGGCCAGCTGGGGATGCTCGGAGTTCGGATCGTCGCCGTGCGGCGCCCGGTGGTAGGGCTGACCGAGCGGCGGGCTGATCCCGGCGATGACCCGCGCTGCGTTGACGTAATAGGTCTCGTCGAACACCAGCACGTGCGCCTTCGCGGTCGTGCAGGGGCGGTGGCAAGGCTCTGCAAGCCAGGCAAGGCGAGCGGCCAGGGAGAGCGCGATCACCACGCTCAACGCCAGGATCGGGCTCGGGATGCCTCGGAGGCGCTCGGCCATGGTGGCGCGACGGTACATACACTCCCGCGCCGTGGACTTCGCGAAGTGGCAGGCGCTCGGCAATGACTACCTGATCGTCGAGTCTCCGGACCTGCCGTTCACCCTCACCGAATCCCGGATCCAGGCGCTGTGCGCCCCTCACACCGGGGTGGGTTCGGAAGGGGTTCTGCTGCTCTCGGAGGCCGACGCGCCGGAGGCCCAGGCCCGGCTACAGATCTTCAACCCCGACGGGTCGGAGGCCGAGCTGTCCGGAAACGGGGCACGAGAGGCGCTGCTCTACCTGCACCGGACGCGCTTCCCCGACCGCGACGAGCTGGCGGTGATGACCGCGGCCGGCCTGATCAAAGGCCGGGTGACTTCACCGAGCACCGCGCGCATGGACCTGGGTACGGTGCGGGTGCAGAGCGACGACTACCCGGGTGGACCGCCCGACGGCCGCGGCGAGCTCGACGCCGGCGGGCGGACCTGGACTTTCCAGCACGTCCAGGTCGGCAATCCCCAGTGTGCCATCGCCCTCGAGGAGGCAAGCACACTCCACGCCCTGGACCTACCGCAGCTCGGGCCGGCCATCGAAGCTCACCGGCTGTTCCCCAATCGGACCAACGTGTCCTGGTACAGCGAGAGCGTTCCCGGACGGATCCGGACGAGGATCTTCGAGCGCGGCGTGGGGGAGACCTCGGCCAGCGGGACCGGTGCCACCGGCGCCGCCGTGGCCTACGTGCTCGCCGGTGGGAGCTCCCCGGTCACGGTGGAGCTCGATGGTGGCGAGCTCGAGGTCGAGGTGGGGGAGGATCTACGCGTAAATCTCACCGGCTCGGCGGCTCCTGTGTTCGCCGGCACGTTGGCCGATGACTTCCTGAAGGAGCTGCATGCAACCGAGTAGCCGGCTTGGGCGGATCCCGCCGTACCTGTTCGCCGAGCTGGAGCGCAAGATCGCCGCCAAGCGCGCCGCGGGAATTGACGTGATCAGCCTAGGCATCGGGGACCCCGACATGCCCACGTACCCCCCGATCGTGGCTGCTGCGCAGCAGGCGGTGGCCGACACCAGCACCCATCAGTACCCGAGCAACCGCGGGCGACAGGAGTTCCGCGAAGCCGTCGCCGGCTTCTACGCGCGGCGGTTCGGGGTGGCGCTGGATCCCGACACCGAGGTGATGCCGGCGATCGGCGCGAAGGAGTGCATCTTCAACCTCAATCTGGCCTTCCTTGACCCTGGCACCGTCGCGCTCGCCGCCGATCCCGGATACCCCGTGTACACCGGTGGTCCACTGCTGGCGGGAGCCGAGGCGGTGCTGATGCCGCTCTTGGCCGACCGGGGCTTCGCCCCCGACCTCGAGGCGATCGGCGACGAGGACTGGGACCGGGCCCGGCTGATGTTCTTCAACTACCCCAACAACCCGACCGGAGCGATCGCACCCGACGGGCTGTTTGAGGAAATCGTCACGCGGGCGGAGGCGCACGACGTGCTCGCCGTGCACGACAACGCCTACAGCGAGACCACCTACGACGGCTACATCGCCCCGTCGTTCCTGGCCACCCCGGGGGCCAAGGAGGTGGGAGTGGAGGTGTTCTCACTGTCCAAGGGCTACAACATGACCGGCTGGCGCTGCGCGGCCATCGTCGGCAACGCCGAGGCGATCGCGCACTACTGGCGGCTGAAGTCGAACATCGACTCCGGGCTGTTCGAGGCGATCCAACTCGCCGGGGTGGCCGCTCTTCAGCCCGACGTCGACGACGACGTCCGCGCCATGAACGAGATCTATCGCCGCCGACGGGACCTGGTCTGCGACGCGCTGATTCAGGCCGGAGTGGAGGTGACACCGCCGAAGGGGACGATCTACGTCTGGGCGCCCATCCCCGCCGGCTTCGCCACCGCCGCGGAGTACTGCGAGCACGTGCTGGAGCAGGCCGCAGTGGTGATCTCGCCGGGCGGCGCTTATGGGCCCAGCGGTGAGGGCTTCTTCCGCATCTCGCTGACCACGCCCGACGAACGGCTCTTGGAGGCAGTGGAGCGCATTCGCCAGCTCGGCTGAGAGCGGGACTCGCCGAGGAGAGGCGACTACCATCGGAGTCGTGCAGACAAACGGCAACGGGGCCCGTCCGGGGACGTCGGCCGGACAGTCCGGCAGGGGTGCCAGGGCTCGCCAGCGGGCCTACCTGATCGCCGCCCTGCCAGACGGACAGGACGAGACGCTGACCGAGCTCAAAGAGCTGCTGCGAACCGCCGGCGTGGCCGCCGTCGGCCAGCTGGTCCAGCGCCGCGAGCAACCGCATCCCAACACCTATCTGGGTGCCGGCAAGCTGGAGGAGCTGAAGGACCAGATCGCGGCCGCCGACGCCAACCTCGTGGCGTGTGACGATGAGCTCTCCCCGCGTCAGGAGCGCAACCTGGAGGCGGCCCTCGGGGTCCCGGTGATCGACCGCACCGCCACGATCCTGGACATCTTCGCCGCGCACGCCCACAGCGCCGAGGGAAAGCTCCAGGTCGAGCTCGCCCAGCTGGAATACAACCTGGCCCGGATGCGGGGGCTGTGGACCCATCTGGAACGGCTGGGTGGTGGCATCGGCACCCGGGGCCCCGGTGAGACCCAGATCGAGACCGACCGGCGACTGGCCCGCAACCGGATCGCCGCGCTCAAGCGGAGGCTGGAGCGCGTCCGCTCCAGCCGCACGGTGATGCGCGCACAGCGTCAGCGCGCCGAGCTGCCCACGGTGGCTCTGGCCGGCTACACGAACGCCGGGAAGTCGAGCCTGCTGGGTGCCCTGACCGGCGCCGAGGTAGGCGTCCGCGACCGGCTGTTCCACACCCTGGATCCCACCACACGCGTGCTGCGCGCCGGGGGCCGCGACTACCTGCTCACCGATACTGTCGGCTTCATCCGCAAGCTGCCTCACCAGCTGGTCGAGGCGTTCGGAGCGACGCTGGAGGAGACCCGTCTGGCCAACCTGGTCCTGCACGTGGTCGACGCCTCGGTGTCCGAGGAAGAGCTGACGGAGATGATCCGGGCGGTGGAGGAAGTCCTCGACGAGATCGACGTGGACGCTCCCAGCATCCTCGTGCTGGCCAAGGCCGACCTCGTCGACGGTGAGCGCCGTCGGGAGCTCGCCCACCGCCATCCGGACGGGGCGCTCGTCTCAGCGGCCACCGGCGAGGGTCTCGAGGCGCTGCGTGAGCGAATCGAGGACGAGTTTGAGCGCACGCTCCAGCCGGTGGAGCTGCTGATCCCCTACGAGGAGGGCAACCGGCTGGCCGATCTCTACCAGTTCGCCGGGGATCTCCAGCGCGAGGAGCGCCCGGACGGCGTTCGGGTCCAGGCGCGGTTACCGCCCGCGGTGGCGGCTCGCTACCGGCCGTTCTCGCTGCGCGCCGAGCGCTCCCCGGCGGCATGACCCCGCTCAGGGTCCGGCGCCTCGACCCCCGTGCCGAGCTCCCGACCCGAGCCCATGCCGGCGACGCGGGACTGGACCTGCATGCTCTGGAGGAGGTCGTGCTGCAGCCGGGCGAGCGCATCAGCGTGGGAACCGGGGTAGCGGTGGAGATCCCGGACGGGCTGGCCGGGCTGGTACTGCCTCGCTCGGGCCTGGCGAGACGTCACGGGATAGCCCTCGTCAACGCTCCGGGGCTGATCGACTCGGGTTACCGGGGAGAGGTGCAGGTGCTCCTGCTGAACACCGACCGCAGCTCGCCCGTGGGGTTGCGGGCGGGCGAGCGGATCGCCCAGCTGGTGCTGGTCGCAGTCGAGGCGGCCGCGGTCGAAGAGGTGAGCGAGTTGGCCGGATCGGACCGGGGGGAGGGGGGCTTCGGCTCCAGCGGGCGGTAACCCTGCGGGCCACGAGCCGGACCCTCACACGCCGGCGGCGCGGCGGGCGTCGGCGTGGGCGGCCTTCTCCAGCGTGTCATCCAGCGGCACGATTTCCCGGGACAGCCCGGTGGCGGTGCCGATCAGCCAGTCGGCCAGCCAGGCATTCTTGGGCAGCAGCGGTCCGTGCAGGTATGTGCCGATCACGTTCCCCCGGCGGACCCCCTCGTAGCCGTCGCTGCCGTTGTTGCCGTGGCCGCGAAGCACCCGGCCGAGCGCCTGCGCGTCCCTGCCGAGATGGGTACGGCCGCCGTGGTTCTCAAAGCCGGCCAGCACCCGGCGCTCGCCGGGCTCGAGCTCGACCTCGATGGCGACGTTGCCGATCAATCGCGGGCCATCGGCGCGAATCGTGGTGAGATCGACCAGACCGATCCCGGGGAGAACCTCCTCGCCGAGCTCGTATGAGTGACCCAACAGCTGGTAGCCGCCACAGACCGCGAGGATCACCCCGCCTCGCTCGGCGACGGCGTGAAGGGCATCGCGCTTGACTTCCGCCAGGTCAAGCGCGCACAGGCGCTGGTCACGATCCTGGCCGCCCCCGATGTAGAAGAGATCGGCGGCGTCGGGATCCAGCGGGTCACCGAGGCCGCTCGCCTCCAGGTGGAACCCGATTCCCCGCCAGCGGCAGCGGCGCTCCAGCAGCAGCAGGTTCCCGCGATCGGCATAGATGTTCATCAGGTCTGGATACAGAGCGCAGACCCGCAGCTGGCCCGCCTGGTCAGGCACGGAGAATCACCACGGTGCTGGAGGAGTACTCAGGCGTCTCCGGGATCGACGCTCTCCCGGCTGGCCTCAGGCCGGCGGCCTCCCCCTCGGCTTCCAGCTCCTCCGCGCTCAGCCGGTCGAGATCGACCGCGTCGTCGCTGACGCTGTGGGAGCCGGCGGTGTCGACCACCTCTCGGCGGCGCTCCAACCGGTACCCGCCCGCGTGGGCGCGGACCGCCGTCGGCTGACTGGAGTACACCGTCCCATCGAGCTCCTGGATGTCCGGCAGCGGAAGCGGGATGCCGGCCGCGGGCACGAAAGGGTGGAGCTCCTCGGCGATCGCCACCGCCAGCATCCTCCCCGCACCGAGATGCCGGCGCGCACAGCGCAGGAACGCCCCCCGGCCGGCGGCGCCCCCGAACAGCTGGATGGTCTGCATCGGCACCAGACAGAGCGCAAAGGACCGCTCCAGCGTGAAGTCCCGCGCGTCACCGAGAACGGTCTCCACAGGCAGCCCGTCCGCGCGGCGGCGCAGCTCGGCCAGCAGCTCCTGATCCTGCTCCAGCGCGGTCACCTTGTGACCGGCTCGGGCAAGCGACAGCGTGACCCGACCGGTGCCGGCACCGATGTCCAGTATCTCGCCGCCGCCGCGATCGGCGAGCTCGTGCCACAGCGGCAGGTCTTCACGGTAGGGGCCGCACTCTATGTCGTGCCAGACCACGCTCACCCGCGCTCAGCGCCTTCCCGCTCCCAGAAGCGCTCGACGTAACCGCGTTCGGCCAGGAGGTGCCGCAGCTCCAGTAGCGCGGTGTAGGTAGGGAGCGCGAACAGCCGGCCGCCGACGGCCGCCGCCCTGGCCTGCCCCAACGCCGCCTCCAGGCCCGGCTGCACCGACAGGCGATCAGCGGGCACGCCGGCATACTTGAGCCGCAGCGCCAGCTCAGCGGCGCGCGTGCCCGCGCAGGTCACCCGCGCGACTCGCTCCGCGAGCAGCTCGAAGTCCGCGTCCCACACCCAGGAGACGTCCCGGCCGTCGGCCGTGCGGTCGTTGAGGATCGCCAGCAGCTGCAGCCCTTCGGGCTCCAGCGCCAGCGTCCGTAGCACCTCGTTGGCCCCGGCTGGGTTCTTGATCAGCAGGATCGTCAGCTCGGTCCCGTCGATGACCACGTTCTCGGCCCGTCCGAACGCCGCGGTTGCCGCCTGCAGCCCCGCCACGATCGTCTCCAGATCAACGTCGAGGGCAGTGCAGAGCGCCGCCGCCGCGACCGCGTTGTAGACGTTGTAGAGACCGGGCAGGGGCAGCTCCACCCGCGCGGCGCCGCCCGGGGTGTGCAGGGAGAACGACGCGCCGGCGGTGCCGTGCAGGACGATCTCCTCCGCGCGCACCGCCGGCTCCGGACGGTGCTGGCCACAGCGCGGACAGTGGTAGAGGCCGAGGTGACCGAGGTACACCAGGTCGTAGCGGTACGGGGCACCACATCGGCGGCAGTGCTTGGAGTCCGCGGCGTGCTGCATCTCGGCCAGGGCCACCGACGGATCCTCCACGCCGAAGTATGTGGCGGTTTCGCGCTCCCGGCCGAGATCGGCCACCAGGGGGTCGTCGGCGTTCAGCACGAGGCGGGCGGAGGGGGGGAGCGAGGCGACGACGCCCGCCCAGCGGTCGGCGATCGTCTCCAGCTCCCCGTAGCGGTCGAGCTGATCCCGAAACAGGTTGCCCAACAGCACCGCCGTCGGCCGGAGCTGGGCGGTCAGCTGGTCCAGCCAGAACTCATCCACCTCAAACAGCCCCATATCGCCGGCGATCCCGCCACCGGGCTCCGCGGCCTCCAGCAGCGTCGAGGCGATGCCGCCTGCCATGTTCGCCCCCGCGCGGTTGTGAACGAGCTTGGTGCCGGTCCCCTCCATGATCGAGGCGATCATCGCCGCCGTCGTCGTCTTGCCGTTGGTGGCCGAGAGCACGGTCGCGCCCTGGGGGAGGCGGGAGGAGAGCTCGGCGATCGCTGCGGGCTCCAGGCGCATCAGGACCTTCCCTGGCAGGCTGGTGCCCCCGCCGCGGCCGACCCCCCGGCTGAGCGCCCCGACCGCCCGCGCGGCGACGAGCTTGGCCGCCAGCCCGCTCATGCGGGAACCATCACCCGGATTGCGCCGGCGGCGGTGCTCACCGTCACCGGAAGGGTTCCGATCGGGTCCCCGTCGGCATACAGGGTGAACGGGCGGTCCGCGGCGATGCGCACCTCCCGGGCACGGAGCACCTGTACGCCCGCGTGGCGCACGTGCTCGCCGTTGAATACCGTCGGCAGCAGCCGCAGAAAACGGAGCTTCGGCCCGGCCGCGATGATCACCACGTCGAGCATGCCGTCCTGCAGGGAGGCGTCCGGTGCCAGCATCATCCCGCCGCCGTAAGCCTTGGAGTTGGCTGCCGCCACCGAGTAGCCCACGATTTCGTGGTGCTCGCCGCCGTCGAGGGTCACCTCGAACCGGGCGGGCCGCCACCCGATCAACGCTCGCAGCGCACCGTAGGCGTAGACGAGATTGCCGCGGATGAGCCTCGTGGCGTTGGCGATTCGGTTGGCCTCGGAGTCAAAGCCACAGCTCGCGATGCCGACGAACGTCCGCGATCCGACCAGACCAAGGTCCAGCTCGCTGGGGTTGCCGGTGGCCAGCACCTCGCAGGCGGCAACCGGCTCCAAGGGGATCCCGAGCACCCGGGCGAGGTCGTTGCCCCGTCCCCCCGGGAGCACCCCGAGCAGACCGGCGCGCTCGCGGATGGCGCCGGCGACCGCGCCGACGAGCCCGTCGCCGCCGAAGGCCACTGCTGTCTCCTCTGCCTCGGCCGCCGCGCGTCCGAGCTCCCGGGCATGTTCGATGCCGCGGGTCAGGGTGACGCGGTACTCGAGTCCTCGCCGGTCAAGCTCGGCAAGGACGCCGGGCAGCAACCGCTCGCACCGTCCTCCGCCGGCATGGGGATTGACGATCAGGGACAGCATCAGCCGGCCAGCACCAGCGCGGGCAGGTCGGCCGCCACCGCCACCGGGGCGGGGTCCACCGCGCTCTCAGCCTGGGCAGCCGAGGTCACCCCGCTCAGCACGATCGCCCCGTCGAGCCCAGAAGCGGCCGCGCCTTCCAGGTCGGCATCGATCCGATCGCCGACGACGAGGGTGCTTCCAGCACCGAGCCGGTCCAGCGCGGTGAAGAACACCTGGGGGTCGGGCTTGCCGACGGCGTGGGCCGGCCGGCCGGTGGCGTACTCCAGCGCAGCCACGATGGCGCCGGTGCCGGGTCGAAGCCCGTCGTCGGCGGGGAACGTGCGATCCCGGCTGGCTGCGAGCATCTCCGCACCTCCGAGCACCGCCTGGGTGGCGACGCGCAATTCGTCGAAGGAGAGTTCGTCGTGGCCGGCGACGACGATGATCTCCGCGCTGTTCTCCTGGTCGGTCCCGTTGACGATCCGCTGTCCGGAGTCGCTGACATGGCGGAAGATCGCCTCGGATCCGATCACGTAGGTGGGGATCCGCTCTCCCCGTCCTGCCAGCACGTGCTGGATGGCGCTGCCCACGGTGATCACCTCCTCCAGGGAGGCCTGAACGCCCAGCGCCCAGAGCTTGCGGACGTACTCCTCAGGGGTGCGCCGGGCATCGTTGGTGAGGAAGGCCACGCGCTTGCCGGCGGCGCGCAGGGCGTGGATCGCCTCCGGCACTCCGGCGACCACCTCGTCTCCGACGTACACGCAGCCGTCAAGGTCCAGGATCAGCTGGTCGTAGGCGGACAGCAGGGGGGAGAGGGGCATCGGAGGATTATCGCCCCGTCATGACCTGGAGCCCGGGTGGGCCGTGCCCTAGGGCAGCACCGAGACAGCAGTCGCGGGGACGCCGGCACCCCCGTAGCCGGGCCCGTGTCCGATCACTCGAGCAGGGTTGCCGACGACCACCGTCTCTGACGCGACGTCGTCGACGACGACTGCGCCGGCCCCGACCACTGCGTTCGGGCCGATCGTTATCTTGGGCGCCACCACCGCGCCGACGCCGATGAACGCACCGTGCCCGATGCGGCAGCTCCCGCCCGTCACCGCGCCTGGCCCGACGGTGACGTATCCATCCAGCACGCAGTGATGACCGATCGACGCGCCTCGATTCAGCGAGCAGGCGTCCCCGGCACGCACGCCCGCGGCGATGATCGCCCTGGTGTTGACGTAGCTCCCGGCGCCGAGCGCGGCGCTGGACGCGACCGCCGCGGTTGGGTCGATCAGGATTCCTGGCGCGGTGAAGCCGTTGCCGAGCGCCTCCTCAGTCGCCTGATGGCGGAAGGCCGGGCCGATAAGCGGAACCAGGAAAGGAAGCATCCGCAACTCCACCGTGAGTGACTCGACATCGGTGAGGCGGTTGAGCTCTGCCGGGACCGGGATGTCCGGCCGGTTGCGCACGCACGCCGCGACCTCTACTCCGGCGCGCTGGGCGCTCTCCGCCGCCTCTGCGGCGTAGGGGCTCGAGACCCCGAACAGGACCAGCCTCACTGTGCGGTGGCGGACGGTGGCAGCCCCATGGCGGCCAGCTCGGACTGGATCGGCCCCAGGCGGTCGTGGACGAACAGAGTCATCGTCTCCCGTTCCAGATGGTGGAAGCGAACGCCCGCTTCCCAGGCGCGGCGGGCCAGGTTCCAGTCATTGGGCTCGGAGGCGAGCGCGCAGTTTCGGTCGAAGCGAAGGAAGTCCAACCCGCCGTGGGCGATCGCGGCCTGCCAGCTGAATTGGGCGTGGCGCGGAGGAAACCCGCCGAGCACGCGCAGAACGGAATCCGGCTCCTCCGGAGAGACGCACCGCATGCGTGAATAGACGACCTCGGCGCGACTGGAACGAGCGGTCTCGAGCAGCGTCTGGAGGTGATCGGGATCCCAGGCGTCGTCGTGGCTGAGCGGCGCAATCCACCTCCCCCGGCTCAGGGAGATCCCGGTGGCCCGGGGCGCACTGCCCCTGACCGCCCAGCGCTCCCACGGATCATCGGGATCGTTCTCCCGAGCGGCGAGATTGTGGAAGGAGATCCGAGGATCCCTCAGGGCGCGAACCCGGACTTCCGTGTCGTCGGTGCAGTGATCGCCAACGACGATCGCCTCCCAATTGGAGTGGCTCTGAGCGAGCACGGAGGCGAGCGCGCGGTCACACAGGGTGTCCGGAGAGTGGTAGGTCGGAATCGGGATGCTGACCAGGGGATCCGGCTCCGTGTAGGCGAGCTCATACTCCGGTTGAGCGCGTGCGGTGGCCAGCAGCTCCGGCCAGTTCTCCAGGCGCTCGTACGTCCTGGCCACCAGAGCCTGGGTGCGGCGAGCGCGTGTCCGCACCTCCGCCTCCCACCAGATGAGCCTCTGCTGATCGGCGGCCAGCTGGGACATCTCCTCGGCCAGCCGCCTCACCTCCCCGGTCAGGGACTGCACCGTGCTCGCCAGGTCGTCGATGCGCCGCTCAAGCTCGCCCTGGTGATGGTCGAAGCTGCGCCGGGTCGGCCACAGCCTGCGCCGGAGCGGAGTCAGGTCGTGAGTCATCGGCAGTACGATCGCAGACTATGGCGCCTGATCAGGTGCGTGAGCCCGGCGACCGGAACGCTTCCTCCGCGACCGGCCGACGCTCGTGACCGAGTCGGCGACCACCGCGCCGACCGCTTCGACCTGAGCCTCGGACAGCCACGCGTCGAGGGGCAAGCTGAGGCTTCGCGCTGCCTTCTGCACGGCGCGGGGACACGCCGCCGCGGACGAGTAGACCGTGAGCTGAGGCGGAATGGGATCGTAGTGAACCGCGGTCCCCACCCCGCCGGCTCGGAGCGCGGCCCTCAGGCCATCACGATCAGCATGGCCCACCACGAACTGGTGCCAGCTCGGCTCGAGGCCGTCGGGAGCGAGCGCGGGCAGGTCGAGCTCGCTGGAGTCGGCGAGTACGGCCCGGTAGCGCGCGGCCAGGGCGCGAAGCTGTGCCCGGCGCTGACCGAGGCGGCCGAGCCTCACTCGTAGCGCCGCGGCCTGGAGCTCGTCGAGTCGCGAATTGGCACCCGTGAGGGCGGCATCCTCCTGCCAGGAGCTCCAGCCGTTGGAGCGCAGCCGGCGGACCGACTCGGCCAGTTGCGAATTGCCGGTCACCACCGCTCCGGCTTCCCCGAGGCTGCCAAGCACCTTGGTCGGATAGAACGAGAATGCCGCGACGTCCCCGAGTGAGCCAGCGGGCCCGTCACCTTCGTCGGCGCCATGCGCATGAGCGGCATCCTCTACGAGCATCAGGCCGCGCCGGTCTGCCAGCTCCCGGAGCTGCCGCATCGGGGCGAGCCGGCCGAACAGGTGCACGGCGACCACGGCCGCGGTTCGGGGGCCGCACCGCTCGGCGGCCGCCTCCGGATCGAGCAGGCCGGTGACCGCATCGACATCCGCCCCCATGGGGCGCGCCCCGATGGAGCTCACCGCCATCCAGGTGGCCGTGGCGGTGAAGCCGGGAACGATGACCTCGTCCCCCGGCCCGACGCCGCCAGCCCGGAGCGCCAGCGCGAGCGCGTCCGTGCCGCTGGAGACGCCCACGGCGTGCTCGGTCGCGCACGCCCGCGCCCACTCGGACTCGAAGGCATCCACCTCGGGGCCGAGTACGTAGCGCCCCGAGCGGAGCACTCGCTTCAACGCCGCCTCGAGCTCGTCCTCATCGATGGCGTAGGCCGCCCGAAGGTCGCAGAACGGGAAGGCGGTCATGCTGCCCGGGGCGCAGGATCGAGCTCCAGCATCGCCCGAGTCTCCGGACCCGTGGCCAGGCGCCGCCCGGCCAATTGCGCCAGCTCGGCCACCCGCTGCACCAGCGCGATGTTCGTGGCCGGCGCCCGCGAGGCAGGATCGAGATAAGGATTGTCCTCGAGCCCCGTGCGCACGTGACCACCCATGAAGACTGCGAGCGCATTCATCTTCAGTTGAAAGGCACCGATTCCCGCTGCCGCCCACGTCGTTGCCGGGGGAAGGGCGCCAACCAGATGGACAAGCGATTCCGCGGTCGCCGGGGCGGTGTTGACCGAGCCCAGCAACAGGTTGGCGTACAGCGGGGCTCGGATCAGGCCGCGACCCAGCAGCTCGTGGGCCAGATAGGCCATGCCGGAGTCGAAGATCTCCAGCTCGGGGCGGATCCCCGCCTCCTGCATCCGTTCGGCCAACGCGACGATCACCGCCGGCTCGTTGACGCTCACGGTGTCCCGGAAATTGAGCGATCCGAGCGTGAGGCTCGCCATGTCGGGCCGCGCGTCCCCCTCGAGCCCGAGGACGTCGGCGCGGCGCTCCAGCTCACCATGCCGGCGACCGCTGGTGGTTACGCAGATCACCACCTCGGGGCAGCGAGCACGCAACCCGCGGATGATCGGCGCATAGGCCGAACGTCGCCACTCCGGCATCTCGTGCTCGTCGCGTGCATGGATGTGGAGGATCGTTGCGCCTGCCCGCACGCATGCCTCGCCGTCTTCGACTATTGCCGCGGCGCTGACCGGGAGGTGTGGCACGCGAGCGGTGCTGCCGACCATCCCGGTGAGGGCGACGTTGACGATCAGCGGCGGGTACGGTCGCAGGGGGTGGGGGACGTGCGACTGCGCGGCGGCCATTCGGAGCTAGAACAGCGCCGACTGAGCGCTCGGCTCCGCCGGCGCCAGGCACTCGGGGCCGTCGTACCGGGCGTCGTTGACCGCAGCGCTAACCGGGCGCAGCGCGGTCTGCGCCGCTGGCAGGCCTCGCAACAGCTCGTAGAGCCCCTCACGCGGGGTGGCGGGATCGAGCCACGCGTCCTCGGCGTCGGGCGCGAGGATCACCGGCATCCGATCGTGCAACGGGGCGATCGCCGGGTTGGCCGCGGTGGTGAGGATCGTGCAGGTTCGCAGCCGCGCGCCGTCCTCGCCGCGCCAGCTTGACCACAACCCCGCAAAGGCGAACAGCCGGCCGTCGTCACGGGTGATGTGGAAGGGTTGCTTGGCTGGCCGCCCGGGGGCCCGGGACTCGGTTCCGGAGGCGCGCTGCCACTCGTAGAAGCCATCAGCGACGATCAGACAGCGAAACCGCTCGAACGCCGTTCGGTACGCCGGACGCTCGGCCACCGTCTCCACGCGAGCGTTGATCATCTTCAGGCCGAGCTCAGGCTGCTTGGCCCAGGACGGCACCAATCCCCAGCGCAGCTCCCCGCCCCGGGCAGCCCCTTCCCGATCGGTGGTGACCGCCAGCACCGCGTCACCGGGGGCGACGTTGTAGCGCGTGCGCACCTCCACGTGCTCTTCGAGGTGAAAGCGAGCGCGAACTTCGATCGGGTTCGGCGCCGCCAGCGTGTAACGGCCACACATGCCGGGTGGCTGCCTCGCTCAGCGGGCGCGGGCGGCCGACGCCTCCGCGCGTCCGGCCTGGGCGCGTTTCTGACGCCGGCGTCCGAAGTATGCGAGCACGCCGATCACGACCACCACGAGCACGAAGCCGTAGAAGATCCCGAGGTCCAGCGTGATCCCGCCGAACGGCAGCGCGATGAGGTTGACCAGCCCGAAGCCGAGGGCGAGGACCGCCACGATCAGCAGAATGATCAGCACGATCCCGCGCACGCGGGCGAGCAATCCGGCGCTGGCCGGCGGCACGAGCAGACCCATCAGCTGGAGCCCCCGGAGCTGGCGCGTGCTGGGGGACTCGACCCCCAGCCGCTCGGTGGCCCGCTTGAGGTCGTCGGCCCGGCGCTCGGCGAGGGCCAGCGAGGCATCGGCCATCCTGCGCAGCTGCATGCGGTCCTGCGGCCGGGCGGCCGCGAGCGCGCGCTGGAAGTGGGCCCGCGCGGCCTTGGCGTCGTAGCGCTCCGCTGCCCGAGCGCCGAGGATCGCCTGCGCGGCGGCCTTGAGCTTGGTCTCAGCCTGGAGCTCCTCGTCGGAACGATGCTCCAGCTCCTGCATCGCTGCGAGCTGGCTGCGCTGCTCCACCCGCATCATGCGCTGTTGCTTGGGCATCGTGATGCAGTCTAGTCGCGGTGAGGCGGCCGCGAACGGCGCGCGTCGCACACCGCGTTCGCGGACGACGCGGCGAGCGATCAGCGCGAGGGCTTGATCACGTAAGCGCGCTGGCGCGTCAGGTACTGACCGGAATCCGAGCGGCTCGCCGGCGGGCGCCGGTAGACGTCGACGTGACGTCCGCCGATCGCGCCCCCGGTGTCCTGGGCCACGAACCAGCCGCCGTAGCCGTCGTGGCGATAGGCGGGAAGGTAGACGCGGCTGCCCAGCGGGATCACTCGCGGGTCAACCGCGATCGACCGCAGGAACCGCAACGGCAGGGAGGCGCCCTCAGCGAAGCTGACGTTGCGCAACGGCACATAACGCCGGCCGACGCCCGCTGACCAGCCGCCGCGCTGCCGGGGGAACGTCACACGGCCCGAGCGAGTGCGCCAGAACCCACCGGCGCGCCAATAGGGGGGGCCAGCCGCCCAGCCGTCAGATGGTGAGGTGGCTCGGCCCGAGGCGGTGACCCAGCCACCGTCGCCCAAGGCATTGATGTGGTACTGCTTGCCGTCCAGGCCAACCCCGTCGCCCTCCATCGACATTCCCATCGCCGAATACAGCCAGTCGATGCGGTGCTTGGTATGGAGCCCGGGGACGCTCACCAGCTTGCCGACGAACCACTTCTCCGGCGCCGGCCAGTATTCGGTGATCGTCACTCGGGAGAACCAGTGGCCGCCGGAATGGCTGCTCGGTGGCGCGGGGACGCTGCTGACCTTGTGGGCGGGGGCGAGCCCACCGATCGGCGCGCCACCGGAGTCCGCCGCCAGCGCCGGCACGCTCAGAAGTGCCGTCGCCACCGCCACGGTGGCGAGGAAGCCGGTGACCCGGGGGAGCGCGTGACGTTCAGAGAATTTGTGGACCATCACGGTTGTTGTTCGGCAGCCGCGGCGTCGCACTGAAGCGAGCTGCCGTACGAGAGCCGGATTGCAGAGCGGGACCGGGGATCAGGAGAAGCTGGACAACAGCCGGCGCTGTGCTTTGCGGGAGCCGGTCAGCGACCGGGCCACGATCCCGACCTCCTGGATCACGCCGTGGCGCACCTTGACCACGCCGCGGCTGTGTCCCGCCGGGGTCAGATACCACGTGTTGGCGCCGATCCGGATACCGGGGCCAAGGCGAAGGTGATGACGCACGCGTGACACCCGAGCACCCGCGCGGACCCCGTCCAGGGCGTAGTGCTGGTTTCCGGTCAGGGCCAGGATCGCGCGACCGTTGACGCTGTTGCGGGTGCCGCGCGTCAATGTCCGCTGGAACCTGGTCGAGGGATAGCCGACGCGAATCCCGTTCGGGCTGACGCAGAAGTAGTCCATGCTGGCCCGCCGCTGGGCGAAGCCCGCGTAGGCCCGCCGTGCCCGGGAGCGGGTCATGCCGATGCTCACCTTTCCGAGCGTTCGGCCCGACAGCCGGCCGGTGGCCGAGGGACAGCCCTCACCCGAGGGGGTGGTGGCCTGTGGCCACACGTCGTCGGCGACGTGCACCACGTAGAAGCCGGTGCCGCCGTCCGTGTACCAGACGTCGTGGCGAGCCACATCGAAGGTCGGCTGCGACATGGCGTAGTCGCTCTCGGTGTAGCCGGTCTCGGTGTTGGGGGTGGTCGGCGAGACGAAGTAGCCGAGCTCGTGTGGGTGGGTGAGCTGGCTGATGTCGAACAGCCGCAGACCGGAGGCGATGAACGAGCAGGCGACCAGCTTGGGGTTGACCCGCGTGGGGATGTTGCAGTAGTGCGCGGCGTATCCCTGCGCCGGGCTCAGGGTCCCCGGGTCGTTGCCCGCAGCATGGTGATCAGCCGGCTGGTCGACCTGGAGACGCAGGTTGGCGACCACGTAGGGCGCGTTTTCGTTGGCGATGTCGATGATGCGGGCGGCACCGATGACGTCCCGGCTGGCCTGCGGGTTCAGGGTTCCCGCCGTGTACTCGTCGAACTCCAGGACGTAGGGATGGCCGTTCTCGGTGAACGGGATCGCGTTCTGCGGAATCGAGGCGGTCTTCCACCCGAGCCGGCTGATCTCACGCGCCTGGGGATTGGCCTTGTGCGCCTGGATCTGGCTGGTGTCCAGGATCAGCATGTCGCCACCGTTGGGATCGGCGATGTAGGCGCGGTTACCGTCGTTGCTGAGCGTCATGCCATGGGAGTAGATGTTGCCCTGCCAGATCGGCCTGGGGGCCTTGGGATCGGTCACGTCTATCGCTGTGATCGATGCCGTCGCCGTGCTGGTGGCGTAGAAGATCCGCCCGTCGGGAGAGAAGCCGCTCTCATGACCGAACCTCGCAACAAGCGCGGTCGAGTCCAGCACCGGATGGCGGCAGTCGGCGTGGACGTCGTAGATCGAGACCAGCCCCGGCTCGGTGGACGGGTTGCCGTTGACCGCTGCCAGCAGGCCGCGCTGGCGTTGAGGTTCAGCGACTCGTGCGGGGTCATCATCGGGACCTGGGTCAGCGTGTCGGTCTGCACCGGATGGGCCGGGTTGGACATGTCGAGTACGGCGACGCCCAGCGACGGTCCGCTGGCGTTGATCGCGTTGGTCGGGGTAGAGCAGCGCGGTGTCATAGAACGCGCAGACATGGCCGTGCTCGTCGACGTAGCGGAAGGTCTTGAAACCGCCGGAGGTTCCCTGGTGGGCGACCTCGGCGACGTTGCACCACAGTCCGTGCACCCCGGAGCCGGCCGGGACCCGGCCGTCGACTCCCGGCTCCGGACGCGATCCCGGGCCGCAGTGAGCCACTGGCGTGGCCAACAGCGGTGGCTCGGCCCGGTAGGCGGTCGGCAGGCGGGTCGGGTTCTGGCCGACCAGCACTCCGGTGGTCCCGGTGACCGACTGTGGGACAGTCGAGAGGTCATTGAGCCCGTTGCCAAGGCTGCCGATCCCGGGCAGGGTGATGGCTCCGGCGGCGGACATGACCGTGAGGGCAACCACCACCATGGTGACTGCGCCCAGCGCTATCAGACGACGACGCTTGCGCCCTGACGGGGACATCGACTCACTCTCCTCCTGGACCTGAAATCAGGTGGAACGCTATCACCGGCGGGAACCGCCATGTGGCATTGGACCGGCCAGCTAGCCGCGGCGTTCGCACGTTCGTCCACGCATCCCCGGGGGAGCCGACAGGTTGCGAGATGCGGCCGATACCAGCGGCGATGCCGACTCACCGTGATCTTCCCGCCGGATGGCACGCCGCTGAGCTTCGCCAGACCGCCGTTGACCTGGCGGAGGAGCGTGCTCGGGCCGCGCGCACCATCGCCGCGGCGGCCCGGGCTACCGCCGAGTCCCTGCGCCTGCGCGAGGCCGATCTGGACCGGCGCCCGGGCTCGGTGGCGCCGCCCGGCCTTCCCCGGTCTTGACCCGGCGCCGGACCGGGCGGATCCAGTGCACCAGACACATGCGCAGCGTCAGGATGCGTCGCTCCTGCCGCCGGGTGATGGTGAAGCAGGGGGTCCCGTCCGGTCGCTCGGTGAGCGCTCGCTCAATCAGCCGATGGGCGGTGGCGTCCGCGGCGCCGCGTCGCAGCCAATCGTCGAAGTCGAGCTCGAAGGCAAACTGCTCCTCGCTTTCCAGGTTGAGGTTGGCTCGCTCTCCCTGTGAGCAAAGACTCGCGGCGGACAGGCAGGCCCAGTGTCGAGGGATCTCTGAGCCGCTCTATCTCCTGCGACCACGATCGAGCCTCGGCGTCGTCATCGGCGACGTGGTCGACGACGACGACCCGCCCACCTGGTCGCACGACCCGAGCCAGCTCCTCGGTCAGGCGACCGGGAAACGGCATGTGATGGACGGCGAATCGGGCAAGTGCGCCGTCGAAGCTTGCCGGCGCGAGCCCGGTCGCTGTGGCATCGCCGACCGCGAACGTCGCGTTGGTGATCCCCGCGTCGGCGGCCTCCCGCCGCGCTACATCGACCATCGCCGCAGTCAGGTCGATTCCATGCACGGAGCCGACCAGCGGCGCCAGGCGGCGACTGATGACGCCAGGCCCGCATGCTGCCTCCAGCCATCTCTCGGATGGCTGCGGGTCGGCCACGGCGATCAGCTTGTCGAGAATCTCGGTGGCGTTTGCCACCGAGCTTGCGTTGAAGCTCTCGGCTTGCTTGGTGAAGGCCCGGCTCAAGACGCCGGCGTGAGTCTCCTGTTCCATGCCTGGAAGGTAGCCGGATGCCCGTTCCGCACATCGGTTGTCTACATAAGATCGATTATCGAGCATTGATTACCGTGGCCCGGTCCGCCATGCCCCGGTCCGGCGGAGACTCGATCGCCACCCGATCGCCGGGCCGGATCACCGCGCGCCTCACCATTTCCGCCAGGAGCAGGCTGGCGCCCAGCTGGACGGCCAGGAGCGCGAGCAGGACGACCAGCTGCGTGGCGGCGGCCTCCTCGGGCGCGGCTCCGCCCAGCACGAGTCCGACGAAGGTGCCCGGCAGTGTGACCAGCCCGACGCTGCGGGTCTGATCGACGATCGGCACCAGCCCGGTGTGAATCGCGCGTCGCGTCGGGGCCTCGAGCGCGGTCCGGGCGTCATCACCCAGGGCCAGCCGGGTCTCGATCTCATCCGCCCCGTCCGCCAGACCCTCCAGCAGGCGCCGGCCGGTGAGCGTAGTGGCGGTCATCGCGCCGCCGATGAGGATGCCTGCACTGGGCAGGGCGGCTCGGGGGGTGAAGGCGAAGGCCCCCACCAGGATCAAGGCGCCAGTGGCGCTCAGCGCCGGTAAGGCAATCGACGCCAGCGCTCTACGGCGAGCGTTGGGGAGTCCCCTCAGCCGGCTGCCGGCGGTCAGCGCCGCGGTCGTGACCATGACAGCCACGAAGGCGAAGCCGAGCACGGGCACCGCGAACACCAGGGCAATGGCCGCCCCCACCACCGCCAGCTGGACGTATGCGCGGAGGGTCGCGACACCGAGCTCAACGGTCCGTCCCACCTTGAACCGCACAGACATGCCGATGGCCACCAGCGCGAAGCCCCCACCGGCCAGGGCCTGGACAACGATGTGACTCACAGGGCCACCTCCCGATCCGCGTAGCGCGAGGAGAACGCCTGATTGTGGGTGGTAAGGCAAACCCCGAGGCCCTGGCGCGCCAGCTCTCGGACCAGCACACCGATCCGCTCGGCCGCCTCGTAGTCGAGGGCCGCGGTCGGCTCATCCAGCATCAGTACCGCCGGCTCCCGGGTGAGGGCCCGAGCGACGGCGACCCGGGCGCGCTCGCCCCCGGAGAGCTCCCGGGCGCGGCGAGCGGCGAAAGAGGAGTCGAGACCGGTCGCCTCCAGCGTGCGGTTGACGACGTGGTCGCCGATCGGCTGGATTGCGTAGCGCAGGTTGTCGGCGACAGTTCCCTCCAGCATGAAGGGGATCTGAGCCACAAGCCCGACGCGGCGGCGGAGCTCGGGGGCCGGGATCCGGAGCACGTCGACTCCATCGAGGTGGACGGTTCCAGCGCTCAGGGTGACCAGGCGGACAAGCGCTCGCAGCAGCGTGCTCTTGCCTGACCCCGAGGGTGCCGGACCGACACCACCTGGCCAGGCAGGACGTCCAGATCGACTCGGTCAAGGATCCGGCGTTCGCCGAGGATGACTGTCACCCCCCGCGCGCACAGGCCCTTTGCGCTCGGCCCGAGCGCTCGCCCACCGGCTGGCGGTTCCCCGCCAGTGACGTCCGTCGTCACGACTCCGGCTCCTTAGCCACATCGTGCCCAACCCCGACCGGCCTGCCGTGGCGGGCGCAACCATCCTATGGTCTCCCAGCGATGCTCGTGCCCGCGGCCGGACACCTGATCTCGACTTTCCAGGCAGTCGTGCTCGGCATCCTGCAGGGCGCGACGGAGCTGTTCCCGGTGTCCAGCCTTGGCCACACCGTTCTGTTCCCGACCTTGTTTCGTTGGCACAATGTCGTCGCCTGGCAGTCTCAGCCGGAATCTCCCTGGCTCGCCTTCGTGGTGATGCTGCACGTTGGCAGCGCGGTCGGACTGCTGATCTACTTCTGGCGGGAATGGATCGCGCTGATCAAGGCGTTCTTCGCCACGATCGCCAAGCGGCGCGTAGAGACCACCACCGAGAGACTCGCGTGGCTCATCCTGGTGGCCACGGTCCCTGTGGGCATTCTCGGCCTGCTCCTGGAGCACGCCGTCCGGACCGCGCTGGCCAAGCCCCTCTCGGCGGCGATCTTCCTGATGGTCAACGGATGCATCCTGATCGCGGCGGAGCGCTTTCGCAGGCGGGCGGAGGTCCGCGAGCTGGCGCTCCGCGAAGGCGTCAAGCGGGGCGGTGAGGCGCGACGGCTGGACACTCTGGAATACCGCGAAGCTGCGGCCATCGGCATCGCGCAATCCTCGGCCCTGATCGCCGGCATCAGTCGAGACGGAGTCGTGATGACAGCCGGGCTCGGCCGCGGTCTTGACAACAGCGACGCTGCTCACTTCGGGTTCCTGCTGGCGACTCCGCCGATCCTGGCCGCCGGCCTGCTCAAGCTCGGCGATCTCACCGGCCCGCTGGGCAACGGCGGGGTACGAGGCGCTGCAGTGATCGCCGCAACGTTCGCGGCGGTGACCGCGATCGTGACGGTGCACTTCCTGACGCGCTACTTCAGGGATCGCAACCTCATCCCCTTCGGCCTGTACTGCATCGGCTTCGGGGCGTTCATGACCGTCTTCACCACGGTCGTAGGTCCACCGTGAGAGCGAAACTTCTCCACCGCTCCGGTTTTGGAGCATCACGAAGTCGATCTCTGAGGAGGGGTAATGGCCCGTAGGCTCAAGCCGGCCGCGCCGGCACTGGCGCTGGCAATCACGTTGCTAACAGCTGGTATCGCCGTTGCGGCTTCCTCGCCGACGGTCTCGACCGGCTCGGTGTCTGCGGTTGGGCACTCCGTCGCCACGCTCGGAGGTAGCGTCAATCCGGGCGGCAATGCCACCTACTACCGCTTCCAGTACGGCCTCACCAGCGCCTACGGCGTTTACGCGCCGGTCCAATCGGCCGGCCGCGGGACGACGCCGGCCAGCGTATCGACGAGGATCGGCGGGCTCCTACCCGGGACCACGTATCACTACCGCCTGGAGGCGCTGAACCGAGGCGGCGCCGCCTACGGCGGTGATCGCACCTTCCGGACCACGGGCAATCCGCCCCCGGTGGCCGGCACCGGCCCGGCCCGCGTGACCGGCTCCACGGTGACCGTGCTCACGGGTGTGATCAATCCTCAGCACCAGACCACCACCTATTACTTCCAGTACCGCCCGGTCGGGGCTCCTGCCGCCTTCTACGCCCAGACGCCGGCGGCTCACGTCTCCGGCGCAGGCCCGGCGATCGTCTCCACCGCGATTTTCGGGCTGACCCCGGGCACCACCTTCCAGTACCGGCTGGTGGCCGCCCACAGCGGGTCGGTAGCCCGCTATGGCGCGTATCAGACGTTCATCACCTTCCCCTCACCGCGACCGGCCCCCCACGTCTCCGCCGGGACGCGCCCGGGCGTCGCCCACCGTCGGCCTTATGCGTTCACCACCTTCGGCCATGTGCGGGGACTGCACGGATTCCCCAATTCGGTGGCCTGCTTCCAGGATGTGACGGTCCGATTCGTGCTGGGCCATCGCCAGGTCGCGCTCGCGTTCGCCACTGTGATGCCGGACTGCACATTCCGCACGGCGGTCCGCTTTCACCACCTTCCCGGCACCGGACCACCGGGTCGCCGGATCCGCCTCAGGCTGCTGATCCACTTCCGCGGCAACAGCTACCTGAGGCCGGCCAATGCCCGCACCGAGCTCGTCACGCTCGGCTGACCTCCGCGATAACCGCCGAGACCTGGCTCCCCTGCCAGGCCAGTGGCGAACGACCGGGCTCGTCGGTTATCAGCCGTGCTTGCGGGATGACCGCGGCATAAGCCTCCCCCACCCGCTGGGGATGCTCAGGGTCCGCTTCGTCGCCGCTGGCGATCACCGCCGTCGGAACCGCGATCTTCCCCAGCTCCTCCAACGCTTCGAACGGTCGCGATCGCGGCACCACGCTGAGCGCGTCGGCCACGGCGCCAGGATGCTCGTGCCGTCCCAGGCGCTGACGGGTCACCTTCTCCACGGTCTCCCGCATGGCCGTCGGCACCGGCGGCGTCCCATCGGCGGCCAGGAAGCCCTCCACGCCGCCATCACGGAGCCCGTCGGCCAGCGCATCCCACCGCCGTAGGCGCGTGGGGTCAGCCTCCACCCCCGGCTCAAACGCCGGCGTTATGACTACCAGGCCCGCCACCCTCTTCGGGCTCGAGAGCGCCAGTGACAGCAGTGTGTGCGCCCCCATCGAGGCGCCCGCGAGGACCGCCCGCTCCACCCCGGCGGCGTCCATCACCGCCTCGAGGTCGCCGGCCAGCTCGGCGTAGCTATACGCCTCCGGCCGCGGTGCTGGCGAGGAACGGCCGTGTCCGCGGGCGTCGTAGGCAATTACGCGGTGACCCGAGCGCTCCAGCGCCCGGGAGCCCATGACCACGTAGCGGTGGGTGGCGGTGAGCCCGTGCAGCAGCACGACCGGCCGACCCTCCCCGGCCTCGTATACGGCGAGAGAGACACCCTGCCTCTCGATCAGCCGTTCTCCCACAGCGGTTTTCTACCATCAGGGCATGGACGTCTCCGAGCAAAACTTCCAGAGCGCTGTCCTGCAGCACTCGCACCAGGTACCGGTGGTGGTCGATTTCTGGGCCGAATGGTGTGGACCCTGCCGCCAGCTCGGACCGGTGCTGGAGCGGGCGGTGGCCGCGCGCCCAGGTCAGGTGGAGCTGGCCAAGGTCGACGTGGACGCCAACCCGTCGATCTCGCAGACCTTCCGCATCCAGGGAATCCCTGCCGTGAAGGCGTTCCGCGACGGCCGCGTGGTATCTGAGTTCGTCGGCGCCAAACCCCCCGCCGAGGTGGATCGCTTCCTCGACGCCCTGCTGCCATCGGAGGCCGAGGGGCTGGTCGCCAAGGGCGATGAGGACTCGCTGCGCAAAGCGATCGCGCTTGAGCCGGGCCGGGCCGACGCCGCTGTCCCGCTCGCGCGCATCCTGCACCGTCGCGGCGAGGCTGACGAGGCGCTCCAGCTGCTGGCCCGCGTGCCGGGGTCCTTCGCCGCCGACGGTCTCAGCGCGCGCATCGGGCTGGAGCGGGCCGTTGACCCTGCTTCGCCGGCCCACACCCCGCGTCCCGACCTGCGGCCGGCCTTCGCGGCCCTCGACGCCGGCGATCAGGGTGGCGCGCTCGATCTCCTGCTGGAGGCCCTGCCGAACGCCGACGGTGCCCGCGACGACGTCCGGCGGGTCATCGTCGGCATCCTCGACGAGCTGGGCGTGGACAGTCCGGTCGCTCGCGACGCCCGCCGCCGGCTGGCCAGCGCGCTGTACTGAGCACGGAGCGCCCTACACGGTCAGGCTTAGCTGCCGGCCTGCGTCAGGCGCGCTCTTCTGAAGGCCCGCCACCCGCACGCCCAGCAGCCGCACCGGCCGCGAGGGAGCGAACCGGCGCAGAAGGTCGATCGCCACCGGCCCCACCCGCTCGGCCGAGCTGACCGCCTCCGGCAGGGTGCGAGCCCGGGTATGGGTGGAGAAGTCGTCCAGACGCACCTTGATGGCGATCGTCCTCCCCTCCCTCTCCTGTTCTCCGAGGGCGTCGCACAGCCGCTGCGTCAGCTCGCCGAGCACCACCTCCAGACGCCCGAGATCGGTGATGTCGCGGTCGAAGGTCGTCTCTCGCGACTCGGAGATCACCTTGCGCTGCTGGCTCACCGCCCCGGCGTCCTCGAACCGCGCACGCCGCTGCAACTCGGCGGCTGCGCGGGCCCCGAACCGCAGTCTGAGCTCGTCGGCAGGCGCCGCCGCCAGCTGCGAGAGCGTGATCACGCCGGCTGCCTTCAGCCGCTCCACCGTGCGCGGTCCGATCCCGGGGACCAGGCGACAGGAAGCGCCGCCGAAGCGTCGGCAGGCCTCCTCCTGGGTGAGCACGACAAAGCCCCCGGGCTTCTCGGCGTCGGACGCGACCTTGGCCACCAGCTTATTGGGCCCGATCCCGATCGAGCAGGTCAACCCAGTGGAGGTTTCGATCTCATGGCGGAGCCGTCGCATCGCCGCGTGCGGCGCAGGGAGGCCGGTGAGCTCGAGGTAGGCCTCGTCGAGGCCCATCACCTCAACTGCCTCTGCGTGCGAGCGTACGACCTCCATCACCCTCGCGGAGACCTCGCGGTAATGGACGAAGTCAGGGGCAAGAAAGATCGCCTCGGGGCACAGCCGGCGGGCGCGGCTGGCCGGCATCGCCGAGCCGATCCCGAACCGGCGTGCCTCGTAGGAGGCCGTGGTCACCACGGCCCGCGGGCCGGCGCCGGCGACGACCACCGGCAGCCCGCGGAGCTCCGGCCTGCGCCGCATCTCGACCGACACGTAGAACGCGTCCATGTCGAGATGAGCGACGCAGCGCCGGCGCACCTTGCTAACGCTAGATCGACGACCAGACGGTGCCGACGCCGTCGAACCCCAACGCGGCCGCAGTGTTCTGGTTGAGATCCCAGTCGCGACCGCCGACATAGGGCCCCCGGTCATCGACCACGGCGTTCACGGTCCGTCCGCCGCTGGCGAACGTCACGTGGGTACCACACGGCAGCGTCTTGTTGGCCACGCCCATCTGAGCGTGGAAGCCGCAGGCGGTGGCACCAGCGTCGTCGTACCACGACGCCAGGCTCGGATGCAGGGCGACCATCACCCCGGCCGAAGCCAGCGTCCGAGTGTTCCGCCGGTCGCCGGCGAAGCTCACGCGGAGCCGCCGCTTACCGCCGCCGAGCGCCGGCACGGTGAGGGTGAAGCCACCCCGCCCGGTCGTCCGGGCGGCGGAGATGGCGCGCCAGCCGCGGCCGCGGCGCACCAGCAGCACGACCCTGCGCCCCGCCTCGGCGGGAAGCAGCTTGCCGCGCAGATGCGCCGGCTGGCCGGCGAGCACGGCGAACGACCGGCTGGGCACGTCGATACGTGCCTTGACCGAGAGCGGGAGTGCCCCGCTCGGAGCCACCGCCGCCACGCCGCCGGTTGCCGCGGACCCGGTGGCGTTCTGGCTCACGGCATCTGCCGCGGGGAGAACGCGCACCGAGCCCGACTGGCGGGCGGTGGTGCGGAAGCGGAAGTGACCGTCGGCGGCTGCCGAGGTCCGCCCGACCGTGCGCCATGCGGCGCCGCCGGCGGGCTTGAACTGCAGCTGCAGCACCTTCCCAGCCTCGCTGGTGGTGGCGTTGCCGCTGATCGTGATGGCAGCGCCGAACGACGCACGCTGCGGCGTGACGGCGACCTGAATTGCGCTCTGGGCATCAGCTTGCCCGGTGGCGAGCGCGACCGCCGAGGCAGGGATTGCGAGCACTGCTACGCCCACGCCGGCATACACCGGGCGCACCTTGCGCAGCATTAGCTTGGTCCTCATCGTGAGGGCCTCCTGTTGGACGTCGACCGGGCGCCTACGGGGTTAGCTGACGGGCTCGCGGCGGCGGCGGTCCACGCTCCGCGTGTGACCGACTCCGTCCGCTACAACTGCCGCCGGTACTCAGACCGGGCAGTCGATTCGCCCCGGCCGGGTGTGAAAACCAACAAACCCCGGCAAGTGGGTCCCCCGTTCACCCCCGCACCGGGCAGGGGCAACTCGGCAGGTCGAATTGCGACCCGAGGAGAATCGCAGGGTGAACCCGGGGCTTGTGTGAGCGTGCACACAGAGATCGACGCTCGTCCAAACGCGCCCGTTGCCGCACGATCCAGGCGCCCTGCAAGAATTCGTCCAGTGGCCAATCCAGATCGTCTCACCGGCCTAGACAGCTCATTCCTCCACCTGGAGGGAGACGCCGCGCACATGCATGTGGCCGCCTGCACCGTGTTCTCGGGGCGCGCACCGGCCTACGACGAGCTCACCGAGATGATCGCCTCGCGGCTTCACCTCGTCCCCAGGTACCGCCAGCGTCTGGCCTTCGTGCCGCTACAGCAGGGACGCCCGGTGTGGGTCGACGATCCCCACTTCCAGCTCCGCTACCACGTGCGCCACACCGCTCTCCCCAAGCCGGGCGGCGACAAGGATCTGGCGCGGCTGGCCGGACGGGTTTTCTCCCAGGCCCTTGACCGCGGCCGTCCGCTATGGGAGCTGTGGCTTGTGGAGGGCCTTGCCGAGGACCAGTTTGCGTTGCTCTCCAAGACGCACCATGCGCTGGTCGACGGCGTCTCCGGCGTCGATATCGCCACCGTGCTGTTCGACACCTCACCGGACCCCCTTCCCGTGGGCGCGCCGGAGCAGGAGTGGGTACCCAGACCGCTTCCCAGGAGCGCCCAGCTCCTCGCCGACGCGCTGCTGGAGCGGGCGACGGTCCCCGCCGAGATCACCCGTGGCGTACGGCGGGCGATACGTGGCCCCCGCCAGATGGCGGCCCGTGTGGGCAGCGCCGTCGCCGGGGTGAGCGCGATGACCATGGCCGGCCTTCAGAGCGCGCCTCCGAGCCTTTTCAACGTGAAGATCGGCCCCCACCGGCTGTTCACCTGGGTGCGCGCAGATCTCGCTGAGTTCAAAGCGATCAAGAACGCGCTCGGCGGAACGGTCAACGACGTCGTGCTCGCCGCAGTGACCGGAGCACTCGGTCGCTACATGCGCTTGCACGGCGAGATCACCGATGGCGTCGAGCTCAAAGCGATGGTGCCGGTGTCGGTGCGCGCCGACCTGGAGAAAGGCGCGCTCGGCAACCGAGTGGCGGCGATGTGGGCGCCGTTGCCGGTCGGTGAGGTCGATCCACGACGGCGCCTACAGCAGATCGCCAACGCGATGACGGGAGTCAAGGAGTCCGGCCAGGCGGTGGGCGCGCAGGTGCTCACCGAGCTGTCGGGATTCGCTCCGCCCACGATCATGGCCCAAGCAGCTCGCCTGCAGGCTCGCCAGCGGCTGTTCAACCTGGTGGTGACCAACGTTCCCGGACCGCAGTTCCCGCTTTACATGTTGGGACGAGAGCTCCAGGCGATCTACCCGATGGTGCCTCTGGCCGAGAACACCACCCTTGGCATAGCGATCATGAGCTACAACGGACAGCTGAACTTTGGCCTGACCGGCGACCTGGACGCGCTCCGCGACCTGGAGACCCTGGCCACCGAGCTCCGTGGATCGATCGAGGAGCTCCGAGCGGCCGCGGCGCCATCCGGCGGTCGCGGACGAGCTCGGCGGCGGGGGCGTAGCCGCGACGTCGCCCCCACCGTGAAGTGAAACCGGCCACGGCCCTGGAGCGCGCGGGGATCTTCCTCGCCTCGCTGCTCCTCTCGGTGGGGCTGATCGCTCTGCTCTCCGGCTTCTTCGCCGGGCGCGACGCTGCGGGAGTCTCCGGCCAGCAGGCCGTCGGGATCCAGTACCGCGACCTCGGTCACGCCCACCGGTTCCCCGGTGGCCTGCGCCCGCTGTATGACTCCAACCCTCCGACCAGCGGGGCACACCTCCCTGAGGCGGTGCACCGTCAGATCGGACCGCTGAACAACGATCAGTTGCTGCAGGCCCTGGAGGTGGGCAACGTCGTGCTTGCCTACGGCAGCGCCACGCCACCGCGCGCGCTCGTCCAGCTGGCCTCGTCGGTCGGCGGGCCGTTTCAGCCCGCTGTGGCCGCCGCCGGCCAAGCCGTGCTACTCACCTCCCGCCCGGGCACCTCCGGCGTCGTCGGTCTCGCCTGGACCCGGATGGTCCGGGTCAGCTCGCCGACGAACCCGCTCCTGCGCCAGTTCGTGCAGCAGTGGCTGGGGCGGGGCGCGTCCGGAGGGTGAGCCAGGGGATCACGGCTGAGGCTGACGCCAGGGCGGTTCGGCCGTTCCCGGGGGCGCCGGCCTGACCGCGATCGTCATGCGGGTGACGGCGCACAGGCGCCCGGCGTCGTCGGTGACCTCCACGTCCCACACCCAGGTGGTGCGACCCCTGTGCCGCCGGATCGCGGATGCGTTGACCGTGCCCCCGGTGATCGGCCGCAGGAAGCTGGTCTGGTTGGAGAGGCCCATGGCAATGTCACCGTCGTCGTACACGTTGACGGCGGTGGCCACCGAGGCCAGGCTCTCGGCCAGGGCGGCGTACACGCCCCCATGGACCAGGCCGAATGGCTGCTTCAGCGCGTCGCGCACGACCACGCGGCCACGCGCCAGCTCATCGCTCACCTCCAGGAGCTCCAGTCCGAGAAGAGCTTCGAAACCCGACGATGGGAGGGGTAGGTCCATCGTCGCGGACCATAGTGGTTGGCCCAGCCTCGGCCCGCCTGCGCCCCTGCGGCACCGGTCTGGATGCTTCTCTACGCTAGAGCACGAAATGGCCTCCCTGGACACCCTCCCGCCCGACCAGAGGGCCGTGCTGCAGCTCGTGCTTCGGCGAGGCCGCAGCTATGACGAGATCGCCGCGATGCTCTCGATCGACCGCGCCGCCGTGCGCGAGCGGGCGCTCACCGGCCTGGACGCGCTGGGGCCGCCCACCGACGTCGAGGCCCAGCGGCGAGCGCTCATCACCGACTACCTGTTGGGCCAGCTCCCCGCTGCCCTGGGCGGACAGGTGCGTGATCGACTCGCCGAGTCCGCGGCCGAGCGCGCCTGGGCCCGGGTGGTCGCCGCCGAACTCTCACCGGTAGCCGGCGGACGGCTGCCGGAGATCCCGGCCGAGGGCGGACCCCCACCGGAGCCTGAGCCCTACCCAGAGCCCCAGCCGGAACAGGCCGCCGGGGCCGGCGCTGCACGGCCCAGCGTGCCGGCGGAGGTGGCCGATGCTCCAGCAGACCGGAGCGCCAGCGCGCGCTCCTCGCTGGTCGGACCGGACGGCGAGCCGCCCAAATCCCGGCTCGGCGGCGCGATCCTGCTCGGTGGCGGCCTGCTGGCGGTGGTGGTGATCGTCGTGGTCGTGCTGCTCGCGGGCAGCGGCGGCTCTTCGCACACGAGCAGCACGCAGGCCAGCGCCTCCCCGACAACCGCCAGCTCGGCGACGACTCCGTCGGCTTCGAGCTCCGCCTCGAGCAGTGCCGGGGCCACCAAGCCGATCGCCCAGATCAACCTCACCTCCCCCACTGGCAGCAAGCAGATGGGCGGCGTGGGCATCGTCGTCAAGCAGGGTTCCTCCACCGGCCTCGTCGTGCAGGCCCGCGGGATTCCCGCCAACACCAAGCACGACGCCTATGCCGTGTGGCTGTACAACTCGCCCAGTGACAACCACATCCTCGGGTTCGTCAATCCGCCGGTGAGCAGCAACGGCGTGCTGCAGACCGAGGGCGTGCTCCCCGTCAACGCCTCGCATTACAAGCAGCTGCTGGTCTCACTGGAGAGTCAGCCGAAGCCCACAGCCCCGGCCCAGATCATCCTCCAGGGCGCACTCAGCCTGAGCTAGTTCCGCTCGCTTCGGGTTCGGCCCCGCAGGCGCGCTCCATCCCCTCCAGGGCCTCGTCGAGTCGCTTGGAGGTGGCGCGACGCAGCAGCAGCCCACCGGTCCGCGAGTATCCACGCAGCTGCTGACGCAGCTCGATCGTCACCTCGGTGGCCCCGTCGCGTGGCTCCAGCACGATCTCGGTCACCGCTTCGCCGAGCACGCGCTCGAACGGCGTGCCCCTCACCTCCTGCTGCCACATCCGTCGCCGGGGCGGCTCGGAGGCGACGACGGTGAAGTCGATCCGCACCGGCCGTCCCTTCTTGGTCAGATGCACCTGGGTGAAGGCATCCTCGCTCACCCCTTCCATCCGGGCGATTCCCGGCCACCACCGCGGCAGATGATGGGGGTCCTCGATCAGCCGCCACACCTCCTCCGGCGGGGCGGCGATCAACCGGCTGCGACGCGCGGTGGTCACTCGGCGTCGTCGTAGTCGATCAGCGAGTGGACAACGGTCGGCGCCAGCCGCTCGCGGCCGCCGAGCGACCGCAGCTCGATCAGGAACGCGCAGGCAACGACCTCTGCGCCCAGCCCGCTCATCAGCTCGTGGAGCGCCCGAGCGGTACCGCCGGTGGCGAGCAGGTCATCGTGGATCAGGACGCGGGCTCCGCCGGCGAGCGCATCGGCATGGACCTCCAGCGCATCGATGCCGTACTCCAGGGCGTACTCCGCGCTGACCGTCTCGGAGGGGAGCTTGCCCGGCTTGCGCGCCGGAACGAAGCCGGCGCCGAGCGCCCGGGCGAGCGCCCCGCCCAGGATGAAGCCACGGGCCTCGGCGGCGATCACCAGGTCGATCTCCAGCGGCTGAGCGAACTGCATCAGCCGTGCTACCGCCGCGTCCAGCGCCTGGGGATTCAGCAGCAGCGGAGTGATGTCCCTGAACACGATCCCGGGCTTGGGGAAGTCCGGGATGTCGCGGACGAAGGCCCTCAACTCGACGCCCTCGCCGCCGGTCCGCGAGCGACCGCTTGCCACGTCAGGTGGCGATCTGGCGTAGATCGCGAATCAGCAGCAGATGCTTGAGGTGGGTGGTGACCGAGGCGAGGTTCTCCAGCGCCTCGATCGCCTCCTTGCGGCGGTCCGGATTGCGTGAGCGGAGCGCGGGCGCGAGGATGCTCTGCAGAAGCTGCGCCTCCCGGTCCGCCGAGCTGCGGAACACCCGCAGGTTTCGCCCTCCGACGCCGTAGCGAGCGAGCTCGGAGACGGCGCGCACGATCTCCCGCTCGGTCTCGTCGTAGTAGCGGACCCCGCCGCGCGTCTCCCCCTTGATCACGCCGAACTCGACCAGCTCCCGTACCAGCTTGGGATCGGCCCCCGTCTCCTCCACCACCTCGTTCACCGAGTACATCGCCCCAGGCTCCCGGGCCGCCACCGAGGCGCGGCGCAGCGAGCGACCCTCGCCGGGCGCGGCCATCTCCCGATCTGAGCGACCGCCGGCCAGCTCCTGGCGAATCACTCGCAGCGGCAGGAACTCGTCACGCTGCAGGCGCAGGATCGTCCGCAGCCGCTGGATGTCGCTCTGGGTGTAGAGCCGGTAGCCGCCCTGGGTCCGCCGTGGCGTCAGCAGCTTCTGGTCCTCCAGATAACGGATCTTGGAGATGGAGATGTCCGGGAACTCCTGGTTCAGCGCCTTGCACACCGCGCCGATCGTCACCGCCTTGGGACGCGGTCCCTCCGCCGGGGGCTCCGGAAGCTCAATCTCGTTGCGGGTCTCCGAGGTGGCCATCAGCGACTGAGGTAGGCCAGCTTGTACTTGCCCACCTGGAGCTCGTCTCCGTCGCTGAGCCGGTGGGACTCGATCCGGCGCCGGTTGACGTAGGTGCCGTTGAGCGAGCCCAGATCGTCGAGGTAGTAGTCGCTGCCGCGGCGCACAAGGACGGCGTGATCCCTGGAGACCGTGACGTCGTCGAGGAAGATGTCGCTGTCGGGTCGCCGGCCCACGGTCAACCGCTCCGCCTCCAGCGGAAAGCTCTCGCCGGCCCGACCGCCGCCCGTCCTGATGACGAGCGCGGCACCCCGTTCGACGACCTCCTCCAACTTGACCTCTTCCACGTCCCCGGCCTCATCGACGCGGTAGGTGGCAGTGGTGGCTCCGGGCGTCGGCTCGGCACTACCGAGGAACGCACCGCAGCGCTGGCAGTAGTTTGCCCCGTCGTCATTCTGCATGCCGCACTCGGGGCAGTGCTGGGCCACCGCTGCAACCTCCCGACTACTCGGGCTCGGTTTCCGGGACCCGGCCGGTGAGGATGTCCGTGAGCTGCTGGACGTCCGCCCCGGAGATCAGCAGCTCGCCACCCTGGTCCTTCTTGCGAAGCCGGTTCACCAGCTCGGCACGGAGGATGTCGATCTTCCCATGGAGGATCCGGCGCTGGTAGGAGACCTCCATCTCATCGTCAGTGAGCTGCTTGATGAGATCCTTCAGCTCCTGATCGCTGAGGGCGCCTAGGTCGGGAAACGTGTCCATGCGAAGCGATACCCCCATCCTGCGGATTGGCAATGACTCAAGGGAGGCGAGTATACCCTGGCGCAGGCCCGAGGGTCAATCTGAGCTTGAGAGTTTTGTTTCACGCTCGCGCGCCTGGCGACGGCCCTCCCGCACGTAGAGAACCGTCGCGGTGAGGCCGAAGGCGATCCCGGTGTAGAGCAGAATCAGCGCCAGCCAGTGGACGCCGGCCATCGCAAACGGTGGCGCGGCCATCGCCGGGGCGACGCCGATTCGTCCCGGCCAGTTGATCTTCAGCTCCACGCCCCGGCTCAGCGCGTAGCGACTGAGGCCGAGCATCGCCAGCTCGCGGATGACCACCACCCCGATCGCCCACTTCGGGAGCAGGTCGAAGTGCCATGCCACCACCATCCCGCTGACCACCAGCAGACGGTCGACGATCGGATCCAGCAGCGCCCCCATCCGGCTGTACTGGCCGGTCAGGCGAGCGAGAAAGCCGTCGAGGTAATCGGAGAAGCCGATCAGCCCGAACACCACGATCGCCAGCGCGTCATCGCCGTCTGGACTGCCCAGCGCCAGGATCAGGAACACCGGGATGCCGGCCAGCCGCAGGTAGCCGACCGCGTTGGGCACCGTCCATGGGCGCAGCGGCTGGTCGGAGCGAGTCGCCGGCGGTGGGGGCCCGGAGCGGTCGACTCCGAACAGGCGGCGCTTGTTCAGCGGACTCAGGACCGCCCCTGACCGCCGCCCCTCAGGGCAGCTCCGCCCACAGCTCGGCGATCGCGGCCGCCGCGCCCTGGAGCGGCACCGTGCGAGATTCCTGGCCACGACGGACCTGGACCTCCAGCTCCCCCGCCCCCAGCGTTCTCCGCCCGACCGTCACCCGGACGGGGCAACCGAGCAGCTCGGCATCGGTGAACTTCTCCCCCGGGCCGGCATCCCGGTCGTCGTAGAGCGTCCGCAAGCCGGCGTCCCGCAGCTCGTCGTAGAGGCGCTCGGCCAGGTTGCGCTCCTCGCTTCCCTCGCGGCCCAGTCCGACCAGCTCCACGTCGAAGGGCGCGATCGCCCGTGGCCAGGAGATCCCCTGCTCGTCGGCATACTGCTCCACCGCGGCAGCGGCGGCGCGGGCGGGACCGAAGCCGTAGCTGCCCATCCACACCAACTGCGACTGGCCGTGCTCGTCCAGGTAGCTCGCCCCGAGCGGCTCGGAGTACCGCGTCCCCAGCTTGAAGATGTTGCCGACCTCGATCGCCGGCTCAATCCGCACCGCCGCCCCACCTATCGTGTCGCCGCTCACGACCGAGCGGATGTCGGCGCTCTCGAAGGAGAAGTCCCGACCCGGCTCCACACCACGCAGATGGGTGTCCGGCCGGCCGGCGCCGGTCACGTAGCCGCCGGGTTCGACTGCTTCATCGAGCAGGATCGGCACCTGCACCCCGACCGGACCGATGAACCCAGGGGGGCCCAGCCGCTCCTCTATCTCGTCGGTCGCCGCGGGACGGAACGGGGCTCCCAGCGCAGCCGCGAGCTTGATCTCGTTGACGCGGTGGTCGCCGCGGAGGAGGACGAGCCTGATCTCCTCCCCGGTCACGATCGGGAACGCCTTCAGCAATGCCCCCTCGGGCAAGCCCAGCGCGCCGGCGACGGCCTCGATCGTGGTCTGCCCGGGCGTGTGCACCTCCTCGGGAGACGCGAGCGGGCGAGGAAGCTGCACCGGCTGGGCCGCTGCCCGCGCCACCTCTACGTTGGCGGCGTACCCGGGGGCCAGCGCAACCTCGTTCTCGCCGGCAGCGCAGGGGGCCATGTACTCGTGAGCCCCCAGGCCGCCCATCATCCCGACATCGGCCTCGACCCGGTACCACTCCAGCCCGCAGCGGTCCAGCATCCGGTCATAGGCACCGACATGGCGCTGGTAGGCCGCATCGAGACCCTCGGCATCGCGATCGAAGGTGTAGGAGTCCTTCATGATGAACTCCCGAGTCCGGAGGACTCCCGCACGGGGGCGCGGCTCGTCTCGCTCCTTGATCTGGAAGTGGTAGAGGATCATCGGCAGATCGCGGTAGGAGCGCACGGCGGCGGCGGCGTGCCCGGTCACGATCTCCTCGTGGGTCATGGCAAGCACCAGCTCTGCGCCCCGCCGGTCGGTCAGCTTGAACAGCTCGTCGATCTCATAGCGGCCGGTCCGCCGCCACGGCTCGGCCGGATGAAGCACCGGCATCAGCATCTCCTGACCCCCGATCGCGTCCATCTCCTCGCGGACGATCTGGGTGATCTGCTGGTGAACCCGCCAGCCCGCCGGCAACCAGGACCACAGCCCAGACCCGATCTGGCGGATCAGCCCGGCCCGGACCATCAGCTTGTGCGAGATCGCCTCGGCGTCCGCCGGAGGCTCCCGTTCGGTGGGCAGGAAGTAGGTGGAGAGCCGTGTCATGTGGGGAGTCCGAGAGCGTATCGGCGTGGGCCGCGCCCAACGGTTGACCCATTCGGGTCGGGGTACGCCTCCAGGTGATAGAAGTGCATTTACGGCAGAAACGGCATGCAAGGAGACCAGTAGATGGCCTATTCAGTCCCGCCTCTTCCCTACGACTACAGCGCGCTGGAGCCTCACATCGATGAGGAGACGATGCGCGTTCACCATGACAAGCACCACCAGGCCTACGTGGACAAGGTCAACGCGGCGCTGTCCGGCACGGAGTGGGAGGACACGCCGATCGAAAGCGTGATCGGGGAGCTGTCCAACATCCCCGAGGACAAGCGCGGCGCGGTCCGCAACAACGGCGGCGGTCACCTGAACCACTCGTTGTTCTGGGAATGGATGTCGCCCGACGGAGGCGGCGAGCCCGACGGCGAGCTGCGCTCGGCGATCGAGTCCGCGTTCGGCTCCTTCGAGGACTTCAAGAGCAAGTTCAAGGACGCCGGCGTCAACCAGTTCGGCTCCGGCTGGTCATGGCTGGTGCACGACGGCTCGGGACTGGCCGTGGTCTCGACAGCCAACCAGGACAACCCCATCACAAATGGCCAGCGCCCGCTGCTGGGCGTGGACGTATGGGAGCACGCCTACTACCTGAAGTACCAGAACAAGCGCCCGGACTACATCGATGCGTGGTGGAACGTGGTCAACTGGCCGAAGGTGGCCGAAGGCCTGCAGAACGTCCGGTAGTGGATCCCACCGAAACGTTTGTGTAGCTCGTGAACGGGGCGCGCTCTACCGACAGGCGCGCCCCGCGCCGGGCCTCGGCCTGGTACTGGGCGCGGGATGAGCTGCACGGACTGGATCCGGTCGCCGACCACGAGCGCATCGCGCACCTGGTCAACGAGGTTCGCTACGGCGATGCACCGCTGACCGCGGCGCTCTACACGGTCGCCTTCTGTCGCCAGATGGCCGTCCCCTCGATCGCCGCGGTCGTCCACAGGGGCGGCGAGAGCCCGATCATGCAGGACACGCGGGGCCGTAACGACACGACGATGACCTTCTTCGGGGAGTTCCTGACCTACGGCCACTCCTCGGATCTGGGTCGCCGGTCGATCGCCAAGCTGAACGAGATCCATGCCCGGTTTCCGATCACCGGCGAACAGAGCCTCTACACGCTGGCCTCGCTGACCTTCGAGGCCGACCGGACTGCACGCCGGCTGGGAGTCAGGCTGCTGACGGGGTCCGAAAAGCTCGCCAACTTCCACTTCTGGCGAGGAGTCGGACACGAGATGGGACTGACCGAGATTCCCCACACCTACGAGGAGCTCTGGGATTGGACGCTGGCCTACGAGGCTGAGCACTACGCCTTCTCCCCCGGGGGGCGGGCGGTGGCCGACGCGATGCTCCACGACTTTGCCTCCCGGTTCCTGCCGGCACCGATGCTCCGTGTCGGCCGCGAGCTGGTACTGGCGGCGATGGACGAGCGACTGCTGGGCGCACTTGCACTAAGGACGCCGCGGTACACCGTCCAGCGGAGCCTGAGGTTGGGCCTGGCCGGTTACGCGCTGGCCCGTCGAGCGCTCCCGGACCCCGCCGAACGCTCCTGGATGGACACCTATGCCGCTGGGTTCAGGCCCGAGTGAAGCGCCGGCCGGCCACCGGCGAGAGCTCTTCGTCGAGCCGGATCGGCGCCGGGTCACCCTGCGCCGGGTCATCCTGCGCCGCGTCTGCCGCTGCCGCCTCCATCGCCGCCAGGCGCTCCGGCGTGAGCGCCGTCGCGTCCTCGTTCTCGGCGAGCCACGCCCGCGCCTCAGCGGCACTGTGCTCATCGCGGACCACGCGCTTGCCCGCCGCGTAGTAGCGGTCGATCTCTGCGAACAGCTCATCGACCAGTCGCTCGGTGGGGACCTTCTTCAGCGGCTCTCCCCGCGAGTAGATCATTCCCATGTCCTTGGCTCCGGTGATCCCGAAGTCCGCGTGTCGTGCCTCGCCGATCCCGTTGACCGCGCAGCCGAGCACCGAGACCTCGATCGGATCGGCATAGTCCTCGAGGCGGCGCTCGACCTCGGCGACCACGCTGTCCATGTCGAACTGAAGGCGCCCGCAGGTGGGGCAGGCGATCAGCACCGGTCCGCGCTCACGAAGCTTCAGGGCCTTGAGGATCTCCCAGGCCACCTTGACCTCCTCTTCCGCATGGAAGGTGGAGAGCGAGATCCTGATCGTGTCGCCGATCCCGTCGGCCAGCAGCGTCCCGAGCCCCACCGCCGACTTCAGCGAGCCTGACCATTTCGTACCGGCTTCGGTCACGCCCAGGTGCAGCGGGTAGGGGATCCGCTCGGCCAGCAGGCGATTGGACGCGATCGTGTTCGGAACGCTCGTCGACTTCATCGACACCTTGAAGTTCTGGAAATCCAGACGCTCCATCAGCTCCACCGTCTCCGTGGCGGCGCTGACCAGAGCTTCCACCGGATCGTCGAACTCGAGCTGGCGCAGATGCGCCGGCAACGAGCCGGAGTTCACGCCCACGCGCAGGGGGGTTTGAAGCTGCTTGGCCCGGGCGATCACCTCCGCGACCTTGTCCGGGCCCCCGATGTTGCCGGGGTTCAGCCGCACACAATGGGCTCCTGCATCGAGCGCCTTGAGCGCCAAGGTGTGGTTGAAGTGGATGTCGGCGATCACCGGGATCGGCGAGTCACGCACGATCGTCCGCAGCGCTTCGGCGTCCTTCTCCCGAGGGACCGCCACGCGGACGATGTCCGCACCGGCGTCCGCGACCCGTCTGATCTGATCCATCGTCGCCGACAGATCGGCCGTCTCGGTCTTGGTCATCGTCTGCACCGCCACCGGCGCTCCGCCGCCGATCGGCACCGGCCCGACGTGGATCTGGCGCTGTGATGCCATCGCCCTCAGTGTAGGGCGAAGACTGGCGCAGCCCCTAGGGCTCGGAGGGCGGCGGTGGGCCGGGGCCGCCGCTGCGCGGGTCGTCTCCCGGCGCGTTACGGCGGCGCAGGGCCGCGACCGCGTAGCCGGCGGCGGTGAGGATCGCCAGTCCCAGCACGATCAGCAACGGCACGGGCAAAAACGAGCCTCCTGAGCTGCTCGAGCCGCTCCCGCCGCTCTTGACCCGCTGCCCGCTCAACTGCGTCAGCAGCGCTCGCTGGATCACGTCGTAGCAGTCGGTGTACTCCTGGACGATCGGCGGCATCGTGCTCAGCGCGTGTCGCAGCTCCGAGGTGGAGTAATGGCGAGTCAGCCGCGAGTGCGTGTTGCAATCGTTGACCGCGGGCGAAGAGGCCGCCGACGCCGCCGTAGGCACGGCAAGTGCGAATGCCACGGCCCAGACCGGGAGCATCAGCGCAAGGGCAAGCATCCGGCGAGCGGGGCGCATCGCGGCGAGTCTAATGGAGGCTGAACACGTGCCTCACGGTGTGGCGAAGGTCTGCGGCGGGTCGGGCATACGTCTGCAGCGATGCCGGCGACCAAAATCCATCACTCAGGCCAGCGGCCGCGTCCCCGGCCGCTGGATCAGCACCGAACCCCCCGGCAGCGCCGGCGAAACCAGCCGACTCGCCCGCGCCAGAATCTGCGCCGGCGGCAGGTCCCAGCCGCCGGCGATGACGAACCGTTCCACCCGGAACTGGTTGACCGACTTGCTCGAGAGCAGCCGCATGCCTGCCGGCAGCGACCGGGCCGGCTGTGCGAACGCGCTTCGGACCACATCGACCTCGCTGACGGCGGTCGGGGCCGGTCCGGGTGGTAACCAGGGAGCCCCCAGGTAGACCGACAGCGGCTGGGTGGCGAAGTTGCCCTGGTCGGCGACGATCGCGCGGGACCCGCGCGATGTTCCCAATGCCGCGGCCACCCCACGCCAGTCCGGCCGCTGGTACTGCGTCTTGGTCCCGACCTCGACATCGGCCCAAACCGACCCGGCCAGCACCGCCACCGCCAGCATCGCGCCGCCGACGCGGGCCCGTGGCACCGTACAGGCGGCGACGATGACCACCGCAAGCGGCGTCCATGCCGGCATCAGGTTACGCGGCACCAGGTAGTCGCGACCGAGCACCGCAAGCAGGATCGGGACCAGGATCACAGCGCCCGCGAGCACGGCTCCCACCACCGCCGCCCGCCGCTCCCGGCGTCCCCCGGCGAAGAGCAAGAGCGCCGCCACCACCACAGCCAGCAGCGCCGCGCCCGCGAGGCCGTGGGCGACGATGCCGCTCTGGAAGAGCTGTCCCAGGCCGAGCTGGACCGGGACCTGCTGAATCCGTGTCGAGAGGGGAAACGCCTGGATCCAGTTGAGCGGATGAGACGTGTCCCCCACCGCCAGCGGTAGAACCGCCAGCTGGGCCAGAGCGATGACCGCGCAACCTGCAAGCAGCGCGCGGGAGCGCACACTCACCAGCAGCAGCAGCGCCTCGGCCGCGACGAGGAAGCCGGCGAAGAAGTGGGTGAAGATCGCCAGCGTCGACCAGATCGTCCACAGCACGAGGTTCCTCCGCGTCGGCTCGGCGCGCGAGCGCAGGCAGAACAGCAGCGAAGCGCTGCAGAGCAACGCGAACAGCGCGTAGGAGCGGGCCTCCTGCGAGTACCAGATCAGGAACGGGCTCAGCGCGGCCAGGGCCGCCGCGAGCACCGCCGCCCAGCGCGACAGCAGCTCTCTCGCGCACAGGTAGACGAGCGGGATCAGGCCGATCCCGAGCAGCCCGGACATCAGTCGCAGCCCGACCTCGCCCGTGCCGAACAGCTTGGCCCACAACCAGGCCAGCACGAAGTACAGCGGCGGCGTGGTCTCGTTGACCCGGATCTCGTGGAGCAAGGCCCCAAAAGAGAGGTGCAGCTCATGCACCGTGGTGGCCTCGTCGACCCAGTAGCTCTGCGAGCCCAAGGTGGTCAGGCGAAGGAGCCCACCGACGAGCACCACCGCCGCGAGCGCGACAAGCTCTGGGGACCACTCGCCGGTGAGGGCGATCGTGCGCCTCCGGGCAGCAGGATGGGGGCCCTGACGCGCCGGAAGCAGCATTGGCCCGAGTGTAAGCGGCGGTTTCCCCGCAAGCGGGAGGAAAGCGGGCCCTGGCGATAATCTCCCGCGCTTGTCCGGGACCGGTATCCGCCGGCTGGCGCTCACGTGCGCCGCCCTTTGCCTGCCGCTCAGCGTAAGCGCCTGCGGCTCGAGCTCCAGCCCCAGCCTGCCCGCTCCCCCCCACGCCCACCTGGAGTCCATCTTCGAGGATGAGCTCCATCTGCACTCCGACCCCGGGGGCACGCTCGACCTCATGCGCCGCCTGGGCGTCCAGGAGATGCGCGTCTACGTGGCGTGGCGAGCGTTCGCCCCCGAGGCCACCTCTCGCACGCCGCCCGCCGGCTTCGATGGCGCCGGTCCCGCGGCCTATCCGGCCGGGTCATGGGCCGTGCTCGACCGAATCGTCAGGGATGCCACGCAACGCGGCGTGGGCATTGACATGACGATCGGGGGACCGGCCCCCAGCTGGGCCCTGGGCGCCGATGCCCCCAAGAGCACATTCTTCTCCTGGAAGCCCTCCGATCAGGCATTCGGGGCGTTCGTGCGGGCCGTGGGCAGGCGCTACAGCGGCAGCTTCACCCCGGCCGGCGAGGCGCGTCCGCTACCGCGCGTCGACTTCTGGTCGATCTGGAACGAGCCGAACTATGGCCCCGACCTCGCCCCCCAGGCGATCGACACCTCAACGGTGGAGGTCTCCCCCGAGCTCTACCGCGGCCTGCTGGACGCCGGCTGGAGCGCCCTGCAGCAGACCGGCCACAGTCGCGACACCATCCTGATCGGCGAGACCGCGCCGCGGGGAATCACCACCGGCGACAACCCGGGCAACTTCTCCGGGATGGTCCCGCTGCGCTTCATCCGCGCGTTGTACTGCGTCGGCAGCAACCTCAAGCCGCTCTCCGGCACCGTCGCCACGGAGCGGGGCTGCCCGGCTCAGCCCCGCTCGGGCAGGTTCGCCGCGCTCCATCCGGCTCTGTTCCACGCGACCGGATTCGCCGATCATCCGTATGCCCAGGGCGGGATGCCGCCGAACACGACCACTCCTGATGAGCCCGACTACGCCGATCTGGCCTCCCTGCCCAACCTGGAGCGCACATTGGACAGAGCCCGATCCGCCTACGGGAGCTTCCCGCCGATGGACATCTACTCCACCGAGTTCGGCTATCAGACCGACCCCCCGGAGACGATTGCGCACACCACCTCGCCGACGCAGGCCGCGCTCTACCTGAACTGGGCGGAGTACATCTCGTGGCTTGATCCGCGGATTCGCTCCTACGACCAGTACCTGCTCACAGACCCCTTGACCGCGAACAGCGCCGGGGGGTTCGCCACCGGCCTTCAGTTCAAGAACAACACGCCGAAACCCACCTACGCCGCGTTCCGGATGCCCCTGTTCCTGCCCAGCACCGGGCACGGTGCCGACACCGCGGTCTGGGGAGATGTGCGCCCGGCTTTCTTCGTTCCGAGATCGCCGGCGCCGGTCGAGATCCAGTATCGCTCTGGCCCGGGCAGGCCCTTCAGAACCGTGAAGTCGGTCCAGCTGACCGACCCCCACGGGTACTTCCAGGTGCGGGTCAGGGTGCCACGCACGGGCCAGTTGCGCCTGCAATGGAGCTATCCCGGCGGACAGCGGATCGTCAGCCGACTGGCCTCACTGCCGGATGGCTGAGCCCCACCGCCGCTCGCTACGCTACCTTCCCGCGGCGGGATGGGAGACCGTCCCCGTCGCGGATCGCCCCGATCCCGGCTCGCCCTCACTCCGGTTCTCAGCCGTCGGCGAGCAATGAAGTGGCCACTGGCTTGAACCTGCTAGCGAGCGGCCAATCGCATCGTGCATCACAAGCTTTCAGAAGACCAAGGACTCCGAACAGCATGAGACTCGCACACCACAGATCCGCGGACGGGGGCGCCGCAACTCCTCCTCCCCACCCGGGTTACCTAGGCGTGCTCGCGATCAGGCGACTACCGCTGCGCGCGGCGTTGACCCTTGCTGCCCTCGTCCTCTTGCTGGCCCTGGCAGCCGTACCCGCCGAGGCGAGCCGGTCCCAGCTGGCGATGATCGAGGAGGACGCGGGGTTGCATGCCAACCCGCAGCCGACGATGGACCACCTGCGCGCCTTGGGGGCCGGAATCGTCCGGGTCTACGTGGAATGGTCATCGGTCGCCCCGGACCCGAGGTCCTTCCACAAGCCCCACTTCAACGCTGAGGATCCGGCGTCCTACGGGAACGCCTGGGCGCCCTACGACGCGATCGTCAGAGCCGCCGAGAACGACAACATGCAGGTCGACTTCCTGGTCACCGGGGGTGCCCCGTTCTGGGCCACCGGTCCTGGCATCCCGCACGTGGGCAAGAACGTGCACTTCGCCTGGCGGCCCTCGGCCGGCGACTACGGTGCCTTCGTCCGCGCCATCGGTGATCGCTACAGCGGCCATTACGGCAGCCTTCCCGCCGTTCACTACTGGGAGATCTGGAACGAGCCGAACTTCGGCGAGGACCTGGCCCCGCAGGCGATCGACGGCTCCACCGTGTCGGTCGCACCCGAGATGTACCGAGGTCTGCTGAACGCCGGGTGGAGCGCGCTCGGTGCCACCGGCCATGGCCACGACACGATCGTGATCGGCGGTCTGGCCGCGCGCGGGATGCAGCTGAAGGTCGACCGAAGCCACCCGCAGGGACTCCCGGGGAACTTCGCTCAGACCAAGCCGCTGCAGTTCATTCGCACCTTGTACTGCGTGGGCTCGTCCTTCCGGCCACTCCGAGGCCGAGCCGCCAGGGGCACGGGATGCCCGACGAGCTCCGCCGGCTCGCGTCGTTTTGTCGCCGCCAACCCGGCGCTGTTCAAGGCCGGCGGCTTCGGCATCCATCCCTACCCACAGAATCTTCCTCCGACCGAGGAGGCCTCGGGCGATCCCGACTACGTGGCCTTCTCGGAGATCCCCCGGCTCGAGGGACAACTCGACCGGGTCCAGCGGGTCTACCACTCCCACAGGCGGTTCACCATCTACAACAACGAGTACGGCTACGTCACCGATCCGCCGGCGCGCCCCACGCCCACCTACCGGTTCGTCTCGCCGAGAACGGCCGGCTACTACATCAACTGGGCCGAATACCTGTCCTGGCGTAGCTCCCGGATCGCGACGACGATGCAGTACCTGCTCTACGACCCCCTGCCCCACGGTCCCAGCCAGTTCTTCAGTGGGCTGGAGAGCTCCCGGGGCGTGCCAAAGGCGAGTTATTACGCCTACCGGATGCCCCTGTACATGCCGGTGACCAGCGTGCGCCACGCTCACCGGCTGGAGGTGTGGGGTGACGTTCGGCCCGCCCACATCTATCCGGGCCTGCAGCATGCGCAGATTCAGTTCCAGCGCGGTTCCCGCGGATCCTTCCAGACCATCAGCACCCCGGCGCTCACCAGCGCCAGGGGCTATTTCGACGTCGGTCTCACCTTCCGAGCCAGCGGCTCGGTGCGGGTGGCCTTCACCGCCCCGGACGGGGCCACGATCACCAGCCGAGTACAGAAAGTGACGGTGCGATGAATCTCAAGCTTCGACGACTAGCTCTCACCGGGGTGCTGGCCGCCTCGGCGTTCGGCCTGGCCGGCGTCCCCGCGGCGCAGGCCTCCCACAGCCAGGTGGCGATGTTCGAGGACATCGGCGCGGTTACCAACACTGCGGCGACGATTCCACGGCTGCGGGTGCTTGGGGTCAGCGCCATCCGGTTGTCAATGGCGTGGAACAGCATCGCCCCCAGCCCCAATTCCACTCACAAGCCGCATGGTTTTCACGCGGCCTCGCCCGGATCGTATTCCTCGCGCGCCTGGGCTCCCTGGGACAACGCCATCAAGCAGTTGAACGCCGCGGGCATCTCCGTCGACCTCGACGTCGCCGGCGGGGCGCCCCTGTGGGCGACTGGCAGCGGCAACTCCAAGCGGGCGCGGAGCTGGAAGCCCAGCGACTCGCAGTATCAGGCGTTCATTCAGGCGGTGGCCACCCGCTACAGCGGCCATTATCACGGGCTGCCTGCCGTCCGCTTCTGGTCGATCTGGAACGAGCCCAACTACGGACCGAGTCTGGCTCCGCAAGGTCGTCCGGGCAACACGAGCGTGGAGTACAGCCCCTACCTTTACCGAGGCCTGCTGAGCGCAGGCTACAAGGGCCTTCGGGCGGCAGGGCACGCTCACGACACGATCCTCTTCGGCGAGACCGCGGCGCGGGGGTACCCCAATCCGCTCTCCCCCAGGGTGAGCTTCGGCGAGTTCAACGAGATGAAGCCGATCGACTTCCTGCGCAATCTGTACTGCGTGGGGTCCAACTACCGCCCGCTACACGGCTCGGCCGCGGCCGAGCGTGGGTGCCCCACCACCTCCTCGGCGTCGCGCCGCTTCCGCAGCGCGAATCCGGCGCTGTTCTCGCTCAGCGGGTTCGCCGACCATCCCTACTCCCAGTGGCATCAGCCGAACCAGGAGCCTCACAACGATCACGACTACGCCTCGCTGGCCGACATCGGGACGCTGGAGCGGTCGCTTGACCGGGCCCAGCGGGTGTACGGATCGCACAAGCAGTTTCCGATCTGGAATACCGAGTACGGCTACCTGACCAGCCCGCCCAAGCACTCCACCCATAGTGCTCCGGTGCTCTCGCCGGATACGGCGGCGGCCTACCTCAACCAGGCGGAGTACATCTCCTGGCGCAATCCCCGGATCGCGTCGTTCGACCAGTACCTGCTGGCCGATGCCCAGATCCCGACCCGTGGCAACGGCTACGGCGGCTTTGCCAGCGGATTGCTGGACTTCCGGGGCCACCAGAAGGCCACCTACGAGGCCTGGCGCCTGCCGCTGTACATGCCCTCGACACGGACCCACAGCGGGGGCGACCTGGAGGTCTGGGGCGCGGCCCGGCCGGTGTTCTCGGAGAGGTACGACGGGCTGCGCGGACCCGAGTCGGTCCAGATCCAGCTCGAGCCGAGCGGGAGCGGCACCTTCACCACGGTCAAGACGGTGTCGGTGACCGATCCGCACGGCTACTTCGACACCAAGGTGCCGTTCACCCACAGTGGCACGGTCCGTCTGGTTTACGCCTACCCGTCCTCGACGGACTCGGTGCTGGCCCCGGGCTACGTGACCTACAGCCGGCACGTGTCGGTCCGGGTCAGCTGAGGGGTCAGCCCGAGGCGCTCATCAGCCCGAACGCCCGCAGGAAGAGGTGATCCGCCGACCGGTTGCGAGTGAGCAGCCGGTCGGCGACGCCGATCTCCTGCACCACCCCGAAGCGGACCTTGAGGATTCCGTGACTGGAGCCGTTGGCGATCACGTACCACTGGTTGACGCCAACACGGAAGCGCTGGCTCAGGCTCACGTGACGAATGCGTGAGACGCGCTCCCCGCGGCGGATTCCGCGCAGCGCGTAATGGAGGCTGGAGGTCAGGGCGAGCACGGCACGCCCGCTGAGCCGCGCGCGGTCGTGCCGGGGCACGCTGCGCAGCAGCCGACCGGAGGGATAGCCCACGCGGATGCTGTGCGAGGAGCAGAAGTAGTCCATGTAGCGCCGGCGGTGGGTGGAGATGTGGAAGAACTCCCGGCGCACCTGGGCGCGGGTCATGCCCAGCCTCATCGGGCCGAGGGACGTCCCCGCCACCCGGCCTGTGGGCTGGGCGCAGGTGAAGGGCCGCGGCGCCGCGGCCAGCGGTCCGGCGCTCGCGGGGATGTACGGCACCAGCCCCGGCTCGCCCGTTTCGACGTCGAGAATCGCCATGTGGGCGGCGTTGCCCGAGAGGTAGGCCTGGTTGGCGACGATCAGGCGGGAGCCGAGGAACATCGCGCTCGAGGGGGAGTCGAATGGCACAGATGAGCCGTTGGCGCCGGTACCCGGCGTCGAGGGAAAGCGTGCGATCTCCTGGCCTCCGGTCCCGACCTCCACGATCTGGTTCGTCGGGCCGACCAGCGCGATGTACACGTGGCCAGAGCGGGCGATGGCCAGCCCGTCGGGCGCATCGGCGGGCCGGCTCTCCCAGAGCTGGCGAATCGGGCCGGGCCTGTCGCCGGAGCCGATCGTCACCGAGTAGAGCTTTCCGGTGCTGGGATTGACGCCGCCGGGCAGCGTCCCTCCTGAGAGCAGGCCCCCAGGCAGCGAAACGCCTCCGGGGAGCAGGCCTCCGGGAGGGAGGGTGATGTGGCCGGCACCCGCGGAGCTCGCCTGGGTGAACAGGAGCGTATGGCGATCTGCTGCGAGCTCGATGCCCGCAGTCCCGAACATGTTGCCGTCGAGCCGGGGGTCAGCGAGCCACACGGTGGGGGTGCCACCGTGGGGGGGCACCCGCCAGATCACCGCCTGCTGGTAGTCCGTCACGTAGAGGCTGCCGTCGGGACCCCAGGCGGCGTAGTCCGGCTCCGGAGGCAGATCCTGCCTGGCCGGCGAGCACGGGCGGGAAGACGGGCAGAGGGGCAGGTCCGGGAAGCTGGCGTACGTGGTCTGCTTACCGGTGCGGGCGTCCAGCACGAGCGCGCGCGCTGGATCCTTATCCAGCAGGATCAGGTCGCCGTGGGCGTCGCTCTGAGCCACCTGTACGCCGTGGCCCTGGCTCAGATTCTGTCCCTGAACCGTCCAGGAGCGCTGCAGGTAGCCGTCATTCGTGTACTCGATCACCCGCGAGGGAACCGTGTCGCCGGTCGGATTCTCGTAGGTTCCCTCGTAGATGCGGCCATTCGGGTCCACATAGGCCAGCGCGGGATAGCCGGGCGGGGGGATGATCGCCAGCAACCGGGTGTCGAAGCGGGCGCGAGCCGCGCCAAGTGCGGGAACACACGCCAGGCCCAGCGCCGCGAGGAGCGCGCCGGCAAGCGCAGCGGCGCAGGCCCGGCGGGCGTTCCGCGCGGTCATAGGAGGTCCATCACCTCAAGGGCAGCGCGCTCGCCGGAGCGCACCGCTCCGTCCATGTAGCCGTTCCAGTAGGTAGAGGTCTCCGTGCCGGCCCAGTGCACTGCGCCGAACGGCGGGCGCAGCGCGGGACCGTACGCCGAGAGCGTGCCGGGGCCTGCAACCCCCACCGGGCCGCCGCGGCTCCACCGGTCCAGGGGCCAGAACTTCTCCAGGTAGTCGCGGGGGTGGTGTGCCGAGTTGGCGGAATCGGGAAACATGCCGTAGAGCTGGTCCAGCACCTGGGCGCGGCGCTGCGCCTGGGAGAGCTTCAGAAAGGCGCGCAGCGCGTCGCCGCCGACGAAGCCGAACACGATCCCCGGTGTTCCGCCCGGCGGGGAGTCGTCAAACGTGGCGCTGATCGGTCCGCTGGTCGACAGCGCGGTCCCGTTGAGTCCCTGATCCCGCCAGAACGGCCGGTCGTAGACCACTGCCACCTTGCCCAGGAATCCCTGCGGAAGCCGTTGCCCGAGACGGATCCGGTCGGCGGGGAGCCCCGGCTCGAAGCTCACGTGATTGCACAACGTCGGGGGGAGCGCGACGATCGCCTGCCGGGCGGTGGCGGTGAGCTGCTGGGAGTAGACGGTGACCGCACCGCCGCGCTGCACGATCTTCCGGACCGGCGAGTTCAGCACCACCCGGCGCCCGAGCGCCGCCGCCGCGCGCAGCGCCACAGTCTGCGAGCCGCCGATGAAGCGATACATCTGGGCGCCCTCACGTGTGTCGAAGTTACGCTCAAACGTGCCCTGGTTGCGCTCGTCGCCAGAGGCTGCGATGTAGAAGAGCGTGAACAGCAGCGAGAGCTCGCGCGGCTCGACCCCGAAGATCGGCCGTGTCGCAGCGGGAACGAGCTCGCGGAAATAGGGCGTCGCCGTGTTGTTGCGGATCCAGGTGTCAAGCGTCTCGCTGTCCCACTGCGCCGCGTTCGGCGCCTCCCACGGGGCGTCCACCGGGACGGTCGTGGACATCTGGTCCAGCTGGGCGACGACCTCGGTGAGCTCCGGCAGGATCACCGGGTCCAGCGGGGCGGTGCCCGTCGCCCCGGTGTCGCTGTAGGTCTCGCGGCCGCGGCTGGAGATGAACACGTCGTCGCCGTTGTCGAAGGTCGGGAACGTGCCTACGTGCATCTCGGCGGCCAGGGCGCTCAGCCGGTCCTGGGTGGGACCGATAAAGGTGCCGCCCGCCTCCGAGATCAGTCCATGCCCCAGCTGGTGGTTCCACACCCGCCCGCCGACCCGGTCCCGGGCCTCCAGCACCACCACCGACTTGCCGGCCTGGGTCAGCCGCCGCGCCGCCGTCAGCCCCGCCAGGCCCGCTCCCACCACCACGACGTCGACCCTGCGGGTGTGAGTGGTGCTCCGCCGGCGTGTGGCCCGCGCCATGGCTGGATCCTCGCCGAGCAGCACGCCTGCCCCGGCAAGCGCGCCGGTGCCGATGAATCGGCGACGGCTGATCCGCTGCTGGGTCACTCGGACGGCTCTCCTCTCCCAGTCCGGCAACGACGAGACCCGGACAGCGGCAGCATAACCCGATATTTGTGGCTAATGGATGTTTGTCCCAGCGACGCGCGGAACGCTTCGGGATCCACTAGGCGTACAGCGAGTCGATCTCCTCGGAGTACTTGGACTCGATCGGCTTGCGCTTGAGCTTCATCGTCGGCGTAAGCTCATCGCCGCCGGGCAGCCAGTCGCCGGCGACGATCGCGAACTTCTTGATCTGCTCCACCCGGGCCAGATGAGCATTGGCCTTCTCGATCGCCGCCTGCACCGCTTCGATCATCTCCGGCACCTGCGAGAGCTCGTCCAGCGTTTGGGCGCTCAGGCCCTGCTGGGCTGCCCAGCTCGGCGCGAAGTCGGCGTCGAGCACGATCAGCGCCACGTTGTACGGCCGCCGGTCACCGACGCAACACGCCTGGCCGATCAGGGGGCTGGCCGACTTGACCACCGACTCAATGTTGGCCGGCGACATGTTCTTGCCCGCGGCGTTGATGATCAGCTCCTTCTTGCGGTCGACGATCTTCACGAAGCCATCGGCGTCGATCTCGGCGATGTCACCGCTGTGCAACCAGCCCTCCGAGTCGATCGTCTCGTCGGTCTTCTCCGGCTGGTTGCGATAGCCGGCCATGATGAACGGTCCGCGGATGAGCAGCTCACCATCCTCGGCGAGCTTGATCTCCGCTCCAGGAGACGGAGTACCAACGGTGCCGATCTTCACCTCGCCGGGTCGGTTGGATGTGCCGAATCCAACGGTCTCGGACATACCCCAGATCTCGGCCAGCTCGATGCCCAGCGCATGGAAGAACTCCAGCACCTCCACCGGGGTGGGCGCGGCACCGACGTTGACGGCCTGAAGCTGGTCCAGCCCGAGCATTCCCCGCAGCCCGGAGAACATCTGCTCGTCGGCTCTTGCCACCTCGGCCTCGAGCTCCGGCGGCACCGGCTCTCCGCGCTGACGCAGGCGCACTCGCTGAAGCGAGGCTCGCAGCGCTGCCTCGGCCGGGGCTCGCTGCTCCTCGGGCTGCGCGGCGAGCATCGTCTCCAGCCCTGCCTTCATCTTCTCCCAGATCCGCGGAACCGCGAAGAACCAGTTGGGGTGCACCTGTGGGAGGAACGAAACCACCTCCCGGGGATTGGGACAGCAGGTGACAGTGCCGGCGTAGATCACCGGTATGTAGTGATGGGCCATCCGCTCGGCGATGTGGGCGGCCGGCAGCCAGGAGATCAACCTCCCGCCGGGCTGCAGATCGATGATCTGCTCAATTGCCTGGGCCGAGAACATGACGTTACGGTGGGTGAGCTGAACGCCCTTGGGGGGACCGGTGGTGCCTGAGGTGTAGATCAGCGTGAGCACGTCGTCAGGACTCACCTGGGCCGCGGCGCGGGCGACATCGAAGTCGGGGTCGGAGCCCTCGACCTCGGCCAGCGAGAGCGTTCCGGCGGGGGCCTCTCCGTCGACAACGATCACGTGCTCCAGCTCCGGCAGCTCCTCCCGGGCTTCGAGCACGGCAGCCAGATGCTCCTGTTCCACCACCATCACCCGCGCGGCGGCGTCGCGGCACAGGTAGCGGATCTCCTGCGCGGGGTAGGTGAGGTAGACCGAGAATGGCGTCGCTCCCAGCATTGCCGCCGCCATGTCGACGATGTGGAACTCGGGCCGGTTGCTGAGCATGATGGCCATCGTGTCCCCTGCCCCCAGCCCGAGCTTGGCCAGACCACCGGCCACCGCATCGACGCGGGCCAGCAGCTGCGTCCAGGTGAGCGAGACGGAGTCATCGACCATCCGCACGGCGACGATCTCTGGATGGTTGGCGGCGGTTCTCCGCAGCGCCTCGGTGACCGTGGTGGCGTCGACCGCGCGCCCCGACACCGGGCTCATCGTGCTGCTCTCCATCCCTCGCCTCCGCTCGTCCAGGACCTTGCCAGCCTAAAGCTACCGCAGACCCCGTCCTCTAATGAACGTTGAAGCCGCTACCCGCGAGGGTGGAGATGTCGTTGCTGAGACCGACCACGAACAGCATCAGGATCAGCACGGCGCCGACCACGCCGGCACGCTCCATGGTGGCGAACGGAATCCGCCGTCCCCGGACCTTCTCCGCCAGCGCCCAGAACACGTGGCCGCCGTCCAGCGGCAGGAACGGGAACAGGTTGATGATGCCCAGCGACAGCGAGATCAGCGCCAGGGTCTCGATCGCCTCGGTCGTGTTCGTGGCAAAGCGCTCCTGGGTCACGGTGAAGCCGCCGACGACCCCGTGCAGCTGCTTGCGCTCCTGAGGCTCGAAGATGCGACCGACCACGGAGACCGTCTGCTTGGTCACCGACCACAATCCTGTCACGCTCAGCGAGGCCGCCTGAGCCGCCCCGACATTCTGGTGAGCCTCGTCGAAGGCGAAGCCGAGCAGTGGACGCCCGTCGGCTGCGCTGTAGCGAGGCCGCAGCGAGAACCGCAGCAGGCTTCCGTCCCGGCGGACCACGACGTGGGCGGGGGTGGCGGCCAGGCACCCGTTGACCTGGGAGCCCGCGCAGTGGTGCGTGGCAAGCTGGGTGCGCAACGCATCCGGGCTGCCGCGAACCCCATCGATCGATACCAGGCTGTCCCCGGGCCGAAGCGTCCCGCTGGCGGCCCCGCCGGCCTGCAGCGAAGCGACGCTGGGGGAGGGCACGTACTGCCCGTCGGCTACGAACAGCCCCCAGAGAATGGCGAAGGCCAGTACGAGGTTGACCGCCGGACCGGCCAGGATCACCACGATCCGCTTCCACACCGGCTGGTTGTAGTAGGCCCGAGGCAGCACATGGTCGGGAATGTCCTCGTTCGGATTCATCCCGGTGATCTTCACGTAGCCACCGAGCGGGATCGGGCCGATGCCGTAGTCGGTCTCGCCCCGGCGGACCTTTACCAGCAGCGGTCCGAAGAACAGGGAGAACCGCTCCACCCGCATTCCCACGGCTTTGGCGGCGGCGAAGTGCCCGGCTTCATGCAAGATGATCAGCACGGCGAAGCCGAGGAAGGCGAGGACGTATGACACGCCTACCAGTGTGGCAGCCGGGTCCGCCCTGCTCGCCGGGAGCTCAGCGGGGGACCCGTGACTGCGCCAGTTCGGCGGCGAGCTCACGGGCGCGGCTGTCGGCCTCTCCCAGCGCCTCGAAGGAGTGCACCGCCGCCGCAGGCAGCCGGGTCAGCGTTTCCTCGATCACGGCAGCTATGTCCAGGAAGCGCAGACGGCCGGCCAGAAAGGCGTGCACGGCGACCTCGTTGGCCGCGTTCAGCGTCGCCGGCGCGGTCCCGCCGGTCTGGCCTGCGGCGCGGGTCAGGGGCAGGCACGGGAAGGTCTCCTCGTCGACCGGCTCGAAGCTCAGCGTGCCCACCTCCGCCAGGTCCAGCGGGCGAACCGGAGAGTCGACCCGGTCCGGGTAATGCAGGGCGTAGGCGATCGGCACCCTCATGTCCGGATTTCCCAGATGGGCGAGCATCGCTCCGTCGCAGAGGGAGATCAGGCTGTGGACGATCGACTGGGGGTGCACGACCACGTCGATCCGCTCATACGGCGTGCCGAACAGGTGGTGGGCTTCGATCACCTCCAGGCCCTTGTTGATCAACGTCGCCGAGTCGATCGTGATCTTCCCCCCCATCGACCACGTGGGGTGGGCGAGCGCCTGATCGACCGTGACCTCGGCGAGCTCGGCCGCCGTCCGTCCGCGGAACGGCCCGCCTGAGGCAGTGAGGGTGAGGCCTTCCACGGTGCCGGGGGACTCCCCCGCCAGCAGCTGGTGAAGCGCGGAGTGCTCGGAGTCGACCGGGATGATCGCCGCCCCCGTCGCCTCGGCCAGCGCGGTCACGAGCTCGCCCCCCACCACCAGCGATTCCTTGTTGGCAAGTGCCAGGTCGATCCCCTCGCCCAGCGCCGCCACAGTGGGCACGAGACCCGCGGATCCGACGATCGCGTTGAGCACGAGGTCACAATCGCACTCCGTGATCAGCCGGGCGAAGCCGTCGGGACCGGACAGCACTTCACCCTCGGTCCACTCCTCCGCGGCCCGGGCGGCGGCGTCGGCGTCGGCCAGCGCGATGCTTCGCACCCCGTGAGCCCGCGCCTGCTCCAGCAGCCCTTGCCAGTCCGTGGCAGCGCCGAGTGCGACCACGCGGAGCGCGTCCGGGTCGGTCCGCGCCAGCACGTCCAGCGCCTGCACGCCGATCGAGCCGGTGGAGCCGAGGATGGCGAGGCGGCGCGCCACGGGCGAGGATTCTAGGTGCGACGGGCGGAACGCCCAGTTAGCGCATGACGGCGAGCCACACGTAATAGCCGGCGACTATCGTGAAGATCACCGCGTCGAGGCGATCCAACGCGCCGCCGTGTGGCCCGAACAGCGAACCGGCGTCCTTCACGTCGCTGTCGCGCTTGACCGCCGACTCGAAGAGGTCACCGAGCGGCCCGAGGATCGCGACCACCAATCCCAGGAGCAACGCATCGCCCTGGGTCAGCCAGTCCTGGAAGAGACCGGCGAAGAACACCGCCAGGATCGCGATCAGCATCCCGCAGAACAGCCCCTCCACCGTCTTGCCCGGCGACAGCTCCGGGGCGAGCCGGCGCCGGCCGAACAGACGACCCCCGACGTAGGCCCCGGTGTCTCCCAGGAAGGTGCCCACCAGCACGTCGATGATGACCCCACCGCCGTGGGGCAGCTGGCGAAGCAGGACGGCGTGCCCGAACGCGATGCCGAGCCAGATGACCCCCAGCAGGGTGCCCGCGATGGTCACCGTCGAGCGGCCGTGGGCGCCGCGGGCCAGCACAGCCAGGAAGGCAACCGGGAGCGCCGCGACGGTCACCTCCAGCACCTGACGCTGGCCGCCGAACCGAGCGGCTATGACCATCGCCATCAGCGCCACGAAGCCGACCAGCGGGACCGGATGCCACCGGTGCAGCAGGCGGTATAGCTCGTGCAGGCAGGCACACCCCACCGCGATCATGAACACCGCGAAGGCCGTCCCCCCGAGATCGACGAACACGATCGCCACGAACGCGGCCGGCACGGCCCAGAGGATCCGGGAGAGCAGATCGGAGCCGCGTCCGGATCGGGTCGCCTCTCCCTTCTCACCCCTTTGGGCACGGCGTGCGGTCGCCATCACCTACCCCCGAATCGCCGGCGACGCCTGGTGAATTCGTCGAGGCTCTGCGCGAACGCCTCGCGAGAGAAGTCCGGCCACAGCTCCTCCCGGAAGACGTACTCCGAGTAGGCGCCCTGCCAGAGTAGGTAGTTGGATGTGCGCTGCTCGCCGCTGGTGCGGATGATCAGATCGGGGTCGTGCATGTCCGGGGCGTAGAGGTGTTGGCGGAACTCGTCTTCGGTCTCTCCAGAGAAGGTTCGCGCCGCATCGACGATCTCCGCCCTGCCTCCGTAGTTGAAGGCGACAAACAGTGTGATCCGGGTGTTTGCCGCGGTCAGCTGCTCGGCCCACTGCATCCGCTCGACGAGGTCTTTCGGGACCGGGGTCTGGCGTCGCCCGATGAACCGCATCCGTACCCCTTCGGCGTGGAGCTCGGGGGTTTCGGTGGCGATTCTCCGCTCGAACATCTCCATCAAGCCTCGGACCTCGAGCCGCGAGCGGTTCCAGTTCTCGGTCGAGAACGAGTAGACGGTCAGTTCGTCGATTCCCAGCGTCACGGCATCCCGTAGCCGCGCCTTGACCGTGTCCGCACCCGCCTCGTGCCCGGCCCGGACCGAGAGATCGCGCTCTCGCGCCCAGCGGCCGTTGCCATCGGTGATGATCGCCACGTAACGGGCACGCAGCGACGAGGCGCCGCCCGGCGGGTCGGTCACCTCATACGTCCAGGATCTCGTCTTCTTTGTGCCTCAGCACCTCGTCGAGCTCATGCACCCGCCCGTCGGTCAGCTTCTGCAGCTCCACCTCGGCGCGGTGCTCGTCGTCGGATCCGGCCTCCCCGGCCTCCTTGAGCTCCCGCAGGTCGTGCATCACATCGCGGCGGATGTTGCGGATCGCCACGCGGCCCTCCTCGGCGATCTGCCGCGCGACCTTGACCAGCTGCCGGCGGCGTTCCTCGGTGAGCTCGGGCACGCCGAGGCGAATCAGGTTTCCGTCGTTGTTCGGGGTCAGCCCCACGTCGGATTCCAGGATCGCCCGCTCGATCGCCTTGATCGAGCTCTTGTCGTAAGGCTGGATCGTCAGCAGCCGGGGCTCCGGGGCGCTGATCGTGGCCAGCTGCTTCAGCGGGGTGACGGTCCCGTAGTAGTCGACGGAGATCCGGTCCAGCAATGCTGGGCTGGCGCGGCCGGTGCGAACCGAGCCGAACTCCTGCCTGATTGACTCCACCGACTTGGTCATGCGGTCCCGGGCATCGGACAGCAGCTCGTCGGTGAGCTCGCTCATGTGGCTGTCCTGACCAACGTCCCCACTCTCTCGCCGGACACTATCTTGTCGATGTTGCGCCCGTCGGCCATGTTGAAGACGACGATCGGCAGGTTGTTGTCCATGCACAGCGCGAACGCGGTTGAGTCCATCACCTGCAGTCCTCGCGTGAGCGCATCCTTGTGGCTGATCTCCGGAATGAACTCGGCGCTGGTGTCGGTGGCCGGGTCGGCCGTGTAGACGCCCTCGACGCCGTTCTTGGCCATCAGCACCACCTCGGCGTGAAGCTCCGCCGCGCGCAGCGCCGCGGCGGTGTCAGTGGTGAAGAACGGGTTGCCGGTGCCGGCGGCGAAGATCACGATTCGCCGCTTCTCCAGGTGGCGCATCGCCCGGCGACGGATGTAGGGCTCGGCGACCTCGGAGATCGTGATCGCCGACTGCACACGGGTGGCGATCTCTTGCTTCTCCAGGGCGTCCTGAAGGGCGAGGGCGTTGAGCACCGTGGCCAGCATCCCCATGTAGTCACCGGTGGCCCGGTCCATGCCCCGAGCGGCTTCCGCAAGCCCGCGGTAGATGTTGCCACCGCCGACGACGATCGCGATCTCCACTCCGCGGCGGTGGACCGCGGCCACCTCGCCGGCGATAGCTCCCACTCGTCCGGGATCGGTCCCGTACTGGAGATCCCCCATCAGCGCCTCGCCGGAGAGCTTCAGCAGCACCCGGGAGTAGGCGGGTGGCGCCGTCGGCGTGCCGTCGCTCACCGCTCGCTCAGCTTCCGACCGAGAACCGTGCGAACCGCCGGATCACCACGTTCTCACGGGTTTCGGCGGCCAGCGCGGCCCGCAGCTCCTCAATCGTCTTGCCGCCGTGCTTGTCCTCGTTGACGTGCTTCTGGCGCAACAGCACCACCTCATCGAGCCACTTGTCCAACTTGCCGGTGACAATCCGCTCACGGACGTTCTCGGGGCGGTCGGCCGCCTGCTCGGTGGCGATCCGCTGCTCGCGCTCGCGGTCCTGCGCCGGGAGCTCCTCCTCGCTGATGGCCAACGGGGCCGCCGCGGCGATGTGAAGGGCGAGATCGCGCACGAACTCCACGAACTTCTCATTGCGAGCGACGAAATCGGTTTGGCAGTCGACCTCCACCAGGACTCCGATCCTGTTGCCAGAGTGGATGTAGCTCTGGACAACGCCTTCGCTGGCCTCGGCGCCGGCACGCTTGGCGGCCTGGGCCTCGCCCTTGGCCCGCAGGATCTCGACCGCGCGCTCCAGATCGCCAGAGGTCTCAGCCAGCGCCTCGCGACAGGCCAGTACCCCGGCCCCAGTGAGGTCACGCAGCGCCTTGACGTCCTGGGCGGTGACCTCGCTCATGCGCTCTCCTCGGAGGCGGCGGGAGCCGCGGCCTCGGAGGACTCGCTATCGCTGGGCTCGGACCCGGTGGGCTCCGACGCGGGGGGCTCCGCCGGGGCAGCGGGGCCGGACTCCGTCGGCTGAGGCGCAGAGCCGGTCTCCACCGGCTCGGGCTCCGGCTCTGGCGGCGCCGGCGGCTCTGGCGGCGCCTGTGCCTGCTCCCGCGCGCCAGACGGCTGGGGCGCTGCGGCGCTCTGTCCGGCCGGCTGCGGGGCGGCTGCGGTCTGCTCGGCCGGCTGCGGGGCTGATCCCGACTCGCCCTGCGGCTGCTGTGCCTCGGCCTCCTGGCGGGCTCGTTCCTCGGCCTCCAGCCGAGCTCGCTCCTCAGCCTCCTGTCGAGCTCGCTCCTCGGCCTCCCGGCGCTCGCGCTCCTCGGCCTCCTGACGCTCGCGCTCCAGGCGGGCGCGCTCCTCCTCGGCACGGAACGCTCCGTGGCCCTCGGCGACGACGTCGCCGATCGCCTGGGTGACCGCGACGCAGGAGCGGATCGCGTCGTCGTTGCCGGGGATCACGAAGTCGATCCCGTCGGGGTCACAGTTGGTGTCGACCAGCCCGATGATCGGGATCCGCAGCCGCTGCGCCTCGCGCACTGCGATCGCCTCGGTCTTCAGGTCGATCACGAACACGGCGTCGGGCACGCGCTGCATGTTCTTCACACCGCCGAGATTCGCGCGGAGCTTCTCCAGGTCGGCCTGTGCGGCCATCCGCTCGCGAGTGGGCAGCAGCTGCAGCTGGCCCTCGGCCTCGTACCGCTCCAGATCGTGAAGGCGCTTGATCCGCAGCGAGATCGTCTGGAAGTTGGTCAGCAGCCCTCCCAGCCAGCGGTGGTTGACGTAGGGCATGTCTGCGGACTCGGCGACGTCGTGGACGGCGTCCCGGGCCTGCTTCTTGGTGCCGACGAACAGCACCGTGCCGCCCCGGCGCGCGATATCGGCGGCGAACCGCCGGGCGTTGTCCAGCAGCGCCTGGGTCTGCAACAGGTCGATGAGATAGATGCCGTCCCGCTCACCGAAGATGAAGCGGCGCATCTTGGGATTCCAGCGGCGCGTCTGGTGGCCGAAGTGAACACCGGCCTCCAGCAGCTCCTTGATTCCGACTTGAGCCACGGTTCCTACTCCCTTGAAGTGATTTGAACGACAAACCGTCGCTTGCGAACCGTGACCTCGGAAAGGCTCCGAGGCAGGATCACGACCCGGCAAGAACGGGGTTGAGATAGATGAGAGAAAAAAAGTTTACGCAGGTTTGCCCGACCCGCTACGTTTTCAGGTGTAGCGGTATCGCCTTCCACTACCTTCGGCGATGCCGTTTCGCGGGCCGATCCTCCCTTCCCCTACCTCCGGTGGCTCGGTTCGCTCAGACCGGCGGGGCGGCTTTGGACGGGCCGTCCCGCCGGCACTTTAACCCCTCATCTCCTCCTCGGCCACCGCCAGCGCAGCAGCCAGGTCCCCCGGCAGCGGTGAGCTCAGATCCAAGTGCCCTCCCGTCACCGGGTGGACGAACGACAGCCTCGCAGCATGCAGGAACTGCCTCCGCAGCCCGTAGCTCATCGGGCCCCCGTAGGCCTCATCGCCACACACGGGATGGCCGATCGCTGCCATGTGAACCCTGATCTGGTGGGTCCTTCCGGTCTCCAGCACCACCCGGAGCAGCGACGCGCGCCCCAGCACCGACTCCAGCTCGAAGTGCGTCCGCGCCTCTCGTGGATCCTCGGAGTCGATCGACATCAGCGTCCGCTCACGGCGATCGCGGCCGATCGGCGCGTCGATCGTCCCGCTGCGGGCCTCCGGCGTCCCTGACACCAGCGCCAGGTACTCGCGGCGTAGCTCGCGACGAGTCAGCAGAGCCTTCAGCGCGCGGTGGACCGCGTCGTCCTTCGCCACCACCAGCAACCCGGAGGTCTCACGGTCAAGCCGATGGACGATTCCGGCGCGCCAGGGCTCCTCGCCCCCGGCGGCCCGGCCCGACAGCGCCTGGGCCAACGTGCCGGTGCGGTGCCCGCGAGCGGGGTGCACCACAACCCCGGCCGGCTTGTCGACGACGATCAGGTGGGTGTCCTCGTGGACGACCGTGAACGGAGCACCACCGTGATCGGACTGCTCCGCCTCCACGTGGCGCCGCACCGCGATCCGCTCTCCCGCCCGCACCGCGTGGCGCTTGGCCCGAACGGTCCCGTCCACCGTCACCTTCCCGGCGTCGATCAGCCCGGCGGCCTGCGAACGCGAGCCGAGGGGTCCGGCGAGAAACTGGTCCAGCCGCATCCCCTCGGCCTCCCCTGGGACCTCGAGGAGGAGCGGAGGACGCTCACCCCTGGTCATTTCGCGGGCCTTCGATCACCCACAGAAAGGCCAGGATCCCGAAGGTGATTGCCGTGTCGGCGAGGTTGAACGCCGGCCAAAGCGGCAGCTTGATGAAGTCGGTCACCGATCCCTGCGCCACGCGGTCGATCAGGTTTCCGATCGCGCCACCGAGCAGCAGTCCGGTGGACAACCACAGCCCCGGACGTCGTGGACGCAGCACGAAATACACGAGCAGCGCCGCCAATGCGATTCCGGTGATCAGGAGCACGATCGTGCCTCCGCCGGAGAGGAACCCGAAAGCGACGCCGGAATTGCGCACGTGGACCAGCCTGACCCCCAGAAACACGCTCCGGCCCTGCTGCGCGGCCAGGCTGTGCGCGACCGTGTGCTTGGTCAGCTGGTCGAGGCCCACGACGATCAGCAGCACGAGGCTCGCCCGCATGTAGGCGTGGGGCCTCGACATCGGCGCACGCTCCGCCATAGCCGTCACGGACTGGGTGCTCAGCCGGCGATCGCGTTCACGACGATCGTCCGCAACAAGTAGAGAACGAGGATCGCGATGATCGGCGTGATGTCGAACATTCCAATCGGCGGGATCAGGCGGCGGAACAGGCGCAGGTAGGGCTCGCACACATCGCGCAGGAAGCCGAGCACGATGTCCGTCACCCGGGAGAACGGCGGCCGCAGGCCGAAGGAGAACAGCAGGTTGAGCAGGATGTAGACGAAGATCAGCAGGATGTACACCTCGAACAGCGCGTCCACGTAGTTGGCGATGTCCACGCGAGCGTTCGCCAGCTCCAGCATCAATTCACCGTCCGCCGTCGAGCACGGCGTCGATTGCGTCCTGGAAGGCCGCCCGAACTTCGCGTCGCTCCAGCGCGGCCAGCCCGCGGGCGGTACTTCCCCCGGGAGAGGCGACCTCGCGCCGGACGGCGAGCGTGTCGTAGCCGCGGGACTCGAGCAGCGCCGCAGTCCCGGCCATCGTCTCGCCGACCAGCTGCCCCGCCTGGGCCGGAGCCAAGCCGCGCCTGACCGCCGCGTCCACCTGTGCCTCGGCCAGCAGCGCCTGGTATGCGGGGCCCACCCCGTGGACCGCCGTAGCTACACCCATCAGCCGCTCGGGCAGGGGCAGGACCGTGCCAAGACGGCTGAACAGGGAGACCACCTGGTCGAATAGCTCGCCCTCGACCTCGGGTGGCGCCGCGATACAGCTGACTCCGCGGCGGACCTCCACCGGCGTGTTGGGCATCACCCGGAACACGGCCACCCCCGGATAGGCCTCCTGAAGCTCGGCGATGCTCACCCCCGCCAGCACGGAGACCACCGGTTGTCCTGCTGCCGCCTCGGCCGCCACCGCCCGGAGCTGGGCCGGCTTGTGCGCGAGCACCAGCAGCTCAGCGCGCGCCGCGACCTCCTGTGGCGTGGAGAGCGCTTCACCTCCCAGCTCCTGAGCCAGCGCACGAGCGCGTCCGGACCCGGCGTCGCAGCAGAGCACGGGATCACCCCAGCCTCGCGCCAGCGCGCGTGCCATGTTGCCGGCACCGATCAGCCCGACTTGCATGGGAGCAACGTTACCGCCGGCCCGGCTGGGCCAGCGCCCGCCATCTCAGGACTGGTTGAAGAAGCCCTTCTCCGCCAGCCGCGCGCGCTCCTCCGCCGAGACCTCGACGTTGCGAGGAGTGAGTAGGAACACCTTGTCGGCAACCCGCTGCATCCCGCCGTCTAGCGCGTAGGTGAGGCCGCTGGAGAAGTCGATCAGCCGCTTGGAAAGGTCAGTGTCGGTCCCCTGGAGGTTCAGGATCACCGGGATCGTGTCCTTGAACTTGTCGGCGACGTCCTGCACGTCGTTGAAGCTCTTGGGGGCTACGAAATGCACGCGCACGTCGTTGCCCCGCCCGTTCCCCCGCGGTCCACCCACCGACCGAAGCGCGGTCGTCCGGCGCTCTCCCGGGGAATCCTCGGCGAAGATGTCGTCGATCTCGTCGCGGCGGCGACGGGCGCTCAGCCGACGGACGTTCGGCCGCTCGCGATAGGTGTCCTGGAGCTCCACTTCGGGCTCCTGGTAGGGCTCGATCTCCTCTTCGTAGGTCTCGTCTTCGGCGAGGCCGAAGTAGACGAGGGTGCGGTGCCAGGTATCTCGAAACGCCATGGTCGGGGGGAAGTTTCGCTCCGTCGCGAGGTTTCCCTGCCGAATTATGACGCGTAGAGGGGCTGCTTAGGCCCTTTTACGATCAACTCCCGCCTCCGGCGCATACAGCGTGGTGCCCAGACGGATGATCGTCGCCCCCTCCTGCAGCGCCACCACGTAGTCCTGGCTGGTGCCCATCGAGAGCTCCGGCAGGCCGTGCCGCTCGGCCAGCTCCCGCAACGCGGCGAAGTATGGCCGGCTCTGCTCAGGGTGATCCGCCAGCGGAGGCATCGTCATCAGGCCGCGTACGGTCACCGGGCAGCGCGAGAGAAAGGACTCGAGCTCTGGCGGTTCGACTCCGCCCTTGCCGGGCTCGCCGCCGACGTTTACCTCCACCAGCACCTCGGTCTCCGGGCCGGCGTGGCGGCGTAGCTGCTCCAGCACCGAGTCGCTGGCCACCGAGTGGATCAGCCGAACGTGGGGCAGCAGATCCTTGACCTTGCGGCTCTGAAGGTTGCCGATGAAGTCCCAGCTGAAACGACCGGGGTGCGCCTCCGCCTTGGCGATCAGGTCCTGCACCCGGTTCTCGCCGACGAGCTCCACGCCCCCCTCCGCCAGGGGCCCCAAAAGCTCGGCGGGGAGGTACTTGACCGCCGCCAGCACCTGGACGCCCGCCGGTTCCCTCCCGGCCTCGGCGATCTGCTCGTCTACGTGTCTCAGGTTGGAGCGGACCTGCTCGGCGTCGAGCCGCTCGATCAGCTCAACCACGCGATCCCCGCCTGGCGGCCGGTCACCCCGCCTTCGCGGCGATGGGAGTAGAACAGTGACGGCTCCCCGCAGATGGTGCACAGGCCGGCGTCATTGACCTCCACCACCCCGGCGCTCTCCAGCTTCTCGCGGGCGATGGCCTTCAGATCGAGGGCGTCGCCCCGGCGGTGGGCGAGACCCAGCTCGGCGAACCGCCGATGGACGTCCTCGCTGACCTCGTAGCAGCATGGTCCGGCCCCGGGGCCGATGGCGGCGCCAAGCCGCGCCCCGGGCGAGCTCACGGCCCGCAACGCAGCCACCCCCGCCTCCAGGATCCCATCGGCCAGTCCGCGCCAGCCGGCGTGGAGCATGCCGACAGCCCCGCCGCCGGCCACCGCTACCGGCAGGCAGTCCGCCGTCAGCACCATCGGCGCGAGATCCCGGCGCGCCGTCACCTGCCCGTCGGCCTCCGGTGGCTCGTTCTCGGGCGCGGTGGCCACATGCACGCCGGCTCCGTGCACCTGACGGCCGTAGGTCAAGGTGAGGCCCACTTCCCGCTCAACCAGTTCGCGGTTGCGCTCCACGTCCTCGGGGCGGTCGTCGGTGAAGCGGCCGAGGTTGAGGCTCTCATAGGGGCCGCTGGAGACCCCGCCGCGCCGGCTGGTGAAGAGCGCCCGTGCCCCAGGCAGCTGGATTCCCAGGTGCTCTCCCTGCCACGAGAAGTGATCGTCGGTCATCGTCATCAGGCTAGCCCCGGCCGGCGGCCGCCTCGACGGCGATCCCCAGCTGGTCCGCGCGTCCCGGGGCGGCGCCGTCGAGCTTTGCCGCCAGCGCGGCACGCAGGCCCGCGCCCACCGCCGGGCCGGGTGGGACCCCGGCCTCCAGCAGGTCGTGACCGGTGATCTCGAGACGGACCTGGCTCAGCTCCGAGAGCCACTGGCGCGCCTGGCGCTCGGGCCCGAGGGCGCCGGCGAGGGCGACCGTCTCGGGAGTGGCGCCCCCGATCGCCGCGGCGATCTGCGACGGCAAACGGGCGCCGGCCAGGTCCGCTGCCAGCCGCTCGGCGGTGCTGGCCGTGGCCACGATGACTTCCCGATCACCGGCCTCGAAACCCAGGCGGTCAAGCAGCCCCGTCAGCTCCGGCCCGGGAACATTCCGCGCCGCGAGTGCCAGCGCCAGCAGGTCGCGTCGGCCGCGCTCTTCGAGGATGGCCAGGGCTCGCCCGGCGAGGCCCGCGTCTGCCAGGCCGAGCCTGGGGTCCAGGGCGGCGTCGATCCCCCAGTGCCCCAGCAGGTCGAGTGCCGCCACCGGGTCGGGCTCCCGAGCCAGCAGCCGTAGTTCCTGGCCGAGCCGGGGACCGCTGACCGTGGCCAACGCTCCGCCTCGGATCGCTGCGCAGGCAAGCTCGGCGGTGCGAGGCTCCGCATCGAAGCCAAGCCGGCTGGCGTAGCGCACGAGCCTCAGCAGCCGCGTCGGATCGTCGTGGAAGCTCGCCTCGTGGAGCACCCGAAGGTGCTGGTTCTCCAGGTCCTCCCAGGCCCCCGGCGCAAAGCGCAGCGCGCCCGGATCCGGGGCGCCCAGGGCCATCGCGATCGCGTTGACGGTGAAGTCGCGGCGGAGTAGATCCTCGGCCAGGGTCGCGGGCTCCACCTCGGGGAGGGCCCCGGAGTGAACGTAGTGCTCAGACCGCGCCCGAGCCAGGTCGTAGCGGTGGCCCGCTGCCATCACGGTGATCGTCTGAAAGCGTTCGTGCTCTCGTGCGTCCCCTCCCAGGCGATCGGCTACCCCGCGGGGGTCGCCCTCGACGACCAGGTCCAGCTCGGCCGGCTCGCGCCCGAGCAGGAGGTCGCGGACCGCTCCGCCCACCAGGTAGACGCCGGGCTCCCCCGATAGGTGTTCAAGCAGCGGCTGCGACGCCGGCAGCGCGCGCAACCGGGCCATCAGCTCCGAGCGAGTTGGGACCTCCATGCCTAGATCTTCCCGGCTGGTCAACCTGACCCCCGCTCCCGGTAGCCTGGCCTCCATGCGGAGTCCCGGATCGCGGCGCCTACGGCGTTGGGGGCCCGTCGCCGCCGTGCTGCTCGTGCTCGCCGCCGGCGCGGCGGCGTTCGTGCTGCTCCATGCCCCCGGCAACGTCTCACATCCAAACCTCAGCTTCACCAACCCCTCGGCGACGCGGCCACCCAAGCACCCGCCAGCTGCGGAGTGGCTGCGCTACGGGCTTGACGCGGGCCGGAACCGCGCTTTCCAGGGTTCCCCAGACCTGCATCCACCGCTGCGAGTCGGCTGGCGATTCGACGACAAGGCGCTGCTGGAATTCCCGCCGGTGCTGTACGGGAGCACGCTGTACTTCGTCGACGACAACGGCTGGGCGAAGGCAGTGGACACGCGCGACGGCCGGCTGGTGTGGCAGCGCAAAGTCGGGAGCCTTGCCGCGGCCTCCCCCGCCCTGGACCTGCGCCACCACCTCGTGCTGATGCCGCTGCTCTCCGTGGACCCGAACGCCGGACAGAACCCGGGTGACGGGCGCTTCCTGGCCCTGACCATGAGGGGCGGGCACCTGGTTTGGTCGCGACCGATCCCGGCCGGCAGTGAGTCCTCGCCGACTGTGGAGGGATCCACGGTGTACTTCGGGGATCAGAGCGGGACCGTCTACGCGCTGCAGACCAGCGACGGCCGGCGACGCTGGACCTACCACGCGAGCGCCGCGGTCAAAGGTGGTCCGGCGATGATCAGGGGGATCGTCTATTTCGGCGATTACGCAGGACGCGCCTACGCCATCGATGCCCGCACCGGTCGCCAGATCTGGGCCGTGACCACCGAGGGGGCCCACCTCGGCTTCGGCTCCGGTCAGTTCTATTCGACGCCCGCGGTGGACTTCGGGCGGGTGTACATGGGCAACACCGACGGCCGGGTGTACTCGTTCGCCGCCAGAACCGGCGAGCTGGCCTGGGCGACCTCAACCGGGGCGTACGTCTACGGCTCCGCGGCCGTCGCCGACACCCCGGGCCTTGGGCCCACCGTGTACGTCGGGCTCCTACGACGGAAACATGTACGCCTTCGACGCCCAGTCCGGGGCGATCCGATGGACCCATCCGGCCGGGGGCAAGATCTCCGGAGCAGCGACGATCGTCAACAACATCGTCTACTACTCGGTGCTGGGTGTACGGGACACCGAGGGCCTCGATGCCCGCACCGGCCATCAGGTCTTCTCATTCGGCGATGGAGCGTTCAACCCGGTGATCGCGGACGCGAATACGATCTACCTGGACGGCTACGGGACGATCTATCAGATGCTTCCGCGAGGGTCGTCCGGAGCCCGACATGGTCGCGCTCACAGCGGCTCGGGAGCCGCCACGGGCGGCCCGCACAGGCACTGAATCCCCGATCATTTTGCTAGTCTTAGGGGTCTATGCGTTGTCGTAGTGGAAGTCATTGTCAGCAGCCGGCCATCAAGGGTCGACGGTTCTGCGCGGATCACGCTGCCGAGCTCGATCGCATGCGCGAGGAGCTGAAGGATGCCGCCGCCGCCCGCATCGGGCGGGGGCGTCCCAAGCGTTCGTCCACTTGCTGCCGTCCCGGTTGCTACGAGCCCCGCGTTCCCCCCGCCGCGTACTGCGATACGTGCTCCGCAGCGGGTTATGTGGAAGAAGCCGCCTGAGGCGGCACCCCCACTCGCCGGGCATACATAGAAGTGCAGACTTGCCGGATCAGGCGGGGGAATCCTCGGCTCGCTGGCGTTTGTCCAAACCCCGTCACTCCGGCCGCACGGGCACTCCCGCCGCGGCCAGCTCCCGCTTGGCCTCGGCCACGGTGTGGTGGCCGTAGTGAAAGATCGATGCGCACAGCACCGCGTCTGCGCCGGCTGCCACGGCCTCGGTCAGGTGGGGGAGCTCCCCGGCACCACCGGAGGCGATCACCGGGACGCTGACCGCCTCGGCGACCGCCGCCGTCAGCGCGAGGTCGTAGCCGTGATTGGTGCCGTCCCTGTCCATGCTGGTCAGCAGGATCTCGCCGGCACCGCGGGCCGCCCCTTCCCGAGCCCAGTCCGCGGCGTCTCGACCGGTCGGTGTGCGGCCGCCGGCCAGGTACGCCTCCCAGGCATGGGCTCCGACCGCTTTGGCGTCGATGGCGAGCACCACGCACTGCGCGCCGAAGGTGCCAGCCAGCTCGTCTAACAGCTCCGGACGGGACAGCGCGGCGGAGTTGACCGAGACCTTGTCGGCCCCGGCGTCGAGGACAGCCTGTGCGTCATCCACCGAGCGGATCCCGCCGCCGATGGTGAACGGGATGAACACCTCGTCCGCGGCCCGGCGGGCCAGCTGCACCACCGTCTCTCGGCGATCGGAGGTAGCGGTGATGTCGAGGAACACCAGTTCGTCGGCCCCCGCCTGGTCGTACCGGGCGGCCAGCTCCACCGGATCACCCGCGTCGCGGAGATCGACGAAGCCGACTCCTTTCACCACGCGCCCCCCGCTGACGTCGAGGCAGGGGATCACCCGCTTGTAGTGCATCAGCGATTGGCTCGGTGGTGGTGATCTCCGTCCAGCAGCGCCTGCGCCTCCCCGACCTGGAGCTGGCCCTCGTACAGAGCCTTGCCGACGATCACGCCGCTGAGGTTCACCTGGCGGAGCTCCGCCAGTGCTTTCAGGTCGGCCAGCGAGGACACGCCCCCGGAGTAGATGAAGCTCCCGCGCACCACCCGGGCGATGTTCAGGACGGCGTCGAGGTCCGGCCCCTGCAACATTCCGTCGCGCTCGATGCTCGAGTACACGAATCGCCTCACCCCGCGCGCGCCCAGGCGCTCGACCACCGAGTCGGCTGGCATCTCCGTCTGCTCCGTCCAGCCCGCGGAGGCCAGCTTGCCGTCCCGGGCGTCGACGGAGACGACGACCCGCCCCCCGTAGCGCCCGAGCACCTCATCGAGGAAGTCGACATTGCGGAACGCCGCGGTCCCCAGAACCACCCGCTCGACGCCGGCCCCCAGCACCGCCGCCACCGCCTCGGTGCTGCGCAGTCCTCCCCCCACCTGCACCGGCACGGCCAGCTCCTCCACGATCCGGGCGACGTGCTCCAGGTTCGCCGGTGTTCCGGTGCGGGCGCCGTCGAGGTCGACGATATGGAGGGTGCGGGCGCCGGCCGAAACCCAGCGACGGGCAGCATCGAGTGGATCCTCGTCGTACACCGTTCGCTGGTCGAAATCACCGCGGGCGAGGCGAACCGTCCGACCGTCCAGGATGTCGATCGCCGGCAGCAGGATCATGCGCGGCCGACCGCCGCGCTCGCCAGCATCCCGCTGGCCGGGCCGCAGAGCCGCACGAAGTTGGCCAGCATCGCCAGCCCGTGGTGCGATGACTTCTCGGGGTGGAACTGAACCCCGGCCACCGAGCCGCGCTGGACGATGGCGGCAAAGCGCTCGCCGTACTCGGTGCTCCCCACCACATCCGCCTGATCGCTCGGCCGCACCGCGAACGAGTGCACGTGGTAGAAGGGACAACCGGCTTGCGGCAGACCTGCGGTCAGCGGCGAATCTCGCACGAAGCTGACTTCATTCCAGCCGATGTGGGGCACTCGCAGACCGCCCGTGGACAGCGCGGTGACTTCACCCGGGATCAGCCCCAGCCCCGCCGCTCCGGTCAGCTCCGAGGAGCGCTCGAACAACAGCTGCATGCCCAGACACACGCCCAGTACCGGGGCCCCGCTCGCCGCTCGCTCCCGGATCAGCGTATCCAGGCCGCGCTCGCCCAGGTTCGCCATCGCCAGCGGGAACGCGCCCACCCCGGGGACCACCAAGCCGGCGGCCTCCATCAGCTCGTCTTCGCGGCTGGTGATCGTGGCGACGGCGCCAACGTGCTCCAGCGCCTTCTGTACCGAGCGGCGATTGCCCATGCCGTAGTCGACGACAGCGATGCGGACGCGGTCGCTCACACCAAGGTCCCCTTGGTGCTGGGCACTCCCTGCTCGTCAGGGTCCACGGCCGTGGCAGCGCGCAGTGCGCGGGCCAGCGCCTTGAACATCGCCTCGATCACGTGGTGGGCGTTACTGCCTGCCTCGACGGTCACATGGAGGGTGACCTTGGCGTTGGCGGCGAGGGCCCGAAAGAACTCCTCGGTCAGCTCGTGGTCGAAGTTGCCGATTGCCCCCGGCGGCAGCTCGGCCTCGAAGCGGCACAGCCCCCGCCCCGAGATGTCGATGGCACAGGCCGCCCGGGCCTCGTCCATCGGCACCACGGCGTGGCCGTAGCGGACGATGCCGGCGCGGTCGCCGAGCGCGCGGTCCAGCGCCTGCCCTATGCAGATGCCCACGTCCTCGACTGTGTGGTGGGCGCCGGTCTGAAGGTCTCCCCGCGCCTGCACCCCCAGGTCCAGCCGCCCGTGGCGAGCGAGCAGGTCGAGCATGTGGTCAAGAAAGCCCACACCGGTGGCTCGTTCACCATCGCCGGAGCCGTCGAGGGTGAGCTGGACCTCGATCTCGGTCTCCCCTGTGCGGCGTTCGATCTCCGCGCTACGTGTCATCTGCACCATTGTCCCGGATGCGTGCCTCCATCGAGCGGGCGTGGAGCTCGAATCCCTCGGCGCGGGCCAGCGGAGCGGCGACGGCGGCCAGGCGGCCCGCGTCGCCGATTCTCACCTCCGCCATGGCGCGCAGGAAGTGTGCCGGCGTCACGCCGGAGGCGAAGCGGGCAGCGCCGTTGGTGGGCAGGATGTGATTGGAGCCGGCGATGTAGTCACCGAACGCCGTCGCAGCGCCGGCCCCGACGAACAGGCAGCCGGCCCGGGTGATCCAGGGAGCCAGCGACTCAGCCTCGGTGCCGACGAGCTCCAGGTGCTCGGGGGCGAAGCTCTCGGCCAGGGCCAGCGCCTCGCCGGCGTCGGCGACCTGCACGAGCCTGGCCGTGGCCGCCGTCTCCGGGCCACTGGCGAGCGCCCGCTCAAGCTCTCCCAGCAGCGACTCGGAGGTGGACAGCCCCGCCACCAGTGTTCCCGGCCCGTGCTCGGCCTGGGCCAGGAGATCAAGGGCCAGAGGGGCTGGGTCGCTGCCGGGGTCGGCGATCACCACCAGGTCGCTCGGGCCGGCGAAGCCGTCGATCCCCACTCGTCCGGACACCTGGCGCTTGGCCTCCTGGACGTAGAGGTTCCCGGGACCGACGATCACCTCGACTGGGGAGACCACCTCGCTCCCGTGGGCCAGCGCGGCCACCGCCTGGGCGCCGCCCATGCGGTAGACGTCGGTGGCCCCGGTCAGCGCGCACGCCCCCAGCACCGTCTCGTCGATCTCCCCGTTCGGGCCTGGCGGAGCGCAGACCGCGACCTCCCCCACCCCGGCGGTCCGGGCCGTGCTGACCCCCATGACAACCGTGCTCGGGTAGGCGGCTCGCCCCCCGGGCACGTAGACCCCGGCACGGGCCACGGGGACGTGACGCAGACGCACCTGGTGGTCGCTCGAAGGTGACCTCGCACTCCGGCGAGGCCAGCCATCCGCGGGCCACCGCCCCGACGTTCTCGATCGCCAGCTCCAGCGCGTCACGGAGCTGCGGACTCAATGCGCCGGCCGCCGCTGCCAGCCGATCGGGCTCTACCCGGGTGGGGAGCAGCGCGGCCTCCGGAACGTCGAAGCGCTGGGTGTAGCGCCTGACAGCTGCGTCCCCCTCCGCTCTTACCGCGGCGATGATCTCCGAGACCGGGCTCTGAACCGACTCAGGCGCTGGCACGAGCGCACGAAGTGTCTCGGCCACCGCCACCGGGTCGCCGTCGACCCGGAGGCGCTCACAGCGCATTGACGCGCTCCAGCAACGCGTCGATCTCGCGCGCCTTGAGCTTGTGAGCGACGCGGTTGGCGATCAGCCTGGCCGTGCTGGCCGCAATCTCCTCCCGCACCACCAGCCCGTTCTCCCGCAATGTCGTCCCGGTGGCGGTGAGGTCGACGATGGCCTCGGCCAGCCCGGTGAGGGGCGCCAGCTCCACCGATCCCTTTACCTCGACGATCTCGGCCTGACGCCCGGTGGCCAGGAAGTGGCGGGCCGCCACCTTCGGATACTTGGTGGCGATCCGCACCACACCCAGGCGTCGCAGGGTCTCCTCGGCGCGGTCTTCTCCCGCCACCGAGGCCAGCACCATCGTGCAGTGCCCATAGCCAAGGTCGGCGAGCTCGTAGACCTCTCGCTCAGACTGCTCCATCAGGACGTCCTTGCCGGTGATCCCGATGTCGGCCGCACCCGCCTCGACGTAAGTCGGCACGTCGGATGGGCGCATCGTGATGATGCCGGAAGCCTCGAACAGCAGCTTGCGGTCGTTCTCGCGGACCTCGGCGGTGTCGAGACCCACCTGGTCAAGCAATTCCAGCGTCTCGCCGAACAGCGCCCCCCGAGGCACAGCAATGCGCAGATCGGTCATGACAGGCCACGCTCCTCGCCGGTGAGGGCGATGTGCAGGCGCTCGACATTGAGCGCGAAGCCCACCGCCGGGAGCGGCCGGCCGAACCGGCCGAGCAGCTCGTCGTAGCGACCGCCACTGCCGATCGGAACGCCATGGGCGGGGTCGTAGACCTGGAACACGGCGCCGGTGTAGTAGCCGAGGCTCCGCACCAGACCGAAGTCGAAGATCACCCGTTCGGCCACCTCCGGGGCCAAGAGCCCGTGCAGGGTCCGCATGCCCACCCCGGCACCGAGCAGCTGGTCGCTCAGCTCGTCGAGCACCTCGGGGCCACCACGTACATGCGGCACCCGCAGCAGCAGAGCGAGCTCTTCCTGCGGAAGACCCAGGCGCTGGAGCTCCTGCTCCAGGCCTACGAAGTCACCGGATACGAGCTCACGGAGGATCAGCTCACTGGCCTGCGGGGCGACCCCCAGCGCTTCCAGAAGCGCCGGGTAGAGCGAGGCGTCCCCCACACCGACGCGATAAGTCTTCAGTCCGGCGGCATCGAGGGCCGCGCAGAGCACACTGAGCGCCTCGGCCGTGCCATCCGGGGCCGGCGCGCCGATCAGCTCAAGCCCGGCCTGCAGGAACTCCCGTGACTGGCCCCGCTGGGGGCGAACTCCGCGATACGCGTGCGCGAAATAGCTGAAACGGAGCGGCAGCTCGGCGTCGGGGTAGCGGGTGGCCACCAGCCGAGCGATCGGCACGGTCATGTCGGAGCGAAGTGCGAGGACGTTGCCCTGCTCGTCGAACACGCGGTAGGCAGGCTGCGCGGCCGTGAGCCCGGCTCTCTCGAAGGTCGCCTCGTACTCCAGCGCCGGGGTATAGACCTCGCCGTAACCCGCGCCGTCGAACACGGCGTGGACACGGTCGGTCATCGAGCGGAGCTCGCGCATCTCGTCGGGCAGGACGTCTCGAGTCCCGCTGGGAATGCGGTGGATCATCGGCTCTCAGTCTGCCGTACGCCGACGGCGCTCCGCTGCTTCAGACCGGCGCGGGCACGTCGTCCACCCGCTCGATACGGGCGCCGAGCTCCCGCAGGCGCTCGTCGATCCGCTCGTAGCCCCGATCGATCTGACGGACGTTCCCGATCTCCGTGACCCCGTCGGCGCACAGCGCAGCGATCAGCATCGCCATGCCGGCCCGGATGTCCGGCGATTCGACTCGCTCCCCCCGCAGCCGCCTGGGGCCCACGACGATCGCCCGATGCGGGTCGCAGATGGTGATCGAGGCCCCCATCACCTGAAGTTTGTCGGTGAAGAAGAGACGGTTCTCGAACATCTTCTCGTGGATGATCACCGAGCCCTCGGCCTGGGTGGCCAGGGCAAGGGCGATGCTGGTCAGATCGGCAGGGAAGGCCGGCCATGGGCCGTCCTCCACCTTCGGGGTGTAGTCGCCCGCATCGTTGCGGATCCTCAGCGCCTGCGAGCCGGGCACGATCACGTCGTTGCCGCGGACCTCGGTGCGCAGCCCCAGCCGCTCAAACACCAACCGGATCATCCGCAGGTCCTGGGGCACCGTGTCCTTGATCAGGAGCTCGCCGCCGGTCACCGCGGCCAGGGCCATGAACGAGCCGATCTCGATGTGGTCCGGCGCGATGGTGTGAGTGCATCCCCGCAGGCTGGTGGTCCCGTGAACGGTCATGACGTTGGATCCGATCCCATCGATCTGTGCGCCCATCGAGACCAGCATGCGCGCCAGGTCCTGGACGTGCGGCTCGGAGGCGGCGTTGCGGATCACCGTCGGCCCACGGGTGAGGGCCGCGGCCATCAGCGCGTTCTCGGTGGCCATCACCGAGGGCTCGTCCATCAGGAAGTCGCAGGCGCGCAGCCCGGCTGCGGGCGCCTCCAGGAAGATGTCGCGCTGATGGTCGACCGATGCCCCGAGGGCGCGGAAGGCATCGAGGTGCGGGTCCAGCCGTCGGCGGCCGATTACATCGCCTCCGGGGGGCGGCATCTTCGCCCGCCCGAAGCGGGCCAGCAATGGCCCCGCCAGCAGGAAGGAGGCCCGGATCCGCTCGGCCAGCTCGCGATCGACCACCGGGCTCTCGATGCCGCTGGCGGTGATCGCCACCTCGCTGGAGCTTCGCCACACCACCTTGGCGCCGAGCGACTCCAGCAGCAAGGTCATCGCGAACACGTCCCTGATGTTGGGCACGTTGCGGAGCACCACTTCGTCGTCCGTGAGCAGGCATGCGGCCAGAATCGGCAGCGCGCCGTTCTTGTTTCCGGTGGGAACGATCGTGCCCGACAGGGGCACGCCTCCCTCGATTACGAACTTCTCCATCGGTATCTGTGGCGCGGTGGTTGCGGTTTGCACCGGCTGCTTCCTGGACCGGGCGGCCGGAGACGCGAGCGAAGGCGGCTGTGCGCGGTCGCCGGAGCCGTCTGGCCCGCTTTCCGGCCCCAAGCGCTCAGCTAGGGTAACAACCATGCCGGGACACCATTCGCGCGCGGAGGCATGGGACCTGCTTTGCCGGTGGACGGAGTCGCCTTCCCTGCGCCGGCACATGCTCGCGGTGGAGGCGGCGATGCGAGCCTACGCACCCCGTTTCGGCGGGGACGTCGAGCTCTGGGGCATGACCGGGCTGCTCCACGACCTCGACTACGAGCGGTATCCGAATCTGGAGGATGGCCACCCACGCTACGCCGTGCGTGAGCTGGAGGAGCATGGGTATCCGCCAGAGCTGGTCCGAGCGGTCGCGTCGCATGCCGATTTCATGGAGGTGCCCCGGGAGTCGGATATGGAGAAGGCGCTCTACGCCGTCGATGAGCTGTGCGGGTTCGTGCTCGCAGTCGCCTACGTGCGGCCGGAGGGGTTGGCGGGCATGACGCCCAAGTCCGTGAAGAAGAAGCTGCGGCAGCCGAGCTTCGCCGCGGCGGTGGATCGCGAGGAGATGCGGGAGGGGGCCGAGGCGCTGGGAGTGGACTTCGACGGGCATCTCCAGACGGTCATCGACGCCCTGATCGCGCACCGGGACGAGCTGCTCTCCGAACAGGCGGCGGCGTGATCATGGGACGTTGCATCGCCATTTCGAGATTCCCCTGGGCTTTGCACGGGAAGTTGCAGAAAAACGGGCCTTCTGTCCGGACCGATACCTAGCCTGGCGAACATATGTTCCAGTCATCGAAACAGCGAATCTTGGCCTGGTTTGACCGGGTCGACGACCTGCTGGCGGACCACCCAGACGAGTCCGGCGCGGCGGGCGGCTGCGCCCTCGACGCGCTTGCCCACCACCCCCACCGGCAGCCGCTGCGCTGGGAGCGCAGCCGCCGGCCCGGTGCCGTCCCGGCCCGGCCGGCCGTGTGCGTCTCCCCGGTCTACCGGCCCGCGGCCGTCCGGGCTGTCAGCTCCCGCAGCAGCGCCTCCATCCCGGAGAGCTCGTAGGTAGCGCGCTGCTGGCCGGCCTCCCCGCCGTCCCGCAGCAGCCCCGGAAGAGCGTCCAGCTCCGCGCCACAGCCAAGCTCCTGGGCGTGCGGGGCAGCGCGCTCCAGTGCGGAATCGAGCAGCTCAGCCATCGGACGGAGTCGGCCATCCCCGTCGGGGAGCTCCCCGTTCACCCCGAATCGGGCGGCCCGGAACATGCCCTCCTCCAGCAGCTCGCTGGTGAGTGCCTCGGCGACCTCGCCCTCTGCCGCGGCCTTGGCCAGACAGTGCACAAGCGCGACCAGCGCGGCCGTGTCGGCCAGCGAGAACTGCACGTCCAGGGCTCGGACCTCGACCGTCCCCAGCCGGGGATGGGGGCGGAGCTTCCACCAGAACCAGGTGTAGTCGGCGACATCGGCGGCCCGGGAGAGGACCGCGGCGAGCTGGCAGAAGTCCTCGAAGTCCCGGAGCTCTCTCGGCACGCCCGACCGGGGCCACCCCCGCAACGTCACCTCCCTGGCCGAGGCCAGGCCAGTGTCCCGCGCGTGGCGAAACGGCGAGTTGGCCGCCAGGGCCTGCAGCAGCGGCAGTTCCTGGCGCAACCCGTTGAAGGCCCGGATCGCGCTCGCGGTATCGGGCATGCCCACATGGATGTGCAGCGCCCCCACCGGGGTGGCGGCGGCATCGCCGATCAGGTACCGAATCCGCTCATAGCGTTCCTTGTCGGTGATCTCGGAGTCGTCCTCGCCGGCGGAGGGATGCGTGCCGGAGGCGAGCAGGCCGGTGCCGGTCTCGAGAACCGCCCCGCGCATGCGCCGCAGCGCCGCCACCGCCTCGCCGACGTCCCGGGTCACGCCGGTGATCAGCTCCACCTGGGAGGCGTGGAGCTCGCGCTCCACCGTCCCAGGGAGGTGTTGATCCTCGCCCGCGGCTTGTGCCTCCAGGTGCTCCAGCACCGCCCCTGAGGAGTTCGTCTGGGTGCCGGTGAGTGGATCGACCAGGAACAGCTCCTCCTCCACCCCGAGGGTGAAGGGATCGCTGGTGCCGAAGGCGACCTCCGCGGTGGGCTCGCCGCCGCTCATCGGGGGGTCAGCCTGCGCAACCGGCAACCAGTCCGGCGAGGCCTGAGATAGCCCCGGAGGGCTCCCCAGTCGTCTGACCCGACCCGGCGCCGACCAGCCCGATGATCACCGCGATGAACGTCCCCAGACCGAGCACCACGCAGATCACCAGCAGGACGAACGCCTGGGGGTTTGCCTTGAAGTAGTCGACCATGGGACGCACGGCCCAGATGCTCGCAGGTCGATGGAGTGTGACACCCGGGGCAACAACCTAGGCCCGGACGATGTGGACCGATCAGGTGAGAGACGGGTCGGCGACAGCCGAACAAGAAAAAGACCCCGCCGCCTCCTTGGAGACTGACGGGGTCTAGATAAGAACCGGCGGCGACCTACTCTCCCAGGCTCTTGCGAGCCAAGTACCATCGGCGCTGAGGGGCTTAACGGCTCTGTTCGGAATGGAAAGAGGTGTTTCCCCCTCGCCATAGCCACCGGAAACCGGTAAGAGACCGCCCTTCACGGGCCTTCAAAACTACACAGCGCCAATGAACGGATATCAAATATCCGTCAAGCCCTCGACCCATTAGTACCGGTCTCCTACGGATGTCACCATCCTTCCAGATCCGGCCTATCAACCTGGTGGTCTACCAGGGGTCTTACTCCCTCTAGGGGATGGGAGAGCTCATCTCGAGGCCGGCTTCCCGCTTAGATGCTTTCAGCGGTTATCCGATCCGCACGTAGCTAACCTGCAGTGCCCTTGGCAGGACAACAGATACACCAGAGGTGCGTTCATCCCGGTCCTCTCGTACTAGGGACGAATCCTCTCAACTCTCCAACGCCCACGGCAGATAGGGACCGAACTGTCTCACGACGTTCTGAACCCAGCTCGCGTACCGCTTTAATGGGCGAACAGCCCAACCCTTGGGACCTACTTCAGCCCCAGGATGCGACGAGCCGACATCGAGGTGCCAAACCGGGCCGTCGATGTGGACTCTTGGGCCCGATAAGCCTGTTATCCCCGGAGTACCTTTTGTCCGTTGAGCGACGGCGCTTCCACTTGCTACCGCCGGATCACTAAGGCCTGCTTTCGCACCTGCTCGACCTGTCGGTCTCGCAGTCAAGCTCCCTTACTGCCTTTACACTCTACGCACGATTTCCGACCGTGCTGAGGGAACCTTTGCGCGCCTCCGTTACATTTTGGGAGGCGACCGCCCCAGTCAAACTACCCACCTGTCACTGTCCAGCGCCCGGGTTCACGGTGCACTGTTAGAGATCCAAGACATCAAGGGTGGTATCTCAAGGTTGGCTCCGCACCAGCCGCAGCCGGCGCTTCCTAGCCTCCCACCTATCCTGAGCGAGATGCATCGAACCCCAATACCAAGTTGTAGTAAAGGTTCACGGGGTCTTTCCGTCTAGCCGCGGGTACTCGGCATCTTCACCGAGACTGCAATTTCACCGAGCCCCTCGTTGAGACAGCGTTCAAGTCGTTACGCCATTCGTGCAGGTCGGAACTTACCCGACAAGGAATTTCGCTACCTTAGGACCGTTATAGTTACGGCCGCCGTTTACCGGGGCTTAGTTTCGGTGCTTCGAGCCGAAGCCCTAACACCTCCACGTAACCTTCCGGCACCGGGCAGGCGTCAGCCCCTATACGTCGTCTTACGACTTAGCAGAGACCTGTGTTTTTGGTAAACAGTCGCTTGAACCTATTCACTGCGGCCCTCTCGGGCTTCCCACGCGAGGTGGTTCACCCTACTGGGGCGCCCCTTATCCCGAAGTTACGGGGCGATTTTGCCGAGTTCCTTAACGAGGGTTATCTCGATCACCTTAGTGTGCTCCACTTGCCCACCTGTGTCGGTTTTGGTACAGGCACGCGCTTCCTCCCTAGAGGCTTTTCTTGGAGGCTTGGCATCCGGGACTCGCCGGCTTAGAGCCAGCTGGCATCGCACCTCGGGTTATGCGGCTCCGGATTTGCCTAGAGCCACCCCTACATGCTTACCCCAGGACAACCATCGCCTGGGATCCCATAGCCTTCCTCGTCCCCCCTTCGGTCAAACGGAAGCGACGTGGTACGGGAATATCAACCCGTTGGCCATCGACTACGCCTTTCGGCCTCGCCTTAGGTCCTGACTAACCCTGAGCAGACGAACTTTACTCAGGAAACCTTGGGCAATCGGTGGAGAGGATTCTCACCTCTCTTTCGTTACTCATGCCGGCATTCTCACTTCCGGTGCCTCCACAGCTGGCTTACGCCGCTGCTTCGCTGGCGCCGGAACGCTCTCCTACCGCGCGATCGGCCCGAAGGCCTCACGCACCCGCAGCTTCGGTGACTAGCTTGAGCCCCGCTACATTATCCGCGCTCGAACACTTGACCAGTGAGCTGTTACGCACTCTTTCAAGGATGGCTGCCTCTAAGCCAACCTCCTGGTTGTCTGTGCATTCGAACATCGTTTACCACTTAGCTAGTACTTGGGGACCTTAGCTGGCGGTCTGGGCTGTTTCCCTCTTGACGCTGAAGTTTATCCCCCAGCAACTGACTCCCGGAGTAACCGTGACGGTCTTCGGAGTTTGCCTGAATTCGGTAACCTGGTAGGGCCCCTAGTCCAAACAGTGCTCTACGGCCGCCACGGAATTTATCCGAGGCTATACCTAAATATATTTCGGAGAGAACCAGATATCACTGAGCTTGATTAGCCTTTCACTCCGACCCACAGGTCATCCGCCCAGTTTTCAACCTAGGTCGGTTCGGTCCTCCACGAGGTCTTACCCCCGCTTCAACCTGCCCATGGGTAGCTCGCTCAGCTTCGGGTCTACCGCCTACGACTGTGTCGCCCTGTTCGGACTCGCTTTCGCTTCGGCTCCGCTCATCGCTTAACCTTGCCGCAGACGAGTAACTCGCCGGCTCGTTATGCAAAAAGCACGCGGTCACGGCACGAAGCCGCTCCCACCGCTTGTAGGCACGTGGTTTCAGGTACTATTTCACTCCCCTTCCGGGGTACTTTTCACCTTTCCCTCACGGTACTAGTCCGCTATCGGTCACCAAGGAGTACTTAGCCTTGGAGGGTGGTCCCCCCAGGTTCAGTCCGCGTTTCACGGGAGCGGACTTACTCAGGAACGCCTGACGGAAGGCGGAATGATTTCGTCTACGGGACGGTTGCCCTCTGTGGTGCGCGGTTCCACGCGCTTCGACTATCACTCCACTTTGTAACTTCCGCCGGATCGGCCACGATCCGGACCAGGCGCCCTACAACCCCCAACGCGCAACGTGTGGCCACTTACACGCGCCGGGTTTGGGCTATTCCCCTTTCGCTCGCCACTACTCAGGGAGTCTCGGTTGATTTCCTTTCCTCGGGGTACTGAGATGTTTCACTTCCCCCGCTTGTCTTCACCGCGCCTATGTGTTCAGCGCGGGATAACGCCGCATTACCGACGCTGGGTTTCCCCATTCGGGCATCCGCGGGTCACAGGCCATTCAGCGCCTCACCGCGGCTTATCGCAGCCGTTCACGCCCTTCTTCGACTCTTGGTGCCAAGGCATCCACCATGTGCCCTTACTATCTTGACGGTGATCTTGGGAGAGAGCAGTGCTCTCACCCGGTGATACCCATTTCATTGGCTACTGTGCAGTTTTCAAGGTCCGTAAAGAGGCGAGACCGCCGCACGGAGCCGAGAACAAGTCTCGAACTGCCGGCGGCGGGCCGGTCTCTCAAAACTCAACAGCATGCAAGCTCGCCGGCATCGTGATGACACCGCGCGTGCCGATCCAGGCCCGGTCGACATGTCTAGTGGCCGACCGCGCTGAAGGAGAGCGCCGCGGGCTCCGAGGAGCTCAGACGACGATCCTTCCGGCGGCCGGTGCCCTTCGATTCGAGAAGGGCTCCCTAGAAAGGAGGTGATCCAGCCGCAGCTTCCGCTACGGCTACCTTGTTACGACTTCACCCCAGTCACGAGCCCCACCTTCGACGGCTCCATCCCAAAAGGGTTAGGCCACCGGCTTCGGGTGTTGCTCACTCCCGTGGTGTGACGGGCGGTGTGTACAAGGCCCGGGAACGTATTCACCGCGGCAATGCTGATCCGCGATTACTAGCAACTCCGCCTTCATGCAGGCGAGTTTCAGCCTGCAATCCGAACCGAGACGCGCTTTGAGGGATTCGCTCCACCTCGCGGTCTTGCCACCCTCTGTACGCGCCAATGTAGCACGTGTGTAGCCCTGGACATAAGGGGCATGATGACTTGACGTCATCCCCACCTTCCTCCGGTTTGTCACCGGCAGTCTCGCATGAGTCCCCAACTAAATGCTGGCAACATGCGACGGGGGTTGCGCTCGTTGCGGGACTTAACCCAACATCTCACGACACGAGCTGACGACAGCCATGCACCACCTGTGATCCTGCCCCGAAGGGAAACCGTGTTTCCACGGCGGTCAGGAACATGTCAAGCCCAGGTAAGGTTCTTCGCGTTGCGTCGAATTAAACCACATGCTCCGCTGCTTGTGCGGGCCCCCGTCAATTCCTTTGAGTTTTAGCCTTGCGGCCGTACTCCCCAGGCGGGGCACTTAATGCGTTAGCGTCGGCACGGAGGGAGTCGACACCCCCCACACCTAGTGCCCATCGTTTACGGCGTGGACTACCAGGGTATCTAATCCTGTTTGCTCCCCACGCTTTCGCGTCTCAGCGTCAGTACCGTCCCAGCGAGCTGCCTTCGCCATTGGTGTTCCTCCTGATATCTGCGCATTTCACCGCTACACCAGGAATTCCACTCGCCTCTTCCGGACTCTAGCCCGACAGTTTCCACCGGCTTTCCAGGGTTGAGCCCTGGACTTTCACAGCGGACTTACCGAGCCGCCTACACGCTCTTTACGCCCAATGATTCCGGACAACGCTAGCCCCCTACGTATTACCGCGGCTGCTGGCACGTAGTTAGCCGGGGCTTCTTCTGAAGGTACCGTCACTCCAGCCGGCTGTTCACCGGCGAAGCTTCGTCCCAACTGAAAGGGGTTTACAACCCGAAGGCCGTCTTCCCCCACGCGGCGTTGCTGCGTCACGCTTTCGCGCATTGCGCAAGATTCCCCACTGCTGCCTCCCGTAGGAGTCTGGGCCGTGTCTCAGTCCCAGTGTGGCTGATCGTCCTCTCAGACCAGCTACCCATCGCAGCCTTGGTGAGCCGTTACCTCACCAACAAGCTAATGGGCCGCGGGCCCATCCCGATGCGGAGGCCGAAGCTTCCTTTCCCCAGCGGCCTTGTGGCCGGAGGGCACATTCGGTATTAGCCCGAGTTTCCTCGGGTTGTCCCAATCATCAGGGCAGGTTACCCACGTGTTACTCACCCGTTCGCGGCTCTGCCCCGGGCTAAAAGCCCGGTTCGTCGCTCCACTTGCATGTGTTAGGCACGCCGCCAGCGTTCGTCCTGAGCCAGGATCAAACTCTCCGTGAAGAACTGCTCGGCGAGAGATGCGAGACCTCCCACCGCTCACAAAGAGTCGTCAGAGAATTCACACCCAGGATCCGCGAACGGATCTCGGGCAAAACTCCGGGCCTGCCCTTGGCGGGATCAGGCCCTTGCGTCCTCAACAAAAGGAGCCCGTAGTACACAGAGGGCTCCGGGACGCAAGACGGGGTCAATCTTGGCACCGCCGACATCCAGCCCGCGAACGGGCGAAGAGAATCGACGGCGTCGAACCTGGACACACTCTCCGACCGGGCATCGGTCGAAGGGTGCGCATGCTGTTGAGTTTTCAAAGACCGCGCACCTCTTGCAGAAGGGTCTACCTTCTCAGGGGGCGCCCGGGACCCGGGAAATCGGATCCCGAAGCGGACCGGTGAGTATAGCGCTCGGTCAACAAGCTTTGAACTGCATGATCGCCGACCGGACCGCCTCCTCGGCCGCGACCGTTCCCGGGAGGACCGATCGCGCTCGGCAGTATAGGTCGCCCGTCCGCCAGGTGCGGCGAGGCTCGGTCAGGTGCGGTCACGGAGCCCGATCACCCAGCAGAAGCTAGGCACGCTCCGGATCCGCGGCCGGGTCCGCAGCGCCCTCCGTAGCAGTCACCCGTACGCGCGCGAAACGCCGCTTGCCCAGCTGGAGCACCCGCCCGTCGAGATCCCGCACCGGGACATCAAGGTCGGATATCGGCACCCCATCGAGGCGGACTCCGCCCTGGGCCAGGGCCCGGCGAGCGTCGGAGGTGGAGACCGCGAAGGCCTGGGCGAGCAGCGCGGGCAGATGCACAACGTCCGCGCCGCCATCCGGCGCCGGCCGCCAGTCCACCTCGGGCAGATCCTCCGGCAGCGCATGGGCGACGTGGACCCGATCGAACTCCGCCTCGGCCCCGGCCGCAGCGGTCCCGTCGTAGAAGCGCTCCACGAGCGCCCGGGCCAGAGCGCGCTTGGCATCCCGCGGTCCGAGCTCGTGGTCCGGTTCTCGGCCCAGCAGGAGCGAGTACCACAGCTCCAGCGAGGAGTCGGGGATGCTCAGCGTCTTGCCATAGATCTCCTGCGGCGGCTCGCTCACCCCGATGTAGTTGTCATACGACTTGGACATCTTGCGCTCGCCGTCGGTCCCGGTCAGCAGCGGCAGCGTCAAGACCACCTGCTGGGGTTGGTCATAGGCGCGCTGGATGTCCCGACCGAGCAGCAGGTTGAACTTCTGATCGGTCCCGCCCAGCTCGACGTCGGCCCGCACCGCCACCGAGTCATAGCCCTGCAGCAGTGGATAGAGGAGCTCGAGCACCGAGATCGGCTGGGCGGCTCCGAACCGCTTGGCGAAGTCGTCCCGCTCCAGCAGCTGGGCGACCGTGGTCGTCCGCAACAGCCCGAACAGCGACTCCATCGACATCGCCAGCCACTCGCTGTTGTGGCGGACCTCCAGTCGCGCACGATCGAGGATCTTCTCCGCCTGGTCCTGAAAGGTGCGGGCGTTTGCGTCGATCTCCTCCGGCCTGAGCGTCGGGCGGGTGGCGGAGCGCCCGCTCGGATCGCCCACGCGAGCGGTGTAGTCGCCGACGATCAGCACCACCGTATGGCCTAGATCCTGGAACTCACGGAGCTTCTGGAGCACCACGGTGAAACCGAGGTGGATATCGGGGGCGGTGGGGTCGATCCCCAGCTTCACCCGCAGCGGACGATCCAATGCGAGCTTCTCTTCCAGACCGTCTTCCGGCAGGCAATCGACGGCGTTTCGGCTGAGCCAGGCGGCCTCCTCAGCCGGTGACCGGCCAGGGCGAGCGGGCTCCTCCGGGCCGTCCGAGTGCATCCGAGGCAATGCTAGTCTCCCGCGGGAGCCGCCGACCGTGCCGCCGGGCACCGCGGCCCTCTCTGCCCTATCGCACGGGCTGAAGGCTGCTAGGCAGCCGAGCTTCTCACGCAGGCATGAGCGACGACGCTGACATCCCCCAACAGGGCGATCCTCCGCCTGCGCCGCTCCCGTTCGGCCGCCCGCGACGGCGCTGGCCGCTCCGCCGCGGAGGCGACGGTCCACCTCCGCCCCGGGTTCGCAAGCTACGCCTGATCTTCATCCTGGCCGGGCTAGGAGCACTTGCGGCCGTCTCGACGTTGTTCGGGATGATGATGGCGGTGGCCTCCGATCTTCCGCAGCTGGAGAACAAGGCCCAGTACAAGAAGGAGGCCAACTCCTATCTCTACGACGACCATTGGCGGCCGATCGGGATCTTCGCGCCGCCCAACAACGTCGTCATCGACAACATCGGCCAGATCTCGCCGTCCATGGAGGACGCGGTGGTGGCGATCGAGGACAAGCGGTTCTGGAGCGACCCGGGCGTCGACATCCGCGGCATCGCCCGGGCCTTCGCAGCCGATGTCTCCGGCGGATCTCGCCAGGGCGCCTCGACGATCGCGCAGCAGTTCGTCAAGAACGCACTCTCAGAGCAGAACAACCGGACGATCCTGGAGAAGCTCCGCGAAGCCGCGCTCGCCTACCACCTGACCCGCAAGTGGAGCAAGCAGAAGATCCTCCAGGAGTACCTGAACTCGATCTACTTCGGCAATGGGGCCTACGGCGTGGAGTCGGCGGCGCGGGTGTATTTCGGCAAGAAGTACGGCTACGACGCCACCGTCACGCCCGATCAGGCCGGCCAGTCAACGGCGGGATGCGGTGACAGCACGCCAACGATCAAGCGGCCGAAATGCGCGGCCGAGCTCACTCCGGCGGACGCGGCGACGCTGGCCGGCATGGTCGCCTCGCCGACGGCCTTCGACCCCACCGAGCATCCCCAGGCGGCCCGTGGCCGGCGGAACCTGGTCCTCCAGGACATGCTCCAGCAAAACTTCATCACCCGCCAGCAGTATGAGCAGGGCATCGCCTCCCCCCTGCCGACTTCCAACGACATCCAACAGCCCTCTGAGCCGACCGCCGCTCCTTATTTCACGAGCTGGCTGCGCCCCCAGATCCTCGCCGCCATGGGTCTCGGACACGGGGTGCCCGCCAACGTCGCCGAGTACCGCGCCTACTACGGCGGTCTGCAGATCCGCACCTCGCTGGACCTGGAGATGCAGAAGGCCGCCGAGCAGGCGGTGAGCTCCGAGCTGCCCTCCGGCTCCGGGCTTCCCACCGCCTCCCTGGTGGCCATCGACAACAAGACAGGCGAGGTCCGGGCGATGGTCGGGGGGCCGATCGTCAATGGGCAGGAGGGCTTCACGAACTCCCCGTTCAACCTGGCCACCGAAGGACACCGTCAGCCTGGTTCGTCGTTCAAGCCATTCACGCTTGCGGTCGCGCTGGCCTCCGGCAAGTACTCCGCCGACTCGGTGATCGACTCCGCCCCCCAGAACTTCGTCGTTCCCAACAGCCGCGGCCAGGAGCACTTCGTCGTCCACAACTTCGGCAATACCTACTCCGGCCCGATCAGCCTGGCCGACGCCACAGCGATCTCCGACAACTCCGTCTACTCCCAGGTCGGGATCAGCGTCGGTCCCCACAACGTCGCCCGCATGGCCCGCCGGATGGGGATCCGCTCCCCGGTCTCCACCAACTACGCCATGATCCTCGGCGGCCTCAAGGAGGGCGTCACGCCGCTTGACATGGCCCACGCCTACGAGACCTTCGCCACCGGCGGGAACCGCGTCTACGACCCTCAGCTGGGCGCCCCGGACAAGGGGCCGACCGGGATCGCCGAGATTCACTGCTTCGTGGTCACGTGCAACGGGACGCGTGACCTGCTTGACAAGCCCACGTACGAAAGGGTGATCCCCACGGAGATCGCCCAGCAGGTTCACGACATCCTCGTCGGCGTGGTCCAGTCCGGGACCGGCACCTCGGCAGCGATCCCGGGGGTCGACGTGGTGGGCAAAACCGGGACCACAACCAACTACGGGGACGCCTGGTTCGTGGGCTGGACGCCGAAGCTGACCACGGCGGTCTGGGTCGGATTCCCCACGAAGCTGGTCTCGATGGCCACCATGTTCAACGGCGGACCGGTGGAGGGCGGCACCTACCCGGCGATCATCTGGCAGAACTTCATGAGTCAGGCGCTCCAGATCCTCGCCAACGAGAGCGAGAACCCGAACAGCGGCAGCTCCGCCGATTCCACATCCGGCAGCGGCAGTGGAGCCGGAGGCGGGTCGGACACTGGCGGATCCTCCGGGCCAGGGACAGGCTCTGGGCAGGACTCAGGGAGCGGCGCCGGCGCGGGTTCCGGCGGCGGCGGGACCGGAGCCGGCACAGGTGGTGGCGGGGGCGGAACCGGCGGCGGTGGCGGCGGCGGGACCGGTGGCGGTGGCGGAACCGGCGGCGGTGGCGGAGGAGCAACCGGCGGTGGCGGCGGAACCGGTGGCGGTGGCGGTGGCGCAACCGGCGGCGGTGGCGGAGGAGCAACCGGCGGTGGCGGCGGAACCGGTGGTGGCGGCGGTGGCGCCGGCGGCGGGACCGGCGGCGCCGGGATCGGCTGAGCCGGCCGGCGTCCGGACGGAAACCCGCCGGTCACGCTGAGAGCGCCTCAGCGTCAGGCGGAGACCCGCCGGGAAAGAAACCCGCTGTCGGTTACGCAGAAGCGCCACGGCAGCTCGGCAGCCTTGGTGATGCCGATCCGGCGATCAGTGCTGATCGGCACCCCCCGCCATGCCGCCGGCCGCCCCGAAACCACCACCGGACCACGAGACAGATCGCCACCGTTGTGGTGCAGACCGATGCCGAGCGCCTGGGTCAGCTTTCCGGGACCCGAGCACAGATCCTGAGTGCGCTCCAGACCGCGCCTGACCCGCATCTCCTCCACGCCGGCCACCGGCTCCAGCGCCCGGATCAGCACCGCGGCGCCCACCCCCTCGGGCTCGCTGACAGCATTCAGCAGAGCGTGGACTCCGTATGAGCGGTAGACGTAGGCTCTCCCGGGTGGCCCGAAGAGGGTGGCGGTGCGCGCGGTCAGGCCGGCGAATGCGTGGCAGGCGGGCTCGGAGTCGTGGTAGGCCTCGGTCTCGACGATGACACCGCCGCAGCCCTCGTGCTCGACCACGCACCCCACCAGGTCACGTGCCACCTCCAGCACCGGCCGGGCATAGAACTCCGCCCTCACTGCAGTTCGTGACGAGCCCGCTGCAGCTGCTCGCGCACGCGCTCGGAGCTGGTGCCCCCCTCGGAGCGCTTTGACTCCAGCCAGGCGCCGTCGCTCAGCACCGCATAGAACTCCTCGTCGAGCAACGGCGAGTGCTCCGCCAGTTGCTCTGGGGTGAGCTCGGAGAGCGTGCGCCCCTCGGAGATCGCCAGCCGCACCAGACCCGCAACCACGCCGTGAGCCTGACGGAACGGCAAGCCGCGACGCACCAGCAGGTCGGCGACATCAGTGGCGGCGAGGAACTCGTCACCCGCGGCGGCCTGGAGCCGCTCCCGGTTGAACACGATCGACTCCATCATCCCCGCGGCCACGGCGAGGATCAGCTCCACCGTGTCGACCGTGTCGAACAGGTGCTCCTTGTCCTCCTGGAGGTCCTTGTTGTAGGTCAGCGGAAGCGCGTGGAGGATGCCGTGCAGAGCCAGCAGGTGGCCGGCGATCCGGGGCGCCTTTGCTCGCAGCAGCTCCGCGGCGTCCGGGTTCTTCTTCTGGGGCATGATCGAGGAGCCCGAGGCCCAGGCGTCGGTCACCTCGCAGAAGCCGAATTCCTCGCTGGACCACAGCACCACCTCGGCGCCCAGCCGCGAGAGGTGGGTGGCGCAGGTCGCCGCCGCAGACAGATAGTCGAGCACGAAGTCACGGTTGGAGACAGCGTCGATGGAGTTCTCGGCCGGATGCTCGAAGCCGAGCTCTCGGGCCACCAGCTCGCGGTCGGTGTCGAAGTTCACCCCGGCCAGCGCGCCTGCCCCAAGCGGCAGCGCGGCGGTCTCCCCCGCCACGGCCAGGAACCGGCGTCGATCACGGACCAGCATCCAGACGTAGGCAAGAAGGTGGTGGCTGAGGTAGACCGGTTGGGCCCGCTGCAGGTGGGTGTATCCCGGCATCGGCCAGTCGAGGTGGCGCTCGGCCAAGTCGATCAGCGTTCGGCCGAGCGAACCGATCGACTCGACCGCCTCGGCGGCGTGGGCGCGGACGAACATCGCCATGTCGGTGGCGACCTGGTCATTGCGGGAGCGGGCGGTGTGCAGCCGGCCCCCCGCCTCGCCGGCGAGCTCGGTGACCCGTCGTTCGATCGCCATGTGGATGTCTTCATCCTCCTCCGCCACCTGGAAGGTCCCCGCCGCGAGCTCCTGCTCCACCTGCTCCAGCGCTTCGGACAGCACGTCCCGGTCGGACTCGGAGATGATCCCCTGGGCGGCGAGCATCGCCGCATGCGCACGCGATTGCTGGACGTCGTAGGGACCAAGGCGCCAGTCGAAGCCGATGGAGTCGTTCAGACGGCGGAAGAGAACGTGCTGGGGCTCGGCGAAGCGGGACATCTTCTCCGGCGATGTTACGGACGAGGTCGGCAACCGTACGGGCGAGAACGGCTGCGTATGAGAAGGACCCCCTACCGCCGCAGGACCTGACCGAGCGCATCGGCGACACGCTGAACCTGGTCCTCGCTCATCTGGGGAAAGAACGGCAGCGCCACGGAGCGCGCGGCGACGTCCTCGCAGATCGGAAATTCTCCCGGCCGATGCCCGAACCGCTCGCGGTAGAAGCTCATCAGGTGGACGGCGGGAAAGTAGGGCTTGCTGGGGATGCCCCGCCCACGCAGGTCACCGATCACCGTCTCCCGCTCAACCCCTCGGGGCAGCTGCACCACGAACACGAACCAGCCTCGCCGGTTGCCCCCGGAATCCGGGCACGGCAGTTGGAGGTCCTCCAGGTCCGCCAGTGCATCCCGGTAGTACGAGGCGACCCGGGCGCGGTCGGAGAGCATCCGCTCCAGCCGATCCAGCTGGGCGACGCCGAGCGCACAGGCGATATCCGAGAGCCGGTAGTTGAACCCGAGCCGGTCGTGGTCCAACCAGTCCATGTTCGGCGCCCGGCCCTGGTTTCGCTCGGAGTCGATCCGCTCCTTCAGGGCGCCGTCGGCCATCGTGACCATCCCCCCCTCCCCGGTGGTCAGCTGTTTGTTGGCGTAGAAGCCGAACACAGCCGGGTGGCCGCGTCCGCCCACCTTGGTCCCGTCGGCGTGGACCGCGCCGAGCGCCTCGCAGGCGTCCTCCACCAGCGGCAAACCGAGACGCTCAAACGCGGGGAGGTCGGCCGGGTACCCAAATACGTGCACGGGCAGGATCGCCTCTGTGCGGTCGGTGACCGCCGCGGCCGCGGCCTCGGGATCCAGGTTCAGCGTCACCGGGTCGATATCGGCGAACACCGGCGTGGCGCGCTCGTAGATCGCAACGTTGGCGCTGGCCACGAAAGAGAACGGGCTGGTCACCACCTCCCCCCCATCGCTGACGCCGACTCCTCGTAGCGCGAGATGCAGGCCCGCCGTCCCGCTGGAGACCGCGCTGGCGTACGAGGCCCCCACCGCCCCGGCGAACCGGCGCTCGAACTCTACGCTCACCGGACCCAGCGACAGCTGCCCGGAGCGCAGGACGTCGACCATCCCGCGCTCCTCCTCCGCGCCGAGCCACGGGCGCGCCAGCGGGATCGACCCGCCGGTCACGAGCCAGCGGGCGCGACAGTGCGTCGAGCGACGACGTGCATGCCGTATTCCAGCGAGTCCACGAGGGCCTCCCACGAGGCTTCGATCACGTTCTCGGATACTCCGATCGAGCCCCAAACGGCGTCGCCGTCGGTGGCGTCCAGCAGGACGCGGGTCACCGACGCGGTCCCCTCGTGCTCGTCGATCAGCCGCACCTTGAAGTTCTCAAGCTTGATGTCGGCCAGGTGTGGATAGATCTCGCCGATCGCTTCTCGCAGCGCTCGATCCAGCGCATTGACCGGGCCGTTGCCCTCAGCCGTGCGGACGTAGCGCTCATCGCCCACCCACAGCTTGATCGTCGCCTCGGTCTCGACATGGCCCATGTGGCCCATCTCCACGATCACGCGCCAGTGCTCGAGCCGGAACAGCGACTCGTACTCACCGGTCTCCTTGCGCAGGAGCAACTCGAAGGAGCCATCGGCTGCCTCGTACTGGTAACCGTGATGCTCTCGCTCCTTGACCCGCTCGATCACCCGCGCGGCGGCATCGTCGTCAAGCTCTATCCCGGCCTCCGCAGCACGGGTGCGCATCGTCCCCTTGCCCGACAGCTCGGATACCACCACTTCCCTGCTGTTGCCGACGACCGCGGGTTCGATGTGCTCGAAGGTGGCGGGGTCGGCGGTGACTCCGGCCACGTGCATGCCGCCCTTGTGGGCGAAGGCGTTGCGCCCGACATAGGGCTGATCGGGGTCCGGCGCGAAGTTCAGCACCTCGTCGAACAGGTGCGCGGTCGCGGTAAGCGTCGCGAGCTGGCTCTCCGAGAGGCACTCGTAGCCGAGCTTCAGCTGGAGGTTGGGAATGATCGAGACTAGGTTGGCGTTGCCGCACCGCTCGCCGTAGCCGTTGATCGTGCCCTGAACCTGAGTAGCGCCCTGCTGTACCGCCGCCAGCGAGTTGGCGACCCCGCAGCCGGCATCGTCGTGGCAGTGAATGCCCACGCGCGCGCCGGCGCCGGCCAGTGCGGCGACCACCTCCGCCATCACCCGGGCCAGCTCGTCGGGGAGCGTTCCACCATTGGTGTCGCAGCAGGTGACGGTCTCGGCCCCGGCCCCGGCCGCGGCGGCCAGGCACTGCAACGCGTAGGTGGGGTCATCGCGGAAGCCGTCGAAGAAGTGCTCGGCGTCGTAGACCACCCGCTTGCCCTCGCCGACCAGGAACGCCACCGAGTCGGCGATCATCTCCAGGTTCTCGGCCCGGTCGACGCGAACCACCTTCTCCAGATGAAGTCCCCACGTCTTGCCCACGAGCGTGCACACCGGTGTGAAGCATCCGGCCAGTACCTGCAGCGCTGGATCATCCCCGGCACGGGTGACGTCTCGACGTCGGGTCATTCCAAACGCTGTGATCTCCGCGCCGTGGAAGGTCTCGCCCGCCAGCAGCTCGAACAGCCGAAGCTCCTTGGGATTGGAGCTGGGAAAGCCAGCTTCGATCATGTCGATGCCGAGCTCGTCGAGACGGTGGGCCACACGCACCTTCTCTTCCGCGGACAACGACATGCCGCCGCCCTGCATGCCGTCTCGCAGTGTGGTGTCGTAAAGCTGGATCTTGGTCATCGGGGTGATTCCTCCGAAGGTCTTCAGGTGAACAGGCGAACTCAGAGCGGCAGCGCGTCAGGCGCCGGCCGCCCGCGTAATTCGCCCGCTCCACCTGTCGATGACCATCGCCGAAAGCACGCCTAGACCGCCTGGCTCGGCACCTTCACGTGGTCCAGCCACTCGGCGTAACGAGGATCGCGCCCGTGCAGGGCGTCGTCAAAGACCCGCTGAAGCTCCCGCGTCACCGGGCCGGGCTCGCCCCCGCCGATCAGGTGATCGTCGATCTCGCGCACCGGGACCAGCTCCGCCGCGGTGCCGGACATGAGCACCTCGTCGGCGAGATACAGCTCGGCCCGGGCCAGGTCGCGCTCCACCACCGGATAGCCGAGGTCGGAGGCGATGCGGATGATCGACTTGCGGTTGATCCCGTCCAGGATGCCGGCGGTCTGCGGCGGCGTGAGGAGCTGACCGTCGCGCACGACGAAGATGTTCTCGCCGGAGCCCTCGCAGACGAAGCCGTGGGGATCGAGCAGGATCGCCTCCTGGTAACCGGCCTTGGAGGCCTCGATCTTGGCCAGCACGCTGTTGAGGTACTGACCGCTGGCCTTGGAGTGCGGGATCAGGGAGTCGTGCGAGATCCGTCGCCAGCTTGAGACCTTGGCGCGGATCCCACCGAGCTTTCCCTCCTCGCCCAGGTAGGCGCCCCAGGACCATGCGGCGATCGAGACCTCGACCGGAGCGTCGAGCGGATACAGCCCCATCTGGCCGTAGCCGCGGAACGCGATCGGGCGGATGTAGCACTCCCGCAGGTCATTGGCGGCGATCAGTTCGTGGGTCGCCGCGCGCAGTTCCTGGAGGGTGTAGGGGACCGGCATGTAGAAGAGCTCTGCCGACTGGAGCAGGCGCCGCAGGTGGTCCTCGTGGCGGAAGATCGCCGGGCCACTGGCGGTTTCGTACGCGCGCTCGCCCTCGAACACTCCGGTGCCGTAGTGCAGGCCGTGGGTCAGTACGTGGACCTTGGCGTCCTCCCAGGCGACGAGCTCTCCGTTGTGCCAGATGAGGTCCGCTTGTTCCACAGGTGCTCCTTAGAGGTGTTTGAGGACCGCCTGGGTGGCCTCCGCGGTGCTCGCGCTGCCCCCCAGGTCGGCTGTGCGCAGCCCGTCGGCAAGCGCACGGTCAACGCTGGATTCTATCGCCGTGGCCTGGTCCTCCGAGCGCAATCCGTGGCGGAGCATCATCGCTGCCGAAAGGAACATCGCCAACGGGTTGGCGGCACCGGTGCCCGCGATGTCCGGCGCCGAGCCGTGCACCGGCTCGAACAGCCCTGGCCCACCCTCTCCCAGAGATGCGCTCGGAAGCATCCCGATGGAGCCGGTCAGCATCGCCGCCTCGTCGGAGAGGATGTCGCCGAACATGTTCTCGGTGAGGATCACCTCGAAGTGGCGGGGCGCGGAGATCAACTTCATCGCCGCGTTGTCGACCAGCAGGTGCTCAAGCTCGATCTGAGGGAACTCGCGTCCGTGCAGTTCGTGCACGACCTCCCGCCAGAGGCGGCTCGTCTCCAGCACATTGGCCTTGTCGACGCTGGTCACGCGGGAGCGGGCGGCGCCGAAGGCCACTCGTGCGATCCGCTCCACCTCGGACCTCGTGTAGACGCAGGCGTCGGATGCGGAGTCGGCTGTCCGGGTCTTCTCGCCGAAGTAGATGCCGCCGGTCAGTTCGCGTACCACCAGCAGATCGGTGCGCTCGATCAGCTCGCGCTTGAGGGGGCTGGCGTCGTAGAGCGCCGGCACGGGGCGAACCGGGCGAAGGTTGGCGAACAGTCCCAGCCCCTTGCGCAGACCCAGAAGTCCCTGCTCGGGCCGGGGGCGATCGGGGTCGGTGGTGTCCCACTTCGGCCCGCCGACCGCAGCCAGCAGGACCGCATCTGCGCGTTCGCACGCCGCCAGCGTCTCCTCGGACAGGGCCACTCCGTGGGCGTCGATCGCCGCCCCGCCAAAGGGGTGCTCCTCGTAGTCGAGCTCCGCCCCCACGGCGTGCAACACCTCGACGGCGGCACCAAGGATCTCCGGCCCGATGCCGTCCCCGGGGAGCAAGATCACCCTGGCGCTCATCGCGGCGCACGGTAGCCGATCAGCCGGGACCGGCCACTGATACCTCTTTCCGGGGGATGGTGAATAATGCGCGACGATTGAAGTAGGGGATCGGTCTTGACGGGGTGCTCGCACCGCGGTTAAGGGACGAATGAACAGCGCCATGCCCACTCACGGGAGGAACCCTTGAAGCTTCGGCTCGCACGTCTTGGAAGGCCTCGTCGATCACTCCTCATCGCGGTCCTCGGGACCCTGGCCCTGGTTGCGTCGCTGACGCCCGTCGCCGTGGCCCAGCTGGCCGCCGGGGCTAGCAAGGGGTCGCTGAACGTACCGCTGCCGGCCTCGGCGCGGATTCTCAGCACCACCAACAACACCTTGCAGGTGTGTTACGACCACCCGGTGGCAACCATCGTCCACCCCACCTTCTTCTCGGCCTTCGGCTACGACGTCAATCGAGAGGATCCGGCGGTGTCGGCGAGCAAGTCCACCACCTCCGCGGACTGCGTCATCGTCCAGTTCGCCAACGGGCCGAACGATGCCCCTCTGACCGATTTCACCCGGGTGAGCGCGTTTGGTACAGCCGTGACCGGGACCAACGGGAAATCGAGCCTCGGAGGGGGTCTCGCCCTCGATGGCACCCTCCAGTCACCGAGAACCGGCAATACCGCTGGGCCCGACCTGGTCGGAACCCCGTCGGTGACCAGCCAGGGCGCCAACCAGGTGATCACCTACTCATTCGACCAGGCGCTGGACAGCACTCCGACAGTGGCGCCGACGGGCGTGTTCAACAGTCCCACCAGAACCCCCAACTCGTTCGGCTACTACGCCAGCAATGGCACCGTCGTCACCTGCGGAGGCCTGGGTGGCGGCACTCCGGGCCACTCGATCATCGGCAACAAGGTCGTCTGCCGGCTTCCGGCGGCGACCGTCGCCGCGAACCCGCCGTCACGGTTCTTCGTGCTCGCCGACGCCGTCCGCGACCGGCCGACGAGGTACGCGTGCTGCGACGTCAACCCGATCGGTTCGACCGGGGGCTCCACCGCCCGTCCGGTGATCACCGGGGTCGTCCAGACGGGTCCGACCACCGGCGTCGTCACATACAGCCAGCCTGTCACCGTCCGCAACGACCGCCTGTTCGAGGTCTTCAGTTCGGATGGCGGTACGGGCGTGCCGACATCGGCGACCCAGGGCTCGAACACCCATCAGGTCCTGGTGACTTTCCCCGCCTCGCTGACCAATGATGCGTACAAGGTGGTCGGAATCGGTGATCCGGGGTCTGCGGGCCCAGGTGGTGGAGCGGTCCAGAGCCGCAGTGCCGGCACCCTTCAGAGCGCGAGCACCTACTTCCCCATCCGGACCGCGCCGATCCAGGCCGGACGGGTCGACGGGCCAGACCTGCAGCTGGTGACAGTCGACAAGACCGCTCACACGGCAACCTTCGTGTTCCGCGGGCTGGTCTCCTCGATCTCCACCGCGCGGGGAGCGCTGGGCGTACGCGACTTCCATCTGGTCGACGTGTCCGGAAACATCACCGGCGGTCAGCGGGTTGTGAGCATCGCCAACGGTGGCCCCACCGGGCTTGACCCCACGAGCCGGGTCACCGTGGCCTTCCCGTCCGCGGCGGTGGCGAGCGCCAGGGCGGCTCAGATCCTCGACGGCGACGTCGTCGATTTTGCGGGCAAGACCGACCTGCGGAACACCGTGGCCGTATCCAACCCCGGCTCCCAGCTGTTCGGTCACACCGCATTCGTCTCGCCCGGCGGGTCGGCGGGCATCCCCGCGGGATGCTTCTCCCCAGCCGGGTGTCGTGGGTCGGTGACGCTGCGGCTGCGCACAGGGTCACACCGTGTCATCGCCCGGCGGACGTTCAGCCTGGGCTATGACGCCGGCGGGATCGTCCACGTGACGCTCTCCCACACCGGCAAGCAGCTGCTGCGGAGTGCTCGCCACCGGCAGCTGGGGGTCACGGCCACCGTGTCCGACTCCAGCGGGACCCACAGCGTCTCGCTGACGCTGGTCACCTTCCGCACGACAGGAAGCGCTGTGAACCCCCACATCGTGGGCAACTCGCTGCTGCCGATCTTCGGCCGCACCGCGTTTGTCTCCGGTGGTGACGCCGGCGTGTTCGTGGCCTGCTTCTTCACCGGTCCCTGCCAGGCCAGCCTCGCGGTGACGAGCGGTACCAGCCGGATCGGCTCTCGTCGCAGCTTCACCGTGGCGCCGGGCGACGGCGGCATCGTCCACGTGACTGTGTCCCGCAACACCCGGGTGGCGCTCAACCGTCACGGCACGCTGGTGGTCCGCGTCACGGTGACCGGGCCGCTTGGCGGTACCCAGAGCACCTCGGTCAGGCTGGTCCGCCTGACCTGACCGAGGGCCTACGCGGAGGAAGGCCGGCGCGCGGTCATGTTGAGCCGCACGTAGTCCAGCGCCAGTGGCTGATCGGCGCGGGCCAGCACCGCGTCAAGGAAGGGCTCGCGGAGCTCGGCCGCCAGCGCGTCGAGGTGAGCGACCAGGCAAACCGTCTGCAGGAAAGGCCGAGGATCCTCAAGGACCACCCGCTTGGGCTCGAGCCAGCTGGCCACATCCTCAAACCCGGCAGTCCTCAGGCGGTCGGCGGTCTCCTCCGCGCCGGCGTAGTTCCAAGGCCCGCTCCAGTCGGCGAAATGTGGCGCGAAGGACTCCTCACCCGCTACGGCGTCAGCCAGCCTCCGAAACGCGTCGATGTTGCCACGGCCCCCACACTGCGCCACCAGGCGGCCGCCGGGGGCCAGCGCGGCATAGAGGCGTGTGAACAGCAGCGGATGGTCCGGGATCCAGTGAAAGGTGGCGTTGGAGAAGATCAACTCAACCGGCTCCGGCAGCTCCAGCTGGACCAGGTCCTGGCAGAGCACGTTCACCCGCGCGCCGAGTCGCTCCTGCGTGCGGGCCACCATCGAAGGGGCGGCATCGACGGCATACAGGCGTCCATGCGGCACCAGATCGGCAAGTATCTCGGTGACTCGCCCCGAGCCGCAGCCGGCATCGAGCACAGTTTCGTCGCCGTGTAGGGAGACGCGCGTCAGCTGCTCCTGAGCCCACCCGAACTGCGGGTCGGAGACGCGGTCGTAGGTGGCCGCGTCCCAGTCGCGGGTGCTCAAGCCAGCGCTGTGGTGGTGGGACCGGGGCGCTCGCGATCGCGCTCGAAGGCGTCGATCGCCTCGGCATCCTCGTCCAGGGTCACCGCGATGTCGTCAAGTCCCTTGAGCAGGCGATGCTTGATCTCCCAGTCGATGTCGAAGTGGGCGACCCTCACCTCCCCGGCGCCCTCCCAGCGGACTTCCTGCGCGTCGAGGTCGATCTGGGCCTCTCCGGCCGCGGCGATCGACTCGCACTCCTCGCGGTCCAGCGCCACCGGCAGCACCCCCACCTTGTGGCAGTTGGAGCGGAAGATGTCGGCAAAGCTCGGGGCGATGATGGCCTGAAAGCCGTAGTCCTCGAGCGCCCAGGGAGCGTGCTCGCGGCTCGATCCGCAGCCGAAGTTGCGGCCGCTGATGAGGATCGGGTTGTTCGGCAGGTCCCAGCCGGGCTCCTTGGCCCAGTCATAGAACAGGAAGTCACCGAAGCCGGTTCGAGCAACCCTTTTCAGGAACTGCTTGGGAATGATCTGGTCGGTGTCGACGTCGTCGCGATCAAGCACGCTGACGCGGCCGGTGATGGTCTCGATGGCTTTCATGACTCCCAGCTCCTGATGTCGACGAAACGGCCCTCGATGGCCGCTGCGGCAGCCATCTCCGGAGAGACAAGGTGCGAGCGGGCGCCGCGCCCCTGACGACCCTCGAAATTGCGGTTGGAGGTCGAGGCCACCCGCTCACCCGCAGCGGCGACGTCCGGGTTCATACCCAGGCACATCGAGCAACCGGCGTCCCTCCAGTCAAAGCCGGCGCGGCGAAAGACCTCGTCGAGTCCCTCCTGCTCGGCCTGGATCTTGACCTGTTGAGAGCCAGGCACCACCATGGCTTGCACTCCACTTGACACCCGGCGCCCGTCGACCACCGCGGCAGCTGCCCGCAGATCGCCGATCCGCGAGTTGGTGCACGAGCCGATGAAGACACGGTCCAGCTTGATCTCCTCAATGGCCGTGCCCGGTTTCAGCGCCATGTAGTCGAGCGCGCGCTCGTCCTGCTCGGAGGCGGGATCGGGTACGGCGTCGGTCACGGGGACCACCATCCCGGGGGTGGTGCCCCAGGTGACCATCGGGCTGATGGCAGCCGCGTCGACCGCCACCTCGCGGTCGAACTGCGCGCCTGGGTCGCTTTGCAGCGACCGCCAGCGCTCCGGCACCTCATCGGGGCCTCCGGGACGGCTCGTGACCCACTCGAAGGTGGTGTCGTCGGGCGCGACCATGCCGGCGCGGCCCCCGGCCTCGATCGTCATGTTGCAGATGGTCATCCGTCCTTCCATCGACAGCGCGCTGATCGCAGGCCCGGCGTACTCGACCACGTGCCCGACCGCACCGTCCACGCCGATCTTCCCGATGGTGGCCAGGATCAGGTCCTTGGCGGTCACGCCGAAGCCGAGCTCGCCCTCGTAGCGGATCACCATCGAGCGCGCCTTGGACTGGACGAGGCACTGGGTTGCCAGTACGTGCTCCACCTCGCTGGTGCCGATGCCAACGGCCAGCGCACCGAATGCCCCGTGGGTGGCGGTGTGCGAGTCGCCGCAGACGATGGTCATCCCCGGCTGGGTGACTCCGAGCTCCGGCCCGATCACGTGGACGATGCCCTGATGCTCGGAGCCGATGGAGTAGATCGGGATCCCGAACTCCTCGCAGTTGCGCTCCAGGGTCTCCACCTGCACGCGGGAGAGCTCGTCGCGGATGCGCGCGGCGACCGGCGTGCCGTCGGTGGGCACGTTGTGATCGGCGGTGGCCAGCGTGCGGTCAGGCCGCCGCACCTTCCGCCCAGCCAGCCGCAGTCCGTCGAAGGCCTGTGGGCTGGTCACCTCGTGGACGAGGTGGAGATCGACGTAGAGGAGGCTGTGGGAGACCTCGTGGTCCTCCCAGATCTTGTCGAAGAGGGTCTGTGGCATTGCGCTTCTCCTAGCTACGACGCAGACCGGCGCTGACCACGGCCAGCAGCACGGCCTCGTCGGGTCCTGGGTTCTCGAAGTTGTGGGGAAGGTCGGCGTCGAAGGTGACGCAGTCGCCCTCGGTCAGCTCGGTGCGCACCCCGTCGCAGGCCAGTATCACCGTGCCGGCCTGCACCAGCGCTGTCTCCCGGCTGCCGGGCTCGTGCATGGGAGGATCGCCCGGGCCGCCGGTGAGCGCCCCCGGCGCCAGCGTGTGACGAGAGAGCTCGGCTCGCTGACCGGGCAGCGGCGGGGTGAGGATCTCGTAGCTGTGGCCGCGCACCCGGGCGGGGCCCTGGCGACGCTCGCGCGGTCGCACGACGGTGACGGCGCCGTCCTCGTCCAGACGCAGCAGCTGAGACAGCCGTAGCTCGAGGCCGGCGGCGATCCGACCGGCAACCTGGAGGGTGGGGCTCGTCTCGCCACGCTCCACCTGGGAGAGCATCGGCGCGCTCACGTGCGAGCGCTCGGCCAGCTCCCGCAGGGACATGGACATCGCCTCCCGCAAGGCCCTGACGCGTGCGCCCAGCGTCTCCACGGCCACGGAGGTCTCGACTGTTGCGGCCATCGTTTGTACGTTATCACGTACGAACGTACACTTGCGGAGGTGGACCGCGAAGCGCTCATCGATCTGGACCGCCGGCATCTCTGGCATCCGTACGGCCCGATGCCGGCGACCGAGCCGGCGCTGCCCGTGGCCTCGGCCAGTGGCGTTCGGCTGCGCCTCACCGACGGCCGCGAGCTGATCGACGGGATGGCGTCGTGGTGGTGCGCGATCCATGGCTACCGGAACCCGGTCATCGACGCCGCGCTGCGGGAGCAGCTGGAGCGCATGGCCCACGTGATGTTCGGAGGCCTTACCCACGAGCCGGCGGCGGCGCTGGCCGCGCGGCTGGTGGAGCTCGCCCCCGGGGACCTCCAGCATGTGTTCTTCGCCGACTCGGGCTCGGTGGCGATGGAGGTGGCGATCAAGATGTGCCTCCAGGCCCGGCCGGGACGCCGGCGCCTGCTCACCGTCCGCGGTGGCTACCACGGCGACACCTTCGGGGCGATGGCGGTATGCGATCCCGTCGAGGGGATGCACACGCTGTTCGGCGAGGCGCTGGCCGAGCACGTCTTCCTGGACCGTCCGCCGCGCATGTTGAATGACGACTACGTCGAGGCGATGGAGGCCGCGTTCGCCCGGCACGCCGACGAGCTGGCCGGAGTGGTCGCGGAGCCGATCGTGCAGGGCGCCGGGGGGATGTGGTTCTACGACCCCGCCGTGCTCCGCCGCCTGCGAGAGCTGTGCGACCAATACGGGCTGCTGTTGATTCTGGACGAGATCGCCACCGGCTTCGGTCGTACCGGCTCGCTTTTCGCCTGCGATCAGGCAAGAGTCGTTCCGGACATCATGTGCGTCGGCAAGGCTCTGACCGGCGGCTACATCACGCTGGCGGCGACATTGTGCACCCCCGCGGTGGCGGCGGCGATCAGCGCCCACGGCCCGCTGATGCACGGCCCGACCTACATGGCCAACCCACTGGCCTGCGCGGCCGGCGCTGCTTCGCTCGGACTGCTGCAGGACGGTCGCTGGCGCCAGCAGGTGGCGAGGATCGAGGCGCAGCTGGCCGACGGGCTCGCAGCAGCCAGGGAGCTTCCCCAGGCCGCCGACGTGCGGGTGCTGGGCGCGATCGGGGTGATTCAGCTCACGCGGCCGGTCGATGTCGGTGCGGCCACGGCAGCCGCGGTGGAGCAGGGAGTGTGGCTTCGGCCGTTCCGGGACCTGATCTACACCATGCCTCCATACGTCATCACTGATGACGATCTGCGGCGGATCACCGACGCGATGGTGGCCGCGGCGGCAGCCGGCGGCCCGGCATGATTCCCTCCTAGGACCCAGGGCGGACGCCGCCCGCGCCCGACAAGGAGAGCCCGGCATGATCGAAGACAGCATTCTCGACCTCGCCCGTGATCAGGTGCTGGAGCGAGGCGAGGGTCTCGACGAGCAGCAGACGCTGCGGGTGCTCCAACTGGATGAGGACCATGTGGAAGGCGCGCTCGCGCTGGCCCACGAGGTCCGGATGCGGTGGTGCGGGCCGAGCGTCGAGGTCGAGGGAATCGTCTCGATCAAGACCGGCGGCTGCCCCGAGGACTGCCACTTCTGCTCGCAATCGGGCCGGTTTCCCACGCCGGTGCGCTCGGTCCGCCTCGACATTCCCTCGCTGGTGCGGGCCGCCGCAGAGACGGCCGAGACCGGAGCGACGGAGTTCTGCATCGTCGCCGCGGTGCGCGGTCCCGACCGGCGGCTGATGGAGCAGGTAGGTGAAGCGGTGGCAGCGATCCAGGAGGAGGTGGAGATCAACGTCGCCTGCTCGCTGGGGATCCTCACACGTGAGCAGGCGCAGGAGCTGGTCGGGCTCGGGGTCCACCGCTACAACCACAACCTGGAGACGGCGCGCTCCTACTTCGGTGAGGTGGTGAGCACGCACACGTGGGAGGAGCGGTTCGACACACTGGCGCTCGTGCGCGAGATGGGCATGGAGATGTGCTGCGGGGGCATCGTGGGCATGGGCGAGAGCCTCGCGCAACGGGCCGAGTTCGCGGCCCAGCTGGCCTCGCTTGAGCCCGACGAGGTGCCGCTCAACTTCCTCGACGCACGTCCTGGCACGCCGTTCGCCGACCTGCCCCCGGTCGGCGCCCGCGATGCGCTGCGGACGATCGCCGCCTTCCGGCTGGCGCTGCCACGCACGATCCTCCGCTTCGCCGGGGGACGAGAGCTGACGCTGGGCGATCTCGGCACCAGGCAGGGGGTGCTGGGAGGGATCAACGCGATGATCGTCGGCAACTACCTGACCACGCTCGGGCGCGACCCCCGGCAGGACCTGGAGCTGCTGGACCAGCTCTCGATGCCGGTCAGGGCGCTCTCGGAGACGATTTGACGGGGGACGAGGCGGAGGCACCCTACTGTGATGCGTGCGGCCGGCCGGTGGCCGCGGGCCGTCACGATCGCTGTCGCGAGCGCCGACAACACAGCGATCCTCCGCGCTACTGCACCGACTGCGCGCGGAAGCTGGCGGTGCAGGTGCTTCCCACCGGCTGGACCGCACGGTGCGTTCACTGCGGCCCGGTGATGGCTGGATGAACGATTTCGCCACCGTTCTGCACGGGCTTCGCGAGGCAGGGCTGCATCGGGAGCTGCGGGTTATCGAGAGCGCCCAGGGGCCCACCGTCCGGCTCGATGGACGTGAGGTACTGCTCCTCTGCTCAAACGACTACCTCGGCCTCGCAGGGCACCCGGTGCTCCGCCACGCCGCCGCCGAGGCCGCGGAGCGCTGGGGGGCCGGCGCCGGCGCCTCCCGGCTGGTGTCCGGGAACATGTCCCCGCACGCCGGCCTGGAGGCGGAGCTGGGGGAGTTCAAGGGCTACGAGCGCGCCGTGCTGTTCGGATCGGGGTTCCTGGCCAATCTGGGGGTGTTGCCCGCGCTCGCCGGCGAACGTGAGGTGATCCTCTCCGACCAGCTCAATCACGCCTCGATCGTCGATGGATGCCGGCAGTCGCGCGCGGAGACGATTGTCTACCGGCACGGCGACCTGGAGCACCTGGCCTTCGGGCTGGAGCGGGCGGGCGAGCGGACGGCGACGATCGTCACCGACGCGGTCTTCTCGATGGACGGAGACCTGGCGCCGCTGACGGGGATCGTCGAGCTGGCGCGCCGGCATCGCGCCCGCGTCGTGGTAGACGAGGCTCACGCCACGGGCGTGGTCGGCCCCGGCGGGCGAGGCCTGGTGGCCGCGCTCGGGCTCGAGGCCGAGGTCGACGTGGTGATCGGCACCCTCAGCAAGGCGCTGGGGAGCTACGGGGCATTCGCCTGCTGCGCGTCAACGCTCGCCGAATACCTCGTCAACCGCGCTCGGACGCTGATCTACTCCACCGCACTCCCGCCCCCGGCGGTGGCGGCGGCATCCGCCGGGCTACAGCTACTGCGCTCAGAGCCGGAGCGGGTCTCGCGCCTGTGGGCCGGGGCCCGCCGGCTCCGAACCGAGTTCGCCGCTCGTGGCCTTCCCACGGTTCCCGGGGAGATGCCGATCGTTCCGGTCGTGATCGGTGACCCTCGGCTGGCCGTGCAGGCGGCCGAGAGCGCGCTTCGGCGCGGCGTTTACGCCCAGGCGATCCGGCCTCCGACGGTGCCGGAGGGCACCTCGCGGCTGCGGGTGGTGGTGACCGCCGCCCACAGTGACGAGCAGATCGACGCCGCTGCGACGATCCTGGCTGACAGTGTCCAGGCGGGTGCCGAGCGCGCCGACGAGCTAGGCGGCGAGCCCCTCCCCGGGATCGCCGGCAGAGCTGCCGGGATCGATCAGGATCTTCGCGTGGAGCTCGGGGCTGCCAAGCGCTTCGAACGCCGAGGCCACGCCGGGTAGCCCGACGGTTCCCGTGAGCAGCGGCGAGGCGTTGAGCTTGCCCTCCGCCAGCATGTGCAGGGTGTCGCGGAACTCGAGCGGGGTGTAGCCGAGCGCGAAGCGCAGATCGATCTCCTTGTTGATCGCCATCGAGGGGCGGATCTTGTCCTCCCCCATGCAAACGCCGACGACGACCACCCGGGAGAAAAATGGAGCGGAGGCGATGATGCCGTCCAGGATCCCCGGCACTCCGACGCACTCGAAGACCACCGGGGCCTTCGGCTTGATCCCGAGCGTGTCGATCGTCCGCCACACGTGCTGCCAGGGGACCGGAAGACGCTTCAGCTTCTCAGTGGTGCTTATCGCGAGCTCCACCGCGGCGGGCAGCGTCTTGAGGTGCCCCCAGTCGCCGGCTTCGTAAGGCGAGTGCTGCCCGGGATCGACCACGATGTCGGCGCCGCATTCGGTGGCCAGCCGCCGCCGGGCGGCTGAGAAGTCGCTGGCCACTACCGTGCGCACGCCACGCGCCTTCAGTGAGCAGATCACCGCCAGGCCGATCGGCCCGCAGCCGATCACGACGGCCACGTCGCGCTTGCCGATCTCGCTGCGGCGCACCGCGTGCCAGCCCACCGCCAGCGGCTCGGTCAACGCGCTGCGGTCCGGTGGCAGCCCGTTGGGAACGGGCATCATCATCGACTCCTCCACCACGACGTGCTCGGCGTAGGCGCCGGGCGCGTCCACCGACAGACCGGTGGCGTGGATCGCCCCGCCGCGCCTGATCAGGGGTAGCGCCACGACGTCAGATCCGGGCGGCAACTTCTTGCTGGTGCCGGGACCGTACTCGGCGACCCGACCGCTGAACTCGTGACCGAAGACGACGCTCTGATCGGAGCGCATGAAGTCGTCATAGCCGACCTCGCTCATCACCCCGGCGAGCTCGTCGCAGTGATGGCGGGCGTGCAGGTCCGAGCCGCAGATCCCGCAGCGCAGGACCTCCAGCACCACCTGGCCCTTCTCCGGCTCCGGTGTTGGCACATCGGCGACCGCCAGCTCAGCGTCGGTGCACGTGACCGCCCTCATGCGTTCACCAGCTCTCGCGCCGGGCTGCGGAGCAGGTAGGCCTCGGCGGGGGCGCGCCGGGCACGGCGTCGGAAGCGCCAGGTCCAGTCGGGCCAGATCGTGGCGTTGCGCCCGGTCCGGTCTATGTAGAAGCTGGAGCAGCCGCCCGTCTCCCATACCGTGTCGTGCATCCGCGCGTCGAGCTCGCGGTTGTACTCGGCGTGGACCTCGGGACGCACCTCGATCACCGGCGAGCCCGCCTGCTCCATCGCGTCGATCGCCCCGATGAGATGGTCGACCTGGGACTCGATCATGTAGACCATCGAACTATGCCCCAGGCCGGTGTTGGGGCCGAGCAACATGAAGAAGTTCGGGAAGCCCGGGATGGACGTGCCCAGGTACGCCCGCGGACTCCCCTCCCAGGCATCCTGCAGGACGACGCCGTCACGGCCTCGGACGAAGTTGGCGAACGGGATGTCCGTGACGTGGTAGCCGGTGCCGAGGACGATCACGTCGACCTCTCGGCTCGTGCCGTCGCCGGCGATCACGGTCTTGCCCCGCACCTCGGCGAGGCCGCCGGAGACCAGCTCCACGTTTTTCTTGGCCAGCGTCGGATACCAGTGATTGGACGGGATGATCCGTTTGCAGCCGACGGTGTACTCGGGGGTGACCTTGCGCAGGAGCTCGGGATCAGAGATCCCCTTGCGCATGTGCGAGCGCGACACCTTCTCCAGCAGACCGAGCAACCGCGGATCCTTGGCCATCCCCAGCACCAGCAGCTCCCGGCTCCAGTACACCCCCTGGCGGACCAGCTCCTGCAACAGCGGCAACGCGCGGAAGAGCTTGCGCTCCATGTCAGTGATCGGCCGGTTGCCGTGAGGCATCACCCATGGCGGGGTGCGCTGGAACACGTACAGCTGCTCGACCTGGTCGGCGATCCTCGGCACATACTGGATCGCCGAGGCTCCGGTTCCCACCGAGGCCACTCGCAGCCCGGTGAGATCCAGGTCGTGGTCCCACCGCGCCGAGTGCATCAGCCGGCCCTCAAACTCCTCCAGCCCCGGCACATCGGGCAGGTTCGGCTCGGTCAGCGGTCCGACCGCGCTGACGAACACCGAGCACTGGAACGTGCCCCCGCCGGTCTCGATCGTCCACCGCTGCTCCGGTTGTGACCAGGTGGCCGCCTGCACCGCGACGCCAGTGCGGATATGCCCGCGGAGCCCGAAGCGATCGACGATCCCCTCCAGGTACTCACGGATCTCCGGCTGGGGCGAATAGGTCTGTGACCATTCGGGATTGGGCGCGAACGAGAGCGAGTAGAGATGCGAGGGCACGTCACAGGTGCAGCCGGGATAGGTGTTGAGCTCCCACACCCCGCCGACCTCCTCGGCTCGCTCCAGGATCACGAAGTCCTCACGGCCGCTCTGCTTCAACCTGATCGCCGCGGCCAGGCCCGAGAAACCCGCACCCGCGATCACAACCTTGAATTGCTCCGTCACGGCTGACCTCCGGGTCGGGTTCCGCGCTATTCGCGCACGCAAACTAACGGTACCGTAACTACGCGGCTGCCGACTACATCCGGAACACGCCGTAGCCGAGCTCGCCGAGCGGGGCGCAGGCGCAGGCCGCCAGTCCCTCGGCGAGGACCTCGCGGGTGCGGCGCGGGTCGATGATGCCGTCGTCCCACAGGCGAGCGGTGGAATAGACGGCTCGGCCCTGATGCTCGTACTGGTCCCGCAGGCTCGCGCCGGCCTCCGGCTGGCCGACCTCCTTCATCACCGCAGCCGCCTGCTCCCCCCCATCACGCTGATCCGGGCGTTCGGCCACATGAACAGCAGCCGTGGCGAATAGGCCCGACCGGCCATGCCGTAGTTGCCGGCGCCGAAAGATCCGCCGATGACCACCGTCAGCTTGGGCACCCGGGCGCAGGACACTGCCGTGACCAGCTTGGCGCCGTCCTTGGCGATGCCTCCGGCCTCGTAGTCGCGCCCCACCATGAACCCCGCGATGTTCTGGAAGAACAGCAGCGGGATGCCGCGGCGGTCGCACAGCTCGATGAAGTGGGCGGCCTTGAGCGAGGACTCGCTGAAGAGGATCCCGTTGTTGGCGACGATCCCCACCGGATGACCGTCGAGGTGGGCGAAGGCGCAGACGATCGTCGTTCCGTAGAGCTCCTTGAACTCGTGCAGCTCGGAGCCGTCGAGGACCCGACGGAGCACCTCACGAACCTCGTAGGGGGCCCGTGGGTCCAGCGGGACCACATCGAGCAGCGTGTCCGGGTCCTCCAGCGGCGGGCGGGGCGCGAGCCGGGGCCACGGCGGCGCCGGCGGGGGTGGCAGCGTGGAGGCGATCTCTCGCACCAGCTCCAGTGCGTGATCGTCGTCCGCGGCGAGGTGGTCGACGACACCGGAGGTTCGCGCGTGCACATCCCCGCCGCCGAGCTCCTCCGCGGTGACCTCCTCGCCCGTGGCGGCTTTGACCAGCGGCGGACCGGCGAGGAATATGGTCCCCTGGTCACGGACGATCACCGTCTCGTCGCTCATAGCCGGGACATAGGCACCCCCGGCAGTGCACGACCCCATCACGCAGGCGATCTGGGGAATCGCCAGCTTGGACATCGTCGCCTGGTTGTAGAAGATCCGCCCGAAGTGCTCACGATCGGGGAACACCTCGTCCTGCATCGGCAGGAACGCCCCGCCTGAATCGACCAGGTAGATGCACGGGAGCCGGTTCTGAAGCGCCACCTCCTGGGCTCGGAGATGCTTCTTGACCGTCATCGGGTAGTAGGTCCCCCCCTTGACGGTCGCGTCGTTGGCGATCACCATCATCCGGCGGGCGTGGACCACCGCGACCCCGGTGAGGATCCCCGCCCCGGGGGCCCCACCCTCGTAGAGCTCTTCGGCGGCCAGCGGGCTCAGCTCCAGAAAGCGCGTCCCCGGATCGCACAGGCGCTCCACCCGGTCTCGGACGAACAGCTTTCCGCGGTCCTCATGTCGCGACCGCGCGTGCTCACCGCCCCCTGAACGCACCCGCTGCAGGCGTTGCTCCAGCTCGGCGATGAGCTCGAGGTGGCCCTCGCGGTCGGTGGTCGCAGCAGCACTCATGCGGGTTCTCCGTCCGGCGCGTGCACGCTCAGCAGCGCCTGGCCGAGGAGGACGCGGTCACCGACATCCAGCTCCAGCCCGTCGACAACCCCGTCGTGGGGCGCGGTGACCGACAGCTCCATCTTCATCGACTCCAGCACCATCAACAACTCCCCCTCCCGCACCGCATCGCCCTCGGCCACGTTGACCGCCAGCACGGTGCCGGGCATCGGCGCCTGCAGCGAGTCGGTCAGCCGGCCCTCGCTGCCGCGGGCGACCGGCTCGGTTCGCAGCGCCAGGGTGTGACCGTCGCGAGCCACCCAGATCGTCTCCTCCCCGGCATCGACCAGGTATCGCCGCTCGATCCCCTCCACCCCGACCCGGAGGGCCCCATCGCCGCCGGGCCTGACCTCCCCCCCGCGCCAGGATCGCTCCCCAACGGTGACCCATCCTCCGGCCACCCGGACCTCCCCGAGACCCTGCAGGCGCCGGCGCCAGGGGCCGGGCGGGTTGGCGCCGCCAGCCGCAGCCAGGAGGGCGGCGGGCACGAGATCCTCCGGCGGCTCGGGGACCAGCTCGGCCAGCGAGCGTTCCAGCAGCCCGGTATCGAGCTGGCCGGCGCGGACGTCCTCCCGGGCGAGCAGCGTCCGCGTGAATGCGGCGTTGGTGGCCACGCCGAGCAGGTCGAAGCGGGCGAGACCGCGGTCCAGCCGGCGCATCGCGGTGGCCCGGTCGGGGCCGTGACCGATCACCTTGGCAAGAAGCGGGTCATACGACGTCCCCACTTCGCTCCCGGCGCGGATCCCGCTGTCCACGCGCACTCCCTCGCCGTCCGGCTCGCCGTACGCGAGCACGGTCCCGATGGAGGGCAGAAACCCGTGGGCCGGATCCTCGGCATAGAGCCGGGCCTCGACCGCGTGTCCGCGCGGTACGAGCCCCTCCTGGCGGAGCGCCAGCGGCTCCCCGGCCGCCACGCGCAGCTGCTGCTCCACGAGGTCGATGCCATAGACCAGCTCGGTCACCGGATGCTCGACCTGAAGGCGAGTGTTCATCTCCAGAAAGTAGAAGTCCGAGCCATCGCCGGTGGCCACGAACTCCACGGTCCCGGCGCCGGCGTACCCGCAGGCGCGGGTCAGTGCCACCGCCGCCTCCCCCATCCGCGCCCGCAGCTCGGCGCCGACCACCGGCGAGGGGGCCTCCTCAACCACCTTCTGGTGGCGGCGCTGCAATGTGCACTCGCGCTCACCGAGGTGGACCACCGCTCCGCGCCGGTCGGCCAGGACCTGGATCTCCAGGTGGCGTGGGCGCTCCAGGTAGCGCTCCACCATCACCCTCCCGTCGCCGAATGCTGCCAGGGCCTCACGCTTCGCCGCCTCGGTGGCCGGCTCCAGCTCGTCCGCCGAGCGCACCACCCGCATCCCTCGCCCTCCGCCACCGGCGAGCGCCTTGACCACGACCGGGTAGCGCCCGTCCTCGGCGTCGGGGACCACCGGCACTCCCGCCTCGCGCGCCGCCTGCTTGGCCTGTGCCTTGTCCCCCATCAGCTCTATCGCCTCCGGCGGCGGCCCGATCCACACCAGGCCCGTCGCGACAACGGCACGTGCGAAGGACGCATTCTCGGAGAGGAAGCCGTAGCCGGGATGGACGGAGCGGGCGCCGCTCAGCGCGGCCGCCCGCAGCAGCTCATCGGGCTCCAGGTAGGACGCGATCGGCACCGCCATGTCCACGACCTCCGCGTGCAGAGCGCCGGTGTCCGCCTCGGTCACCACCCCCACCGCCCCCAGCCCGAGCGAATGCACGGTCCGCGCCACGCGTACCGCGATCTCGCCCCGGTTGGCGATCAGCACCGGGCCGAGATCATCCATGTCCACCGTGCCAGTCCACCGGCCCGGCGATCAGCGTGTGCGAGCCGAGTGGGCGCCCGAGGATTTCCCGCACCTCCCGGGCCGCTTCGAGCAGGCGGTCCAGCGCGATCCCCGTCTCCACCCCCATCTCGTGCAGCATCGAGACCAGGTCCTCGGTGGCGATGTTGCCGGTCGCGCCCGCCGGCACCGGGCAGCCGCCGAGCTCGCCGAAACTGGACTCGAAGCTCTCGATCCCGGCCTGTAGCGCCGCATGCACGTTGGCCAGTCCCTGTCCGCGGGTGTTGTGGAAATGTGCGGTCAGCTCCAGTCCGTCGCCGAGAGCGCTGCGGGCGGCGCGCAGGAACTCGGTCACCTGCCGAGGGTTGGCCATTCCCGTGGTGTCGCCGAACCCGACCTCAGCCGCCCCCGCCGCGTGGAGCCGAGCGGCGATCTCGAACACCCGCTCCGGCGGGACCGGACCCTCGTAGGGGCAGCCGAAGCTCACGCTGATCACACCCTCGACGCGCAGCCCCTCGGCGACGGCTCGTCCGATCACTCGCTCCAGCCCGGACAGCGACTCCTCCACCGAGCGGTTGACGTTGGCGCGGTTGTGGGACTCGCTGGCGCTGAGGAAGCAGTTGATCTCGCTGAAGTGGTCGCGCAGCGCCAGGGCGTTGTCGAAGCCCCGTTCGTTGGGGATCAGCACCGACACCGCCATGTCCTCGGGAAGCCTGACCCGGCGCAGGACCTCGGGAGCCATCGGCCAGCTGGGGGATCACGTCCCCGCGCACGAACGAGGTCACCTCCAGGCGCTTCAGGCCGGCGCGGCCGAGCAGCTCGATCAGGCGAATCTTGTCCGCGGTGGCGATCACCTCCGGCTCGTTCTGAAAGCCGTCACGGGGGCCGACCTCACGAATCCTGACCCGTTCGGGTAACCCCACCGCCATCGTCAGGCCCCGAGCGCCCGGGCGATCACCATCTGCTGGACCTCGTCGGTGCCCTCGCCGATGGTGAGGATCTTGGCGTCGCGGTAGAAGCGGCACACCGGGTATTCCTCGATGTACCCATAGCCGCCGTGGATCTGGACCGCCTCCTCGGTGGCCCGTACCGCCAGCCGGCCGGTCTTGAGCTTGGCCTGCGCCGCGGTCAGGCTGAAGCTCCGCCCTTGGTCCTTGAGGACGGCGGCCTTGTAGGTGAGCAGGCGTGCCGCCTCGATCTCAGTCGACAGATCGGCAAGCTTTGCCTGGATCGTCTGAAAGCGGGAGATCGGCTGACCGAACGCCCGTCGCTCGCCCGCGTAGCGGAGCGCCTCATCCAGGGCACCCTGAGCCAGGCCGACGCCCATCGCCGCCACCCCGATCCGCCCGATGTCCAGTATGTGAAGGAACTGCTTGAACCCATTACCGCGCGGCCCCAGCAGGTTCTCCTCTGGCACGCGACATTCCTCGAAGCTGAGCGGGCGGGTGTCCGAGGCGTTCCAGCCCATCTTGCGGTAGGGCTCGCCCGTCTCGTATCCCGGGGTTCCGCGCTCGACGATCAGGTTGGAGATCTCCTCCGATCCGGTCCGCGCGGTGATCGCCACATGCCCGGAGATCTCGGTGCCGGCGTTGGTGATGAACTGCTTGGCTCCGTCGATTACCCAGGAGCCGTCCTCGCTGCGCGCTCGCGTCCTCACGTTGGCGGCGTCGCTTCCCGCCTCCGGCTCGGTCAGCCCGAAGGCGCCGAGCTTGCGCCCGGCGCAAAGGTCAGGAAGGTAACGGTCCTTCTGTGCCTCGCTCCCGAACAGGTAGATCGGCTGCGTTCCGAGCGAGGTGTGAGCGCACATGGTGATGGCCACCGAGGAGTCGGCCCGGGTCAGCTCCTCGACCGCGATCGCGTACTGCAGCGAGGTACCCCCGGCACCTCCAACCTCCTCCGGGAAGGGAATGCCCATCCAGCCGAGGGCAGCCATCTGGGCGACCAGGTCATAGGGAAACGACTTGGTGCGGTCGAGCTCGGCGGCCACCGGCGTGATTTCCTGCACGGCGAACTCACGCACGGTGCGCTGCAGCAGCTCGGTCTCCTCGTCAAGGTCGAACAGCACTGCAGTGAAGTCTATGGTCGCTCGGGGTCGCCCACGAGCGACCGCCAGTAGCCTCACCGGCATGATCACCCGGCCCGACGTGCTCGTGCTCGGCGGCGGCGGCGTGCTCGGCGAGGCCTGGATGATGGGTGTCCTGGCCGGCGTGGAGGACGCCAGCGGCTTCGACATGCGCGGCTGTGAGTACTTCGTCGGGACCTCCGCGGGCGCGATCGTCGCCGCGCACCTGATCGCCGGCAAGTCGCCTCGTCGCCCGTCGACTATCGGCACCGAGCTGGAGGTGGCCAGCACCGCGCAGGCCAACAGCCTGGCCAGCGTCGCCGTCCACGCCGCCCGCCGCGCCGGTGAATGGGCCGTGGCCGCCGGCGCTTCATTCGCACCGCTGGCGCTCGGCCTCGCGGCGCCGGGGGGAGCAATGCTCCGGGCCGCGATGCTCCGCGCCCTGCCTCGCCCCAAGGACTCCCTGCAGGCGTTGCACGATGAGGTCGCCAGATCCGGAGCGCGCTTCGACGGACGCCTGCGCGTGGCCGCGGTCGATCGGCGCAACGGCCGGCGGGTGATGTTCGGCAGCCCCCGTGCTCCCAACGCCAGCGTCGCCGATGCGGTGGCCGCATCCTGCAGCGTGCCATGGCTGTTCACACCGGTGAAGATCGACGGCCGCGAGTACGTCGATGGCGGGGTGTGGAGCGGAACCAACCTTGACGCCGCCCCGGCCGGCCTTCAGACGCACGTGCTGTGCCTGAACCCGACCGCCAACATCACCGGCAACCACAGCGTCCTCGCGCTGGTCCGCAGCGTCGCCCGCTCGGCGCTGTCGATCGAGGCGATGGCGCTACGCCGCCGTGGGGCGGCGGTCCAGGCGGTGGCGCCCAGCACCGAGTCTGCTGCAGCGATGGGCACCAACTTCATGGACCGGGAGCCCCGCAGCGAGGTGCTCTCCGCGGGTTATCGCCAGGGGCTGGCGCTGGCTAAGGAGTCCTTACCGGCTGCGCCGCTCCGGCGGTAGCCGCCTCCGCTTCGGCCATCACGCCCCGACGGCGCACAGCATTGGCCAGCGCGCGCACGTACGCCCGGGCGGCCGCCTCCAGGATGTCGGTTGAGACCCCCTGCCCGGCGCCGGTGACGCCGGAGACCTCCAGCACCACCGAGGTCTCCCCCAGCGCGTCCTGGCCGCCGGTCACGGCGTCGACGCGGAACTCCCTGAGGCGCGCATCCACGCCGGTGGCGGCGTTGATGGCGTGGAAGATCGCGTCGATCGGACCGTCGCCGGTGAAAGAGCCGGTGACCTCGACGCCTTCCGGCGTGCGGATGCCCACGGTGGCGTGGGGCGGCCGGCGGGAGGAGGCCTCCACCTCGAACCACTCCAGTCCGTACACCGCGATCTCCTCGCGGAGCTCGTCGGTGACCAGCGCCTCCAGGTCCATCGCGGTCACGTGCTGCTTCTTGTCGGCGATCTCCTTGAACCGGCGGAAGGCCAGGCCCAGCGCTTGGCCGCTGACCTCCAGCCCCAGCTCGGCCAGTGCCTGCTGGAGGGCATGACGGCCGGAGTGCTTGCCGAGCACGATCGAGTTGTTCTCCAGCCCGACGGTGGTGGCATCCATGATCTCGTAGGTGGTGCGCTCCTTCAGGACACCGTCCTGGTGAATGCCGGACTCGTGGGCGAAGGCGTTGCGCCCGACGATCGCCTTGTTCGGCTGTACGGGATAGCCGGTCAGCCGGGATACCAGCCGGGAGGTGCGCGCGATCTCCCGGGTGACTGCGGCGGTGTGCAGCCCGACGTCCGCGGCGCGGGTGTGCAGCAGCATCACCACCTCCTCCAGCGAGGCATTGCCGGCGCGCTCGCCGATGCCGTTGACGGCGCACTCCACCTGGCGGGCCCCGGCGCGCAGTCCGGCGAACGAGTTGGCCACCGCCAGTCCCAGATCATCGTGGCAGTGGACCGAGAGCACGACGCCGTGCAGAGCGGGCAGGAGCTCGTAGAGCTGCTCCAGGTAGGCCGTGAACTCGTGGGGCATGGTGTAGCCGACCGTGTCGGGGATGTTGATCGTGGTCGCCCCCTCATCGATCGCCAGCTGGCACACCTCGGCGGTGAACTCCAGGTCCGCCCGAGTGGCGTCCATCGGCGAGAACTCCACGTCCTCCACGTACCCCCGGGCGTGGGCCACCGCGGCGCGGGCCTGCCCCTTGACGTCCTCCCGGGTGCTCTGCAGCTGGTGACGGATGTGAATGTCCGAAGTGGAGATGAAGGTGTGGATCCGCGGCCGGCCGGAGTCCCTGACCGCGTTCCAGGCGGCGTCGATGTCCGAGACATGGGTGCGGGCCAACCCGGCGATGACCGGCCCCTCCACCGTGCGGGCGATCTCCTGCACCGCCTCGAAGTCACCGGGGGAGGTGATCGGGAACCCGGCCTCGATGACGTCCACGCCCAGTCGCGCCAGCTGCTGGGCGATCTCCAGCTTCTCCTGGGTGTTCAGCGAGATCCCCGGCGACTGCTCGCCGTCGCGCAGCGTCGTGTCGAAGATCAGTACTCGGTTTGGATCAGGCGAATGGCTCATGTCACTCCTTCAAGTCTCGAACGTGGCTTCTTCTCGGTGCTGGTTCGCGGCTACGTGCGGCCGCCGGCGCGCTATTCCCCCCGAGGGGGGAGGAGAAGAAGTCGCAGGTCGAGGCGGAGTGCCATCTGTGCAAAAGCGTAGCAACGGCGGCAACCCGCATCACCGGGCTGGTTGTGGAGAATCCGTCAACAAGCGCCCGTGCGCCGAGTCGTGGCGGGAACTCCACATTCACGGTGGAATATCCGTCACGAAACCCGCCAGCCCCGCCTCGTGTCGGAAATTCCACGTTGGGTGACGCGGCGCTGCGGCGCTGCGGCGCGGCGGGCGACGAGGGCGCGGGTGCTCGGCGGCGGGCGGCACCAGCATGCAAGACGTGCCCCGCGTACCGTTTCCCTCACCTCATGGCCCCATAAGCACGTGGGGGATGCTTATGTGGCCGCGGGTCACGAGGATGGGCAACTTGTGGCACGTTCTGCACGGCGCGGCAGGGCCCTCAGCCCCCCCGCCCCGCCCCGGCCTGGTCCGCACGGCGGCAAGGTGTCCACGCCCGCCAGCACGGCCCAGGACCCAGGACCCGGGGACCTACAGAGCCACCGTCCGCCCCGCCACGAACCCCTCGCCCTCGACGATCTCATCCACCACCTGCCGCGGCACCGGGGCGTCGGTGGTGATGGCCATCGCGGCCAGACGCGCGTCGCCCTCCGCGGCGAGCTCCGGCTGACGACCCACCGCTGCCGAGACGATGTTCACGCCGTGGGCGCCGAAGGTGGTGCCCACCCGCCCGATCATGCCCGGCAGGTCCCGGTAGCGGAACAGGGTGATGTTCCCCTCCAGCTGGAGGTCGAAGCGCTGATCCCAGGCCTCGAGCAGGTGCGGTCGGTTGCGCTGCCCGATCAGCGTTCCGGCCACGCGCAGTCGCGCATCGCCGCAGACGATCGTGACCCGGACGAGGTCCGCATAGTCCCGCGCGGTGCGGGTCTTGGTCTCCGACACGCGGATCCCCCGCTCGGCGGCCATCGCGGGCGCGTTGACGACGCCGACCTCGTCCTCGGTGTGCCCGCTGAGGATCCCGAGGAGCACCTGGATCGACATCAGTCGGGTGTCCCGGTCGGCGATCCGGCCCAGAAACTCGGTCTCCACCGCGTCAACCGAGGAGCCCTCGGCCAGCGCGACGGCGATCCGCCCCAGCGACCGGCAGAGAGGCACGAACGGCCCCAGCACCTCCATGTCCTCAGGCGGGATCGCGGGGACGTTTACGGCGCTGGTGACGACGCCTCCGGTGAGCGCAGCGATCACCTGCTCGGCGGCCTGGTAGCCGGCTCGGTCCGTGGCCTCGGCGGTCGACGCCCCTAGGTGCGGGGTGACGATCACGTTCGGGTAGGCGAACAGCGGGTGCTCGGTGATCGGCTCGGAGCGGAACACGTCGAGCGCCGCCCCGCCGACCTTGCCGGAGTCAAGCGCCGCCTGCAGGTCCTCGTCGACCACCAGCGGGCCACGGGCCACGTTGAGGATCCGGACGCCGTCCCTGCACTTGGCCAGCGCCTCGGCATCGAGCCAGCCCTCGGTCTCCGGAGTCTTGGGCAGGTGCAGGGTGATGAAGTCAGCGATGGCGTAGACCTCGTCGGAGCTCTCGGCCTTCTCCACCCCCAGCTCCCGATAGCGCTCCGCCCCGACGTAGGGGTCATAGGCGACCACGCGCATCCCGAAACCGCGGGCGCGCTGGGCCACCAGCTGTCCGATCCGCCCGAATCCGAGGATCCCCAGGGTCTTCTCGTAGAGCTCCACTCCGGAGAAGCTGGAGCGCTCCCAGCGACCAGCGGTCAGCGAGGCGTGGGCCTGAGGGATGTTCCGGGCGAGCGCCAGCAGCAGCGCCATCGTGTGCTCGGCCGCGGTGATGACGTTGGACTGCGGGGCGTTGGCCACCACGATCCCGCGCTTGGTCGCCGCCGCCACATCGACGTTGTCGACACCCACGCCGGCTCGCCCCACCGCCCGCAGTCTGGTGGCGGCCGCGATCAACTCGGCGTCCAGCTTGGTGGCCGAGCGGATCAGGATCCCGTCATATTCACCGATTCGGCCCTTCAGCTCCTCCGGGCTCCAGCCGGCGCCGACGTCGACCTGAAAGTGGTCCTCGAGCAGGCGGATCCCGGAGTCGCCGATCTTCTCGGCCACCAGCACCTTTGTCGTGGCGGCGCTCATCACGACCGCTCCAGGACCCAGTCGATGCACGCGGTCAGCGCTTCCACCTCGCCGGGGTCCGTCGCCGGGAACATCGCCACCCGCAGCTGATTGCGTCCCAGCTTGCGGTAGGGCTCCACATCGACGATCCCGTTGGCACGCAGCGTCGCTGCCACCGCCGCCGCGTCGACCTCGTCGTCAAAGTCGATCGTTCCCACCACCAGCGAGCGCTTGGCGGGATCGGCGACGAACGGGGTGGCGTGCGGGTGGGCCTCCGCCCAGTCGTAGAGATGGGCCGAGGACGCGGTGGTGCGGGCGATCATCGCCTCCAGCCCGCCGCGGTCAAGCATCCATTGCAGCTGGTCGGCGAGCAGCAGCAGCGTGGCGATCGCCGGCGTGTTGTAGGTCTGGTCCTTGCGGGAGTTCTCCAGCGCCGTGGTCAGTGAGAGGAAACCCGGGATCCAGCGCTCGGGACCGACCGTCGGCCGCTCCGCAGCTATCTCCGCAACCCGTTGAAGCGCCGCGGGGCCCATCAGCGCCAGCCACAACCCTCCGTCCGAGGCGAAGCCCTTCTGCGGCGCGAAGTAGTAGACGTCGGACTGGGCCACGTCGACCGGGAGCCCGCCGGCCGCGGAGGTGGCGTCGACCAGGACCAGGGCGCCGTCGCTCCCGTCCGGTCGCTCCACCGGCACCATCACTCCGGTAGAGGTCTCGTTGTGCGCCCATGCGAGCACGTCGGCGGCGGGATCGCCCTGCGGCGCCGGCGCGTCGCCGGCGGCGGACTCCACCACGATCGGGTCGGCCAGGAACGGCGCACCGCGGGTGCAGGTGGCGAACTTGGAGGAAAATTCCCCAAAGCTCAGGTGAAGCGCCTGCCGTTGCACCAGTCCTGCCGCGGCGGCGTCCCAGAACGCCGTCGTCCCGCCGTTGCCGAGCACCACCTCGTAGCCGTCGGGGAGGGAGAACAGCTCCGCCAGGCCGGAGCGGACGCTGCCCACCAGCGACCTGACCGGCTTCTGGCGATGCGAGGTGCCCATCACCGCGGCGCCGGGACCGGCCAGATGCTGGAGCTGCTCAGGCCGCACCCGCGAGGGGCCCGAGCCGAAACGGCCGTCGGCAGGTTTGAGCTCGTCAGGTATCGCCAGGGTGGTCTCGGTCTGGGTCATGCGGGACTCCTCTCGGGTCGCGACGGCAACATGCCCAGGCGCACGGCTGAGGTACTCCGTCGCTTCCCGGTGGTTAATCCACCCGATCGCGCCAGTCACGACGGCTGCGACAGAGGTTAGCTAACCCTCGCCGGCCTTGTGAGCGCAGGTGGTTGACCAGATGTCGACCTGGCATAGACGAAGTCACGCACCCACACGAGCGGATGGTCGGGCCTGGTGGCAACGGCGAAGCCGGCACGTTCGAGAATCTCGCAGACAGCACGCTTGGTGCGCATCGGATCGTCGGGATCGTCTGGATCCGCCAGGAAGTCGTGGCAGGCAATTACCGCGCGGTCGGTCCGTGCGAGGAGCTCGCCGGCGGCCTCCAGCGCCGCTCGCTCAGCCCCCTCGATATTCATCTTCAGCAAAGCGAGCCGCTCGATGCCCTGGCCGCGCGCAAGGGCATCCAGCGTTGTGGCGGGCACGCGGACGCCGCCGCTGTCGTCCGGGATCAGGTGGTTGGCGATCAGGTTGGAGTCATCGCTGATTGTCATCTCGCCTGGCCTGTCGAAAATCGCGACTTGGAGGCAGGTGGAGTTGTCGAGGCCAGTCAGGCGCACCGACTCCTCGAGGCAACCGAACATCGCAGGGTTGGCTTCCACCGCCACCACCCGTCCCGCCGGGCCGACGAGCCCCGAGAAGAGCAGCGTCTCGCCGCCGACACCGGCGCCGATGTCGAACACCGCATCGCCTCGCCGCAGCTCGCAGTCCCAGAGGAACGTTTCACGCGCACGCGTGCTCGGCGGGTACTGGAATAGCCACGGCGACGCCACCTCGCCCTCACGGAAGCGATGGACCCATCGCGCACCTCGGCGACTGATCCGGCAGCGCCTGCGTTGCCGCGACGTCCAGTACGCGCTGGCGAGCAACTCCAGTGTCCTTCGTCGCTCCGTTCGCTCGAGCCAGTCGAAAAGCCGTTGAGGACGGATCGCGTCGAGGTTCATAGCCGCCGGGCGGAACGAGAAGGACTACCGCGTACGGCTCAGCCGATCCTGGAGCTTCGTGCCCCGGGTGTGGAGGACGCCGGCCTCACACGTTCACTCGTCGAACTCGGTGTCGATCCAGTCCATCTGCGCTCGCAGCTCCTTGCCGACCACCTCGACCTGATGACCGGCCTGCTCGGTGCGCATCCGCTGGAAGTTCTCCTGCCCGGCGCGGTTCTCGGCGATCCACTCCCGGGCGAAGGATCCGTCCTGGATCTCGTCAAGGATCTTCTTCATCGCCTGCCGGGTCTCTTCGCTGATCACGCGCTGGCCACGGGTCATGTCGCCGTACTCGGCGGTGTTGGAGATCGAGTAGCGCATGCCGGCGATCCCCTTCTCGTACATCAGATCGACGATCAGCTTGAGCTCGTGCATGCACTCGAAGTAGGCCAGCCGCGGGTCGTATCCGGCGTCGGTGAGGGTCTCGTACCCGGCGCGGACGAGCTCGGTGACCCCGCCGCAAAGGACGGCCTGCTCGCCGAACAGGTCGGTCTCGGTCTCGTCCTTGAAGGTCGTCTCGATCACTCCCCCCCGGGTGCACCCGATTCCCTTGGCGTAGGCCAGCGTGAGCGCCAGCGCGTGTCCGGTGGCGTCCTGCTGCACCGCCACCAGCCCGGGCACGCCGGAGCCCTCCAGGTACTGCCGTCGTACGAGATGGCCCGGTCCCTTGGGGGCGACCAGGGCGACGTCGACCTCTGGCGCCGGCACGATCTGCTCGTAGTGGATCGAGAAGCCGTGTCCGAACAGCAGTAGGTTCCCGGCGGCGATCCCGTCGGCCACACCGGACTCCCACACCTGGGCGTGCAGCTCGTCCGGGGTCAGCATCATCACCACATCGCCCTCGCTGGCGGCGTCGGCGGGGTCCAGCACCCGCAGGCCGTGCTCCTCCGCCCTGGCGACGCTGGCCGAGCCGGACCGCAGCCCGACGACGACCTCCACTCCGGAGTCCTTGAGGTTCAGCGCGTGGGCGTGGCCCTGGGAGCCGTATCCGATGATCGCGACGGTCTTACCGTCGAGCTCTTGCAGGTCTGCATCGTCGTCATAGAACATGGAGCCCAGGCTACCCGGCGAGCGTGGGCCGCGGCGGCCGGCAGGCCACAGCGCTTACGACAGGCGACGGCGCCGGGCGCTCAGGCGACGGCGTCGGCGACCAGCGAGCTGCCCGGAAGCTCCAGCCCGCCCTCGGCGTCCCTGAACGGGTCGGTCAGCGTCTCGATCCGCTGCCGGACCTGCTCACGCTCGTCGGAGCTGAGCCTCTGAAGGGTCGGGCCGAAGGTCGGCGAGAGGTCCAGCGTCTCGGCCAGATAGCCATCGATACCGGCGTATGGACGGGGTACCGGGATCGCCTCCACCCCCACCCCGGTCAGCCCGGCGTCTTCCATCATCTCGGCCAGGCGTCCCGGCGCGGCCAGCGAGAACATCCCCGGCCCGCCGCGGTCAGGCGGAGGCAGGTGGCCGAGCTCGACCAGCGCCTCGGTGGGGATCGTCGCCCACGGATTGCGCTCTGCCGCGTCCCACACAGCCAGCGCTATCCGGCCACCCACCCGCAGCACTCGCCGGCACTCGCGCAGGCAGGCCTCGGGGTCCACCGTCAGCATCACGCCCCAGCGGCAGACGATCCGGTCCACGTCGGCGGTGGGCAGATCGATCCATTCGAGCTCCAGCTGCCGGAACTCGACACCGTTGATGCCCAGCGTCGCGGCGCGCTCGCGGGCCACCTCCAGCATCGCCTCGCTGGCGTCGCTGCAGATCAGCGATCCACCGCCGGGGGTGACCAGCTCGGCGGCGAGGAAGCCCGTGTCCCCCGGACCCGCTGCCAGCTCCAGCACACGCTGGCCCGGCCCGAGCGCCAGCCGCTCGATCATCGCGTGGGAGACGGGCATCCCCCAGCTGCGTATGTCATGCGCGCGCTTGCCCCAGCCCGTGGCCGCGCGCTCCCAGCTCTCTGCCATCGACTCCCGCAGCGCCTGCGGGTCGTCGGTGCTCATTGCCGAGCCTCGGCGGCGAGTCGCCGGGTGATCTCACGGAACGCACCCTCGATCTGCGTGCCGAGCCGCTGGCGGAAGATCGCCATCAACGCCTCCGAGGCGACCGGGCGCAGCCGTTCCACCGCCTGCTCGATCTCCGGCCAGCGTTCGGGCGGCATATCCGCCTGCTGGAACGGCTTCCAAACCTCCCCCAGGAACAGCTTCACGAACGACCGCGAGACGGAGTCGCAGTGACGCTCAATCTCTTCCAGGATGGAGAGGGCGCTGCGAAGGGAAATGCCCCGTCCCACCACCTCCTCGGCGACGGCCAGCAGCTGCGGACTCGGCACCTCGAACTGGTCGTTGCCGACAGCGGTCAGCACTCCGAGCTTCTGCGCCTGGGCCAGCACCTCCGGAGCCTCCTCGGCGCTGACGTGGAAGCGACGCCCGAGCTCGGACAGCGAGAGCATCTCCGGCCGCTCCTCTCCGGCGGGCATGGAAAGCGTCTGCTTGAAGGCCAGCAGACGCTCCGCGGTGGCCTGGCTGTCTTCCAGCAGGCGCTTGATCCCGCCCAGGTTGAAGCCGTCGTCCTGAAGCTCCCGGATCAGCCGCAGCTGGGCCAGGTGCTCCGCGCCGTAGTAGCCCACCCGCATCCGGACCTCAGGGGGCGCCAGCAGCCCTCGGGCCTGGTGGGCGCGGATGTTGCGGACCGACATGCCGGACTCGGCGGCCAGCTGCTCGATGGTCAGCTGGTTCTCGGAGCCGGCCAGCTCCAGGCGACGAACTGACGACACCCGCAGATCATATGCGGCGGAGGGCGAGCTCCCGCCGCAACAGCTTGCCCGAGCCGGTGCGGGGAAGCTCGGCGGAGAACTCGATCACCTTCGGCACCTTGTACGGGGCCAGGCGGGCGGAGCAGTGCGCCCGTAGCTCCTCCGCGGTGGGCTGGTCGGGTCCGCGCACCACCACGGAAGCCATCACCGCCTCGCCCCACTCCGCGTCGGGCTTGGCGAACACACCGGCGTCGGACACCCCGGGGTGCTCCAGCAGCACCGCCTCCACCTCGCTCGGCGCCACGTTCTCCCCTCCGGTGACGATCGTCTCCGCCTTGCGCCCGATCAGAGTCAGCCGGCCCCGTTCGTCGAACCGTCCCAGGTCGCCGCTGTGCAGCCAGCCGTCGTCGGCGAGCGCCCCGCGGGAGACGGTGTCCCCTCGCACCAGGATCTCGCCGTCCTCGGCGAGGAGCACCTCGGTGCCGGGAAGCGGCCAGCCGTGGGTGGCGATCTGCGAGCACGCCTCGGTCATCCCGTAGGTCGGGGCAACCGGCACCCCGGCCGCCGGCCGCCCGCTCCAGCAGCGCCGGCGCGATGGGGCCACCCCCGAGCAGCGCCCAGCGGAGCGTCGGCGGGGCGCTCAGGCCCGCATCCAGCAGGCGGGCGAGCATCGTCGGCACCAGTGAAACGAGGGTGACCGCCGCCTCGGCGTCCATCAGCGCGCTCAATACCGCCTCGGTGTCGAAGCGCTCGTGCAGCACGGCCGTGGTGCCGTAGATCGCCGAGCGGGCCAGCACTGACAGGCCCCCCACGTGAATCAGCGGCATCGGGCACAGCCAACGTTCATGGAGATCGAGGCCGAGCGCGGCGGCCGAGCCGAGCGCGCTGGCCAGGAAGTTCCCGTAGCTGAGGGTCACCGGCTTCGGCGCTGCGGTCGTCCCGGAGGTGTGGATGACCGCGGCGGGTGCGTCCCGCTCGGTTTCCCCACGAGGGGTGTGGGGAGAAACCCGCGATATGGCCGACTTTCTCCCCAAGGCCCCCGGTGAGACCACCGGCTCATCGAGGACCAGCGCGCCGGCGACCCGAGCCGCCCGCTCGCCGTCCGTCAGCCGCAGGTCCACCGGAACCACCACCGCTCCGATCAGCCACGCCCCATGGACGGCGGTCGCGAACGCCTCCCCCGCGGGAAGCGCCACCGCCACCCGATCCCCGCGGTCAACCCCCCGGGCCCGCAACGCGGCCGCAGCGGAATCCGCCCGGAGGAGCAGCTCCCGGTAGCTGACCACCCCCTCCGCGGTGATCAGCGCCGGATGGTCCGGCACGCGCCGGCCTGCGCTCAGCAACCAGGGCTCCACGGTCCACACGGTAGTCTCGGGGCGCAGAAAGGAGGTCCGCGCATGGCAGTCACCTGGGAGTCCGCTGGCCAGTACACGGACATTCGCTACGAGCTGTCGACCGGCGAGGACGCCGGCATCGCCAAGATCACCATCAACCGCCCGGAGGTCCGAAACGCCTTCCGGCCGGAGACCGTGGTCGAGCTGATCGACGCCTTCGACCGCGCCCGGGAGGACCTTGAGGTCGGCGTGATCATCCTCACCGGGGAGGGGACGCAGGCGTTCTGCTCAGGCGGCGACCAGCGGGTCCGTGGCGGCCAGGGGGGCGGCTATGTCTCCGGTGCGGACCCCGATGAGGCCGGCCGGCATCAGGGGGTCGGCCGCTTCCACGTCACCGACCTTCATGTCCAGATTCGCCGCATGCCCAAGCCGGTGGTGGCGATGGTGGCCGGCTACGCGGTCGGAGGGGGCCATGTCCTCCACGTGATCTGCGACCTGACGATCGCCGCCGACAACGCCCGATTCGGCCAGACCGGGCCGAAGGTGGGCTCCTTCGACGGCGGCTTCGGCGCCAGCGTCCTCTCCCGGCTGGTGGGACCGAAGAAGGCCAAGGAGATCTGGTTCCTCTGCCGGCAGTACGACGCCCAGCAGGCACTGGAGATGGGCCTCGTCAACACCGTGGTCCCGCTCGAGCGCCTGGAGGAGGAGACCGTGTCGTGGTGCCGGGAGATGCTGGCCCTCTCCCCCTTCGCGCTGCGCCTGCTGAAGGCCAGCTTCCACGCCGAGGAGGACGGCCTTTCCGGGATCCAGCAGCTGGCCCACGATGCCAACCTGCTCTTCTACATGAGCGAGGAGGCGGGCGAGGGCCGCCGCTCCTACCTGGAGAAGCGGCGACCGGACTTCTCGCAGTTCCCCCGCCGTCCCTGAGGACCATGGCCTCGCACGCGATGGTGAGCAAACCGAGCGGGAGCCGCATCTGGCTGATGGCAGCCCGTCCCCGAACGCTGCCGGCGGCGATCGCGCCGGTGCTGGTGGGTACGGCCCTGGCCGGCTTCGGTCACGTCTTTCACCCGTTGCGGTTCATCGCCGCGCTGCTCGGCGCGATCTTCATCCAGGTCGGCACCAATCTGAGCAACGACTACTCCGACGCCCGCCGCGGCGCCGACGCCGACGACCGGCTGGGGCCGGTCAGGGTCACCGCCGGGGGTCTGGTCCCGCCCCGGCAGGTGCTGATCGCCACCTACGTCTCCTTCGGCCTGGCGGTGCTCGCCGGCATCTACCTGATCGCCGTCGCCGGCTGGCAGCTGCTGCTGGTCGGCGCCGCCTCGATCCTCGCCGGCGTGCTCTACACCGGCGGCCCCAGGCCGTACGGCTACGAGGGCCTCGGCGAGGTGTTCGTGTTCCTGTTCTTCGGCATCGTCGCGGTGGCCGGGTCGTTCTTCGTCCAGGTCGGGCACCTGCACTGGGAGGCGTTCGCGCTGGCGGTCCCGGTCGGGCTGCTGGCGGCGGCGATCCTGGTGGTGAACAACTTCCGGGACATCGACACCGACCGCCGCGCCGGCAAGCGCACGCTGGCGGTGCGATTGGGACGCCGAGCGCACCCGCGACGTGTACGCGGTGATCGTCTACGGCGCCTATCTGCTGGCGCCGGTGACCTGGCTGTTCGGCCCGCTGCACGCGTGGCTGCTGCTGTGCTGGCTGACGCTGCCGATCGCCGCGCCGCTGGTGCGACTGGTGCGCAACCACAGCGACGGGCCGTCGCTGAACCAGGCGCTGGCCCGGACGGGAATGCTGCAGCTGAGCTTCTGCGTGCTGCTCTCCGCCGGTCTGCTGCTGAGCGGGTGAAGCTCGACTTTGAGGTTATGGGGGCGCGCCTGAGCGCGCCCCTCGTCACCGCCCATGGAGTGGTCAGCGAGCGGCGACTGGTGTGTGTCAGGCTCCGCGATGACCAGTCGGAGCTGACCGGCTTCGGCGAGGCGGCGCCGCTCCGCTCCTACGACGGCGTGGACACCGAGGACGTGCTCGCCGCACTGGCTGACTGCCGAGGCGTGCTGGCAGAGGTGACCGCTGCGTCCCCGCACGCCGAGGTGCTCGGGGCTTGTGAACGGGCGGCTGTGCTGCCCCAGGCGCTGGCGGCGATCGACCTGGCGCTGTGGGACCTGGAGGGAAGGCGGGCCGGCGAGCCGGTGTGGCGGCTGCTGGGAGCCGAGCGGGCAGACCCGGTCGGCGTGAACGCCACGATCGCTCGCCGAGGACCGGGCGGGCGCGGCGGGCAGGCCGCAGCGGCTCGGGCGGCGGGATTCGGAGCCCTCAAGGTCAAGGTCGGGATCGGCGACGACGCGGGGCGAGTCGCCGCCGTCCGCGCGGCAGCCGGCCCGGAGATGCTGATCCGCCTAGACGCCAACGGAGCGTGGTCAGGGGAGGAAGCGCTCGGCGTGCTCCGGGCCCTGGCTCCGGCCGGGATCGAGCTCTGCGAGGAGCCGGCGCGGGGGCTCGCCGCCAACGGCGAGGTCGCTGCGGCGAGCGAGGTCGCCGTGGCGCTCGACGAGACCGCCCGGGAGCCCGGGCGCGCTGGATCGCCGGGTCGGGGAAGCCGTGTGCATGAAGATCGCCGGGGCCGGCGGGATCAGCGGCGTGCTCGCCGCCACCGCCAGAGCCCGCGCTGCCGGGTACGAGGTCTACCTCGCCTCCACCTACGACGGCCCGCTGGGGATCGCCGCCGCGCTGCACGCGGCCGCGGCGATCGCCCCCGATCGCTTCTGCGGCCTGGCCACTCTGGGGCTGTTCGACACCGACCGCCCGGATCCCCTGCCCCCGGTCGAGGGGCGGATCGCCCTCCCACCCGGCCCGGGACTCGGCGATGGGTTGACCGACTGGTACGGCTTGAGTGGGATCTGATGGTCGGATAGCGAGCATTAGATCCCACTCGCGTGAGGGGCCAGCAGCTCCGCCACCCGACCGGGTGCCTCCAGGTGGACCGCATGGCCCGCCCCGGCCACCACCACGACCTCGCATTGTGGGATCGCCGCCGCCATCTCTTCGGCGACGGCGCGGAACTTCGGGATCGCGCTCCCCCACCACCAGCGAGACGGGAATCCGCAGCTCGCTGAGCCGCGCCCACAACGGGGGAAGCGCCCCGGTCCCGAGCCCGCGCAGCGCCCGGGCCAGACCCGCCGGGCGGCTTCGCAGCCGATCGGAGTGCACCTGCTCGGCCACGGCGGGCGGAAGCCCCGCCAGCACCGGGGTGCGCGCCCAGCGCCGGGCGAAGGCCTCGATGTCAAGGTCCTCGATCTCGGTGGCCAACGCTTCATCCGCGGCGCGCCGGGCCAGCCGCTGCTCCGGATCGGCGAGCCCCGGACTCGCTCCGATCAGCACCAGTCGGTCCACCCGCTCCGACAGATGCGGCGATAGCGCCGCGTGGAGGGCGATCCTGCCCCCCATCGAGTAGCCGGCCAGCGTGAAGTGCTCCGGAGCCCGCGTCGCCACGTCCCCGAGCACCGCCTCCAGCGTGACCGGCTCGGCCTCCCCCGCGGAACCGTGCCCGCGGATGTCCGGCGCGAGCGCGGTGGCACCGGCGGGCAGCACCGCCCTCACCGCATCCCAGCTGGCCCCGGTGTGGCTGAAGCCATGGAGGAGCACGAACGCGGCTGCCATCGGCCCCCGGCGGGTCAGGACGCGCCCGGCTTGGCAGCCGCAAGCAGCGTGTACGCGGTCACGCCCTCGTCGGAGAGGCGAGCCATCACCATGCACCCTTCCATGAACGTCTTCCACCCAAGCTCGCCCATCATCTGGGAGACCGTGGTCTCGGCCCGGCGAGCGCGCTCGTACCAGTTGTCGTAGGTGGGGCGCGTCTGGGCGGTGAGGTCGATCTGCTCCAGCAGGGTCGAGCCCGTAGCCGGCGAACAACTGCAGGTACTCATCGACCGGGCTCATCTGCGCGTCTCCGAAGACGTCGCGCATGACCGAAAGCTCAGCATGGATGCGGCGCACGTCTCGGAGCTCCAGCGGCCGTGCCAGCATGACGTCGCAGAGCACCAGCCGCCCCCCGGGAGCAAGCACCCGCAGGGCCTCGTCCATCATCCGCTCACGCGGAACCAGGTACTGCGAGGACTCGAGCATCCACACGACGTCGAACGACTCATCCGGGAGCCCGGTGTGCAGCGCGTCGCGCAGCTCGAACGCTAGCTGTGCGTCGAGTCCCTCCGCGGCGATCCTCGCCTGCGCCACCTCGACCCCCACCCGGCTGGTCGAGATCCCCAGCGCCCTGACATCGTGGTCGCGGACGAGCTGGCGCGCGGGGCCGCCGATCCCGCATCCGGCGTCGAGCAACCGCGTCCCGGGGCTGATCCCGCTGGCATCGATCATCAGCCGGGTCAGCTCGCCGGTGGCGGCGCCCAGGGCCTCGGCGCCCCCGGCGAACACCCCGTGGTGCAGATCGTCCCCGAGCAGCACGGTCCAGGCCCCGGTAACCCGGTCGTAGTGTGAGGCCGGATCTGAGCCTGAAGGCTCCACGGGCGCAGCATAATTGGCCCCGCTGAGCATGAGCGCCACCGACACCTACCTGCTGCTGCGGGCTTTCTGCGACGAGCTGGCCCGCTGCGGGATGGGCTACGCCTGCACCTCTCCCGGGTCGCGCTCCACGCCGCTCGTGCTGTCGCTGGTGCGGGAGCCGCGAATTCAGTGCTTCTCGCACATCGACGAGCGCAGCGCCGGATTCTTTGCCTTGGGGGCCGCCAAGGCCTCGGCGGCACCGGTGGCGGTGTGCTGCACCTCGGGCACCGCCGCCGCCAACTACCTCCCGGCGGTGATCGAGGCCCACCACGGCGGCGTGCCGATGATCGTGCTGACCGCAGACCGGCCACCGGAACTCCGGGAGCTGGGTGCCGGTCAGACGATCGACCAGGTCAAGCTCTACGGCGGCGCGGTCAAGTGGTTCTTCGAGGTGGGTGTCCACGACGCCACGCCGGAGCGCCTCCGCTGGATGCGCCAGCTTGCCTGCCGGGCCTTCTGGACCGCGGCCGAGGGCCGTCCCGGACCGGTCCATCTCAATTTCCCCCTGCGCGAGCCGCTGGTGCTGGATCAGCCCCTTCCAGAAGATCCCGTCCCCGGACGGGCCGACGGCCGGCCGTGGGTCAGCTTCGAGGCTGCTCGTCCGCCGGCGACGCTCCCAGCGGACGTTCCCGTGCGCACGGTGATCATCGCCGGGACGGGTGAGCCCGGCTCAGGAGCACGGCTGGCCGAGCAGGCCGAGCAGGCCCGGCTCCCGCTGCTGGCCGACCCGCTGTCCGGCGCCCGCCGGGGGCGGGCGGCCATCGCTCACTACGACCTGCTCCTCCGGGATGAGCGGTTCACCGCCCGTCACCCCCCGCAGTGCATCATCCGCGTCGGAGAGCTGCCGACCTCAAAGCCGCTGAGGCGCTGGCTGGCGGAGCTGGATGGTGCCACGCAGACCGCGGTGGCTCCCCCCACGATGTGGCATGACCCCGACTCGGTGGTGGCCAGACGGATTCACGGCCCCATCTCGGAATCGGCTACCCCAGCCGGGGACGACGACTGGCTTCGAGCATGGCGTGACGCCGACGAGGCGGTCCGCGCCGCCGTCAGCGAGGCGATCGGCGATGAGCTCTCCGAGCCTGCGGTGGCGGCCCGGCTGACCGAGTGGCTGCCAGAGGAGGCGATCCTGTTCGTGGCCTCGTCGATGCCGATCCGGGACGTGGAGGAGTTCATGCCCGTCTCCGCCGCCCCGCCGCTGATACTGGCCAACCGCGGCGCCAACGGCATCGACGGCACCGTCTCGGCGGCGTTCGGAGCCGCCGCGGTCAGCCCCGTGCCGGTGGTCCTGCTGATCGGCGACGTCGCCCTGGCCCACGACCTCGGCGGGCTGCTGTGCGCCAGGCGCCTGGGCCTGTCGCTGACCATCGTCCTGCTCAACAACGACGGAGGGGGCATCTTCCACTTCCTGCCCGTGGTCGGCGAGGAGGACGCCTTTGAGGAGCACGTGGCCACCCCCCACGGGCTCGACTTCGCCCGGGCGGCGGCGTTCTACGGCATCTCCCACGAACGGCCGAAGGACCTGGGCGCGCTCCGCGACGCGGTGAGGCGGTCGCTGGCCCGGCCGGGAACGGAGATCCTGGAGCTCCACACCGAGCGCCGGGGCAACCGGGAGCTGCACCGTCACGTGGAAGCGGCGGCACGCCAGGCGCTTCCCGGCTGAGACTGGGACGCCCTCTAGCCGCCGAGCACCGGCAGCAGCGCCTGGAGCTTGACCTCGGTCTCGGCCAGCTCCGCCGCCGGATCGGAGTCGCGGACGATGCCGGCGCCGGCGTACAGGCGCGCGCTCCGCCCGCGCAGCAGGGCGCAGCGCAGCGCGACGCAGAACTCGCCGTCACCGCTCGCATCGATCCATCCCACCGGCCCGGCGTACCAGCCGCGGTCGAGCCCCTCCAGCGCGGGAATCAGGGTCTCGGCCAACCCTCGCGGCTCGCTGCCCACGGCCGGGGTGGGATGGAGCAGTCCCGCCAGCTGAAGCACGTCCAGCGGCGCCCGCAGCTGAGCCCGAATCGGCGCGGCCAGGTGCTGGATGTTGGCCATTCGCACGAGCCCCGGCTCCTGCGCGGCGGTCACCCACACCGCGTGCGGTGCCAGCGTCCGTGCGATCCGCCGGGCGACGATGGCGTTCTCCTCTCGATCCTTGTCGCTGCGCAGCAGCTGCTCGCCGAGGTGGTCATCGACCGCCGGGTCGGCGCTTCGCCGGATCGACCCGGCGAGGGCGACGGCGCTGGCCCGTGCCCCCTCCCGGCGGATCAGCAATTCCGGGCTGGCCGCGAGGAACGTAGCCACGCCGCGCCCCACCGCGAACACGAAGCAGCCTGGAAACCCTCCCGCAACAGCGCCAGGATCGCCGCGGGATCGTGTTCGGAGGGGGCCGTCACCTCGACCTCGCGGGCGAGCACGAGCTTCTCCAGCTCACCGTCGCGGATGCGCGCCCGGGTTCGCGCCACCGCCTCCTCGTAATGCGAGGGCGGCATCACGCTGCGGACCCGGTAGGTGCCCACCGGCGCGGGATCGAGCAGCGGGAGCGCCGCGCTGCGGAGGGCGTCCAGGCGGCGGTGGACTCGCGCGGTTGCCTGCTCCACCGTGTCGTCGGGAGCGACCGAGACGTTGACGGTCAGCCAGGTCTGTGCCCCTCGCCGGGCGAGCGCCAGCTCCGGGATGGTGAGAGAGCTGGGGGCGAACCCCTCCCATGTCTGCGACGCACAGCCGTCCGGGGAGAAGGCAAGGCCCCCCAGCGCGACCAGGCCGGAGCCCGGGACGGCCCCCGGCGGGTCGGCATGGGCCTCGGCCAGCAGCGATCTCCACGCGCCCGACATCGCTTCGAAGCGCTCGGCCCGCGGCCCGGTCACCTCCCGGACCTGGCCGATCGCGGCCAGCGCGAACCCCTCGCGCTCAGGCTGCTCGAAAGCGAACCATGGTTCTGCGGGCTGCCTTGAGGCCGCCACCACCGCCAGGGGATCGACCTCGCCGGCCACGGCGCGCGTTGACACTGGCCAGCGCCGGGCGACCGCCGCGGCGGGCGGCTCGCAGCGCCGTCTCCAGCCGTCTGCCCAGCCGCCGCAACGCCCGCTCGTCCAGCCAGTGCGGAGCGTTCGCGGCAGCCAGCGAGCTCATGCTCCCCAGCCTACCGCCGGTGCTGATCAGCCCGCCCGATCCGCCTCACCACGACCCCGGCGAGCGGCGAACCGCGCTGGATCGAGGATTCCCCGTCCGTCGACTATCACCCTCGCTCCGGGGAGGTCCTCCGGCGAGAGGCCGGCGTACTCAGGGTGGTCGGCCTGGAGCAACGGCGGCGTCGATCGTCTCCCCCTCCCAGGCGCCGAGCCCGAGGTCGCGAAGCTCGTCGTCGTCGTAGAGAGGGTCGGCGACCACCACGTTCGCGCCCCGAGCGTCGAGCTCGGCCGCGAGCGCAAACGCACCTGAGAACGCCGTCTCCTTGACCCCGCCGCGGTAGCTCACGCCAAGGATCAGCACGCGAGCGCCGTCGAGGCCGCCCGGCCAGCTCCCCCTCCAGCAGCTCCACCGCATAGCCTCGGCATCTCTTCGTTGACTGCCCGGGCCGCCGCGGGGAGGCGGGCATCTGGGTCACCGCTCAGATAGAAGCGTGGGTACACCGGGATGCAGTGGCCGCCGACCGCCACGCCCGGGCGGTGCAGATGCGAGAACGGCTGGGAGTTGGCGGCCTCGATCACCCTTCCAAGATCGATGCCGCGCCGGTCGGCGAAGCGGGCAAACTCGTTGGCCAGCGCGATGTTCACGTCCCTGTAGGTGGTCTCGGCCAGCTTGGTCAGCTCGGCCGCCTCCGCAGAGCCCAGCGGCCACACCTCGACGTCCAAGAAGGAGCGGTAGAGCTCGACCGCCCGTTGCTCACCCGCCTCCGAGAGCCCACCCACGAGCTTGGGGTACGAGTCGCAGATCGGCGAAGATCCGCCCCGAGTACACCCGCTCCGGGCTGTGCACGGTGAAGAAGTCCTCCTCCGAGCGCAGGCCCGAAGCCTCGGCCAGGGCCGGCGCCACCCGGTCGCGGATCGTGCCGACCGGGATCGTCGTCTCGATGCTCACCACCGTCCCCGGCTGCAGCCCACGCCCGATATCCGCCACCACGGCGTCGAGGATCCGGTAGTCCGGCCGGGCCTCGTCATCGACCACCAGACGGGGGGACGGCGATGACGAGATCGGCGCCGGCGGCCACCGCGGCGGTGGTGTCGGTGTCCACCCGGAGGCGACCGGCGGGCACCACCTCGGCCAGCGCCTCGGCGAGTCCTGCCTCGCCGGGGAACGGCGGGCGAGCAGCACGAACCAGCTCCACGACCCGAGGGGTCGACGTCACAGCCGCGCACCTCGTGGCCGGCAAGTGCGATCTGCGCCGCCAGGGGCAGGCCGATCTTCCCCAGCGCGACGACGACGGCGCGCATCAGACGGCGGTCGGCCGGCTGGTGGAGCTCCACGGTCTCGCCGTCCCGAGCGCTCCGGAGCACCGCCTCGGCGGCCTCAACGATCTCCACCCCCTGTTCCAGGGTGACCACGTCGGCCTCCTCGTGACCACCCAGCAGGTCCAGGAAGGTGTCGAGCTCGATGCGCAGCGGCTCCTCCCGGCGAAGCGCGTATTGAGTGACGTCGCCCTCGCTGACCCCACGGAACTGCTGCGCCGCCGACCACACCACGCCCACCTCGCCATTCTCGAAGAAACGGAGATCGCCGGTGAGCGTGTCGGCCTCCAGCACCCCCCGCTCTCCCAGCACCCGGGTTCGACGGATCTTTGTCGGCGAGACCCAGTCGACGACGATGTTGAACGCGGCGCCGGAGGCCAGAGCTTCCGGTGGCCAGCACCAGGTCCTCGTGCTCCCGGCCGGCCAGATACTGGGTCTGTGCGGCCACGGTGGCGATCGAGGAATCGGAGAGCCAGCTGACCAGGTCGATGTCGTGGGTGGCCAGGTCCTTGACCACTCCGACGTCCTGGATTCGGTCCGGGAACGGCCCGGAGCGGACGGTGGAGACGGTGAACAGACGGCCGATCTGGCCGTCGCGCAGCCGCCGTCGCAGCTCCTGGAGGGCGGGGTTGAAGCGCTCGACGTGGCCCACCGCGCCGATCACCCGCGCCTTGTGACACAGCTGCTGTATCTGCCTCGCCGCGTCGCTCGAGGAGGCCAGCGGCTTCTCGATCAGCATCGACACCCCGGCCGCGCGCCAGCGTGCCCGCGACCGGTAGATGCAGCTCGGTGGGCACGGCGACGATTGCGAAATCCGGATGCGCCCGACGCCAGCAGCTCCTCTACCGACTCGAACACCAGCTCGTGATCGTGCACGGCGCGGTAGCGGTCGCCCCCGGGATCGACGGCCCCCGCGAACAGGGCCCGCTCGGAGCCCTGCAGCAGGCGGGCGTGGTGGCGGCCGATCATCCCCAGGCCGATGACCGCCCCACGGGGCCTGGTTGTGCTCGACGGGGACGCCACGAACGGCGCTACGGTAGCCGACCGGCCGGATCGGATCGGCTACGCCCGGTGGAGGAGACCGCCTCCGCCGTGTGCAGGGGCAAGTGCTCGTGCGAGCAGGACATCGAGGGCCCGGTCCAGCGACCCGTGGACCTGCCTCTGCAGCGGGAAGGACCGGAATAGGTTCTCAGGCGAGCGCAGCCACTCCAGCGTCAGGTTGGGCCACCGGCCCAGCTCCCCGAGGTACCCCTGGCGCGAGAGCTGCTCTGGCAGCGGCTGCCCATCAGAGAACATCATCAGCGCCCGGGTGTCCTGCGCCCGGAGGGTATCGAGGGCACGCACCACCGCGTCTCGCTGCCGGCGCTCAGCGGGCTGCCCCACGCGACTGCGCAGCCTGCGGGGGCTGATGTAGCGGAGCTTCTCACGCAGTTCCTCCGCACTCACATCGCGGCGCAATAGACGCCTCCAGGCCCGGAAGCGAAGCGCGCTGAGCGTTCGCGTCGCCCGGCGCTCGGCCAGCAGCTGCGTGTCCCACTCAAAGGCGTAGAGATTGATCATCAGGGCAGCACGGACCCGCGGGTCGGCGAGGGCGGCGTGGAGCGACCAGTACGCCCCAGAGCACGAGCCAACCGTCACAAACTGCTCGGGCAGGCCCCTGGGCAGCTAGCCAGTTCAGGGCTTCGAGCACGGTCTCGACGGTGCGCGGGGCGTACAGCGAGTCAAGATCGACGAGCTCGCGCTCATCCCCGCTGGAGTCCCCGATGCCCGGCTGGTCGAAGCGCAGTGACATGACGCCTTGAGCGGCCCAGCGCCTGGCCAACTCGACCCAGGCGCGGTTCGGTCCGGTATGCCGCAGCGCGCCGGAGCCGGGCATCACCGCTGTAAGCGCGGCCGGCGGTCCCTCGGCGGGACCGGTCAGGATCCCGAACACGCGGTACCCGGCCGCCTCAAAGCTCACCGCGGTTTCGCGGAGGCTGGCGCCCTCCCACACCAGTTCCGTCGAATCGCTGTCCGCGCTGGCAAGTAGATCGGCCCCGGCAGCGGAACGGCGCTGCCCGCCCTCCGGCCGCGCCTGGTTCAGCCAGGCGATGCTCCGCTCGATCGTCGCGGTCGGATGGCGAGCGAGTTGCGGCAGCGCCACCAGCGCCTCGAAGTCATGCACCGTCTCCACCGTCACCTCAGATCCGGCACGCTTGAAATGCTCCGCCTGGCCGGAGGGAACCGAGACCTCGTCGCGGCTCACGAGCAGCACCCGCCGCGGTGCGATGCGCAGCTCACGCTCCTCGGGCTTCAGCGCCTCGAGCTCGGCTTTCGCCTCAGCGGAGAGGCGGTACCCGATCAGCTCCTCGGCATCGTCCTCGGCTCGGTCGCTGTGATCGGGCGCGTTTCCAGCGGCGATGATCCGCGCGTAGGCTCGCTGCTCACGAAGCAGCGCGCGGCCATTGGCCGGGACCGCCCACATCAGCAGATCATCGACGACGGCGCCGTTCAGAACCGCTTCCCAGGCCAGCAGGCCGCCGAGGCCGATTCCGAATACCGCCACCCTGTCGCCCTGGCAGCGCAGCCACTCGATCATCTGCGCGATCGCGTGCGTCCACATCTGCGGTCGGGACGCCTCGAGCGCGCTGCCGCCGCTGTCGCCGGTGGTGGGAAGGTCGAAGCGGACCGTCGGGTAGCCGGACGCCGCCAGGCGCTGGGCCCAGGTTCTCCTGGCCCGGTAAGAGGTCATCTCCTCCCAGCCGAACGGCGGGCACATGAGCACAGCGGTGGGTCGCCGCTGGCCGGGGTCCGGCGAGTGCAGGAAAGCGAGGACCGGATGGGGGTCGAGGGCGAGGTAGCGCGGCACGCCTTCGCCGGGCGATGGGGAGATGGCTCGGCCGGTCACGCGGACCACCGCTCGGCGAGCGGCACGCTTCCCCGCAGATTCAGTGCGGTGACCGCGCCCCGCGGCTCCTTGGCGTCGCCCTGCGGCCTCAGCTCGACCTCCCGGGCATGGCCCGGCTCCACCGAGAAGGCGTCGTCGGCGGGCCGGAATCCTGGGACGGCCACCCGCACCCCGTAGGCGAACCGGCGGCTGGTCACACGCAGATGAGGGGTCTGCCCGTTTCCGAGCACCATCGCCTCGAGGCCGAGCTGATCGACGCTCAGGCGTCCCGGCGGGTGACCTGCGGGCATGAAGAACGACTGCGAGAGCAGCGTCCCCCCCTGACTTTCAAGACTCAGCACGATCAGATCCTGCGCCGGCGGACCGAAGCGGTACGCCCAGGCGGGGTCGACAAACCTTCCCAAAAGCTCCTCCACATTATGCGCCTCCGCCACGTGGGGAGCCAGGTCAAGGTCGCGCTCGACGACGTCGAGGGCCTCCTCCCAATCTCGATACAGGGCCACCCGCAGCCTGGCGGACAGGCGCTCCGGGCGATCGTTGGCCACGTGAGCCACCACACCTCCTACCCCCTCGTCGGTGGCCCAGACGGCCACCGGCGCGAACGCGCGACGCAGGTAGTGCAGGGCAACCTTGGGCTCGCCCCGGTGGTCGAAGACCCCAAGGCCGGCTCCGGCGACCAGGTCCTTGAGCCATAGCACCAGCGCTCCTCGGCAAGGGGAGCCCGCACGGCGCCATTCGCCGATCACCTCCGCCATCACCTCCGCGGAGGCGAAGCGGGAGAGCTGCAGGTAGCCGTCGTGGTCGTAGCGGCGCAGCGCAACGGGATCCACGCCGAAGAGCAACCGCAGATAGTGGTCGCGGACGTCGTCGAAGTCCCACCCCGAACCGATGTCCCAGCCGGTGCCGGCGTCGCGGACCACACCGGCCTTCCACCTGGGGTGATGCACCGGGAAGTCCACCTCGTCGGGGACGTTTGCGAAGGCCAGGCACTCGGCGGCGAAGCGCACGCCCGCACGACGCGCGTCCTCGGGGGCTCGGAAGTACCCGCTGACTCCGAAGTAATGGGAAATCCCCTGCTGGGGGTGAAAGGGGAGGACGCCGCCGCACGGCGTGCTGGGCACGTAGGGGCAATCGCTGCCCAGCTCGGCGAAGATCGCCGGCAGGGTCCGCTCCCAGAATTCGTCGCGCCCAAGATCCGGTTCCAGTCCCAGCATCGCCGCCTGCTGCTCCACCTCGGAGTTGCCACAGATCACCGTCAGGCTCGGCCGGCCGATCAGCGCCTCCCCCACCTGCCGAGCCTCGGCTTCCACCTCGGAGCGGAACGCCGGGTCACTGACCGGGTAGTCGAGGTTGGCGAACATCAGGTCCTGCCACACCATGATCCCCAGCTCGTCGCATAGGTCATGGAACTCGGGCGACTCGTAGGCGCCGGTGCCCACCACCCGGAGCATGTTCATGCCGGCGTCGCGTACCTGTTCCAGCAGGGCGCGCAACTCGGCCGCTTCGGGAGCCATCGTCACCAGGTCCATCGGGGTCCACACTGCACCGCGGGCGAACACGGGCACACCGTTGACCTCCAGCTCCAGTCCGTCGACGGAGATGTCAGGGGCCCACTCCAGGGCGCGAAAGCCGACCCGCCGGGTTGCCACCCGCTGACCGTCCAGCTCGAGCGCCACCTCGTGGAGCACCGGGTCGCCGTGGGTGTGCGGCCACCACCGCTCCGCATCCGGGACTCGCAGCTCCCCTTGGAGCCAGCCGCGTTCATCCAGGCTGAGCTCGCCGCGATGCCGTCCGCTGACCAGCTCCCCGCGGCGCGGTCCGCCGCGGGCCCGAGCGCGGACCCGGATCACCCCATCGCCTCCCTGCAGCTCCGCGCGGACCGCTAGCAACTCGACCGCGACCGGCTCCACCGCGCGCAGCGCAACCGGCCGCCAGGGCCCGACAGGCGCCGGTCCGGGCGCGAAGCCGGGTGAGCGACCGAACATCATCGTGCGGAACCAACGCAGATTTCCGTGGTTGACCACACGGGTGCGCCACCGAGCAGCCGGACGACGGCGCTTGGCCAGCAGCGGTCCCAGCGCACGACACACGATCGCCAGGTCGTTGGAATCCAGCAGGCGGCCGGTGAGATCGACCTCGTGCGATCGCCACATCGACTGCGACTCCAGAACCGGCTCTCCGTTGACGAACACCTCGGCGACAGTGGCGATGCCGCCGAGCTCAAGGACCACGCGCCCACCGTCGGGCACCGGGATCGCGGCGAAGGAGGCACGAAACCACCAGTCCTCGGCGTCGAAGTCGCGCCCGTCCACGCCGACCGCCGCCGCTGCGGTTCCCGGCACCACCGCCGGCTGCCAGTGCAGCGCCCCCGCGCTCATCCGGAGTGGCGCAAGCTCCAGGCGGGCTGGAGGCGGCCTCCCAGCCCTCGTAGCACGGGCATCACCCGGCCAGAGCGACCCCGAGGGCGGACATGCCTTCCTCCCAGGCCTCGGCAAGGGGGGCCAGCGCCGCTTCTGGCTCAAACGGACGCCGCCGGGCGAGTCGGAAGGAAACCACCTTCGAACCTTCGACGATACCCCGCAGCGCACCTGCCGCCAGCGCACCGGACTCGCCCAGGACCCAATCGAGATGGTCGGCACAGAGCTCGAAGGCAGAGCCGACCATGCGCGCGGTGACGAAGGCGTAGGCGTGGTAGTCCTCCTCCGCACCCTCCAGCAGCCGCGGCAGGTCCGCGCTCAGCGACCTCCCCCAGGCCACGAACGGGTTTTCCTGCGGCCGGCGCGCGTAATGATGGGCCAGCAGCTCACGCGCGGCGCACCGAAGGTCCTCGCCGGTGAGCCGCGGCCCGGCGTCGAAGCGAACGACCTCCACGAACGGCTCCATCACGTCGTCGGTGAAGTGGGGCAGCATCCGGAACGCCCCCTGATAGTCCTCACCGTCGAGCTCGAAGAAGCCCGCGTTGTGGAAGTAGCGCAGCCGCCCCGCCGCCCGGTCGATCGCCTCCGGGGCGATGGTGGTCTTGAGGTGCTCCCGCCGGTAGCTGGTGGCCGCGGTATCAGGGAGGTACCAGGCATCGATCTCGACGAGCACCGTCCGCCCGCCGGCGAGCTGCTCCTCGATGTGGTCGGGCAGGTCTCGGTAGGGCAGCATCTCGTGGATATCGACTCCGTAGAGCCGCTCCAGATCGCCGGGCGGCGGCTTGAAGTAGGTGAACTGGTCGCCTTCCCAATCGGAGCGCACGATGAAGCCGAGCATCGCCATGGGATCGTCGCCGCGCGCGTGCAGCAGCTCGATCAGCACATCGGCGTAGCAGTTGGTCTCCAAGTACGTGCGGCCGGCCTCATGCAGCGGGTGCGACTGGTAGCCGGCCGGATCGATGCCCCAAAGCGAGACAGCGTGAGTGGAGGTGGTGCTCACGCGCTACAGCTCCAGTCGCTGGCGAACCTCTTCGGGCCAACCGCCGAGGTCCACCCCGTGTGCGCTGAAGAGCGCGAGGGTGACGCGCTCCTCGCCGAACGCCATGCAGCCGGTGTGGGCCAGCTCGCCGTCGGCGGTGGTCAGTCCGCAGGTGTGGCCGAAGTGGTCCTGGTGGTAATTGGAGGACGCGATCGCCGTGGCACTCTCCGCGACGGGTGCCAGCAGCTCCCACTTGAGTTCCTGGTCGCGCTGGGCAGCCGCCAGCAGCCTGCCACTGCGGCCGAAGAAGGGGTCGCTGGCGACCTCCAGCTCCAGCTCCAGGCCGAGGGAGCGCAGCAGCGTCTCGGCCCGCGCGCGCCACTGGCCTCGCCACTCAACCACCGTCTCACGGTCTGCGATCCGGACGATCTCCCGCATGTGGAAGATCTGCATCCGGGCCGGATCGTCGGAGGGCTCGCGCCGGAACACGTAGGAGTCACCGGTGTCGAGCGTGACGCCGCCGGCGGGCAGCGGGCCGCGTGCTGCGACCGCCGGATAGAGCGGATAGCACGCCGCCGGCATCAGCACCAGGTCGGTCATCTGCTGGAAGCTGCTCCAGTCCTCGTGCGCGGCGGCCCGCTCTGACTGGTCGGCCGCCGCCGTCTCGTCGCCATCGAAGGCGAACACCGTGCCGGCGAGGTGGGGGAACGAGCCCAGGTAGCCGCTGCTCTCCAGTTGCTCGCGGGGCAGCAGCGGCGGGAAGTACAGCGGTTCCGGGTCCTCGGGGGCGGCGGTGCGGGAAACCAGCCGATCGAAGGCGAGACGCACCTCCTCGAACTGCTCACCCCGCGCGTAAACCCCGTGGACGCCCGTGCGGGCCATCAGGCCACCCTGGACCAACTCATCCAGGTAGCCGAGCTGCTCCGGGCTGCCCGCACGGAACTGCTGGCATCAGACCTCCTTGGCGATCAGCAGCAGCCCGGCGTTGGTCTGGTGGATGCGCTCGTTGGCGATCATCAGCGCCGCCGACATCGCATCTCGCAGGTGGCGACCGACGCTGAACGGGGTGTCGTTCTTGAAGCCCATGATCCCGCACACATCCAGCGCGCCACGGCAGATGTCCGCGGCGTGCTCGGAGGCCGCGATCTTGAGGTTGTTGAAGCGCAGCGCCGAGGCCATGGTCGAGAGCGCGGTGCGCTCGGGATCCTCGGAGGCACGGACGAACTCGTGCAGCGCCGAGTCGACCTCGGCGCGGAGCAGCGACAGCTCTCCCATCAGATGGGACAGCCGCTGGGCGATCGGCAGCGGCTCTCCGGGCTTGCGCTTGGCCGAGGCGCGCACGAAGGCGCGGGCGCGATCGAACGCGTCCTCGGCGATGCCCAGCCACAGATGCGACCAGAGGATGTGGGAAACCGGCACCATCGTCTCGCGCGGCGACGATCGAGAACGGCGTCTCGAGTACCTGCGCGGCGGGGAAGGTGGCGCGGACAATGAACCCAGGTGAGCAGGTGCCCCGCATCCCCAGCACGTCCCATGTTCCGGTCGGCTCGAGCTCAAGCTGCTGCTGGCTGGTCAGCGCGACCACCTGGTCGCCGGGCTCCGCGTCTGGGCCCCGCCGGAGCGTGGTGAGCAGATCGTCCGCGTACTCGCCGTAGCTGACCGTCGGCGCCTGCTTCTCAAAGCTGAGCATTCCGCTCGCCGGTCTCGGTCACGGCTGCGATCGAGCGTCCCATGTCACCGCCGGTGCCGACCTCGGAGGTGACCGAGGCGATCAACCGCTGCTCGGCCACCAGGTCGGACAGGTACTGCTCAAACCAGGAACCGGGGGTGAGATGGCGGACGATCATCGCGACCTGGATCTGGTGCATCGCGAACACCATCGCGCTGGCCCCGCAGTAACGGCCCAGCTCCAGGCAGCAGCGCGCGATCGTCGGAAACGAGACGCCGCCCCCGCCGAGCGCCGCCGGCACAAACGCCGAAAGGGCCGCCTGCCTGCCGGAGCGCCTCGAGGGTCTCCACCGGGAAGCGTCCCTGGCGGTCGACCTCGTCGGCATGCGCCGCCGGAGACCTCGCGGGCGATGCGTGCGGACGCTCTGCAAGCAGGGCCTGCTCGCGGTCGACCGCGACGCTCATGCGACCACGCCCGCTTGAAGTTGCTCCAGGGCGGCCCGGATCGCCGCGATGCTCTCGAACACGCTGCGCTTGAGCATGCTGTCGGGAAACTCGATGTCGAAGGTGTCCTCCAGTCCCAGCATCACGCTGACACTGGCGTGCGAGCTCATGCCGGCCTGGAAAAGGTCGGCATCGTCGTCGATCGAATCCACCTCGACGGGGAGGCGGGCGTGCTGGCTGATTACTTCGCGGATCTTCGGTGTCAACTGGTCGCTCATCGTTCCTCCCCTGCCACGACCACCGCCGCAGCCATCGAACCCTCGTGGGTGATGCTCACCGCCAGCTCGTGTACTCCGCGGCGAGCGGCCAGCGCGGCCGCCGGGCCGGTGAGCTGAAGCGAAGGCTCGCCGCCGGCGCCCCGCTGCACCGCGATCGAGCGCCAGGCGATCGCCTCATCCCCACGCTGCAATGCCTTCATCGCGGCCTCCTTGGCCGCGAACCGGGCCGCCAGGCGTTCAGCGTCAACGCCTGCTCCCGCTCGGCGCCGCAATCCCGCAGCTCACCGGCGGTATAGACCCGGCGCAGGTAACGATCTCCGTGCTCCCGGATCGAATCCCGAACCGAGTCAGTGCTTACCAGATCGACTCCACGCGCAGCGTCATTGCTGGATCCTAATCGACCGCAACCCGTATTTCGTTAGTTCAGACCGCCACCTGAGGACGCGCGTCACGCCCGCTCAGGTCTCGCCGCGACCTCGGGAGATGGCGATCTCGCCGGTGCGGGCCATCTCGATCAGCCCGAAGGGCCGGACCAGCCGCTCAAAGGCATCCACCTTCGAGCACGTACCGGTGACCTCGGCGACGATCGAGCGCTTGGTGACATCGACGACCTTGGCGCGGAAGATCTCGCAGATCTGCATCACCTCGGCCCGGCTGGGGCCGTCGGCGGAGACCTTGAACAGCGCCAGCTCCCGAGCCAGCGTCTCCTCCGGCTCCAGGTCGCGGATCTTCAGCACGTTGACCAGCTTGTGCAGCTGCTTGGTCACCTGGTCGATCGGGTGGACCGCCCCGTCCAGCGTCAGCGTGATCCGCGAGATGCGCTCATCGTCGGTGGGGCCGACCGCAAGCGTGTCGATGTTGAAGCCGCGACGGGCGAACAGCCCGGCGATTCGGGTCAGGACCCCCGGCTTGTTCTCGACGAGGATCGAGAGGATGTGCTTGCGGCCCGTGCGCAGGCCGGAGACCGCCTCCAGCTCGTCGAGGGAGAGAACCTCTTTGGTGCCTGGTTCGCCCACCGCGCTCACCCGACCATGTCCCGGGCGGGCTGTCCAGCCGGAATCATCGGATAGGTGTTCTCCTCCTTGGTCACCTTGACGTCGACCAGCACCGGACCGTCGGTGGCCAGCGCAGCCTTCATGTCCTCCACCAGGGTTCCCTTGTCCTGGAGCCGGATCCCGGTGGCGCCATGGGCCTCGGCCAGCTTGACGAAGTCAGGCCACTTCCCGGTCTCGACTTGGCTGTAGCGCCCGTCCCAGAAGAGCTCCTGCCACTGGCGCACCATTCCGAGGAAGCCGTTGTTCATCACGAACACCTTGATGGCGATCCCCTCCTGCGCGCAGGTGGAGAGCTCCTGGATGTTCATCTGCACCGAGCCGTCGCCGGCGATGCACACGACCGTCTGATCGGGGCAGCCGACCTTGGCCCCCATCGCCGCCGGGAGCCCGAAGCCCATCGTCCCCAGGCCTCCGGAGTTGATCCAGCGGCGCGCCTGCGGGAAGTGGAAGTACTGAGCCGCCCACATCTGGTGCTGACCCACGTCGGAGGTGACGATCGCCTCCCCGCCGGTGGCCTCGTACAGCGCCTCGATCATGTGCTGGGGCTTGATCTCGGAGTCGGCCGAGGGCTCGTAGCCGAGTGGATGGCGCTCCCGCCAGGTGGCGATGCGCCCCCACCAGTCCTCGAGCCGGGAGGGGTCGGCTGCCAGCGCGCGGTATTCCGCAGTCAACCGCGGGACGATGTTCTTGGCGTCGCCCACGATCGGGATGTGCGCCGGCACGTTCTTGGAGATCTCCGCGGGGTCGATGTCGATGTGGATGAACTTCGCTCGCGGCGCGAACTCGGTGAGCTTGCCGGTGATCCGGTCGTCGAAGCGGGCTCCGATGGCGACGATCAGATCGGCCTCGTCCATCGCGTAGTTGGCCGCTCTGGTGCCGTGCATGCCCAGCATCCCCAGCCACTGCTCGTGGGGGGCCGGGAAGGCGCCCAGCCCCATCAGGGTGCAGGTAACCGGGAAGCGGTCGCTGGTGGCGAGCTCGACCAGTTCGGCACCAGCGTTCGGCGCTCACCACCCCACCTCCGGCGTAGAGGACCGGCCGGCGGGCGTTGGCCAGCGCCTTCGCCGCCAGGCGAATCTGCTTCTGGTTGCCGTCGGTGGTCGGCTGATAGCCGGGCAGGTGGACGTCGGTGACCGGCTCGTAGGGAATGTCGGCGCGGCTCAAATCCTGGGGGATGTCAACGACCACCGGGCCGGGGCGTCCCGTCCGGGCGATGTGAAACGCCTCGTGGATGGTGCGAGGGAGCTCCAGCGGATGCTGGATCATGAAGCTGTGCTTGACGATCGGCATGGTGATCCCGATCGTGTCCGCCTCCTGGAAGCCGTCGGTGCCGAGCAGCTCGGTCCGCACCTGCCCGGTGAGGAACACCACCGGGACGGAGTCCATCATCGCGTCGCAGATCGGCGTCACCAGGTTGGTGGCTCCCGGGCCGCTGGTGCCGATCGAGACCCCGACCTTGCCGGTGGCCTTGGCGTAGCCCTCGGCGGCGTGGCCGCCGCCGGCCTCGTGCCGAACCAGGATGTGGCGGATGCCCGCGTCGTAGAAGGCGTCGTAGGTGGGTAGATTCGCGCCGCCGGGCAGGCCGAATACGACGTCGACCCCCTCGGCCTTCAGGCATTCCATCAGAGCATCGACTGCTCGCATCGCGCGTTCGCCTCCTCTCGGCGGTTAGGTATCTCGGCGCACGGGGTCATCCCGAAGCGCAGGAGCGGGCATTTTACCAGCCGGTGGGGCGCTCGAAGGTGCGGCTGGCACTCCGCGAATCTGAGCCGATCGCCCGCCAATGGGGGGATCTCGGCCTGTCGACGGATAGAGTACCGGGCTCAAGCTGACTGCCAGGAGGCCGATAAGCGTCCCATGCCACGCGCTGTGATTCTTGCCGGAGGTCAAGGCATGCGCCTTCGGCCGTATACCGCGGTGCTGCCCAAGCCGCTGTTGCCGATCGGCGATCGCCCGGTGCTGGACATCGTCATGTGCCAGCTCTACGCCGCGGGGTTCAAGCAGATCACCGTCGCCACCGGGTACATGGGCGAGCTGATCGAGGCCGTGCTGACGCATCGAAACCGCCAGCGGATCGAGATTGACTACCTGCGGGAGCGTGAGCCACTCGGGACAGTCGGCGCGCTGGCGATGATCGAGGAGCTCTACGAGCCGTTCCTGGTGATGAACGGCGATGTTCTCACCGACCTCGACTACCGCGGCCTGCTCACCGCCCACGTCTCCTCCGGCGCGATCGCCACCATCGCCAGCACCACCCGGCACGTGCAGGTGAGCCTGGGCGTGCTGGAATGCGAGGATGGCGGCCGGCTCACGGGCTACGTGGAGAAGCCTCAGTTGACCTACGACGTGTCGATGGGGGTCTACTGCTTCTCACCCCAGGTTCTCGATTACATCGAGAGCGGGGTCGCTCTGGATCTCCCGGACCTGGCCCTGCGGCTGATCGAGCACGGAGAGCAGGTGCGGACGTGGCATTCTGACGCCTACTGGGTGGATCTGGGCCGGCGCGAGGACTACGAGCTGGCCATCGCCGACTTCGAGGAGATGCGCGACCGCCTGCTTCCGGAGGATGCGAGTCTCTCCGGCGACCCGGCTCCCGCCGCACCGCCCGTCGCGGTCGCCCACGGCGACGATTAGCGTGGGGCGGCGCGTCGTCGTCACCGGCGCCGGTGGATTCATCGGTAGCCACCTGTGTGAGATGCTGGTCCGGCGGGGTGACGATGTCCGGGCGCTCGTGCGCTACAACGGACGCGGCGAGGCCGGGCACCTGGACCGTGTCGCCCATGATCTCCGCGCCGAGGTCGAGGTCGTCCAGGGCGACATCACCGACCCTTATGCGATGCAGTCGGTGGTACAGGGATGCGACGTCGTGCTGCATCTGGCGGCACTGATCGCGATTCCTTATTCCTACGTCGCCCCGCACTCATTCTTTGCCACCAACACGCTGGGCACGGTCCACCTCCTGGAGGCGGCGCTGCGCGCCGAAGTCCAGCGCTTCGTGCACGTCTCCACCAGCGAGGTCTACGGCAGCGCCCAGACGATCCCCATCTCCGAGACCCACCCCCTGACCGGCCAATCGCCTTACTCGGCCTCCAAGATCGGGGCGGATCAGGCGGCCGAGAGCTTCCGCCGGGCCTTCGGCGTCCCGGTGGTGACGGTTCGGCCATTCAACACCTACGGACCGCGGCAGTCAGCCCGGGCCGTCATCCCCACGATCATCACCCAGGCGCTGAGCGGTGCCACGGTCCGTCTCGGCGCGCTGGAGCCGACCCGCGATCTCACCTTCGTGACCGACACCGCAGCAGGCATGCTCGCCGCCGCCGAGGCGCCCGAGGTCATCGGCGAGACGATCAACCTGGGGACGGGGCATCAGATCTCGATCGGCGAGCTCGCCGAGCGGATCTTCGACCTGCTGGCCGGGGACGGGACGCGGCCGGCGATCGAGTCAGATCCCGATCGCCTGCGTCCCACCGGCAGCGAGGTTGAGCGGCTGTGCTCGGACAACACCAAGGCTCGGCGGCTGCTGAGCTGGGAACCGGCGATCTCGCTGGACGAGGGCTTGGCGGCGACGATCGCCGCCGTCCGGGCGGACCTCGAGCTCTATCCCCGCGTGGGCAGCTATCAGCGCTGAGGCGTGAAGCGGGCGCGCACGGTACGGGTGGCGAGCGCCACCTCCTCGAAGGTCAGCTCCCCCGTGAAGACCAGCACTGCAAGGAACGCGGCGCTGGCGCCGATCGCCCCCGCAATCCATCGGAGCGGACTCAGCTCTCCGGTGCCGGCGAGCCCTAGGATCCCGGCGGCACCCGCGCTGGCGAGCAGGGCTCGGACACAGGTGATCACGAATGGTCGAAGCGAGATGCCCAAGAGCCGACGGCAGATGAGCAGATGAGCCGGCACGTACATCGCATAGGCCACCGAGGTGGCGATCGCGCCGCCGAGCGCGCCAATTCGTGGGATCAAGATGACATCGAGGGCCAGGTCGACCAGAAAGGCACCGATCGCGATGCCGATGCGATGACGTGACTCCCCGAGGAAGTTGACTCCGACCGAGACGAGCGGGCCCAGGCCCTGAAAGAACAGGAACGGGGTCAGCGCTCTGAGCACCGGGGCGGACTCGGCGAAGTCGGGACCGAGCAGCAGGTGGATGATCGGCGTTGCCCAGACCAGAGCGGGAGCGACCATCGCCGCCTGCAGCACGGTGAGCCAGCGCAGCGAGGTCATGAACGAGCGCACGTCGGGCGCGTGACCCGGCCGGCGAGCCAGCCGGGGCGCCACGCTGTTCTGAACCGCCAGCCCGGGGTAGTGCAGGACCGTACACAGGCGCAGCGGCGCGGAGAAGAAGCCGACCTGCGCGCTGCCGACGAACACTCCGATCAGCAAGATGTCGATCTGGCTGAACAGAGTCCACGCTCCACTCACGATGAAGAGCACCCCCGCGTAGCGCATCATCTCCCCCGACAGGCGGCGGTCCGGCACCTTCGGCGTCAGGGCGCGGCGCTGGAAGACCCGTGAGGCCAGCAGCACCGAGGCCAGCGCCCCGACGATGTAACCCACTGCTCGCCCGAACGCGGCGCCCGCAGCCCCTCCTCCCAACAGGACGAGGGCGACGCTGGCCACGGTCTCGGTGATGCTCTCGGTCGCATAGAGGGCGAGGTTGGCGCCGTTGCGCTGCACCGAAACCAGAGCGTTGGAATACAGCATCATGATGCTCTGGCCGAGCAGGGCGATGGCCACCCCTCGCAGCGGCCAGGTCAGGAGGTGGTCGCCGAAGACGCCGGCGACCGGCGCGGCCAAGCCGAACAACAGACCGCTTACGACAATTCCGCTGGCCAGCTTGATCGTCAGCGCGTCTCCCAGGATTCGCGAGCCGGTGGCGCCATCCGAGCGGTGCTCGGCGATGAACCGCGAGGCTGATGCGGCGACGCCGCCGTCGGCCAGCACCAAGAGCACTCCGACGACGCTGACCGCGAGCGAGAAACGGCCGAACGCTCCGGGACCCAGTGCCCTGGTCAGGTACAGCGTCAGAAACGCCGTGAGCCCCGCTGTCACCAGCTGGGCTAGGAACGCCAGCACGGTGTTGGAGGCGACGCCGCCTTCCGCCGCCAATCCGGTCTCCGCCGGGCTCTGGGCGCTCCTCATCGCCGGCGATTCTCCCGACTGCCGAGGCGGCAAGCGCTGAGCGGTCTCGCGTCGGCGGCCAAGTCCCCCGCTCTCTTCCTTGGGCATCAGCGATCCGCGGCCGATAGGAGAGGGGAATCGTCTCTGACGTCAAAAACCGCGCCGATGCCATCGAGGGCGGCGACCGGGGAATGGATCTGGCACATTGGAACCGTCGTCAACGCAAGCTGAGCTGATGCCCCGCAGAACACAGGAAGTCTCCGAAGCTCCTGGTCAAGCCGCCGGCTGGATCTCTACGTCCGAGGAGGAACGGGGCTTCGCCCGTTATCTCGAGATCGTCTGGGGCGGACGGTGGATCATCCTCATCGCGGTGGTCGCCGCGATCGCGGGGGCGGTCATCTACGTCCAGGTAGCCCCCAAGGTCTATCAAGCGCACGCCTCGCTGCTGGTGACGCCGGTCCCCCCCACCGACACCGTTTCAGGACTGGGGCTGATTGAGGCCTCGTCCGATCCGTTGCGCGACATCGAAACCGGTGCCGGCTTCGTGACCACCACCTCCGTGGCTCAGCGCGTGAAGGCTCTCCTGCACGACTCCCGGTCCCCGGAGCAGCTGCTTCAGCAGGTCCAGGCAAACCCGATCGCGGAGAGCGACACGGTCGACGTCGCGGCCACTGACGACACCGCGAAGGGGGCCCAGCGACTGGCCAACTCCTTCGTGTTCGCCACCGTGGTCGACCGGACCGCGGTACTCCAGCAGCAGCTCGCCACGTTGATCCCGGCTCTACAGGCCAGAGTTGCCGCCCTCGGTACCGGCGGCGCCGTCCGCGCGGGCTTGGGCGCGGAGCTTGCCCAGCTGGAATCCCTCCGTCAGGGAGGCACCCCGAACCTTCGCGTGCTGGCACCGGCGGACCTGCCCACCTCGCCGACCTCCCCGCGCAAGACCCTCACCGTGGTTGCCGCCGCTTTCGGCGGTCTTGTCCTCGGGGTCGGACTCGTTTTCATGATCCAGCTGCTTGATCCCCGGCTGCGTCGCGAGGAGGATCTCCGCGAACGGTTCAAGCTGCCGATCCTGGCCCGGGTGCCGAAGGCCCCGCGTTCCTCTCGTCGACGCGGTCGCGGCCCGCTATCTCCTGAGATAGTGGCGCCTGAAGCCACCGACGCCTACCACACCCTCCGCTCTGTGCTGACTTCCGTGAGTCGCTCGGGAACCAGGACCCGGGGCGGACGAATCGTGCTGGTGACCGGCCCCTCTCCGCAGGACGGCAAGAGCACGACCTCGCTCAACCTCGCGGCCGCGCTGGCGGCCTCCTCCAGCCGCGTGATCCTGGTGGAAGCCGACTTGCGACGTCCCAGCATCGGCCGAGCCCTGGACATCCGTTCCGAGGAGGGATTGGAGAGCGTGCTCTACGGCGAGGTGGCGCTTGAGGAGGCCCTGGTGCCGGTCCAGTCGGGGACCAACGAGCTGGACACCCTTCTGGCCAGCCGGAATGGCGCCGCCGCGCAGCCGCTCTCCCCCTCGGCGTTCAATGACGTCCTGCTGGCCGCGCGCGAGATCAGTGATTGGGTGGTGGTCGACGCCCCGCCACTGCTCTATGCCCCGGACCTGCTCAGCGGTTCGCGCCTGTTCGACGCGGTCCTTCTCGTGGTGAGGCTCGGTAACACCAACTTGGGCAATCTCGAGGAGATCGCCGAAACGCTTGCTCAGCATGGCATCAAGCCCGCCGGCTTCGTGGTGGTCGGCACGACCGGTCGGCCGCAGTACTACTAAGCCCTCTCCGGTACGCCTGCTTTGGTCGGGAGCTTCCGAATTCCCGCCTCCCCCGCGGAGGGTCCTTATCCTGTAGCGGTGAGAATCACGGCCCCGTGCGCCGCCCGCGCCTAGCAGCGCTCACCCCCACGGAGTGACCGAAAATGCAGCGGACCAGCCTCAGACCTCACCTCCCCGGACCCGAGCTGCTGGCCGCGATGCTGGCCAGTCTGGCCTTCCTTGCCGTGGGGGTCCCCGCGGTCATCAGCCCCACCGGCGTGATCGCGGCCGCCGCCGCTCTGGCCTTCGTGGCACTCGTGCTCTCAGACGTGACCCTCGGGTTGATGTGCTTCGGCCTGCTCGCGTTCTTCGAGGATCTGCCCGGGGTCAGCGGAACGGTCTCGGCGGCGAAGATCGCCGGAACGCTGCTGGCGCTCTCGTGGCTGGCGACGCTGGCGGTGCGGTCCCGTGTCCGGGCGGGGTTCTCCTCCCGATATCCGACGCTCACCTACCTGTGCCTCCTGTTCTTCGGGTGGACCGTGCTGAGCATCGCCTGGGCAACCAGCCCTGCCACCGCGCTGACCGAGGTATCGCGCTGGGGTCTGAACCTGCTCCTGCTGCCGATTGTCTACACCGCCATTCGCACACGCCGCCACGTGATCTGGTTGGTGGTCATCCTGGTGATCGGAGCCGCGCTGTCGGCCCTGTACGGCATGGCCTTTGCACAGGGCGACGCGCTGGCAGAGGGCAGCTCCAGGCTGGCCGGAGCGGGAGAGGATGCCAACTACCTCGCCTCGCTGCTGGTCTCCGGCATCGTCCTTTCGATCGTGCTGGCGGGGATCCGCGAGTTCCATCCGATAGCCAGGATGATCGCCGCGGGCGTGGGGCTGCTGGCACTGGTGGCGCTAATCGACACCGTGTCCCGAGGAGGCATGGTGGGGCTCGGCGCAGCCCTGCTCGTCGGGATCCTCTTCGCCGGCCCGCGGCGTCGAGTGGTCCTGGCTGCCGTGACCGTGGCTCTCGCCGTGGGGGTGGTCGGTTACTACGTCAGCGTCGCGTCACCCGCAGCACGCTCGCGGATCACCTCGGTGCAGGGCGGTGGTGACGGCCGCGTGGACATCTGGACCGTAGGCTGGCGCATGGTCAAAGCCAATCCGTTGACCGGCGTCGGCGCCGGCAACTTCGCCAACAGCACCATCAAGTATCTGGCGGCTCCGGGGGCGCTGACGCACGCCGACTTCATCGTCGATGAGCCGAAGGTGGCACACAACATGTATCTCGAGGTGCTGGCCGACCTGGGGATCCCCGGGCTGGTGATGTTCCTCGCCATCTTCGGCTCGCTCCTGTGGTGCGCCGTGCGTGCGACACGGCTGTTCCGCGTGGTCGGCGACCGCACCATGGAGATGCTCGCGCGCGGAGTGTTCGTGGCCACCGTCGGGATCCTGGCCACGGACTTCTTCATCTCCGATCAGTTCAGCAAGCCGCTGTGGATCCAGCTGGCGCTGTGTCCGTGCTTGCTGGCGATCGCCCAGAGGATGGTCTCCAGGCACGATGCCGGCGCCTCGGATTCCGACCTGACGGTGCTTCGCGCTCGATGAGCGCCGCCACCGGCGGCCGTTTCGCCTTCGTCACGCTTGGGGCGTTCTCCGGCATCAACGAGTCGGTACTGGACCGTCTGAAGCTGGAGTTCCCGGACCTCGAGGTCGACCATCTCGAGATCGACGCCTGGGTCCGCGGGCATCGTCTGATCCTGGCGGCGAACCTGGCCGCGGTGGTCCTGGAACGCGGCCCGCTGATCCTGCGGGATCGACGCCGTCTGTGGGGCGCGTTCTACCGGACCTCGTTCATCCAGCGTGCCATCCGCCGCCACATGCGCCGCCGTGTGGCCACCAGCGACGACTACCGGTTCACCTTCCAGACCCAATCGCTGTTCGACGCCAGCACGGACAGACTCCCACACTTCGTCTACACCGATCACACCGAGCTGGTCCAGGAGCGCTACCCCGATTTCGATCCCGGGCAGGCAGCGCCGCGACGGTGGATCGAACTGGAGCGAAGGATCTACCAGCACGCCCGGGCCGTTTTCACCATGAGCACGCATGTCTCGCGCTCGCTGGTCGAGCAGTACGCCATGCCCGGCGAGCGCATCCACCGCGTTGGCGCCGGCAGCAACTTGGCGGTCCCGGCCGAAGACCCTCTCCCGGACTACGCCAGCCGGAGGATCGTCTTCGTCGGACGCGACTGGGAGCGGAAGGGCGGGCCTGACCTCCTGGCCGCCTTTGCGGAGGTCCGGCAGCGAATCCCCGATGTCACACTGGCCATCGCCGGTTGCTCGCCGATCATCGACCAACCTGGGGTCACCGTGCTGGGAGAGCTCTCTCCGGCCGAGGTCCGACGGCAGTACCTGGGAGCGGCGGTGTTTGGGATGCCCACGCTGGTGGAGCCATTTGGGATCGTGTTCGTAGAGGCGCTCGCACATGGCCTGCCGGTGGTCTCGACCGAGGTCGGTGCCCTACCCGACATCGTTCGCGACGGCGAGACTGGCTATCTCCACGCGCCGCATGACATCTCGGGCCTGGCGCAGTCGCTGGAGACGCTCCTCGGAGATCCTGAGCGCTGCCGGCAGATGGGATCCGCCGGTCGCAGCTCGGTGAGCGGAACCTATACCTGGTCGCAGGCCGTCGCATCAGTGGCCGGCGAAATCCGAACGATCCTGCAGTCGGAGGGAGGGGCGATGGGAGCTCGGGAGCGTCGCCTGCGCGTGCTGACGCTGACCGATATAGCCAGCCGCCAGGGTGGCGCCGAATGGTTTGCGGTGGCCCTCGCCTCTCATCTGCCGCCAGCCCGGTTCGAGTCCTGGCTGTGCTCGACGCGAGTCGGGGAGCGCGAGGTGGAGCGCCAGCTGGCTGACTCCGGCGTGCGCTACCTCTCGCTGGGTCGGCGCGGCAGGTGGGACCTGATCCGCCTGGCCGGGCTGGTCCGGCTACTGAGGCGCCAGCGCATCGACGTCCTGCACGCCCATAAGTTCGGATCCAACTTCTGGGGGGCGGTCATAGGCCGGCTCTGCCGCGTTCCGGTGATCCTCGCTCATGAGCACACCTGGTCCTATGAGGGCAATCCGCTCCGAGCCTGGCTGGACGGCCACGTGATCGGACGTCTCGCCACGCGCTTCGTAGCGGTCTCCCAGCACGACCGCGAGCGAATGATCTCGGTTGAGGGCGTAGCACCGGAGAAGGTGGTGGTGATCCCCGCCGCCGTCCACGTTTCGCGGGGGCCCTCCACTTCCACCGACTTGCGCGTGGAGCTTGGAATCGAAAAAGAGGATCCGATCGTGGCCACGGTCGCGCTGCTGCGTCCCCAGAAGGCGCTCTCGGTTCTTCTGGAGGCGTTTGCCCGCCTCCTGCCGCGTTGGCCGCACGCCCACCTGGTGATCGCCGGCGATGGACCGTGTCGCGCAACCCTTGAGGAGCGGACGCTGGCCCTGGGGATCGCCGGCAGCGTTCACTTCCTCGGCCGCCGTAGCGATATCGACTCGATCCTCACCGCCGCGGACGTCGCCGCCCTCTCCTCCGATTTCGAGGGCACCCCGGTCTTCCTGGCCGAGGCAGTCGCCAACGGCACGGCTCTCGTCGCCACTGCCGTGGGCGGCATTCCCGACCTGTTCGAGCACGAGCGCTCGGCCATCCTGGTTCCCCCCCGCGACCCCGACGCCCTCGCCGCCGCTATCAGCCGCCTGCTCTTGGATCCCGAAGCGCGTCGTCAAATGGCGGAGGCCGCGAGGGTTCGCCTCGCCGGCCTCACGATCGATGCGGTGGCGGAGCGTTTCGGGGAGCTCTACGAGGCCCTGCTGGAAGAGCGAAACCAGGGAGGCTCAGAGAAGGCGGCGAATCGCGGGTAGGGGGTCGAAGCCGATCACGCGCTGGCAGCGGCCACCACGCCGCAGCAACGAACCGTGCGTGACGGAAGCGGCCACATTGTCGATCGAGCTGAAGCCAGTCGTGGGGCGAGCAATCGCGGCTTTCGCGGCGGCGTATATGCAGTTGTGCATGAGGATGTTGCCGCTCCCCACGGCGCCACCCCAGTAGGACTGCACTCCGTACCCTCGCTTGCTGTTGGTGATCACGTTGTTGGCGACCACATTCCCCGATGAGTGGTACTGCGCGTTGCCGGCGAAGATCACGCCGTTGCCGTTGTCGCCGATCACGTTGTGCGTGACGGTGTTGCCGACAGCATGCGGATAAAGATGGATCGCGAAGCCGCTCGCGCCCCAGATCACGTTGTGACTGACCGTCGCCCCGTTGACGTTGTCGAAGTAGATGGCGTGATCGAGATTGCCGTCCGCACCGGTGCCGCACTGATGGATCACGTCGTGTTCGATCACCGTCCCCTGAGCGCGCCCGTAGCCCACGGTGCTACCTAGGATCACGCACGACGTGGACCGGTAACGATTCGTGATGTTGTCTGAGACCAGGGCATCGCTCGAGCTCATTATCTGGACGCCCACCTCCGGCGTCGCGCCCGTCTGGATGCCGAGCCCAACCAGGCTCACGTAGCTTGATCCGGCTGGGATGTACACCGGCCCACCATGCAGGGTGGCGTGTTCGCCCGGAGTGCTTCTCAGTGTGATCGGACGTCCGGGGCTGCCACCGTGGTTGAAGCGCAGCTGCGGAGCGATGTTGTAGGTACCGCTACGGAGGCAACCCGTCTGGCCGGGACGCAGCGCCTGACTCAGTCTCTGCGGGGAAGCGAAGGGATTGCGCAGCGTGCCCGGACGACCCCGGTGGTGCCGAGCTCGTCGATGAAGCACGCTGGCTCTGTCGCTCCCATGCCGGGCGGCGTAGAGGTCGCAGTTTGATGAGCTCTGGCGGGCTGACGTTGCGATGTACGTCGCAAGTGGCGTCGTTCGCACCACGGGCAGGGCCGCGATCAACGTGGCCACGAGGACCAGGACGGTCTTCATCGATACTCCCTACTTCGGCGGCTGAGCGGGGACTCCCAAACGCGCCGCGCTCCGCACGACCCGCTCAAGGTTTGTCGGGACCTACCCGGGTCGGCTGCGGTTGTAACGCCCGGTCTCACTGGCACCGCACAGCGCTGCGATCCTCGCTACCCCCGCGTGGTGCTCCGATGCTCCGCGCCGCTCGCCTTCTGAGGCTTCTCCGGCACGCCCGGAGTGACGGATGAGCGCTGCTTGCGCGCGGAGCGGTGGTGACGCCGCGGGCGCCGACGCGCGCTGGCGTGCGAGTGGCGGTGTGTGTGCCGTGCACGGCGCGCCGCGCTGGCCACCGGGTCGCCGGCAACCCCCGCAGCGGTGTCGGGCCCCACGACCGGGAGGCACGGGCTGTCGGCGCGCAGTGCGTAGTCGTGCGCTGCGGGGTCGACAAACATCGGGTTGGCGTTCATGTTCCCCGAGGCGGAGAAACCTGTCCGCGGGGTGTCGATCTCACCCAGTGCGCCGCCATAGAGGCAATTGTGGCGCAGCTCGTTCCCGCTGCCCACCGCGCCGCCCCAGTAGGACTCGACGTCGTAGCCGTGGCGAGCGTCGGCGATGATGTTGTCGGCCACCAGGTTGTTGTCAGACCGGTGGGTATCGCTGCCGGCGAAGATCACGCCGTCGCCGTTGTCGGCGATCACGTTGTGGGTGATCCGGTTGCCCTGCGCGTTCTGGTAAAGGTGAATCGCAAAAGCAGCCGCTCCCCAGATCACGTTGCCACTGACGGTGGCGCGGACGCTGTGGTCGAAGTAGATGGCGTGGTCCAGGTCGCCATCCACCGGGCTCCCGCACTGATGAATGACGTTGTCCTTGATCACAGTGTCATCCGCCTCACCCCACCCCACGTTGCTGCCGAGGATCACGCACTGCTGGCGCGCCGAATGGTTGGTGATGTTGTCGCTGACGAGCGAGCTGTGTGCCGCCATCAGTTGGACTCCCGGCTGCTGGCCGGCGTCCGCGGTGTCGAGGCGGAGATTCGACACGGTGACGTAGTTGGAACCATGCACGACGTAGACGAATCCGCCCGAGAGCGTCGCCCGCTCTCCGGGATAGCTGGTCAGCGTCAGCGGGGCGCCCGCCGAACCTCCATGGCCGAAGCGCACCTCGGACTGGCTGTAGGTTCCACTGCGCAGGCAGCCGGTCTGTCCGGCCGACAGCGAGTCGATCAGCTTCTGCGGCGTGCGAAACGGGCTCTGCAGTGACCCGTCGCTGTTGTCCGACCCGTGGGGGGAGGCGTACAGCGAGCACGACGGTGTCGCAGCCCGGGAGGTACCGACGAAGGCCACCAGCGTGAACAGCATGACTGCCAGCGCGTACAGGCCATGTGTACTTCTGTTGCGGATGGAGTTGAACACGAGTGCTCCTTTGACGGCTCAAAACTCGCGCTCCGCAGTGCTGCATCCTTCGGTAACCCGGCTAGCTCGTTATACGAACCCCGTGGCTTTGCGTCCCGCCCTCACGGACGGTTTGCCTTTTTCGGGACGCGAGTATCTTTTCGATTTCGATCCTGGTATCGGTCTGACCAGTTCCCGCCGAGCGCCCCCGCTGCGATGCTGGACAGATGTTGAGGCCCCGCTCCGCTGGAAAGGTCCTAGCGGCGGGAGCGTCGTGATACGCGATGACGCCGGGACCGGGCGGTGCGCGCCCGCGGGCTCCCGTGCCGCTTACGACGGGCCGCCGTGTGCGTACGGCTCGCTCTGGCCCGAGCCGAGCTGGCGGGAGTTGTGAAGTGCATATCGGAGCCGTAGCGGATCGCCCCCCCGGCGAGCACTGCGACCAATCGGTAGTGGTAGGTCTGACCGGCCTTCAGTCCGGTCAGGCGATAGCTCACCGATCCGCTCTTCACGGACTGCGACGGGGTCAGATGACCGTACGACGTGGTGGTCCCGTAGGCGAAGACGAGCCTGAGCGCAACGCTGGATCCGCTGAGCCGGCCTCCCAGGACCGCCGCAGAGGAGGTCAGACCCGAGACCGCGCCGGTGCTGACCGCGACGTTGAGCGGCGGGGCCGTTGGAGCCTGGGGAGCAGCCGTGGGGCCGGTGGTCGGAGCCGGACTCGGTGTTGGGGCCGGGGCGAGGGTGCTCGTGGTGGCGGTGGTGGACGTCGTGGTCGTTGGGCTCGTCGGAGCGCTCGGCGTCGTGGTCGAGGTTGTGGTCGGCGCGCTCGGCGTCGTGGTTGAGGTCCCGGTGCCCGTGGGCGGGGTCGGCGTACCGGGCAGGCCGGCAGCACCGCTCAGCTGCGCAGCGGTGTCGTAGCCGACGACGCTCAGGCACGGGCTCGTCGACGCCAGCCGGTAATCATGTGCGGCTTCGTTCACGAACATTGGGTCCGCGGTGACGTTGCCGGCAGCGACGAACCCGGTCGTGGGATCTGAGATCGTCCCGCTGGCACCTCCGTACACGCAGTTGTTCTCTGCGATGTTCCCGCTGCCGACCGCTCCTCCCCACCACGATTCCACGTCATAGCCGGCGCTCGAGTCCGCGATCACGTTGTCGGCGACGAGGTTGTTGTCCGAGCTGTATTGATCGCTGCCGGCAAAAATCACGCCGTACCCGTTGTCGACCATCACGTTGTGGGTGATCTGGTTGCCCTGCGCGTTCTGGTAGAGATGGATGGCGAACGCGGCCGCGCCCCAGATCACGTTGTTGGTCACCGTCGCATCGGTGCTGTTGTCGAAGTAGATCGCGTGATCCTTATTGCCGTCGGCGGGGCTGCCGCACTGATGGATCACGTCGTCCTCGATCAACGTGCCGGATGCCGCCCCCCATCCCACGTTGCTTCCGAGAATCACGCACGGGTGGGCCTCGTTGCTGTTGGTGATGTCATCGCCGATCAGCGAGGTGTCTGCGGCCATGACCTGTACGCCGACCTGCGTCGATGCCGTGGCATCGATATGCAGATCGGTCAGCGTCACATGGTCCGAGCCGTTCACCACGTAGACGTAGCCACCGGACAGCGTGGCCGTCTCGCCGGGATAGCTGGCCAGTGTGATCGGCGCGCCGGGCGAACCGCCGTGGTCGAAACGGAGCTGGGGCTGGCTGTAGGTCCCTCCCCGCAGGCACCCCGTCTGTCCGGGGGCCAGCGAGTCGACCAGCTTTTGTGCGGTTAGAAACGGGCTCTGAAGCGAGCCGCTACCGGAGTCCGAGCCGGCAGGGGAGGCGTAGAGCGAGCAGGACACGGGGGTCGGCGACGAAGCCATTGCCGTTCCGCAGAGCACGGACGATGCCGCCGCCACGATCGTTGCCAGCCCCGCGACTCTCCTCAGCATCCGTGCCATCTCGCTTCTCCCGTGCGCTTAGGACCCGTCGCGAGACGTCCTTGATCCGGCAGCCCGGCTGGCTCGAGGTGAGCCCCGTGGCTTTGCGTCCCGCCCTCACGGACGGTTTGCCTTTCTCGGGAACAGGTCGGTGTTGTCGCTCACATGCATCGACCGTCCACGCTTGTCCATCGCTTCGCCGTCCGTTGGTCGACGCATGTACGAAGCGGAGCCCGGCGCGCTCCGAGGCGCGCGGTGACGGATGCTCAGCTGCGGCGCTAGACCGCGAGATCCTTCTCGAGGAATGCCAGGACGCGACGGGCCTCCGCCTCCAGCGTGCGTTGGGCGACGACCTCCACCCCACGCTCGATCATCGCCGTCCTCAGGCCAGCATCCCCACACACGCGCTGCAGCGCAGATGCCGCAGGAGCGGCAGCTCCGGGTTCGATGAGAATCGCCGTCTCAGCGAAGGCGGCGGGAACACCGCCCACGCCGGTTGCAACGATTGGCAGCCGCGCGGCACATGCCTCGAGCAGGACCTGCGGCAGGCCCTCGGTCCACGAGACGTGCAGGAGTGCATGGCTGGATCGATACAGGTCGGCGAGCCCTGAGTCATGTTCCAGATAACCCAATAGCTCGACATGCTCGGAGATCCCCAGCTCCCCGATCCGCTTGCGCAGCTGGTCCTCAAGCGGACCCTCACCGCAGATCTGCAGACGCCACCTGGAACTGTGCCTGAGCAGCTCTGCCGCGATGTCAGCCAGCAGCAGTGGGTTCTTCTCCTCCTCCAGCCGTCCCACGCTGAGGATGCGCAGATCGCCCTCCTCGTAGCGACGGTCGCGCGCCACCTCCGGGGGAGCGAGGTCATGCTCGTGCACGAGCGAGACCGCAATCTCCAGCGACCGCCCGTGGCGATAGATCTGCGCCAGCGCAGGGCCTACGACGATCGTGGGCACGACCCGAGCGAGCAACCGCCAGATTCCGTCCAGTAGATCGCCCACCCGGTGCAACCATCGGCGCCCAGGGTGCCTGGCGCGCACGTAACGGGGGAAATCCTGTCTGACTCCGAGGGTGACCGACTTGCGCCGCACAAGGGCCATCGCCGCATAAACGAGAGCGAGCGGATGGGGTCCGAGTAGCCACGCGCCGTCCACGTCATCGAGGACCCGCCAGAACACGGCGATCGAACGCGACATCGAGGTCAGCGCGGTGCCGAATCGGGTCATGGAGGGGTAGTACGGCGTCTCGCAGAACCTGATCTGCGCCGGTAGGAGGTACCTGAGCGGACCGGGTGCCGGATCGATCTTGCCCACGACTACCAATCGATCTGTGCTCCGTGCCAGCTGCCCCAGAAACAATGCGAAGGCTCGATCGGCATAGACCTCCTCGCCCCCTCCGCGACGGTAGGTGTAGTCGGTGTAGACGACGAATCGCGCCATCACGTCTCAGAGCCCGCACGGGCCTTGTCGCCGCCGAGGCCGTTTCCGATGGCTGCGGTCGGTAGTCCGTAGCGCTTGCACCCGGCCAGGAAGCCCGCGCCGTAGCTCAGGTGCATCGTCATCCAGACCGGGAGCAGACGGACGGCCGCAGGGGCCGCAGTACCTCTCCCCGCGCGGACGGCTGCGGCACCCAGCGCGCCGACGTACGCTGCCGTTCCCACGCGGGCCAGTCTCCGCAGCGAGCGCCTCGGAGCCACGACAGCGCCTGCCACGGTCAGGGTCAGAGCGGGCGGAAGCAACTGCGATCGGCGCAGGCTGAACGGATGGCGATTTGCCGTCTTCACTCGGTAGATGCCATACGTGCGGTACTGCCGCGCCAGGCTCCGCAGGGTTGATCGGGGAACGTATCTCGCTGCCATCTCAGGGATGCAGACGATCCGCCCTCCGGCCTGACGCACCCGCGCGGCCAGCTCCAGGTCCTGGTCGTTGAGCCATTCCTCATCCCACCCGCCGAGCTGCTCCAGCGTGCTTCGGCGCCACACGCCGGTGAAGCCGCTGTCCACCTCGACCTCCTGATCGAGACTCCTGCGGAACCCGGCTCCCCCGCTGCCGAGCGAGGACCCGAGCGCCCTCGCCACCAGTCGGGAGCCGGTATCAGTGCCAAATGGGAGCTGGGGGCCGCTGACCCAATCGACGTCGCCTCTGGTCAAGCGAGCCACTCCGCTAGCCAGGTAATCCGGTGGATAGAAGGTGTGGGCGTCCATCCTGGCGACGTACTCTCCTCGTGCCTTTCGCAGACCCAGGTTCAGGGCGTGGGGTGTGCGCCGCGCGGGGTTGTCCAGCACGCGGACCCGGCGATCCGAGCTTTCAAGGTCTCGCAGGATGGCGCGTGACCGGTCCTCCGAGCCCCCGTCGATGAAGATGAACTCGGCGTCCGGAGGGCATTGCTGCGCCAGCATCGCTGCCGCTGCCTCGCGCAGGTGCGCCTCTTCGTTGAGCACCGGGATGAGGACGCTGACCTCGGGCCTGGTTGTCATGTCGGTGGCCTCCATCGCGGCGGATCGTACGGGGCCTCCGCCCGCGCCCCGGCGCCAGGGTCGCGATGACTCCCGATACATTGGCGCGGGCATGGCGCTCGACGGCAGAGATTCCATCCCCCTGTTCGATTTGGAACTCCAGCCGCAGGACATCGACGCGGTGGCGCAGACGCTGCGTTCCGGTTGGCTGACGATGGGGCCTCGCACCGAGGAGTTCGAGCTGGCCTTCGCCCAGCACCTGGGGACGCGTCATGCCGTCGCCCTCTCCAGTGCCACCGCCGCACTGCATCTGGCCTACCTGACCGCGGGGGTAGGTCCTGGCAACGAGGTCATCGTTCCGTCATTCACCTTTGTGGCCACCGCCAACGCCGCGCTGTACTGCGGTGCGCGGCCGGTGTTCGCCGACATCGCCGGCCTCGACCGGCCCTACCTGGACCCTCTCGAGGTGGAGCGCCACATCACCCCTCGCACGCGTGCCGTGTCGGTGGTCCACTTCGCCGGCTATGCCGCCGCGGCCGACCAGCTCGCCGACCTCTGCCGGGCATATGACCTAGCGCTGATCGAGGACGCTGCCCACGCCCCCAGCGCCGAGCTCGCAGGGAGGAAGCTCGGCACGTTTGGACGCAGTGCCGCCTTCTCGTTCTTCTCCAACAAGGTCCTCTCCGTCGGCGAGGGTGGGCTCCTGGCCACCGATGACGATGCCGTCGCCGAGCATGCGCGCCGTCTGCGATCGCACGCCATGACCAGCATGACCTGGGACCGCCACCGCGGTCACGCCGACACCTACGACGTGGTGGACATCGGCTTCAACTACCGGATCGACGAGCCGCGGGCAGCGCTCGCGCTGAGCCGTCTGTCGCGGCTCGAGCATGACGTCGCCCGCAGACGTGAGCTGACCCACACTTACCGCCGGCGCCTGTCTGGGATCTCGGAGTTGCTGATGCCGTTCGCCGAAGGGGATGTCGACGGTTCATCCTGCTACATCATGCCGCTGATGCTCCGTGATCCCGAGCGCCGTGAACCGCTGCGCCGTGCGCTGCGCGAGCAGGGCATCCAGACCAGCATCCTGTATCCCGCCATCCACGAATTCTCCGAATATCGGAGGCGCTTTCCCGGATTGAGCCTGCCTCGTACCGAGCTCGCCGCGCGGTGCGAGGTGACGATTCCGCTCTATCCGCACATGACTGGCACCGACCAGGACCGAGTGATCGCGGCGATCAGTGGCGTGCTGAGCAGCTGAGCGTCCGCCTTCGCGGGCATCTTCCCCTGTGGCAGCTGGTACGATTGGCCGATTGCGCAGGGCTAAATATGCGCAAGGGCATGGATACGCGCAGGGCTAAAGAGTGTTAAGGAGGGCAGGGCATGAAGGTACGGATGAGAACTGTCGCTTTGGCGTTGACGTGTGCGGTCTTGCTGGCTTTCGCCGCGCCCGCGCTCGCCGCTTCCCCGGCGCAAACTGCCTACGGCTCGGTGAACACCCAGCAGAAGGTTGAAAATGTGAACGGCACACTGCCGTTCACCGGGATCAACGCCGGCCTCGTCGCCTGCATCGGCATCGCGCTGGTCGGAGCCGGGGCCTTCGTTCGCCGCGCAAGCCGCACCCAGTAATCACAACCCTCGCGCAGCCCGACCGGTCGCTCTCGCGCAGCTTCGGCAGTGACCGGTCGGGGCTTCGCGCCCGCGGCCTGACGCCGTTCGTTCCCGCCGCGGTTCTCTTGATCCTTTGGCTGGTATGGATCCCAGCCAGCGGCGCCTTCTTTCCCGGCGCCTGGTATCCCAGTGCCGCGGTCGCCGCCGGACTGCTGGCGGTCAGCGCCGCCGCGTATCGCCGCGTTCTCCCACCGACCCGCGTCGCTCGCGTGGCGCTGCTGTCCTTCGCCGCGCTCGTCGGGTTCAACTACTTGTCGATGCTCTGGGCCGGCTCTCCGCAGGACGCCCTGACTGCGGCCAACGAGCTCCTGCTCTACCTCGCGGTGGCGTGGACCATCTCCCTGGTGCCGTGGACGCCGAGAAGCCTGGCCTGGTTCCTGGGGCTGTGGGCGGTGGGTGTCGCGCTGATCTGCGCCGTCGAACTGCTCCACACGCTCGGTGCCACACAGCTCGGTCCCTACTTCTACGACGCACGTTACGCCAACCCGCTGGATTACCCCAACGCCACCGCGGCGCTGGCGGCATTGGCGCTGTGGCCGTCACTGCTACTCGCCTCGCGCCGCGAGGTCCCTAACCTCGCGCGGGTTCCGCTTCTGGCCGTCTCGGTGTTCCTGGCGGGCTTCGCCTTCCTGCCGCAGAGCCGCGGCGCACTGGTGGGATTGGCGGTCACCGTCCCCGTGGTGCTCATCTTCGCCGGGCAGCGGATCGCGCTGCTCATCCGCATGCTGGTGGTCGGCGCCGGACTCGCGGTGACCATCCCTCGCACCGTCGACGTCTATACCGCGCTCAGCGACGGACACCGGGTTCGCCCTGTGCTCCAACGCGCCGCCGACGGCATTCTGCTCACCTGCCTGGTCGCACTGGTCATCGGAGCCGTGCTCGCGGTGGCGGAGCGACGACTTCACCACCCCAGGATGCCTGGCTGGCGCGTTCCAAGGCTCGGCCGCCGGCGCGTCGTCACCGTCGCGCTGGTGGCGGTGATCGCTGCCGGCTTCGCCCTCGCCTCGCCGGTGAGCCATCTGGTTTCCACCGTCTACAGCAACGGCCGCTCGGACGCCTCGGTCGGCTCCGTGCGACTACTCTCCGCCGCTCCGGAAGAGCGGCTCGACTACGCGCGGGTGGCCGTCAAGCTGTTCGCCGGCGCACCGATCCTCGGTGTCGGCAGCGGCAACTTCGGCCGCCGATACGACGCGCTGCGCAGCTTCGCCAAGCACTCTCAGTACACCCATGACCTTCCGTTGCGAGTGCTCAGCGAGACCGGGATCGTCGGGACGATCCTGTTCTTGCTCCTCGTGGGCGCGATCTTGGTCGGGCTATGGAAGGCGAGCGTCGAGCTGCCCGGCCTGGGACGAGCGTGCGCGGTCGCCGCGCTCGGCGTGGCCTGTTACTTCATCGTCCACGCATCGCTGGAATGGCTTGATGAGTATCCGGCGCTGGCCGTCCCGGCGCTGGCGCTGCCGCTGGCCGCGATCGGAATGCGCAGGGGCATGCCGGTGGCGGACGCCGCCCTCGCGACCGGGCCCGGGGGTACGCAGCCCACAGATCGGCTCGCGGTCCATCGCCGCCGGCTGCCGGAGCGGCCGCCGGCCGGCGTGCTTGCCGCGCTGGCGCTGCTCACGTCCCTGCTGATCACCCTCGCGTTGGTCGTTCCCTACATGGAGACCCGCTACGAGCAGCAGGCATTCGCCACCTTCCGCCAGCACCCCAGCCAGGCCTACCACGACCTCAGTGAAGCGGCCAGCCTCAACCCGGTCAGCGCGAACGCGCTGACCGATGAGGGAACGATCGCCGAGGATCTCTACGACGGGACACGGGCCAGGCTTGCCTTCTCCCAGGCTCTGCAGCGCGAGGACACGTGGTACCCCCACCTGGAGCTCGCCCTGCTCTATTCCGAGACGCGCCAGTTCGGCTTGGCGTTGTCCCAGGCCAGGCGGGCGGCGGCGCTCGACAGAGACGATCCGCTCGTCACCGCGGCGACCTCGCTGATCCTACGCCACCAGTCGATCGACCCGGTCGCTTTCAACGGAGGGTTCACGCAGGGAGCGGAGGCGGACGTGTTCCGCAGGCAGTCGATCAGGTAGCCGGTCGCCGGCTGAGCGTGGCCTCTGAGGCGATCGCTTCTCGCGGGAACTCCAACTCGGCACCGCATCGCACGCAAACAGCGTCGTGGAGCATCACAACCCGCCCGCAGTCTGGGCACTGGCGGCGGAGCTCCTGGTTCTCCCAGCGGTAGCAGAGAGCGGTCAGCAATCCGAGGAACGGCACCAGTCCCGAGATAGCGAACCAGAGCCAGAACGAGCTTCCCTTCAGCCGCCCGACGATCCCACCGGCGAGGCCGAAGAAGAACATGATGACGATCAGGCCGAGGCCGTCCACGCCTCGCCGTTCCTACCAGACCAGTGTCTTCAACGCCCACAGCACGGCGATGGCGACCACGGCAACGACGACGATCCAGAAGACCGCGATCACGAAACCGATCAGCAGGTGCGCCGCCAGCACCACGGCGGCGACCAGCACCAGAGCGGCGAACGCGCGACGGATGATCGACGGCCGCTGGGGGCTATCTACCAGTTCTGTACGCATACCCAAAGGGTAGCGCTCGGCCTGCTCCGGTCTCCTCGCTCAGTCGTAGACGCGACCGAGATGCTCAAACCGCCGGGCGGCGGCAGACGAGGGGCCGTCGAGACGAAGCCGCGCCAGCCGGTAGCGGCGGAGGACCACCGAGTCCGGCGAAGGCGGAGCGGGGCGCTGATCGGGTAGCAGCAGGAGCTTTGATGATGTGAGTGGACGAGTCATGGCAGGATGATTCCGCCCGAAGCTAAGCGGAGCATTGGCCCCGGGGACAAAGTTCCTAAAGCCCCTCGGGCCGCGCGGCCCTCTGGACCGCGGCATCCAGGGCCTCGCGCGCCGCGGGCGGGATCCGCCGCCGCAGCCGCCACGGGGCCCCCGCGAAGGCGACGTTGGCCACCGTGGCGAAGCCGGCCTCGTCGGTGCGGAGCGCCAGCAGCAGATGTGCGGTGCGATCCCCGGCCGGCAGGCTCGGGTCCGGGACCCCAACGCAGTAGCAGTGCACGCGACGCCCTCCAGGCCGAACCAGCACCGCCCCCGCCTCGGCCAGCAGCCATACCCCGAATCCGCCACGTTCCAGGAGCAGACCCGTGCGGCGGTGCAGGTCCCGTGCGCGGTCCCCGACCAGGTCTCCAAGCAGCCCGAGCGCGATCCGCTCCGCCCCCGCCCCGGCCGGCGGGCGACGCCTGAGAACGCCGGCGCCCCGGGAGGCGTAGAGCTCAGACAGGATCCAGCCGTAGGCGATCGCGATCAACGCGATCGGCGCCATCACCCAGTCGACCGCGGTGAGGGCGAGGGCGACGGCGATGAACGGCAGGGTCTGGGCAACGGTGCTCGCGGTCCACAGCCGGCCGGTCCGTACCAGCGAGCGTTCCTCGACCCGCTGCCGCCACGGGACGGCGCTGAGCTCCGGCAGCTCCTGGTCAGTACCGAGAGCGGGGGCGAGCGGCGAGGCCGTCAACCTCCTGCGATCGGACGGCGGAGCACCACCAGCTCGGCTTCGAGAGGCAGCTCGCGGACCTGCTCCGCGGCCCCCTCGGAGCCGGATACGACCGCGAAGCAGCCGTTGTCCAGCTCGGCGCGGAACGTCGCGACGGCGGCCTCGACACTCGCCGGATCCTCAGCTGTCCACTCCGCCACAGTGGTATGTCCTGTCTGGTCCATCCGAATGAGTCGGGACATCGATTCCTCCTGGACTGGGCGGTCGCGCCCGATGGTACTCCTCAGATCACCGGGCGATGCACGGAGAACTCGCCAGCGGCCCTCGGCCCGTTCAACCGGGGTTAGCCGCTGGAACGATTGGGTATCGTGGTAGTAGATCGGGCTGGACAATCCTTCTTTGTTCACCGCTGTTGAGCGAGGGGATGCGGGCAGCGGGACCGATCGAGAGTCAGACACGGTAGTCGCCGCACCATCTGGTCACCCGAGCCGCCCGGTTGTGACCACAAGGGGTAGGGCGCGAAAGGAGCATAGGAAGTGGGGATCACCGGAGCCGCTCTGCGGACCTCGCAGATCGAGGACACCTCGGCCTGCCGGTTTGCCCCCGCCGCGGTTCCCGCTCACAGCCGCCCGAGCGATGTCTCGTGGCCCGCGGTGCGGCCCGCGCTCAAGCGCTCGCTCGATGTGACGTTGGCACTCACCGCGCTGATGATCACCTTGCCGCTGCTGATGGTGATCGCGGCAGCGGTCAAGCTGGACTCCCGCGGTCCGGTGTTCTACCGCGTCCGGCGCGTCGGCTACCGCGGCCAAACGCTGCTGATGCTCAAGTTCCGCAAGATGCACAGCGAGGCCGTCGGGGTCCCGCTCACGATCGAGGACGATCCCCGCCTCACCCGGGTCGGCGCGTTCCTCACCCGCTCCCGCCTCGACGAGCTACCGCAGTTCTGGGACGTGCTGTGCGGGCGCATGAGCATCGTCGGACCACGGCCCGAGGATCCGAGCTTCGTCGCCCTTCACCAGGACGACTACCGGCACATCCTCGCCGTGCGCCCGGGGATCACCGGTCTCGCCCAGCTGGCCTATGCCGAGGAACAGCGAATCCTCACCAAGCACGATCTCGTCGGCGACTACCTGGCTCGGATCCTTCCCCAGAAGGTCGGTCTGGACATTCTCTACTCCGAGACCTACGGGGTACGTCGGGACCTCGCGATTCTGCGCTGGACCGTGGTGGCGATGCTGCTCCGCCGGCCGGTGGCCGTCCACCGTGTCACCGGTGCGATGAACATCCGCCGGCGTCGCGCCTCGGAGCCGGCCGAGGCTTCCGCGGCCGCGCTCAGCGCCGCGCAGGCAGCCTAGTCACCCCGCGTCCGCGCGCATCTCCCCGGGCGTCGTTTCCACTCGTCGGCTAGTACATCCGTCGAGTGTTCGGCCGCGCGGCGGCATAACCACGGGGTCTCGTCGATGGAAAACCGCAAGAAAACGCCCATCCAATCGTTCTCGGAAGAAGACGATGCCTGCTCGCGCGACGACTTCCGAGGCCGTGATCACCCCACGGTTCCCCATGACTTCTCTCCGCCTGGTTACGAATGAGAAGCCGGTCGTCCTCGCCCCAGCGGAGCCGTCGGCGCTTGCCCCCTCCCGCCACTGGCTGGTCGCCAAGCGTGCCCTGGACGTCTTCGTCTCGCTAGCGGTTCTGGCGGTAATGCTGCCGCTGCTGGTCGTGATCGCCGTGGCAATCAAGCTGGACTCCCGCGGTCCGGTGTTCTACCGCGTCCGGCGCGTCGGCTATCGCGGCCAACCACTGCTGATGCTCAAGTTCCGCAAGATGCACGACAACTCTCGTGGCGCCCCGCTGACCGCCAAGGCCGATCCGCGACTTACCCGGATCGGCGCGTTCCTCACCCGCTCCCGCCTCGACGAGCTGCCGCAGTTCTGGGACGTGCTACGTGGGCGGATGAGCCTCATCGGGCCCCGGCCTGAGGATCCGCGATTCGTCGCCCTGCACCTGGACGACTACCGCCACATCCTCACCGTTCGCCCGGGGATCGTCGGCCTCTCCCAGCTGGCCTACGAAGCAGAGACCGACATCGTTGACCGCGACAGCCCGCTTGAGGACTACGTCAAGCGAATCATGCCCCAGAAGCTGACGCTGGATCGTCTATACGCCGTCGACACCAGGCTGCGGCTCGACCTCTCCGTGGTCAAGTGGGCGATGGTCGCGCTGATCTTGCGTCGTCCCGTGGCCGTGAGCCGCGCCACCGGCACGATGAACGTTCGCCGGAGGCGGCGCAACGACCCGGTTCAGGTCGAACGTCGCGCCTCCGAGCTTTCCCGGATTCGAGTGGCCAGCGTCGCGCCAGTGCCCGCCCGCGGTGCGCAGCATCACCCGGACGCCGATACCTGCTCACGAATCAACCGAGTGACCTCCCCCCCGTCCGCACGACCCCGGGTCTCTCGCATCACGTAGCCCACGAGCGGGCCGATCGCCTTCATGTTGCCCTCCCGCACCTTGGCGGCGGCTTCCGGATCGGCAGCGATCGCCCGGGCCACGAACTCGGCCAAGCCGTCGCTCAGCGACTGCAGGCCTTCCTGCTCCACGATCTCCTCTGGGTCTCCCCCCTCGGCGACCAACCGGGTCATCACCCCGCGAGCCGCGTCTCGACTGACTTTCCGCTCGGCAACCAGGGCGGCCAGCGAGGCCAGCGCCCCCGGCGAGACCCTGCTGGTCTCCGGATCGGCATCGGAGCCGATGCGCTCAACCAGCTGCGGGATCCAGTTTGCGATGGTGAGGGCGTCGACGCCGGAGGGAGCCGCAGCCAGCGCCCGCTCGTAGTAGTCGGCCAGCTCGGTGCGGAAGGCCAGCTCTCGCGCGCGCTCCGCGCTCAGGCCAAGCTCCTGCTCAAACCGAGCCGCCCGCGCCGCCGGCAGCTCGGGCAGCGCAGCATGCGCGTCGCGGACCAGCGCATCGTCGGTCAGCAGCGGCACGAGGTCGGGTTCCGGCAAGTACCGGTAGTCGTGGGCCTCCTCCTTGGAGCGGAGCGGGGTCAACCTGTCCGAGGGGGGGTCGTAGTGAAGCGTTTCCTGGATCACCGACTCGCCCGCCTCCAGCAGGGAGATCTGGCGCGCGATCTCCGCTCGCACTCCCCGCTCCAGGAAGCGAAAGGAGTTCATGTTCTTCAGCTCGGTCTTGGTCCCGAGCGCCTCGGTGCCGACCGGGCGAACCGAGACGTTGGCATCGCAGCGAAGGGAGCCCTCCTCCATGTTGACGTCGGAGACCCCCAGGCGCTTCAGCGTGGCTCGCAACAGCGTCAGCCACTCCCTGGCCTGCTCCGGGGAGCGAATGTCCGGCTCGGTGACGATTTCCACCAGCGGAGTTCCTCCACGGTTGAAGTCGACCCAGCTCCGGTCGGAGCCGTGAATCCGCCCGCTGGCCCCGAGGTGGTTCAGCTTCGCCGCGTCCTCCTCCAGATGGGCGCGGTGGATGCGCACCTCCCCAAGCCGCCCTCCCCGGCAGAGCGGGATGTCGTACTGGGAGATCTGATAGCCCTTCGGCAGGTCGGGATAGAAGTAGTTCTTGCGGTGAAAGAGGGAGCGGGGCGCGATCTCGCAGCCGAGCGCCAGCCCGATCATCACCCCGAACCGGACCGCACGGGAGTTCACCACCGGGAGCGCTCCGGGAAGCCCCAGGCAAACCGGGCAAGTGTGAGAGTTCGGCTCGGCGGCGAACGACAGCTCACACCCGCAGAACATCTTCGTCGTGGTCTTGAGCTGGACGTGGATCTCCAGGCCGATCACCGGCTCGTAGCGGTCCGCGAGCGTCGCGCTCATCGCCGCGCCACCCCCCCATCGAATCCGATCGTCTGCTCCAGCGCGTAGGCGGCATCGAGCAGGCGGTTCTCGGAGAACGCCGGTCCGGCCAGCTGAAAGCCCACGGGAAGGCCTTCGCTCAGCCCGCAGGGAATCGAGATGGCGGGGATGCCGGCCAGCGGCATCGGCACCGTGCAGAAGTCGTTCAGGTACATGGCGAGCGGATCGGCCGTCTTCTCGCCGAGCGCGAACGCCGTCCACGGACTGGTCGGGGTGACCACGAAGTCGAAGCGCTCAAACGCGGCGTGGAAGTCCTCGGCGATCTTGGTCCGCACCTTCTGGGCCGTCCCGTAATAGGCGTCGTAGTAGCCGCTGGAGAGTGCATAGGTGCCGAGCATGATCCGGCGCTTGACCTCGGGGCCGAACCCGACCTCGCGCGTGTCGCTGTACATGGCGACCAGGTCCCCGTCCCCGTCGGCCCGCAGGCCGTAGCGCACGCCGTCGAAGCGCGCCAGATTGGCCGATGCCTCCGCGGGAGCGATCAGGTAGTAGGCCGAAAGGGCATGCGGCGCGTGCGGCAGCTGGCAGGCCTCGACCGATGCGCCCAGGGACTCCGCCAGCGCCAGCGTGGCCTCGAAGCGTTCCCGGACTCCGGCGTCCACCCCTCCGCCTTCGCCCACGAGCTCCTCGGGCACCCCCAGCCGGAGGCCGCGGAGGTTGTCCGCCGAGGGCATCATCACCTCTTCGGGGAACTGGACCGAGGTGCTGTCCCGAGGATCTCGTCCGACCATCTTGCTCAGCAACAGCGCGGCGTCGGTGACGTCACGGGTCAGCGGACCGGCCTGATCAAGCGAGGAGGCGAAGGCGATCAGCCCGTAGCGCGAGCACGCACCGTAGGTGGGCTTCAGCCCGACGATCCCGCACAGTGCCGCGGGCTGGCGAATCGACCCGCCGGTGTCGGTCCCGATCGCCCACGGCGCCAGGCCGGCGGCGACCGCCGCGGCGCTACCCCCGGAGGAGCCGCCAGGCACCCGCGAGCGGTCCCAGGGGTTGCGCACCGGACCGAAGCCCGAGTTCTCGTTGGAGGATCCCATCGCGAACTCGTCCTGGTTGGTCTTACCCAGCAGCGGTGCTCCGGCGGCGGTGAGCTGTGCGACGACCGTGGCGGTGTAGGGCGGGCGATAGCCCTCCAGGATCCGCGACCCGGACTGGCTGGGCACGCCCTCGGTGCAGAACAGGTCCTTGACTGCCAGCGGCACGCCACCGAGCGGTCCGGTGAAATCGACCGGCGGCAGCGGGCCGTCGGCCACCCAGGTGAAGGCGTTCAGCTCATCGCCGGCCGCCCGCGTCCGGTAGGCCTCGAACAACGCTTCGGCTGAGAGCTCGCCGGAACGAACCGCGGCGGCCGCGGTCGCGGCCGTGAGCTCGATCAGCTCGTCGCTCACGACGCGCCTGGGCTGGGGACCCCAAATCCCCCGTCCAGCGGCTCCGGGGCGGCGGCGAGCGCTACCTCCACCGGCAGCGACGGCTGCGGCTCGTCGGCCCGCAGCGCGTCGGGAACCTCCATGACGTGCGACGTCGGCTCCACGCCGTCGAGATCGAGCTCCCGGATCTTCTCGATGTGATCAAGGACATGGGAGAGCTCGCCGGCCATCCGCTGCACCTCCTCGTCGGTGAGCTGCAGGCGAGCTAGGCGGGCGACATGCAGAACTTGGGCACGATCGAGCATCGCGCCCAGATTCTAGGACCGCTCAGGGGCGCGGCGGCGGCGTGGAGCCGCCCGGGGCCTCGGGCGGACGCTCGGAGCCGCCCGCCCCGGTTCCCGGAGCGGGACCGGTCCCGGGGACGCCGGTGCCTGGGGCCGGAGTGGCGCCAGGAGCGGTGCCTGCACCGGGGGCCGGGGCGGCGCCCGTGCCGGGGGCAGCACCCGTACCAGGAGCGCCGGTACCCGGGGCGCCACCGGCGCCGGGACGAGGACCGGGAGCGACCCGTCCGCCGGCCGAGCCGCCCGGAACGACGGGAGCGGCGATCGGGCCCGTGCGCAGCTGCATCGCGAAGTAGATCAGCGCGGCCAGCACGATGACGTCAACGTAGAAGCCCCAGCCGAACTTCACCAGGCCTGTGAAGTGGATGTGGAAGAGGAACTTGAGCACGATGAACAGTGCCGCAACCAGCACCAGGATGAAGCGGGTGTTGGGCCGGTTGCCCACTGCAGGAAGCTGAACATGCGGAGAGAACCGCTCGATGGCGAGGTCAGCGACCAAAGCGAGCAAGGCCAGGAACGCCAGGATCCCGAGCCAGCCGTCCGGCGCTCCCGTCGCCGCGAAGGACGTCGATATCGCCCCCAGTGACACCGTGAACCAGGGCAGGATAAGAAGGAACAGGGCCAGCAACAGCCCAAGGCCGCCGACGGTCCAGTCGTCGCGGGATACGTTTTCCAGGTTCACTGAGTCCTCCAGAGGTTGGTCACCGTGTAAGGCCCATGTTCGCTGTGAGCTGTCTCCCTCCTGCCGTGGTGAGCCCCCCACGGATACATAAAGACTACCGCCCGGGGGGGCCGGATTCCAGTCCCGCTGCCCGCCTGGAGGTCGGTGGAGCGCTGGCCCTACCCCGGCGTTCCTGGTGGAACGACTCCACCCCGCCCACCGCAATCCCGACGGCCGCCAGCAGCCCCAGGACCGCGCCCAGCTTCACGTCGACCACCGAGGCCGGATCCGGCGGATCGATCAGTACGCGATAGATCAGCAGCGCCGCGATCACCGCCCCCGTGACCATGACGGCGGTCCCGGTCTCGGTCCTGGTGCCGTGGCGACGCTGGCTGGCCCGGATGGCGATCGCCCCTATGGTCACCACCACCGAGAGCAGGATTCCCCAGCGAAGCACGGTCAGCGCGGTCCATGCGTTCTCCGCCCCGTTGACGCCGACCCTATGCATCTGGGGCTGACGGACCACTCCGTACCAGTCCATCGCGAACATCAGCGCCACCAGCAAGAGGCTGCTCACAATGCTGATGAGCTGGCCAGTGTGAACGCGCGGACGGGTTCGCATCACCCCACAGGATCGCGGACCACAGCCTGCCGGCGGGCGGCGGTCACCGTGTTCTGCAGCAGCATGGCGATCGTCATCGGTCCGACGCCTCCCGGCACCGGGGTGATCAGACCGGCGCGCCGGGCGGCCGCGGCGAAGTCGACATCACCGCACAGTCCCTCCGGCAAGCGGTTGATCCCGACGTCGATCACCGCCGCCCCCTCCTTGACGTGCTCGGCGCCGATCAGCCGGGGAACGCCGACTGCGGCGATCAGCACATCGGCCCGCGAGCAGACCGCGGGAAGATCCCTCGTGCGCGAATGGCAGATCGTGACCGTCGCATTGCGCTCCAACAGCAGCGCGGCTACGGGCTTTCCCACCAGCTCGGAACGGCCGATGACGACTGCCTCCGCGCCGGCCAGTGGAACGTCGTGGGCCTCAAGCAGCTCGATCACGCCCAGCGGAGTGCACGGGCGCAGTCCCGGAGTTCCCTGGGCCAGGCGGCCGGCGCTGACCGGCGTGAGCCCGTCCACATCCTTCTCCGGCGCGATCAGCGCCGTGAGCTCGGGGCCGCGCAGCCCCTTCGGAACCGGAAGCTGGAGCAGGATGCCGCTGACCAGCGGGTTCTCATTGGCTTCCTCAATCACCGCCGCGACCTCCTCCTGGCTCACCTCGGCGCCCAGATGACGGTGATAGTCGGCGATCCCAGCCTCGGCACACGCCTTTCGCTTGTTGGCCACGTAAACCGCCGAAGCGGGGTCCTCGCCGACCAGGATCGTCGCCAGGCCGGGTGGGTGGCCCAGCTGTCCGGACAGGTCGGCCGCCTGTCGGCCGACCTCGCCCCGCACCCCTGCGGCGATGCGCTTGCCGTCGATGACCGTCGCGCTCACGTGATCAAGCTAGCGCTTGGAGATCGGAGCCAGACCCGCCACGAGCTTGCGCTCCGAGCGGTCCTGGCTGAAGCGGATGACCACGATCCCGCCGGGCTCGACGCCGGTCACCACCCCGTCGCCAAAGGTGGGATGGGCGACGTCGTCGCCGAGGCGGTAGGCGATCGGAGCTTCCCCCTCGGGGTCCGCCGGACCCCAGCTGGTAGCCCGGGCGCGGAAACCTCCCGGGGCCGTGGCGGCCCCACGTCGGGTCTGCTCATCACGATCGGTGAGACCGGCCGGAATCTCGCCGATGAAGCGGCTGGGGGCGCCGAAGCTGCGCGCCCCGAACACTGTGCGCGTGCGGGCGTAGGTCAGGTAGAGGTCGCGCTCGGCACGGGTGATCCCGACATAGCAGAGCCGACGCTCCTCCTCCAGGTCACCCTCGTCGAGCGCGCGCGAGTGTGGGAAAACCCCCTCCTCGAGCCCGATCATGAACACGATCGGATACTCCAGGCCCTTCGCATTGTGAAGGGTCATCAGCGTCACCAGGCCGTCGTCGTCGGCGCGGCCGTCGGCATCGGCGATCAGCGCGACCTGCTGCAGGAACTCGCCCAGCGACGGCTCCTCGCTGTCGCCGGCGTCGTACTCGGCGGCGACGTTGACGAGCTCCTCCAAGTTCTCCATCCGCCCCTGGGCCTCGATGGTGCGCTCCGCCTCCAGCGCCTCCAGGTAGCCGCTCTCCTGCAGGATCTCCCGGAGAAGCTCCGCCACCGGGGCGCCTGACTCCGCCCGCTCCCGCAGCACGTGCATGGTTGCCATGAACCTGCGGATCGCCTTCACCGCGGCCGCGCCGAGATCGGGGATCTGCTCGGGGTCGGATGCGGCCTCCCACACCGACATGCCCATCGTGTTGGCGAAGGCGAGCACCCGCGACACCGACGTGGCACCGATCCCTCGCCGGGGTGAATTAACGATCCGGGTGAACGCTCCCCCGTCCTGCGGGTTGACCAGCGCCGTCAGGTAGGCGATCGCATCCTTGATCTCCGCCCGCTCGTAGAACTTGGTCCCGCCGATCACCTGGTAGCCGATCTCGGCGCGCACCATCGTGTCCTCCAGCACTCGTGACTGGGCGTTGGTCCGGTAGAAGACCGCGATCTCTGCTCGCGAGACCCCCTCGTCGACCAGCCGCTGGATCTCTCCTGTGACAAATCGCGCTTCAGCGTGCTCGTCGTCCAGCTCACGCACCCTGATCGGATCTCCCTGGCCCAGCTCCGTCCACAGCGACTTCGGCTTCTGGCCCCGGTTGTTGCGGATGATCGCGTTGGCACCGTCGAGGATCGTCTGTGTGGAGCGGTAGTTCTGCTCCAGCTTGACCACATGGGCGTCGGGGAAGGTGTCCTCGAACTCGAGGATGTTGCTGATGTCCGCGCCTCTGAACCCGTAGATCGACTGGGCATCATCCCCGACCACCATCAGGTTGCGGCGCTCGCCGGCCAGCAGCTGCAGCCACCGGTACTGCGCGTGGTTGGTGTCCTGGTACTCATCGACGAGCACGTGGCGGAAACCCTCGGCGTAGCGCTGGCGAATCTCCGGGAAGAGCTCCAGGACGTTGACCGCTCGCACGAGCAGGTCGTCGAAGTCCATCGCGTTCATGCGGTGCAGCTCCCGCTCGTAGCTGCGATAGACGTCGGCGACGGTCTGCTCGAAGAACGATCCCACCATCTCCCCGTACTGCTCGGCGTCGCGGAGCTTGTTCTTGGCGTCGGAGATCTGTGAGCCGATTGCCGCGGGTGTGAAGCGCTTGGGATCGACGCCCTGCTCATCGAGGCAGCGCTTGATCAGACGCCGCGAATCGGCTTGGTCGTAGATGGTGAACTGACGGGTGTAGCCGAGCCGGTCGGCATGGGCACGGAGCATCCGCGCGCACGCGGAATGGAAGGTCATCACCCACATCGCTCGCACCTGGCGGCCGACCAGCAGCCCAGCACGGTCACGCATCTCGCCGGCCGCCTTGTTGGTGAAGGTGATTGCCAGCACCTCGTTCGGCTCCGCGTGCCCCGTGGCGACCAGGTAGGCGATCCGGTGGGTGAGCACCCGGGTCTTTCCCGAGCCGGCTCCGGCGAGGATCAGCAGCGGGCCGTCCTCGTAGGTGACAGCCTCCCGCTGGGGCTCGTTGAGCCCGCTGAGAAGGACGTCCAGCTCGGTTGATGTCTCGGTCATGGCGGCCATTCAAAGGTAGCGTTCGGACCGGCGGGCGCAGGGGCTGCGAGCGCGGCATCCTGGACGCATGAAAGCGCTCCGCGCCGCCTGCGCCACCGTCGCCGCGCGGGCGAGCCAGGTCCGAATCGACGACGCGGCGATCCCCGCCTACGCGACGGCGCTGGCGCGGGAGCCGGCGGTCTTTGCGCCGGACGACGAGGTCGCCGGCGAGAGCGAAGAGCGCGCTGCATTCTGGTTGACCCTGGACGCCATCAATTTCGGCTCAGGCTGGTTTCCGACCCTGCGCAAGCCGGCCGGCCTCTCCGGCTACCGCACCATCTCCGAGGCCGTGAAGCGCCGGTTCGGAGCCCGGGGGCCATGGAGGGCCGAGGAGCTTGCAGCGGTCGACCGGCACGAGCTCGGCGCCTTGCTTGGTCAGGATCCCGACCACCCCCTGATAGAGCTGTTCGCCCGTTCGCTCAGAGCTCTCGGAGCCCAGACGGAGACTGAAGCGGCCGGGAGCTTTGCCGCTGTCGCACGGTCGACCAACGGCTCGGCCGTCGAGCTGGCGCTGAAGCTCGGTGGCTGGCCGGCGTTCGCGGACCGATCCCGCTACCAGGAGCTCACAGTGCCGTTCCTCAAGCGGGCACAGATCGCCGCGGCTGACCTCGCCCGGGCCCGCGTGATCGACGCCCCTGACCTCGATCAGCTGACGATGTTCGCCGACAATCTCGTCCCTCACGTGCTCCGCCTGGACGGAATCCTGCGGTTCGATGCGGACCTGGTGGCACGGATCGACCGTCAGGAGCTGCTTGACCACGGCTCACCCGAGGAGGTTGAGATCCGCGCCTGCGCCGTTCACGCGGTCGAGCTGATCGTGGCCGCCGCGGACGGCGCCTGCGCGGCGGAGGTCGATCAACAGCTGTGGTGGAAGGGGCAGCGGCAGCGGTACAAGGCCTCCCCGCGCCATCGCTGCCGCTGCACGGCGTACTGATGTCAGCCGCCGAGCGCCTCCAGCCGGGCCTTGGCGATCGCGGTGGCGCCATCCTCGCCGACCAGCAGCTCGGGGCGGACCGTCCCACTCGCGGCCAGGTCAAGGGCAGGAAAGCGATCGGTGCTCGTGAGCTTCCGGTCGAGGGCGATCACCGTGGTCTCGCCACCGACCGGTTCGGTTGAGGTCGCGATGACCGTCAGAGAACCGCCGTCGACGAGCTTGCGGGCAGCGGCCAGGACCTTGCGCGCAGCGTGCGGATTCAAGCCGTCCAGGGTGTCGACGATCACGACGGCCTCCCCTCCGCGCGATGCCACGCGGCGAGCCTGGTCGATCACGAGCTCCACGGCGTGCCCCTGTGCATCGGCTGAACCGGACAGGCTGACCGCCGCAGCGGGTGCGGGCTCGGTCGCGTTCCACTCGGCGATCTCCTCGGGGCGTACGCCGGCGAGCGCGAGCGAGACCTGGATGCCCTCCTGGGCGCTGAGCGCGGGCACCAGCCGCCGCAGCAGCTCACTCTTGCCGGCACGCGCCGGTCCGGTGACGGTGATGCGAGAGCCACGCCCGAAGGGGGTGAGAAACTCGACCGCGGCCAGGGTGGGGTCGTCTGAGCCCAACCGGAACCGGTCGCTGGGAAACGCGGCGGGCAGCTCGTCGAAGCGCGTCCCGGCGCCCACCTCGGCGACCGGCAGCCCGTTGACGCTGTCGACGCGGATCAGCGAGGCGAAGCGCTCGGATCGCCGTGGCGGGCGCCTAGGCCCCGCGACGGTGTCGCCGGGGACGAGCTCGCACCGCTTGACCTGCGCGGCGGAAATGTAGACGTCTCCGTCCGAAGGCTCTGGAGGATCCACCCGCACGAACCCTGAGCCGTTACCCAGCAGCTCCACCACGCCCTCCACGGTCTCCTCCTCGGAGGTGGCCTTCGCTCCGGCGCGCGAGGAGCTCTCGACCTTGGCCGAGGACCTGGCGTCTGGTGAGGCCTCGGTCTCCGGAGAGACCTCAGCCGCGGGGGAGTCCTCGGCGGACTCCGTCTCGCCTTCTCGGCTTTCCCCGGCACGGCCCCGTCCGCCGCGGCGGCCGCGCCGCCGCCGCGAGCTGGGGCTCTCGGGAGCGTCTCGGGTCTCTTGGGCCTCTGGGGCCTCTGGGGCCTCTGGGGTCTCTGGGGTCTCCGGAGACGCTTGCGCTTCCGGCGGGGCGACGGCTTCGGCGTCACCGTCACCCTGCTGGCTGGCCATGATCGCCTCGATCAGCTCGGCCTTGCGCAGACGACGGTAGCCGTCGATCGACAGCTCTGAGGCGATGGCGTGGAGATCAGCGAGCGGGCTCTGTTGCAGAGCATCGCGGTCGAGCACGGACATAAGACTCTCCTCCTGGGCGGTTTGGTCGGTGGGCTCCGGACGCGTTGAGACAGCGACCAGCGATCCTCGGAAGATGAAAATACCGCCCGCCCCCGACGGTCGCGCTCAGGCTCGCGGCGGGGGACTCGCCGAACGCTCCCGGCGAAGCTCGTCAGCCAGCCGCAGGTCCGGGTCAACCTCCAGCTCGCCCCGGAGCGCAGCGCGCACGGCCAGATAGTCCCGCGCGGCGCCGACGTCATGCACTCTGATCAGATGAGCGCCGGCATCGACGCCGTACCCGACCGCCGCCAGCGTGCCCGCCAGACGCGATCTCGGAGAGCGCCCGGTGATCGCACCGATGAAGTCCTTCCGGGAGACCGCCAGCAGCAGCGGACGACCCAGGGCGTGCAGCTGGGGAAGCGAGCGCAGCACCGACACCGTCTGCGCGGGAGTCTTCCCGAAGTCCGGCCCGGGATCGAGGATCAGCTGCTGGGGGCTGACCCCTCTCGACCGGGCGAGCTCGATCCGCTCCTTCAGGAACGTCCGCACATCTGCCTCCACGCGTCCGTCCAGCGTCGGGTCCAGCAGCTTCTCCTTGGGCGCGGCGCGGGTGTGCATGATCACCATCGCCGCGCCGGTCCGAGCGCACACATCCGCGAGCGCCGGGTCACGCAACCCGCTGATGTCGTTGACGATCGACGCCCCCACGCTGATCGCCGCCTCCGCCACCTCTGGCTTGTAGGTGTCGACCGAGACGATCACGCCAAGCTCGCCGACGACGCGACCGATGAGCGGGACCACCCGCTCGATCTCCTCCTCCTCGCTCACCGCGGGCCGGTCGGTGACACCCGACTCCCCGCCGATGTCGATGATCTCAGCGCCGGAATCGACCAACTCCTCGGCCAGCGCGAGGCGCTCCTCCACCGTGCGGTAGGCGCCTGCGTCGGAGAACGAGTCCGGCGTGGCATTGACCACCCCCATCAGACGGGGGGCGCCTCCCAGGCGCAGCTCGTCCTGACCCAACCGCAGCACGACGTCGTCGCCCATCGCGCTCAGCCCACCTGTGCCGCGATGCCCTCTGCCACGGCTTCCTCGCGGAAGCGGGCGACCTCCGCGGCGACCTGCGATGCGTCCCAGCCGAACTCGGAGGCCATCGCCTCTGCCACCCGCAGCGGCGCATCGCTGTCGCCGGCCAGCTCACGCCCGGCCAGAATTCCCAGCCGGGTGCGGCGCAGCAATACATCGCCGACCGTCAGCGCCTGCTCGTTACGGGCGGCGAACGGGGCCTCGGCCAGCAGGTCCGGCAGCCCGGAGACGATCGGCTGAGCCAGCTGCCCTCGCTCGGCGGCCAGCTGCAGTACGCCTTCGGCGGCATAGCCGTAGCGCCCCGCGAGTGCCTCGTAGGCGTGGTCGTCCACGACCCCCTCAACCCGCGGCAGGCCCACTGGATCGACCGGCTGGCCCAAGGGGATCTCGTGGGTGCGGCAGGGCGCCTGACGTCCACTTCGCTCCACCACCCGGTCCACGGCCAGCTTGGCCATCCGCCGCCAGGTGGTGAGCTTGCCCCCGGTGATGGTGATCAGCCCGCTGGAGGTCTCGTAGAGCTCGGCCTTGCGCGAGATGTCGACCGATTTGCGGGAGTCGCCGGTGGAGATCAGCGGTCGCACCCCCGCGTAGGCACCCGTGAGGTCACCGCTGCCCAGGCTCGTGCCGAAGAACCCGTTGGTCGCGTCGATCAGGTAGTTGATGTCCTCTGGCGAGGGCTGAACGTGCTCGATCTCGCCCTCGTAGTTGTTATCGGTGGTGCCGATCAGGCTGCGCCCGAGCCACGGGAGGGCGAAGATTGAGCGGCCCTCGCCGGCCGGCACGATCGCCCCGGCGACCAGGGGAAGCGAGGATGCGTCGAGAGTGATGTGCGTCCCTCGGCTCGGGGCGATGCGCGGCAGCTCGGCCTCGGACCGAAGCTCCTCCGGTCGCAGACGGTCGGCCCAAACACCCGTGGCGTTGACCACGTTCTCGCCGTAGACGGTGAACACGGTGCCGCTCTCCTGGTCCCGCCCGCAGACCCCGACGGTCATCCCGTCCTGCTCGGCCAGCTCGGTCACCTCCACCCGGTTGACGCAGATCGCCCCGAACCGCTCGGCCTCTCCCAGCACGGTGAGCACCATGCGCGCGTCGTCGGTCTGGCAGTCGTAGAAGAGATAGCCCCCGCTGGGCTCGCGGCCGTTCAAGGCGGGCAGCATCTCCACCACCTCGCTGCCGGAGATGACCCGGTGGCGTTCCGGGCTCCAGTCCTGCTCCGGGGCGTCTCCGGCGCTGGCGGCGGCACGGCGGCTGGCCCGGCGGCCGCGCAGGCGCGGGGTGGCCATCACGTCGTACATGTTCAGGCCGATGCCCATCAGCCGATCGGGACGTGCGCCGTCGAATGTGGGCACCACCAACGGGAGGGGGCGGACCAGATGCGGAGCCAGCTTGACCATCAGCTGGCGCTCCAGCAGCGCCTCACGGACGAGCCCGAGGTCGAAGTTCTGCAGGTAGCGGAGACCTCCATGGACGAGCTTCGAGGAGCGGCTGCTCGTGCCGGCGGCGAAGTCCGCCCGCTCCAGGAGGATCACGCTGTACCCGCGGGAGGCGGCGTCGAGCGCCACTCCGGCACCGGTGATCCCCCCGCCGATGACCACGACGTCGAAGGGCTCCTCGGTGATCGCCTCCAGCGCCCGGTCCCTGCTGATCATGGTTTCAGGCTACTTCGGCCCCCGGGCGGGATCGGCGGGCGGATGCTCTCGCGCCGAACGTGGAAAACCCGTCACGATCTGCGCCAGCGGCAATCCGCGCCGCTTTCTCCACGCCACATGTGGAAAACGCGGCACCAATACCCCTCGTGATAACTCGGGGCACGTTTTCCACCTTCTAGGCCGCTATGTGCTCAGGTATCTCGCGCGCATGACGCGGGTCACGTTATGCAGCGCGGCTGGCAGGACACGCGATCGCGTCGCCCGACCCGCGGGTTCAGTGCTCGTACGCCGGGTCGGCAACCCCGGCGCTCTGCCGCTCCTTGATGATCTCCTTGATCCGGTCCACCGTGGCCTCGGACATCCGGCGGACCTCCCAGTGCGTCAGCTTGATCACGCGCATCGGCGAGGTTGCGATCACATCGGCGTTTCGCTTCTCCCGGGAGAGGAGGCCCATCTCACCGATCAGGTCGCCCTCCTTCAGCTCGGCGATCTTCTTGTCTCCGCGCCTGACCTCCGCGGCGCCCTCCTCGATGGCGATCAGCTCGGTGGAGTAGTCGCCCTCCTTCATCAGGATCTGTCCCTCGGCGATGCTGGTCTCCGTCGCGAACGCGGCCAGCCGGTGCGCCTCCTCCGCGGACAGATCCGAGAACAGGGGAATCGCCTTCAGCCGGTTGGAATCCATGGTCGCTCCTGGTCCGTTGGTCTCGTGGGGGCGGCCGTGGCACGCCGGGCCTCAACGTGTGCGAATGGCGCGCGCCACTGCCGATCCGACTCTATCCGTCCGTCGAGGCTGGGGGAAGCCTCGCCGCCCGATCCGGTTAGAGGCCCTGGACCTCCGCGGTGATGTCGCTGACCGACGACTTGGCATCGCCGAACAGCAGCGCGGTCTTGGGGTCGTAGAACAGCGGGTTGTCGATGCCGGCGAAGCCCGAGGCCATCGAGCGCTTGAGCACGATCACGGCTGAGGACCTGTCGACCTCCAGGATCGGCATGCCGTAGATCGGCGACCCCGGCTCGTTCTTGGCCGCGGGGTTGGTCACATCGTTGGCGCCGATCACCAGGGTGACGTCGGTGCGGGAGAACTCCGGGTTGATGTCGTCCATCTCCCGGAGCAGGTCATAGGGCACGTCGGCCTCGGCCAGAAGCACGTTCATGTGCCCCGGCATGCGGCCCGCCACCGGGTGGATGGCGTACTTGACCTCCACGCCCTTTGCCTCGAGTGCTCGTTCCAGCTCCCGGACGGCGTGCTGCGCCTGCGCCACGGCCATCCCGTACCCAGGCGCCACCACCACCTGGCGGGCGTAGGCGAGCTGGATAGCCACATCCTGGGGCGAGGTGGAGCGCACCGTGCCGCCACCGTCCGCGCCGGCGCCGCCGGCCGGAGCGGCGACCGCCCCGCCGAAACCGCCGGCGACGATCGCCGGCACCGAGCGGTTCATCGCCTTGGCCATCAGGTTGGTGAGGATGGTGCCGGAGGCGCCGACGATCATCCCGGCGACGATCAGCACAGTGTTGCCGAGCGCGAGCCCCGTGGCCGCCGCCGACAGTCCGGTGAAGGCGTTGAGCAGCGAGATCACCACCGGCATGTCGGCGCCGCCGATCGGGAGCACCACCATGTTCCCGAGGATCGCGGACACCACCAGGATGCCCAGGATGAACAGTGCCTGCGAGTGGGTGCCCGCCGCCAGCACGACGGCGCTGCCGACCGCGATGATCAGCAGCAGAAGGTTGATCACGCTCTGCCCCGGGAGCTTGATCGGGCGGCCAGGCAGGATCTCCTGCAGCTTGCCGAAGGCGATGTTGGAACCCCAGAAGGAGATCGAGCCGACGATCGCCGCGAACAGCGAGGGGATCTCCACGCGCAGCGGGAAGTCGCCGCCGAAGTGGTGGCGGTACTCGACCCAGGCGATCAGCGCCACCGCGCCGCCCCCCACGCCGTTGAACAGGGCCACCATCTGCGGCATCGCGGTCATCCGCACGTTCCGCGCCGCCGGGACGCCGATTGCGGTGCCGAGCACGATCCCCAGCGCGATTAGCCACGGGGTGCTGGAGCCATGCAGCACGCTGACGCCGCCCGGCTTGGAGAGGAGCGTGGCCACCACGGCGATGGCCATGCCGGCCGCGGCGATCTTGTTGCCGCGCACCGCCGTGCGCGGCCCCGTCAGCCCGCTGAGGCCGTAGATGAACAGCGAGAACGCGACGATGTACATCGCGTCGATGAAGTCCTGATCCTGCAGGAAGATGGTGGCGAGCATCACTGCCCTTCGCCGCTCGGCGCGTCGTCGTCAGAGGGAAGGTCGGGCTTGCGCTTGAACATGCCGAGCATCCGGTCGGTGACCAGGAAGCCGCCGATCACGTTGATCGTCCCGAAGGTGACGGCGATCACCAGCAGCACCTTCTCCAGCACGCCGCTGGACCGCGACACGAGCAGCAACCCACCCAGGACGACAATCCCGTGGATCGCGTTGGTGCCTGACATCAGCGGGGTGTGCAGCGTGTTCGGAACCTTCGAGATGACGGCAAAGCCGACGAACCCGGCCAGCACGAGCACCGCGATGTCGATGACCAGTCTGTCCACGATTGACCTCCGTACTCAGGCCGTGGCGCCGGTGGCCGCCTTGGCGCCTTGATGAACAATCTCGTTATCCCGGGTGATGCACGCGCCGGCGATCACCTCGTCCTCGAAGTCGAGGTTCAGCTCACCCTCGTCGGTGAGCATCAGTCCCAGCAGCGACTCGATGTTGCGCGCGTAGAGCTGTGAGGCGTGCTCGGCCATCGTCGAGGGCACGTTGAGGGGCGCCATCACCTTCACGTCATGGCGGAGCACGGTCTGCCCCGGCTCCGAGAGCTCGCAGTTGCCCCCGCTCTCCGCGGCCAGATCGATGATCACCGAGCCCGGCTTCATCTTCTTCACCGCTTCCTCGGTGACCAGGATCGGCGCCCGCCGCCCGGGGACGGCGGCGGTGGTGATGACGACGTCGACCTTGCCGATCGCCTCGGCCATCAGTTCCTGCTGGCGGGCCTGCTGCTCGGGGGTGAGCTCCTTGGCGTATCCCCCGCTCCCCTCCAGATCGCCGCCGAGATCGAACTCAAGGAAGGTCGCGCCCAGCGACTCCACCTGCTCCTTGACCGCGGCGCGGACGTCGAAGCCCTGAACCACTGACCCCAGGCGGCGAGCGGTGGCAATTGCCTGCAGCCCGGCCACGCCGGCACCGAGCACGAGCACCGTGGCGGGACGGATCGTGCCGGCGGCGGTCATCAGCATGGGGAAGAAGCGGCCGAGCTCCTGGGCGCCCATCAGGGCGGCGCGGTAGCCGCCGATATTCGCCTGCGAGGAGAGCGCGTCCATCGACTGGGCCCGGCTGATTCGCGGCACCGCCTCCATCGCAAAGCTGGTGGCGCCGGTGGCGGCGATCGCCTGCACCCCCTCGGCGTTGGTCAGCGGTGCCAGGAATCCGATCAGCACGGTTTCCGGCCGCAGCCGCCCGATCTCCGGCTGCTCGGGCGGACTCACCTTGACCACGACGTCGGCGCCGAAGACGGCGGCGGGGTCGTCGGCCAGCGTTGCGCCGGCATCCTCATATTCGGAGTCAGGAATCAGGGCACCCGCGCCGGCACCGCGCTGGACGACGATCTCCAATCCGCGACCGGTGAGCTTGCGCACCACCTCGGGCACGAGCGCCACCCGCTTCTCGCCCTCCGCGGTCTCTGTCGGAACTCCGATCTGCATGCGGCGCGGGAGGGTACCGAACGAGTCAGTCGCGAGTCATGACACACCCACCGGAGCGAAGGCCACAGCGGCCACCACGCCGGCATCCGCTGCGAGCCCCGAGAGACCGCCCCCCGCCCGTCGGGCCTGCCTCCGATGGTGCCGGCGTCTGGCTCTGCGCCGGGCGGCCGCTGACGTGTGCCGGCCTCGACCCCGGCGGCCGGCTACGACCGATCCTCCCCCGGCGCTCGTGACCGCGGCCAGCGGCAGCGGACGCTCCTGCAATGCCATCAGGGCTTCAGCAGTCACCCAGACCGGCGTCTGATCGGAGGAGGAGGAATACCGAACATGACCGTCCGGGGCGACAAGCGATTGCAGGTAGGCGAGCGGCGAGGGGGTCCCGCCACCCTGCAGGGAGCCCGGGTCGACGCCCGCGGCGAGCAGCCCCTGTATGGCCCAGGCCGTGGACTGTGCGTTCGAGCTCTGTCCCGTCTGTGAGGGAAAGCCACCATCGGAGTTCTGCTGGCGGCGTATGAAGTGCACCGCTCGGGTGGTCACACGCCTCCATACGCCGAGCGCCTCGAGCACCGCCCCGGTGTCGTCGACGTCGCTCGCGGCCCCGGCGGCGGAGAAGCTGAAGCCTCCGTCGCCGTCCTGCTGGCGGGCGAGCCAGCCGAGCATCCGCCCTGGAACCGGGGCTCCAGCGCCCCGCAGGGCAAGCACCGCGAAGGCGGTGAGGTTCACCTGGTCGTTGACGGAGCCATCGCCACCGATCTGCCGGCCCAGCATGGCCAGCAGATCGTGACCCCCGAAGTTGGAGGCCGGGACCCCGGCGGCGCCAGCCACGAGGATCGTCCGCTCCAGCGAGCCGGGATCGGAGTAGGAGCCGCCGTTGCCCTCGATGTAGCCGAGCAGCGTCGAGCCACCGCGGCTGACATCGGCTGGGTTGTGGCCCGCCGAGGCCAATCCGAGCGCAGTCCAGCCGGAATACAGCGAGCTCGAGCCCCCGCCAGGGCTGGGGCCGAAGCCGCCGTCCCCGTTCTGGGCGCCGAGCAGGTAGCCGCTGGGCGACGTCGCCGCCTCCGCCGCCGGAGCGCCGGCCATCGTCAGGCTGACCGCGGCCAGCGCCATCGCCAGCACCAGGACCGGTACCGCCATCCCCTCCGCCGGGCGCCAGCTGATCTCCAGCCTCGCGGTGAACCGCCGCAGCGAGTGGGCCAAGGCCGGTCCGAACGCGAGCGCGAACATCAGGCAGCCGCCGGCGTGGACCAGATCGAATCCGGTTCCCCGCCCCACGTAGATGCCCAGCGACGCCAGGCTGTGGTCGCTGTAGTTGACCCAGTCGCCGACGTCCTGCACCGCGGTGAAGGCGTAGCCCACGACCGCGCACACCGCCGCCAGACGCCAGCGTCCGATCGGGCGACCCCCGCGTTCGGCCACCCTGGCCAGCACCGCGCCCAGTACGCCGACCACTCCCCAGGCGGCCATCTGCCATGGCGTCCACGGACCCTGTCCGAAGAAGAAATTGGAGGTCAGGCCGGCCAGGGCGCCGACCACGAACCCCGGCGCGGCTCCGAGCGCCAGCCCGGAGATCAGCACGATGTCGGTGGTCGGCTTGACGTTGGGCAGCGCCGCGAAGGCGATCCGCCCCAGCGCCCCCACCGCGGCCAGGGTTGCCACAAGCGCGACTACTCGCGCATCTGGACGCGTCCGCTCGTACCACGCGAAGCCCCCCGCGAGCCCCACCGCCAACACCGCAAACGCCCCTAGCTGCCAGCTCATACCATCACCTCCGACTGGGATCGCGGTCGCCGGCGTCGGCGCTCAGCGACCATCGTCACGCCATCCTGGGGCCGGAGGGCTCCGTCGAGGATCCGCGCCGTCTCCGTGGTGAAATAGTTGCCGCCGCCGAGGATCTCGGCTGTGGAGCCATCGGCGATCGCGGCGCCCTGGCCCAGGAGGACCACCCGGTGGGCGAAGGCTGCGACGAACTCCGGGTCGTGGGTAGCCACCAGCACCGCGGCCGGAAGCTCGCCCAGGAGCGCTGCCAGCTGCTCCTTCGCGGCGCGGTCCATCCCTCGGGTCGGCTCGTCCAGGCACAGCACCGCCGGTGAGTCGGCATCCGGGTCCCCGAGCACGACCGCCAGGGCCACGCGCTGGCGCTCGCCACCGGAGAGATCACGGGGATGCCGGTGGCCGAACTCGGTCGGTTCCAGGCCGACCGCGCGCAAGGCCGCAGCAGGAGCCTCTGCTGCCACGGTGTCGTGGATCAGGTAGTCGTTGGGGTTCTGCAGCAGCAGCGCCACCCGCCCGGGGCTGAAGACCCTTCCCCGCGTGGGCTTGCTCAAGCCGGCAGCGTGACGAAGCAGCGTCGACTTGCCGGCGCCGTTGCGTCCCATCAGGGCGACCCGCTCGGCGGGCCGCAGGGTGAGATCGATTCCCCGGAGCACCGCGGGGCCGTGTCGCAGCTCGTGCCAGACACCCCGCAGCTCCAGAGCGGCCCCCGCCCGAGAGCGCTCGGGGGCGTGTTGAGGGGCGGGCTGTTGAACGGGAGCCGACACATGATCCTCCTCGCCCGTCAGGCCCGAGGTGCGGAGCGCCGCGCGGGCTGCCTTGACCCCGGCGACCGGCCGCAGGCCCAATCCATGGAGCAGATGCGCGCCCGGGGTGGCCAGCGTCGGCGCCTCGCGCAACGCCCAGGCCAGGAAGCGGTCGGGGGCTCCGTCGAAGGCGACTCGCCCGTCGACCATCGCGATGGCCCGGTCGACGAAGGCCAGGCAGCGCTCGAGGCGGTGCTCGGAGAGCAGCACCGCGGTGTCGCCATCCTCGTTCAGTCGGCGCAGGGTCCCGATCAGCTCGTCGCCTGCGACCGGATCCAGCTGCGAGGTCGGCTCGTCCAGCACCAGCAGCCGCGGCCCGGTCGCCAGCGCCGCGCCGAGCGCCGTCCGTTGCAGCTCGCCTCCGGACAGCTCCGTCGTGGGCCGATCAAGCAGCTGAGCGATTCCCAGGGCCAGGGCGGCCTCCTCTACCCCCCGAGCGACCCCACCCGCCTGCTCACCCCGGTTCTCCAGCGGAAAGGCCAGCTCCGCCCTGACCGTGCCCATCACGATCTGCGACTCGGGATCCTGGAACAGGGTTCCCACCGAACGCGCCAGCTCGCCGGGGCCGTGCCGACGGAGGTCCTCGCCGACCACGGTGATCTGGCCGCTCACCTCGCCTCCGTGGAAGTGGGGGATCAACCCGCTGGCGGCCCGCAGCAACGTCGACTTCCCCGAACCCGACGCGCCGGCCACGACCACCACCTCTCCCTCCTCGATGCTGAGTGAGACATCGCGAAGCGCGGGAGCCTCGCCGCCCGGATAGCGGTAGGTGACCCCCTCCAGCTCCAGCACGTTCATCGCTGCACCCCACGCCAGTCGGCGAACGGCGCCATCGCCGCCGCGACGAACGCAAGCGTCACCGCCACCGTTCCCGGGCCGAGACCGATCTGCAGCCGGGGATACGCGCTCGCCGGGGCGACTGCGGTCACGCGCGCCGCGATCGCCACCGCAAGGATCGCCAGTGCTGCGCCCGCAAACGCGAGGTCGTGCCGGCCGAGACGCCGTCGCTGACGTGGAGGCAGTCGGGCCGCGCCATAGCCCCTCACCTCCAGGGCCGCGGCTACGTCAAGAGCACGATCCAGCATGCCGGCGCTGGCCGCTCGCATCAACGCGAGCCGCGAGGGGGGTGGGCCGGGCCGGCACCGCTGGGCGTCGGCCAGGCGGCGCGAGTCCCGGGAGAGCACCGGCACCATCCTGGTGGCCAGGGTGGCGGTGAGCGCCGAGCGGAACGAGACTCGCCGGAAGAGACGCAGGACCTCGTCGGGGTCCACCGCCGCGGTGTAGAGCGCGCCACAGAGGATCAGGACGATCGCCCGCAGGCCGAGGATCGCACCGTAGGCCGTCGCCTCGAGGGTCACGTCGGTCTGCCCCACCACCGGCAGATCGCCGAGGCGCAAGATCACGGTGAGGCCGTCGCGGCTGACCAGCGCGTTGACCAGCGCGATCATGACCGCGAGCGGTATCGCCAGCTTCAGGGCCGAACGAAGCGTTCCGCCGACCCGTGCCGCCGTCCCCGCGGCCAGCCCGGCGAGGATCAGGCCGCCGAGCACGACAGGATTGTCGATCAGCAGCGAGGCAAAGCCGAGCGCGAGGCAGTACAGGCAACCGGCTCCGGCTCCGGCCGCGTGCAGCGGTGTCATCTGGCGCCGGTAGCTCATGCGCTGCCGTCAAGCGGAGCAGGCAGGTCGACTCCGCCATCGACGGCGAGAGCAAAATGATCACGCAACTTCGCCGGCGTGAGCGCCGATGCCGCCGCGGAGACGCCGGCGGGATCGGTGCCGGTGATCACCCAGACCGGCTGGTTGACGCTGTCCCGGGTCGCGGCGATCAGTCCGGTCCCGCCGCCGAGCGTCCGGACTACGCGTCCGCGCGGGTCAAGCAGCTCAAGCGTGCCGCCCGCCGGTCCGGCGAAGCGGGCGTAGACGCCGCTGCGCTGCGGCCCTTCATCGATCAGCTGCGCCACCACCGTCGGACGAAGCTGGGCCCAGGTCCCGACCAGCAGGCTGAGCGAGTCGCTGCCGGAGCCCGTCCCGAGCTGCTGACTGGCGGCCGGGACGCCGGCGGCCCGCATGGCGCCGGCCACCCGGGTGCAGGCGGCGGACTGGGAGGAGGCGCACTCCACGACCGTGGGCAACCGCCGGCCCCCGATGCCGTGGACGAACGGCTCCGGATAGGAGCCCACCACTGCGGGGATGGAGTCGGTTTGCGACCAGTCGTGGAGATCCCACCAGATGCGGTCGCCACGGTGCACCGCTGTGCCCGCCGCTCCCTCGGGAGCCTCGATCCCGTTGACGTAATAGAACCAATCGTGGTGCGAGGAGTCTCCGGAGAGGCCGTCGATCGACTCAACGAAGCCTCCACCGTAACGCGTCTGCACCGCGAACCAGCGCTGCAGCATGCGCATCACCGTCTCCGAGCCAGGGACGCGAGACTCGGTGACGGTGTGCAGGTGCCTCGTTCCGAAATCGTGGGTCACGGTGAGGCTGGCATCGCCGGTCCCGGGGCCGGGACCGAGACCGCAGCCCGCCGCGCCGGCTACCGCAAGCGCGGCGGCCAGCGCGGCGAGGCCAGAGGCGATCCGACGACGCACGGTGCGGCTATGCGGTGACCCGCACGGCTACCGCGGCGGCCCGGATGTACCCGGTGCCGTTACTCGCGGCATGCGAGGCGTTGAGCACCAGCTTGCCCGCGCTGCTCGGCGTGACCTCAGCGACGCCGTGCGAGTTGGTCACGACCGACTGGATGCCCTTGCCGCTGACCTTGGCGCCTGAGAGCGCGTGACGATGACCCCGGGCGTTGTAGTAGACGACCTGGACCTTGAACGCATGGCCGACCGTGTCGTCACGGGGAGCCGAGCGGATCGCCAGCGGATAGTCATTGGCGTCCTTATCGGACACCACCGCGAACATCAGCTGCTCGTTGTGGTGTGGCTTGAGTCCGCAGGCGCCGGTGGTGGCGGACACGTTGTTGGCGAACAGCTCCCAGTAGTACTTCGTGCTGTCTCCGACACTCTCACCGAAGATCGAGTTGATCTCGTAGTCGTTTAGGGAGCTGAAGAATTTCCCGTTCCACCGGCCGTGCGTTGCGCTCTGAAGCGCGCCGGCGGCGCTGTCAGCAGGGCATGTATGTCCATGCTTCTGGAACGTGCCCGAGCCGATCTTTACCCGCTTCGGGGCCAGTAGCGCCTTCGACTTGCCCTCCACGCGGAGGGTCACGTAGGTCGCGGCGCCAGCCGCCGCCGGCACCAGGCCGAGTACGAGTGTCGCTCCAATCAGAGCGCGGATGAACTTGCGTTGCATAGGGCCACCCCTTTCCACGAGGGCGTATTGGCATGGTGGTCGGAGGCTGGTCTCCTGGCTTTCGGGCCTACCGGCCGCGCCTTCCCGGCGAGCGGCGCTCACCAGTGGCATCCCTGCGGACGGCGTCCCCGATCACAGTGGCGGGTCCGCGCCGGAATCTCACCGGCTTCCCATCACCACCGACCTTGAACGGAGGGGATCCTAGCGCCAGAACCCTGGGCGTAGAATCGACAGTGAAGATGACCGTAAACCTGACCCGTATCTACACGCGGCTGGGCGACTCAGGGGAGACCCATCTCGGCGACATGAGCAGGGTGCCGAAGACCCATCCGCGAATCGAGACGTTCGGAGCGGTCGACGAGCTCAACGCGCAGATCGGTCTGACCCTGACCGTGCCGGGGCTACCGGAGCAGTATGCGGAATGGCTGCGGCGCGTCCAGAACGACCTGTTCGACCTGGGCGCCGACGTGGCGGCCCCCGAGAACCCCGAGCAAGGCGGGCGCGGGCGCCTGCGAGTGCTGCCGGAGCAGACGGCGTGGCTGGAGCAACGCTGCGACGAGGTCAACGCCAGGCTTGAGCCGCTGCGCTCGTTCGTGCTCCCGGGTGGCACGCCCGCGGGGGCACACCTGCACATTTGCCGGACGGTATGCCGCCGGGCCGAGCGCGTCGCGATAGCCGCCGGCGAGGAGGTCGGCGAAGAGGTCGTCCGCTACCTCAACCGGCTCTCCGACCTGCTGTTCATTCTCAGTCGCGGAGCCAGCGCGGGTGAGGAGCCGTTGTGGGAGCCGGGGCGCTACCGGGAGCCGTCGGCGGGTTGAGCGCAGCCCGCGTCCGTGGCCTCTCAGCGAGAAGGAGCGTGGCTGCTCCCGTTCCGCTACCGCGAGCCACGCCGTAGCGTCAGCGTCAAACCCGCCGCCAGCGCCAGCGCCAGTGCGGCGATCGCGGCCGCACCGATCACGAACACCCGATGTGTGTGGACGTAGGTGTCCACCTCCTGCGGCCGGGCCACGATCACCAGCAGGGCCAAGACAACGGCCCCGAGCAGTGCGAGCCCGGGTGGGGCCAACACCTCCCGCACGGACATCGCGGACCCTGTCTCGGCCGAGCGCAGGCCCGTGCGGCTGCTGACGATGTCCACCGCCGTCACGGCGAGAAGCGTCCAGGTCGCAGCGACCAGGAAGCCGCCGAAGACGTCACTCGGGTAATGCCAGCCCAACGACAGGAACGAGTAGCTCACCGCGACCGCGAACGCCGCCCCGGCGGCCGCGACATATGGGCGCCAGCGCGCGCCCGCGGCCAGCACGCATGAGAGCGCCAGCGACATGGCGGCGGTGGCGTGTCCGCTTGGCCACGATGCCGCCGAGACTGGACTCTGTCCGCCGAGCAGTGAGGCCGCGCGGGGATGGGCCAGCAGGGGCTTGAGCAGCTGCGTGCTGACGTTGGCGCCGAGGATGATCGCGCAGATCCCAACCGCCAGCCAGCCCCGGCCGCGGGCCAGGGCAACCACCACCGGCACCGCCGCCAGGAAGACGTAGGGATTCGGGTCGCACAGGTCGGCGATCCGGTTGGCCAGGCCGTTCACATGCGGATGGTGGCTGAGGTCCGCGAACCCCTGGAAGATCGACTGGTCGGCACGCTCGAACACACCGACGTGAAACGTCAGAAACCAGGTTAGGACAAGGACCGCCACCCCGGCCCCGGCACCGACAAGAGCGAGCGCGGCACGTCTGGGCATGATTCGAGGGTAACGAGGCGGTGCGTGACTGCTGCCGGAACACGGCGGCCGTCAAAGGGCCGACCGACCGAGCGCCCCGACGGGCCCGCGGGATCAGCCGGCGACCGTGGTGCGGCTGACCCGCATCTCCGGCGCTACGCCGGTGCGGCGAACGTGGTCGTAGTGCTCCACGTCCTCCGGTGAGGCCACCTCTACCGCTACGCCCTCGGCCAGCCCAAAGCGGGTCGCCTCATAGAGCAGCTCCTGGTAGCGGGGAGCGCCGGCCCCACGACCCTCGATGTCGAGGTCGTGCGATCCGCAGCGCAGGGTCCATCGTTGTCCACGCACCAGCTTCTCGGAGGTCAGCTTCACCGGGACTGTGTCTGCGCCCGGCTCGGCTTCGGCACCGGCCTCCACCCGCACTCGGGCGTGGGCCGACCACAGCGCACGCGCCAGGCGGTCAAGGTTGCGTCCGTAGGGAGCGGGCACGATCGCCACGGCTCCGCGCGCGTTCGACGCCCCGCGCACGGCCCGGGCCACCGGGCCGACGAGGACGAACTCCACCCGGCTGGCCTGGAGCCAGCGCAGCACCGCGACCCATTGGTCGTCGAGGTGCTCGAAGCCGTTGCTGGTCTGGGTGGGACGGGAGTCGATGCGGGGCGGGCGATGTCTGAGCAACATGAGTTCGGCTTTCGCCCCAGGGTCCCGGACTCCTGCAAGCGATCTCACCCGGGGCAGGTTGCCTACTGCATCACACCGGCCGGACGGGACTCCGGCAACGACTGAGTCCTCAGACGGGCAGCGCGTCGACCCCCGCCAGCCGGCGGGTTGCCCCAGGGGACAGGCGGGAGAGCAGCCGCATCAGCTTGGCCTCAGGGGTGATCGGGACCACGGCTCGGTCCTCGGCGATGGCCGAGATCACGTCCTCGGCGACCCGGTCAGCTGTGAAGTTGCGCCGCGCGTACAGCTTCGTGACCAACTGGCGCATCCGCTCCTGCTCCTCGCTCTTTCGCCCGACGTAGCGTGCCGCGGAGGTGATGTTGGTGGCGACGACCCCAGGGCAGATCGCGGTTACGCCGACGCCGCTCGGTCCCAGCTCGGCACGCAGGCACTCGCTCAGCATCAGCACCGCGGACTTGGACGCAGCGTAGGCGGGTAGGTCCTTGCTCGGCCAGAACGCCGCCGCGGAGGCTGTATTGACGATGTGGCCGCCCGCGCCCCGCCCCACCATCGCCTCCCCGAACAGACGGCAGCCGTTGACCACACCCATGAGGTTCACGTCCAGCAGGCGACGCCAATCCTCGTCCCCGGTCTGAAGGAACGGTCCGGCTACGGCGATTCCCGCGTTGTTGACCACGACATCGGGAACGCCGTGGTCTGCCACCACCTGGTCACGCAGTCGCTCCATCGCCTGGGCGTCGGCGACATCGCAGGCCAGCGCCGCAGCCTGGCCAAGCTCCTCCGCCACCCGCCGAGCGGCGGCTTCGTCGAGGTCAACCAGCACCAGCCGGGCACCGGCCCGGCTGAGCGCGTGGGCCGTCGCCCTCCCGATTCCGCTTCCGGCGCCGGTGACCAGCGCCAGCGCTCCCTGCAGCTGCTCCACTCCGCCGCCGCGCCGCCATAGCGAAGGACCGGCGGAGAACTCCCCCCGCTCCACGTCCTCCACCATTTCGCCGACCCAGCGGGACACCAGCTCCGGCTGAGTTCGGGGGGCGAAGTGCGGTCCGGCCACCCGGCGGCGGCGAAGCGAGGCCACGAACCGTGGCACCGAGGCGTAGTACAGCTCAGGGAGGTAGCGATCCCCGGTGGGAGTGATCACCTGCACGGGCATCGATGGCCGCGGCGGCGGCCGGCGCCGCCCCAACAGGATGTTGCGGCGGTACAGGTTGGAGCCCTTGATCCCGTTGCGGATACGGGTACGGCGGTACTCGGGTGGATCGGGGGGCAACCGCTCGGCGTATTCGAGGATGGCTTCCCAGGCGCGGCCCCGCAACAGCCCGCGCCAGAACAGCGTGGGCAGGCCCGGCGTGAGCAGGGGGATGATGTACCACGAGTGGCGAAGCGCCGCGAGCACCGGGAGCGGACCGCGCGTGCGCAACGTGGCCATCAGCGCATGGTTGACGTGACCGACGGCTGGGCCGGCGATCGCGGTGTAGGAGGCGATCCGCCGCTGCACCCGGGGCATCACGGTGAATTCCCAGCCGGCGAGGGATCCCCAGTCGTGTCCGACCAGATGCACGGGCGCTGAGGGCGAGACGTCGTCGAGCACGGCGGCGAGATCGCCCGCCAGATGCTCAAAGCTGTAGGCGAGCGGGTTGCGGGGGGCCCCTGATCCGCCAGCGCCGCGGACGTCATAGGCGATCACGTGGAAGCGATCGGCCAACCGCTCCATGACCGGCATCCACAGCTGCTTGTCGTCGGGATAGCCGTGAATCAGCACGACCGCCGGCGCCTCGGGCGCGCCGGCCTCCACCAAGGCCAGGTCGACCCCTGCTCCTCGCACCACTCGCTCCGAGAGCGCCATGAGTTGCGACCCTACCGGCTGGCGCCGTTCACCGGAGGCGTCTCGATCACCACGCGGCAGGGGCGATGGGCCAGCAGATAGCTCGCGGTCGGGCCGAGTGCGCGCTCGGAGGGTGGCGCGTGGTCCACGCCGAGGTAGATGATCTGCGCCTCGGTCCGCTCGGCCTCGTCCACGATCGCCGCCCCCGGGTTCCGTGCCCTCAGCAACCGGGTGCTCACCCTCAGACCGAGCTTGCGCCCGGTCACCTTTGCGCTCTCCAGCAAGCTCAGTCCCAGCTGCTCCTCTTCCTCCAGCCCGGCCTCCAGCGAGAGCTGGTTGGGCACCCGCAGGACGTAGATGGCCTCCACCAGTGCCCCCTCGCCCACCAGCTTGGCCGCCGCCCGCAGCGCCGAGGCGTCGAGGTCGGTGCCGAAGATCGGGACCAGCGCCGAGCGGTAGTCGAGCTCGATGAAGAAGGCGGGGCGCTCGTGGTGGGCGATCCGGTGATGCGAGGTCAGATTGAAGCCCTGACGCCGCCGGTAGATGACGTAGCCGACCATGCCCACCAGCATCCAGCCGACGCCGACCGTCCGGGCTTCGGCATGCAGCGCCAACACGGAGATCCAGGCCGCCAGGGTGCCAAGTCCGCCGAGCACCGCGGTCAGGGGCAGCTGCCTGCCGCGGACCGGGATGCTCCACGGCATCCGGTATGGGCGGGCTCTTTCGGGTTCCTTGAACCGCAGGACGATCACCGCCGCATGGGCCGTGGTGAACGACAGCATCGCTCCGAACGAGTAGAGGTTGCCGAGGAAGTCGGTCTTGCCGGGGATCAGCAGGATCCCGGCGAACGTGGAGAAGACGACGATCGTGAACCACGGTGTGCGATGGCGACGATGGAGGCGGGCGAAGATGCTCGGCAGCTGGCGGTGCTCGGCCAGCGACCACGACAGCCGGGAGATCCCGATCAGCCCGGCATTGGTGGCGATGAACAGGATCGTCGCCGCCAGCACCCCGACGTAGTAGCCGAGGACATGCCTCAGCGTGGTCGGCAAGCCCAGATGGTCGATGATGCCGAGCACCGGATCGTTCTGAAAGCCGCCCTGCTGCGGAGTCAACCCCAGCAGGGTGTAGGCGTGGACGCCGTGGCCCTGGACCGGAAGCGCCGACAGCGCCACCACCGTCATGCCGGCGTAGACCCCCAGCACGGCGATCAGGATCAGGTTGACCGCTCGGGGGACGTCACGACCCGGGTCCGTGGCCTCCTCGGCCATGTTCGAAACGGTTTCGATCCCGGTGTAGGCGAGCATCGCCAGCGACAGCGCAAAGATCACATGCGAGTACGTCGGCATCGAGCCGAGGTGGACCTGGTTGACGAGCAGCGATGGCTTCAGCACCAGGAACGCCCCGACGACGATGATCACCACCTGGGTGAAGAGGTCGGCGATGGCGAGGATGAAGTTCAGCTTTGCGGACTCCCCGATCCCCCTGATGTTCAGCCACGCGAGCGTGGCGACCACGATCAGGCCGCCGATCACGTCTCCGGGCGGGTGGGTCAACGCCGGCCAGAACGCGCCGAGGTAATGCGGCACGAAGAACGCCGAGATCGCGATCGTGAGGATGTAGTCGAGGCTGAGCGCCCACCCGGCGAAGAACGAGACCAGCTCGTTGAAGGCGTGGCGGGCGAAGCTGGAGGAGCCGCCGGCCTCCGGGAACATCGATGCCCCCTCGGCGTAGGTCTTGGCGGTGAGCGCGAACAGGCCTCCGGCGATCATGAAGATGACCGGGGTCAGGCCGAGCGCATAGGCCGCCACGATTCCCAGCGCGTAGTAGATGGAGGAGCCGACGTTCCCGTACGCGGTCGCGAACAGGCCACCCAGGCCCACGCTTCGTCGCAGCCCGTGAGTCTCGATGCGGGCCATCAGCTGCCTCCGCCTGGGGTGGCCGCGGGCGAAGGCGGAGCATCGCTTGGCTCCGCCTCGTGGTCGGGAAGCGAGGCGTGGTCCTGGGCGAACGTCTCCCGCCAGTCCGCCGGGGGCGCGGTGAGGATCACCCGGCAGGGCGCCTTGTTGATCACGTATTTGGTGATGTCCCCGACGTAGTTCTCCAGCGGGGTCCCTCCGCCCAGCAGCGCACCCCCGCGGACGCGGGAGGGCTCTTCGGCGGCGAGCACGATCACCTCGACGCCGCGCCTGCGAGCCTCGCTGACGATCGCCGGGCCGGCCCGGCGGGCGCGGACCATGGCGGTGGCCACCTCCACCCCCTCGTACTCCTCCCCGACCAGTTTCGCCCGGGCAAGCGCCTGGCGGGCCCGCGTGACCTGGGCATCCGGCAGCGTCGCGTCAACCGGCAGCGAAAGCGGCACCTCGAAGACCCAGATCGCCTCGATCACCGCGCCCTCCTCCACCACGTCATCCCGGCTCTCTCCGGCGAGCCGTCCCGCCGTCTGGACGATGTCATCGTCAAGCGGGGTGCCGAAGATCGGCACCAGGATCGACCCGAACTCAGGCTCGATCGTCTCGTGTCGCAGCGCCCGCTCCGGGATCGTCACCCGCTTGAGCAGCGGCTTTCCCTGGGTCTTGCGGTAGGTGACGTACAGCACCAGGCCGGCGAGCAGCCAGCCCAGGCCGACGTAGCGTGCGCCGTGGTGAAGGATGACCACCGAGATGAGTCCGGCAGCGGCGAGCAGCGCACCGAGCACGGCCGGCAGCGGCAGCTCGGCCCCGCGGAACGGAACAGACAGGGGGATCCGGTACCCGCGGGGCCGGTCGGGCTCGCGGAAGCGCAGCACGATCACCGAGACGTGAGCGATGGTGAAGGCCAGCAGCGCCCCGAACGCATAGATCCCGATCAGCAGCTCCAGGTCCTTGGGCAGCACCAGCGCGCAGGCGGCGACTGAGGCCGCTCCGATCACCACGAAGGGGGTGCCCCAGCGACCGCTGAGGCGTCCGATGCCACTGGGTATCTGGCGGTTGGTCGCCAGCGAATAGCCGACCCTGGAGACACCCAGCATGGACGAGCCCGCCGCCGCGGTGAGGCCGGCGGCGCCACCGATCGCCACGGCGTACTTGAGTACGTCGGCGATCCACTGTGGACGGAACGACTCGACCACACCCATCACCGGCGCACGCACGTGTTCCTGGCCCAGCGCGCTGACGCCGTGGTGGACGGGAAGCGCCGAGATTCCCACCACCGCGATCCCCACGTAGATCAGCACGATCACTCCGGAGCTGGGGAGGATCAGCCGCCGGATTCGACGGCGGGACTCCTCCGAGACCTCGCTGGCGATCGACGCCGCCGCTTCCAGCCCGGTGAACGCGATCACGGCGATCGGCAGTGCGAAAGCCAGTCCGGACCAGGTCGGCGAGGTTCCGAGATGGATCGTCTCGGTCAGCCTGTGGGGATGCAGGGCCACCGCCAGGCCAATCACGATCACCAGCGCCTGCAGCGCGAGATCCCCGGCGGTCACCATGATCCGGCGTCGTAGTCGGCGAGTGGTGACGCCCGTCAGGTTGTCGAGGGCAACGAAAGCGATCACCGCGATGGCCACGGCGATCTCCAACCCGCCGCGGCCGATCGGTGCCCAGAACGCCGCCAGGTAGGCCGGCACGGTGAGCGCGGTCACAGCCAGCAGGATCGTGTAGTCGAGCACGATCGCCCAGCCGGCGACGAAGCTGACCAGCTCGTTGAAGGCATAGCGCGCAAACACCGCCGAGCCACCGCGCTCAGGGTGTAGCGACGCACCCTCGGCATAGCTCATGGCGCTCAGCTGGAAGAAGATGCCGCCGGCCAGGAAGACCAGGGGCGTGAGGCCACCGGCGTGGTGGGCGACCACACCGAGGGCGAAATACACGGTGCTGACCGAGGTCGTGTAGACGACCGCGAACACCGCGCGCAGGCTGAAGGTCTGCTCGCTCACAGGCGATCGGCGGCGGCGTTCACGATCCCCGGAACTGCATGTACAGGCGCGCGGCCCCAGCGGCCACGAACAGCAGTCCGAGGAGGATCCCGCTCGCGAGCACCCCGCCACCGGCGAGCACGGTGCGAACCAGCAGCGCGACGCCGATGACGATCATCAGCACCGACATTATGCGGGTGGAGGCTCGATGGATCTGGCGGCGCTGCGGCATCGCAGCCCGTAGCTTAGATCGCCTGATTCAGTCGTGGATCCGGAACGGCAGCGTGGCCACCACCACGCTGCACCGAGCCTTCAGCACCTCCTCCAGCAGTCTGCCTCGCTGGTTGTGGAGAATCTCGTGGCGGCGCTTGCTCGGAATGATCTCCGGGATCAGGACGGTGATCGTGGCCTCGCCGGCATCGATCGCGTGGATGTAGCGCACCACCGAGCGGACGAGCGAGCGATGCGGGTCAAGCAGTACCTCGATGGGGATTCCGGGGTCCCAGTCGTCCCAGTCGCGCTTGATCCGGTCGCACTCTTCCTCGTCGCCGGCGACGGCCACTGCCACCACGGTCTCCCCCAGCGAGAGGGCCGCGGAGACGGCATGCTCGGTGAGCAGGCTCACCGTCGAGGCCGGCACGACCACGATGCTCTCGCGCTTGCGGGGCACCGGCGGAGTGCGACCGAGCTTGAGCTCCTTGGCCACTCTCCGGTAGTAGCCCTCGGTCCGCGCGAACATCACCATCAGCAGCGGGATGATGATCGTCACCACCCAGGCACCTTCCAGGAACTTGCTGGTCAGGAACACGACGGTTGCCACCGCTGTCATCACCGCCCCTGTCCCATTGAGGGCTATCCGCGCCCGCCAGCGTCCCTGGCGCGTGCTTAGCCAGTGACGAACGAGCCCCACCTGGCTGAGCGTGAAGCCGATGAACACTCCGATCGCGTACAGGGGGATCAGCGAGGCGGTCTTGGCACCGGAGGCGAGCAGCAGGGCCAGCGCCATCAGCGCCAGAGCCACGATGCCGTGGCGGTAGACCGGGCGCTCGGCCCGCAGGTAGAACATGTGGGGCAGGCGGTTGTCCTTGGCCAGCAGGCTCATCAGCACCGGCAGGCCGCCGAAGCTGGTGTTGGCCGCGAAGCCCAGCACCAGCGTGACCGCGAGGTTGGAGACGTAGAAGGGCCAGCCGGTCCCAAACGAACCTGCGGTCAGCTGCGCCAGGATCGTCACGCCGCCCCGGGGCACGACGTCATGGGCCCGGATGAGCGCGGCCAAGCCCACCAGCATCAGCGCCAGCAGCACCCCCAGGCTGACCTCGGTCCGCTGTCCCGTGCGTATACGGGGCTTGCGAAACGCCGGCACCCCGTTGGCGATCGCCTCCACTCCGGTGACCGCCGAGCACCCGGCCGCGAAAGCCTTCAGAAGCAGGACCAGCCCCAGCGCGGTGACCGGCTTGATCGGCCCGGCGTAGGAGCCGACGTGTGCCACCGGGTGCGAGCGCAGAAAGCCGACCACGATCACCGCAAAGATGCTCAGCAGGAAGATCGCCGCCGGGCCCATCAGCAGCCGCGCGGACTCGGTGATCCCGAACATGTTGATGGCGGTTAGCAGTGCCAGTCCGATCAGTGTTACCGCCAGCAGGTGGTGGGAGAGCGCCGGGAAGACGCTCCCCAGGCTGGCCGCGCCGGCCGACAGGCTGACCGCCACGGTGAGGACGTAGTCCACGACCAGCGATCCCGCAGCCAGCAGGCTGGGAATCCGTCCCAGGCTTCGCTTCGACACCGCATAGGCGCCCCCGCCGTCAGGATGGGCGGCGATCACCTGCGCGTAGGAGAACACCAGCAGAACCAGCATCCCGGTGATCACCAGCGTCAGCGGGAGTGTCCAACGCAGCGCGCCGCTGCCGGCGGCGACCAGCACCAGCACCATCGCCTCCGGCCCGTAGGCCACGCTGGAGAGCGCGTCGAGGCTGAGCGCGGCCAGACCGGTGACCACCCCGAGGTCGTGGCCCTCGTCGGCGTGCTTACCGACGCGGCGGATCGGACCGGTTCGGCGGTGAGGTAGGGCTCCGCGCCTCATCGGGGCGGAACTCTGGCAGGCTCACCCCGGCCCCGGTGAAATAACCGGGACCGGGGTGGCCGCTTGCGTCTAGGCCAGTCCGTTGGCGGCCAGGAACTGATGGGCCACCGCGGACGGAGACTGCTGGTCCAGCTGCACCGCGGCGTTCATCTTGATGATCGCGTCGAGCGTCAGCAGAGAGCTGACCTTGTTGATGGTCGCAGCGAACGCAGGGCCCTCGCTCTTGACCAGCCCCGCCTTGACCACCATGGCCACGTTCTGGAAGCCGAACAGCTTCCTGGTGTCGGTGAGCACGACGTACTTGCCGCTCTGCAGCTGCGGGTCGGAGGTGAAGATCGTCGCCACGTCGACCTGGCCGGTATCGAGCGCCTTGTAGTTCAGACCTTCGGCCAGCGGGGTGAAGCTGAGGTTGTTCAGCCCGTACACCTTCTGGAGGCCGACCAATCCGAGGAACCGAGTGCGGTTCTCGGCCGGCCCGCCGAACCTGACCGTGCCAAGCTTCTTCAGATCCGCGTAGGTCTTCAGATGGTGCTTGGCAGCGTAGGCCTTGGTCGTCGCCAGGCCATCCGCGTCATAGAACGGCGTCTGGTGGAGCAACACGAAGCCGTGCTTCGCGACGAAGGCGTTGGCCAAAGCGTAGGTCTGCTTTGCGCTCGTCGGCTGCGTGTTGTTCCCGGCGATGGTGGTCAGCAGCGTCCCGGTGTACTCGGGATACATGTCGATCTGACCGGTCTGCAGCGCCTTGTAGATGATCTCGGAGCTGCCGATGTTGCCCTTCAGGGTGACCGTGTAGCCCTTGGCCGCCAAGGCCTGCTGGTACAGCGATCCGAGCAGGTACTCCTCGTCGAAGTTCTTGTCGCCCATCACGACGGGCGGCTTCCCCTTGCCCGGACCGCTCGCCGCCGGGGTCGCCGACACCGACGCCGAGGCGCCGGAGCTCGAGCCGCTCGACTTCGAAGATGAACTACCGCAGGCAGCCAGCGCCAATATCGCGACCACTGCCGCAAGACCGGCCAATGTGCCTCTCCACCTGAACTTCTGCATACCTTTCCTCCTCGTTTGGTTGGCGTATAAGGTCAGCCTTCGGCAAGCGCGGGGGTGAGCGCCGTGGTGGCCGCCTGTTCCCGGGACAGCTGGAGCCCGCGCGGCGTCAGCAGCCGCTGCACGCCGGCCAGTGCCAGCTCGATCGCGATCGCCAGCGCGGCGATGCAGTACGCCGCGCCTATGAGCCCGGACAGCTTGTAACTCGCCTCGTTGTTGATGATGTCGCCGAGCGTTCCCGTGAACCCGGTCAGCGCTGCGATCGTGGTCGTCGAAATCACGAACAGCGATGCGGTGCGGATCCCGGCGAAGATCAGCGGGATCCCCATCGGCAGCTCCACCTGGCGCACCAGCTGCCACTCGGTCATGCCCATTCCCCGCGCGGAGTCGACCACCTCTCGGTCGACGCCGTCGATGGCCACGTAGGCGTTGGTGATCATCGGCGGGATCGCCAGCACGACCAGGGCCAGTTCGACATTGATGAGTCCGATCCCCAGCAGCGCCACGCCGATCGCCAGCACCGCCAGGCTGGGCAGCGCACGCCCGATGTTGCCGACGTTGATGGCGACGAACGAGAAACGATGGATATGGCCCAACCACACCCCGATCGGGATTGCCACCACCAGGGCGATGGCCATGCCGAGCCCCGCCACCCACAGTGTCTTGAGGGCCAGCTGGATCAAGGTTGGCTGGCCCGGCACGCCGGCCAGCTGGCCGTTGTGGGCGATGAAGTCAAAGGCGGAGACGAAGTTGTGCATGGGAAGGCGGCCTACACCCGGGTCCAGGGGGTGAGCACCCGTTGCAGTCCGACGAGGAGGGCATCGGCGACCAGCGCAAGGAGCACAGCAAGCACGCCGGCGGAGATCAGCTCGGTCTTGAACACGTTCTTGTTGATGGCGTCGAAGATCGGCGCACCGAGCCCCTCGTTGTCCACCAGCGCGGCGACGGTCGCCAGCGAGATCACCGTCACCGTGGCGATCCGCAGACCGGCGATGATCGCCGGCAGCGCCAGGGGCAGCTCGACGCGGAACAGCGACTTGGTCTTCCCCATTCCCATGCCGGCAGCCGCATCACGAACCTCGGCCGGCACCTCGCGCAGCCCGGTCAGCGTGTTGCGGAACAGGATCAGCAGGGTGTAGGAGACCAGCGCCACCTCGGCCGTGGTCCGGGTCAGGCCCAGTCCGGGCACCCCCTCGAGCAGCTCGAACAGCGCCAGCGACGGGATCGTGTAGAGAAACGAGGTGACGACGATCACGGGACGCTCGACCCAGCCCCTCCGGTAGGCGACCAGCGCCAGGGCGGTGGAGATGATGAAGCCGATGACCACGGCGATCACCGTGAGCACGATGTGCTGGCGCAGCGCCGGCCACAGAATGCTGCTCCAACTCCGCGAGAACCAGCCGGTGCAGAACAACCGGTTGGCGCGTTCGCAGGCAAACGAAGACGGACTCCCCCCGAAGCTCGGAATGTTCGGGGCGGCTGCGAGCGGGAGGATCACGACTCGTGTTCGTGTCCGGGCAGCGCGCCGTTGCCCAGCAGCCCCCCCACCAGCTCCAGGGTCACCGTGCCGACCGGCTTTCCATCGTCGTCCTCGACGGAGAGCGGCGTGCCGCCGCCGGCCAGCAGGATCGAGAGTGCGTCGCGCACCGAGGTCTTCAGCGTGACCCGGTCGGTGCCGTGGTGGCCGTTGGGGGCGAGCAGCTGAAGATCGGCCAGGGTGGCCAGGCCGAGCCGCTTCAGCGCGCGGTCGGCACCGACGAACTGCGCCACGAAGTCGTCGGCGGGGTTGGTGAGGATCGCCTCCGGCGTATCGTATTGCGCCAGATGCCCTCCCTCACGGAGGATGGCGATCTTGTCGCCCATCTTGATCGCCTCGTCGATGTCGTGGGTCACGAACACGACGGTCTTGCGAACCCGCTCCTGCAGTCCCAGGAACTCGTCCTGGAGGCGAACGCGGTTGATCGGATCGATCGCACCGAAGGGCTCGTCCATCAACATCAGCGGCGGGTCAGCGGCCAGCGCGCGGGCCACTCCGACCCGCTGACGCTGCCCTCCGGAAAGCTGAGCTGGATACCGCGGGCCGATCTCCTCCGGATCCATGCCGATCAGCGCCAGCAACTCATGCACGCGCGCGCTGGTTCGGTCCTTCTCCCATCCGAGCAACCGCGGGACGGTGGCGATGTTGTCGGCCACGGTGTGATGCGGGAACAGCCCAATCTGCTGGATCACGTAGCCGATCTCCCGGCGCAGCTCGTTGGGATGACGCGAGAGGACGCTGGTTCCGCCCAGCAGGATGTCGCCTCCGGTGAGCGGGATCATCCGGTTGATCAGGCGCATGGCGGTGGTCTTGCCGCAACCGGAAGGTCCGACGAGGATGCAGACCTCGCCCGCGTCGACGCTCAGACTCAGATCGTGGATGGCGGGCTGGCGCTGCCCGGGGTACTGCTTGGAGACACCCTGCAGCTCCAGGGTCGCGGCCTGCGGGAAGGCGGACTGCCCCTCGTCTTGGGCGGAGATCTGATTGTTCAAGAGGAAAACCGGGCCGGTGGAACCTCAGAGATTACCGGAGTGGCGGATGGAAAGCAGAGCTAACGAGTGGAGCCGACCCATCCGAGCGCAGCTCCTAATCCGGCCACTAGCATCGCGAACATGCCCGAATCAGGCGACCATCGGATCCCGCGTTCACGGCGCCGGCTGATCCTGGGAACGTGCTGCCTCAGCCTCCTGATCGTGGGGCTCGACAACACGATCGTCAACGTGGCGCTGCCGTCGATCCACCGCTCGCTGCACTCGTCGTTCTCCGGCCTGCAGTGGACGATCGATGCCTACACGCTGGTGCTGGCCAGCCTGCTCATGCTCGCTGGCTCCACCGCCGACCGGGTCGGGCGCCGCCGGGTCTTCCAGGTCGGCCTGGTGGTGTTCTCGCTCGGCTCGCTGTTATGCGCGCTGGCGCCGAGCCTGCCCGCGCTCATCGCCGCCCGCGTCCTGCAGGCGATAGGAGGATCGATGCTCAACCCCGTGGCGATGTCGATTATCCGCAACGTATTCGAGGACCCGCGAGAGCGAGCGCAGGCAATCGGCGTCTGGGGCGGGGTGGTGGGCCTGAGCACCGCGCTCGGACCGGTGGTCGGCGGCGTGCTGGTGGACACTGTGGGCTGGCGCTCGGTATTCGTGGTCAACCTTCCCGTCGCGCTCGCCGCCTTGGTGCTGACAGCACTGTTCGTGCCCGAGTCCCGCGCCCCGCATCCCCGCCGGTTCGACCTCGTGGGGCAGCTGCTGGTGATCGGGGGCCTGGGCTCCCTGACCTACGCGATCATCGAGGGGCCCTCCGCCGGCTGGCTGTCCGGCGAGATCCTCGGCCTGTTCGCATTCGCCGTGGCCTGCCTGGCCGGCCTGGTCGTTTGGGAGCTGCGGCGCCGCGAACCGCTGATCGAGGTCCGTTTCTTCGGTAGCGCGCCGTTCTCAGGGGCCAGCGCGATCGCGGTCTGCGCATTCGCCGCCCTGGGTGGCTTCCTCTTCCTCAACACCCTGTACCTGCAGGACGTGCGCGGCTTCTCGCCGCTGCACGCGGGGCTCTACATGCTGCCGATGGCGGCGATGACGCTGGTCTTCGGCCCGCTCTCGGGACGGCTGGTCGGCAACCGCGGGGCACGGCCTTCACTGCTGGTAGCCGGAGTGGGCCTCACGGTCAGCGCGCTGCTGCTCACCCAGCTGACCGCCACCACCTCCCCGGCATACCTGATCATCGCCTACGTGGTCTTCGGTCTCGGCTTCGGCCTGGTCAACCCCCCCATCACCAACACCGCGGTGTCCGGGATGCCGGCGTCACAGGCCGGCGTCGCCGCCGCGGTGGCCTCGACCAGCCGGCAGGTGGGCCAGACGCTCGGCGTGGCGGTGATCGGCGCCGCCGCCGCGGGAGGCGTGGTGACCACGCTCGGGCCGGGCTTCGCCGAGGCCACGCATGCCGGCTGGTGGATCATCGCCGGGCTGGGGGCGACGATCCTCGCCCTGGCCTTCCTCAGCACCACGCGGTGGGCCGACGCCACCGCGCGGAGCACCGCCGAGCGCTTCCGCGAGCCGCGCGGTGCGCAAGCGGTGAGCTCGGCGGCGTGAGCGCTCCACCCCTGAGCGAGCTGGTCACGCCGATTCCGGGCGCGCGCTCGTTCACCGAGACGATGCGGCCCGGCCTTGGCGACTGCGCCCCTTCCGGCCGCATCCGGCTCGACGCGCTGGCCCGTTGGTTGCAGGACGTGGCCTACGACGACGTCGAGGACGCCGGCCTCGCCGATCTCGCCTACTGGGTGGTGCGCCGCAACCGCCTCAGGGTCGAGCGCTGGCCCCGGTTCGCGGAGCGCTTCCAGGTCCGCACGTTCTGCAGCGGCCTGGGGCGGATGTGGGCAGAGCGGCGCACGACCCTGAGTCCGCTGGGTGATGGAATCCCCAGCGGTGATCGAACTCCCGCGGTCGAGGCGGTGGCGATCTGGGTCCACCTGGATCCGGTGAGCCGCCGGCCAATGCCGTTCACAGCGCAGGAGCTCGAGTGCTACGGGGCCGAGGCCGCGGCGCGCCGCGTGACGGCCCGCCTTCACCATCCCCCACCGGATGGAGCCGCCCGCTCCCGGAGCTGGGCGTTCAGAGCCACCGACTGCGACATCGCCGGCCACGTCAACAACGCCGCCTACTGGCAGCCGCTGGAGCAGGATCTGCTGGAGGAGGCGACCGAGCCGCTGATCCTCGACGCCGAGATGGAATTCCGCACCCCGGCCCAGCCCGGCGAGAAGCTGGTGGCGCGAGACGGCGCCCTACGGTGGATCCTTGACCCCGCCGGTGTGGTTCATGCATCGGTGATCGCCCTCGCGGAACCTCCCAGCGCGGGCTGATCGTTCGGTAGGCTGCGCCTCGATGAGCTCCCTGCGGCGGATCTGCGCCCTGCTGCTGTGTCTGACGGCGCTCGGCGGTTCGGCGGTGGCGGCCGGGGGCTGCGGCTCCACCAGTCATTACGTCGGCGGAGTGGCCGCCCACCACGTCGCCAACCACTATGCCCGCACCCCGGCGGCGCGGCGCCGGGTCAACAAGGTGTTCTGCCTTTACCACGGCCACCGTGTGCTCGTCGACCTGCACACCCATCACGTGTTCGCCGCCGGCCTGAACGCGATCTCGGCCTACCGCGCCTGCAAGGGCGGGTTCGGCCACCACCACTAGTCGCGGAGATCCAGGATGGGTCCATCGCCGAGACGAGTCGTCGGAGCTCTCGGTCTCATAGGGGCCGTCGTCCTGGCGCTGGCGAGCCCGGCCAGCGAGGCCCGGACCAGCCCAGCGGCAGCCATCGACGGCTGCGCATTAGGGGCCGACGTGCCCGGCCTGACCGGCTACTACGCCGGGGCGGTGCAGCAGGCGGCCAGCAGTTACGCCGCCCGGTACGCCAGCGATCCCTCCACCCAGGCCAAGGCCGCCGACGCGTTCACCGCGGCCGCGGCCGCCTACGTCTACGGACTGCCGCAGGTCAGCGTCCGCTCGACGGTCAAGCACTTTCCCCGCAATGTAATGGTCTCCGTGGACGCGCTGGCGGGTCCCCAGGTCACGACGGTCGTCGCCCCCAACGTCGACACGGCGTACTCCACGGCGTGGATCGATCTGACCAGCGGTCCGATCGTGGTCAACGTGCCGGACACCGGTGGCCGCTTCTACACCTTCCAGTTCCTCGACGCCTTTACCAACGCCTTCGCCTACGTGGGGTCTGGCTCCACCGGCACCCGGGCCGGTGCCTACGCCCTCGTCCCGCCCGGCTGGAGCGGCTCGTTACCCGCCGGGGTGACGCGCATCGACTCGCCGAGCAACACGGTGTGGCTGCTGGGGCGGACGCTGGTTGACGGCCCCTCGGACCTGCCGGCGGTGAATCGGATCCAGCAGCAGTACAAAGTGACCCCGCTGTCCGCATGGGAGACGGGCGCGCGCCAGCCACCGGTGGTGACCACCCAGTATCCGCCGACGATTCCCAAGAGCATTCCGTCCGGCGCGCAGTTCATCGCCACTCTCAACGACGAGATGAACGTCGACCCGCCCCCGGCCGCCGATGACTGTGCCCTGCAGGCGATGGCGCCCGCCGGGGTCCGGGTGCCACACCCCAGTTCGGCCCAGACGCTGCTCAGCGACCTCTCCGACGAGGCACCCCCGCTTCCCTCGGTGGCCAGCGACCCGGTGACCGATGCCGCACTGACCGCGGGCACCAATACCGCTGCGAAGATAATCGCCGGCGGCGAGGACCGTCTGGATGCCAGCAGCCGGCGCGTGAACAACGGCTGGAACATCCTCGGGGGCTGGGTGGGCGACTACGGCATCAGGTACCTGGGTCGGTCGATCGTCGCCACCGTTCTGCTGGCCGCCAACACCCCGGCGCAGACCATCTATCCGATTGCCGACACCGACGTCACCGGCCGGACCTTGAGCGGCGCCTACCGCTACACGGTCCGCTTCCCCAGAGGAGATCTCCCGCCGGTCAGGGCCTTCTGGTCACTGACCATGTACGACTCGTCCCTCTTCCTGTATGCCAACCAGATCAACCGGTACGCGGTCGGTGACCGCACCCGCGGGCTGCACTTCGCCCGCGACGGGTCGCTGACGTTCTACATCCAGCACGACCAGCCGGGCAGTGCGGACGAGCGGGCGAACTGGCTGCCGGCTCCCTCCGGGCAGTTCCACCTGATCCTCCGGCTCTACCAGCCCGGGTCAGCGGCTCTCACCGGTCGCTGGAAGCCCGCGCCGGTGGTGCGGGACGGCACGGCATCGTCCGGCACCAGACCCCGCTTGAGCGGACTGCGGATCTCGCCGCGCTCGTTCCATCCCGCGGGGCGCCATGCCCGCCGGCCCCACGGCCCGGCCAGGGTCAGCTATCGCGACAGCGAAGCGGTGGTCACGCATTTCACGGTGGTGGAGCTGCGACGGCGTCCCCACTGCCACGCGCGTCGGGGCCACAGCTGCACCGTGTCCCGGACCGTCGCTCGCTTCACCCACCGCGACCGTGCCGGAGTCAACCGGATGGAGTTCTCCGGCCGGGTGCACGGGCACGCGTTGCGGCGGCGATCGTTCCTGCTGCGGGCGGTCGCGGGCGGTTCAGGCGGGGTGCCGCGCAGCCGCGTGGTGTCCGTGCGCTTTCGGATTCTCTAGAGATCCGGCGGTCGTGCCGAGGACTAGGCTGCCGCGGGCCGCAGCGCCTCCAGTTCACGGCTCGTCGCCAGCTCGGCCAGCGCCTTGCGCTCCAGCCGGCGTACTGCGTCCGGCGAGATCCCCATGCGACGACCGGCTTCGACGAGCGCCACCGGCTCGGCGCCACCGACGCCATAACGCAGCATGACCACCTCACGCTCGCGCTCGGGGAGTCGCTCAAGCGCACGCCGCAGCGCGTCACCGCGTAGCGCGATCTCCACCTCGTCCTCGGGTCCGCGCTCCTCGCTGGGCAGCAGCGCGCCCAGAGAGGTCTCCTCCCCCTCCCCCACCGGCCGGTCAAGGCTCGTCACCACCCGGGCGGCCCCGAGCGCTTCCCGTACCTCCTCCGCGGTCAGCTCGGCCGCTTCCGCCACCTCCTCCTCGGTGGGGTCCCTGCCCAGGCGTGCCGCCAGCTCTCGCTCGGCCCGGGCGATCTTGCGCTCCCGCTGGCCCAGGTGGACGGGAATCCGGATGGTGCGAGCCCGGTTGTCCAGCGCTCGCTGAATCGCCTGGCGGATCCAGAAGGTCGCGTAGGTGGAGAACTTGAAGCCCTTGCGATGGTCGAACTTCTCCGCCGCGCGGATCAGGCCGAGGATCCCCTCCTGGATCAGATCGAGCAGGGGAAGGTCGTGGCCCTGGTACTTGCGGGCGTTGGCGATCACCAGACGCAGGTTGGAGTTCACGAGCTTGGTCTTCGCCTCCAGGTCTCCCCGCTCGATCGCCTGCGCCAGCTCCACCTCTTCCTCGCGGCTGAGCAGGGGGTGGCGCCGGACCTCCTGCAGGAACAGCGCCATCGCATCTGTCGTGCGCTGCGCCAAGTCGTCGTTCAGGTAGCTGGTCTGCTCCACGTGCTCGCGGGCGCAGTCATCTCGGACGTCGAAGCCGCGGTCCTCCAAGAGGTCCTGCAGCGCCTGGGCGTCATCCTCGTCCAGGGCCGACTCCTGGACCGCCTCGCTCAACTCCGAGAGGTCGACGCAACGCTGGCCGCGGGCGTTGCCGCGGGCCACCAGCTCCTCCACCACCTCGGTCAATGGGTCAGCGGAGGAAGCAGAATCGGTCTCAACAGGCATTATTCACCCTTACCCGGTCCGGGCAGGATCGGCACAACGCACATGAATTCGTTCTACTCCATCTACGATCACGGCTTTGTCCGCGTTGCCGCGGCGGTGCCATTGGTTCGGGTAGCCGAGCCCGCCTTCAATGCCGCGCGGACGATCGCCCTGAGTCAGCGGGCCGCCGATCAGGGGGCGGCTCTCGTCGCGTTTCCGGAGCTGGGCATCTCGGCCTACACCGCCGATGACCTGTTCCACCAGCAGGCCCTGCACGACGCAGTCCGGGGTGCGCTGGCCCAGGTGGTCGCCGCCAGCGCCGAGCTGCGACCGATGATCGTCGTCGGCGCCCCGCTGATGGTGGAGGGAGCAGTGTTCAACGCGGCCTTGGTGATCCACCGGGGCCGCCTGCTCGGGGCCGTCCCGAAGAGCTATCTGCCCGAGTACCGCGAGTACTACGAGAAGCGTCAGTTCCGGGCCGCGCGAGACTTCGCCGGCACCCACATCCGCTTGTTGGGCGAGGACGTGCCGTTCGGCTCAGGGCTGCTGTTCGAGGCCGCAGATCGGCAGAACTTCCTGGTCCATGTCGAGATCTGCGAAGACGTGTGGGCCCCGATCGCTCCCAGCACCTATGCGGCGATGGCTGGGGCGACGGTGGTGGTCAACCTGTCGGCCAGCAACATAACCGTGGGCAAATCCGACTACCGCCGACTGCTGTGCACCGCCCATTCCGCGCGCACCATGACCGGATACATCTACACCGCCGCGGGCGAGGGCGAGTCGACAACTGATCTCGCCTGGGACGGCCAGGCGCTGATCTGCGAGAACGGAGACATGGTCAGCGAGGCCGAGCGCTTCGCCAAGGAGGAGCAGCTGATCTTCGGCGACATCGACCTCGACCGGGTGATGGCGGACCGAGCGCGGATGAGCAGCTTCGGCGACGCTATCCATGATCACCGCGACAAGCTGCGTGAATTCCGCCGGATCCCGTTCACCCTCGGCGTGCCCGACGAACCGGTGCCACTTGCACGAGAGATCGAGCGCTTTCCCTACGTGCCGGCGGATCCCGCCAGCCGCATGGCCCGCTGCGAGGAGGTCTACAACATCCAGGTCCGCGGCCTGGAGACCCGGCTGAAGGCGACCGGCATCGACAAGGTGGTGATCGGCGTCTCCGGCGGGCTCGATTCCACCCACGCGCTGATCGTCGCCGTGCGGGCGATGGATCGGCTGGGACTGCCTCGCCAGAACGTGCTGGGCTACACCATGCCGGGATTTGCCACCTCCGCGGCGACGCTGGACAACGCCCACCGGCTGATGGAGTCCCTCGGCGTCAGCCGAGCAGAGATGGACATACGGCCCTCCGCTCGGCAGATGCTGGACGACCTCGAGCACCCGGCCGCCCGGGGCGAGGCCGTCTATGACGTGACCTATGAGAACGTCCAGGCGGGCGAGCGGACCTCGCATCTCTTCCGACTGGCCAACTTCCACGGCGGGTTGGTGCTCGGGACCGGAGACCTCTCCGAGCTGGCACTCGGCTGGAGCACCTACGGCGTCGGCGACCAGATGTCGCATTACAACGTGAACGCCTCCGTGCCCAAGACCCTGATCCAGTTCCTTCTGCGCTGGGCGGTCGACACCCGTCAGTTCGACGAGGACACCAGCGAGGTCCTCAGCTCCGTGGTGAACCTGGAGATCTCGCCCGAGCTGATCCCTGCGGACGACCCCGGTCGGGACCAGCCGGGGTCCGACACCGAAAGTGTCGTCGGCCCGTATGAGCTACAGGACTTCTTCCTCTACTACACGCTGCGGTTCGGCTACCGGCCGAGCAAGGTGGCCTACCTCGCCTGGCACGTCTGGCACGACAAGGAGGCGGCCGGCTGGCCCGAGCTGATCCCCGAGGACCGGCGCAACCAATATTCGCTGGGGGAGATCAAGCACTGGATGGAGGTTTTCCTGGAGCGGTTCTTCCACCTCAGTCAGTTCAAGCGCTCCGCGCTGCCCAATGCCCCCAAGGTGGGATCCGGAGGATCGCTGTCACCCCGCGGCGATTGGCGCGCGCCGAGCGACAGCTCCGCCGCCACCTGGCTGGCGGAACTGCGCGAGCACGTGCCCGGCGGTTAGGCGGCGCTACGCCGAAACGAGCTGTTCCCGCTTGCCGGCGACCTCGTCCAGCAGCTCCTTGAAGCTGTCGGCGAACTTCTCCACGCCCTCACGCTCCAGCACCTCAACCACGTCGTCGTAGTCGATTCCGGCCTCGGCGAAGTCCTCAAGCGTCTTGCGGGCGCCATCGACATCCTGCTCCAGCGTGTCGGCGAGCTTGCCATGGTCCTCGAAGTCCTCGATCGTCTCCGGTGGCATCGTGTTGACAGTCTCGGCGCCGATCAGCTCCTCCACGTAGATCACGTCGCGGTAGTCGGGATTCTTCGTCGAGGTGGAGGCCCAGAGGCAGCGCTGCGGGGAGGCTCCCTCGCTCACCAGCTCCTCCCACTCCGAGCCCGAGAACAGCTCCTTGTAGGTCTGATAGGCAAGCTTGGCGTTGGCGACTGCGAGTGTTCCCTTGAGCTCGTCGTGGCCGCCGATCTCGTCGAGGCGCTTGTCGGCCTCGCTGTCGACCCGGGAGACGAAGAACGAGGCCACCGATGCCACAGTGCTCAGATCTCCTCCGTCGTCACGGAGACGACGTAGTCCTCGCAAATAGGCTTCTGCAGCCTGGCGGTGGCGCTCCAGCGAGAAGAGCAGAGTCACGTTGACCGGGATCCCCCCGGCAATCGTGTCCTCGATCGCCTGAAGGCCTGCCTCGGTGCCGGGGATCTTCACGAACAGGTTGGGACGCTCGATCATCGAGTGCAGCCGCTTGGCCTCCTCCACGGTGGCCTCGGTATCGAAGGCATGGTTGGGATCAACCTCCATCGAGACCCACCCGTCCCGCGTCTCCTCGCCCCGGTCGAACACCGGCCGCAGCACGTCGCAGGCTTCCCGGATGTCGTCGCGGGCGAGCTCCAGGAAGACCTCCTTGGGGTCATCCTGGTGCTCCAGCACCTCCCGGAGCTGCTCGTCGTAGTCATCGCCCTCGGCGATCGCCTTCTGGAAGATCGTAGGGTTGGACGTGACCCCGACGATGCCGCGATCGACAAGCTCCTGAAGATCTCCGCCGCGGACGAACGGCCGGGAGACATAGTCGATCCAAGGACTCTGGCCATGCTCGGTGAGGTTCTGCAGAGGTGTTGGCATCAGGTCACTCCTGTTTCTCGCTTGACGCTTTGCATCCTATGCCGGGGTTGCCCGCTCGACGCGCCCGCTAAGCGGCCAGATTCAGCTGGGCCAGCGAGCGGCGCAGCAACCGCGATACATGCATCTGGGAAAAGCCGATCTCGTTTCCAATCTCGCGTTGGGTGAGATCATGCATCACTCTGAGCTCCACCACGCGCCGTTCCAGATCGCTCAGTCCGCGCCAGCGCTCGGCCATCAGCTGCCGATCCTCAGCCATCTCGTAGCCGCTCTCGTGGCTGGGCAACAGCTCGCCCAGTGGGAGCGATTCCTGGTCCTCCCCCGACGTGGGTGCATCGAGCGAAGCCGCGTCGTAGCTGCTCAGGGCGAGTGTTCCCTCCAGCACCTCCTCGACCCCGCATCCCATCTCCTCGGCCAGCTCTACCACCGTGGGTGAGCGCCCCAGGGTTCCGGCGAGTCGCTCGCTCGCCCGGCTGACCGCGAGCGCGCGCTCCTGTATGTCGCGTGGGACATGCACCGACCAGCCCTTGTCGCGGAAGTGGCGCTTCAGCTCGCCGAGGATCGTGGGCGCCGCGAAGCTGGTGAACCGGCATCCCCGCTCGGGGGAGAAACGGTCGATCGCCTTCAGCAGGCCGACGCAGGCGACTTGCACGAGATCGTCGACCGGCTCGTGTGTGTAGCTGTAGCGCAGCGCGAGCTTTCGGGCCAGGGGAAGGAAACGTTCGACCAACCGGTCCCGGACCTGCGGCTCCCGCCGCTCGTAGTAGGCACGGAGAAGCTGATCGTCGCTGGCGCTTGCCAATCCGTACCGCGTCGTTGAGCACACCTTCACAGAAAACCTCCGTTTCAAGAACGAATCGATGTGAAGGAGCGTCCGGCGGCGACCTCTGAACCAGCGCCGCGTCCGTCCCAGCTAAATCTTCAACCGTCTGGCTTGAGAACCTAAACGGCTAGTTGAACTCTCTCCGCACAGGCGGGATCGCTAAACGCGAATCTACAGAGATGTTCACATGCGCCCCCGGCGGGGCGGGCCGGTCCTGAGCGGCGGCTATTTTCACTGGCATGGCTTCCGCCGATCGGCCCTCGAAAACGGCCTCATCAGCACTTCCGGAGGACTTCAACCCACGCCATATGGGCCGCCGGCTGCTGGCGCTGGCGGTGTTCGCGGGCCTGGTGGTGGCTGCGGTGGCCTCATTGCCCGGCCTGGGAACCGTGCGGACGCTGTTCAGCCATGCCAGTCCGTGGCTGCTGGCGGCAGTCGGCCTCCTGAAGGGTGCGTCCTGCGTGTCCAACGTGGTGGCCTTCCGCGACGTGTTCTGCCCGCGTATGGACTGGCGCTTCAGCTTCCAGCTGGGGATGGCCGAGCAGGCCGCCAACGTGCTGGTGCCGACCGGCGGCGCCGGCGGCCTCGCTCTCGGCGCCTGGGTACTGCGAGCGGGGGGAATGCGCACCGAGTACATCGCGCGGCGCAGCGTGGCGTTCTTCGTCATCACCAGCATCCCGAACTTCGCCTGCGCGGCGGTGCTGGGGCCCCTGCTGCTCCTGGGGGTCTTCCCGGGCAAGGCTCCGCCGATTGTCACCGCGGTGTTCACCGGCCTGGTCTATGGGGTGGCCGCGCTGGCTGCATCGATGCCGCTGCTACTCGGGCAGATCCAGCCGCGCGAGGGTGCCGCCACGATCGAGCGGTGGCTACGGGCCGCCGCCAGTTCCGTAGCGAGGGGAGTAAAGGACACGGGGACCATCCTGCGCTCCGGCCGCTGGCGCGCCATCGGCGGAGCTTTCGGCTACATGGGCTTCGACACGGCGGCGCTGTGGGTAGCCTTCACCGCCTTTGGCGGCGGCATCTCCCTGGGACCCATGGTGTTCGCCTACGTGATGGGCCAGCTCGGAGGGCTCCTTCCTCTCCCGGCCGGGGTTGGCGGCACCGACGGCGGGTTGATCGGCGCGATGGTCCTCTATGGCAGCCCCCTATCCCACGCCGTCGCTGCGGTTCTGGCCTACCGGCTCTTCCAGCTCGGCGTGCCCGCCGTGTGGGGATCGGCGGCGTTCCTCCAGCTTCGACGCACCTTGAGCCACGGTTCCTCCGCGGCAGCTGCCTGCGCTGAGCTGGCTGAACCGATCTGAACAGCTCCTAGGAGTCCGGCTCGGCCTGGGGCTGGCGGGAGAGCGAACCCTTGGCGCTCCGCCAGCCCACCCGTAGCCCGCGGGCACGTACCGGTAGCCCGCCGGCCGGTGCCGGTCGATCGGACGGAACGAGTGCTGCCGCCACCAGGCAAACGAGCAGGAACCCGGTGGCCATCACGAACGTCTCAGTGAATCCGGTCACGGTGGGGACCCCGTGGCTGGTGTTGTTCGCGATGAACGTCGCGGAGAGCTGACCGCCGAGCGCGCCGCCCAAGGTCCGCATCACGGTATTCATGCCGCTGGCGACGCCCGTCTGGTGGGCCGGGACCGCCTGAACGATCAGGTTGCCCAGCGCCGCGAAGGCCAGACCGATCCCGACGCCCAGCAGCGCGGCCGAGATCAGCATGTCGTAGGGGTGGGAGTGCGCGACCGCCAGCAGACCGAAAGCCGCTGCGGTGAAGGCGGTTCCGACGATCAGCGCGGACTTCGATCCATACCGGGCGGACACCCGTCCGGTGATCAGCCCGAGGATGAACATCCCCACCGTGCTGGGCAGGAGATACAGACCGGAGACGACCACAGAGGCGCCGAAGCCGAACCCCGTGCCGCGGGGCAGCTGGGCGAACTGCGGGAACACGATGAACGATGAGTACATGCCCGCCCCGAGCAGGAACGCGGCGGCGTTGGTGCTCCACACCCCGCGGATGCGCATCATCTTCATGTCGATCAGCGGCTCGGCGCTGCGGGCGTCGACTGCCACCCAGATGCCGCAGACGACTATTCCCGCGGCGAGCAACGACAGTGTCTTTACCGATCCCCATCCCCAAGTGGTGGTCTCGCTGACTGCCAGCAGCGTCATGGTGATGCCGGCGGTCATCAGCACCGCGGAGAGCCAGTTGACCTTCCCGGGGACTCTCACCGGCGACTCGGGCACGTACCGCCAGGTCGCCACCGCGGCGAGGACGATCGCCACCAGAGGCATCCAGAACAGCCAGTGGTAATCAAGGTGCTCGACGATCACGCCCGAGAGGACGATCCCGAAGCCGGCGCCGACCCCCAGGATGGAGGACATCAGGCCGATGCTCCCGGCGATCTTCTCCCGGGGGAACTCGTCCCGGACGATGCCGAAGGCGAGCGGGAAGATGCCGCCGCCGGCGCCCTGGATCACCCGGGCCAGGATCAACACCCCGAGGCTGGTGGCCACAGCGGCGAGCAGGGTGCCGACGCCGAGCAGGATCAGCGTGTAGAGGAGCAGGCGCTCCTTGCCGTACATGTCCCCGAGCCGCCCCAGGATCGAGGTGGCCACCGAGGCCGAGAGCAGGTAGCCGGTCAGCAGCCAGGCCACGCCGGTCTCCGTGGTGTGGAGATCGTGCTGAATCGTCGGGAGCGCCGGAATCACGGCGGAGCTCAGCACCGCATAGGCCAGCCCGCCGAGACTCAGCACGGCCAGCGTCAGGTTGGGGTTCGACCGTTTCCGGCCCGGCTTGCTCAGCGTCTGTCCTTTCCCGCGATCGGAGTTGCCGAGTCTATGAACTGCGGACCGGTGTCCGTCGGCGGACCAGACCGCTGGATACTCGGCGGCGCGTCCGCAGGGAAGGGGCCCGCGAGTCCCTGCGCTATGCGCCGCGTCCCGGAGACGTAGCCGGGGGAGTAGTAGTGGATCCCGCCTGCCGCTCCGCCAGCCGGGCTTGTTGCTCGTCCCGTGCGTCGGGAGCAAAGAACTCGAAGCGGTGGAAGCGATCCTCGCGCCGTGAGCTCACGACGGCCAGGGGGATCTCCGTCCAGCCGCCCCCTGACCCCAGTGCCCGCTGATCACCAACGAGTGGATGAACTTCGGCGGCCGCGTGGACCGCGAGAGGCGGTGTGGGTGCGCCGGTAGATCCACACCACCGCCATGGAGAACACGACCGAGAGGATCAGCCCGGCGCCGTGGCGGTGCAGTACGTACCAGGAGAAAAGCCCGGCGCTGAAACTCCCGCACAGGCCCACGAGGGCGGTCATCCAGAGCCCCATCGGATCGGGTCCTGGCAGCAGAAGGCGGGCCAGCGCCCCGACAAACAGGCCCTCCACGAACAGGATGATGAGGAACACGATGAGGGTCATGAGCTCATACCGCTACCGGGATTCGAACCCGGGTTTCCGCCGTGAGAGGGCGGCGTCCTAGTCCCCTAGACGATAGCGGCGGGAGGGGTGACGGGGAGCGGTCGCGCCGCCGCCCGAAACTGCGGCGGATCGGCACAGACAGCTGTGCAACGTCGGCGCTTAGGCTAGCGGCTGCCAAGCCATCCGGACCACCGGACAGTTGCTACCTTCGGGAACCCCCCGCGGCTGTGGCGGAATTGGTAGACGCGCAGGCTTCAGGTGCCTGTGCCCTTCGGGGCGTGGAGGTTCAAGTCCTCTCAGCCGCATTCTCCGGACCGCCGGGCATGGCGTTCCAGCGCAACAGCACCTCGGTCTCCCGCTCGTAGCCCAGCACCCCCGCCAGACCTGCGTCGAGCTTGAACCTCGCGCCCTCGGCCACCTCCATCTTCAGCCAGCGCGCCGTCAGCACGCGGAGGATGTGTCCGTGGGCGAACACAAGCGCCGTTCCCTCCGCCGACTCAAGCCGGGACAGCACGGCGTCGGCCCGCGCTCCGACCGAAGCCGGACTCTCGCCCTCTGGGCACCCGTCGCTCCAGAGGTTCCAGTCGGGTCGCCGCACACGAATCTCCGGCGTGGTCAGGCCCTCGTACTCGCCGTATTCCCACTCCCGCAGCGCGTCCTCATCCTCGGCCTGCTCCCCGAAGCCCGCCAGCTCACAAGTCTCACGTGCCCGCCGCAGCGGGCTGCAGAGCACCAGCGCGTAGGACTCTTCGGCGAGCCCATCGGCAAGTCCGGCGGCCAGTCGCCGACCGGATTCGGTCAACGGCAGATCGGTATTGCTGGTGTGCTTTCCCGCCTCACTCCACTCGGTTTCGCCGTGGCGGATGACGACGATCTGATCAGCCATCGTGGGTGACCTTCACACCAGCGGGCTTGCCCCGCCGGCCCCGGTCGGCTCCACGTCGTCGTCCAGTCCGCCGGTGCGCTCGATCTCGGCGACCTTTGCCAAGCGGCGGACGTGTCGTTGCTCGCCGCTGAACGTCGCGGCCAGGAAGTTCCAGACGATCTCCGCAGCCAGCTCGGGGCCGACCACCCGGCCGCCCAGACACAGCACGTTGAGATCGTCGTGCTCCACCGCCTGGTGAGCGGTGTAGGTGTCGTGGATCGTGGCCGCGCGGATGCCCTTGATCTTGCAGGCGGCCACGGCCACCCCGGCGCCCGAGCCACACACGATCACCCCCCGGTGAGCTTCACCCGAGACCACCGCCTGCCCAACCGCCAGTGCCTTGTCCGGGTAGTCGATGGGCGTGGTGTTGTCGGTGCCGAGATCCAGCACCTCATGGCCGGCATCGACGATCAGTGGAAGCAGCCGTGCGCGGAGGGACACGCCGGCGTGGTCGAAGCCACAGGCGATTATCACGTCGCCACCTCGTTTCGGTCGGGGGGAGCGGAGGATCCGCCAGCCGAGGCGGCGCCGTCACCCTCATCAAGCTCCTCCAGCTCGTGCTCGGCCAGCAGCGCCGCGCCCAGCACCCCCGCGCCGACGCCGTGCCGGGCCAGCCGGATGGTGGTGCGCGTGCCGAGCCCGGGGACCACGTAGTCGTGGGCCACGCGGCGCGCCGGCTCCAGAAGGAGGTCACCGGCCCGGGCCGCTCCGCCGCCGATCACCACCTCCTCCGGATCAAAGGTGTTGATGGCGTTGGCCACGCCGATACCGACCCGCTGACCCCAGATCTCGACGATCCGCTGGGCCGCACCATCACCGTCCCGGGCAGCCTGCACGGCATCGGCACCCAGCACCGGCTCGTCCTTTTCGGCCAGCCGCGCCAGCTCGGACTCCGGGTGGAGCTGGGCCGCCTGCTTGGCCAGCCGGTCCAGCGCGTGGCCGGAGGCCACGAACTCCAGCGATCCCGGTTGGGGAAAGCCGGTGGGCCGGGGGACCGTCCCCGCCAGATCGGTTCCCACGATCGTGTGGCCGAGCTCTCCGGCCCCGCCACTGGCGCCACGGTAGATCCGACCGCCCAGCACCAGGCCCCCGCCGATTCCGGTACCGACGGTGATCATCACCAGATCCTGGGTGACCTGGTGGAGCTCCTCGTCGTGGGCCTCGGCCAGCGCCGCCACCGTCGCGTCGTTGTCGACGAACACCGGCGTTGAAAGGCGCTCGCCCAACTCCTCCCGGAGCGACACATCGGCCAGCGGAACATTGACCGACGAGACCACCCGGCCGGCATGGAACTCGACCACCGAAGGGACGCCGATCCCCACCCCGTCGAGCTCCTCGCCACGCTCGGACTCGATCAGCTTGACCAACTGCTCGATCAGCTGCTCGGCACTCTCGCCCCTGGTCGGCTCCGTCCTGGCCTCGCCCAGGTCTCGGCCGCGCTTGGCGGCGATGGCGATCTTCGTGCCGCCGAGATCGACCCCGAGGACCGAGGTGCTCACAGACGCGCCGCCGCGGGCGGATCGAGCAGCACGGTTACCTCGCGGGCCAGGCCCGGGACCAGCGAGCTCGGCACTTGTGGGTCGGGGTCGGCGTCGGGGCCAAAAGCTGCCGCGACCGCGTCGGCCTTCGAATCACCGGAGATCAGGAAGACCACTCGCCGGGCCAGCCCGATCGTCGTCAGCGTGAACGAGATCCGTGGCACAAATGGCTCCAGGCCGGCCTCGTGAACCGCCACCGCCAGCCGGTGGCGCTCGGTCAGCGTCACCTGGCCGGGGAACAGTGAGGCGCAGTGACCGTCGGGACCCATTCCCAGCAGCAGCAGGTCGAACTCCGGCGGGCCCGCCTCGGTCAGCTGCCGTTGATAGTCCTCAGCACCCGCTTCCGGTCCGAGCTCACCCCGCATGCGATGCACCGATTGCGGCGCCAGATCGCCGAGGGGATCCAGCAGTGACTCCCTGGCCAGACGGTAGTTCGAACGCTCGTCCTCCGGCGGGACGCATCGCTCATCGCCGAACCAGAACGATGTCCCCGACAGATCCAGCTCCACCGTCCGTACTGCCTTTGCCAGCTCCTGATAGGCGGTGCGCGGCGTAGAGCCTCCGGTGAGCACGATGTCCCCGCCCCCCGCGGCCACGCCGACCAGCATCGCGGCGCAGGCGCGAGCCGGGTCCTCGACGACCTCCAGTTCGACGCTCAACCCGGACAGAGCTCCCGCGCGGCCTGCAGCGCCGGTCCGTAGGTGGGATCGCGCAGGTGTGCCTGACGCACGCCCTCTCCGAGGATCCCGCCCTCCCCGCGAGAGGCCCCGAGGATCTGCCACTCACGCTCCTCTTCTCCGGACTTCTCCCGAGCGCGCAGGCCCCCTGCCCCACGGTCGAGCGAGAGGGAGTGGTCACCCGCCCAGGAAACGGTCACCCCGGCGAGGCCGGGGACGTCCTGCTCGGCGTGCTCCAGCACGATCTCCAGTTCCTTGCCGTTGCCCTTGGCGGTTGCCGTCCACCGTCCGCCCTCCCCGTCCTTCAGCCGCTGCGGCTCCCAGCCCAGCCGTGCTGCCAGCCAGCCGGCGAGTAGCAGCGCGCAGGTCTCCGAGCCCTCGTGATGGCGAATCGTGATCCCGTCGAGCTCGTCCAGCGCTGCCCGGCGATACGGGGGGTCGAAGCTCGAGGCCAGCCGCTCCCGCCACGGCGTGGTTCGAAGCCACGCCAGGTCGACCACGTAGGAGGAGCTCAGCAGGTCCTCGGCCCGCTCCAGCGCGCCGGCGGCCTTCGGCGCCTCGTCGCTGTCCAGCAGCATCACGTCCACCATCCGGCGCAGCGAGTCGACCGCCTCCTCGTAACCCTGCGGCGACCACAGGACCGTAGGCAGCTCGGAGACGATCACCGGATCGATCACGGTGTCCAGGTGGGGCAGCTGCTCCCGACCCAGGTCGATCTCGACCTGCTCGTGGATCACTCCGAGCCCGTCGCCCGGCTCGTCGTAGGCCATCGCCGCCCAGGCGGCGAGCTTGTGGCCGCGGTCCGGTTCGACGGCGCACAGCACGGTGCGGGAGGCGTGGTAGCGACCGACCTGGGAGAGCCGCTGCGCGATTCGCTCCTTGGCATCGACCTCGACGATCACCACGAGGTTCAGGACCCGAGCGGGCGCCAGCGCACCGTCGGTGGCCGCATAGCGCTCGCGCAGCATGTGGCGCAGCGCATCGTCGATGTCATCGGGGGTGGCGTCGGATTCTGACCAGCAATCCTCGACCGACCCTCCGGAGAGGGTCACGATCGCGCTGGTGGGGTTCTCCTCTTCGCTCACAACCGCCGCCAGCTGTGGCCTTCGGCGAGCAACGACTCGGCCTCCCGCGGTCCGTCGGAGCCTGAGGCGTACTCCGGGATCTCGGACTTGGTGTCGTCGTGCCAGCCGGTGAGGATCGGGTCCACGATGCCCCACAGCGCCTCGATCTCGTCGTTGCGAGTGAACAGGGTCGCGTCGCCGCGCATGGCATCGAGGATCAACCGCTCGTAGGCCTCCGGTGACTCCGACATGAACGCGGTGCCGTACCGGAACTCCATGTTCACCGGCCGGATCCGCATGCGCGGACCCGGGATCTTGGCTCCAAGCGACACCGAGACGCCCTCGTCGGGCTGCACGGTGAGGATGATCTGGTTCGGCTGGACGCCCACCGAGCCCTGGGTCTGGAAGGGCAGGTGGGGAACCGGCTTCAGCGTCACCGCGATCTCCGTGACCTTTCGCGCCACTCGCTTGCCGGTCCTCAGGTAGAACGGGACCCCGGCCCAGCGCCAGTTGGAGATGTGCAGCCGCAACGCCGCGTAGGTCTCGGTGCGGGAGTCCTCGGCCACGCCCTCCTCCTCTCGGTAGCCACACACCTCCTCTCCACCGACCACGCCCGGACCGTACTGCGCGCGGACGCTCATCTCGGACACCTCCTCGACCGACGGCGGCTCAATCGCCTCCAGCACCTTCAGCTTCTCGTCGCGCAGGCGGTTGGCCTCGAACGACGTCGGTGGCTCCATCGTCAGCAGCGCCAGCAGCTGCAGCATGTGGTTCTGCACCAGGTCCCGCAGCGCGCCGGAATGCTCGTAGTAGCCGGCGCGGCCACCGATCCCTCCATCCTCAGCGGCGGTGATCTGCACGTAGTCGACGAAGTTCCGGTTCCACACCGGCTCGAACAGCGCGTTGGCGAAGCGAAGGGCCATCAGGTTCTGGACCGTTTCCTTGCCCAGGTAGTGGTCGATGCGGAAGACCTGGTCCTCGTGGAAGACGTCCAGCACCTCCTGGTTGAGCTTCTGGGCGGAGGCGAGGTCGTAACCAAACGGCTTCTCGATGACCACGCGAACCTCGGCGTCGTCGCATTTGCTCAGTCCGCTCTCGCCAAGCTTCTGGCTGATCACCGAGAAGAACTCAGGTGCGGTTGACAGGTAGAACACCCGGTTGAGCGTCTCCCCCGCCTTTTCGTCGAACTCCTTGAGCGTCTGCGTGATCTGGCTGTAGACGTCGTCATCGTCGAAGCTCCCGGGGATGTAGCGCATGTCGTCCACGAGGCCCTGCAGAACCTCCGAGTCCGGCTTTCGGCGGGAGTACTTCTCGATCGACTCCTTGGCGATGTCCTGGAAGTCCTCGTCCTCCTTCTCCCGCCGGGCGACCCCGATCAGCTCAAAGCGCTCCGGCAGCGCCCCCTCGTGAGCGAGGTTGTAGAGCGCGGGCAGCAGCTTGCGGTGCGCCAGGTCACCCGTGCCTCCAAAGATGACCAGCGAGGTGGGACGTACCGGCAGGCGCTCCAGCCCCTGGGTGAGGGGATTCTCAGATGTCTGCTCCTCTGCGACAGCGGCGTTCATGCCGCCTGCTCCGTGCTCTTGACGGCGTGCCCGCCGAACTGGTTGCGCAACGCAGCGAGCATCCTCGCGGTGTAGTCGCCGTTGTCCCGGGAGGTGAAACGAGCGAACAGCGCGGCGGTCAGCGCCGGCATCGGCACGTCGTGGTCGATCCCCGACTCCAGCGTCCAGCGGCCCTCGCCGGAGTCGTTGACCCAGCCCTCCAGGTTGTCCAGGTCCGTGCCATCGGCGGCGAAGGCACGGGCAGCCAGCTCCAGCAGCCACGAGCGCACCACCGATCCCTGTCCCCACACCTTGGATATCTGCTCGAGGTCCAGGCCGTACTCGGACTTGTGCAGCAACTCGAAGCCCTCTGCATACGCCTGCATCAGGCCATACTCGATGCCGTTGTGGACCATCTTCACGTAGTGGCCGGATCCGGGCCCGCCCATCCGGCCCCAACCGTCGGGAGGGGCGAGCACGTCGAGGATCGGCGCGACGTGATCGATCGCCTCCTGGTCGCCGCCGGCCATCATGCAGTAGCCGACCTCCAAGCCCCAGACGCCGCCGCTGGTGCCCACGTCGATGAAGGAGACCTCACGGGTGCTGCACTGGGCGTATCGGTCGATCGAGTCCGTCCACCTCGAGTTGCCGCCGTCGATGATCGTGTCGCCCGCCTCCAGCAGACCGAGCAACGTCTCGATCGTCTGCTGTGTCGGGTCTCCAGCGGGGACCATGATCCACACCACGCGCGGGGGCGAGAGCTGGCTCACCAGGTTCTCCAGCGAGTCCGCGCCCGAGGCACCGTTGCCCTCCGCTTCCTTCACCGCATCCGCGCTGAAGTCGAACGCGACAACCTCGTGGTCGGAGTCGCGCCTGATGCGGTGCACCATGTTGCCGCCCATCTTGCCCAGCCCGACGAATCCGATCTGCATCCTCGTCTCAGCTCCTGTTCAGTAGGTCCTTGATTCGCTCGTTCAACGAGCGCACCGCGGTCACCGGGTCCTTGCCCAGCTCCACCCGCTCCGCCGCGAGATCGTGCGAGCGGAGCGTCTGGAGATCCCCCGCCGCCTGAGCGGCGATCAGCTTGCCGAACGAGTATCCGGCGCCGGGGATCTCGGCGTCGCGGTTCGGCTCGGAGACCAGCTGAAGGAAGCGCCCGGTGGGCGGCCCGCCTTTGTGCAGCTGCCCCGTGGAGTGCAGAAAGCGCGGGCCGTAGCCGAAGGTCGTCGCCGCGCCCGTCGCCGCGCGGATCGTCCCCCGGAGCTCCGCGACCGCTGCGTCGAACGCATCCGAGAACGGCACGTAGGCCATGATCGCCACGTAGTGCGGCGGCCCGGCGTCCCCGAGCAGCGCACGAAGCTCCTCGTCGTCCGCCTCGGCCAGCTCCGGGATGCTCCCGGAATCCAGAACGCGCTTGGTGTTGTCCTTGGCCTCCTGCACGTTGGGCTGATCGAACGGGTTGATCTCCAGCGCCCAGCCCGCGACGGCGACGGCGAACTCGGCCAGGAAGGCGATCCGGCCCAGGTCCAGCGAGCCGTGGGTGGCCAGCGTCAGGGTGGGGTGGCCGGCACCCGCCAGCGCCCCTACCGCGCCGTCGAGACGTTCATCGGGCGCCTCGGTGTTGCGCAGGTATGCGAACACGCGGTCCGGCCCGTACTGGTCGGGGGGGCCGATCGGCTCGTCGGCCACCGGAAGGATGCCGCGGCCGTGCTTGCCGGTCGATTCGGCGATCAGCTGCTCCACCCACAAGCCAAAGCTCTCGATCGGCGGTGAGATGATGAAGGTGAGCTTGTCGCGTCCATGCCGCGCCAACTCGCCGACGACGGCACCGAGCCACAGCCCCGGGTTCGACTCGCTGGAGTCGTAGTGGGTGCACATCTGCTCGGCCACCAGACCGTTGTGCAGCAGCTCATCGATGTCCACCCCCAGTAGTGCGGCCGGGACCAGCCCGAAGTAGGAGAGGGCGGAGTAGCGCCCGCCGATGTCCGGCGGGTTGCGGAACACGCGGCGCAGGCCGTCCTCCTTGGCCAGCTCGTCCAGCGGGCTGCCCGGATCGGTGACCACCACGAACTGCCCGGGCTGGGCGAACTGCTTGAAGAAGCGGTACTGGGAAAGCGTCTCCACGGTGCCGCCGGACTTGGAGGAGACGACGAAGATCGTCCTGTCGATGTCGACCGAATCCTTCACCGCCAGCACGGTGTCGGGATGCGTGGAGTCGAGCACCTGCAGGCGCAGGCCGCCAGGAAGCTCGCCGAATGACTTGCGGATCACCTCGGGTCCGAGCGAAGAGCCACCCATCCCCAGCAGAACAGCGTCTGTGAAGCCTTCCTCTCGACAGCCCCGCGCCAGTGCCTTCAGGGCGTCGGCGTGCTCGAGCATGGTGTCGGCGACCGTCAGCCAGCCAAGCCGGTCCTCGATCTCCGGCACCCCGGGACCCCCCCACAGGGACGGGTCCCTTCGCCAGACCCGCTCGGCCACACGCTCGGCCAGCGCGTGCCGGACGCGGTCCGCCACCGGCTCCTCCAGATCCGCGGGAATGTTGGCCTCGATGGTGGGTGGCCGCCCGGTGACCACCGCCACGCGCTGCGCGTCGATCCCGACCAGCAGTCTGGCCATCGCCTCCTCGAACTGCTGTACGCCGTCGACGAGCAGCTCGTCTGCCACCTGATCGAGGTCGATGCCGGCCTCCAGCAGGGCGTGGAGGTCCTCGGTCGGGTCGTGCTCGACCGTCGGGCCGCTGAGGTTGCCGTGGTCTGCGAAGGCGTGCAGCGTGGCCATCGGCATCGTGTTGACGGTGTCGCGGCCGACCAGACCGTCCACGTACATGGTGTCGCTGTACTCGGGGTCCTTGACCCCGGTCGAGGCCCACAGGGGCCGCTGTACCGAGGCGCCGGCGTGGCGCAGGGCATCCCATCGCGGCCCGGAGAAGATCTCCTGGAAGCGCCGGTAGGCCGCCCGCGCGTTCGCCAGCGCGGCCCGGCCCGCCAGGTCGGTCCGCCCGAGCTGCTCCAGCTTGCGGTCCACGTTGGTGTCCACCCTCGATACGAAGAAGCTCGCCACCGAGTGCACATCCAGCGACTTGCCCTCGGACTGCCGGCGCTCCAACGCCCGGAGATAGGCCTCAGCGACGTCCTCGTAGGCCCGGACAGAGAACAGCAGGGTCACGTTTACATTGATCCCCCGGTGGATCGCTTCCTCGATCGCTTTGACGCCCTCCGGCGTCCCGGGGATCTTGATCATCACGTTCGGTCGTTTGAGGGCCTCCCAGTAACGGTTCACCGCCTCGGTCGTCCGACTCGCGTCATGCGCGAGATCCGGCGCCACCTCTAGCGAGACGAACCCATCCTTCCCGTCCGTTTCCCGATGCACTCCGGCCAGCGCGTCGGCGGCGAGCTGCACGTCGCGAACCGCGATCCGGTCGTAGATCGCCTGAGCCTCGAGGTCCTCGCCGGCCATCTCCCTCAGCTCGTCGTCGTAATCCTCGGAGCCAAGAATGGCCTTCTCGAAGATGGAGGGATTGGCGGTGACCCCGCGCAGGGACTCCTCGCTGACCATGCGGGCCAGCTCCCCCCCCTCTATCAGCGATCGTCGGATCTGGTCAAGCCAGACGCTGGTGCCCGCGGAGGTCAGCGCGCTGAGCCGCTCGCTGCCCTTCGCCGTGGCGCTCACCGGCCGGCCAGCTCCCGGCCCAGCTCGGCGACCCGCTCGGCGGTGATGCCGAAATGCTCGTAGACATCCGCGGCCGGGCCGGACTCGCCGAAGGTCTCCATGCCGACGAAACGACCGTCCGGGCCGATCCACCGGTCCCAGCCCAGTGGGCTTGCAGCCTCGACGGCGATCCGGGCGCGGCAGGCCGACGGGAGCACCTGCTCACGGTAGGACTCATCGGCGTGGGCGAAGGTATCCATGCAGGGCATGCTGACCACTCGCACCTTGACGCCCTCCAGCGCATCGGCGGCCTCGAGGCAGAGCGAGACCTCCGACCCGGTGGCGATCAGGATCAGCTCAGGCTCACCCCCATCGGCGTCCCGCAGCACATAGGCGCCTCGTTCGATCGCGTCGTCGGGGATGGCGTCCGGATCGATGATGGGCAGGTTCTGACGCGAGAGCGCGAATGCAGTGGGCGCCTCCAGGTTGCGCAGCGCGAAACGCCAGCCCAACACGGTCTCGTTGGCATCCGCCGGGCGCACCACGTTCAGGCGGGGCATCGCGCGCAGACCGGCCAGCTGCTCGATCGGCTGGTGGGTGGGTCCGTCTTCGCCGAGGCCGATCGAGTCGTGGGTGTACACCCAGATGGAGGGAAGCTTCATCAGGGCCGAGAGCCTGATCGCTCCGCGCATGTAGTCGGAGAAGGTCAGGAAGGTCCCGCCGAACGCGCGGAAGCCGTGCAGCCCGAGGCCGTTGACGATGGCGCCCATCGCGTGCTCGCGCACCCCGAAGCGGATGTTGCGACCCTCGTAGGAGCCCTTCTCGACATCGCCGCCATCGTCGATGTCGGTGTTGTTGGAGGTGGCAAGGTCAGCGGAGCCGCCGATCAGCTGTGGAATCGCCTTCGCTGCCCACTGGATCGCGGTCGCAGACGCCTTGCGGGTGGCCAGCGGGTCGTCGCCGGGGTCGAACCGGGGCAGCTCGCCCTCCCAGTTCTCCGGCAGCTGGGCGGCATCGATCATCTCCAGCTGGGCGGCTTCCTCGCCGTACTCCTGGCGGTAGGCGTCGAAGCGCCCGCTCCACTCCGACTCCAGCTCCTGGCCTCTCTCACAGCACTGGCGGAAGTGCGAGAGCGCCTCCTCGGGAACGTAGAACTGCTTGTCCGGATCCCAGCCGTAGGCCTCCTTGGTCAGGCGAACCTCCTCCTCACCAAGGGGGGACCCGTGCGCGCTGGAGGTGTCCTGCTTGTTGGGACTGCCGTAGCCGATGTGTGAGCGGAGGATGATCAGCGAGGGCCGATCCTCGACCTCCATCGCGCCGCGGGTGGCCTCCTCCAGCCGATCCACCGAGAGATCCTCGCCGACGTTCACCACATGCCAGCCGTAAGCCTCGTAGCGCTGGCCGACATCCTCGGAGAACGTGGCAGCCGTGGGGCTGGCCAGCTGGATGTGGTTGTTGTCGTAGAAAGCGATCAGGTGGCCGAGCCCGAGGTGACCCGCCAGCGAGGAGGCCTCGGAGGCAACGCCCTCCTGGATATCGCCGTCGGAGGCGATCGCGAAGGTGTAGTGGTTGACAACGTCATGCCCGTCGCGGTTGAAGCGAGCCGCCAGCATCCGCTCAGCCAGCGCGATGCCCACCGACATCGAGATTCCCTGACCCAGCGGACCCGTAGTCGCTTCGATCCCCGGGCTGTACTTGCGCTCCGGATGGCCGGCAGTGGGCGAGCCGACCTGACGGAAGTTCTCGATCTCCTCCAGCGTCAGGGGGTACCCGGTGAGGTACAGCATCGAGTACAGGAGCATCGAAGCGTGCCCGGCCGAGAGGATGAACCGGTCGCGGTCGATCCAGTCGGGATTGTTCGGGTTGTGGCGCATGATCCTCGTGTAGAGGACGTAGGCCAGGGGGGCCAACGCCATCGGGGTTCCCGGGTGGCCGGAATCGGCCTTCTCGACGGCGTCCATCGACAGCGTGCGGATCGTGTCGATGCAAAGCTCGTCGATCGAGGTGCTTGCGGTTTCGGTTGCGCTCATGGGCTCTCCGGGACGGTTGCGGCGTAAAGGCTCGTTGCCGCGAGCATTCTCAGATCCTCATCTCCCTAAACACGCTATCCGAACAGGACTCCGTAGCGACGGTATTCCTCCACCGGAACGCGACGGACCTCGGCGACAGCGTCGGCCAGCGGGACCAGCTCGATCTCGGCCGAGCGCAGCGCCGGCATCATTCCCCAGGATCCACCGTGGGCTGCATCGATCGCCGCGAGTCCCAGCCTGGTGGCCAGGACCCGGTCGAAGGCGGTGGGCGTGCCCCCGCGCTGAACGTGCCCGAGCACGGTGGCACGGGTCTCGTAACCGGTTCGCTGCTCGATCTCCCGCTCCAGCACCTGCCCGATCCCCCCGAGCCGAGGGTGGCCGAACTCATCGGTACCGCTCTGGTCGATGGTGATCGTGTTCTCCTTGGGTGTTGCACCCTCGGCGGCGACGACGATGGAGAAGTAGCGACCTCGCCGATGCCGGCGGCCGATGAGGCCGCACACCTCATCGATGTCGAAGGGAAGCTCCGGGATCAGGATCACGTCAGCGCCGCCCGCCAGCCCGGAGTGGAGCGCGATCCATCCGGCGCTTCGTCCCATCACCTCCACTACCAGGATCCGGTGGTGGCTCTCAGCGGTCGTGTGGAGCCGATCGATGGCCTCGGTGGCCACCTGCAGCGCGGTGTCGAACCCGAAGGTCACATCTGTGGCGGCCAGGTCGTTGTCGATCGTCTTGGGCACGCCGATCACCGGGAGCTCCTCGTCGTGCAGCCGGTTGGCGACTCCAAGGGTGTCTTCACCGCCGATGGCGATCAGCCCATCCAGCTGGTTCTCGGCAAACGTCTCACGGACCCGGTTCAGGCCCTCCTCGCGCTTGAAAGGATTGGTGCGCGAGCTACCGAGGATGGTTCCGCCGCGGGGGAGGATCCCGCGCGTGGACTCGATCGTCAGCGGAGCGTGCTGGTTGTCCAGTACACCGCGCCAACCGTCACTGAAGCCGATCAGCTCATCGCCGTACTCATCGATCCCCTTGCGCACGACGGCGCGGATGACTGCGTTTAGACCGGGGCAATCGCCTCCCCCGGTCAGCACGCCAATCCGCACGGCGACATCCTATGACCAAGGGCGGGACGGCCATGTTACGGCGATGTAGGCTTCCCGCCCATGGCAGGAGTCAAGGTCGGTCGTGGCACGGCGTGGGACGCGGCGATCGGCGCGGCAGCGCTGGGCCTGGCCGGGCTGGCGGCCCACCTGGAGCTACGGCGGAGGCTCTCCGCCGACCCGCAGGGCGAGGTGCTGCGGACCCCGGCCTGCGGGCAGGACGGGACTGCGCGCTCAGCCGACGGGACCGGTCTGCACGTGGAGACCTTCGGTCCGGAGTCCGGCCGGACGGTGGTGCTGGTACACGGCTGGACTGAGACGATCGCCTACTGGACCTACGAGATACGCACGCTGGCGGCCGCTGGCCTCCGGGTGGTGGCCTACGACCTGCGCGGACACGGCCGCAGCGAGCGTGCGGCCGAAGGCGACTACTCGGTTTCCCGGTTTGGCGAGGACTTGGAGGCCGTCCTCGCCCAGTTCGTGCCGGAGGGCGAACGTGCCGTGGTCGCCGGTCACTCGCTGGGGGCGATGACGATCGCAGCGTGGGCCGAGCATCACGAGGTGGACAAGCGAGCCGATGCAGCCGTGCTGGTCAACGTCGGGGTCGGGGAACTAGTTGCCGAGTCATTGGTGTTTCCGGTACCGCGGATCGCCCGGATCGTCAACCAGATGGTCGGCGCCCGCGGCTCGATCGGCCTGCGTACCCCGCTCCCACGCTTCGCCACCCCGGTCAGCCACGCGGCGATCCGCTATGTGGCGTTCGGGCCGGTGGCGACCCCCGCGCAGGTGGCCTTCTTCGAGCGGATGCTGGTGTCGATGCCGCCCAGGGTGCGCGCCGACGTCGGCATCGCCATCTCCGAGATCGACCTGTACCCGGCCCTGGAGCGGTTGACGGTGCCGACCATCGTGATTGCCGGGGACAAGGACCGGTTGACCCCGTCCGGGCACGCCCGTCGGATCGCCGAGGCACTCCCCCAGCTGCACCGCCTGATGGTGCTTAAGGGTGTCGGTCACATGGCTCCGCTGGAGCGCCCCCAGGCGGTGAGCGACGCGGTGATGGAGCTGGTGGACGCCACTCAGGAGGCTGCGTCCCAATCGGCCGAGACCCCTCGGCGGGCCCCCGCGGCGGATATCATCGCCTGACCACGGGGAGTGGCGCAGTCTGGTAGCGCACCCGGCTGGGGGCCGGGCGGTCGCAGGTTCAAATCCTGTCTCCCCGATCGGAGGACCGTCCAGGGGATCAGCGATTGCTACCCGGCGCAGACGGTGCAAGACTGGCCGTCCAGTCGGTTCCTACAGGGGGGTTTGCATGCCGGACAGCGTCTACCGCGTCACCGAGGTCGTCGGCGTGAGCAGTGAGTCCTGGGAGGCTGCGGCCCGCGTGGCCGTAGAGACCGCCGCGAAGAGCGTGCGGGAGCTTCGTGTCGCCGAGGTCGTGCGTCAGGACCTGACGATCCAGGAAGGCGCGGTCCTCAACTACCGCGTGCGCCTGGGTATCTCGTTCAAGTACACGCCGGGCGAGTAAGAAGAGCGCCGCGGAGAGGATGCCCGGTCCGATGAGGGCCGGGCACTCGCTCCGTGGGGCACCTGCAGAGCCACCCTAGACGTAGGCATGAAGCCAGACGCGCGGATGCGCCGCGCAGGCGGCTCTCAGGCCGCGGTGGTCGGTTGGGGATCCCGAGGGCCGACTTCTGTGCGGTCACGCTGATCGAAGAACTCCGCGCCCTCGATGCTCGTATGGGGCACGACTCGGTCAAGCCAGCGGGGCATGTACCAGTTGGCCTTGCCCATCAGGATCATCAGAGCGGGCACGAGCAGGCATCGCACCACGGTGGCGTCGAGGATCACCGCGACCGCCAGCCCGACGCCGAACTGCTTGATCGTTGGATCACCGTTCAGCACGAAGCTCCCGAACACGAACACCATGATCGCCGCAGCAGCGGTGATCACGCGGGCGCTGGTGACCAACCCCGAGGTGACCGAGGTGCGGTTGTCCTCACCGTGGTGGACGTGCTCCTCGATCTGGCTAACCAGGAACACCTCGTAGTCCATCGAGAGGCCGAACAGGATCGCGAACATGAACAGCGGAACGTAGGAGACGATCGGCACCGACCCGTGGAGGCCGATCAAGCTGCTCAGCCAGCCGAACTGGAACACCGCGGTCAGCACGCCGTAGGAGGCTCCGATCGAGAGCAGGTTCATGACCGCCGCCTGAAGCGGGACGACCACCGTCCGGAAGGCCAGGATCAGTAATAGGAAGCTGAGGAAGATCACGACCAGGATCTGCAGCGGTAGCTTGCTGGAGATCTTGGAGGCGAGGTCGTCGTACGCCGCGGTGCTCCCGCCCACGTGAGCGCGCAGATCAGTGCCCTTCTCCGCAGCGGGGATTGTGCTCGCCCGCAGCTCGCGCACCAGGCTGGTGGTCTGCTTCTCCGCTGGTCCGTACCGGGAGATCGCGTTGAAGAACGCCGACGTCCCGCTCTGGTCGATCTGCAGCGGGGTGATAGCCGCCACGTTGGTGGTGGCGGAGACGCCCTTCTGCAGCGTCTCCAGCCGAGGATCGGTGGTGCGGGCATCGGTCGAGCTCGACGACCCGTTCGAGGAGCCCGACGACGAGGACGACGCCTTGGCCGGGGTGCTCAGGGAGACCGCGATGATCAGCGGTCCGTTGACTCCCGGTCCGAAGTACTTGGTGATCAGGTCGTAGGCGCGGCGGGCCGTAGTGGTGGTCGATAGTGCGGCCACGTCCTGCTGGCCAAGGGTCAGCGACAACAGCGGAATCGACAGCGGGATCAGGATCGCCAGTGCCACCAAGCCGGCGATGATCGGCTGCTTGGCGATGTCGCCGGCGAACTTCGCCCACAGTCCCTCCCGGGCCTGGGCGTCGGTCTTGACCTCGCGGACGCGGAGAGCGTTGATTCGGGGACCGAGCATGGCCAGCACGGCGGGAAGCAGGGTCAGCGCAGCCAGAACCGCGACGATCACCGCAATTGCGGCCATCAGTCCCAGAGTGGTCACCAGCGGAATGCCGGCCACCAGCAGGGAGACAAGCGCGATCGTCACCGTGCACCCGGCGAAGAACACCGCGCCACCCGACGTTGCGGTGGCGCGCGCAATCGACTCGTGTGTCTCGAAGCCCTCGTGAAGCCCCCTGAAGTGACGGGTGACGATGAAGAGCGCGTAGTCGATCCCCACGCCGAGGCCGATCATCGTCGCCAGGGTTGGAGCGACCGTCGGCACCGTCAGCACATGCTCCAGCAGGCGGACGATCGCCAGCGTGGTCACCAGGCCGAAGATGGCGGTCAGGATCGGCAGCAGCATCGCCGTGACCGTTCCGAACGTGAAGGTGAGGATCAGCATCGCGGCGATGATCCCGATGAGCTCGCTTGACTCTGTGGCGGGCTTGGAGACCTTCTGGCCAAGCAACCCTCCGGTCTCGACCTGGAGTCCCGCTGCCTTGGTGGGCTTGGCGGCTGTGTCGATGATCGTCTGGGCATCCCCCTTGGACAGCGATCCGGGGGTGACCGACAGAGTTACCGACAGGTATCCGGTTGTCTGGTCCTTGCTGAGCGACGAAGCCCCCGCCGGGGTAAGCGGGTTGACTACCGAAGCGACATCGTGGGCCTTGCTCAGATCGGAGGCTGCCGTGTTGACCGCACTCGCGTATTTGGAGTCGGTCAGCTTCCCGCTCGAGGCATGGAGGACGATTGGGCTGGTCCCGTTGGACTGCGCGTGGAACGACCGGCTCAGGGTGTCGGTCGCCTGCTGGCTATCGGTCCCCGGGAGGGACAGGTTGTCGTTGGTGTTGTCCCCCAGCTGGTGGGAGACCGCGACCAGCACCACCGCGCACACGAACCACACTCCGAGGACGACGAATCGCCGACGAATGCATAGCTGTGCGATCGAGTAGAGAGCCCCAGTCAAGTCTTCCGTTCCTCCCTCACAGCTTGTCAGACCGGACAAGCCCGGCGAGCTGGGCTCTAGATTGCCAGGATGCAGTCCGCACCCCCGCCGAGACCGAGAGCCGGCTGATGTCGACCGCGCGGCGGTACGGAGGAAAGACGCTGGAGGAGCGGCGCGGCGATCAGTGGGACCGGCTGATCACGGCCGCTTGCGAAGTGTTCGCTCGCCGTGGCTACACCTCGGCCGGGGTCGACGAGATCGTCGCCGCGGCGCGTGTCTCTCGCAGTTCGTTCTACGCCTTCTTCGCCAACAAGGAGGAGTGTCTGCTGGCGGTGGTGCGGGCCGGTACCGAGCGGATCAACGCCGGCCTGGCAGAGGTCATCGCGCAGGAGCTGGAGCCGGCCGAGCGGATCCGCGCAGAGATCACGGCCCTGGCTGAGGGCTTCGCCGCCGACCCTGACATGGCCAGGGTGATCCTGATCGAGGCCGTCGGGGCGACGCCGAAGATCGAGCGTGCGCGCTCGGGGTTTCGTCAGGCCGCAACGGACCTCATAGACGCGCAGCTTCGCGAGTACCCGGTCTGGCGCGACCGGCCCGCCGAACGCGCAGTGGTGGCCCTCGCAACCATGGCGGCGATCGCCGAGTCGCTCAGCCACCTCATCGCCACCGACCGGATCGCCGAGTGGCCGTCGATCGTCGAGCCGCTCACCGCCTATGTCGCACGGGGGCTCGGCGCCGGCGGCGAGCTGGAGGCACCCTAGGCCCGTCCGCCCGTGCGGGCAAAGCTAGTGATCGCGGCCGCTCGACCGTGCACTATCCCCCACCCGCAACGCCTCACCACTCAAGCTCATTCACCGATCCGGGACAAATGTGTACTGGTACGTTCTGATACTCTACTGGCCCGATGAGCTACCTCAACCGGCTTCGCCGCCGCTGGTTGTCGATGCCACCCCTACTGGGGATGGCAGCCGCCGCGGTGCTCCTTCTCACGCTCGCGCTGGCGCCCCAGGCGCAGGCGTACAAGTCCTACATGAGCGCGCCGATCAGGCTGTCGCTCAACAAGTTCACCTTCGGCCAGGCACCTGTCTTCATGCCGGACGGAAGGGTGCTTGCCAGCGACGACTTCGGCAAGAGCCCGTACAACAACAACACCTACATCGCCAACCAGGACGGCTCGAACATGAAGTGCCTAACCTGCGAGCTGGGTGCCGAGAGCCTGGTGCCGGCCGTCCGCCCGCAGGGCGACTGGGTCATCTTCCATTCCTGGAAAGGTCACGAGATGACGCTCGGGGCGCCTGGTTACGGAGGCATCGGATCCGAGCTCTACGCGATGCGGCCCGACGGCAGCGACGTCACCAAGCTCTACGAGGACCCGACCGTCCAGGACGGTGAGGGAACCGACGACTACCACGCGTACTGGTCGCCCGATGGGCAGCGGATCGTCTGGACCCACTTCAACGGCAACATCATCGACGGGGGCGGCCAGGGCACATGGGATGTCCGCGTGGCCAACTTCACTGTCAAGAATGGCCAGCCGGTGCTCACCAATGTCCGGGTGGTGCGACCCGACGACGGGCACTGGTACGAAACGCAGTGGTGGGCCCCGGACGGAAGTGGCTTTCTCTACACCGAGAGCTACGGCACCTCCATTGACACCGAGCTCTTCTACTGCCGCCTGCCGAAGACGGGGCCCTGCCAGGTCACCCAGCTGACCGACTATCCGGCGTGGAATGAGCAGGCGCTGTTCACGCCTGACATGAAGGACGTGATCTTCATGTCGAGCCGAGACCATCCGGGTTTTCTCAACTCCTACATCGAGCTGGCGCGCGAGCTCGGTCTAACCAGCGCATACGACAACTTCCTGATCCTGCCGATCTTCGACCTCGGCTATCTCCAGCCAGTCGCCGGAGAGGCCACCGACCTCTATGAGCTCGATCTCCAGACACACGCCCTTCGGCGGCTCACAACCGACGGCGACCAGGGCTGGGTGACTCCCGAGTTCACGTGGAATCCCCGGAATACCGAGCTGTTCTGGACCGAGAACCGCCTACCCCGAGGCGAAGCGGTGCCGCTCCCCCTCCAGGTGATGCTGCAGATCAAGGAGACCATCAATTTCCTTCTGCATCCCGAGTTCAACCCCAAGCAGCTCGAGGCGGGCAACGCCACCAACACCTTCCTGCCGGTCGAGCAGCAGACCAGGATCATGACCTTCCCGGGGACCTGCGCACCCCCCAGAACCCTCACCTTCCCTCTCCAACACGCCCGTCACTCCCGGGTCCTCGAGGCCGACCTGTGGCTGAACGGCAGGCGGATGCTGACGCGTCATGGCCACAACTTGCGCCAGGTCGCGGTGACGCGCCCGCTCTACCAAGGGTTCACCGTTGGCGTCCGCACCGTCCAGAGCAACGGTTATCGCACGACCTCTGAGCATCCGTTCTCGGGTATGGGCTGCTATCCGGGCCGGGTCACGAGTCACACCTACCGGCCACGCCGCCGGCACCCCGGTCGCACCCGCCACTCGCATCACTGACCTTGCGGGTGCGGCGGGTCGCCCGAGCCGTCACCATTCGCTGAGTGAGGGGACTGCGTTGGCCGGGCACGCCACGAGCCCGCCGCCAGACGGTGGGTGCGCTATCGAGCTGCGCGGTGGTGCTGGCGGTGGTCGCGCTGGTGCTCTCCTACGCAGGACGGTCCGTCCTCAGCGCTCCACGGTTCGCCGACCGGGCCGTTGCGACGCTCCGTGACCCGGCCGTCCAGGACGATGTCGCCGATCATCTGACGGACGCGCTGGTCAACTCGTCCGCCGGCGGGGATCTGGTCGCCGTCCGGCCGCTGATCCGGAGCGTGGCCGGCGGCGTGGTGGGCAGCCAGGCTTTCGAGGCCCTGTTTCGCCGGGGGGTCATCGAAGCGCATCGCGCTCTGGTGGGTGACATGAACTCCCCCGTCGTCCTCACTGTGGCCGACGCCGGCGTTCTGATTCAGGGCGTGCTTCAGCGCTTCTCTCCCGGCACCGCGACGAAGCTCGGCACGGACAGGCTGGCGCGGCTTCTGTCGACGCAGCCCAGCGGGGTGGTGCACGCGGTCGTGCGTATCGCCAATGCCGTGTACGTCGTCGCCTGGGCCCTGCTCGTGCTCGCCCTGCTCCTGGCGGCGGTTGCGCTGCAGCTCTCAGCCGACCGATCCGCCACGACCGTGCGGATGGGGCGAGGGCTCGTCGCGGGCGGCATCCTGCTCGTTGCGCTGTACCTGATCGGCGGCGCGCTGGCCCAGCACGCGGCATCCGCCGGCCGAGGCCCTGTGGCCGGCGCCGTCTGGCGTGCGTTTCTGGGTGGCCTGAGCACTCAGGCGTTGTGGATGGCCGGTGCAGGGGCAGTGGTGAGCGCCGCCGCCTCGGTGCGGCAAAGCTCGCACGCCGCCGGCGCATCGGCGAGCTGGACCGCGAGAGTCGCCAATGCACCTCCTCGGGCCCGCCTCGCCCTGTCGCTGCTCGTCGTAGCCGCCGGCTTCCTCCTGCTCCTCGAGCCTGCTGCGACGCTTCGACTCCTCGCCGTGATTCTCGGTCTCGGTCTCGTTTATCGCGGGGCGCTCGAGGCGCTGCGATCGATACCCGCGGCACGGGACGAGGGAATGCGAGACGCGGACAACCGTTCAGGGCAGCGACGCGGGCTCGCGCGGGCCCCCCAACCCAGCGCGCGCGGCTTGGCCGTGGCCGCGCCGGTCGCGATCGGGCTGATCGCCCTTGTCTTGGCGATCGTCGTGGTCGGCACCGGAGGGGGCGACGAGGCACCCGCAGCCGTCCCAGTCACCTGTAATGGCTACGCCGTTCTCTGCAACCGCCGGCTGGACGCGGTGGTCTTTCCCGCCACCCACAACTCGATGGCCTCGGTGACGATCCCATCCTGGCTGTTCGGCCAGCAGGACGGCACGGTGGATGATCAGCTCGCATTTGGGATCCGCGGGTTCCTGATCGACACCTACTACGGCTTCCCAACCGGGAACCGGGTCCGCACCGACCTGCAGAGCCTGCCCAAGCGCGAGGCGGCGGTCAGCGAGCTGGGAGCACCGGCAGTGAAGGCCGCCGAGTCGATCCGCAATCGCCTAGGTACGGCCACGGAGGGCCCCAGGGCGATCTACCTCTGCCACGGGTTCTGCGAGCTGGGCGCGGTCACCCTGTCCTCGGTCCTCACGGGTCTGCGCTCGTTCCTGATCTCGAATCCCGGTGAGGTTGTGGTACTGATCAACCAGGACGAGGGAGTCACGCCGTCCGACATCGAGCGTGCGTTCGATAAGGCCGGGCTGCTCGATCTCGTCTACCGCGGCCCATTGGGTCCGTTCCCGACGCTCGGTCAGATGGTCGCCTCCGGACAGCGCGTCGTGGTGATGGCCGAGAACGACGCCGGCTCGGTCCCCTGGTACCACCTGGCCTACCAGCACACCCTGCAGGAGACGCCGTTCCGCTTTACCGCCAGCAAGCAGCTTGCCGCCCGCGGCGAGCTGGCGTCCAGCTGCAGGTCCAACCGAGGGCCGAACTCCGCGCCGCTGTTCCTGCTCAACCACTGGATCGACACCACGCCGACGCCCCGAGCGTCCAACGCGGATGTGGTCAACGCATACGAGCCTCTACTGCGACGAGCGCAGACCTGCGAGCGGCAACGGCACCGTCTCCCGAACCTGATCGCGGTCGACTTCTTCCGTCGTGGGAACGTGCTGCGCGTCGCGCGGACGCTCAACGGCACCGGCTAGCGCGAGCGTCGCGCGCACGGCTAGCCCGAGCGTCCCGGAGACGTGCGAGAGCGACTCAGGCGACCGGCTCGGCCGGGTGCACGCCTTCCGGCGCCGCCCGCGCTATCAGTCCGGCGATCAGGTTCCCGATGACGAAGTAGACGGCGGCAGCGATCCCCCAGTTGATGGCAATCGCGGCCTTGGCGCTATGAGGCGTGAACATGCCATCGAACGGACCGGCCAGGAACTTCGCCACGTCGTGGACATCCTTGACGATCGAATTGGAGGCGTTGGCACCGAGCACCTTCAACAGGATCCCCGCCACCAGGATCACCACGATGATGGTGGTGATCAACCTGACGATGCGGGAGATCAGCAGCATCACCGAGCCCACAGCCCAGGCACCGCGAGCCGCCGCTACGCGGCTCCGTCCCGGGCCTCCTGCAGCCCGGTCGTCCGCAGCAGCCCCACCAGCAGTGGCGGTCCGTCGTCGCCTCAGCCCAAAAGCCATCTCTCTTCCCTTTCCTCAGCACCGTCGGGGTGTCTGCCGCCGTTATACCCCTCGGCTCTGCGCGCTAACCCGGCCCGGCCCGCCTGGACCGACCATTTCCGCTCCGGTCAGCGCAGGCGCGCGATCAGGGAGGCGGCGACGTCGACGACGAGGTCCCGGTCAAAGGTCAAGACGAACTCGAATCGACGGCTGCGCTCCGGCCCGTCATCTCCCAGGTCTCTGGCCACCAGCGCGCCGGCGACGTGCGGGCCAAGGACGGCCAAGTCCCACTCCCCCAGCAGCACATCACCCCTGGACAGGGCCGCTCCCTTGACTCCTCGGGCCGGCGGATCGGCCATCCCGACACCCAGAGCAGCAGTGAACGCGGAGGCGGAGGCGAGTCGCTCGTACCGCCGGGCGGTGACGGGCGTGAACTGGTCGGCATGCTGGAAGGTGGCGGCGATCACGGCGTACTCGCCGAGCGCAAGGGCCTGGGCTTCGAGAGCCCGGGAGACGCTCAGCAGCACGTCCTTACGGCCGATCCTCACCCCACCGCGGGCATGAACGAGCTCAACCGGGGAATCGACCACCCGTCGTGGCGGCAATTCCAGCATCGGCGCATTGGACCGACCCCAGCGGCGAGCCGGGAGCGGGCCGGGACGTCCGAACAGCCAGCCCTGGCCGAGCGTCGCCCCGAGCGAGTTGGCAGCCAGGAGATGCTGCTCGTTCTCTATCCCCTCTGCGAGGATCACCGCCCCGGTCTCCTCCGCGTAAGCACAGACGCCGTTCATCACATCACCCGAGGCCCGGCTGGGATGGCTGTGGATCAGCGAGATGTCGAGCTTGACCAAGTCGGGTCGCAGCAACGGCAGCAGTGCCAGCGAGCGGGGATTGGCACCGACGTCGTCCAGTGCGATCCCCAGCCCACTGCCCCTCAAGCGCTCGACGGTGTCAAGCAGCCTGGCCGGCTGCGAGGTCAGCGCTCGCTCGGTGATCTCGAAGAACACCTTCGTGGTGCCGCCCACCCGTCGCTTCGTCTCGGTGACCAGTCCTGCCGGGTTGGCTGCCAGGACGGACGGCTCAATATTTATGAACAGCGCGGGAGGGGTTCTTATTGGATCGCTGACCGCGCCGTCGAGCGCGGCCGTCCGGCAGAGATGATCCAGCTCGGCCACGAGACCTTCGTGCCGAGCCAGCGCAAACAGCGCGCCGGGCGACTCCAGGCCGGAGCCCACCGCGCCGCGGACAAGTGCTTCGTAGGCAACGACCTCGTCAGAGGCCAGCTCCACGATCGGCTGGTAGAGAGCCTCGACACCGGTGCGGATCCCATCGAGGACGTCGGGAGCCTCTTCGCTCCGCGTGGCGACCAATGCGTTCACGGTGGCGTGTATCGGTAAACGAGCAGAAGATTTGAGGCATCCGCCGCGTGATGGACGAACCGGTCGCCTGACCGCCGGGCTGACACCTTCGCCGGGGGTCTGGTGGCTAGAGCTTAGTTGTGCCCACAACGACTGCTAGCCTCGGGGCCAATGGAACTTGGCCTTGCCACCTTCGCCGACATGAGCTCCGGAGTCTCCGCGCAACAGCGAATGCGGGATCTGCTGGAGGAGGCCCAGCTCGCCGAGCAGGTCGGAATGGACGTATTCGCGATCGGCGAGCACCACCGTCCGGACTTCCTGGTCTCGGCGCCACCCGTGGTGCTTGCCGCCATCGCCGCCCGGACCGAGCGGCTGCGCCTTTCCAGCGCGGTTACGGTGCTGAGCTCCGACGACCCGGTCCGTGTCTTCCAGCAGTTCGCTGAGCTCGACCTGATCTCGGAAGGCCGCGCCGAGATCATGGCCGGACGTGGGTCGTTCATCGAATCCTTCCCCCTGTTCGGGTATGAGCTTGATGACTACGACGAGCTGTTCGCCGAGAAGCTGGAGCTGCTGCTGGAGATCCGCGCTTCAACCCAGGTCAGCTGGGCTGGCCGGCACCGTTCCGAGCTCCGGGACGCGATCGTCTGGCCACGACCGGTGCAGGATCCCCTGCCGATCTGGGTGGCGGTGGGCGGGACGCCGCAGTCTGCGGTCCGTGCCGGAGCGCTCGGCCTGCCGCTGACCGTCGCCATCATCGGCGGCCAGCCGGAGCGGTTCGTTCCACTTGTGGATCTCTACCGGCGTGCTGGTGCCGCGGCCGGCCACGAACCTGAGACCTTGAAGGTGGGGATCAACACACACGCGTTTGTCGCCGACACCTCCGAGCAGGCCGACGCCGCCTTCGCGCACCCGTACCTGGCGATGATGAACCGGATCGGGCGCGAGCGAGGCTGGCCTCCGTCGGGCCGTCCGGACTACGACGCGCTTCGTTCCCCCCGGGGTGCGCTGGCCGCGGGATCGCCGGATCAGGTGGCCGAGAAGCTTCTGTTCGAGCACGAGCTCTTCGGCCACGACCGTTACGTGGGACAGATGAGCGTCGGCGCCTTGGAGCATCGCGAGGTGATGCGCTCGATCGAGCTGTTCGGAACCAAGGTGGCCCCGGTCGTGCGGAAGGAGATCGCGCGCCGGGTCGCCCCTGCTCCCGCCTCCGCGTCCGGCTGAGGACCGGTGCTGGGCGTGGCCGTCTGGGAGATCGACACCCCCGCGGGTGTGGCCCGGGCCCATGTGCACACGGTGGCTGAGCCACTTGGCGCACTTGTGCTGGGTCACGGCGCGGGGGGTGGCGTTAGCGCTCCCGATCTGCTCGCCGCACAAAGTGCGGCGGTGGAGCGCGGGCTCACCGTCGCGCTGGTGGAACAGCCCTACCGCGTGGCCGGAAAGCGAGCAGCGGCACCGGCGGCGCGGTTGGATGCAGCCTGGATCGCCGCGCTGACTGCCCTTCGCGACCACGGACTGGCAGACCTTCAGGTGATTGCCGGCGGGCGGTCCTCAGGCGCCCGTGTGGCCTGCCGCACCGCCTCGGCACTCGGCGTCACAGCGGTGCTCTGTCTGGCCTTTCCGCTGCAGCCACCGCAGCGCAGAGCCGCTGCCAAGCCCTCGCCCAGCCGCCTCGACGAGCTGGACGCGGTCCGCGTTCCCGTGCTCGTGGTCCAGGGCGCGCGTGACCGGTTCGGCATCCCGCCACCAGGCCCCGGGCGGCGCGTGGTCACCGTGCCGGGCGACCACAGCTTGAGGACCGACCCGGCAGCCGTGACTGATGCGGTTTCCGCCTGGCTGGACCAGCTCGACTCAGTTCAGCCGGGGCTCGTACACCGCCCGGCCTGAACCAGAGCGGGCGACGGGAATCGAACCCGCCCTAGAAGCTTGGAAGGCTTCTGTGCAACCACAACACTTCGCCCGCGGATCGCGGTCAGATGGTACTCAGCCAACCGTGGGCCGGCGCGTCAGTGGAGGCTACCCCGCTGAGGACCGGCGCTCCTCTGTGGGCACCTCGCCCTCCCGAGTCAGATCCGGCGGAGGCCACGGCCCGTTCCAGTTGTCAAGAGCGCCGTCAAGCGTCACCACCGAACCCGAGAAGGCGGGACCGAGGTCGGAGGCGAGCAACGCCACCAGCCACCCGTACTCCTGCACCTCACCGAGACGTTGAAGCGGCACCGTCTCTGCCGCCCGCCGCCACAGCTCCGCGGGATACTTTCGCAGCGACTCGGTGGCGAAGCGACCGATGGCGATCGCGGCAACCGCCACGCCTTCTCCGGCCCACTCCTCGGCCAGGCTCCGGGTCAGCGCCTCGACCGCGGCCCGCGCGGCACCGGTGTGGGCCATGGCAGGCATACCTTGGTGGGGCGAGACGGTCACGTTGACGATCGTCACGCGTCGTCTGGGATCGCCGGTCGCGCCCGAGGTGTCATCGGGGCGGCCCTGGCTGTGGTCACGGCCCAGCAACCCCTCGTAAACGGCCTGACACATGTTGAGGGTCCCGCCCACATTGAGGCGCTGCACCGCCCGCCAGCCCTTGACGGTGATCGCCTCGGCCGGCACGAAGTACTGGCCGCCGGCGTTGTTGAGCAGGAAGTCGATTCGCCCGTGGCGCTCCAGGACCGCCGCGACGATCGCATCCGCCTGCTCTCGCTCGCGGATGTCGCCCACCACCCAGGAGCAGCGCTCGCCGATTTCCGCAGCGGTTTCCTCCAGCACCTCCTGCCGCCGGCCGACGATCGCCACGGTGGCTCCGCAGCGTGCCAGCTCCTCCGCCGCGGCCTTGCCGAGGTTGGTACCGCCCCCGGTGACCACCGCCACCTCGCCTTCGAGCATGTCCGTCGCGAACACGGTCGAGGCGCCGGCGTCGCTACTCACCGAGCACCTTGATCACCAGCCGCTTGCGGCGGCCGCCGTCGAACTCGCAGTAGAAGATCTGCTGCCAGGGTCCCAGATCCAACTCGCCGTCGGTGACCGGCACGATCACCTGGTGGTGGACCAGCAGATTCTTCAGGTGCGCGTCGCCGTTGTCTTCGCCGCCGCGATGGTGGCGGTAGTCGCCCGGATCTGGAAGCAGCCCGCTCGCCACCTCACCGTTTGGCTCCTTCCAGCTCGGTGGCGCCAGCTTGTCAAGCCATTCCAGCGCGTCCTCCTGGATCCCCGGCTCGTCGTCGTTGATCCACACTCCTGCCGTGATGTGCATCGCGCAGACGAGCGCCATGCCTTCGGAGATCCCGGCCTCGCTGACCGCATCGGCAACGTCGTCGGTGATCCGGACGAACTCCCGGCGCTGCTCGGTCTCGAAGGTGCGGTAGACGGTGTGGGATCTCATGGCTGAACGGCGCCGGTCGCACGCGTGGAGGCCCCGGCGGGGGCGCGGTGACTCGCCGAGGCTGGCGGCAGCCCGCCGGCCTTCGACGCATCACGGCACTACGGGGGAGCCGGGATTCGAACCCGGATTCACGGTTTTGGAGACCGCGCGTGTAGCCGTTGACTCACTCCCCCAGGCGGACGCGATGGTACTCCTCGCAGTTACTGTTCCGTCTGCTGTAGCAACGAACATATGTTCGCACGCGCATCGGGACAGCGTGCCGTGCTGGAGCGGTTGGTCGGTCCGAAGAAATGACGTCCTAGTGCGGGCGGAGGGACTCGAACCCCCACGGGCGCTGCCCACCGGCACCTAAAGCCGGCGCGTCTACCAATTCCGCCACGCCCGCCAGAAAGTGCTGCACGCGGCCGACAGAGATTGTAAGGTCCGCAACATGCCCCCGACTCGCAATACGCGTCCGGGCTACGTGGTCGTCTTCCCAAACCGCGACAAAGCGGCGAGCAAAGCGATCCGTTGGGTGGTCATCGCCCTGCTGATCGTCTCGGCGGTGTTGATCGTGGTGGTGACCTTGGGCGGCTGGAGCAAGCTTCAAGGCCTGAAGCTGGTCAACCTGCTGTGGGCGATTCTCTACCTCGTCGCTGCCTACGCCGTGTTTCGCTGGAAGCGAGGAGCGCTCGCGTTCGTCGCCGCAATGGCGATCCTGCTGCTGATCCTGGCGGTGATCGCCGGAACGGGAATCTCCGGAACCAGCTGGTTCGACCGCTCTCACACGGGCTACGCCTCAGCGCAGTCATTGTTTGGCGGAGCGGGGTTCACTGCCGACACCCTGGGGTTCATGACGGTCCTGATCATTCCCCTGGAAGCGCTGCTGGTGTTCTTCTCCATCCAGGGCTTCTCGCAGGGCTGGAACGTGGAGACCGAGGTTCCCGAGGACGAGGCGAAGCGCAGCGGCAGCTCCGGCTCGTCGGCCTCCCCGGAGCCCGCCACCGCCTGACCGATGCGGCGAGTGGGATTCGAACCCACACGTCCCGAAGGACAATGCCTTTTGAGGGCATCGTGTCTACCGTTCCACCACCGCCGCGGCCAGCCGGAGTGTAGATCGGCGACGGACGGTCGGCTCAGCTCCGGGAAGGGCCGTCCTGGCAGACCAGGCCGAAGAGCTCATCGACGATCGCCGCAGGGGCGACCACCACTCCAGCCGGCTCCGTCCGGGTCTCCTCCAACGAGCGCACCGTGAGGCCGGCCCGGCGCGCGATCAGCTCGCCGGCGGCCAGGTCCCAGGCATGCAGCCCCCGTTCGTAGTAAGCGTCGTAACGACCGCAGGCCGTCCAGCACAGGTCTATCGCTGCCGCCCCCGCGCGGCGAATATCGCGGACCCTGGGAAGAACGCGGGAAAGAACGGCTGCCTGGCGCGCGCGCAGGTCCGCGTCGTAGCTGAACCCTGTCGCCACCATCGCGGTGGCCAGGTCGCCTCGCGACGAAGCGGTGATGGTCTCACCATTCAACCGGGCGGGGCCGGATCGGGTGGCGGTGAAGCGCTCCTCGCGAATCGGGTCAAGGACGATTCCGGCGATTGCGCTGTCGCGGTCCTCGCACGCGATGCTCACGGCGAACACCGGGATCCCGAACAGGAAGTTCACGGTTCCGTCGAGCGGGTCGACAATCCAACGGAGCCCGCCGGTTTCACCGGTCTCGCCCCCCTCTTCTCCGATGACGACGTCGTCCGGACGGTGTTCGGCGATGAGACTTCGGACCACACGCTCTGCCGCCACATCGGCGTCCGAGACCAGGTCGGTGGCGGTGCTCTTTGAGCGAACCCCGGCCGCCTGCTGGCCGAAGCGCTTCCGCAGCTCCCCGGCGGCGGCATCGGCCGCCATCTCGGCGATGGCCAGGAGCTCTTGGTCGACCTCGCCCACGGGCGTCGTTGTACCAGGGCCGGCGCGGCTGAACGGCAACACAGCACCCACCGAAGCCCGCCAACCACCCGCCCTGAGATCATCCCCGCGCCATGACCGCCCTCGAGACCACCGCTCAGCTTGAGAGCTTCGAGAACCGCGGCGCCGGCACCGATGCCGAGCGCCGAGCGGCGAGCTGGCTCGCGGCGCAGCTCCGAGAGGCGGGGCGCCAGGCCCGTATCGAGACGTTCTGGTGCCGGCCGAACTGGGCGCTGGCCCACGCTTGGCACGTGGCTCTGGCGCTCGCCGGAAGCCTGGTCTCGGTCAGCGCGCCCCGGGTCGGAGGCGCGATGATCCTGGTCGCACTTCTCTCGCTCGTGGTCGATGGGCTGACCGGGCGCTCCCCGGGACGCCGGCTGACCCCGGAGCGCGCGAGCCAGAACGTGGTCTCCCCCCCACCGGCGCGAGAGTGGGCGAAGCCGGTGTGCCTGATCCTCACCGCAAATTACGACGCTGGCCGCACCGGACTGATCCACCGTCGCCGTCCGCGCCGCGCCGCGGCCTCGGTCCGGCGGCTCTTCGGCAGGTTCGCCCTGGGGTGGCTGGCCTGCCTTGGGGCGACGTTTGCGTGGCTCGTGGTCACGGCGATATTGCGAGCTCGCGGTGACACCGGGGCCGCCGTCGGCTTGCTTCAGCTGGTGCCCACGGTCGGACTGGTGATCACGCTGGCGCTGCTGCTCGATCAGGCAACCGCGGCCCACTCCCCGGCGGCCTCGGACAATGGCAGCGGGGCGGCTGTAGCCCTTACTCTGGCCCGCGCTCTAGCCGCGGGGCCCCCCGCCAACGCCGAGGTTGAGCTCGTGCTCCAGGGCGCGAGTGACGGCACGGCGCTCGGATTGCGTCGCTACCTGCGGGCGCGCCGGTCGGAGCGCCGGGCAGGCAACACCGTGGTGCTCGGGATCGCCCCCTGCGGGGCCGGGAACCCGCGCTGGTGGATCAGCGACGGGCAGTTGCTCCCGACGTCCTACTTCGGCCAACTGCGCCGGTTGGCCGCGGAAACAGCCGCCTCCGCAGAAGCGATCGGACGCGACATCGCGCCCAAGCCGGTCCGCACCCGCGGAAGCACCCCCGCGCTCCCCGCCGCCGCCCGGCACCTCCCCGCGCTCACCATCGGCGCCCTCGACGATCACGATCTCGCCCCCCGCTCGCACACCGACATGGACTCCGCGGCGCGGCTGGATCCCGCCAGCCTGGAACGCACGGTCCAGCTCGGGCTGGTGATGGTGGACGCCATCGACGGTCTTCTCCGGCGCACGCGCGCTCTGCGGCAGGAGAAGCCAGGCGGCTAACGGTAGAGCACCCGCATCCCCAACAGCTGCGGGATGGTCACGAACCGGTAGCCGTGCTGCTTGAAGAAACGGATCTCCCGCGGAAGCGCCGCCAGCGTCTCGGACCGATCGCCGCCACCGTCGTGCTGGAGGACGATCGAGCCGTTGCGGGCCTGACTGGTGACCGTGCCGTAGATGGAGTCGGTCCCCGGCCGTGACCAGTCCCGCGGATCGACGTCCCATTGGATGGTGAGGAAGCCCATCGAGCGAGCCAGGCCGATCAGCCCGGGGCTGACTGCTCCGCCGGGCGCCCGGAACAGGCAGGGTGTGAATCCTGTCATCCGGCGGATCGCTCCACGAGCGCCGGCGATCTCGCCGGCTGCGAACGCGCCCCCGCCGGAGACGTCGGCGTGATTCCAGGTGTGGTCGCCGATGATGTCGCCGTCGTCGAGGATACGCCGATCCACCCCCCGGCCGTACGTCGAGACCTGGTCACCGATCTGGAAGAAGGTGGCGTGCACGTGCTCCCGCTGAAGCAGGCGCAGAAAGCTCGGGGTGTCCGGCCATGGTCCGTCGTCGAAGGTGAGGGCGATCACGTGGTGACGACGCGTGCCGTTGGTGACGAACGACGGCCCGGTGGGCACGCATCCCACTGGCTGCGGCGTGTGCAGCCGAGTCAGCGTTGGTCGACCGGGGAAGTAACGCACGCACGCCGGTGAGTTCCGTTCGGATGTATTGCACGCGCCTGTGCTCACGCCCGTCAGCACCTGCCAGCGAAGCGGCTTGTAGGCCGCACCGACCTCAGAGGGAAGGAAGCGCGCGGTCAGCGACTCCGGGCTGGAGCGCGAGATGCTCCCGGAGATGACATGCGGGCGGCCGCGCCCGGCCGCGGTGACCCGCATCCACACCAGCTCCTCCCCGGAACCGTTGCGTCGCGGCTGCACGCACAGCAGTGAGGCCACGCTGCCACCACGCAGTCGTTCTAGCGCCAGACAAAGGGAGAGGCCGTCCCGCCTGAGTCCGGCGGCGGAGAAGCGCTGGCCAAGCCGGACCTCCCAGACGACCTGCTGACCATCCTGGCTGAACGAGGCACGCTCCACGGCCGGCGGCCCCTCGCCCGCGGCCTGGGGAAGCACGCCGGGACGCCCCGCCTGCGCCAGCTGGGGCGCGCCGGTCAGCGCCCCTGCCAGCGCCGCCACTGAGGCGAGCTTGATCAGCCGGCGAATTCGATCACCCGCCGCTCGTGGCTGCCGACGCCGATCGTCCGTCCGTCCTCTGCAACCACCTCGACTGAGAAGCGCAGCTTCCGGGTGTCCACCACCTGCTCCAGCTTCGCGGTCACCGTGCAGCGCGTCCCCTGAGCAGCTGCGGCCACGTGCTTGATGCAGACCTCGAAGCCCACTGTTGCCTGACCCTCGGAGAGCTCGGGATAGACGAGCATCGCCGAGGTGCGCTCCATCATCGCGATCATTCCCGGGGTGGAGAGCACCGCGCCGGGAAGCGTGCCGTCGACGTCAGTGAGCAGCGCTCCCTCCACCTCGAACTCGTGTCTGGCCTCCAGCCCCGCCTCCAGCATCGCCGGGCAGCCTACCTCACCCTCGAGCCATGGACATAGACTCTCGCGCCGTGAGCTCACCAGTCGCGATCGTCGGAGGCACCGGCGCCCTGGGCTTCGGCTTGGCGCTGCGCCTCGGGGGCGCCGGGGTCGCTGTGGTCATCGGCTCCCGTGACGGCGAACGCGCCCGGGAGGCGGCGCAGCGCGCCGGCGAGACCGCCGCTGACGGGGATTACCGCGGAGCCGAGAACGCCGAGGCCGTCCAGGGAGCCGAGATTGTCATCCTCAGCGTGCCGTTTCGCAGCCAGTCCGAGACGCTCACCAACCTCAAGGGCGCCCTGCGGGAAGGGCAGTTGCTGCTCGATGCCACCGTGCCGCTCGCCGCCGCGGTCAGCGGCAAGGCCACGCGCCTGCTCGGCGTACCCCAGGGCTCGGCGGCCCAGCAGGCTCAGGAGATGGTGCCGGCCGGGGTGCGGGTCGTCTCCGGGCTGCATACCGTGAGCGCCGCACTGCTGAGCGATCTGGAGCACGAGCTTGACGAGGATGTACTCCTGGCCGGTGACAAGCGCGAGGACAAGGACCAGGTGGCCGGCCTGCTGGAGCGCATCCCCGGCCTGCGGGTGGTGGACTGCGGTCGGCTGGAGATGGCGCGAATCATCGAGGGCCTGACGCCGCTGCTGATCTCGATCAACATCCGGCACAAGAGCCGCGCCGGGATCAAGATCACGGGCCTCGAGTCGACTTGAGCGGACCCGTGGTCGTACTCGCCGGGGGGACCGGGGGGGCCAAGCTCGCGCGCGGGATGCTGGACGTCGTCGGAGGCGAACAGCTCGTCGTCGTGGCCAACATCGGCGACGACATCGAGATCTACGGCGCCTACGTCTCGCCTGACCCGGATCTGGTGACCTTCTGGCTTGCCGACCTGATCGACGACCGGGGTTGGGGCCTGGCCGGGGACACTTTCGCGGTGATGGGCGGGCTGCGGGACCTGGGCGCGGAGGTGTGGTTCAACCTCGGGGACCGCGATCTGGCGATCGGCGTGGAGCGGGCCAGAGCGCTGGCCGCCGGCACGTCGCTGACCGCCGCGCACGCGGCCATCACCGGGGCGCTGGGAGTGAGCGCGCGTGTGCTGCCGGCCACCGAGAACCCTGTGCGCACCAGGGTGCTCGCTCATGGACGGTGGTGGCCGTTTCAGGAGTTCATGATCAAGGGCCGGGGTACCGGTCCGGTGGATGAGGTCGACTTCCGCGGCGCGGGAGCGGCCCGCGCCACGCCCGAGGTGCTGGAAGCGCTGCATGACGCTGCCGCGATCGTCATCGGTCCCTCCAATCCGGTCGTCTCGATCGGGCCGATCCTGGCGATCCCGGGGGTCCGCGAAGCGCTCGGTGCCACGCGGGCGCCTGTGGTTGCAGTCAGCCCGCTCGTCGCGGGCGAGGTGCTCAAGGGGCCGACCGCCGCGTTCCTGGAATGGTCCGGGCAGACCTGCGACAGCGATGGCATCGCGGGCAGTTATGCCGGGCTGATCGACGGCCTGGTTGCCGACGAGGACTGCCAGCTGGTGCCGGTGTGGCAGACCTCGGTGCTGATGGACACTCCCCAGGACCGGCGGCGCGTTGCCGAAGAGACGCTGCGGTTCGCCGAGGCCCGGGCCGGGGGGCGAGGATGAGGCTGTTCGCGATCCTCCCGGTCAAGCGCTTCGACGACGCCAAGCAACGGCTCTCACAGGCGCTCGGCGCAGACGCACGACGCGCGCTGGCTCAGGCGATGTGCTCGGACGCAATGGCCGCACTGCAGCGATGCGGGGCAATCGAGCAAGTGGTGGTGGTCAGCGCAGACCCGGACGCGCAGAGGCTCGCCGCCGGCTACGGCGCGGCCGTCCTCGACGACCCCGGCGCCGGCCATAGCGCCGCGGCGGCCGAAGCGGTCGCGTACGCCAAACGCGATGGTGCCACCGCCGCGCTGATGGTTCCGGGCGACTGTCCGCTGCTCGACCCGGGTGAACTCGAGGCCCTGATCGCGGAGGAGCTCACCACCGAGCGCAGCAGCGTCGTGATCGTGCCCGATCGCCACGGCACCGGCACCAACGCGCTGCTGCTGAGCCCACCGGACGCGATGAGCCCGGCCTTCGGCCCCGGGAGCCGGGAGCGCCACGCAGCGCTCGCCCGGGATCACGGAATGGAGCCTGTGATCCGGGAGCTTCCTTCATTGGCCCTGGACATCGATACTCCGGAGGACCTGGACGAGCTGGGCCGCGCGCTGCGCAGCCAGGAACACCCGGCCGCCCACACCCGCACCGCCCTCAGTCAGCTGACCCCCACCCCGCCGGCATGAGGCTGGAGATATCGACGGTCGATGGCCTGCCGGAAATCGGCTCCGGGCGACGACCTGGGGGAGCTGATCGCGGACAGACTCAAAGCCGAGGGCGAGCCGCTGCATGGCAGCGACGTGCTGGTCGTGGCGCACAAGGCCATCTCGAAGGCCGAAGGAGCAACCCGCGACCTGTGCCAGGTGGACCCAAGCGCCGAAGCCGCCGCCCTGGCGGCCCAGCACGATAAGGACCCACGCCAGGTTCAGGTGGTGCTGGACGAGTCGCAGGAGCTGTTACGGGCAGTCCACGGCATACTCATCTGCGTCACCCACCACGGCTTCGTCTGCGCCAACGCCGGAGTGGACGCCTCCAATATGCCCGGCGCCGATACGGTGGTCCTGCTGCCCCGGGACCCGGACGGCTCGGCCCGTGCACTGCGCGGTCGGCTGCGCGAGCTGACCGGTGCCGCGCCGGGGGTGATCGTCACCGACTCGTTTGGGAGGGCCTGGCGGCACGGCCAGTGCGACGTGGCCATCGGCTGCGCCGGCGTGGCCCCGCTCCAGGACTGGCGAGGAAGCCAGGACGCGACCGGCCGCGAGCTGAAGGCGACCTGGATTGCCGTTGCCGATGAGCTGGCCGGGGCCGCTGACGCGGCCCGGCGCAAGGACGGCGGCCAACCGGTGGTCCTGGTACGCGGAGCCGGCGAGCACGTCACCCGCGATGACGGTCCAGGGGTCGCGGCGATGATCCGTCCCGAGAGCGAGGATCTGTTCAGGTAGCGGGAAGCTCGCCCGGGGCTCCGATGGCGTGGAACCCCCCGTCGACGTGGAGGATCTCGCCACTGATGGCGCGGGCCAGATCGGAGAGCAGGAAGCAGATGGCCTCCCCGACCGGCGTCGGGTCAGTCGGATCCCAGCCGAGTGGCGCCTGGAGACGCCACAGGTCGGCCAGACGCTCGAACCCGGGTATCCCCCGCGCCGCCACCGTGCCGAGCGGCCCGGCGGCGACCAGGTTGACGCGGATCCCCTGCGGACCGAGATCACGCGCGAGATACCGGGCCACCGCCTCCAGCGCGGCCTTGGCGACGCCCATCCAGTCATAGATAGGCCACGCCTGCGCGGCGTCGAAGTCCAGCCCGACGATGCTCCCCCCGCCGGCCATCAGTGGAGCGAGTGAGACAGCGAGCGACTTCAGCGAGAACGCGCTCGTCCGGAACGCCTCCACCGCGCTCTCGCTGGGTGCGCTCAGGAATCGGCCGCCGAGCGCGTCCTCGGGCGCGAACGCGATCGCATGAAGTACCCCGTCGAGCCCTCCCCACCGCTGCTGCACGGACTCCGCCAGCCCCGCCAGGTCCTCCTCGCGGTTGACGTCCAGCTCCAGCACCTCCACCGGTTGAGGAAGCCGCTGGGCCGCGCGCTCGGTGAGCCGGCGCACCCGTCCGAAGCTCGTCAGCACGACCTCGGCGCCCTGTCGCTGAGCCTGCTCAGCAGCGTGGAAAGCGATCGAGTCCTTGGTGATGACGCCGGTGATCAGCAGCCGTTTGCCCGACAGGATCACCCGCCGGCGCCCCTCAGCACCAGGGTGACATTGTGGCCACCGAAGGCAAACGAGTTCGAGATCGCCGCCGCCACGTGGCCGTGGCCGGTGCTCAGCGGACGAGCCTCGCCGGGGACGTAGTCAAGGTCGAGCTCCGGGTCCGGTTCCTCGTAGCCGACGGTCGGCGGGATCACCTCGTGACGGAGCGCCTGGGTGGTCGCCACCGCCTCCACCGCGCCCGCGGCCCCCAACAGATGGCCGATCGTCGACTTGGTGGAGGAGACCGGAATCTCCCGAGCCCGGCTCTCCCCCAAAGCCCGCTTCAGGGCCAGCGTCTCGGCGGCGTCGTTGAGCTGGGTGGAGGTTCCGTGTGCGTTCACGTAGTCGATCTCCGCCGCGGTCAGCCCGGCGTCGGCGAGGGCCAGCTCAATCGCCCGTGCCGCCGGCTCCCCGGTGGGATCCGGCGCGGTCAGATGGTGGGCATCGGCGGTAGATCCGTAGCCGGCCAGCTCGCCGAGGATCGGCGCTCCCCGCGCACGCGCCGCCGACTCCTCCTCCAGCACCACCGCACCTGCGCCCTCTCCCATCACGAAGCCATCTCGCCGGAGGTCGAACGGGCGCGAGATCCCGGTCGGAGAGAGCGCCTGCATCGATTGGAAGCATGCGAATCCGAACTCGGTCAACGCCGCCTCCGAGCCGCCGGCGACGGCCGCATCGGCATCGCCGTACTGGATCATTCGCAGAGCCAGGCCGAGCGCGTGCCCGCCTCCAGAGCAGGCCGAGACGACCCCGAACATCTGACCGCGCAGTCCATGCTTCATCGAGACCGCGGCGGCCGCGGCATTGGGCATGTACTGAGGGATCCCTATTGGCGAGATCATCTTCGGGCCCTTCTGCCGCATCACGTCGTGCTGGGTCTCCACCGTGTAGATCCCTCCGATGCCGGTGGAGATGACGCAGCCCACGCGCATCGGGTCATATGGGACGTCCTGATCCCACCCCGCCTGGGCCACCGCCTCGGTGGAGGCCGCCAGCGCCAGTTGCGAGAACCGGTCGAGCCGTCGTGCCTCCTTGACGGAAAGCAGCTCCCTTGGCTCGAATTCGTTCGCGAATCCGGCTCCGTCGACGATCCCGCACTCCCCCGCTGCCCACCGCCGGTGCAGCGCATCCGCTCCGACCCCGAGGGGGGTGACCGCCCCGATGCCGGTGATCACCGCCCGCCGCTTCACGCAGCTGCGCGCTGGGTGATCAGATCGATCGCGTCGCCCACCGTCCGCAGATCCTTCATGTCCTCGCTCTTGAGGACCACGCCGTACTCGTCCTCGACGATCTGCGCCAGCTCGACGAGATCAAGGGAGTCGATGTCCAGCTCCTCGAAGGTCGCCTGAGGAGTGATCTGGCTCTCGTCGGGACCGAAGCTGGCCAGCGCCTCGACCACCCTCGCCTGCACCTGCTCGTTTGTCACGGTTGCCATGTTCGTCCTCCTGTGCCGTTGATGATGTTCATGCCGCCAGTCCGCCGTCGACGCTGAGGACCGCGCCGGTCACGTAGCTGGCCCTCTCAGAGAACAAGAAGCGTACGCAGGCCGCCACCTCGTCTGGCGTGCCGGCCCGCCGGGCTGGTACCGCGGTGAGCAGCTCGCCGGACACCTCGGCGGTCATCTCGGTGTCGATCCATCCTGGGGCGACGGCGTTCACGGTGATTCCCCGCCGGGCTACTTCGACTGCCGCGTTCTTGGTGAGGGCGATCAACCCGGCCTTCGCCGCCGCGTAGTTCGACTGACCCGGATTTGCCCGCAGGCCGACCACCGAGGAGATGTTGACGATCCGCCCGGACCGCGCCCGCAGCATCTGCTTCAGGGCCTGCCGGGTCATGCGGAAGGCCGCGGTCAGGTCGGTGTCGATCACCGCGGACCAGTCCTCGTCACGGAGCGAGGGGGCGAGGTCATCGCGGCTGATGCCGGCGTTGTTGACCAGGCCCAGCACCGGCCGTTCAAAGCGGGACTCCAGCGTTTCGAACAGGGCCGCGGGCGAGGAGGGATCGGTCACGTCGGCTTGCAGCACCTCCGCCCTCCCCCCGTTCGCCTCGATCTCGCCGGCCACCGCCTCCGCCCCCTCGCGATCGGCGCGAAAGTTGACCCCCACCGGCCAGCCGGCCTCGGACAGCTCGCGGGCGATCGCCGCCCCGATCCCCCGTGAGGCCCCGGTCACCAGTGCGCTGCCGCGGGCGCTCAGCGGCTCAGCCATCCTCGCCGCCCGTCCACTGGAGAACTCCACCGCCCCAGGTGAACCCGGCGCCGAAGGCGCTCAGCAGGACGTGGGAGCCCGGCCGCAGGCGACCCTCACTTTGGGCGGTGGCGAGGGCCACGGGCAGCGTTGCCGCAGAGGCGTTGCCGAGCGTCTCGATGCAGTCGACCACACGCTCGGCCGGGAGCTGCAGACGTTCACCGAGCGCCCGGGTGATCCGGGCGTTGGCTTGGTGGTAGACGAACAGATCGATGTCATCCAGCGTCAGCCCCGCAGCGGCCACCGCCTCCTGGGTGACCGCGCTCATCCGTGCCACGGCGTGGCGAAACACCTCCGGCCCATCCATACGGATCTGGCGTTCGGCGTGCGACGCGGTGATCGTCTTTCCGTGGGAGCCATCGGAGCCGAGGACGATAGGGCCGATCAGGCCGCCGGTGCGCTCCGCCGGTCCCAGGAGGACCGCCCCTGCGGCGTCGGCGAACAGCGGTGAGGTTCGCTTGTCGGCGTAGTCGGTGATCCGGGTGATGAAGTCCGCACCGACGAGCAGCACGTGCTCGGCCCGGCCGCTCTCTATCTGCGCGGCACCGAGCGACAGGCCGGAGAGGAACGAGGTACAGGCGGCCCCGACGTCAAACGCGCCGGCTCGATGGGCGCCGAGTGCGTGTGCCACCAGCGGCGCGGTATTCGGGGTCAGCTCGTCCTGAGTCATCGTGGCGACGACCACCAGGTCAATCTCCAGCGGATCGACTCCCGCCTGCTGAAGCACGGCGGCCGCGGCCCGGGCGGCGTAGTCGCTCAGCCGCTCCCCCGGGGCGGCCTGCCGGCGCTCGCGGATCCCGGTACGGGAAACGATCCATTCCTCGCTGATCCCGAGCCGAGACGCCAGCTCGGAGCTGGTCAGACGGCCTGGGGGCAAATCCATGGCGACCGCCATCACCGCCGCCCCAACGCGAGGCTCCGCGCTGCGCAGCGGCGAGGTGCGGGCCGGCTCAAGCATGGACAAGCTCCACGTCAGGCACGGTCCGCTTGGCCAGACCGATGAGCACTCGTCCGGGCCCGGTTTCGACGAAGCGAGTGGCGCCCGCCGCCTGCAGGGAGAGCATCGTCTCCCGCCAGCGCACCGGCATCGTCAAGGCCTCGGCAAGCCGCCGACGGGGGTCATCGAACGGCGCGGCGGTCACCGCGCTCAGCACCTCCGCGCTCGGCGAGCTGAACACCGTGTCCGCCAGAGCGGCCTCGAACTCCGGCACCGCCGTCGCCATCATCGGCGAGTGGAACGCTCCGGTCACCGGCAGCTCCATGTCACGCAGACCCAGCTCACGTGCCGCTGCCGCTGCCGACGGAAGCGCGCTGCGAGCGCCGGAGAGGACCACCTGCTGGGGAGAGTTGTCGTTGGCGAGCGCCAGGCCGTGGGCCTCTGCCAGCGCCGGTGCGTGGTCAGCCGCCCCTCGCCCGAGCAACGCGAGCATCCCGCCATCACCGGCGCGATCCCCGGCCTCTTGCATCAGGCGGCCTCGAAGGGCCACCAGCTGGGCCGCGGCTTGCTCCTCCAGCACATCGGCGGCGACCAATGCCGCGAGCTCGCCGAGCGAGTGACCGGCCATCAGCTCCGCCGGCGGAGAGCCCAGCTTTGCCAAGCCGGCGAGGCTGGCGCAGAAGATCGCGGGCTGAGCGTAGATCGTGCCCTCCTCCGCGCGCGGGAAAGGGTCCTCGCCCACGATCGCCGTGACAAGCTCCAGGAGGTCGGGGCGTTCGTCCTCGACGAGCTCCCGCATCTCCGGTGTCTGGCTTCCCTGGCCAGGGAAAAGCAGCGCGGTCCTGGACATCCCGCCCACCCTACGCGCGCGCGTCGAGGTGGGCACAGCGCTCGTGCGATTTCCCCCCGGTTGGGGGGCCAGTCCCGGAGCCGGGTTGGGGGGCCAGTCCCGGAGCCGGGGGGAAGCGCGCATTGCTCCTGTTTCCTCCGCTGGCTAGGATGCCGGGCGCATGAGCGTTCCCCGGCCCTCAGCCAGCTCCGCGGCGCTCATCACCGGCGCCTCGGCCGGAATCGGTCGGGCGATCGCCCACGAGCTGGCGGGGCGCGGCCACAACCTGATCCTCGTCGCCCGGCGTAAGCCGCAGCTCCAGGCGCTCGCCGAGGAGCTCACCGAGGCCCACAAGATTCGCGCAGAGACCGTCGCCTGCGACCTGGCCAAAACCGCCTCCCGCGGGCGACTGCAGGGTCAGGTGACAAGGCTGGGTCTGGAGGTCGACGTGCTCGTAAACAACGCCGGGTTCGCCACCGGGGGCGCATTCCACGAGTCCGATTCCGAGCGAGAGCTCCAGCAGGTTCGCCTGCTGGTAGAGGCGGTAGTCGACCTCACCTCCACGTTCGTGCCGCCGATGGTGGAGCGCCGCCGAGGGGCAGTCCTCAACATCGCGTCAACCGCCGGGATGCAACCGATGCCGTTCTCGGCCGGCTACGCCGCGGCCAAGGCCTACGTGCTCTCGTTCTCCGAGGCGCTGCACTACGAGCTGCGCCCACACGGGCTGACGGTCACCGCACTGGCGCCGGGACCGGTCAAGACCGAGTTCTGGGAGATCGCGCAGTGGCAGACCTCCAGCGGCGGCTCGTTCGAGGACACGGTCCCCGGGCCGGCGATGATCAGCCCGGAGGAGGCGGCTCGGGCCGCCGTTGAGGGGCTCGAATCCGGACGGCGGGTGGTCGTCCCCGGACTGCCCATGCGCGCGGCAATGGAGGCCTCACGCTACCTTCCGCACGCCATCAAGCTGCCGGCGATCGCCCGGATGATGGGCCGGCGGAACTAGCAGCGACAGACGGCGCCGCCTTGGCCGACGACGCCACCAACCGTCTCGACGCGCTACTTCAGATCGCGCTGCGCCTGGCGCGGTCCTCCCCTTCTGGGCGAGTGGCACTCGCCCTGGTGCGCCGCTCGATCGAGCCCGAGTGGCTCCTCCCCTGGGGTGAGCAGATTTTGGCCCAGCTGAACGCCGCGCTGACCACCGCCGGCGCACCGATGCCATTCACCGAGGTGGAACGGGTCCTGCGGGACTCGTGGGGTGTCCCGCCAGGCGACGAGCTGGACGAGCTGGACCCCGAGCCCGTCACGGTCACCCCGGTGGCCCAGACGCACCGCGGGATCCTGGACGGCGAGCCGGTGGCGGTCAAGGTGCTACGGCCGGGTCTCGCCACCTCCGTCCGCCAGGACCTGAGCCTGCTGGAGAGCCTGGCCGGTCCGCTCGGGGCGGCATTCCCGGCGATCGATCCGCGCGCCATCCTGGCCGAGGTACGTGAGCGAGTCCTTGACGACCTCGACCTGGAGCACGAGGCGACCGTCCAGCGCGGGTTTCATCGCGCCCTCCGGGGTCATCCCCTGTTCTGCGTACCTCGCCCGATCACCCGCCTGGCCTTCGACTCCGTGCTGGTGACGGAGTGGATCGAGGGGATCCCCCTGTCGGCAGCAGAGGATCGCGACGGCCCCGCGGCCCTGCTGGTGCTGTTCGCCGCGGGCGCCACCCGATGGGGAACAGCACACGCGGACCTCGATCCCGAGAAGGTCCTGGTCCTTCCGGACGGAAGGATCGCGGTGGTCGATTTCTCCGCCACCCGCACGGTGGAGAGCTCCCGTGCGGACCTGACCACCCAGATGCTGGACGCCTTCGCTCTCGCGGATTCGGAGGCGCTGGCCAGCATCCTGGAGCGGCTCGGCTGGCTTCCTGCAACCACCGCCCCCTCCGCGGAGGACCTGATCCGCCACGCGCTCGGCGAGCTCGCCGGCGACACCGCCGCCCTGCTGGACAGCGCGACGGTGCTCTCTGTGCGCGACCGCCTGCTGGAGCGACCCGACGAACTGCTGTCGATGCTGCTGGACGGGGCTTTGCCCCCTGAGGACCTGTGGCCCGCCCGCGGAACAGCGCAGCTGTTCGGGACCATCGCCCGAATCGGGGCAACCGGGCAGTGGCGGGATCTGCTGCGCGCCGGTCTGCGAGACGGCTGGGAGGCTCGTCTGCCGGGCTAGGGCCCTTCGTCAGGCCGCCTCGTAGTCGGCGGACTCCACCACCGTCTCCACCGGCGGCTGCTCACGCGGGCCCCGGCCGAGCCGGCGAGCCAGCCAATCGAGACCGACCGGCGTTCCGGCGATGGCGCCGGTGATGTGGTCCAGCCCGCCACGGGTGACGTAGAGCCGAACGTCTGCCCCGAGACGCTCCCAGTCCTGGCGGAGGTTGACGCTCTGGACGAATGAGACGATCTGGTCGCGCCGGGCGTGGTGGAGCAGCACCGGCGCCGCCGGAGCGATCGTGCCAAGCCGGTTCTCCCGCAGCCGTTCCCGCCATTCGGGCATCTCCAGCACGTTCGGCTGCGTCAGCTCCGAGGCCCGGATGAAGCGGGGGCCGAACAGTGCGGCCTGCAGGACGGTCGACTCTCGCAACCCGCCGATGCGCTCCCGGGCCATCGGGGTGAGGTAGGGATCGAGCTCCAGCTCCGGATAGGCGGCGGCATACCCGATCCCGCCGTAGGCCATGAAGAAGGAGAAGAAGGTGCCGTCGAGGCTGGGTCCAGCCGTCTCGACATCAGCTGCGGCGGCACCCGCCACCACGCCGGCGAGCGGGAGATCCGGTGCATAGGTGGGCTGCAGCTGGGCCGCCCACGCAGCCGCGGCGCCGCCCTCGGAGTAGCCGATGATCGCGGCCTGGCCGTCGGCGGGCAGCTCCTCCGGGCACAACGCGCGCGCCGCGCGCATCGAGTCGAGCACATTCGGGCCGAGAGCTCGACCGACCATATAGGTGTGATCGCCGGGGGTACCCAGACCCTGGTAGTCGGTGATCGCCAACCCCCATCCGCGGGCCAGTGCCATCGCCATCAGGCCGGCCTCCCAGTCGAGGCCACGGGGCACGAGGCGCGACGGAGCGGCGGTGTCGCCGATGCCGTGCGTGCCGATCGCATAGCCGATCAGCGGGCGCGCCCGCTGCCGGCGGCTCCTGGGCAGGAGCACCAATCCGGACACCGCGGTGGGCTCACCGGTGGCGGCAGTCGACAGATACAGGACCCGCCAGGCCCGAGCCCGCAGCCGCAGGCCAGGCGTGAGGTAGGCGTCGACCGGCTCGAAGCGGAGCAGGTCGCCTGGCTTGCCCTCCGGTAGTGGAGTCGGCGGTTGGTAGAAGCCGTCCTCCCCGGAAAGTCGGCGCCGGGGCGGCGAGAGGAGCGTCAGATGCGCCGCCGCTTGCCGCGCCACATCCATGATCATCACGCTGATTGACTCCTTTCGGCCGGTCCCTGGATCGAAACCGTTATCCGCGCTTAATCAGTTTATCGGTCCTTTCGGAAGCCTTGTGGAGAATTGAACGCATCCCCTCACCGGAGCAGGCCGATCCGCTGAGCCCGCTGCACCGCCTCGACGCGATTCCGCGCGCCCAGCTTGCGGTACAGGGTGCTGGTGTGCTCCTTGACGGTGTGCGGCGAGAGGAACAATCGCTCGGCGATCTCCCGGTTGGTGGAACCGGCGGCGATCGCCTCCAGCACGTCGCGCTCCCGCGTGCTGAGCAGCGGCGCCGGCTGATCCGCCTTGGGCAGGAACAGCGTCATTCCGAGCCCCACCTTCCTGACTGCGGCGGCGAGCTCGAGCGCGTCGAGGTCCTTTGACACGAAGCCCGAGGCGCCGGCGGCCCGCGCGGCGGCCGGAGACATCCGGCCCGCGCCCGAGATCAGCAGCACCCGCGTGGAGGGTGAGAGCCGACGTATCGACTCGCACACGTCCGCACCGGACTCGCCGGACAGGAACACATCGACCAGCGCGACGTGCGGAGAGAATGTTCGCGTCAGCTCCAGGGCCTCCTCGCCGGTCCTGGCGGCCAGGCAGCGCTCCACCCACGGCTGCTGCCCGAGCAGCATCCTGAACCCCCAGTGGACGACGTCGTGGTCATCGACGACGAGGACCGAGAGCCGGCGTCCGGCCGCGGCGTGGGCAGAGGTGGAGGTGGCTGTCTCCTCGCCCATCTCAGTCAGACGCCTCCTCCAGCGGCACCACCAGCCGCACGCGCCACTGTCCCGCTTCGCAGGGACCGAACTCGATCATTCCACCCTGCTGAAGGGCCTCGAAGGCCAAGAGCCGCAGCCCCATTCCCGCACCTCGCCCGGCGGCGCCCACCCCGTCGTTCCTTACCTCCAGTGCAAACGTGTCCTCGTCACGAGTGACGCCGACTCTCACCTGGGTCGCGGAGGCGTGCTTGGCCAGGTTGCGCATCGCCTCGTCGAGCACCGACCGGGCAAGCGGCTCCAGACCCTCCGGAACGCTCACCTCCGCCGCCCAACGGACCTCCACCGGCACCGGCGCGGCTCCACGCAGGCGCTCCAGCTCCTCGGACAGGCTCGTCGCGGTCTCGCGCGGCACGGCGCCGAGGGGACGCTCCAGGGCCCGCCGAAGCTCTCCCACCGCCTCCTGGATCTCCCGCCTGGAGCGCTCGCGCTCGTCGTCGCCAAGGGCCCTGGGAGCGCTCAGCGCCAACGAGACCCCGAACAACCGCTGCAGCACCCGCTCGTGGATCTCACGGGCCAGACCCAGCCGGTCGGTCAATCGCCGGCTGCGCTCCTGCTGGCGGGTGGCGTTGCGCGCGGTGGTCACCAGCGCGGCGGTCTTGCCGAGCGTCCAGAGTAGGTGCCGCTCCCCGTCGGAGAGCTCAAACCGTCCCCCGCCGCGGTCGGCGCAGATGACGCCGTAGCCGCGGCCGGCGGCGCTCATCGGAGTGCAGACAAGGGTGGTGATCCCGAGGACGCTGGCGTACTCCGGCGGGACCGCCTCCTCAACGCGCTCGGAGACGACGACGACCTGATTCTCGCGCAGCGCGCGCTGGGCGATCGGGGTATCGAGGAGCGTCGGTCTCAGCGCGGAGAGTGCGGCCCGCGGAGTCCCGTGCACGCCGACCGCACGGACGTGCTGCTCGCCGGCGTCGGCCATGAAGATCGCGGCGCGGCGCATCGTGGTCAGGCGGCAGATCGCCTCGCAGATGCGGTCGTAGAACTCGGTGGAGGGGGTGTCGGTGTCGATCTCCGCCAGCAGCTCGGCGAACACCTCCAACGGCTCCACCCCCGCGAACAGCGCGGGGGGACGAGCCGACCCCGCGACGGTCATGCGGCCAGCGCGGGCTCGTAGCGGCGTCGGACCTCGTACAGGGTGGTCCGCTCGGCGGCAGGCCGTCCGGCGCGGTGCGCGGCGCCGACGAGGTCCTCGGGCTCGAGCCTTACGCCGTGGTAGCTGCCGGCCATCCGGGAGATCGACTCCTCCATCAGCGTGCCGCCGAGATCGTTCACTCCCCAGCGGAGCGCCTCGGTGGCGGCGTCGAGGCCCATCTTCACCCACGATGCCTGGAGACTCGGGACGCTGCGCCCCAGCGCGAGGCGGAACACCGCGGTGTGCTTGAGGTTCTCCTCCCGCGAGATCTCCTGGACGCCGTGAGTTCGCCCCAGCAAGGTGTGAAACGGGATGAATGACAGCGGGACGAACTCGGTGAAGCCGCCAGTCCGCTCCGCCAGCTCTCGCACCACCCGCATGTGCTCGGCCAGCTCCCAAGGCTCCTCGATGTGTCCGAACATCACCGTCGCCGTGGATCGCAGACCGGTGGCGTGAGAGGCCTCGATGATCTCCACCCAGCGCGCCGCCGGCAGCTTGTTGGGGGAGATCCGCTCACGAACGCCGTCGTGGAGCACCTCGGCGGCGGTGCCCGGGGTCGATCCCAGCCCGGCGTCACGCAGGCGCTCGAACACCGCCCGGGGAGCGAGCCCGCTCACGTCGCACATGTGGGCCACCTCCATCGGCGAGTAGGCGTGAAGGTGGAGGTCGGGAGCCAGCTGCTTGGCCAGGCGCAACCACCCCTCGTAGTCCTCGAGCTCCCAGTCGGGGTGGATCCCGGACTGGATGCAGAGCTCGGTGGCCCCGTCGGCCACCGCCTCGTTCACCCGTCGCGCGAACTCCTCCTCGGAATGCTCGTAGGCGTCCGGCGAGCGACGGCTCTGCCCGAAGCCGCAGAATGCGCATCCGACCACGCACACGTTGGAGACGTTGATGTTGCGGTTGACCACGAAGGTGACGGTCTCGCCGGCCAGCCGTGCCCGGAGCTCGTCGGCCGCGAGCCGCATGTCCTCGATCACCTCCGGTCGGCGCTCGGAGAACAGCGCGGTCAGCTGCTCGGAGTCGAGGGCCTCGCCCGCTCGCGCTCGTTCGATCGCCCGGGGCGCCACGTCGTCGGCGACGTCCACCTCGGTCCGCCGGCCCGACCCACGGCGCGGGATGAACGACCAGTAGCGGGCACGGATGACGTCGAGCACCGGAGGAGCGATCCAGTCCGGGTCGATGTACTCCGGATAGGTGCACAGGCGCTCGGTCAGCGCGATGCCGTCCTGGCGCAGGCGCTTGCGGACCTGGGTCGGGGACGGGAAGGGGTGCTCCGGGGAGATGTGGTCGCCGTTGGCGCTGAGTCCCCCCAGATCGGTGGCCCCGGCAGCGATCAGCTCCGGCCACCAGTCGGACAGATTGGGGGGAACCTGGACTCCCACGCCCGGCAGCAGGCGGCGGGCCTCGGCCACCAGCCGCCTCATGTCCTCGATCGTCACCGGGCAGGACCAGGAGGGAGCCGTCAGCTGCGGCCCGGTGGCCACGCCGGTGCGCCAGTACTCGCGGGCGGCCGCGTCCGCGATCTCCGCCGGCTCCTGGCCGTAGTAGCGATCGTGGGGCACGAAGTTCTGCAGGATCACCTCCTGGAGGTGGCCGTGGCGCTCGTGCAGCTGCGCCAGCGCCTCCAGCGAGGCGATGCGCTCCTCCTCGGTCTCGCCAATCCCCACGAGGATCCCGCTGGTGAAGGGGATCCTCAGCTCGCCCGCCGCGCTGATGGTCTCGATCCGGCGGGCGGGATGCTTGCTCGGCGATCCGGCGTGGACCGTCCCCATCAGCCGCTCGGAGACCGACTCCAGCATCAGCCCCTGGGAGGCGGTGACCTCCCGCAAACGCGCGAGATCCTCCGCGCTCAGCGCGCCCAGGTTTGTGTGCGGTAGCAGTCCGCGCTCCAGTGCCTGCTCGCACACCCACACCACATACGCGGTGAAGTCCCGGTGGCCGTACTCGGCAAGCCTCGCCGCGACGGTGTCGTTGACCTCGGGTCGCTCGCCGGTGAGGATCAGGAGCTCCTTGACGGAGTGGCGGGCCACCGCCTGATCGAGGATCTGGTGGACCTCCTCCGGGGAGTAGAGATGCGGTCCGTGCGTGGCGAACGCGCAGTACTTGCAGTAGCACCGACACGTTCGCGAAAGCGACAGCGTCAGGTTGCGGCTGAAGGTGACGCGGCGGGCCATCCTCCGCCGATTCTACGGAGCACGCACGCAGGCCCATATCCTCGTACGCGATGCGAACGCCGCTGCTGGTGATCCTGGTGCTGGCGGCCCTTCTCTGCGCAGGCTGTGGGCAGGGGGCGCCGGAGGCGGCTCAGGGCGAGGACGCCACGCTGATCCTGGACTTCACGCCGAACGCGATCCACGCCGGGATCTACAGCGCTCTGGCCAGGGGGTTCGACAGCGGCGAGGGGGTGACTCTGCACGTGGTCGCCCCCTCGGCGACCACCGACTCCGTCAAGTTGCTGGAGAGCGGACGGGCCAATTTCGCAATTCTGGACATCCACGACCTCGTGCTTGCTCGGCAGCGGCACGAGGACATCGTGGGGATCATGGCGATCGTCCAGCGGCCACTGGCCTCGGTCATCGCCGCCCCGGGGATCACCAGCCCGCGGCAGCTGGAGGGCAAGTCCGTCGGCATCACCGGGGTGCCCAGCGACACCGCGGTGCTGCGTTCGATCGTCGCCGGAGCCGGGGGCGATCCGGGCCGCGTCAAGACGGTGACCATCGGCTTCAACGCCGTCCCCGCCCTGCTGGCACATCGGGTCGCAGCAGCCACCGCGTTCTGGAACGACGAGGGGGTCACCCTGCAGCGGCGTCATCCGGGCTTCCACGTCTTCAGGGTGGACAGGTTCGGCGCCCCTTCCTATCCCGAGCTCGTCCTGTGCGCCACCGGGCAGAGCCTGCGCGAGGATCCGGGGCTGGCCAGCGGGGTGGTCCGCACCCTGGTCCGGGGCTACGGCGTGACCCTGACCGACCCCGAGGGCAGCGCCGCCGACCTGGAGTCCCAGGTTCCGGGCCTTGACCCAGGCCTGGTCTCCGCCGAGCTCTCGGCGGTGGAGCCGGCGTTCATCCCGCCTCACGGGACCTTCGGAATGCTCAGCCTGTCCCGGCTCCGGGCCTGGGCGAGTTGGGAGGCCCGGTTTGGGATCGTCCGCCGGCCCCCGGACGTGAGGCGGGCGTTCGATCCGCAGTTCCTGGCGGGGACCGCCTCGCTGGTCGGCGGCTGATCTTCCTACGCCGCCGCCAGACGCTCCACCAGAGCTGCTCCCTCCCTGGCCATTCGCGATCGCGGCACCACCACCTCGAAGCCGGCCTCCTCGGCCTCGGCGCGGACCTGGGTCTCAACGTGCGAGTAGAAGCCGAGCAGCTTGACGCCAGGGGGACGGAGAGCGCACACGCGCTGGATCCTCGCCCCCGGCTCATAGGTCAGGTCCACGACCAGCACCTCCACCCCTGGGTCGGGAGCGACGGGGTCGCTGACAAGCTCCACCTCGTGGCCGCCGGCGCGCAGGCTCCCCGCGACATTGGAGCCGAACAGCAAGTCCGGAACATAGGCGAGGACCCGGGCCACCGAAGGCGCTACTGGGCGCGGAGGCGCTTGAAGTCACGCCGGACGGACTCGGTCCGGCCCCACATCTGGGTGACCTCTACCCGGCCGGTGCGTACCTCGCGAACCGCGATCTCGCCCTCGATCTCGCCATCGTCAAGGAGCTTCAGCGCAGCGTGCACCACCGGTGCCGCAGCGGCATGACCAAAGCGGTGCGCCACCAGGATCCGCCAGTGCCAGTCGCTCTTGGAGTTGGGCTGGGCATTACAGGTGACCAGCAGCACGGCGGCGTCGATGTAACGGTGCTCATCGAAGATCCGCAGGTCAATCTCCAGGTCGGTCCAATCGTCGGGCAGGGACTCGAGGATCTCGGAGTAGGTGGCGGCGAGCGTCATCCGGACGCAATCTAGCGCTCAGTGCCCGACCTGCCAGAAGAATGCATAGATCACCATCGCGGTCAGCAACAGCGCGAGCATCCGCAGCACCCACAGCCCGGTGCTCACACCGCGGCTCAGGCGCGCCGGCGGGACCGGCCGGGTGCGGTCGGCCGTCAGCTGGTCCGGCTCCAGGTCGCCGATCCAGTCGCTGTCGGGCTCCCAGGGGCTCATCGGCTAGAGGACGTGCACCGCTTGCAGGAACGAGTCGACCGCGTAGGTAGCTCCGCACAGGCCGATGAAGGCGACGATCGACCCGGCCAGCCAGTTCAGCCGGCGACTGTTGGCCCACCGCCCCATCAGCTCGCGATCACTGGCCAGCATGATCATGAACACCAGCGCCACCGGGAGCAGGACCGTCGCCAGTACGTTGGCGTTCAGCGCAATCGACAGCAGCGGCACGCCCGGGATCAGGATGATCAGCCCGGCAACCAGCGCCGCGCCGACGTTTGCGCCGTAGAACAGGGCGGCCCCGCGCGCAGAATCATTGAGACTGTGCGGGACGCCGAGGCACTCTCCGACGGCGTACCCGGTGCTGGCCGAGATCGTCAGCACGGCGACCGCACCGGCCTCGATCAGCCCGAGCGCGAACACCGTCCCCACGACCTTGCCGGAAACCTGCGCGAGCGAGTGCGGAAACTCCCCACTGGAGACCGCCAGGTTGCCGGAGCCGCCGTGGGTGAACAGCGCCGCGCCCGCGATCAGCGCACCGCAGCCGAAGACGGCCGCCAGCGTCGCCCCGGCGATCGTGTCGTAGCGGCCATGACGCAGGTCGCTCGGAGTGAGCCCTTTGTCGGCTGAGGCGCTCTGTTGAAAGAAGATCATCCACGGGGTGACGGTGGCGCCGATCGTGGAAGCGACGAGCAGCAGCACCGTGTTGAAGCTGCCCCCCGGAAAGGGTGAGAACGTGACCAGCGAGCGCCCCACGGAGCCCCAATGTGGGCCACTGAGGATTGCCGCGACCAAGAACAGGGCGTTGAACGCGGCTAACGCGAGCACGATCCGCTCCCAGCGCCAGTAGCGCCCACCGCTGAGCGTGAACACGACCAGCCCCAGCCCGAGCACCGCCGCAAACCCGGAGCCGAGCCCGAAGTACGACATCCCGATCCGGATCGCCACGAACTCCGCAATCAGCGTGACGAGGTTGGTGAGAATCAGATCGCCGGCGGTGAACCATCCCCACAGCCGGCCGTAGCGCTCGAGCACGAGCTGGCCGTAGCCGCGGTGGGTCACCGCGCCGATGCGCATGCACATCTCCTGACAGACGACGGCCATCGCAAACGTGATCACGATGAACGGAAGGAAGAAGCCGAGCCCGTCGGTGGCGCCGCTGGTGGCGTAGGAGAGCATGCTCGGCCCGTCGTTCTCGCCGAGCATCGCCAGGATTCCCGGACCGATCAGCAACCACAGCAGACGCCAGCGCCGTCCATGACGCCGGGCCTCGTGCACGCGAAAGCGGTCACGCGAGCGAACGGCGTCCTCGCCGGTCAGGGGCGGCGCCGGTAGCGCGGCGGCGGCGTCGGGTCCCACTTCGGGCTCGCCGAGTGGCGCGGAGCGGCTCACCGGTCCACCTCCACCCGCATCGCCCGAGCGAGCTCACCGCCGAGCACGTGGACGTCTTCGCCGAAGCGCACGAACAGAGGTCCTTCGAACGGCTGCTTGTCGACCACTTCGAGCTCGTCGCCGGGCGAGATCCCCAGCCCCGCGAGGAACCGAAGCATCTCCGGGTCGGCGTCGGAGATCCGGGTGAACCGGGCGCGGGCCCCGGGTTCAAGCGTATGGAGGCTGGCGGTCTGGCCCTCCTCGATCGTCAGCTCGCGAGTCGGGATCGGGTCGCCGTGCGGATCACGCGTCGGGTACCCGAGCTTGGCGGCGATCAGCTCCTCCAGCTCCTCGGAGAGCACGTGCTCCAGTACCTCGGCCTCCGCATGGACGCGGTCCCAGGGGACTCCCAGGCTCTTGACCAGATAGAGCTCCAGCAGCCGGTGGTGGCGCATCACCTCCAGCGCGACGCGACGACCGTGTTCGGTAAGCAGCACTCCCCTGTACCGCTCGTGCTCGACCAGGCCCAGCTCGCCGAGGCGCTTGACCATGCCGGAAGCCGATGCCGGCGTTACGCCGAGGCGCTCGGCCAGCGAAGTGGTGCTCACCGACTCCTCGCCGCGCGCCTGGAGCGCATAGATCGCCTTGGCGTAGTCCTCCACCGCAGAGGAGATCGGGAGCTGCTGCTCTGCGGCCATAGAAATGATTATGGCATGCCTAACTCTTGGGTTAGGCCTCTGGTGCCGGGAGGCGCCAAAGCCCAGCCCGAGGCGGCCGGGGTCCTATGCTCAAGGGGTGCCTTCGCTGACCTCGCCGCCCCCCGAGTACGCCGCGCTGACGCAGGCTTGCGGTCTGCTTGACCGCTCCGAGCGGGGAAAGCTCGCGCTAAGCGGAACGGAGGCCAAGACATTTCTCCAGGGCCAGGTCAGCAACGACGTCGAGATGCTGGTGGGTGGAACGGGCTGCTACGCCACCTTTCTCACCCAGAAGGGCAAGATGCTCGGCGACCTGCGCATCCTCGACGCCGGCGATGAGCTGCTGCTCGACACTGAGCGGGTCGCCCTCCAGGAGCTCTTCAACCTGCTGCATCGGTTTCGCGTCGGCTATGACGTGGAGCTGCACAAGCGCACGCTGCAACGCGGGCTCCTCTCGCTGATCGGTCCGCAGGCCGTGGCGGTCTCCGGTGCGGGGGAGCTGCCGGCGGACGAACACTCCCATCTCATGCTTGAGCGGGACGGCATCGAGGCCCGGGCGATCCGGACCGATGTCGGACTCGATCTGCTGTGTGACGCGCAGGACGCGCCGGCGCTGCGCGAGGCGCTGGAGCGACGGGGAGCGCTGGTCGTGTCGGAGCGCTCGGCGGAGACGCTGCGGGTGGAGCGCGGCCGGCCGCGCTACGGCATCGATCTCGACGACACCGTGATCCCTCAGGAAGCGGCGCTGAACGAGCGGGCGGTCTCGTTCACCAAGGGCTGCTACGTGGGCCAGGAGACGGTGGCCCGGCTGCACTACCGAGGCCGGCCCAACCGTCAGCTGCGGGGTTTGCTTTGCGCCGAAGCCGTCACCCCGGACGCCGAGATCAGCTTTGAGGGCAGGCCGGTCGGACGCGTGGGCAGCGTCGCCGTCTCGCCCCGGCTCGGTGCACTGGCCCTTGCCTTGGTGCGACGCGAAGCGCCACCGGGCGCTGCGGTGACGATCGGTGATGCAGCGGTGGCGGCGGAGGTAGTCGAGCTGCCGTTCTCCTGAGCACCGGCCACGAACTCCAACAGCTGCCGGCGTCCTGGCGGCGGGTCAAGGCTCAGCTGTGGGGTGTCGGGGTGCGAGAGCAGGTAGGTGTGGACGATTCGCACCTCGTCGATCTCTGCCGGTGGAACGTGGGCTCCGAGCTCACCGGCCCGGGCCTGGCGCACCAGCGCCCCCACCGTCCGGCCCTCCAGCTCGCCAGGGTCCTCCGGCAGGCGGCCCCAGTCGACCAGCCTCCCCCCCACCATCCACAAGGCGTCGGGTGCACCGCCGGCGGGATGCGGCGCCAGGATCAGTCGTGGTCCGACGTGGGTGGCCTGGAGCACGCCGTCGAGGCGCTGGAAGATCACCCCCAGCCGCCGCGCCCGCCTACGGAGCCACAGCGCGCGCTCATAGCGCCGCGCCGCCGATGCTTCGTGCATCTGGGCGTGGACGTGGTCGATCAGCTGCCTGGCCGAGCCCCCCGACTGATCGAGGAACGCCGCCAGGGCCGCGTCAAGCCGGCGGCGGTAGAGGTTGGGGTCAAGATCGCCCAGGCACGGTGAGAGGCAACGCCCCATCTGGCCGTAGGCGGAGGGGTGCTCTCGGCGCGGAAGGGCACGTCCGCAGTGGCGCAGCCCGAACAGCGAGTCGAGCTGCTCCACCAGCTCGGTGGCCAGGCGCCGACCACGGAGCGGCCCGATGCTGACGGCGTGGCCCGGGGCGGGCGAGCTCGCCACCTCCAGGATCGGGAAAGGGATGTCGAGCCGGCACCGGATGTAGACCACGCGATCGTCGGTTCTGGTTAGGCGCACGTTGCCCGGCGGTCGCAGCTCTTTGATCAGGCGGTTCTCCAACACCAGCGCCCCCAGCTCGGAGCCGGTTGCCTGGTAGTCGACGAGGCTGGCGTGCGCGGTCCACGGGGCGTGCGGCGTGGAGGGGGCGAAATGCGCGCGTGCACGGGCACGGATCGAGACCGACTTACCGACGTACAGGGTGGTGCCACTGTCATCGCGGAAGAGATAGACGCCCGGGTCCCGGGGGAGGGTGGCGAAGTCCATCTCGGGCAGGGCAGATCCCTGGGGCGGCCGGGATCCCCTGGGCTGCTGCCGGGATCCCCCGGGGCGGCGCCGGCCGTTGCTCGCTGCGCGGCGTCGCGGCCGGCGAGGCTTCAGCAGCGCGACGGCCTCCGCGACCGTGTTGGCGTGCGCGCACAGCCGTGGGAACAGCGCGCAGAGCACGCGAGCGCAGGTTTCGGCGTCGGGCAGCGCGCGGTGAACCTCGTGCACCTCGATGCCGAGCGCGTCGGCCAGCGCACCCAACCGCCGCTCCTTCTGCAAGGGAAGCAGGGTCCGGGCCAGCGCCGCGGTGCACAGAACCGGCGGGTCCGGCCACTGCAGGCCGACCCGGGCGAACGCCTGGCGCAGCACGCGGCGGTCGAATGGAGCGTTGTGCGCGACCATCACCCTTCCCTCCAGACGCTCTGCCAGGGCCGGCAGCACGGTCTCGGGACCGGACGCCCCGTCCACCATCGCCTGCGTGATGCCGGTGAAGCGCTGGATCCCGCGTCGCAGCGGCAGGTTGGTGCGTACCAGCGTGTCCCACCGCTCGTGCAGCTCGCCTCCACCGACCAGCACGGCGCCGACCTCGGTCACCTCGCACGCGTCGCCGCCGAGGCCGTTGGTCTCGGTGTCCACGGCCACGAACTCGGCGGTGGCGATGGGCTGCCCCAGCAGTTCCACGCCGCCGGTGATACGCCGGGCACCGGACGGCATGAGAGAGAACTTGCCTGGGGCTGCGCGGCCACCCGCGCATGACGACCGCGACCAGGGGTAGGATCGCTCCCTAGCAAGAGTCCGAGAGGAGTCGCCCCATGACGCTGATCGCCCCCGATGCCGAGAAGCTCCGCGAACTGGATGACGACACCACCCGTGCCTGGGCGGTCTACCGGGAGGCGTTGCGTGAGCTCACGGGCGAGGAGTACGAGCGCGCTGAGGACGAATCGTGGACCGAGCTGCAGCGTGAGCTGCGCCGTCTTGACCGCCAGCGCCGGACGTTGACCCAGGCCGCGGACTGACGTCCCCGAAGGCTATGAAACCGGCGCAGGATCTCGCCCTTTACCCCCATCTCGGGCGACGGTCGGTTAGGGTTTCCGCTCAGAGGTTGCTGACGCACGTGTAAGTGCGTCTGGAGGCACTCCAGGAGAGGAGTCACGAACGATGCGCAGGACTACGTTAGGGATGGCCGTAGCGAGCGCACTTGTCCTGTCCGCGTGCGGGGGCGGCAGCGGCAGTCTGGCCAATCAGCCGCGGCCACCGGTCACGGTCAACCTCAGCGTGTTCGTCAACGATCAGCGCGTCTCGGTGTCACCCGCGACGGTGGGCGCCGGGCCGGTCCAGTTCACCGTGACCAACTCGGCTACCAAGACCGAGTCGGTGACAGTCCAGTCCCCGGACGCCCAGACCCTGGCGAGCACCGGTCCCATCAATCCTCAGGCGACGGCGCAGGTGACGGTCGACTTCCACGACCAGGGCGACTACACCGTTGCCACCGGAGCGCGCGGCAACGAGGCCGCCGTCGCCACTCAGGCAGGCATCCAGCCGGCGACCGTGCACATCAGCAGCGCTCGCAGGAGCGCGTCCAACCAGCTGCTGCTGCCTTAGAGGCTTCCCGGGCGGCGGGCCTCTCCATGGCGACCGTGTCGCCCTGCCGAGCGCAAGGACAGTTCTCTACAGTTCGCACCCCGCCGGAGCACCCCGACCAAGCGAGGCACCGTAAGTGGCCGTTGATCTCAGCCAAGTTGCAACCGTAGACACCGAGCCGGGTGAGCTCCCACGCACGATGGCCGCATGGGTCATCCGCGAGGAGCGTGAGGGAGAGCCGACCGAGGCCTTCCAGCTGGAGGAGATAGAGGTGCCGGAGCCAGGCGCCTTCGAGGTGATCGTCCGGGTGATGGCCGCAGGTGTGAACTTCAACAACGTCTGGGCGGCGCTCGGCGAGCCGGTGGGCGTGTGGAGGTACGGCGACCATCCCGAATGGGGCCATCACATCGGGGGCTCGGATGCCTCGGGCATCGTCTGGAAGGTGGGCGACGGCGTCACCCGCTGGAAGCCCGGCGATGAAGTGGTGATCCATTGCAACCAGGCCTCCTATGAGGACCCCGAGGTCCACGGGCTCGACCCGCTGGCCGCCCCCAGCCAGAGGATCTGGGGCTACGAGACCACGTGGGGCTCGTTCGCCCAGTTCTGCAAGGTCCAGGCCCAGCAGCTGCTGCCCAAGCCCAAGCATCTTCCCTGGGAGGACGCGGCGGCTTACGGCCTGACCTACTTCACCGCCTATCGGATGCTGCTTGACCGCTGCCAGCTCCAGGCAGGCGCGCGAGTACTGATCTGGGGCGCCGCCGGCGGCCTCGGTGTGTTTGCGACCCAGCTATGTGCGATGACCGGCGCCGACGCGGTCGGTGTCGTCTCCAGCGACGAGAAGGGACGCCTGATCGAGCAGCTGGGGGCCGTCGGTCACATCAACCGTGGCGAGTTCTCCGGAATGATGCGTCGGGGCGGCGAGAGTGCCGAGGAGGAGAAGGCACGCTTCAAGGAGTCACGCCGGTTCACCAAGGAGGTGGAGCGGATCCTCGGCGGACCGCCGGACATCGTCTTCGAGCACGTCGGCAAGGCCACCTTCCCCACCTCAGTCCTGGCGGTCAAGCCGTTCGGCAAGGTGGTTATCTGCGGGGCGACCTCGGGCTATCAGCTGGACTTCGATGTGCGCTACCTGTGGATGCGCCAGAAGGAGATCATCGGGTCGCACTTCGCCAACGCATGGGAGGCGACCAAGGCCAACGAGCTGATTGAGGAGTCGAAGATCCGTCCCGTGCTGTGGCAGACGATGGGCTTCGAGAAGGTGGCGGAGGCCCACCAGCTGCTGCGGGACAACAAGCATCTCGGCAAGATCGCGATCCTCGTGGGCGCCACCGAGGAGGGGCAGGGCAGGACCGCCGAGGGCCCTGGGGCGATCCGCGCGGAGGTGGGTGCGTAGCCATGGCCGTCGTACACATTCAGTGGTACGCGACCATCCTGCGTCAGGACCATCTCGCCGCCGAGGTCGCCACCGTGGCTCCGGTGGCATTGCGTTACGGCGCCACCCAGTACGCCGTGCATCGCTCGCACGACGACCGCTACAAGGTCCTGCAGATGATGTGGTTCGAGACCAAGCGGGATTGGTATCGGTACTGGGAAGGGCCGGAGATGATCGAGTTCCGCCGTCGCAACTCCTCCCGCTTCCAGATTCCGGTCACCTACATCTGGCACGACGAGATCGCCGCCGGCGCGATGGGCCCGGAAGTGGAGCTCGAGCCCTCACCGGACCCGGAGCCGGAGCTCGAGCCCGAAGCGGCCGGCTGATCTAAGCCAGACAGCTTCACGGCGCGGGCCTGCGGCGTTACCCTGCAACTATGTCCCGCGCCCACAAGATCACCAACCTGATCGGCGTTCCATTGCCGCTCATGGGCCTGCTTACCGCGATCGTGCTGCTGTGGAACCGGGCGATCGGGCCGCTGGAGCTGGGTCTGCTGATCACGCTGTACGTGCTCACCGCCCTCGGCGTGACGCTCGGCTACCACCGGATGTTCACCCACCGTGCTTTCGAGTCCTCCCGCGTCTTCCGCGCGCTGGTCGCCGTGCTGGGTTCGATGGCGGTGGAAGGCTCGGTGATCACCTGGGTCGCCGACCATCGCAAGCACCACGCTTTCACCGACCAGGAGGGGGACCCCCACTCCCCCCATCTCAGCGGGCCGGGCTTCTGGGGGGGCGTTAAGGGCCTGTGGCACGCGCACATGGGCTGGCTGTTCGAGACCGTGGGTACCGCTGAGCGTGAGCGTTTCGCCGCGGACCTCGTCAAGGATCGCGTCGTCCGGGTGGTCGACAAGCTGTTCTGGGTGTGGGTCGTGCTCGGCCTCGCCATTCCGTTCGGGCTCGGCTGGATCGTCGGGGGCGGGATCGGGACCGCGCTCACCGCGCTGCTGTGGGGCGGCTTCGTGCGCGTCTTCCTGCTGCACCACGTGACCTGGTCGATCAACTCGATCTGTCACTTCTTCGGCCGCAAGCGGTTCGCGATCGAGGACGAGTCACGCAACGTGTTCTGGCTGGCCCCGCTGTCGATGGGCGAGGCCTGGCACCACAACCATCACGCCTTCCCAACCTCAGCCTTCCATGGCCTGCGCTTCTGGGAACGGCTGGCGGACCCCACCGGTCTGCTGATCGCCCTGCTGGAGAAGCTGGGGATCGTCTGGAACGTGGTGCGGATCAGCCCGGAGCGTCAGCTCGCGAAGACGCTTCCGGCCTCCCGGACGCCGCTGAGCGCGAAGCCGGTCTCCTCCGGCCGCGCCTGAGCTTCAGCGGCCTCGGAACGCTTCAGCGGGCCTCGGGACGCTTCAGCCGCCCTCCAGTGGCGCCATGGTCAGCCCGGCACCGTCGAGCGCGGCCCAGTAGGTCTCGGCGTCCTCCCGCGGGCCGCTCCACACGATCGCGCAGCCCCGATTGTGGATGCGATCGGCCAGCCGGTAGCCCTCGGCGAGGCTGACCCCGGGGATCACCTGGGCGAGCGTCTCGGCGACGTGGTCGAAGGTGTTGAAGTCGTCGTTCAGGACCACGACGCGCCAGAGCCCGCCGGCCCCGCTGCCCGGACCGCTTACGCGCGGCAGCTCAACCGTCTGCGACATGCTGAACCTAGGATACCGGCGAGGAGCCGGCGCGCTTGCGCCAGTAACGCGAGAGACCTGCATACAGCTGGTTCGGCGGGGCGGCCTGGGTGTAGGCCGCGGCCAGCTCCCGCCCGGCGTTCGCCTCCACCGTTTCCCGGACGCGGTCAACGAACTTCTCCTCGTCGCTGTCGCGAGCCACTGCGGCCCACTCGTCAAGCCGGTCACCCACCTCCTCCAGCTGGGCCTCGACGTCCTCATTGACCCCGAAGTGAGTAACCGCCAACTGGCGGGGACGCCAGGCGGCTACCTGGCGCAGCGAGTCGTGCCAGGCCTCGAGGTCGATGTCCGGCGGCGGCGTCGGAGGAATCGTCAGCCGGGAACTGATCCGGACCCCACCGACATCGCCGACGTAGGCAATGCCGTCATGGAGGTAGGAGACGTGGTGGGAGGCGTGGCCTGGGGTGTAGGCGACCGTGAACGCGTCGAGCACCTGCTCACCGCCCTTCAGGATCCGTAGCTGGGACTCCGGCACGGCCGCGAACTCGCCCCACAACCGGTCCATGTTCTCCGCGCCGTAGAGCCGGGTGGCGCTCTCCAGCAGGCGCGTGGGGTCGATCAGGTGCGGCGCCCCGGCTTCGTGGACGTGCACCTCCAGCTCCGGCCAGCGCTCGACCAGTGAACCGGTGGCGCCGGCATGGTCGAGATGGATGTGGGTCAGCAGCACGGCACGCGGCTGCTCCTCACCCAGTGCCTCCAACAGCACGGGCAGACACGAAGACGGCCCCGGGTCGATGATCACGCCGTCGACGAGGTAGCTGCCGATCACCCGCTCGCGGCCGAGGTGGAGAAGGTCGATCAGCCGCATCCGACTCAGTTGGCGGCCTGCTCTGGCGCCTCCGGTCCGCTGGGTTCGGGCCGCTCTGGGAGAGGGCGATCAGGGTTCAGCCACACCGCCTCGTGCTCCATCGTCTCAGGCTCGTAGTCGACCGGGACGGTCTCGTCGCCGACCGGGTCGGGATCGGGCTGGGCTCGCCCGGGACTGGGCTCGGCCGACCCGAGCTCAGGCTCGAGCGTGTCTCCTTCTGGATCGGCCGGCTCGGGCTCCTGGTCGAACAACTCGTGCGTCCCCTCATCGCTGTCCAGCGAAGCGAAGGGAGCCGTGGCTCCCGGATCCAGCTGATCGCTCTCAGGCTCCTCGGAACGCGGGAGGGTGGGCGCCGTCGAATCCCTGGCCTCCCCGTCAGCTGCCGCCGGGAACCGCTCGATCGCCGCGTCGGCGAGCGTCACCAGCTCCTGAGCCAGCTGTCGCGCGTCCTCGACGATCCGCCGGCGCTCCGCCCATATCCGATCGGTCTCGGCGTCGAGCTCTCGGAGCCGGGCCTCGGCCTCGGCGGTCATCTGGTTGGCTTCGCGGCGAGCGACCTCCATGCGCTCCTCGGCTTCGCGGCGCGACTGGCTGGTGATCTGGTCGGAGGTCTCGTGCGCCCGCTGGAGAATGCCGGAAACCTCTCCGCCCACCCGCTCCAGCGCGCGGCGAATTGCCGCCTCGGGCGAACGGGTCGCCTGCAGCTCGGCCACCAGCTGGCTCGTACGCCGAACGTAGGAGTCGACGGCAAAGCGGTCATAGCCCCGGAGGACTATCGGGAAATCGGCATCGGCTACGGCGGGCACGGCATTGTCGGGAATCGCCGCCAGCGGCGCGGTGATCTCCTGAATGAGAGCGTGCTCGTCGGCGGCTGAACTCTGGTCTGGCATGAAATCAAGTTAGCGGAGATGCCGGTCGGCTTTTCTCCTCAGCACCCCATTTGGCCTCGTGCCTCCCGGAAGCCCCCATACAATGGACGCCATGCCGGACGACACCTCGCCGCGCCTGCCCGAGGCCGACCGTCCCTGGGTGATGCGGACCTACGCCGGGCATTCCGACGCCCGCCGTTCCAACGAGCTCTACCGCCGCAACCTCCAGAAGGGCCAGACCGGCCTATCGGTGGCCTTCGACCTCCCCACCCAGACCGGATACGACTCCGACCACGAGCTCGCGCGGGGCGAGGTCGGCAAGGTGGGCGTGTCGATCGCCCACCTCGGTGACATGCGGACACTGATGGAGGGGATCCCGCTCGATCAGATGAACACCTCGATGACGATCAACGCCACCGCTGCGTGGCTGCTGGCGCTGTACATCGTCGCCGCCGAGGATCAAGGGGTGGCCGAGGAGCAGCTGCAGGGCACCACACAGAACGACATCCTCAAGGAGTACCTGAGTCGCGGTACCTACGCCTTCCCGCCCGGGCCGAGCATGCGGCTGATCGCAGACACGATCGCCTACACCGTGCAGCACGTGCCCAAGTGGAACCCGATCAACATCTGCTCCTACCACCTCCAGGAGGCCGGCGCCACCCCGGTCCAGGAGATCGCCTACGCGATGAGCAATGCGATCGCCGTGCTGGACGCCGTCCGGGAGCGGGTGCCCCAGGAGCTGATGGGCAGCGTGTTCGCGCGGATCTCGTTCTTCGTCAATGCCGGGGTGCGCTTCGTCGAGGAGCACGCCAAGCTGCGGGCGATGGGCCAGCTGTGGGACGAGCTGGGCGCCGACCGCTACGGCGTGGAGGACCCCAAGCAGCGGCGCTTCCGCTATGGGGTCCAGGTCAACTCGCTCGGACTGACCGAGGCCCAGCCGGAGAACAATGTCTACCGGATCGCCCTGGAGTCGCTGGCAGTGACGCTGGGGCGCGGTGCGCGGGCCAGGGCTCTGCAGCTGCCCGCCTGGAACGAGGCGCTGGGACTGCCGCGTCCGTGGGACCAGCAATGGTCGTTGCGCCTCCAGCAGATCCTCGCGTTTGAGACCGACCTGCTGGAGTATCCGGACATCTTCGAGGGCTCCAGGGTGATGGAGGGCCTCGTCGCCGAGCTGGTCGAAGGCGCGCGTGAGGAGATGGCGCGGGTCTCGGAGCTGGGCGGCGCCGTCGAAGCAGTCGACTACATGAAGTCGGCACTGGTCGAGTCCCACCGCGAGCGCTGGCGGCGGATCGAGTCCGGGGAGCTGACCGTCGTGGGTATGAACCGGTTCACCTCGACCGAGCCCTCTCCCCTGACCGCGGACGCCGACGGCGGGATCCTCGTCGTCGATCCGGAAGTCGAGGCCGAGCAGCGCAGCGCGGTCGAGCGCTGGCGCGCCGATCGCGACCAGCCCGCCGTCGACACGGCGCTGACCGAGCTACGGCGGGTGGCTCGCGCAGAGGAGGAGAACATCATGCCTGCGACGATCGCCGCCGCCCGCGCGGGGGTCACCACCGGCGAGTGGTCCCAGGCGCTGCGGGACGCGTTTGGTGAGTACCGCGCCCCCACCGGGGTCGGCGAGGCGGCCGGGGTCTCCGGCGAGGACGTGGCTGAGCTCCGCGATCAGGTGGAGCGGCTCGGCGAGGTGCTCGGCCGGCGGCTGAAGTTCCTCGTCGGCAAGCCTGGGCTCGACGGCCACTCCAACGGAGCGGAGCAGATCGCCGTGCGAGCGCGGGACGCGGGGATGGACGTCGTCTACGAGGGCATCCGGCTCACGCCATCCCAGATCGCCAACTCCGCCGCCCAGGAGGGAGTCCACGTGATCGGGCTCTCGATTCTCTCCGGCTCGCACCGGGAGCTGATCCCCGCGGTGCTGCAGGCCCTGCGTGATGCCGGGATCGGCGAGGTCCCGGTCGTCGTCGGAGGCATCATCCCGGACGCCGACGCCGCCTGGTTGCGAGAGTCAGGCGTGGCCGCCGTCTACACCCCCAAGGACTGGGACCTCAATCAGATGATGCGGGACATCATCACGCTGGTGGGCGAGCAGGTCAACGGCACGGGCGCCAGCGGGGGCACGCCCAAGGGCCTCGATACGGCCGCCCACGCTTGAGCGCGGGCACTGCGGCAGGCGAGGAGCTCGCCAAACGGCTTCGCGACGGAGACACCGGCGCCGCCCCCGCGGTCCTCAACCTGGTGGAGAGCCGGACCGAACGCGATCGAACACAGGCGGAGGTGCTCCTCGCCGGGGTGTCCCCGCGGGCTACCGGCACTGAAGCCCGTGCCCAGGTGGTCGGGGTGACCGGTCCGCCGGGGGTGGGCAAGTCCTCGCTGCTCTCCTGCCTGGTCGCCGAGTGGCGAAGGCGTGGGCAATCGGTCGCCGTGCTCGCGGTCGACCCCAGCTCGCGCCGCTCCGGCGGGGCGCTGCTCGGAGATCGGGCGCGGATCGAGGTCGATCCACGTGACCGGTCGGTGTTCATCCGCTCCACCGCCGCCGGTGAGCGCCTGGGCGGGCTGGCGCCGGCGACCCGGGCAGCAGCAGCGGCGCTGGCGGTGGCCTTCGACGTCGTGGTGATCGAGACCGTCGGGGTGGGACAGTCGGAGACCGAAGTCGCCGATGTGGCCGACACCGTGGCGGTGGTGGTGCAACCCGGGTCCGGCGACGTACTGCAGTTCCTCAAGGCCGGGATCATGGAGATCCCTGACGTGCTCGTGGTCACCAAGTCCGACCTGGGAGTTGTGGCCACTCGCGCGCTTTCAGACCTCCGCGCTGCGTTGCGCTCGCTGGGCGCCCGCGACACCGCCGTGGTGGCCGTCTCCTCGGTGGCACCGCCGACCGGCATCTCCGAGCTGGCGGACGAGCTTGCCGCTCACCGGGCGCAGCTTGATCTTCCCGACCGTCGCCTGCGGGCCCGCCGGATGCACGCACTGGCTGACTTCGCCGCCGAGCACGGCAACCACGGTCTGCGGGACCTCGGCGGCCGGCGTGACGCCGAACGGTGGCTATCCGAGCAGGACCCGGGCCTCGACGTTCCTGCCCTGACGCGCGCGCTCGAGCACCGAGCCCGGGCGGCCGGGCGGGAGTAGGGCAAAATCGATCACGTGCGCATCGACCTCGCGATCATGCTGCTGGCCTTCGTTCTGAGCAGCGCGCTCGCCGGACTGCTCGGAGCGGTCAACCTCGGCACGGCGCTCGCATTCGGCCAGATCGGGTTCGCCATGGCGACGGTCGCCGTGATCATGCGCCGTTCGTGATCTGATTCGTCACTTGCCGAGTGGTGGCGGAGTCCCATGCGCCCCCCGGGGTAGCCTTCCGTCAGTGCCTCTGGAACCGCTACGCGACGGACACGGCCGGATGATCGGGGACGTACGCGTCTCCGTCACCGACCGCTGCAACTTCCGCTGCCAATACTGCATGCCCGCGGACGGGCTGCCCTGGCTGGAGCGGGAGGAGATTCTCACCTTCGAGGAGATCGCCCGGCTGGTGCGACTGCTGGCGGCGATGGGGGTCAGCGACGTACGGCTGACCGGTGGCGAGCCACTCGTGCGGCGGGAGTTCCCCAACCTGGTGGCGATGCTCTCAGAGGTACCCGGCGTGGAGGACCTGGCCATCACCACCAACGGCTTCCTGCTGGAGCGTGACGCCCGGAGGCTGGTTGACGCCGGGGGACGGCGTTTCAACGTCTCGGTCGATTCGCTGCAGCGGGACCGCTTCTACGCCCTCACCCGCCGCGATGCCCTCCCCCAGGTGCTCCGTGGCCTGACGCTGCTCGCCTCGCTGGCCGGGCCGGGGTCGGTCAAGGTCAACGCGGTGGCCATACGTGGCTTCACCGAGCAGGAGGTGCTCCCCTTCGTCGAGCTGGCGCGGACCACCACGCTGGAGGTGCGCTTCATCGAGTTCATGCCGCTCGACGGTGATCGCGCGTGGAGCGCCGACCAGGTCCTCACCGGCGAGGAGATCCGGCAGGCGATCAACGTGAACCACCCGCTGGAGCCGTTGGCGCGGGAGCCCCACGCGACCGCCCGCGTCTACCGGTTTGCCGACGGCCGGGGACGGATTGGGTTCATCAACCCGGTGTCCGAGCCATTCTGTGCGGACTGCAACCGGATCAGGCTGACCGCTGACGGCCGTTTGCGGACATGCCTGTTCTCGCTGAACGAGACCGACCTGCGCAGCCCACTGCGGGCAGGCGCCAGTGATGCCGAGCTGGAGCAGATCATCCGTGACGCCGTCTGGCGGAAGGAGCTCAAGCACCACGTCGGAGAAGCCGGCTTCGTTCAACCGCACCGGACGATGTCTGCGATCGGCGGCTGAAAGAGCCTGACTACTGGCCGGCGGGCCCCGCCCAAGGAGGAAGCGGGGCCCGGCCAGTGGCGTCAGCCAGTCAGAACGGCCTAGAGGCCGTAGTTGAGGCTGTGGACGGCCTTCAGGACATCCTTGGCGCCGAGCGGCTTGTCAAATGCTCCGCTCGGGGCGATGCCCTTCTCCAGAGTCGGCCGCTGAATCAGGCCGACCACCGACGCGTGACGCGCCTCGACCGTGACGATCGAAAGCGCGGCGGCCAGAACGGCGGGATCCTTGATGTTGAACGCCTGCCCGGAGTACGCGCGCACGCCGGTGTTCTCAAAGATGACCGACGCGTTGACGAACCGCGCGGGCGTCGAGGTGTCACCGTTGAAGTGGAACTTCGGCTCCTTGACCGCATGGTGGCCAAGCACGTGCTTCAGCGCCCTGACGTGCTGGTTCTCGTCATCGGTAACCGTCCTCAGGAACGTGACCAGGGCTTGATTGGAGATCTTGCCCTTCAGCTCCCTGCTGGCCTCGTTGTAGAAGCTTGACTCGAGGTACTCGAGCGTCAGCGCGTAGTTGAGGATGCCGATGTCACCCTTGCCGAACTTCGACGGCGGGCGATCGTGGTCCGGTCCGCGATTGAGACTGGACCCCAGTGCTGTCGGGGCCAGCGCACCGAGCAGCGCGCCGCCGCCCATGAAGGCGCCGCCGGCAAGGCCGGCACGCCGCAGGAACTGCGACCGGGTGTCGCCGTCCAGTGCATCCATCGCCTCTGCTGCCGTCTCCCGGACAGCGCCATCGACGTCAATGTCCTCGAGGTTCAACTCGTGGCTCATATTCCTCCTTAGGGGAATGGAAATGCGTTGAGCGTTGCTGTTGCAGAAGGCCGCGAGGAGCCTTCCGTCGTCCCGGTCCCCCCGCTAGTACGAGGGGTCACCGCGGATGGATCACCCGGTCAGGCGGCGAAGCGTGCCGGCGGCGCCGGCTCGGACGCGGGCTCGCGCGCCGGGGTTTCGGACGCGACAGGAGTCGCGGCGGCGGGAGTCGCGGCCGTGGCCGCATTCAGCTGCCCAGCCGGCTCTTCGTCACCGGTGAGCGCCCCCTTGAAGCCGCGAATGCCCGATCCCAGCGACTTTCCCATCTCCGGCAGCCGCTTGGCGCCGAATACGAGCAGCAGGATGACCAGCAGAAACATGATGTGAATTGGGTTCTCAAGCCCCACGGGGAAGCTCCCATCTGTTGAGGGTTCGCTCACCTTGGTACGGGCGCGCGGCCGGGATGGATCACCGCCCCGCGGCCGTAGCGCGCGGCTCGGCTCAGCGGCTGGCCGAGATCAGCTCAGCTGCGCCAGGATCACCGGCGGGCTCGTCGGCTTGAGACTGCCGCCGGCGGGCTCCTGGGTGACCATCATCTGGCTCACCTGGTTCAGTCCACCGGGCACGCCGATGTCGCCGGACCCATTGGCGGTCACGCTGAACAGCGCCCGGGTCGCGATGGGCGGCCCTGTCCCTCGCTTCAGCCAGACCTCGTAGATGCGGCCCGCCGGGGGCGGCGGGAATCGCCGCACCACGAGCTCGGCGTGGCCGCCGCTGATGCGAAGGTGCGCACTCCCCGGCAAACCGAGGACCTTGGCCGTGACCACACGGGAGCCGCTGGATCCACCGGAGAGCGCCTCCAGGACTCCGAATGCCGCGCCCGCCAGCACCAGCGTGACGACCAGGGCAACCGCGGCCTGTGGCACGCCCCAGGCCGTCCCCAGCCGGCCCACGGGTGCCCGAGGACTGGCCACAGTCCGTGAACGCGCGTCCTCACGGACGGCGTGGAGCACGCGGCGGCGCAGCCGACGCGGGGCGGGAAACTGCGGTGCACTCGCAGCAAGTCCCTCACCGACCCGCTGGAAGGCAGCCACCTCCTCGCGGCAGACCACACAGGTCTCAAGGTGTTGCCGGAAGGCGTCGGCCTCCTCGGGATCCAGCGCGCCGAGCGCGTAGGCCGCGGCATCGGCGCCGCAGTCGTGGCCAGCTGACATGTGATCATCCGTGCTCATTCATAACCTCGGCAATCGGTCATAGCACTCCTTGTGCGTCGCCGAGGCTGACTCGGAGCTTCTTCAACCCCAGCCGGATCCGTCCCTTCACCGTTCCCGCCGGAACCGCAAGCATCTCGGCGATCTCACTGTGGGTGAACCCGCCGAAGTAGGCGAGCTCGATAACCCGCCGCTGCTCGCCGGGAAGCTCGTCGAGCGCGCTCTTGACCTGCTGCACGCGCTCGCGTTGCTCGACCTCGCTCTCGGTTCGCTCCGCCGTCGGGATCCGTTCGAGCCCGGTTTCGTCACTGACGTCCCGGCCCACCTTGACGGTCTCGTGGCGGAACGAGTCGATCGCCCGGTTGCGAACCGTGCTGAGGATCCACGAGCGCACGCTCCCCCGGTTCCGGTCGTAGCCCTCGCTGCGGCGCCACAGCGACAGGAACGCCTCCTGGACGATGTCCTCGGCCAGCATCCGGCGGCCGCACATCCGAAAGGCCAGGGAGAACGCCACGCCGCCATGGCGATCGAAGATGACCTCGAACGCCCGGGCGTCGCCGCCGCGGACCCGATCCATCAGGTCCTCGTCGGCGAGCGCCCGGACTTCGCGATCGCGAAAGCTGCGGGGCGTTCGGAACATCGGCTGGGTTCTAGCCGATTCTGCTCCGACGAACCGCAGATATCGCACGATCTACGGCGACTTGATCAGTGGACCGGCTTTGGCCAGTACCTCGGCCTTGGTCTGGGGCTTGTCGAACGCCCCGTCGGGGGTTACCGACTTGTCCTGGAGCAGCGCGATCCCGGCCGCGTGACGGGCTTCGACCTGGACGATCGATCCGGCTGCGGCGAGGTGGGCCTTGTCGGTGAGCATCGGACCGGCGCCGTTGTACGCCCCCACGCCGGTGTTCTCCAACTTGTAGGCCAGCGCCAGGAACTCGGATGCGTTGGTGACCGGGAACTCGAACTTCGGCATCGCCGCCGGCATCCCGCCGGCGCCCTTGATGGCTGAGGTCAGGGCCGACACGTGGGCGGCCTCGTGCTCGCCCAGCTCCTTGGCCAGCGCGGCCGCCGGGCCGGTGAGGCCAACCGTCTTGGCCTTGACGTTGTAGAAGTTGGACTCCAGGTACTCCAGGGTGAGGGCGAAGTTGAGGATGTCCGCATCCCCGCCCGCCGTCTGCCCGAGAGCGTTGCTGACGTACGGCGCCACGGCGCCGACGCCATAGGTGGCTCCGGCGGCGAGTGCACCACGCAGGATGAAGCTCGAGCGCGTCATCCCGTGAACCTCCACCGCTCCCAGCTCGGGGCTGGCGATTTCCGAACTTGTCATCAGTTGTTCAATTCCTCTCTGAGTTTCAGTTCCGGCTAGGCGATGAACGGCTTGACCGCGGCGAGTACTGGTTCATGCGTCGCGGGCTTGGCGAAAGCTCCGTCGGGGGTGATATCCATCTTGAGCAGGGTGTTCAGGGTGGCCGCGTGGCGGGCCTCGACGGTGTGGATGGCCAGTGCTGAGGCCAGGATCTGCTTGCTCTGGATGTTGCCGGCCTGCCCGAGGTAGGCGGCAGCGCCGAGGTTCTCGACCTTGGCGGCCAGCTTGGTCACCGTGGCCGCGTCGTTCAGCGGCGGAAACTTCGGGGTTGGCTTGGCCGCGGGCGTTCCGAGGCTCGTGGCCGCCTTCTTCAGCGCGACGACATGCTGGTCCTCGTCCATGCCGAAGCTCTTGAGCGTCGCCAGCACCTTGCCGTGGAACAGATTGCTCTTGAGGACCGCGGCATAGAAAGCGGACTCCAGGTATTCGAGCGTCAGCGCGTAGTTGACGATCGCCAGGTCTCCGGAGCTGGAGCTGGAGCTGGCGCTGCTGCTCGCCGGAGCCGAGCTCTTGGCGGAGCTGCTGGAGCTGGAACTGCTCCCGCAGGCGGCGATGAACGCGCTGAGCCCCACAGCCGCTGCGCCGCCGCCCATGGTCTTCCCTGCCATCTTCAGGAACTTCTTGCGCTCGACGTCGTCGCGCGCAAGTTCTTCGACTGCGCTCGTGACCGGCGGCTCCGCCGGCTCCACGGAATGGGTCATGCGACCTCCTCATCTGCCCAGGTACGTACGCCCGGGTATGCCCTTCAGTACGGAACCGCCGGGAAGGCGGATCAATGACGCCCCGCCCCGGAAAAGGGACTTAATGCTTTGGCAACGACCGAGGGTCATCATCTGAGCCCATGTTGCTGCTGCTGGTCTTCGCGCTGATCGCCGGCGCCGGCACCGCCATCACCCCATGTGTGCTGCCAGTGCTCCCAGCGTTGCTCTCGGCCAGTGCACTGGGTGGGCGGCGCCGGCCGCTGGGAATCGTGCTCGGCCTGATGGGGACGTTCACGATCGCCATCGTTGCCTTGGCCCAGCTGGTCAAGGGCGTTGGGCTGGCGGCCGGCGCGGCAAGGACCCTGGCGATCGTCGTGCTGATCTGTTTCGGGCTCGTGCTGCTGGTCCCGAGCCTCGCGGAGCGGGTTCAAGCACCCCTCTCCCGCTTGGGCAGGTTTGGTCCGAAGAGCCGGGGCGACGGCTTCTGGTCGGGGCTGGGGGTCGGCGGGGCGCTCGGTTTCGTGTGCGCGCCGTGCGCCGGCCCCATCCTCGCCGCGGTCACGTCGGTCAGCGCATCCGGAGGTGCATCGGCCCGGATCGTCGCCGTGGCCTTGGCCTACGCGGTGGGTCTGGGCGCGGTACTGCTGCTTTATGCGCTTGGCAGCCGAGCGGTGCTGGAACGGGTCCGTCGTTCGGCCCGCGGTCACATCGTCGAGCGCAGCCTGGGCGCGGTGCTGCTGCTCACCGGGGTGCTGATGGCCGCCAACGTCGACGTCCGCTTCGAGGAGGCCCTGGCCAAGGACGGCAGCCTGCCGGCGTTCCTGGTGGACCCGACCCGCTCGCTGGAGAACTCTCATGCGGTGCAGAGCCGGCTCGCCTCCCTACGACCGGCCTCGCCGTTCGCGCTCCACGAGGCCTCCCAGCCGATGGGACCGACCCTTCCCAAGCTCGGCGCGGCCCCGGAGTTCACGGGAACCGAGCAGTGGTTCAACACCCCCGGCAACAGGCCCCTGACCCTGAAGGGCCTGAGGGGCCACGTCGTGCTGGTCGATTTCTGGACCTACACCTGCATCAACTGCCTGCGCACGCTGCCTTTCCTCAAGGGCCTCTATGCCACCTATCACCGCTACGGCTTGCAGATCGTCGGCGTCGAGACCCCGGAGTTCACCTTCGAGCAGGACGCCGGGAACGTCGCCCAGGCGATCCGTTCCGACGGGCTGCGCTATCCCGTCGCCCAGGACAATCAGTACGGCACCTGGAACGCCTATGGGAACCAGTACTGGCCGGCGGAGTACCTGATCGACGCGAACGGACAGGTCCGCCATACGCAGTTCGGCGAAGGAAACTACTCCGAGACCGAACGCGCGGTGCGAGAGCTGCTGATGACGGCCGGCGCCGGAAGGCTGCCCCCACCGACCACTGCCCACGCCGAGCTGCCCTCAGCGCAGCTGGCCACCCCCGAGACCTACCTGGACCCGCGGCGGGCGCAGGGTTTCGTCACGCCGCCGAAGAAGGGCGTCCATTCCTATCCCGGCGTTCGCCATCCCGAGGTCAACGAATTCGGGCTCAAGGGGGTGTGGCGGATCAACTCCGAGGCGGCAACCCCGCTCGCCCCGGGCGCCAGCATTCAGGCTCGGGTGCAGGCGGCCAACGTGTACCTCGTGCTGACCTCCGCCGGCAACGTCCCCCGGCCCGTCCGCGTGCTGCTGGACGGCCGCCCGATCTCCCGCCGCCAGGCGGGGACCGACGTGCACGGTGCGACCGTGACCGTTCGCGGCCAGCGGCTCTACTCGCTGGTCTCCGTCCCGGACGCCGAGCAACACGGCCTGACTGTGGAGATCCCACCCGGGGTCAGCGCCTACGACTTCACGTTCGGCTGATCGAGCATCACCGCCGCCTGAAGGAGATCCTCCGGTGCGTTGACGTTGAACAGGGCTCTGGCGCCGACCTCCACCAGCTTCGGGTCCAGCGAGCGCACGGCGGTACGCAGCGAGATCTCCGAGTCGGCGTCCAGGGCCTCCCGCAGCGGCGACAGTGACGCCGGCGGGTACACACCCAGCAGCGGCTGGAGCTGCTCGCCGCTGGCCGCCAGCGCGGGCCTCCCTGCCAGCACGGGGCCCCCTGCCAGGACGGGCCCCGCCGCGGGGCCTGCCGCCGCCAGGCGGGATACCACGGCGGCATCCACCAGCGGCATGTCGGCTGCGCAGGCGAGAATCGCCCGCCCTTCCGCGAGACCGAGGGCGTGGATGATCGCGAAGACGGGATGCTGCGGCAACGCCGGCTCCAGCCACACCGTCATCCCCGGCAGCTCCGGCAGCATCGTGTCCACCTTGGCCAGGACTATGACCTCGGGCAGGACGGCAGCCAGGGCGTCCAGCGGATAGCAGATCAGCGGACGGCCGCGGAGCGGGACACAGGCCTTGCTCCCGCCGATCCGCCGCCCCCGCCCACCGGCGAGGATCACCCCTATCGGCGTGGTCGCGGACGCCGCGCCATGCTCACTCACAGGGGGATCGTAGAATCAAGGCATGGAGGGCTCAACGGAGGTCAGGAGCTGGCTTCGCTGTTACCGGTGCTGGTCGCAGAATCTGGAGGTCCAGGTCCACTACGAGGGCATCCACCGGATCGACTCCCAGACGGGTGAGCGCGGCGAGGTGGTCGACGAGATGCAGGAAGCGGTGGTGCAGTGCCTGGAGTGCATGCACGACCAGCCCCATCTCGGGTTCCACAACGGACGGGTGGAGCCGATTGAGGACCGCTGGGAGCGGATGATCGCCGGCACCCCTTGGGTCGCCTCCTGCACCGTCACCGTCGACTCCGACGACGTGGACACCTGCTCCGGCCCGGAGGCCGGGGATGCGCTCTCCTACGCGGCCTTCGGCGACCATGGGACCCGGGAGTTCTTCACCCACGTCCGCTTCCACAAGCACGACGAGGACCGGATCGTCGTCCACCTGCTGGTGGAGCTCTACGCGCGCTCGGCCGAGGAGGCCACCGACGTGCTGGAGGATGCCGCCAGGGGCACACTGGCCATCACCTCCCTGGCCGAGGAGTCGCGCCCGCCGGCCTCGGATACCGACGGCAGCCACTGAGCCTGCGCAGGGGTAGATGGACCGCAGCCGTCGCTCCACTGCGGTCCGGTTTATCGGCGCGGCGAGGCAACGGCTGAAGCGGGCGGGCCTGCACCGGTGGGGGCGCGGCTGCGCCGTCTTCGACTCCACTGCCACGCTTCCATCCCGATCAGCACAAGCGCCACGGGAACCGTTGCCGGAAGCTCCGCCACCACCAGGAAGAGCAGGTCGAACAGAGCGGCCACCAGGAGCGTCAGCACAGCGGCTACCTGCTGGCGGCGCAGCTCACGGGCCAGCACCGCGCCCAGCAGCGCAGCCACGAAGAGATCGCCATAACCCATCGACACGGTGCCGAACAGCTCGCTCTGCAGCTGGGGCAGGCCCGCGGCGGGGTGCGCGGCGATCAGGGCCGCATTTGGGGCCTGCAGCAGGTCGGAGACGACGAGCCACGTGTCGGCTGCGGCCATCAGCACTATCCCCAGCTTGAGCCAGCCCGGCGGCGTGACCGCCGCCAGCAGCACACCCAGGGTGATGCAGCTGAGTCCGGAGAGGAGCGCGGCCGCGGCCTCCCCGGGGAGGCCCGTCCGGTCGGCCCAGGCGAGCGCGAACAGCGGAATCGCGAGCAGCGCGGCCGGCGGGAAGGACCCTCGAGCGGTCCACCCGAGCGCGACAGCCGCGAGGAGGGGAACTGCCACCAACGCCAGGTAGGTCAGGCCGGTGGCGGTATCCGAGATGTAGCGGATGGCGAATACCACCGCCACGATCGAGCCGAGCGGCACCAGCGCCCAGCCGCGGCCCCTCAGTCGGTCAAGGGCTCGGAGGCGCGGAGCTGGTCGGGGAGCAGCGACGACACCGGCCTGCAGGATCAGCAGGCCGGCGTCGGATGGGATGAAGCCGAGCGTAACCCGGCTTTCCTAAGCGTCGAGCTGCTTCGCCAGCTCGTCCAGGTGGGCGCGCAGTGGTGCCGGCAGCCCATCTCCGAAGCGGGCGAAGTGCTCCCGCACCTGGGGCAGCTGCTGGGCCCACTCGTGCAGATCGACCGAAAGGACCCGTTCCATCGCCTCTTCGGAGACGTCCAGGCCCTCGGTGTCGATCGCGCCCTCCTCCGGGAGCAGGCCCACCGGGGTCTCGACCGCGCCCACCGCGTCCTCGCAGCGCCGGAAGATCCAGGCCAGCACCCGGGAGTTCTCCCCGAAGCCCGGCCACAGGAACTTGCCGGCATCGTCCCGGCGGAACCAGTTGACGTAGAAGATCCGCGGGAGCTTGGCGCCATCTCGGTCGCCGAGCCTCAGCCAGTGGCCGAAGTAGTCGTCCATGTTGTAGCCGCAGAACGGGAGCATCGCCATCGGGTCGAAGCGGAGCTCGCCGACGTTGCCGGTCGCGGCCGCGGTCTTCTCCGAGGACATGATCGAACCAAGGAACACCCCGTGCTCCCAGTCGCGGGCCTCCATCACCAGGGGCACCACCGTGGAGCGGCGACCACCGAACAGCATCGCCTCGATCGGCACCCCCTTGGGGTCCTCCCATTCAGGCGCGATCGACGGGCACTGAGCTGCGGGGGTGGTGAACCGCGCATTCGGGTGGGCGGCGGGATTACCGGATTCTGGCGTCCAGTCGTTGCCGTGCCAGTCGATGGCATGGGGCGGCGGCTCGCCGGTGAGTCCCTCCCACCAGACGTCGCCGTCATCGGTCTTGGCGCAGTTGGTGAAGATCGAGTTGCGCCCGATCGTGTCGATCGCGTTGGGGTTGGTGAGCGCGCCCGTCCCGGGAGCCACCCCGAAGAACCCGGACTCGGGGTTGACCGCGTAGAGCCGGCCGTCCTCGCCGAACTTCATCCACGCGATGTCGTCGCCGATCGTCTCAACCTTCCAGTCGGGAAGGGTGGGAACCAGCATCGCCAGGTTGGTCTTGCCACAGGCGCTGGGAAAGGCCCCGGTTATGTACTTGACCTCACCCTCGGGCGAGGTCAGCTTCAGGATCAGCATGTGCTCGGCCATCCAGCCCTCGTCCCGGGCCATCACCGAGGCGATCCGCAGGGCGAAGCACTTCTTGCCGAGCAGCGCGTTGCCCCCGTAGCCCGAGCCGAACGACCAGATCTCCCGCGTATCGGGGAAGTGGACGATGTACTTGTTGTCCGCGTTGCACGGCCAGGGGACGTCCTCCCCGCCCTCGGTGAGCGGCATCCCCACCGAGTGCAGGCAGGGCACGTACTCGCCGTCCTCGCCGAGCGCGTCGAGCGCGGCCTGTCCCATCCGGGTCATGATCCGCATGGACACCGCCACGTAGGCGGAATCTGTGAGCTGCACCCCGATGTGGGAGATCGGTGAGCCGATCGGCCCCATCGAGAACGGCACCACGTACATCGTGCGGCCGCGCATCGAGCCCCGGAACAGACCTGTGAGGGTCTCTCGCATCTCGCCGGGATCGCGCCAGTTGTTGGTCGGTCCGGCGTCCGCCTCGCGCTCGGAGCAGATAAAGGTCCGGTCCTCGACCCTGGCTACGTCGGCCGGGTCGGAGAGGGCGAGGTAGGAATTGGGCCGCTTCGCCTCGGAGAGCTTCTCGAAAGTGCCGGCCTCGACGAGGCTGGCGGCGAGCTGGTCATATTCCTCGGCGGAACCGTCGCACCAGTGGACCTCGTCCGCCTGGGTCAACGCTGCCATCTCCTCCACCCACGCCTGCAGGCCGGCGTGATTGGTGGTCGCTCCGTGGGTGGGTGCGGTGTGAGCCATTGGTTTCAGGGACTCCTTCAGCTTCGGTGGCGCCGTCAAATGTACCCGGGAATCCGGCCGCGACGCCGTCTGGATGCCGTTACTCGACGTTGCTCTCGGCGCTGGCGGTCGGCTCGCCGGGCTCCCTGCGCGGGACCAGGACCAGGCGCTTGAACTCCGCCACCAGGACTCCGTCCTGGTTGAGAACGCGGGTGTGGACGCGCACGGTTCCCCGGTCCGGCTTGGAGCGAGAGGGCTTGACCTCGAGCACTTCTGACTCGCAGAACAGCGTGTCACCGTGGAATACGGGGGCCGGATGGCTCAGATCCTCAGTGGCGAGATTGGCGATCGCCTTGCCGCTGACGTCCGAGACGCTCATCCCCAGGGCCAGCGAGTAGACGAGCGGACCCACCACCACGTTGCGGCCCTGCTGGGAGCCCTTCGCGTACACGTCGTTGATGTGCAGCGGATGATGGTTCATCGTGATCAGGCAGAACAGGTGGTCGTCGGACTCGGTCACCGTCTTGGCCGGCCAGTGCTTGTAGACCGCGCCCACCTCGAATTCCTCCAGATAACGGCCGTAGGGGTGGGCGCCGCTGGCTTCTCGCGCGGCCTGGTCGGTCTCTACTTCGGTCATCAAAGCTCCTGAGAGTCGGGTTCAGCAGGCGCAGGATGGCAAGGGACGGCTCTGCCTGCATTGATGGGTACCGCCAACGAGCCGAGGACCGTAAGATTTCCTCGAGGGCTGAGAGAGGGAGGGATGACCCCGCTGCTTGAACGAGACGTCGAGTTCGCGAAATGCGAGACGCTGTTCGCGCATGCGGCGGGGGGCCGGGGGGGAATTCTGCTCGTGGAAGCCAGGCCGGGCCTGGGAAAGACACGACTCCTTCAAGAGGTCCGCGGACGCGCAGCCGATCTCGGACTACAGGTGGCCCATGCTCGCGGCTCACAGCTGGAGAGCACCTTCCCTTTCGGAATCGTGCAGCAGCTCGTCGAGCCGCTGTTGGGAGACGTCTCCCGCGCTTCTGAGCCTGAGATCTTTGCCGGTGCCGCCGCACTGGCGCGTACGGCACTCGAGGCACCGTCGGTGACTCCAGCCGCCGCCGGTCCGGACCGACTAGGCGTCCTGCACGGTCTCTACTGGCTGTTCGTGAACCTGGCGGCTCGTGCACCGCTGCTCTTGGCCGTGGACGACGCCCAGTGGGCCGATGAGAGCTCGCTGGCCTTCCTGAGCTTCCTGGCCAGGCGAGCTGATGAACTGCCACTCGCGGTGATCTGCGCCCGACGTCCGCTGGAGCCGGGAGCGCCAGACGAGTCACTCGGGGGTCTGGAGGAAGCCGGCCTAACCGGACGGCTGCAGCTGAGACCATTGTCGGCCAGCGCGACCGCCGCGCTCACCACGCAGGTTCTCGACGGGCCGGACCCGGAGTTCTGCGCTCGCTGCCACCGCCTCGCCCACGGCAATCCGTTCATGGTGGTCGAGCTGTGCCGATCGCTGGCTCTCACTGGGATCCCGCCGAACCGTGAGACCGCAGACCGCCTGGAGGAGCTGGTCCCTGACAGCATCGTCCGCCACGCCACCGCCCGGCTGGCCCGGTTACCTCCGGCCGCGGTCGCGCTGGCTCACGCGGCCGCAACCCTCGGCGACGGCGCTGGGCTCCGCCAGGCCGCCGATTTGGCTGGCCTTGGACTCGAAGACGCCACCCGCGCAGCGGATGCGCTGTTCGAAGCCGGCCTGTTCTCGTCGGTCGCCCCACTGGAGTTCACCCACCCGCTCCTCCAGGCCGTGCTGCTCTCCGACCGCCCGCCGGCAGAACAGGCGGCGGCGCACGGCCGCGCGGCGCGGATCTTGGACGAAGCGGGGCAATCGCTCGACCGCGTGTGCGCTCATCTCCTCAGAGCGCAGCCCACCCGGGAGCCCTGGGTCATCGCCCGGTTACGCGCCGGTGCCGCGGTGGCCATGTCCCGAGGCACGCCGTCGACCGCGGTGCGCTACCTGCGCCGGGCGTTGGACCAGGCACCCCCGCGTGCCGCGCGCGAGGCGGTGCTGATGGAGCTCGCCGAGGCAGAGACCCTGACCGGCGACCCGGCGGCAGGCGAACATCTGAATGAGGTCTTTACGAATTCGGCGACCGAACGCTCGTGCGGTCTGGCGGCCCTCCAGATGGGACGCCTCGCCCAGCTCGCCGGTCAGATCGCTCCTGCGGTGGAGCGGATGCGGATCGCACTGCGCGAGCTGGAGGCAGCGGATCCGGCCCTCGCCCTGGCCACGCACGCGGAGATGATCAGCGCGGCCCAGCTGTCCGTCGGGACCGCACCCCTCGCCCATTCCGGCGCTGCCGACCTGCAACGACGCGCGGCGCGCCAGGAGCCACTGATCGCGGCCCCTGGATACGCCGCTCTCGCCTCGCTGCGGGCAATCGAGGGGGCGCCCGCCGAAGAGGTAGCCCGGCTTGCCGCTCGCGCCTGGACCGGGGGGCAGCTGGCGGAGCGCCTGGGACCGGCGTCGGTGTTGGTCCACATATCCATCTTTGCCCTCATGTTCGTCGACCGGCTGGAGCAGGCGCTCGCCTTGGCCGACACCTCAGTGGCCACAGCACAGCGTCAGGGCGCAATTTGGGCCGCAGGGTTGGCGCTTTGCACCCGGTCCCACCTCCATTTCCGGGCTGGACGGATCAAGGATGCCGAGGCGGACGCCCGGCAGGCACTGGTCTGCGCCGAGGATCTGCCGGTGTCCATCATCACCGTGGCCGCCAGGGCGTTTCTTGCCGATGCGCGACTCGCCGTGGGTGACGTGGACGAGGCGTTCGGCCTTGTCCACGCGCTTGACCCCGGAGATGAGCGCGGCGGCGTATTCGCGCAGATGCTGCACACGCGGGGTCGGGTCCATCTGGCTCGTCGCGAGCCTGAGCGGGCCCTGGCCGACCTGTTGGAGTGCGGACGGCGCAATGACGGCATCGGCGCCGTAAATCCAGCGACCATCCCCTGGCGCTCGGCAGCCGCGGAGGCGCACCTGGCCCTCGGCGATGTTCGAGCTGCGCGAACACTGGCTGTTGAGGAGCTCGAGCTTGCGAGCCGCTACGGCGGCCCGCGAGCGAGAGGCGTTGCCTTAATCACGCTCGGACGCTGCGAAGCTGACGAGCCGCAAGTACTCCGGCTGCACGAAGCCGTACGGTCACTCGAAGCGAGCGACGCTCGGCTGGATTACGCGCGGGCGTTGATCGAACTGGGTGCTGCACAACGCCGTGCCAATCGGCGGCGCGAGGCTCGGCCGCCCCTCATCGCCGGACGTGAGCTGGCAGCCCGCTGTGGCGCGCTCGCGCTCGACGAACGTGCTCGGGTGGAGCTGGAGGCCACCGGAGCCCGACCACGGGACTCGATCCCCATCGGGGTCGACTCGCTGACCGCCAGCGAGCTGCGCGTCTGCCGCATGGCCGCCGTCCCCTTGTCGAACCCTGAGATCGCCCAGTCACTGTTCATCACCCGCAAGACGGTCGAAAAGCACCTCAGCAGCGCGTATATGAAGCTCGGGATCCGCTCCCGAGAGGACCTGGCGCCGATGCTGGGCGAGCCCCATGGGACCTACCGCGGCGCCCACGAAACAGTAGGGAGGCTCCCTGATGCGAGCAGCCCCGGTGGCGGCATACGGTCCTAGCTCGTAAACGATCCCCCTCGCGGAGGGGAAGGAGCACACATGCGCAAGCTCGTCGCTCAACGCGCGGGGCGGGTTGGCCTCGCCACCGCCGGGGTCGCCGTGCTGGCCCTTGCTGCCAGTGCGGGACTCACCCTGGCCAGTGGATCCGGCACCATCAAGGTGTGCGTGGCGCACCACGGGGGCGGCCTCTACAAGGCAAGCCACTGCGCCCGACACGATCACTCGCTCTCCTGGAACGCCCAAGGCCCGGCGGGTCGGAACGGGAGCACCGGGAGTAACGGCACCAACGGCACCAACGGCGTCAATGGCACCAATGGGCAGGGCCCGGGCTACTCGGCATTCAACAACGCGACCGTCACCCTTACCGCCACCGACCAGGACATCGCCACGCTGCAAGTTCCGGCGGCGGGCAGCTATGCGATCAATGCCAAGCTCCTCGCCTATGGGGGAACCAGTAGTACGTCTGTGGTTGCGCAATGCACCCTCACCGCCGGCGGCGACACCGACAGCTCCACCGCCCAGATCGCCGGCGCCAGCGGCCACATCCGTTCAACGGTGCCTCTCCAGGTCGTCCACATCTTCACCGGACCCGGGACCGCCGTGGTGACCTGCAACGACGGCGGCGATTCCGGCCAGGTGCTCGATACCAAGATCACGGCTGTCCAGCTGACGTCGTTGACCAACACGCCGGTCTCTCACTGAGCAGGCCGCGGCTAGGGGTGGGGGCCGCATGCGGCCTCCACCCGGTGGCGCATGCGCCACCGGACGGGCCGGCGCATGCGCCGGCCCGAACTTCTCTCCCTACTCGCTCCCGCTAACTTTCGCCGCGGACCCGAACAGGAGACCCGCGTGCGTAACCCCCGAGATTTCGTCAAGCCCCTGGCCATCGGCGCGCCCTCACCGGCGCTGGAGATCCCGTTTCTCCCCAGCCGGATGATCCACTTCCTGGACTTCTCCAACGAGAAGATGGTGGCCAAGGTGGAGCAGATCGCTCCCACCGTGGACATCCTGCTCGGCAACCTGGAGGACGCGGTCCCGGTCGATCGCAAGGAGTCGGCGCGCGCGGGCCTCGTGACCGTCGGCCGAGAGATGGAGCTCGGCGACACCCAATTGTGGACCCGGGTAAACGCGCTGGAGTCTCCCTGGGTGCTCGACGACCTGACCACGGTGGTGAGCGAGATCGGGCACAAGCTGGACGTGATCATGGTCCCGAAGGTCGAAGGCCCGTGGGACATCCACTATGTCGATCGGCTGCTGGCCCAGCTGGAGGCCAAGGCCGGGCTCGACCGCCCGCTACTGATCCACGCGATCCTGGAGACCGGCCTCGGGGTGGTCAACCTGGAGGAGATCGCCACCGCCAGCCCGCGGATGCAGGGGATGAGCTTCGGTCCCGCGGACCTGGCGGCCTCGAGGCGGATGAAGACCACCCGCGTGGGCGGGGGCCACCCCGGATACAGGGTGATCAACGACCCTGACCTCGAGAACCCGGAAGCGCCGCGCCCGACCGCCCAACAGGACCCTTGGCACTACTCCATCGCCCGCATGGTCGACGCCTGCACCTCGGCGGGGATCCTCCCCTTCTACGGTCCCTACGGGGACATCCGTGACGTCGAGGGCTGCGAGGTCCAGTTCCGGGCGGCCTTCCTGCTCGGGTGCGTGGGGGCCTGGTCGCTGCATCCGGCGCAGATCGAAATCGCCAAGAAGGTGTTCAGCCCCAACCCCGACGAGGTCCTGTTCGCCAAGAAGGTGCTGGAGGCGATCCCCGACGGGCGCGGCGTGCACATGATCGACGGCAAGATGCAGGACGACGCCACCTGGAAGCAGTGCAAGGTGATGGTGGAGCTCGCCGAGATGCTCGCCCGCAAGGATCCTGAGCTGGCCGAGGCCTACGAGATGTCGCCCGCCCCGGCCGCCGCGTAGCGGTTCCGATCCGTGCGGATCTCGGCCAAAGCCGACTACGCCGTCCGTGCGGCGGTGGAGCTGGCCGCCGCTAGCGGGGAGAAGCCGGTCAAGGCCGAGCGGATCGCCGCGGCTCAGGAGATCCCGCTGAATTTCCTCGAGAACATCCTCGGCGAGCTGCGCCACGCCAGCATCGTGCGGAGCCATCGTGGCGCGGAAGGCGGCTTTCGCCTGGCCCGCGGCGCCGAGGAGATCACGGTGGCCGACGTGATCCGTGCGGTGGACGGCCCGCTGGCCAGCGTGCGCGGGGCCCCGCCGGAGGACGCCGTCTACCAGGGAGTGACCGAGGCGCTGCCGCGGGTGTGGATCGCGGTGAGGGCAAACCTGCGCGAGGTGGTGGAGCACGTGACGCTGGCCGACGTCGCGGGGGGCCGACTGCCCGCGGCGGTCGACCGGCTGGCGCGGGATCCGGACGCCTGGGTCACCCGGTAGGTCTCGCTCGGCACCGCCCTCCGTCCTGCGGCGAAGGTCGGCCAGGCGAGTGGCACCCCGGAGCCTCGGTGCTCCCCGCCACGCTGCGCGTGTGCAAAACGTACCCGGAGTGGCGGCTGGGGCGATTGGTGACGCTTTCTCCACATATGGCGGCGGAAAACCCGGTCCTAATTGGCGCCGCCGCGGATCGTGCCGGGTTTTCCACACTCAGCGCGGAAGAACCCGGCCGCGCTGGTGAGTACGTCCGCGCCCGGCAAGGATGGGCGAACCGGTGGCTGGCGGACTGCCGACGACCCCTAAGACGCCGCCTCCAGCGCCGGTGCCTGTGCATGAGCCGGGGGGCGGACGTAGACGATCTCACCCGGAACCAGCTCCAGCTCCTCGGTCTGGCCGCGAGTGAGCTGAGCCCGCGCGGCCTTCCCGCCGGGAAGCTCGAGATCGATGCGGACCTCGAAGCCCAGATGGACCACTCGCGAGACCATCGCCTCGATCGCGTCGGGGATCGGGGTGAGCGACACCGAGACGTCGTGCGGGCGCACCAGCTTGCCCTCCAGGGTGCTCACCGGTCCGACAAAGCTCATCACGAACGCGCTCTGCGGCCGGTCGTAGACCTCCCGCGGCGAGCCGACCTGCTCAATCCGCCCGGAGTTCATCACTGCGATCCGATCGGCGATCTCCATCGCCTCCTCCTGGTCATGGGTGACCAGCACCGTGGTCACTCCCTGATCGTCGTGCAGCCGGCGCAGCCAGTCGCGGAGCTCGGCGCGCACGGTGGCATCGAGCGCGGCGAATGGCTCGTCCAGCAGCAGCACCCGGGGCTGGACCGCCAGCGCCCGGGCCAGTGCCATGCGCTGGCGCTGGCCACCGGAAAGCTGGTGAGGGCGCTGCGCGGACCACTTCGTGAGCCCCATCAGGTCGAGCAGCTCGTCCACGCGGGAGTGGACCTCCTCCTTGGGACGCTTGCGGATCTTCAGCCCGAAGGCGATGTTGTCGCGCACGGTCATGTGGGCAAACGGCGCGTAATGCTGGAAGACGAAACCGACGCACCGGTCCTGCGGGCGGGCGGCGGTCACGTCCTCGCCGTCGATCTCAACCGTGCCGGTGTCGGTTCGCTCCAGGCCGGCGATGATCCGCAGCAGCGTCGACTTGCCTGAGCCGCTCGGGCCCAGCAGCGCGGTCAGCGAGCCCTGGGGAATCTCCAGCGTGACGTCCTCCAGGGCGGTGAAATCACCGAAGTGCTTGGAGACCGAGGTGATGTCGATTCTCATCGTTCTTCCTTTCTCCTAGGTCCAAGTAAGGTCATTGCCAGCAGTACGACAAGCGAGATCACCGCCAGCTCGGTGGCCGCCGCGTAGGCGCCGTTGACGCTCTGGGCGCCGATCTGCGCGTCGCGCTGGTAGGTCAGCAGCGGCAGGGTGAGGGTCGAGCCCGCCACATTCGAGGAGACGACCAGCACGGCACCTATCTCCCCCAGCGCCCGGGCGGTCGTGAGCACGACGCCGTAGGCCACTCCCCAGCGGATCGAGGGCAGGGTCACTCGCCAGAAGGTCTGCCAGCCGGAGGCCCCGAGCGTGGCTGCCGCCTGCTCCTGCTCGGTGCCGACCTCCCGCAATACCGGGGCGACTTCCCGGACCACGAAGGGCAGGGAGACGAACACCGTGGCCAGCACGATTCCGGGGGTGGCGTAGATGATCTGGATGCCGTGGGCGGCGAACCAGGTCCCGAACCACCCGTCCTTGCCGTAGACCAGGATCAGCGCCAGTCCGACGATCACCGGCGAGACGACGAACGGCAGATCGATCAGGGCGTCGAGAAAGCGGCGAGCACGGGAGTCGCCACGCACCAACAGCAGCGAGCAGCCCACGCCAAAGATGGTGTTCAGCGGCACGGCGATCGCCGCGACGGCCACGGTCAACCAGAGGGCGCTGATCGCCGCGGGGGTGGTGATCCAGGCCCAGGCCGCGCTGAAGCCGTGCTCGAACGTCCGGCCGAACACCACCCCCAGCGGCAGCAACAGCAGCAGGAACAGATAGAGCAGAGCGATGCCCCGCAACGACAGCGTGGCTCCGCGACTAATGCGCAACGCGACCTCCCGCTCGTCGCAGCACCAACAGGATCACCAGTGACAGCAGCATCAGCACGATCGACAGGGCAGCCGCCGACTGGGGAGCGTCGCTCTCGATGTCGGCGAAGATCACGATGCTGGCGATCTGGACTTTGCCGGCGATCAGCACGAGCGAGCCGATCTCGCCGACCGAGCGGGCGAAGGCCAGCGCCGCCCCTGAGAGGATCGAGGGTCGCAGCGCCGGCAGCACGATCCGCCTGAAGATGGTGGCGTTGGATGCGCCGAGCGAGGCCGCCGCGTCCTCCACCTCGCGATCGAGCTCGATCAGCACCGGCTGTACGGAGCGCACGACGAACGGAAGCGTGACGAACAGGAGCGCCAGAACGACGGCGACCCGGGTATAGGCGAGGTGAACGCCGAACGGGCTGTTCGGCCCGTAGAGCGCCAGGAGGGTCAGGCCGGCGACGATCGTCGGCAGCGCGAACGGAAGATCGATCAGGGCATTGATGATCCGCTTGCCGGGGAAGCGATCTCGCACGAGAACCCAGGCCACGAGGGTCCCCGTGACCGTTCCGATCCCCGCTACGACCAGCGATACCAGCAATGTCACTCCGAGCGCTCGCAGCGCGACCGGACTGGTGACGGAGGCCCAGAAGCTGGCCGGGCCAGCGGAGACCCCCTTGACCGCCACTGCGGCGAGCGGGATCAGGACGACCACGCTCAGGTAGAGCGTGGCCAGACCCAACCCCAGCCCGCCACGGCGCGCCCGCCGACCTCGAGCGCGGGTAACGGCTCCGGGAGCTGCCGGAGCGGCTAGTGAGCTAGCTGGAGGCAGTGGGCACTCCCGCCGCTTGCTCGATCTTGGTGATCGACCCGGTGGAGGGGTCGAAGAACTGCTTCTTCACCGTCTTCCAGCCTCCGAGGTAGCTGATCTCGAACAGGTCCGGCGGCGTCGGGAACTTGCTCGCGAACTGCTTCAGCACCGACTTGTCCACCGGCCGATAGCCCTGCTCCGCCCAGATCGTCTGTCCCGCGGTTGACCACTGCCAGTTGAGGAACGCCTGCGCCTGCTTGGGGTGGGCGCTCTTCTCGGTGACAGCGATCGGCGTCTGGATCAGGATCGTCTGCTTGGGCACGATGTACTGGACCGCATCCCCAGCCTTCTTGGCGGAGATCGCGTCGCTCTCGTAGTCGAGCAGGACGTCGCCCTTACCGCCGGTGAAGGTCTGCAGCGCGGCACTCGCGCTCGCGTCCTGGACGCTGACGTTCTTGGTCAGCAGCGTTCGCACGTAGGCGAGCGCCTGCGCGGGAGTCCTGCCCTGCTTGAGCTGTGCCCCGTACCCGGCGAGGATGTTCCAGCGGGCGCTCCCCGACGTCGAGGGATTGGGGGTGATCACGTCTACGCCCGGCTTGGTCAGATCGTCCCAGCCGGTGATGTGCTTGGGATTGCCCTTACGCACGACCAGAACGACCACGGAGTTGCTGGAGAAACCCTTCTGCGGGTTGGCGTTCCAGTCAGGGGACACGATCTTGTCGGTGACCAGGCGGGTGATGTCCGGGGTTGTGGAGAAGGCGACGATGTCGGCCGGTTGCCCGGAGTCGACGGCCCGGCTCTGCGATCCCGAGGCTGCAAAGGACTGACCGAACGTCACCCCCTTGCCATCCGGGGTCTGCCCGAACGCGCTTGTCAGCGCGTCGTAGGCCTTTTTCGGGGTGGAGTAGGCGACCAAGGCCAGCTGAGTCCCGCCTGAGGAAGCCGAGCCTCCGCCGGAGTTGCTGTCAGACGATCCACCGCAGCCGGCCAGCGCCCCGGCACCGGCGAAGACCGCGACCAACCCGACGGCGGTGCTGCGCCGAAATCTCGAACCTCTTGTCATGGGGCTCCTCGTAAAAGTCATTTTGTCGATCAGGTTTACAGGTTAGAAGCCCGGCGTTTCTATCACAAATTCAAGCGAATTGATGGAGATTAGCGGGCGCGGGGCGCGCCTCCGCGTCGGGTCGGCCGCTTCGTCGGCCGCTTCGATACCCTCTCGCGGCTTCATGCGCTTCTTCGAATACGAGTCCCGAGCGATCGTGGCCAAGGCGGGGATCCCGGTCACCCAGCATGGCTTCGCCACCACCGCTGAGGAGGCGCGGGAGATCGCCGAGCGAATCGGCGGCCCGGTGGTGATCAAGTCCCAGGTGCTGACGGGCGGACGGATGAAGGCCGGCGGGGTGCAGTTTGCCGACACCCCCGAGGAGGCCGCCGAGCATGCCCGGCAGGTGCTCGCCCTGGAGATCAACGGGCACATGCCGCGGGGCGTACTGGTCGATTCGCGCGCGTCGGTCAAGCACGAGTATTACGCGGGCGTGGTCTGGGACGGCACCCGCAAGCAGCCGGTGATGCTGTTCTCCGACATGGGGGGCATCGACATCGAGGAGGTCGCCGAGCAGCACCCTGACCACGTGGCGCGGGGCCACTTCTCGACGCTGCGCCCGTTCTCGGACTGGCAGGCCAAACAGGTGATCGCCTCGCTGGGGATCTCCGGCTCGGCGCTCAACCGCCTCACCCCCATCCTCGCCCGGCTGGCCCGCCTGTTCCTGCAGTACGACATGACGCTGGCCGAGATCAATCCGCTGGGTCACCTGGACGATGGCCTGTTCGTCGCGCTCGACGCGCACATGGACATGGAGAACGAGGCTCGTCCTCGCCAGAATGCGCTGCTCGCCGAGCTGGGCGTGGGCGGCGAGGAGACCCGCCAGGCCCGGGAGGCGACACCATTCGAGCTCGCCGGCGAAGAGGTGGACAGCCAGGATCACCGCGGGGTGGCGGGAAACGTCACCGAGTTCGACGGCAACCTCGGCCTCGTGATCGGCGCCGGCGGAGGGTCGCTGACGCTGTTCGATGCCGTCCGGGCTCACGGCGGCGATCCCGCCAACTACTGCGAGATCGGGGGCAATCCCTCCGTCAGCAAGGCCTCCGGGCTGGCCAAGCTGGTGCTGCAGAAGCCCGGTGTGGACAAGATCGCGGTGATGATGTCGATCGTGTCCAACACCCGCGTGGACATCGTCGCCCGCGGAGTGATCAAGGCCTGCGTCGAGCTCGGCTATGACCCGGCGGAGAAGATCGCCATCTTCCGGATCCCCGGGGCGTGGGAGGAGGAGGGCTTCAAGATCCTCGAGCGCTACGGCGTGGAGTACGCCGATCGCAGCGTCTCGCTCCACGAGGCAGCCCGGCGCGCGGTGGAAAAGATCCAGGGGGCCGCGGTATGAGCATCCTGATCGACCAGTCCACCACCTTCATCGTCCAGGGCATCACCGGCCGTGAGGCGGTCAACCTGACCAGGGAGTGCCTGGACTACGGCCACGGCGCCAAGATCGTCGGTGGTGTCACGCCGGGGCGCCTGGGCCGCGACGTTCACGGCGTTCCCGTGTTCGACACCGTCGGCCAGGCGGTGGAGCACAACGGCGGCCCGATCGACGGCTCCGTGGTCACAGTGCCCCCCGCATTCACCAAGGACGCGGTGTTCGAGGCGATCGAGAACGGCGTCAAGCTCGTGGTGATCGTCACCGAGCGGATCCCCCGCCGTGACGTCGCGGAGATGGTGGAGCTGGCAAACGAGCACGGCGCTCGGATCATCGGTCCCAACTGCCTGGGGATCATCGTCCCCGACGTCATCAAGATGGGCGGTATCGGAGGTCCGGCGCGGGACGCGGCCAAGTCCTACTCGCCGGGGCCGGTCGGCGTGATCTCGCGCAGCGGCGGGATGACCACCGAGATGTCCTCGACGCTGACCGCCGCGGGTCTCGGCCAATCGACTGCGGTGTCGATCGGCGGTGACGCCATCATCGGTTCCAGCTACGCCGAGCTGATGCCGATGTTCGAGGCCGACGAGGCCACCAAGGCGATCGTCATCTACACCGAGCCCGGCGGCCGGATGGAGGCCGAGCTGGCGCGATACGTCACCGAGACAAACTCACGCCTCCCGATCGTGGCCTTCATGGCCGGCCGCTTCATGGACGAGATGCCGGGAATGAGCTTCGGCCACGCCGGGACGATCGTGGAGGGCAAGGCCGATACCGCCTCGGAGAAGATCGCCCGCCTCGCCGAGGCCGGGATCGTCGTAGCCGAGGAGATCGCGGGAATTCCCGGCATCGTCAAGGAGAAGATGGGAGCCGCCGTATGACCTCCGACACCGCGCTATTCATCGGCGTCGAGATCGATGACGCGGTCGCCCGTGACCCCGAGCAGGCAGGCAAGCTGACCGAGGTCTGCCCGGTTGACATCTTCGGACAGCACGAGGACGGCACGCTGCGCATCGTCACCGAGAATCTCGACGAGTGCGTGCTCTGCGAGCTGTGCATCAGCGTCGCGCCCGCTGGAACCGTCAAGGTGCTGAAGCTGTACTCAGGCGAGTCCCTCCCGGCCTGAGCGGTCGGTACTCCTCGCCCTTCTCGTCCAGCTGCCAGGCTTGGCGGCGCTCGTCGGCGTGCGGGATGCCGGCCTCCCGCAGCGGGGCGGTGAGCGGCCGGTACCAGGTGGTGACGGGGATCTCATCGACCACGTGAATGATCTTCGGGCGGGCGTGAGGTTCCAGGCCCGACAGCACTCGTCCCAGGTCGCGGCCCTGGAGCTCGTGCCCGCGGCGCAGGGTCACCGCCGCCACGGGGACCTGCGCAGACCCCTCCTCCGGCTGGACGCCGTACGCCACCGCCAGATCGACCGCCGGAATGTCCCCGAGCGCATCGCGGATCGGGCCGGCGTAGACGGGGCCCTCGGCGGTCCGTACCACGTCGCCCACGCCGTCCACACGCCACAGGTCGCCATCGGCATCCCGGCGAAACAGATCGCCGGTGACGATCCAGGCATCGTCACGAGCGAACACGCTGCGCAGCGGGGTGACAGTCGACTCGTGGCTCCGGCTGACCTGGGTCAGCAGCATCCCAACCTCGTCGACCTCGCACTCCCGGGCGAAGCCGTCCCGCTTCAGCTCCAGTCCGTGGTCGACGTCATAGGCGGCGACCTTGACACGAGGGCTGCCCGGTAGCGGCCGGCCCATCGAGCCGAGCTTGGAGCCGCTGACGTTGACGAGGATCGCCCCGGCTTCGGTGGCCGCGTAGAACTCGAGTACGCGCGCGGGCTCCCAGCGCTGCTGGACCCGCCGCCACAGCCCCCGCGGCATCCCGGAGCCGATGAACAGACGCACCGGGTGGTGGCGCTCTCCTGGCTGCGGTGACGCCTCCACGAGATCGTGCAGCAACGTCCAGGTGTAGGAGGCGACCGTCACGCCGTACCGGCGCACCTCCTCCCAGAAGGTGGAGGGATCGAACCGGGTGCCCAGCGCCAGCCGGGCACCGCCGGCCACCGCGCCGCCGATGCTCATCATCAACCCGGAAGGGTGGTACAGCGGCGTCACGCTGTAGACCGTGTCCGACTCCCGCAGGGCCGCTGAGGACGCGGTCCCGAACGCGGACATCGCCCACCGGCGGTTGGTGATCCGGCTCATCCGGGTCGTCTCCCCCTCCCCGGTGAAGACCAGGAAGGCCAGGTCGCTGGCCCTTCCCGGATCAGGCCGGTACCAGCGGGGAAGCTCCACCGCGTCAGGATCGATCTGCTCCATGTCGGTGGTCAGCGGCACCCCCAGATCACGCGGCCCGCCACCACCGCCCAGCACGAAGGTGTGAACGATGCCCAGCCCCGCGGCGAGCGGGGCGCGCTCGGGGTCGGCGATTATCCGCGTCACGGCGCCGAGCTTGGCCTCCCGCACGATGTCGCCATCGGGACGGAGCAGCACGGCAACAGCGCCGAGGCGGTTGATGGCGACGATCAGTGCGAGGGAGGTCGGCCGCGGTCCCATCAGCACTCCGACGTGCTCGCCCTGGCGAACGCCGATCGAGATGAGTCCACGGACGACGTTGTCGATTCGCTCGTTGGTCTCCGCGGCGCTGTAGGCGCGATCCTCGAACAGGAAGAACACATCGTCCGGCGCCCGCCGCCGGCGCTCATCCACCAGCAGGCCAAGCGAGATGCGAGTGCTGGGCTGGATCTGTTCCAGCCGAGCCAGCCTGGGCAGCTGGCCCGCCGTCTCGCGGGCTATCTCCCGGACGCTGCGAGCGGTCCGGTCTGCGGTGTGTACGACCGACCGAGCCATCCCGGTGCCGACCGCGCCCGCCAGCTCCAACCCGTAGAGCATCCGGTTCTTGACCTGGGTGGGCCCCTCCATGGTCAGCGTCCCGGAGTCCTCGTCGGGCACGGGGCTCACATCATCGGGGAGCTCGCCCTCGCCGGCGCGCCAGCGGGCCCAGGCGGCGACGGTCGGCCAGGTCACCTCGCGCGAGGTGGACCCGACGACCAAGCCGAAGTGACCGGCGTCAAGCGCCAGCTCGTACACCTCGGCCCGGGGCGCAGCCAGCCGGATCGCCCGCACGCCGGGAGCAGGAGCGATCTCGTCCACGGTGCCCACGACGGAGAGGATCGGACACTCGATGTCGGCCAGGGTGAGCAGGCGGTCCTCGATCACGAAGCCGCCCTCGAGCATGCGGTTATGGGCGATGAACTGTCTGAGGAACTCCGCGAGCGCGGGGCCGGGCCACGCCACCCAGCCATCGGCCTCCAGAAAGCGGCGCTGCCCTTCGCGCGGGAGCAGCGCCTCGCGGTCGTGCAGGCGCATGATGAAGTCGATCCGATTGCGCATCGACTTGACCGGGTCCAGCAGACTGAACCCGGTCCGGCTGACCCAGGCCGGAAGCGCCCACGCGCGGAACACCCGGTCGGCGAGCACGCCGGCGATCCCGCTGGCGAGCTCCTCCGGAATGCCGAGCGGCATGGCCTGGCGAGTATCGACCGGGCTGCCGAAGGTGATCAGCGAGCTGAGTCCCTGATTTCGGCGATAGGCAGCGGTCTGGTAGCAGAACATCCCGCCCTGGGAATAGCCACCGAGGTTGACGTCGCTGCCGGTGGCCTCACGTACTCGATCGACGGCGTCGGACACCGCGACGACATGGTCGGCGAGCGTCCGCTCCAGTCCCCCCTCCTCCCGCTCCGGCGCGCCGAAGTCGATCACCCATGGGTCGGCGCCGTGCTGGCGCAGCAGCGTGACGGCGCTGCTGTTGGGCGACACGTCGTACACCTCAGCGGCCAGCATCATCGGCGGGACCAGCAGCACCGGCGGACCGGTTCCCTGGCGGCGACCTGGGTAGTAGTGGCGGAGCCGATAGACCCGCTGCTCGCTGACGACCTCGAACGGGGAAGGCTGCTCGTCGGTGCTCAACCCACCGAAGCGAGCAACCTCCAGCGCGTTCTGGGCTGCGGCCCCGAGCCGGCCGACCGGCCGGGTCAATGTCTTTGGCAGGAGCTCCATGGGCTCAGCACATCTTCGCCGATAACCGGCGCGTGGTCGAAAGCGACTATCGTCACCCACGCCAACGACTGGAGGCATGGACACGATGTTGAGCCAGGACCTGCAGACGGTCGAGCTGAAGATCGTCGATCGGATCGCCTGGGTGGTGCTGAACCGCCCTGAGGCACTGAACGCCTGGACCCGCCAACTCGGCGAGGAGCTGCTAGCGGCGCTTGACCACGCCGCCGGGGAGCCCGAGGTACGGGCGATCGTGCTCACCGGCGCGGGACGCGCGTTCTCCTCCGGCGCCGACTTGAAGGCCGGCGGGGAGGTGACCGAGAGCGGCACTCCGGACGTGCTCTCGCCGCTGCGGGCCGTCTACAACCCGCTGATCCTGCGGGTACGAACGCTGCCCAAGCCTGTGATCGCGGCCGTCAATGGTCCGGCGGTGGGAATCGGCTGCTCACTGGCGCTGGCCTGCGACCTGATCGTGGCCTCTGATTCGGCGTACTTCCTGATGGCCTTCGTCAACATCGGCCTTGGGCTCGATGGCGGCGCTTCGCTCAGCCTGCCGGCGCGGGTCGGCCACGCCCGGGCGATGGAGATCGCGCTACTCGGCGACCGCATCCCAGCGGCCCGCGCGATGGAATGGGGGCTGGTCAACCAGGTGACCACCGACGCCGAGCTCGGCGACACGGCGGCTGCTCTGGCCGAGCGCCTGGTCACGGGAGCGCCCGGCTCGTTCGCGGCGATCAAGCGGACGATCAACCACGCCACCTACTCCGGCTTTGACGAGCTGCTGGACCTCGAGGCGGTGGTCCAGCAGGAGCGGGCCGACTCCAAGGACTTCGTCGAGGGAGTAGTCGCCTTCATGCAGAAGCGCCCGGCGGAGTTCACCGGCGACTAGGGGCTGTCGCGTCGCCTCGCGCGCCGCAACTGCTCCACCAACCGGAACATCGGCAGCAAGCGCAGGCGCAGCCGCCACCAGCCGCCCGCCTCGATCCGGGTGAGCGCCTCGTGGCGACCCTGCAGGTAGGCCATTCTCTCCTCCAAGCCGTCGATGACCTCCTGGGCGCGGCGCTGTAACTCGGCGTGCTCGGTCCTCGCCCGCTCGCTCTCGGCCGTCGCCGTGACGATCCTCCGGCGCAACGACGCCAGCTCGCGGCGCCGGTACAGCGCGCTGAGATCACCGGCGGTCCAGGCGTTCAGGGTCCACTCCGGTCCCTTGGCGAGGACCAGCTCCAGCAGCAGGCGACCGGCTGCCACATCACAGGTGCCATCCTCGGAGCACAGGCCCGGGACGACGTGGAACAGCCACGGTCCGAGCAGCTGCCCATGACGCGAGTAGAAATGCGCGAGGGCCCCAAGCCGGGCGACAGCCACCTCCCGCGCCGCGAGATCCGCACCGGCGGTCGGCTTGGTGACGACGTGGTGGAGCACCAGCGCCTCCCGCGAGCGCCGGAAGCAGTCCGGGACCGCCTGCGAAACCCGGTAGCACCACTCGTTGTCCTCGTAGTAGGCCCCCATCGCAGGGTCGATCGGGAACCGCTCCAGCAGCTCACGGCGGATGAGCGCCGCAGTGCCCGGCACCCACCCGGCGGTTCCGCTCGGCGGTAGCGGCTCTTCGGCGAACCGTAGTCCCGCTCCGATGAGATCGAGGGTCACGATCCCGTCGTGCTGCTCGAGGCTTCCTCCGGAATGGTGCAGCGCGCCGTCCGCCGAGACCACCGTCGCGCTCACGGCACCCGCCTCGGGGTGGGCGTCGAGTTCCTTCACCAGATGCTCGATCGCCCCCGGCATGACTTCGGCGTCGTCGTCAAGGAACAGCACCGTCTCGGCGTCGGTCATCTCCACCCCCAGCCTGCGACCGCCCGCACAACCCAGGTTCGTGTCGGAGCGGTGCAGGTGAGTATCGGGACGGGCGGCGCACTCGGCTGCGATCAGCTCGGCGGCGGCCGGCTCCGAGGCGTTGTCGATCACAAGGATCTGGACGGAAGTGTCGCCGCGCCGCAGCGAGTCAAGGGCGCGGCGGAGCAGTTGTGGGCGGTCTCGGGTAAGCACCACGGCCACCGGGGCGGGCGACGAGGACCCCTCGGGTCGCTCTGTAGCGGCAGCCGAGGAGATTCCCCGCAGCTGCCGCAGCGTTCGCTCCGCGGGCAGGTCCGCGATCTCAGGCGTTACAGAGGGGCGAGCGCTTACGTGCACTGCGTCGGCTGATCGATCAGGCGGGGACCGCGGCCAGCTCACGGTGAGCAGCACGGCGCGCTGCGGTTTCCTCGTGGGAGACTCCCAGGCGGGCCCGGATGTGGGCGAAGATCGCCAGGAGGTCGGCGCACCACACGCTGGGGTTGTCGAACCCAGCCTCGTGCGAGTACCGGTGCGCCACCAAACCCCCCGCGCAGGTGCTTCGTTCAGGACAGGCGCGGCATCCGGTCGGCAGCGGCACACCCTCCATGATCGCCGCGTGCAGGGAGTCCCGTTCGGCAATATCGTGGAAGTCGGAGTCGTGGACGTTCAGCGCGGTCCGGGTCATTCCGTCCTCACACGCGCGCAGCTTGTCGAGCCCATGCATCGATCCGTCGGTCTCCACGGAGACAAAGCGAATCGGTGGGTTGCCGATCGAATCGAGCTCGGTGAGGCCCCCCATGATCACCCGTCCGATCTCCCAGAACTCCCGGATCGAAACCTCGGTCGTGCCGCTGTCCCACCACTCGTCGAAGATCGGGATCAGGTAGTCAGCGCACGGGGTTGAGCCGTAGCGCTTTCTGACCGGTCCGATCGTGTCGTGCGTGTAGGAGGGGAGCAGGTAGGCGACCGACCGGGCTCCCAATTCGATGAAGTGGCGGTGGATGCGCAGCGGATCGGCTCCGAGCTGGACCACCGAGAGGATCCCGAACGGCACGCCGGCGTCCCCCAGCGCGGCGATCCCCTCGACCACGGAATCGTGCGAGCCACGGCCCCCATGATCGACGCGCGCGGCGTCGTTGACCTCCTTGGGCCCGTCGAGGCTCACCCCCACCTCGACATCATGCTCGAGCAGGGTCTCAGCCCATTCCCGGTCCAGGCGGGTGCCATTGGTCTGGACCGAGAGGGTTACCTCGGCAAGATCCTCCAGACGTTCGCGCGCCTGGACGCACATGGCCGCGAAACGAGCGGAACCGACCAGCGTCGGCTCGCCGCCATGGAAAACCACCTGGACTTTCTCCTGTCCACTGCGCTGACAGTGGCGGCGGATCCGCTCGAGCGTGGCGCCGTATGTCTCCTCGGACATGAACTTCGGGCGTCCCCGCCAGCTGGTGTCAGCCTGGTTGTAGACGTAGCAGTAGGAGCAGTTCAGGTTGCAGCGGGAGGCCAGCTTGAGGATGAACGGGCTGAGCGCCCGCGCCGGGGTCATCGGAGGTGGCGTCGTGGGCTAAATGGGCCCTCCGGGAAACGAGACTTCGGTCCGTCGGTCTGCGAGAACCGTGCCATCGGCGCCTCGGTCTGCGAGAACCGGGGCATGCGCGCGGGGGCGCCGAGCTCGGCGAAGAACGCCGGGGCGCCCCGGAGCTGCTCCTGCACCTCGCGCTCCAGTGCGTCCTTCAGCGCGTCCCGGACACGCGGGTATTCGGCTGCGCGCTGCCCGACAGCGGTGTTCGATGACTCGGTAGGCATGCCCCAGCTCCTTGATCGTTTGCCCTCTCTGCCCTTTGCCAACCCTATTCATCGGCCGCGGACCCGTCAAGAGATGCGATCATCGGAATACATGGATGGGGGGCAGCTCACCGATCTCCGCGAGCACAGTCGCGCTGAGATCCTGACGGCAGTGGGCGACGAGCCTGACGTGACGCTGGTCCTCGGGCTCGGGAACATGGGCGACCGTCTGATCGCGGCGGGCGCGCACGGGCTGCTGAGCGACCGGCGCTACCGGACGATCACGGTGGACGAGCTGGCGGGCGCGGAGGGCCACACCGCGCTCATGATTGGAGGAGGCGCGTTCTCGCAGATGTACCACGAGTGGGCGACGTGGGCGCTGGCGGTGGCGGAGCTGCGCTTCGAGCGGGTGATCGTGCTCCCCTCAACCTTTGAGATCACGGTCCGGGAGGTGCGAGAGGCACTCGGGCGAAGCGAGGCGACGGTGTTCGCCCGTGAGCGCGTCTCATTCGAAGCGATCCGCGAGCTGTGCGATGCCCGCCTCGCCCTGGACGCCAGTTTCTTCTTCGACTTCGGGCCCTTCCTTCGGCCCGGTTCCGGAGTGCTCAACGCGTTCCGTGAGGATCTGGAGGCGCCCGACGGCTTGCCGCTTCCAACCGGCAACGTGGACATCTCCGACACCGCCGAGTCTCTGAACCAGTGGCTCGAAACCATCGCCGAACACGCGGTCGTCCGCACCAACCGGGCGCACGTGGTGATCGCCGCCGCCCTGATGGGGAAAGAGGTCCAGCTGGGCCCGATGGCGGGGTTCAAGCTCCAGGCGCTTGCCGACTATGCCCTGGCCGGCTTCCCCCTGATTCGCCTGCGCGGAGCCGCTTCGGCCCCGGCCAGGACGAACGGGCACCGTCCACGGTGGCCGGCGCCGCAGAGCTCGGCGTCATCCCGCGTGGCCGTGGCTCGCGGCGGCGACTGGCCTGAGGCCCAGGCGGTGGACGGTGAGCTCACGATGCTGCTCGCCGACGGCGTGACACTCCTCCCCACCGCCCTTGAGAAGCTGATCGCTGAGCTGGACGAACACCCGGAGGCGCTGGCGGCAGTTCCGTCGGTACTGGGCGTCAACGGCGCTCGGCCCTACTGTGGCGGGCACATCCGTGAGCACCAAGGCGTGATCGATTTTCACCTCGCCGATGTGGACCTGGAGGATGAGGGCCACGGCCGGCAGGCCCAGGCGCGGGTTTGCGACTGGCTCCCTCCCCCTTTGGTGCTGGTCCGCTCATACGCGCTCCAGCGGTTCCCGTTCGCCGCCGAGATGGTCGGCTACCAAGTCAGCGCGGAGTGGTCCTATCGCGTCGGCAGCGGGGACGAGGGTCTGCTCCGCCGGTGCGCCGCTCGGGCCGAATACCATCCGCCGGCGGTTGGTCCTGTCTCGCTGAGCTCATCCTCGCCGAGCGCGCCGGATTCAGCGAATCCCAATGACTTCCGGGCCCGCTGCCTGGCGATGCCCCGCCTCCGCGGCATCGCCGCGTTCCACATGCGGCACGGGCTGGTGCTCGGCGAGCTGTTCAGCATCTTCCCGGGCCTGGTGCACAACGACGGCACTCGTGACGCGGACGCCGCGCGGTTGCTCCTGGAGCTGTTCGAAGCTCTCGGGGAGTCTCGGTTCTTGATGAGATGGTGTGCTGGGGAGCTCACTCCGATCATCGAGGTTGCCACCTCGGCCGATGCCCGGGAGGGCCTGCAGATGCGGCTGGCCGAAGCGCGCGCGCGTGGGGCTGCGGCGACCGATGACCTGCATCGGATCACCGAACTGCTTGACGAGGTGCGTGGCACGCGCGCCTGGCGTATGGCCACCGGCGTGTACCGGGTGCGTGGATCAGCGCGCGCGCTGGCCACGGACGCGGTCAGGTCGTTTCGGTCCGGCGCACGACGGTGAGTGGCCCGCCGTCCACCCACCGGTTCCGCCTGCATCCGCCCGAGGTGGTCGGGCAGGAGGTGGTGTTCGGCTGGGAGGTGACTCCGCCCACCGAGCTCTACCGAGCCAACGGGTTCCGGTTGACGTTCCCGCCGGAGCTCGACATCACGGTCATCCCCCCGGGGCTTTGGCTACGCCTTGCCATGTTGTGCCTGCACGTCCACTGGGCGCTGTTGCGACCGTGCCGGATCGAGCTCCCGTTCTATCTCGGTCCAGCGGAGCGAGGGTTCTGGCTGCGGATGATCGACACCGCCACGTACCAGCTGGAGGTGTGCGGCGGACAGCAGCGGCCGGGCCGAGCCGCCGAACTACTCGATGAGGGCCCGGCGCTCCCCCCCACTCCGATCGCCACCAACGCGGACCGTGCGGCCGCCGCGTTCAGCGGGGGCAAGGACAGCCTCGTCCAGGCGGGGCTGCTGGCCGAGCTGACCGATCGCCCCCTGCTCGTGACCACCACTTCTCCGGTGGAATGGGCGCGCGATCAAACCGGAGCGGCGCGAGCGCGGACGCTGGGCACTATCGAAAGCCGCTTGCCTGTGGAGCTGATGGAGGTCCACTCGGATTTCCGCGCGTGCTGGGACAACGCCTTCGCCACCCATGAGGGCAGCGTGATGTCCGTCAACGAGCTGACCGATGTGCTGCTCTACCAGGCGACGACGATCGCCGTTGCCGCCGCCAGCGGAATATCGCGCTCCTTCATGGCCTCCGAGGCCGACCTCCAGTACAACGCGCCGCGAGACGGTGAGGTCGTGCAGCACAGTCACTTCACCTCCTCTGCGGCAACCTTGGGCGCGGTTGACCAGTTGCTGCGACAGTTCGGCCTCCGCCTGGGCACGCTGACCCATGCGCTGCACATGCCCCAGGTCATGAGCCTGCTGTGGCGGCGGTATCCCCGGCTCACCGATCTGCAGTTCTCGTGCTGGTCGGCCGCCGAGGGAGCGCAAGCGTGCAGCACCTGCGGCCAATGCTATGAGGTGGCAATGGCGATCCTGGCCGAGGGCCACTCACCTACCGCCGCCGGGATCGATCCCGTGGCACTGTTGCGGGCGTGGGCCGCCCCCCGCCCGCAGGACCCCCGCCGCGCGCACCTTCCCGCGCTTCACCCGGTGCGCAGGCCTCGCGACAAGACCGCGCAGATGATCCAGGCGATGACCGCGGAGCAGGTGGCAGAGATCCTTCGCGCCGACTCTGTCGCCGCCGGCGATCCCGATCTTCCCGACGCACTGGCCGGCTACGAACGGCTCCGGGAGCGGGCTCTGGGTCATGAGTGTCCGCGGCCGCCCGGTTACATCGGCGAGTTCCTGGAGACCGTGGACGCAGACCTCCGCGACCGACTACGGCTCATCTTCGACCAGTACTTCGAGGCCTCCGAAGAGGGCGAGCTTGCACGGATGTACCGTCGATCACAGTCGTTGTCGCGATGGATCGCTGATCCACTCGTCCGCCGTAGAGACAGCCGGCCAACGTGGGCCCTGCCCGGGCGCAGCGGCGGCCACGTGGGTAGTGTTGCCGAGGCCCGATGAACCTCGCCAGCATCCTCACCGAGTCCGCCCAGCGGGATCCGGACCACACCGCCATCAAGCTCGATGACGTCGAGCTCACCTACGCGGAGCTCGACGCGGCCACCCAGCGAGTCGCCGGGCTGCTGCGGGACCGGGGGGTCCAGGCAGGGGACCGAGTCGGCCTCATGTTGCCGAACGTTCCCTACTTCCCCGTCTGCTACTACGGGATCCTTCGAGCGGGGGCGGTGGTCGTGCCGATGAACGTGTTGCTGCGCCGCCGGGAGGTGGCGTTCTACCTCCGTGACCCCGAAGCCAAGCTCCTGTTCGCGTGGCACGAGTTCGCGCAGGACGCCGAGGCGGGGGCCGAGGAGGCCGGAGCCGAGTGCGTGCTGGTAACACCGGGGGAGTTCGAGCAGCTGCTCCAGTCCGCGCCGGCGCAGAGCGAGGTGGCGGATGCCGGCGACGGCGATCCCGCGGTGATTCTCTACACCTCGGGGACCACCGGAACCCCCAAGGGGGCCGAACTGACCCATGAGAACCTGCGGCGAAACGCCGAGATCGCCCGCGGGCTGTTCGACGCAGACCCGACCACAGTCACGCTCGGGGCGCTGCCGCTGTTTCACTCCTTCGGCCAAACCTGCTCACTGAACGCGACGGTGACAGCGGGTGGGACCCTCACGCTGATCCCTCGTTTCGACCCTGACAAGGCACTCCGGATCATCCAGCGTGACCGCGTCACCCTGTTCCAGGGCGTCCCGACGATGTACGGAGCGATGCTTCATCACCCTGACCGGGGCGAGCACGACACCTCCACCCTGGTGCTGTGTGCCTCCGGAGGCTCGGCGATGCCGGTGGAGCTGATGCGCGGGTTCGAGCAGGCGTTCGACGCGACGATCCTCGAGGGCTACGGGCTCTCTGAGACCTCGCCGGTCGCCTCGTTCAACCACCCCGATCGCGAGCGTAAGCCCGGCTCCATCGGCACCCCGATAGAGGGGGTGGAGATGAAGGTCGTGGACGACGACGGCGTCGAGGTCTCCCAGGGAGAGGTCGGCGAGATCGTGATTCGCGGCCACAACGTGATGAGGGGCTACTGGAACCGCCCCGATGCCACCGACGAGGCGATCCGGGACGGCTGGTTTCACACCGGGGACATGGCCAAGATCGACGAGGACGGGTACTTCTTCATCGTTGACCGCAAGAAGGACATGATCATCCGCGGCGGCTACAACGTGTACCCGAGGGAGATCGAAGAGGTGATCTACGAGCACCCGGCGGTGCGCGAAGCCGCGGTGCTGGGAATCCCGCACGACGAGTACGGCGAGGAGGTGGCGGCCGCCGTCGCGCTGAAGCAGGGCGAGACCGTCGCCCCGGAGGAGCTGCGGGACTACGTCAAGCAGCAGGTGGCCGCCTACAAGTACCCCCGTCAGGTGTGGTTCGTCGACGAGCTGCCCAAGGGTCCGACGGGAAAGATCCTCAAGCGCGAGATCAAGCAACCCGACGCTTGAGGGGCCAACCGAGAGCCATGGCGAAGAGCGCGGGCACGTCTCCCTGCTGCGCTGATCCAACAGTCTTCCCAACGACCTGAAAGTGCGCGAGGATCTCCTCTCGTGTCTGCCCGGAGCCGACTGATCGCACTGGTGACCGCGCTCGTGCTGGCGGGCGCGGCGGTGGTGGCCGGTGGCGTCGCACTGCTGCTCAGCAACGCGACAAAGGAGCGAAGCGTCGCCGACGCGACCATCCACTCCAACGCCTATCTGCTGCAGGTGACCAACGTGGAGCGGCTGGTGGTCGATGTCGAGACCGGGCTTCGTGGCTACGTCATCACCGGACATCCCCTGTTCCTGGCACCTCTGCGCTCCGCAGAGTCGGTGCTCCCCGGAACGCTGACCGTCCTGCAGCAGATGGCCCGCGAGCAGCACGAGTTCGTCCCCCAGGCCCAGTCCCTGACCACCGCGGTCCAGACCTACCTGTCGACCTACGTCCCCGCGGTGATGCACCTGGCCACCACCGACCTTCGGCGGGCGCAGACGGTCTCGGCCACGCTTACCGGCAAGCACCTGGTGGACCGGATCCGATCCCGCGCCGACACGCTCGCGGTGCTCGTAACCGCCCGGCAGACCGCTGACCAGCGAGCCACCCGTCGGTCGGCCGATCATTCCATCGCAGAGGCGGTCGTGGTGCTGGCGCTGCTGACCCTGTTCACGGCAATCATCGGGGCGGTCCTGGGCCGGCTGCTACTGGGGCGCGAGCGCGCTCGGGAGCGCAGCGAGCGCACCCGTAAGATCCTCCAGCAGAGCCTGCTTCCGCGCGTGCCGCAGGTGCCGGGGTGCGAGATCGCGGTGCGCTTCACTCCTGCCGGCGTCGGGGATCTTGTCGGCGGTGACTTCTATGACGTCTTCGAGCTCGAGCCGCGGCGGTGGGTGATCATCGTCGGCGACGTCGCCGGTAAGGGCGCCGAAGCCGCGGCGGTGACGGCGATGGCCCGATGGACCCTGCGCAGCGCGATGCTGAGCCAGCTCCCCCCGGAGCAGGCGCTGCAGTTCCTCAACGACGCGATGCTCCGCGAGGACATCGACCAGCGATTTATCACCATCGCCTACGCGCTGCTGACCGTGAGGCAGGACTACGCCGAGGTCTCTGTGGCCTGTGCCGGCCATCCCGCGCCGGTGCTGGTGCCGGCGGCCGGCGATCCTGAGCCCCTCGCCACCCACGGTGATCTACTGGGAGCGTGGCCGGAGATCCGCGTGCGCAGCATCGACATGCGGCTGAGCCCCGGCGACAGCCTCGTCGTATACACCGACGGGGTGACCGATCAGGGACCGCAGGTCAGCCGGGCCCCGGCGGCGGTGCTGGGTGAGCACCCGCCGCAGGCCAGCGCGGAGAGCCTGGCCATGCTGCTCGAGCGGTACGCCCATGACCTCGGTGGGCCCCATCGGGATGACATCGCGATCCTGGCCCTGCGCTACGTCGGCGAGAGCGGTGGAGCGGTGGTCTCGGTGGGAGGCGACCCCGGCGGGCGATGGCTCTCCGAGCCGGTGGAGGAGCTGAGCACGACCTGAGCGCTCACGCGGGGCACAACTGAACGCCCGATTAGCCTCATACGCGAGTCAACGTAGAGAAGCCCCGCCGAGGCGGGGCTTCTCCATAGCAGGCCTATAAGCCGGATCTTGTCGAGAGCAGCCATCCATCTACGCGGCCTACCCGGACCTTGGCGGGCAACCTGCAAACGGTCCTGCTTGGCCTAGCATCAGGTGGGGTTTGCCTGGCCGCCGCGTCACCGCGACGCCGGTGCGCTCTTACCGCACCATTTCACCCTTACCGGCCTGGGGCTCTGCAGCGGCCCCAGACGTAGGCGGTGTCATTTCTGTGGCACTTTCCCGCGGGTTTCCCCGGGTCGGCGTTACCGACCACCCTGCCCTTTGATGTCCGGACTTTCCTCGAAGGGGTCACCTCCGCAGCTGCTCAGCCTGCGCCACCCAGCATAGCGCCGCGGTGGAATCACCGGCTCAGCGCAGCACGGCGGCACAGTCGGTACAGGCACCGCCCACCGGCAGCGCGTGTACGCCGTATTCCGGCACCATCTCGCCGCCGCACGCCGGGCAGCGGACGACCCGGTGGGCTGCGAGCACCTCCCACGCGCCAGAGACGACCTCCTCCAGCGTGGGCTCACCACCCACCGGATCAAACAGCGATGCCGGCCTAGCCGCCAGCGCGGCGCTCATCGGCGACCACTCCAGATCACGGCAGGCTCCGCATCAGTCCGACCACCTTGCCGAGCACGCGCACATCCCGGCTGCGGATCGGCTCGAGCGCCGCGTTCTCCGGCTGCAGCCGCACGTGGTCGCTCTCCTGGAAGAAGCGCTTCACCGTGGCCTCATCGTCGCCGACCAGCGCCACGACGATCTCGCCGTCGCTGGCCACATCCTGCGCCTTCACCACGACCACGTCGCCTTCCAGGATGCCGACGTCCTTCATCGAGTCCCCCCGCACCCGAAGCAGGTACTCACCCTGCTCGCCGCCGGCCAGTCCCGGAGTCTGGATGTACTCCTCCACGTTCTCCTCGGCCACCACCGGAGGGCCCGCGGCGACCTGGCCCACCAGCGGCAGGCCAGGGTGCACCAGGCTCCGTACGCCGCCGGCGGCACGGTCAAGCAGCTCAATCGCCCTTGGCTTGGTTGGATCCCTCCGCAGCAGCCCGATCCGCTCGAGGTTGGCGAGGTGGGCGTGCACCGTCGAAGACGAGGCGAGACCGATCGCCTTTCCGATGTCCCGGACCGTCGGCGGGTAGCCGTTATTGGCCGAGTAACGCTTGATGAAGTCGAATATCTCCTGCTGGCGCTTGGTGAGATCCACTGGTCGCTCCTTGCTCACGTCGTCGACCGATCTCGACAGGTCGAACATGTGTTCGTGACTCTAGCGCGGGCGGACGACGGAATGCGCAAGCTCGCTGTCGCGCCGGCTCAGACGCCCGGGCCGGCGGCGTCTACGGCCCTTTCCAGTTCCTCGTTCAGGCCTCCAGCACGATCGCCAATCCCTGGCCGACGCCGATGCAGAGCGTCGCCACGCCATAGCCGCCGCCGCGCCGTGCCAGCTCGTGGGCCAGGCCCCCCAGCACCCGTACCCCGGAGGCGCCAAGAGGGTGCCCGATCGCGATCGCGCCACCGTTCGGGTTCACCTTGTCAGGATCGAGCCCCTTCCACTCCGACAGGTCGGACAGGCACTGGGCCGCGAAAGCCTCGTTCAGCTCCACCACGGCCACATCGTCCCAGGTGATGCCCGCTCGCTCCAGCGCCTGCTGAGCCGCCTGCACCGGAGCGATGCCGAACACGTCCGGGTCGACGGCCGCCGTGCCGCGGGCGACGATCCGCGCCAGGGGGCGCTTTCCGGCGGCGGCGGCGCCGGACTCCGAAGCGAGCAGCACCGCGCCTGCGCCGTCGTTGAGCGGCGAGGAGTTGCCGGCGGTAACCGTGCCCTCGGAGACGAACGCGGGCTTCAGCCGCGCCCAGCTTCTCCAGCGTCGTGTCCGGCCGCACGCTCTCGTCGCGCTCGAGCTCGGTATCCGGCACCGGCACCACCCAGTCCTCGTAGAAGCCGGAATCCCAGGCCGCGGCCGTGCGCTGGTGGCTGCGCAGCGCGAACTCGTCCTGGGCCTCCCGCGAGATGCCGTAGATGCCCGCGAGCTTCTCCGCGCTTGCTCCCAGGGAGATGGTCCACTGCTCCGGCATCTCCGGGTTGACCATGCGCCAGCCCAGGGTGGTGGAGTAGAGCTCCCCGTGTGCCTGGGGGAATGCCCGCTCGGGCTTCAGCACCACCCAGGGGGCCCGGCTCATCGACTCCACCCCACCGACCAGGACGACCTCGGCCTCGTCGCACTCGATCGCGCGGCTGGCCTGCATGGCCGCGTCGAGGCTGGAGCCGCAGAGGCGATTGATGGTGGCGCCGGGAACGCTGGTGGGCAGACCGGCCAGCAGCGTGGCCATCCGGCCAACGTTACGGTTGTCCTCACCGGCCTGATTGGCGTCGCCGAACAGGACTTCGTCGATGGTCTGCGAGCGGAGCTCAGGGGCGCGATCCAGCAGCGCCCGCACCACGTGGGCCGCCAAATCGTCCGGGCGCACCCGCGCCAAGCCGCCACCGTAGCGACCAAACGGCGTCCGGACCGCGTCCACCACGTAGGCGGCGCTCACCGGCCGACCAGCTCCCAAAGCGCGGCTGTTGGGCAGCCGCCCGCTGGAACCCGAGCCGAGCCCGGCCCCCGGGTCCCTCGCCATGCCCGACGGTGGTCCGGAAGTCGAGCTGCTCGATGAAGGTTCGACGGTTGTGCGGGGCAATCACCATGACCTCACCAGCAGCTTGCCGCATCTCCGGCGCGTCGGCGGCGGCATCGCATGATCTCGTGGGCGGCGGCGCACGGAGTCAGGTGGGGGAAGCCCCCAGCGCGACCGTGCCCCGTCGGCCACCGAGGTGCCGGCGGCACTCGCTGGCGGCCGGAGCACGCCAGAAACCTTACGCTGGTGCAAGCTATCGTTTCCGCCAGAAGGGGCGGGGGTACGGATGACCACCACCGTTGATCGTCAGCCATGAGGGGCACCGCCCTCGATCGCCTTAGCCGAGAGGACACCGAGATCCTCAAGCTCGGGCGCGACGTGATCCGCGGGCACACGTGCAAGGTGCTCGTGCTGGAGCCAAGTCCCGGTTCACCTCGTCCCACTCTGGACGGCCTGCGGAGGCATGTCGAAGCACGGCTCGGTCTTGCTCCGCGCTTTCGCCAGCGCGTGGTCCAGACTCCGCTTCGCGTCGCCAACCCGGTGTGGCTGGATGACCCGGACTTCGACATCGCGCGGCACATCACGGAAATCCCGGGCACGGGCGGGATTCCACGGGGCGAGCTGGGTCAGATCATCGCCGGGCGGATGGAGGAGCGCATGGATCGCGCCCATCCGCTCTGGCACCTGGACATGGTGGAGCGGCTCGACGACGGCTCCGCCGTGCTGATCTGGCGCGTGCATCACTGCCTGGCGGACGGTACGACCTGTGTCCGTCTCGCCTCCGAGCTCCTGTGGGATCGCGATCCGCCCGACGGGGATTCAGCCGGCCCCTGGCGTCCGGTCCCAGCGCCCGGTGCGGTTTCCCTGCTGCGCCGCGGCGTGACCGACCGTGCCGGGGGCTGGGCCCCCAGGGGGAACCGCGCGGAGCGCCAGCGGCTCAGCCCATCCGTACTGGAGAAAGTGGCTATTCGTGAGCTGCGTCGCAATGCGTCGCGCACGACGTTGTCGAGCCGCGTGGGATCGAGTCGCAGTGTCGCTTTCGCACAGGCGCCCCTGGAGGGTTGCAAACGTGCCGGGAAGGCGATCGACGAGGCCGTGACAGTCAACGACGTAGTGCTCTCGATCATCGCCGGGGCGGTGCGCAGCTGGCTCGGTCACGGCGCCGACCCGACGGAGTCGATCCGCGTGAAGGTCCCTGTCAGCCTTCACCACCCGGGAGAGGACCCCCGCGTCGGCAATCACGACTCTTACCTGTTCGTCGATCTTCCGGTCAGCGAACCCGACCCGGTAAAGCGAGTCATGTCGATCAACCGTGAGACGCGGGAGCGAAAGCTCGAGCACGACGCCGAGACGCTCTATCGCCTCGGTGCGCATCCGCTGGTGAGACGGTGGGCGATGAGTCCGCGGGTGTTTACCTTCAACGTCTCCAACGTCCCCGGCCCACGAACCGAGGTCTCGGTGCTCGGCGCCCGACTCCGTGAGATGTACTCACTGGCGGAGATCGCGCAGCACCATGCCCTGAGAGTGGCGGTGATCTCCGCGGCTGGATCGCTGTTCTTCGGGCTATGCGCGGACGAGGGTGCTGTCAGTGATCTACCCGCACTCGCGGACGGGGTGACCGCCGCGACCGCGGAACTGCTGGCTCGTGTCGGTGAGGCGTAGGGCTCCTTACCCCCGTCTTAGGTGGGCCATAGAGACTGCCCGGCCTTGAGCGCCGCCTCGATCGCCCCCACTTCGCCTCCGCGACGCCGCGTGGCGCCCGAGATCTGGCTGAGCATCGCCGGGCTGCTGACGTTCGTCCTCGTCCCGATCCACTTCAACACCATCTACAGCGGCCTGCCGGCGCACCCGCTGTTCCTGCATGTGCCGGTCATCCTGATTCCGGTGGTCGGGATCGCGGTGCTGGTGCTCGCCGTGCTGCCCCGCCTGTTCACACGTCACGGGGTGTGGATCGCCGCCCTGACGGTCGTCGCCCTCGGGTCGCTGAATCTGACCATGGGGGCGGGCGACGAGCTGCGTCACGATCTGAACCTGAACGGAGGCTTCGGGCCGGCAGCGCTGATCGCTCGCCATGCCCACGCCGCCTCGATCCTTCGTCTGCTGCTGATCGGGTTCACCGCCCTGCTCATCGTCGCGGTGGCGATTTACCGGCAGGCGGAGGGCCGGCACACCGGATACGCAGCCATCGACGGCGTGCTCAGATGGGCACGGCCGGCGATGGTGCCGCTTCGGGCGGTATTGGCCATCCTGGCGCTGGCCTGCCTCTACTTCGTCTTCCACACCGGCGATCTCGGCGCGAAGGCGGTATGGCGAGGACGCGTCGGCAGCCACCGTTTCGGCGCACCGGGCGGCTTTCCGCCGGGCTTGTTCCCGGGCGGGGGCGGGAGCAGTGGCCCTCCCGGTTGACGTGTCCCGCGCGGTTGACGCCTCGACCCCCTGGAATATGCTCTCCTGGATGGAGGGCTCCCCCAGACCCACCAGCCGCACCCCCAGCCGCCGCATTCAGGTTCGGCAGCTCATCGCCGGCGCGGCGATCGCGCTGATCATCGTGTTCGCGGTGCTGAACACCAACAAGGTCGAGGTGGACTGGATCGTGGCGAGCAGTCACACCGCCCTGATCGTGGTGATCGTGGTCTCGTTCCTGCTCGGAGCGTTGGCCGGCGCGCTGCTCTGGCGGCGCCACGCGGGCTGAGTCCGGCGGCCGAGCCACCATTGCTTGCGAGGCGGGCCGCACGGATCACAGCATCTCGGTGTCAGTCGGCTGGCCGAGCAGGACCCTTCCAGCCAGCTCCCAGGTTGCTGCATTGACCTGGAAGTGGGCGGTGGCCGTGTGCCCGTCCCGGAAGCGGCGCTGCAACGGCGAGTCGTGATAGATCGCCGAGGCCCCGCCGAGGTCATACATGTTGCGGGTCACGTCCGCCGCCGTTCGGACGGCATGGGTTGCGGCAAGTCGCAGGCCGGTGCGCAGCCCCACGGTGAGCGGCTCGCTGGACCGTGCCGCCGTCCATGCTTCGTCGACCGCCTGGTAGTACAACGCCCGCGCTGCCCGCAGGGAAGCCTCCATCTGCGCGACAGCAGACCATGTGCCCGACCGTTGTGCGAGGGTACGCAGCGACCCCTGTCCCACCTTCACGGTGGCGAGGGCGGTCAGGTCTTCGATCGACCCGCGTGCATTGCCGAGCGCGGCGGCCGCGATCGACAGCGCGAAGAAGGCGAAGATCGGAAACCGGTAAAGAGCGCCGCTTGAGCTCGGCGGATCCAGGAGCCACAGGCTCTGATGGTCGGGAACGAGAAGGTCGTCCGCCACGGCGTCGTGGCTGGCCGTGCCGAGCAGGCCGACGGTCTGCCAGGTGTCGATGATCTCCAGCTCAGGGACCGGGATGGCGAGCACGCGCGGGGTCGGATCGCCGCCATCCTCCTGCACCATGCATCCGCCGAACAGATAGTCCGAATGCGTGATTCCACTGCAGAACGCCCACCGTCCGGAAACGCGATAGCCACCGTTGACGCGACGGGCGCTTCCGCGGGGAGCCCAGACACCCGCTGCAACCCGGGCCGACTTGCCGAACACCTCGGCCAAGCCCTCCGGGGGGAGCCATCCCCCGAGCAGGCTGCTCGTCGCGGCGATCGACACGCACCATCCCGCGGAAGCGTCCCCGCGCGCGATCTCCTCTGCACAGCGCAGCGTGACCGCCGGCGGCGCCTCAGCGGCGCCAACGGACGAAGGCGCGCCGGCCCGGAGGAGACCCGAGTCCCGCAGCGCGCCGACGAGCTCGTCCGAAAGCCGCCTGTCCCTCTCGGTCGCCGACGCCAGCTCACGGGCGAGCACGGACAGCTCCCCTGCAGCACGATCGAGGTCCTCGGTCGCCGGGATGGCTTTGCTCGCGAGTTCAGTGCGCGGCCGGATCTCCGGCATCCGGCCAAGCCTATCGCTGCATCGGGCATCTGCCGGCTAGGCGATGACCGCTGCGAGCTTGACCGCCCCGACCTGTCACGTTTCGAGAGATTTGTCGAGCCGCCCGGTCGTCGGCTCCGTGGGGGTGCGTTCGCAGTCTCCGTACGGATGTTGCGGCGACGGGCCATCCCCGCTTTGTCATGCCGGCCCCGCGACCCGGGCCTCTTCGACGATCGCGACGGCGCCCTGGCGCCAGGGGTCGCCATGCCCGACGAGTACCGTGCCCGCGCCGGTCTGAGCGATCGCGTCCAGCGCAGCGAGGTTGCGCTGGGTGTCCACGGTCGCTGCGGCCGCCACGATTCGTGGACCACGCCGGCCGGTGTAGGGGTCAAGCGTGACGACAGCATCGCCCGCGATGACCACGTCACGAGACGGCAGATGCAGCGCGCAATGGCCGTGGGTGTGCCCCGGGCTGAAGACGATCTCAGGTTCTCCGGGCACCGGCAGCACCCCGCGCTCATAACGGACGACCTTGCGCACCGGCGATGGCCACCAGGCGCGATGACGGATAAACGACGCGACCATCGGCAGGGCGCGCACCTGAGTCGCGAAGTAGTAGGCGCGGGCCCGCTCATGGTCATAGCGCCACGGATGCCGGGTCAGCGGCACATCGGCCTCGTGCACGTACACGGGGACATCCAGGACGCTGCGCGCCCGCTCGGCGAAGCCGAGATGATCAAAATGGGCGTGGGTGAGGACGACCGCCTCGATGTCGCTCGCGGTCCGGCCCAAGCGGGGTAGGACCGTGTGCAGCGACTCCCACGAGCTCGGCACGCCGGTATCCACGACCGTGAGCCGACCACCATCCTCGATCAGGTACCAGTTGGTGAACGAGTCCTCGATCCGATGGACCCCAGGGGCCACGTTGGGCTCAAAACGCACTTTTTGCGCCTACCCGGCGCGGTGGTGCGCAACCACAGACCCTGCGTTTGACTATCCCCCTGCCGGTATCAGGACCCGCGAAGCGCAAGCGCCACCGCGCCCAGCACATTCTTTCGGCTGTACGCCGGATCCGATCGGCCCGCTAGGCAGACAACGAGCGTCACGAGCGCGTTGTTGCAGTCTTGGCAGCGAGCTCACCCGCCTCGACGCTCTCGGCCGATTCGGCCACGAAAGCTCGGACGTCGTCGACCGACAGCTCGCCGAGCGGGCGCCGGCCAAAGGTCGGTACCAGCCGAAGGCGGCCGTGGATATCATAGCCCGCCCAGGTGCCGGGCTCCAGATAGGGCCGTCGGCGAGCGAGTCCCCGCATGTGCGGGGCTTCTTGGAGTGCGGCAGACAGGACGTACTTTAAACCCTAAAGCGACGGTGGAGGCTCTGTTTGAGGCCCTCTCAAAGCCGATTGTCCAAGCTAAGCGTCAGAAGCTACTAAGACTCTTGCCGGCTGTGCTGGCTCGCCCTGAACCTGAGCGTCCAGAGCTTCGACTGCCTATGGGAGCTGTTCAGGAAGCTACCGTACTCGTTTTGCGTGAAGCTGCTCAACCATTGTACACTAAGAATATACATAAGTTGGTAGAGGCAAAGCTACACACATCAATATCGTACAATACTGTGGCTAGTTTTTTGACAGTGTCAGCGAAACACCTTCACGTCAATAGGATCCATCGAGTGGGAAGAGGACGCTACATATATCGCTAAGGCAAAGTCGTACCTATCTAGGCGCTTACACTCATCGAACCTAGGTGCCCCACTCACCAGCCCACCTGTGCCCAGGCTTTATGCCTCTAGGTGCAAGCCAGTCATTTGTCCGTAATAGACACCACGCACCTAATCGCCTCAGACCACGCCACCCGCGAGGGGACCTACGTCGCGCTTACTCGAGCTCTGCAGCACACCGGCATCCGCGCCGCACAACCGGCCACTATCACTGGCGACTGAATCGCCACACTCTGCGTCGCGACGCCCCTGACCTCCCTCTCTCGCAGCGCCGAGGCAGCCTCCCATGACATCGCGACATCGCAGGCCACCTGGCGTTGGTTTGAAAGGGTCAGGCTTGGAGGGGCCTGAGCGGATGATGCGATTGCGGAATCACAGCGAACGGTCCACTTCCGCCGAGGTGTCGGCACGGACCGTCTAGGGTTCGAAGCTGATGCTCTGACTCTGGGTCCGCCGTTTGTGCGGCTGATGCTCGAGTCGGAGCGGTGGTCCGCCGTGCTCTGCATTTGGGGGGCTGGTTGGCTGGTTGTAGGCCGACCCAATCTTGCGCTTCTCGGCCTACCCCGCGGCGCTGCCCAGTGGTGTTACTGCCTCTGGGTCCGGTTGTCTGCGAATCGAACGTCCGTCAGCGAGTGGGGCGCCGATGGGCCGTCGACGTAGTCGCCAGTGCGTCACGCCACTCTGAAGTGCACAACAACCGGGGGACCCGCGGAGCTGGAGTTCTGGCTGACGGCCGTGACCTCGACGGTATGCCACCCGCCAGGTATATCTCGGTATCGCAAGCGGTGCCCGTGGACCGGCGTGTAAAACCCATTCACCCCTGAGCGAACACCTAAACGGCCACCTACACCCGTGTAATAAGGCTCGTCATACCGGCCGTTATCGAGAGCAATACGAAGATATCCGTAATCAGCTGGCGCCGTATGTGTACGCGAGGCGGCGAACCGGGGTTTAGCAACATAGGCCCGAACCGTAAATGAACTGTGTTCAACCGTCGTTGGTGACGGCGACACTACGCGGACCCTTAGCTCTGTCGTAACTTTAGCGCGAGTCCTTCCCGCCAGCGGCAAGAGCGTCGGCCGTTCAGTTACGACCCGACGAGATCCGCCGCACCCGTAGAGGGTGGAGCCCAATGCAAGAATAAGAAATACATAACTCGCACAGCAGCCGCGCCATGCATGAGGGGAGGAGAATCGCATTCCTACCGAGTGCTTCCAAGCAATCGTAGAGTGCCATTTTTCCCGCTTTAGGCTAACCGGTAGCTGACGACAGCGCATGTTTCTCACTTTGGCTCCGTACCAGCGTCGTGCGCATCCGGACATTGACCGAACCGCCGAGCCGGCCGCATTCGTGGGGCATTCAACCCGTGACCGTCCACCCGTGCATTGTGTCGGACTCGGGCTAAGCCGCGTCAAAGCGCCTCCCAGAACGCTTGCAAAGGGACCAGCAACCTACGGAGCTCAGTCAGCGGCATCGCGTTTGCCCGGTTCGTCGGATCGGCCGAGAGGCCGAGAATCAGTCCCCGTCGCATGGCCCGCAAAACCGCGATCGTCGGACGCATGTCAAAGGCTCTTCCGTCTTGCGTGCCGTTCTCCGCAGCAAAACGAATCACGTCGTCATCTTTTCGAATGCTGCGCAAGGCCGCGCTGACGGCCTCGAGCTGCGCCCGCGCAGACGCCCTCTCCTTGTTGGTCAGCACCCGCTTGCCAGGCGAGATGTCAGCGTAAACACTGGCTGTCTTGCCCAGCGTGATGGCCAGCAGTTCTGCTATTTCCCAGGCGCGCCGCTGGATTTCCGCCTCTCCAGCACTAAGAGACCGCTTTCGCCTCCGCCTCACTAGGCGCTGACCTCAAAGAGAACTTCCCAAACCCCTTCGTTTCTTGCCGCCAGGAACAGCTCATATATTTCCTCTGCGCCAGCCCGTTGTGCGCGACTCCTTTCGTCGCTTGAGACGCTGAGCACTAACGAATCGAGCACGGCGTCTAGCAGCGCCACCCCAGCAGGTGCCTTCCGATCACTGATCTCAGCTAAAGGGTCGCCCCCTACCCGCTCAATGGGTCGAGCCAGTCGAGCGAGCGTCTCCGTTGCACGTATCGCCCACTCCTTGACACGCCCCTCATCCAGGACCTCATCACGTGCCTCGCCGCCTCGGTCAACCCGGTCAAGCAACTCGTCGGTCTGAGTGACCCACGGCAGATATTCACTCTCTGCGCTCGCCCCGGGCAGGTTTGCCGCAGCGATCCTCCCGACGAGGTCGCGTGTCCAGTCCACCGCGTCGCGCCACTCTCTAATTGACGCCGCCTCGTCACGCCAGTCAGCAATTAGAACCGCATAACCAACCGTCGCATAAAGCAGCGCGCTTCGTAAGATCGCGATTGCTCGGCGCAGTTCTCTTTCTTCCGACTTCATCCACTAGCACCCGTACTTAAAGCGTACTCAACGAGGACTCGGCGGAGGAAACGTGCGGGTGAGCATATCATCGACTGGCAGCCGATAAGGACCGAGCCCAACCGCGTCTAGCGCATTATCAAGAGCCACTCTTGCACCAGCGACCGTCGCTTGCCTACCGTACGTGACGGCCTCACCCAACATCTCGGCGCCTTCCTCTGGCACGGGAAGACCAGCAAGGCTCGCAACCTTCGTAACGCCCTTGGTTAGCTCACCGCGCGCCTCACTAGACAAGCGGGGAGCAGCCTGAGCGTCCGTATCGCCGGCAGCTCCGCTGGTTAGCCGATTACCGATACTCTCCGCCAAGTCGGAGCCGCGACCACAAAGCTCGGCGCACGCTTCTCCTGCTTTACCAAGTGCGCCCACCCCCGGTATGGCGAGTGCCGCAACTGTCGTAGCCGCTTTGACGGGATCCTTTACCTGCACAGGTAGCATCGCACCGTTGCATTGGACGCAGAGGTTTGGTGATCCGACGTGCATCCCTGATGCATGCTCTAAGAAGTGCTGACGACTCGCCATCAGGCCGGCTGACGTATTCGATCCTGGCGGCCGTCAACGCCATGCGAAGCCGCGACGATGCGGAAAAAGTCAAGATGGGTCTGAAGCGAAAGCACGCCACCGGGGGCACCAATGGCAAGGCTCCAATCGGCTACTTGAACGTCCGCCAACGCCTCGAAGGGCGGGACATTCGCACCATTGCAGTGGATCCGGATCGAGCAGATCACGTGCGGATGGCTTTCGGCATGTATGCCACCGGCGACTACTCAGTCACCGACATAACCGAGATTCTCGAGGCCGCGGGACTGAAAACCGTTATGACCCGAAAGCGTCCCGCAGCCCCGCTCTCGCGAAGCGCCGTTCATCGCATGCTGGGTGACGACTACTACGTCGGAATCGTCACCTACCAAGGGGCGAAGGCGCCGGGAAACCATCAGCCCCTTATCGATGAGCTCACCTTCGAAAGAGTGCAGACCGCCCTCAAGGGTCATGCGGCAAGCGGCAGCCGAACGCAGATCCACGACCACTACTTGAAGGGCTCGGTCTACTGCGGTCAGTGCGGGGGCAGACTCAGCTTTGTCTCGGTTGTCGGCAACGGCGGGCACTATGACTATTTCCGCTGTTTCGGTCGGCATAACCGACGTAGCAGCTGCGATGCCCCGCATTCTCGGACCGAACTGGTGGAACGGGACATTGAGGTGCGCTACGAAGAACGGCAGTGGTTGACGCCAAAAGAGATCGAGACGGTGCGGCTTGCAGTTGGTCGCTATGCACGTGATCAGCTGAGCAATGCCCAAAGCGAGGCCGAGCGGGCTAAGCGGCGTCTCGATGGCCTCAAAGCGGAGCAACAAAAGCTCCTGCAACTCGCTTATCAGGAGCTCGTGGACGACGATGTGCTGGCCGCTGAGCAAGCCCGAATCCGAACCGAGCGGGTCAAGGCCGCGAAGTGGGCGCAAGCCGCTGAGCGCAACGGCGCCGATATTCAAGAGGTCGTCGACGATGCGCTGTCGCTCATCACCGACCCGGCCGCCACCTACCTCCGGGCTACGCCGACCGAAAGGCGATTGCTCAATCAGGCGATGTTCGAAAAGTTCTTCGTTGTCAGAGGCGATGTTGCGGGAGCCGAACCATCGCCGTGGGTCAAGGCAATTGAGGCCGTTGCTCGATCCTCAACGCCAGGGACAGCGAGTCAGAAGGATTCGCTTCGCCATGAGCTGGTCCGCTTCGATTCAAAGAAAAACCTGGGTCGCCCGGAGCGTGACCCAGGTTTACACGTCGATCAAATGGTGCGCCCGAGAGGACTCGAACCTCCACGGACCAATCAGTCCACAAGGCCCTCAACCTTGCGCGTCTACCAATTCCGCCACAGGCGCGTGAGGCGAGCCAGTATATCCCCGCGGGTCGCGGTCCGGCCGGCCTCTGCGCCGTGTCCGTGACCTCACACGGCCCCGGCGACCCCCGCCCCAGCACACACCCGGCGAGCCCGCCCCCCTCAGCGGCTGGCCAGGTACAGGCTCAGCACCTCATCCGCCGTGAGCGCCCGCCCATAGGTCCGTAGATCGTCGATCCCGCCGCCTAGCGAGTCAACCGGGCCGTACACCTCCGACCCCGCGCCCACCGTCAGCGGGCCGGCGGAGGCCGGCATCGAGTCAAGGTGCTCAGCGTCCTCCGGCCGGCCATCGACGAACACCGCCAGGGTCATGCGTCGCCGCGTTGTAGACGCCGGTCACGTAGTGCCAGGACCCCGGTTGCGGCGAGAGCCGGCCGTCGTCGTAGTGCATGTTCGCCTGGACGCCACAGCTCAAGGCCGGACAGCTCGGGCGGGCGGGCGCGGCGAAAGTCCACCACGTGCGCAGCAGGGGCGGGGCCACCCCCGAGGAGGCCTCGCCCTCCCGCGTCTGCGGGTCCCGCCCTGCAGTCTCGATCCCCAGCGAGAAAGCGGAGCCGTTCGCGCCGGGCTGGCTGACCGCGGTCCCCGATTGGCCGACGGCATCGGATCGCAGCCACGCCGAGACCGTGAATGACTGCGTGGTGTTGATCACCGCCGATGCGGTGGTGGCGGCGACCGCGCCCCGACCCGGAAGGGCCAGCCCGGCACCATGACGCCCCGAGGTGAACGTGGCACCCGGTGACAGGGTCAGCGCGTGACCGTTCCCGCTGCTGTCGGCGGCCGTCGAGCCACCACCCTCGTCGAAGGACCAGTACCCGGTGCTACCCCCCGGGATGCCCGCTCCCACCGCCGGCAGCCGGGTCAGGTTCAGCGAGGCTCCGACCAGCGAGCCGTTGAGCCCCGCGACGAGGTTGGGCGGGACGGTGTAAGCGTCGCGGTCGTAGGAGATCAGCCCCAGCTCCTGCTCGTAGGCGCCCAATTCGGTGAAGATCGACGCCGACAGGCCGCCCGTTCGCATCTCCTCGCTGAGCATGGCGTATTGCTGCTGCAGCGCGCCGGCGACCGAGAACAGCGAGGCACCCAGCGCCGGGTTGCCAACACTGAACGCCGCCCCGGGATAGCGGTGACCCGGCGGGGAGAGCGGCAGGAACCCGCCGTACTCACCGACCGCCGAGGCGCGACGATCCGGCGCCAACGCGAACGGCCCGGTGTAGAGATGGCTGTCGACGATGTTGCTGGCGGACGACTGGAGAGCGTCGCAACAGTTCGCGCTGCCGCTCTGGGTATCCACCAGCGCCCCCGGATCGAGTCGCTTGAGCTCCTGGGTGATCCCGGTCAGGTCGAACTGCTGCCAACCCTCGTTGAACGGGATCCATGTGACGACCGACGGATGGGAGCGGCGCTGGGCGACGATGTCGGCCATCTCGCGGCGGAACTCGGCCTGCGCCGCCGGTGTGGGCGGGTGCGGCGTGGTCAGGGGCATGTTCGGGATGTCCTGCCACACCAGCAGCCCCAGCCGGTCGGCCCACATGTACCAGCGGTCGGACTCCACCTTGGCGTGCTGGCGAATCATGTTGAAGCCGAGGCGCTTCGCGCTCTGTACGTCGAAGCGCAGCGCGGCGTCGGCCGGTGCGGCGTAGAGGCCGTCGGGCCAGTACCCCTGGTCGAGCGCGCCGGTCTGGAACAGGAAGCGGCCGTTGATCAGGATCCGCGTGACGCCACCGATCCGGCCGAGGGTGACCGAGCGCATCCCGAAGTAGCTGGAGACCTGATCAAGGACGCGTCCGCCGCTCATCAGCCGCAGCCGGAGGCCATACAGGTACGGACTGGACGGCCACCACAGCCGCGGGTGGGGAATCCTCAGCGCCATCGAGTGACCGGTGCGGAACACCTCGCTGGAGACGACATGGCCCCCGGCGAGAGCTTGCGCCTGTAGCTGCAGCCGGCCGCCGCCGCTGAGCGTGGGCGCAATCAGCAGCCGACGGTGGGCGACGTCGGGCGTCAGGGCGAGGCTGGCAATGTGCTGGCGAGCGACGGGCTCCAGCCAGACCGTCTGCCAGATGCCGCTGTTGGCGGAATGGAGAATCCCGGAGGGCGGCGAGGTGGACTGCTTGCCGACCGGTTCACCTGCCCCACCGACGGGGTTGACGTAGCCGACCACCAGCTCGTTGGCTCCGTGCGCGCGAAGTTCGCGCGTGATGTCGAAGGAGAACGCCGTGTAGTCGCCCCGGTGCGTGCCCACCAGCCGGCCATTGATCCATACCTTGGTCACCCAGCTGACGGCACCGAAGTTGAGCAGCACGTGCTGGGAGCGCCACGCCTTCGGGATCACGAAGGACCGTCGATACCAGCCCCTCGTGTCTCCTCGTTCGATCCCTGACAGCGGCGATTGAACGGGAAACGGAACGAGGATCGTCTGGGCCAGGCTATGACCTATCGGCGCACGCTGTCCGGCGCTCGCCCGCTCGTATTGCCAGCGCCCGTTGAGGTTCAGCCATTGCCTGCGCTCGAGCTGCGGGCGCGGGTACTGCGGCAACGGTGCTACCGAGGAGACGCCTGCGGTCCATGGCGTGGCGAGGGGGGGCCGCAGATGGCGGAGCGGTGCGGTTGCCGCCGCGCTCCCGGCGCCGGCCGCCAGACCGGCGCACGCGCACGCGAGGACGAGCAACCAGTTGAGCGGTGTCCGGACGCGCGGGCTAATCGGAGCATTGTGCCGGGAAGGTCAGATACCGGGGGCATTACACGTCCAAGCTGCCGTGGTGCGCCCCGGAGGAGGGACGTGGGAGTGCCAGACGCCTCCGAGCGGCCCCAACATCCACGCCAACCGCCCTAGAAGATCACCGCCTGGCGGACGGCGTGACCGCCCGCCAAGCGGTCGAAGCCCTGGTTGAGCTCGTCGAGCTCCAGCCGGTGGGTGAGCAGGCGATCGACCGGGAGCAGCCCCGCCCGATAGAGCTCGATGAACCGCGGAATGTCCCGCGCGGGCACGGTCGAGCCCAGATAGCAGCCGCGTAGCGTCTTCTCCTCGGCCACCAGGCTGACCGCGGGGATGCTGAGCAACTGCGATGGGTCGGGCAGGCCGACCGTGACCGTCGTCCCACCCCGCCGGGTGGCGCCGTAGGCCTGAGCCAGCACGCTGGCATGGCCGGCGGTCTCGATCACCCGCGTCGCGCCCCCGTCGGTCAACGAGCGGATCTCCTCCACCGCGCCCGGGCCCACCGCCCACGACGTGGGTCGCCCCCAGCTCTCGGGCCAGCTCCAGCTTCTCCGGAACGATGTCCACTGCGATCAGCGTCGATGCTCCGGCCACCCGCGCGCCGAGCAGCGCGGCCAATCCCACTCCTCCCAGCCCGAACACCGCCACCGTGTCGCCCGGGCAGCACCTGGGCGCTGTAGAGCGCCGCACCCACCCCGGTGAGCACCGCACAGCCGAACAGGGCGGCGATCTCATGCGGCAGATCGGGGTCGACGCGAACCGCGGAGCGCATGCTGACGACCGCATAGTCGGCGAACGCGGAGACCCCCAGGTGGTGATGCAGCGGGCTCCCCGTGCTCGTCGCCCCACCGGCACTCGCCTCCGAGCAGCGACCCGGCGGCGTTGGCCAGCGCGCCAGGTTCGCACAATGCGGCGCGACCGGCGAGGCACGGCGCGCACTGCCCGCAGCTGGGGACGAAGGCGAGCACGACGTGGTCGCCGACCGCCAGCTCTCCGACCCCCGCCCCAGCTCCACCACTTCGCCGGCGGCCTCGTGCCCCAGCACCATCGGCATCACGCGAGGGCGGGAGCCATCGATCACCGACAGATCGGAGTGGCACAGGCCCGCCGCATGGACCCGGATCAGCACCTCGCCCGGGCCCGGGCGGGGCCAGCTCCAGCTCGGCGATCCGCAGCGGCATCGAGTCGCGTAGGGCGCTGTCTGCCCCATCTCGTGCAGCACCGCGCCGCGGACCTTCACGCCGACGGTGCCTCTGACTCGACGACTCAGCCGCTCAAGCGAGCCCGCGCAGCTCGCTCCGGCATCTCCCCCACCGGACGGCGGCTGTCGCGATCGACGAACACGTGCACGAACCAGCCTGTGGCCAGGACGTCCTCCTGGCCCCGGCGGTACAGCGCGAGCTCGTAGCGCACGCTGCTGCGACCGAGATGCCCCACGCGCAGCGCCGCCTCGATGACCTCCGGGAAGGACACCGCTGCCAGGTAGATGCAGTGCGACTCCGCGCACAGGCCGATGACCTGGCCAGACTGGATGTCCAGCCCGCCCTCCTCGATCAGCCAGCGATTGATCACGGTGTCGAAGAACGCGTAGTACTCGACGTTGTTGACGTGGCCGTAGACGTCGTTATCCGCCCAGCGGGTGGGGATCTCCAGCACGATGCGCGAAGGACTCGCGAGCTCGGGGGCTCGGCGCTCATGGCGGGCAAGCTACAAGAAGCGCCATCGACGTCGCATCGCCCCGCTGGGGTATAACTCGGCGCAACGACATCTCGGAAGGAGCGTCGATGCGCAAGAGCGATATCGAAGCCCTGGGTGAGCTGGCCGGAGAGGCGCTGGCCGCCGGCGGCACGCTGATCAAGGACATGCACGAGGGCATCGCCAGCCGTCCCTTCGGCGTGCTCGGGCGCCGCCGCGCGGCCCGTGCAGGCCGATTCACGATGGGGTGAGCCAGGCCGTCTACACCGGCGTCCGCGGTGGTCTGCGCTCGCTGGGCCGCGGCGGAGCCCGCGCCGGCGCCGGACGCGCGCGGGAGGAAGACCCGGAGCTGAGCTCGCGTCCGATCGCCTCGCTGGTCCTGGCCGCGATCAACGGCCTCTACGGCAACCACCTGGAGACCGGGAGCAACGGGCTGGCCGTGAAGATGTCGCTGCGCCGCCGAAGGAGCGGAGGTGCCTGTGGATCGCGCGAGTCGCTGGCCGAGGCGCTTTCCCGGACGCCGGCGAGCGGGTGGTGGTGTTCGTCCACGGACTGTGCGAGACGCGAGGCGGCGTGGTGGCTGCCCGCCCGGGGCAGCGACCGCAGCGACGCGCCGCAGCTACGGCGAGCGCCTGCAGGAGCGACCTGGGGTTCACGCCCCTGTACCTCCGCTACAACACCGGGCGGCACGTCTCCGACAACGGCCGGGAGCTGGCCCGGCTGCTGGAGTCGCTGGTCTCGGCGTGGCCGGTCGAGGTCACCGAGCTGGTGCTCGTCGGTCACTCCATGGGTGGTCTGGTGGCCCGCAGCGCCTGCCATTACGCCGAGGGCGACGGCCTGGCCTGGACCCGCGCGGTCCGCCACGTCTTCTGCCTGGGCACGCCCCATCTCGGCGCCGACCTGGAGAAGGGCGCCAACGCGCTCAGCTCGGCCTTGGCGGCGCTTGCCGGAGACGCGCGCGCTGGCGGGCTTCCTCAACGCCCGCAGCGTCGGCATCAAGGACCTCCGCTACGGCTCCTGCCTGGAGGAGGACTGGTGCGACTGCGATCCGGACGAGTACCTGCGCGATCGCTGCCAGGAGTTCCCGTTCCTGCCCGAGGCCAACTACTACTTCGTCGGCGCCTCCCTGTCTGAGCCGTTCGGGCGGGTGCTGGGCGATCTGCTGGTGCGCGACGCCCAGCTCCTCGGGCCGAGGCACTGGCCGGGGACGCCGGATCCCCTTCGAGGTGGACAACGGCCTCGAGCTCTCCGGGCTGACCCACTTCGATCTGCTCTGCCACGCCGGCGGTGTACGAGCAGCTGCGGAGCTGGATCCTCCGCGCGGAGGCGGAGCAGCCGGTCGCCGTCGCCGTTTCGTGAGCCGAGCTCCACGCAGCAGCGTGGCCGCACTCGCTGCGGTGCTCTGCAGCGCGCTGGTCTCGGCCTGCGGCGGCGGTGGCGCACCACACCGCCGCCGCCTCGACGCCGGGCCCCGACCGCCGCCGGGCCGCTATCGCTGGCTGGTCCCGACCGCCGGGGCCCAGCCCACCGTGGCGCGAGGAGAACCGCCAGCCGGGCACCGACGCCTGGCGCCTGCCGGGTCCCCCGCAGGACGTCGGCGGCCTGGCCTCGGGACCGATCCGCGGCTACGTCGCGGAGGAGACGGTGGCCCCCGGCGGCCTGCAGCGGATCTACGTCGACACCGGTGGGGCCCGCTCGCTGCGAATCACCGTGTTCCGGATCGGCTACTACCACGGCACGGGAGGACGCGAGGTGCTGGTCAGCCGGCGGCTCCGCGCCCGCCCGCAGCCGCCCTGCGCGCACCGAGTCCGAGACCGGCCTGACCGAGTGCGACTGGCATCCCAGCCTGTCGTTCCGCATCCCCGTCCGCCCTTCCGACGGGTGTGTACATCGCCAAGCTGAGCGCCGCCACCGGGGTCGACCGACACCCTGTTCGTGGTCACCGCCACCCGCCCCCAGCCGCTCCTGGCCCAGCTGCCCACCTCGACCTACGAGGCCTACAACGCCTGGGGCGGGGACAGCCTCTATCCCGGAGGCGCGGACAGGGTCGGGCTCACCGGGACCACCCAGGGCGTGGAGGTCTCCTATGACCGTCCCTACGACAGCGTCACCGGCGCCGGCCAGTTCTTCGCGCGCGACGTGGCGCTGGTCCGCTTCCTGGAGCGCTACGGGTATCCCGTCTCCTACACCACCTCGGAGGGGGTCGACGCGGACCCCGGGCAGCTCGCCGGGCACAAGGCGCTGATCGACTTCGGTCACTCCGAGTACTGGTCGGCGCGGCAGACGGACGGGTTCGCGCGCGGCGCGTGAACCGAGGCACGAACCTGCTGTTCATCAGCTCGGACACCGCCGCCTGGCGGATCCGCTATGCGCCCGCGTCCGCCGCTGCCAGCGAGCGCGGGCAGCCCGCTCACACCATCATCGCCTACAAGGAGCACGCCGCCCTCGATCCCGACCGCGTCACTGCCCACCGGCGCGTCCGCTGAACGTCGCCGCCGCGCTCACCGGAAGCACCTACCTGGGCTGCATCAACCCGCGGATTCCCCAGCCGGGACCGCCCACCTACCAGTACTACTCGTGGCACCCGGCGCCGTCCGCGGGGCCGGCGTGGCTGTTCGCCCACACCGGGGTCACCGACTGCCACCGTGATCCCGGGGATCGTCGGCTACGAGCTCGACCGAACCGTCGCCCGGCTCGCCGGCGGGCACCAAGGTGGTGGGCAGCGGGCACGACCACCTGCACGCGCGGAGAACGAGCCCGGGGAACCAGTGCCGCCGCCCGGGCCGGGAGTGGCCCAGACCACGCTGTACCGCGCTCCGTCGGGCGCGCTGGTGTTCTCCACCGGGACCCTCGGCTGGGAGCTGGGGCTGGAGCCGGTGCCGAGCGCCTCGCCGCAGGCCCCGCGCGGCACCGGAGCCTCAGCTGGTGGCGATCACGCGCAACCTGCTGGCCCACGTGCTGGGCAGCGGCGCTAGGCCTACAGCTCCTGGATGTGGTCGGCCTCCCGCGGGCCGGGGAACGGCCGGGTGAGGCAGAAGCGCTCCAGCGTGGCCTCGGGGACACCCTCGACCCCGGGCGTGTCGGAGGCCAGTCCCCTGGGTGTGGGGATCGTCGGCGAAGCCGCCAACCTCCACCGAGTGCGCGGGGGAGCGGTAGCCGGAGACTCCGGTCAGCTGGAGCTGCAGCGCCCGCCCGAGAGCATCGAGCCGGGCGGCGATCACCGGCTCCTGCCCCACCGAGTAGTTGGTCCCCGGCGCGGGGAAGAAGCCGTAGGGCCCGCCGTGGGGGACGAAGGGGGTGTTGACGCAGCCCGCCGGCGCCACGCCCGGCGCCACCGGAGGAGCTGGCCTCGGCGGCCGCCGCCCGCTGGTCGAGCACCGTCGCCTCCCGGGAGAGGGTGCGCTGCAGCGAGCGCAGCTGGGCGGTGGAGTGCGCCCGGGACTCGCGCCGCGGCGAGCTTGCGCCCCACGATGGACAGCCGCAGCTGGGCGATCTGGTCACGCTCCACCGCCACCGCCGCGAAGGCTCGCTGGCGGCGGGCGGTGACCAGCCGCCAGCCGTTTGGCCTGCGCCGCCACCGCGGCCCGCTGATGGGCGACCAGCTGGGTCAGCCGGGCGTTCTGGCGCTCGATGGCCCGCAGGTCGTGCAGGCGGTTGAGGAGGTTGTCGAAGCCGTTGGAGTTGACCACGACGCCGACGAGCGTCGGCGGCGGCGACTCGTACTCAGCGCGCAGCTCGGCGGCCAGCACCTGCCGGTCGTGGCCCAGGCTTCGCTCCAGCTCAGCAGGTTGGCTCGAGCGCCGTCACGCAGCTGGTCCCGACCGAGTCGCCAGCAGCCGCCTGCTGGACGTTCACCGACGCGCTGTACCGCCGACAGCCGGGCCTGCAGGGCCCAGATCGTCCCCTCGTAGCCCTGGATGCGATGGGTCTGGGAGTCGATCTGCGCCTGCAGGTCGTTGGCGTGCTGCTGGTCGGCCGAGTACCGGTCGGCCAGGTCCCCCCGGCTGGGCACGGCGCAGACCGCGGCCACCGCCGCGCTGAGCAGCGCAGCGAGACCGGTTCGCCTGATGAGCTGTGGAGGAGACCATTACCGGAACGCGGACAGGGCAGAACCGGGGGACGCCCGGGAACGACGCCGCGACGGGGCCCGCGAATGCGCGGCGAAGCTATCAAGCGGACTCCCGTCGACGGACTGATTTAGTGCGCCCTGTGCAGGGAAACTTGCAGAGCGCGGCTGGCCGTCAGCGGCCCGGCAGGTGGTAGATGTCAAGCGTGCCGTGGGTGGCGTGATCGTTGGCGTTGCCCTCGGGGAGGATCACCCGGCCGCCGATCGACGATCGGGCTGTTCCAGTGGCCGGTGGCGGCGGGCAGCGAGGCGAGGCGATGGAGGCTGGCCGGGTCATAGACGTTCAGCCTCGCCTCCCAGCTCGTCGTAGACGTAGAGCAGGCCTCCGGCCAGGACCGGGCTGGTCCCGGGGCCGGAGTTCGAGGCAACCCGCGCAGGCGAGACCGCGATCCGGTGCTGAGCACGTACTTCGCGGTCCCGGAGTCGTCGGCCACGAACAGATAGTCGCGGCCGCCGTGCCTCCACACCGCCGGCGCGGTGAGAAGCTGCGCCGCCACCCGGGGCGGCGATGTCCTGGAGCTCACCGCCGAGCCGCGGCCGGCGCCGCCTGTGGTCCCGTTCAGCCGGGCCAGGTTGAGCAGGCGGAGCTGGCCGTCCTTGCCCCCCTGCACCGCCAGCCGCGTGTCCGGCAGCAGCGCCGGCGAGGTGCTCCCCAGGTCGGTGTCGGTGGTGCTCAGGTCGACCTGGTCGCGCGGGGTCCAGTTGTGCAGGAGCCGCGAAGCGCTGGGGGTCAGCTCCAGCACGCTGTCACTCCAGTAGAGCCGGCCGTCGAACGGGCGGGTGTCGCTGGCGTCGGCGTTGCCGGTGGACGACCAGCAGCCGTCCGCTGCCAGGCTCCACCACCGCCCCCGCGCGGCCCCAGATCGCCGAGTCCGTGAGCGGACAGTGGCTGGGCACCAGAAGCCGGTGGACGTTCGCGCACAGCGAGTTCCAGACGTGCAGAACGCGCCCGGTGCCACGATCGAGGGTCACGACGTGGCCCTGGTAGGGGGGGATGTCGCCGATGTAGCCGCCCGTGGCCACGATCACCTCGTTGCCCTCCAGGTTGAGCGCGGAGGCGATCTTCTCGCCGCCGCGTCACGCGTGACCCGGGCCGGCCAGTGGTCGTGGCGCACCTCCCGCCCGGTGGACACCGACAGCTTGCGGATCACTCCGTCGGGGCTGGCGGCGAACACATAGCGCCGGCTGGGGTCGGCCACAGGCGTCGCGGTGGTGAACTGGAAGCTGCCCTGGTAGGAGCGTATGCCCGGCGGTACGAACTCCCACAGCCGGTGGCCGGTGGAGGCGTCCAGGGCGATCGTCCGCCCGTAGGTGGTGGTGACCACGACCACGTCCCGGACGCGCCCGTGCACGTCACGGCGTGCAGCTCGATCGGCGAGGAGTCGACCGTCCCGTCGAGGTGAATCCGCCGCCGTTGAAGAGAGGCCAGGTTGCTCGCGGTGATGCCGGTGTTGGCCGGCCCGTCGCCGCTGCGAGCCGCATCGAAGTCAAAGCGGGTCCAGTCGCCGGCGGGGATCGGCCGGGCTCGCCGTCGCGATAGCCCTCGCCGGGGTGCTCGGGTGCTGGCGGTGCGCCACCGCGTGCCCGCTGCCGAACGGCCGCGGAGTGGCGGTGTGGCCGCTTCCGCAAGCGGCGAGCATGATCGTGCGCCGCCAGCAGGACGGCGCGGACGCCCGGCGGTGCGCGCCGCAGGCGGCGCGTGATCGTGAGGACGAGGAGCGATGGGGCGATGGTAGTGGCGGCGACAGGCGCTCCTCCTGCTTCACCGGCGTCGCCGCCGCCGGGACGCCGGGTAGGATCGCTGCGCGACGGTCCCCTCCCGGCTCCGAGCCCCAACCATGCAGCGCTCCTCGATCGCCCGCACGCTGCGCTCGCTGCGCCGCCCGCGCACAGCCAGCCACGCCGGGGGAGCAAGCCCGAGCGGCTGGCGAGCAGCGATCGAGCACCTCGGCGACGGTCTGATCGTCACGGAGGCCGGATCGGGAAGGGTCATCATCGCCAACCCCCGGGCGCGGGAGCTGATCCCCGAGCTCGTGCCCGGGGCCGCCGCCGACGGGACCGACAGCCCGCTGCCGCCGGTGGCGGCGGCGCTGGCAGGCGAGGCGCTGATCGATCATCGCGGCCGGACGCTGGCGTTGACCGCCGCGCGAGCTGGGGACGGGCGGGGGCGTCGTGTGGACGGTGCATGACATCAGCGAGCGGGCGCAGGTGGAGCGCGCGCGCAGCGAGTTCGTGGCCATGGCCTCGCACGAGCTCCGCAGTCCCCTGACTTCGATCAAGGGCTTCGTCGAGCTGCTCGCCCGCTCCGGGGAGAACATGTCCGATCGCCAGCGGGAGTTCGTCGACATCATCCTGCGCTCCACCGACCGGCTGGCCGAGCTGGTGGGCGACCTGCTGGACGTGGCGCGGATCGACGCCGGCCGGATCGAGATCGACAAGCGGCCGATCGATGTGGGCGAGGCGGTGCGCGAGGTCGTCGAGCTGATGGGGCCGCGGATCGAAGCCAAGGGCCAGCAGCTCGGGGTGTACCTCGCGCCGACGCTGCCGCTGGCGCTCGCCGACCCGCAGCGGGTACGCCAGATGCTGGCCAACCTGCTGACCAACGCCCACCTGTACACGCCGGAGGGCGGCCGTATCCACATCGGCGCCGAGGCCGAGCGGGCGTGGGTGCAGATCGTGGTCGGCCGACTCCGGAATCGGGCTGACCGAGGCGAGCAACGGGAGCGGGTGTTCGAGCGTTTCTATCGCGCTTCGGAGGCGGGACGGCTGGGACCGGGTACCGGCCTCGGCCTGTCGATCGTCAAATCGCTGGTGGAGATGCATCGGCGGCCAGATCGAGGTGGAGAGCGAGCCGGGTCGGGGATCGACGTTCACGATCCTGCTGCCGGCGGCGATCCCCGATCCCCGCTCGGCCGGTCGCTGGAGGCGATCCAGGGCAGCCGCGTGCTGATCGTCGACGACGAGCGGGAGGTGGCCGAGCTGATTGCACGGCAGCTGGCCCCGCTGGAGGTGCAGACGGAGATCGCCCTGCAGCGGCGCCGAGGCAGCGGCGCTCGTGCGCTCGCAACCACTACGACGCGATCATGGTCGACATCCTCATGCCGGAGATGGACGGCTTGGAGCTGGTGCGCCAGATTCGTGCCGAGCCGAAGCTGCGACAGCTTCCGATCGTGTTCGTCTCCGTGCTCTCCGAAGCATCCTGAGCTGGCCGGCGAGTGGTTCGTCCCCAAGCCGATCGACGCCGAGCAGCTCCGCGAGGTCCTGGGCGCGGCGGTCAGCGCCGGGCGCTCAAGGGTGCTGGTCGTGGCCCGGGAGTCGCTGCAGCCCACGCTGGAGCCGGCACTCGACGATCTCGGGATAGAGCACGAGTGGGAGACCTCGGGCGCGGCGGCGGCACGAGTGTGCGGTGAGCGGCGATTTGAGATCGCGCTGGTCGACGTCGGGATTCGCAACCCCCAGGCAGTGCTGCAGGCACTGGACCTGCGCGGACGACGGCTGCGTCGCTGCGGTGATCCTGCTGCGGGACGGGCCCGAGCCCCCGCCTCCGGGCATCGATCGCCTGGGCATGGAGGTCACCTCCGATCGACCAGGCCGCCGACGCGGTGCTCGCCGCCCTGCGAGGCGAACGGGCCGCCTGAGCGCGCCGTCCGCCTGCCCGGCCGGTACGCTGGAACACATGCTGGCGAGGACTGACGCCGAGCTGTTGCAGGAGATTGAGCGCCTGAACTCCGAGCTGGCCGGCCGGGAGCGGGAGGCCGCCGAGAAGGAGCTGCAGCTGGAGCGCTACGCCGCCGACCTGCGCGAGACCTTCGTCCAGGAGCGCACCCGCCGCCAGGAGCTTCAACGCTCCTACATGGCCACCGTCCGGGCGCTCTCCAACGCGGTGGAGTACCGCGACGCGTACACCGGCAAGCACGCCGAGCGGGTCACCGCCTACGGCCTGCTGATCGCCAGGACGATGGAGCTGCCGCTGGCCGAGGCTCCGGAGATCGAGTTCGGATTCCTCCTGCACGACATCGGCAAGGTCGCGATCCCCGACGCCATCCTCTACAAACCGAGCGCGCTTACCGACGAAGAGCGGGCGCTGATGGCCCGGCACCCGGTGATCGGCGCTCGGATCATCGCGGACATCGACTTCCTCAGCGGCGGTGCCCGAGAGGTGGTCCGCTCCCACCACGAGCGCTGGGACGGCCGCGGCTATCCCGACGAGCTCGTCGCCGACGAGATCCCGCTGGCGGCGCGGGTGTTCTCCGTCGCGGACGTGCTCGACGCGCTCACCACCAACCGGCCTTACCGGCCGGCGCTGGGGCTGCACGAGGCCCGGCAGATGATCCTCCACGAGTCGGGCACCCACTTCGACCCCACGGTGGTCGAGGCGTTCAAGCTGATCGACGAGGACGTGCTCGCGCAGCTCGGCTCCGAGATCAGGTGAGCCACCGAGGCCCCGTCCCGGGATGAGCCGCGGCGTGCTCGTCGTCGATGACGACCCCTTCGTGCGGAAGCTGATCGCCACCACGCTGGAGGATGTCGCGGGAATTCGAGCTGTTCGAGGCGGGCGACGGCATCGAGGCCATCGAGATAGCCGAGCGCGAGCAGCCGGCGCTTGTGTTCCTCGACATCGACATGCCGCGGCTCGACGGCTTCGACGCCTGCCGGCGCCTGCGGGCCATCCCCCGCACCAGCCAGACCACGATCGTGATCCTGACCGCGGCGCACGGAGACAGTGTGGAGCGCACCGCCGAGCAGGCCGGGGCCGACCTGTTCCTGACCAAGCCGTTCAGCCCGCTGGCGCTGCTACGTCTCGTCGACGCACTCAGCGAGGGCGCCCCGGAGTAGCTCTGCTCCCGCCGCTCAGGGCTGGGTGCGCTCGCGGCGCGGTCTCGGGCCGCCGGCGGGGCGCTAGGAGAGCTTGATCAGCAGGATCGTGTTGATGGCGAAGGCGGTCGCGAAGCCGATCGTCCACCGGTTGAGGTTGCGCTCCACCAGCGAGCCGCCCCCGAACGGTCCCGCGCCTGTACCCACGCCAAAGGCGCCGGACAGCCCCGCGTCCTTGCCCGAGTGCATGAGGATCAGGAAGATCAGCACAACGCTCAGAAACACCTGAACAAAGCTGAGGATCGTCTCCATCGCCGTCGATGGTACTAGCCAGGCGGCCGTTGGCCGCCCTCCGTTCGCTCGTCCTGCTCGATCCCCTCTGCGGTGGCTGGCGCCGCCGCCGGGCGAAGGCGGTCGATCGCTCGGAGGATCTCCAGCGCCTCTGCACGCAGCCGCGCATCGAGTGCTCTGGTGATCCGCGTCGGAGAGCTTGCCGGTGGCATGGTCCAGCTCGGCGTCGCGGATCTCACGGTATTTCGCCTCGCGCGCGGCGTCTAGCTCTTCGAGTTCCTGCTCGCGACGTCCGGGCGGATGGTGGTGGCTCCGATCCCGCCCGCGCGGGATCCGTCGGTCACCCGTCGCAATGGGGCGGTGACCACGAACACCACCAGCAAGAGGATCGCGAGCACGATCAGGAACTCCATGCGATGCTCCCCGACCTCAGCCGGTTCAGGCCGATTCGCGCAGCGGCAGCGGCGATGGGGGCGCCGCGGGAACCCGAGCGACAGCGCGCGCCCGCCGGCGAGAAAGCGCGGGTACCGGCCACAGCGCAATCAGGCCACCGAGTCCGATGATGATCGCTCCGAGCCAGATCCAGCTCACGAGCGGCGAGACGATCAGCAGGAAGTTGGCCGGCCACGGCCGGTTGACGAACCGCGAGGCCAGACCGGTGATCGCCCGCGCGCGCTCCACCCGGATCGCCTCCAGCGTGGTCGGGTTGGATGCCTGCGCCGGGGTCAGGCTGGTCATCAGCTTGGTGAACACCGCATCGCCGCGGTTGATCTCGTTCTGCAGCGGCTGGAGGTTGGGGTTGACCACCGTCCAGATGTCACGGGTCAGCCCGGCGCGCAGCCCCACTTGACTGTCGGATTGACCGTTGAAGGCGATCGAGATGGGGCCCGCCGACGGATCGTTGTTGTCGGGATAGAAGCCCCGGACGGTATGCAGCGTGGTGACATGCCGACCACCCTTTGAGACGTTCAGCACTGCCCCGAAGGAGAGCTTGGCGACCTCGCCCTGGTTGGTGAACGTGGCGCCTTCGGTCGGCCGCACGTAGGTCAGCTTGTAGCCGTCGACGCTCGCCGCCTGGCCGGGCGAGAGCAGCACGTCGTGGGAATGCTGGAAGGACGAGGAGCCGGCCACCCCGATCAGCAGAACGGCGAGTCCGGCGTGTGCGATATAGCCGCCATAGCGGCGCCTGTTACGGCGGACCAGCTGGGCCAGAGCCACAGGCGCCGCGTCGCCGGTGAGCGCACGGCGCGCCGAGGTCCCCCGCCACAGCTCCTGAGCCACCGTCGCCAGCACGAACGCGCCGAGCGCGAACATGAGTAGGGCAAACGGTCTCGAAGGGGCGTCGCTGCCCACCAGCAGCACGATCAGTGTCATCACCCCGACTCCGACCGGGAAGGTGAAGTTGCGGCGGAGATTGGCCGCCGTGACCCGGCGCCAGGCGATGATCGGGCCGATGCCGGAGAGAAGCACCAGCACGAGCGCCAGCGGCACGATGAACGGGCGGAAGGCGGGCGGCCCGACCGAGACCTTGGTCCCGGTGATCGCCTCCGAGATCAGCGGGAAGAACGTCACCCAGAAGATCACGAACACCATCGCCACCAGCACCAGGTTCTGCAGCAGGAACACCGCTTCCCGGGAGAGGAGGGAGTCCAGCATGGAATCGGAGCGCAGCTGCTCTCGCCGGCTCACCACCAGCCCGATCCCACCGATCAGCATCGCCGCCAGCAGCAGCACGAAGGGGACGCCCAGCGTCGAAGCGCCGAAGGCATGGATCGAGTCCAGCACACCGGAGCGGACCAGGAAGGTGCCGAGGATCGCCATGGTGCCGCTGCCCAGGATCAGCGACACGTTCCACACCTTCAGCATGCCGCGCTTCTCCTGGATCATCATCGAATGGATGAATGCGGTGCAGAGGAGCCACGGCATCAGCGCGGCGTTCTCCACCGCATCCCAGGCCCAGTAGCCGCCCCAGCCGAGCTCGGTGTAGGACCAGCGGGCACCGAGCAGGATGCCGATTCCCAGGAACAGCCACGCCGCGAGGGCGAACCGCCGGGTGAGCCGGATCCAATCCGATCCCAATCTCCCGGTGATCAGCGCGCCGACCGCGAACGCGAAGGGCACCGTCAGCAGCGTGTAGCCGGAGTACAGCATCGGCGGGTGGATCATCATCGAGGGGTGCAGCAGCAGCGGATCGAGACCACTTCCCTCCACCGGCGCCCGGGCCGAGGTGGCGAAAGGATTGGCGTCGAACGGGAGCACCATCAGCGAGGTGAAGAAGGCCGCGAAGCCGAGCAGTACCGCGGTGGCATAGGGGACGATCTCGCGGACGCGGTCCCGGACCAGGAACAGGGCCAGGCTGGACCACAGCGACAGCAGGAGCACCCACAGCAGCAGCGACCCCTCCTGCGAGGACCAGCCCGCGGCCAGCTTGTAGAACGTCGGTGTGGTCGTGGAGGAGTGGCTCGCGACGACGTTGAAGGAGAAGTCGTTGCGCAGGAACGCCACCTCCATCAGCCCGAAGGCGGCGACCATCAGCCCGGCCAGGGCATAGACCGCGCGGCGACCGGACTCGACCCAGGCCCGGTTGTGGCTGCTGGCCCCGTAAACCGAGGCACCGATCCCGTAGACGCAGACGAGCAGGCCGAAGATCAGCAGGGCGCGGCCGATCAGGGCCATCAGCGGGAGCCTCTCAAGGTGGGCTTGGCGCTCACGTGGCAGCCGCTGCCTGGTACTTCGACGGGCACTTGGTGGTGAGCGAGTTCTGCTCGCCGACGAACGCGGTGCCCTGCTCGTGGACGGTTACGAGCACGCCGCGGCCGGCGCGGAACGGGTCGGGCACGATGCCGGTGTAGCGGACCGGCACCGACACCGTGAGCTTGGGATCACGGACGCGAAACAACAAAGCGGCACCGATATGGCGGACCGAGCCGTCAAGGACGGTGCCGGCAAGCACATACGAGCGTCCTGGCTGGGCCTGCTTGAGCAGCTGCGAGGCCGTCAGCTCGTCATTACCGGCGCTGAAGCTCGTGTAGACGAGCGCCGAGGCGAGCAGCAACGCAACCGTAAGCGCGACCGTGAGTCGGATCGCGCGCTTGCGGGAAGGATCCATACAGGGCGATTGTCCCACAGCGGGCCTGGAGGACCCGGAGCCACTGGCGGCCGTCTGGCCATCCGGCCAGAGCTTCGCAGGACTTGCTTGGCTCCGTCGCGCGAATTCCCGATTAATGTCCTGTTAGTTCCAGGAAAACCAGGCCCATCGCGAAACCATCGGAGAGCGGGACCGTTATCTCTTATGACAGTGTTGGTAAGAACAAAGCGAAGCCAGAGCACCATCCGCCGATCCCGGCGGGCTCCGGAAGTAGGCCCTCCTCACGCCGCTGCACTATCGTCCAGCGAGAGGCCCCGGTCCACCACCTCGGCGAGGCGAGACCGCCACGCCGCGCCGGTCCTGGATCAGGCGTTCTACAGCTGCCGCTGCGGTTATCAGTTCGAGGCCCGGTCTCGACCACGGTCGATTGCCCCCACTGTGGCGGCACGCAGGCCTGGTAGCGGCTCCCGGAGAAGCTCCTCTACTCGGCGCGGAGCTGGCGCTCTCCCGGTGGACTGCTCCTCGCCTGAACAGGCTGCGGCGGGGGCGGCCTGAGCTCCGCGCCCGGGGGGAGCAGCTCTGACCAGCGACTCCTCCAGCCATTCAATCAGCTTCCAGACGTCGGGGATCTGATCCCGGTCGGCGACGATCCCGAAGTCCAGGTGGCCGCAGTAGCTCATCACGGTGATGTTCAGTCCCATCCCGTCGGTGATCACCGAGACCGGGTAGTTGGCGACCAGCTGTGCCCCCGCCATGTACAGCGGGAACTGAGGACCGGGAACGTTGGAGACCACCAGGTTCCAGATCGGCTTGCGCGCGGCCGCCAGGGAGAAGGTGATCCGCGCGGCACGAGAGAACACGGCCGGGGGAATGAACTGGGTGGCGTCCTGGAGCAGATGCGGCCGGCATCGCCTGGTGGCGCTCCTTGGCCATCCCCATGGCCTCGTGAGTCAGAGCCAGCCGCTGCACGGGATCGGCTTCATTGACGTATAGCGGCACGCTCAGCATTCCAATTCGGTTGCCGTAGGTGCCGTACTCCTTCTCGGAGCGGACCGACACGGGCACCTGGGCGACCAGCGGCTCCTCCGGCAGCTCGTCGTGCTCCAGCAGCCACCACCGCAATGCGCCCGCGCAGATCGAAAGGACGACGTCGTTGACGGTGCAGCCGTACTGGTTCTTGGCCACCTTGACTGCATCCAGCGAGAGCTGGCCGAAGGCGAACCGGCGGTGGGGCGAGACCTGACCGTTGAACGAGGTGCGTGGCGGGGTCAGGTTGCTGCGCTCCAGCACCCGCTGGGGGCGCCCGGAAACCAGTCTGGCGGCGCGCGCGGTCATCCGGCCGACCGTGTGGGCGCCCGGCACCTGGGAGAACATCGCCACGTCCTGGACGTTGGGCAGCGTCGAGGGGAGCGCGCGGACCACCCGCTCGAGATAGCGCGGAGCGCCGAGCACGCCCCGCATCAGCATCTCCAGATCGCCGGGGTCACGCACGGGGTGGGGCTGGGTATCAGGCGCGGGAGGCTCTCGTCCCTCTGGGTCCAGGTCGAGCAGCACGCCGAGGATCTCCGCACCGGACATGCCGTCGATCACCGCGTGGTGGATCTTGGTCAGCACGGCGACGTAGCCGCCGGCCAGGCCATGGATCAGATAGGCCTCCCACAGCGGCCGGGCACGATCCAGAGGACGCTCAAAGATCCGCGCCACCTGCTCGGGCCAGCTTCTCGTCGGTGGGCGGCGGCGCCAGCGCGAGCTCGCGCACGTGGTACTCCAGATCGAAGTCGGGGTCGTCGATCCAGTAGGGATAGTCGAGGCTGAGCGGCACCGTCTTCAGCCTCCAGCGAAACGGCGGAAGCAGCGGCAGGCGCTGCTCGATCAGGCGGCGCAGATCGGCCAGCTCCAGGCGTCCGTTGGGCCGCGTGCTGGGATCAAGGATCGCCAGCCCGGATACGTGACCGGCCTGCCTGGGGCTCTCCAACGCCAGGAACTGAGCGTCCAGTCCGGTTAGCTGTCGCAAATCTCCACCCTGGCGGCGAGTCTAGCGATCGCCTGCCGGATTATGCTCGCGTCCAATCCATCCCGGACAGGAGATTTAGATGCTCACTCTCAATGGCCTCGATGAGGTCAAGTCACACGTCGGACAGGAGCTCGGCGTCAGCGATTGGTACGAGGTAACCCAGGAGGAGATCAACGAGTTCGCCGAGGTCACGGGCGACGATCAGTGGATTCATATCGACGTGGAGCGGGCCAAGGCGACACCGTTTGGAGGGACCATCGCCCACGGGTACTACGTGCTTTCGCTCGCCCCGCGGTTCTCCTACGCGATGTACACGTTCGAGGGCTTCGCGTTCGGTCTCAACTACGGCCTCAACCGGGTTCGCTTCCCAGCCCCGATGCCGGTGGGGAACCGCCTGCGGATGCGGGCGAAGCTGGCCTCGGCGGACGATGTCGCCGGAGGCGCCCAACTGGTCACCGAGCTGACCTTCGAGCGTGAGGGAGGCGACAAGCCGGTCTGCGTCGCCGAGCAGCTGGTCCGCGTCTACAGCGGCTGAGCTCAGCTCAGCTGGCGACTGGCCTGATCCAGAGCCGAGAGCTCATCGTCGGCTCAGCGTGATCTCGGCCATCGGGATCAAGCCCTGGAGCTGCTCGACGGTGCGGGCGCTGGCGATCGGCGCCACCACCGTCGGCTGGGCCAGCAGCCAGGCGAGCGCGACCGCCGCCACCGGGACGTCGTCGCGAGCCTTTGAGATCCGCTCCAGCGCGTCAAGCACGACCTCCCCACCCCGCTGCAGGTAGCGCGCGGCCCGCGGAGCCCTTGGACTGTCCGGCTGCGTATCGGAGCGGTACTTGCCGGTGAGAAAGCCCATTGCCAGCCCGAAGTAGGGGACGCAGCCGAGGCCTTCCTCCTCGCACAGCTCCTGTAGGTCACCCTCGAACTGCTCACGTTCGACCAGGTTGAAGTGAGGCTGTAGGGCAACGAACCGGGTGAGGCCGTGCTCGGCGGAGGTGGCCAACGCCTCGCGCAACCGCGGGGCCTCGTAGTTCGACGCGGCCACATAACGGACTTTCCCGTCCTGCACGAGCTCGTCGAAGGCTTGGAGCGTCTCCTGGAGCGGCGTGTCGGGGTCGTCTCGGTGGGCGTAATAGAGGTCGATGTGATCCAGCTGGAGGCGCTCGAGAGACTCCTCGCAGGCGGTGCGGAGGTTGGTGGCACTCAGCCCGGGGCGATCCTCGCCCATCCCCACCTTGGTGGCGATCACCAGATCGTCGCGCCGACCGCGCCGCGTCAGCCATTCGCCGATGATCCGCTCGGATTCGCCGCTCGCGTAGACGTTGGCGGAGTCGATGAAATTCCCCCCGCTCGCGGTATAGCTGTCGAGCACCTCGAACGAGGTCTCGCGGTCCGCGGTCCAGCCGAACACGTTGCCGCCGAGACACAGCGGAAAGACGTCGAGTTCGCTATCGCCTAGGCGGGTCATGGTGCGCAGGACCAGCGCTACCCGCAATGGTAGGGTCGAAGCATGGGCGCAATTCCGGAGTCCGCACGCGCGGTACTCGAGTCATCCGGGCTTGCCCATCTGGTGACGATCGATCCCGACGGCCGCCCGCAGGTGGCGATCGTGTGGGTTGGGCTTGACGGTGACGAGATCGTCGCCGGGCACCTGCCGGACCAGCGCAAGCTGCGCAACATTCGCCGCGACTCCCGGGTCGCGCTGTCGATCGAGTCCGGCACCCGCAACGAAATGGGGCTGGACGAGTACCTGGTGGTTCACGGCCAGGCGCGGGTCACCGAAGGCGGCGCGCCGGAGCTGCTCCAGAGGCTGGCCCGGACCTATCTGGGGCCGGAGGTCGACTTTCCGCCGATGGACGACCCCCCTCCCGGGTTCATCACCCATATCGCGGTGGAGCGGATCGGCGGAGTGGGGCCCTGGGGGCGCGGGGTGTAAGCGGGGCGGGCCGGTGACTCAGGCACGGTTGGCGTGCTCGGCGACGATCGCCCGCGCGCCGTCGCCGTCGCTCGGCGGCGTGCCCGTCGCCGGCGGGTCCGCCGCCGTTGCCGATCCCCAGCCCGCCCGCCACCCGCCGGCCAAGCTCTGAGTCGACCGAGCTCCAGTACGCGACGACGCGCTCCTGGATCGGCCGGGTGACCTCGTTGCTGGCGTGGCCGACGACGTTCTCCACCAGATGGTCGCGGTCGGTGTCGCTCATCACCTCGCGGTAGAGCGTCCCCGCCTGACCGAAGTCGTCGTCTTCGCGGTGGTGGGCGTTGGCGTAGCGCCCGACCTCAGCTGCTTCCACTGACCACCCGATGTCGGCCGCCCCCTTCGGGTCGGCCTTGGGGCCGCCGTAGGAGTTGGGCGCGTACACCGGCTGGTCACCGCTGTGGCGGTAGGCCATCGCGCGTCCTTGTTGTAGGAGTGCACTGGCACCTGGGGCGCGTTGATCGGCAGCTGCTCGTAGTTGGCGCCGATGCGGTGCAGATGGGTGTCGTGGTAGGAGAAGATCCGGCCCATCAGCATCTTGTCGGGGCTGAGGCCGATTCCCGGCACCAGGTTGGCGGGCGAGAAGCCGGCCTGCTCCACCTCGGCGAAGAAGTTCTCCGGGTTGCGGTCCAGCACCATGCGACCAACCTCGATCTCGGGGTAGTCGGTGTGCGGCCACACCTTGGTCAGATCGAAGGGGTTGAAGCGATAGTCCGCCGCCTCGGCGAAGGGCATGATCTGGACCACCAGCCGCCACTCCGGGGCGTTGCCCTCGTCGATCGCCTCTCGGAGGTCGCGACGATGGATAGTCCGGATCCTCGGCCGCCATCTGGGTGGCCTCGGCGTCGGTGAAGGTCTCGGGACCCTGGACCGTCTTGAAGTGGTACTTGATCCAGAACTTCTCGCCCCCGGCGTTCATCCACGAGAACGTGTGGCTGCCGTAGCCGTTCATGTGCCGGTAGGTGCGCGGAGTCCCCCGGTCGGACATCAGGATGGTGACCTGGTGAGCACTCTCGGGTGAGAGCGTCCAGAAGTCCCACTGCATGTCGTTGGAGCGCATCCCGGTGTCGGGTAGCCGCTTCTGCGAGTGGATGAAGTCCTGGAACTTGGAGGAGTCCCGGACGAAGAAGACCGGGGTGTTGTTTCCGACGAGGTCGTAGTTGCCCTGATCGGTATAGAACTTCAGTGCGAACCCCCGCGGGTCGCGAACCGTGTCCGGGTAGCCCTGCTCCCCCGCCACCGTGGAGAACCGAGCGAACATCGGGGTCCGCTTGCCCACCTCGGCGAACAGGCTCGCCTTGGTGTACTGCGAGATGTCGTTGGTGACCTCGAAGAAGCCGTGGGCACCGCTTCCCTTGGCGTGGACGACGCGCTCCGGCACACGCTCGCGGTTGAAATGCTGCATCTTCTGGACCACGTAGTGGTCGTGCAGCACCGTCGGTCCCTGGGGTCCGACGGTGAGCGAGAACTCATCGCTCGAAACGGGGATGCCTGAGTCGGTGGTCGTGGTGGGGCGGTTCTCTTCAGTCATCTAAACCTCGTCGCATGCCGTCGTAGCTCGGTAACCCGGCCCATGGTAGCTCTGTGCGAGCTCTGGCAGGCGGTTCAGAACCCTCTTCAGCCACCTACCGCCGGCTCCCCGCCGAGGCGGCAAGCAGCGACCCCGCGCGCTGACGCCCTACCTCACCGGCCAGCGCTCCGGCGATCACCTCGTAGACCTGCGCGTTGACTGCCATGCCGACGTGGCTGGCGCTCACCTCCACCTGGCGAGCAGCTGGATCGAGGCAGGCTCGCCAGGAGACCACGCCGTCGCTCCGGGAGAACACGGAGGTGAAGCCGACGTCATCGGGGAAATCGGCCCGCAGGTCGTCGAACGCCTCCACGCAGCACCCCTCAGCGCAACCACGGGTGAAGAACCCGGGCAGGCCGAGCGACCCCAGCGCAGCCACCGCCTGGACCTGAACCCCCACCAGTGGGTGCACGTCGAACTGGTCCAGCAGCGGCGAGCCCAGGCAGATGATCCTCCGGATCAGGTCAGGCCGGCGCACCGCCAGTATTCGCGCCATCGTGCCTCCGCGGCTGTGCCCCACGATGCTCAGCTCTCGCCCGTGGCGCTGTGCTGCCGCCTCCAGCTGGGCCTCCAGCCGACCCACCGCCTTCTCAGCGCAATCGACATTGGCGCGGATGCCCGCGCGGGTCGGCCGATACCCGATGTCCCGAAGCCAGCGCGCCATCAGTCCCAGACGACAGATCGCCGGCCATGAACCCTGGGACGAGCATCACCGGATCGCCGTTGCCGCGCTCGACACCCTCGCCCCGCAGCACCGGGGGATCGCAGCAACTCCCTGCGCTCGAGCCGCGATCCGCCCTTCCCGCCAGATCGGGAATCCGGAGTCGATCCACCAGCCTCATCTGAGGGTTTGTACCCGATCGCCCCGTCGGACGGTGAAGCTGCAAGAGTGTCGGCATGCGAGCCGCTCCAGGGGTGACACCCGCCTTTAGAGGCGTGATCTCGGCATGCTCACCCATCGTCCGGACCTGGGGACGACTCGAGGTGGAAGGGCTGGAGCAAGTGCCGTTGTCAGGCCCCACGCTGCTCGCCGGCAACCACGATTCCTGGTGGGATCCGATCGCCATCGGAGCCGCGGCGCTGGAGCGCCGGCAGATCCAGGCGCTGGCCAAGTCTTCGCTGTGGAAGTACCGGCCCGTGGGCAAGGTGCTGGACGGAATGGGCCAGATCCCGATCAATCGGGGCAAGGCCGACCGCGAGGCCCTGGACCGCGCCATCACCGTCCTGCGCGAGGGAGCGTGCATCGGCATCTTCCTGGAGGGAACCCGCTCCCGAGGCCGGACGCTGCGTGCCCGGAGCGGATTTGGCCGGATCGCCGAGGCGGTGCCAGAGGCCGAGATCGTGTGCTGCGCCGTCCGGGGCACGACCGACGTGATCCGCTTCCCAGCCCGTCCACAGCATCCGAGTGCGCTTCTTCCGCCCGCCGGAGGGGGCCTGCAAGAGGGAGAGGCTCCGGCGGAGTTCGGGACCCGGCTTTTGGCCGAGATTCGCGCCGGCGGCCCCGGTCAGCCCGCTGGGCCGTCGCCGGCGGGTGCCGGCCGAAGACTAGGATCGAGCCGTGGTCGACACCCAGCGATTTCATTTCGCGTTTGCCCAGTCCTATCGCGGCCCCGCGCGGACCTTCGGGGTGACCGAGGAGCGGGCCTGGGTGGAGGTGGGAGCAACGTTCCTGGATGCCCGGTTCGGGCGCTGGCGGGTCCATACGCCCCTGTCAAACATCCTCGATACCGATCTCACCGGTCCCTACCGCTTCTTCAAGACCGCCGGGCCTGCCCGGCTCGCGGTGACCGACCGCGGACTGACCTTCGCCACCAACGGTGAGCGTGGCCTGCGGATTCGCTTCAGGCGTCCGGTCACCGGACTGGACCCATTCGGGCTGATCCGCCACCCGGAGCTGACGGTGACCGTGCAGGACCCCGACCGGCTGGCGGTGGTCCTGCAGCGAACGCGCCGGCGTCGTCAACGGGGCTGGCTGAGATGGCCTACGACGAGGATCTCGCCGGTCGCATCCGGGAGCTCATTGCCGCTGAAGGCGACGTGACCGAGAAGCGGATGTTCGGAGGCCTCGCCTTCCTGGTCAACGGCAACCTGGCGGTCAGCGCCAGCGGCCAGGGCGGCCTGCTGCTGCGAGTCGAGCCCGAAAGCACCGAGGAGCTGGTCGCAAAGCCGCACGCGGAGCCATTCGAGATGCGGGGACGCTCGATGTCGGGATGGCTTCGCGTCGATCCCGAAGGAGTCAAGACCAAGCGCCAGCTGGAGCGTTGGGTCAGGCGCGGGGTCCTCTACGCCCGGTCGCTGCCGGCCAAGGGCTGACGCTTCGGCGCCATGCTCCGGCGCGCTGGAGCCTCTGACTAGCCGACCACCGGCAGCGTTCGCTCGTCGGCGAGCTCGGAAAGCGTGTCCTGCATGGTGGAGGCGACCTTCCGGTAGCCCTCCTCGATGTCCGGATCCTCGCCAAGCTGTTTGGTCAGATCGATCGGATCGAGGACCTCGATCGAGATCTTCGCCGGCAGCGGGATGCGCATCGGCAGATCCATGATCGTGACGCCGAACGGAGGCCCGAGCACCGGTGGCAGGACCTTGAGGCGGAACCGGCGATTCAGTCCCAGCCAGCTAGCGATCCGTCGGCCCCGGCCCAGGAACAACGCCGTCTCCTGGCCGCCGATCGCGACCACCGGGACGATCGGCACGCTGTGCTCCAGCGCCAGCTTGACGAAGCCGGTCCGGCCCGCGAGGTTGATCTGGTCGGAGTCCCAGGACGGGCGATAGGTCTCCTCGTCCCCGCCCGGGTACACGAGCAGCGCCGCCTCGCGATCCAACGCGGTCTTCATGTTCTCCGGCGACGCCGGAACGGTTCCGTAGCGCTCCGCCAGCGTGCGCAGTCCCGCCGTCTTGAACACCAGATCATGGGCGAGCTGGTGGAAGAGTCCGCTCCGGCCCAAAGTGGTCGTAGAAGCTCTGGGTGAACACGAAGGTGTCCGCAATCCAGGTTCCGCCGGAGTGGTTACCCACCAGCAGCACCGGACCGTCGGGAATCTTCTCCAGCCCGTTCACCTCGGCGCGGAAGTACAGCTTGGACATCGCTCGCAGGGTGGGCAGCGTCCGTTCGATGTAGGCGGTATCCCGTCGTAAGAACGGGTCCCCCGGCCGCCCGTCGTCGGAGCGGACCGTCGCCGCCAGGTCCTCGCCGACCGCCGCCAGCATGCGCAGGTAGCCCTCAACCGGCGAGGTGGCGCCGCGTACGACGCGCTTCAACGAGAGGTCCATTGGGGCGCTCTACCCCGAGTACGGACAGTCGATGCGTTCAGCGCGCCGCACGCGGGCCCTGGACTACTTGACGGTGACGGTGGTCAGCAGGCCCTCCGCGAGGTGCGGCTTACCGCCGTCGCGGTCGGTCAGCGGGCAGAACAAGACATAGGTTCCCGGCTTGGACAGTGTCAGCGAAGTCACCTGCGAGGTGTTCCCGTCGAGCACCGCGGTCTGGGCAAGCGACTGCTGTTCGACGTAGGACGGGGGCGGCCCGTTGGTGGAGAGGGCCTTGACCAGGTCGGCCTTCGAGTGCTTGCCGGTGATTCGCGCCGCCGCGATGAGGTGAATCGCGTTCGCGCCCTCGCTGTGGAAGGTGAGCGTGTTGTGACCCGCCGCCAGCGCTCCGTGGATCTGCCACTTGTACTTGTCCTTGCCGGCGGTCGCGGCGGTCACGGTTGTGGCCGTCGTGGGCAGCGTTCCCTTGGAGCCGGAGCTGACCGTGAGATTCGCGAATGCCGGGGGACCGCTACTGCCGGGTCCGCCGACGTCGGCGACGCCGTAGGTTCCCGCGGGGAGGTTCAGCACCGCTGTCGCCGTCGTGCCCGGGGCGAGCTGGCCCACGCCACCCTCGCCACGAATCCAGTCCGGCGTCTTGTTGCTGTTCCCGCCCACCACCTTTAGCGCCTCGGCCACGGTATGCGGTGGGAGAACGCGAATCAGCTGCGCGCCGTGCGGGATCTGACCGGCGTTGTGCAAGCTCATGTGGACCAGCCCGCCGGTGATGGTCTTCGGTCCGCTGTAGCGGACCGACTTGCCGCTGCCGGAGATGGTGAATGCGGCGGTGCTGCCCTTGGCGGCGCCGGACGAGCTCGTGCTGGATGAGCTGCTGCTACCGCAGCTGGCGAGAGCCAAAGTCAGGCTCGTCAGCAGGGCCGTGGTTGCTGAAACTGCGGAAATGCGTCGCAAGAATCCTCCCCAGGATCGTTGTTGGCGCGGGCAGCTTACCTTTCTAGGTCGATCACTGTCGCCTTCGCGGAATGTCCAGCTCGGAGCAGCCATGAGGAGCTTCGCTCAGGCCCGGCCGGGAATCTGCCGAGAACTCCCTGATGGGGTCCGCGGGCGAGATCTCCGCGCAGGTCCTCCGTGCCAGGCGAACGGCAGCCATGGCGCGCGCCGTGATGGCCATCTGCGGGATCGCGGCCTCGGCGCTGAGCCCGGAGCTTGCCGGGAGCCGGACGCTGGCGCTGCTTGGTTTTGCGGTGATCCTGCTGACGGCGGTCGTCCAGCTGCTGCTGCCCAGCGCGACGTGGTTGAAGGTTGAGGAGTCGCTCGCACTCCCGGCGGTGTTCATCATCGGGTTCGGCGATCAACGGGTCGACATCCTCAGCCTGCTCTGGCTCGCCGCAGTGGCCTGCGGGGTCCTCGCCCGCGGGGGGCGGGTGCACTGGATCGGCCGCTCCGTGGTGCTGTGCTCCCTCGCGCTGCCGATCGTCCTGCACGGGCGCGTCACGCTCGAGTACGCCGCCCTCTGTGCCGCCACGATCGCCCTGCTCCTGACCTGCGGGCGGGTCACTCAGGAGCTGCGAGGCCTCCTTACCAGGGCGCGCTACGAGGCGGACCACGACGGACTCACCGGCGCGCTGAGCCGCGCCGCCTTTCGCGACAAGCTCGACGAGATCGTCCCGTCGGTCGGCGCTGGTGACGGGGCTGCGCTGTTGACCTTTGACCTGGACAACTTCGGGCAGGTCAACAAGGTGCACGGTCACGCCACCGGCGACGCTCTGCTCAGCCGCGTGGTGGCGCAGATCGTCGCTCGTGTCGGGCCGGAAGACGCGGTGGGTCGAATGGGCGGCGACGAGTTCGCAGTGATCGTCCGTGACCAGGACGTGAACGAGCTCACAGCCGGCCTGATCTGCGAACTGGAGCAGCCAAACGACGGGATGCCGGCGATCACTCCTTCCATCGGCGCGGCGCGGATCCCGGACGACGGCGAGGACTCCGAAGCGCTCCTACGCGCCGCCGACGTCGCCCTGCGAGTGGCCAAGCAGGGCGGGCGGCAGCAGGTGACGTTCTATGTCGGCGAGTCCCTGTCCGACCACGGTCCGGACGGGGCGCGCGCCACGCTGGAGCGCCTGATCGCCGGCGAGGGTCTGAGCATCGTGGTGCAACCGATCGTCGACATCGACACAGGACGGCCACACGCCTTCGAAGCCCTCGCTCGCTTTCCGGCCGGAGGTCCCTTGCACTGGCTGGCACTGGCCGACGAGCTCGGTCTCCGGGCCGAGCTGGAGCTGACCTGCCTGGGCGCGGCGCTCGAGCTGTTGGGGCAGCGACCGGCCGGCACTCGTTTGAACATCAACCTTTCGGCTTCGCTGCTCCTGGACCACAGGACCGCCGCGCTGCTGGCGAGGAACGCACCGCTGGCGGGCCTCGTGCTGGAGCTCACCGAGAACAGCCTGGTGGATGACTCGGCCGAGCTTCATGCCGCAATTGCGGACCTGCAGGCTGCGGGCGTGGATTTCGCTGTCGACGACATGGGAGTGGGCTACTCAGGGCTCCGCCAGATCACCACGGTCCACGTCTCCTACCTCAAGCTCGACCGCTCGCTGATCACCGGCATCGACGCTTCCCCCGGGCGGTGCGCGCTGGTCGCCGCCCTCCTCGGGTATACGCGCCAGACCGGCGGCCTGCTGGTAGCCGAAGGGATCGAAACCGCCGCGGAGCTCGCGACTCTCCGAGGCCTCGGCGTCCCGCTGGCCCAGGGCTTCTACCTCGGACGCCCAGCGCCACCATGGCCCCTTTCCTCCGCGGACGCTACCGTCCTGGCCGCGCCGAGACACCCCGCCCTGTCTGCGGTCTCCTCTACAGCGTAACCTGTGCGTTACCGTAGCCAAACGGTTACGGTAACGCGATAGGGAGGCGACGATGGCGAGGGGTTATTCGGTGCAGCGGAGGATCGAGGCCAGCCCGCAGCGTGTGTGGGAGCTGCTGACCGATGCGGCAGAGCGCTGATGCCGCGGCAGCTACATCGGGATGCGCTGGATGCGCTCGGGGACGAGAACCGACGTGCGATCGTGGAGGTCCTCAGCCGGGGGGAGCGCTCGGTTCAGCAGATCGCCGATCAGCTGACCATCAGCCGGCCGGCGGTCTCCCGCCACCTCCGTCTGCTCAAGAACGCCGGCCTGGTGATCGACGAGGTTGAGGGAGCCAAGCGGATCTACCAGCTGCGCGACGAGGGAGTGGACGCGGTTCGCCGCTACTTCGCGGAGGTCTGGGACCAGGCTGCCACCCGTTTCCGTCTGTATGCCGAGAACACGGATGACCGCTGAGGCCTGGCAGGGCCTGACGGTCCGCTTCGTCCGCCTGTGCGGGCCGATAACCGAATCGGGCTAGTCGGCCCAGAAGTCCTGGACCATCTCCGCGTCGCCCTCCACGTGAGGGCCGAAGATCAGCACCTCCAGGCCATCGGCACCGGCCTCCAGCGCACGGGTCACCCCCGGCGATACGCGGACGGCATCGAGCGGGTTCAACTCGACGAGCTCATCGTCCAGCTTCACCTGTCCGTCCCCGGACAGAGCGACGATGACCTCCTCCGCCTCACCGTGGCGGTGGGCGAATGCCTCACGCTTTCCGGGCTTGACCTTGAGGTAGGTCAGCCCGGTGGCGGCGGCGCCGAGCTCGGACCGCGGGAACCGGGCCTCCTGATGTTCGGACAACCCAAACTTCGGGGCCTGATCCTCGATCGCCTCGAGGTTCCTCTTGGCGTAGCTCATCGTGACCGGAGACTCAAAGGCCGGGGGTGACTACGCCCGCACCGGAGCCGTCCGGCACCTAGAACCAGGACTCCGGGACGTCGGCGAGCTTCTCCGCCACCACGGCGACGTAGTGCAGCGGCTCGCCGTTCATCGAGATCCGGTGGCGATAGCGCCGCCGGGCCAGCGGACGGGCGATCGACTCATTCAGCATCCGATCGACCAGCTGGCGGTAACCGGAGGGATCGTCATCTTCCAGGAACCGATCGCGCAGGTTGAATGCCAGAAGGCCCCCCGGCTCGATGTAGTTGACCGAGTTCGCGAACGCCGCCGGCGGGATGTCGCCGAAGCCAAGCGCGGCCACGCTGGTCAGGCAGTTGAGCTCAGCCGAGCGCAGGGCACGGTCGGTCGCCGGGTCCGGGTCGGTCATGTCGGCAACCTGATATGCGTCGTAGAGGCCGGGCCGATCGCGCTCGGCCGCCTGCTGGGCCTCCTCGATGATGTCGATGCCGAAGAGATGGTCGGCGCCGAGGTCATCGAGCTGCTCGGCGACGATGCCGCTACCGGCACCCAGATCGAGCACTCTCAGTTCGCTCGGATCACGGTCGGTCTGGCCCAGAACCTCGGAGATCAGGCCACAGACAGTGGTTGGAGACGCGCACTGCAGCGCGTCGTGGAAAAGCTGCTCGTACATGCCGGGCAGGCTGTAGATCGTCGCGTAGTCGTGAAAACGGACGCGCCTGGCAGGCTCGTCGTCAACCCGTACCCAGCACCATTCTGCATCTTGGTCCTGGCGCCCATCAACGTGCGCCGGCATGGAAATTGAGATCGTGGTCGCTGACTCGGAAGCACCCATTACACCCTCCTTTGGAAGAGGGCACTATATGAGAATTGGGCCGACGAGCGCTTGCTAGGCGGTCGCCGGGAGCAATCTCGAAGCCGGACACGCGTCCGCCGAGCATGCGGAAAAGATGCCTCATACCAGGTCTTTTGGTTGGGGGCATGGGTGCGCTGTGGAGTTGAAAGGTGAGTTGCGCTGCGAGCAGCTTCTGGAGGGCGTTGAACTCCGTTGCACTGGACGAGCAAGCCCGGTCGGTGCTCGATGAGGAGGCGAGTTCGGGCCCCTCCAACAAGTCGCGGCCCACTCCGGGTCGACTTGGTGGATGGGGGCGCGTAGTGTGGACGATTCAGGGTGGGCAAACCAGCGAAGGAGGGGCACATGCAGGCACGCGTAGCCACATTCGAGGGCGGCGATCCGGACAAGGTGCGGCGGATGGTCGAGGAGATCAAACAGCGTGCGGCCTCCGGACCGCCCGAAGGCGTCCCCGCCACGGCGTTCTTGATGCTCCACAGAGCCGAGGAGGGCAAGGTCCTCGCGATCACCCTGTTCGACACCGACGAAGCCCTGCAGCAGGGTGACGCGACCCTGAACGCCATGGATCCACCTGAGCCGGGTGCCATGGGCCGGCGGCGGTCAGTCGAGGTCTACGAGGTCGGGGTGAAGGTAGAGGCCTGACCTCCCGGCGTGGACCGAGGACTGCTCGGCCTTCTCAGCCCGCCCGTTCCGCTGATGCGAGGCCGCGCCTGGCGAACGCGGCCAGCAAAAGCACGGCGACGCCGAGCCCGATAAACGCCACCGCCACCTTCACCGGCGAGCCCGCAAACAACCCGCGACCGGCTTCGAGCACGGCCGTGACCGGGTTTAGGTTCGCGACGTCGTGGATCCAGCCGGTGAGCAGCTGCAGCGGTACGTAAACGGGCGCGAGGAACAGCAGCACGAACACCGGCATCTGGATCAGCGCGCCAGCCTGTTCGGTACGTAGGAACATCGCGATTCCACACGCCCACAGTGCGGCGACGAGGTTCATGATCACGCCGAGGCCGAGTAGTCCAACCAGCTGGATGCCGCTCCCGTCGACGTTCATGCCGGCGATCAGCGCAGCGATCGTCACCACGGCGCCCGTGAGCGCCCAGCGCAGCAGCGCGCCGACGGCGTAACCGGCGATGATCCCGCTGCGACGCGGGGCGCTCAGGAGCAGCCTTCGTGCGAAGCCCGAGTCGAAGTCACGGGCTATCGCAAATCCGGTGAACACGCCCCCGAACGCGGCCGACTGCAGGAACACGAACACGAACTGAAACGCGGTGTACCCGGGTGCATAGTGGAAGTTCGGGATGTCGCTGATCCTGGAGAGGCCACCCGCGAAGGCGATCAGGAAGAACAGCGGAAAGACGATCGAGGGAACCAGGATCGCCGGGTTGACCAGGGTGTTGTGGATCGAGCGCCAGGCAACCCCCTGGGTGACATTCAAAAAGCGGCTCATTTGCGAGCCAGCCTCGTCCTCATCGCCCTCTGCGAGAGGGCCAGCGCGAAGACCAGCAGCGCGAGCGCGAAACCGAAGGCAAGCTCCAGAGCCTGCGCGTTCCAGCCGGTGATGATCAGGCTGCGGAGCCCCTCCAGCAGATAGGAGACGGGGTTGTAGGTGGCAATGTCGCGAAACCACGTTTCCTTGATCAGGTTGCGCGGCAGGTTGGAGGAGCTCAGAAAGAGGGTGACGAACAGCAACGGGAAGATCCCCTGGACGGCCTCGCCGGTGCCGAATCGCAGCGCCAGCAGCCCCCCGAGGCTTGCGAACGCGAACGCGATCAGGATCGCCAGCGCAACCAGCAGCAGCGCGCCGCCGACACCGCTGGCAAACGTCACACCGGTGGCGAGCCCGACCAGCAGGTAGACGACCGCCTGCACGACGCCGAGCACCAGCGCGCCTCCAAGCTGCCCTATCAACAACGCCTCACCACGCAGCGGCGTCAGGGCCAGCCGGTTGAGGAAGCCGGTCTCGATGTCTCGAGCCATGTCGACACCAGCGGTGATCGAGACGAACATCGCGCCCTGCACGAACGTCATCGCGATCACGAAGTCCCGATAGTTGTGCGTCGGAAAATGCGGAATGCGGGTTGCCGGACTGAGCGCGGAGCCGTTGATCGCGAACAGGATCAGCGGGAAGATCATCGGGAAGATCAGGAGCGCTCGCTGGCGACTCGTGCGAACGACCGCACGCTTGGCCACGGCGAGTGTCTGCTCCAGAAGGCCCGCCAGGTCCGATGTGCGTGCGCGCGGTGGCGGAAGGGCTACTTCAACCGCCACGTCGTCCCCTCTGCTGGCCACCCGCCTCAGCCGGCTCCCCGGCCGCATCGCCGTCGCCCGATCCCTCCAGCTTCCGGCCCGTCTTGTCCAGGAACACGTCGTCGAGGGAGGGCTGATGGAGCTGCAGCGTCTCCACGTGCAGGTCAGCCTGGTCAAGGATCCGAACGATCTCGGCCAGCTCGGCCTCACCGCCCGGCAGCTGAACGGTGACGGCTCCGCCGCCGTTTCGCCGCAGGTCGCCGAACCCCGAGAGCAGCTCGGTGAGGCGGTCCCCTGCCTCAGCGTCGGTCGGCGTCACCTCAACCGTGGGGCTCCCGATCTCCGCCTTGAGCGCCCTCGGCGTGCCTTCGGCGACGATCCGGCCATGGTCGATGATCCCGATTCGGTCGGCCAGGACGTCCGCCTCCTCGAGATACTGGGTCGTCAGGAACACGGTCATCCCCTCGTCGTGCGCGAGCCTCGCCACCTCCTCCCAGAGCGCCGTCCTGCTCTGGACGTCAAGACCGGTGGTTGGTTCGTCCAGGAACAGGATCCGTGGCGAGTGCACCAACGCGAGGGCGAGGTCCAGGCGGCGCTTCATCCCGCCTGAGTAGCCTCCCACCCTTCGGTCGGCGGCTTCGATCAACCCGACTCGCTCCAGCAGCGCCTCGGCGCGGATGCGTCGATCGGCCGAAGGGAGACCCTGGAGAGTGGCCTGGAGCAGCAGATGCTCGCGCCCGGTGAGGATCGCGTCGAGGGCCGCCTCCTGAAGCGCGGCACCGATCGAGGACCGCACCTGTGCGCCCTGGCGGACGATGTCGAACCCGCCCACGCTCGCCCGGCCGCTGGTGGGCGGAAGCAGCGTTGTCAGCATCAACACCGTGGTCGACTTGCCGGCGCCGTTGGGGCCGAGAAAACCGTAGATCTCGCCAGGAGAGACCGTGAGGTCGATCCCATCGACCGCCCGCGGCCCCTTTCGGAACTCGCGAACCAGGTTCTCCACCTCGATCGCCGCCGTACCGGTCGCCGCCGATTGCCCAGTCATGCGGGGCACTCTACCAAAAGGTTGAAGTTGTCAATCATCCATGTTCTCAATAGACTCCGGGGATGGTGCTGCGAACGACGCACATCCCTAGCCCGAAAGCCGAAGCGCCGGACGCCGAGGCATGGGCATGTGTGCGCACTCTTCTAGGACAGCAGCGGCGGCGATTTCTCATCGCGGCGTCGGAACTCGACCTCCACCCGGCGCAGGCGGGGGCGCTTTTGCAGCTCGCCTCCTCCCTGCCGATGAACGAGCTCGCCGCAGCTCTGGCCTGCGACAACTCCAACGTAACCGGTCTGGTCGACCGGCTTGAGGCCCGCGGGCTCGTCGCGCGCCAGCCGAGCCCCGATGACCGGCGCGTCAAGCATGTCGTGCTGACCTCTTCGGGTCGCCTGCTGCGGGACCAGTTGCTTGAACAGGTCGACCAACCTCCACCCGGACTTAGCCACCTGTCGGAGACCGAGCAACGGCAGCTACGCGACCTTCTACGCCGCGTGCTCGAGGAAGAAACGGTCGCCTGAGCACGCGACGCCCTCGGGTGGTTGTGGCAGTCGCGTCTCGCTGCGCGTCTCCTGCGCCCCTAGGGTCAGCCCGCGGCTCGGGGCGAGGGCACTGCTCCCTCGGGAAGCGGACGACGGGTCTCGAACCCGCGACCTTCGGCTTGGGAAGCCGACGCTCTACCAACTGAGCTACGTCCGCGTTTACCTTCGCTGGCAGCGGAGGCTACCGCGTGGATCTTCAGCCCTGGCATGATCGGGCCGGTGTTGAGTCCGGCGACGGTTCGCGCAGCCTGGGCCGCCGGCGCCACCGTACTGGTGCTCGCGCTCGCCGCATGTGGAGGAACGTCCACACGCACGATCGTCACCACCACCAGCACCGAGCCACCCGCCCCAGCGCCGGCGACCTCGGTCCCCCCGAAGACAAACGCCACCCCTGCCCGGCCACCTATCGACCGGCTGCCCCTGGCCGGCAGGGTCGTCGGCATCGACCCCGGCCATAACGGGGGCAACGCGTCGGACCCGAGCTACATCAATCGCATGATCTTCAACGGACGCGAGCAGGAGACGTGCAACACCACGGGACGGCCACCGACGGCGGCTACACCGAGGCCGAGTACAACTGGCACGTCGCCACCTACCTCGCCGCCGACCTCCGCGCCCAGGGCGCGCGGATCGTGCTCACCCGTCACAGCAACGACGGCGTCGGGCCCTGCGTCACCGAGCGCGCGGCGATCATCGATCACGCCCACGCCGACGTCGCGATCGACATCCACGCCGACGGCGGCCCTCCGGGCGGCCGGGGCTTCGCCGTCCTCGAACCCGTGGCCGACGGACCCAACGACAGCCGTCATCGGTGCCTCGCGCCGCTTCGGCAGGAACGTGCGGGAGCGCTTCCTCGCGGTCACCGGCATACCCGAGAGCACCTACGACGGGACCGGCGGCATCGTCCTCCGGGACAACCTCGCAGGGCTCAACCTGACAACTGTGCCCGAGGTGCTGATCGAGACCGGGAACATGCGGAACGCCACCGACGCCGCGCTGCTGGTTACCCCGGCTTTCCAGCGGCGCGCGGCCGCGGCGCTGGATCAGGCGATCAGGCTGTACCTCACCGGCCGAAGCTGAGTCTCAACCGCAGCCTCCTCCCGACCGCGCCTCAGCACCACCTCGTGCGCGAGCCACGCGGCTGTCGAGGTGAGCATCTGCGTGCCCGTCCCGAACGAGTCGCCGCCCCCCGGCGGATGGGCAACGATGCTCACCGCGACCCCCCGTGAGGACCCGGGATCGATCACTCCTGACTGGCGAACGAGGTAGGCACCTCCTTCCGGCCCCCAGCCGCCCTTGAACGCGACCGGCGCGGCGAAGCTGGCCGAACCGAGGCCCCAGCTCTCGCTTGACTCGATGTGCTCCATCAGGTTGAGGATGTAGTCGGTCTGGTCACGAGGGAGCAGGCAGCCGAGCGCCAGCGCCCGGAAGAACTTGACCGCATCCCCCGGTGCCCATTCGGTCTGACCGAAGGTGGTCACCGCCCCGGGGGGCGGTGGCGCCGTGGCGACCACCGTCTGGTCGTCGCCGCTCTGGCGGAGCAGCTGGGTGACGTAGTCGCTGGCGCCGTTCAGGCCCCCCTTCAGTCCCTGCAGATCCCCGAACAGGCTCAGGATCGAGCCGTTGTCGGACTCGGTGATGGCCAGCTCGGCCTCGCCGCGCTCGGTCGAGGTCAGACCTGCGCTTCCGCGGGCATGGAGCAGCGCGGCCAGGACCGGCACCTTGGTCGTGCTCCAGCCGTGAGCGGGATCGTTCTGGCCGAGGACCACCTCCCCCGTGCCGCGCAGCGGCGCCACGGCCACGGCGATCGAGCCCGGCTGCGAGGCGGCGAAGCGGGCGAAGGAGGCCCGGGCACCGGGTCGGAGCACGTCGCCGCTCCTCGACGGGCTCGGGGCATGGAACGAGCCGTTGGACCCCGCCGAGGCCGGCGCCAGCGCAGGGGTCGAGGTGGTCGGGGCTGACGGGACGACCGGCGCCTTGACCACCACTCGCACCACCTTCACGTGGCTGGCTCTGGGTGGCCGCGGCCACGGCCAGGCCGGCACCCAGCGCGAGCACCGCGATGACCGCCACCACGATCGCGCGGCGCCCGCGCGGCCGAGGTCCCCGCTCACTCACGAGCGCGCGAGGGAGCTGGGTCGGCGAGCTCACCCCGGGAAGTAAACCGAGGCGTCGTTGCCGCCGGTGCAGGTCACCGACCCGGAGCTCTCCGTGCAGGTCATCGAATAGGTGCCACCGGTGGCCGGGCTTCCGACGTCGTAGGTGCCCGGACCCTGGGATCGAAAGGTGCCCTCCACGTTCTCGGCGAAGCCGCAGCTGGTGTTCGCCCCGGCGGAGAGGCCGCCACCGCAGTCGCTTGACCCGCCGCCGGAACCGCCGCCGCCGTTGGCCGTGCTGGTGACCACGGTCGTGGTCGCCGCCGGAGCCGCCGCCGCCCGGGCGGCTGACCTCGACCGACGTCGAGCCCGGCGCCTGCCCGGGCGCGCTGCCGATCACGTCGATCGTCGACTTGCCCGGACTCAGGTTCTCGCTCGCGGTGAAAACGCCATTGCCGACCGCCGCCGACTGGCCGTCAACGGTCACGGTGGCAGTGGGCGGGTCCACCGTGCCCCTAACGGTGACGTTGTTGGCATTGACCGTGCTGCCGTCCGTGGGGGCGGTGACCTGGACGTTGACGGCGGCCGCCACCGTGCTCGTCGACGTCGAGGTCGATGAGCCCCCGCAACCGGCGAGGGCCGCGCACGCGACGGCGGCCAGGCACAGGCGAGCGCTTCCGAGCCTCACCGCTGCCCCCGTAGTTCCCCGATTTGCGCGCCTGCGCATCTAGCGACCTCGTTCTCTGGATCCCGCTCAGATCCAGGCCGACATCCTACCCCAGATCGTGGTGCAACGGGTGACCGCGGGGCCGGTCGCAGACGCCGCTGCGCCCACGCAGGAAGCCCGATACGGAGCCACCGGCGGAGCTCTACCCTAGGGAGAGGATGCGCCGCCTCGTCCTCCCCGCACTGGTCACGTGCGCCGCCGTGGCGTTGCTCGCGCTGCTGGCCTTCGGCGTCTCCAGCCAGGGCAGCCGACAGCTCAATCGACGCCGCCGTCGCCCACGGCCGCCATCCCCTCGCTCCCGATTACCAGACGCAGCTCCCGCTGCTCGGCGCGGCGGGGAAGGAGAGCCTGCGAGACCTCCGCGGCAAGGTCGTCGTGCTCAACGTGTTCGCGTCGTGGTGCGACCCGTGCAAGGCGGAGGCTCCGGTGCTCGAGCATGCGCAGCAGCAGCTGGCCCGTCACGGCGGCACGATCCTCGGCGTGACCTACCTGGACAACTCCGATGACTCGGAGTCCTTCGTCCGGGCGCAGCACATCACCTATCCCGGTCATCCGCGACGTCAGCGGCAACTTCGTCCGGGGCTTCGGCACCACCGGCGTACCGGAGACCTTCGTGATCGATCGCAGCGGCCTGTCGCCGCGCTGAGGCGCTTCCAGGTGAACAGCAGCCTGGCTGGCCCAGACGCTCCCCGCGGTGCTCGACGGCCGCGCGTGAGACCGGCCCGGACATGCTCGGCTGGTGGTGCTGTGCGTGGCGCTCGGCGGTGCCCCGACCGCCGGAGCGCTCGCGGCCGCAGCCACAGCGACGACCCCCCGCGCCAACCTCACCGACGTCGAGAACGACGTCATGTGCCCCTCCTGCCGGGAGCCGCTGGCGCTGGCGCAGTCGCCCCAGGCCTACGCCGAGCGCAACTTCATCCGCACGCTGATCGCCCAGGGCCTGACCAAGCACCAGATCGAGCAGGCACTGGTGGGGCAGTACGGCACCGCCGTCCTGGCCAAGCCCCCCGCCCATGGGTTCAACCTGACGGTCTACGTCCTTCCCCCCGCGCTGCTGCTGCTCGGCCTCGGCGTGCTGGCGCTGACCCTGCCTCGCTGGCGGCGGCGGGCCCGCGCGGATGCGGCCGCCACCGGGGCCCAGCCACCTGATCCGGCGCTCAGGCCGGGCGAGGCTCGGCGTCTGGAGGAGGACCTGGCCCGCTTCGACGGTTGAGCACAGCCCCGTTGGCCTGTTGGGGCCAGGGGGTGGACTCAACCGGCCATCGCCCTTGCGTACCCCGGCTCCGTCGCCCAACCCCGGCACCCCAACCGGGACCCCCTACATCGAATCCGGCGCGCTGACTCCCAGCAATCCCAGCGACAGCGCGATCGTCCGCTGCGCGGCCACCGACAAGGCGATCCTGAACCGCTCCACCTCCGGCGGCGTCGCCCCCACGACCCGGCAGTCCCGGTAGAAGGCGGTGAAGTCCTGGGCCAGCTCCAGGGCGTAGGCGGCGATCCGGTGCGGCGCCCGGCGCACGGCCGCCTCGGCGATCTCGTCGGGGAGCGCCACCAGCTTGAACACCAGCGCCCGCTCGGACTCGTGCAGCGGCTCGGAGCCCCAGTCCCCGGTGCCTGAGACCGCCGCGGCCACCCCCGCATCCCCCACCCGGGCCAGCATCGAGGCGATCCGCGCATGGGCGTACTGCACGTAGTACACCGGGTTCTCGGCCGACTGCGAGCGCGCCAGGTCCAGATCCAGGTCCAGCGTCCGGTCGTGCGAGCGCTGCAACATGAAGAATCGGGTGGCGTCGACGCCGATCTCGTCGAGCAGGTCATCGAGGGTGACGAATGACCCCCGGCGCTTGGAGAACGCCGCCCGCTCGGAACCCTCCACCAGGTGGACGAACTGAAGGATCGGCACCTCCAGCGCGTCGGGGTCGCCACCCAGCGCCGCCATCGCCGCCTTGAGCTCCCGCACGTAGGCGTGGTGGTCGGAGCCCACCGGCAGCAGCTGGCGCTCAAAGCCCCGCTCCCGCTTGTTCTGCAGGTAGGCCACGTCGGCGGCGAGGTAGGTGGCCTCTCCGGTGGAGCGCACGACCACCCGGTCCTTGTCGTCGCCGAAGCTGGTGGTGCGCAGCCACACCGCGCCCTCGGAGCGGTAGATGTGGCCCTCTTGCTCCAGCCTCCCGAGCACCGCCTCCACCGCCCCCCGGTGCAACTCCCGCTCACTGAAGAACTCGTCGTACTCCACTCCGTAGCGAGCGAGCGTGGCCTTGATCTCCGCCAGCAGGATCGCCACCGCGTCGCGCGCCACCTCGGACACCTCACGCGAGCCCGCGTCGTCGATCTGCGCGGCCAGCGTGGCCACGTAGTCGCCCTGGTAGCCGCCCTCCGGCACCTCCTCCCCGCGGGCCCGGGCGCGGACCGACTCCCCCAGCAGGCGAATCTGGTTGCCGGCGTCGTTGAAGTAGTACTCGCGCCATACCGAGTGGCCGTGGCGCTCCAGGATGCGGGCCAGCGCGTCACCGTAAGCGGCATGGCGTCCCGAGGCCGCCACCAGCGGGCCGGTCGGATTTGCCGAGACGAACTCGATCAGCACCCGTTCCGGCGGCGAGGCACCCCCGCCCCCGAAGCCCGCCCCGGCGGCGAGCACGCCGGCCAGCGCCTCACGCAGCCAGGAGTCCGAGAGCACCAGGTTGAGGAACCCGGGACCGGCTACCTCCGAGCGGGACAGGGAATCCCCCAGCCGCCCGCCGAGCTCCACCCCCAGCCGCTCGGCGATCACCCGCGGCGGGGAGTCCAGCGCCGGCGCCAGCAGCATCGCGGCGTTGGTGGAGTAGTCGCCCTGGCCCGCGCGCTTGGGTCGCTCCAGGCGGGGGTCGACGGGCAGCTCGCCCTCGCCACCGCGCACGGCAGCGGCAGCGCCGAGCACCTCGGCCCGGAGCTCCTCCAGCGGATGGGCGCTCATCCCGACGACGCGCCCGTCGCGTCGAACCGGCCCTCGAGCCGCTCCAGCGCCTCAGGCGTACCAAGCGCCACCAGCTTGTCGCCGACCTCCAGCACCGACTCCGGCGCCGGCTGGGGCTCAAGCTGGCCCGACGCCCGCGCCAGGGCGACGATCATCGCGCTCCCGCGTACGTCCTCGATCGTGGAACCCGCTCCCGGGCATCCCGCCGCCACCTCAATCTCGTCCATCCGGTAGTCGGCGACCTCCACCGAGCCCGCCACCTGGGGGTGCAGCGCGGTCCGGGCCATCTCGGCGCCGGAGGTCTTGTACGGGGAGATCACCCGGTCGGCGCCTGCCCGGAGCAGCTTCTTCTCGGATTCCTCGGCCGCGGCGCGGGCGATGATCAGGATGTCGTCGCGGAGCTCGCGCGCGGTCAGGGCGATGAAGATGTTCTCGGCGTCGGAGTCCACGCAGGCGATGATCCCCCTGGCCCGCGCCAGACCGGCATGGGCGAGCACCTCGTCGTCGGCGGCCTCACTCTCAATCCTCGCCACCTCGTCGGCCCGTGCCGCCTCCCGCGTGTCGGGGTTGTGATCGATCACCACGAACTTCGCACCGGCGCGGCGGAGGTCCCGCGCCACCTGGCGGCCCACCCGGCCGTAGCCGCAGATGATGTAGTGGTCGGTGTAGGAATCGATCTGCTTCTGCATCCGGCGCTCCTGCAGCACGCCGCTGAGCTGGCCGGAGACGAAGAACTCGGCGACGGTGGCGAGGCCGTAGAAGAGCGTACCTATGCCAACCAGCTCGAGGCAGACCTCCACCACCCTTCCGCCGGTGTCGTGCGGCGCGGGGATCGTCCCCAGCGTGGTCACCGTGTCAAGGGTCCAGTCGAAGCTGTAGGCGACCGAAGTGCCCTCGGTGATCGAGAAGCCGACGGTCCCGGCGACGATCACCAGCACGACCGCGCCGAGCAGGATCCCGAGCCGTCGCATGAAGTGGGCCAGCTCCGTCCGCGCCCTGATGCGCTGCTGCAGGGCGTTTCGCCGGGCGATTACCTCCTCACGGTCCGCCATCAGTAGTGGTAGGGCTCGCCGGCGAGGATCTTGTGGCCGCGGTAGAGCTGCTCCAGCAGCACGACCCGGGCAAGCTGATGGGGCAGGGTCAGCTCGCCCAGGGAGAGCCGGTGATCGACGTCGTCGAGGTCGAGCCCGAAGGGCCCGCCGATGACGAAGCACAGGTCGCGGCCGCTTGCTCGCCGCTCCTCCAGGAACTCGCTGAAGCGCACCGAGTCGAAGTGGTCGCCGTCCCGGTGCAGCAGGGACAGGAACGCGCGCTCCGGGATCCGGCGCGTCACCTGGCTCCTCCTCGCGGACCTCCACCAGCTCCAGCCGGGTATGGCGCGCCAACAGCCTCTGATAGTGCTGCACGTCATCTACGAACGGCGGGCGCAGTCGGCCCACGGCGACGACGACGATCCGCACGATGGCGGATACTACGTCTACATGGAAGACCCAAACACTCCCGAGCGGCACATCAACATCCACTTCTCGCCGGAGGTCATGGCTGGCCACTACGCCAACTTCGCCAACGTCAGCCACTCCGAATACGAGTTCACCATCACCTTCGCGCGGGTCGACCACGAGGTCGACGAGGACGAGATTCCCGGCGTCGTCGTCTCCCGCATCAATCTGTCGCCGAAGTTCATGAGCGAGCTGATCGAGGCGATGCAGGACAACCTGTCCAAGTGGCAGACGCGAGAGGGAATCAAGAACCTGCCGGAGTTCGACGGACCGCCGAGCCCGCCAGAGGAAGACTGACCCCGGGTTTATGGGGCGGGCCTCACCGGCCCGCCTGGCTGGCGTAGCCGAGGGCCAGACCGATGCGCTCGGCGGTTGAGGGGTGCGTCGACAGGAGTGCCGTGGCCCAGCGCGGCGGGTCGAGATCGGCCACGTTCTGCAGGGCGATCGCCCGCTCGAAGGAGACGAACGCCTCGACGTCACCGGTGAGCTCGAGCGACACCGTGTCCGCGCGACGCTCCAGCTGGCGGGAGAGACGGTTGCCGATCAGGCCGGCCGGCGCGGTCACAGCGACGGACGCCAGCGCCAGCGCGGGGACCGTCGAGGCCACCGGCGCCGAACCACGCAGGGCGATCAGCTGAGAGACGGCCAGGGCGGCCGGTGGGGCCACCAGAGCCGCGAACAGCACCCCGCGGGCCACGTCTCGCTCACGGACGTGGCCGAGCTCGTGGGCGACCACGATCGCGACCTCCTCCCGGCTGTAGCGCTCCAGCAGGGTGTCGAACAGCACCACCCGCTTGGTCGGTCCAAGCCCGGTCACGTACGCGTTGGCGGCGGTGGTACGGCGGCTGGCATCGACGGTGTAGACCTCGCGAACGCGGACTCCAGCAGCGCGGGCCAGTGCCAGCACATCCTCCCGGGTCTCGCCCGCCGGTAGCGGCGTGAAGTCGTTGAAAAGGGGGTCGAGCAGGACCGGGGCGAGGGCGGCGAGGCCCGCTCCCAGCGACCACCGAGGCTCCCGCTCCCAGCAGCCACCACGACCGCGGGAATCGCCGCATCGCAGCCACCGCGCCCGCGGCCCCTCCCGCTCCGAACGCCGTGCTCAGCGAGCCCGCCTTGACCAGATCCGCCGCCCAGCCACGCCAGGACTGCGTGGCCAGCCCGACGGCGATCGCCCGGCGGCGGGCGATCGCGCCCAGCGGCAGGGACACGAGGTCGAGCAACGAGAGCCATTCCGGCGCCCGCCGCGGCGCCGCCGAGCGCCGGCGGCGAGATGCGGTCAAGGCGGCGGGGCGGGCGCCGTACCAGTGCGGTCAGGAGCGGCGCCCTGCACCCCTGCGCCGGCCAGCGCCAGAGCCATCTGCGGCCGCGCGAAGGACCGGCCACGGTCGATCTCCTCAACGCTGAAGTAGCTCCTGCAGCGGGACCGCGACCGCCCGGGGCGGCCGCTTGCGGGGTCGCAGCAGGCGCACCCCGGCCTCCGCCGCGCGCGAGTGCCAGCAGCAGCGCACCGAGCACCCGAGGACGATCGGACCGACCCACAGGAGAGACTGTAGTGGTGCTGATCGCCGTCGTCTCGGACATCCACGGCAACCGCCACGCCTTCGAGTCGGTGCTAGACGAGATCGATGCCTCCGAATGCGAGGAGCTGTGGTGCCTGGGCGATCTCGTCGGCTACGGCGCCGAGCCGGACGCGTGCGTGGAGCTCGCCCGCCGCCACGCCGCGATCTGCCTGGCCGGTAACCACGATCTCGGTGTATGCGGGATCGCTGCCACTGGAGGAGTTCTCCAAGGGCGCCGCGCTGGCCGCCCAGTGGACCCAACGAACGATCGACGCCGGAGACCCGCGAGTACCTGCTGGGACTCGAGCCCAGCAACCTCGAGGAGGCGGTCGGCCTCTACCACGCCAGCCCCCGCGACCCGGTGTGGGAATACGTCCTCTCTCCGCTCCAGGCCGAGCTGTGCCTGGACAGCCAGCAGCATCGAGTCAGCCTGATCGGCCACTCCCACGTGGCCCTGTCGTTCTGCCGAGAGCCGGGCGCCCCCGCCACGGGGGAGACGCGCGGCGCTGACGCCGAGACTCGACCTCGCCGAAGGGGAATGGCTCGTCAACCCGGGCAGCGTCGGCCAGCCGCGTGACGGGGATCCCCGCGCCGCCTGGCTGGAGCTCGACACCAAAAACTGGCGCGTCGCATACCACCGGACGGTCTACGACATCGAAGGCGCGGCGGCCGCGATCAGGGCGGCACGGCTCCCCGATTCGCTGGCTGAACGGCTGCTCTACGGGCAATAATCGCCGTCTCGGCGGGACCGCATTGCTCCTAACCTCCGGCAAACCGTGGCCTTGTCTAAAGTCATCGGTCGGATGCGCAACGTGCTCCGCGCACTCCACGTCGGCGGGCTGGCGCTCGCCGCCTTTCTGCTCGTCGCCTGCGGCGGCGGCTCCGGCCTGCTCTCTTCCGGTCAGGCGGGTAGCCTGAGCGCGCAGCTGAACCAGGTCTCCTCCGCGGTCAGCTCCGGCCAGTGCGGGGCGGCGAACAGCGCTGCCGACGGGTTCAGCAACGCGGTCGACAACCTGTCAGGCAGTGTCGAACCCCGCTCGTGGACAACCTCAAGCAGGGCGCCGCGCAGGTCAGCCAGCTGGCCGGCAGCCAGTGCCACTCGCAGACCACCTCCACCACCACCAGCTCCACCACCTCAACCCCGGAGTCGAGCCACCACGACGACGACCAGCTCGAGCACCCCCACCAGCACCACCACCGAGACGACCAGCTCCGAGCCGCCTCCCACCAGCACCGCGACCAGCGCTCCCACACCCTCCCCGCCGGCCGGGCCCGGTGGTGGAGGCGCTGGCCATTCGCCGCCACCGGTGGCGCCGGCCTCGGCCACCGCAAGGAAAAGGGAAGGGGTCGAAGTAGCCGATGACCGGCACCACCACCATCGCCGGCCGCTACCGGATCGAGGGACGGCTCGGCGTCGGCGGCATGTCCACCGTGCATCTGGCCTTCGACGAGCGGCTGGAGCGCTACGTGGCGCTGAAGCTGCTGGCCGAGCATCTGGCCGACGATGCGACCTTCGTCTCCCGCTTCCGGCGGGAGGCCCTGGCGGCCGCTCGCCTCGTCCACCCCAACATCGTCCAGGTGTTCGACTTCGGCTTCGACGAGGGGCACCATCAGCACTTCATCGTGATGGAGCACGTCTCCGGCCACTCCTGCGCCGAGCTGCTGCGCGACCGCGGCCATCTGGACATCGATCAGGCGGTGGAGATCGTCGCCCAGGGCTGCCGGGGCCTGGAGTACGCCCACCGCAACGGGGTGGTGCACCGCGACGTCAAGCCCGGCAATCTGCTGGTCTCCGACTCCGATGTGGTCAAGCTCGCCGACTTCGGGATCGCCCGCGCCACCGACCAGTCCAGCATCACCCAGGTCGGGTCGGTGCTCGGCACCGCCGCCTATCTGGCGCCGGAGCAGGCCCGCGGCGAGGAGGCCGGGCCGCAGGCCGATCTCTACTCGCTCGGCGTCGTCACCTACCAGCTGCTGTCCGGTCGCCTGCCCTACGAGGCCAGCTCGCTGTCCGAGCTGGCGCTCAAGCAGCAGCGCGAAGCGCCGATGCCCGCTGGACGAGCTCAATCCGGCGGTGCCGCCGGAGCTCGCCCAGGCCGTGGCCATGGCGCTGGCGATCGACAAGTACGCCCGCCCGGCTGACGCCCTGATCCTGGCCGACGCGCTGACCAACGGCGCGGCGGGCATCTCGCCGGTATCCGGGCAGGCTCCCACCGCACACCTGGGCACCTCCGCCTCGACGCGGGTGATGGGCGATGATTCGCCCACCGCCGCGACCCGGATCGCCCAGCGCCAGCCGACCACCGGGACCACGCCGGGTCCACCCCGGCGCCCCGCCTCCCCCGTTCCTGCCCGCAGACCGCGAGCCGCGAGCCGGCGGCCGCGCGCGCGCGGCAGCCACAGAGATCAGCACGCCGGCGTGGCCTGCGCCGGCTGTTCTGGGTTGTGCTGCTGGCCGCACTGCTGACCGCCGCCGTCGCCATCGCCCTGGTGCTCACCAGCAGCAACTCCAGCGGCGTGGTTCACGCGCGGACGGTCATCGCCCACGACGTCAATGACGCCGTCAACCAGGTCCAGCAGCTGATCTCGGAGAACACCAAGTGACCGCGGCGCCCGGCGCCGCTCCGGAGCGGAGCGCCGCCGCGGCAGCGGGCAGCTCCCCCTGATCGATCGCGTTTCGCAGGTCAGCCATCAGCGTGGCAATGAAGGTCAGGTTGTGGAGGGTCACCAGCCGCAGGCCGGTGAGCTCGCCGGCCCGCAGGAGATGGTGCAGGTAGGCCCGGCTGAGGCCGGCCGCGCAGGCAGGGCAGGCACAGCCCTCGAGGATCGGCTCGGCCGCGCGCCGGCACTTGGCCTTGGTCAGGTCAAGCCGCCAGCGCGCCCCCGGGGTCGGGGACGACCGCGACGCCGTGGCGGCCAAGGCGGGTCGGCATGGCACAGTCAAAGGTGTCGATACCCCGCTCCACTCCGGCGATCAGGTCGTCCACTTCGCCGATCCCCAGCAGATGGCGGGGCTTGTCCGGAGCCAGCCGCTGGAGCTCTCCGTCGTCCAGGCGACGACCTCGTTCATCTGGGGCTTGTCGCGGCCCAGCGTTCCGCCGATCGCGATGCCCTCCGGCATCGCTCGCCGCCACGGTGGCCGCAGACTCGCAGCGGAGGTCGGGCTCAACTCCGCCCTGCACGATTCCGTAGACGAGCTGGTCCGGCGGGCCGTGCTCGGCGTGCCAGCTCAGGCACCGCCTGAGCCAGCGGTGGGTGCGCTCGGTGGAGCGCGCGGTGTACTCGCGGGTGACGTGGTACGGAGTGCACTCGTCGAAGACCAGGGCGATGTCGGAGTGCAGCGCCGCCTGGATCTCCATCGAGCTCTCCGGTGTCATCTGCCGCTCGCCGCCGTCCAGATAGGAGCGAAACCGCACCCCGTCCTCCGTGATCGCCAGGATCGACCCTTCCATGCGAGGCCGCGCCCTGCCCTTGATCTCGTCGGCGACATTGCCGTGGCCCATCGAGAAGACCTGAAACCCGCCGGAGTCGGTGATGATCGGCCGCCGCCAGCCCATGAACTCGTGCAGCCCGCCCAGCTCTGCAATCAGCTCGTGCCCGGGGGCCAGGAAGAGGTGGAAGGTGTTACCGAGGATCAGCTCGTAGCCGAGCGCCTCGAGGTCCCGCGGCTCCAGTGTCCGCACCGCTCCCTTGGTGGCCAGTGGCACGAAAGCCGGGGTGGGGACGTCGCCGTGAGCGAGGTGCAGGGTGCCCGTGCGGGCGAGGGTCTCCGCGCAGCGGGTCCGGACCGTGAACATCCGGCCCGGACCCTACTGATGATGCGGTGAGCGACTTCGGGGTCAGGCGGCCTGCGCGGTCGCCTGGGTCGACGGTCTGCGCGGGCGAGTCGGCGGTCGGCTCGCCGGCATCGATCGTATGCGGCTGGCCGCCTACCGAGATCGCCACCTTGCGCGGCTTGCGCTGTTCGGGCTTGGGGATCCGCACCTCCAGCACGCCGCGGGCGAAGCTCGCCGCCACCTGCTCGGGATCCACGCCTTCGGGCAAGGTCAGCGAGCGGGAGAACGAGCCCCAGGCCCGCTCCACGCGATAACTGCCCTCGGCATGCTCCTCGTGCTCGGCCCGGCGCTGGCCGGACACGGAGAGGACGTTGTCCTCCAGCTCGATCTTGACGTCCTCTTCGGCGACGCCCGGGAGGTCGGCCCGGAGTACGAACTCGTTCTCGTGCTCGACCAGGTCCATCGCCGGGACCCACCGGCGCGCGGCGGTTCCCTCGGCTGGCCGCCGGTGCCTCGAAGAAAGTGTTGAAGAGCCGGTTCATCTCACTCTGGATCGTGTTCAGCTCACGGACCGGCTCCCAGCGGATAAGTGCCATGGTGGACCTCCATCTGGTGTGAGATTACCCTGTGGTGAGATTATGAAATCTCAGTGACTTGCTGTCAAGTTTGTCCGGTGCCCCGGTCGCCCGCCGCAAGCCGGCGCTACTCGATCAGCGAGCGGCCGGACATCGCCTCCGGCACGTCGATCCCCAGCAGCTCAAGCGCGGTGGGCGCCACGTCGGCGAGCACGCCGCCGGAGCGGAGCGTCAGCCCGGACACGGTGATGACCAGCGGGACCGGGTTGAGCGAATGTGCGGTATTGACGCTCCCATCCGGCTCCAGCATGTGGTCGGCGTTGCCGTGGTCGGCGGTGACGATGCAGGCGCCACCGCTCTCCCGTACCGCCGCCACCACCTCGCCGAGGCACTGATCGACGGCCTCGATCGCCTCCACCGCCGCCTCGATCACCCCCGTGTGTCCGACCATGTCAGGGTTGGCGAAGTTGATGATGCCGAACCGGGGCCCGTCCTCCCGCCAGGCGGTGACGAACGCCTCCGCCGCCTCCCGCGCGCTCATCTCGGGCTTGTGATCGTAGGTGGGGACGTCTCGGGGGGAATCGACCAGCTCGCGCCGCTCGTCCCGGTATGCCTCCTCCTCGCCGCCACCGAAGAAATAGGTCACGTGGGGATACTTCTCGGTCTCGGCAACGTGCAGCTGGCGGGCGCCCTGCTCGGCCAGCACGCTCGGAAGCGTGGTCTGCGGTCGTTGCGGCGGGAAGGCCACCGGGTATGGCCAGCCCTCCTCGTATTCGGCCATCGTCGTATACCGCTCCACCGGCGCGCCGTCCCCCCGGTCGATCTCGTCAAAGCGGGCCTCGGCCAGCGCGCGGGTGATCTCCCGCATCCGGTCGGGTCGGAAGTTGAATGCCAATACCGAGTCACCGGGGCGGATGCGGGCCTCCTCGCCCACTCGCACCGGCTTGATGAACTCATCGGTCTCATCCGCGTCGTAGGCCTGCCGGACCGCCTCCTCGCCGCTGGCCGCCTCGCGATCGGCGCGTCCGTGGACCAGCAGGTCATAGGCCAGCTGGATCCGGTCCCAGCGGCGATCGCGGTCCATCGCGTAGTAGCGACCGACCACCGACCCCACCCGGCCGATTCCTGCCTCCGCCAGCCACCGCTCCACCTCGGCCAGGTACTCGGCACCCCCGGTGGGTGCGGTGTCCCGGCCGTCGGTGAAGGCGTGGAGCACCAGATCATCGACCTCCAGCTCAGCGGCCAGTTCGATCAGCGCGCGCAGGTGCTCGGAGCTTGAATGCACGCCGCCGTCGGAGACCAGGCCGATCAGGTGCACGCGCTCCGCACCGGTGAACGCCTCCCGCAGCACCTCGTTGTCGGCCAGCGATCCGTCTGCCACCGCCTCGTCGATGCGGGTGAGGTCCTGCTTCACGACCGCGCCGGCCCCGAGGTTGAGGTGCCCCACCTCGGAGTTGCCCATCTGGCCCTCCGGCAGCCCGACCGCCCGGCCACAGGCGGTCAGCTCGGTGTGGGGACACGAAGCCCACAGCTCGTCGAACACGGGCGTGTGAGCCAGCGACACCGCATTCCCCGGTCCGTCCGGCGCCAGGCCCCAGCCGTCGAGGACGATCAGCGCAGCGCTGGGAAGCGGAAGCGAGCTGCGGCCACCAGCCGGCACCATCAGCCCGCTGCGTCGACGATCGCCGCCAGCGACTCCGCCTCGAGGCTGGCGCCGCCCACCAGCGCCCCGTCGATGTCGGGCAGCGCCAGCAGCTCCCCGGCGTTGGCGGGCTTGACGCTCCCGCCGTAGACCACGCGAGTGCGCTGGGCCTGCTCCTCGGAGCGATCGCCGACCAGCGCCCGCACGAAGGCGATCGCCTCCTGGGCCTGCTCGGCAGAGGCCACCTTGCCGGTGCCGATCGCCCAGATCGGCTCGTAGGCGATGATCACGTCTCCGAGCTGATCGTCCTGGAGGCGCGCCAGGTCCTCCTGCACCTGATGGCGGAGCTTGCGCTCGGTGTCGCCCTGCTCGCGCTCCTGCTCGGTCTCCCCCACGCAGAGGATCGGGATCAGGCCGGCCTCCAGGGCCGCCGGGAGCTTGCTGGCCAGGGCCCGGTCGCTCTCGCCAAAGTGCTCGCGCCGCTCGGAATGACCGAGGACGACTCCCCTGACCCCCACCTCCACCAGCATCGGCGGCGCCACCTCGCCGGTGTAGGCGCCCTCGGAGTCGTAGTGCATGTTCTGGGCAAAGACCTCCACCCGGGAGCCGCGGGTGGAGTCGACCATCGCCTCGAGCGCAGTGAAGGTGGGGCATATGGCCACGTCCACGCGGTCGGCGGTGGATACCCGGGGCAGCAGCGCCTGGATGAACTGCTCGGCCTCGGCGACCGTCTTGTACATCTTCCAGTTGCCGGCGATGAAGGGCTTGCGCGCGCTCATACCAGGGCCTCTACCCCCGGGAGCGTCCGTCCCTCAATCAGTTCCAGAGATGCCCCGCCTCCGGTGGAGAGATGGGTGACCCTGTCGGCCAGCCCGAACTGCGCCAGGGCGGCCGCGGAATCGCCTCCCCCGACCACCGTGGTCCCCGGCGCGCCGGCCACCGCCTCGGCCACGGTCCGGGTACCGGCGGCGAATGGCTCCAGCTCAAACGCCCCCATCGGCCCGTTCCAGAACACGGTGCCGGCAGTCTCGATCTGCGCCGCGTAGTCCGCGGCCGTGCGCGGTCCGATGTCGAGCCCCATCCATCCCTCCGGCACCTCCACCCCCTCGGAGCTCCGCGCCGGTGCGTCCTCGTCGAATCGCTCGGCGACGATCAGGTCCTCCGGCAGCCTCAGCGATGCCCGTGAGCTCTCCGCCGCGCTCAACGCCGTGCGAGCCAGCTCCAGGTCCGCCTGTTCGCACAGCGAGTCCCCGATGGCGTGGCCCTGCGCGGCCAGGAACGGAAAGCACATGGCGCCGCCGATGAGGATCGCATCGGCGACGCCGAGGAATCGGTCGATCACCGCGATCTTGTCGCTGACCTTCGCTCCACCCAGCACCGCCACCAGGGGACGAGCCGGCTCGGCTGAGAAGGGTGGTGAGCGTCTCCACCTCCCGCTCCAGCAGCAAGCCCGCGGCATGGTCTGTGAGCAGCCGGGCCACCCCCTCGGTGGAGGCGTGGGCACGATGGGCGGCCCCAAAAGCGTCGTTGACATAGACCTCGGCAAGGCCGGCCAGCTCCCGGGCCAGCTCCGGATCGTTGCTCGTCTCCCCCGGCTCGTAGCGCACGTTCTCCAGCACCAGGATCGAGCCCGCAGGCAGGTTCTCGGCGAATGCGCCCGCCTCCTCCCCCACCACCTCGGGGGCAAGCGTCACGTCGGCGTCGATCAGCTCGGCCAGCCGATCGGCAGCGGGACGGAGAGACAGCTCCGGCTCCCGGTCCTCCGGGCGTCCCAGATGGGAGACGAGCACCAGCCGGGCACCCCGCTCGCGCAGATGCTCGATGGTCGGCAGCGCCGCCCGGATGCGGGTGTCGTCGCTGACCGCGCCGTCGCGGATCGGGACGTTGAAGTCGACCCGCACCAGCACCCGCTTTCCACCCACGTCCCCCAGATCGGCCAGCGTCCTCACAGCAACCGCTGGACCACATCCACGACACGGTTGGAGTAGCCCCACTCGTTGTCGTACCAGGCCACGACCTTGACCATCGTCCCCTCCATCACCGCGGTGAGCTGGGCATCGACGATCGATGAGGCCGGATTGCGCACGATGTCCGAGGAGACGATCGGATCCTCGGTGTACTGGAGCAGCCCCTGTAGCGGACCTTCGCCCGCGGCGGCGCGGAGGGCATCGTTGACTTCCTCCACCGTGGTCTCGCGCTCGGCCTCGACCGTCAGGTCGACGACGCTGCCGGTGGGCACGGGGGCCCGGATCGCGAAGCCGTGGAGCTTGCCGTTGAGCTCCGGGATCACCGCCCCGATCGCCTTGGCGGCGCCGGTCGAGGCCGGGATCAGGTTGACCGCGGCCGCCCGGGCCCGCCGCAGGTCACGGTGGGGCATGTCCTGGAGCCGCTGATCAGCCGTGTAGGCATGGATCGTGGTCATCAGGCCGTGCTTGATTCCCACCGTCTCATGCAGGACCTTGGCCACGGGAGCCAGGCAGTTGGTGGTGCAGGAGGCGTTGGAGATGACGTTGTGGAATTCGGGGTCGTAGGCGTCATCGAAGTTGACCCCCAGGGCCACGGTGACGTCCGGATCGGTTGCCGGGGCGGAGATCAGGACCTTGCTGGCACCGGCGTCGAGGTGCTTGGAGGCGTTCTCGCGGTCGGTGAACAGCCCGGTCGACTCGATCACCACATCGACGCCGAGGTCCTTCCACGGCAACGACCCGGGGTCCCGTTCCCCGAACACCCGGATCTCCCGGCCATCCACGCGCAGGCCGGTGTCTGTGGCCTCCACCTCCCCGGGAAAGGGGCCGTAGTTGGAGTCGTAACGCAACAGGTGGGCGATGGTCGGCGGATCAACCAGGTCGTTGAGGGCCACCCATTCGATCTCGGCGTTTCGCTCCAGGGCGGCTCGGAAGACGTTGCGGCCGATCCGTCCAAAGCCGTTGACTGCAACCCGTACCGCCATGCGTTAGATCCTCCGCTTTCGCTTTGAGATGAGCGGCCCGCCCGCTTCCCGTCCGGCGGGGTCGCCTGGGGCGGAGCCACCGCCACCGGACCGCGACAATACCTGAGCATCCCCTGCGCGGTCGTAGTGCGCTAGCGCCGGGAGACGATCTCCACGCGCAGCCCGTCAGGGTCTCGCAGGTAGGCGGCGTAGTAGCGACGTCCGTACTGCGGGCGCTGGCCGGGAGGGCCGTCGTCCCGGCCCCCGTGCTCGATCCCGACGCGGTGAGCGGCGTCGACGGCGGCCTTGCCGCTCGCGGCCAGGGCCAGGTGGCCGTACCCGGCGCCGGGAAGCCGGCCCCGCACGACGAACCACACCTGCGGGTGGTTGACCCCATAGGCGATCGCGTGAGGGGACTCGAACATGCGGCGTGCGCCCAGCGCGAAGAACAGGGCGTCGTAGAAGCCCGCGGAGCGCCCAAGCTCGCTGACCTCGAACCCGACATGGTCGATCACCTATCTCACCCCAGCTTGTCGATGTCGCGGTGGACGACTTCCACGAGGAACTCCGGGACCTCCCCGTAGCGCTCGGCCAGGTGCTCGGTGATGGCGACCGAGCGATGCCGACCCCCGGTGCAGCCGACACCGAGCACGAGGTGGGCCTTGCCCTCGGCCAGGTACTGCGGCAGCAGGTAGTCCAGCATCGGGTCCAGCCGTTCCAGGAAGGCCTCCAGCTCGCCGTCGTGGTCGATGTAGGCCACCACGGCCGGATCGGTGCCGGTGAGCGGCCGCAGCTCCGGCTCGTAATGGGGATTGGGCAGGAAGCGGACATCGAACAGGACGTCCGGGTCACGCAGCGGCCCATACTTGAAGCCGAAGCTCTCGAACGTGATCGCCAGGCGCCCCGGCGTCCTCGTGGGCAGCAGCTCGTCGGCGAGCTTGCGCCGCAGCATGGCGGCGTTCAGGCCGGTGGTGTCGATCACCAGGTCAGCCCGCTTGCGCAGGGGCGCCAGCTGCTTGCGCTCCCGCGCGATGCCGTCGAGGACGCTGCCGGTGGGCGCCAGCGGATGACGGCGGCGCGTCTCCTTGTAGCGCGTCAGCAGCGCCTGCTCGTCGGCCTCCAGGAACAGCACGCGGTGCTTGAGCCCGCTGTCCCGGAGGTCCTCCAGCATCGCCGCCAGCCCCTCGAAATAGCTTCCTCCCCGCACATCGGAGACCACCGCCGCGCGCGCCACCTTGGACCCGGTATGCATGAACAGCTCCACCAGCGATCGGATCATCTCCGAGGGCAGATTGTCGACGCAGAAGTAACCCTCGTCCTCGAACGCAGCCATCGCCGTGGACTTCCCCGCGCCAGAGAAACCGGTGATGATCACCAGGTCGGTCAGCGCCGATGCCGGGGATGTCCTCGTTCGATCCCACCACATCAGAGCTTGACGCCTGGAGCGGACAGGCGCGGCGACATTACCCCTGCCTATGCCACCATTGGACCGTGCTCCGCCGCGGTTGGCGCTCCCGGAGGGTGGCGGCGCTCGCGACCCTGTGCGGCTTGGTCCTCGCACTGACGGGGGCGAACGCCGTGCTGGCCCCTGGGCGGGCACCGGCGGAAGCGAACAGCACCGCCGGCGGGTCTGGCGTTGAGCGCGCAGGTGGGCGGCACCAGCTTCGGAGCGCCGATGAGCCCGGGCTACGTGGGCATCTCGTTCGAGTACAGCGCGCTTCACCAGTACACCGGCCGCGACTCCAGCCACGTGGACCCGGTCCTGGTCCAACTGCTGCGAGACCTGGCCCCCGGCGCCGCACCGGCCCTCCGCGTCGGCGGAGACAGCACCGACGAGACCTGGTGGCCGATGCGCGGCGTGATGCCGCCGGGCGGAGTCAGCTACTCGCTCACCGAGCGGCTGGCTTCGCGTCACGCGGGCGCTGGCCGTTTCCCTGCGGGCGAAGCTGATCCTGGGCGTGAACCTCGCCGCCGCTCGGCCGTCGCTGGCGGCCACGGAGGCCCGTGCGCTGATCCGAGGCATCGGGCGCAGCCAACATCCAGGGCCTGGAGATCGGCAACGAGCCCGACCTCTACAACGTGTTCGCGTGGTATCGGGATCGCCGCGGCCGCGTGGTCTATGCCCGGAGGTCGACCTACACGATCAGCTCCTGGCTGACGGAGTTCGCCCATTGGCGCTCCGCGATGCCACGGGTGCCGCTGGCCGGCGGAGCATTCGCGACGCTCGGCCTGGCTGGGCAGCCTGGGACGGCTGATCCCCGCCGAGCCGGAGCTGAGGACGATCACCTTCCACCGCTATCCGCTGCAGGGATGCGTGATCAACCCGATCGCGCCCGGCTACCCGTCCATCCCCAACCTTCTGACCGACAACGCCTCCGCCGGTCTGGCCGCACAGGTCGCCCCCTACGTACAGGTGGCCCACGCCCACCGGATCCCCTTCCGGCTCGACGAGCTGAACTCGGCCTCGTGCGCGGGCCGACGGGGAGTGTCCGACACCTTCTGCCTCCGCGCTGTGGCTGGTGGACACGCTGTTCAATCTCGCCAACGTGGGGGTCGACGGGGTCAACCTCCACACCCTGCCCGGAGCGCCCTACGAGCCCGTCACCTACTGCAAGGACCGCAGCGGCTGGCATGCCTTCGTCCATCCCTCCTACTACGGCGCGATGATGTTCTGACGGGCCTTCCCGCCCGGCGCGAGGCTGTTCTCGGTCAATGCCCCGGCGGGCCCGGTGAAGGTGTGGGCCACCGCTGGGAGCCGACGGGCGCACCCGGGTGGTGGTGATCAACAAGACCGCCTCGGCGACCACGGTGAAGCTGCGGCTGCCGGACGCGCAGCCGCCGGTGTGCGAGCAGACGCTGACTGCGCCCAGCCTGAGCTCGACCTCCGGCGTGAGCTCTGGCCGGCCAGAGCTTCGGACCGTCGACGCGCACGGGCCGGCTGGCCGGGGGCCCTCCGCAATCGCAGTGTGATCGGCTCCTCGGCGGGACGGTTCACGGTGCCGGTTCCCGCCGGCACCGTGGTGCTGCTGACGCAGTAGGCGGTCAGACGCCGGTCTGGTGGAGCTCCCGGTGGAGCTCGCGGGCCAGCTTCCCGGGCAGGCCCGGCACCGCCTCCAGCTCCTCGCGGCTGGCGCCGAGAATCGCGTCGGGTGAGCCGAAGTGCGCCAGCAGGGCGCGTTTGCGAGCGGGTCCGACGCCGGGCAGCTCGTCGAGGATCGAGGCACGCATCGCTCGGTCGCGGCGGATCCGGTGGTGGGTGATGGCGAAGCGGTGAGCTTCGTCGCGAACGCGCTGGAGCAGCTGCAGCTCCGGCGTGTCGTGGGCCAGCCGAAGGGGCGCCTCGCGGCCGGGGATGAATACCTCCTCGATCCGCTTGGCCAGCGAGATCACCACCACGCCGTGCTCCCGGAACCCGGCCAGGGCTCGCAACCCCGCCGAGAGCTGACCCTTGCCGCCGTCGATCACCACGAGGTTGGGCAGCGCCGCGAAGCTCTGGTCGTAGTCCTTGTCGTGGGGGGAGACGTCCCGCTGGCGCTCCCAGCGGCGAAAGCGCCGGCCAAGCACCTCCTCCATCGCGGCGAAGTCGTCCAGGCCGCCCCAGCTCGGACACCGGATCCCGTCACCAGCCCGTCGTCCTCGCCGGCGGCGAACACCCGGAAGCGCCGGTAGTCGGACTTCTTCGGGGCCCCACCCTCGAAGACCACCATCGAGGCCACGGTGTTGGTGCCCATCAGCGTGGAGATGTCAAAGCACTCGATTCGCAGCGGGATGGCGTCGAGGCCCAGCGCCTGCTGGAGGCCGTCGAGGGATTCGACCCGCTGCTGGCGGCGGCGCTCCGAGCGCAGCTTCTCCTGGTCCAGAGCCAGCCGGGCGTTGCGCTCGGCAAGCTCCAGGATGCGTCGCTTGCCGCCCCGCTCGGCCGCGCGGACCTCCACCGGTCCACTCCGGCGCTCGGACAGCGCCTCGCGCCAGCACCTGGGCGTCGCCCACCTCGCGCTGGACCACCAGCAGCGGCGGGATCATCATCGCGCTGGCGTAGTACTGCAGGATGAACGCCTCGGCAACATCGGCGAGCTCCCCGCCGGCGGCGTTGTCCAGATAGAAGCTCTGGCGGTCGGAGAGCACCCCGTCTCGGACCTGGAAGACCTGGGCGTTGGCCTCCCCCTCCCCGATGGCGATGGCGATCGCGTCGAGCGTGCCCGCGCTCTCGTTGGACACCCGCTGGCGCTCCAGCAGCGAGCGCACCGCCCGCAGGCGGTTGCGCTCCCGGGCGGCGTCCTCGAAGCGCTGCTCGGCGGCGGCCAGGCGCATCTCGTACTCGAGCTTGCGCTCGATCTCCCGGTAGCGGCCGGAAAGGAAGCCACCACGCCATCGATCCCGGCCCGGTAGTCCTCCCGGCTGACATAGCCCACGCACGGGGCCTCGCAGCGCTTGATGTAGTAGTCCAGGCAGGGGGAACCACTGCGCCGGCCCGGCTTCCGCTCCCTCGCAGGAGCGGAACATGAACACCTTGCCCAGCACGTCCAGCGTCGAGCGCACCCGCTTGGCGTTGCTGAACGGGCCGAAGTAGGCGCGGTCGCGACGATGGCGCTCCCGCGGTGAAGTAGACCCGCGGAAATTCCTCGTCGAGGCTGATGGCGATGTAGGGGTAGGACTTGTCGTCCCGCAGGCGGATGTTGAAGCGGGGCTTGTACTGCTTGATGAAGTTCTGCTCGGCGATCAGCGCCTCGGCCTCGGTGTGGACCACCAGCGCCTCGATCTGATCGATCATCGGGACCAGGTCGCGGCCCGCCCGGGTGCTGGGGTTGGCGAAGTGGGAGGCCACCCGCTTGCGGATCGAGATGGCCTTGCCGACGTAGATGACCCGTCCGCGCTCGTCGCGGAACAGGTACACGCCGGGCTCATCGGGGAGCTCGCGGCGGCGATCGGCAGGGACCACTGACATGTGGTTTCGAGGATAGGCGGGGGTCGAGCGGCCCTCCGCGCGGGTCAGCGCGGCGGGCCGGCCTGCTGTTGCACGGTCAGCGACAGCAGCAGCCCGACGGCGGCCGCCGCCAGCGCCACCAGCGCCAACGGTCTCGCCCGCGCCCGCAGTCGGGGAGTTGGGAAAGTAGTTGGGCACGCTCAGCGCCGGATCGAAGATGTTGGCGCCGTTGGTGGGAGGCTTGGCCAGCGCGTGGACCGTGAAGCCGGCGGCGGCGACCGCCCCCCCCAGCGCCCACAGCCGCGGGCGGCGCGTGCCCCGCAGCGCCACGGCCAGCAGCACTACGGCCAGGGCGCCAGCAGCACGTCGGCCACCGAGTACACCTGCCACGCGGTGGGGTCGTGCGGCACCCCGTTCAGCTGCGGACGATGTCCCCCATTCGCGCCAGGAACGCCGGCCGAGAACTGGTGGCTCCAGGTCAGGAACAGCGATCCGAACAGCGCCACGGCGCCGCCCACGATCAGCCAGTCGGCAACCCGCTCCCGGCGCTCCTCACTCCCACGGCCGAACGGCTCTCAGAGTCGCCGCGCCGAGAAAACGATCGCCACCAGCCGTGTAGATGGCGGCGGCGAGCAGCACGCACCAGGCGATCTTGCCCCCAACCGTCTGCCACAGCTTGGTGCTCGCCGTCAGCGTCATCACCACCACCGCCGACGGCGACGTAGAGGCCGCCGCGACGCGTGTCGCCCAGCGAGTACAGGGTGGTCCGGTGCTCGCGGTACATCGACCATCGCCACCCAGGCGATCGAGGCCAGGAAGGCGAGCGAGACGGCCTGGATGGCCACGTTCGCGCCGGTCCCGCCGCCGGGGATCAGGGCCACGAGCGCGGCCAGCGCCAGCACGATCGCGACGTTGCGCAGGTTGGCGGCCATCAGACCGGCAGCAGGGTCGGACGCCCCGGGAGCCGGAGTGCCCTCCTCGGCCGCCTCAGGGGCGAACCGGTACCCCACGCCGAAGTGGGTGTGCAGGTAGCGCCAGCGCGGAGAGACGCTCTCCAGCTTCTGGCGGACCTTGCGCACGAACACGTCCACCGAGCGGTCCCCGCGGGCCATGGTGTAGCCCCACACCCGGCTGTAGATCTCCTCACGCTCCAGGACCCGCCCGTCGGCCGCAGCCAGCTCGCGCAGCAGCTCGTATTCGCGGCGGGAGAGCGAGGCGGCGCGGCCACCGGCGTAGGCGTCGAAACGGTCCGGCCGGATCGACAGCTCCCCGGCGACGATGACCCGGTCCTCGAGCGGGCATGGCGGTGGCGCGACGTCGCCGCAGCACGGCCTGCACGCGGGCGATCAGCTCCTCGGGATGGCAGGGCTTGGTGATCCAGTCGTCGGCTCCGGCGCGCAGCCCGCGGACCCGGTCGGCCACCGGCGCGGGGGCGCTGACGGCGATCAGCGTCAGCCCGGGCAGCGACGCCGCGGTGCGCTCGATGTAGTCGATCCCGGTCAGCTTGGGATCCAGGATCAGGGCGTGCAGCCGCAACTCGGCCAGCTGCTCCGCTCCCGCGGCGTAGCTCAGAAAGCGGCCGTTCCCACCCCAGCGCGGCGAACCGCCGCTCCAGCACGGTTACGAGTCCGCTGTCGTCGTCGATCAGGGCAACCCGGAGGCCGCCCGCCTCGCCAGTAGCCATCTCAGGAAGAGAGTCTAGGAGATCCTGGGGACGCGCCGGCGCCGCGCCTCAGCCGGCCACCTGCTCCCACTGACGCATCAGCTCCTCTACCTTCTTGCGGGCCTGATCGTGCCGCGCAGAGGCCTCGGCGCTTTGTTCCTGCGTTGACCAGATGTTTGGGTCGGAGAGCTCCTCCTCGACCGCCTCGCAGGTTGGCTTCCGCCTGTTCGATCGCCTGCTCCAGGTCACGTTGGCGGCGCGTGTCATCCGGTTACCGGTCGGGGCCCGTTTGCGTCCGGTGGGCTTCACGGACGGGACGGCGGGCTTCGTGCGCGGGGGTGCGAGGGGCTCGTCGGCGGCCCGCTCCGGCCTCCGCGGGCCCTGCTCCGCCCGCGCCTCCCGAGCGCGGAGATACTCGGGCCACCCGCCCACGTAGCTGCGCAGGCTCCCGTCCTCCACCGCCACGGTGCGGCTGCCCACCGCGTCGAGCAACGCCCGATCGTGGGAGATCAGCAGCAGCGAGCCGGGGAAGGCCGCGAGCGCCTGCTCCAGCGCCTCGCGGCTCTCCAGGTCGAGGTGGTTGGTCGGCTCGTCGAGGATCAGCACGTTGGCGCCGGAGTGGACCAGGATGGCCAGCGAGAGCCGACGGCGCTCTCCGCCGGAGAGACCATCCAGCGGCTTCTCGGCGGCCTCGCCGCTGAACAGGAACCGCCCCAGCAGGGCCCGAGCCGGTTGGGCTCAGGCCGGTGGCGTGCTGGGTGGCCTCCAGCACCGTGCGGGCGGTACCCGCCGATAGCTCCGCCGCGTGCTGGGACAGGAATCCAATGGTCACGTTGTGGCCGGTGCGCAGCTTGCCGGTGACCACCGGAGCGCCGCTCCCCAGCAGGCGTGGCGAGCTCGCGCCGCCCGGCCAGCGTCTCGATCAGCGTGGTCTTGCCGGTGCCGTTGTCACCGACCACCGAAACGTGCTCGCCTCGCTCCAGCCACAGCTCCACCTCGTCCAGCAGCACGCGCGAGCCGACCTCCACCCGGCCATCCAGCAACTCGAACACCACCCGTCCGCTGCGCTCCGGAGCCTTGAACTGAAACTCCAGCGCGGCGCCGTCACGCGCGTCAGCGGGCGACCCGCTCCAGCTTCGCTAGCCGTTTGGCGCGTGACCCCGCCTGCCGTGCCCGCGTCCCCGCCCGAAATCTCGTCACGAAGCGTTCCAGCCGCTCGATCTCCGCCTGCTGGCGCTGGCTCGTCCGCTCCAGGGTCGAGCTCGCGCGAGGCCTTCTCGCGGCGCCAGGCGTGCCAGCGTACCACCGAAGAAGCGCCCGCGCCCGCCTTCGAGCTCCAGCACCGAGGTCCCCACCGCCTCCAGGAACCAGCGGTCGTGGGCGACGAGCACGATCGCGGCATCCAGTCCGACCAGGTGCTGCTCCAGCCACTCCAGGGAGGCGATGTCGAGATGGTTGGTGGGCTCGTCGAGCAGCAGCAGGTCAGGATCGCCGGCCAGCGCCCGGGCCAGGGACGCCCGGGTCAGCTCGCCCCCGGAGAAGGTCGACAGGCGGCGCTCCAGCTGCTCGTCGCCACGGAAGCCGAGGCGGTGCAGGGTCGAGACCGCCCGCTCACGCCAGTCATAGCCGCCCGCATGCTCCAGGCGGGCCTGGGCCTGGGCATACCGGTTGAGGGTGGCCTCGTCGTACGCCCCCTCGGCCATCGCCTGCTCCAGCCGGAGAGAGCTCCGCTTCGATCTCCACCAGCTCCCTCGCCCCGGAGAGCACGTACTGGCGGAGGCTGAGCTCCCGGTCACGCGGCGGACGCTGGTCGTGCAGCGCAACCCGGGCGCCCTTGGCCAGGACCAGCTCGCCGCCGTCGATCGAGGCTTCGCCGGCGAGCATCCGCAGGAGCGTCGTCTTGCCGGCGCCGTTGCGTCCGGAGAGGGTCATCCGGTCGCGGCGCTCGAGCTTGAAGGAGACCCCGGTGAGCAGCGGCTCTCCTGCTATTTCCTTGCGTAGATCGGATCCGATCACCACCGCCATGGCGATCATGGTAGGTAGACGGGTGAGAATCGAAGGACGGCGGGTAGGAGGGGCGCATGCCCGAACCGCAATGGCCCCCGGTCCCGCCAATCGAGATGCCCCCGGCACGAACGGTCCGGGTCTCCGACCGGGGCGAGTTCTTCCTGCGTGACTCAGGCGGAGAGGGGCCGCCGGTGATGTTGCTCCACGGCTGGATGGCCTCCGCCGACCTCAACTGGTGCGGAGCCTACGGCGCGCTGCAGCAGGCCGGATACCGCGTGCTGGCAATCGACCACCGCGGCCACGGGCGCGGGCTGCGCCCGGTGGTGCCGTTCACGCCTGCGCGACTGCGCCGGCGACGCAGCCGCCGTGCTACAGCAGCTGGAACTCGCGCCCGCCACCATCGTCGGCTACTCGATGGGCGGCGCGATCGCACAGCTGGTCGCCCGCCACCATCCAGAGGTGGCCTCCGGCGTGGTGCTCAGCGCGACGGCCCAGCACTGGAAGAACCGCCGCTCGCAGCGAAGCTTCAAGGCGATGGGAGCGATGGGCCTGGCGTTGTCGGTGGCGCCCCGAACGCTGTGGCGAGCCGGTCTGGGACGCAGCGGGATGAAGGAGTCCCAGACGATGGTCTGGCTTCACTCCGAGCTGCTTCGGCACTCGGCGCGGGACATCGTCGAGGCCGGTCGCGAGCTCGGTCGGTTCGATTCTCGCGGCTGGCTGCCCTCGGTGAGCCCGGAGGTCGCCGTGGTGATCACCACCAAGGACGAGCTGGTGCCCCCCACCCGTCAGCGTCAGCTCGCCGAGGCCGCCGGAGGCCCGGTGTTCGAAGCCGCCTGCAACCACATGGAGGTCATCTCGCGGGCCAGGGTCTACAACCCGGCGCTACTGCAGGGCATCGCATCGGTGACGGGCACGCGCCAGGCGACCGCCGCGTAACACCGGGGCCCGCCGCGTACCCCGGACCCCGCGTACCCCGGACCGCTCCGCGTACGGGATCGCTCCCGGGGATTCGGTACCCTGAACGGGGTCATGCGCCGCGCCAAGATCACCTCCGCGCTGCTGTCGTTCAGCGTCGCCCTCCTCGTTCTCGCCCCGACGGCGCTGGCCCAGGGAGAGAACGGTGGCGGGCAGGGCTGGTACGGCGAGACCAACGACAAGGTCGTCACCACCGCGATGTTCATCGTGATCGCCTTCTTCCCCACCGTGATCACGGTGTTCTCCCTGATCCAGTGGCGGCTGGACAAGCGCAAGCACGGGAAGATGGACGCAGCCAAGCGCCGCGCTGCCAACCGGCAGTGGGAAGGCGGTTGGTGAGCCCGCAGGTAGCCGCCCCCGTCACCGGCGGGCGGGTCAGATGCGGAACACCGGGATCAGCCGGCGTTCGTGCTCGGCCTCGATCCTCGCGATTACCTCGATGTGCTCCTCCAGCCCAGAGCCGCGGAGCTTGGTGGCCAGCAGCTCGTCCACCTGGAAGATCCCGGCGCTGTTGGACATCTCAATCTCCACCCGCACGGCTCGATCCTCGCCGGGGGAGATCTTGACGTTCTCGATCGCGTAGGCGGACACGGAGTGGATGTTGCGGTGGCCCGCCTCGAAAGGCACCCGCGAGCGTCCGCGCGCCATGTCAAGCGCATCGGCGACGCGCACGATGCCGGCCTCGACCGTGAACGGCTCTCCGCTGCGGCGGTGGCCGATGATCGCGTGCATCGACTCAGCCACGATGATCGTCCGCTCCGGCTCCTGATAGGCACCGCTGAGCAGCTCCCCCAGCCTGTCAGCGGTGAGAAACAGGCTGTAGCGCTCGTGGTCCTCCCGGTGGATCGCCATGCCCACGCAGTGCAGTAGGCACGCGGCGGCGATCACCACCTCGGCATCGCGCTCGGACATCCCGTAGTCGCTGGTCACGCTCGGTACGACGCCACGGCGAAACAGCAGTCGCGCCAGACGCAGAGCGATGTTGAGGACGATCTGGATGTGAACCCACGAGTGATCGGACATCCCCAGCCGTCGGCTGGCGTTGACCGCTGAGACGTGCCACCAGGCCTTCACCTGCGGGTCGGTGTTGACGGCCTCCACCAGCTGCTCCAAGCGCCGGTTGCCCCTGGTGGGTACGCGGATGCGGGCCTCGGCCAGCGCCTCCCGCGGTGGAAGTGGCGGGTCCAGCGGTGGCGGCGAATCCGGGGGGTCGAGCGGATCGCCGGGCGGGGGCCCATCCGGTTCCTGCGGGCTCACGCGCAAGCCTCCAGCAGCACGCCTTCGCGCACACCGCCGCGCCCGATCTGCAGCGGCATCCCGAAAAGGCGTGCCACGCGATGCAGAATCAGCAGGCCGGCGGGCAGCAGCTGCACGCGTTCCCGGTCAAGCGAGAAGCGCCGCGCGATCTCGCTCGATGGCGCTCCGGAGAGCAGATCGAGCGTCCGAGCACAGGCACCGGCGTCGAGCAGCGGCCCGGCGAGCCGGCGTAACGAGGTGGCGCTGCCCCCGACGGCGACGGCCTCATCCGGCGCTGGCAGGCTGATTTCGGCCAGGGCCTCGTCAACCCGCGTCTCCGCCGACGCCAGCTCCTCCGCCGAGGGAGGATCGGAGTGCAGGCAGTCATCGGCGAGCTCACCGGAGCCGAGCTCCACGGAGGTTGTCCACCGGATCTGATCTGGGAGCTCACCGACAACCAGCTCGCACGACCCGCCCCCCACATCCACGACGCCAAGGGCTCCCAGCGGCCGGTGGTCCAGGGTTCCGGCGACTCCGAGGAACGCCAGCCGCGCCTCCTCCACGCCGGAGAGGAGGTTCACCGCCAGTCCACACTCGCTCTCTATCGCGCCCAGGAGATCGCTCCCGTTCTCGGCCCGGCGGATCGCTGCCGTGGCCACGCCGTCCACCGTCACCGCACCCAGCTCCCTGGCTGTCTCGAACTGGCGCCGCACGACGGCGGCGACTTCGGCGAGCTTCTCCGGCGAGATTCCACCGCTGTCCCGAAGGTCGCGACCGATGCGAGTGAACGACCGCTCCTGATGGATCTCGCGCAACGCTCCGCCGTCACAGTCGGCGACCAGCAACCGCGTGGTGTTTGACCCGATGTCGATGCAGGCCCCGCGCACAACGCCAGAGCCTAAGAGGCTGGCCGCAAACGCGTCGTTCCGAGCCACCCAGTGGCCTGCCGGGCCCGCCCTTCCGGCGCGGGCATGGACCACGCCACACCCCCTGCCCGCCGTTTGGCACTGGCATGATCAACGGATGTCTTCAGTGGCGATCGACGTCAACGGACTGCGGAAGTCCTATGGAGACTTCGAAGCGGTGCGTGGAATCGACTTCCAGGTTCGGCGGGGCGAGGTGTTCGGCCTGCTCGGGCCGAACGGCGCGGGGAAGACCACCACCGTCGAGATCCTGGAGGGCTACCGCACACGGACCGACGGGACCGTGAGCGTGCTGGGGATGGATCCGCAGGAACGCTCACGCGCGCTCCGGGCCCGGGTGGGAATCGTGCTCCAGACCACTGGCCTTTACCGGCACATCAAGGTCCGGGAGGCGTTGGCGCACTTCGCCTCCATGTACCCGCATCCGCGCGGTGTGGGCGAGGTGATCGAGCTCGCCGGGCTGCAGGGCAAGGAGGAGGCGCTGGCCAGAACGCTGTCCGGCGGCCAGCTGCGACGCCTGGATCTGGCGCTGGCCCTGGTGGGAGACCCGGAGCTGATCTTCCTCGATGAGCCCACCACCGGCTTCGATCCCGCTGCGCGGCGCAGCGCCTGGGAGACGATCCGCTCGCTCAAGGAGCTCGGCAAGACGGTGCTGCTGACCACGCATTACCTCGACGAGGCCCAGGCTCTGGCCGACCGCGTGGCGATCGTGAAGGACGGGCGGATCCTGGTCGAAGGCGCTCCGCGAGAGCTCGGGGCCAGTGACGGCCCCGAGCTCTACAGCGTCGCCTACCGGGACGGCGACGACGGGCTGATCGAACACCAGACCGACGACCCCACCACACTGCTGAATGAGCTGACTGGCGCCGCGCTTGCCCGGGGGGAGCGGATTGAGGGCCTCACGGTGACGCGGCCGACGCTGGAGGATGTCTACCTGGAGCTGACCGCCGGCGAGGGAGCCGACGATGCCTGACACGCTGACGCTGGCGTGGCGGCAGTACCGGCTGGAGCGCCGGCTGTTCTGGCGCAACCCCAGCGCGGCCTTCTTCAACTTCCTTCTGCCGCTGCTGTTCCTGGCCTTCTTCGGCGCGATCCTCCACGGCAACCAGCACGACCTCAACGTGATCGTGCCCGGGATCGCCGGGATGAGCGTGATGTCGACGACCTTCACCGCGCTCGCCTTCAACATGACCTTCCTCCGTGAGCAGGGAGTGCTCAAGCGGATCCGGGGTACGCCGATGCCGGGGTTCTCCTATCTCATGGGGATTGCCGCCAACGCCGTCACCAACGCCGCGGTGCAGATCGTGATCATCACGGTGGCCGGCCGGGTGTTCTTCGGCACCGGCTGGCCGAAGGACTGGGTCGAGCTGGTGGTGTTCGTCGCCGCCGGCGTGGTCTGCTTCGCCTCTCTGGGGGTTGCCTTCTCCCACGTCATTCCCAACTTCGACTCCGCCCCGGCCTACGTCAACGCCGTGTTCCTGCCGGTGATCTTCATCTCCGGCGTGTTCTACGACGCCGCCCGGGCGCCCGCATTCATCAAGGGAATCGCCGAGGCGCTCCCGCTCAAGCACCTGATCGACGGTCTGTCGGCGGCGATGGTCCACGCCAACGACCCCCTCTCGGCGAACCTGGATGCGCTGGGCGTGATTGCGGTGTGGGGGCTGCTCGGCATCTGGCTCGCGGTTCGCGGGTTCAGCTGGGACCAGCGGCGCGGGTAGGTCCGCGCCTTCGGCTGCAACAGTGCCTCCGGCGCGGGTTGGCCGACTCGCTGACAGCGTCTATGCATCGACGGCCGGCGGGGTGGTATCACCCTGAGGGATGACCGCGACGGCGATCCTCTACGACATCCACGGCAACCTCCCCGCGCTGGAGGCGGTGCTGACGCAGGTCCAGCAGGAAGGGGCCACCGACCTTGTCCTCGGCGGCGACTACGCCCTGTTCGGCGCCTGGCCGGCGGAGACGGCGGCCAGGCTGCACGAGCTTCCGAACGCCACCTGGATTCGCGGCAACGTCGATCGGTGGTGCGCGAACCCGGAAGAAGCCGGGTCCGATGCGCTGCTGCAGGGAGCGATCGCCGATTGCCGGCGGGTCCTCGGTGAGGTCGTCACCGGCGGGCTGGGCAGTCTTCCCGAGCAGCACGTCGCCGGCGGCATCCAGTTCTGCCACGCCTCGCCGATCTCCGATCTGCGCTCGTTCATGCCGGACCCCGCCGAGGATGAGGATGAGCTGCTCACGGGGGCCACCGAGCGGCGCCTCGTCTTCGGCCACACCCATCTGCAATTTCGTCGGGCGCGCCCCGATGGCATCGAGCTGACCAACCCGGGCAGCGTCGGGATGCCTCTGGATGGAGACCATCGCGCGGCGTACGGGCTTCTCCTGGACGACGGCGCGATCGAGCTGCGACGGGTCGCCTACGACCACGAGGCGGCCGCTGGGGCGCTTCGGGATCGCTTCGGCGACTCCGACTGGGTCAGGCGCAGCGAGCATCGCCTGCGCGCCGCCGCTCCGTAGCTGGCCGTCGCTCCGTCCGCCGCCGTCTCGGCGCGGACCGCCGTTTCCCGCGGAGCCCCGTGGTCGGATTGGGCTCCGCAGCCGTGGGTAGTTCCGCCTCATGCCTCCTATTCCGACCAAGATCCACGCCGCCGGGGACTACGCCACCGGCCTGCTGTTGCTCGCTGCCCCCAAAGTGCTGCCGATTCGCGACCGTCCCGCCCAGATGCGATTGTCGGCGCGGGCGGCGGGAATCCTCGCTGCCAGCGCCTTCACCGACTACGAACTCGGCCTTCGTCGTCGCCTGCCGATGACCACGCATCTGATGCTGGACGCGGTCGAGCGGCGCCGTGATGCTGCGCGGGCGCGCGGTATCTGCGCCGCCGCCGCGGGTACGCGCACCCCGGACTGGCTGCCCGCCGCGGCGGTCGGGATCGGCGAGCTCGCCGGGGCGGTGCTGACCGAGCGCCAGCCGGCGGACCGCGGGAGGCGGGCGGATGACAGCGCAGTTGCGCCCCCAGTGGGCGGAGAAGCCTCCGTCACCGCGGGCCCAGGGGCGCGGGTCGCAGCCGGCGCTCAGAATGGTGGCGACGAAGCGCCTGATCCCTGGGACGCAGGGACCGGCTCGGGAGCGCCGGTCGCCCCGGCCCCGATCGAGACACCGGGCCCGTCGGTGACGCCGCCGACAGCAGCCCGAGTCCGACGTCGAGCGCGCCGAGCGGATCGATGCCAACCTGCCCGGCGCCGGCGCACCTCAGACCGGCGAGACGCTGATCGCCCAGCAGGAGGAGGCGGCCGCCGCAGAAGCGGCCGCGATCGGCGGAGCCGTGCCGTCCGATGCGCGTGGATCCTGCGATGGACCCCGTCTACCAAGCCGGCGGAGGCGAGGAAGAGGGCTGGGAGGCTGCCGAGGCGGATCTCGTGGAGAACGCAACCCATGGCGACGGTCACGGCCAGCCCGAGCGTGACGCCTTCACCCCGGAGGTGGAAAGCGATCATTCCACCGTGGTGTACAGCGAGGCCGACTGGCTCCCTCGAGCGAGGTGCTGGAGGACCCGCAGACCGGCGAAGACGACCCGGGCGAGGGACCCGGGCTAGCGGCCGAACGCGGTCCCGGCACCGACGCCGCGCAGGAATAGCCGCGGGCGCTCACCACCACTTGCTCTCCCGCGCCTCGGCGGTACCTCCGGTTTCGTCGAGCTGGTCAAGCGCTGCCAGATCCTCGCTCGGAGAGCTCGAAGTCGAAGATCTGAGCGTTCTCCTCGATCCGCTCCCGGTGGGTGGACTTCGGGATCACGATCGCATCTCTCTGCAGGCACCACCGCAGAAGCACCTGGGCGGGGGTCCGCGAGACCCGTTCCGCCACCTGGTCCACCGCCTCCGCGTTCAGATGACGGCCGGTTCCCAGCGGGCTGTAGGCCTCCACGGCGATCTCACGCTCGGCGCAGGCCTCGGCCAGCTTCCGCCGGTACTCGAATGGGCTGAACTGCACCTGGTTGACCACCGGCGCGACGCTCGCCTCGGCACCCACCTCGGCGAGCTGTTCGGCGCTGAAGTTGGAGACCCCGATCGACCTGGCGTAGCCCGAGTTCCCGGGCACGCTCCATCCCGGGCCAGGCCCAGGTGGCGCCACCCTGAGGCCAATGGATGATGTAGAGGTCGACCTGGTCAACCCCAAGACGCCGAAGGCTTCGCTCCGCCTCGGCGGCCGGGTCCTCGTGACGCGGGAAGAACTTCGTGGTCAGGAACACATCCTCGCGGGGGACCCCGCTGTCCCGCAGGGCGCGCCCGACGCTCTCCTCGTTGCCGTAGGCCTGCGCGGTGTCGATGTGGCGGTAACCCAGCTCCAGCGCCCAGCGGACCGCGTTCTCGCACTCGGTCCCATCCTCGACCTGCCAGACCCCCAGGCCGAGCAGCGGCATCTCGGCGTCATCGGCAAGCCTGCGGGTGCGGTCGTACGGTGCGGGCGTGGTCACGGTTCCCTCCAAAGTCGGTTGAGGCAATCTTCCCCACCGCGGACCGGACTCAACCGCACACGACGGGCTACTCGCCCTAGAGTTGTGACCGGAAACTTCAACCAGGAGATTCGATGGGTTTCGACCAGTACCACGAGCCGCCGGAGGAGCTCCCGGCAAAGACCAGGACTTTCGCACGCATGTGTGCCTCGCTGACCGAGGAAGCCGAGGCGATCGGCTGGTACGAGCAGCGCATGGCGGTCGAGACCGATGCCGAAGCACGAGCGGTCATGAGCGATGCCCAGGGCGAGGAGTTCAAGCACTTCGCGATGGATCTGGAGCTACTGCTGCGCCGGACCCCGACGTGGCGGAAGATCGCAGAGGGGATCCTCTTTCAAGGTGGCGACATCGTGGAACAGGGCGAGGAAGCCGAAGCACGGGCGCTGGAAGGCGACGATGCCGGCGCCGAAGGTCCCGCCAGCGACGGCTCACTGGGGATCGGCAGCCTGAGGGGAGCGGTCTGATGAACCATCTGCTTCGCGAACTTGCGCCGATCAGCGACTCAGCGTGGAAGGAGCTCGACGATGAGGCGAAGGAGCGGCTCGTCCCCGCCCTGGCGACCAGGAAGCTCACCGACTTCTCGGGCCCTCACGGCTGGTCACATTCGGCAACCAACCTCGGCCGGACCGAGGATGTCTCCAACCCGCCCTGCGTCGGCGTGCGGGGCGCGCAGCGGCGGGTGCTCCCGCTGGTGGAGGTGCGAGCGCCGTTTGAGCTCTCCCGAGCCGAGCTGAGGGACTTACGACCGCGGCGCCCAGGATGCCGATCTGGCCGATCTCGACAGGGCAGCGCACCAGATCGCCGTGGCGGAGAACAAGGCCGTCTTTCACGGCTGGCCGGAGGCGTCGATCGCCGGCATCGCCGAGTGCTCTCCCCACGACCCCGTCAATCTGGGTGACTCAACCGATGGCTATCCCCGACCGGTGGCGGCGGCCGTTGAGCGCCTGCTTCACAACGGGATCAGCGGTCCGTACGCGCTCGCACTCGGCGGCGAGCAGTACCAGCGCGTGGTGCAGACCGCCGAGCATGGCGGCTACCCCCTGCTCGACCACCTGGGCAAGATCCTGGAGGGCCCGATCGTGTGGACCCCCGGCGTCCAGGGAGCCGTCGTGCTGAGCCTGCGTGGAGGGGACTTCCTGCTGGAGTCAGGCCAGGACCTTTCGATCGGCTACGACAGCCACGACGCCGACACGGTGCGGCTCTACCTGGAGGAAAGCTTCAGCTTTCACGTCGTGACGGCGGAGGCGGCAGTCGCATTGTCGGCCTAGTGGCCGGGACGGTCCAGGTCACGAACCTCGCCGCCAGGGCTTCACGGCCCGCTGGCTCAGCCGATCGAGTCGACCGTCAGCTGACGAGGGCCGGCCGGCGTGGTGACCTCGACCACTTCGCCGGCTCGGCGACCGACCAGCGCCTTGGCGATCGGCGAGGCGGCTGACAGCGTGCCTTCCGATCGCTTGGCCTCGTGCGGCGAGACGATCCGGAAGGTTTGGCTGCGTCCTGAGGAGCGGTCGGTGTAGGAGACGGTCGATCCGTGCGCGACCACGTCGCTGGATCCGGCGGTCTCCACGACGACGGCGCTGCGCACCGAATCTCGCAACTTGGCGATGCGGGTCTCCAGATGCGCCTGCTCCTCCTTGGCGGCGTGATACTCGGCGTTCTCCTTCAGGTCGCCCCACTCCCGCGCGGTCTTGATGCGGGCGGCGATCTCCGTGCGTCCTGTGCTCTCGAGCGCCCGCAGCTCTCGCTGCACGCTCTCGAGCTCATCGGCGGTCATGGTGATGCCCTCCATGTCCTCAGCGTAGAGCAGACGGAAAAGGGGGCCGCGCCGAGAGCGGGTCCTGCTCCTGCGTCGGCTAGCGAGCGCTGAGCCGTCCAACCGCGAAGCCAATGACGAAGGCGCCGATCGCAGCCAGTGGCAGCGGGTTCTCCTTCGCCTTCTGAGAGGCACCTGAGGCCGCCGACGACGCGGTCTCCGGCGAGATCTCCCGGGCCCTTCCCAGCAGGTCGTCCTTCTTGGCAGCCACTTGCTCCTTGGTGTCGTCGACCTTCTGCCGGGCCTGCGCCTTTACATCCGTCTTGGCGGCCAGCGCCTCGACGGTGTCACCCAGCTCCTCTCGGGTGGCCTCGATCTCCTCCCGAATTTGCTCGGGATCGCCGGTGCTGCTCACTGGCGGGCCGTTCGTGCTCGTGTCTTCGTCCACTCAACGTCCTCCTTCACGCTTTCCGTTGCCTGCTCTGGGATCGGGGGGGTCGCCTTGGCGACGTTGCTGCGGCCCTGGAGTGCCGCGATTCCAGCGATGACCGCCAGCACTACGGTGACGATCAGCGCCGCCAGCCACGCGGCGACCGCGGTGGCCAGCGCCAGGATGCCTGTCGCCACCAGCGCGCCGAGGGCATAGAAGCCGAAGATGCCGGCGGCACCGAACATCCCGGCGCCGATGCCGGCACGCTTGCCTTTCTCTGTCAGTTCGGCCTTCGCGAGCTCTATCTCCTGACGGGCCAGCCGGCTCGACTGCTCGGAGAGCTGCTTGACCAGCTCGGCGACGGACGCTTGAGATTCCGCTTGGTCGTTGGTGGGTTCGCCTGCCATCTCGTCCTCCGTGGTGGGGTCTGGCCCCTGACTTCCCTTTGACACAGCTGCTAATCAGTGTGTTGGTGACGAGGCTTGGGGCCTGCTCTCGTTTGACTTGCGTTGGCTGGGTGCGCGTGGCTTGCGGGTTGGTGCTCTCGCTGCTTGCGTTGGGCCTCCTGACCGCGCCGGCGTCTGCCGGGGTCGCCAACGCCGGCCTGCGACGTGCGTCGCACGCGGACCCGCTCGCGGGCATGCGATGGGGTCACTTCACCGGCGGCACCGACGGCGTGTATCCCGCTTACAAGGCCGCGCACGGACGCGACCATCGCCTGATGGCGAAGATCGCGCTGCGCCCGCTGGCCTTCTGGTTCGGCGATTGGTTTCCGGACCGCTTCGCCGGCGCTGTGGTCCGCCGCTACATCGCCAATGTCACCCGCCACAACCCCAACGTGCTGGCGCAGGTCACCGTATTCCGCCTGAACCCGTGGGAGTTCGCAGCGTGCTTCGATACGCCCAGCGCCCGATTGCAGGCCGGCTACCGCCACTGGATAAACAACTTCGCCAGCGGAATCGGGTCTTCACGGGTGGCGCTGATACTGCAGCCAGATCTGCCGTTTGCGCTGTGCGCGCCGACCGGGGTGCCACTCAGGCTCGTGGCCTACGCCGCCCGGCGCTTCACCACTCTGCCCCACACGACCGTGTACCTCGACGCCGGCGCTGCCGAATGGGCGTCGCCCGGCCAGGCGGCCTGGTTGCTGGAGCGTGCCGGGATACGCCATGTCCGCGGCTTCGAGCTCAACGCGACGCAGTTCGGCAGCGTCGGAGAGGATCTCGGCTTCGGCGCGCAGGTCGAACACCAGCTCGCCATGGCCCACATTCATCGCAAGCACTTCGTGATCAACACCGACCAGAACGGCTCACCTTTCCTCGCCGGCCAATACCACGGCCGCTATCCCAACAATCCCCCGGTCTGCCGGTCACGGCGCCAGCGGATCTGCGTGAGCCTTGGGATTCCCCCGACCACGCACGTGGCGTCCCGCCGCTGGCACCTCAGCCGAAAGGCTCGCAGGATCGCCGCAGCGGTTCGTCGATGCCTACCTGTGGATCGGACGGCCCTGGCTGTTCGACCAGGACTGGCCCTTCCAGCTCTCCCGAGCGCTCGAGGTAGCCGCCTCTTCGCCGTATTGAGGTGAAGGCGCGATCCCAGAACGAGATGGGACGCCTGCTGATCGAACCACCTCGCGCTGCCGGCGGCAGGTGGTGGAGCTGCAGGTCATACTGCGTGTTCGATGGAGCCCCTGGGCGAAGCGGAGATCGAGCGCCGGCTCGCGGGCAGCGACTGGCGCCGCGAGGGCGACGAGATCGTCTCTGACCGCAAGCTGGCCGACTTCGCGGCGGCGATCGAGTTCGTCAACAGGGTTGCCGAGGCCGCGGAGGCCGCCGATCACCACCCGGACATCCTCGTGCACGGCTGGAACCGGGTCCGCCTTCGCCTCTCAACCCATTCGGCCGGTGGCCTGACCGAGCGGGATTTCGCGCTGGCCGGCACCATCGACGAGCTGTAGCCCGCTTCCGAACGCATCGGTGCACCCCGATAATGGCGTGGTGGACGCCGAGATCCTGCGGAGAATCGACGAGCGCCTCGAGGAGGTCTACCTCAGCAATCGTGACGCCCACGACGCCGAACGCGATGTTGAGAGCTACTACTCCTCAGAGCGCGGCTACTACCAACCCGACGCCGATGCACCGGAACGTCGCCACTTCGCCATTTCGATGGTCAGCGTGGACGGAGACGTCCATGTGGCCGGAGACCACGACCTCCCGTTCGCCCTCCAGTCGATCTCAAAGGTCTTCGTCTACGGGTCGGCCCTCTCCGAGCTGGGTCGTGAGGAGGTGCTGCGACGCGTCGGGGTCAAGCCGAGTGCGGACTCGTTCACCACGCTCGGATTCGACGAGCGCAACAATCGGCCGTTCAACCCGATGATCAACGGCGGCGCGCTGGCGACCACCGACATGGTGCTCGGGTCGAGCTTCGACGAATCGTTCGATCGCATTCTCGATGCCCTTCGCCGCTACGCCGGCAACCCGAGCCTCACCGCCAGCGAGGACATCTACGCGGCCGAGGTACGAGGCGCCGACCGCAACCGGGCCACCGCCTACCTGATGCGCAGCAACGGAATGCTGCAGAACGACGTCGAGCGGACGCTGGCTCTCTACCTGCGGCAGTGCTCGGTGAAGGTGACCTGCCGAGACCTGGGGATCATGGCGGCGACACTCGCCAATGGCTGCCGTAACCCGGTGACCTCGGAGCAGGTCCTCCCCCGCGCGCGCGTCCGGGACATGCTCAGCGTGATGTACACCTGCGGCATGTACGACTTCGCCGGCGAGTGGGCCTACGACATCGGCATTCCGGCCAAGAGCGGCGTCAGCGGTGGGGTCATGGCCGTGGTCCCGGGGAAGATGGGTATCGCCGTCTACTCGCCGGGGCTGGACCACTACGGCAACAGCGTCCGCGGCACGCGGGTCTGTGCCGAGCTCTCCGGCCGCATGGGACTCCACGTGTTCGCGACAGAAGCCGAGGACTCTGTGCTGGGCCCCGCGGAGCCGGACCAGGGGGAGGCCCCCCCTCCGCCGTAATCTGCTCCCTGCGCGCTAAGGTTGAGGAAGGACGTGAGTTCTCGCGGGGCGCAAGCCGACTCCGAGAAACGCGGGCCCCGAGGAACGGTTTTTCCCGTCTCAGTCCCCTCCGTTCCCGGGCCCGACACTCAGGGAGAGGCGAGAAAGGGGCCGGCATGTCCGGTACCGATCAGCAGTCCCCGGCTGCCAGCGTCTCGGTCGCGGCAAGCATCTCCAACCGGGTCGTGCATCTGATGAGCGCCTTTACCGGGCGGGGCCCGACCAAGGCGTGGACCTCGTTGGACCAGGATCTCGTCTCCGTCGTCCTTCGCGACACCCTTACCAGAGGGGAGCGCAGCCTCGTCGCCGACGGTCAGTCCGACCTCGTGCTCAACATGCGCAGGGCCTACCAGATGACGATGCGCGAGGAGCTAGTGGCCGCCGTAGAGGAAGCCACTGGAAGGACGGTGGTGGCCTTCCTGAGTGACAACCACATTGATCCGGACGTCGCGATCGAGAGCTTCGTACTGGAGCCGGTGCGTCGTTCAGGTCGAAGCATGGATGGGACGGGGCCCGCGTCCGTGGACGGGGAAGCGGCGGGGTAGCCGACGTAGGCGGGAAGCAGCTGAGCGCACCTGGAGCGGCTACTCCACCAGCGGGGGTTCGAGCAGCGACGCGTTGATGTGGTCGGACAGTGCGGTGGCAGCGGCTTGCTGTGCAGCCAGGCGCTGCTGGTCGTCGTCGGCGCTGCGTAGGGCCGCTTCGTAGGCACCAGAGGCCGCTTCCCAGCTTGCGCGGAGCCGGTCTGTGTCAAGCCGGGACTGGCGGCGCATTGACTCGACCCTGGTGGCGATGACCTCAGCGGGCGCGTCGGCTCCGTATGCCTCTTCACCGTCCGGGTGGCGGACGAACGTGAACGTGCGGGGCGTGATGAGAACCGGTTCGTGCCGGAACCGCCGGATTCGCGTCGAGGCGTCGCTCAGCACCGTGGTCGAGACGCTGAAGCGCGGATACGGCTGGATCGTCGCCAGCCACTCCCGCGCGCCGGCCTCGGCATCGCGTCGCTGATGCTCATCGATCGTCAGGCCGACGTACTCGGCAACGTGGACCCATCCCCAATGCGTGCCGACGAGCAGCAATCCGATCAAGGCGAGAACGACATCGAAGGTGCCACCGCCACCCAAGAGAGCTTGCCCACCGCCGTAGACCAACATCGCGCCACCCCCGATCAGGGTGGTGCCCGTCAGCAGCGAGCCAGCCGCGACGAGACGGTCGTGCTTGTGAGTCAGCACCTCCGGCTCGTGACGCTGCTCGACTTCGGGCAGGTTGCCTAGATCCTCGTCCAGCAGCCGGCGATCAGCGGAAACCCCGAGAAACTCGACCATGCCCATCTCGGGGTCAGCCATCGTCCGACGCTCGCCGGTGGGTTCTAGGTACGGGCCACCCGGCTAACGCTTCCTCGAGGGCGGCTGGCTGACGCCATTTCCACCTGGGTCGGCTGCGTCCGCGGCGAGACCTCCGGTGAGGATGCCCTCGCGGACCTGATCCATCAAGGACCCCACCGCAGCCGGGGAGTGCGGGAGCAACAGCGTCGTCATGTTGCCGTGCTCGCCCACCGATCGCAGCGTGTCCATGTACTGCGTCAGCGCGACCAGGCTCATTGCCTCTCGGGCGTCGATGCCATTCTCGCCCACGATCAAAGCCAGAGAGTCCTTGAGGCCCTGCGCGATCGCCTTGCGCTCCGCGGCCACGCCCTCGCCGTGGAGTCGCATCGACTCCGACTCGCCCTCGGCCTTCTTGATGCGGAGGGTCTTGTCGCCCTCGCCCTGGGCGGTGGCGGCCTCCTGGTTGCGGCGCGCGGCGTTGATGTTGTTCATCGCATCCTTGACGCGCTGGTCGGGCTCGATGTTGGTGATCAGCGCCTTGATGATCTCGTAGCCGTAGTCGGCCATCTGCGTCTGGAGGGTGACCTGGATGTGCTTGGCGATGGTGTCCGCGTCCGCGTAGGCCTCGTCGAGATCCATCGTCGGGATGTGCGAGCGGACCACGTCGAAGGCGTAGGACTTCATCTGCACCTCCGGATCGTCGAGCTTGTAGTAGGCGTCCTTGACCTTCGGCTCGTCGGCGCCGACCACGTACTGGATCGCGAGTTGGACGACCACGAACACGTTGTCCTTGGTCTTCGTCTCGATGTCGGCATTGAGCTGCTCTACCTGCAGGCTCATCCGGCCGGCGACCCGCTCAACAAACGGAGACTTGCGCTGAAGGCCCGGACCGGCGACGCGAACGAACTTACCGAAGCGCTCGACGATGGCACGTTCCTGCTGCTCGACGGTGAAGAAGAAGAGAGGCATACGACGGTCCTTTCAGGTGGGCGCGATCAGCGCGTCATCGCCCCTGAACCGAGCGAGACAGTCTGATCAACGCGATAGGCGGGGCCGGCCCTTTCGACCCAGCCGGTCAACAGCGGAATTCGCATACTCTGAGCGTAGACCCTCGCGGTGACCCGCTGCGCCTTTTCACGGAAACCGCCCCCCCGATGAGGAGGCGCTCCATTCATATGCGAGGTGGACGGACGCAAGGTGACATGGTCGTGCGCGACTGGCTTATGACGATCGGAGCTTGGGGTGGACGCGGGACCGGATCTTGAAGTCGCCGGTCGCCTAGGACGGCCGTCAGTCGGTTTCGCGGCGGTCTGTCTTGGCTATTTCGCGATCATTCTCGACGGCAGCGTGCTGAACGTCGCGGTTCCGGCAATCCGGGCCAATTTCCACGGCTCGCTCGCAGGCCCTCAATGGGTGCTGAATGCTTATACGCTGATCCTCGCTGGGCTCTTGCTGACGGCAGGCGCGCTGGGTGATCGCATCGGGTTGCGACGGATGTTCGTAGTTGGGGTGAGCCTGTTCACGGCGGCATCCGCGGCCTGCGCTGCGGCACCGTCGATCCTCGCCTTGATCGCGGCGCGCGTAGTCCAGGGGGTCGGCGCGGCGGCGCTCTTGCCTGCGACGCTTGCGCTCATCCCGTACCTGTTCGGAGACCGTTCCAGCCAGTCGCGAGCTGCGGTCGTGTGGGTGGGAATTGGCGCGGGCGCGGTTGCCCTCGGGCCACTGGTCGGCGGCCTGCTGATCGATCTGTTTGGGTGGCGCAGCGTGTTCCTCATCAACTTGCCGATCGGGGTCGTGAGCCTGCTGCTCGGACGGATCAGCATTTCCGAGACGCCACGCCGCCCTCGCCGGGTCGATCGCTTCGGCCAGCTCACCGCGGTGGCCGCCATGGGTCTCGTGACGGCGGCAGTCATCCACGGCGGTGAGGCGGGATGGAGCTCCCCGGTCACGATCGGCATGCTCCTCGCTGGCCTGGTGGTTGGAGCGGCATTTTGGACCGCCGAGGGACGGATCCGCGAGCCGATGCTGCCGCCCGCGTTCTTCGCCAACCGACTGCGCACGGTGGCGATCATCTGCGCCTCGCTGATGGGTTTCCTGTTCTACGGCACGCTCTTCTTGATGTCTCTGTACTTCCAAGAGCTGCGCGGCTGGAGTCCGGGATCGACGGGAGTCGCATTGCTCCCCATGACCGTGGGAACGCTGGCCGGGCCGTTTCTGATCTATGGCCGGCTGTCACGTAGGTTCGGCCATCCGGTGCTGCTGGTCGCCGGCTTTGCCTGCTGCGCGTTCGGCGTGGCCGTGCTCGCCCCGACAGATGCCCACAGTTCGTACGGTCAGATCGCGTTAGGCCTGCTGCTGATCGGCCTCGCCAGCACCGTCTCGTTTTCAGCGTTGACGTCGCTGCTGCTGGCGAGTGTCACCAAGCAGCAATCGGGGCTCGCCTCCGGCGTACAGAACACCACCCGGCAGGCAGGCGCTCTGATGTCGGTATCGATCATCGGGGCCGTCCTCAACGCCCAAGCGATCGGCTCCCGGATCTCAGCAGCGTTCGGCGTGCTCGGCGTCGTAGTGCTCCTTGCCATCGGCGTCTCGGCGGTGTCGCTCACCAGCCAGCGGTCGACACAGCCGATCGGTCCGGACCCGCAACCGTGAACGCCATCTCGGCAGGAGCTGTGGGGAACAGAACCGCCCTCCGGCGGGGAGGGCGGTTCGTACTCTTTGCAAAGGTGGAGACGGCGGGAATTGAACCCGCGTCCGCAGTCGCGTAAGAGGTGGCGTCTACGAGCGTAGCCGGCGCTCTGTTCTCACCCTTGACTCGCCTCGCCGGCCGGGTTGTCAAGGGCCAGCTCCATCAAAAGTCCTCGGATCGGCTGGAGCAAACCTTTTCCAAGCGAGCCTGCTGATTGATCCCGGTTACTCCGCCGCAGGCGAGCGAAGACCGAGACGATCTAGGTCAGCGACTAAGCAGCCGCGAGGCCGAGATCAAACGTGTGCGTGTCCGCACTTATGGTTTCCCGGGGGTTTTACGAGGCCTCCCGGGACCTCGACTCGCAACCACCCCCACGAACCGACCACGTCGAAGCCTGTCGTCCCCGGGGGTTGTGCCTCTCCCATTGTAGAAGGCGTGTCGCGGTTCGGTGCGAGGGCTCCGGGGAAAGGCCCGCGGAGCCGGTGCGGAGCCTGCCTACCGGTAGTAGTCCGACGGCGGCCGCGACACGCGGGTCGGCTCGTCCTCACGCCGGCGCGAGCCCAGCCAGAACATGTAGAGCAGCGACACGAGAAGTCCCGCCAGCCCCACCACCAGCAGCACCGTCCCCGCCGTCTGCAGGTCGAACCCGCTGATATGCGCGGTGACCGCCCATTTCAGGATGGCGCCGACGGCGATGAGCAGGAGGGAGCCACCGACGGTCATGATCGCGACCTACCCGATTCCCGTGACGTAAACACGCTCACCATTATCGCTGGGCCTCACGCAATTCGCGTTGCACGTCGCGCGCCATGTCCCGTTTGCGAATCGACTCGCGCTTGTCGTAGAGGTCCTTACCCCGAGCCAGGGCGATCTCCACCTTGGCCCGCGAGCGTGAACCGGCGAAGTAGATGCGGGTCGGCACCAGCGTGAATCCCCGCTCCTTGGTCTGACCGATCAGCCGCTCAATCTCGCTTCGGTGCAACAGGAGCTTGCGGGCCCGCTCGGGCTCGTGGTTCTCCCGGGAGGCCGGTCCGTACGGAGGGATGTAAAGGCCGATGAGCCACACCTCACCATCGCGAACCATGGCGTAGGAGTCCTTTAGCTGTGCCTTGCCCTCCCGCAGAGCCTTCACCTCGGTCCCGGTCAGCGCGATCCCGCACTCGAACCGCTCCAGCAGGTTGTACCGGTAGGAGGCTTGGCGGTTGCTGGCGACATCACCCGGGGCCGCCTTGCGTTTGCGTGTCTTGGCCATCGCGCTCAATCCTGCCGCTCGGCCGGCACCAGGTCCACCCGGCCGCGTGGCGAGTCGACACCCGCTACCTGCACCTGGACGGTGTCACCGAGCCTTATGGCCCCGCCGCTGCGGGTGCCGACCAGGACCGTCCCGGCCTCATTCAGCTCCCACCAGTCACCGCGAAGCCGGCGCACCGGCAACATCCCCTGGAACTCCTGGTGCTCGCCGAAGGCCACGAACGCGCCGGCAGAGATCAGCCCCACGACCTCGCCGCCCAGGACAGGCGCGCGATCATCGCTCTGGCGCAGGAACCGCTCCAGCAGGAAGCACCGTGCCACGTCGTCGGCGTCCCGCTCAATCACCATCGCTTCGCGCTCACGCGATGAGGTCCACGGACCGGCCTCGGCGACCCACGAAGCCTCCGGCGCGGGCACATCGCCGGAGATTGCCGAGAGCAGCGCCCGGTGGCAGATCAGGTCCGGATAGCGACGGATCGGGGAGGTGAAGTGGCAGTACCGTGGAGAGCCCAGCCCTGCGTGACCTCGGTTGCGATGGTCGTACTGGGCCTGCTTGAGCGAGCGGAGCACCAAGCTCGTCAGCGCCCGTCCTCCCCGGCCCGTCCGCTGCACCCACCGGCTCACCAGCTGGGAGGCCTCGCCGATCACCTCGCCGGCCTGCTGCGGGGTGAGATGTCCTCCCGGGACCGGTGGCGTCGGCACGCCCAGTGAGGCGAGTTGCTCGATCAGCCGCTCCGCCGCCGGCCCCTCCGGCTGCTCGTGGACGCGGAACAGCGTGGGCACGCGGCGCTGCTCCAGCAGCTCGGCCACCTGCTCGTTGGCGGCGATCATCAGCTGCTCTATCAACCTGTGGGACTCGGTCGACTCCGAGCGCGACATCGCGCTCACGTTGCCGTCTCCGTCGAACTCGAATTCGGGCTCGGCTGACTCCAGCACCAGTGTCGAGCGCGCAGCACGCCGGGCCCCCAGGGACGCTGCAGCGGCTCGCGCCGCCATCAGCGCAGCCCCCCACGGCTCCTCCGCTCGTCGTTGGCCGGCGAAGATCTCATCGACCTGGCCATACTCCAACCGCTGGTCGGAGCGGATCAGCGAGCGGTGGAAGGACACCTTGGCGACACGGTTCCCGTGCACGCTCATCTCCACGGTCACCGTCAGGCGATCTGCACCCGGCACCAGCGAGCAGGCCTCGCCCGAGAGCTCAGCCGGCAACATCGGCTCCACCGCGCCGGGAACGTACACGCTGGTGGCGCGGCGGTAGGCCTCACGGTCGATCAGCGACCGCGGTGCCACGAAGGCGCTGACATCGGCGATGTGCACCCAGACCCGAAAGGATCCGTCGTCCTCCGCGCGGGCGGAGATGGCGTCGTCGAAGTCCCGGGCGCTGGGAGGGTCGATCGTGAAGGTGGGGAGATCCCGCAGATCCCGGCGGGAGCCGCCGGGTTCCAAGATCCCAGCCTCTGCCGCCGAGCGGGCCGCGCGCTCGATCGCCGGGTCGAATCTCCGCCGCAGCCCCCGATCCAGCATCAACGCCTCGATCACGTCCCGGGCAACATCCGGACGACCCAGCCGGCGCGCCACCGTGCCGCGGCCGCGGCCGCGGCCTCGCCGAGCGTCTCCGGACGGAGCGCGGAGGAGCACCAGGTCGCCCACCGAGAAGCGCCGGTCGCGGCTCACCGTGACCCTCGCCCCCGCGCCGAAGAGCGGCTCTGCAACCAGGAACTTGCCGCGCCGCTCGATGACCGCGACCTGGGCCCCGGACGGGCCCGGGCGAGTGGCTACGCTCACCGGACCTCGGCCGCGACGGTGCGCTCGGCGAGTGACAGCGCGGTGTCGGTGCGCGCGCGGAGATTGGTGGGCGCCTCGATATCGGGCTTGAGGCCCGCGCCCTCGGTGACTCCGGGCCCGCCTACGTTGCGACCGCTCGGCTCAAACCAGCGCCCGGTCACGATCTCCAGTGCTCCCCCGTTTGAGAGCGTCTGGATCTCCTGAAATACGCCCTTGCCATAGGTGCGCGTGCCGACCACCTTGGCCCGCCCCCGGTCGCGCAGCGCCGCGGTGACGATCTCCGCGGCGGAGGCGGTGTCGTGGTCGACCAGCACCACCACCGGAACGCCCTGCGAGATCGCCCCGCCCTGGGCAACGTACACCTGCCGCGGCTGGCTCCGGCCTTCGGTGGAGACGATCGTCCCGTCCGGGACGAAGATGCTGGCCACGTTGACCGCCTCCGACAGCAGGCCGCCTCCGTTGGAGCGGAGGTCCAGCACCAACGCCCGGGCCCCCTGGTGGAGCACCTTCTGCACCTGCTGGCGCACCTCGCTGCCGGAGCCGGTGGTGAAGCTGGTCAGCGCGACGATGCCGACCTTTACACCGTTCCGATTGGCCAGCAGGCTGCTGGCCACGGGGACGACGAGGTTGGCGCGCTTGACCGTGACCGTCCGCCGGCGTGACCCGGAGACGACCGTCAGGGTCACGCGCGTGCCCGCCGGACCCTTGATCAGGCGAGAGCCGAAGTCGGCCGAGCGTCCCGCCAGCGACACGGATCCCACCCCGACTATGAGATCGCCCGAGCCGAGGCCGGCGCGGGCCGCCGGGGAGCCCGGGAAGACGTCGATGACCCTCAAACCGCGAGTCTCCAGCTCGACGTTGATCCCCACCCCGCTCAGATGCGGGTTGTCGTCCTCCACGAACGAGCGGTAGTCGCCGGGGCTGATGTAGTGCGAGAAGGGGTCGCCCAGGCTGGCGATCACTCCCTGGATGCCGTTGCTCTCCAGGGAGCCACGGCTGAGCGGGCGGTAGTAGTCGTGCTGGAGGGCATCGAGCGCCTCCCCCATCACGCCGGTCGACCCCTCGTCCACGAACGCGCTGCGAAGCGGCGAGGGCAGCCAGCTGGGATGGCCACCGATCAGGATGCCCACCAGCAAAATCAGGATCCCAGCCGCCACATAGGCCAGGATCCTCGGGCGAGAGCTAGTGCGCCGTGGCATGAACGGAGGGTAGCCGGGCGGTCCCGGCGATCCGCCCGGTCGATTAGACCCGCAGAAAGCGCCGCAGCGACAGTCCCGAGCCCACCGCCGAGACGATCACCCCCGCGCCGAGCAGCACCGCCACCAGCAACGGGAACGCGATCGTGCGGGGGGCCGAGATCAAGGTCCAGTTGTTGGACAGGGGGTCGAGGAGGGCGACCTTGGTCACCCCCAGCACGACGATCGCCAGGAAGGCGCCCGCCGCACCGACGATCGTTCCTTCGATCACGAACGGCCAGCGGATGAACCAGTCGGTGGCACCGACGAGCTTCATCACCTCCACCTCCCTACGCCTGGCGTACAGCGAGAGGCGGATCGTGTTGCCGATCAGCAGGATCGATGCGAACGTCAACAGCACGGTCAGCAGCCCGGCGGTAATCGTCACCAAGTTGGTGACCTCCAGGATCTTGCGCGTGTCGGTCCGCTTGTTGGAGACACTCTGGACCGCCGAGTCGAAAGACCCTGACCCGCCGCCGGGCGCCGAGGCCAGCGCGCTCCGTACCGAGAGGACGTTGGCGGGGTGATCCGGGATCACGTGGAAGGTGTCGGGGAGCGGGTTGGAGGAGAGCAGCGCGTAGGCCTGGGGATCGGACTTGGACTGCTGGGCGAGCGCGGTCTGCTTGGAGACGAACTGAACGGTGTGTACGTGGGGTACCGCCAGCAGCTCCTTGTGTACCCGTGCGTCATCCGTGGGCGTGGCGGACGTCTTCATGTAGACGTCGACGAGCACACGACTGCGGACGCTGTTGGCGGCGCCGTTCGTAGCCTGCACGATCGGGATGAAAACCCCCAGCACGAGCATCGTGACCAGCACCGTCGCCAGGGCGGCGAAGCTGGGAGCGGCGCTGCGGCGCATCGCGCGCATCGCCTCTTTGAGAAAGAAGCCGATCTTCATCGTCGGGGTGCCTCAGAGCCCGGGTGGGCGCGTAGCGGGCTGGCGCATCCGTTGCGCGAATTCCCTGGTGGACTCGTCACGCGCGTAGAGGCCGGTGGCCTCGTCGCGAATGATCCGTCCGTGCGCGAGCTCCAGGACGCGGCGGCGCATCCGGTCGACCATCGCCTGGTCGTGGGTGGCCACCAGCACTGTGGTGCCGGTCCGGTTGATCCGGTAGAGCAGCCGCATGATGTCGATGCTCGTCTCCGGATCAAGGTTGCCGGTCGGCTCGTCGGCCAGCAGGAGCGGTGGGTGGTTCACGAACGCTCGGGCGATAGAGACGCGCTGCTGCTCACCGCCGGAGAGCTGGTCGGGGTAGCTATGCAGCTTGGTCGACAGACCGGTGAGGCGCAGGATGTCCGGCACCTTGGCGCGGATCTCCTTGCGTGAGCCCCCGGTCACCTGCAGTGCGTAGGCGACGTTGTCGTGCACCGTGCGGTTCGGGAGCAGCTTGAAGTCCTGGAAGACGACGCCGATGTTGCGGCGGTAGAAAGGCACGCGCTTGCGCACGATGTCGTTCAGCTCGTGGCCGGCCACGCGGATCGCACCCTCGGTCGGCTCGAGCTCCTTGGTCAGGAGGCGCATGACCGTGGACTTGCCGGAACCTGTGGCACCGACGAGGAACACGAAGTCACCGCGGTCGACCGCGAAGGTCGCCTGATCGAGGCCGGTATCGCCCCCGGAGTACCGCTTGGAGACACCCCGGAACTGGAGTACGGGCAGCCCGGTGGCGCCTGGGGCGGGAGCCCTCTGGACCCGCTTGGCGGGTATCGGAAGACGGCGCCTGGCAGTGCGTTGCTTGGATTGTGAGGTAGCCATAGAGTGCGCCGCAGCGTAGTGGAGCGGCCACTGCCTTGACCGCGAAATAGCTGCTTGCAACGGCTTTTGCAAAGCTCATGAGCTAAGTCCAAGATAAAGCCGGCCCGGCGTCGCTACCGTGGGAGACGTGCCGAAGATCGAAACCCGCACGCTGGAGAACGGGTTGCCGCTCCACCGCATCGAGGTGCCGGGCACGCGGGCGGTGACGCTCCTCGTGGCCTTCGACGCGGGCGCCCGGACCGAACGGACGCAGGAGAACGGCATGGCCCACTTCCTGGAGCACCTGGTGTTCAAGGGCGGCGAGAAATACGCCCACTACCGCGAGGTCAACGAGGCCGCCGAGCGAATCGGCGCGGTACTCAATGCCTACACCAGCCACGACCTGGTGGCCTTTCACATCACCGTGCGTGCCCAGCGAGCGCTGGAGGCCGCCGACCTGCTGACCGACTTCGTCGGCCGCCCCCGGATCGACCCGGCCGAGCTCGACCGTGAGCGCGGTGTCGTCGTGCAGGAGATCGCTCGCGCCGGAGACCAGCCCGCGACGGTCGCCGAGCATCTGATCGACGAGGCCGTGTTCGGCGAGCATCCCCTCGGACGTCCCGTACTCGGTAGCACCGAGCACATCCAGGACACCTTCACGCGGGAGGCGATCGTCGCCTTTCGCTCCCGCCGCTGGGCGCCGGCCCGCGGTGGTGCGTTCGCGGTTGGCAACCTTGACTCCCTTCCAGTCAGCGAGCTTGAGGAGCTGTTCGGTCGCTTCTCGCCCCGGCCCGAGCCGGAGGGCTACGAGCCCGCGCCGAGGCTCGAACCCAAAGTGCTGGTGGGCGAGCGAGACTCCAAGCAGTCGCACCTGCGGATGTCATATCGCCCCGCGGTGGAGGTCTCCGACCCACGCCAGCGGGCCGCACTGACGATCTTCTCCACGCTGCTGGGCGGTTCGATGGGCTCTCGGCTGTTCGATGAGATCCGGGAGCAGCGCGGTCTCGCCTACGCGGTGCACTCATACCCGCATTCCTACGCGGACGTCCCCGTGCTGCAGCTCTCCGCCGGCCTGGACAGCGCCAAATGCGTGGATGCCTACGCGCGGATGCGAGAGATCGTCTCAGAGCTCCGCCAAGACGGCCCCACCGAGGCCGAGGTGGAGCGGGCCCGCGCCTATGCGGCAGGCGCCCGGGCGATCGCCTTCGAGAACACCGGAGCAGTGGCGCGCCATGCCGCGCAGCAGACCGTCGTGTACGGCGAGCCCCCGGATCCCGATGCGGCAATCGAGATGCTTGACCAGGTCACCTTCGAGGAGGTGGCGAGCGTGGCCCGCGGCCTGCAGGACGAGCTCGCGGTAGCCGTGGTGGGCCCACACGAGCAGTCCGAGTTCGCCTAACCGCGGACGGTCGCACCAACTCGCCCGATGCGGCATCCTGCACGGCGTGATGGCCAAGCGGGCACGCGGGATGGCTGCGCTGGCGCTGATCGTGCTGGCCGCCGGCGGCTGCGGTGGCGGGGGCGGCGCGAGCCAGTCCGCCGCAGGAAGGGGGAAGCTCACCCCACCCCAACCAAGCGATGCGTCGGTGAGCGGGGCGGCCCCCGTGGCCCCTTCGCCTTCGCTGCGCCGCCTGCGGCGCACGCTTGACCGCGAATTCGCCCGGGCGGGTCCGGCATCGGGGGGATCGGTCTATGACCTGTCCGACGAGTCGCAGCTGTTCTCGCTGCGCCAAGGCATCTCCAGGCCTCCGGCGTCGGTGGAGAAGCTCTACACCACGTTCGCCTCACTCGATCTGCTCGGCCCCCACGCCCGCCTGCGCACCACCGTGCTCGGCCGCGGGCAGCTCGGGGCCGGTGGCGTCTGGCATGGAAACCTCTATCTCCAGGGGGGAGGCGATCCGACCCTCGGCGACCGCTCGTTCAACCGGACCTACGAACGAGGCGAGGGACCGACGCTGGGTGAGCTCGCCCGCCAGCTTGCCGCGGACGGGATCCGTCACGTCACCGGGCGGGTGATCGGAGACGAATCGCTGTTCGGCGCCGAGCGGGGTGGTCCCTCCACTCGCCTGGCCCCCGATGTGGGCGACTTCGGCGGCGAGCTCAGCGCGCTGACCTTCGATCACGGCGCGACCATGGGCTCGCTCTCCCCCGGGGCGTTCGCCGCCCGCCAGCTGACGCGCACGATGAGCGCGATGGGGATCCATGCCGCTGCTGCGACTCGGACGGCGAGGGCCCCTGAGCCCGCACGCCGGCTTGCGGTGGTCAGCTCCCCGTCGCTGGCAAGCCTCCTCTCGCTGATGGATGTCCCCTCCGACGACCTGTTCGCGGAGATGCTCACGGAGCAGCTGGGCGCACGATTCGGCGGGCGCGGAACCATCGCCGCCGGCGCCACGGTCATAAGCCACGCGCTCCAGGATTACGGGCTCCATCCACGGGTGGTTGACGGCTCGGGTCTCTCCCGAGATGACCGCTCCTCCCCTGAGGAGATCGTTCGCCTGCTGAAGGCGGTGTGGCGAACACAGGTCGGCGACGTGCTGGCGGCGTCGCTGCCGGTGGTCGGCGTCAGCGGAACCGTCCAGAGCATCGCCGACGGCACCGCGGCCCAGGGAAGGTGCGTCGCCAAGACCGGCACCCTGGACGACGTCACCAATCTGGCCGGCTACTGTCGCGATGCCCATCATCGAACGCTGGCCTTCGCGCTGTTCGTCGACGGACCGGAGAACTCCGGGGCGCTCCAGCTGATCGGGCACATGGTGGGGGCAATCGCCCGCTATCGCTGAACTGCCCCTTGCGCGTGGCCGGGCCCGCCGCGAGAATCGCCAGAGTGGGCCCGGCACAGTTGTTGAACCGGCGAGAGCTGCAGAGCTACCTCCGCCGCGTCGGTGACCGCTGGCCGCTGGATGGCGCGCTGCTGGGCGGGGCTCGAGTCGCCGACGAGCGTGGCGCACCCCCGCAACGGGAGCGGGGACCGGAGTACGTGGTGATCCTCACCTCCTCGGCTTACGACGGGATGCCGTGGCTGGAGCGGGTCTACCAGGCGGGGTCGCTCTGGGATGCCCTCGAGATGGGCGCTCCGGCCGACGTGCACTGCTACACGCCGGCGGAGTTCGAACGCAAGCAGGAAACGCTGCGAGTGGTGAGAGAGGTGGCGCAGGGCGGACTGGACCTGCTGGCCGAGCCGCTCAGCTGATCGCCACCATCCGCTCGATCGGGATCCGCGCTCGGGCCGCGACCTCGTCGGACACCTTGACCTCCGGCCCGTCCTCACGTAGCGCGTCGCGAAGCTTCGGGAGCGTGATCATCTTCATGTAGCGGCAGTGCGCGGCCTCGTTGGCGGCGATGAAGTCGAACTGCGGCGCGGCTTCGCGAAGCGGATGCAGCATGCCGGTCTCGGTGGCGACGATCGCCGTTCCGCGAGCCTCGGCGTGCTCTCGGGCATAGCCGAGCATTCCGCCGGTGGAGAGCATGTGGACCCCCTCGGCGTCGACGTCTCCGGCGGCCACGTACTCCATCACGCTGGTGGAGCACCCGCATTCCGGGTGGATGAGGAAATCCGCGCCGGGGTTGGCGGACCGGACCGCATTGACGTCGTCGGGCCGGATGCCCGCGTGCACGTGGCATTCGCCGTCCCAAACATGGAGCGGGCGGCCCAGCGTCTTCTCCACGTAGGCCCCCAGGAACATGTCGGGGCCGAACAGGATCTCGGTGTCCGGCCCGTGCTCGGCGAGGATGTGCCTGACCACCTCAACGGCGTTGGCCGACGTGCAGCAGTAGTCGGTGTGCGCCTTGACCTCGGCGGTGGTATTGACGTACATCACCACGACGGCACCGGGGTGCCGGGCCTTCCACTCCACGAGCTGCTCTGCGGTGATGGAGTCGGCGAGCGAACAGCCGGCGTCGAGGTCGGGGATCAGCACCCGCTTGTCCGGACACAGGATCGATGCCGTCTCGGCCATGAAATGCACGCCGCAGAACACGATCGTCGCCTGCTCCGCCGCCGCAGCCCGCTGGGAGAGACCGAGCGAGTCACCCACGTAGTGGGCCACCTGCTGGACCTCCGGGAGCTGGTAGTTGTGGGCCAGGATCACCGCTCCGCGCTCGGCCGCCAGCCCGCGGACCTCCTCCTGGAGGGCGGGAATGTTCTCGAGCATGAGCGGCGCATCCGTCGCTCCGAGCATCGGCAGGCTCATGTCGTTTCCTGGAGAGTCAGGGAGAAATCCAACGTCGGGGCGCTGTGGGTGAGCGCGCCGACTGAGATGAATTGTACGCCGGTGCTCGCGACCTCCCTCAGCGTGTCCAAGGTCACTCCTCCGCTGGCCTCGAGCTCCGCTCGGCCGCCTACGTGGACCACCGCGTCGCGGAGTTGCTCCACGGTCATGTTGTCCAGCAGGATGCGCGGTGCGCCCGCCGCGAGCGCCTCGTCCACCTCGGCGAGCGACCGGCACTCCACCTCCAGCGGAAGTCCCGGCGCCAGCTCCAGGGCGCGCGCCACCGCTACTCCGACCCCTCCGGCCAGGGCGGCATGATTCTCCTTGATCAGGATCGCGTCATCGAGACCGAAACGGTGGTTGTGCCCACCGCCCGCGGCGACCGCCGCCTTCTCCAGTGCGCGCAAGCCGGGGGTGGTCTTCCTGGTGTCGAGGATCGCTGCGCCGGTCCCCTGCACCGCCCGCACGCAGCGCGCGGTCAGAGTGGCCACCCCCGAGAGCCGCCCGAGGAAGTTGAGCGCGGTGCGCTCCCCGGTGAGGATCGCGCCCGCTTGCCCGGAGATCCGAGCCACCTCCCCTCGCTCGCGCCACTCTCCCTCTCGGACGAGGCGCTCCACGGTGACCCCCGCGTCAAGCTGGCCGAACGTGGTCTCCACGAGATCGATACCGAACACCACTCCGGGGGCCTTCTGCGTGACCAGGGCCAGGGTGCGCGCGGCGCTGGGAACGGTCGCGGTGGTGGTGACGTCACCGCTGCCGACATCCTCGGCCAGCGCCCGGTTAACCGTCTCGGCTATCGCCTCGGCATCCATGAGCGGAGGGAGCATACGGCCACGCTGGTATGTTCCCCGCCTCGGCGAGGTGGTACGGGGAGCGCCGCACCGCCTCACGCAATCTCTTCAAGGAGGCTGGATGATTTCTCGTGTAGTGAAGGCACTCGGTGCCACGACAGCGGTTATGGGCCTGCTCGCCGCCGGCGCGCAGGCAGTGGGCGGACCACCCCCGCCAGCCGCTACCAACCACGCGACGGTGCAGCTGGTGGCCAGCGGCCTCAGCACCCCGACGTCATTCGCCTTCGGCGATGGCAGCGTGTTCGAGGGCGACGGCGGCAACCAGCCCACGGCCCCCGGAGGGGTCTTCCTGCTGAAGAACGGAACGGGCACCAGGCTGGCCGGGTCGCCCAGTTTCGTGGCTGGGCTCGCCTGGCACAAGGGGAGCCTCTACATCAGCTCCGGCAACACGGGTGCGCATGGCGCCCAGACCTTCCGGCTCCTCGTCTGGAGCCACTGGAACGGCACCAGCTTCACCGAGCGCAAGGTCCTCTATACGGCGCCGAAGAACTTCGACGGCTTCAACGGACTGGCCTTCGGAGCCAACGGCCGCCTGTATGTGGGCGTGGACACGAGCCTGAACCAGACAAACGACCACGGACCGGTCACTCGCCATACCCCGTACCGCTACGACATCCTGTCGTTCAAGGCCAACGGCAGGGACCGGAAGGTGTTCGCCACCGGCATCCGCCAGCCGTGGCAGCTCGCCTTCCCCAAGCGCTCATCGGTGCCATTCGTGAGCGACCTCGGCCAGGATGAGCCGACCAATCTCAACCCGCCGGACTTCCTGCTGCGGGTGCATCAGGGTGACAACTACGGGTTCCCGCGCTGCAATTGGGTCCATCACAACGCGTGTCGGGGCTTCGCCAGGCCGGTGAAGTTCTTCAAGGCGCACGTCAGCCCGATGGGCCTGGCGATCATCGGCAACCGGCTCTACATCTCGGAGTTCGGCGGCACCGATCCCGGCAAGGCGGATTCGTCCGGGAGGGTTGTCTCGATGCCACTGGCCGGCGGCAACACCACGCCGGTGCTCACCGGCTTCGTGGCTCCGATCGTGGGGCTGGCCGCCAACGGCCACGAGCTGTACGTCGGCGAGCTCACAGGACAGGTGTTCCGGGTCAGGCAGTAGGACGCACAGGGCGACAATCTCCGGGGTCGGTAAGCCGGCCCCGGAGAGCTCGCCACCCGGTCCCGCGGGGTAGAGTTGCCTCCCGGTATGGGGAAGCTGCGCGCAGTTATCGCCGCTGCCTGCCTGCTAGGCGGGATCGCTGCCGCGTGCGGCGCGGCGTCCTCGTTGGCCGCCCCGCGGGCGGCCGCTCATCGTCCGGTGCAGCTGGTGGCGCGAGGCCTACAGACGACGACCGCGTTCGCCTTCGGAGACGGAAAGGTGTTCGTGGCCGAGGAGCCGACGAGCGGGGAAGGCGTGAGTGGTGTGTTCGTCCTCGGTCACGGCGGGGGAACCCGGGTCTACACCGGAGCGCCCTTTGGGCTGGCCTGGCATCGGGGCGCGCTGTACGTTGCCGACGGGCCGGACCTGGTCAGGCTGAGCGGCTGGAACGGGGCGAGGTTCGCCACCGCCACCACGATCTACAGCGGCTCGGCACGCTTCACCGGATTCAACGGGATCGGCTTCGGCGCCGATGGCCGCCTGTACGCGGGGGTCTATCTCGGCAGCAATGATCACAGTCCAACCGGGACGCCCTACGCCTTCGATGTGCTGTCACTGAACATGCACGGGGGGGACTTGCGGATAGTGGCCAGAGGACTGCGAGAGCCTTGGCAAATGGCCTTTCCCGCCGGGTCGTCCTCGCCATATGTGTCGGTGTTCGGTCAGGACAGGCCCGAGGGCATCGAGGTCCCGGACTTCCTGGCCCGGGTGAGGACCGGACAGAACTACGGGTTCCCCGCCTGCAACTGGGTCAGCCCGGCGCGATGTCGCCATTACGCCAAGCCGGCGCGACTTTTCCCGCCACACTCCGACGTCGGCGGTCTGGCGATCGTCGGGCACCGGCTCTTTGCCAGCGAGTTCGGATACGCGGCACCTCAGCATCCGCCGCGGGTGGTGGAGATACCGCTGGGGCGGGCCGGCGCCGTACGGACCGTCGCGACTGGGTTTCCGCACCCCATCATCGGCCTGGGGGCAAGCCACGGCTACCTCTATGTCGGCGACCTGGTCGGGAACGTCTACCGCACTCCGTATTAGCTCGTTCACCAGGTGGCGGGCCCCGTCGCGGCCGCCGATTTGCCAGGCTGCCGCCCGTGCATCTCATCATCGGCCTGGTCTCGCTCCTCGCGATGGCGCTTCTGCTGGCGGAGTTCTTCACCGTGTTCCTGCTGCCGCGACGGGTCAAGCGCGACCCCCGGATCGCCCGAGGCCTGCTGCGGACCCTGTGGATCCCCTGGCGTGCCCTGGGCAGCAGGCTGTCGCCTGCCACCACTGACACGATCCTGGGAATCTACGGGCCGTTCGGTCTGCTCACGATCCTCGGGCTGCTCAGCACCGGCGTGATCCTCTGCTTTGCCGGGCTGCAGTGGGCGACTTCGGCCAAGCTCGGCTCCGGTCACGCCGTCGGGTTCGGTCGCGACCTGTACTTCAGCGCCGCCACCTTCTTCAGCGCCTCGACCCCGGCGTCTCCTCGCGGAGGCCTCGGGGAGTTCCTCCAGGTGGCCGAGGCGGCCACCGGATTCGCCGTCCTGTTCATCTCCATCGGCTATCTACCGGCGCTGTTCCAGGCATTCTCGCGGAGGGAGACCGCCGTCTCCCGGCTGGACCCGCGGGCCGGATCCCCGCCGAGCGCCGGCGCGCTGCTGGAGCGGACCGCACAGCGGGGCGGATGGAGCGAGCTCGACGACTACCTGCGGGAATGGGAGACGTGGACGGCCGAGCTGATGGAGACCCACCTGTCATATCCGATCCTTGGCTACTTTCGCTCCCAGCACGTCAACCAGAACTGGCTGGCCGCCCTGACGACGATCGTCGATGCCTGCGCCTACGCGATCGCCTACGGGCCCGAGGAGACCATCGAGGCGGCGGAGCTGACCTTCCGCGTCGGGCGCCATGCCCTCGCGGATCTCGCCTTCGCCTTCAGCTCCAGGCGAATCCAGCGCGACCCCGAAGTCAACCGCGGCCGCCTCTCCGAGGAGGCGCTGGCCGAGCTGCGAGGGCGGCTGGAGGGCAGCGGTCTGCACGTCGAGGAAAGCGACGGGGCGCGTGAGCGCCTTGCCGAGGTTCGCGGGACCTATGAGGCCTATGCGATCGCCATCTCCCGGCAGCTCGCACTGGAGCTGCCCGAATGGATCCCCACCGATCAGGTGCGGGAGAACTGGCGGCTGGCCTCGGCGTCACGCCACGCGCGCAAGCCGCTGCCCTAGAGCTCGCTCGACACCGCCATCTGCAGCGAGTAGGGTTTCCTCGAGGAGACCTACCGGGATGAAGAGCTTCGAACCCGTCTTGTTCCGTGACCGCTCACGCGGGGCGCAGATCCTTACCGGCGGTGTGGTGCCCGGGGTCCTCGGGGGGGTGGCAGGCATCCTCATCGGCGCCTCTGCCGGTGCTTACTGGGCGATCTCGATCGTGGCGGCCATCGGCGGCTTCCTCTCGGGCTTCGAGCACCTCGATGGCTGGGGCGGCGCCGACCGCGGATTCTTCGCCGGCCTGATCTACGGGATCTGCCTGCTCCTGGTGCACGCGCTGGTCGGCACCCACGCCAAGGTGTCGCTGGGGAGTGCTCCGCCGCTACTGGCGGTCATCACCGCGATCATCGGCATGCTCGTGGCGGCGGCCGGGGGGCGGTTGGCGCGCGTCCGGCGCGAGCGGGCGAGCGCAATGGTCGCGAGCGGAGTGCCGCGGCGCTGAAGCCTGGGGGTGCCTCCCGGCGCTGTGCCGGGGGTTGGGTCTACCGCACGTTGGCCGCGCGGAGCAGGTAGGCCCGGATGAACCCGTCGAGGTCGCCGTCGAGCACGCGGGCGGCGTCGCCCATTTCGAAGTCCGTGCGATGGTCCTTGACCATCGTGTAGGGATGCAGGACGTAGGAGCGGATCTGTGAGCCGAAGTTGACGTCCTGGGCCTCTCCGCGCTCCTTGGCGATCTCCTCTCGACGCTGGCGCTCCTGTAGCTCCACCAGCTTCGAGCGCAACATCGCCATCGCCGTGGCCCGATTGGAGGATTGCGAGCGCTCGTTCTGACATTGGACGACGACCCCCGTCGGCCGGTGCGTGATCCGCACCGCAGAATCGGTCTTGTTGACGTGCTGGCCGCCGGCCCCGCTGGCACGGTAGGTGTCTACCTGAAGCTCGTCCTCGTCGATCTCCACCTCCCCCGCCTCCTCCACCACCGGCGAGACCTCCACCCCGGCAAAGCTGGTCTGCCGGCGGTGCGCCGCGTCGAACGGCGAGAGCCGGACCAGCCGGTGCACACCCTTCTCGCTGCCGTAGAGGCCGTAGGCGTTCTCGCCGCTCGCCCGGAAGGTCGCCGACTTGATGCCTGCCTCCTCCCCCGGTGAGGCCTCCAGCAGCTCGACCGGAAAGCCCCGCTTCTCGGCCCAGCGCATCTCCATGCGCAACACCATCTCCGCCCAGTCCTGAGCATCGGTGCCGCCGGCTCCGGCGTTCACCGTGACCAGAGCGTCGCCGGCGTCGTAGCGGCCGGAGAAGAGCCGCTGCTCTTCAAGCTCCGCCAACCGCTGCTGTACGGCCCGGATCTGCTCCTCCAGCTCGGTTGCCAGCTCCGGATCCTCCTCGGCCAACTCGGCCAGCGGCTCAAGATCCTCGGCATCGCGCGCAAGAGCGGTGAACTCCGTCAGCTTGCGGGTAGCCCGGGCGTGCTCGGCAGTCGTCCGGGCGGCCTGTTCCTGATCGTCCCAGAAGCCCGGCCTGCCCATCTCCTGCTCAAGCGCCTCGGAGCGCTCGCTCAGCGCAGCGGGGTCAAAGATAATCCGCCAGCAGCTGTAGCTGCTCGCGGATTGCCGCGAGACGCTGGGAAAGCGGCTCGGAGGGGGCGGTGGCCATCGCGGGTCACCCTAGCAGCGGTCCACGTTTCCATCCTGAGCAGCAAGGTAGATTGATGCCCATGTCCAGTCTCCAAGATCCAGCAGTACGCGAGCTGCTTCAGCAGCCGAACTATGCAGTCGTGTCGACCTTGAACGCAGACGGCTCGGTGCACAGTGCCGTGGCCTGGGTGAGCCTCGAGGACGGCGAGCTGGCGGTCAACAGCGCCGCCGGCCGGGTGTGGCCGACCAACCTGGAACGCGACCCGCGCGCCACCATCGTGGTGTACCCGGGCGACAACCCCTACGAGTACGTGGAGGTGAGTGGCCGAGCCACCGGCTCACGGGAGGACGCCGACGATCACATCAACCGTCTCTCCAAGAAGTACATCAACCAGGACGAGTACCCCTTCCGCCAGCCCGGGGAGGAGCGGGTCAAGTACGTGATCGAGCCCGAACGGGTTCGCTATCAGAAGCAGGGCTGACTAATGGTGGCGGCGAGAGCTGCGGTCCCGGGCGCTGCGGTCCCGGGACCGGCTCCGCCGCTCCAGCTCCCGCTCCACCCGGTCGAGCTCCGGCGCCGGCCCGTACAGCCGCCAGCCGTTCTGGAGCAGGGCCAGCAGCGGGAAGATGGCTATCCAGATCGGCCAGAACGCGCCGTGGGCTCCCGAGACGGCCCAGATCACGGTGCAGAGCACGAACACCCCCAGCGCGCCTCCGGTCTGCTGGATCAGCCGGCGCTGCAGGTGGCGACGGCGCTGGACGAGCTCCGCGCGCTGCTGCGCCGGCGAGGGAGGCAGCGCCGGCAGATCCGCGCGCAGCGCTCGCAGCTGGTCGGTGGTGCGGGCGCTGTAGACCGCATGTATCCGCTCGGCCAGCTCGTCTTCGGTCAGTCGTCCTGCGGCGAAGTGCTCACGGATCTCACGTGCGGCAGCCTCGCGCTCCTCGTCGGAGATACGCAGCTCGGATGGCTCCGGCATCGCCCTAGCAGGTTACGCGCCGTGGCACTTCTTGAACTTCTTGCCTGAGCCGCACCAGCAGGGGTCGTTTCGCCCGACCTGCTCGGATTCGTCGACTCGCCGCTGGGAGACCACCGGGGCGGCGACCTCTTCGGCGACGCCGTACGAATCCCCTTCCACCGCACCGCCCGCCGCCGCGGCCATCGCCATCGCCCCCTGGGCGGCGCCGCCGCCTGAGTAGGTGACGCTGCCCCCGCCGGTGGGGGAGCTGGAGCTACCACCCGCCGGCCGTCGCGAAGCGGGCGGGCCGAGCTCCTGCGGAGCCTGTCCGTTCTCGCCCTCCACCGTGACCTCGACGTGGAAGATCATCCGCGCGAAGTCACCCCAGACGCTGTTCATGAGGTCCCGGAAAAGCTCGAAGGCCTCGTTCTTGTAGGCGACCAGCGGCTCGATCTGGGCGAAACCGCGCAGATGGATGCCTTCACGCAGGTAGTCCATGTCGTAGAGGTGCTCGCGCCAGCGCTGGTCGATGATCTGCAGCAGCAGGAAGCGCTCCAGGGCGCGGATGAGCTCCTCGCCGAGCTCCTGCGCTCGTGCGTCGTACTGGGCCATCGCCTCCTCTTGCAGCTGCTGGGTGAGCTCCTCACGGTCCACGCGATCAGCGTCGATCTCGGCGATCTCCGCGCTGGGGGAGAAGATCTCCTGCACGCGGGCGATCAGCCCGGGGACGTCCCAGTCCTCTACGAAGTCGCCCGCGGTGTACTCCTGCACGAGGCGCTCGATCAGGTTCGATACCTCCTCGCGGGAGGCCTCGCTCATGTCGCGCCCCTCCAGGATCTCGTCCCGGTAGCTGTAGATGACCTCACGCTGCTGGTTGAGCACGTCGTCGTACTCCAGCGTGTGCTTGCGCATCAGGAAGTGCTGCTCCTCCACCTTCTTCTGCGCCTTCTCAATCTGCTTTGAGAGCATGCCGGCCTCGATCGGCTCCTCGTGACCCTTCTCGTCGAGGCTGCCGAGGCGGTCCAGGATCTTGTAGATCCGCTCGCCCGCGAACAGGCGCACCAGATCGTCCTGGGCAGAGAGGAAGAACCGTGACTCGCCCGGGTCGCCCTGGCGACCGGAGCGGCCCCGCAGCTGGTTGTCGATCCGGCGAGACTCGTGGCGCTCGGTACCGAGGATGAACAGCCCGCCCGCTTCCAGCACCCGCTCACGCTGGCTCTGCACACGACGCTCGATCTCCGGCACGACCCGCTGGAGATGCTCCTCGTAGTCCGGCATCCCCGGCTTCACGCCAAGCTTGGTCACCTCCACGGCGGCGAGGTGCTCGGGGTTGCCGCCAAGCTTGATGTCGACGCCTCGGCCGGCCATGTTGGTGGCGATCGTCACCGCGCCGGGAGCGCCGGCCTCGGCGATCGTCTCGCCTTCGCGCTGGGCATGCTCGGGCTTGGCGTTCAGCACCGTGTGCTTGATCCCTCGCTTGTTCAGCTCCCCGGAGAGCAGCTCGGAGACCTCCACCGAGATGGTGCCCACCAGCACCGGCTGATCGCGGCTGTGGCGCTCGGCGATCTCCTCGGCCACCGCATGCCATTTGCCGTCCTGGGTCTTGTAGACCTGATCGTTGCGGTCGGCGCGGACCATCGGGCGATTGGTCGGCACCTGGACCACCGGAAGCTCGTAGATCTTCATGAATTCGGTGGCCTCGGTCAGCGCCGTGCCGGTCATCCCTGCCAGCTTGTCGTACATGCGGAAGTAGTTCTGCAGCGTGATCGTGGCCAGTGTCTGGTTCTCCTCCTGGACCCGGACACCCTCCTTGGCCTCGACGGCCTGGTGCAGGCCCTCCGACCAGCGCCTGCCCTCCAGAATCCGGCCGGTGAACTCGTCGATGATCTTTACCTCGCCATCGATTACCGCGTAGTCGTCGTCACGCTTGTAGAGAGACTCGGCCTTCAGCGACTGGATGAGGTGGTTGACCAGGTGGCCGTTCTCGGCGCGGTAGAGATGATCGATCCCCAGGAAGCGCTCGGCCTTGGCCACGCCCTGCTCGGTGACGGCGACCGTCTTGTGCTTCTCGTCGAACTCGTAGTCGAAATCGGCCACGAACTCCTTTTTCATCTTTGGATCGAGCCCCTCCGGGGTCTTCCCGGGCTGGAGGCGGGGTGCCAGGCGGGCGAACTTGACGTACAGGTCGGCCGCCTGCTCCGGGGCGCCGGAGATGATCAGCGGTGTTCTGGCCTCATCGATGAGGATGTTGTCCACCTCGTCGACGATCGCGAACGTGTGGTACGGGGACTTGCCCTCGCCGGGCTTGGGGCGTCCGCCGTGCTGAACCTTTTCCTCCAGCGAGGAGGCCATGTTGTCGCGGAGGTAGTCGAAGCCGAACTCCGAGTTGGTGCCGTAGGTGACGTCAGCTGCGTAGGCGTCACGCTTCTCCTCGTAGGGCTGCATGTTCTGCAGCACCCCGACGCTGACCCCGAGCAGGTCGTAGATCGGCTTCATCCACATGGCGTCGCGACGGGCCAGGTAGTCGTTGACGGTGACCAGATGCACGCCGCGGCCGCCCAGCGAGTTCAGCACCACCGCCAGCGTCGCCGTCAGGGTCTTGCCCTCGCCGGTGCGCATCTCGGCGATGGCGCCGTCGTGCAGAACCATGCCGCCGATCAGCTGCACGTCGAAGTGCCGCATGCCCATCGACCGCTTGCCCGCTTCGCGGACCAGCGCGAAGCACTCGAACATCAGATCGTCGAGGCTCTCGCCGTCTCGCGCGCGGGCGCGAAGCTCGTCGGTGGCCTCTCTTATCTCGGCGTCGGTGTAGTGCTCAAGCTCCGGCTCGAAGCCGTTGATCCGACCGACACGCTGTTCATAGGACTTGAACTTCTTCGCTTCGCCCATGCGAAGCGCGCGGTCCAAGATGGACATCGGCTCAGCGTAGCAGTGGGATCCTCCGCTTTTTCTCGGTGCGAGCCCGGCTCAGAGGACCGGCGAAACCCCGCCCGGCACCGGCACTTGATCGACCGCGCGGGACTCGCGCCGCTTGCGCCGCTTGGCGCGGTGACGCTTGACCTGCACGGCGATCTCATCCGCGCACAGGTTGACCGAGCGCATCAGATCGGGGGAGGCATCGCGCGCGCGCAGGACCGCTCCCTTGAGGTGGAGCGTGGCCTCCGCCACCTGGGAGTCGGCGATCGCGGGGTTGCGCTCCTGGAAGAACTCGACCTCCAGCTCGGCCAGCTCGGAGACCTGCTTGGCCACCTTCCCGAAGCGCTTGACGACATGCTCTCGCAGGTCCTCGGATACGTGCAGGTTGCGGCCCTTTACTTCTATCCGCATGGCCGACCTCCTAGCTGGAAGGGTGGGTTGAGCTGAGTCTGGGAGATTAGTCCTCCACGGGCCGCTTGTCGATTGTCACAATCGGCCTGTGAGCCCCACGATCACGTGGTCGTTTGAGCCCGCCGTGGTGGTGAGCGTCGCGGCGTTGGCGCTGGTCTACTTCCGGGCCTGGCAGCGCGGCCGAGCGGCGGGCGGGCTCCACTCGCCCGGGTACGGGCGCCTCGCCTTGTTCGCGGCGGGCCTGGTGGCGATCCTGGCGGCCCTGGTCTCCCCCATCGACGGGCTCGGCGATCAGTTGATGGTGATGCACATGGTCCAGCACGTTCTGCTGCTGGACGTGGCGCCGATCCTGCTGATCCTGGGCCTGACCAAGGTGCTCCTGCGGCCCGCGACGCGCCGCCTGCATCTGGTGGAGCGCAAGGCGGGACTGCTCGCCCATCCGGCCTTCGCGGTGATCGCCTACGCCGGGTTCATGTGGCTCTGGCACATCCCGGCGATGTACGACCTCGCGCTGCGCAACTCCGGCATCCACGCCCTGGAGCACATCTGCTTCGTCGCCGTCGGAACGCTCTACTGGTGGCACCTGCTCTCGCCGATCCGCGGCCGGTTGCGACTCGGCGGGATGGGGCCGGTGCTCTACATGGTCACCACCAAGCTGCTGGTCGGTCTGCTGGGAATAGTGCTGGCCTTCGCGCCGACGGACATCTACCCGTTCTACGCCCACCACCCGGACTACTGGGGCCTTACCCCCGGCGAGGACCAGAACATGGCCGGGCTGGTGATGGCGCTGGAGCAGTCGCTGGTGATGGGGGTGGCGCTGGTGGTGCTGTTCGTGCAGATGCTGACCGAGTCCGAGCGGGAGGCCCAGCGGGCCGAGCGCTTTGAGGTGGTCTGAGGCGGACCGGGTCGCTATGCGGTGACGCCGCTGACCAGCAGGCTCGCGCCGATCGCGCCGCCGAGGTCGCCGAGCGCGGCCACGTGCACGTCAGGCGGATGCTGGTCGTTGAACAGATGCGGCGCCATCGCGTGACGGATCTTCTTCACGTATGGCTCGCCGAAGCGAACCCCCAGCCCACCGCCGATGATCACGGCCTCCACGTCGAGCAGGTTGATCGCAGACGCGATTCCGGCTCCGAGCGCGGCCACTGCTTCGTCGATCAGCTCGCCGGCCATCTTGTCGCCGTGCTTGAGCGCGCGCGCCCAGATGCCACTCGTCAGTCGGGTCCGCCCACGATGCTCCATCAGCTTGAACAGATCGGTCTTGTGGCCCTTCTCCACCCGATGCCGGGCTCGCGCCTCCATCGCCCCGCGCCCCGCGTAGGCCTCGAGGCAGCCGCGACGGCCGCAGGGGCACTGGGCGCCGTCCATCTTGACCACCGTGTGGCCGATCTCGCCGGCGCCTCCGCGTCCCAGCCACGGCCGGCCATCCAGGATCAGACCACCTCCCACGCCGGTGCCCCAGAACACTCCAAGCAGCGACTGGTATGGCCGTCCCGCGCCGAGATGGAACTCGCCGTCGGTGGCGACCTGGACGTCGTTTCCCACCCGCACCTCGATCTCGAGCGCCTCGCTCAGTGTGCTCCCCAGCGGAAAGCTTCCCTCCCAGTCGGGCAGGTTGCGTGCGCTCGAGACCTCACCGCTGCCTGGATCGACGATCCCCGGTGATCCGAGGCCGGCCCCACCCAGCTGATCGGCGGCCACGCCGGCGTCCTCGCAGGCCTCCTTCATCGCCCGCACGATCTCGGCCGCCACGGCGGATGGCCCCCCGTCGGTGGGCGTCGGATGGCGTGAGTTGCCCTGCACTTCGCCCGCCTCGTCGACGACCGCGGCTTCGATCTTGGTGCCGCCGAGGTCGATACCGCCAAAGTAGCTGCTTGGCTGGGCCATTCCGGGAATCGTGGCACAGCAGGCAAGCCATGGACCCCCCGTTGCCTACGGGTTCATAGACTGCCGGAATGGAGGTTATCCCGGAGCTGCCCGGCGTTCGACACGAGTTCGTCGACGCGGGCGGGCTGCGGACCCATGTGGCCCTGGCCGGAGACGAGCACGCACCACCGGTCCTGCTGGTCCACGGATGGCCTCAGAACTGGTGGGCCTGGCGAAGCGTGATCCCGGCGCTGGCCGAGCGCTTTTTCGTGGTGGCACCGGATCTGCGCGGTCACGGCTGGACCGAGGCGCCACCGGCCGGGTATGAGAAGGAGCAGCTGGCCGGTGACCTCCTGGCTCTGCTCGATGCGCTCGGGCTGGAGCAGGTCACGTGGGTCGGTCACGACTGGGGCGGGTGGGTCGGCTTCCTCACGGCGCTACGCGCCCCCGCGCGGCTGGAGCGGATGGTTGCCGTGGCGATTCCCCATCCTTGGGCAGACCCCAACCTGACCCAGGTCGGCACGGTGGTCAGCTACCAGGTGCCGATCAGCCTGCCGATGCTGGGGCCCACCGTGGCGGACCGCTTCGTCCGTCGCCTGCTCCAGGTGGGACGGGGAGGTAATCGGCTTACTGACGAGGAGGTGGAGGTCTACGCGCGCGGGATTCCCGCCCACGTCACCGTGGCGATGTATCGCACCTACCTGACCCGGGAGCTGGTGCCGATCGTCCGGGGCCGTTACGCCCGCGAGATGCTGCAGGTCCCCACGACCGTGCTCGTCGGCGAGGACGACCTGATCACCGCCGGGTCAAGGACCGGACCAGTGGCCGGTCAGCGAGACTTGAAGGTGGAGGTCCTGAGCGGGGTGGCGCACTGGATCCCTGAGCAGCGCCCCGAGGCGATCGTGGACCAGCTCGCGCCTCAGGCCCACGACTGACGGTAGTCGTGCTGCTCGCTGGTCTGCTCGTCGATTCGCACCCCGAGCGCGGCCAGCTTCAGCCGCGCCACCTCGGCGTCGATCCGCGCAGGTACCTGATGCACCGCGGCCGAGCGCTGCCCGCTCGTACGCACCAGGTCCTCCACGCACAGCGCCTGTAGGGCGAACGACACGTCCATGACGGCGGCGGGGTGACCCTCGGCGGCGGCCAGGTTCACCACCCGGCCCTGGGCGAGCAGGTTCAGGCGGCGTCCATCCGGAAGCTGGTACTGCTCCACCAGGGGGCGCACCGAGCGGACTTCGGCCGCGAGCCGATGGAGCGCCTCGAGGTCTAGCTCCACATCGAAGTGACCGGCGTTGGCGAGCAGCGCGCCGTCCTTCATCGCGGCGAAGTGCTCCGAGCCGAGCACCCGCCGCGATCCGGTGACCGTGATGAACACGTCGCCGCGCTCGGCGGCGTGCAGGGCCGGCATCACCTCGTAGCCCGCCATCCGCGCCTCCAGCGCACGGAGGGGGTCGATCTCGCAGACGATCACCGCAGCCCCGGCACCGCGGGCGCGCTCGGCGATCCCCTGGCCCGCCCAGCCGTAGCCGATGACCACCACGGTGTGCCCGGCGAGGAGCACGTTGCTGGCGCGCACGATCCCGTCCAGCGCTGACTGACCGGTGCCATGGCGATCGTTCAGCGCCCGCTCGGTTCGCGCTTCGTTGACCGCCAGCACGGGACAGCGCAGGCGGCCCTCATCGGCCAGCCGGCGCAGGCGCAGAAGGCCGGTGGTGGTCTCCTCGGTGCCCCCGATCAGCTGCTCGGTCAGCTCGGTGGCGGACGCGTGCGCGGTGGTGAGCAGATCGGCGCCATCATCGATGGTGATCTGCGGGCCGGTTTCGAGCACTCGGCGAACGTGCTCTGCGTAGGCGCCAAGATCCTCGCCGCGGCGAGCGTGAACCTCGATCCGGTGCTCCGCCACGAGCCCGGCGGCCACATCGTCCTGGGCCGAGAGCGGGTTGGCGGAGCACAGCGCCACCTGGGCGCCGCCGGCCGCCAGCGCCGTCATCAGGTTGGCCGTCTCAGCGGTGACGTGAAGGCAGGCCGCCACCGTGACACCGGCCAGCGGCTGCTCGGTCTGAAACCGTGCCCGGATCTGTCCGAGCACGGGCATCTGCTGGGCGGCCCAGGCGATCCGCGCCGCACCCTCGGGCGCCAAGGTCAGGTCGGCGACCTCGTGCGGCGGGATCGTCCTCGAGGCCACGCGCGCTCAGCCGGGAGGGGCTGCGAGGACCCGGGTGCGGGCGCGCCCTAGTAGCGGTAGTGGTCTGATTTGTATGGGCCCTCGACCGGGATGCCGAGGTAGGCCGCCTGGTCGGCGCTCAGCTCGGTCAGCCTCACCCCCAGCGCGTCCAGATGCAGCCGGGCAACCTTCTCATCGAGATGCTTGGCCAGGGTGTAGACCTGCTTCTCGTAGTTCTCGGGTTGGGTGAAGAGCTCGATCTGGGCGATCACCTGGTTGGTGAACGAGTTCGACATCACGAAGCTCGGATGGCCGGTGGCGTTGCCCAGGTTGAGCAGCCGGCCCTCGGAGAGCACGATGATGGAGTGGCCGTCGGAGAACACCCACTCATCGACCTGCGGCTTGATGTTGATCCGCTTGATCCCGTCGAGGCCGGCGAGCCCGGCCATGTCGATCTCGTTGTCGAAGTGGCCGATGTTCCCGACGATCGCCTGATGCTTCATCTGCGCCATGTGCTCGGCGGTGATCACGTCCTTGTTGCCGGTGGACGTGACGAAGATGTCGGCGCTGGCCACGACGTCCTCCAGAGTCACCACCTGGTAGCCGTCCATCGCGGCCTGCAGGGCACAGATCGGGTCGATCTCGGTGACCACCACGCGGGCGCCCTGGCCGCGCAGCGACTCCGCGCACCCCTTGCCGACGTCTCCGTAGCCACAGACCACCGCGACCTTGCCTCCGATCAGCACGTCGGTGGCCCGGTTGATGCCGTCGATCAGCGAGTGGCGGCAGCCGTACTTGTTGTCGAACTTCGACTTGGTCACCGAATCGTTTACGTTGATCGCGGGGAACAGCAGCTGACCCTGCGCGGCGAACTGGTAGAGACGCAGCACGCCGGTGGTGGTCTCCTCGGTCACCCCCTGGATCTCCTCCGCGGCGCGGCTCCACCGCTGGGGATCCTCCTCCAGCGAGCGGGTCAGCAGCTCCAGGACCACCCGGAACTCGTCGGAGTCGGCGGTGGCGGGATCCGGCACCGCGCCTGCGCGCTCGAACTCGGCGCCCTTGTGCACCAGCAGGGTGGCGTCGCCGCCGTCGTCAAGGATCATGTTGGGACCGCCGGGCTCAGGCCAGCGCAGCGCCTGCTCGGTGCACCACCAGTACTCCTCCAGCGTCTCGCCCTTCCACGCGTACACCGGCACGCCCTGGGGGTCCTCAGCCGTTCCCTCGGGCCCGACGACGACCGCGGCGGCGGCGTGGTCCTGGGTGGAGAAGATGTTGCAGCTGGCCCAGCGGACCTCGGCCCCGAGCGCCACCAGGGTCTCGATCAGCACGGCGGTCTGGATCGTCATGTGCAGCGAGCCGGTGATGCGAGCCCCCTTCAGCGGCTGCTGGTCGGCGTACTCCCGCCGGGTGGCCATCAGGCCGGGCATCTCGTGCTCGGCCAGTCGGATCTCGTTGCGCCCGAACTCGCTCAGGCTCAGGTCAGCGACCTTGAAATCGATCTTTTCAGCGGTCGTGCTCATGGGTCTCTCCAAGTTCGGGGTCGTTGGATTGGTCGCTATGCGACGGCCAGCAGCCGCTCGTGCTTGTCCTGCTCAAAACGCAGCCACTCCGCCGCCTCAACGTGCTCGGGCCGGGCTGGCTGGGCCTGGAGCCAGACGTCCACCGCGGCTGCCAGCTCGGCATCCTTGGCCATACGCACCGCGAAGGCCATGTCGGAAAGGCCGATGTCAAACCGGGCCAGCAGCTCCTTCAGCGTTCGCAGGCGCTGGAGCTCCGCCGGACCGTACAGCCGGTAGCCCGAAGCCGAGCGAGCCGGGGCAACCAGCCCGGTGCGTTCGACGTATCGGAGCATGCGGGCAGACCAACCGGTGGTCGTGGCCGCCTCGTGGATCGTCAGGGCTTCCATCGTGGAAGCCAACGTTACCACGGTCGTGTCAAGGTTTGCCGGCGGGACGGCTTCCCGGACCACGGAGCGAACCGGCGTTGGCCAGTGTGGCCACGGGGTGGACTCGGACCGGCCAACCCTGCCGGCCCTGTCGCACTTCGACTGGGGATCAGCCCCGGGAGAGGGCCTCTTTCAGCTGCTCTATCGACTCCACCGGGGTCGGGTCCACGCCGCGGAGCACCGCGAGGTAGAGCGACACCAGGTCGCCCAGCAGCACCAGTGAGACCAATCGCTCCGTCGCGCTCTCCCCGATGCTCTCGACCTTGAAAGCGCTCGCGCCGCCGCCGGCGATCATCCCGCGAGTCAGCTCAATCCGCTGGCGAATGCGGGGATGCAGGTCGGAGTCGTCCAGGAAGACCGCGCTGAAGCGACCGACCTCACCCGCGCCCTCCCAGCCGCAGATCTCGTTGTGATCGAGCTCCGGCAGCTCGCCGGCTGCCGCGGGCAGCTTGGCGTTCTCGTTGATTTGCGACTTCCACCGGTAGGCGATCGCCGCGGTCAAGCCGGCGCCGACGACCTGGGGCGAGGTCCCGTAGAGCCCTCGGGCCAGCTGCTTCGGAAGCGAGTCCGAGGCGCCGTCCGGGCCCCAATCCTCGGCCAGCCGCTCAGCGTGGGCCGCGGTGACGTCGATCTCCGAGTGCAGCGACTCGCCGGTTCCGCACAGCGCAGCCACCTCCAGCGAGACGACCAGTAGGTACGCGACGGCGGCCCGGGGCTGAAAACCGCCGGGCAACGGGATCACGGGCACGCCGTCCTGTCGCGCAGCGGCGGCCAGCTTGCCCCCCGAGGTCACCACCAGCCGGCGTGTCCCGAGCGCCCCGGCGGCCTCGTAGGCGGCGAGCGTCTCCTCGGTGTTGCCGGAGTAGCTGGCGCACAGCACCATCGTGTCCGGCGTGGTCCACGCCGGCAGCGCGTACCCACGGGCGATGACGATCGGCCGCAGGGCACGATCCCCCAGGGCCGCCCGGGCAAGGTTTCCGCCGATCGCCGAGCCGCCCATCCCGGCGACGACCAGGCCGCCGGGGGCGTCCACATGGTCGAGCCCCGCAGCCTCGACCCTCCAGAGCGCATCGCGGAGCTGGTCCGGCAGGCCCAGGATGTCGTCGATCTGACCGGCGCGGTCGATCGCCGCGACGTCCTCCCGCGAGAGCTCGCGGTCGGCGCCGTCATCCCGGCGCGCTGCGGGGGCCGCGGTCAAGAGCTGGTCGCCCGGTCGGGTAACTCCACGCCGGGGAAGATACGCGCGCCGGGGGTGAGGACGTTGTCCGCCCCCACCTTCACACCCTCACCGAGCACCACGCCGTCCTCCAGCCGGCAGCCCCGGCCGATCGCCGCCCGGGGGGAGAGGATTGAGTCGCGAACGATGGCGTCCTCGCCGACGCTGGCCCCGTCGAGCAGCACCGACGCCTCGACGTGGGCCCGGGCGCCGACAGTGACTCTGCGGCCGAGCACCGTCCGGGGCCCGATGGTGGCCTCAGCGGCGATGACCGCGTCCTCCCCGATGAGCGCGGGAGCGAACACCGACCCCTCCACCTGCGCGCCGGCATCCAGAATGCCCCCCGCGCGTCGCAGCTGCCCCCCCACGGCGGTATCAGCGGTGCCCTCCAAGATGGCGAAGGTCGCCTCCAGATATCGCTCGGGGGTTCCGATGTCCAGCCAGTAGGCATCGGCGGCGTATCCGTAGAGCCCGGAGCCGACCAGCGCGGGAAACACCTCTCGTTCGATCGAGAAGTTGGTTCCCGCCGGCGGCATCTGCTCCAGGACCTCCCGCTGCAGGATGTAAGCACCGGCATTGACCAGATTGGTGTCGATCTCCTCGGGTGGGGGCTTCTCCACGAACTGTCTCACCGACATGTCGGCCTCGCGCCGCACCAGTCCGTAGGCCGAGGGGTCCTCCACTGCGATCAGTGCCAACGTGGCCGCCGCGCCGGTCCGCTCGTGCTGGGCCAGCTGGTCGGTCAGGTCGATGTCCGTGAGGACATCGCCGTTGAGCATGAAGAAGCGGTCGTCGAGCAGGTCCTCGGCGAGCTTCAGCGCTCCGCCGGTGCCCAGCGGCTCCTCCTCCTCCACGTAACGCAGGCGCACACCCAGCGCACCTCCGTCACCGAGCACCGCGCGCAGCCCTTCGGCCATGAACCCGCAGGAGAGGATGACGTCATCGACCCCGTGGCGGTGAAGCCACTCGAGCATGTAGGAGATGAACGGCTGTCCGACGAGCGGCACCACCGGCTTGGGCATCGCCGAGGTCAGCGGGCGCAGCCGCGTCCCCTCCCCCCCGACCAGGATCAGCGCCTGCAAGTCACCGCCTCACCTGCCGACGCCCTCGTACTGCAGCCCCGCCTCGCGAACCTGCTGGCGATCAAGGAAGTTGCGGCCGTCGATGACCAGCCGCCCGGGCATCCTTTCGGCCAGCTCCTGCCAGTCGAGCTCGGCGAACTCGGGCCACTCGGTGACGATGATGCAGGCATCGGCGCCATCCAGAGCTCCGGCGGGTGAGTCGGCGAACTCCACCCCGACCATCAGCTTGCGCGCCTCGTCCTCGGCCACCGGGTCATAAGCGCTGACCTGTGCGCCGTCGGCCTGCAGCCGGGCGGCCAGCACGAGCGATGAGGCCTCCCGCATATCGTCGGTGTTGGCCTTGAAGGCGAGCCCCAGCAGCGCGATCCTCTTGCCGACCAGCGATCCCAGATGCTTCTGCAGCTTGCCCACCACGCGGCGCTTCTGTAGCTCGTTGACCTCGATCACCGAGGTCAGCAGCTGGAAGTGATAGCCGGAGTTGCCGGCCAGCTGCTTCAGCGCGGAGACGTCCTTGGGAAAGCATGAACCTCCGAACCCGATCCCGGGCCGCAGGAAATGGGTTCCTATCCGCCGGTCGAGGCCCATTCCCTTGGCCACCTCCTGTACGTCGGCCCCGGTCTCCTCGCAGACGTTGGCGATCTCGTTGATGAATGAGATCTTGGTCGCCAGGAAGGCGTTGGCGGCCAGCTTGATCATCTCCGCACTGGCGACATCGGTACGGACCAGCGGAGCGTCGAGGGGTGCATACAGATCGACGACCGCATCGCCGGCCCAGTCGCCGTCGTCCCCCACGACGACCCGGTCGGGCTCGAGGAAGTCCTGGAGCGCCGAGCCCTCCTTGAGGAACTCCGGGCAGGAGACGTAGGCGAACCCGGACTTCCCCTGCTCGACGAGGATCCGCCGGATCGCGGCACCCGTGCCGGCGGGAACCGTGGACTTCATCACCAGCGCGTGACGGTCCGACGCCGGCATCGCCGCCACCACGGCGTGGACCGCCGAGAGGTCGGCGTCCCCGGAGTAGGTTGGAGGGGTCCCGACCGCCACGAACAGCAGGCGGGCGTGCTCGAGCGCAGGCGCCAGCTCGGTGGCGAAATGCAACCGGTCGCGGTTGCGCTCCAGGCACTCGGCGAGGCCCGGCTCGTAGATCGGCACCTCTCCCCGCCGCAGTCCTTCGATCTTGGCCTGATCGACGTCGACGCACCACACTTCGCTGCCCAGCTCGGCAAATCCGGCAGCGGTGACCAGCCCGACGTAACCAGTGCCGATCACGGCGATCGGCTCTCGCGGTTGACTCATAGGTTGCGGGAGGCTAGCGACCCGGGACGCGACCGTGCCGCCTGTCGCTCAGCCGCGTGTGAGCGAGGCGGCGATCCCCAGCATCTGCTGATTCGTCAAATCCATGCTCAGTGTGTTGGAGATCCAGTACACGCCTCCAGCGGACCGCCAGGCGACCAGCCGGAGCTTGCGCCCGTCGTAGTGCAGCTCCAGTCGCCTCCCTGCGACGATGCGGATCTCGGAGGGGTCGGCCAGGATCGGGGGATTGGGCCAGGTCATGCCCTGCACCCCGTAGTACTGGCCCATATCGGGGTTGAGCCCGACCACGAACCGGTAGGCCTCGTACGCCCTGCCGTTCGGGTCGTGGATCCGGTAGGGCCGCGGATAATTGCCCGGGGTCGGCCCTTCGTAGCTCGCGCCGGTGGCGATCAGCTTCGGGTAGAACACCGGCAGGCGCTTGGGTCCGAGCGCCGCGACCTGCGCCTGGCCGTCGGCGACATCGGTTTGCAGACCGGCACCCGGGCCCGGGGGCGGCGCCGGTCGCCCGCCGACCCGGGGCTTCCCGGCGACGGGGTTGCCTCCGGTGGTCACCGCCATGAACGCCCGGTAGACCCGCGTCTCCGCCGAGGGGTCCGCGGAGACGTAGCACGGCGCGGGCGGCGCGCAGGTGTTGAGGATCGCCGGGAAGTGGATCTCCCGGAGCGCATGGCCGTCGGCGAAAGCCACCAGGTTGAACAGGTTGATCAGCCCGTCGGTGGTGTGTAGGTCGGGGTCGGTCTGGGTGTGGTGCCCGAAGATCGTCAGCAGCGTGTCCCGATTCTCGATCAGCCGGGTCTGTCCGTACTGGTCCTTGGCCTCGCGGATGAAGTCCTGCTGCCGGGCGGAGCGGACGATGTCGGTGTCGGTGTGCCGGTAGCGCACATAGGCCAATGCGTCGGTGCCGCACAGGCGCTGGTACCCAGCCTGCAGATTGATGCTGGAGTAGTCGGTCGAGGCGGTCCCGATGTTCTCGTTGAAGTAGCGGTGGTCCACGTCGGTGTAGACGCAGCCGATCGCGTTGACCAGGTCGCGGAAGCCGGCGAAGTTGATGTCGACGATGTGGTTGATCTTGAGCTGCGGGAAGACGTCCTGCCTGCAGCGTCTTGACCACCAGGTTCGGGCCCCCGAGCGAATACGCAGCGTTGATCTTTGCGTTATCGCTGCCTGCCGCCGGGCGCTGGGGATGTTGACCTGGAGGTCACGCGGCACCGACATCACGTTGATGGTGGAGGAGTTCGGGTTCAGGCGGACGAGCATGATCGTGTCCGAGTTGGCCGCGCTCTGCGGCTCGCCCGCGCGGTGATCGGAGCCGAGGATCAGGATCGTCTGGGGATCACCGGGCTGGGGGATCGGTGACGCGAGCCTGCCCGATCGCCGGCGAGCCGCCGATGTCGCTGGCCAGCTGCTTGAACTGCAGCAGTCCCGCCACCGCGGTGGTGGCGGCGGTGAACAGCACCACTATCACCGCGGCGATCAAGAAGCGCCCGAGGGCGCCCTTGGACGTGCGGGGGATCAGGCTCACGCCAGCCCACCCTCGATGGCCCGCAGGCCGCCCCTCGGCCACGGATGGGTTGACCCAGATCGGGAACAGCTCGTACGAAGTCGCCCAGCGCCCGGCGGTAGCGAGCCAGCGAGGACAGCGAAACCCACTCCTCCGGGCCGTGATGACCCGCCCCCGCGGGACCGAACTCGACCGCGGGCACTCCCGCCTCGATGAACGTGGCGGCATCGGAGGCGCCATCGCGTCCGACGCTCATCACCTCCCCCTTCGCCGAGCGGGCCACCGCGTCGCCCAGGGCGCGCACGTAGGGGTCGGTACGAGCAACGCTCACGGTGGGGTGGATGAACGTGCGGGTGACGTCGATCCCCTCGATCGTCCTCACCTGCTCGAGGATCTCGGCGGGGTCCTGGCCCGGGAGGTAGCGGACATCGACGGCCATCGTGCACAGGTCGGGAACCATGTTCAGCGCGCGCCCGCCCTCGATCCGTCCGAGGTTGACCGAGGGCCGGTCGAACAGCTCCGAGGACTCTCGGGCGAAGGGGAGCGAGAGGATGCTGCGGAATACGTCGATCGCCTTCAGCACGGCGTTCTCGCCAAGCCAGGGGGTGGAGCTGTGGGCGGCGCGGCCGTGCACCTGGATCCGCATGACCAGCACCCCCTTGGCCTCGATGCCGATGTGCATGTCGGTCGGCTCGCCGGTGATGGCGAAGTTCCCGGCGAAGCCCTGGGCGACGAGGGCGTCGATGGAGCGCTCATCGAGCTCCTCGGACTCCTCGTCAGGCACGCACATCAGCCGAACCCGGACACCGTCCTGGCGCTCGGTGTCCTTCAGCGTGCACATCATCGCGGCCAGCGCACCCTTCATGTCGTAGGCGCCGCGGCCGACCAGGCGGTCGCCGTCGATCTTCGGCTCGAACTGGTGCGGGATCGCCGGGAACTACGTCGAGATGGCCGTGCAGGACGACGCACGGCGCCTGCGGGTCGGTCGCCCCCACCTCGGCGATCAGCACCGGCAGACCGGCGTGGTCCTGATGGCGCACCTCGATGTCCCGGGATTCAAGCCATCCCTTGACGAATCCTGCCGCAGCCACCAGCTCCTCGGGCTTGGAGGTGTCATAGGAGATCAGCCGCTCCGCCAGCACACGCTCGTCATCCATAGCTGCGAGAAGAGGATAGGGCGACGGTGGACAGGTGCTTCGCTGCTGCTTTGGGCTGCCACTGTGCTGGTTTCTTGCCGCCGAGGGTTGGCGCGCCCTCACCGGGAGTGTTCGGGGGTCGACACACCCGGTGAGGGCGCTCTAACCCTCCGCTATCTCCAGAAACCGCTTGAGCCGCCGCTGATCCCGCTCGGCCACCCGCCGCCGTTCGGTGTCGTCCTCGGCCTGCTCCAGCTCCCGCTCGGCCTGCTCCAACCGCTCCTTCAGGCTGCCGGCATCCAGCTCATCCGGGGCGTGGGCCTCTTCCACCAGCACCATCACCCGGTTGTTCGCCACCTGCATGTAGCCCTCCGCCTGCGCGAAGGAGACCACGTCCGAGTCGCTCTTGTAGAGCCGTAGCTCGGTGGGGTCCAGCATCGCCAGGAGCGGCATGTGATGGGCCAGCACGCCGATCGACCCGACGGCAGTCCGGGTGGAGACCATCTCCACCTCGTCGCTGAACACCTCCCCTTCGGGGGTGAGGACCTCGACAGGGAACTTCTCGTGGGCCATCTACTTCTCGTCGTCCTCTGAGTCGTTGTCCGAATCGTCCTCGGAGCCGCTGTCCGAGTCCTCGTCCGAGCGCTTCTCCTTGTCCTCGGAGTCGTTGTCGGAGCCCGACTCCTCGTCCTCGTCGTCCGCCGAGCCCTTCCCGGCATCCTCCACCACCTGGTCGATCGTCCCCTTCAGGAAGAAGGCCCGCTCGGGGAGGTCGTCGTGCTTGCCGTCCAGGATCTCCTTGAAGCCACGGATCGACTCGGAAATCGGCACGTACACGCCGGGGGTGCCGGTGAACTGCTCGGCCACGTGGAACGGCTGGGAGAGGAAGCGTTCCAGCTTGCGCGCCCGGTTGACGGTCTGCCGGTCTTCGTCGGAGAGCTCGTCGATGCCCAGGATGGAGATGATGTCCTGCAGCTCGCTGTAGCGCTGCAGCACCTCCTTGACCCGGTTGGCCACCTCGAAGTGCTCGTCGCCGAGGATGTCCCGCTTGAGGATCGTCGAGGTCGAGTCGAGGGGGTCGACCGCCGGGTAGATGCCCTTCTCAGAGATCGACCGAGAGAGTGTGGTGGTGGCGTTGAGGTGAGCGAACGCCGATGCCGGAGCGGGGTCGGTGAGGTCGTCGGCCGGGACGTAGATGGCCTGAATCGAGGTGACCGAACCGTTCCGGGTCGAGGTGATCCGCTCCTGCAACTCGCCCATCTCGGATTCCAGGGTGGGCTGGTAGCCAACCTGTGAGGGCATCCGTCCCAGCAGTGCCGAGACCTCCGAGCCGGCCTGGACGAAGCGGAAGATGTTGTCGATGAACAGGAGCACGTCCTGACCCTCTTCGTCGCGGAAGTACTCCGCCATGGTCAGACCCGAGAGGGCGACCCGCATGCGGGCACCGGGAGGCTCGTTCATCTGCCCGAAGACCAACATGGTCTTGTCGAGCACCCCTGACTCCTTCATCTCCAGGTAGAGATCGTTGCCCTCACGCGAGCGCTCCCCGACCCCGCAGAACGCCGACAGCCCGCCGTGCTCCTGGGCCAGGTTGTGGATCAGCTCCTGGATGATCACCGTCTTGCCGACGCCGGCGCCGCCGAACAGGCCGACCTTGCCGCCCCTGGCATAGGGCGCCAGCAGGTCGATCACCTTGATCCCGGTCTCGAACATCTCCGTGGTGGGGATCAGCGTCTCGACCGTGGGGGCTTCACGATGGATCGGCCAGCGCTCCACGTCCTCGTCGACCTCGTCGCCCTCGTCGATCGGCTCGCCGAGCAGATTGAAGATACGTCCCAGCGTCGCCTTGCCCACTGGAACGGTGATCGGCGATCCGGTGTCGATCACCTCAACCCCGCGAGCCAGCCCGTCGGTGGTGTCCATCGCCACTGCGCGGACACGATCGTCACCGAGGTGCTGCTGGACTTCGCACACCAGGTAGTTGCCGGCGGTGTCTGACTCGCGTTCGTCGACGGCCTCCTCCTGCTGGGCCGCCTCCGGCCGGGCGATGGTGATCGCGTGGTTGATCTCCGGAAGGCGGTCGGGGAACACGGCCTCGATGACGACGCCCTGTACCTCTTCGACCCGGCCGACGTTGCGCTCCTCCTTCTGGGAGTCCTGCTCGTGCCTTCGGCTTCGTTCTTTTCGGTCTCTTCAGTGGCTGACATGTCTCTCCAATCCGGCCCGGCTGGCGCCGCGGCCTGCTGATCCAATCTAGCTGAGGCCCTCGGCGCCGGCGACGACTTCCATGATCTCCTGGGTGATCTCCGCCTGGCGGGCGCGGTTCAGCTGCAAGGTGAGGTCGTCGACGAGTTCGGAGGCATTATCGGAAGCGCTGCGCATCGCGGTCATCCGGGCGCCGTGCTCGGACGCGGTGGACTCGAGCAGGGCGCGATAGATGGAGATCTCGACGTAGTCAGGGACCAGGCGCTCCAGGATCTCCTCGGGGCCCGGCTCGTATTCCACCAGCGATCGCTTCTGCGAGTCCTCGTCCGCGGAGCCGTCCTCATCCTCCCGTCGTCGTCCCCCTCCTCCAGCACCGAGGCCCGCTGCAGCGGCAGCAGGGTCTCCCGGCGCACCTCCTGAGAGATCGCGGAAACGTAGCCGTTGTAGAAGATCTCCACCTGGTCGACCTCCTCGTCGACATAGGCGGCGATCAGCCGCTCGGCGATCTGGCGGGCATCTGAGTAGGCGGGCCGGTCGGTGAAGCCCGTCCAGCTATCGGCCAGCTCTAGTCCGCGGAATCCCAGCGAGGACGCCGGCTTCTTGCCGGAGGCGAAGTACACCGGGGACGCCCCATCGGACTGATACTTGCGGCCGGCGGCCGTTCCCGCCCGCACGATGCTGGAGTTGAACGCGCCCGCCAGACCGCGGTCGCCGGCGATGAGCAGGATGCCGACGTGGTTGACCTGTTCGTGCTCGTCCAGGATCGGCAGCTCCGGCAGATCGCCGGCGGCCTGCGCCGCCTCCCGGGTCATCCGCCGGATCGCGCTGGCATAGGGACGAAGCTCCTCGATCCGCTGCTCGGCACGGCGCAACCGGGCCGCCGCCACCATCTCCATGGCGCGGGTGATCTTCTTGATGTTCTTGACCGAGTCGATCCGGCTGCGGACTTCCTGGGTGGTGGGCATCGCCGGTGGACCGTCCGCGTCAGGCGGGGACGGCCTCCTCCTCCTTGTCCTCGTCCTGCTCCTCGTCATCATCGTCCTCGGAGGAGCCGGAGGAGCTCTCGCCGCCCTGGCTACCGCTACCGCTATCGCTGTCCTCGTCCTCGTCGGACTCCTCGTCGAGCGGATGACCCTCCTCGTCGAGGTCGTAGCCGAAGTCCTCGGCGAACTGCTTGATCGCGTTCTCCAGCTTCTCCTGGGTGCTGTCGTCCCACTCGCCCTCGCCGATCTTCTCCAGCACGTCCGGTTCGCTGGACTTGACCGAATCGCTCAGTTCGGACAGGAACCGTTCGACCTTGTCGACGCTGATCCGATCCAGGTAGCCGTTGGTCGCCGCGAAGATCTGCACCACCTGGTCCTGGGCGCTCATCGGCTGCCGCTCGTTCTGGTTGAGCGTCTTGACCAGGCGCTCCCCGCGGCTGAGCGTTCGCTGAGTCTCAGAATCGAGCTCGGAGCCGAACTGCGCGAAGGACTCGAGCTCGCGGTACTGGGAGAGGTCGAGCTTCAGCGTTCCGGAGACTTTTCGCATCGGAGTGATCTGCGCGCTTCCGCCCACGCGGGAGACGGAGATCCCGACGTTGATGGCCGGCCGTACCCCGGAGTTGAACAGTCCCGGCTCCAGGAAGATCTGGCCGTCGGTGATCGAGATCACGTTGGTGGGGATGTAGGCCGAGACGTCGCCGGCCTGAGTCTCGATGATCGGCAGCGCGGTCAGCGACCCGCCGCCGAAGTCGTCGCTGAGCTTGACCGCTCGCTCCAGCAGCCGTGAGTGCAGATAGAACACGTCGCCCGGATAGGCCTCACGTCCCGGCGGGCGACGCAGCAACAGCGACATCTGCCGGTAGGCATAGGCGTGCTTCGTCAGGTCGTCGTAGACGGCCAGCGCCGCGCGACCGTCGTAGAGGAAGTGCTCGGCCATCGCGCAGCCCGCGTATGGCGCCAGGAACTTGACCGGCGCTGCCTCGTCGGCGGCGGCCATGACGATGATCGTGTTCTCCATCGCCCCGGCATCCTCGAGCTCGTTGGCCAGCTCCACCACCGTGGACTTGCGCTGCCCGATCGCCACATACACGCAGATCAGGTCGCGGTCCCGGTTGTTGATGATCGTGTCCACGCCGATCGCCGTCTTGCCGGTCTGGCGGTCACCGATGATCAGCTCCCGCTGCCCTCGGCCGATGGGGATCATCGTGTCGATCGCCTTCAGCCCGGTCAGCATCGGCTCCTTCACCGGCTGACGCGCGATCACTCCGGGAGCCTTGTGCTCGGCCGGCCGGGTGGCCTCGGTGTTGATCTCGCCCTTGCCATCCAGCGGGTTGCCGAGCGGGTCAACGATCCGTCCCAGCAGCTCGTCGCCCACCGGGATGTCCAGCAGCCGCTTGGTGCGGCGCACGGTGTCGCCCTCGGAGATCTTCTCCCACTCCCCGAACAGCACCACGCCGACGTTGTCGGACTCCAGGTTCAGCGCCAGGCCGGTCACGTCGTGGGGGAGCTCCAGCATCTCAAACGACATGCAGTTCTCCAGCCCGTGGACGCGGCAGATGCCGTCGGCGACCGACAGGACCGTCCCGACTTCGGTGAGATCGGCGCTCTCGGAATCGAGGCCTTCGATCCGGTTCTTCAGGATGGAGGTGATCTCATCGGGCTTGATCTGCATGAAGTGGCTCCTTACGCCGCGTGCGCGACTTGCTTGCGAAGTTGGTCGAGTCGGTGGCGAATTGAGGCGTCGAGGACGAAGTTGCCCACGCGCAGCACCAGCCCACCCAGAATGTCGGGATCGACCGTGCTGGTGAGCTCGACCTTGCGCCCGGTCTCCTTGCCGATGCGATCGCCGATGCTCTTGACGGTCTTCTTGTCGAGCTCGATGGCGCTCGTCACCTGTACCGGAAGAAGCTGGTTCTCCTCCTCCCAGAGGGCGTCGTAGCGGTGGCGGATGCGGAAGATCACCGGCATCCGGTGACGCTCCACCAGCGCCTGGAGGAAGTTCATGAAGATCTCGCTGGCGTCGTCGATCAACTTGTCCAGCCCCTCCTTCTTCTCCTCGGTGGAGAAGTAGGGCGAGAAGAAGAACACCGCCAGCTCGCGCTTCTCATTCAGCGCGTCGGCGAACTGGCCGAGCTCCTCACGAACCTCGTCGACCTCGTCGTGCTCGGAGGCAACCTCGAACAGCGAGCGCGCGTAGACCTCGGCGATCTCCTCCACTACTCGGTTCCCCCGTTGCTCAGCGCGCTGAAGTCGAGCTCGGAGAGCGCATCCTCGACCAGCCGCTGCTGGTCCTCCTCGGTCAGGGTCTTGCGGGTCACCTTCTCGGTGGCCAGCACCGTGAGGTCGGCGACCTCGCGGCGGATCTGGTCGATCGCGCGCCGCGTCTCGGTCTCGATGTCGCGGCGCGTCTGCTCCATCAGCTTCTCCCGCTGCTCCTTGGCGTCCTCCTGGGCATTGCGCTCGTGGGTCTCGGCGGACTTGCGGGCGCGGTCCACGATGCCCTCCGCCTGTTCGCGTGCGTCGTGCAGGCGCTCGCGGTACTCCTCCAGCAGCTTGTCGGACTCGCGCCGCATCTGCTCGGCATGGTCGATCGACTCCTCGATCGCGTGCTGGCGCTTGTCCAGCGCCTTGGTGATGCGCGGGAAGGCCAGCTTGGCCAGCGCGAACATCGAGATGCCGAACAGCAGCAGCGTCCAGACCATCAGCCCGACATTGGGCGTGATCAGGAACGATCCGCTGGAGGACTGGGCTATGGGCAGCAGGACGTGCATCTACTTGAGCACGTAGGAGATCAGGCCCGCAACCAGGCCGTAGAAGAAGCATGCCTCGGTCAGGGCGAAGCCCAGCCACTGGATGCTGGTGATCTCATCGCGCATTTCCGGCTGCCGGGTGACCGACTCGATCACCTTGCCGAAGATGTACCCGATACCCACTCCAGCGCCGACGGCACCTAGGCCGCCGCCGATCCCGATTCCCAAGCCCGCTGAGGACTGGGCCAGCAAGAAAATGTGTGAAAGCACTTTGCTGCGCTCCTATCTGGTTAGTGACTACTGGTTGCGCCGCCGAGGTAAATGGCAGCCAAGGTCGCGAAGATGAAGGCCTGGAGCGTCGCCACCAGGCCCAGCTCGAACAGGTACACGGCGATCCCGACCGGCAGCGTGAACCAGCCCAGCACGCTGAGGCCGAGGATCACCGCCAGGCCGCCGGCCATGAACAGGATGATCATGTGCCCGGCGAGGATGTTGGCGAACAGCCGGATGGTCAGCGAGATCAGGCGCATGAAGGTGGAGATGATCTCCAGCGGCGCGATCATGATCAGCATCTTGCCCCCGACCCCCTGGGGGATCAGGCTGTTCAGGTATCCGCGGAAGCCCTGGGTCCTGAATCCCTCGGCGTTGAACGTGATGAACACCACCACGGCCAGGATCAGCGGCACCGAGATGTTGGCGGTGGCGGCGTAGAGCGCGAACGAGGGAATCTGCGCCCCGAACACGCTGAAGGTCTCCTCGGTGTTGGTCGGCAGCGGCAGGTAGCCGATCAGATTGCAGTACCAGATGAACAGGAACAGCGTGCCCACGAACGGGAACCACTTCGCGGCCATCGAGTCGGGCATGTTGCCGTGGGTGATGTTGTCCCGCATCAGCGAGAACAGCGTCTCCACGGCGGTCTGCACGCGGTTGGGCCGGGCCTGCATCTTCCGCGCGATCCACACCATCGTGATCACCGTCGCCACCGAGGCGAGGAACAGGTAGAGGACCGCCCGGTTGATCGTCAGCGGGCCCAGCGAGACCCAGTCGGTCAGCTTGAACTCGTTCTGGATCTGGAACGAGTTGTTCTTCATGCTGGTCAGGCCGGTGGCCGCCCCGATCACGATCAGCCCGAGGAGGTAGAACGCGGCGATTCCCAGCAGGATCTTGGTGCGCTTGCTCATACGCGCCTCGGGCGGGTGGCAAAGGAGATGATCATCTCGACGGTGAAGGCGAACACGATGACCATCAGTGTGGTGAGGCCCGCGTCGCGGCCGTCGTGCTGGCGAACCAGGATCACCACTAGGGCCAGCAGGAACAACCGCGTGAGCAGGAACGAGAGGCGCAGGGTTATCTCCAGGCCCGGTCGGTCACCTCCGGCGAAGTGCTCCACCGCGACGCCCACCGCACGCAGCACGATCCAGGCGCCGGCGCCGATGAGGTAGCCGTCGGCCGGTACTCCGATCAGCAGCATGATCGGCGCCGCGACAGCGAGCAGGACGACGTCGATCCAGCGAAGCAGGATCACCGGCTGCTCAGATACCGCCGAAGCACTCATCTCTCTCCACGAAGCCGTGAGGCACGTTCGTACGGTTCGTGTGTACCCAGACCAGCACCATTGCAACGGTTTAAGGTCAAAGTGTCGTTCGACGGCGGCAAGCTGGTCACGAGGAGAGATGAGGGGCCGGAAAGCGTACCGTCGCGATCCGGGAGGCGTCGCGGGGCGGACGCCCTGGGTCGATTGCGGGCCACCGGCCGATCGCCGGAGCCGCGAAGCTCAACGTTAGCGCGCCGTTAGCGAATCCGCGGCCTCATCGCACGCCGGGAACGGCGGCGCGCTGGCGCGGGAACGGCTTGGGTAGCTGTCCCTCCGCCCACATCGCGGCCAGGCTCGCCCTCGGCAGCCCCAGCGCGCCCTCATAGACGAGGTAGCGCGGCTCCCAGCGAGGGAAGAACTTGGCGTTGAAGCGGTACAGGCTCTCGATCTGAAAGAACGGGTTGCCCAACGCGATCAGCTTGCCCAGGACGCGCTCGTGCCACTTGCAGGGATCGTGTATCCAGCGGGCAAAGGCGGCGAAGTTGAGTGACATCTCGCCGATGCCCCGTTCTTTGAGCAGTTGCGCGGCGCTGACCACGAGGAACTCGGTCAGACCGTTGGGGGTGTCGGGGTCACGGCGCATGAACGAGAGCGACATCGTCTCGCGTCCGTAGCAGGGGACGAAATGCAGCACGCCGCGGATGGCGTTCTCGCCGTCGCGAGCCAGCACGACCAGCGTGTCCTCCCCGACGTCGGAGTTGATGGAGTCCATCGCCATCGAGAACCCGCGCTCCGGAGCACCCTCGCGGCCACGCTCCAGCACGTCCTCGACCTCACTCATCGTGCTCTCGTCGAGGCTGCTCACAGGATGAAGCTCCGAGGTGAACCCAGCCTTCGTCAGGCGGCTCACCGATTGACGCACCTTGCGGATCGCCCGCCCCTCCAGCGAGAACCTGTCGAGCTCGACGATCGCCTCGTCGCCGAGGTAGATCGTTCGCAGGCCTAGCTGCTCGTACAGCGGAGTCAGCCGCTCGCTGGCGCCGACCGCGCCCAGCTTCAGCCCGCGTGTCTCGGCGAACGACCCGAGCTCTCGAAGCAGGCCTGGGAAGCACTCGGGTGGACCGACAGGATCGCCTGAGAGCAGGAGCACGCCGTTCTCGATCCGGTAGCCGACGAAAGCTCGGCCGTCCGCGCCGAAGAACAGGTGCTTGTCGGAACGGAGCTTGAAGAAGGACAGCGTGTCGTTGCCGTAGTTGCGGACGAGGTCGGCCGCAGCGCGGCGCGCTCCCGGACCGGGCAGACCCGGAGCCGCGAGCGGCCGGAATATCACATAGGCGATCGCCAGCAGCGTGGTGACCTCGGTCAGATGAACGGTCAGGGGAATCCACGCGAAGTGGTGGTGGAAGGCGGAGTGATGGTGAAACACGATCGGGCCCGCCTGCCAGCGCAGCAGATCTCCGGTCTCGGCCAGGACCGAATGCCACGACGGATGGCCCTGGGAGGCGAACGTCGCCAGCCCGGCGCCCAGCAGTCCGACCAGACCGAGCAAGGGCACCCGCCAGACCGCCGAGCGCAGGGTGATCGGATCGTGGCGAACGGTGAAGGCGGAGCGGCAGTAGATCAGCAGCGCCAGCACCGCCCAGGTGATCGCCGTCTCCTCAAAGTCCAGGCCCTTGAGCAGGTCGAACACGCCCAGTACCAGCATCAGCACCACCGCTGCCTGCCAGGCGCGACGGCGTCGCTTGAGCAGATAGGGCGAGACCAGCAGCAGTGCCGCGCCCGCTGGAAGCGCCAGCGCGTGGAACAGGCGCATCGCCTGCACCGGCTCCACGTCCAGCAGCAGGTGACCGCGCCAGCGGATGTTGGGTGTCAGCGCCGAAGCGGTGTTGACGATCCCGACGATGGCTGCCGCCACGGCCAGCAGGCGGGGGATCCAGCGGGAGGTTGCAGTGCGGGTTTCGTCCATGGTCATAGGCCCGTTATAAGTACCCGGAGCGCCTGGTGAGGGTTACTCCCCCGGCGCCGCGGATCCTGCCCCCCTGGCGGGGGTTTCCCGCTTCAGCTCCGGGTTTCGGCCAGTCGGCTCAGAACCCGCTCGCGCTTGGCGGCCAGCTCCCCCTCGAGCTGCTCCAGCTCGCCGCGGCGGGCGCGCACGAGCTCCAGCTGGGTGTCGATGTGGACCATGCTCTGCTCGAGGATCCGCCGCTGCTCGGCCGGATCCTCCGCCTGGGCGAACTCACGGCGCAGCTCCGCCCGGGCGGTCTCTGCATCCAGCAGCTGGGAGAGCTGGTCCAGTGACAGCCCCAGCAGGTCTCGCAGGCGGACGATCTCGCTGACCCGCTCAACGTCGGCCTCGGTGTAGCAGCGATGCTGGCCCTGGACGCGGCCGCTGCCGCCGGGCAGCAGCCCGATCTCCTCGTAGTAGCGGATCGTCCGCGGCGTGGTTCCGGTCAGCGCCGCCAGCTCCCCGATCCGCAGGACTCGCGGCTCGGCGTGCGGCGTACCGGTAGTGGCCGGCGGGAGTTCGCGCGTGGTGCTCATGCTCGTACCGCCTCCGGCTGGGCGGTCGCGGCGACCTCGGTCGCCGCCTCACGTGGCCGTGCCGCGGCGACGAAGGCCCCCAGCAGCGAGGTGATCGCGAGCACCCAAAGCGCGGTGTGCATGTTGGAGATGAACGGATCCAGCTCCGCGGTGGAGATGTGGTTGGCCAGGCCGGAGAACACGCTGAAGAGCACCGACTTCGGCACCGAGGAGGTCACGATCGCCAGTACGAAGGCGATCGAGATCACCGCGCCTGTGTTCTGCACCAGCACCCGGGCGCCGGCCGCGATGCCCCGCCGGTGGGCGGGGACCGTCCCCATCATCGCCGCGGTGTTGGGGGAATTGAACATGCCCGATCCGATCCCGACGATGAACATGTAGATACCGCTGGCCCAGATAGCGTCGTGTCACGTCCGAGCGTGGTCATCAGCGCCAGCCCGGCGGCGGTGACGATCATCCCGAGCACGGCGAGCCCGCGGGAGCCGCGCCGGTCCGCGTAGATCCCGGCCACCGGTGAGGAGATCAGCATCCCCACCGCCAGCGGGGCCAGCTTGACCCCGGCCAGGATCGGAGAGTTGCCCTGGACGCCCTGGAAGTAGAAGACGAACACGAACATCAGCGCGAACCGCGCCAGCCCGTTGATGAACGCGGCGGCGGCGGCGGCGGAGAACAGCCGGCTGCTGGAAGATGGAGAGGTCGAGCATCGGCGCGCGGTGGTGGCGCTCGATCAGCACGAACGCCGGCAGCAGCACCGCTGCGGCGCCGAGACCGCCGATCACCACCGGGGAGCCCCAGCCCGGAGATCCCGCCCTTGGAGATGCCCAGCACCAGGCCGGTGAGACCGATCGAGGAACGTGACGGTGCCGGCGAGATCGAATCCGCCGGTCCTCCGAGCGGCCGGTGATCTCGTGCAGGACGACGATGCCCCAGAGACACCCGAGCAGCCCGAACGGCACGTTGAACCAGAACACCCAGTGCCAGGAGATGGCCACCAGCGCGCCACCGAGGACCGGCCCGATCACCAGCCCGACGGCGGCCACCATGGTGTTGGTGCCCATCGCCAGGCCGAGCTGCTCCTTGGGGAACGAGTCGGTGACGATCGCGGCGGCGTTGGCGAACAGGAAGGACCCGCCGATTCCCTGCAGGATCCGCCACAGGATCAGCTGCGTCCCGTTGGCGGCGAAGCCGGCGCCGAGCGAGGCGAGAGCAAAGATCAGAAAGCCGCCCACGTAGGCCTGCTTGCGGCCGAACTGGTCCGACAGCCGGCCCGCGCTGAGCACGAGCACGGTGGAGGCGATCATGTAGACGAGGATCACCCACACCAGCTCCAGCAGGCTGGTGTGCAGGCTCCGCTCCAGGTCGGGCAGCGCGATGATCAGCGTGCCCGAGTTGATCGTCGCCAGCAGCATCCCCAGGCTGGTGCAGGAGAGGGCCCACCACTTGTAGTTGTCGTGCCCCGCGTCGACGCCGATGCGTCGGGTACGCGGGGTCGGCGTCTGCTTGTTGGTGGCGGGCGGTGCCTCGGTGGCGGTCAACGCAGTCCTTTCTCTTTCTTACGTCAACGTAAGATAGCAGGTGACCGAGGAGGACGGAGACGGCCGAGACGGGCGGAGCGGGCGGGACGGGCGGGACGGGCGGGACGGGCGATGAATGGCGATTCACCCCTCACTATGCGACGGTCAGGCGCCAAAGTTGGGCGCCGCGCCCGCACGCCACGCCGACGCCACGCCACGCCCGCACGCTCAGCCCCAGCACTGCGCGACGCCCCGGGACACCGCCGCGGTCGCGGCCGGGCGAGCCCGGCACCCCTAGAACTCGAACGCCGCCAGCGTCGCCAGGATCACGTAGGTGGCGATCAGCGCCGCGCCCTCGAACTGCGTGGCCTCCCCATCCCCCGTGACCTGCCAGATGAGTCATCGCGGTGCCGATCAGCGCGCCGATGTAGACCGGCGCCAGCGAGAACGTCAGCGTGGTGGCGGTGAGCAGCGATACCAGCACCAGCAGCGGATAGAGGAAGGCGGCGATCTGCGCCACCGAGTTCTTCACCACGGAGATCGCCAGCTCGGACTGGCCGCGGGCGGCGAGGACGATGCCGGTCACGTGTTCCACCGCGTTACCGGCGATGGCCACGATCACCAGCCCGGCGAAGGTCCGTGGAGATGTGGAGCCTTGTGAATGGTGGGCTGCAGGGCATGGACGAACCAGTCCGAGACGAACGCGGAGGCGACGCCGGCGATCACCAGCAGCACCACGCTGGCCGCGAGCGGCAGGCGAGCGTGGTCACGCTCGGGGCTGTCCGGCCCCGCCGGGCCGAGTCACTGGTCAGGTACTGAGCCACCCACACCACGTAGACGAGCAGGATCGCCACGGCCCCGACGATCGAGATCGTCCGGGTGTGGCGGCTGGCCGGATCGTGCGAGGACACCGCCAGCCCGATCAGCACGATGATGAACGAGGCGACCAGCAGCAGCGTCGCGGTGTCGTTGGGAAGCCGGGGGCTGAAGCGCATCACCCCGTCCGGTGCCCGCCGCGCGCCGGCGATGATGACCAGACCCAGCACCAGCAGTGCATTGACCAGGATCGAGCCGATGATCGCCGTCTGGGCGACAATCCGCTGACCGGCGTCCAGCGCGAAGATGACCACGAAGAACTCCGGCAGGTTGCCCAGCGTGGACTGCAGTCAGTCCGGTGGCGGCCGGGCCGAGGCTGCTCCCCCACCTGCTCGGTGGCGTAGGACATCAGCCACGCGATGCCGGCCAGTGCCACCGTGGCCACGGCAAAGGCGAGCCCGGTGCTGACACCGCCGGCGTAGCGGGTGATTCCCGCCAGCGCGATGGCCAGCGCCACTGCAGCGAGCAGCACGCGCTCGGTCCGGCCGATCGCGCTCAGCTCAGCTGTCCCGTGTCCGCGTGGCGCAGCGCCGCCGGGACTCATCCCACGCGCTCGAACTCGCCCGTCTCGATGTCCCGCTGCACCTGGGTCTCGATCTCGTGCTCGCTGGTGCCGGGAGTCCCGCGTACGGAGCTCGCCGGCCCGGCGATGGCGGAACTTGAGGATCTCCAGGACGTAGACGAGGTAGATGCTGGCGGCGAGCGCGAGCAGGCCGAGCAGCCACCAGCACCAGGACCCACACAGGGTGGTAGTGGTACGGGGGACCATGGTCGTGGTACGGGATCAGGCGGAGCGCCACCGCCAGCACCGCCAGCATCAGCGTCCAGCCGTAGAGGTAGACCACCGTCTTGCGCTGAGCTGAAGCCGATCCGTGCCATCCGGTGGTGGAAATGGTTGGCGTCGGCAGCCCACGGCTTGCGCCGGTACTTCAATCGCTTGGCCACCACGAAACCGGTGTCCAGGAACGGCACGGCGAGGATGAACAGCGGCACCACCAGGGCGACCACCACGTTGGTCTTCAGCGAGCCGACCACCGCGGCCACGCCCAGCAGATAGCCGAGCAGGTTGGCGCCGGAGTCGCCCATGAACACCGCGGCGGGATGGAAATTGTGGAACAGGAAGCCGAGCGCCGCCCCCGCGGTGGCCGCGGCGAGGATCCCCGCGCCGCGTTCACCCCGAGGTCAAAGGCGATGATGGAGAACGCCATGCCGTCGATCGCGCACACGCCCGCCGCCAGCCCGTCGACGCCGTCGCTGAAGTTGACCACGTTCATCAGCCCGACCAGCCAGATCGCGCTGAGCACGCCGCCGATGTTGGGGAACTGGAGCGCGCCGATGAACGGCAGGGTCACGTCGGTGACCACCGCGCCGCCCTTGACGGCGATCACCGCCGCGCGCGACCTGTCCCATCAGCTTCCACTGCGGTCGCAGGTCGCGCGCATCGTCGATCGCCCCCACCAGCGCGATCAGCACAGCGCCGGCGATGATCGCCCAGGTGTGGACGATGCCGGCGTAGCCAGGCCCGGCATGGGCGGAGCGGGCCAGCCGGATCTCCGGCGGGCATCCACAGCGCCGCGGCCACCAGCACGCCGGCGAGGATCGCCAGGCCCCCCAGCAAGCGGAGTGGTACGAGTCGCCAGCCCCCGCTCGCTCGGCATCGCCAGCGCTCCCACTCGGCGGGCGAGACGGGCCGCCAACGGCGTCAGCACCACCGCCACGACCATGGCGACGAGGAAGGCGAAGACGGCGTCCCAGTACCGCATGGGCTGGCCGTAGCATGGCAGCCGGCCAGGATCGCCCTGCAGGTCAGGGACTACGCAGGCGGGATCAGGCGCCCTGGATGAGCACGCCGCCGGCCAGCGGCGTCGCGGGCCGGGCCTCGTCACCGACATACGCCGGCCCGCCCCGCCGGTCTCGCCAGGCGCGCCAACGGTCCACCCCGCGGTGATGGCAGCGCAGCGAGCATCACCAGGAACGGTCGATGCCGGACCGGAAGCGGATGAAGCTGGTGATAAGCAGCGTGCTGGCCAGGAACACCGGCACCAGCCAGAGCCACAGCGGCGCCCGCCACATCCGGCGGGTGAGCAGGCCCGCCAGCGCCAGGACCCCCAGCGGGTAGAACCCGTAGACCGCCAGCAGCGCCGGCACCCGAGGGATGTCGGTGTCGCGGTAGTTGTCAACCGCGAAATCCAGCTCGCCCAGGTGGAACATCCGGATCGCGTTCCACTTCAGGACCTCGAGCACGTATAGGGGGATCCATGCGGATATCGGCCCACGCGGCGGACATGCAGATGGTTGCCGAAGGTGACCTCGTTCCAATGGTCGATCGAGGCGTAGAAGCGATGGAGCTGTACTCGGGCGAGGCGCCGTGCTCGGCCTCCTTCCACACGGCCGGCCAGTGCCGGTCGGTGCGCGAGGCCTGGTTGTAGGTGCCCGCGACGGTGTAGCCGATCTCGGTGGAGACCGGAATGAAGGCGTGGAGCACGACCCAGTTGCGCATCGTCCACGGCGCGACGGTGAGCACCATGGCCAGCACCACGGCGCACGCCAGCCCCAGGCGGTGCTCGCCACCCCGACCGCTGTCCGCCCGCCAGAGGGCGAAGGCCAGCAGCGGCAGCAGCACCAGGGCGTTGGTGCGGGTCAGCTCGGCTATCGCCCAGCAGCACGCCGGTGGCGATCGCCCAGCGCAGCGTGTGCGGCGAGCCGCGAGCCTTCAGCGCGCAGGCCACCGCGCCGAGCATCACCGGGACGAACAGCGACTCGGAGACCAGCTCGGTGCTCATCACCACCAGCGGCGGGGCCACCGCGGCGATGCCGAGCGCGAGCACGCCCACGCGCCGACCCCAGATCTGGGTGGCGATCACCCCGATCAGCACGACCGTCAGGGTGCCCAGCAGCGTCTGGACCATTCGCGCGGCCGGCGGCGCCTCCTCGCCGGCGACGAAGTACACCGCGGCCAGGAACGCCGGGTAGGCCGGTGGGCCTGAACGCGCTCGGGACCGCCGCCCGGGGGCCCGGTTGCTGTATGGGGAAGCCGTGGCCCTGGGCGATCGACAGCCCGGTCCGGCTGAAGTCGGCCGCGTCCAGCGTGGTGGGGGTGTCGAAGCTGACCCCGACCACGGCGACGCGGAGCAGCAGCGCCACCAGCAGGAGCACCCAGACCCGGCGGGGAAGCCGCGAGGCGAGCCCGCAGCCGCGACGACGCGGCGCGGAACCCGCAAGTGCGCCGCGGAGATCGCGACGCAGGAAAGCGGGCGGCCGGGCGATCAGCACTTAGGCGCGACGGACGTCGTCGAGCCGCGCGGAGCGCCCAGCACCTGTTCGGCCGGGCCGGTGGGGTTGGCCGCCTCGCAGGGTCCGATCACCACGGTCCGGATCGGGCTGCCGGGGGGAACAGTGAGCTGCAACTGCGCGGACTCGGGCGAACCGGCCTCAGAGGAAGAGGAGACCGAGCTGGAGGCGGAGCTGTCCGGCGTGACGGTGAGCCCGCCGAGCGGCGGTATGGCCGTGCCCGGCTTGGTCACGAACGCCGCCGATGGTAGGTAGCTGGTCGGCGACGCGGCGCTGGCCCGGGCCTGCGTAACGCGCACTTCGGCACCAGGACGATCCGGTTTCCCAAGCCCTGGGGCAGCTGGACCGAGATCGCGCCGGGCGTGTTCATCGCCACCGTGGGGTTGGTGGAGATCGCGGCGCCGGTGCCGCAGGGGGTCACCACCACCGTCCGCGCCACATCTGCGGTGGGCACGATGACCGCCCGCATGCCGGGGTTGGCGAAGTTGACCGGGCTGGTCTTGCTCGCGATCAGGTCGGCGATGGCCAGGATCAGCACCAGCACCACCAGCGTCACCCACAGCACGCGGTTGGGCCCGGGCTCGGCCTCCGGTGGCGGCGCTTCGGACTCCGAGCGCGGAGCGTTCCTCCGCCTCGGACTCTTCCTGTTTTTCCGCTGTCTGGGCTATCGGGCTTCCTTCGCTTGCGCTGGACCAGCCGTCCCGTCGGACTGCTAGCTGCTGCTACTGCTGCTGGACGCCTGCGCCACGCAGCCGGACGCGGTGGCCACGGTGCCGTTCTTGGACGGGATCACGTTGGTCTGGCTGGTGCCCGGCGAAGTCGGCGTGCTGGAGCTGCTCGAGCTGGAGCTGGAGCTGGAGCTCGACGGCGACACGCACGGTGGCACGATCAGCGTGGTGACGCTGCTGTTGGACGGCAGCACCAGCTGGTCCTGGGGGCTCGCCCCGGCGGCCTGTGGGGCGCCGGGGCCACCAGGGGTGATGAGGACCGTGCTCGGTGGCGGCGGCGCGATCATCACGCTGCTGGAGCTGGAGCTGCTGGAGCTCGAGCTGGAGCTGGAGCTGCTCGAGCTGGAGCTGCTGGAGCCGGGTGAGCCGCACGGCTCGATCGCCACCGTCTGGGTCAGCGTGCTCCTCGGGATGGAGAACAGGTTGGACCCGGGGGGCACCGTGCTGCTTCCGGATACCGGGACCGCGGTGGCCTCAGAGCACGAGGTGACGGCGATGGTCAGCGGGTTGTGCTGCTTGGGGATGATCACCGTCCGAACCCCAGGGCTCATCAGCGCGGCGCTGACCGGGTCCACGCTTGAGCTCGAGCTGCTGCCGCCGCCACTGCTCCCGCAGGCCGACAGCGCCGCCGCCGATCCGGCGCAAACCACCAGGGCGGCCATCCGGCGCGCACGCATCATGCTCCTCATTTTTCCTCGCTCTCCGCTCACTGGACACTGTCGATCCGCGAGGGGCCTGGGCACTCGGCTGACGCCGTAGCCGCACGCCTCTCGCCGCTGCACATACCCGGTCACATGAGCAGCCTAACGGTCTGCGCTCACAGCTGACCGTTTCGTGGGCGCTTACAGCGCGCGCCGATCACCAGCGTCGTGCCCGAGCGCCGGGACGCGGGCCCCCGACGGGTACTCCAGCACGGCCGAGATCGGCGCCGGAGGCGAGATGCAGCGTCTGGGTCTCCGGCTGGCCGTGCCAGTAGCCGATCACCCGGCCGGAGGCGCCCACCCACACTCCGCTCAGCGCCGCAGGGGTGTCGTCCATCCAGAACGAGGGCCGGGCGGGCCGCGAGTAGGCGAACACCATCGGACGGGCCACGTGACTGTACCTCCTGCAGGCCCTGCTGCTGGGCGCCGAGCGTGGTGGCCACCGGCAGGCACTGAGCGGTGCCGGCGGCGATCGAGACCTGGTGCCACTGAAACGAGGCATCGCCGCAGCCGGCCAGGACCAGCAGCGGCCGCGGCCGCGGACGCGGCCAGGCCCGTCATGCCGGAGGCCGGCGTGCGGACCGGCGGCTGCACGCGAATCGGGCGAGGAGCTAGACGACCGCGGCTTCGCCGAGGCCGGCGTACAGCGGGTAGCGATCGGCCAGCGCGGCGCTTCGCTCGGACAGCTCCGCGCGGCGGTCGTCGAAGTCCCCGGGCTGCAGCGCGGCAGCGATGATGCGACCGACCTCGACGAAATCCTCGACCTCGAAGCCGCGGGTGGCCAGCGCCGGAGTGCCGATCCGCAGCCCGGAGGAGACCGCGGGCGGGCGCGGATCGAAGGGCACGGCGTTGCGGTTGACGGTGATGCCGATGTCGTGCAGGCGGTCCTCGGCCTGCTGCCCGTCGAGCTCGGACTCGCGCAGATCGCACAGCACCAGGTGCACGTCGGTGCCCCCGGTGAGGACGTTGACCCCCCCACCGGCCTGCAGCAGCTCCGCGGCCACCGCGCGTGCGCCGGCGAGCGTGCGCTCCTGACGCTCGCGGAACGGCTCGCTGGCGGCGATCCGCAGCGCCACCGCCTTGCCGGCGATGACGTGCTCCAGCGGACCGCCCTGCTGGCCGGGGAACACCGCCGAGTTGATCTTCTTGGCGTACTCCTCCCGGCACAGGATCATGCCGCCCCGCCCCCGCCGATCGTCTTGTGGATGGTGGTGGTGACCACGTCGGCGTAGGGGATCGGGATTGGGGTGCAGCCCGGCGGCGACCAGCCCGGCGAAGTGGGCCATGTCGACCATCAGGTAGGCGCCGACCGAGTCGGCGATCTCCCGGAAGCGGGGGAAGTCCAGCTGGCGCGGGTACGCCGACCAGCCGGCGAGGATCATCTTCGGCCGGCGCTCGTGGGCCACGCGCTCGACCTCGTCCATGTCGATCAGGCTGGTCTCGCGGTCCACCTGGTAGGAGCGCGATGTCATAAAGCCGGCCGGAGACGTTGATCTTCATCCCGTGGGTGAGGTGGCCACCGTGGGCCAGCTCCAAGCCCCATCAGGGTGTCCCCCGGGGTCAGCAGCGCGTGGTAGACGGCGGTGTTGGCCTGGGCCCCGGCGTGCGGCTGGACGTTGGCGTGCTCGGCCCCGAACAGCGCCTTGGCGCGGTCGATGGCCAGCTGCTCGGCGACGTCGACGTGCTCGCAGCCGCCGTAGTACCGCTTGCCGGGATAGCCCTCGGCGTACTTGTTGGTCAGAACCGAGCCCTGGGCCTCGAGCACCGCGCGGGGGACGAAGTTCTCCGAAGCGATCATCTCCAGCGTGCGCTGCTGGCGCTCCAGCTCCAGTGCGATCACCTCGGCGATCTCCGGGTCGACCTCGCTCAGCGGGCGGTTGAAGAAGTCAGAGGGCAGCTCGGTGCTCATGGCAGCGACGATACCAGCGACGCAGGGCGTTTCCTCAGTCCGAGGGCTGTCCGAGCGCCACCGCCAGCGACGCCTCCGAGACCGCCCCGGAGCGGATCACGCGCCAGGCCCCGTTCGACTCGTAGCCCCGGAGATCTACCACGGTGGAGGCCACGCCCGGCAGCTCACCTCCGTCGATGGCCAGGTCGGCGCCCTCGGCGGATGGAGGCCGGCACGTCGGCCAGCCGCCGAGGGTCGGCGCCGCCTGACAGGTTTGCGCTGGACTGCAGCACGGGGCGGCGCGACCTCGCTGAGCAGCGGGACCACGGGCACGCGCAGCCCGAGCGTGGACGGGTCGGCGGCGCAGGCCAGCGGGAAGCGACCCGCCGGATTGGCAAGCAGCGACGGTGACGCCGCCCGGCAGCAGGCGCCGGAGCGCCGCCGATGGTCCGCTGCCCGAGCTCGGGCAGCGCCGCCAGCGCGGCATCCACCGAGAAGAACATGACCGCCGCCGCGCTTCTCCGGGGCGACGGCTGCTTGAGCGCATACAGCCGCTCGACCGCCGCGGGGTCCTCGGGATCGCAGGCCAGTCCGTAGACCGTGTCGGACGGGAACACGGCCACCCCGCCCGACGCCGACGGCGGCCGCGAAGGCGGTGGCGGCGCTCACCGCCGCCCGACCACCACCCGTCGACACCCCGGCCAGGTCACGGTGCCGCTCCACCGCGGCGAAACCGGCGCCGGCCAGCAGCGCGCTCACCGCATCGGCCTGCCCCTGGCCCACCTCCAGCGCGACGAAGCTCACCGCGGCGGGCAACTGCGCCACCAGCCGGCGGATCACCTCCAGGCCGTCCTCGCCGCCGTAGAGCGCCGCCGTCCGGCTCGTAGCCGGCGACCTCCGGCGGCAGCCCGTCCCGCTGCCGCGCGGTCACGTAGGGCAGGTTGGCCAGCACCGCGTCGTAGCTGCTCGCCGTCGAGCAGGTCGGCCGCGGCGAACTGGACCGGGAGCCCCAGCCGCGCGGCGTTTGCTTGCGCCAGCTCCACGGCGCCGGCGCTCGACATCCAGGCCCCGGATCGCAGGTCCGGACGCTCGTGCGGCCAGCGCCAGGGCGATCGCTCCGCTGCCGGTGCCGACGTCGGTGACCCGGGCCCCTGCAGGCAGCGCCAGCGCCACCTCCACCAGCAGCTCGGTCTCCGGCCGCGGGAACCAGCACCCGGCGTCGACCGCCAGCTCGATGTCCCGGAAAGCGCGCCGGCCGAGGATGTAGGCGACCGGCTCCCGGGCCTCCCGCCGCTCCAGCAAGCCGGCGAAAGCCCAGCTGCTCGGCGAAGCTCGGGCTCGCGGCGCGCCAGTCACCAGCCCGGCCCGATCCAGCCCCATCGCCTCACCCAGCAGCAGCTCGGCGTCCAGGCGCGGCGTGTCGCAGCCGGCCGCGCCAGCCGCCGCTCGCCGTCACGCAGGCATCCGCGAATGGGACGTCGACGATCGCGGTGGATGCTCGGGCAACCGCACGCTCAGGTGAGCCGCCGGCGCTTCTCGTCGTCCTGAAGCGCCGCGCTCAGCTCGTCCAGCTCACCCATCAGAATCGCGTCGAGGTTGTGGACCAGCAGGTTGATGCGGTGGTCCTTGACCCGCTTCTCGCCGTAGTTGTAGGTGCGGATCTTCTCCGCCCGCTCCCCGGTGCCGACCTGGGCCTGGCGGTTGGCGGCAAGTTCCGCCTGCTGCTCGGCCAGCGCGCGCTCGTAGAGCCGGGCGCGCAGCACCCGCATCGCCCGCTCCCGGTTCTGCAGCTGGGATTTCTCGTCCTGCATGGAGACCACGATCCCGGTCGGCTTGTGGGTGATCCGCACCGCCGAGTCGGTGGTGTTGACCGATTGGCCCCCCGGGCCCCGAGCTGCGGTAGACGTCGATCTGCAGATCGCCCGGGTCGACCGCCACCTCGACCTCGTCGGCCTCGGGGAGCACCGCCACGGTGGCCGTGGAGGTGTGGACGCGGCCCTGGGACTCGGTCTCGGGAACCCGCTGCACGCGATGGGTCCCCCCCTCGAACTTGAACACCGAGTAGGCCCCTTCGCCCTTCACCGCAAAGGTGTAGCTGCCCTCGCCGACGGACAGGGTCTCGACGGTGAAGCCGCGCCGCTCGGCGTACCGGGTCAGCATGCGGTACAGGTCGCCGGCCCACAACGCGGCCTCCTCGCCCCCGGTCCCCGGGACGGATCTCGACGATCACGTTCTTGTCGTCGTTGGGGTCCGGTTCGCACCATCGCCAGGCGGATCTCCTCCTCCAGCGCGGCGACCCGCTCACGGGAGGACTCGAGCAGCGCCCGGAGCTCGGAGTCGGCGCCGTCCTCGGCCAAGCAGCTCGCGCGCGCCCTCCATGTCGTCGCCACGCGCCGGTACTCGGAGGCGAGGCGGGCCGCCGGCTCCAGGTCCCGGTAGGCGCGGCTGGCAGCGGTGAACCGCTGTCGGTCGCCGATCACCTCCGGGTCGGCCAGCTCCGCCTCCAGCGCGGCGAAACGGGCCTCGATCTGCTCCACGAGGTCATCGATCATGGTGATGTCGAGTTTAGGACGCGGGCTACGGCGGTGGCGGGGGCGGGCTCGGGCAGCGGCACGAGCTCATACTCATCAAGATCCAGCTCGCGCAGGCGCTCCTCGTACTCGCGCATGTAACCGGGCCAGTTGGTGACGATCCTGCCGCTCTCGTTGCGGTACCAGGAGTCACACTGGGTCCAAGCCGTGCCGGCGAAGCGGCCTGGAGCTCCCGATCGCTGGCCGCCTCGACGTCGGGGCGCACGGTGATCGCCGCGGCCTCCGTGGCCCGCACGTGCTGGAGCGCCTGGCGGATGTACGCGGCCTGGGCCTCCTCGTAGAGGATGATCGAGCCGCCCGAGGTGTTGGTGTTGGGGCCGTAGATCAGGAACAGCGAGGGGAACTCCGGGCACGGTGACCCCCAGGTGGGCGTGGGCGCCCTCGCGCCACTGCTCGTTCAGCGAGGCTCCGCCGGATCCGGTGATCTCCATCGGGAACATGAACTCGGTGGTGCGAAAGCCGGTGCCGTAGATGATGCAGTCGACCTCGCGCTCGGTGCCGTCCGCGGTGTGGACCCCGCCGGCGGTGAGGCGGTCGATCGGATCGGTGACCAGCTCCACGTTCGGGTCGCTGCAACGCGGGCAGGAAGTGCGGAGCTGAACAGGATGCGCTTGCAGCCGAAGGTGTAGTCCGGCCACGCCTTGCGCCGCACCTCCGGGTCCCGGAGCTGCCAGCGCATGAAGAGGGCGGAGCGCGCTCTGCCGAGCAGTCCCCAGGTGCGCGGGTTGCGGATCAGGCGGGTCAGGGTCTCCATGTAGTGGTAGATGAAGCGCCGCCGCAGCTGCCTGTACCCCGGGCACGCGCTGCACGAGCGGCCTTGAACCAGCCCGGGTAGGGCCGGTTGCGGCGGGGCATGAACCAGTTGCCCGTGCGCTGGAACACGTAGAGCTGCTCCGCCTGCTCCGCCAGCTCGGGCACGAACTGCACCGCGCTGGCCCCGGTCCCGATCACCGCCACCCGCTTGCCGCGCAGGTCGTAGTCGTGGTCCCAGCGCGCGGAGTGAAAGCTGTGGCCGGCGAAGGCGTCGTGGTCAGCGATAGCCGGGGAATCGCCGGCTGGTGGAGCTGGCCGGTGGCGACGATCACCGCATCGGCCTCCCACCGTCGGCCGTCGGCGGCGCTCACCGTCCATCGCCGCTGCTCGTCGGAGTACTCGCAGGCGGTGACCTCGGTGCCGGTCTGCACCAGGCGGTCGATCCCGTAGTCACGGGCCACCTGGTGGACGTAGTCCAGGATCTCCTCCTGGGGCGAGCACAGCCGCGACCATCCGCGCCGCTGCTCGAACGAGTAGGAGTACATGTGGCTGGGCACGTCGCAGGCACAGCCGGGGTAGGTGTTGAAGTGCCAGGTGCCGCCCACCCCCTCGGCGCGCTCGAGCAGCGACGAGGTCGGTAAAGCCGTGGCGCCGGAGCTCAATCGCGGCCGCGATCCCGCCGAGTCCGGCTCCCACGATGACGATCCGCAGCGAGCGCACGGGTCGAATCTACGCCACGACCTCCACGCCCGAGCAAGTCCGTCCGCGCTCCGCTCGCCCGGGCTGCTCCAGCGCCAGCACCGCGTCGAGCGCGGCGATCGCCACCGCGAGCTGGTCGAGCGTCAGGTTCGCGGGTGGTCAGCCGCTGCAGCTGCAGCCCGGGATACATGATCGCCTGGACCCAGCGGTGGCGTCGGTTGCGCCCCGCCCATTTGATCACCTCGAACGACAGCCCGGCGATCAACGGCACCCCGAGGATCCGGGTCAGCACCAGCAGCCACCAGGCCGGCAGCCCAATCGGCGCGAACACGAAGATCGCCATGATCATCACGACCAGCAGAAAGCTGGTGCCGCAGCGAGGGTGCAGGCGGGAGTACAGCTGGCCCGCGCCGGAGTCAGCTCGTCTTCGGCCTCGTAGCAGGAGATCACCTTGTGCTCGGCGCCGTGGTACTCGAGCACCCGCCGCAGGTCACGCAGCCGCGAGAGCAGCACCAGGTAGCCGAGGAAGATCGCCGTCCGCACCACCCCCTCGACCAGCCAGAACAGCACCGAGGAGGAGAGCTGATGGCGGATCAGGCTGGTCAGGCCGACCGGCACGACGAAGAACAGCCCGATCGCGAACACCGCCGCGACGACGATCGTCCCAGCCCACATCCCTCCGCCGATCTCCTGCTCCTCCTCGGGCAGCTGCGCATTGGCCGAGATGCCCAGCGCACGGATGCCGATCCCCAGCGACTGCACCAGCGCCACGACGCCCCGGATCACCGGCCAGCGATAGCAGCGATGGCGACCGGACCAGGAGACGAGCGGGAACGACTGCACCTCCATCTCCGCCGGGAGCCCCCTCCGAGCCGCCGGGGGTCCGCACCGCGACCGCCCAGTTGGAGACGCCGCGCATCATCACGCCCTCCAGCACGGCCTGGCCGCCGAGGGGCGCGTCGCGGGTGGCGGCCAGCGGCCGCCGACTACAGCGCTTCGCCGATCAGGCGCCGGCGTCGTGCGGGTCTGCCGCCGGCCCTTGGCGACGCGCCGCTGGAAGCGCTCCACCCGGCCGCCGGTGTCGACCAGCTTCTGGCGCCCCGTGTAGAACGGGTGGCAGGCCGAGCAGATCTCCACGTGGATCTCGGGCTTGGTGGAGCGAGTGGTGAACTCGTTGCCGCAGGTGCAGCGCACGTGGGCATCGATGTATTCGGGGTGGATTTGCGTCTTCATCGATGATCTCGAGTCTAGCGGCCGGTCGCAGCCGAACCGCCGGCGTGGCCGGTGACCGCGTCGGCATCGCAGTCCACCGTCTGGGAGTTGTTGCGCCGGTTGTAATCGTCCACCTGATCATTCGGATCGACGGTGATCGTGGGGGCGGTGGCCGCAGTGCAGGCCGGCCCCGTGAACCGCAGCACGGCGAGGTCGTGAGCGCCGAGCCGATCCAGCGAAGCGGTCTGGACCGAGGCGCCTCCGCCCGGCGCGAACAGGGTCTCGAACGGACCGGCTCCCGTGGCTCCGCCGTTGGCGAGGGTGACAACGTAGAGGTCGTTCTGCGGAGCGGAGGCCACCGGCTTCACCGCCACCTTCTTGACCAGCAGGTCAGGCCGAAGCTCCGGCTGGAAGCACTCCGACGGTGAGTCCGGCGCACGCTGTCGAGGACCCGGTGGTGGGCGCCGATCCAGCGGAAGGTGACGCGAAAGCGATAGAAGTCGGGCGCCCTCAGGCCGGCCACCTTCTTGTCGAGGATCCATACATCCCCGGGACGGCGGCCGAGCGTCGGGTTGGTGGGCGACTTCCATCTCCCCAGGTCGCCTCCGCTGACCGAGCGTGAATGCGCTGTGCCCCGGTGCTCGAGACAGCAGCTGCACCCGCAGCTGCAGCTTGCGGGTACCCGGCACCGGTCGCATGACCGCCTGGACCGACGCGGTCCGCGAGGAGGGGTTCAGCGCATGCTGGCAGCGGAAGCTACGCAGCCGGGCGTGCGAAGTCGCGGCGACCGCGCTCGCGGTGCCCGAGGGTGATGGCAGCGGCCATCACGAAGATGAACAAACGCTTCATGCCTATAGAACAACCGGACACGCCGGAAGTTTCCACGGTGCTTGCGGCCTCAGGTCAACGTGTACAGCGGCCCGTCGCCGCCCTCGGGCGGCGTCAGCCGGCCGCCCTTCGCGGTGATCGCCCCACATTGGACACAGTTGGTGTAGTTGACGATCACGTCGACCGGGCCCTCCTCGGGAGCGTCCTCGGGGATCTCGTAGACCCCGGCGGGGCACATCCACTTCCACGCCTCGGCGATCTCCCGCGGCACCTCCTTGCGCACCCGGATGTGATTGGGCGCGTCGTCGCGGGTGGCATTGCCGGAGATGTACACCGAGGAGAGCTTGTCGAACGTGTACTTACCGTCGGGCTTCGGGTAATCCTTGTAGGTGTCGCCGACGAACAGCGGCTGCTCGTCGTTGCGGTGCCAGTTCATACGTCCCGGGGGCAGCTTGCCCTTGGTGGCGATCGCGAGGTTGACCATCGGCGCACCCTGGATGAAACCCTTCGAGAACGGCTGCCTGGTGTTGCGGACCTGGAAGAGCTCGTGGCCGATGGAGGAGTTCTCAACCGCCTCCTCGTAGGCCGAGAGCTCGCCCTCGCCCTTGAGCGAGCGATAGATCGCCTCGGCGGCGAGGATCCCGGACTTGATGCAGTGGTGGACGCCCTTCAGCGCGACGGTGTCGACCATCCCGGCGGAGTCCCCCACCAGCACCGCTCCGGGCATCGAAACCTTGGGCATCGACCAGTAGCCGCCACCGGGGAGGGCCTTGGCGCCCCAGCCGATGCGCTCGCCGCCCTCCAGGATCCCCTTGACCAGCGGGTGCTGCTTGAACTCCTGAAGCAGGTCGTGGGCGGAGGTGGTGGCGTCGCGGTATTCGAGGTCGACGACGAACCCGATCGAGACCAGGTCGTCGCCGGTCTTCTCGTCCTTCATCGGGTAGATCCAGGTCCCGCCGATCTGGCCGTACTTGGAGGAGAGCTTCAGCGGCCACGGACCGATCGTGTGGATCACCCGATCAAGTGGCTTGGAGACCTTCCAGACCTCCTTGACCCCGAGCTCCCACACCTGCGGCTCGCGGCCATCGGCGAGGTCGAACTCGCGGATCGCGGCACCGGTGAGGTGTCCCCAGCTGCCCTCGGCCAGCACGGTGACCCGAGCTTTGATGTCGGTTCCCGGCTCGAAGTTGCCAAGCGGCTCGCCATCCTTGCCCCGGCCCTTGTCCCCGGAGCGGACGCCGACGACCTTGCCGTCCTCCACGATCAGCTGCGACGCAGAGGTCTCGGTCAGCACGTAGGCGCCGCCCTCCTCTGCCTGGCGCTGCTGATAGCGGGCCATGCGCGGAGACGGAGACCACCTCGTTGCCATGGTTCTTGAACGGCGGCGGCGGCGGGATGCGCAGCTTGGCCTTGCGGTTGGGCAGCATGTACACCGCTTCCTTCTTGACCTCGCCGAAGGCGAAGCGCTCCTTGCGCCAGTCCTCCCTCGTCAGCTCGGGAAACAGCTCCTGCAGCGGTCCGGGACGCATCACCGCGCCCGACAAGTTGTGACCACCGCAGGTCTTGGCCTTCTCGATCACCGCGACGGGAACCTCGCCCAGCCGCTCCATCGTCTCGGGATCGTCGCCGAGCAACTGGAGCAGCCGGTTGGCGCACGCCAGTCCGGCCGTGCCTCCGCCGACGATCGCCACACCGACGTCGATCCGCTCGTCCTCGTCATCGAGGCCGCGCTTGATGAACTCCTTGACGGAGTCGACCCCGGGGGGGAACTCGCTGGGAGCGTGGGCCCCTTTCCGTTGCTCGACGCCATGGTTGCCTAGCCGCCCTTCTTCGCCTTGATCGCCTCGGTCAACTTGGGCAGGATCTTGTTGAGATCGCCGACGATGCCGAGGTCGGAGAACTCGAAGATCGGCGCGTTGGCGTCCTTGTTGATGGCCACGATGTTCTCCGAGGACTGCATCCCCACCTTGTGCTGGATGGCGCCCGGAGATCCCGGCCGCCAGGTACAGCTTCGGCGAGACCGTCTTCCCGGTCTGGCCGATCTGGGCGGCGTAGGGGTACCAGCCGGCATCGACCACCGCGCGGGTGGCGGCGACGGCGGTGTTGCCGCCGAACGCACCGGCCAGTGCCTCGGCCAGCTCGAAGCCCTCGGGCTTGCCCAGGCCGCGGCCCCCGGCGACGAGCACGTCGGCGCCCTCGATGTCCACGTCGGCGCCGCGCTGCTCGCCGCGCTCCACCATCTTGGCCTGGGTCGACCACGGCGAGAGCTCCACGTCGACGTCGACCACCTCGGCGGAGCCACCTCCGCTCTCCTTGACCTCGAAGGCGTTGATCCGGCCGATGATGATCCCCAGATCGCCCCGGTAGCGGGAAACGGAGATCTTGGAGTCCTGGAGGATCGGCCGCTCGGCCAGGAGCTGGCCATCCTCGGCGCGGACGGCGGTGACCTCCATCGTCACCCCTGCCTGCTTGCGCGCGGCCAGCCCGGCACCGATCTCGAAGCCCAGCAGGCCGCCGCCGAACAGCGCGTAGCCGTGGCCGTTCTCGTCGATCACCTTGGCCATCACGTCGACGACTGGCTGGGCGAGGCCCTCGGGACCCTTGCCGCGGAAGACCTTGGTGGCACCGTAGGCGCCCAGCGTCTGACAGAGCTCGTCGGTGAGGTCATCGCCGCCGACTACGACCGCATGGCACTCGCCGCCGATCTCCGCCGGCGCGCGCGGCGCCCTCGGACACCGCTCCCAATGAGTTCTTGTTGAACTCGCCCTCGTAGTGGAGGACGTAGGTCAGGACGTCAGCCATATCTAGATCAGCTTCCTTTCCTCGAGCCAGGCGACGATCTGCTCGACGGTCTCGTCGGTGTCCTCGTCCTCGATGATCTGGCCGGCGGACTTGGCCGGCGGATCGTGGAAGTCACCGCACTGAACGCGGGAGCCGTCAGCGCCGACCAGCGACGCGTCGATCCCGACATCGGCGCTGGCGACGCCCTCCAGCGGCTTCTTCTTGGCGCCCATGATCGCCTTCAGCGACGGATACCGCGGCTCGTTGATGGCGTCACCGACGGAGATCACCGCCGGGAGGCCGCACCTGGACGGTGTCGTAGCCGTACTCGGCCTGGCGCTCGCAGCGCAGGCCCTCGCAGTCGACGTCCATCTTGATCACCTGGGTGAGCGAGGGCATCTTCAGGTGGTCGGCGACGACGGCGCCGATCGTGTAGCACTCGCCGTCATCGGACTGCTGGCCGAGCAGCACCAGGTCCGGGCTCTCCTTCTCCAGCGCCTTGGACAGGGCGTAGCCGGTGGCGGCGACATCGGACCCCGCCAGCCCGTCGTCCGAGAGGTGCAGCGAGCGATCGGCGCCCAGCGAGACCGCCTTGTGCAGCGCGCGTACCGCTGACTCCGGGCCCATGGTCACGGCGACGATCTCGTCGACCTCCACCGTGCCACCCTCACGGATCTGCATGGCCGCCTCGATGGCGTGCGTGTCGTAGGGATTCAGGTTCTTCTCACCTGATCGGTCCATCCGCCCCGTCGAGGGATCGATGCGCTTCTCGACGGCGGCGTCCGGGACCTCTTTGACCAGGACGCAAATCTTCAAAGGTGCCTCCTTCGTGGGACGGGCGGGAATATTACCGCGTTGACTGACGAGTCAATCGGTCGCCAGGAGCAGCATCCGCTCGACCGGTCTCTCGCCTGTTTGCGCGCTAGGCCCTGACGGCGCCCCGGATGAAGTCGATCGCCTGCTGGGTCGAGGCCCCGGGTGTGAACACCTCGGCCACCCCCAGCTCCTTCAGCTGCGTGACGTCGTCGTCGGGAATCGTGCCCCCCAGCGTGACCACGACATCATCGATCCCCTGCTCTCCGAGCAGCTCCATGATCCGGGGGACCAGGGTCATGTGCGCACCGGAGAGGATCGAGAGCCCGACGGCGTCGGCGTCCTCCTGGATCACCGTCTCGACGATCTGCTCCGGCGTCTGGTGCAGCCCGGTGTAGATGACCTCCATGCCGGCATCGCGCAGCGCGCGGGCGATGATCTTGGCGCCGCGATCGTGTCCGTCCAGGCCAGGCTTGGCGACGACGACGCGGATCTTCTTCTCGGAGGAGGAGGACATCGGGGGAGGGGCAGGCGCCGGTCTGGCGGCCTGCGGAGGCGGCGGATTCTAGAGGGCGCGTCCCGCGCTGCGCCCTCTGCCTGCTCAGAACGCCGGGGCCTCCCGGTAGGAGCCGAACACCGCCTGGAGCGCCTGCACCATCTCCCCTTCGGTGACCTCGGCGCGGGCGGCGTCCACCAGGTGGGGCATCAGGTTGACGCTCGGATCGGCCGCCGCGCTCTCCAGCGCCTGCAGCGCCGTGGTGGCGGCCTCGTTGTCGCGACGGGACCGGACCTCCTGCACCCGGCGTGACTGCCGCTCCTCAAAGCCCGGATCGATCTTCAGGGTGGAGATGGTGCCGTCGCCACCCTCGGTGTACGCGTTGACGCCGACCACCTTGCGGATCCCCGCCTCGACCTCCTGCTGATAGCGGAAGGCGGCGTCGGCGATCTCCCGCTGGGGGAAGCCGCGCTTGACCGCCTCGACCATCCCGCCGAGCTCGTCGATCTTGGCGAAGTAGTCGTAGGCCTGCTCCTCCAGCCGGTCGGTCAGCGCCTCCAGGAAGTAGGAGCCACCCAGCGGGTCGATCGTGTTGGCCACCCCGGTCTCCTCGGCGATGATCTGCTGGGTGCGCAGCGCCACCCGCACGGCCTCCTCGGTGGGCAGCGCCAGCGCTTCATCGAACGAGTTGGTGTGGAGCGACTGCGTCCCGCCCAGAACGCCCGCCAGCGCCTCGATCGCCGTGCGGACGACATTGTTGAGCGGCTGCTGAGCGGTCAATGAAACCCCCGCGGTCTGGGTGTGAAAGCGCATCAGCCATGAGCGCTGGTCACGGGCGCCGAAGGTCTCGCGCAACTCACGGGCCCAGATCCGGCGGGCGGCGCGGTACTTGGCGATCTCCTCGAAGAAGTCGATATGCGCGTTGAAGAAGAACGACAGCCGGGGCGCGAACTCGTCGACGTCCAGGCCGCGGGCGATCGCGTGCTCGACGTAGGTCAGGCCGTCCTTGAGCGTGAAGGCCAGCTCCTGGGCAGCGGTGGAGCCGGCCTCGCGGATGTGGTAGCCGCTGATCGAGATCGGGTGCCAGCGAGGCATGTGCTCCGAGCACCACTGGACCATGTCGGTGACCAGCCGCATCGCGGGGTCGACCGGGAAGCACCACTCCTTCTGGGCGATGTACTCCTTGAGGATGTCGGTCTGGATCGTGCCGCCCAGGCGCTCCGGGGGCACGCCCTGACGCTCGGCGGCCACGACGTAGAAGGCGAGCATGATCGGCGCGGGAGCGTTGATCGTCATGGAGACCGTGACCTCGTCCAGCGGGATGCCGTGGAACAGGCGCTCCATGTCGGCGGTGGCGTCGACCGCCACCCCCTCGCGGCCCACCTCCCCCAGCGAGCGCGGATGGTCGGAGTCGTGGCCCATCAGCGAGGGCATGTCGAACGCGGTCGACAGCCCCGTCTGGCCGTGGTCAAGCAGGTAGTGGAAGCGCCTGTTGGTCTCCGCGGCGTCGCCGAAGCCGGCGAACTGGCGCATCGTCCACAGCCGTCCCCGGTACATGGACCCGTAGACGCCGCGTGTGAACGGCGGCTCGCCGGGAAGGCCGATCGCCTCCTGCGGGTTCTCTGGCAGGTCGGCCTCGGTGTAGAGCGGGCGGATCGGCTCGCCGGAGATGGTGGAGAAGGGGGCGTCCCGCTCCGGAGTCCGGGCGAATGTCTCCTGCTCCCAGCGTTCCTGCTCGGTCAGTCGGGGACGGGTTGCCACAGAGCGGGAGTCTACGGCCGCTCCCGCGCGTTTCTATGCGGTTTGGTTCCACCTGTCGGAACCGAAACGCATCGCCACGCGAGGACTTCGGCTAGTGCCGACAGCCGCGGCAGCCGCCGGCCCGGCCACAGCCGCTGGCGCAGCGGGCGCGTACGCCGGGCCAGGGCGACGCTTCCCGACCGCGCCCGTGGCGGCGGCCGCGGTGAATGCGACGCCGGTCTTCAGCCGGCGGCCCAGCCGGTCGAAGCGAAGGATCTCCCAGTTCTCCTCCCGGGCCACCCGCAGCAGCTCGCGGTCGGGGTTGACCGCCACCGGGTGACCCACCGCGCGGAGCATCGGCAGATCGGACTCCGAGTCGGAGTAGGCGTAGCAGCTGCGCCAGGTCCAGGCCCTCTCGCTCGGCCAGCTGCCGGACCGCCTGGGCCTTCTCGCTGCGGTACACGAACAGCCCGGTGGGCCGGCCGGTGTAGACGCCGTCGCGCACCTCGGAGAACTGGGAGCCGATGCCGCCGTCGAAGGCCAGGACCTGGGCCAGCATCTCCGCCAGCTCCTGGGAGGCGGCGGTGACGATGTACGCCGGCCGTCCGGCGTCCTGGTGCTCGTGGGCCACCCGCAGCATCTGCGGGTAGATGCGGGGCAGCACGCCGGCGAGCACGTCGGCGCCGAGGCGCTCCAGATCGCGCACCCGGGTCCCGGCCAGGGACCTGGAGATCCGGTCCCGCAGCTCGTGGGTGTCCTGGTCGTTGGAGCCCCGGAGCCGGAACTGGAGGTTGGCCCAGGCGTCGGCCACCAGCTGGCGGCGGGACATCAATCCCGCCCGGTACGCCGCCCGCCCGAACTGGAAGGCCGAGGAGCCCTCCATCAGGGTGCGATCGAGATCGAAGAAGACGGCGCTCTGAGCAGCCTCCGTGCTCAGCCCCCGTTCACCTCCACGATCACCGCGTCGCCCTGCCCGCCGCCGGAGCAGATCGCGGCGCAGCCCAGGCCGCCGCCGCGACGGCGCAGCTCCAGCACGAGCGATCCGAGGATCCGGGCACCGGAGGCTCCGATCGGGTGACCGAGCGCGACCGCGCCGCCGTTGACGTTGACGCGGTCCTCGTCGATCCCGAGCATCCGGATGGAGTTCAGGGTGACGGAGGCGAAGGCCTCGTTGATCTCCCACACGTCGATGTCCTCGGCCGTCAGCCCGGCCTTGTCCAGCGCCTTCAGCGCCGCCTTGGCCGGGGTACGAGCGAGGTAGGGAAAGTCGTCGGCGACCGCGGCCTGGCCCACGATCGTCGCCAGCGCGGGCTTGCCGTTGCGCTTGGCCCAGTCCTCGCTGGCCAGCACCAGGGCGCCGCCTCCATCGTTGACGCCCGGGGAGTTGCCGGCGGTGTGGGAACCGTCCTTGAGGAAGATCGGCGGCAGCTTGGCCAGCGACTCGAGCGTCGAGTCGCGGCGGGGAGCCTCGTCGATCTCGACCACGGTGTCGCCCTTCTTGCCCGGGCACCGTGACCGACACGATCTCCTCGGGGAGCCTGCCCTCGTCGGTGGCCTTGACCGCCAGCTCGTGCGAGCGCAGCGCCCAGCGGTCCATGTCGGGACGGGTCATCTCCAGCTCGGAGGCGACCTCGCTGGCCTCCTGGGCCATGTGCTTGCCGGAGAACGGGTTGGTAAGGCCGTCGTTGATCATCGCGTCGATCGCCTTGCCGTCGCCCATGCGGAAGCCGAACCGGGCCTGCTTGAGCAGGTACGGCGCGTTGGACATCGACTCCATGCCGCCGCCGACACCGACCTCCATGTCTCCGGCGCGGATTGCCGAGTCGATCATCCCGGCTGCCCGGATCCCCGAGGCGCAGACCTTGTTGATCGTCTCGGAGGAGACCTCCTTGGGGATGCCCGCCTTGATCTGGGCCTGCCGGGAAGGAACCTGTCCCTGACCGGCCTGAATGACCTGGCCCATGACGACGTGCTGGACGTCCTCCGGGGCGACCTCGGCCCGCTCCAGGGCGGCCCGGATCGCGGTGCTGCCGAGCTCGGTGGCGTCGAGGCTGGCGAGCCCGCCGCCCAGCTTGCCGATCGGCGTGCGGGCGGCGGAAAGGATCACGGTCTTGGGCATCTTGGGGCTGCTCCGGAATTCGTAGTCAAAGAGATGATCGTAGTAACCGAGTGAGCGTGGGCCGTTGCTAGGGTCGGCGCGGTGAACGTGGAAGCGACGACGGATGCCCCGCTGGGGACGGACGCCGACACGATCGCAGCGGGGGTGTTCGAGGGCGAGGGGCTGCCCCAGGAGCTCGGTGATGACTCGCTTGATGGACTGCTTCAGAGCGGCGAAGCCCGAGCCGAGCTGGGGCATCTCGCCGTCGCCCATGGCTGGGGAAAGCGGATCATGCTGGTCGGCCTCGGGGAGCGGCAGCGGCTCGACCCTGAACGCGCCCGCGTGGCCGCGGCAAAGGCGCAGGGCCGAGCCCGGCAGCTCTCCGCCCGCCGGCTCTGCTGGCTGCTGCCCGACAACGGAGGCGACGCCATCGCCGCGGCGATCGTGCAGGGGACGATGCTGTCCGCTTACCGCTACTCCCGGTTCAAGCCTGCGTCCGAGCGAGCGGTGGAGGAGCTTCTGATCAGCGCTCAGCGCGAGCTCGGCGACACCGTCCGCGCGGCAGCGGAGCTCACCACCGCACAGAACCGCGCGCGCGACCTCGCCAACGCCCCCGCCAACGAGCTGACCCCCACCGCGCTGGCCGCCTACGCCCGCGACGCCGCCGAGCGCGTACCTGGGTTGAGCGCCACGGTGCTGGACGAGGATCAGATCCGCGAGGCTGGGATGGGCGCCTTCGCGGCGGTGGCCCAGGGCTCGGCCCAGCCCGCGCAGCTGATCACCCTGCGCTACGAGGGGCCGGGGGCGACCGGACCGCTGCTCGCGCTGGTCGGCAAGGCGGTGACCTTCGACTCCGGCGGGCTGTCGCTGAAGCCGGCCGCGAAGATGCACGAGATGAAGTTCGACATGGCGGGCGGGGCCGCCGTCATCGAGGCGATCATCGCGCTGGCCGAGGCGGAGGCGCCGGTTCGCGTGCTGGCGCTGGTCGGCGCCACCGAGAACCTGCCCGGCGCCACCGCAATCAAGCCGGGCGACATCGTGCGGGCCGGCGACGGCACATCGATCGAGATCAACAACACCGACGCCGAGGGCCGCCTGGTGCTGGCCGACTGCCTGCTGCACGCCCGCGCGCAAGGCGCCGATCGGCTCCTCGACGTCGCCACCCTGACCGGCGGCGTCGTCGTGGCTCTGGGGTCGGTCTACGCCGGCCTGATGGCCAACGACGACGACTGGGCGCGAGACGGTGGAGCAGTGCGGGCGGGCCACCGGCGAGGACGTCTGGCGGCTGCCGCTGCACCCCGACTACGCGCAGATGGTCAAGGGACGCTACGCCCAGCTGACCAACCTCACCGAGAAGCGCGAGGCCTCGACCATCACCGGCGCCGAGTTCCTGCATCACTTCGCCGGCGACGTGCCATGGGCTCACCTGGACATCGCCGGCATGGCCTACGACGTCCCCCGGCCCTACTACCAGGGCAAGGGCGCGACCGGTTTCGGGGTGCAGGCTGCTGGCCGAGGTCGCGCGGGCGAGCGCCGGCTCGAGCCGCCGTCAGATCTGGATGACCGCAAGCAGCCTGCGCAGCAGGCCGATCCGCCCACGGACCCGGATCCGGCCCGAGGCGACCATCGCCACCGCCCCGCGCCCCCGGGCCCCGAACGGCATCGGCACGCCACCGACGAGCGGGCGCCACGAGCAAACCGATCAGATCCCCGAGCGAGCCGCGCACCCGCAGGTCCGGTGCCAGCGCAGGAGCATCCTCCACCAGGACCTCGTCGGGACCGAACACGATGCGCACCGGCGGATACTCCTCCAGCACGGTCAGCTCCGCCTCCAGCGACAGCGTCCGGGCCAGGGCGGGGCGGCGGCGGACGCCCCGCTCGACGATGGCCAGGATCGCCGGGGCGAGACCCCCGTCGCGGAGCGTGCCCAGCCTGACCTCAGGCGGCTCCACCTCCCCGCTGTGAGTGCTGCGACGGAAGGCGAGTCGTCGCTGCGGCACTGGTGGATCCTACGACGGCGGACGCTGGGAGAATCACTTCAGTGCGCCGCTCCCGCACAGGCCTCGGATGCGCGCTGGCGGTACTCGCCGGCGCCTGGTTCACGCAGCCAGCCTCCGCGGCGCTCGCCGCGACGGCGCCACCGACTCAGGCACGCCTGCAGGGCAGCTTCCTCCTCGCCGCTCTCATCACCGTGGCAGATCACGTCTCCGGAGAGCGCAGGGGACAGCGGTTTCACCGCACGTGGAGCTTCACCTCCGATTGCGGCGCGGACGCGTGCCACATGGTGGAGCTGGCTCGCCAACGCGCCGGCGGCACCGATCACCTGGCGCTGCACCGCCGCTCCCTGGGCCTGTACGCCGGATCGAGCCGGTTCTACGCGCCGCTGCGCTGCAGTCACCGGACCTACCGCCATGGTGAGGCGGTCCCGTTCACCGTGACCGTCCGTGTGACCGCCGCGGTGGCGACGAGCTACGGCTACCTCGCGACCCAGGTCCGGGCCACCTACGTCAACAGAGTCCGCACCAACCTGACCCCCTGCGTGGATATCCCGGGCCACGACGCCGCCCGCTACTCGGGCTCCCTGAAGGTGGCCTAGGGCTCAGCGCCGCTCGATCACCAGGCTCCGCAGGACGTGATCGACGGCGGCCAGCTGACGTCGGCGGGTCGTGCGAGAACCGGCGACGACGACGTAGAGGCAGAAGGGGCGCCCCGATGTGGTGAAACCAGACACAGGAGCCCAAATGCCACCTCGCCTCCGGCAAACGTCCGCACCATCATCGTCCCCGCCGGAAGCCCGAGCGTGCGCGCGGCTTCACCGGCCACCTGTGGAGAGCGGAGCTTGGCGACGCCGGCGATCACCAGCACGCAGCCCGCGAGTAGGAAGGGCGGCGTGATCGCCCCCGCCATCAGCTCCTCCCGGGGCCGCTCGAGGATCGTGGTGGCGGCGCTGGCCGGATCAAGCTCGCGGGCGACGACCTGGTCGAGCAGGCCCTTGGACGTCCGGGTCCTCGTTGATCGCCGCCTCCAGCTCCCGGCGCATGCGGAACGTGGCGATCGCCAGCACCTCGCTCATCAGGTTGCGCCGCCGGCGCTCGGACAGGGTCCCCTCCGCTTCGATGAACGCGCGGTGCTCGGCAAGCTTGTCGGCGAGCTCCGCCACCCCCTCGCCCCGGGTGGCCTCGGTGCGAACGATCGGCACCTGCCAGCCTTCGTGGGAGCCCAGCGCCAGCACCCCTTTTATCTCCCGCACCATGCTGTCGGTCAGGGGATGCTCGGCCTTGTTGACGACGATCACGTCAGGGATCTCCATCACGCCTGCCTTGAGGGCCTGGATCGAGTCGCCCGAGCCCGGCATCAGGACCAGCACCACGGTGTCGGCGTGGTCGATGATGTCGACCTCCGCCTGTCCGACCCCGACCGTCTCCAGCAGCACGACGTCGCGACCCGAGGCGTCCATCAGCAGCGCCGCCTGGAGCGTCGCCTCGCTGAGTCCGCCCAGCGCACCGCGGTTGGCCATCGACCGTATGAACACACCAGGATCGAGAAAGTGATCGGTCAGCCGGATTCGGTCGCCCAGCAGGGCGCCCTTGCTGAAGGGGGAGGAGGGATCGATCGACAGCACCGCCACGCTGTTGCTCCCGCTCGCGCTCGAGCTTGGTCAGAGCTGCCAGCAGCGTCGACTTGCCCACCCCGGGCGGTCCGGTGAAGCCGACCATCGAGGCGCCTCCCGTTCGCGGATAGACCTCGCGGACCAGCTCCCAACCGGCGGGATCGTCGTTCTCGACCAGCGAGATCGCCCGCGCCAACGCGCGCTTGTCACCGCTCAGCAGGCGCTCGGCAAGTGACGATCGATCCTCGGGCATGTGCGCTGCGAACTATGCCAGGGGCCCGGGTCGTAGCGACGGCTGCCTGTCGATCGCGCACGGACTCCGGGAGCGCATCCAGCTCTCCGGTGGGCACCACAACGCGACAGCTCGTTTACGCCGGATCCGGCTCCGACGCCGCCAGCGCCGTCGCTCCGGCCGCCCCCTCCGCCGCTGCGGGGCGGGCCGCTCACGCTTCCTGCGCTTTGCCCTCGCTCATCGGATGCTGAGAGCCCAGCTACGTACCGCTGCTCGCCCGCTGGCTGTGGCTCAAGCTGCGCTGGCGAGGGCGGCTGCAGACCGACGGTCTGTGCTTCGTCTGCCGCGGCGTGCGGTGGGAGATCGGCCGCCACGCCCGGGTGCACCTCGGCCGCTGGTCCTGGATCGGCGAGGGCTGCAAGATCCGCGCCCACGAGGGCGAGGTCGACGATCGGCGCCAAGACGGTGCTCGGTCAGGAGTGCACGATCTCCGCCTACCAGCACGTGTCGATCGGACGGGAATGCATCATCGCCGACCGGGTGATGATGATCGACTTCGACCACGGCGTGGTGGAGGTGGAGCGTCCGATCCGCGAGCAGGGGATCTACAAGCGCGATGTCGAGGTCGGCCACAACGTGTGGATCGGCTACGGCGCCTGCGTGCTGCGCGGGGTGCGGGTCGGCGACAACGCCATCGTCGGCACCAGCTCCGTGCTCACCGCCGACGTGCCGGAGAACACCGTGGTGGCCGGGATCCCCGCGCGGGTGATTCGCGCGCGGGAGAAGCCCGACGACGTTCCGCTGGACGCTGACGGCGCCGCCCGCGCCGGCCTGCCCGCGACGCTACCCGGCGAGAGCCGGCAGCTCGGGAGCCAGGTAGCGAAGCGCCTCCGGGAGCTCTGCCCCGGCCAGCGCCCGGTCAAGCAGCTCGGCGTGCCCGGCCGCTCGGCGGCGGGGGTACTCGTCAGCCATGCGGTGGGTGACCTGAAAGGCCCAGTCGCTGGACTGCAGGGCCAGGAGCTCGCGCCGCGCCCGGGCCGGCGCGGCGGCGCCGGCCGCAGCGACCTTCAGCTCGGCGGTCCGGGTCAGCCACGCCAGGTCGGCGACCTGCGGCCCGCTCCACGTGCGCAGGTCGCCGCCCGTGCCCCAGCTGGATGACCGGCAGCTCCGCGGCGGAGCGGGCTGCGGCTGGAGCGTCGTCGAGCGCGTCGTCGAGCCTGACCAGCCGCAGCCCCTGACGGGCGGCCTCCTCGATCACCGCGGCCAGCCAGACCATGCCCTCGTACCACCAGTGGCCGAGCAGCTCGGTGTCCAGCGCGCATACCGAGATCCCGCCGCCGCTGACCCGGGCTCGCACCGCGGCGACGAAGTCCCGGGCGTCCTCTGCCGCCTGCCGCGCCGCCCGCGCCCGGGTCGTAGACCTGGCCGTCGTTGCTCCAGAGGTGATGGTGATGCTCGCTGAGCCGGTGGTAGTCGCGGTAGGCGGCGCGAGCCGGATAGCCACGCTCGCTCCACACCAGCGCCATCGTCGCTCGGTCGATCGGCCACAGCACCGGCCCGGCATCGGTCGCCAGCGGCCGACAGGTGCCGGGGATCGCCGAGGCCGAACCAGTCCGGGTCAGCTCCACGCAGGTCGCCCTCACGCCAGAGGCGGCGAGCAGCGGATCGAGCCACGGCGCGTGCGCGCACTCCGGCAGCCAGAAGCCGCCGATCCAGTCGCCGAATCGTCGGCGGTGCGAGGCTACGCCGGTCTCCAGCTGCAGGCTCACCCCCAGGTCGGTGGCCAGCAGCGGCAGCACCGCGTGCGTGGCCGAAGAGGTCCAGCTGGCGTGAGCGCCGAGCGCGTCGAGGAACCCTTCCCCATAGCCGGCCAGCTCCTCCGCGGCGTCGCGATACTCCTGGGCGGAGCGCTCCAGCTCGGCCACGAGGACGTCCTGACCGTCGCGGCGAAAGTTCTCGATGTCCCGCCCGTGCGATTCCGGGCGCACCTCGGTGAGGAAGCGGACACATCGGCTCCAGTGCGCCCGGTGCCTGGAGCTGGTCGCACAGCACCGGGGTGAGGGACAGCGTGATCGGAGCGCGCTCCAGCAGCGGCAACAGCGGCACGTAGGAGGTGGCGACGGCTTCCCACAGCCATTCCTCGCCGAACGGCCAGGTCCCGAAGCCCTCCACGTAGGGCATGTGCGTGTGCAGCACGAGCGCCAGCGCGCCCTCGCCCACCGGGTCGGCGAGGGTGCTCACGTGCGGCAGATCGCGAGGAAGTCGAGCGCGCTGTCGAGGTTGCCGGGCTGCAGTGCGAAGTCGCTGGCGGCAATCGCCGGGGTGAAGCGGTCATAGAAGGGCTTGGTCACCCGCAGACCCTGGTGGATGCGGTCCCAGCCGAGCTTCAGCGCAACCGCGTGGAGGCGCAGCTTGCGCGCATGATGAAGGCCGAGCAGCTCGACCTGGCCGAACCGGGAACGGCACAGCTCGCGGAACTCCTCGGCGCGGTACTCCTTCAGATGCCAGGGGTTGTCGGACTTCTCGGCTCCCGGCGGCGCCAGCGTGAGGACGTTGGGGGTGGAGACGTAGGCGGTCCCACCAGGGGTCATGATCGACCGGAAGTGCTCCAGCACCGCCGCGGGATCCTGGACGTGCTCGATCGTCTGCAGGAACACGACCGCATCGAATGAGCCGCGGCACGCCGTACTGCTCGATCAGGCTCCGCTCGAAGGTCAGGTTCGGCGCGGCGTAGCGCAACCGAGCATGCTCATGGGCCTCCGGGTTGGCGTCCACGCCCACCACGCTGGCGGCACGTCCGGCCAGCAGCGCCGAGCCGTAGCCCTCCCCGCAGGCCATGTCGACCACCCTGGTTCCGGCCACGCGCTCGGCGATCCAGTCATAGACCGCCAGGTGACGACGGAACCAGTAGTTCTCCGCCGGCACGTCCGGCAGCGTGCGCTCTCCGGTGAGCTTCAACGGAGGCACCCCGGGCGGTTGATCCTGCTGGACGTAGGTCTGCTCGGTCACCGGCGACAGGGTAATGTGCCCCCGCCATGCAGGCCGTTCTCAGCGCTGAGGAGATCCGCGACGTCAATACCCGGTACCACGATGTCGCCGCCTCCGGCTACGACTCCAAGTGGGGCATCGACTTCGGCGACCTCGGCCAGACCCAGGTGCTCCGCAAGCTGCGCAAGCTGGTCGGATCCCGAGCTCGATCGTGGCTACGAACGTTCGCTGGAGATCGGCGCCGGCACCGGCTACTTCAGCCTCAACCTGCTGCAGGCCGGGGTGGTGCGCGAGGCCACCTGCACCGACATCTCACCGGGGATGGTCAGCGTGCTGGGCGCCAACGCCGAGCGACTGGGGCTGTCGGTCCGGACGGCTCGCGCAGACGCCGAGTCGCTTCCGTTTCCGGACGGCAGCTTCGATCTGGTGCTGGGCCACGCGGTGCTGCATCACCTGCCTGACCTTTCTCGGGCCTTCTCGGAGTTCCATCGGGTGCTCCGCCCGGGAGGACGAATCGTCTTCGCCGGCGAGCCGTCCCGCTTCGGGGACCGGCTGGCGCCGCTCCCAAGCGTGGCGCGGTGGCGGTGGCGCCGATGTGGCGGGCGGCGATGCACGCCCAGCCCGCGGGGTTCGGTTCGCCGGGATGGGACGGCGGGACTGACGTCGACGGAAACGGGCTGGGCGGGCACGGAGACCACAGCCACCTGGAGCATGGGCATCCGGAAAACGGCCACCCGGGAAACGGCCACTCGGGAAACGGCCACGCGGATCGCGACCCCGCGGGCGACGGGTTTGACCCGGGCGTCGACCACGGTCTCGAGCGGTTCGTGGACATCCACGCGTTCGCCCCCGGCGAGCTGAGCCGGCACGCCCGGCGGGCTGGGTTCGACCGGGTCAGGGTTCGCGGCGAGGAGCTCGTGGCCAGCTGGTTCGGGTGGTTCAACCGCACGCTGGAAGCCTCTGCCGCGCCCGAGGACGTGCCGTGGGGCTGGCGGATGTACGCGTTCCGTGGCTACCTGCTGCTGCAGCGCCTCGACGAGCAGGTGCTGGAGCCGTTGCTGCCTCCGGCGATCTTCTACAACCTGCTGCTCACCGCGCGGCGGAGCTGACTCCTGCAGGCCAGGCTCGCCGGCCCAGGCTCGTAGACTCTCCTTCCGTGGCGGAGCGCACAGCCGAGGAGTTTCCGCTGTTCCCGCTGGGGATCGTCGCGCTCCCGGGCGAGGCAGTCCCGCTGCACATCTTCGAGCAGCGATACAAGACGATGATGAACGAGTGCCTCACGCGAGGAGCGGGAGTTCGGGATCGTCTGGATGTCCGACGACGGGCTCAAGGAGATTGGCTGCGCGTGCGCGATCGAACGGGTTCTGGAGGAGATGGAAGACGGCCGGATGAACCTGGTGGCCCGCGGCACCGACCCCTCTGCGGGTGCTGGAGCGCCAGGCCCACCTGGCCTACCCGGCCGGCGTTGTCGTCTTCCTGGAGGACCGTCGAGGAGGAGGTCGACCCCGAGCTGGCCAGCTCCGCGCAGGCGGCCTACGCGGAACTGGTGGAACGCGCGACCGACCGCGAGCCCAACGAGAGCGAGCTGGCGGAGATGACCGCCTACGCGATGGCGGCGACCGTCGACTTCGGACTGGAGGCCAAACAGGGCCTGCTGGACCTCCGCTCAGAGAATGCTCGGCTGGACCTGGTCACGCGGCTGTTTCGCGCGGCGATCAAGCGACTGGACATGGTGGATCGCGCCCAGGAGCGAGCCCGGTCCAACGGCAAGGTCCGACTCGGCTGACCGCCGCGCGTACCAGCTATCGCCGCACGCATGGACCGCTGGCCGCCTGTGAGGCGAACAGCTCGGCCCGCCCCAGCTCTGGATGACCCTGCGCGTTCAGATCCACGAATGACAGCGTTCCGTCCTGAAGCTTGACCGAGTAGCTGTACACGTAGCCGTGCGGGGCGGGCAGGCTCAGCTTCGACTTGACATCGCCGTCGAGTTGGGAGGCCAGGTCGCGCGCGGACAGCAACAGCGAATCGGGGAGCGTGACTGGCGCGCGCCCGTCGCAGCGGATCGTTCCGCCGTCGGAGACGAGCAGGTGAGCGTCCTCCCGGTCCGGTGCGATTCATCACGAACAGGTCGGAGGAGGCGACACCGAAGCCGCAACCGGCAAGCAGCGCGACCGTCGAGAGGGCGGCGAGGCAGATGAGCGCGCGCACCGTCAGATCGTCCCGCATCGAACTGTGATTATCATCGCCCCCGCCCGCTGGTCCTGCCCAGCTGCCTCGGCCACGGGCCCGTCCGAAGCTTCCGGCCCATCAGGCGGCGTCCCGGCTCACCATGCACGATCCCATCTCCTACTTCCAAGGCGTCATCCTCGGCCTGCTCCAGGGTGTCTCGGAGCTGTTTCCAGTCTCCAGCCTCGGCCACGCCGTCGTTGCCCCGCGGCTGTTCGGATGGAACATCCATCAGAACGACAAGTTCTTTCTCAGCTTTCTCGTCGCCGTCCACCTGGCTACCGCAATCGTGTTGCTCGCCTTCTTCTGGCGGGATTGGGTGCGCATCCTCCGGGGCTTCGGCCGCTCGCTGCGCGACAGGGAGATCGCCGACGCCGACGCCCGGCTGGCATGGCTGCTGGTATTCGGCACCATTCCAGCGGGGATCCTGGGACTGGCGCTGGAGAACCCCCTGCGCAAGATCTTCGCCTCTCCAACCGCCGCGGCAATCTTCCTGATCATCAACGGCGGTCTGCTCTACGGCGCCGAACGGCTGCGGCGGCGCGCGCCGGGAGCGCCGGAGGGCGAAGCCGACGGCGACAACCGGATCGCCGAGCGGGTCGGCTGGCGTCAGGCAACCGGCGTGGGTGCCGCCCAGGCGCTTGCGCTGATTCCTGGGATCTCACGGTCCGGCGTGACCATGGGAGGTGGGCTGCTGGTGGGGCTGAACAACGAGGACGCGGCCAAGTTCGCCTTCCTGCTGGCCACGCCGATCATCGGAGCGGCGGCGGCGCTGAAGCTGCCGGAGCTTCTCGGGCCCGAGGGCAACGGCGTGCGGGGGCCCGCGGCGGTGGCCGCGCTGTGCGCTGCGCTGTCGGCATTCCTCTCGCTGCGCTTCCTGATGCGCTACTTCGAGACCCAGCGGCTGACGCCGTTTGCCATCTACTGCGTGGTGGCCGGGTTGGCGCTGACGATTGGGTTCGCGGTCACCTGAGCGTGGCTGCCGGCCGCGGCGGTGGGTCCCGGGGCCGGCGCGTCCGCTCACTCCACCACGACGGCAGCGCCACCGCGCCGCGGATCGCCACCGCCCCAGAACCGCCCCTCGCGATCCCGCTCGGCCACCTGGACGCCGCCGAAGAACAGGTTGCGCTCGCGGAAGCGGGCGACGCCGCGGCCGGAGTGCTCCAGCGCGCCGGTCTCGGCCCCGGGCTCGGCGTAGACGACCCCATCCTCGGCATGGAGCCGTGGGGCCTCGACCGCTTCCGGGGCCCGCATGCCGTCGTCGAGCACCCGGATGATCGTCTGCACGATCGCCGAGCGGATCCGGTTGGATCCCGCACTGCCCAGCACCAGCTCGGGGGTGCCCTCACGGATCACCGCGGTCGGCGCCATCATGCTGGGCAGGCGGCGACCCGGGGCGAACTGGTGGAAGCCCAGGGGATTGAGGTCCTGCTCCCCAAGCATGTTGTTCAGATGCACGCCGGTGCCGGGGACGATCACCCCTGAGCAGGAACCGTTTGAGCAGGTCACCGAGCAGGCCCATCCGTCGCTGTCGAGCACCGCGATGTGGGTGGTGGACCCCAGGCCCCCGCTGCGGTCAAGGAAGCGGGAGACGAACTCCGGATCGTCCAGTCCCTCCATGAACTCCGGGGTGCGCTCGGTCTGGGTCTGCTCCATCACCGCGACGATGCGCTCCGGCAGACGGTGGGCCCGGCTCGGACTCAAGCAGCCCGAGGGCGCGCGCGATGAGGATCCCCCCGGCCGAGGGCGGAGGGTTGGTCACGACCTCCCGGTCCCGGTACGCGACCAGCACCGGCTCGCGGTCGGCGACCGCATAGGCATCGAGGTCCTCCCTGGTGAGGGTTCCGCCGCCCGCCGGTCACCCAGTCGGCGATCGTCGCGGCGATGTCCCCGGAGTAGAACGGCGCTGCTCCTTCGAGCGCCAGACGCTCCAGCGCGTCGGCGAGCTCCGGCTGGCGGAGCGTGTCCCCCTCCCGCACCAGCCGACCCTCCGGGGCGAACAGCGCCCGCCCCTCCTCGGTTGAGGTGACGATCCCGCGCAGGATCTCGATCACGTAGGCCTGCGGGCGATTCAGCTCCACGCCCCGGCGCGCCAAGGTCGCCGCGGGGGCCACCAGCTCGGCCAGTGGAACCTGCCCGTAGCGGGCTGAGGCTGCGCAGACGCCGGCGGGAACGCCATAGGTGCCCACCGAAGCGGCGCCAATGTTGAACACCTGGATCGCGTCTCCGAACGAAACGCTGATCGGGATCAGGTCAGCGCGCTGGTCGGCGTCGGCGCCACGGCCGGGAGCTTCGACGAAGAAGTCCAGCAGGGCGGGCGGGCGGCCGGGGGCGACCACCAGCATGTAGCCGCCGGCGCCCAAACCGGTCAGCAGCGGCTCGCATACGAACGAGGTGAGCATCGCCCCGAGCGCGGCGTCGACCGCATTGCCCCCACCACGCAGCACATCAGCGCCCGCCTGGGCACTCAGCGGATGGCCTGCGGCGACGACGCCCCGCTGCTCAAACGCCATCGTCCCTCACCTCCTCAAGATCGGGAGGCGAACTCTATGCAGCGATCATCTCCGGGGCAGGAACTCAGGGATGTCGAACTCACGCGGCGTCGCGGTCTCCCGCTCCCTGATCCGGCTGACTCGCGGCTCTCCGCGCGGCTCGCGCAAGGTCGGCCGAGACTCGCTTGCGCGGCGCGGGGGCTCGGGCTCAGCGGAACGCGGCGCTCGACTCCCTGGTCGGTCTCGCTCTGCTCGCCGCGGCCGCGCCTCGCCGTAGCCCGTGGCCACGACCGTCACCCACACCTGGTCGTCAAGCTTCTCGTCGACCATCGCGCCGAAGATGATGTTGGCCTCGGGATGCGCTGCCTCCGCCACCGCCCTGGCGGCCTCGTTGACCTCCCAGAGGGAGATGTCGCGTCCACCGGTGATCGACAGGAGAATCGAGCGAGCTCCCTCCATGCTGGTCTCCAGCAGCGGCGAGGAGACCGCCTGCTCGGCGGCTTCGATGGCGCGCCGGTCGCCGGTGCCCATCCCGATGCCGAGCAGCGCATTGCCGGCCTCGGACATGATCGTGCGGACGTCGGCGAAGTCCAGGTTGATCAGCCCGGGCAGGGTGACGAGGTCAGAGATGCCCTGCACGCCCTGGCGCAGCACGTCGTCGGCCACCCGGAACGCCTCGACCATCGAGGTGTTGCGGTCCAGAACGGAGAGCAGCCGGTTGTTGGGAACCACGATCAACGTGTCGACCTCGGCTGCCAGCGCCTGGACGCCTACCTCGGCCTGATCACGCCGGCGCGAGCCTTCGAACTGGAACGGCCGGGTGACGATCCCGACGGTCAGCGCCCCGAGCTCCCGGGCGATCTGGGCCACCACCGGCGCCGCGCCGGTCCCGGTGCCGCCGCCCGCGCCGGCGGCGATGAAGACCATGTCCGAGCCGCGCAGCATCGCCTTGATGCGGTCGTACTCCTCCCGGGCGGCACGCCGGCCCAGCTCCGGATCGGAGCCGGACCCCAGTCCGCGGGTGATCGACTCGCCGATGTGCAGCGTCTCGTCGGCGGCCGACTGCTGCAGCGACTGCAGATCGGTGTTGATGGCGAGAAACTCGACTCCCTCCACCTCCGCCTCGACCATCCGGTTGACCGCATTGATACCGGCCCCCCCGACGCCGACGACCCTGAGGACCGGGGAGCCAACCGGGCGAGCGACGCCGAAGCTCTCGTCCATTCGCTCCGGGCGGGCGTAGACATCGGGCTCGGAGATGCGGGGGCTTGGTGGCGACGGGCGCTCCAGCACGTTCTCCGGGATGTCCGAGGAGAAGGCATGGCGCAGGCGCTCCTGCGGGGACGGGACCTGGCGGGGCTCGGCCGGCGGCTCCGGAGGAGCCTGGAAGCCGGGGTGGGGAAGCTGACGCTCGGCCCGCCGGCGGGGCCTCGGCTGCTGTGGGCGGTCTCGGCTGCCGGGGAGGTCTGGGGCGCCTCGGACTCGCTCGACGGTGCCGGGGCCTCAGACTCCGGGGCTGTCTTTGCGGGGTCCTCTTCCGGGGAGGCGTCGTCGGCGGTCTTGCGGAACAGCGCCGCCAGCGGTCCTTCCCGCATGCTCGCGCGTTTACCGGTGGGCATTGTGGAGGACCTCCTTGGCGAGCTGTCTGTAGGCGTGAGCGGCCAGACCGTCGGGATCGTACTTCAGCACCGACATCCCCTTCACCGGAGCCTCGGCGAAGCGTACGGTCTTGCGTATCCGGGAGGCGAAGACCCGGTCGCCGAAGTTCTCCTCCAGCAACTCGATCGCCTCCTTGGCGTGCAGCGTGCGCGTGTCCACCAACGTCGGGAGGATGCCCTCGATGTCCACATCGGGATTCAGGTTCTCGCGGATCATCGCAAGCGTGTTCTGAAGCTGAATCAGACCGCGCATCGACAAATACTCGCATTGGACGGGGACGATTACTTTGTCGGCCGCGGTCAGCGCGTTGATCGTGAGCAGCCCAAGGCTCGGCGGAGTGTCGATGAAGACGAAGTCATAGTCGTCCTCGACCTCGGCCAGCGCCTTCTGTAGCGAGCGTTCCCGGCCGATCATCGTCGACATCGCGATCTCTGCTCCGGCAAGGTCGATCGAGGAGCAGGCGACGTCGACCTCTCGCTTGCGGATCACCTCACGGATGGAGATCTTGTGCACCAGGACGTCGAACATCGACTTGCCGAGGTTGTCTGGGTCGATCCCCTGCGACATCGTCAGGTTCCCCTGCGGATCCATGTCGCAGCACAGGACCCGGTGGCCCTCCTCGGCGAAGGCCACTGCGAGGTTCAGCGTGGTCGTCGTCTTCGCGACGCCGCCCTTCTGGTTGGCAAACACGATCACCTTGCAACTGGCGGTCACGGCTGGTGCCTCCGGATCTCGTAGCCCGATCTGTGGGGGGAACTCATACGCGCCTGTATTTCGCAGCGCGTGCACAGAATCCTCCGCGCCCCGGACAAGCCTTGGTCGAGGAAACGAAACATGTCAGCGCTTTCTCGACCAGGCCTGGGTGAGAGTGGAGCGCACGCGGAACCGCGCGCGCCGGTCAGAGAACACGCGGCCGCTATGTTCCGCGCGTGCACGGGCTCCTTGATCGCCGGCTGATCTTCGTCACCGGCAAGGGCGGAGTGGGCAAGTCCACGGTGGCCACCGCGCTGGGGCTGCTGGCCGCCAACCGCGGTCTGCGGACGATCGTCGCCGAGCTGGCCAGCCAGGGCCGGGTCCGCGAGGCCTTTGCTCGTGAGGCAGAGCCGTTCGAGGAGGTGGAGCTGGCGCCCGGCCTGTTCACGATCTCGATCGACCCCCAGCAGGCGATGGAGGAGTACCTGCGACTGAAGACCGGCTCCGTGGGCCAGATGCTCGCGACCAGCAAGCTGTTCGGCGCGTTTGCCATGGCGACGCCGGGCATGCGGGAGCTGCTCAGCATCGGGAAGATCTGGGAGCTCGCCCAGCTGCAGCGGCGGACCCGGGGAGCCGCTCCGTACGATCTGGTGATCGTCGACGCCCCGGCCACAGGACACGGCGTGGGGATCCTGCGGACGCCGCGTACCTTCGCCGAGATCGCTCGCGTCGGCCCGATCGCCCATCAGGGCCGGACCATCGCCGCCACGATCGCCGACCGCGACTTCACCGCGCTGGTGGCGGTGGCCACCGCGGAGGAGATGCCGGTGAACGAGACGCTGGCGATGCGGGACGCGGTGGAGCGGGAGGGGCTGGGACTCGACGTGGTGGTCGTCAACGCGCTGTATCCGCAGCGCTTCGACGACGACGACGCTGTTCGCCTGCGCAAAGCCCTCGATGAGACCGACTCTGCCGTCGCCCGGGGAGCGATCAGGGCGGCTCTCTCCGAACGGGCCAGGGCCCGGACGCAGCGCGAGCAGCTGGCCCGGCTGCGAGAGGGACTGGATATCGACCCGATCGAGCTGCCCTACCTGTTCGCCGACACCCTCACCCACGAGGAGCTGGGCCGGCTCGCCGAAGGCCTGGTGAATGCGGTATGAGCGTCGCGGAGCTGCTGGAGGGCAAGCGTGTCTGCGTCTGCGGTGGCGCCGGAGGGGTCGGCAAGACGACCACCTCCGCCGCGGTGGCGCTGGGAATGGCCGCGGCCGGCGCAAAGGTGGCGGTCGTGACGATCGACCCCGCCCGCCGGCTGGCCAACGCCCTGGGCGTCCAGGAGCTGGAGAACGAGCCGTGCCGCGTCCCCCCGGAGCGATTGGCGGAGGCCGGGCTCGAGATCCGCGGTGAGCTGTGGGCGATGATGCTGGATCCGAAGCGGACCTTCGACGAATTGATCGACCGGGTGGCGCCGAGCACCGAGCGCGCCGAGGAGATCAAGGCCAACCGCGTGTACCGGGAGATCTCCACCGCGGTGTCGGGATCACAGGAGTTCACCGCCATCGCCAAGCTCTACGAACTCGACCGCGAGGGCGAATTCGACCTGCTGGTGCTCGACACGCCCCCCTCCCGGAACGCGCTGGACTTCCTGGAGGCGCCGGGGCGGCTGACCTCGTTCTTGGAGGGCCGCGCACTGAAGGCCTTCCTGCTGCCCACCGGGCTGGGCATGCGGATTCTCGGCCGAGGGGCGTCGCCGCTGCTCGCCGCTCTGCGGCGAGTGACCGGGGTCGACCTGCTCAGCGACCTCAGCACGTTCTTCTCGCTCTTGGGCGGCATGACCGAGGACTTCAGGGAACGGGCGGTGCGCGTCGAGGCGATGTTGCGGGCTTCCACCACCGCGTTCCTGCTGATCACCTCGGCGCAGAGCGAGCCGGCCCAGGAAGCGATCTGGTTCGGACAGACGCTGCGCAACAGCGGGCTGCCATTCGCCGGCTTGATCGTCAACCGGGTCCATCACGACCTGACCGGCGACCTGGAGCCGGAAGCTGTGAGGCCGCTGCTGCCGAAGCAGCTTGGCGGAGAGCTTGCCGACAGGGTGACCGAGAACCTGCGTGACTACCACGTGCTGGCCCAGCGGGACGATCGCAATCTTGGCCGGCTGCGCCGGGAGCTGAACGAGCCTCCGATGCTGCTCGTCCCGCACCTGGACGACGACGTTCATGACGTCGAGGGCCTGCTGCGCATCCATCGTTACCTGTTCGCCGATGAGGCCGAGCGCGCGCGGCTGATCGCCGACGTCGTCTCCTGAGGCTCAGCCCTCGGGAGCGAGAGCCACCAGCACCGGCCCAGCGGCATCCGTCCAGCTGACCCACGTGAGCAGCTGCGGCTGCCACTGTGCCTCCGGGAGGGGCGCGGCCTGAGCGCCGCCGGGCCCCCGGAGCTCGATCCGGCGCTCGTGCAGGAGCTCCCACACCGCCTGCTCGGCGAGAGCCAGGCGCTCGCTCACGCGACGTCCGGGCAGCAGCTCGCTCGCTGCGACGAGAGCGGCGGCAAGGGGCTGGGGAGCAGTCAGGCTGCGCTCCAGCAGCTCCCGCTTGAGCCGCTCCAGGGGAGCGTCCCCTCCGGAGAACCCTTGGGCCGCGGCGAGAATCTGCTCGGTGACGTCCTCGCCGGCCCGTTGCGCCTCCGGCCAGCCGCGTCCCATCCCGAGCTCGTCCGGTCGCAGGGCGGGACCGCTGATGATCTTCAGCCGGGCGCGCTCCGGAGACCAGCTCCGCTCCGACCACTCGATCGTGCGCCCGGCCAGCCATGGCGCGACGACCCGCCGATGGAGCTCATCCTCCTCGAGATTGAAGGCTCGAGCCGAGTGAGGGAACTGGCGCAGCTCGAAGTGGAACACGGCCTCAGGGTCGCACGCCGTCCCTCGGTCAGTCTCCGTCCTGGTCCTTCTCGCGGTAGCGCTTGAACGATTCGTCGATGGTCTCCAGGGCTTTTTCCCGATCGGCCCACCCCTTCACGTTGGAGTAGCGGTCGGGATCGAGGTCCTTGTATATCTCGAAGAAGTGGGTGATCTCCTGACGCAGGTGCTCCGGAAGCTCGTCGACCGTCTCCAGCCCATTCCACCCCGGATCGTGCAGCGGAACGCACAGCACGGTGTCGTCGATTCCGTCCTCGTCCTCCATCTGGAAGAGGCCGATCGGCTTGACCGGCACGATGCAGCCCGGGAATGTCGGCTCGGACATGCAGACCAGCACGTCAAGCGGGTCGCCGTCGAGCCCGAGCGTCTCCGGGATGAACCCGTAGTCGGTGGGATAGACCACCGAGGGAACCAGGTAGCGGTCAAGCCGGATCCGGCCAAGCTCGGGATCGAACTCGTACTTGTTGCGACTCCCCTTGGGAATCTCGACGATGCACAGCAGCTCGTCCTCAGCCATCGCCGCTCAGTTCATCTTGCCGTCGGCCACGGCGAGACACGCCTCGCAGCGCGGCCACGGCGGATTCCAGGGGTACCCGGTGACGTCGCGGCCACAGAGCGCGGTGTCCGGGTCCTCCTCGCTCACCAGATGGCAGAGCTCCTCAAAGCCTCCGTCGGTGATCCGTGGCAGGTTCAGGCAGCCCGGGTGGACGTTGGGCGCGCGCGTGGGTGTGGGGGCGGGCATGGTTCCGGCGCGGACGCTACACGGCCACGCCCTGCCGTTCCAGCCACTCGCCGACCGCAGGCGGGGGGTGGCCTTCCAGCTCCGCTCGCGCCGCCAGCGCCAACAACTCCGCCGGCTCGGCGTCGATCTCATCACGGCGGTGGGCGAGGTACACGATCACCGCACAAGCCATCGTGAAGGCGGGGTCGTCCTCGTCCTCGCGCGGGCCGACCGTCTCGTCCAATCGCCGCGCAACGTCCAGCCCCGCGATCGGCTCATCGGCGTCCTCGAAGCGCGCCAGCAGGTCATCCAGTGCATCGCTGCTGCCGTCATCGCAGGTTTCCACCGCGCGGTGCACCACCCGGGCGAGCGTCAGAGGTTGAGGTTCGCTCGGCATCAGCTCTGGCCTTTGTACCACGGCTGAGCGCACCAGTAAGTAAAGCGAGCGGACCGATCGCCCGCTCGCCAGGCTAGCGCGCCCCGCTCACAGAGCGATGACGGGCTCCGGTTCCAGGGTCGGAGCTTCGGCGGCAGCGTCCGCCGCCTCGGAGAGCATCGCGTCGGCCAGGGCGCGTAGATCGGCGTCCAGATGACCGCAGACCACGTCGCGCAGGAGGGCGCGGAGGTGTCCGGCAAGCTCGTCGACCAGCTCGGCGACACCGGTCCGAGCCGGCGCCAGGCCAGAGATGACAGCGCGCTCCAGCGAGATGGCGTGGGCCGTCCGTTCGGCCAGGCCCGTCCGCTGCTTCCGGCACCGCGCACAGCACGGCCAGACGCTGGGCCAGGCGACCGCTATGGGCCCCCTCGGGCTCCAGCAGTGCCCGCAGCGCGAGCAGATAGTCGGTCAGCGCCTCAAACGGGGTCGTTCGCTCGCACCCGAGCTCGAATCGCGCCAGCGCCCACGCCAGCTCCCCCGTGCTCGGAGACCGGCGGGCCACCAGGTTGCAGAACCCGCGCAGCTCGTCCTCCTGGGCGGCGGGAATCAGCGTCACCAGTCCCGGACGGCCCGCCGGAGCCAAGTGTCGACCAGACGCCAGACCCCGCGATCGGCACGCAGCCAGGCGAGCGGACCGAGCGCGTACCCACCACGCTCAAACAGTCGAAGGGCACTCAGCAGCCGGCGAAAGCGGCCGCGAGCGATCGACAGCGGTGAGCGCTCGCCGTCGTCCTCGTGCGTGAGCACCGCAAGCACATTGGGTTCCTCGGCGCCGTCGAGTCCCGAGCGTGCCCCACACTGCTTCGGGCGGCGCGTCCTGGAGCGTATCCCCGCGGACCAGTGAGAGCCCGTCGCCGAGCGGTAGCTCCCGCGTCTGCGCGATCCAGCGAGATCCCCAGCACCGGGGTGATGACCGTGGTGAGACGGCGGCCCTCGTAGAGGGCTCGCTCCAGCTCGGCATAGGCCTGATCGAAGCGCTCCGGCTCGGGCTCGAAGTCGCTGCGCTCGGAGAACACCCGTGCCAGCAGCTCCTGCAGCAGCGGCGGCGCGCTCGCGCACCAGGCTCGGCGGGGATGGAGGAAACGCCCGCTCCTCCAGATAGGCGTCGCTGCGGTCCTCGGGCGGCGAGCGCCTGCACCGCGGCGACGATGGCTCGGCAGCGTGGCGAGCCATCTCCCGGCGCTGGTCGATGAACACCTGCGGCAACGGGCGGTAGCAGTAGAGCGCGGTCCGCTGCCAGCCTGATCCCGGCTTCGGCGATCTCGAACGGGACCTCCGCGCCGTCAGCCGTCTCGGCAGAGAGCGAGGCGGCTGCGTCGTCGACGAAGCTCCGCAGCGTGCCTGAAGGGTCGTGTTGCGCACAGCCGCCGTTTCGCTGGCGGCGACCCGGTTCCTGCTTCACGTGCGGGTCGGTACGCCTCGATCTCGGCGAGGTGAGAGACATTCTCCACGTCGTCGCGCATCGCTGCTGGCGCCGGCGGCAAACCAGGCATCGAGAATCTCCGCCAGCTCGGCCGCGGACGTCGTCCGGAGACTGAGCGCCAGCACGTTGGCGTCGTTCCAGCGCCGCGCGCCTTCGGCGGTGGGGGCATCGCCGCACAGAGGGCGGCACGGACGCCCTCCACCTTGTTGGCGGCGATCGAGGCGCCGGTGCCGGTCCAGCAGGCGACCACGCGCCTGCTCGGCGGTGCCATCGGCGACGTCTCGGGCCGCGCGCTCGCTTGCCCACGCCCAGTCGGCACGCTCGGCGGCCTGGTAGGCGCCGTGGAGGATCGGGTCGTGACCGCGGCGGCGCAGCTCGTCCGGGAGTGCCTCGGCCACGCCGGTCAGCTCATCGGCAGCGAGCGCGATCCTCATTGCCGGCGACTTGCGTCAGGCGGCCGCGACGACCGGCTGACGATCTCCGAGGGGATCTCGGTGAGCACAGCCGGATCGACACAGTCGGCTCCGAGCCACTGCCGTCCGTAGGTCCGCATGTCCTCGATCAGCGGAACCAGCGCCCGCCCCTTCTCGGTGAGCGCATACTCAACGCGGGGCGGGACCTCGGGGAAGGTCTGCCGCTCGACGATCCCCTCCTCCTCGAGCGCGCGGAGGCGCAACGAGAGCGTGCGGGGGCTGATGCCATGCAGCGAGCGCTCCAGCTCGCAGAAGCGCGACCGGCCCGCTGCCAGGTCACGGATCACCAGCAGCGTCCATTTGCCGCACACGATCTCCGCGGTGCGGCATACCGGGCAAGTGTCGTTCGAAGCCATCCGGATACGCGAGTCTAGCGCAATGCTTCACGAACTGAAGCAAGGTGCAGCCGTTGGCGGGGCGCCGCTAGGACAGGACGCGAGGCGGAGGCGTCGAAGGCCGAGGCGTCGACGACGCCCACCGGCTCCGGGGCAGGGCGCTCGGGCGGGGCGCTGATCTGGGGACCGGCCGGCGCGGCGGCGGCGTCCTGCCCGTCGGGACTCGGCTCCGAACTCAGATCCTCCATCGAGGTACTGGTGCGGCCGCGTGCAGCGACCATCAGCTTGAAGTCGTGCGGGCTGGAGGCGATCCGCAGGGCGTCCTCCATCGTGACCAGACCGTCGAAGTAGTGACGCAGCAGCGCCTGGTCGAAGGTCTGCATCCCGTAGTACGCGCCCTCGGTGATGACCTCCCGCAGGCGGCCGGTCTGCTCCGGATCGAGGATCATGTCCCGCGCGCGAGCGGTGTGACGCAGGATCTCGCAGACCGCGAGCCGTCCATTCCCGTCCATCGTGGGGATCAGGCGCTGGGAGATGATCGCCTTCATCGTCCCGGCGAGCATCGCCCTGACCTGGTTGTGCTCGTGTGGCTCGAAGAAGTCGATCACCCGGTTGACGGTCTCCGGGGCGTCCATCGAATGGACGGTGGAGAGCACGAGGTGCCCGGTCTCCGCGGCGGCCAGCGCGGAACGCACGGTCTCCTCGTCTCGCATCTCGCCGATGAGGATCACATCTGGGTCCTGACGCAGCACGCGCCGCATGGCGCGGTTGAACGACTCGGTATCGCTGCCGACCTCGCGCTGGTTGATGATCGCCTTGTCATCGCGATGCAGCGCCTCGATCGGATCCTCGATCGTGACCACATGCCGGGGTTTGGTGCGATTGATGTGGTCGATGATCGCGGCCAGCGTCGTCGACTTACCGGAGCCCGTGGTCCCCGTGAGCAGGATCAGGCCCCGCTCTTCCTCGGCGACCTGGGTGATGACCGAGGGCAGCGCGAGCTCCTCGATGGTGCGGACCCGGTAGGGGATCGCGCGGGCCACGATCGAAACCGAGCCCCGCTGACGGAAGGCGTTGACGCGAAAGCGCGCCAGGTCATGGACCGCGTAGGCAAAGTCGACCTCACCCTCGCGCTCGAACTCCGCAAGCTTCGTCGCGTCGGTGAGCATCTCCCCCAGCAGCCGCTCGGTGTCCGGCGGGGTGAGCGGAACGGTGCCTGCGAGCGGTTGCAGGACGCCGTGGACCCGCGCCAGCGGCTTGGAGGGCACCTTCAGATGGAGATCTGAGCCCTCCAGCTTGATGACTTCGCGCAGCGCGTCGTCGAGGTCGAACATGAGGGCTTCATCGACCCACCACCCGACCGCCCTTGAGAAAGCACCCGACCGCCTGGACACCCTGCACCAAGGGAGCGACCGGGGGTGCAGCACGCCGCCGACGGACACCGACTGGACGCCGGGCGCATCGCTTCAGGCTTGAAACTCGGGTGACCGGTTTCAAACCTGGAGTTGATGTGCGTGGCGTCCGTCCTACGCGACGTCGCGCAGCTTCTGCGCCTCGGCGAGCGACTGAAGCTTTTTCAGCGACTGATTCTCGATCTGGCGGATCCGCTCGCGGGTCACGTTGAACGTCCGCCCCACCTCGTCAAGGGTGCGGGGATGCTCGCCGCCGAGTCCGTAGCGCAGCTCGAGCACGCGACGCTCGCGGTAGCTGAGGTTCTCCAGCGCCTCCCGCAGAGCCTCCTTGGTGAGGATCTCCGCGGCACGCTCGTAGGGAGACTCGGCGCGCTCGTCGGCGATGAACTGCCCGAACTCGGACTCCTCCTCGTCGCCCACAGGCTTCTCCAGCGAGACCGGCGCCTGGGCGGAGCGCTTGATCGACTCCACCTCCTCGGGCTCGATCCCGGTGACCTCCGCGATCTCCTCCGCGGTCGGCTCGCGACCCAGCTCGGTGACCAGCTTGCGCTCGGCGCGGCCGATCTTGTTGAGCTTCTCCACGACGTGGACCGGGATGCGGATCGTTCGCGCCTTGTCGGCAAGGGCTCGCGCGATGGCCTGGCGGATCCACCAGGTGGCGTAGGTGGAGAACTTGAAGCCCTTGCGGTAGTCGAACTTCTCCGCGGCGCGCACCAGTCCGAGGGTGCCCTCCTGGATGAGGTCGAGGAACGGCAGGCCCTGGTTGCGGTAGTTCTTGGCGATGGAGACGACCAACCGGAGGTTCGACTCCACCATCTTCTGCTTGGCGTCGAGGTCGCCGCGCTCGATTCGCTTGGCGAGGTCGACCTCTTCCTGGGCGGTCAGCAGCCGCACCTTGCCGATGTCCTTCAGGAACAACTGAAGGGAATCGGTGGTCATGTCCGGCTTGAGATCCAGCGTGGTCTTGGCCTTGCGCCGGGTGCGCTTGTCCGGCGCACGCTCCACCTCAGCCGCCGCGAGCGCGGGGTCGACCTCTTCCACCAGCTCGATCTCCGCCCGCTCGAGGAATCCGTGCAGCTCCTCGACGTCAGCCTCGTCGAGGTCCAGCTCGGATACCGCTCCAGCGATCTCCGAGAACGTGAGGACCCCGAGCTGCTGCCCGCGGTTCACCAGGCCCTTGATCTCTTCCAGTTCCTGCAGTTCCGCTACTGACATCTGAATCCGTTTCCGTGGTCTGCGCCGGTGGCTGAACGCGCCGGCGGTTTGGGGTGACCATTGCGGGTGAAAGCGCCGCAGGGCGCAGACCCGCTATCCAAACATACCGCCGCGAGTATAGGCGCTATATTTTATGAAGTCAAAGCGCTGGCGCTGCCCGGGGCGGCGCCTTACCCAAGTTATACGTCGAACTCGGGCTGGCGTTTCAGATTTAGGTCGCAGAGTCGATCATAGGTCGAGCGACGCGTTGCTCCTGGGTGCGCGATCATGTGCCCGATGAGCGACGAGCAACCCTCTCGACGTCCTCGGGGCCCTGCCGAGGACCCGACCGCACCGTCGCAGCGAGAAGCGCGCCTCACGCGCTGAAGACGGAGCCTCGGCGCCGGCTCCCGCCGCGCCGGCCGAGACGCCCGGCCAGCCGCCGGCGACGGAGCGCAGCAAGCCGCCGGCGACGGAGCGGAGCAAGACGGGAACGGCGGAGCGTAAGTCGGCTCAGGGCCGGAGCGCCTCAGCGCGTCGGGCCAAATCCGCCTCAGGACCACGGGCCAACGCCGCCTCGGCCCCTCGGGCCAAGTCCGCCACCGGGCCACGGGCCAAGGCCCCCGCGTCCAAGTCGAGGGCCGCCAAGCGCGGCACATCGGCCCAGGCCGCCCCGGAAGACGCAGCGGGTGCCCGCCCGCCGGCCGCCTGAGCCGGCCGGGCGCACCGATCTCGTCGGGACCGCGGTTCAAGCGGCGGCGGAGCTGGCCGAGATCGGCCTCTCGGTGGGCGCGCAGGCGGTACGGCGTGTGGTTTCGCGCCTGCCGCGGCCGTAGCGCGCGGCGCACCCTTTCCGGCCCGGCTGCAATCGATGGACCGACATCGTCGACGAGCTTTCGTATACTGCCGCCCACTTCCGTGCCGAGCGGTCGTCTGTCCGCAGGCGATCGGCGGGGGACCCAACAGCGGATACCCCATCCGCAGGGGCGAATCGGCTCTGTAAGAAGCCGTAGCGCCAACCGCGCGAGCCCGTCAGCTCACCCCGTAGGCCGAAAAGCGAAGACGAAGGGAATTTCGGTCCGACGTGAGTCGACGTGCCAAATCGCATGCCGCCACCGCACTGCTTCTGGCAGTGTCGCTGCTCACTCCGGCTGCCGCCTGGGCGGACTCCGGAGGCAGCGGACTGGCTCCGACCCGCGGGCAGCTCCGGCAGCGGTAGCTCGTCCACATCCGGCTCGCCCACTACCACCGCCAAGCCCGGCAACATCAGCCTGAAGGTCACCGGCAACGGGATCACGGTTGTCCACGCGCTCGGCGGCGATGCTCCGCGGTCGGCTGCGCTTCAGCGGCACGAGTCTCCGATGCCGAGCGCGGCGAGATCGTCGAGATCGAGCGTCGCGGTCGGCAGACCAAGGGCGCCTGGGTGGGCGACAGTTCACGGCAACGGTCGGCTCTCGCGGGCAGGTTCACCGCCGTGTGGCCCACCAACCACATCGGTCGGTTTCGCCATCCGGGCGATCGTCGAGCAGCCCGGCGCCCGGGCCAGCCGCGACGCACCCGCCTCTCCGCAGCTGACCATCACCGTCTACAGGCGGGCCATCGCCACGTTCTACGGACCCGGTTTCTTCGGATCGGAAACGGCCTGCGGGGAGATCCTGAGGCGCTCCACGCTCGGCGTGGCCAACCGGACGCTCCCCTGCGGGACCCCGGTGGCGATCATCTGGCACGGCCGCTCGATCGTCGTCCCCGTGATCGACCGTGGTCCGTACGCCAACGGCGCCGACTGGGATCTGACCTCGGCCACCGCGCAGGCACTCGGAATCAACAGCACCGAGACGATCGGCGCGGTCTCCCTGCCTCGGTAGCTCGCAGTATCCGCGCTACTCGGCGGAACCGAAGCCCGGTGACGCGGTCCCGGCGACTCCCGGGACAACCTCCAGCCCGCTGGCCGAGGCCGACAGGCACGCTTCCTCGGCTGCTTCGATCATCGCCTCAACGTCTGAGGCCTTCCTCGCCGAGCACGGCGAACCCGACGTTGACCGACAGCGGGGCGCCGCGCCACGGCGGGCTGGCACGGACCGCGGCGGCCGCCCGCTGACCCAGGGCGTGAGCGCCTAGCGGGCCGGTGTCCCGCGCGATGACCCAGGCCCGGGCCTCGATTCTCACAGGCGAGGATGTCTTGTCGTCGGACCACGGTCCTCACCGCTTGGGCAAACCGCCCGAAAGTCGTCGCCGCCTCGGGGCCGGACGCCGCCGCGCTCACCCGGTCGGAATCCTCCAGCTCGATCAGCAGCAGGGAAAGAGGCAGCCCGGAGGACTCGGCGCGCTGCACCTCGTCGTCGAGAGCGCTCTTCCAGAGGGAGTCACCGCGCGCCGCGGGAGGCAGGTCCGGGTACGGCTCTGAAGGAGAGGGTGCCGGTGGTCCGGGCGGCGCCTCCGCGGGCGGTGGTTGGGCAGGCTCAGGCGGCTCCCGCGGCGGCACCTCGCGCAGCGGCGGGCGGTCGCGGTCCCGCGTCGCCTCTACGCTCGAGGCCCGCCGCAGCACCGCCTCGCGCACCAGCTCCATGACGAGCGCCAGTCGCTCGGCGATCTCCGCCACCTGGTCGCCCTCCGCCGCCGCCAGCTCCCCCCGGAGCCCGCTCCAGATGACGCTGCCCAGGGCATCCACGGCTCTCATGCTCTCCGGAGCTCCACGGCACCGGCCAGCTCGGCGGCTCCGCCGACCAGCGGTTCCAGCGCGCCCCCGGACCCGAGCCGCTTCAGCTCGGAGTCGGACCCGATCGCCCGCACCACTGCCGCGCAGATCCGCGGGCCCTCCCGCGCAAGCTGCCCGGCGAGAATCGATCCGGCCTGCTCCAGCGGAGCCTGCTCCAGCAGCGCGAGCAGCCACCCTTGGCCAGGTCCTGGTCTCGCTCCAGCAGCGCATCGATCGGTGCATCGGCGACTGGTCTGGCGCGCCGGCGCCGTGGCGGACCCTGCGGCATGCCGAGCTTCTATCACGATGCTCGGTCGCCGCGCGGGCCGCGCGCGCGGCGACAATGCGGACGATGACCGGACGAGCTGCTGACCGTCGAAGAGGCCCGGGCGAAGGTGCTGGCCGATGCCCATCGACTGCCTGTGGAGACCGTCTCGGTGGAGGAGGCCCTGGACCGGGTCCTCGCGGCGGAGGTGGTGGCGGAGGGAGACCTGCCCCCGTTTGCCAACTCCGCGATGGACGGGTACGCGATCGCCTCCGGCACCGCGGGCGAGGTGCTGAGGGTCGTGGGAGAGTCCCGGGCGGGAGCACCGGCCTCGAGCCCCGTCCGTGACGGCGAGGCGATCAGGATCTCCACCGGCGCCGCGATACCGGACGGCGCCGTCGCGGTGATCCGGCAGGAGGACGTGCGCTCACGTGACGATGGCGAGCCGGATCGAGCTGCTGGCCGGACGTCGGAGGCCGGCGCCAATATCCGCCTGGCCGGCGAGGACGCCGGCGCCGGGACACCGCTCCTGGCGCCAGGTGATCGGGTAGGGCCGGCGGCGCTGGGCATGGCGGTGGCGGCGGGAGCGGCCGAGCTGCTCGTCAGCGCGCCGGGCCCGGGTGTCGGTGCTGTGCACCGGCGATGAGCTCCGGAGCCCGGGCGAGCCGCTGCAACCGGGGCAGATCCACAACTCCAACGGACCGATGCTGGTCGCCCTGGCCAGACGATGCGGGGCGCTGGCCAGCTCCTCTCCCCCGCTTCCCGACGAGCCTGCGGCGACCGAGGCGGCGCTGGCGGCTGCGACTCGAGAGCGCGGAGTCGTGATCATCGTCTGCGGCGGCGTCTCGGTCGGCCCGCACGATCACGTCAAGCCGGCGCTGGCGAGCCTTGGCGTCCGCGAGCATTTCTGGGGAGCTGGCGCTGAAGCCCGGCAAGCCGACGTGGTTCGGGAGCCGCGATGGCCGGCTGGTGTTCGGGCTGCCGGGAAATCCCGTGTCCGCCGCGGTCACCTTCAGCCTGTTCGCCCGACCGGCGCTCGATGCACTGCACGGTCTGGATGCGGCGTGCCGGCCCGACCACACGGGCACGGCTGGCGGTGCCCGGTGAAACGCAATCGCCAGCGCCTCCAGGCGCTCAGAGTCCGGCTGGAGCACCAGACCCGATGGGGTCACCGCCATTCCCACCGGCCCGCAGGGCTCTCACGTGCTCAGCTCGCTGCTGGAGGCGGATGCGCTGGCGCTGATCCCGCCGGGAACCGGAGAGCTGGCGCCCGGCGCCGAGGTGGCGGTGGAGCCTCTCGACGTCTAGAGCCCACCCCGAGGTGAGCGGAGCGCCCAGATCGGGAAGTACGAAGTGAATGAGCTCGGTTCTGTTCACGCTCGCCGCGGTCATCGCCTTCTTCATGAGCTGGCGCCAGCGGCGCAGATCGACGCTCCCGGCGCTGGCGGTGATCGTCTCCCCCCGCCGTTCGACCACGATCTCCCGGGAAGGTGCCGTCCGCTCTGTCCAGTCGGCCGAGCTCACCGTCTCCCGGAACGATGCTGGACCGGCTGTGGAACCCCACCAACCTGGAAAATCTGGCCCGAACCTACTGGCGCTTTCTGTCCCGCGTGACGCTGGGGCTGATCAGGGTGGTCTACGGAGAGAACGAGCGGCGGGTGGTGCTGCTGGCCCGTCCACTGACCCTGCTGCGCTTCGAGGCCCCGCAGTACTCGCTCGCGCGGGATCACGGCAAGGTTTCCTGGCGCATCACGGGCGGTCTGCTGGTCGCTCGCAGTGGCCGGGACTCCGGCTTTCTCTCGTTGGACGGTCACGCGTGATCCGACGCCCGCCGGTGACGACGGTGACGCGAAGCTGAGGATCGAGGTGGAGGTGGCGAACTTCTACCCGTCGATCGCCGCGGGATTCAGCACGCCGGTGTACGAGGCCACGCAGTCCGCGATCCATGTGCTCGTGACGCATTCCTTCCTGCGCTCGCTGGCCAACCTCCGTCTGGCCGAGTCCAAGGTGGGCCGGTTCGCGCCCGCCGCCGACCAACTCGCCGCAGAGGAACCCGCCGGCGACCAACCCGCCGCTGGGCAGCCCGCGGTGGAGAGGTCCGCGGAAACCGAGCCGGGCCTCGAGACCGAGCCGAGCGCCGAGAAGACCGAGCCGGTCCCGGTTCAGCCGTAGCGCACGCCATCCAGCGCGCGCAGCTTGGTCCGGTCGTGACGGGCGGAGATGCGCCGCACCGTCCCCGAACGTGAGCGCATGACCAGCGACTCGGTGCTGGCGCCCTGCCCTCCCTGGTAGCGGACGCCTTGCAGCACGTCTCCATCGGTCACGCCGGTGGCCGAGAAGAACACGTCCTCGCCACTGACGAGGTCGTCGACGTTCAGCACCCGATCGAGGTCGTAGCCGGCGTCGATCGCGGCGCTGCGCGCTCCTCGTCCGAGCGGGGCCAGAGGCGGCCGAGCAACTGGCCGCCGATGCACTTGATCGCGGCGGCCGAGATCACGCCCTCCGGCGTGCCTCCGATCCCCCACAGCAGGTCGACCGCGAGTGTTCTCGCTGACCGCGAGCAGCGCCGCGGCCACGTCGCCGTCAAGGATCAGACGCACCCGCGCGCCGCACTCCCGGACTTCCTCGATCGCCTCGTGATGGCGCTCCCGGTCCAGCATCACCACCATCACGTCGCGGATGTCGATCTCCTTGCGCTCGGCGATCAGGCGCAGCGTCTCCGGCAGCGGACGATCGAGGTCAAGCAGGTCGGCCACCTCCGGCCCGCCGGCGATCTTCTCCATGTACACGCAGGGGCCGGGGTCGAACATCGCACCTCGCTCGGAGAGCGCGATCACCGCCACGCGCGTTGGGCATCCCCATCGCCGTGAGCCGGGTTCCCTCCAGAGGATCGACGGCGACGTCGACCTGAGGCAGGCTTCCGTCGCCGATCTGCTCTCCGTTGAAGAGCATCGGCGCCTCGTCCTTCTCGCCTTCGCCGATGACCACGATGCCGTCCATCGATACGGAGTCCAGCACCGAGCGCATCGCATCCACCGCCGCCTGGTCGGCCCCCTCCTTGTCGCCACGTCCGGACATCCGCGCGGCGGCCAGCGCGGCAGCCTCGGTCACGCGCACCAGCTCCAGCGCCAGGTTTCGCTCCGGTCGTGTGTCCGTAGAGCTGCTCACGACGTCGGGACGCTCACAACACCCCGGGCGGCTTGCGCGGAGCGCCGCCCTTCTGTGCCCGGAACACCGATCCCGCCAGGATCAGTAACCGGCGAACAGCGCCACCACACCACCCCACGGAGATCGAGATCTGTCCCGGCGGGGTTCCCGGACGATCGATCAGGCCCCGGAAGACCACCAAGGTCAGCGCAATCAGTGCGATGACCGCGGTGAGCTCACCGCGGGGCCAGGACAGAGCGTGGCCCCGGATGATGATGTAGGCGAGGATCAACGGGGCGACCGCGGTGATCAACAGCAGGTAGCGAATGAAATCCAGCGACTCCCATCCGCGAGCATCCAACCGGCGACTGGCCGCGATGCATGGGGTGAGGGCAGCTGGAGAGCATCGTGTACCTGTTGCCCAGCGTGTACCAGGTGAGGAACACCGATATGCCAAGGAGGACCCCGCCCACCACCGCGATCACCTCGCCGCGGTTGAGGTCCTTGAAGTTCATCGGGTGGCAGCCTAACCAACTTCCGCCGCCGGCTGTGCAGACCCGTCGTCCACTTCATACCGAGGTAGGCTGGCCCCGTATGGAGTTCCGTCAGCTGCTGCCCGAGGCCGGCGTGGCCGAGCTCGACACGCTCCTCGACTCCCTGCAACCCGGCGGGTTGGCGCCGGCCGGGCGGCGCCTACACGGCCGTCAACTTCGTGGCCAGCGCCGATGGGCACGCCACGTTCTCCGGCCGCTCGGCTCCGCTCGGCGACCAGGGAGACCGCGCCGATGTTCCACGGCCTGCGGGAGCGGTTCGACGCCGTGCTGGCCGGCACCGGGACGTTGCGCGCCGAACGCTACGGCCGGGTGTTGGCGTGACCCCGAGGCGCGCCGCCGCCGGGAGGAGCGCGGCCTGGAGCCCGAGCCATTGCTGTGCATCATCACCCGTAGCGGCGACGTTCCCCTGGAGATTCCCGCGTTCGACGAGCCGGAGGCGCAGGGTGGCGGTGTTCACCCCTGTGCCGGTTGAGTCCCCCGCTTGGCGGGCCCAGGTGCATCAGGTCCAGATCGCAGCCGGTGATCCGGTGATCTCCACCGCGCTGCAGCGGTTGCGCTCCGAGTTCGGCGTCCGCTCGCTGCTTTGCGAGGGTGGCCCCACACTGTTCGGCGCGATGCTGCGCGAGCGGTGTCGCCGACGAGCTCTTCCTCACCCTGGCGCCGAAGCTCGCCGGCGGGGACGACGGACCGTCGCCGACCGCCGGTCCGCCGCTGCCGGAGCCGGCGGGCTTTGCAGCTGAAATGGCTACTGGAGCACGAGGGAACGCTGTTCCTTCGCTACCGCATTGCGTGGCCGGAGTAGCGGAGATGCCACACTTCCAGGTCATGGAGACCGCCGCCGAGGTGCCGCCGGAGGCGACCGTCGCCGCGCTGCAGGAGGCTCGTCAGCGCACGCTGCGGCTGGTGGAGTCGATCCCGGAGGACGATCTTGAGCGCGTCTACTCGCCGCTCATGAGTCCGCTGGTCTGGGACCTCGGCCATATCGCAGCCTTCGAGGATCTATGGCTCGTGCACCGCTTCGGTGAGCGCCCGCTGCTCCGGGACGATCTGGCCGCGGTCTACGACGCCTTCGAGAGCCCGCGGGCGGCGCGCGGAGATCTCCCCTACCTGCGTGCCGCCGGCGCGCGCTGCTACCTCGACGAGGTGCGGGAGCGAACGCTGGCGGTGATCGAGGAGCGAGGGGTCGGAGACGGGCAGCTGCACGAGCTGGTGCTCCGCCACGAACATCAACACGACGAGACGATGCTCCAGACGATCCAGCTGGCCGAGCTGGAGGGCTATGCCCCGCCGATCGATCGCGACCCGCCACCGGAGCCGGGCGAGACGTTCTCCGGGCTGGAGCTGATCGAGATCCCGGGCGGGCCCTGCACGATCGGCGCCGCCCAGCACCAGTTCGCCTACGACAACGAGCTTCCACGTCACCCCACCGACGTCCGCGGCTATCTGATCGGTCGCACCGCCATCACCAACGCGTCGTACCTGACCTTCGTCGAGGGTGGTGGCTACGAACGACGTGAATGGTGGTCGGACGAGGGCTGGGCCTGGAAGGAGGAGTACGACATCTCCGGGCCGGCGGGCTGGACGGGCGACCGGCGGGCGGAATGGCGACTCGGCGGAATCGAGCCGCTTGACCAGCGTCGACCGGTCGTCCACGTCTCCTGGTTCGAGGCCGATGCCTTCGCCCGCGCGCACGGGGCACGGCTTCCCACCGAGATCGAGTGGGAGAAGGCAGCGACCTGGGATCAGGAGAGGCAGGAGGCGCTGGCCTTCCCCTGGGGTGATGAGGCTCCGCAGGCCGGGGTGGTGGCCAACCTCGATCACGCCGCCTGCGGGCCGGACCCCGCCGGTTCCTACCCGCGGGGTGCCTCGCCCAGCGGTGCGCTGGGCATGCTCGGTGATGTCTGGGAGTGGACCTCGAGCCCGCTGAGCGGCTATCCCGGCTTCACCCCCTTCCCCTACCGCGAGTACTCCGAGGTCTTCTTCGGGGACGCCTACCGGGTGCTCCGCGGGGGCTCCTGGGCGACCCGGGCGCGTGTCGCCACCCCCACCTTCCGCAACTGGGACCTCCCCCAGCGGCGGCAGATCTTCTGCGGGCTTCCGTATCGCCCGGGACCTGACATGACCCCCGTCCCCCCGACCGACAGCGTGCTGATCGAATCGTGTCTCTCGGACGCTGACGAACGCCGTCTTGCCGACGACGTGCTCGACGGGCTGACCAGGCCGTTCAAGGAGATCCCCCCAAGCATTTCTACGATGCACGTGGCTCGGAGCTGTTCGACCGCATCTGCGAACTGGAGGAGTACTACCCGACGCGCGCGGAGAAGGCTGTGCTGGAGGGCAATGCCGCGCAGCTGATCGCAGACACCGGTGCCGGAGAGCTGGTCGAGCTCGGGTCAGGGTCGGCGGAGAAGGCGCAGATCCTGCTGGGGGCGATGGCGGAGCAGGGAACGCTGCGGCGATACGTGCCGATGGACGTCTCCGAGAGCGCGGTCCGAGCGGCAGCGGACGAGCTCATCGAGCAGTACGGCGACCTTCGGATCCACGGGGTGATCGGCGACTTCCAGCGCCACCTGGGCCTGATCCCGCCCTCGGAGGCCCCACGGGTGGTGGCTCTGCTGGGAGGGACGATCGGAAACTTCCCGCCCGGGAGCCGGCGCGGCCTTCTCCGTCAGATCGCCAGATCTGCTCGGCCCCGAGGACCGGCTGCTGCTCGGCACAGACCTGGTCAAGGAACCGGCTGTGATCGAGGCCGCGTACGACGACTCAGAAGGGGTCACCGCCGAGTTCAACCGCAACGTGCTGCGTGTGATCAACCGAGAGCTCGACGCCGACTTCACCCCCGAGGCGTTCGAGCACGTCGCGTTCTTCGACCAGCGCCACCAGTGGGTGGAGATGCGCTTGCGCGCGACCCGGCCGTGCACGCGTGCTGATCGCGGCGCTGGACCTCCGGGTGGAGTTCGCCGCCGGGGAGGAGCTGCGCACGGAGATCAGTGCCAAGTTCACCCGGGAGCGAGCGGAGGCCGACCTGGCCGCCGCGGGTCTCTCGCTGGAGCGATGGATGGTCGATCCGGATGGCCTGTTCGCGCTGTCGGTGGCCCGGCCGGCGTAGGGCCGGGCCACCGCACCGCCGGGACCCCGGTTAGGACAGCCGCTCGATCAGCATCGCCTGGCCCATCCCGCCGGCCACGCACATCGACTCGATCCCGTAGGTCCCGTCGCGCTTGGTCAGGCCGTTGATCAGCGTCGTCATGATGCGGGCGCCGGTCATTCCGAACGGATGCCCCAGCGCGATCGCCCCGCCGAACGGATTGAGCTTGTTCTCGTCGATACCCAGCTCCTCACTGGCAGGGGACGATCTGGGCGGCGAACGCCTCGTTGATCTCGACGATGTCGACGTCGCTCGATGCTTCATCCCGGTGTTCGTTGAGCAGCGACTGGATGGCCGGGATCGGCCCCAGACCCATCAGCTCAGGGCGGATCGCGGCGACGGTCGAGGCGATGATCCTGGCCTTGGGCTGCAGCCCGAGCTCCCGCGCCTTCTCCTCGGACATCACCAGCACCGCGGCGGCGCCGTCGTTGAGCGGGCAGGAGTTGCCGGCGGTGACGGTGCCGTCCTCCTTGAACGCCGGCTTGAGCTGGGCGAGAATCTCCATCGTGGTACCGGGGCGCGGCCCGTCGTCCTTGTCGACCGTCGTCTCCTCGCCCTCGCCGTCGCCCTCGCCGTCCTCGTCATCATCGTCCTGGTTTGCCTCGGCGGGGACGGTCACGGGCACGATCTCCGCGGCGAAGTGGCCCGGACTCCTGCGCCTCGACCGCCCGTGACTGGGAGGTCACCGCCCACTCGTCCTGCGCCTCGCGGCTGACCTGGCAGCGCTCGGCGACGTTCTCGGCGGTCAAGCCCATAGGGATGTAGACGTCGAACAGCGAGTCCTCGGAGCCGTCGAGCTTGGGATGCTTGGCCTCGTCCATCATCCCCGCGCCGAGCCCGGCGCGGGAGACGCACTCGACGCCCGCGGCGATGTACTGATCGCCCTCCCCGCGCGGATCGCGTGCGAGGCCATCCGGATCGTCATCAGCGACGAGGCGCAGAACCGGTTCACCGTGCAGCCGGGGACATGATGGTCCAGGCCCGCCAGCAGCGCCGCGTTGCGACCGATGTTGTAGCCCTGCTCGCCGATCCCGGAAGCCGCCCCCATCAGCACGTCGACGGTCTCGCGCGAAGTCCACGCCCTCGTTGCGCTCGATCAGCGCCCGGATCGGGGTGGCGGCCAGGTCATCGGCGCGCACCGACTTCAGCGAGCCCTTCATCGCGCGCCCGATCGGCGTGCGAATTGCATCCACGATCACTGCGTCTGGCATCTCGAGTCTTCCTCCTGAGTCGGTGCGGGAAAGCTGATCCTAAGTCAGACGCGGCTACCCGTTTGCGGACAGCTTCTACAGCCCCAGGCCCCGCACGCCCCGCTCGCCCCACCCCAGATGGTGTGCGAGCTCGTGACGCACCGTCCGCGTGACCTGCGCCTTCAGCAGCTCGCGGGTCATAGCCGAAATCCCGCAGCAGCGTGTCCCGGAAGATCACGATCCGCTGATGGAAATGGTCGCTGGCGACGGTGTCTCCCTGGTAGAGACCGTAGGCCCGCCGGCGGATCCCGCCATCGGAGACGACGATGGCGACATGCTCCAGCGCCACGATGGAACTCCAGCGGAAGGTCATCGAGTGCGGAACGCACCAGCGCACGGAAGTCCTCCTCGTCGTCGAGATAGTCGTCGTCGAGGACGTCCTGGTCATCCAGGTAACCCTCTTCGTCGGCCGCGTCCCCGGGTCCGTTTCGCCGGCGGCCAGCCGCTCGGCTCGCTGGACCAGGCGCTCGAACTCGGCCTCGGATTCCGGGTCCCGCCATCCCGCCAGGCGAACCAGCGCGAACACCACCGCGCCCCCCAGCACCACAGCGCCGGCGCCGAACACCGCCAGTCCCTGCAGCAGACGCAGCGGAAAGGAGTCGCTGAAGCCGGCGAGCAGGCTGACCGCCCCCAGCCCGACGGTGAGCGCGGCCAAGGCCGAGCCGAGGATCCGGCGCGGCGAGGGAGGCGCGCCGGGCAAGTCAGGCCGGCGTCCGGGCGGGGATGGTGTACGGCTCGTCCGGCGCGGACATCTGTGTGGCGATGCTACGCCACGGGCGGGTGCGGGGCCGCGAGCCCCGCACCCGTGACCCGCTGGCCGGCTAGAAGTGCGTCGGGTGGCGCTCGACGAACCCGTCGTTGGAGCGCGCCGCCGCGATCCAACGTGATCCGCCGGTCTCGCTCTGCGCACTGGTGTCAAAGCGCAGACCGGCGACATACATGTAGACGTGGCCGGCGTTGGCCCAGATCGTGATCCAGTGACCGCGACCGGCGCTGCCGTAGGACTCAAGGTCGCCGGAGACCTCGGGAGAGGAGATCAGGTGGGCCCCGTGGAGCGCGTAGCTGACCGAGCCGGAACAGTCATAGCCGGAGTCGGTCCAACTCCCGTGTCCGCCGCCCCAGATGTACGGCGTGAAGGCGATCCGGTTGCCCGCGGCGATCACTTCCTTGACCTGCTTGGGGGCGTTGCGCGGAGCCACCGCCAGGCCATGGACGATGTGCGCATGGGCAGTGGGACGATCCAGCTCTCGGATCGCCGCAGCCTCGGCGGCCCGGAGCGTCTGCGAGACCTCCCAGGTCACCACCCCGTTGGCCCGGAGGTGATGGGCGCGCTGGAAGGCGACGACGCTTCGCTTGGTTGCCGGGCCGAACTGCCCGTCGACTCCGGTGTCGTAGCCGACGATGCTGAGGTAGTCCTGGAGCACGCGAACATCGTGGCCGGTCATCCCCTGCCGCAGGATCCGGTCTCCCATGTGGGCGGAATCGCCCGGGTAGTGATGTCCGGTGCTGTCTGTGGTGCCGGAGGTGGTTCCGATGCCGATACCGCCTGATTGGTCTGTGGCCTTGCTGATCCGAACGGTGGCGTGGGCGACTCGCCGCTTGGCGTGTCTTGGCGTGAGTGGTGCTCCTGGCGTGTGCCGTCTTCCTACCGTGACGGCTGGGTGCGCCGGTGGCAGTTGCCGCGGCCGGCGCGGCGATGGCGAACGCAGCCACGAGCGTCATCGCACTCACGGAGCGTTTCCCTCTGCGTGGACGTGGGTACGACAATTGAACCTCTTTCTCTTTCTCGCGCCTACGGAGTTAGCTGACGGGCTCGCGCTGAAAGAGATCGCGCTACGCCGAAAGTTCGGCGATTCGCCCCTGGGGCCTTTTCGGCCCCTTTGGTTTCTCCGCTCCCCGACGGCAGGGCACCGCGGGGGATTCGGCTGGTTCTATCGGCACGGCAGAGTAGCGGACCTGCAGGATCTCTGTCATCGAACGCGTTATGGAGACCGCGGCAGGAGTTCACAGGCGCACCGCTACGCTCACCCGGTGAGCGAGCTGACCCCGCAACAGGTGGCGGATCTGGTCGCCGGAGGGGCCGTACAGCTGGTCGACGTGCGGGAGCGCCAGGGAGTACGACGCAGGGGCGGATCGCCGGTGGACGGTTGATCGAGCTGAGCCGATTCAGCGCCGTCGCAGACTCGATCGATCGAGACCGCCCGGTGATGTTCTACTGCCGCAGCGGCGCGCGCTCGGCGCTGGCGACCGAGGCGTTTCGCAACGCCGGCTTCGACGCCCACAACCTGGAGGGCGGCCTGCAGGCCTGGGCGGCCTCGGGGCTTCCGCTGGACCCCGCCGATGGCCGGGTGGCCTGAGGGCCGCGCCGCTACGTCTATCGCGGGTCCTCGCGGTCGAGGTTCCAGTAGCGCAGGACCAGCGCCCGCCGCTCGCCATCCTCGTCGGCGACCAGGCTGAACCGGGCGATCGTTCGCTGGCCGCCCTCGTGATCGCCGTAGAGCAGGTCGATGATCACCCGCTCGCCTGCCGTCAGCGCAGCTCGCAGCGGGCGTAGAACGTCGTCATGGCGATCGCGCACCGCGCCCAGCCAAACCCCCCGCTCCCCCGCGGGGATGAAGAGGTCCAGCTGCTGGCGCCGGAAGCTGTCCGGATCGGGACGCACGGAGACCTGCTCGATCCCCTCCAACACGTCCACCCGCCAGCCGTGGATCACCGCCAGGCCCTGACCGCCGTTGCGCACGCCGAGGCCGAGGAAGACTCGCTCGCCGTCATCCTCGATCGCACCGCCGTGGCCCGGGATGGTGAGCGCTCGCTCGGGGAAGCGCACGTGCTGGAGCCGGATCGTCCTCCCGGGAGGGGATGAGCAACGGCCGCATGCCCACCAGCAGCGACTGCTCGGCGATGCGGGCCGAGCGGTTGGCCGACTTCACCGAGCTGAAGGTGGCCACCGCGAGCACCAGCGTCCCGCCGGCCGTGGCCAGCGAGGAGATGGTCGCCCAGTCTGCCATCGTCTCAGCGCGCGGCGCCCGGAGCGCCGCCCGGACGCCTAGAGCTTCTCGACGTTGATCGCCTTGGGCCCCTTCGGGACCGGCCTCCTCCTCGAAGGAGACCTTGGCGCCCTCGGCCAGCGAGCGGTAGCCCTCGGCAGTTGATGCTGGAGTGATGGACGAACAGGTCACGGCTGCCCTCGTCCGGGGTGATGAAGCCGAAGCCCTTCTCGTCGTTGAACCACTTGACGGTTCCGGTTGGCATGTCTCTGGTCCTCCTAGCTCGAAGTGCTGCCTGCGCGGAGGATCTCCATCCGGGGCCTGCACCTGCTCCTCACCGCCTTCGGGCGGCCTTACGGCGCGGCACGGTATCACGCAGCCGCGCAGGAGTCATGCTGTGCGGATGGACGATCCGATGAAGCTGGGACGTCATGCGGCAGATTCCGCTGCGCGAAGTCACCGTGCGCGCCTCCCGCTCAAGCGGCCCCGGCGGCCAGCACGCCAACACCACCGCCTCTCGCGTCGAGGCGAGCTTTGACGTGGCTCCTCCTCTCGCTCTGCCGAGCGACAGAAGCGGCGCATCTCGCGCTCGCCTCGGGCCGCGAGTGGTGGCCGTGGCACAGGACGCCCGCAGCCAGGCCCGCAACCGGGAGCTGGCGCTGGAGCGGCTGCGGAGCCGGCTGACGGCGGCGCTGGCGGTGAGCGGCACCCGGCGTCCGACCCGACCGAGCCGGGCGGCACGGGAGCGGCGGCTCGCCGAGAAGCGGCGCCGTTCGGAGCGCAAGCGCCACCGCGGCCGGCCCGGCCCCGAGCCGGAGTAGGATGCCCCGGTGCGCTGGCTGATCGACGGCATGAACGTGATCGGTAGCCGGCCCGATGGCTGGTGGCGGGACCGTGACCGCGCGATGCTGGCGCTGGTCAATCTGCTGGAGCATGGAGCGCCGCCGAGGGCGAGGACGTAACCGTGGTGTTCGAGCGACGCGCCCAGGCCTCCCATCCGCTCCACCGTGATCGAGGTAGCCCACGCACCCCGGCCCAAGGCCGACGCCGGCGACGACGAGATCATCCGGCGGCTGGCGAGCGAGTCCCAGCCGGCCGCGTACGGGTGGTGACCAGCGACCGGTGGCTGGCCGATCGCGCCTGGGCCCTCGGCGCCACGGTGGAGGGCGCCGAGCACTTCCGGAACCCGAATCGAGCAGCGCTGAGCGATCGACCGCGCCGTACGGCACTCGCCAGCCCGCCGGCGCACCTTGACACAATCAGACGATGGCCGAGGAACCCACTCGCCGGCCCGGTTCACCGGCACCGCCCGGTGGACGGCCTCCGGTGGAAACTGCGGGGGTGACCCCCGGTTGGAGGCCCCCGGCGGCCGACGGTCGCGGTCCGGGAAGCCCCGGCGACGGGCAACCGCCCCAACCCGCGCTGGACCATCGGCGGTGCTGGTGCTGGCGCTGCTGGCGCTCAACCTGTGGATCTCCTCGCAGGCGCTCAAGCCCAACCCCCGGGTGCGGATCCCCTACAGCCCGACGTTCCTCGCCCAGGTACAGAGCGGCAACGTCAACGAGATCTCCTCCACCGCGGACGCCATCCAGGGCTCATTCAGGTCCGCGGTCAAGTACCCGCAGAACGATCGATCGGCGCGGGCGACGACGAACTTCTCCACCCAGGTGCCCTCGTTCGCCAACAACGCCGAGCTGTCGAGCCTGCTGCAGAGCAAGGGAGTGACGATCGACGCGCAGTCGCCGGACAGCGGGCCGTCGTTTCTGGAGAGCGTGATCTTCGGCTTCGGACCGACGCTGCTGCTGATCCTGCTGTTCGTGCTGATCATGCGTCGCGCCGCCTGCCGGGGGCGGCGGTGCCGGGAGGGCTGATGTCCTTCGGGCGCTCGCGCGCGCGGCGGGTGGAGGGATCAGACCAGCCGGTCACCTTCCAGGACGTCGCCGGCATCGACGAGGCCAAGGAGGAGCTCTACGAGATCGTGGACTTCCTCAAGAACCCCGACAAGTACCTGCGGCTGGGCGGACGGATTCCCCGCGGGGTGCTGCTGAGCGGGCCGCCGGGCACCGGAAAGACGCTGCTGGCGCGCGCCGTGGCCGGCGAGGCCGGTGTGCCCTTCTTCCAGATGTCCGCCTCCGAGTTCGTGGAGATGATCGTCGGCGTCGGCGCCTCCCGCGTCCGGGACCTGTTCGCCCAGGCCAAGGAGGCCGCCCCCGCGATCATCTTCATCGACGAGCTGGACGCCATCGGTCGGTCGCGCTCGGCGGGCAACGCCGGCTTCTCCGGCGGTCACGATGAGCGCGAGCAGACGCTCAACCAGATCCTCACCGAGATGGACGGCTTCGATCCCCGCACCGGCGTGATCGTGCTCGGCGCCACCAACCGCCCGGAGGTCCTCGACCCGGCGCTGCTGCGCCCGGGCCGCTTCGACCGCCGGGTGACGGTCCAGCCGCCGGACCGGGTCGGCCGCGAGGCGATCCTGCGGGTCCACACCCGCTCGGTGCCGCTGGCCGGACGACGTCGGACCTCGGCGCGCTGGCCTCCTCCACGCCCGGGATGGTGGGCGCGGACCTCGCCAATCTGGTCAACGAGGCAGCGCTGCTGGCCGCCCGGCGGGACGCACGAGAAGGTCGACGGGCGAGGATCTCTCCGACGCGCTGGAGCGGATCGTCCTCGGCGCCGAGCGCAAGGTGATGCTCAGCGAGGACGACCGGCGGCGGACGGCCTACCACGAGTCCGGCCACGCCATCGTCGGGATGCTGACCCCGGGCGCCGACCCGGTGCGCAAGGTCTCGATCATCCCCCGCGGGCAGGCGCTGGGAGTGACGTTCTCGGCGCCCGACGCGGACCGGTTCAACTTCGACCAGCGCCATCTGATGGCCCAGATCAAGGTGGCCCTGGGCGGGCGGGTGGCCGAGGAGAACGTGTTCGGGGAGATCACCACCGGCGCTGAATCCGACATCCAGCAGCTCACCCGGATCGCCCGGCACATGGTGGGACGGTGGGGCATGAGCCGCGGCGATCGGGCCCATCGCCGTGCTTCCCACCGACGGTATGGGCCCGCTGCTGCCCGGCACCAGCGAGACCTCCGAGGCGACGCAGCGGCTGGTGGACGAGGAGGTGCGGAGGATCGTGGAGGCCGCCCACTGCCGAGGTGAGCGAGCTGCTGCGCGCCCACCGCGCCAACCTCGACTCCCTGGTCGCCGCGCTGCTGGAGCGCGAGACGCTGGACGGCGACGATGCCTACGCGGCCGCCGGGCTGCCGCGCAACCCGGAGGAGGCCGAGCCCGTCGCGCCGGCGTTCACCCCGGCGGATAGCGACGCTCGCGCCGAGCTGTTGGCAGCCTCAGTCGCCGAGCTGGGTCATCCGCGCCAGCGCCTCGTGGCAGGCGACCACCCGCACCTTGACCGGATCGCCGTCGTCGCGGTCGTGAACCAGATCCCAGGTCCGGTCGGCGATCTCCCGGGCCGTCTCCGGGGTGGCATCCGAGCACAGGCGATCGACCAGCTGCAGCTCAAAGCTCTCAAGCTGGTCGGCGGGGTCGCCCGGCGCCATCCGCGGCAACGGCTCGCCGGTGGCCTCCTTCCACATGCCAGTGGCCACGAGGAGGCGATTGCGCAGGGTGACGGGGTCCAGGGGAGCCATCACCCCGCGTAGAAAAGCAGACCTCCTCTCACCGGGATCCCCCTCCCCCCAGCCCCGAGGTCCGGCAGCTGCTGGGTGAGGCTCAGCAGGGGCGCGAACAGGTCGCCGTCCCGCTCCACCCGGCCGAGGACCTGGGCGGTGTCGAAGACCAGCCGCTCGCCGTCGCCGGCCGCGCGGGCCGCCTGGACCTCGTCCCAGCCCACGGGCGCGGACACCGTCGGCCGCTCGCGCGCGCGTACCGAGTAGACGTTGACGGTGGTCTTGTGGACGTCGTTCTGGCTCCAGTCCACCAGCACCTTGCCCGGCCGCAGCCGCTTGGTCATCCGCGAGACGACCAGCTCCGGCCATCCGCTGCCTCCAGCAGCTCGGCCACGCGGCGGGCAAACGGCTTGGTCAGACTCGTAGCCGACCTCGATGTTCAGCGGCAGGTACACCTGCATGCCCTTGGAGCCGGAGGTCTTGACCAGGGTCTGCAGACCGAGCGCCTCGAACATCCCCCGCAGGACGATCGCGACCTCGCAGCACTCCACGATGCCCGCGGGGGGCCCGGGATCGAGATCGAACACCAGCATCGTGGGGCGCTCGATCGTCGGTCGCCAGCGAGAGCGAGGTGTGAAGCTCGATGTCGGCCAGGTTGGCCAGCCACACCAGGGTGGGCCGATCCTGGGCGAGGGTGTAGTTGATCCCGCCGATGGCGGCGGTGGCCACCCACTCCGGGCGGTGGGAGGGCGACTGCTTCTCATAGAAGTAGTCGCCCTCGACCCCGGATGGGTATCGCTTGAGCGTGAGCGGACGGTCACGCAGGTGGGGCAGCACCACCGGCGCGATGCGGGCGTAGTAGTCGATCAGGTCGCCCTTGGTGAAGCCGGTCTGCGGGTAGAGGACCTTGTCCCAGTTGGAGAGCTTCAGGCGCCGGCCGTCGGTGAGGACCACCAGGCCGCCGTCGGGCTGCGAGGTGACCTCGTCGAACAGCGCCTCCGGCGAGCCGCCGGCCTGCGGCTCGGCGCGCTCTCCGTCGGTCCTGAGGCGCCCGCCGCGTCTACCTCCGTCGGCGTCCTCCCGCACGACCTCGCTGGCGGGCTTGTCCTCGCGCAGCCCCTTGAACGACGGGCGCCCGCATCACGCCGTCGCTGGTCCACTCGGTGAACTCGATCTCGGCCACCAGGCGAGGGCTCCACGAACTGCGCCTCGCGCGGGAGCTTCGGGCCGCCGGACGAACGGGTTCTTATCGCGGCGCAGCGGGGCCAGCCGGCGCGCCAGGTCGTCCAGCGTCGCCTCGGTGAACCCGGTCCCGACCCGGCCCGCGGCACGCAACGCCCCATCCTCGTAGTAGCCCATCAGCAGCGCCCCGATCGCGCTGCGCGCGGCGTCCCTCGCCGGGAATCCAGCCGCCGATCACCAGCTCCTGGCGGCGCGTGTTCTTGACCTTGATCCAGGCGCCCCCGCGCCGCCCAGGCTCGTAAGGACGAATCCAGCCGCTTGGCCACCACGCCCTCCAGCCCCTGGGCGCTGGTCGCCCGCAGGAGCTCGGCGCCGGCGCCCGGATGCGCCGCGGGGACCCGCCAGGCCGGTCCCTCCAGCTCCAGCTCCTCCAGGCGACGGCGCCGCTCGCGGTAGGGAAGCCCCATCAGCGAGTGCCCGTCGAGATAGAGCAGGTCGAAGATCGCATAGACCACGGGGGTGCTGGCGGCCAGCCGGCGGACCGCCGCCGGGCGAGCTGACGTGCATCCGGCGCTGCAGCACCCCGAAGCTCGGCCGCCCGCCCTCGTCGAAGGCGACGATCTCGCCGTCGAACACCGCCTCGCGCATCCCCAGCGCCGAGCAGGATGCCCCGGATCTCCGGGTAGCCGTCGGTGATCTCGCGCAGGTTACGGCTCTCCAGCCGCAGGCGCCCGGGCTGCACGTAGGCGATGGCCCGGATGCCGTCCCACTTGACCTCGAACGACCACGCCGACTCGTCGGTTGGGCAGCTTGCCGGCCCGGGCCAGCATCGGCACCACCGCCGGACGGGAGCGGCTCGCGCTCGGGATCCGTGGGCGGATCCATCCGGTGGATCATCCAGTCCCGCTGCTCATCGGAGCGACCGAGCGGGAACAGTCCGTAACGGCCGCGAAGGCGCTCGCCATGGAAGCTCACCTCGACCTTGCGCGGCTCCCACTTGTGCAGCTCGTAGGTCCCGGTGTCCCAGATCGTCATCGTGCCGGCGCCGTACTGGCCCTTGGGGATCTCGCCGTGAAACTCCAGGTACTCCAGCGGGTGGTCCTCAGTGGGCACGGCCAGGCGGTTCTCGCTCGGGTCCGGTGGGATCCCGTTGGGGATCGCCCATGAGGCCAGCACGCCGTCGTGCTCCAGGCGCAGGTCCCAGTGAAGGCGGGTGGCGTGATGCTCCTGGACGACGAACCGCGGGGCCGGGCGGACGCGGCTTCTGCGGCGGCGGCGCCTTCGCCCGCCGGCTCGGCGGTCGTATCGAAGTCACGCTTGGCGCGGTAATCGCGCAGCTTCTCGGAGGCCATCGGGTAGATCATTGTCTCTCGTGCGCGTGGTCACCTGGAACGTCAACTCGCTCCGCGTCCGCCTTCCGCGGGTGCTGGAGCTGCTGGCCAGCACCGGCCCGATATCGTCTGCCTTCAGGAGACCAAGTGCGCCCGGACGCCTTTCCCGCGGAGGAACTGGCCGAGGCGGGCTACGGCGCCGTCCACCATTCCGCCGGTCAGTGGTCCGGGGTGGCGGTGCTGGCGCGCTCAGAGCTCCAGCTGACCGAGGCCGCTCTCGAGCTACCGGGCGACCCGGTCCGGGCGAGGCGCGGTGGTGCGAGGTCGACGTCGACGGTCTTCACGTCGCCAGCGTGTACGTACCAAACGGCCGCGGGCTGGACAACCCGGAGTTCCCGCGCAAGCTGGCCTTCCTGGATGCCCTGGCCGCCCGGGTGCAGGAGCCGGAAGCGACGGGCCGCTGCTGATCGGCGGAGACTTCAACGTCGCGCCGGCCGACCTCGACGTCTACGACCCGGAGGCGTTCGTCGGCTCCACCCACGTCACCCCCGAGGAGCGCGGCCGGCTGACCGGCGCTCGGCCTGGTCGATGCGTACCGCCACCTGCACCCCGATGAGATGCAGTACACGTGGTGGGATTACCGGGCCGGGCACTTCCACCGCGGACTGGGGCTGCGGATCGACCTGCTGCTGCGTGGACCGCGCCATCGCGGAGACGGTCATCGCCTGCGGGATCGCTCGTGACTATCGGAAGGGCAAGAAGCCTTCCGACCACGCTCCGCTGCTGCTGGAGCTGGCCTGACAGTCGACCCGCGCGGCTGCTGCAAGACGATCTTCACCGATGCTTACAGGCTGGCGCAACAATGTCGGGCTCAGATATGCCTCGCGTACTGGTTGTCGACGACGAGCCCGCCGTCCGGCGGGCGCTCGAACGTGCACTGCGGCTGGACAGCTACGACGTCGAGCTGGCCCAGGACGGCGAGGATGCCCTGGACCGCCTCGCCGACCAGCCCGCCGACGCGGTGATCCTGGACGTGGCGATGCCGCGCCTGGACGGTCTGGAGGTCTGCCGGCGGATGCGCAAGGCCGGTGACCGGACGCCGATCCTGATGCTGACCGCGCGCGATGGGATCGACGACCGGGTGAAGGGCCTCGACGTCGGCGCCGACGATTACCTGGTCAAGCCGTTCGCGTTACGGGAGCTTCAGGCCCGCTTGCGAGCGCTCCTGCGCCGGACCGACGAGGGAGAGGCCGGCGAGGTGCTCCGCTACGCCGATCTGGTGCTCGACCCGCTGGCTCACGAGGTCCGCCGCGGGGAGCGCATCGTGGAGCTCTCAAAGACGGAGTTCCTGCTGCTTGAGCTTTTCATGCGCCACCCCCGCCAGGTGCTGACCCGCTCCACCATCTTCGAGAACGTGTGGGGCTACGACTTCGGTCCGACCTCCAACGCGCTGGGGGTCTACATGGGCTACCTGCGCCGCAAGACCGAAGCCGGCGGGGAGCCGCGTCTGCTGCATACGGTTCGCGGCGTCGGCTACGTGCTCCGCGACTGAAGCGATTCGTGCCGCTGCGCCGCCGTCTCGCATTCGTCTCCGCCGCTGCCGTCGGTGTCGCGGTCGTGCTCGCCGTCCTCGTCTGCTATGTGGTCGTTCGCGGGCAGCTGCTCGGACAGGTCGACGACGCCCTGCGGGGCCAGGCGGTGCTGGTACAGCAGCGCGGCAGCTTCGCGCTCGGCCAGGAGTTCCCCGGCCTGCCCGCCAATCTGGGCGGCCGCGCGCCCTACGCGCAGATCGTCGGCGAGGACGGATCGGTGCTCCAGCAGGTGGGCGGGCTCCCGCTGCCGGTGAACCGCTCGACCATGGCGGTCGCCGGCGGTCGCCGCTTCGGCGCCTTCTCGGAGGTCCGCGTGCAGGGGACCCATCTGCGCGTCTACACGCTTCCGCGACGCGGTGCAGAGCGGTCAGACGGTGGCGGTTCAGCTCGCGCGGCCGCTGGGATCGATCGACCACGTGCTGGGACGCCTCCGGTTGATGCTGGCACTGCTGTGCGCGGGTGGCATCGCGCTCGCGGCGGCACTCGGGCGGCTGGCGGCGCGCCGGGTTCTGTCCCCGCTCGCCGAGGTGGCCCAGACCGCGGAGCAGATCGGCGAGACCGATGACCTCTCCCATCGGCTGCGGATTCACGCCGATGACGAGGTGGGCCAGCTCGCCAGCCGGTTCAACCACATGCTGGAGCGTCTCCAGCACTCTCGCGCCGAGCTCGATGACTCCGTCCGCGCCCAGCGTCAGCTGGTCGCCGACGCCTCGCACGAGTTGCGCACGCCGGTCACCAGCCTGCGCACCAACATCGAGGTGCTGCTGGCCGGCGGGGAGCTGGACCCCGAGGACCGGCGGCGGCTACTGGCCGACGTGGTGGAGCAGAGCGAGGAGCTGAGCCAGCTGGTGGGAGACCTGATTGAACTGGCGCGCGGCGACCTGCAACCCGAAGCCACCGAGGACGTGCGCCTTGATCGCCTGGTGGAGGAGTCGCTCGTTCGCGCGCGCCGGAACTCCCCGGGGGTGACCTTCACCGGCATGCTCTCTCCGGTCACGGTCCAGGGCGCCCCGGAGCGCCTCAGCCGGGCGATCAACAACCTGCTCGACAACGCCGCGCGCCATTCCCCTCCCGAAGGGCCCGTCGAGGTCACGGTGGACGAGCGGGGAGTCCACGTCCGTGACCACGGCAGCGGCGTACCGCCGAACGATCTGCCCTACGTATTCGACCGCTTCTTCCGGGGTGCCAGCTCGCGCGGGAGCCAGGGCAGCGGCCTCGGCCTGGCCATCGTCCGACAGGTGGCCGAGCAGCACGGTGGCTCGGTCGCCGCGGCCAATGCTCCTGACGGCGGCGCGGAGTTCACCCTGTCGATCCCGACCGGTGCCGGTGACTCACGCCCGCGGTGGGCGGGCGACCCGCGCCTGGCGGGCGCGGAGGAAGCGCTTGCGCAGCAACCAGAAGACCAGTCCGTAAACGGGCAGGAAAGCGATCAGCACGACCGCCCGCTGGCGTGGCTGGGCAAGGATCGCCACCGTCGTCGCGACGATGGCAGCGGGGAAGGCGGCGAGCAGTGAGCTGTGGGAGCGGAAGCCCGAGAAGTGCTCCCGGATCGTGACCTCGAGGACTCCGAGCAGCATCACCACCAGGCCCGCAATCAACGCCGGGCCGCCGCCCTGGATGAAGCCGACCACGGTTCCCACGCCGCCGATGAAGATCGCGATCTCGGAAACGGGGACGTTCCCGAAGGGACCCGGCGGGCGCTCTCCCTCTGTGCCCAGCTGCCTGCTCGCCCGCCACTCGGTGCGGGCGTCCTGGGCCCGTCGCTCAGCGGCGATCTCCGAGCGTCGCTGGCGCCGATCGGAGGCCACCGCCTGCGGCGCGCCGCCAGTCCGGCCGCGGCGCTTGCGCGAGCGTCTTGTCGATTTCTGGCCGGCCACCGAGCGCAGGATAGAGCTGAGCGCTCCCGCTCCAGCGCCGGTTCCGCGCGGGATCCCTAGAGTTTCCAGGATGAACGCTCAGCGGCCGCTCGAGTTGATACTTGCCCGGAATCTCCTCTCGAGCATCACCACGCCGGCGTTCCTCGTCGGCGAGCTGGGTCGGCTGCTGTTCTTCAATGAGGCCGCCGCCGCGATGTTGGGTAGAAGGTATGAGGACACCAACAACCTCCCGGCCGACGAATGGACCCGGGAGTTCGGGCCGTTCGACGAGGAGGGCGAGCCGATTCCCTACGACGAGATTCCCGCAACGATTTCCGTGCGAGACAACCGTCCGTTTCATGGGGAGTTTCGGGTGTGCACGACCAAAGGCCAGGAGAACGTGGAGGCGAGCGCCATTCCGATCGTCGGACCCGGCGGCTCCAGCGGCGCGATCGTCTTCTTCTGGCCGGTCGGCGACCAGCCGGGAGGTCCTGAGAGATGAAGCTCAAGGTATGGGGCGCGCGGGGTTCGATCCCAGCCCCGGGACCGGAGACGATGCGCTACGGCGGGAACACCTCGTGCGTCGAGTTGACGCTGTCGGACGGGAGCACGCTGATCCTGGACGCGGGCACGGGGATCCGGAACCTCGGGCTGGCGCTGCCGCGGGTCGAGCAGCCGATCAACATCCTGCTCACCCATCTCCATCTTGACCACATCCAGGGCCTGATGTTCTTCGCGCCGGCCTTCCGGCCGGAGTCGGAGATAGTGATCTGGGGCCCGGCCTCGCCCGAGGCGTCGCTGCGCGACCGCGTTGCCCGCTACATCTCAGCTCCGCTGGCGCCGGTCGAGGTGCGGGAGCTCCCCTCGTGACGTCTCGTTCCGCGAGGCGGAGCCGATGGAGTGGAAGGTCGGATCGGCGACGATCAGGCCCAGGCGGTCAACCATCGAGGGCCGACGCTGGGCTATCGGATCGAGGACGACGGCACGACGCTGTGCTACATCCCGGATCACGAGCCGGGCCTGGGGACCCCCCTCTCGGACCTCGAGGACGACTGGATCTCCGGCTTCTCGTTGGCCTCTGGAGCCTCGCTGCTGATCCACGACTGCCAGTACACCAACGACGAGTACCAGCAGCATCTGGGATGGGGACACTGCCCGATGTCCGACGCCCTGCTCCTTCGGCCATCGGGTCAGCGCCAAGCGGCTCCTGCTGTTCCACCACGATCCGCTCCACTCCGATGAGTTCCTGGACGAGTTCCGGGAGCAGGCGGTCGCCGAGTGGCAGCAGCTCGGGGGGCGTCCTCCACAGGTGGAGATGGCCGCGGAGCGCCACGAGCTTTCGCTGCGTGAAGAATCCGCCGCGGAGCCCAGGCAGCCCGCCGCAGAGCCCAGGCAGCCCACCGCAGAGTCGGCCGCAGCCGCGCCGGCGGCCACAGAGTCCGCGCCGCCCGCTTCGGACACCCCGCCACCGCGCCTCAAAGACCCCCCAGCCCGCCTGAGCGTCCGCTTCCCGATCGGAGCGGTCGCCACCGTCGCTCTGGCGCTGTCGGCCTGCGGGGGTCAGAGCCATCCTCAAGCTTCCAGCGGGAGCGCCGGCGGCCTGGCCGGGACCGAGCGCGGAGCCAACCCCCGCACCGCACGCCTTCCCGCCGACTACCAGCCGCTCCCCATCGGCCGCGGCCCCGCGTTTGCCATCCCGCCGACCGGCCGCGCGGTGCAAGCCCGCGTTCCCGTGGCCGGGCTGCGCTGCCGCAGCCGACCTCGACCCGGCTTCGGCGTCCACCTGGAGCTCTACGCCCGGCGGCTGGTCATTCCCGTCGCGGCCGGAATCGGTATCGCTCCGCCGCTACGACGCAGCGGCGCCTACGTGCTGGGCGGGGCGTGCACCTACGCGATCAGGACCTACGAGCCCACCGGCGTGGCGGTGGTCGACACAGGCTCCCGGCTCACCCTGGGTGACCTGTTCGCAGTCTGGGGCCAACCGCTATCGGTGAGCCGTCTCGCGAGCTTCTCCGGTCCGGTCACCGCGTTCGTCGGCGGCCGGCGCTGGAGGGGAGCCGCAGCATCGATCCCGCTCTCCAGGCACGCCGAGATCGTGCTGGAGCTCGGCGGCTTCGTCCCTCCGCACCCCGCCTATCTGTTCCCGCCGGGGAGCTGAAGGCGCCCTCAGCGTTCGAGGGGAGCAGTGCGACGACTACTGGATGACTGCTATTGGACGGTCTCGGCCTGGGGCGCGTCGTGGAGCTTCTCTGCCGCCGGCGGTGCGTGCTCCGGGATCATCGGTCCGCTCCCCGCCGGATCAACGACGTCGTACTCGAAGAACTCGTAGCGGCCCTCGAGCACGGATTGGGCCAGCTCGTACTGGTCGGCATCGTCGTTCATCCACAGATCGTGGAACAGACGATCGGCCCGGCGCCGGGCCTGGCGGCAGAACAGATCGGCCAGCTCGTAGACCTCGTCCCGGTGCTCCGGGTCGTTCTCACCGAGGGTCGAGGCGTAGGTGCAGGCGCAGGCGATCGCGTAGAGCTCGGCACCGATGTCGACGATCCGTCCCAGCAGCGCACCCTTCTGCTCGAGCTTGGGTCCGTACCGGCCCATCGCGTAGAACGTGGAGCGCGCCAGCTTGCGGGAGGAGCGCTCGGCGTAGCGCAGGTGCTTGGCCAGCGGACCGAACTCGTCGAACGAACGCGGGCTCTGGCCTCGCCCCACCGTCAGCGAGGGGAACCACTTGGCGTAGAACGCTCCCGCCTTGGCCCCGAGCTTCAGCTTCTCGGCCACACCACCATCGCCGAGGAGGATGTCCCCGGCCACCTGTAGGTGCTGGTCCACCGCCTCCCGGGCGATCATCAGATGCATGATCTCGGTGGAGCCCTCGAAGATCCGGTTGATCCGCATGTCCCGGAGCAGCTGCTCCGCCGGCACCGGCTTCTCGCCCGCGCGCCGCCAGCGACTTGGCGGTCTCGAAACCGCGTCCGCCTCTGACCTGGACCATCGTGTCCACGGCCTCCCAGGCTCGCTCGGAGCCGTAGAGCTTGGCGATCGCGGCCTCGATGCGGAAGTCGCGCCGCTTGTCGTCGGCCAGCCGCGAGGACACGTCGACGAGCGCCTCGAGCCCGAATGCGGTTCCGGCGATGAAGGCGATCTTCTGCGCGACCGGATCGTGGCGGCCCAGCTCCTGACCCCACTGGCGGCGCTCCCGCGCCCACTGGCGGACGATCTTCAATGAGTACTTGGTGGCCCCGACGCAGATGGCGGGCAGCGACAGGCGCCCGGTGTTCAGCGTGCCCAGGGCGATGCGCAGGCCGCGGCCCTCACCCGCGATGAGGTTCTCCTTCGGCACGAACACGTCGTCAAACTCGGTCACCGAGTTCTCGATGCCCCGCAGGCCCATGAACTCGTTGCGGTGCTTGATCGGTGATGCCCTCGGAGTCCATCGGGCAGATGAACGCGCTGATGCCTCCCTTGCTGTCGGAGCGCTTCGGTACGACAGCCATCACCACGACCACGTCGGCGATGACGCCGTTGGTGGCCCACAGCTTGGTCCCGTTGATCCGGTAGCCGGTGCCGTCCTCGGTGGGGACGGCGGTGGCCGACATCCGCGCCGGGTCCGACCCGACGTCGGGTTCGGTGAGAAGGAAGGCCGAGATGTGGTCTTTGGCCACCTTGGGCAGCCACTCACGCTTCTGCTCCTCGGAGCCGTAGGTCTTCAGCGGCTCAGGAAGACCGATCGACTGATGGGCTGAGAGCAGCGTGGAGATCGCCGCATGCCAGGTCCCGGCGAGAGCCAGAGCGCGGTTGTAGTAGACCTGGGTGAGCCCCAGGCCGCCGTACTCCTTGGGGATCTTCATCCCCAGGGCGCCGAGCTCTTTCAGACCGGCGATCAGATCCTCGCCCAGGCGACCGCTCTCCTCGATCTCCTGCGGATCCACCCGCTCGGTCAGGAAGGCGCGGAGGCGCTGAAGGAACTCCTCGCCCTCGCGTTCGCGGTCGGGGTCGATCTTCGGCTGAGGATGAATCAGCTCCAGCTGAAAGTTGCCCAGGTACATCTCGCGGCCGAAGCTCGGCTGCTTGTACTCGCTCTCGCGGCTCTGCTCGGCGACCTGCTTTGACTCTTCGTAAGTGGGGTTGTTGTTCGCGGCCATGTCCCCCATTGTGACGCGTCTCGAAGCCATCTGAGTCGCTGCGGTGCGACCAGATGGCTTCGCCTCGCCTCCGGCCTTAACCTCAGGGCATGGAATCGGTCCCCCGACGGCGGCCGGCGCCGCTTCGCCGCGCTCCCGGACTGCCGCGCGCGCTCACGCTGGCGGTGATCCTGCTGGCCCTGGTGCCCGCGCTGGCCGCCGCCGACGGCGACCCGGCCAGCGACGTCCTCCTCGGCGAGAACGTTTTCTATCCCTACAACCCGCCCACCGGCGCCGTGCTGCAGAAGAGCCTCAACGCCGAGACCACGGCCACGGCGAAGCAGCATTTCCCGCTGAAGGTGGCGCTGATCGGCTCTCCGATCGATCTGGGGGTGGTTCCAGACCTGTTCGGCAAGCCGCAGCAGTACGCCGACTTCCTGGACCAGGAGATCAGCTTTCAGGCCAAGCAGCCGTTGCTGGTGGTGATGGCTGCCGGTTACGGGGTGCAGGGCCTACCGCCCAGCGCACGAGCCGCGGTGGCGGCGCTGAGACCGCCGGCGGGCAAATCGGGAGACGCGCTTGCTCAGGCGGCCACGGTCGCCGTCGCCCGCCTGGCCAAGGCGGAGGGACACCCGGTCTCCGTCCCCGGATCATCCGGCGGAGGGGGCAGCTCGGACACGGCGATAGTCGCCGTGCTGGCCGTCGCAGCCGTGCTGATCGCCGTGGCGCTGGCGGCGGTGACCGTTCGCCGCCGGCGAGGCAGCAGCCCCGCCCGCGCCTGAGCCGCGTCCGAATATCGCCGCCCCAGCGGATAGGGTCGGAAACTGATGGACAGATCGCCGGAGCGCCCACCGCCGCGCCAGCTGCTGGCGGCGCTGGCGCTGGAGATCGTCCGGCCGGGAGAGACGCGGCTGTCCGGGCGGACGCTGTCGGCCGCCGGGCGGGTGGTGCTGACCCTGGTGATCGTCACCACCAACCTGGTGGGCGCCGGCTCGGTGCTGGTCATCGCCGAGTTCGTGTACCGCTCCCGCCCGTCGCCTCCAGCGGCGAACCTGCGCACGGTCAACGTCGTGGCTGCGCTGATCTATGTGGCGGTGGCCTGCCCGCTCGGAGTGGTCCTCGGCACCCGAGGGCTCCGCCGGGTGCGCGAGTGGCTCACCGATGAGCGCCCGGCCACGCTGGAGGAGGCGCGGACGGTGCTCCGCTCGCCGCTGCGGCTGTTCCTGTTGCAGGTGTCGCTGTGGCTGATTGCGGCGGTGCTGTTCGGGATCTTCAACGCGACGCACTCCCTCGCCCTCGGCGCACGGGTGGTCGTGATCGTCGCGCTGACGGGAGTCGTCACCGCCTCCTGCTCCTATCTGCTGACCGAGCTGCTGCTGCGACCGGCCGCGGTGCGGGCGCTGTCCGACGGCGCCCCGGGGAAGCTCGCGGTTCCCGGGGTGGCGACCCGTGCGGTGCTGGCCTGGGTGATGGGCACCGGACTGCCGCTGTTCGGAATGGTGGCGATCGGGGTCATCGCGCTGAGCGGAGACAGGTCGTCGACCCGGGAACAGCTCGGGGTGGCCATGGTCGCCCTGGGCGGGGCCGGGATCGTGGTCGGACTGCTGGCCGTCACGGTGGCCGCGCGGGCCACCGCGGACCCGGTGGAGTCGGTGCGGCGAGCGCTGGCCCGAGTGCAGCGTGGCGAATTCGACGTGCGCGTGCCGGTGTACGACGGCACGCAGGTCGGTCAGCTGCAACTGGGGTTCAACGAGATGGTCGGAGGGCTGGCCGAGCGAGACCGGATCCGGGAGGCGTTCGGGACCTACGTCGACCCCGAGGTCGCAGAGCACATCCTGGAGGAGGGCACCAACCTGGACGGCGAGGAGCTCGAGGTGACGATCATGTTCGTTGACGTCCGCGATTTCACCTCGTTCGCCGAGAGCACGCCGGCCGAGGAGGTGGTCGCGGCGATCAACGCCCTGTTCGAGCAGATCGTCCCCGTCATCCACGACCACGGCGGCCGGGTTGACAAGTTCGTCGGAGACGGGCTGTTGGCCGTGTTCGGCGCTCCGCGCAGACAGGAGGATCACGCCGACCAGGCGCTGGCCGCCGCGCTTGAGATCACCCAGGGGCTTGAGTCCGAAGAGGGGCTGGAGATCGGAATCGGGCTCAACTCCGGAGTGGTGGTGGCGGGCAATGTCGGCGGAGCGGGACGGCTGGAGTTCAGCGTGATCGGCGACCCGGTCAACGTCGCCGCCCGGGTGGAGGCCGCGACCCGGGAGACCGGGGACACCGTGCTGCTCGCCGATCGCACCCGAGAGCTGCTGAACGACTCATCCGCCGAGCTCACCGAGCGGATGAACGTCGAGCTCAAGGGCAAGAGCGAGACAGTGCGGGTGTTTGCGGTGGCCGGCGGGGGCCACGTCGGATCTGAGGACGGCAGCGGCGACCAGCGAACGCCGGCCGGCCGGGACTAGCGCGCCGGCAGGGGCTAACCGCGCCGGCAGGGCCTACCGCGCGGCAGGACCTAGCGCGCGGCGGGAGACGGAGTTGAGGCGTCCGCCAGCTCCCGGAATAGCCCGGTGACCACGAACACCACCTGCTCGGCGATGTCGACCGTGTTGTCGCCGAGCCGCTCCAGGCAACGGGCGACGAGGATCATCAGCATCGCCCACTCCCGGAGCTCGTGCTCATCGCCGATCTCCACCGCTCGCTTGAAGATCTCGCGGTTGAGGCGGTTGATCTCGGCATCCTGGGTGGCGAGATCGCGTGCCAGCTCCACGTCCCGGTTGGCAAAGGCACGTTTGGCCTGCTCCACCTGCCCGCGGGCCAGCTGACCCATCCGCTCGATCGAGTCCAGGATCTCCTGATCCTTGGGCGCCTCGTAGCCCGACAGGGGGACGAGCTTGGCGATGTTCACGCACTGGTCCCCCATCCGCTCCACGCAGCGGATGGTGTGCAGCAGCGCGGCCACCACGCGCAGATCGCCGGCCACCGGCGCCTGCCGGGCCAGCAGCGAGAGGATTCCCTGGTGCACCTCCAGGTAGCGGCCATCGAGCTGGTCGTCGTCGGCCACGACCAACGCGGCCGATTCGATGTCCTGCAGGCTGATCGCCTCCAGCGATCGCTCCAGCTGACCGCTCACCATGTCGAGGCCCTCGAGGGCCTTGCGCTCCAGAGTCTTCAGCGACTCGCGAAATGCGTGCCTGGTCTCTTGCATCAGCTCACCCGAACTTGCCGGTTACGTAGCGCTCGGTCCGCTCGTCGTGCGGCGTGGTGAAGATCGTGTTGGTGGGGGCATGCTCGATCAGCCGCCCGTCGAGCATGAACGCGGTGGTGGTGGCCACCCGCGCCGCCTGCTGCATGTTGTGGGTGACGATCACGATCGTAAAGCGCTCCTTGAGCTCGTCGATCAACTCCTCGATCTTCAACGTCGCCATCGGGTCCAGCGCCGAACATGGCTCGTCCATCAGGATCACCTCGGGCTCCACCGCGATCGTCCGGGCGATGCACAGTCGCTGCTGCTGACCGCCGGAGAGCCCCATCCCCGGCTCGTCGAGCCGGTTCTTCACCTCGTTCCACAGCCCGACTCCGCGGAGCGCCTTGTGAACGCGCTCGCGTAGGTTGCCTCCCCGCTCTCCGGTGAGTCGCAGACCAGCGGCGACGTTGTCGAAGATCGACATCGTCGGGAAGGGATTGGGCTTCTGGAAGACCATCCCGATCAGTCGCCTCACCGCGGTGACATCGACGTTCTCTCCGTAGACGTCCAGTTCGTCGAGCGTGATGCTTCCGGTCGCCCGCGCGCCGGGGATCTCCTCGTGCATCCGGTTGATGCAGCGGACCATCGTCGACTTGCCGCACCCGGACGGGCCAATGATCGCGGTCACCTCGCCGGCTGGGAAGTCGAGGTCGATGCCCTTGACCGCGTGCTGCTCGCCGTAGAAGGCGTGCAGGTCACGCAGGAGGACATTGTGGCTCTGGCCGGTGCTCGCCGGCTTGCTGACCGGGTTGCTCTGCGACTGCTCGTCCCGGCTCACCTCGGGACCGCTGGACACGTCAGGTTGCTCCTTCGGCTGCGCAGCTTGCTCCTTCGGCTGCATCATCGGAATCTTCATGACAGGCGGCTCCTTCGCGAGGCGAACCTCGCCACCAGGTTGAGTATCAGGATCAACAGCACAAGCGTCAACGCCGCGCCCCAGGCGCGGGAGACGACCTCGTTACGCGGGGAGGTGATGTCGGTGAAGATCTGCAGCGGCAGGGCGTTCATCTGGTGCCCCAGATTGGCGGTCAGGACCTGAGCGCCAAACGCTGTGAACAGTAGCGGTGCCGTCTCCCCGGCTCCGCGGGCGACAGCCAGCAGCGAGCCGGTGACCAGACCCGACAGGGACGATGGCAACACCACCTTGGTGATCACGCGCCACCGCGGGGAGCCGAGGGCCAGCGCCGCCTCCCGCAGGCTGGAGGGGACGAGCAGCAGCACGACCTCCGCCGACCGGATGACGATCGGCAGCATCAGCAGCGCGAGGGCCAGCGAGCCCTTCCACCCTGCGAAGCCCCCACCGGCGTGCGCATTGATGATGCCGACCCCCCAATCGCCGAGGACGAGGACCACGTAGATGAACAGGCCGAAGACGATCGAGGGCACACCGGTCATCACGTCGACGAAGTAACGGACGACGCTGGCCGGCTTGGACTCCTTGCCGTACTCCGTGAGCCACAGGGCGACCGCGATGCCAAGCGGGATCGCGATCACGCTCGCCAGTGCGACGATCTCCACGGTGCCGAGGATCGCGCTGCGGATTCCGCCGGGGTAGCCGAGGAAGTTTCCGTTGGGGTCGGTGGTGAAGAACTTTCCGCTCCAGGCGCCGAGGCCCTTGTGAAAGAGGTAGTAGAGGACCAGCACCAGCGGGATCAGCGCCACGCCGGTGGCCGCGGCCAGCAGGCCGCGCATGACCCGATCGGTCACGCGCCGCCGGGTGCTGACGTGCGGCAACCGCAGGTTGGGGGGCTCACTCACCGCGCTCATGCCGTCGCCCCCGCCGCCTCCGGTGCGATTGCGCCCCCGGCGACGCGCTTGCCGCGCGCGCCGCGGACCACGAACCGCCGAGCGACGATGTTGACAAGCAAAGTCAGCACGAACAGCAGCAGGCCCGCGGCGAACAGCGCCGAGCGGTGAACCGGCGTCGAGGCCGCCTCGCCGAACTCATTCGCGATCACCGCGGCCAGGGTGTAGCCCTGGCCGAAGATGGAGTGGCCGAACTGCGGCGAGTTGCCAATCACCAGCACCACCGCGATCGTCTCGCCGATCGCCCGTCCCAGGCCCAGCATCGCGCCGCCGGTGATCCCCGCACGGGAGTACGGGAGCACTGACATCCGCAGCATCTCCCAGCGCGTGGCCCCCAGCGCCAGCGCCGCCTCCTTGTTTTCGGCCGGCACCGTGGCGATCACCTCACGGGCGATCGCGGAGACGATCGGCAGGATCATGATCGCCAGGATCAGGCCGCCGATGAACAGGCTGGGGCCCGCCACGGTGCCCGAAGAGAACAGTTGCTGAAAGCCCTTCAGGTGGGGGATCAGCACGTATACGCCCCACAGTCCGTAAACCACGGAGGGAACCGCGGCCAGCAGGTCGACCAGCATCGAGAGGGGGCCGCGGATGCGGCGCGGACACAGCTCGGTCAGGTACAGCGAGGTCCCGACCGCCACCGGAACTCCGATGACCAGAGCGATCGCCGAAGTGATGATCGTGCCGAGGACCAGCGACCATGCCCCAAAGGTGCAGTGACCAGCCCCGCCGGCGCAGGCCGCGCCCTGCTGCAGCTGGGAGACGTCCCAGTTGTTGCGGACGAGGAAGTGCAGAAACCCAATGTGGCTGAACGCACCCGAGGATTGATCGATCAGAGCCGCGAAGAAGTACGCGATGAGGATCAGTACCAAGGCGGACAGGACCGCCAGGCCCGCGGCCAGGATGTTGTCGGGAAGCCGCGCGGCCGGCGACCGCTCGAGCATCGAGCGGTCGCCGGCCGGCGTCGTAGCGGTTGTTGACACGAGCCGCCTAGGTCAGCGGCGCGCCATCACAGGTCAGCGTGGCCAGCTGAGCCTTGTTCTTCTCGAGCAGCGTCTGCGGCAGCGGCGCATAGGTCAGCTGCGACAAAACGCTCTGGCCGGCTCCGAGCCCGTAGGTCAGGAACTTCTTGACCCCGGAGGCGGCGGACTTCGTCACCCCGGCCTTGCACATGTCCTTGTAGACCACCACGAACGTCTGGGAGACGATCGGGTACGCGGTCGGGTTGGGTGAGTTGATCGTGGAGATCGTCAGATCCGCGGGGATCTTGATCCCGTCGGCCGCCGCCGAGGTGGCCGGCAGGGTGGGGCTGATGAACTTGCCCGACTTGTTCTTCACCGCCGCGTAGGTGAAGTTGTTCTGCAGGGCGTAGGCCTGCTCCACGTAGCCGATCGCTCCAGGGGTCTGCTTGACCGCGGCGGCGACGCCCGCGTTCTTGGCCGCGCCGGTGCCGAGCGGCCACTTGACCGTCTTGTCAGGCTTGCCCGCCGCCGAGGTCCACTCCGGGCTGTAGGCCGACAGGAACTGGGCGAACGCCTTGGTTGTGCCTGAGGCGTCGGAACGGTGCACCACCGTGATCGCAGTGCTCGGCAGGCTCATGCCGGAGTTCAGCGCCTTGATCTCCGGGCTGTTCCAGGTCTTGACCTTGCCGAGGTAGATGTCGGCGATGGTCTTGCCGTCGAGCTTGAGCCCGCTCTTGATCCCCGGGAGGTTGTAGGACACGGTCACGCCGCCGAAGCCAATCGGGAACTGTGCCACCGGTCCCTTGGCCGCCTTGACCTCCTCAGGCTTCATCGGCGGGTCGCTGCCGGCGAAGTCGACGGTCGCGGCCTGAAGCTGGGCGATTCCGGCACCCGAGCCAACGCCGTTGTAGTTCACCGTCAGGCCCTGCGAGGACAGGTTCGAGCCCCATTGCTGGTAGATCGGCGCCGCCAGGGTCGAGCCGGCGCCGTTGATCGAGGCCGAGCCGCCCGAGCTTCCGGACGATTTCGCCGAGCCGGAGGCGGAGCCACTGCTGGAGCTGGAGCTGGACCCGCAGGCCGCTACCCCCAGTGAGGCGGTCAGCGCCAGCACCGCCGCGGTAATTGCGCTTCTACTCAATGTGTTCTCCTTGTAATTCGTATCGGCGGAGAGTCTCGGTGGCCTGGGAAGGTGAGGTGTTACCCAGTTGTGAACAAGGCGTTTGCACCTGGTTGGTCCGCACTTTGCGGGAAAAGAGTCGCTCGGCCACCGGTACCCTGACCGCGTGCGGGTCCACCTACGTTGGCTGTCGGGAGCGGGGCTCGCGGCCTCCGCGCTTCTGGTGGCTGGGGCGTTGTGGCCAGCGAACGCGGTCGCACACGGATTCGTGGGGCGGGCCTACCTGCCGGTGCCGGCGTGGCTGTTCGCGTGGGCAGCCGGGGCGGTGCTGATCCTGTCGTTCCTGGCGCTCGGCGCCATGTGGTCTTCGCCACGGCTCCAGGGCAACCGGGGCCGGCGCCGGTTCGGGATCCCGCCGGCGGTACGGATCATCGCCGGAGCGTTTGGTGCGTTGGGATTCGCCGTGGTCGTCTACAGCGGCGTGACCGGCAGTCAGATCCCCACCACCAACCTGGTCCCGACCGCGGTGTTCGTCCTGTTCTGGGTCGGACTGCCGGTGGCCAGCGCGCTGGTGGGGGACATCTTCGCGCTGCTGAGCCCGTGGCTGGCGGTCGCCCGCGCAGCTCGCTGGCTGCTGGGCACCGGGCTCGCGCGCAGGCGGCTGGGGAATTCGCGCCTGATCGCGCCGCTCCCCTATCCGGAAGCGCTTGGCCGCTGGCCGGCGGTCGCCGGGATCCTCGCCTTCGCCTGGCTGGAGCTGATCTTCACCGGCCGCCAGCACCCCGCGACGCTTGCCGTGCTGGCGGTGGGCTACGCGCTCGTGCAGCTGGTGGGCATGGCGTTGTACGGGATCGAGGCATGGACCGAGCGGGGCGACGCCTTCGCCGTGGTGTTCAACCTGTTCGCGCGGCTATCACCGGTCGAGATCCGCACCGACTCGGTTTGTACGCGCCCGCCGCTGGCCGGTTTAACCGAGGTCCGGCCGCTCCCGGGGACCGTGGCTCTGCTGATCGCGATGATCGGCACCACCACCTTCGACGGCTTCCTGAACGGTCCGGTGTGGCGAGCCGTCGCTCCTTCGCTGCAGCGCGACCTCGGTCACCTGGGACTGGGCGGCACCGCCTCGCTGGAGCTGGCCATGACCGCCGGGATGGCGGTCTGCGTGCTGCTCTGCGCCGGCCTCTACTGGATCGGTGTACGCGGCATGAGCGGGATCTCCCAGCCCGCCGTGAGCGGCGTCGCGCACCCGCGGCGGCCCCTGGCGCTGGCTCGAGCGTTCGCCCCCTCGCTGGCGCCGATCGCCTTCGGATACCTGCTCGCCCACTATTTCTCCCTGCTGATCACCCAGGGACAGGCGACAGCCTCGCTGATCTCCGACCCCACCGGCACCGGCGCCAACCTGTTCGGGACCGCGGGGGCCGGAATCGACTACGGGATCGTCTCGGCGGCGGTGATCTGGTACGTGCAGGTGGCGGCGCTGGTCGGTGGGCACGTCTCCGGCCTGGCGCTCGCCCACGACCGGGCCTTGGTGCTCTATGGAGACTCCCGCGCCGCGGCGGAGTCGCAGCGCTGGATGCTCGTGGTGATGGTTACCTTCACCTGTCTAGGACTGTGGCTGCTCTCGGCCGTTAACACCTAGTGTTGCCATGCCCATGACCCCCAGAGAACCAGACGCATGCCTTGGCAGTGAGCGTGATCGCGCTCGTACTCGTGCTCGCCGGGTGCGGATCAAGCAGCAGCCACAGCTCCTCAGCCGGTTCTCTTCCCGCCGGTGCCGGCAGCAGCGCACCCGTGCTACCGCCGGCGATCGCCGAGCTGCCGCAGGCGGAGCGGCCGGCGCTCGGTCAGTTTCCCCAGGCGAAGGGCAGGACGCTGCAGCAGCTCGCCTCCCGTCTGAAGCAGGGCGGCCAATTGGGGGCGGCGACCGGAAGCTTCACTCCCGGGACACGGCGATTTGCCTTCGCCCTCACCGCGCCCTCGGGCGCCTTCATCTATGCCCCCACGGTGCTTTACATCGGCCGGGGTCCGGCCAGCAAGGCTGAGGGTCCGTTTCCCGCGCCCGCCGACCCGATGACGGTGCCAGCGGCTTACCGCAGCCGCCAGAACTCCGGTCCGGGGGGGATACAGGCGATCTACGAGACCATGCTGCCGCTTCGCTCAGCTGGGACCTACACGGTGCTGTCGGTGACTCGCACTCCCCAGGGGCTGACAGGCGCCCAGGGAGAGATCGCCGTGGCTGCCTCCTCGCCGATTCCGAATGTCGGGCAGCGGCCACCGGCAATCGCCACCGATACCCTCGCCGCGGTGCACGGCGACGTTGCCCTGCTGACCACTCGAGTACCGCCGGAATCGATGCACTCCGTGTCATTTCAGAGCGTGCTCGGCCGACGACCGATCGCCCTGCTCATCTCCACGCCGCAGCTGTGCATCTCCCGGGTCTGCGGCCCGGTCACCGATATCGCGGTGATGCTCCAGCATCGCTTCGGCGACCGCATCACCTTCATCCATCAAGAGGTCTACGTGAACAATCAACCGTCGAAGGGTCTGCGCCCCCAGCTGAAGGCCTTTGGCCTGCAGACGGAGCCGTGGTTGTTCACGATCAACCGGCACGGCGTGATCGCCGCTCGCTTGGAGGGTTCCTTTGGGGTGGCTTCCGTCAACCAGGCTCTGCAGGCGGCACTGCGATGAGCCGCCGTCACCTCACAGGCAGCCTCACCACGGTGGTGATCGCACTGGCGCTGGCCGGCTGCGGCGGGAGCTCCAGCGCCACAGTGAGCGTTCCCACGGTCGGGGCCGCACGGATCTTCACCCTGTCCGGCTTCCAGCCCGCCGCCGCCGTCGCTCCCGGACGCCCGACCACGATGACCTTCACGGTGAGGATGCCCAACGGTCAACCGCTCACGCGATACAAGACCGGTGCCGGCCCGCACACCGGCGTACACCTGATCATCGTCCGTGACGACCTCGCCTACATCATCCACGATCACCCGCCGATCGGTCCGGGCGGACTGCTGCGTCAGACCGTCACCTTCCCGGCGCCCGGCCCCTACCGCGTACTCGTCGATCTCTATCCCAACATCCCGGGCGGGCAGCCGAACTTCCAGCTGTTCCGCTCGCTGCAGGTAGCCGGGCACTACGTCCCGCAGCGGCTGCCGCCGTTCCACGCCGACCTCAACGTCCACGGCTACCACGTCGACATGCAGGGGCATCCCGCGCTCCACGCCATCCAGGCCCAGTTCGTCAACGTCCACGTGCTTGATCCGCAGGGGCACAAGGTCCAGTTCGTCCCCTGGTTCGGAGCGCTGGCGCACGCCATCTTCTTCCACCAGGGTTCGCTTGACTACTTCCACACGCATGTGTGCGGACCCGCTGCCCCGAACTGCGCCTCGGTGCTCGGGGGCGCCCGGGTCAGCGGCACCTCCACCACGCCTGGCAAGCTCACGCTCGGGGTGCTGCTGCCGGTGCCGGGCACTTGGCGGCTGTTCCTGCAGATGAAGCTCGGGGGACGCATCATCACCGCTCCCTACACGCTCAAGGTCGCCTCGTGAGCACGACCACAGGCTCCTGGCGGCCACCCGCCCGTCTATCCTGACGGCCGGGGCGCCCCCGCCTAGCACCTGCCCCCCGACCCCTCAGATGGCTTCGCGCAAAGAGCAAAAGGAAGCGGCCCGGGCTCGCCGCCTTGAAGAGGAGCAAACTCGCGCCGAGCGGGAACGCACCCAGCGGCGGATGCAGATGCTCGCCGGGGTGGTGGTGACGGCGATCGCGATCGTGGTCATAGCCATCGCGGTGTCAAGCGGCGGTGGCAGCAGCAGCGGCGGGACGGAGTCGACCGGGCTGCTGAAGGGCGGCGCGCAGCGCTCGCTCGTAGCCCAGGTTTCAACCCTTCTCTCGGGCATTCCGCAGTCGGGGTCCACCCTCGGCAGCCCCAACGCCCCCGTGACGATGACCTATTACGGCGACCTCGAGTGCCCGGTCTGCCAGGCCTTCACGGTCCAGGGAGGGTTCCCGCAGCTGGTCCAGAACGACGTTCGCTCCGGCAAGGTCAAGGTGGTCTACCGCGCCTTCCAGACCGCCACGCGGAGCGCCTCCACCTTCCAGACCCAGCAGGTCGCCGCTCTGGCCGCCGGACAGCAGCAGCGTTTCTGGCAATACACCGAGCTGTTCTACCACCAGCAGGGCGCGGAGGACAGCGGGTACGTCAACGAGGCCTACCTCACCGGTCTCGCCCAGCAGGTTCCCGGCCTGGTCCTCAGCTCCTGGAAGAGCGCCCGCGGAAACTCAGCGCTGAGCTCCCAGGTCGCCAGCGACCTTCAGGCCGGCTCGGCCGCCGGAGTCACTGGCACCCCGACGCTGCTGTTCCACGGCCCCAAGGGCGACGCAGAAGCTCCGTCCGGGGTCCCCAGCTACAGCGATCTCGAGCAGACGATCAAGTCAGTCACATGACCGCGGCCGGCCAGGCAGCCGCGCCGGTCAGGCCCAGGACGTCGACCACGGACCGCCGACTCACCCAGGCGATCGTTGCTCTCTGCCTGCTGGGGATCGCTGACGCCGGTTACCTGACCTACGTTCACTACGCCAAGCTGAAGGTCCTGTGCCTGGCCAGCGGCGGTTGCGAGACGGTCCAGGCCTCGCAGTGGGCCAAGCTCGGTCCCGTCCCGGTCTCGCTGCTGGGGCTGATCGGCTACCTCGCGATCCTGGCGACGCTGGCCCTCCGCAACGAGCTCGGCCGTGCCGCGGGGTTCGGGCTGGCCCTGATCGGCTTCGGCTTCAGCATGTACTTGACATACCGGGAGCTGTTCACGATTCACGCCATCTGCCAGTGGTGCGTGGCCAGCGCGGTGCTGATGACCGGACTCGCAACGCTCATGGGGGTCCGTTTCCTCCGCGCCGGCGGGGAGCCCTCCCTCCCGCGATGAGGCACGCCGCGACGGCGGCAGCGGTGCTGCTGCTGTCGCTGCTGGCCACCGGGTCAGCACTGGGCGATGGCGATCCTGCCAGCGACGTGCTCGTGGGCCAGAGCGTGTTCCTGCCCTATGCCCCGGTCTCACGCGACCTGGAGACACGGCTCTACGTTCTCACCGAGGCAGCGGCGAGCGCGGGATACCCGCTCCGGGTCGCGCTGATCGGCGCGCCAGGAGACCTCGGCGTGGTCCCGGGGCTGTTCGCCAAGCCTGCTGCGTATGCACGCTTCCTCTCCACTGAGATCGCGGGGACGGTTCCGGGGCCGGTGCTGGTGGTGATGCCGCAGGGCTTCGGTCTGGCCGCCGGCGGCCGCGCCGAGAGTGTCACCGGGTTGACCGGGGTGCGCATCGATCGGGGACCCGATGGCCTGGCTTCCGCAGCGGCAGACGCGATCCCAATCCTGGCCGCCGGCACAGGTCATCCGCTGCCCGCGGGCACCGGGGCCCGACCAGCCTCGACCGGGGCAAGCGGCGCCACCACCCGCGACGCCCTCGACGCGATGCTGGCAATGGTGGTGCTCGCCGGACTGGCCCTCGCCGGCGCCGCGTACGCCCGCGCTCGCGCCGGGGTGCCCCGGCGCGGCGTCGATGCCGAGGATCACCCCCGCTGAGCGCTCAGCTCTTGCGTCCCACCAGCGCCAGGCCGAACACCACGATCGCTCCTGCCACCACCAGCGCGGTAACGGCCAGGGCGCCGTAGGCCAGGGCGGCAGAGGAACGGCCGGCCCGGCGCATCTCCGCGCGACGCGTCGCTCCCAGGATCGCCAGCGAAAACACCACGGCCACCGAGACGCCGGCCAGCGCCGACGTGTACGCCATCTTGAGCAGCGCGGAGGTGTCGATTGTTCCCAGGCTCATGAGGGCACCGGGGCGGGGGCGGCCTGGTGGGAACGGCGGACGAACACGGCAGCCAGCCCGGCCAGCAGCACGAGCGTGATCACCAGCGGACCGGTGGCGCCGTGACCGAACAGGGTCGATATCCCGTAGACGAGCCCGCCCAGGGCGCCGGCGGCCGGAAGGGTCAGCACCCAGGCGACCACGATGTTGCCGGCCACCCCCCAGCTGACCGCGGAGAATCGCGTCGCCGCTCCGGCGCCGGTGATGCCCCCGGAGATCACGTGGGTGGTGGACAGCGGATAGCCCACGCTGGAAGCCGCCAGAATCACTGCCGCTCCGGCGCTCTGGGCCGCGAATCCCTGGGCCGGGTCCATCTTGATGATCCGGGTGCCCATCGTCCGGATGATCCGCCAGCCGCCGCTGAAGGTTCCCAGGGCGATGGCGCTGGCCGCCGATATCACGACCCAGGTGGGGACGTGAAACGCTGATGCTGGGATGCTTCCGTGGGCGATCAGGGCCAGGGTGATCAGGCCCATCGTCTTCTGGGCGTCATTGGTGCCGTGGGAGAGCGCCAGCATCCCGCCCGATAGCAACTGACCCAACCGAAAGCCGCGCCCGACCGGGCCCGGGCGCAGCCGCCCGACGATCCGGTAGATCAGCAGAATCCCCATGCCTGCGATGAGGAAAGCCACGATGGGGGCGACGATCGCCGGGACGATCAGCTTGTCAAGCAGGCCGGTGCCGGACACCGAATCCACGCCCTGCGCCGCCCACACCGCGCCGACGAGCCCGCCGATCAGCGCGTGCGACGAGCTGGACGGAAGCCCGAAGTACCAGGTGAGCAGATTCCAGCCAATGGCTCCGATCAGCCCGCAGAACACCACCGTGGTGGTGACTACATGAGTGTCGACGAAGCCTTGGCCGACGGTCGCAGCGACCTTCAGCGAGATGAACGCACCGACGAAGTTCAGCAACGAGGCTGCGGCCACCGCCGGCTTGGGCGCGATCGCCCGGGTTGAGATGGCGGTGGCCACCACGTTGGCGGTGTCGTGGAAGCCGTTGGTGAAATCGAAGGCCAGCGCCGTGACCACCACGATGACCAGGATCACGTCGCCGCTCATCGCCTCACGCGTTCTTGATCACGATGCCTTCGAGGATGTCGGCGGCCCGCTCGGTGGCGTCGATCGCGTTCTCCAGGCGCTCGAAGATGTCCTTCCACCGGATCACCAGCATCGGGTCCACCCCTGACTCGAACAGCGCCGCAATGGCCTCGCCGGCGATGCGGTCTCCCTCGGTCTCCAGCCGGTGGACCTCGGCGGCATGCTCGCTGACGTCGCCCCATCCACGGACCTGGCCGATCGCCTTGGCGAGCACGCGAACCGCGTCCCGCAGCACCGCTGCCAGCATTTGCGCCTGGTCCATCGGCGCCTCGATGCGATACAGCCCGAGGTAGTCGGCTACCTCCTCGATGTAATCGACTATGTCGTCGAGAGCGGACACCAGCTTCAGGATGTCGCCATGGTCGATCGGGGTGATGAAGCTCTGGTTCAGCCGTCGGATCACCTCGTGGGTGATCCGGTCGCCATCGTGCTCGCAGGCCAGTATCTCGGCGGCCAGACCACGGCTGTCCGGAAAGGAGCCGAGCATCGTGTCCAGCAATTCCGCTGAGCGCACGATGTTCGCTCCGGCCTGCTCGAACAGATCGAAGTACTCGGAGTCACTTCCGCGCAGGAAATCGGAGATCGAGGCCATCGGCGGTCAGCCGTCAGCTTAGGCGTCCGGCTGGATGTAAGGACGCTCCGTGCGGAGGGCCGTTACCGTCCGCGGCCGGATCGATCATGCAGCGGTGAGCCCGGAATATCCCCTCAGCGAAGCAGGAACGCGACAGGTCGCGGTGATCGACCTGGGCTCGAACTCCTGGCGCCTGGTCATCTTCACCTGCGCCCCCGGTTCCTGGTGGAAGCGAACCGACGAGCTCTACGAGACCGTCCGTATCGCCGAGGGCCTGGCCGCGAGCGGGGAACTGAGCGAGCCGGCGATGGAGCGCGGCCTGGAGACGCTCTGCGTGTTCGATCGCTTCTGCCGCGCGCACGGACTGGAGCCCGAAAGCGTCCATGCCGTAGCCACCAGTGCGATTCGGGACGCCACCAACCGCGAGGACTTCCTTCGCCGAGCCCGGGAGCGGACCGCGATGGAGATCGGGGTCCTTAGCGCGGAGGACGAGGCGCACCTCGGCTACGTCGCGGCCGTCAACACCACCACGCTGCTCGACGGCGTGGTGGTGGACCTCGGGGGGGGCAGCATGCAGCTGATCGAGGTGCGGGATCGGAAGGAAGGACGGATGGCGTCCTTTCCGCTCGGGGCGATCCGCCTCACCGAGCAGTTGCTCCCCGGCCGAGGACCGGCCAAGAAGAAGGATCTGCAACGGGTACGGGCTCACGTCCGCAAGGCGCTGGGGGGCGTCGACTGGCTCGGCGGGGCGGGCTTTCGTCTGGTGGGCCTGGGCGGCGCGGTGCGAAACCTCGGCGCCGCCGTCCTGCCCGCGGTCGACGGATTGGACCTGGGGGTGCAGGGCCTGCTCATCGATGCGCGGACACTGGCCGAGCTCATCGGCCGGCTGGCGGAGCTCCCCGCCGGCGACCGTGGCTCGGTTCCGGGCATCAAGCCGGGTCGCGGCGACATCATTCTCGCCGCCGCGGTGACCCTGCAGACGGTGCTGGAGCTCGGCGAGTTCGACGGAATCGAGGTAACCGAGTCCGGGCTTCGGGAGGGGGTGTTCCTGGAGCGGGCGCTGCTGGCGGGCGGCGAGCCGTTGCTCGAAGACGTCCGCGCCAGCGCGGTTCGCAATCTCGCCCATCAGTACGAATCCGATCTGCCGCACGTGGAGCATGTCGCCAAGCTCGCGGTGCAGATGCACGATTCGCTCACGGAGGCCCGGCTGATCTCCCCCAGTGCCCGTGAGCGCGAGCTGATGTGGGCGGCCGCGATGCTCCACGACGTCGGCATGACGATCTCCTACGACGACCACCACAAGCACTCCCAGTACCTGATCGCCAGCTCCGAGCTCCCGGGCTTCGACCCCCGGGAACGGGCCCTGATCGCGCAGATCAGCCGTTACCACCGCAAGGGCAGCCCGAAGCTCGGTGAGCTTGCCTCGCTGGCCGGCAAGGGCGACGAAGAGCTGCTGGCGCGCTGCGCGGTGATTCTCCGCCTGGCCGAGCACCTCGAACGCGGGCGTGACCAGTCAGTCCGGGAGGCGCGGCTGCAGACCAACGGGGACGGGGTGGGGCTCCACCTGCGGGCCGCCGGGGATCTGACCCTGCCTCGCTGGAGCGTCGAGCGCTACGGCGACGATGAGATCTTTGAGCGAGTGTTCGGGCGTCGCCTACTGATCGGCTAGCCCTCGTCCGGCCCCGCTGGCGCCGCCGCCGCGGCCCAGCCGCAGGGCACGCAAAGGGGGTGTCGTAGAGTTTCCGCATGCTCTGGTTGCTCAGACACGCCGAGGCCGCCGACGGGCATCCAGACGACGACCGGCCGCTGACCGAGCGCGGAGTACGCCAGGCGGATGCCGCCGGCTTGGCGCTGGCCCGCCTCGACGCCACAGTCGACCTCTGCCTGAGCAGCCCCAAGCTCCGCGCGCTCCAGACCGCCGAGCGCGCGTGTCAGCCTCTCGCACTGGCGGTCACACAGGAGCCGGCGCTGTCCGGGCAGCCGTTCGAGGTCGCCTCGCTGACTCGCCGGCGTCGAGAACGTTCTGCTGGTGGGCCACGATCCGTCGTTCTCGCTGACCTTGCACGACCTCACCGGAGTGCAGGCCCGACTGAAGAAGGGCGGGCTGGCGGGGATCGCCAAAGGGGAGCTGGTGGTGCTGCTGCGACCCGCCGAGCTGGCGGCGATCGCCAACATGGAGGAGGCGGTCAGGTGAACGAGCCCGCGCTCGACGAGTCGGTGGAGACCGCGGCGGACGCGGACATCGACCTGAGCAGTCCGGAGCTCTACGTCAACCGGGAGCTCTCGTGGCTGGACTTCAACGACCGTGTGCTGCAGCTGGCCGAGGACGAGTCGCTGCCGCTGCTGGAGCGCGTCAAGTTCCTGGCGATCTTCGTCACCAACCTCGACGAGTTCTTCATGGTCCGGGTGGCTGGGGTGCACGACCAGGTCGAGGCTCGCATCGACGCTCGTGGCCCGGACGGGCTCTCCCCCGGTGGAGGTGCTCGACCACATCGCCGATCAGGTAGCGCGAACTCGACCGCCGTCACGCCCGTCAGTTCTCCGAGAACGTAATGCCCGCGCTGGCCGAACAGGGGATCAAGATCATCATCGTGCGACGAGTCAGACGCCACTCGGGAGGAGATCGAGCATCGGTTCCGGGAGCAGATCTTCCCCGTGTTGACCCCGCTGGCGATCGGGCCCGGGCGGCCGTTCCCCTACATCTCCAACCTGTCTCTCAGCCTGATCGTCTGGCTGCGTGACTCCGAGCTGGACCACGACGTCTTCGCCCGGGTCAAGGTGCCCAAGGAGGTGCTGCCCCGCTTCGTGGAGATCAGCAAGTCGACCTTCATTCCGCTTGAGGCGATCATCGCCGCCCACCTCGACACGCTGTTTCCCGGCATGGAGATCGTCAGTCATGCGCTGTTCCGCGTGACCCGGGACGCCGACTTCGAGGTCTCCGACGAGGCCGACGACCTGCTCCGAGCGGTCGAGGACGAGCTGCGTCGGCGGCGCTTCGGCGAGGTGGTCCGCCTGGAGGTGGAGGCCTCGATGGACCCCACGCTGCGAACGCGGCTGGTGGAGTGGCTGAACGTCGACGAGGTGCAGGTCTACGACGTCGAGGGCATGCTCGATCTCGGCGACCTGTGGGAGCTCGTGGACGTGGAGGGCCACGCCGACCTGCGCCAGCAGCCATGGACGCCTCTGACCCACCCGGACTTCGGGCCCCAGCCCGGCGACAGCGAGGAGCACCCGGACGTGTTCGGTCCGATGCGCTCCCGCGACGTGCTGGTGCACTACCCGTACCACTCCTTCTCCAGCAGCGTGGAGCGGTTCGTCAACCAGGCGGTGGAGGATCCGGACGTACTGGCGATCAAGATGACCGTGTACCGGACCTCCGATGACTCCGCGCTCGTGCCATCGCTGATCCAGGCGGCGGAGAAGGGCAAGCAGGCGGTGTGCATGGTCGAGCTCAAGGCCCGGTTCGACGAGCGGCTCAACATTCGCTGGTCACGCGCGCTGGAGGAGGTCGGCGCCCACGTGGTGCACGGGATCCCGGGCCTGAAGACCCACGCCAAGGCAATCCTGGTGGTCAGGCGCGAGCGCGAGGGGATCCGCCACTACGTGATGATCGGAACCGGCAACTTCCACGCCAAGAACGCCCGCCTGTACGAGGACTTCGGCCTGTTCACCACCGATCCGGAGCTCGGCGAGGAGGTGGCCAACCTGTTCAACACGCTCACCGGATACGGACATCCCGAGCGTCAGCGCAAGGCGCTGGTCGCGCCGGGATCGATGCGAGAGCCCCTGATAGAGGAGATCGAGAGCACGATCGCCGCGCACGAGGCCGGTGAATCAGCCAGGATCGTGATGAAGATGAACTCACTGGTCGACCAGCGCTGCATCGAGGCCCTGTACCGAGCCTCGCAGGCCGGCGTCCCGGTCGACCTCAACATTCGCGGGATCTGCTGCCTACGCTCTGGGGTCCCCGGAGTCGTCCGAGAACATCAACGTCGTCTCAGTGGTGGGACGCTTCCTGGAGCACTCCCGCATCTACTCGTTCTGCCGCGGAGACGAGCGCAACATCTACATCGGCTCAGCCGACCTGATGCCGCGAAACCTCGACACCCGGGTCGAGCTGCTGGTGCCGGTGGAGGATCCGGACCTCCAGAACGAGCTACTGGACACGCTGGAGCGCTGCCTGGCCGACGACACCTTCTCCTGGAGGCTGCAGGAGGACGGCGAATGGAAGCGGCGCGACGGCGACTCCCGCTCGGTGCACCGTGAGCTGATGGAGCGGGCACAGGCCAGCGCCAACGCCCCGCGCGTCAGGCGTCTAGCCCGCGCTGGGAGTGGTGTTCGGCCGGGTGCCGAGCGTCAGCGTGATCTGCTGCGTGCCACCGCCCCGCTTCACCGTCAAGGTGATCTTGGTGCCGGGTGCGTAGTCGTCGACGATCTGGATGAACTGCGAGGTGGAGGTGATCGCCTTGCCGTTGATCGCGGTGACCACGTCGCCCGGTTGCAAGTCCGGCCGCGACCGCGGGGGACCCCGGCTGCACGGTGGTGATCTGAGCGCCCCCGGTGGTGCCGGCGTTGAGCTCGACCCCGACGTAGGAGTGCTTGACCGGCTGCCCGGCGATGATCAGGTTCGCGATCCGTCCGACGGTGTCGGAGGGAATCGCAAATCCAACTCCCGAGTTGGAGCCCTCGCCCGTGGCGACTGGCTGTTGGTGTCGATCTGGTCGGTCAGACCGATCACGCGCGCCTGTCCGTCGAGCACCGGGCCTCCGGAGTTGCCCGGGTTGATCGCGGCGTCGGTCTGGATCGCGCCGGTGATGCTGTAGTTGTTGGGGGCGGGAATCGTCCGGCCCGACGGCGCTGACGATGCCGGCGGTGGTGGTCTCCGGCAGGGTGAACGGGCTACCGATCACCACCGTGGGGTCGCCCACCTGGGCGGCGGAGGAGTCGGCCAGCGGGATCGGATGCAGCTCTGAGGCGGGCGCGTCGACGTGGATCACCGCCGTATCGGTGGAGGCGATCGGTGCCGAGGACCTTGGCCCCGGTGGTGTAGCCGTCCTGAAACTTGACCCGAACGCTGGTGGCGCCTGACACTACGTGCTGGTCGGTGAGGATGTTCCCGCGCTTGTCGTAGACCACGCCGGCCCCCTCGCCCTGGGTCTGCTGGCGCCACGCCCCCACCGCCGAACAGGCCCAGCGCGCCGCCGCTGGACTGCGAGGTGACGGTGATGTCGACCACGCCGGGGCTGGCCTTGCGATAGATCTGGTTGACGGACAGCCCGCGGGTCCCGCTCAACGACGTCGGCGTCGCCGCGGTGGCGGACGGCTGCACGACCGTGGTCGTCGTCGACCGGCCGGAGTCGCTGCCGCTGGCGACGGCCAGGGCGATGACGCCGCCGGCGACGGCGCCGGCGAGAATCGGGAAGGATCTTGGCGGTGAGAGAGTTCATGTTCGCGAGCTCCGGCCGGGGTTCTCACCCACCACTAAAGCAGCGGTCGATGAGAACCCCCTAAGAGCGCTGCCGGTTACCCGTGCTGTATTGTGCATGTGCTTGCCCAGTCCCTGGCGGTTGACCAGCTTCTCGATCCGAGCATGGAGAGCTTGGAGAGGATCTTCTGCTCCTGCGCCGAGCTGATCCGCCCGTTGCTCACGGCCTTCTGGAGCCTGGTCTTGGCGGCGTTGTCAGCGCCGCCTCCAGGCCGGAGACCGACTTGCCCTGGGCCTGGGCGACCTGGGCCAGCGACTTGCCGCCGCGCAGCTCGGAGCGGAGCTGCTTGGGTGCAGGCCGAGGTACTTGGCCGCTACGCGCAGCCCGCCGACCGCCAGCTTGCGGTGTCCGGAGCGCAGCCGCAGCCACGGCGTCCCGCCGTGCTGCTGGATCCGCTGCTCGATCCGCTGTGCCTGGGTCTTGCTCAGCCGGCCCTGAGGCCACCGCCGCGTTCAGCTGATCGGTGTAGGCACCCTGCATCGCGCTGCTGCAGCTGCTGCGGGGAGACGTTGAGTCGCTTGGCCGCGTCGTTGACGAACGCCTGGCGGCCGAGTTGCCGCTGGTGGCGGCGATCGCGCCGCCGGTGATGCCGCCGACCGCCACGAGCGTGGCGGCGCCGGCGGCAAGCTTTCGCTTGGGAGTGAATTGCATGTTGTTCCTCCGGTGGTGGTTCTTCCCAACGCGAAATGGTGCAGGAGCGTTTAGGAGCGCGGTAAGAAATTCGGACCCTCCAGAATCGCCTGCAGACCGGCGGGCCTCGGCGTCCGGGCGCTCGGTCATCCGCTCCCAGGTGAGGCGCACCGTGCGAAAGCCCGCCGCGAGGTGGTCTGCGTCCTTGTCGCGATCGCTTTCGAACGGCCGGCGGTCCCGGTGGAACTCATAGCCATCCAGCTCGACGATCACCCGCTGGTCAGGGAACAGGATGTCGACCTCGTGGCCGCAGACCTTGACGTTGACCTGCGGGCGCGGGAGGCCGAAGCGCGCGGCGAAGTCGAGGAAGGCGTCCTCGAACTCCGAGCGGGTGGGGTTGCGGCGCGGAGGACACGAGCTCGCGGAGGGCGCCGCGGCGCCCGGGAGGGTGGGATGGCGACGAACGAGCTCGTCCAGCGCCTCGGGGTGTAGGAGCCCGGCGAGCCGCGCTTCGTTGACGAGCCGCTGGAGCTGGCGACGGACCTGAGGCGAGGCGCCACATCGAAGATGGTGCGTGCGGGGCTGGTGACCGGGACGCCGAGCTGGCGGCGGACGTCGCGGCGGCTCAGCGTGTGGCTTCCGTGAGCGACGATCCCCCGGCACGCGGCGGTCGCGACGGGACGGTCACCTCGAACTCCGGCGGCCATTGCCGGCGCAGACCCCACAGCGCCAGCGCGGAGTCGTGGCTGAGCACGGCCTGCGGCCCGCAGGCCAGCACCGCGGCCGCGGCGCGGTCGACGACCGAGGCCGGCAGGTGACCAACGGCGTAGATGCCGCGGTGCACGCGGATCAGCTGCACCGCGGGCGACGCGTCGCGCTGATGCCGGTGTGGCTCAGGCCTAGCGCAAGCAGCTGGCGGCGGGTGACGTAGCCGTGCTGTCTGCCGGCGAGCGCCGCGATCCGGGCGTCGAGCGGGGGGTCACCGCCATTTTCGTCCGAGGGGTGGACGTTTTCGTGGGTCACCCCATCAGTGTCGCGGACGTCCCAGCGCGCCAGCGCCGAAACGTTGCAGTTAATTCACAGCTCGCGACTCAGCGCCACGAACGGGTCCAGCGCCTCGGGGTTGGCCAGCGACTCGCGGCTGGCCGCCTCCTCCACCGGCGTCCCCATCAGGATCCGCTTGACCGGGACCTCCAGCACCTTGCCCGACAGCGTGCGTGGCACCTCGTCGATCTGGCGGATCTCGTCGGGCACGTGGCGCGGCGAGCAGTCCTCCCGCACCCGCCGGCGGATCTCGGCGATCAGCTCGTCGTCCAGCGAGGCGTCGTCGCGCAGGGTGACGAACAGCGGCATCCACCCATCGGTGTCCTGCGCGCGGAAGGTCGACCACCAGGGCGTCGACGACCGTCATCGACCGAGAGCACCGCGCGGTAGATCTCGCTGGTGCCCATCCGCACTCCGCCGCGGTTGATGGTCGAGTCCGAGCGCCCGGAGATGATCGCCGTGCCCCGAGAGGTGATCTCGATCCAGTCCCCGTGGCGCCACACCCCCGGGTAGAAGTCGAAGTAGGCCTCGCGCAGCCGCTCGCCATCGGGGTCGTCCCAGAAGCAGATCGGCATCGAGGGCATCGGCTGGGTGATCACCAGCTCGCCCACTTCGTCGATCAGCGGCTTGCCGTCCGGGTCCCAGGCCTCCACCGATGCGCCCAGGCAGCGGGCCTGGAGCTCGCCCAGGTACACCGGGAGCGTGGGCAGGCCGCCGACGAAGGCGGTGCACATGTCGGTCCCACCCGAGGTGGAGAACAGCCAGATGTCGGGGCCGAGCTGGTCGTAGACCCAGCGGAACCCCTCGGGCGAGAGCGGGGAGCCGGTGGAGCCGACCGCGCGCAGCGCGCTGAGGTCGCGGCCCTCGGTCACCGAGAGCCCGTCCTTCATGCACGCCGAGATGAACGCCGCGCTGGTGCCGAAGGTGGTCATGCCGGTGTCGGCGGCCAGGTCCCACAGCGTGCCCAGGTCCGGGTAGCCGGGGTTGCCGTCGAACAGGACGATCGAGGCGCCGCTGAGCAGCACGCCGACGAGGAAGTTCCACATCATCCAGCCGGTGGTGGAGAACCAGAACATCCGGTCCCCGGGCCGGGTGTCGAGGTGCAGGCTCTTCTTGAGGTGCTCCATCAGGATCCCGCCCTGGCTGTGGACGATCGCCTTGGGCAGGCCGGTGGTGCCGGAGCTGTAGAGCACCCACAGCGGGTGCTCGAAGGCCAGCGGCGCGAACTCCAGCTCGCCCGGGTCCTCGGGCACGAAGCCCGGCTCCCAGCCGGAGCCGTCCAGGTAGCCCAGCGTGACCACGTGCTCCAGCGAGGGGATCTCCTTGGCGATCGCTCGCCACCGTCTCCCGCCGGTCGTAGTCCTTGCCGCCGTAGCGGTAGCCGTCCACCGTGAGCAGCACCTTCGGCTCGATCTGGGCGAAGCGGTCGATCACCGAGCGCGCGCCGAACTCCGGGGCGGCCGAGGACCACACCGCGCCGATCGAGGCGCAGGCCAGGAACGCCGCCACCGTCTCCGGGATGTTGGGCATGTAGGCCGCCACCCGGTCGCCCTCGCCCACCCCGCGAGTCTCGCAGCCCGGCGGCGATCCCGGCGGCCTGCGCACGCAGCTCGCCCCAGGTCCAGCAGTCGAGCGAGCGCAGCTCGGAGGCGAAGCGCAGCGCCACCTCGTCGTCCTCGCGCCCGCGGAAAACGTGCTCGGCAAAGCTGACCCGCGCGCCCGGGAACCACTCCGCGCCGGGCATCGAGCGATCGCCGAGGATGCTCGTCGCCGGCTCGTCGAAGCGCACATCGAAGAACTCCGCGATCGAGGACCAGAAGGCCTCCAGGTCGCCGACCGACCATTGCCAGAGCGCGTCGTAGTCCTCGAAGCGCAGATCGCGCGTGTCCTCCAGCCAGCGCTGGTACTCGAGTGACCGCGGCGCCTTCGATCCGCTCCGGCGAGGGCTCCCACAGGATCTCGGGCTCGTCCATACGAACGCAAAGTATCTCTGATCGGAGATCATCTAAAGCCGATGCCCGAGCCCGCCGAGATCGCCGTCGCGGCTCCGTTCGCCGGCACCGTCGTGGCGGTCGCCGCCGGGCCCGGGGAGGCGGTCGCCGCTGGGGCGGCGCTGATCGTTCTGGAGGCGATGAAGATGGAGCACGAGGTCATCGCCGAGAGCGCGGGCGTGGTGCAGCAGGGTGGAGGTGGGCGTGGGCGACGCAGTGCAGGAGGGCGAGCCGCTGGCGCTGCTGGCCACCGGCGAGGCACCGGCGGCGAGGACGCGGCCGGCGCCTCCGGAGGACGAGGCCCCCGGGAGGACCTGGAGGCGGTGAGAGCGCGCCACGCCGCTCGGGCTATGACGAGGCCCGTCCCGAAGCCGTGGCCAGGCGCCATGAGCGCGGGCAGCGCACCGCGCGGGAGAACCTGGCCGACCTCGTAGACGAGGGAACCTTCGTCGAGTACGGGCCGCTGATCTTCGCCGCCCAGGAGCAGCGGCGGGACAAGGACGAGCTGATCCGCCGCACGCCCGCCGACGGGCTGGTGGGAGGCGTCGGCGACGTGGAGGGCCACCCGGCGGTGGTGATGTCCTACGACTACACCGTCCTGGCCGGCACCCAGGGCATGCGCAACCACCTCAAGAAGGACCGCCTGTTCGAGCTGGCCGAGCGCCGGCGGTTGCCGGTGGTGCTGCTCGCCGAGGGCGGCGGTGGCCGGCCGGGCGACGTGGACGTGCCGACCGTGGCCGGCCTCGACTGCCGGGCGTTCGCGCTGTTCGCCCGGCTGAGCGCGCTGGTGCCGCTGGTGGGGATCGCCTCGGGGTACTGCTTCGCCGGCAACGCCGCACTGCTGGGCTGCTGCGACGTGGTCATCGCCACCGAGAACTCGAGCATCGGGATGGGCGGGCCCGGCGATGATCGAGGGAGGGGGACTGGGCGTCCACGCGCCCGGAGGAGGTCGGGCCCATCGAGGTCCAGTCCGCCAACGGCGTCGTCGACCTGCGGGTGAGCGACGAAGCCGAGGCGGTCCGGCTGGCCAAGCGCTACCTCAGCTACTTCCACGGGGACGCCGAGCCCGTCGCGCCCGCGGACCAGGACGGGCTGCGGCGCCTGATCCCCACCAACCGCAAGCGCATCTACGACGTGCGCCAGGTCATCGACGGGCTGTTCGACGCGGGATCGGTGCTGGAGCTGCGACGCGGCTTCGGCCTGGGCATGGTCACCGCGCTGGCCCGCGTCGACGGGCCGGCCCCTGGGGGTGATCGCCAACGATCCCTCACATCTGGGCGGCGCGATCGACGCCCACGGCGCCGACAAGGCGGCCCGGTTCATGCAGCTGTGCGATGCCTTCGCGCTGCCGGTGCTGTTCCTGTGCGACACCCCGGGGTTCATGGTCGGTCCGGCGGCCGAGCGCACCGCGACCGTGCGCCACTTCTCCCGGATGTTCGTCACCGGCGCGAGCCTGTCGGTGCCCACCGGCACGGTCGTGCTGCGCAAGGGCTACGGCCTCGGGGCGCAGGCGATGGCCGCCGGGCAGCTTCAAGGCGCCGCTGTTCACCGTGGGCTGGCCGACCTCGGAGTTCGGCGCGATGGGGCTGGAGGGCGCCGTGCGGCTGGGCATGCGCCGCGAGCTGGAGGCGATCGAGGACTCCGCAGGAGCGTGAGCGGGCCTTCGAGGCGATGGTGGCGCTCGCCTACGAGCGCGGGCGGGGCATCAGCATGGCCGAGTACGGCGAGATCGACGACGTGATCGACCCGGCCGAGACCCGGCGGTGGATCGCCACGCTGTTCGACGAGGACTCGGGGCGCTGGTGGCGCCGGCCGGGCAAGCGCCGCCCCCACGTCGACACCTGGTAGCCCGAGCCTCCGGCTCCAGGTCGAGTCTCGCCGCCTGCTCGCGAGAACAAGACTCAGTCTCATTCTGATGGTAGGGTGCGCGGCGTGCCGCGCCGCCCCCTCCTGACAATCGCCGCGCTGCTCAGCGCGTCCCGCTGGCGCTGGCGAGCTGCCCGGGACCGGGGGACCGGTGGCCAGCCCGCCGGGGCGGTTCAGCGTGGTCGCCGCCGAGAACTTCTGGGGCAGCATCGCCAGGCAGCTCGGGGGCAGCAAGGTCGCGGTCACGAGCATCATCGTCAACCCGGCCACCGATCCCCACTCCTACGAGCCGACCGCCTCCGACGGAGTGGCGCTGGCCGAGGCGCGCCTGGCGATCGTCAACGGAATCGGCTACGACACGTGGGCTTCGAAGCTGCTCGCCGCCAACCCCGCCGACTCCCGCAGTGGTGCTCGAACGTGGGCAGCCTGCTCGGGCTGCCGACAGGGCGACAACCCCCACCAGTGGTACTCCCCCGGCTCGGTCCGCAGGGTGATCGACCAGATCACCGTCAGCCTCCAGCGACTTGATCCGCGGGACGCCGCCTACTTCGCCCGCCGGCGCGTCGTCTTCGACACTCAGGGGCTGGCCACCTACAACCAGCTGCTGGCCGGGATCCGCTCCCGCTATGCGGGAGTGGCGGTGGGCTACAGCGAGAGCATCTTCCAGCCGCTCGGCCAGGCCCTGGGCCTGCGCCTGCTGACTCCGTACAGCTTCGCCAAGGCGATCGCCGAGGGCACCGACGTCAGCGCGGCCGACAAGCAGACCGTCGACAACCAGGCCAGCCGGCGACAGATCAAGGTGTGGGTCTACAACAGCCAGAACGCCACCCCTGACGTGCAGCGCGTCAATCAGCTCGCCGGTGCGGCGCACATCCCCGTGACCACGATCACCGAGACGCTCGGTCCCGCCTCGGCATCGTTCGAGCAATGGCAGGTGGCCGAGCTGCGAAGCCTCCAGCGGGCCCTCCACCAGGCGACGGGGAAGTGAACCAGCGAGCCGGCCGTTCAGCTGGCGGAGGCCGAGGCGCGGATCGCCGGCCAACACGGTATGGAGCGAGGTCGAGCATCACCGTGCAGGCCGGAGAGTTCACCGCGATCCTCGGCCCGAACGGCGCGGGCAAGACCACGCTGCTGCGGGTCCTGCTGGACGAGCTCCCGCTTTCGGCCGGCACGGTCTCGGTGCTGGGGCGTCCTCCGGGCCAGAGCAGCCGGGAGATCGGCTACCTGCCCACAGCGGCGCCACTTCGACGCCAGCATCCGGGTCCGCGGCGTCGATCTCGTCCGCCTCGGTCTCGACGGCGCCCGCTGGGGGCTGCCGGTGGGCCGTCGGCACGCCCGCAGCGGTGGAGGAGGCGATCGCGCTGGTCGGCGCCGCCGGCTACGCCACGCGCCCGATCGGAGAGCTCTCCGGAGGCGAGCAGCAGCGGCTGCTGATCGCCCAGGCGCTCGTGCGCCGGCCGAGCCTGCTGATCCTCGACGAGCCGCTGGACAGCCTCGACCTCCCCAACCAGACCGCGGTGGCGGCCCTGCTGGCACGGATCTGCCGGGAGCAGGGGGTCACCGTGCTGCTGGTCGCCCACGACGTCAACCCGCTGCTCTCCTACCTGGACCGGGTGGTCTACTTCGGCGCCGGCCGGGCGGCGGTCGGGCCGCCCGGTGAGGTGGTCACCGCGGAGACCCTGAGCGGGCTCTACGGCGTGCCGATCGAGGTGCTCCGGACCGCGCGCCGGACAGCTCGTGGTGGTCGGCCTGCCCGAACCTCCCTCCCACCACAGCGACCGCCATGCTCATCACTAGCTCGGTGGCGCCGCCGGGCTGTCGCTCGACCCGATCTCGGACCTGCGCCAGCTCACCGCCTTCCCGTTCATGGTCAACGCGCTGGAGGCGGGCACGCGTGGTCGCGGTGATGGCCGGCGTGGTGGGGTGGTTCATGGTCCTGCGACGGCGAGAGCTTCGCCGGGCACACGCTCTCGCTGATGGCCTTCCCCGGAGCGACCGGCGCGCTGCTGCTGGGGATACCGGCGAGCGTCGGCTACTTCACGTTCTGCAGCGGCTGCGCAATGGTCATCGGCAGCTCCGCCGGCCCGGGTTCGCCGCGGCCGCCGGAGCCAGGAATCGGCGGTCACCGGCGCGGTCCAGGCCTTCGGACTGGCGTGCGGGTTCGTGTTCCTCAGTCTGTACGGGGGCGTCCTGGCGGGTTACGAGAACCTGCTGTTCGGCGCAGTTCCTCGGCGTCACCCATGGCGAGGTGGTGCGTGCTGGTGTGCTTCGCCGCGGTCACGCTGCGTGTTCTTCGTGGTGGCCGGGCGACCGCTGCTGTTCGCCTCCGTGGACGAGGCGGTGGCCCGCGCCGGCGGGGTGCCGGTGCGCGGGCTCGGCGTGGGGGTTCCTGCTGGTGCTCGGGGTGACGGTCGCGGCGACCGCGCAGATCACCGGCGTGCTGCTGGTGTTCGCGCTGCTGGTCGCCCCGGCGGCGACCGCCCAGCTGATCACCACGAGGATCGGCCTCGAGTCTGGTGCTGACCGTGGTGCTCGGCGTCCTCATCACCTGGGTCGGGCTCGCCCTGGCCTACTTCTTCGACTACCCGGTCGGCTTCTACATCACCACCGTGGCGTTCGGCGCGTACGTGCTCGTCCGGCTGGGGCGCGCGGCGGGGAGGCAGGCGCTGATGTTCTCCCACGAGTTCGTGCGCAACGCGTTCCTGGCCGGCACGGCCATCGCGCTGGCCTGCGGGCTGGTCGGCTACTTCGTCGTGCTCCGCGCGCAGGTGTTCGCCGGCGACGCGCTCAGCCACGTGGCCTTCACCGGCGCGCTCGCCGCCGCGGCGGCGGGGATCGACCTGCGCATCGGCCTGTTCGCGGCGACCATCGCGGTGGCGGTCGCGCTCGGGGGGCTGGGCGACCGCGCGCCCGCCGATGACGTCACGATCGGGATCACCTTCGCCTGGATCCTCGGGCTGGGAGTGCTGTTCCTGGCCGTGCTCAGCACCGGCTCGGAGGCGGTAACGGGGTGCCTGGGCGCCCGCACGCTGTTCGGCTCAATCTTCGGGCTCGGCGCGGGGGACGTCCGGCTCGCCATCGCGCGTCTGCGCCGCGATCGCCGCGGTGCTGGCGGCGATCGGCCGCCCGTTGCTGTTCGCAAGCGTCGATCCGGCGGTCGCCTCCTCCCGCGGTGTGCCCGTGCGGGCGCTCGGGGTGGGCCTGCTGGTCCTACTCGCGGCGACCACCGCCGAGGCCACCCAGGCGATCGGCGCGCTGTTGCTGCTGGGCCTGCTGTCGGCGCCGGCCGGAGCAGCGCAGCGGCTGACCGCCAACCCCTACCTCGGACTCGCGCTCGTCAGGAGCGATCGCCGTCGCTCTCTACCTGGGTGGGGCTGACGATCGGCTACCTGATCCCCAGCCTGCCACCAAGCTCGGCGATCATCGCCGTGGTCGAGCGCCGGCTACCTCGCCGCCGCGCTCTTCACCGGCAACTGGTGGGTCCGCCACAGACCACGGAATGCAACCTCGGCGGTCTTAGACTGAGATCCGTGGCGCACGAGCACACCGAGAGCTGGGCCGAGCACGCCCAGCGCATCCTTTCGGCGAGCCGCCACCAGATCAGGTGCCGCCCGCCGCGCGGTGCTGGAGCTGCTGGACAGCCAGAGCTGCGCGCTCTCGGCGATCGAGATCGAGGACGCTTTGCGAGAGGGCGCCCGCCCGTCGGGCGGGCCAGCATCTACCGCATCCTCGACGAGCTGGAGCGCCTGCATCTGGTTCAGCGCGTGCAGGTCGGACAGGCGATGTCGCGCTACGAGCCGATCCGCGGCGGAGCCGGGCACCATCACCACCTCGTCTGCGACAACTGCGGCACTGTCATCCCATTCACCGACAGCGGGCTGGAGACGGCGATCCAGCGCTTGAGCCGCCGCGTGCCGATGCGCGTGGCCGAGCACGAGATCGTGCTTCACGGCGCCTGCCGAGACTGCGGCGGTTGATCGGGTGCGAGGCGGTACGCTGAGGGTATGTGCGCTGGATGCGTGATGGCTGCCGCCGCTGGGGCCAGCGGCGCTCGCTCCTGGCTCCAGGCCCAGCGCGGTACCTGGCTGACGGCCCGCCGGCTGCGGATGGCGACGGTCGCGCTGTTCACCGCCGCCTTCGGCTTTTCCTCGCTGACGATCACCGGCTCCAGCGCGGCGCAGGCGCACCGGACGGGCGCCGGCCGCGGCTGCACATACGCGCTGAGCCGCGGCCGGGCCTGACTTCCTAGCCCGCCGGTGGCGGCTGCCACGCGGGACGGGGGAACAGCAGCGTCTGGCAGCTTCGGCTGGCCGCCAGGAACTTCGGGTTGGTGCGGATGCCCGCCGGGAACACCGGCCCCTTGCCCGAGAAGTTCGGGTTGGGGAGGTTGTAGCCGTGCTGGCGAACGCAGGCCACGTAGCTGGTGATCGCGGCGTGTGAGAGCTGGAACCTCCGGCCACCGCCGCGGAAGCGTCCACCGCCACACGCCCTGAACGCCGCGGCCGCCTTGGGATTGCTGGCCAGGAAGCCGCCTCCGGCACCGGGGCCACCGCCGCCGGGCACGAAGCCGCCGCCGGCGCCACCGCCGGGAGGACCGGCACCCGGCCGGCGAGCCGGGAGGGTCACCCCGTGTTGCTGGAGACACGCGCGGCAGCGCCCCGCGTTGGCCAGTGGCCGAGCTTGAATTCGAAGCCGCCGCGGAAGCGCTGCTGCGTGGTACTGCTGGAGGAGCTGCTGCCGCAGGCGGCGAGCGCCGCCGCGGTGCCGAGCACCGCAAGCAGCGATCGTCGCCCGGCGTAGGTTGATGAGCTCAAGATTTGATCCTTTCTGATGGGGTTGATCAGCCGCCCCGGCTGGAGCCAAACAGTGAATTGACAGCGGAGCCGCCGCTGCCCCCGCCCCCGCCGCTCGCCGCCGCCGCCGCCCGCCGCCGCCGCCGCCCGAGCCTCCGCCACCGAAGCTGCTGGCGCGCGCGCCGGTGTCGCTGACGGTCGCGGCGGCGATTTCGCCGCCGCTGAGTTGAGGCCCTGAACGACGACCGTGTCGCCGGGACGCAGGGACGAGCTGTGGACGGTTGTGCTCTTGGTGATCTTGGTCGCCGAGGAAACGGTGACCTTGATCGTGTTGCCGGAGAAGTCGGTGAGGTAGAGGGTCCGTCCGTCGACCGCGCTCAGGGTGCCCAGTGAGCTGTTGCCGGAGCTCCCGCCCGCGCCGAGCCCGCTCCTGCCGGCGAAGCCCGCGCCGCCGGCTCCTGCACCGCCGGCTCCTGCACCGCCGCCGCCGAAGCGGGCGGCGAACGCGGAGGCGCCGCCCGCCCGGGCCCCGCCGCCGGTCGCAGCGAGCTCACGGTCGTGGGGTCGAGGACGCGACCTGGGACTTTTCCACCCTGATCCCGACGTAGAAGCCGATGACGCCCAGCAGCAGCGCACCGAGGATGGCGGTGGCCCGCCCCCGTAGCGGCGACGGGGACGGCTGGGAAGAGCGAAGCGTCTTCCTGTGGCTCCTGCCAGTCGAGTGACTCCTCCTCGTAGGGAATGGTGTTCATCGGAGCATCCTCCGGATGGTCGGGTGTAGGGGGTTTCGGTCATTCGAATCGCAAGGCCTCGATCGGACGCAGCGCGGCCGCCCGCCCCGCGGGGTAGGTGCCGAAGAACAGCCCGGTCAGCACCGCCGCGCCAAAGGCGAGGCCGACCGAGTACGGGGCGATCACCGGGTGCACGCCGGCGATCTTGAACTGGCTGCCGAAGACTCCGGCGGCGACGCCGGCCAGCCCACCGAACAGCGACACCAGCACCGCCTCTACGAGGAACTGAACGAGGATGTCGCTGCGCCGGGCGCCCACCGCCTTGCGGATCCCGATCTCCCGGGTCCGCTCGGTCACCGAGACCAGCATGATGTTCATCACGCCGATCCCGCCGACCAGCAGCGAGATCGCCGCCACCTCGCCGAGGAGGGTGGTGAACACCTTGCTGCTGGCGGTGGAGGTCTGAAGGATCGAGCTCTGGTTGATGACGTTGAAGTTGCTGGTGGTCAGCGAGCTGGCGCTCGGCGGATCGACCTGGTTGAGGATGCCGGTGATCTCGGTCTGAGCGGCATCGAGCGCGTCGCGCGACTTGGCCTGCACGACGATCTGGCTGATCGACCCGTAGCCGGTCAGCGTGTCCTGGACCGCGCTCAGGGGTGCGGCTGCCGACGTCATCCTGGTTCTGGCTCCCGTTGGAGCCCTTCGGCGCGGTGACACCGATGACCTGGAAGCTTGTGCCGTTGACCGCCACCGTCTGGCCGACGGGGTCCTGCCCCGGGAACAGCTCCGTCGGCCACCGTCGGCCCGAGGACCAGCACGCGGTTGTGCTGTTGCTCGTCGGCGCCTGAGAACCACGAGCCGTCGGCCATGGTGTAGCTGCGAGCCTGCTGATAGCTGGACGTGGTGCCCACGAACGAGCTCGGCGTATAGGTCGTGCCCTGGTAGGCCAGCGTCACCTGGCCTGCGGTGACCACGGGCGAGACGCTCTGCACGTCGGGAGCCTGGAATCGGTTCCCCAGCGCGTTCGCATCGCTCAAGGAGAGCTGCGTGTTGCTGGTGGGGGCTGAACGGCGCAGGCCGCCCAGCGTCGGCGTGGAGGTGACCAGCAACACGTTGCTGCCGAGCGCATCGATCTGCTTCTCGACAGCGTTGGAGGAGCCGGTGCCGACGCTGATCAGCACGATCACCGAACCGACGCCGATCATCAATCCCAGAATTGTCAGCCCGGTGCGCAGCTTGTTGGCTGTGAGGCCGGCGAAGGCGACCCGTATGGTCTCGCTCATCTGGCCACCCCGCTGGCGCCCGTCCACTCGTCGGCGGTGATCACGCCGTCGCTGACGTGAACCACCCGGCGAGCGTGAGCGGCGACCTCACTCTCGTGGGTGATCAGCACGATCGTCGCGCCCTGGTCGCTGAGATCTTGGAGGATGCCCAGGATCTCCGCGCCGGACGTGGTGTCAAGGTTTCCAGTGGGCTCATCGGCGAGGATGATCGACGGGACGGGTCACGAGCGCCCGGGCGATCGCCACCCGCTGCTGCTGCCCGCCGGACAGTTCGGAGGGCAGGTGATCGATCCGATCGAGAAGCCCCACCTGGCCCAGCGCATGCATCGCCCGCTCCCGGCGCACGCCACGCGGCAGGCCCGCATAGGAGAGCGGGAGCTCGACATTGGCCAGCGCGCGCGTACGCGGGATCAGGTTGAAGCTCTGAAAGACAAAGCCGATGTAGCGGCCGCGCACGTCGGCGAGGGTGTCCTCGTCGACGCCGCGGACATCGATGCCGTCAAGCCGGTAGACGCCGCTGGTCGGAGTATCGAGACAGCCGAGGATGTTCATCAGCGTGGTCTTGCCACTCCCGGAGGCGCCCATCACCGCCACGTACTCGCCGCGCTGGACCCGCAGGCTGATCCCGCGCAGCGCGTGCACCGCGACCTCGCCCATCTGGTAGGTCTTGTAGACGTTCTCGACGTCGATCACCGGACCGTCATAGGCGGCCGGCCGAGGCTCCGGCGCCTCCACCGCCCCCGCCCGGGCCGCACGTCGCGTGCGCAGCATCCGCTGCGCACGAGCGACCGCCAAGCGCTGCGCAGCGTCGCTCAGGGGCCACCATCAGCCCCCACCGGCCCCGCCGCCGGCCAACCCGGCCCCGCCGCCACGGAACGCTCCGCCGCCGCCTCCAAAGCCTCCGCCCCCTCCGAATCCGCCGCCTCCGAAGCCACCGCCGCCACCACCGCCCCGCGGAGACCGGTCCCGCCGAGCGTTCCCGAGGAACCTCCGGTGGTCGACGTCGTGCTTCCCAACGCGGGCAGGCTGATGGTGACCACGAGCTGCTGGCCCGCGTTCACGCCGCTGACGATCTGGGTCCGGCTGGTGCCCCGCAACCCCGCGATCACCGGTTGGGAAACCGTCTTACCGCTGCGCAGCAGCTGGACGGTGGCCAGCGTCCCCGTCCCCGTCACCGCCTGGGTGGGCACGGTGACGCCCTGGGCCTGACTGGTGATGACCGACGCCGACGCGCTCATCCCGGCACGCACGTCGGGTCGGTCTGGTCCAGCGTCAGGGTGGCGGCGTAGCTGACCACCCCGCTGCTGGTGGTCCCCGTCGGCGCGATCGAGGAGACGTGCGCGGCCAGCTGGACCCCGGTGAGCGCGTCGATCGACACCGTCGCCGGTTGACCGACCTTGACCTTGGTCACGTCGGACTCGCTGAAGGAGACGCACATCGACAGCGTGCTCGTGTCGATGATCTCGGCGAAAGGCGAAGAGCTGGAGCTGAACCGGAGCCCGAGCCCGAGCCCGAGGAGCTCGACGATCCCCCGCCGGATCCGCCCAGGCTTCCGGCGGTGGTGGACCCGCCGGCGGCGCCGGAGCCGCTCGACGAGCTGGACGAGGTGCTGGAGCCGGAGTTGCCGGTGGAACCGGACCCCGCGGTGACCGTGTCGCCCGGCGACAGGCTCGAGAGCGTGGCGATGGTGCCGCTCACCGGGGCGTAGAGCCGGGTCCTGCCGAGCGCGGTCTGGGCATTGCTGAGGTTGCCCTCAGCACTTGCGATCTGACCCTCGGCGGACGCGATCGCGGCCGGAGAGGGGGTGGACGAGGAGGAAGACGAAGATGATGTCCCGCCGCTTGAACCCGTCGAGGACTTCCCGCTGCTCGACGTCCCGCTGCCCGAGCCCTGCCCCGAGGAACCTCGCCCCTGTGACCCCTGGCCGGTCACCGTAGTGGTGGTCGTGGTGGTGGTGGAGGACCCGCTCCCAGGCCGCCGGGAACCGGAACCGCCCGAGCTCGTCCGGGTGGCCATTGTCGGCTCGTCGGAGACGAACTGCGGGCTCGCCGAGCCGGCGGTTCCGCTGGTGTCGGAGGAGACGCCGGATCGAGGAGGACGTACCGCCGCCGGAGGAGCCGCTCCCGCCGCCGGAGGAGGATCCGCCGCCTCCCGACGATCCGCCACCGGAGGACGATCCATCCTCGGCGGCGGTCAGCTGGTCATCGGCGGCGTCGACGCTGTCCTCGGCCTGGTCCACCGACAGCTGCGCCGCGGTTGGATCCAGCGTCGCCAACAGCTGACCCTGCTTGACGTGCTGTCCCACCTTCACGTACACCTGGGACAGGGTTCCGCCGGTCTGGAAGTTGACGCTGACGTCGGTGCCGGGCTCGATGTTGCCGGTGCCGCTGACCGTCGACTGCACCACGCCATCCTCGGCAGTGACCACCTGCCGGGAGGTACGGGACGAGCTGCTGGGGGAGCCGATCGCAGGTCACCGCAAGCACGGCGAAGACGATCAGGATCAGCCCAAGGGCCCAGAGGTGCCAGGGGCGCGGGCCGCTGTTACGTGGAGTTGTCATCAGGAATCCTCAGGCCGGGGACTGGGCGCGCTCAAGCGAGGCGCACGGGGCCACATTCGGTTTTACCGGCATTGCCGTCAGCTCCGTGTAAGCGCGGGCGAGCTTCGCTCAACCGCAACATTGCCTGCAATTCCCCCGGTGGGCAGCTCGATCGTCACCTCCAGTCCGCCGGCGGGTGGCGCCACGACCTCCATCGTCCCTCGATGCACGTCGACCACGGAGCGCACGATCGACAGCCCCAGGCCGAACCCGTCGACCCGTCGGTCCAGTCGCCGGAACGGCTCTATCAGCGCCGTCGGCCTGCTCCGGGTCGATCGGCTGCCCGCCGTTGGCGACCGCGATGTGGACGTGATCGTCACGCCGCGCGGTGAACACCTTCAGGTAGCCGCCGGGGACGTTGTGCCGGATCCCGTTATCGACGAGGTTGGAGATCATCCGCTCAAGCAGCGAGGCCTCCCCCCACGTCGGCGCCGCGACTCAGCTCCGCCTGGACCTCGACCTCGGCCTCCTGGGCCCGGCGGTGGCGGTCGGTGATGCAATCCGCCGCCAGCGCGGCGAGGTCCACCGACTCCTCGTGGCCGGCGGCAGCCTCGCTGCGAGCGAGCATCAGCAAACTCTCGATCAGGCGCTCGCAGCGGTCGATGGTGTCGCGCAGCGCCTCCCCCATGGACCTCAACTCCGGCACGGTCGCGTCCTGGCCGGCGAGCGCGACGTCGATCTCCGTGCGCATGATCGCCAGCGGAGTGCGCAGCTCGTGCGAGGCGCTGGCGACGAAGTGACGCTGGCTGGCGAACGCCGCATCCAGCCGTCCGAGCATGCCGTCGAAGGTGTCGGCGAGCTCCCGCAGCTCGTCGGCGGGCCCATCCAGACCGATCCGCTCGCCGAGGTTCTCCCCGGAGACCCGCCGGGCGGTGGCGGTGATCTCCCGCAACGGTCGCAGGGCCCTCCCGGCCAGTAACCATCCCGCGCCCGCCGAGACCATGGTCATCGCCGCAAGGGCCAGCAGATACTCGAGCAGGAGCCGGTGTAGCGCATCGTCCCGGAGCTGGCGGCGCACCTCCTCGGCCACCTTGGCCTCCGGGGAGTTGGGGCCGAAGCGGAACGCCCCGGGAAAGGGGGGCTGTGCCGGTGCGCGCAGACCGATCCGGCGGCCTACTGCCCGGAACGACGGCCGCGCGTCGAGGTTGTGGTGGACCAGCGCGTAACCGATGGTCAGCAGCACAGCGCCGGTGATCAGAAACGTGGCGCCGTAGAGAGCGGTCAGCCGCAGCCGGATCGTCGGCGCCGGTTTCCGCGGCCGGAGCATCAGGCCATCCGGTACCCGACGCCGGTTACGGTCTCGATCGCCGGCGGCTCGCCGAGCTTGCGCCGCAGCGTCATGATCGTCATGCGCACGACGTTGGTGAACGGGTCGATGTGCTCGTCCCAGACACGCTCCAGCAGCTCCTCCGGGGAAACCGTAGCTCCCTGCGCTGACATCAGCGCCTCCAGCACCGCGAACTCCTTGCGCGCCAGCTCGATCGGCTTCTCGGCGCGCGTCAGCCGGCGCGATGCCGGGTCTAGCTGTCAGGTCGCCGTGCTGGAGCACCGGCGGGTTACGCGGTAGCGACCGGCGGGCCAGAGCGCGGATGCGGGCGACCAGCTCGGCGAAGCGAAACGGCTTGGCCAGGTAGTCGTCGGCGCCGAGCGCCAGCCCCTGCACCAGGTCCTCGACGCCGCCGGCAGCGGTCAGCATGAGAATGCCGACCTCGGGTCGCTCCTCGCGTACCGCGCGGCAGACGTCGTCACCATGGACGGTGGGGAGGTCACGATCCAGCACTACCACGTCGTAGCGAACAATCCTGGTCTTGGCCAGCGCGGCCAGTCCATCCGGCGCCACATCGACCGCCATGCCCTCACGGCGCAGGCCCCGTGCGATCACGGTGGCCAGCCGTAGCTCATCTTCAGCCAGAAGCACCCGCACATCATCAGGATGACGATCACCGCGAAGAATCGGATAAGGCGTCACACAGCAGGGGGCACGATGACATCACCTCATGTCACAACAACGCGTGATATCTTCGCGCGATGCCCCCTCAGCAGCAGAACCTCGGCGAGCGTGGCATGGCGTTCAGCCTTCGCGCGCTCAACCTCCTCGCCTCCTCCGATCTGGTCGACCGTCTCGGGCTCCGAGAGCAGACCGAGCGGTTCCTGCACAGCGCTTCCAAGACGACGATGTCGACCGCCGCCCGTGCCGGCCGCACGTTCGCGGCCGCCCAGCGGCTGTCCCGGCCCGCGCGTCAGCCCAAGGCAAAGCGGAGCGATCTCTTTGACCTGACTCCCGGATGACGAACAGCAGATGCTCCAGGAAGCCGTGCGCGACTTCGCCGCGGCCAGGGTCAGGCCGGCAGCGGAGGCCGCCGACGCGGCCTGCGCCTCCCCCGAGGAGCTGCTCACCCAGGCCAACGAGCTGGGGCTGACGATGGTCGGCGTACCCGAGGAGCTCGGCGGGCGCGGTACAGGAGCGGTCCGCGGTGACCGCCGCGCTGATGGGCGAGGCGCTCGCCCATGGCGACATGGGCTTCGCCGTGGCGGCGCTGGCGCCGGCTGCGGTCTCCACCGCGATCAGCCTGTGGGGCGACGCCGACCAGCAGGCGACCTACCTGCCGGAGTTCGTCGGAGAGAGCGTCCCGGCCGCCTCGCTGGCGCTGATGGAGCCCCAGCGCGCTGTTCGACCCGTGGCGGCTACGGACCACCGCGCGGTCTGTCACGGCGGCGGGTACGTTCTGGACGGGGTCAAGTCGCTGGTCTCCAGGGCCGGTGACGCCGAGCTGTTCGTGATCGCCGCGGAGCTCGAAGGGAGCGGCCCGGCCCTGTTCGTGGTCGAGTCCGCGACCGAGGGGCTGACGCTTGAGCCGGAGCCCACGATGGGCATCCGGGCTGCGGCCACGGCCCGGTTGACGCTCGGCGACGTACAGCTTCCGGACGGAGCGCTGCTCGGCGAGGCCGATCCCCAGGTCTACCGCGACTGCGTGCAGCTGGGCCGGCTGGCCTGGTGCTGCGCTGGCGGTCGGCACCGCCCAGGCGGTGCTCGACTACGTGATCCCCTACGTCAACGAGCGCAAGGCGTTCGGCGAGCCGATCGCCAACCGGCAGGCGGTCGCTTTCATGGTGGCCAACATCGCCATCGAGCTGGAAGGCATGCGGCTGGCCACCTACCGCGCCGCCAGCCGGGTCGATCAGGGGCGGTCGTTCGAGCGCGAGGTCGCACTGGCTCGCCGCCTGTGTGCCGAGCGCGGGATGGCGATCGGTTCCGACGGCGTACAGCTGCTGGGCGGCGCCGGCTACATCAAGGATCATCCGGTGGAGCGGTGGTATCGGGACCTGCGCGCGGCCGGCGTGGTCGAGGGAGGACTGCTGGTCTGATGAGCATCAATCTTGAGGTCCCCAAGAAGTACGGCGCGCTGATCAGCCAGGCCCATCAGGTGGCCACGGAGGTCTTCCGCCCGAACTCACGCAAGTACGACATCGCCGAGCACGAGTACCCCAAGGAGCTCGACATGCTGGCTGCGGTGATCGACGGCATGAACGAGAGCGGCGCCCTCGGCGGTGCCGGCGCCGGGGCCGTGGGCGGCCGGTCGGATTCGAGCAACGGCAGTGCCAAGGACGACGGTGGCAACCGCAACGGCAGCAACATGGCGAGCCTGCTGGGGCTGATAGAGCTGTGCTGGGGCGACGTCGGGCTACTGCTGACCATGCCCCGCCAAGGTCTTGGACAGGCGGCGATCTCCGCCGTGGCCGACGAGGAGCAGCTGGCTCGGTTCGGCGGCAAGTGGGCGGCCATGGCCATCACCGAGCCCGAGGCAGGTTCTGACTCCGCGGCGATCCGCACAACCGCGCGCTACGACGAGGAGAACGACGAGTACGTCCTCAACGGCGAGAAGATCTATGTCACCTCAGGCGAGCGCGCCGAGCTGGTGGTGGTGTGGGCGACACTGGACCGCAGCGCCGGCCGAGGCGCGATCAAGTCCTTCGTGGTGGAGCGCAGCAACCCGGGGATGAAGCTGGACCGCCTGGAGCACAAGCTCGGGATCCGCGCTTCGGACACTGCGGCCTTCGTTCTGGACGACTGCCGGGTGCCGAAGGAGAACCTGCTCGGCACCCCCGAGATAGAGACCAAGCGCGGGTTCGCCGGCGTCATGCAGACCTTCGACAACACCCGGCCCCTGGTGGCGGGGATGGCGATCGGGGTGGCCCGGGCGTCGCTGGAGCGCACCCGCGAGCTGCTGAGCGAGGCGGGGATCGAGATCGACTACAACGCGTCCCCTCACCTGCAGCCCGCAGCGGCCTCGGAGTTCATCGACATGGAGGCCGACTGGGAGGCCGCCCGGCTGCTGACCCTCCAGGCGGCGTGGCTGGCCGACAACCGCAAGCCGAACTCGCTGCAGGCCTCGATGGCCAAGGCCAAGGCCGGCCGGGCCGGCACCGACATCGCACTGCGCTGCGTGGCGTTGGCCGGGTCGATCGGTTATGGCGAGGGCGACCTGCTGGAGAAATGGGCCCGGGACGTCAAGATCCTCGACATCTTCGAAGGCACTCAGCAGATCCAGCTGCTGGTGGTGGCGCGGCAGCTGCTGGGGCGGACTTCAGCCGAGCTGAAGTAGCGCCTCCCGTCGCAGGTCGGTCAAGCCGGCGCGGCGGCGGAAAACTCGTAGCTCACCCCGGTGAGCTCCTCCGAGATCTCCCACAGCCGCCGCCAGTCGTCCTCGTCGTAGGCCTTCCCGGCTGCGCCCACCACCTTCGGGTAGCCCCGCTGCTCGGCGATCCCATCGGGGCCGACGAACGAGCCGCCCGGCAGGTCGGGCACCGTGGCGGCGTACAGCGTCGGCAGCGCCCCCATCTCCGCGCTCTGGGCGATCACCCGGTTGGACACCGCCATGATCGCCTTCTCGTAGAAGCGGCTGGGGCCGGCGAATTGCAGGTTGGTGGCGGCGTAGCCGGGGTGGGCCGCGAGGCTGCGCACTGGAGAATCAGCCTCGGTGGCCCGCCGCTGCAGCTCGAAGCAGAACATCAGGTTGGCCAGCTTGGACTGGCCATAGGCGCGCCAGTTGTTGTAGCCGTGCTCGTGCTGCAGGTCGTCGAAGTTCATCTTGCCGATCCGGTGCGCTCCGCTGGAGAGACTCACCACGCGGGGATCCTCCGCGGCCAGCAGCGTTCCCAGCAGTAGCCCGGTGAGCGCGAAGTGGCCGAGGTGGTTGGTGCCGATCTGGCTCTCGAAACCGTCGGCGGTCAGCCGTCGCGGCGGCGCCATCACGCCGGCGTTGTTGATCAGCAGGTGGAGCTGGTCATGGTCGGCGCCCAGCCGCTCCGCAAAGGCCCGGACCGAACCCAGATCCGCGAGGTCAAGCTCACGCACCTCCACCTCGCTACCGGAGGCACGCTGCCGGATGTCGGTCGCGACCTGCTCCCCCTTCTCCGTGTTGCGGCAGGCGATGATCACGGTGGCGCCGGCACGGGCGAGCTCCCGCGCCGTCACTGCCCCGAGGCCGCTGTTGGCACCGGTGACGACCGCCAGCCGTCCGGTCTGGTCCGGGATGTCGGCCGCGGTCCACTTGTCGCTCATGCGCTCTCCATTCTCCTGGCGATCGAGTCGCTGTAGGCCGGCCGGCGGAACCGCAGCAGCGGATCGTTGGAGAGCTCTATCCCGTCGGTCACGCGGGTTGGGTCAAATACGAGCACGTCGCCGTCGGTCTCCCGCTCGGTCTCGAGCTCCGTGAGCTCCAGCGTGCCCGCATCGACGCGCCTGCGGTTGGAGGGCCAATTGCTGACGGGATCGTCGACGGCATCACCGCTCTCGGCGATCTGGAGCTGGAGAGTGAAACGGACCGGCCCCTTGGCGACCCGCTGACGGATCTCCTCCTGGAGGTACTCCGGCCCGCGCCGCCGCGCCGCACGAGGACTCAGCCGGTGCTCGCCCGCCTCCGGGCGCCAGGTGTAACGGGCGAACCGGGAGCCCCCCTGTTCGTCGAGGAGGCGGTAGGCGTGGACGGCGTAGTAGGCGGTCGTGGCGTAGCTCTCCGGCGGCAGCAGCGCCTTGGTGTTGGCGGGCAGGCGGGTCGCCGCCTCCGGGTGGCGGACGAGGAACCACGGCATTCGCCACAGCCATCGCCGGCGTGCGCTTCTGGGCCCGGAGCAGCTCCAGAAATGCCTCGGGAGTGCGCACGGGAAAGCGGGGCGCGGTCTGCGCGACGATGTCCGTGCGGGAGTCGTCGGGCAGGTAGAACTTGACCGCAAGCCCTCGGACATCGGGAACGTAGTCCGCGATATCAGGGTCGCCGCCGCCGTTGGAGACCCTTGCCGTCACCGGCGTCGGCTGGCCCTGGAGATGGGCCGCTCGACTGAGCGCCGCCGCCTCAGGGCTCGCTGTGAAGCTTCCCTTCAGCAGCGTGCCACGCGCGTGCAGCGCCCGGAAACCGGGATGGCGCCCGAACGCCTCGTTGGCCGCGGCCGTGGCGTCCGCCGGGGTTACGCTCACGAGCCGCCCTCGGTGATGCGGAACTCCATTCCGGCCCGCTGGAGCCGGTCGATCAGCTTCTCCCCCATCGCCACCGCCGGAGTCAGCTGCCCTGCCCGCTCGGGTAGGTCGTCGTGGGCGAGGCACAGCGCGGCCTCAGCGAGCATCTTCGAGGTCTCGCCGTAGCCCGGATCCCCTCCGGAGACCTCGCCGACCACTCGCTGGCCGTCGCTCTCTCCCTCCATCCGCACCTTGAACCATGCCTTCTCCCTCTGCTCAGCCGAGGGCCCCTCCCCAGGGCTCGGCGCGAACTTCAGCATCGTCCGGCGTACGGGGGGCAGCTGGGCCAGGGCAACGCCGGTTCCGACCCCTAGGCCGAGACCGGCCACCAGCGGGAGGTTCGGAAGCACGAGATAGTGGCTGTAGCTGAACTTGGGCCCATACCGCTCCAGCGCGCGGGCAGAGCGCAGCACGGTCTGCGGGTCGATGGTGGGAAACGGGACCGCCCAGCCGCGGCCCCCGGGGGCCCGGCGGGGCGGACCCGACACTCCCTTGACGCTGCGGCCGGATAGCCGAGGCTCCTTGGAGCGCCGCTCACGTGCCACCTGCAGGTTCTGCCGCAGCCGACCCGCTGCCTCGATGGCCGAAGCGAACGTCCCCCCGGAGAACGAGCCGCCGGAGCGCAAGAACCCTTCGAGCTTGATCGGGGCAGCTTCCGGCAGCGCAAGCACCGTGAACAGCGCACCGAGGTCGTAGGGGATCGAGTCAAAGCCACAGGAATGGACAATGCGCGCGCCGGTGCGCTCGGCCTCCTCATGATGGGCCAGCCACATTCGGTCGACGAACTCGGGCTCACCGGTCAGATCCACGTACGCGGTGCCGGCAGCGGCGCACGCCGCGACGAGCGGCTCTCCGTAGCGGACGTACGGTCCGACGGTGGTGATCACCACCTTGGCGGACTCGGCGATCGCCCGCATCGAATTCTCGTCGGTGACGTCTCCCTCCAGCAGCTGCAACTCGCCGGCGGTGGGCCCGAGCCGTTCTCGCACCGCCTCCAGCTTCTGGCGGTTGCGGCCGGCGAGCGCCCACCGGGTGTCGGGCGGCGCGTGCTCGGCCAGGTACTCGGCGGTGAGCCCGCCGGTGAACCCGGTGGCGCCGAACAGCACGACGTCGTAGTCGCGCTCAGCCATCGACGGTCACCTCCTTGGCCAGGGCCAGCGCCTGGTCCAGTTCCACGCCGGCGCGCGCTGCCAGCCAGCAGGCGACCGGCGCAGCGACGCGCTCGGAAGCGTGCGCCGCTTCGGCGGCCAGGTCCAGGATCGCCCTGAACTGCTCGGTGCTCACCGGGGGCACGTCCAGCTCGGCGGCGTAAGCGGTCAGCCAGTCACGGGCGTTCAGGAGCAACCTCGGGCCGGTCGGGCACGGGCTGACTCTATCGCGCAGCCTGTGGCGATAATGCCCGCTCTCTCTTTGACCGACGAAAGGCAGACCGACATGGCACTTCTCCAGGACAAGGTGGCGATCGTCACCGGCTCGGCACGAGGCATCGGGCGGGCGACCGCCGAGCTGTTCTCCGAGCATGGCGCCAAGGTGCTGATCAACGACCTCGACGGAGACGTTGCCGAGCAGACGGCCAGCGAGATCAGCGGCGACACGCTGGTGTTCAGCGGCGACCTCACCAAGGAGGGCGTCCCGGATGCGCTGGTGGCCAAGGTGATCGACGAGTGGGGTCGAGTCGACATCCTCGTCAACAACGCCGGCTACACGCTCGACGCGCCGATCCACAAGATGAGCGACGAGTGGTTTCAGCGGATGCTTGACATCCACTCCATCGTGCCCTTCCGCATGTGCCGCGCGGTGGCGCCGCACATGCGTGAGCCCGCCAAGCAGGAGCGCGAAGAGGGCCGCGAGGTGTTCCGCAAGATCGTCAACGTCTCCTCCATCTCGGGGACGATGGGCAACGCAGGCCAGGCGAACTACTCCTCCGGCAAGTCCGCGGTGATCGGCCTGACCAAGACGCTGGCCAAGGAGTGGGGACAGTTCAAGATCAACGTCAACGCCGTCGCCTTCGGCTTCATCGAGACCCGCCTGACCGCCTCCAAGGAGGAGTCGAACACGATGGAGATCGGCGACGAGAAGGTGCAGCTGGGGATCCCGGACCAGCTGCGCGGGATGGCCACCATGCTGATCCCGCTGGGCCGGCCGGGCACCCCGGAGGAGGCGGCCGGTGGCATCTTCCTGCTGTGCACGCCATGGGCCAACTACATCCACGGCCAGGTGCTGAACATCACCGGCGGGCAGTTCGGGGGGATGACCGGGTAGGTGCCCTCACCGTGATCCGCGCGGCGGTCCGCGCCGCGGCGTCCATGGCGGTGGCGGCTGTGCTGGCGGCCCTGGCGACTTTGGGCGGCCCGGCCGACTCGGCGCTCGCAGCGCGGTGGGTGCCTCCACCCCGGCTGACCTGGTACTGGCAGCTGGACGGCCACGTGTCCAACCGCACGGTCACGAGCGCGTACGACGTCGACGGGTTCGACACCCGGGCCTCCGAGGTGGCGACCCTGCACCGCCTGGGCCGGCGAGCGATCTGCTACATCGACGCCGGAACCTGGGAGCGGTGGCGATCCGATGCCCGCAGGTTCCCTCGGTCGCTTCTCGGCAAGGGCAATGGCTGGCCGGGAGAGCGGTGGCTGGACGTCCGCCGGCTGTCGCGGTTGGAACCGCTCATGCGGGCCCGCCTGGCGATGTGCCGGCGCAAGCATTTCGACGCAGTGGAGCCCGACAACATCGACGCCTACGAGAACGACTCCGGCTTCCCGATCAGTGCCCGGGCCCAGCTCCTCTACGACCGCTGGCTGGCCCGCGAGGCCCACCGGCTGGGCCTGGCCGCGTTTCAGAAGAACGATCCCGAGCAGGCCCGCCGGCTTGCGCCGTACTTCGACGGAGCGCTCACCGAGCAGTGCAACCAATACGAGGAGTGCTCCTCGTACCGCGTCTACCTGAAGGCGCGAAAGCCGGTGCTCGATGCGGAGTACGAGCGCTCGCTCTATCCCGGCTTCTGCGCCGCCGATGCCCGTGCGGGGATCATGGGAGCGCTGTTCCCGCTCGAGCTGGACGGCGGCGAGTCGCCTTGCTGGACGGCGGACCCGACGAGGCGATGAATGGCGATTCACCCAACCCCTTGTGGGGGTGAGACGCCAAAGTTCACCGCGGACCGGTAATAAGACCGCCGCAGCCCTAATTGGCGTAGCGCCAACACTGCTAGGCTCGCCGCGCGATGGCCACCACCCCGGCTCCCCGCTGGCAGCGCCTGGAGCATGACGAGCGGCGGCGGCAGATTCTGAGCTGTGCCCGCCGGCTGTTCTCCGAGCGCAACTACGCGGGCGTCTCCACTTCGGACATCGCACAGGAGGCGGGGGTGGCCCGCGGGCTGCTCCATCACTACTTCGGCACAAAGCGCGAGCTCTACCTAGAGGTGGTGCGAACGCTGCTGCGGATGCCGTCCAATCCGGTGCCCCAGCAGAGCCATACCCGCGGTCTCGAAGAGGTCATCGCCGAGGGAGTCGACCGCTGGCTGGAGCTGCTGGAGCGAAACCAGGGCACCTGGCTGGCGGCCATCGGCGCCGGGGGGCTCGGACGCGACCCCGAGGTCGAGGCGATCCTGGAGGAAGGACGAGAGCGCGCCGCCGACCGGCTGATCGAGGCGCTCGGCGTCCCTCCGCCCGAGGCACCGGACCACCTGCGCGCGGCCGTTCGGGCCTACGGAGGGTTCGCCGAAGCGGCCAGCGTGCAATGGCTTGAGCGCGGCCGCCTGACCCGGGAACAGGCTCAGACGATGCTCGTCCAGGGATTCCTCAGCATCGTCGGCGAGGTGGCGGGGGCGGTCGCACCGGCGGGCCACCCCGCCTAACCGCAGGCGCCACCCCGCCTAACCGCAGGCCCCACGTCTAGCCGCGGAGGCCCGGGGCTACAGCCCCAGCGTCTTGGAGATGATCTCCCGCTGGATCTCGCTGGTCCCGCCGTAGATGGTGGTCACCACCGCGGCGCGGACCTGCCGCTCCATGTCGTACTCGGCCGCATAGCCGTAGCCGCCCATCATCTGCATGCCCTCCAGTGACGTGTGCTTGGCGACCTCGGTGGCCTTCAGCTTGGCCATCGATGCCTCACGCGGGAACAGCGTGTCCGGACTGGCGTCGACCTTGGCGGCTGCGTCGTAGACCAGCAGGCGAGCGGCCTCGATCTCGGTGGCCAGGTCGGCCAGCCGGTGCCGCAGCGCCTGGAAGCTGCCAATCGGTCGCCCGAACTGCTTGCGCTCCTTCACGTAGGCGAGGACGTCGTCAAAGGCGCGGGCGGCCATGCCGAGCGCCTGCGCGGCGATGATCAGACGTTCGTAGTTGAGACCGGCCATCAGCTGGATCCAGCCCTGATCCTGCTGACCGATGAGACGCTCAGCCGGGACGCGGCAGTCGGTGAAGAAGACGTCGTTGACCTCGCGGCCGCCCATGGTCCCGATGCCCCGGATCTCGACGCCCTCGCTCTCACGCGGCACCGAGATCATCGACAGGCCGGCATGCTTGTCCTCGCCGCGAGTGGTCCGGCATACCAGCAGGATGTGGTCGGCGGCGTGAGCGGCCGTGATCCAGGTCTTCTGCCCGTTGATGACGTAGTCGCCGTTGACGCGCTCGGCGCGGCAGCTCAGGTTGCCGACGTCGGATCCGGCCTCTGGCTCGGACATCGCGATCGCCTCCACCCGCCCGTTGGCCACGCCGCCGAGGATCTCCTGCTTCTGCTCCTCGGTGCCGAAGCGCAGGACGGCGCCGGCGGTGATCATGCTGACGGTGAAGAAGGCCATCGGGATCTGCCCCCGCGCGAACTCCTCGCACAGCAGGCACAGCTCCACCGCGCCGCCGCCAGAGCCGCCGTACTGCTCGGGAATCGCCGCGCCCAGCCAGCCGAGGTCGGCAATCCGCTGATAGATGTCGGGGTTGTGCGGGTCCTGGCCGTTGTCGGTGAGCGCATCGCGCTGCTCACGGGTCCCGCACTCCCGCCGGGCGAAGTCACGGATCGCCTCGACGAAGGCGTGCTGCTCGTCGGTCAAGGTCTGGATACTCATCGCTCTCCTCGGATCGCGGAGGCCGGATCACGCGGCGGAGTGGATCGGGCCACCGCTGTCCGGCATCTTACTGGCAACATGCCAACAAGGGCTACGGAGATAAGGTGGGTTCTCCATGCGCTGGGCCCTCCCCTCCCTGATCGGCGTAATGGCGTACCTCGCGCTCGGTTGTGGCGCCTCCGCGCCGCCGGAGGCGAAAACGGGGCCGGCGGTCTTCAAGCAGAGCTGCCAGGCCTGTCACTCACTTTCTGGCAACGAGTCAGCGCGCAAGCCGGGCGGTGACCTCGCCGGCTACCGGCTGAGCGTCGACCAGCTGCTCCAGTTTGCCTCGGAGATGCCGGTGCGGCGACCGCTCAGTCAGTCGCAGCTATTGGCGGTGAGCACCTACGTCGCGATGGTGGAGCGGGCCCATGATTCCGCCAGGTCACGGTGAGGGCAGCAGCTCGCCCACCGCGGCCGTGGTCCCGGCGGGGGTGCGACCCCCCGCGACGATGATCGCGTTGCCAACGGTTACCGCCGCGGCGTCGGAAAGCGGGCGCAGCCAGGCTAGCCACGCGGTGCACGGAGCCGCTACTGCGGATCGATGGCGAGGACGTCGGCGAACTGGGGCGTGACCGCCGCTCCCCGCCCCCCGATCACGTACACGCGTCCACCCAGCGCTGCCGCGGAGGCATGGGTGATCGGGTGGGGCAAGCGAGCGAGCCTCGTCACCCTTCCGGTCTTCGGATCGAAGCGCAGGACCGCATCGCTGACCCCGGTTGGCGTGGTGCCGCCGGCTATCACCAGCTCGCCGCCGGCGCTCGCTGCCGCGGCATACCGCAGCCCTACGGGGAGATGGCCCACCACGCTCGCGGGTCGACCGGGCCGCCAGGCGACGATCGTGTCCAACCAATTGGTTCCATCGAAGCCGCCGACCACATAGGCGGTATCCCCCACCGCCGCCGCCGTGACGTCGGAGGCCGGCCGGGGCAGAGAGCCCGCGGGACTGACCGCACCCCGCAGTGGGTCGTAGCCCAGGATGTGATCGTATTGCTGGAACTGGCCGCCGCCGAACACGTAGGCGCGACCGCCCAGAGTGGCGGCCTGGGCGTCGTGCTGCGCGCCAGGTAGCTGGGAGGAGCGCAGCGGTGCCCTGAGGCTTGACTCGATCACGTCCGCCGTGGAGACATCCGCCGCCGTGAGCCCGCCCAGAAGCACGAAGCGGTTGCCGCCGATCGCCGCAGAGGCCGGATCCTGAACTGGTGCTGGAAGAGAGAACAGCGGCTGGTAGACCAGCCGCGCCGGAGCCGGAGGATGAGCAGGCACGTGAGCGCTCGTCGCCACCGGCTGTGAGGCGTGATTCTCGTTGGCCCGGGGGGCGCCGCCGCAGCCCGTCACCAGGAGCAGACAGAGCAGGGGGCAGCCGGACGTGGTGGACTCGAAGCACGGGGCGGACCCTAACGTCCGAACCAGCCGAAGCATCGGGGTCGTTGGCCGGAGTCTCATGACCTGTTTAGCAGTGGTTGATCGAGTGACCGGCATGCTTGGGCGGTGATCCGGCCGCTTTCCGCTGCCCGTCGTGCTCCTGGTGCTGCTTGGCGGGCTGCGGCGCCGAGTACGCACACCAACGCGAGCGCCTCTCTCCACCACGATCTCAAGTCACTCACTTGCGGTAGCTCCCCAGCAGCCGATGCTGAGTCCCGCGAACGTCTACGCGAATGACCGGGCCGGCGACCTGGCCCCCGCGGTGAGGGCAGACCCAGCCCGCGTCTACGTCCCCAACAGCGAGAGCAACACGGTCGACGTGATCAGCCAGCGGACGCTCAAGGTGGTTGCGCGGTTCCCCACCGGCGCGCTCCCCCAGCACGTGACCCCGTCCTGGGACCTTCGAACGCTCTACGTCGACAACGACCTCGGCAACAGCCTGCTGACGATCGATCCTCGTACCGGGCGGCCGGGGGCCAGCCTGCCGGTCGCAGGACCCCTACAACCTGTACTTCACTCCCGACGGCCGCTACGCCATCGTGGTCGCTGAGCGGCTGCAGCGACTCGACTTCCGGGATCCCCACTCGATGCGACTGATCCACTCGCTGTCGGTCCCGGACTGCCTCGGCGTCGATCACATGGACTTCTCCGCCGACGGGCGCTATGCGTTCGCCAGCTGCGAGTTCGCGGGGCGGATGATCAAGGTCGACCTGCAGACCAGCGCGTGGTGGGAACGCTGCTGCTCGGCGGCGGCGTCAGCTCTCCCCAGGACGTCAAGCTCTCCCCCGACGGCCAGGCTGCTGTACGTCGCCGATCAGGCGGCCGGCGGGCGTGTGGGAGATCGACCCGACCACGCTTTCGCCGGCTCGGCTTCCTGCCCACCGGGCGCCGGCGCTCATGGTCTCTACCCCAGCCGCGACGCCTCGGTGCTCTACGTCTCCAACCGCAGCGCGGGGACGATCTCGGTGGTCAGCTTCCGGACCCGCCGCGTGGTAAGCACCTGGACGCTGCCCCAGCCCGCCAGCCCGGACATGGGCGGGGTTTCGGCCGATGGTCGGCTGCTGTGGCTGAGCGGTCGCTACGACGCCGTCGTGTACGCGATCGACACCAGGACCGGCCGCCAGGTGGCGCAGGATCCCGGTGGGCGCGGGCCCGCACGGGCTGTGCGTGTGGCCGCAGCCGGGCCGAGTTGTCGCTGGGTCATACCGGCGTGATGCGCTAGCGGATGATGGCGTTCCGGGGTGGAGCCGAAACGCTTGAGACGGTCACCCACGGAGCGGCCTCGCCACTCCGCCGCACCAGTTCTGGACTCTCATCACCGCCGGGAGGTTTTGCTAGGAATCAGTAGGTTTGGTCGAGATCGCGCACCCCTTCTGCAGGAGACACCCCCCGGTGGGCGAGCCCACCCGCATCCTGCTGGTCGAGAACGACCCCCGGACCGGGCTGCTGATCGGGGAGATGCTCCGGGCGTCGTGGGACGATCCGCTGGTCATCAGCCTAGGCCGACAGCCTCGCCGGAGCCACCCAGGAGCTGACCGCCCACGGCGCCACCTGCGTGCTGCTGGACCTGAGCTTCGCCGAGGTCGGGGGTCCGGAGGCGATCGAGCAGGTGCGGGCGGCGGCGCCATCAGCAGCGGTGATCGTGCTGTCCGACCGTCCCGACGAGGCGGCCGCGCTCCGGGCACTCGAGCGCCGGAGCCCAGGATCAGCTGGTCAAGCACGACCTCCATCCCGCGCTGCTGCGTCGCTCGATCCGCTACGCGGTGCAGCGCCAGCGCGGCGAGACCGAGCTGGCCGAGCTGGCGCTGCGCGATCCGCTGACCGGCCTGCCCAACCGGGCGCTGTTCCTGGATCGCCTCGGCGTGGCGCTGGACCGCTCCCGCCGCACCAGCGGGACGATCGCCGTGCTGTTCCTCGACGTCGACCGCTTCAAGGAGGTCAACGACACGCTGGGCCACAGCGCCGGCGACAGCGTGCTCTCGGCGCTGGCACACCGCCTGCGCGGAATGCTCCGCCCGATGGACACCATCGCCCGGTTCGGCGGCGACGAGTTCACGCTGGTGTTCGAGGATCTGAGCGGCGAGGCGGAGATCCTGATGATCGCCGAGCGGATCCAGCGAATCGCCGGCCTGCCGATCCCCTTCGACGACGGCGAGACCACGGTCTCGGTGAGCATCGGCATCACCACCGTGGACGACCCCGCCACGCCCCCGGAGACCGTGATCCGCGAGGCCGACGCCGCGATGTACCGCGCCAAGCAGCGAGGAGGGGCGCGGTTTGAGCTGTTCGACGAGTTCTCGCGGATGCACGCGGTCGAGCGGATCCAGCTGGAGGCGGCGCTCGGCCAGGCGCTGGAACGCGCTCCGAGCTGCGGGTCCACTACCAGCCGACCGTCTCGCTCCGCGGGGAGCTGGGCGTGGTGGGCTTCGAGGCGCTGGTCCGCTGGGAGCACCCAGAGCGAGGGTTGCTGGCACCGCAGCGAATTCATCGCCGTGGCCGAGGAGACGGGCGCGATGGTGCCGATCGGCGAGTTCGTGCTGGCCGAGGCGCTGCGGCAGGTCTCACGGTGGCGGAAGTACAAGCCCGAGGTCACGGTGGCGGTCAACCTGTCATCGCGCCAGCTGGAGGACGCCGGGCTGGCCTCGATGCTGAGCGCCCAGATTCGCAAGCAGCGGCATCGACCCCGGAGCGCTCTGCATCGAGGTGAGCGAGAGCGCCGTCACCCGCAATCCCGAAGCGGTGATCCGCGCCCTGCACGGGTGCAAGGACCTCGGGGTGAGGCTCACCCTGGACGACTACGGCACCGGCTCCGCCTCGCTGTCCGACCTCAAGCGGCTGCCGGTCGACTCGCTGAAGATCCACGAGTCGTTCGTCGACGGGCTCGGGCAGCAGGCCGAGGCCGCCTCGCTCGTCGGCGCGCTGGTCGACCTCGGCCACGCGCTGGGGCTGGAGGTCGCCGCGGAGGGGGTCGAGACCGACGTTCAGCTCGCGCAGCTGCGCGAGCTCGGCTGCGACCGGGCGCAGGGCTTCGTGCTGGGACGCGCGGTGCCCGGAGACGAGGTCCGGGCGCTGCTGACGCCGGCCTGAGCGCCAGCGTCGTCGCTCAGCCGCCGGCGACGTCGCGGCGGAGGAACACCAGGAACGCCGCGGCGAGCAGCGCGGGCAGCCCGTAGAGCGCGCAGACCCAGACGGCGCGAACGATCGGCGACCAGTCGATCGGGGTGCGCAGCAGGCCCTGCCAGGCGTTGAACTGCGTGCTCAGCAGATACGGCTGCAGTCCGCTGAGACCCGGCAGGATCCCCAGCAGCTGGATCAGCAGCGAGATCATCAGCGTCCCCACCACGGCAGCGGCGCTGTTGCGGGTCACCGCGGAGAGCAGCAGGCCGATGCAGACGATCGCGGCGATCGGGATCAGGTAGACGAGCAGGCTCACGTACACCAGCTCCAGCGCCTTGGGCGCGGAGACGATGGTCCCGGAGAGGCTCTGCAGCGAGTTGAACCCGGACTCGATGCTCCCGGCCACCACCGCCACCGTGCCGGTGAGCAGGATCGCGACGATCGCGTAGCTGCGCCGCCGCCAGCACCTTGCCGGCGAAGATCTGCTCGCGCTCCAGCGAGCGGGTGAAGATCGTCTTCAGCGTGCCGTTGTGATCCTCGGAGGCGATGATGTCCCCGGCCACCAGCGCGGTGATCAGCGGGAACATCCACACCGCGCCGAACAGCAGGATCACCAGCGGGATGGCCAGGCCGCTGCGATGGATGTAGCTCCCGAACGGGACATCGGCCGGGCCGCGGTGGCGGAAGTGGGTGGCCACGACGAACAGCAGCGGCACGATCACCGCCGCACCGAGCCCGATGTAGGTCCGCTTCTGGTAGCGGAGCTTGGCCAGCTCCCACCGGTACACGGTGGCGACGCCGGCCATCAGCTCACCGCCGCCGGCTGCCGCTCGGGCTCGCTCGAGGTCCGCACCCCGGCTCCTCGGTCAGCGAGAAGAACAGGTCCTCCAGCGTGACGGTCTGGGGAGCCAGCTCCATGATCAGTGCGCCCGCCTGCACCAGCGCCTGCGAGAGCTCGGCCACCGCCTGCTCGCTCGCCGTGAAGCTGAGCCGTCCCGCCGGCGCGCCGCACCTCCTCCAGCCCGGATGGGCGCGGCAGATCGTCAGCCGCGGTCTCGTCGTCGGTGGTGGCCAGCCGGTAGCTCGTGCCGGCGCCGCGCTTCAGCTCGGCGATCGCCCCCTCGTAGACGATGCTGCCGGAGCGCACGATCGCGACCCGGTTGCAGAGCTCCTCCACCTCGGCCAGCAGGTGGCTGGAGAGCAGCACGGTGATCCCCTCGCCCGCCAGCCGGCGGATCAGCCGGCGCATGTCCCGCATCCCGCCGGGATCGAGCCCGGTGGCCGGCTCATCGAGCAGCAGCAGCCGGGGATCGCGCAGCAGCGCGGCGGCCAGTCCAAGCCGCTGGCGCATCCCGTGCGAGTAGCCGCCGACACGGTCATCGGCGCGTCCCGGTCATCTCCACGATCTTCAGCGCCTCCTCGATCCGCTGCCGGCGGCGCCGGCGCCGTCGAACGCCGCCAGCAGCTGGAGGTTGCGCCGGCCGGTCAGGTAGGGATAGAACGCCGGCGCCTCGACGAACCCGGCGACGCCCTGGAGCGCATGGATGCCCTCCGCGGGGTCGCGGCCGAACAGATGAACCGTGCCCTCGGTCGGGCGAATCAGTCCCAGCATCATCCGCAGTGAGGTGGTCTTGCCGGCCCCGTTGGGACCGAGGTAGCCGTAGACATCGCCGGCCTGGACCGTCAGGTCCACTCCGTCGACCGCGGTGAGCTCGCCGTAGCGCTTGACCAGGCCCCGAACCTCGACCGGCGCCTCCCGGTCGAGCTCGTGGTCACGCTGGTTCATAGGGCTCGCGCGGCAGCCTCCGCGACGCTGCGGGCGGACCGACCCGATCACCGTGTAGGCGACTCCGCCGCGGGTGAAGCTGATCAGCCGTCCCAGCGCGGTCTGCAGCTCCTGGCCGGTGACGCCGTGGATCGACACCGTGGGCAGGTTCAGGCCGCGGTGCGTGCTGGTCCGCCGGCAGCGGCGGGTCTTGCGGCGCTGGCGCTGTCGCTCGATCACGACGATCCCACCCAGGCCCTGCCCGTAGTTGCAGCAGTGCCGCCGGGCTTCGGCTCCAGCTGATCAGGCTCGCCGACTGTCGCGCCTGTCCCGCCAGCGCGGGCGGGCGCGGCCAGCGTGAACGGCAGCCGCCGGGCCACTGCGGCGGTGCCCCGGACCTCGGCGTGGCGGCGATGGACGCGGTTTGGGCGCTGGCGTGGTCGACGGCTGAGCCGGTCGCCGCCGGGCGAGGCCACCCTGACAACCTTGGCGCCAGCCGGCGGGGCGCGCACTCGAAGAGCCGACGGTAGTCACCGGGACCGTAGGTGATGTCGGTGGCCTTCAGCTCCAGCACCGGGGAGGAGTCGCCGGCGGCGTAGACGGCGAAGCGCAGCGGCACCCCGCGCAGCGCGTCCCAGCCGAGCGCGGCCGCGCCGAGCAGCCCGCCGTTCCGCTTTGGAGAGACGCGCACGGTGTACGCCGGCCGGCCGGCGATGTCGCCGGGGATCGCGGTCGAAAGCCTGAGATGCTTGCTCAGCCGCGCCAGGTCCGATGCGATCTCCCGCACTGAGGGCAAGGCCTCGTGGCCGGGCCGCGTGGCGGGCGGTCTTGCGGTCCGGACGGAGGCGGCAGGGTGCCCTCGTACACCGTCTTCGATGATGGGTCGTAAACCCAGAAGGAGCGGTTGTCGACCACTATCTGCGCGTCGCCGTTGTCGGACTGCAGCTCCAGCCGCAGCCGGTGGCCCGGGTACAGCCACAGCCGGCCGGAGGCGCCGGCGAGGATCGGGTCGGAGCCCTGCAGCTCCGAGGCAGTCGATCAGGTGGTCAGTGAAGCTGATGCGCGCGGTGATGCCCCGGACGGGCGGGGGCGCTGAGCGCCTGGTGGATCGCCGGTGCCAGCGCTTGGCGCCGCGGAACCGGGCCGTTGTCCGGCGGCGGCAACCGCGATGGCGGTGACCGCGCCGGCGGCGATCAGCACGCCCGCGATGCTCGCCAGCAGCCGGCTGGTGGAGACCGTGCGCAGGAACCTCATCGACATCCGCCTTTCTGGAGAAGACCCACGATAGACGCCCAGAATGAAAATACCCTGAAGACGCCGTCGTGACGCCGGCTTGGGCTCCGAGACGGCCGTCCCCGGTTCGCTACCGTCGAGCTGAGCATGTGCCGTCTCCTTGGACTCCAGCACCTCGACCCCAAGGCGGCCTCCCAGCGGACCGCCGTGGGCGCATGACCGCCACCGCTTCCCTCGCCGGTGACGGCGCCGGCGCCGGCGGAGTTCTCGATGCCGCCCGGGCCGCCGCTTCCGCGCGCGGTCCAGACGGCCGGGTTCATGTTCCTCGGGCCCCGATTCCTGCGGGCATGCCGGCGGCGCTACGGCGATGCGGTCACCTTCAGCACCCTGTTCGACAGCCGCTTCGTGATGGTGTTCGATCCCGCGCTGGTCAAGCAGGTGTTCCAGGGGCCGCACGCACGGTCTGCACGCCGGCGAGGCCAACGCGCTGCTGGGGCCGATCCTCGGCGAGCGCTCGGTGCTGTTGCTCGACGGCGATGAGCATCTGCGCCACCGCCGCCTGCTGCTGCCCCCCTTCCACGGCCGAGAGATGCAGGCCTACGCCTCGCTGATGCGCGAGGCCACCGACGACGAGATCGACCGGTGGCCGGTCGGACGAGCCGTTCTCGCTGCTTCAGAGCATGCAGTCACTGACCCTGCGGGTGATCGTCCGCACGGTGTTCGGCTTCCACCCCGGATCCGAGGAGGAGGAGCTGCGGACGCGGCTGCGGGCGATGGTGGAGCCGCTCAGCCGGCCACGAGGACTGCTGCTGATGCTGACCATGGGCCGGCTCGGCGGATCGAGCGGCCCGGTTCAGGCGTTCGAGCGGCGCCGCGAGGAGGTGGACGAGCTCCTCTACGCGGAGATCGACCGGCGGCGGGAGGATCCTGAGCTGGCCCAGCGCGACGACGTCTTCTCGGCGCTGCTGCTGGCCCGGGACGAGGATGGCGAGGGGCTCAGCGATCGCGAGGTGCGCGACGAGCTCGTGACGCTGCTGCTGGCGGGACACGAGACGACGGCGACTGGCCTGGCCTGGACCTTCGATCTGCTGCTCCACGAGCCGCGGCGTGCTGGAGCGCGCGCTCGAGCGCGACGATACGTATCTCGACGCGGTGGTCAAGGAGTCGCTGCGCGTCCGCCCGGTGATCCCCGGCGTCGGCCGGGTGGTCCGCGGGGAGCCGTTCGACATCGGGCGCTTCCGGATCCCGCCGGGGGTCGAGATCAACCCCTCCATCCGGATGATCCATCGCCGCGGCGACCTCTATCCCGACCCGGCCAGCTTCCGTCCGGAGCGATTCTTGGACGGATGGCGCCCCGGACACCTACACCTGGTTGCCGTTCGGCGGCGGCGCGCGTCGCTGCCTGGGCGCCAGCTTCGCCCTGATGGAGATGCGGATCGTGGTCGCTCGGGTGCTGGAGCGGGCGATGCTCGGGGCCGCCGACCCTGAGCTCGAGGAGGTCCAGTTCCGCGCGATCACTCTGGCGCCGCGCAACGGGGTGCAGGTGATGCAGGACAGAGCCGCCGCGCCCGGCTGCCTAGCTCTGGGGGGCGGCGCTTTCTAGCTCTGGCCGCGTCCGGCCAGCGGGCCCTGCCGGGTGACGCGCTGCACCACCGGCTCGGGGATCGGCACCGGTGAGACGACTCTGGGCGGCGTGGGCGGCGAACTCCCACGGCCTTACCTTGGCGATCAGCTCGCTCAGCTCCTGTCGCTCGGCAGGCGAGAGGTTGCGTCGGCGACCACGGCCGGTTCGCAGCAGCGCCACCAGCCGCGAGCGCTCCTCGCGAGTCAACCGGCCGGCATGCTCGTGGACCAGCAGCGCCACCTCCCCAGCGCCAGCAGCTTGAACATCGGCAGCCGGCGCAGCCCCGGCACGTGGCGGGAGGTCCGCTCGATCGTGTGCTTGAACGGCAGCCGGGCCACGAAGCGAGTGTAGGCCGATGGGCGGCCGCATCCGATGGCCGCCCACTCGGTTGCCAGGATGTGACCAGCGTGTAGCGCTCGCGTGAACTTCCCCGCGGGTACCATCTCCTGCTTGCCCGACCCCCTAGACCCAGCACGAGGCCGGCCTGGAGCGGACGTTCCCGACGCTCGCGAGGTGATCGAGACGCTGGCGCCGCTGGAGCGTCGAAGCCGGCAGCGAGGGCGAGGAGCGGCGCTGCGAGCTGGGTGGCGGACCGCCTCGACGCCGCCGGGTGCTGCGGTCGAGGTCGAGGACGTGGAGTTCCTCGACGGCTACGCCGAGGTGCTGGGCAAGCTCGCCGCCGCCAGTGCGGTGGCGGGGGTGGCGTCGCTCGCCGGGCCGCACTGCGCCGGCTCGCCGGGCTGGCGGCCGCGGAATGGCCGGGGCGGCGATCGCCGACGACGTCTCCAACGGCCCTCGGCTCGCCCGCCAGGCGCTGTCCGAGCGCAAGGACGACCTGGAATGTCGTCGCCGGAGGCGGGTGATCCGGACGTCCGAGCGGACCCTGGTGGTGCTGGCCCACCACGATGCCGCCCAGACCGGGCTGATCTTCGACGACCGCGCCCAGGCGTGGCTCGGCGAGATGTTCCCGGGGGTGATTGAGCGGATCGACACCTCGCTGCCGCTGTTCTGGGCGCTGCTGAGCGGGCCCCGGGCTGGTCGCCCTGGGCGCCGCTCCGGCGCCGGCGCGGCCTAGCCGGGCACGGGGACGCTGGCCTCCCTGCTGGGCACGGCGATCTTCGCCGACGTCGCCCGCCGCCCGGTGTGCCCGGGGGCCAACGACAATCTGAGCGCGGTGGCGGTGCTGGTGGCGGTGGCCGAGCGGCTGCGCCAGGAGCCCGTCCAGCGACCTGCGCGTGCTGCTCGTCTCCTGCGGCGCGGAGGAGGTGATCCAGGGCGGGATCTACGGGTTCGCCGAGCGTCACTTTCCCGCGCTGGACCGCGACCGGACGTGGTTTCTCAACCTCGACACGGTCGGCTCTCCGCGGCTGATCCTGCTGGAGGGCGAGGGGACGCTGGTGATGGAGGACTACTTCGACCGGAGCTTTCGCGACCTGGTGGCGGGGGCGCCGAGCGCGCGGGCGTGCTGCTCCGGCGCGGGATGCGCGCGCGCAACCCGACCGACGCGGTGATCCCGCACCGCGCGGGCTACCCGACGGCGACGCTCGCCTCGGTCGACCGCTACAAGGCGCTGTCCAACTACCACAAGATGAGCGACATCCCGGAGAACGTCGTGTACCGCACCGTCTACGCGGCCGCGGCGGTGACCGAGGCGGTCGTCCGGGAGCTGGCCGCGGAACCCCTGGCTCGGCCGCTGACGCGAGCTACCGCCGCGCGACGGGACTAGCGGCTGCGCCGCGCGCCGCGGAGACCACAGGGCATCGCGCAAGCCCACGGCGTCGTCACCGCGGGACCGCCTCACCGCGTCGGCGACGAGCTCGATCAGCGCGCGCTCGGCAGCCGGCCGGTCAGGCGCGTCGTTGCCCTCGGTGAGCAGCAGCCGCCACCTCCTGCGTGGTAAGGCCGTCCTCGAAGTACTCCAGCAGCGGCGCAGGATCCGGCGGGGCGGCATCGTCGTGTCAGCTCGGGATCGAGGTTGGCGACCAGGACGTCATAGGCCTCGACCGGCTGAAACCCGCCCGCCACCAGCTTGACGCCGTCGCGCTCCAGCACCAGCGAAGGAGCGGTGAAGCGGACCGGGACCATCGCTGGTCGGCGGTCTTTCCCTGCAGCTCGGCCGCCGATCCGGCGGCGCGGCGGGCCTCGGCTCGGTCCGCCTCGTAGGCCTCGGTGACCTCCGGATCGTCGAGCGCGGCGATCACCGCGGCGGCGTCCACGCCGCGAACACCTCCGAGGACCTGCTCCAGACCGGCGTCGTCGTCCAGCAGCAGCGGCGTGGTGAAGTTGGCCAGCGCGAGCGCCCGGAGCACCGCCAGTTCGCGTCCCGGGGCCCGGAGCCGGCGCGTCGCCACCACCGCGCGGCAGCCGCGCGAGGTCGCGCTGAGCCTGGCCTTGGGCGAGGGCGCGAACGGCATCCCGTAGCGGCGGAATCGCAGCTGGCCCAGCGCCCCTCGCAGCGGCGTGTAGCCACGCCCCTCGTACTGGTCTGGCGCGCTCGGTCAAGCCGATCATCACCACACGCCAGTCCAGCTGGTCCCCGTAGCGCCAGCGCAGCACGCTCAGCGCCGGCCACGCCGAGTACGCCCACGGGCACGCGGGATCGGTGTAGAGGGTGGCGGCGATCAGTCCGTTGATGCCTCAATTATACGCGCCAGCCCAGCCCCGGGACCTCGTGACTCCGGCGCGAGCGCGGCGGCGCGGTGCACCTCGGCGGCGCTGAACCCGGCGGCGAGCAGCGCCTCGTGCGCCTCCTCGGCGGTGCCCCAGTGGAGATGCACCTGGCCGCGCACGAACGCCGACAGGAGGGCGGCGAACGCGCGGACCTGGAGGGTCTGAACGTCCCCGAGGTGGAGGTCGGAGATGTAGCGGCCGCCGTGGAAGCCGCCCAGCACCGCGGCGAACCGCCCCCACAGGCCCTCCACCTGGCCGTCGTCCAGATATCCCAGCAGCCCCTCGGTGACGATGACCAGCCCGCGCTCAGCAGGCCAGCTCCGCCGGCCAGCGAGGCCAGGCTCTCCTCTCCCTCGTCGCGCAAGCGCGTCAAGCGCCTCGCACGCGGTGGGTCGGGCCGAGTGAGCCCATCCGCTCCAGCGCGCGGCGCTTGCGCTCGGCCATCGCGGGCAGGTCGGCCTCGATGTAGGTGATGCGATCGCCGTAGCGCTGGGCGAACCGCCATCCCCGCGGCGAGAGGCCGCAGGCCACCTCCACCACCTGGGTGATGCCGTGCTGCTCAATCGCCCGCTCCAGCAGCGCGTCGATCGCCCGGTGGCGGGTGAGCAGGTAGTGCTCCAGGCCCATGCCGCCCAGCGCGCGGCTGGTGATCATCCACGGGCGCAGCGACTCGTAGAGCACGCGGCCCTCCGGGGTGACCAGGTCCGGATGCGAAAGGTCGTTGCGGCGCCCACACGTAGCCGGTGTAGTGGGCGGTGGGGCTGATCCGGGCCGAGCCGCTCATCGGCTCCCGCTCCTGGAGGCGCTCCAGCAGCGGAGCCTGCCCGGGGTTGATCTTCGCGGCGGCCTGCTCCAGGCTGAACCACTCCGCGCGGTCGACCTCTGGGATCTCGATCTCGCCGCCCGGAGCGAGGCGGCCATTCCAGCCCGCAGGTGTTGCTGGAGATGGCCGTCTCATCCAGCTCCCCGGCCAGGGCGAAGGCGCGCACCAGCTTGCCGGACTTCTGCCGGACCTCGCCCAGATCGGTCGCCTCCCCGGCGGGGGGCGGGGAGCCCAGCTCCTCGGCGAACTCGCGGTAGGCGGCGCGCAGGGGATCCTCGTCGTCCTCGTACTCGCCCTTGGGGATCGACCACGCTCCCGCGTCCCGTTTCGCCCACGCCGGGCCACCGGGATGAACCAGCAGCACCTGAAGCTGGTCCTCTCGGGTGCGGTGGAGCAGGATCCCCGCGCTGCGGCTGCGTGAGCGGGAAGGCAAGGCGGGGCGGAGTCTGCCTCCGGGCGACGCTCAGGACGACGTAACCTGGCCAGCCGATGCGATCGATCGCCAGATGGTGCTTTCGCCACCGGATCATCGTGGTGCCTGCTGGGTGATGGCGGTGGCCGGCGCCAACGCGATCGAGTCCAGCGTCGGGAGCGCCTACACCGACAACTTCAGGCTCCCCAACACCGAGAGCGCTGACGCGATCAGCCTGCTGCAGCGCTACGCGCCCAAGGTCTCCGGCGACACCGAGCAGCTGGTGATCGCCGTGCGGCAGGGCTCGATCCGGGATCCCGCGGTGCGCGCGCGAACCCAGGCGCTGCTGGCCCGGGTGGCCCAGCGGCCCACGTGACCACGATCAGCTCGCCCTACAGCACGCAGGGCGCCAGGCAGATCGCCCCCTCCGGGAGGGTGGCGTTCGCCAATGTGACATTCGACGTGCAGCCCAGCAAGATCGCTCAGCCCGAGGCTCAGTCATTCGTCTCGCAGATCACCTCGGCCTCGGGCGGGGGGGTGGAATACGAGGTCGGCGGCCAGATCGCCAACAACGGACGCTCTCAGCGGCGAGGTCGCACAGCCTCGGCTTCGGGTTCCTCGCCGCGGCGGTGGTGCTGTTCGCTGGTGTTCGGCTCGGTGCTGGCGATGGCGCTGCCGCTGCTCGCGGCCGGGGTGTCGCTCGGCACCGGGATCGCGGTCATCGGGCTGCTCTCCCACGCGATCGACATGGCCTCGTTCTCCAGCCAGCTCGCCTTGCTGATCGGACTCGGGGTGGGGGTCGACTATGCGCTGTTCATCGTCACCCGCTACCGCCAGGCGGTGCTGCGCGGGCTGAGCGGCGAGGACGCCACCCTCGAGGCGCTTGACACCTCGGGCCGCGCGGTGATGTTCGCCGGCCTGATCGTCTGCATCGCCATGCTCGGCATGTTCGCCCTGGGTGTCAGCTTCCTCTACGGGGTGGCGATCGCCGCCGCCGTCGCGGTCGCCTTCACGGTGCTGGCCGCGCTGACGCTGCTGCCCGCGCTGCTGGGGCTGTTCGGTCGGCTCGTGCTTCGCCGCCGCGACCGCCGGGCGCTGCGCGAGGGTCGCCGGACGATCGGGGACGAGTCGGCGGCCTGGGCCCGCTGGGTGGGCTGGATGCAGCGCCGTCCATGGGCGTTCGCCCTGGCCGCGGCCGCGGTGATGATCATCATCGCCATCCCCTTCTTCGGAATGCGCCTGGGGTCGGCCGACGCCGGCAGCGATCCCGCAGGGAGCACCACCCGGAAGGCCTACGACCTGCTGGCCGAGGGCTTCGGCCCGGGCTACAACGGTCCGCTGCAGCTGGTCGCCCAGGTGCGCTCGCCGGCGCAAGCTGGCCGCGTTCCTCCGCGTCGAGCGCGCCGTGGCCTCGACCCCGGGCGTGGTCGGATCCACGCAGCCCAGGCTGATCCCGGCCGCCAATCGCCGCAGCGCCGTGCTGCTCGCCCAGGTCTATCCGCAAGGGCTCGCCCCAGGACGCCTCCACCGCCGACCTGCTGCACACGGTCCGCGGTCAGGTGATCCCCGCACGCCACCCGCGGCACCGGCTTACGCGTGCTGGTGGGCGGCAACACCGCCGATCTTCGACGACTTCAGCCACGTGCTGGCCCGCAAGCTGCCGCTGTTCATCGGTGTCGTCGTGCTGCTCAGCTTCCTGCTGCTGATGGCGGTGTTCCGCAGCCTGCTGATCCCGCTCACCGCGGCGGTGATGAACATGCTCTCCGCCGGCGCGGCGCTTCGGCGTGGTCACCGCCGTGTTCCAGCACGGGTGGGGAGCCTCGCTGCTGGGGATCGACAAGACCGGTCCGATCGAGGCGTTCCTGCCGGTGCTGATGTTCCCGATCCTGTTCGGGCTTTCGATGGACTACGAGGTGTTCCTGATCAGCCGGGTCTACGAGGAGTGGCGCCGGCGCCGTGACAACCGTGCGGCGGTGGCCCACGGCCTGGCCGCCACCGGCCGGACCATCACCGCCGCCGCGGCGATCATGGTGCTGGTCTTCGGGGCCTTCATCCTCGGGGGCGAGCGCGTGATCGAGCTGTTCGGAGTCGGCCTGGCCAGCGCGGTGCTGCTGGACGCCCTGATCGTCCGCTCGGTGCTCGTGCCGGCGCTGATGCTGATGATGGGCGACGCGAACTGGAAGCTTCCGCACTTCCTGGACCGGCTGCTGCCGCACTTCCGCGTCGAGGGCAGCGTGCCCCTCTCGCCTCCCGGGGTGGCCGGGGCCTCGGCAGCGGAGCCGGCGGCCGGCTGAGCAGTCCCGTGTCTCTTACGTTTCTCTTCATTTCGCGTTGACGCCACGCTGGCGCGGCGGTGGTCAACTGCGGCCATGTCCGGCCCCGCCATATCACCGCCCGCGGTCCTCCGAGCGACGGACCGTCGATCCGCACGCGGACACCGACAGGCTTCGTGCCGAGCTGGAGGCACCGAGCCTCGAGGTGTTCGGCCTGCTCGACCACCGCACCCGAAGCCGTGCCATCTCACCCGAACGGGCGCTAGGCGGCCACTACCTCGCGTTCGAGGACGGCGGGGAGACCAAGCTCGTGGAGCTCAGCTCCCGGGTCAGCCATCTCGGCCGCGGGCTCTCCTGCGATCTGCGCTTCGACCATCAGCGCGTGTCCCGCAACCACGCGATCATCGTGCTGCAGGGCCGCAGGCGCCCGCGTGCTCGATAATCGCAGCGCCAACGGGACGCTGCTCAACGGGCGGGAGATCCTCGCCACCAACCTCCAGGACGGCGACATCGTGCGGCTGGGGCCGGTGGCGATGCAGTACGTCTACGTGGAGCTAGAGTCCTAAACCGGCTCTCGGCTGACGTCCCGCGCCACCAGCGTGGCGTACAGCCCGCCGCGCTCCAGCAGCTCCTCGTGGCTGCCGCGCTCGACGATCTGGCCCTGGTCGAGCACCACGATCTGGTCGGCGTCGCGCACGGTGGAGAGCCGGTGGGCGATGGTGATCGTCGTACGTCCCTGGGCCAGCCGCTCCAGCTCGGACTGCACGGCGGCCTCGGTCTGGGTGTCCAGCGAGGAGGTCGCCTCGTCCAGCACCAGCACAGGGGGGTTGCGCAGGATCGTCCGGGCGATCGCCATCCGCTGCTTCTCCCCGCCGGAGAAGCGATAGCCCCGCTCGCCGACGACCGTCTCATAACCCTCGGGCAGCGACGCGATCAGCTCGTGGATCCGGGCCGCGCGGGCGGCCTCCTCTATCTCCTCGTCGCTGGCGTCCGGCTGGGCGAAGCGCAGGTTCTCCCGGACGCTGGCGTGGAACAGGTAGGTCTCCTGGGAGACCACGCCCACGGTCGCCGCCAGCGAGGTCAGGGAGGCCTGGCGAACATCGACGCCGTCGATCGTCACCTGGCCTCGCTGAGGCTCGTACAGCCGCGCCACCAGGTAGCCGAGCGTGGTCTTGCCGGCGCCGGTCTCCCCCACCACCGCGGTGCGCGTGCCCGCCGGCACCACCAGATCGATCTCCTGCAGCGTCCACGGGTCCGCCGTGATCCTCCCCGTAGCGGAACCACACGTCTCCGAAGCGGACCTCGCCGAGCACCTCCGCGGGGCGGAGCGACAACCGGATCGGGGGCCTCGACGATCTCGACCGGGAGATCCAGGTACTCGAAGATGCGGTCGAACAGGGCCAGCGAGGCCTCCACGTCGGCTCCGGTGGACAGCAGGCTCTGGATCGGGAACAGCAGCCGGGTCTGCAGCTGGGTGAAGGCCACCACCGTGCCGATCGAGATGGCATGTCCGCCGTGGACGAAGCTCTGTCCGGCGATCCAGTAGACGAGCGCGGGCTGGATCGCGAACACCATCTGGATCGTCGACATCACCCACCGCCCCGCCATCCGCGAGCGCACCTCGATCGAGGCGATCTCCTGCGACTCCCCGTCGAAGCGGTCGGCCAGGTCGCGGCCTCTGCCCATCGTCTTGCCGAGCATGATCCCCGAGACCGACAGCGACTCCGAGACCAGCGCCGCCAGATCGGCCAGCCGGCTCTGGCGCTCGGAGGTGATCTTTCGGCGCACCTGGCCCACCCGGCGGGTCAGCCACACGAACGGCGGGACGAACACCAGCGACACCGCGGCCAGCCGCCAGTCCAGCAGGACCATCGCCACGATCGTGGCGATCACGGTGGTCGCGTTCTGGGCGACCTGGGTGGCGGTGGTGGTGACGACGCTGTCGATCCCGCCGATGTCGTTGGCGATCCGCGACTGGACCTCGCCGGTGCGCGTTCGCGTGAAGAAGGCCAGCGACATCCGCTGCAGGTGCTCGTAGACCCGAGCCCTCAGGTCGTGCATCACCCGCTGGCCGATGACGTTTGAGATGTAGGTCTGCCACACGCTGATAGCGGCGGTGACCACCGCGATCACGATCATCCCCCCCACCAGCTCGGTGAGCAGCGCTCCGTCGCGGTGAGGCAGCGCGGTGTCGAGCACCGCGCGCAGCAGGAACGGGGAGATCATGCCCAGCCCGGAGGAGAAGACGATCAGCCCACCACGGCCAGCAGCCGCCGCCGGTAGGGTCGGAACAGCGCCATGATCCGGTGGGGATCGCGTCGCGACCGGGATCAAGCAGCGGCGGAGGCGGCTTGTTCGACCCACCGCCAAGGGCTCGCCGCGCCCCGGGCCCTCCACCGAATCCGTGTCCGCCGCCAACGCTCATAGAAGGCGTCCATGATGACAGTGGCGGTCCGCCGGCTCTGGAGCTGGCTCTAACCTGCCGCCAGTGAGCACCACCCCGGCACTGCTACTGGCCGCCGGCGGCGTGGGACTCGGTCACGCCGTGCTGCCCGATCACCGGGTCCCGCTGGCGATGGTCGCCCGCGCGCCCCGGTGGGGCAACGTGCTCACCGCAGCCACGCTGATCGTGATCGGGACCCTGGTGCTGGTGGGCGTCCTCTGACACCGCTGGCCCTCCGCACCGAAAACTGAAACGATGCGGTCGGGATGAGCGACGGTGAGAACGGCAAAAAGCGCGGCTCGCTGACCGAGGAGCGCCCCGGCACAGCGCCGGCGCGCCAGCTGGCGCCGGACGTGCCGCTGGGGGGAAGCCCCTACCCGCCGATCGCCGACTACGGCTTTCTCTCCGACTGCGAGACGGTGGCGCTGGTGGCGCCGGGGGGCAACGTGGAGTGGCTGTGCCTGCCGCGCGTCGACTCACCGAGCGTGTTCGGCTCGATGCTTGACCGCGACGCCGGGTCGTTTCGCATCGGCCCGGCCGGGGTCGCCGTGCCCGCCTCGCGGCGCTACCTGCCCGGCACGATGGTGCTCGAGACCAGCTGGGCGACCGGCGCCGGGCTGGGTGATCGTGCGCGATGTTCTGCTGATCGGCAACTGGCATCACGAAGAGGAGCGCTCGCACACCCACCGTCGGGCTCCCACCGACTACGACGCCGACCACGTGCTGCTGCGGATGATCCGCTGCGTCAACGGAGAGGTGGAGATCGGCCTCGACTGCGAGCCGGTGTTCGAGTACGGAAAGCACCGGGCGGAGTGGGACTACACCGCTGAGGGCTACCACGACGGCACCGCCACCGCCAAGGACAGTGACCTGCGCCTCCGGCTGACCACCGATCTGCGGCTCGGCTTCGAGGGACCGCGCGCGACCGCGCGCCATCGTATGAAGGAGGGCGAGCAGGCCTACTGCGCGCTCTCCTGGTCTGAGCACGAGCCACCCAAGGACCGGGAGGAGGCCTACGGACGGCTGGTGTGGACCGCGCATCACTGGCAGCACTGGCTCGACCGCGGCAACTTTCCCGACCACCCGTGGCGCACCTTCCTGCAGCGCAGCGCGCTCACCTTGAAGGGCCTCACCTACGCGCCGACCGGCGCCCTGATCGCCGCCGCGAGCACCTCGCTGCCGGAGAGCCCCCAGGGCGAGCGCAACTGGGACTATCGCTACAGCTGGATCCGAGACTCGACGTTCATGCTGTGGGCGCTGTACACGCTCGGGTTCGACTGGGAGGCCAACGACTTCTTCTACTTCATCGCCGATGTGGCCGAAGGCGAAGACGACCTCCAGGTGATGTACGGCGTCGGTGGGGAACGCGAGCTGGATGAAAGCGAGCTGGACCATCTCTCGGGCTACGAGGGGGCACGTCCCGTACGGCTCGGCAACGCCGCCTACAAGCAGCAGCAGCACGACGTATGGGGGGCGCTGCTGGACTCCGTGTATCTCCACACCCGCTCACGCGACACGCTGGACGAGCGCGTCTGGCCGATCCTCAAGCGACAGGTGGAGACGGCGATGAAGCACTGGCGTGAGCCCGACCGTGGCATCTGGGAGATTCGCGGCGAGCCCAAGCACTTCACCTCGTCGAAGATCTTCTGCTGGGTGGCCTGCGACCGCGGCTCGCGCCTGGCCGAGCTGCGCGAGGACTGGGACCATGTCGAGCGGTGGCGCTCGGCGGCGGACGAGATCCACGCCGATATCTGCGAGAACGCCCTCGATGACCGGGGCGTGTTCGTTCAGCACTACGACACCACCGCGCTTGACGCGGCGCTGCTACTGGCTCCCCTGCTGCGCTTCCTTCCCCCCGACGATGACCGGATGCGCGACACCGTGCTGGCGATCGGCGACGAGCTGACCGAGAACGGGCTGGTGCTCCGCTACCGCACCGACGAGACCGACGACGGGATGTCAGGAAGCGAGGGCAGCTTCCTCATCTGCTCCTTCTGGCTGGTCGCCGCATACTGCGAGATCGGCGAGCGCGACCGAGCTCGAACGCTGTGCGAGCGCCTGCTTGGCTACGCCAGTCCGCTCGGTCTCTACGCCGAGGAGGTCGATCCGGAGACCGGCCGCCACCTCGGCAACTTCCCGCAGGCGTTCACTCATCTGGCGCTGATCAACGCGGTCATGCACGTCATCCGCGGTGACGAGCAGACAACGCTGGAGCGCTCGGCGTGGAACGACTGGCGCTGAGCTCGCGCAGCGGGGACCTCCCGGCGTAGCCTCCGCGCATGCCGCGCACGCGGGTCGGCCAGCCGCTTCGCTCGCTCACCCGTCCGCCGTACCGTCACGCGGTCACCGTGATCGTGGTCGCGATGGGGATGGCCGGGTTGTTCGTCACCTCCTACAGCCTGGCGCTGGGACGGCCCACCCCGCATCACATCCCGGCCGGGGTGGTCGGCAACCCCGGGACCCAGCCGGGGATGATCGCGGCGCTGGAGGCGGCCACTCGCGACGGGCTGAAGCTGACCCGATATCCGTCGGTGGCCGCGGCCGAGCAGGCGATCGCCGAGCAGAAGATCTATGCCACCCTGGTGCTGGAGCGCCCGCGCGCACAGCTGCTGATCGCCAGCGCGGCCGGAACCTCGGTGGCGCGAGTGCTGGAGCAGGCCGCCAACGTAGTCGCCCAGACCCGGGCAGGGCCCCTGCCGGTGCGCGATCTCCATCCCCTGCCGCCGGGAGACCCGCAGGGGCTGGTCACCTTCTACGGAACGCTCGCGGCGACCATTCTCGGCTTCGTCACGATGTTTCAATTGCGCGCCAACGCGCCGGATCTGTCGCTGCGAGCCTGGTGGACGTGCATCCTCATCGTGGCCGCAGCCGGGGGCCTGCTGCTGGCGACCATGCTGGGCCCTGTGATCGGTGCGCTGCCGGCACCGTTCGGGGAGTTGTGGGCGGCGCTGTCGGCGGAGATCGCCGTGGCCGCGCTGTTCAACTCAACGATGATCACGCTGTTCGGCCGGTGGGCGATCATCCCCACGTGGGGCTTCTTCGTCGCCGTGGGCAACGCCTCGTCCGGCGGGGCGGTGGCACCACCGCTGCTGCCCTCGTTCTACGGCTTCATCGGCCGGTTTCTCCCCGCGGGCGCCACGGTCGAGATCATCCGCAACGCCTCATACTTCCCGGGGCACCAGCACGCCGAGCCGATCATCGTGCAGGCAGCGTGGCTGGTCGGCCTGTCCGCCGCGCTGGCCCTCTCGGTTCGACGGAGGGGACACCCGCCGGGAGAGAGTTGACGCGCCCGCGCGCGTAGAGGTTTGGAGCGGACTCGATCTGGGAATACAGATTTCACAACACGGTCGGAGGACTGCGCCCCCACTCCTTCGACCCCTCCGGGAGGGCTCAGATGGATCTGGGCCCTCCCGGAGATTTTAAGGGGCCCCGGACCGGGTAAGGCATCGCGCCCCGCAGCAGGCCCCGACCTCTGCTCCGGCCCGCACCGAGCCCTCCTCGGCCAGGCCGAAGGTGAAGCCGGCGGCGAACGAGTCACCGCAGCCGTAGGCATCCCGTGGCTGGCCCGGGGGCTCATCAGCGTCCCAGCTCCCCTCTTCCGCCCCCCACCACCGTCCGCCGTTCTGGCCCTCGGTGGCCACCAGCACGCGAGCGTTGGCCTTGAGCCTCTCGGCCGTCGCGGATTCGGCGCGGTCGGCCTCGCTGAAGACGAGGGCGTCGAGCCTCGGCGCCCCATCCCCCACGAGGTCGGTCCCTGCCCGGGGAGAGGCGACGAGGACGCCCGCGTGTCGGGCTCGCTCCAGAGCGCCGCGGTCCCCCGCCGTGAAGTAGACCCCCGCGGCGTGCGCCAGCTCGGCCCACGGCAGCTCATCCTCGCCGAGCGGCTCCAGACGCTCACCGATGGTCACGATGGTCCGCTCACCCTCCGGGTCCAGCAAGGTCACGGCTCGCCGCGTCGGCTGGTCTCGCCACGCGACATGAGGGCTCACACCGCGCCCCTTCAGTTCCTCCACCGCAGCTTCGCCGTGGGCGTCTCGACCGAGTGCGCAGAAGAAATCGACCTCGGCGCCGAGCTCGGCGAGCGTCGCCGCCGCCACGCCGCCGCCCCCGGCAGCCCGCGCGAAGTTTCCCGTCGCCTCCACCAGCTCGCCCTGACGAGGGACCCGCGCCACCTCCACGAAATCCACCCACTCGAGGTGGCCGACCACGGCGACGCGAGTCATCCGCAGTGCTGCGCCCTGGCCCTCACGCCTCCGCGCGCAACCGGACCGGGAGGGTCTTCAGCTGGTTGAGGAAGCCTGACTCCACGCTGGTCGGATGACCGGCCATCTCCATCTCCGGGAAGCGAGCCAGCGTCTCCTCCAGCATGATGCGCAGCTCCAGGCGGGCCAGCGCGGACCCCAGGCAGAAGTGGCGCCCGCCGGCGCCGAAGGCCTGGTGCTCCGGGTTGCGGCGAACGTCGAAGCGTTCCGGATCCTCGTAGAGCGTCTCGTCGCGGCCGGAGGACACGTACCACATCACCACCTTCTCGCCCTGACGGATCGGCTGCCCCGCCAGCTCGGTGTCACGAGTCGCCGTGCGCCGGAAGTGGGCGAAGGCCGGGAACATCCGCAGCGACTCCTCCACTGCGGATGGGATCAGCGCCGGATCCTCCAGCAGCTGCCGGCGTTGGTCAGGGTGCTGCATCAGCGCTCGCATCCCGCTGCAGTACGTCGCCTTGGTGCTGTCGTTGCCGGCCGCCACCAGCAGGAAGAAGCCCATCACGATCTCGTGCTCCTCCAACCGGTGACCGTCGATCTCGGCATGGACCAGCACGCTGGTGAGGTCATCGGTGGGCCGCTCTCGCCGCTCCGCGATCATCCGCTGGCAACGGGCGAAGACCTCGGGGATCTCCTTGGCGATGATGCTCTCGATCCCGTCCGGATTGAGGTCGGGATCGCCGGCCCCAAGGGTGGAATTCATCAGCGCCGCCCAGGCGGCGTCGTCCTGCGGTGGAATGCCCATGAAGCTGCCGATGACCCGGGAGACGATCGGCTGAGCGACCTCCCCGACGAGGTCGGCGGTTTCGCGTCCCTGCAGGCGGTCCAGCACATCGACGACGATCGCCCTGATCGCGTCCTCGTGGCCCGCAATCCGCCGCGGCGTGAAGCCGGCCTGGAAGAGCTTCTTCAGCCGGTCGTGCTTGGGGGGGTCCATGCCGATGAACATTGCGCGCATCAGTTCGATCGGGAACACCTCGGTGACCGCGGTCACCCCCCCGAGCTCCGAGGAGTAGGTCTGCCAATCGCGGCTCACCGTGTGGAGATCCTGTGCTCGGGTCACCGACCAGTAGCCGGCCTCGTCCGGGTATTCGCCGATCCGGGAGGTCCAGTGCACGGGGCACTCCGAGCGCATGCGAGCGAACAGGCCATGCGGCGGCCCGTCCAGCCACTGCTCGCGCTCGGTGACCAGGACGTCTGCCAGGTTGCTCTCGGTGCTCGACAACTGTGCTCCCTCGGCCAACGGCGTGACGGCGGGATCCTAGTCGGTGACCGGCGCCCTGGCCAGGATCACCCTGACCGCAGGAAGATCCGCGGCAGCGTGGCGGGTCGCTCGCGCAGTGCCCGTCGCAGCACGCGCGCCAGCTCGCCGTAGAGCCCTCGGCGCGGAACGGCGGCGGACAGCCGGGCCATCCAGTCCCGGTCGGTCCCACCACGAACGAGGCCGGCGCTCAGGTCGATCAAATCGGCCAACCGCAGCGCCTCGACCTCGGGCCCGCGGGAGAGCTGACGGCGAAGTTCGTGGTGGCGGTCGATCGTCTCGCCCACCAGCCGGACACGTGCGGGCTGCCACCCGAGCGGCGGCAGCAGCCGCGCGGCCTCCTCGGCGCCGTCGGCGGTGTAGGGGCGGTCCGTGGCGAACCCTGGATAGAGCCCGATGTCGTGCAGCAGCGCCGCCACGGTGAGGATCTCGCCGTCCACGATCCACTGACGGCGGGCCGCGACGTGCGCGGCGATGTGACGGACTCGGACGCAGTGGCGCTCCATCGGGCCGTCGCTGACCCCGGTCGCCGAGCGCAGCCGTTCCAGCGCCTGTTGCTCGGCCGGTGTGGTGATGAGCTCATCGACGCAGGGCACGGCCGGCACAGCTTCCTACTGCCCCCTTTCGCGGGCTCCATGCTCGCCGCCAATGAATCCGGGCTCGCCGCCCGATGAAGCCGAGGCGTCGCCGAGGCGCGTGCAGCCGGCCTGCCGGCCGGCGAACTTTGGCACCACGCCGTCGGTGGGTGACGGTGAATACCATTCATCGGCGGACGGCGCCGGGCAGGGACCACCCAGGAGAGAGGAGTCGCCGCATGGACATCCGCGCCGCGGTGCTGGAGGAGTTTGGAGCCCCGCTGAACGTCACCGAGGTGCAGCTGGCCGAGCCCAAGGCAGGCGAGGTGCTGGTTCGCCTGGAGGCCTGTGGGGTCTGCCACACCGACCTCTACACCGCCTCCGGCGCCGATCCCTCCGGCTACGCCCCGACGGTGCTCGGCCACGAGGGCGCGGGCATCGTCGAGATGGTGGGCGATGGCGTGACGAGTCTCGCGCCAGGCGACCGCGTGGTGACGCTGTTCTCGCCGCAGTGCCGCGAGTGCCGGCACTGCCTCAGCGAGAAGACCAACCTGTGCCTGGCCATCCGGGAGCAACAGAACCTCGGCTATCTCCCGGACGGCACCACCCGGCTCTCCCGGGGCGGGGAGCCGATCCGTCATTTCATGGGCACGAGCACGTTCGCGCAGTACACGGTGATGCCGGAGATCGCGCTGGCCAAGGTCTCGCCGGAGGCGCCCCCTGACCGCGCCTGCCTGTTCGCCTGTGGCCTCTCCACCGGTCTAGGGGCCGCGATCAACACCGCCAAGGTCGAGCCCGGCTCCACCTGCGTGGTGTTCGGCGCGGGGATGGTCGGGCTGGGGGCGGTGGCCGGCTGCCGCCTGCAGGGGGCGGAGCGGATCATCTGCATCGATCTCTCGTCGGAGCGGTTGGAGCTGGCCCGGGGGCAGGGTGCCACCGATGTATGGACCGGGGGCCCGCACGTCGTGGAGCGCGTGCTCGAGGAGACCGGGGGCTTCGGCGCCGATTACACCTTCGAGGCCACCGGTCTGGTGGCGGTGATGCGCCAGGCGGTGGAGGCGGCACGGATGGGCTGGGGGCTGTGCACCGTCGCGGGAGTCGCCGGCAGGGGCGAGACGCTCGAGGTGGTTCCCCGGTATCTGATCACCGGCCGCCGGATTTGCGGCTCGTCGTTCGGCGGGGTCAAGGGCCGCGATCAGGTCCCACAGCTCGTCCAGCGCTACCTGGAAGGCGAGATCGACGTCGACCCGTTCATCTCCCGTCGCGTCGAGCTCGAGCAGGTAGGGGACGCCTTCGCGGCGATGGAGCGCCAGGAGGGCATTCGCAGCGTGATCACCTTCGGGTGAGTAGGCTCCCGGCGATGCGCATCCTCCGGTGGCTCCCCGGTCCCGTCTTCATCCTGGCCGGGACGCTGCACTTCATCAAGCCCCGGATGTACCGCCGCATCATGCCGCCGTACATCCCGGCACCGGAGGCCATGGTCTACGCCAGCGGCGCGGCCGAGATCGCCGGCGGCGCGGCGCTGCTCTCACCCACGACCCGCCGGTTCGGAGGTTGGTGGCTGATCGCCACGCTGCTGGCGGTGTTCCCCGCCAACCTCCACATGGCCCTGCACGCCGAGGACTACCCGGAGATCCCGGGAGGCGCCACATCGTTGTGGGCGCGCCTGCCGCTGCAGGCGCTGTTCATCGCCTGGGTCCGGGCCGCCGCAGAGCGGCCTCGCTAGCCCACCGGTCGTCCTCCAAGCCCCGCTCAGCGGCGGAACCACCTACGAGCCGGCCGTCGAGGCAACCCCGCGCCGGCCAGCGAGGCGTCGACCGCGACCAACGCCACCTCGGCGGCGAGGTTGGCCGACCCGAGCGCGTTGATCACCCGCTTCAGGCGGGTGGCCCGGCGTGGCGTGTCCGGCGCCGGATCATGGCCAGAGGCCATCGGCACCGCTCCCTCCGGAGCCTGCTGGGAGAACCCGACGCCGCCCGCCGCTGAGGCCAGGCCGGTGATCACCACCGCACCCAGCGCCACGTCCTTGGCGCGGGCCAGCGGCGCGGCCTCGCCGCGCCGGGCCGGCAGCCAGTCGGCCAGCAGCGTGGCCAGCGCCAGCGAGTTGACCGTCCCGTAGCGGCGCCAGGCACGGTTGAGGACCTTCCCTCGCTCGGTCTCCTCGCTGACCTCGGCCAGCGCCGGATGCATCGCAACGCGACCGAACAGGTTGCCGCCGAGCAGCGCGGCGAGGGCTATGTCGCGCGCGGCGCGGCGGGCCGCACGGAGCGAATCGTCGGGGATCACGAGCTCAGTCATGGCTACATCGTCTCCCCCGGCCGCTGGAACACGATCTCCGGCACCACGCAGGCCGGGGAGACCCGCAGCAGGAAGCGCACCGCCTCGGCGATGTCCTCAGGGCGGATCATCTCCTCCGCCGGCACCGAGTCCTTCGCCCAGTCGGTCATGTCGGTGTCGACGAAGGCCGGGCAGAGGGCCACCGACTTGATCCCCTCGCCGTTGAGCTCCTTGTTCATCGACTGGGTGTAGGAGACCACCGCGGCCTTGGTGGCCGCGTAGACCGACATCCAGGGCTGCGGCGACTTGCCGGCGATCGAGGCGAGGTTGACCACCAGCGCGCTGCGGTGCTCCTGCCCGGCTGCCCGGAGCATGTCCAGCGCACTCGCGGTAGAAGAGCACGATCGCCCGCAGGTTGACATCGAGCTGCATGTCGACGTACTTGGTCTGGTGCTCGTCCCGCGCCCGCGCCGACGCCGATGCCGGCGTTGTTGACCAGCACGTCAAGCCTTCCGTAGTGGTCGCGGTGCGCCTGCACCACGGCGCGGATCGCCTCCTCATCGGCCATGTTCGCGGCAGTGGCCTGCACCTCGTAGCCCTCTCCACGGAGCTCCCCCGCGGCCTCCTCCAGGCGCTCGGGCTTGCGCGCGGTGAGGGTCAGCGCGTAACCGTGCTCGCCCAGGGTCCTCGCGATCGCGAGGCCGATGCCCCTGGAAGCTCCGGTGACGATGGCGGCGCGATCTGGCATGAGGCTGGACCTTTCGGCGAGGAGACGGACAGGAGCGCGAGACTATTGGACGACGACGGCGGGGCGCGGTACACTGGCGTACCGTGAGCGCCACGACAGCACCCGCGACGGAATCCGCGCTGGCCGAGACCGAGGCGCCTGCATCCCCCGCCGGCCCAGTCGACGACGATCGGCCCGTCCGGCTGCCGCGCGGCCCGGACCTCTCCCGGTTCGCCCAGACCCGGCGCTTCGTCGGCGACCCCCTGGCCTACAACCTGCGCTCCCGACAGCGAGTTCGGCGACGTGTGGCAGATCCAGCTCCTCTCTCGCAAGGAGCCGTTCGTGGTCACCAGCCACCCTGACCACGTCAAGTCGCTGCTGAAGGCCAAGCCCGACGACGCGCCCTCGCTCACCGGCGAGTCGCCGCTTCGCCCGATTCTCGGACCGAACTCCGTTCTCACCTCGCTAGGCGCGCGGCACTTGCGTCAGCGCAAGCTGCTGCTGCCGCCGTTCCACGGCGACGCGGTGCAGCGCTACGTCGAGATGATCGCCGAGGTCGCCGAGCGCGAGCTGGACACGTGGCCCACCGGCGAGCCGTTCGCGCTGGCGCCGCGGATGCAGGCGGTCACCCTCGACGTGATCATGGCGGGCGTGTTCGGGATCGGCACGACGCCGGCGAAGGGCACCCCGGAGCACCGGCTGAAGGAGACCATCCGCCGGATGCTCCGCGCCTCCACCCATCCGATCTACCAGCTCGTCGAGCTCCACAACTCCGCCCGCCGGGAGCCGCAGAGGCGTGCTCCGCTGGGTGCTTTCGGTGGCCGACCGCCAGATGTACGCGGTGATCGCCGAGCGGCGCCGATCCGCGGAGCTCCGAACGGCACGACGTCCTCTCGATGCTGCTGCAGGCGCGCGACGAGGAGGGCGAGCCGCTGACCGACCAGGAGATCCGCGACGAGCTGATGTCGCTGGTGCTGGCCGGCCACGAGACCACCGCCAACTCGCTGGCCTGGACGTTTGAGCGGCTGCTGCGCACCCCGGCCGCATACGACCGGCTGCGAGAGACGGTACGCGCCGGCGGCGAGGAAGGCCGACGGCGTATGTCGAGGCGACGATTCACGAGGGCATGCGCGTTCGTCCGGTGATCGCGATGATCGTGCGGATGGCCAAGCGCCGGTGGCAACTCGGCGACTACGTGCTGCCGGAGAAGACACCGGTGGCGATCAGCATCGCCGCTCTGCACCACCGAGAGGATGTGTATCCGGATCCGCTGGCCTTCCGGCCCGAGCGGTTCGTCGGCGAGAAGCCCGGCACCTACACCTGGATCCCGTTCGGCGGTGGCATTCGCCGCTGCCTGGGCGCGACGCTGGCGATGGCCGAGCAGCGGGTCGTGCTGAGCGCGATCGCCCGCCGCACTGACCTCCGCGCTCCGGATCCCCGTCCCGAGCAGCCGCGCCAGCGCAACGTCACGATGATCCCGCGCCACGGCGGCCGTGTCGTCGTCGAGCGCAAGCTCGCCGCCTGACCGGAGCCCGTACCGTGGTTGCGGTGATCAGCGAGCCGGCCCAGGCGACCCATCGCGACCGGTTGATCGCCGCGATGGCGGCGTCGATCGAGGCGAAGGGATACCGGGAGACCACGGTCGCCGACGTCGTCCGGCTGGCCCGTACCTCACGGCGGACTTTCTACGAGCACTTCGTCGACCGGGAATCGTGCTTTTTGGCCCTGTTCGACGCCACCAATGACGCGCCTGATGGAGGAGATCGCCGCCGCGGTCCAACCGGATGAGCCGTTCGAGCAGCAGGTCGATCGGGCGCTTGAGGCCTACATCGAGCACATGGGCGCCAAGCCCGCGCTGTATCGGAGCTTCGTCCGTGAGCTGCCCGGGCTCGGTCAGGCCGGGTCCGATCGTCAGCTGGCGGTGATCGAGCGCTTCGCCCGGCTGCTGGTGGAGCTGGTGGAGTCCGGCCGGCGGGAGCAGCCCGCCCTCGGCGCGCGGGCGCTGAGCATGGACACGGCGATCATGATCGTGGGAGGCATGCGCGAGCTGGCGGTGATCTCGCTGCAGCAGGGCCGATCGGTCGGCGACCTCCGGGTAAGCGCAGGCGAGACGGTCAAGGCGATCCTGGCCGGCACGCTGCTGTAGGGCGAGCCGGTACACAGCTGTACCATGCTCTGAGATGGAAGAACCGAGCAATTAATCGACGTGGGACGCGGTATCACCCTGTGCGCCGAGGCGATCGGCGATCCCACCGACCCCCCGCTCCTGCTGGTCGGCGGCCTCGGTCAGCAGCTGACCGGGTGGCCGCAGCGGTTTCTGCGAGATGCTGGCCGAACGTGACCTCTACGTGGTCCGGTTCGACAATCGCGACACCGGCCGCTCCTCGCACCTGCGGTTTCGCCCGCCCGGGCAGATGCAGCTGCTCGCCAAGCGGTTCGATCCGCGCTCAGTACGACCTCGGCGACATGGCCGACGGACGCCGCCGCGCTGATAGACGCGCTGGAGCTCGGTCCCGCGCACGTCGTCGGCGCCTCGATGGGCGGGATGATCGCGCAGACGCTGGCCGCCCGCCACCCGGACCATGTGCGCAGCCTGGTCTCGATCATGTCCACCACCGGCAACCGCCGGGTGGGCTGGACCGCCCCTTCGACGCTGCGGTTGATGTTCCGCCCACCCGCCCGGACTCGTGAGCAGGCAGCCGACCGAGGGGCGCGGATGTGGCGCCACATCGGCTCCCCCACCTTCCCCTTCGACGAGGCGATGACCCGGGAGATGTCCGCCGCCGCCTTCGACCGCGACCCTCGGCAGGCGATCGGGAGCGGGCGCCAGCTGGGGGCGATCCTCAAGTCCGGGGATCGCACCGCGGCAGCTGCGTGACGATCTCCGCCCCCACTCTGGTGATCCACGGAGAGCCGCGACCGGATGGTTCACGTCTCCGGCGGTCGGGCCACCGCCGCGGCGATCCCCGGGGCACGGCTGCAGATCGTTCCCGGGATGGGACATGACCTCCCCGCCGCTCTCTACGAACAGGTTGACCACGTTGATCGTGGAGCACGCCGCGGCGGCAGACGGCGCGCGCCGACCGGCCGAGGTCACCGCCCAGTGACCGCGTGACCCGGGTCAAGGTACCGGTCGACGGCCGGACCGCCTACGTCTCCGGTGCCGGCTCGGGAATCGGCCGGGCGGTGGCCCAGCGCCTGTCCGCCCATGGCTGCCCGGTGGCGATCGTCGACTGGAACTCCGACGGCCTGGCGGAAACGGCCGACACCCTGCAGGGCCCGGTACTTACCCGGCAGCTCGACGTCCGCGACCGCCACGCTCAGCTGGCCTTTGCCGCCGAGGTCGCCGAGTGGGCGCCGGTGCCGCTCGGGATGGTGTTCAACAACGCCGGCGTGGCGACCTCGCAGACCGTCGCCGACGCCGCCATCGAGGACGACGAATGGGTCCTGGACGTCAACCTCGGAGGTGTCATCAACGGCGTGCGCGCGTTCCTTCCGATCCTGCTGGAACAGCGTTCAGGGGTGATCGTCAACACCTCCAGCGTGTTCGGGCTGCTGGGCATCCCGTACCAGAGCTCCTACTGCGCTTCGAAGTTCGCGGTGCGCGGCTTCACCGACTCGCTGCGTCAGGAGCTTCGAGGCACCGGGGTGCGCGCGGCCACCGTCCATCCGGGCGGCGTGCGGACCAACATCGCCCGCAACGCTCGCTATCACAGCGATCCGCTCGGGCTCGACCTCACCCATGATCAGGCCAACCAGCGGTTCGACCAGATCGCACGGACCACCCCGGAGCGGGCGGCGGAGATCATCCACGAGCGGGTGAAAGCCGGCAAGAGCCGCATCCTCGTTGGGCCGGACGCCTACATATTCGAGGTCCTCTCCCGTGTGGCGCCGGCGCGGTACTACGACGTGCTGGGGCTGCTGGAGCCGCTCGGCCGGCGGATGCGCCAGACGCCGTAGCTGGCTAGGGGGCCCCTCACCGGCGGCGCGCGCCGGTCTCCAGCGCCGGATTCTGCAGGCCCTCGTCCCCGGGGTTGAGCGTGACCCCCGGCGACACGATCTCGTCGATCCGGTCAAGCACGTCGTCGGACAGCGTCACCTCGGCCGCGCTCAGCTGCGACTCCAGATGCTCCATCGTCCTTGGGCCGATGATCGCCGCGGTCACCGCCGGATGGCGGATGACGAAGGCCAGCGCCATCTCGATCAGGGTGAGCCCGGCCTGCTCGGCGACCTGGGCGAGCGCCTCGGCGGCCTCCAGCTTGCGCTGGTTGTCCGGCCGCGACAGGTCGTACCGCGACGGCATCACCCGCGCGCGCGTGGAGCTGGGGGTCGGGGCCTCCGCATCCTTGCGGTAGCGACCGCTCAGCCACCCGCCGCCAAGCGGGCTCCAGGCGATCACCCCCATTCCGTAGCGGCGGCAGGTGGGAAGCACGTCGCGCTCGATCCCGCGGACGAGGATCGAGTACGGCGGCTGCTCGCACACGAACCGCTCGCGCCCGCGCCGCTCGGCCACCCACTGGGCCTCGACTATCTGGCTGGCCGGAAAGGTGGAGCAGCCGATGTAGCGCACCTTGCCGGCGTGGACCAGGTCGCTCAGGGCGCCGAGCGTTTCGTCGATGTCGGTGTCGGGCTCGGGACGGTGGATCTGGTAGAGGTCGATCCAGTCGGTCCGCAGCCGGCGGAGGCTGTCCTCCACCTCACGGATGATCCAGCGGCGGCTGTTGCCGAACTGGTTGGGATCTTCGCCCATGGTGCCGTGCACCTTGGTGGCGAGGACCACGTTTTCCCGCTTGCCACCGCTGAGCGCCTTGCCCACGATCTCCTCGGACTCCCCGCGGGAGTAGACGTCGGCGGTGTCGATGAAGTTGACCCCGCTGTCAAGCGCGTGGTGGATGATCCGGACGGAGTCCTCGTGGTCCGTGTTGCCCCAGGCCCCGAACATCATCGCCCCCAGGCAGAGGGGACTGACCTTCACCCCGGTGCGACCGAGTTCCCTGTGCTCCATCGTTCCACCGTAGCTCAGCCCCGGCGCAGGAGACGTCCGACGGACGACATCAGCTCCTCGGTCATCGCTCCTCGCTCTGGCTCTGCCGCCCCGATCACGCAGTGGCGCGCATGGTCGTCCAGCAGGCCGAGCGCGACCTTGTCCAGCGCCGCCTGAACGGCGGAGATCTGCGTGAGCACATCGATGCAGTACCGATCCTCCTCCACCATGCGCTCGACGCCCCCGACCTGACCCTCGATCCGCCGCAGACGGGCCAGAAGCTGCTGCTTGGACGCCGTGTATCCGCGAGCTGGAGTCACTTCCACAAGGTTACCAGATACCCCCTGGGGGTATAGTCCGAACGGACCGATGCGATCTGTGCTCGACACCACCTGGCACGTCCTGCGTGACGCCGCCCTGATGGGCTGGGAGGTGTGGTGGGCGCTGGTCTTCGGATTCCTGATCTCCGCGCTCGTCCAGGCTTGGGTTCCGCGCCGGCGAATCGAACGACTTCTCTCCGGCGACGGGCCGCGTCCGGTCGCGCGGGCCACCGGGCTCGGCGCCGCTTCCTCCTCGTGCTCCTACGCGGCGGTGGCGATCGCCAAGAGCCTGTTCGAGAAGGGGGCCTCAGCGACTACGGCGCTGGCCGTCCAGTTCGCCTCCACCAACCTCGTCTGGGAGCTCGGCCTGGTCCTGTGGGTGCTGATCGGCTGGCAGTTCACCGTGGCCGAGTACCTCGGCGGTGTCGCGATGGTGGTGCTGATGGCGCTGCTGCTGCGCGGCTTCGTCTCACCGCGCCTGGAGGCCGAGGCCCGCGAGAACGCTCGGCGCACCGACGCCGGCCACCATCACCATGCTTCGGACGGGAGCGTCGGCTGGCGAGAGCGGCTGAGGAGCCGGTCGGGCTGGCTGGAGGTGGCGAGTAGCTTCCGGGCCGACTGGGGGATGCTGTGGAAGGAGATCGCCGTCGGTTTTCTGCTCGCGGGCTTGGTGGCCCAGCTCCACCCGAGCGTCCTGGACAGCCTGTTCCTGAAGGGCTCGCCCCATCTGGTCCAAACCCTGTGGGGTGCGCTTGTCGGGCCGCTGATCGCGGTGGCCAGCTTCGTTTGCTCAGTCGGCAACGTGCCGCTGGCCGCCGTGCTGTGGAGCGGCGGCATCAGCTTCGCGGGAGTTATGGCGTTCATCTTCGCCGACCTGATCGTCCTGCCGATCATCGCCATCTACCGCAAGTACTACGGGACTGCGTTCGCGCTGCGGATCACCGCATTGATGTTCGTGACGATGGTGCTGGCAGCGCTACTGGTCGACGGGCTGTTCAGTGCCCTGCACCTGATCCCCACCGGCGCCCGCCCCAGACGGAGCGCCGTGTTCGGCTCGGTCGCCCTGAACTACAAGCTGGTGCTGAACCTCGCCGGACTGCTGGTGTTCACCGCGTTGTTCTCACTCAGAGCGCGAGCTCGGCCCAGACCTTCACCTGACCGCGCCGCTCTGCCCCCCACCGCCGGGCGATCGTCTCCACCACCCGTAGCCCCATCCCACCGGGGGTGAGCGGATCTCGTTCGCGCCGCGTCGGCGACCCGCCGGACCGACCTTGGTCGATGACAGCAAGGCGGAGCGCGCCGGGCACCAGTTCGGCCAGCAGCACGACCTCATCGCTGCTGTTGCAGCCCGAATGGCGGACGGCATTGCTGGCCAGCTCCGAGACGACCAGCAGAGCATCGTCCCGGACCGCGCCGAGCACATCCAGCTTGGCGACCGCCTCACGAGCGCGCCGGGGGGCGGAAGAGTCGCAGCGTAGGCGCATACGCAGTAGCTCCCCAGCGAACATGGCACCGTGGGACTACCCGATTCGGCGGCCTCCACGCGATTTCTCGCTGGAGACCCCGATAACCTCGCTGAAAGCGACGTGTGATCGTCGCTGATGAGGGCCAACCGGAGGGGACGGATGAGCGACCTCGACGCCAACGGAATCGACGTGCGGGTCGGAGCGGTGTTCGCCGCGGCGCTCGATGCCGTGATCGTGATGGATGCCGGGGGCATCGTCCGCAGGTGGAACCGCTCAGCGGAGGAGATGTTCGGGCGCTCGGAGGACGAGGCGGTGGGAAACACCGTCGCGGAGCTGATCATCCCCGGTCCGCTACGCGCGACCCACGCCGAAGGGCTACGGCGGTACCTGGAGACCGGGGAGGCAAGGATCATCGGGCGCCGCATCGAGCTGACCGCGCTTCACGCCGAGGGCACCGAGTTCCCGGTCGAGCTCACCGTCACCGGCATCCCGGGGGCGGAGCCACCGCAGTTCGTCGCCTTTCTGCGCGACCTGCGAGAGCGCCAGCGGACCGCACAGGAGAACCTGCGACTTCAACAGCGGATGACCTTCCTCGCCCAGGCTGGGTTGGTGCTCGACCGCTCGATGGAGCTACCAGCGCAGCTCCGCTCGCTCGTCGATCTGACTGTCCCCGGCCTCGCCCAGCTCACGGCGATCCACGTGCTCGAGGACGACGCCGTCGTGCGAACGGCGGTGGCTGCCGCCGAGAATCCCGAGCACGCGCGTGCGGTCGAGCAATTCAGAGCCGAGCATCCGCTGACGCCCGGCGGGAGCGAGCCGGTGGCCGAGGTGCTGCGCACTGGTCAGCCGATGCTGCTGCCCACGCTCACTCCCAACCTCCTGTTCGAGGCGACCAACGGGAGCACAGGCTGACCTGGCCTCCGAGCTGGAGCACGGATCGGCGATCATCGTCCCGCTGATCTCCCGCCGGCGAACGTTGGGCGCGCTGTCGTTGGTTCGCGTACAGGGGACCGCGCCGTACGACGAGGACGACCTCGTGCTGGCCGAGGAGCTCGCTCGCAGGGCGGCGCTGTCCATCGACAACGGCCGCCTGTTCGAGTCCACCCGGCACCTGGCCCGAACTCTCCAGCAGGGTCTGCTTCCCCGAAAGCTTCCCGAGATCCCGGGGGTCAACGTCGCGGGCCGCTATCGCGCCGCTGCAGAAGGCCAGGAGGTGGGAGGGGACTTCTATGACGCCTTCGACCTGGACGGAGGAGGGTGGGGGATCGTCATCGGTGACGTCTGCGGGAAGGGCCCCGAGGCGGCCGCGCTGACCGCACTGGCACGGTACACCGTCCGCGCCCTCTCGGAGCATTCGCCGGCCACGGTGATGACTCGGCTCAATACCGCGGTCCTACGCGGCCCGCGGGCCGAGGAGCAGCGATTCCTAACCGCGTGCTACATCGGCGTGCGCCTGAGCGACGACGGGTTGCTTCTGGACGTGGTGGCTGCCGGGCACCCCCCGCCGCTGATTCTTCGCAGCGAAGGACGGAGCGAGCTGATCGACGCCGCCGGCCCGTTGGTGGGCGTGGTCGCGGGCGCCGAATACCGGGCGGTGCCGGCGGTACTGGAGCCCGGGGACACCCTGGTCCTCTACACCGACGGGCTGACCGACGCGCGCGCCCCGGCGAGGGTTCTCTCCTCCTCGGATCTATTGAGGACGCTGGCCGAGTGTCAGGGCGTCGACGCCGAGGGGATCGCCGCCCACCTGGAGGCGTTCGCGGTCGGCGACGGTGACGGCGAGCCCCGGGACGACATCGCGCTACTCGTCGTGCAGATGGGCGAGTGACGGCGCGTCCTACCATCTGGGGGCGTGCTCGTCTCGGTACTGGATCAGTCGCCGATCCCCGAGGGCTCCACCGGGCCCCAGGCGCTGGCCAATACGCTTGACCTGGCTCGCGCAGCCGATGCTCTCGGCTATCACCGCTACTGGGTGGCCGAGCACCACGGCGGGCCGATGCTGGCAAGCGCAAGCCCGGAAGCACTGATCGGGCCGATCGCCGCGGCCACCGAGCAGATTCGCGTGGGTAGCGGCGGCGTGATGCTTCCCCACTACAGCCCGTTCAAGGTCGCGGAGACCTTCACGGTTCTGGCCGCGCTGTTCCCGGGGCGGGTCGATCTCGGCCTCGGGCGGGCCTCGGGCACCGACCCGTTGACCACGTTCGCTCTGCAGCGCGATCGTCGCCAGGCCGCCCCCGACGACTTCCCCCAGCAGCTGGCGGAGCTGCTGGCCTACTTCGACGACTCGCTTCCCGAAGATCACCCATTCCGACGCCTGGCCGGGATGCTCCCGGGCCGTCCTGAGCTCCCCGCGGTGTGGATGCTCGGCTCATCGCCCCAGAGCGCGATCTGGGCGGCGCAGCTGGCCCTGCCCTACGCGTTCGCCGACTTCATCAACCCCGGCGGCGAGACGATCACCGCCTCCTACCGCGAGCGCTTCGCCGCCGAGGGCCACGATACGGCGCCGCGCACCTCGGTGGCGGCCTGGGTGCTGTGCGCCGAAACCGATGAGCAGGCCCAGTACCTGGCGACCAGCAGCCGCATGACCCTGACCCTGCTTCGCCGCGGCGAGCTGATCCCGGTCCCCCCGCCCGAGCGGGCGGTCGAGTTCCTGCGCCGGGAGGGCAAGCTCTCGACGGCTCGCTACCCGGACGGCGAGGGATCATCGGCTCGCCGGCGACGGTGCGGGCTGGGATCGAGCGCTTGGCGCAGGAGTACGGCGCCGAGGAGGTGATCGTCGTGACGATCACCCACGATCACCAGGCGCGGAGGCGGTCCTACGAGCTGCTTGCCGAAGCGATGGACCTGGTGCCGCGGTCGTTGAGCGCGGCGGCCTCGGGTTAGGCGCCCGGACCTAAACGCGCCACAATCCTGCTCGCCGCTAGCCCTCAAGCTCCTTGACCGCGGCCGCCACGAACCCGCGGGCCATGCTGTCGCCGATGCCACCCACCGGGACCAGGCGTGGAACCGAGAGGCAGGCCTCGAGTGCGAGCTCGACACGCGTCGCCCCCGCGTCGTCGTGCAGCTGCCATGTCACCGCGAAATCCTCGGGGTCGCTCGGCTCGTACGGGATCCGCTGGAGCAAGACCCGCGACGGCCCGACCTCCACCGAGAGCACCAGCTCGATGTCACGGTTCAGCGGCCCCTGGGAGACGTGCAGGACGGTGCGGGCCTGTGCCGGGCTGCCGTCAGGGTGGCGCTCGGAGACCTCAACGCTTCGGACGACCTCCGGAAACCAGTCCGGATAGCGCCTCGACATCCGCGAACAGCGCGACGCAGCGCTCCATCGGACGCGCGGACGTCAGCCCGTCGCCGTTCCGTGCAGCTGCTTCATCGACGGTCTGCAGCGCCTACAACTGGCGCGAGGACCACAACAGGCCGGCCAGGATCACGCTGATCAGGGCGACCACTAGGCCGGTGATCCAGCCCTGGACCTTGTTGTCGGCCAGGATGGCGCCGAGCGCCACGCCGATCGCCACGATCCCGCAGGTCGCCACCAGGCGCACGAAGATCCGCTCCAGCCCGAAGCGGCGCCCTTCACGCTCGGGCAGCATGTTGCTTCCGGAACGACCCCTCCTGCCGCGGCCGCCCGTGCTCGTGCCGGCGGGCGCTCCCGGCTCGGACGTCGAGATCCCGCCCGGCTCGGTGCTCACACCAGTAGGCGGTGTGTCTTCGGCAGCCATGGTCGTGTACTCCCCACGGAGCGCCACCCGGAAACCCTGGCCGATAGGATCGACCACCTGGTGAGCGACAGCGGTTCTGCGGTCACACGCTGGGTTTACGACTTCGCCGACGGCTCGCGGGAGATGCGGGAGCTGCTGGGGGGCAAGGGGGCCGGCGTCGCTGAGATGACCCGGGTGCTGGGCGCCGACCGGGTCCCCGCCGGGTTCACGATCACCACCGAGGCGTGCGTGCAGTACATGCGGGCCGACCGCGAGGAGCCCGAGGGGATGGCCTCCCAGGTCGCCGAGGCCCTGGGGCGGTTGGAGCGCCACGCGGGCAAGCGGCTGGGCGACGCCGAGGACCCGCTGCTGGTCTCGGTGCGCTCCGGCGCGCGGCAGTCGATGCCGGGAATGCTTGACACCGTTCTCAACCTCGGACTGAACGACCGCTCGGTGCTCGGGCTCGCCCAGGCGACCGAGAACGAGCGCTTTGCCTGGGACTCCTACCGCCGCTTCGTCCAGATGTTCGGCAACGTCTCCCGCGGCATCCCGGCCGAGGAGTTCGAGCAGGCGATAGTCGAGGCCAAGCGAAGCCGCGGGGTCAAGGCCGACACCGAGCTCGACGTGACCGCGCTCCAGGAGCTCACCGAGGCGTTCAAGCAGGTCTATGCCCGCCACACCGAGGAGGAGTTTCCCCAGGAGCCCCAGGAGCAGCTGCGGCTGGCGATCCGCGCTGTGTTCGACTCCTGGTTGGGCGAGCGCGCGGTCGCGTACCGCCGCCTCAATCGGATCCCCGACGAGTGGGGTACGGCGGTCAACGTCCAGCAGATGGTGTTCGGGAACAAGGGCGAGACGTCGGGTTCCGGGGTGGCCTTCTCCCGGGACGAGGTCACCGGAGCGCCTGAGCCGAGCGGCGACTTCCTGCCCAACGCCCAGGGCGAGGATGTCGTCTCCGGTGCCCGCACCCCCCGGGACATCGGCGAGATCGAGCAATGGATGCCGGAGGTTCACACCGAGCTGATGGAGATCCTCCGCACGCTGGAGCGCCACTACGAGGACATGCAGGACACGGAGTTCACCGTGGAGGAGGGCCGCCTCTACATGCTCCAGACGCGGGCGGCCAAGCGGCCGGCCCAGGCGGCGGTCCGCTTCGCCGTCGATGCTGTGCAGGAAGGTCTGCTCACCCGAGAGCAGGCGCTGGCGACGATCGATCCCGGCGCGCTCGACGCTCTGCTCCACCCCACCTTCGACCCGCAGGCGGACTTCGATGTGCTCGCCAGTGGCGTGGCCGCCTCACCGGGAGCCGCGCTGGGCGAGGTGGTGTTCACCGCGCAGGCAGCCGTGGAGGCAGGCGACGAGGGGCGACGGGTGATCCTCGTGCGCCCGTTCACCGACGCCGGCGACGTCGCCGGATTCCATGCCGCTGCCGGGATCCTGACCTCCGAGGGCGGCAAGGCTTCCCATGCCGCACTGGTCGCCCGGGGAATGGGTCGTCCGGCGGTGGTCGGCGCCGAGGCGGTCTCGATCGACCTCGAAGCCCAGACGATCACCGTCAACGACACGGTGATCCGTGCCGGCGAGAGGATCGCCATCGACGGCACGCGGGGATGCGTGACCACCGACGACGTGCCGCTGGTCGACGCGCGGGTCGATGAGAACTTCGAGACCGTGCTCGGTTGGGCCGACGAGATCCGCCGGCTGGGAGTGCGTGCCAACGCCGACACCCCGGAGGACGCCGAGCGGGCACGGGAGCTCGGCGCTGCCGGGATCGGTCTGTGCCGAACCGAGCACATGTTCATGGCCGAGGATCGCCAGCCGAAGATGCAAGCGATGATCATGGCCGACGACGCGCCGGCGCGGCGGGAGGCGCTGGCGGAGCTGCTGCCGCTGCAGCAGCAGGACTTTGAGGGTCTGTTCGAGGCGATGGCCGGGCTGCCGGTGACGATCAGGCTGCTGGACCCGCCGCTGCACGAGTTCCTTCCCAACCTGCCGGACCTGGCGGCCAAGGTCGAGCACGCGCGGATGGAGGAGTCCGCAGAGCTTCCCGAGCTGGAGCGGCTGCTGGCTCGGGTGCGAGACATCTCCGAGGGCAACCCGATGCTCGGCACCAGGGGATGCCGGCTGGGCATCCTCTACCCGGAGATCTACGAGATGCAGGTCCAGGCGATCTTCCGCGCGGCCAAGGCCGCCGCGCAGCCACCGCATCCGGAGGTCATGATCCCGCTGGTCGACTACGAGCACGAGCTGGAGCTGATGCGCGAGCTGGTGGTCTCGGTCGGCGTCAAGGAGGGCCTCTCAGAAGGAGAGGACTACACGGTGGGGACGATGATCGAGCTGCCGCGGGCATGCTTCGCCGCCGACCGGATCGCCAAGTTCGCCGACTTCTTCTCCTTCGGCACCAACGACCTGACGCAGACGGCGCTGGGGTTCTCACGGGATGACGTCGAGTCGAAGTTCGTGCCGGTGTACCTGGAGCGCAAAATCATCGACCGCAGCCCGTTCGAGACGATCGATCGTCCCGGCGTGGGCTGGCTCGTGCGTCTGGCGGCGTGGGTCGGTCGTGAGTCCGTGCCGGGGCTCAAGCTCGGCGTGTGCGGCGAGCACGGCGGCGATCCTGAATCGATCCATTTCTTCCACCTCGCCGGCCTCGACTATGTCTCCTGTTCGCCCTACCGGGTGCCGATCGCGCGTATCGCGGCGGCGCAGGCAGCCATCGAGCATCCGTCCAACGGGTTCTAGAAGACGATCAGCGCGCGTCCTCGCAGGCCGCCGGCGTCCATCAGCCGCTGCGCCTCGGCGGCCTGCTCCGGCGGAAACTCTCCGGCCACCCGGAGCTGGAAGGTGCCCTGCGACGCCAGCTCACGCAGGTACTCGAGCCACTCGGTCCGCTCCAGCACGTCGAACACGGCCACCGGACGGACCTGTATCCCGCGCTCGGTGTCTCCCCCGTCCCAGCCCCGAACCACGGCGAGCCCGCCGCCATCGCGGATCGCCGGGAACGCCTGGCGTCCCAGCAGCGCGGTATCGAACAGACCGTCCGCACCGTCCGGAGCAACCTCCCGAACAGTCTCGTTGAAGCGCTCGCCGCGCGCCACGATCTCGTCGGCCCCGAAGCTCCGCACGAGCTCCTCGTCTTCGGGCGAGGCGTCGGCGAGCACGCGCAAACCCTGCAGCTTGGCCAGCGGAATGACGTAGGAGCCGAGCACCCCGGCGCCGCCGCTGATCGCCAGCGTCCGGCCGGCTTCCAGCCCAAGCAGCTCCAGGCCACGCAGTGCCGTGAGGCCGTTCATGGGCAGCGTCGCTGCCTGCTGGAGCGTGACCCCGTCGGGAACCGCCACCACGGAGGCCGCCGGGAGCACCACCAGCTCAGCCTGCGCCCCGCCGTCCTCGCGCCGCGGCGTGACGACGGCCATCACCTCCTCGCCGGGTCTGAGTCGGTCGACGCCGTCACCCACCGCATCGATCGTGCCGGAGGCGTCCATACCAGGGGTCCACGGTGGAGGGGTGTCCTCTCGGCCGCGCTGGCGCAGGCCGATGTCGGTGGGATTGACCGCGGCCGCCTTCACCGCGATCCGTACCTCTCCGGCGTCGGGCTCTCGGACGGGGCGATCAATCACCTCCAGCACGCTCTCGTCGCCGGGACGAGTGATGGCCACCGCCTTCATCGTCCGTTGGAGGTTAAGCCGGCGGCTTCGGTCTCCAGGTCGAGCTCGGTGCGCACGCCCAGGCGGTTCAGCGCGGCGCTCGCCTCGTGGATGTCGGCGGCGCCGTCCACAGCGCGGGCCAACCGGCCGGTGGCGGCCAGCGTCGCCGGGACGTCCAGGTAGAAGGTCAGCGCAGCGACCGGCGAGAGCTCCAGCGTCCGCTCACCGCCGCGGATGGAGACCGGTCCGCTGTTGCCGCGGAAAGCGCTGACCGCCATCGCGCTTGCCTCGGTCGGGACCAGCTGTATCGCCGCCTCAACGCGCTCGGCGACGTCGGCGGTCAGACCGTAGGCGCCGCACAATCCGCCCGCGTTCGCGATCGCAGCCAGCCGCGCCAGCACCTCGGCCGGGGTCAACTCGGCGTCGCAACCGGTCCCGAACACCCCCAGCAGAACCTGGTGCCCCGCTTTGACCAGGCGTGCCCCCACGGCCAGCATCACGGCGTCGCACAGCGGACTGCGCAGCCCGGGCTCGTCGCCTTGGGCAAGAACATCGCCACCGACATCGACGAACACCAGCAGGTCGAAGCCCAGCCTGGCCTGTGCCTGGGCGATGCCCGTCGGCGATGATGGCGGGCCCGAGACCGATGTCGATCAGCACGGTGTCCTCGCCCAGAAACTCGGCCATCCGTGATTCCGCGAAATGGATCCCCCCGTCGGCGGTCCGCGTCTGCGGGTCGGCGAGCATTACCCCGGGGGCGATCTCCTCCGCATCGACGATCTCCTCGGCGCGGCGAGGTCCGGGGCGAGGGTCGATCGGCCTTCGCTCCCAGCTCACCCCGCCCAGGATCGGCCTCGCGCCGTTGTAGCGGCGGAGGTGCTCGGCGGTGGCCAGCGCCCCCGCCACGTCGCCACCGCCGCCGATTCCCAGCACCAGCGGTCGCCGGGCTCGGCGCAGCAGCAGTTCGGCGTCGGGCGGTGAATAGCGGGAGGAGATGGCGCAACTGTAGATGTCCACTGTCCGGACGCGGAGGTATCAAAGCTGTACCCATCAGGTACGGTTAAGCCCGTGTCATCACTGGTCGCGAGCCACCCTGAGGTGGAGCCGCTGCTCACCGACCGCCCGCAGCGGGCCAAGCTCCTGGACGCGATGGTGCGCACGGTTGCCGCGAAGGGCTACGAAGCGGCCACCGTGACCGACGCGGTCCGGCTGGCCCGGGTCTCCCGCAGCACCTTCTACGCGCTGTTCGAGTCCAAGGAGGCGTGCCTGGCCGCGGCCTACCGGACGGGCACCGAGGTCCTGGAGGAGCGGGTCGTCGCCGCCGCGAGCAAGGCGGGGGACTGGCGTGAGGAGCTGCGGTTGGGCATTCGGGCCTATCTGACCACGCTGGACGAGGAGCCGACCTTCGCACGGGTGTACCTGTTGGAGTACCCGGCGGTGGGAGCCGAGCGGGATCTCGCCATGTGGCGCTTCGCCCGCCGCTACGGAAGGAGCTTTGCCCGCTCCGGGATGCCGGTCGCCCCGGATGAGGCGCTGTACGTGCTGGCCGCCGGCGTGCACGCGCTCGCCTGCGCCCGCGTACGGGAAGGAACCAAGACCATCGACCTGGAGGACGTGCTGGTGGGCTGCGCTGTTCGGCTCGCCGGAAAGGAGGAGGCGTGGACCTGACCTTCAACGACGAGGAGCTCGCCTTTCGCGATGAGCTCCGGAGCTGGATGACCGACAACGAGCCGGGGCACGCGCCCGAGACCGAAGACGGTCGCCTCCAGTGGCGCCGTGACTTCCAGCGCCGGCTGGCCGAGGGAGGCTGGGGCGCAGTGCATTGGCCGCGTGAGTACGGCGGCCGCGGAGCGACGCTCACCCAGTCGGCGATCTTCTTCGAGGAGCTCGGTCGCGCCGGCGCCCCGCTCCCGGCCAACGCGCTGGGGCTGCTGCTGGCCGGCCCGACGATAATGGTCTGGGGGACGCCGGAGCAGAAGGACCGCTACCTGGGGCCGATCGTGACCGGGGACGAGATCTGGTGCCAGGGCTTCTCCGAGCCCGATGCCGGCTCTGACCTGGCCGCCCTGAAGACTCGTGCGGTCAAGCGGGGCGACGAATGGATCGTCACCGGGCAGAAGGTGTGGACCAGCCTGGCGCAGTACTCGAAGTGGTGCATGCTGGTGGCGCGCACCGACACCGAGGCCCCAAAGCACAAGGGGCTGACCTATTTCCTGCTGGACATGGATCAGGACGCGGTGCAGGTGCGTCCGCTGCGCCAGATCACCGGCGAGGCGGAGTTCAACGAGCTGTTCATCGAAGAAGCGCGGATCCCGGATACCAACGTGCTCGGAGGCGAGGGAAACGGCTGGAAGGTGGCGCTGACCACGCTGATGAACGAGCGGGCCGGGCTCGGCTTCTTCCTCCAGGTGCGGCTCCGTCAGCTGCTCGACGAGGTGCTGGGACTGGCCGCCGAACGAGGGCTGCTGGACGATCCGGTGGTGGCCGACAAGCTCGGAGAGCTGCACCTGAAGGCCGAGGTGCTCCGCCTGACCGCCTACCGAGGCCTCACCTCGATAGAGAAGTACGGTCAGCCCGGTCCGGAGGGCTCCCTGACCAAGTGGATGTGGTCACAGACCAACCAGGAGCTGACCGAGCTCGCCGCCGCTCTGCTGGGTCCGGAGGGCCTGCGGGCGGGCAGTCCGTGGTCCTTCGAGCTGCTGCGCGCCCGCGGCAACACCATCGAAGGTGGCACCTCTGAGGTGCTCAAGAACATCGTCGCCGAGCGCGTGCTCGGCCTGCCCAAGTCCCGTTAGTCGAAGGAGGAGGACACAGTGGATTTCGATCTGAGCGAGGACCAGCAGGAGATCAAGCGAGTCGCGCACGAGCTGCTCGCCAGTCGCTCGCCGTGGGCCAAGGTCCGCGAGGCCGCCGAAGCCGGCGCCTACGACGGGGCGCTGTGGCGCGAGCTGGTTGAGCTCGGCTGGCCCGGCATCGCGGTGGCAGAGGAGCACAGCGGCCAGGGCCTTGGCCTGGTGGAGCTGGCGGTGCTGGCCGAGGAGCTCGGGTACGCCTGCGCGGCCACGCCGCTTGTTCCGGTCGGCGCGGTAGCCGCGGCGCTCTCGGCGGGTGGCACCGACGAGGACCGAGCGAGGCTGCTGCCGGGACTGGTCAGCGGCGAGCTGCGCGCCGGTTTCGGCACGGCCGAGCTCGCGGCCGACGCGGCGGGGGCGGATGTGGTCGTGGTGGTCGACGGTGACGCGGCATCGCTGGTGGAGCGTCCTGCGGGCGAGCCATTTGGCACGATCGACTCCACGCGCCGGTATGCGGTTCTGGCCGACGCCGCGGGCGGAAGCGGGCTGGAAGCGGGAGCGGCCCATCGCCTGCGCATCGTGCTGGCCGCCGAGGTGCTCGGCGTCTGCCAGCGCGCCCTGGACATGACGCTTGAGTACGTGAAGGAGCGCAAGCAGTTCGGGGTACCGGTCGGATCATTTCAAGCCGTTTCCCATCGCTGTGCGCAGATGCTGCTGGACACCGAGACCATCCGCTCGGCGGCGTACTTCGCCGCCTGGGCGGCGGACGCCGATCCGGAGCGCCTGCCCGAGGCAGCGGCCCTGGCCGCGGCAGCAGCGGCCAAGGCCGGGCCCGAGGTGACCGCAAGCGCGATCCAGGCCCACGGCGGGATCGGCTTCACCTGGGAGGCCGACGTCCACTGGCTGTACAAGCGAGCGCTGCTGGACAGCGAGCTGCTCGGCGGAGTGCGCCAGCACAGGGCGGCTCTGACGCGGCTGGCGGCGGCGCGGGTCGGGAGTGCTGCGGGCGCCGGTGTGGCGCGGGTGGGAAGTCCGGCGGCGTAGGGCGAGGGGACGTGGCATTCGCTTGCGTGCCACTCAGGCGGACCCCCGTCGCCCCACACTGTGGAAAATCGAGCACGAACCGTGAAGCTGGCGATTCGTGACGAATATTCCACCTGGAGCGTGGAGTTTCCGGCACGAATCCGCGCCGGCGCAACTCGTGCCGCAAATTCAACGTCGGCAGATCCGGTGATGGAGCGCGGGTCCGGCGACGCAGGAACCGCCGCGTCCCAGCGCGACGGCTCCCACTAGGGCATGATTCCGTCGATGCTGGCCGTCTTCGCCACCGACTTCTCCCCCGACGACCCCCTCGACGGCCTGGAGATCGGCGAGCGTCCTGAGCCCGAGGTGCCGGACGGTTGGACCACCGTCTCCGTACGCGCTGCCTCGCTCAACCACCACGACCTGTGGTCGCTCCGCGGTGTAGGGCTGAAGCGCGAGCAACTGCCGATGATCCTCGGCTGCGATGCGGCCGGGCTCGACGAGGACGGCAACGAGGTGATCGTTCATTCGGTCATCACCAGCGACTCCTGGCGCGGCGACGAGACGCTTGATCCGAAGCGCGCGCTCCTTCTCCGAGCGGCACCCCGGGACGCTCGCGGCAAAGGTGGCGGTACCGCGCCGGAACCTCATCCCCAAGTCAGAGGAGCTGAGCTTCGAGGAGGGCGCCTGCCTACCGACGGCATGGCTCACCGCCTACCGGATGCTGTTCACGCGCGGCGGAGTGGTGCCCGGGATGACCGTGCTGGTGCAGGGCGCCGCCGGCGGGGTGGCGACCGCATTGACCGTGCTCGGCAGCGCCTCTGGCGCGCGGGTCTGGGTGACCAGTCGCTCCGAGCGCAAGCGCGAACAGGCGCTGGAGCTGGGCGCCGACGCCGCGTTCGAGTCCGGCGCACGGCTGCCCGAGCGCGTTGACGTCGTGATGGAGACGGTCGGCGAGGCTACCTGGGCGTCACTCCATCCGCTCACTGAAGCCGGGCGGCACGCTGGTCGTCTCCGGCGCCACCAGCGGCGAGGCGCCGCCGGCGGAGCTCACCCGAGTGTTCTTCCTTCAGCTCTCGGTGGTCGGGTCCACGATGGGCACCCGTGACGAGCTGGAGCGGCTACAGCGCTTCTGCGTGGAGCGTGGCGTCCGGCCGCAGATCGACCGGACGCTGCCGCTGGCCGAGGCGCGCGAGGGCTTCGAGACGATGCTGACCGGCGACCTGCTCGGCAAGATCGTCTTCAAGGTGTAGGGCCTCCGCCGAGAGCCCGAGAGCCCGAGCGCCCAGCGCCCCACCATCTACTCCGGGCTTGCCGCCCTGGACTCCTCCTCGGGCAGACGGTCCTGAAGCGACTCAAGCACCCCGGTCAGCCGCTCCAGCGGCTCGGCAACATCCTCTCGATCGGCCTTGTGCTCCAGGGCGATCCTTATCGCGGCGATCTCCCGAGCCAGGTACTCAGTGTTGGCAAGCGTGCGCGCATTGTCTCGCGCGGTCGCGCTCGTACTCCTCCTTGTCACGATCGGCCTGGCGGTTCTGGGCCAGCAGAATCAGCGGCGCCGCGTACGCCGCCTGGGTGGAGAACACGAGGTTGAGCAGGATGAACGGATAGGGATCCCACTGCAGCACTCCTCGCGATGGCGTTGAGAGCGATCCAAACCACCACGACCACGGTCTGCCAGAAGAGGTAGGTAGACGGTGCCGAAGAAGCGGGCAAAGCGCTCGGCTGCGGGGCCGAACGGATCGCGGCTGGCCATCGGCCGGCCGGCGGTGCCGCGCGGGCTACTGAGCTCGATCGTGCTGGGCCATCGGCGGTCGTCAGGGTAAGCTCGCCAGTCGCCCGGCAGCACACGATCGAGCACGTCGTCGACGGTGACGGCGCCGATCAGCCGCCCCACCTCGTCGGTGACCGCCAGCGCCACCTCGTCGTAGGCGGCCAGCCGGGCGGCCACCTCCCGGTCGCTGAGGCTGGCGTCGATCGGCTCGGCCTCCTCGTCCAGGCAGCGGGCCAGAGCGGCTTGCTGGGCGCCTCCCGCAGCAGGCGCTGGAAGCCGATCGTGCCCTGGTAGCGGCCGGTCGGCGTATCCAGTGGAGGCTGTGCGACGAACACCTGCGCGGCGAGCGGGGCCGGCAGGTCCGGGTCACGGACCCGGGCCAGCGCCTCGGCCACGGTGGCGCCCGGCTCAAGGATCACCGGCTCTGGGGTCATCAGCCCACCGGCGGTGTCCGGCTCATAGGTCAACAGCCGCCGCACCGGCTCGGCCTCCTCCGGATCCATCGCTCCCAGCAGCTCTGCCTGCTGGCTGGCGGGAAACTCCGCCAGCAGGTCGGCGGCATCGTCGGCCTCCATCTCGTCGAGCACGCGACCCAGGCGCTCGTGGTCGAGGCCTTCGACGATCCGCACCTGCTCATCCTCGGAGAGCTCCTCCAGCAGATCCGCCAGCCGCTCGTCCTCCAGCGCCTCGGCCAGCACGCGACGTCGGCTCAGCGGCAGGCGGCGGATCGCGCCGGCCATCTCGGCGGGATGCAGCGTGCCGAGCGTCGCCGCCTGGCGGTCGACCGGCCGCTCGTAGGCGAACAGCTCGCTGGCCTCGCTCCAGTCGATCACCTCCGGGGCACGGCGAAGTCCCGGCACCCGCCGGCCCCCGAGGGCCACGGTGGCCACCTCCCAGGCAAACGGCTCCGGCGAGGGCGTGATCCCGATGTCCACCACGCGCTGGTCACGGACCCGGCGGCCGATCAGCTCTCCCTCCAGCAGCCGCTCCCCGCTGCGCAACTCGAACTGGCGCAGGTTCACCGAAGCCCGCCGCAGCCGCAGCCCGTCACTCTCTATCTCCCCCACCCGGCCGGTGCCCACGAACACCCGGCGCCGCTGCACCGCCACCACGAAGCCGTTGACGCGGGGGGACGGCCGCCGAGGTCGATGACCACATCGACCACCCGACCGACCTCGGCTCCGTCGGAGCTGAGCAGGGGCAGACGCGTGATCCTCGAGACGTAGACGATCCGCCGCTCCATACTGCACATCTATGGGAGCCACGGGCGTCAGAACCAGCAGATCGGTCAGCCGGGGGTCGGCTTCGCGCTGGCCGCCTACGCCTTCGCGGTGACGATGATGGGCACCACGCTGCCGACCCCGCTGTACGGCCTCTACCGCGAGAAATTCGGCTTCTCGGAGCTGATGATCACGGTGATCTTCGCCACCTATGCGGTGGGGGTGATCGCGGCGCTGCTGCTGTTCGGGCGGCTCTCCGACGAGATCGGGCGCCGCGCGGTGCTGCTGGGAGGCCTGGGCTTCTCGGCGCTCAGCGCGGTGGCCTTCCTGACCACCTCGGGCCTCGCGCTGCTGCTGGTGGGCCGGGCCCTGTCCGGACTGTCCGCCGGAATCTTCACCGGGACGGCGACGGCCACGCTGGTCGACCTCGCCCCCGCCGAGCAGCGCGGGAGAGCGACGCTGGTGGGAACCCTGGCCAACATGCTCGGCCTGGGCAGCGGGACCCGCTGCTGGCCGGCGTGCTCTCGCAGTGGGCGGGATCGCCGCTGCAGCTGGTCTTCTGGGTCGATCTCGGGCTGGTGGCGGCGGGAGCGGTGGGGGTGGTGGTGATGCCGGAGACGGTCACCCGGCGCGGCTCGCCGCGACTGCGGCCGGGGCAGGCTTGGCGTCCGCCCGTGAGCTGCGCGCGACGTTCGTGCGCGCCTCGCTGGCGGCGTTTGCCGGCTTTGCGGTGCTCGGCCTGTTCACCGCGGTGTCGCCGGCGTTCCTGGCCGGCCCGCTCGGGGTCAGCAGCCGGGCCGCGATCGGGCTGGTGGTGTTTGCGGTGTTCGCGGCGTCCACCGCCGGTCAGCTGGCGTTGGAGCGGGTGCCCGAGGGCGCGGCGCTGCCCGGCGGGTGCGCGCTGCTGATCGCGGGAATGGCGGTGCTGGCCTGGGGACTGGCGTCTCCTCGCTGGCGCTGCTGGTCGCGCGGCGGGATGGTCGCCGGCGTCGGGCAGGGACTGAGCTTCCGCTCCGGGCTGGCTGCGCTCAACGCCCGCAGTCCCGAGGAGCATCGTGCCGCGGTCGCCTCGAGCTTCTTCGTCGTCGCCTACGTGGCGATATCGGTCCCGGTGATCGGCGTGGGCGTGCTGGCTCAGAGCGCCGGGCTGAAGACCGCCGGCCTGGTGTTCGCCGGGGTCGTTGCCGCGCTCTGCGCGGTGGTGCTGGCGCTGCTGGCCCGCCGGCGCTAGCTCCTCCTCGGCAGCCGCGCCCGCAGCACCTTCTTGTCGAACTTGCCCACCGAGGTCTTGGGGACCTCGGCGATGAACTCCACGCGGTCAGGGCAGCCACCAGCGCGCCACCTTGTCCTTGAGGAACTCGCGCAACCCGTCGCCGTCCAGGGCGCTGTCCTCCGAGCGCACCACGCAGGCGCAGGGACGCTCCCCCCAGCGCTCGTCGGGGATCGCCACCACCGCCGCCTCGGTCACCTCGGGGTGAGCCATGATCACGTTCTCCAGCTCCACCGAGCTGATCCACTCACCACCGGACTTGACCAGGTCCTTGGTGCGATCGACGAGCTTGATGAACGCGCCGTGGGTGAGCTCGGCGACGTCGCCGGTGCGCAGCCAGCCGTCCTCGGTGAACTTCTCGGCTCCGGTCTCGTCCTCGTAGTAGGCACTGGCGATCGTCGGCCCGCGGACCTGGAGCTCGCCGCCGGCCTCCTCGTCGACCCGGTACTCGACGAATGGCACCACCCTTCCCTGGGTGGCCCGCAGCGCGTAGGCCTCGTCGCCCTCGGGACCGCCCGGGCGGGACCCGGCACACCGAGGCCATCGGGCTGGTCTCGGTCATCCCCCAGGCCTGGATGAGCGGCAACGTCGAACTGCTCGTCGTAGAGCCGCATCAGGCTCTCGGGCACGGCCGAGCCGCCGCACATCAGCCGGGTCACACGTCGACAGGTCGGGGGCCGGCTCCAGGTCGGCGATCCCCTGGAAGATCGTCGGTACCGCCGCGGCGATGGTCACGCCCTCCTCGGCGATTGCCGCAGCGAGGTCGGCGGGATCCATCTTCGGCCCCGGGAACACCAGCTTCGATCCTGCCAACGCCGCCGCATAGGGCATGCCCCAGGCGTTGGCGTGGAACATCGGCACGATCGGCATCACCACGTCCCGCTCGCGCAGACCCGGGCCATCGGCCTGGTTGGTCATCAGCGAGTGCAGCACGGTGGAGCGATGCGAGTAGACGACGCCCTTGGGCCGGCCGGTGGTGCCGCTGGTGTAACACATGGCGGCGGCGAGGTTCTCGTCGAGCTCCGGGAACTCGAACCCCGGATCGCCAGAGGCGACGAACTCCTCGTAGGCGATCGCCCCGTCGCGCTCCGCTGCGGCGTCGGGCATCAGGATCTCGTGCTCGACGCCCTCAAAGCGCGGCATCCGCTCGGCCAGCGAGGCGTCGAGGAAGATCACCCGGTCCTCGGCGTGGGAGACGATGTAGTGCAGGTCGTCGTCAAACAGACGGATGTTGAGCGTGTGGAGCACCGCGCCCAGCGAGGGGACGGCCAGGTACAGCTCCAGATGGCGCTGGGAGTTCCAGCCGAACGTCGCCACCCGGTCGCCGGGCCGCACCCCGAGGTCATGCAACGCCGCGGCGAGACGGCGTGCCCGGCCGACCACCTCGGCGTAGGTAGTGCGCTCCACGCCATCGGCGGTGAAGCTGACGATCTCGCGGTCGGCGAACAGCGCCTCGGCCCGCTCGGCGATTCCCCGGACCAGCAGCGGGGTGCGCATCATCAGGCCCTGCAACGCTTGCCGTTCTGCGGTGCTCATGGTGCCGCTCCTCTCTCGCTGTCCTGGCCAGAAGCGTACGCCCGGGCGCGTGGAAGTGGCGACTGTGCTGTGATGCGCCGGAATGGACGGGCTGCTGCGCCAGACGAAGGTCTACCTGGACGGGGTCAGCGGCCGCACGCCCCGGGTTCCGATGGACGCCGAGCGGCTGGAGGCCAGGCCGAGCGGCACATGCGCGGCGAGGCCTATCGCGTACGTGGCCGCCGGCGCCGGCAGCGAGAGCACCGTCGCCGCCAACCGGGCGGCCTTCGAGCGCTGGCGGATCGTGCCGAGGGTGCTGCGGGACGTGGGCGAGCGCGACACCTCGGTGGAGCTGTTCGGGCGGCGTCTGCCAAGTCCGTTGCTGCTGGCGCCGATCGGCGTTCTGGAGCTCGCCCATCGCGGGGCCGACCTTGCCGTGGCCGAGGCCGCCCGGGACACCGGGACGCAGATGGTCCTCTCCAATCAGGCCTCTCATCCGATGGAGGCGGTGACCGCCAAGCTGGGCGATACGCCCGCGCTGGTTCCAGCTCTACTGGAGCAAGTCCGACGAGCTGGTGGAGAGCCTCGTCGCCCGCGCCGAGCGTTCCGGCTGCGAGGCGATCGTGGTGACGCTGGACACGACAATCCTCGGCTGGCGGACCCGTGATCTGGAGATCGCCTACCTCCCCTTCCTCCGCGGGAAGGGCATTGCGCAGTACACCAGCGATCCGGTGTTCACCGAGCTGATCTCCGGCCCGGACGCGACGGGCTCAGACGGACCGCAGCCTCGTCCGAGCCTGGCGGCGCTCGGGGTGCTGCTGCAGCTGACCCGCGCCTACCCGGCCAGCTTCGCGTCGGCGCTGCGCAGCGGCGAGGGCGCGGGCGGCCGTGCAGCGGTTCATCGACATCTACAGCCGCCCTACGCTGACCTGGGAGCACCTGGACTTCCTGCGCGAGCGCACTCGGCTGCCGATCCTGCTGAAGGGGATCCTCCACCCCGAGGACGCGGTACGCGCGGTGGATGCCGGGATGGACGGCATCGTCGTCTCCAACCATGGCGGACGTCAGGTCGATGGGGCGATCGCGACGCTTGACGCGCTTCCCGGGGTGGTGGACGCGGTCGATGGCCGGATTCCGGTGCTGATGGACTCCGGGATCCGTTGGGGCGCGGACATCTTCAAGGCCTTGGCGCTCGGGGCGACCGCGGTACTGATCGGGCGTCCCTACGTCTACGGGCTGGCGGTGGCGGGGCGCGGCCGGCGTGCGCGAGGTCATCGAGAACCTAAGCGCCGACTTCGAGCTGACCCTCGGCCTCGCCGGCTGCCGCACCGTGCAGCGAGATCACCGCCGAGGCGTTGATGCCGGCTCAGCCGATCGAGACCAGCGCAGCGCTGAACGGCGGCACCTCCACCGAGTAGCCGCGGAGGCTGGGGATGACCGTCTGCAGGCGCAGACGGCCGTGCCAGGTCCCATTGCGGGCAAGGCGCTGACCGTCAAGGGTCTCCCCGCGAGTGGAGCCGGCCGACGGACGCCACCAGCCGCTGCACGGTGGCCGGCACGCTGCCGGGGATCTCCAGCTGCACGGTGACGGCGCGGCGCCCCTTGTTGATCAGCAGCACCCGGGTCCCTCCAGCGGCGGTCCGCACCGCCCAGGCCTTCAGCTGAGGACCTGCGGCCGGACCCAGCCCCACTCCCAAGAGGTGGCCACCGACGGAGAGAGTGCGGGTGAACAGCGTCAGGCCGTAGAGCAGGGGCCGCGCCTGCAGGCCCCCCGGCGGCCGGCACCATGGCCGCGTTGACCGTGTCCGCCCGCACGTGGATGTTGACCCCGTCGACCCCGACCCGCATCAGGCCGAAGAGGGCATCCGGAGCCCACAGAGCGGTGGCGAAGGTGTTGCTGACCCCCGCTCGCCCGCCACAGGTAACCGAGTTGAGCTCGGTCATCCGAAACGGCAGCCCCGCACGATGCGCCTGGGCCGCAGCCGGCGCCACCGCGCTCGTCACCCCGGCGGTGGCCACCGGGCTCAGCAGCCGCGCCACGGTGGGGAAGTCGCCGGCGCTGCGGTGCACGCATGCCGAGTAGGGGTAGCGATGGGCGGTGACCGCTCCGAGATACCGGCGATCGCGCCGGATCAGCTGGGTGATCCAGCGGAGCGAGCGCTTGGGCTTGGCCACGGCGGGACCCAGCAGCGGAACGCCGGGAGCGAAACGGTTCAACGTGCGGGCGTATACGTTGAAGTCCCTCACGTAGCTGCGGGGGGAGATGGCCGCTGGAAGCACCGCCGCGCCCTCACCGAGGTGGAGGATCGTGGCCAGCCAGTAGGGCCGGTCGTAGAGGTCCGGCTCGTTGCCGATCTCAAACGCGCTGATGCTCCCGCGGCGCAGTCCCTCCTCGGCCGCTCGCGCCCAGGCCGCCGCCCGCAGTGGAGACGCGGTGACCAGATTGAGGTCCAGGATCAGCCGGACCGGCGCGCGGGCGAGCATCGAGTTGGTGAGGCGCAGCCAGCTCGGCCGTAGCCGGAAGACCCACTGCGGCAGCTTGCGGGCGTCGGGATCCCACAGCGTCGGTCGGCCGAGTCACCGCCGATCCGCAGCGTCAGCGGGCCGTCGCTCGCCACGTGCAGCAACGAGAGGACCCGCGTGAACGCATCGAGATGTCGCTCAAACAGCGGAAGTCCCCAGTACTCGATGGACAGCCCGAGATACGACCGGGGGATCGGTCGGATCGGTCCGCGCAGATACAGAGGGACGACCGCGGGCCCGGTGCTCACCCTTCGAGCGTTTCGGCGGCGTGCGTCCTGCCCGGCGGCACGGAGCCGCTGCGAGGGCAGCGCGAAAGGCGGGATCGGGACGCTCCGGGGAGCCAGTGGGCGCGCTGGCGCCGCCGCTGGACGCGAGGACCGCGGCAACTATCGCCACGGCCGCGATCGGCAGGAATAGCTTCGGTCTGCGGGACACCGGCCCAGCCTAGGCTCCTACGAGGCTGGATGACACCACCTGATCCCGGCCAAACAGGGTCTTAACCGGGAGCGGATGGCCCCCCGAGCGCGCCGCTCAGTGCAGGATCAGCACCAGTGACGACGATCACCAGCAGGATACCTCCGCCAACGGCCGCCAACGGCCAGGGCCGCTGCCAGTACTCAGGCTTGGCGCGATCCCGGGTGTACCGACCCTCGGGGGGCTCGCCGACCCAGTCGTCTTCATCCTCGTAACCTGGCATGGGGTGGGTTCTACCCCGAAACCGGGGACGGCTCCCGTCGCCCCAGCGGCTACCCTCCGACCGCGGTGCCCGCCCCGCCCGCCCTCCACTCACAGCGTCGCGCCGCCCGCCGGGCGCAGCTCCGCCGCCGTCGGCTCGCTGCCGCCGGACTGCTGGCGCTGGTGTGTGGTGATTGGCGTGGTTGCGATCGCCGCTGGGAGCGGAACGACGTCGAGCCACAGCGGCGGTAGCGCTCATGCGGTTCACGCCACTCCGGCGAGAAGCGCGAGCCGCGCGGCAGCACGTGGCGCGCGTGAGCGGCCCCAGCGGTGCCGCTACCCCCGCGGTGCAGCGCCTGGCGCAGCTGCAGATGCCGATCTACTGCGGCGGGCTCCACGGAAACGAGCTGGCCTTCACCTTCGACGACGGTCCGGGCCCGTACACCCACTTTGCCATCAAGAAGCTCCGCCAGGCCCACGAGCAGGCCACCTTCTTCGCGGTCGGTCGCAGCATCGACAACTGGCCCGGGTGGCTGGTGCGCGAGCGCAAGCTGGCGGTGATCGGCGACCACACCTACACCCACCCGGTGCTGACCGAGCTCTCACCGGACGAGATCCAGTCCCAGATCACACGGACCGCGGAGAAGATCCGTGCGCAGACGGGCGAGGTGGTCCAGCTGTTCCGCCCCCCGTACGGATCGCACGACGCCACCGTCGACGGGATCGTTCACCGCCTGGGGCTGCTGGAGATCCTCTGGAGCACCGACTCCGCCGATTCCCTGGGCGCCAACTGGGCGGGCATCATCAAGAACGTGGAGGCCGGCATGCGGCCGGGCGCGATCATCCTCATGCACGAGAACCGGGGCCAGACCATCCGGGCGCTGACCACGCTCCTGCCTGCGCTGCGCCGGCGGGGCCTGCGCTCGGTCACGGTCCCGGAGCTGCTCAGCTCGGATCCGCCCTCGATGGCTCAGCTGCGCGCCGGCGAGTCCGGGTGCGGGCTGAACAAGACGGAGGAGCAGGCTGCCACGACGGCCGCCGGCTAGCACGGCTCGGCCTCTTCAGGGCAGCCGGGGAGACCACCGGGTGGAGACTACGGCGGCCGCCGCGATCAGCACCAGCCCAAGGGCCGCGAACTCTCCGGTCACCTCCCGACGCTTGGTGATGGTTCCGAGCCTGCTGGCCAGCCGGTTGTAGATGGAGGAGAGCTCATCGGCGCTCTGCGCGTCGAACTCTCTGCCGCCGGAGGCCTGCGCGAGCTGAGCCATCAGCTGCGGATCGGGTGGAACCGGGACCGGCGGCTGCAACGGATCGGGACTGTTGAGCACCCCGTCCGGCGTCCCCAGGGCCACCGTGTAGATCGGGACCCCGTCCTGCGCGGCCTGGCGGGCGACCGTGACGGCATCGACCCCGGCGTTGGCGGCGCCGTCGGAGAGCAGCACGATTGCCGAAGGAGGGTGTCGGCCCGCGCCGTGCAGGAGATTGAGCGCCAGCTGCAGGGCATCGCCGGTGGCGGTGGCCCCAGTCGCCACCTGGTTATCGACGATCTGCTTGGCGGCAGTGTGGTCGGAGACCGGGCCCTGCACGGCGTCCGTCGTGCTGGAGAAGCTGATCGCACCGAGCTGGACGCTGCCCGGGAGTGCAGCGACGAAGTTGTCGGCTGCCGAGATTGCAGCGGACAGGCGGGTGGGCTGGACATCGGTGGCCGCCATAGAGCCGGAGTGGTCAAGGACGAGCATGATCGAGGCCTCCTGTACCGGCAACGTGGTAGGGCACTCGCGGCCGCGCCAGGGCGAGAGTCAGCGCCGCCACCGCGACCAGTAGCAGCACCCCGGGCAGCCGCCGCCGCCATCCCGGCACCGTCCCCGCCGCCACCATCGCCGTTCCCAGCGCGGGAAACCGCAGCGCGTATCGTCGCCGGCGGCGGGCGGCGATCCGGCGCGCCAGCAGCAGCGCAGGTATCGCCAGCAGCACAAGCAGCCATACCGGGGAGGCGAAGCTCACTCCAGCGCCCTCCCCAGCTCCGTCAGCCAGTCCTCTCCGGTGGAAAGGCTGACATGCCGGATCAGCAGGCGCCGAAGCTCGGCGGCGACCCGGTCGCGCCGCTCGGTCTCCAACGCGGCGAAGCGCTCCCGGATCCGGCGACTGGAAGTGTCGAGCTCCACCCTGTCACCCGTCTCCGGATCGACCAAGGTGAGGCTTCCGGCCGCGGGCAGGTCAGCTTCCAGTGGATCGGAGACCTCCACGGCGAGCACCGAATGATGGACTCCGAGCGAGCCCAGCGGGCGTTCCCAGGCATGCTGGTCCCGGAAGTCCGAGATCACCACGACCAGACCCGGCTGGCGGGCCAGGCGGCCCACCCTCTGCAGCGCGTCGGCCAGGGCCCTTGGCTGGTGCTCCCCGTCGACGGCCACTCCCTCGGCCAGCAACCGTCCGAGCGCCACCATGCCCGGGCGCGAGCCGCGAGGCGGAAGCACCCGAGTGTCACCGGCGCCGAAGGCGGCCACGGCGACGCTGCCCGCACGGGCCACCCCGAGTCGCCCGAAGACGAGCGCCACTCCCTCGGCCACGTCGGCCTTCAGCCGGCGGGCGGTTCCAAAGGCCATCGAAGGTGAGATGTCGATGACGATCCAGGTGGTCAGCGCCCGCTCGGGCACGTGCAGGCGGACGTGCGGTTGGCCGGTGCGCGCAGTGGTTGCCGGATCGATGTGGCGAACGTCGTCGCCGATCTCATAGGGACGGAGCTGGGCCAGCTCCACGCCCAGCCCCACCCCGGCGGCGCGGCGATCTCCTGGCAGCGTGCGGATGACCAGCCGGTTGACGTACACGGCCAGCGCTTCGAGCATCGCCGCGGGAAGCGGGCCGGGCCCTTGCCGGGCGACCGGCGGCGCCACCACCGCGCCGCTCATACCGGCTGTGTTCTCGCCGGGCACGAGTCGCTCACCCCGTTTGCCGCTTGGGCGGCCACGCGGCGCGGGAACGGGTCAAATCCCCGGCGCCCGGCTCGGGGACCGCCGCGAGGATCCGGTCCAGCAGGGCGTCAGGGGTCACCGCTTCGCTGAGCGCGTCGTAGGAGAGGACGATGCGATGGCGGAGCACGTCAGGCACGAGGTCCCGGATGTCCTCGGTGACCACGTGGGCACGACCGCGAAGCAGCGCCAGCACACGCGCCGCGCTGACCAGGCCGATCGGTCCGCGGGGGCTTGAACCGAAATCGATCAGCCCGTCCATCTCACCCAGTCCGTAGCGGACCGGATGCCGGGTTGCGTCGGCCAGGGCCACCGCGTAGCCGATCGTCTCGCGGTCCACGAGCACCGTGTCGACCGCCCCGGCGTAGCTGAGCAGCTGGCCGACCGAGAGGCACTCCTGGACTTCGACCGGCGGCGCGAGGCTCCGCCCGACGACGGCCGCCTCCTCCCCGGTGGTGGGGTAATCGACGAGGATCTTCATCAGAAAGCGGTCGACCTGGGCCTCGGGCAGCGGGTAGGTGCCCTCCGACTCGATCGGGTTCTGGGTGGCCATCACGATGAACGGCCGGGGGACGTCATAGGTGACACCGCCGATCGTCACCTGCTGCTCCTGCATCACCTCCAGGAGCGCCGACTGCACCTTGGCGGGAGCGCGGTTGATCTCGTCCGCGAGCAGAAAGTTGCTGAACACCGGACCGAGCTCGGTGTCGAAGCCCCCGCTGTCGGGACGCCAGATCCGGGTCCCCACCAGGTCGGCCGGAACCAAGTCCGGGGTGAACTGGATGCGGTTGTAGCTCCCCCCGAGCACCCCGGCCAGCGTCTTGACGGTGAGCGTCTTGGCCAGTCCGGGAACGCCTTCCAGCAGAACATGACCGCCGGCGAGCAGGCTGACCAGCAGGCGCTCCAGCATCGCGTCTTGGCCGACGATCACCCGTTTGAGCTCGTACAGCGCCTCCTGGAGGGCCGCGCGGGCAGGCTCCCGGAGCGCTTCGCTGGATGTGTCGTGGTTCATCGCTTCTCCTTTGCTTTCAGGGCCAATCGGGATGGGCCCTCAGACAAGACGGCCGAACCAGCCGAGGGACAGGGTGCTGCCGAGGAGCAGCAGCAGGAGACCGGCGCCGGCGAACCCGGCGCTGATCTCTCGCTTCACGTGCTTGTGGCCGAGCTCCGCCGCGAGATGGGCATAGACCGCGCTGAGTCCACCGGCATCGGCGGCGGTGTACGCGTGACCTCCGCCGACCCGGGCAATCTGCGCCAGCTCGCCGGCGCTCACCGGAACGGGCTCCTGGACGGTCCGGTCTCCGCGGCGGACGGGGATCGTCCCCCGGGGAGTTCCAACCGAGACCGTCGAGACGGGGATGTGGCGGCCGGCCGCCGTGCGAGCCGCGGTCAGCGGATCGGCCCCGCCCGTGGAGGTGCCGTCGGAGAGCAGCACGATCGCGGCGGGGGGACGCTTGCCGTTGCTGGAGCGCAGCTCGGTCAGGCTGGTGGTGGCGAGATTGATCGCGTCGCCGATCGCCGTGTGCCCGTTCGCGTGCTGCAGCTGATCAAGGGCCCCGGCGGCCAGCGCATGATTGACCGTCGGCGACTGCAGCACCACCGGTCGCTGGTTGAATTCCATCACCCCCACGCGGATCGTGCTCGGTACCCGGGCGACGAACCGCCGTGCCGCTTCCCGCGCCGCGGCCAGGCGCGAGGGCGCCAGGTCGGTGGCCGCCATCGAGCTGCTCACGTCGTCGGCCAGCATCACCGCACCGTCGCTGAGGGGCACTGCGACGCTTCGCTGCGGGCGGGCGGCCGCGAGCACCAGCACCGCCAGCGCCACGCCGAACACGACCATCGGGACGTGGCGCCGCCATCTGGGGCTGCGAGGCGCCAGCGAAGGCTCAAGTGGCGCGCTCACCCACCCGCGGGCCGACCGGACGCGGGCGCGCTGCTGGGCGCGGTACCACGCGATCAGCAGAGGCACTACCAGCAGCCCCAGCAGCGCCAGCGGGGCCGCAAAGCTCACGGCGACCCGGAAGGTGGTGCGGCCAGCTTGACGCGAACGGTCTGCGTAGAGGATCCGCGCAGGATGATGAGCTCGACGCTGTCCCCGGGGCTCAGGGCATTGACCGCATCGGTCACGTCGACCGGCGCGCCCACCGGCCTGCTCTCAACCTCGGCGATCACGTCGCCGACGTGAAGGCCGCCGGAGTTGGCTGGGCTGCCGGGGGTGACCGAGGTGACCACCACCGCACCGGTGGGAAGCACGCCCATCTGGACCCCGAGCCACGCGTGCCCGGTTGTCGGACTCGCAGCGCCGGAGCCATTGCCTCCGATCCGGCTGATGCCAAAGGCGGCACCGGCCACCACCACGACGAGGGCGGCCACGATGGCGAACAGCCGCAGCTGCTCGCGCCGGGGGACCAGCCGCCTGGCCAGGCCGCGGAGGAACGGACCAATACGCGGCGCGAGTCGTTGGCGTGGTTGGCTGACCGCGCGCGCAAAGGACGGAGCCGGCTCCGGTTCTGGCTCGGGTTGGGCGAGATCCGGGCGCAGGCGCTCACGCGCCCGGGCTGCCTCCTCGGACTCCTGCTCCCAATCCCCCGTCCACAGGTGCTTCGGTGAGCTCATCTGATCGTGTGAACGGTACGGCTAAGCCGTGAGAGGTTCTTAGAGAAGAGGCGACCACGGCGTCAGTAGCGGTCCTGGACGTCGATCGACCACCGTGCCGTGTCCGAGCCGGGGGTGATGGTGACCTGGTAGAGCCCGGGACCGGCGGCGACGGCATGGAACTGGTCGGTGCCCTTGGCGAGCCCGAAGCCGTCGACCTGCCTGCCGGTGCGCAGATCGGTGACGCGCGCGTTGGGGCCCGAGCAGAAGAAGATGAAGGTGCAGATCCCCTGGTAACGCATGGAGTAGACCAGCCGCCAGTGCCGGCCGAGGATGCGGAAGGGCACGCTGTCGCCTCCGGTGAAGCTCGTCAGCGGGCGCCACCGCGGTGTCTCGGCGACGTCCAGGGTGACGGCGGTTCCCGGCGGAACGCCGGAGCCCGCGGCGGGCGACTGGTGGGTGACCAGGCCGGGATGGGACCTGGGTGCCGGCACCAGCCGGGTGGTTTCCCGCAGCTTCATATGCGCCAGCGTGGCCTCACCGGCGGCGCGGTCGCCTCCCACCAGCTGGGGAACCTCCACGGGGGGCGGGCCGCTGCTCAGCGCCACCCGGACGACCGAGCCGCTGTCAATCGTGGAGCTCGGGGGCGGCTCCTGGGAGATGGCCAGCCCCGGGCCCACCGAACTGGAAGGGCGCTTGGCAAAGGCGTCCCCCAGGCCAAGGTGGTGCATCCGCTTCACGATCGCGGCCCGGTTCATCCCCCGGAGGTCCGGCAGCCGGACCTGCGCTGGGGCGAGCGCGATCACGCCCGCGAGTACGCCCCCGGCCACCAGCAGGAGCACCAGAGCAAACAGCGCGATGCGCTGGCGCCGCTCGGCGGGATTCACGTTGCGGCGGGGCGAGCGGGGGTCGCCGACCCGGGTGGGGTCCTGGCCCGGCCCGGCTTCTGGCGTCGGCTCCGGCCCCGGCGCGCCCCCGTTCGATCTGGCGTCGCCTCGGGGTCCATCGCTCTCGCCCCCTGCCTCGCTCAGCGCCGCCGCCATCTCCCCACCGTCGCGATAGCGCTGCTGCGGGTCCTTGGCCAGCGCTCGTTCGACGACTTCGGCCAGCTCCGAGGGCACGCGCTCAGGCAGCGGGGGCGGCGGATCGGTGAGATGCGCCAGCGCCAGCTCCACCGCCGAATGGCCCTCGAACGGCGGATGGCCACAGAGCATCTCGTAGAGCACCACCCCCACTCCGTACACATCGGTGGCCGGCGCGATGGGGCCGCCACGCGCCTGCTCGGGGGCCATGTAGCGGGGCGTGCCGGCGGCGGTTGCCGCGGCGCCGTCGCTGCTGGACTCCGCCAGCCGGGCCACTCCGAAGTCGCCCACCTTGATCTTGCCGTCGCCCGCGATCAGCACGTTCTCCGGCTTGACGTCGCGGTGGACGATCCGCCCGTCGTGTGCAGTAGCCAACGCGAGGCAGAGCTGAATGGCGATGTCGCGCGCAACCTCCGGCGCCACCGGGCCGTATCGCAACCGAGTGGCGAGGCTCTGGCCGTCGATCAGCTCGGCGACGTAGTAGAGGCCCTCGGGTGCGGATCCAACATCGAAGATCTGCACGATCCCGGGATGGCTGATCGAGGCCAGCAGCTGGGCCTCGCGCTCAAAGCTGCGGGCCCATTCCGGATCCTCGCCCCACCACGGCTTGATCACCTTGACGGCCACCCAGCGGGCCAGACGACGATCACGGCCGCGGTAGACCCGGCCGAAGGTCCCCTCCCCGATGATCGAGTGGAGCTCGTAGCGCTCGTCGAGGGCGACGCCGGAGAGATCGGGGGCCAGCGGCACGTCGCTGCTCAGGGAAGCCGGCGCACTCGGTCGTCGACCAAGCCGACAACACCGGCGTATGCGGCATGAGTTGCGAAGGCGGTCAGCAGGTAACCCCTCGGCCAGCGCCATGGCGGCGGGGTGCGACCCAGCAGCGGGAACATCGTCACCGTGGCACCGATCAGCGTGGCACCGAACGCGGTGGTGGCGGCAGGCTCCTCCATGTGGCGGCGCAGCAGCCCGTGCCACACGCCGAAGACCGAGCCGTAGCTCCAGCGCAGCGCCATCCCCAGGTCCCACTCCTCCCGGCCCGACACCGACGGCAGGTGGAGGATGCCGGCCACGATCTTCCCGGGCACCAGGCTGTCGTCGTAGTCCACCGGACCGCGGACCTGCGGACGCAGGCGGTGCTCGAGGCGGTAGGCCAGCGTCAGGGCAGCTGTGCCGGCAGTTCCGGCGAGGACGCTGCGTACCGGCCACGGGGTCGCCACGAGGGAGTCTCGCCGTCGCATGTCGACTGCGATGTTAGGTGGCACCGCCGGTTCGGTTGAGCAGGACGTACCTGCGGGCGGGAAGTAGCTACGTGTGAGCCGTATCCCGGAACTGGTCAGGCTTCCGGGTTAACGGGTTCGAGCGAGGACCTCTTGGTGCATAGGCTTGCTCCGTCGTGCTCCAACCGATGGAGGCCGGCGCCGTGGGTAGGCCGGCGCTGCGCCACGATTGGAATCCGCCGATGAGATCGGTTGCGTGCGGCAGCCCAAGTGCTTGGAGAGTCGCCGCGGCCAGGCTCGACTGGTAGCCCTCGTCGCACATCAGGATCAGCCGGCGGTCCGGGTCGCTCACGCTCGGATCACGCCAAGCCGAGTCGGGAGCGCATCGCCACTCGAGCACATTGCGAGGAATGAAGACCGCGCCCGGAACGATGCCGTCACGTTCGCGCTGGAAGTCCGCGCGTATGTCCACGAGTACAGCGCCTTGGTCAACCGCCTGGAACGCGTCGCGCGCCTCCACCCGTTCGAGCCTGCTGCGTGCGATGTCAAGCAGATCGTCGATCACCAGCCCGTGCAGCCTAGATGCATGCGAACAGTCGAATGGCGCTGGCTTACGGATAGGGTAAGTGCGTGAGTGCTTCTGACCATGAGCCGGGTGGTGATGAAGACACAGCGCCAGTAGCTCCGCACCCTGAGGAGAGGCCGGAGTTTGCCGTTCTCGCCCGTGCGATGCTGACGGATGCCGGCCTGCCCTTTACGAGTGAGGACCTCCAGTTACTGACGGTTGTTGCGGACGTGCTCGGCCCGGGTCTTGCCGCGCTTGACGCGGTTGACGTGCGCTCGCTGTCGCCCGAGCATGACCTCGATCCCGCGCGAGCACCGCGATGACGCATCCCCAGGACCTCGGACTTGCTGCTCAGGCACAGGCGATTGCCTGCGGTGACCTTGCCGGGAGCCAGCTGCTCGATTTGACGCTGGAGCGCATTGAGGACCGTAACCCGCAGTTGAACGCGCTCATCGCGACGTTTCCCGAGCACTCTCGGCAGATGCTCGCGGCTGCGCCGCGGGGCCCGCTGCACGGGGTCCCGATCACCGTAAAGGACATGTTCGGGTTGCCGTGGCGTGGGTACCACAACGGGACCCGGCGGGAGCTGGGGCCCCGCGTGCTGTCAGGACCGGTGCGGCGCCTGGTCGAGGCGGGGGCGGTCATCGTCGCCGTTGAGAACCAGCACGAGCTCGGAATGGGGACGACCGGCGTGGCGTCGCCGCACGGTCCGGCCCGAAACCCGGTCAACCTCGAGCACTGTCCCGGCGGGTCGTCCAGCGGTTCGGCATCCGCGGTTGGGGGGCACCTGGTCGCTGGCGCGCTCGGCAGCGATAGCGGCGGGTCGACCCGGCTGCCCGCGGGCTGGTCCGGGGTGGTGGGGCTGAAGGTCACCTATGGCGCGGTCCCTTACGACGGCTATTCCGGCGCTAATTCCTCGCTGTCGGCACCGGGCGTCTTTGCCCGCAACAGCACCGACGCCCGTCTGCTGAGCGAGGCGTTCCTCGCGCGCGGGTTACCCGCTGGTGACGGTCGCGCTCTACGGGTCGGGGTTGTCCGCTCGCCGTTCTGGGAGGACCTCGATCCCGACGTCGCCGCGACCTGCGAGTCGGCCCTCACCACGTTTACAGACGTTCGCGAGATCACGCTGAATACCGCGGCGCTGTCGTCATCAGCCGGAGCGGTCCGTGTCGGCGTCGAACTCGCCGCAACGATCCCGGCCGACATCATCGACGATGTTGCGCCGACCACCCGCGCCCTGTTTCAGTTCTCTGCCCTGCATCCCGCGCTGCGGCTGCTTCGTGCCGACCGCGTCCGGGCCGCAGTCCGCCGCGAACTCGCGGCGGCGTTCACCGAGGTTGACGTGCTCGCGTGGCCGACCAACCCGGCGCCCTCGCCGCCGCTGAGCGCACCCGTGCTCGACCTCCCCTCCGGCCCCGCCCTCCCCGATGGCCCCAACCTGCGGCAGGCGGTGATCGCCAACCTCGCCGGAGTTCCCGGCATCTCGGTCCCCCTCGGATTGCACCCCAGCGGCCTGCCGATCGGAATCCAGCTGCTCGCGGCGTGGGGAGGCGAGGCGGCACTGCTCGATGCGGCCGATCACCTCAGCGCTGTGGTCGAGACGTCGCGCGCGTACTCGGTGTGAGCGGGCCGGCCGAGCGCCTGCGGGCGGCGGCGCCGGTTAGCTGCCGTCGCCGCCCAACGCCGTGGTGATCTCAGCGATCGCCTGCTGCTCGGCGTCGCTGACGCTCTGGCCGTGCTCGCGGTGGGCGTTGGCGACCTTGTCGGACAGTGTGAGGATGAAGCGCCGGTAGTCGCCGACCTCGTCCGGGGTGGCCTTCACCTCGAGCAGAGCTACGGCGTCGCGCAGGTGCTGGAGACCTCCCTGCTTGAGCTCCTCGGGCGAGTGGTAGTGGGTGTGGTCGCGCTCGGGCTTGGCGGCCGTTATCTCGTCGAGCAGTTCGCTTTCGCCGTGCTCCTGGCGCGCTTCGGTGTAGGCCTTGGCGATCGCGATAGTTTCGCGGAACGTCCCGCCCTTCTGGGCAGTGAGGACGATCAAACCGGCGCTCAGGGGCGCCTCGAGTACGAGCTTCCACTCATCCTGCGTGAAGTCGGCCTTCCCAGTCATTCGTGTAGCTCCTCTGCGAGTTGACGAGTCGATGTCCTCCGCCCCTGGTGTGAGCATCGCAGGTAGTCCGCGTGGCGCGGCTGGCCCTCATCACCACAAGCCCGGGCGCTCTCAGCCCTGGACGATCTGCGACCCGTTCCGCCCCTTCTCCACGTGCAGCTGCATCGGAATCCGCTGGCGCATCTCGGCGACGTGGGAGATCACTCCCACTGATCGCCCTCCCTCCCTCAGGCTGTCGAGCACGTCCAGCACGTCGTCGAGCGCCCGGTCACCGAGCGAGCCGAACCCCTCGTCGACGAACAGCGTCCCCAGCCGCGCTGCCCCCGCCTCCGCGGTGACGACGTCGGCCAGGCCGAGCGCAAGCGCCAGACTGGCCTGGAAGGTCTCCCCCCCTGACAGCGAGGCTGGCGCGCGGGCCTGGCCCGTCCAGCCGTCGAGCACCTCGAGCCCCAGCCCGGCCTTACGGCTGCGACCGACCCGCTCGTCGCAGTGACGGAGCAGATAGCGGCCGCCTGACATCGTCTCCAGCCGGGCTGAAGCCGCCTCCGCGATCTGCTCCAGCCGGGCGGTGAGGACGTAGGCCGCCAGGGGCATTCGCATCCTGTTGGCGGCCGAGCTGCCGTCCACCAGCGCTGCGACCGAGGCGACCAGCCGCCGGCGCTCAAGGAGCGGTTCCAGTGCCTCCAGGCGCTCGGAGAGCTCGCCGGCCAACCGTCGTAGCGCCTCAACCTCGCGTTCGGCTGCGCCGTGCTCGCGGTGCGCCGCAGCCAGCTCGTGCTCGGCGTCCTCCAGCAGCGAGCGGGTCCGCTCCAGCTCTGGTGCCGGCTGCTCGGCAGCGCCCGCCAGGTCGGGGTCCTGCACCACCGCCTGCAGTTGAACCCACCGCTGGTCAAAGGATGCGATCGCCTGCTCCATGCTCGTGGTCTCCTCCGCAGAGCACGCCGCCCCGAGCGCATCCTCCAGGGAGCCGAACCCGTTGGCACTCGCCTCCTGCTCGGCGCCGAGCGTGCAACGGCGAGCTTCCTGCTGGGCCGCGGCGGCCCCGTCGAGGGCGCTGGCCGCCTCCTCCCAGGCGCGGGCCGAGCGCTGAAGCTGGTCCAGGGCCTGAGCAATGGTGGGCGCACCGGCCCGAGCCTCCGTCAGCCGGCGGGAGGCCTCCTCCCCGCTCGCCTGGCGCTGTAACTGTTCGCCTCGAAGAGCGGCGACACGCTCCGCCGCCTCGACGCGGCCCGCTTCCCGTCGGGCCCGTTCGTGCTCGTGGTCGGCGAGTGCCTGTTCTGTCGCAGCGCACCGTCCGGCGCAGTGCCGCTGCCGGTCAAGCGCCTCGGCCGCCGCCCGGGCGGCGCTCGCCAGCTCGGCGCCGGATCCATCACCGGCGATGACACGCGCTTCGCTGAGCGCGCGCTCCAGCTCGGAGAGTGCCGAGCGTCTCTCTTCACGCTCGCCCACCGCTTGTTCGTGTGCCTGCTGCAGCGCGCGTTCGGTGGTCTGATCCACAGCGCTTTCCGGATCCGCCGTCGCCGGCTGGGGATGCTCTGTGGCGCCACACACCCGGCAGGCTTCTCCGGGTCCGAGCTCGCCCGCCAGCTCGGCGGCGATTCCCTCCAGGCGGCGCTCCCGCGCCTCGAGCCACGCCTTCTTGGCTCCGAGCTCGCGCTCATGGGCCTCGGTGGCTGCGGCGCGCGCCGAACCGAGCTCAACCAGCAACCGATCCCGCAGGGCGCCCGCCTCCGCCCGGGCCGCTGCCGCCTGCTGGTCGCGCTCCAGCCCGGGCAGGACGGCAGCCGCTGCTCGCGCCAGCTCCACCTCACCCCGCAGCCGGGCGCATTCGCCCCCGGCTGCCGCCAGCCAGTCCTCGTGTCCGCTCAGCTCGCTTCGGGCGCGCTCCAGCTCCTTGCCGAGGTCATCCAGCTCCTGCCCGTCCTGGGTAGCCCGCGCCTCGGCCTCCAGGAAGGTCTCGGTAACTGCCGCCCGGCGGTGAAGCGCCTCGGCGCGGCGGCGGGCCTCGGAGGCCTTCAGCGGCTCGCCCGGCAAAGGCGCCGCCGACTGCTCGGAGGTCTGGGACGCCGCGTGGCGCACCGCGGTGGCAGCTACTCGCTTCGCGTCCTCGAGCTTGTCGATCGCCGCCTGCCGCGCCTGGGCGACCGGGACCACGGGAGCGGCCTGTCTCGCCGCCCGGAGCCGTCGCTCGGTGCCGTCCCGCTCTGACCTGGCCCCCTCATGGGCCTCCGCCGCTGCCACCGCCGCGCCGTGGCGGCGCTGACGATCGGCCAGCGCGAGCGAGGCAGCCAGCCCGGCAGCGTGCTCATCCCGGCGGCGCACCGCCTCCTCCCGATGCCCGTGCGCGGTGACCTCCCCGGCCTGCGCCACGACGATCCGGTTCTCCAGCCACTCGCCGAGCAGCTGAGGCTCGCCGCGCCAGTCCTGGGGCGGCTCCTCACGGGCGACCTCGGCAGCGCGGGAGGCGATGTCACCGACTCCGTCGAGCCCCTGGGCAACCTCGCTATCGGCCGCACGACGCCGCTCGGTCAGCCAGTCCTCGGCGGCGGCATAGCGCCGGGTGTCGAACAGCTGCTGGAGGATCGTCCTCCGCTCGTCGCTGGAGGCGTGCAGGAAGCGGGCGAACGCTCCCTGCGGAAGCAGCACGACCTGGCAGAACTGGGTGTGGGTGAGCCCCAGCAGCGGAGCCAGCTCATGCTCCACGGCATCGATCCGCTCACCGCGCACCTGCCAGCTTCCGTCGTCGTCAAGGGCCTCCAGCACCGCCCTGGCCGGCTCCTCGGTCAGGCCCGTCCCGCGGGCCTTGGGCCGCTCCTGCTTTGGCGATCGGGCAACGCGAAGGCGCTGTCCGGCCAGGGTCAGCTCCAGCACCACCTCGGTACGGTCGCTGGCGGCGGCGTGATCGGAGCGGAGCCGGGGGGCGGCGTCCCGGACGCCGGGGACATGCCCAAACAGCGCGAAGCAGACCGCGTCGAGGATCGCCGTCTTGCCCGCGCCGGTCTCTCCCTGGAGCAGGAACAGCCCGGCATCGCCGAGCGACATCGAAATCGACCTCCTCGGTACGCGCAAACGGCTCAAAAGCCGTGATCCGCAGCCGGTGCAGCCGCATCGGCGCCTCAGGTCCGCTGGTTGGTCAGGTCCTCGACCTGACGGCTACGTCCCGCGTCGAGCGCGTCACGAAGAAGCGCCAACTCCTCCTCGGAGGCTTCGCTGCCGCGAACGTCCAGCACGAAGCGGGAGAGCACCTCCTCCTCGGTGAGGCCCCGGAGCCGTGCGGCGTAGGAGCGCTCGAGCAGCATCGCTGGTGCCGGCGGGCTCGAAGGCCATGCAGACGGCGTGCGGGAAGCGCCGCTGCAGCCGGGCCATTCCGTCCACTGGCCGGGCGGGATCGGTGAGCGTGGCCTCCACCCAGGCCTGCTCGTGCGGCGAGAGGAGGGGATCCATCATCAGTTCGTCAAGCGTGCCGCGCAACCGAGCCAGCGGACGCGGGACCGGAGCCCGCACAGTCGCGCTCCGCACACGTCCCCGGCCCTCGACGTCGATCACCGTCACCGACTTCATGTCGGCTGCCTCCGAGAACGAGTAGGCCAGCGGCGAGCCGGCGTAGCGACCACCGGCGACCGCCTGCGGACGGTGCAGATGCCCGAGCGCGACGTAGTCCGCGCCTGCGAAAAGCCGCGAGCCGACCTGGGCCGAGCCTCCCGACCGAGCTCGCGCTCGCTGTCGACCGGGGTCGCCCCGGCGACGAAGGCATGGGCGAGGACCACGCACGCCGTGCCCTGCGGCCGGTCTGCGAGGTCAGCGCGCACGCGCTCCATGGCGGCGGTGCAGCACCCCCTCGTGGCGTGCGCGCCTGGCAGCCGAGGGAGTCGGCGACCAGCTCTGGCTCCAGATACGGGATCCCGTAGACCGCGGTCGACCCCGACCATCACCGGCCGCGCGCTCTGCAGCGGATCGGTCCGGAGGTGCAGCCCGGCCCGGGAGAGCAGGGCGGAGGCGAAGCCCAGGCGCAGCGCCGAGTCATGGTTGCCGGGGATCACCACGACCTGGCGGCCGTGGTCGGCCAGCCGCTGGAGCGCCTCCCCGGCCAGCGCAACGGCATCGGCCGGCGGCAGTGCGCGGTCGTAGAGGTCGCCCGCGACCAGCACGCCATCGATGCGCTCCTCATCGGCGAGCTCGGCCAGCCAATCCAGGAAGGCGGCCTGATGATCGATCAGCGAAGCCCCGTGGAAGGCTCGGCCGAGATGCCAGTCGGCGGTGTGCAGGAGACGCATGCGCAAAACGATTGCGCGTGCGCCGGACAGAACACGACCAGGAAGGACCGCCCGCCGCGCACGTGGCGCAGCGGGCGGTCGCGACCTTGGACGTCAGGCGAACGTAGGCGTGACCGAGCCGGTGCCGATCACGGTGCCGGCGGAGGCGAGATGCTTGCCGGCCAGCGAGTTGAACAGCCTGGCTCCGGTCGAGGTCAGCTTGACCGTGGCCGTCGCCGTCCCGCCGCTCACGGTGACACCCGTGAAGCGAAGCGAGCCGCTCGGAGCGCCAGCGCACGACGGTGCGGCAGTGCGCGTGGGGATGGTGCAGCGTGATGTGCGAGCACACCGTGCGGGACCTGCCGCGGATCTCCATCCACAGGTACGAGCCGTGGCGGTCGGAGATGAGCGTCGGCTGCCGCAGGGTGGCGGTCTTCGTCCCGTTCGAGAGCGACAGGCCGCCCTTCTCACGGATCGTGCCGTGGAGGTTGGAGAGGTTCACTCTGCCGCCGCGGATCGGGAAGGTGACGGTGGTCCCCGACTGGGTGGCCGGCGAGAGCGCCGTGACGGTGATGTGGTTGTTGGCCAGCACCGTCGCGACGGTGCTTGACACGGTGAGCTTCGAGCTGCCGCCGGTGACCTTTGTCGAGGTGGCGGCCAGGGCTACAGAGCTCAGCGCCAGCGCGAGGGTCGCGCCCAGCGCCAGTACGAGGCGTACGCGACGCATCGGACTCCTTTCGCTTCATTTCCGTTACTGAGCGTGGAACACAGCGACCGTGCAGGAGTTGCGTGCGCCTGCCTGCGCGACTAGAGGTGCACCGAGGCCATCCCGGCCTGGTCGTAGCGATCGCCGGCCGCCGCCGGCAGCTCCGAATCGATCCGGGCCAGCTCGTCGGCACTCAGCTCCACGTCCACGGCGGCGGCGTTCTCCTCCACGTACTTCCGCCGCTTGGTGCCGGGGATGGGCACGACGTCCTCCCCCTGGGCCAGCACCCAGGCGAGCGCCAGCTGAGCGGGCGTGACGTCCTTCTCGGCGGCGATCTCGGCCACCTTCTCGGCGAGCTTCAGGTTCGCCTGGAGGTTGTCGCCCGTGAACCGCGGACCGTGGCGGCGGAAGTCGTTCTCGTCGAGCTCCTCAGGCGACTTGAAGCGGCCGGAGAGAAAGCCGCGCCCCAGCGGTGAATAGGGCACGAAGCCGATTCCCAGCTCGCGACAGGTGGGAAGCACCTCGTCCTCGACATGACGCGTCCACAGCGAGTACTCGGTCTGCAGCGCCGTGATCGGATGCTCGGCGTACGCGCGGCGGATCGTCTCCGGCGCCGCCTCGCTCAGCCCGATATGGCGGATCTTGCCCTGGTCCACCAGCTCGGCCATCGCGCCAACCGTCTCCTCGATCGGGACGTCCGGGTCAACGCGGTGCTGGTAGTAGAGGTCGATGTAGTCCGTCCCGAGACGCCTCAGCGAGCCCTCCACGGAGCTGCGCACGTGCTCGGGGGATCCGTCCAGTGGTCCGAGCGTCGACAGATCGCCGGGCTGGGTGTCGGACTCGATCCGGCGGGCGAACTTGGTGGCGATCACATACTCGTCCCGGTGGTCGGCGATGGCGCGTCCCACCAGCTCCTCATTTGTCATCGGGCCGTAGAGCTGAGCCGTGTCGAGAAAGGTGATCCCGAGCTCGCGAGCGCGGTGAATGGTTTCGATCGCCTCCCCCTCGTCGGTGGAGCCGTAGAAGGCCGACATGCCCATGCATCCGAGGCCGAGGGCCGAAACTTCCAGGTCGGCGAGCTTGCGCTGCTTCATCCTTGCTCCAATCTTTAGCGATGATTCCGATACAGCTGCTCTCAACTTAGCGATGCCCGCGCAGGCGCCGGTGAACCAGTGGAGCTGGAGGTGGAGGACCGGGCGGTGCGGGTGACCAGCCCCGACCGGGTCTACTTCTCGGCCCGCGGCGAGACCAAGCTGGACCTGGCGCGCTACTACGTCAGCGTCGGGGAGGGCATCGTGCGCGCGCTGCGCGAACGGCCGTGCATGCTCCACCGCTTCCCCCGCGGAGTCGATGACCAGAAGGTTCACCAGAAGCGAATCCCCTCCGGCGCCCCGTCCTGGATTGAGACGGTACGCGTGGACTTCCCCTCTGGACGCCACGCCGACGAGCTGTGCGTGACCGAGCTGGCCGAGGTGATCTGGGCGGTGCAGATGTCGACCGTCGAGTTCCATCCCTGGAACTCGCGCCGCAGCGATGTGGAGCGTCCCGACGAGTGGCGGATCGACATCGACCCGATGCCCAAGTGCGGGTTCGACACCGTGCGTCACGTCGCCCACACGGCACGGGAGGTGCTGGACGAGCTGGGAATCACCGGGCTGGCCCAAGACCTCCGGGGGCTCGGGCATGCACATCTACGTGCGGATCGAGCCCCGATGGGGCTTCGCCGAGGTGCGCCGCGCGGCGCTGGCCTTCGCTCGAGAGGTGGAGCGGCGCGCGCCAAGCGAGGCCACCACCACGTGGTGGCGCAAGGATCGAGATCCCGACAAGGCGTTCGTGGACTACAACCAGAACGCCCGTGACCACACGATCGCCAGCGCCTACTCCGTGCGGGGGGTGAGCGAGGGGACGGTTTCGACCCCGATCGCGTGGGAGGAGCTCGAGGACGTCGTCCCCTCCGAACTGACCATCGCCACGGTGCCGGAGCGGTTCGCTCGCCTCGGCGACCTGCACTCCGGCATCGACGAGGTCGCGTTCTCGCTGGAGCCTCTGCTGGAGTGGGCCGACCGCGAGGACCTCGACGAGAATCAACGCCAGTGAGGCGGATGGCCTCGGTAGGGTACGCGCTCGATGCCGGCCGCCAAGCGCAACACCACCCGTAAGGCCAAGCCGTCCGCGCTGACCGTCGCCGTGACCGGCCCGACCGGGACCTTCGGGTTTGGCTTCGTGCCGCTGCTGCAGGCCGAGAAGCGGATCAAGAAGATTGTCGGGATCGCCCGCCGACCCTTCGATCCGCAGGAGCATGGCTGGAGCAAGATGGAGTACCGCCAGGGCGACGTGCGCGACCAGGACGCGCTCCGGGAGGCGTTCGCCGACGTCGACGTCGTGGTCCACCTGGCGTTCATGATCACCGGCAACGCCTCGGCGAAGACGATCCGCGCGATCAACGTCGACGGCACGCTGAACGTGTTCCGGGCCGCGCGGGAGGCGAAGGTGGAGCGCTTCGTCTACTCGTCGTCGGTCGCCGCCTACGGCTTTCATCGTGACAACCCGGTGGGCATGAAGGAGGACTGGCCGGTGCGCCCCGCCGACCGGCTGTTCTACGCCCGGGAGAAGGCCGAGGTGGAGCAGCTGCTCCATGAGGAGGAGGCGAGCAGCCGGCGCCCCGAGCTGTACCTGCTCCGCCCGCCGATCGTGCTCGGACCCCACGCGATGGGGGCCAAGGGCGCGGTGCCCGGACCGGTCGCCGGGGCGGGCAAGGCGATGCTGGACCTACTCGGCCGCGTGCCGCTTCCCGTTCCCGCGCTGGCGCCGGGAACCCAGCTCCAGTTCATCCACGAGGACGACGTCGGACAGGCGCTGCTGAAGTGCGTGCTGGCCGAGGGACCTCCCGGGGCCTACAACATCGCCGGGGACGGGATCCTCACCGGCGCCGACGTGGTGCGTGAGCTGGGGCTGTCGGCCATACCGGTGCCGGCCAAGCTGGTGCAGGCGGCCGCCCGCGCCGCGTCCGCGCTTCCGCGCCCACCGATCGTCCCGCCCGCGGCCGACTGGGTGGAGGCGTTCAGCCACCCCTCGATCATGGACACCAGCAAGGCCAAGAAGGAACTTGGCTTTGAGCCGCGGTACAGCGGTCTCGAAGCCCTGCGCGCGACACTTGATTCAGGGGAATAAGCCGGAGCGGCGCAACTCAGGATTGCCACACGGTATTTTCCTCGTCGGGGACGCGTTGCGGGACCCACCGCGAGTGCGGGCTAGCTACTCCCGAGTTCCGTGTTGCCGTCCTTTTCGCTCAAGGCACAGATCAGCATGCTGCTCGTCGCCACCGTGACGGCGCTGGGTGTGATGGCCGCATCCCCCGCGCGGGGTCGCGCGCACCCGGTAAAGCGGCCCGCCCCGCCGTGGGTCATCACGATGCACGCCCACGGCGTGACGAGCAGCGCGGCCAAGCTGATCGGTCGCGTGGATCCGGACGGCCACCCCACCAGGCTGTGGTTCCAGTACGGCTCGGGTCGCCGTTACGGTGCCCGCACCCGCACCCAGTCGACGCGATCGGTGAGGCGGCGGCTGTCGATCTCGGCGGTGCTCAAACGGCTGAAGCCGTTCACCACCTACCACTACCGGCTGGTGGCCACCAACTGCCACGGATGCCGCCACGGAACGGCGTACGGCGATGATGCGAGCTTCACTACCGGGGGCTACCGCAATCCCGTCTACTCAGCCGCCGAGGCGCCCGACCCCTCCGTCCTCGACGACCACGGCACCCACCACGACTACTGGGCCTACACCACCGGCAACCTGTTCCCGATTCTCCATTCCACCGACCTGGTGCACTGGAAGCGATCGGGGACCGCGTTCACGCGGCGGCCGGCGTGGGCGCTTCGCTCCGGCGACTGGCACCCGTGGGGGCCCAACACGGTCGATGTCAGGGAATCGTGCCCGGGCACCCACTCGCGCGCCTGCTACGTCATGTACTACGCCGCCCTCAGCTCCCGCTACAAGGTCAACTGCGTCGCTGTGGCCACCGCGACCAAACCCCAGGGGCCGTACACCGACCGCGGTCCGCTGAGTGGAGAGGTGGACGCCGAGGGCCGTCCGATCGGATGCGGTGACAACCACGGTTACGGAATGATCGATCCGTCGGCGTTCGTCGATCCCCACAGCGGTCAGCGCTATCTGTACGTCTCCGAGGACTTCTCCTGCCCGCCGGCGAGCACGTCATGCACGGCAGCCGACGGCATCCTGCAACCCACCATCTCGGTGATCCCGATCTCGTCCGACTACATGACCGCCACCGGGCCCCGCACACCTCTCTTCTCCGGTGTCTCCCGGAGCTGGGAGTCGGCGACGATCTCGGTGCCGACAGTCGAGGGCCCGGCGACCACGTTCCATGACGGCGTCTACTACCTCCTGTACTCAGGGGGCAACTGGAGGATTGACTACGGCGTCGGCTACGCCACCTCCTCCTCCCCCACCGGGCCGTTTGCCAAATCCCCGGCCAACCCGATCCTCTCCCAGACGCGCGGGGCGCTCAGCACCGGCGGCGGCGGGACGCCGGTGATCGGTCCGCACGGCGGCAGCTGGTTCCTGTACCACGGCCGCAGCGGCAGCTACGCCAATCCGCGGACGCTGCGGCTCGACCCGTTCCGCTGGCGGCGGGATCCCCCGGCTCCCGACGTTCCGGTGATTGCCGGTCCGACCACCACCCCCCAGTCCACGCAACCCTGAGACACTCCGTCCGGCGTGCTCTTAGTCCACCGCGCCGAACGGGCTGACGGTCTGGCGGATGCGCTGGGTGGGCTGCTCAGCGAACCGCCGGAGGACCCTTTCGCAACCGAGGTTGTCGCCGTGCCCACGCGCGGCCTGGAACGCTGGCTTGCGCAGCGTCTCTGCACCCGCCTCGGTACCTCCGCAGGCCGCGGTGACGGCATCTGCGCAGGCGTCCGCTTTCCTTCGCCGACTCGGCTGATCGCCGATGCGCTGGCGTGTGCCGGCGGATGGGAGCCCGACGGCGACCCCTGGCTCCCGCAGCGGGCAGCGTGGCCACTGCTCCAGACGTTGGAGGAGTCCTCCGGGGAGCGGTGGATGGCCGGCCTGGCCAGGCACCTGGGCTACGGGGCGCAGGAGAGCGACCCGTCCGGGCGCGGCCGACGGCTGACCGTGGCCCGGCATCTGGCCGAGTTGCTCCACCGCTACTCGCTGCACCGCCCCGCGATGATCCTCAGCTGGGCCGAGGGCGAGGACGGCGATGGTGCAGGAGAGACACTGGCCGGGGATGCTCGCTGGCAGGCGGAGTTGTGGCGGGCGCTCCGCGCTCGGCTGGGGGTCGCGGCGCCGGCGGAGCGCCTGGAGGAGGCTTGCGCGCGCCTCGGTCAGCCCGGCTCGGTCCCGGAACTGCCCGCGCGGCTGGCCCTGTTTGGGCTCACGCGGTTGCCGGCCTCCGAGCTGCGCGTGCTGCGGGCACTGGCCGAGTACCGCGAGGTCCACCTGTTCCTGCTGCATCCCTCACCCGCGTTGTGGCAGAAGCTGCCCTCCCCGCCGCCGGTGGCCGTGTACCGGCGGGAGGACCGGACCGCCGAGCTCCCGGCCAACGCGCTGCTCGCCTCCTGGGGCCGCGACATACGGGAGATGCAGCTGGTGCTCACCGCGGGACACGAGGAGAGCACGGCAGAGCACCACCATCCACTGGAGCTGCAACCCTCGACGCTGCTGGAGCACATCCAGGCCGACATCCTCGGCGACCGCCAACCGCTCGGGGCGCCGCTCCCCGGGGAGGCAGATCGCCGCCCCGAGCTGGCGAGCGGGGACCGCAGCCTGCAGGTCCATTCCTGCCACGGACGCGTGCGGCAGGTGGAGGTGCTACGCGACGCGATTCTCCACGCCCTGAGCGCGGACCCGACGCTGGAACCGCGGGACGTGATCGTGATGTGCCCGGACATCGAGACGTTCGCGCCATTGATCCAGGCAACGTTCGGTCCAGGCGCGATGGCGTCGTCCCCCGGCGGCACGCTGGGCGTGCGACTGGCCGACCGGGCGTTGACCCAGACCAACCAGGTGCTGGGGGTGATTGCCCAGCTACTGGAGCTCGCCGAGCGACGACTGACCGCCTCCGAGGTGCTGGGACTGGCTGACCGGGAGCCGGTGCGGCAGCGATTCGGCTTCGGCGACGACGACCTCTCGACGCTGCAGGACTGGGTCAGCGAGGCGGGGATCCGCTGGGGACTGGACGCGGAGCATCGCCGGCCGTTCAAGCTCGCCGACCTCGACGCCGGCACATGGCAGACCGGCCTTGACCGCCTGCTGCTCGGCGCGAGCATGACCGAGACGGGCTCCGGGCAGTTTGCGGGGGTCCTTCCGCTTGAAGGCGTGGAGAGCGCGGCGATCGAACTGGCCGGGCGGCTGGCTGAGCTGGTGGCGCGGCTGGCCGAGACGGTGGGCGCGATGGCCGAGCCCCAGCCCCTTCCTGCCTGGTTGGGCACGATTGCCGCGGCGGCCGATGCGCTGACGGCCACCGCCCCCGGCCAGGAATGGCAGCGGGCCGAGCTGGATCGCCTGCTGGCCGAGATCGCCGAGGAAGCCGGGGGCCAGGAGGGGGCCGGCGCGATCCCGCTGACGCTCAGCGAGATCCGCGCGATGCTGGGTGAGCGCCTGCAGGGCCGCCCCACGAGGGCCAACTTCCGGACCGGGCACCTGACGGTCTGCACCCTGTACCCGATGCGCTCGGTTCCCCACAAGGTGGTCTGCCTGCTCGGCCTCGACGACGGGTCGTTTCCACGCAAGGCTCCGCGCGACGGCGACGACCTGATGCTCGACGATCCACACGTCGGCGAGCGTGACCCCCGCAGCGAGGACCGCCAGCTGCTGCTTGATGCGCTGATGGCCGCCACCGACCGCCTGATCGTCACCTACACCGGCAATGACGAGCGCTCCAACGTGCCCTGGCCGCCGGCGGTGCCGGTAGGAGAGCTACTGGACACCGTCGATGCCACCGTCCGCACAGCCGATGGGCCGGCACGAGCGCGGGTGCTGGCGCGCCATCCCCTCCAGCCCTTCGATCGACGCAACTTCGAACCCGGCGCAGCAGTGTCAGAGCGACCGTGGAGCTTCGACCAGATCTCGCTCGCCGGCGCGCGCTCGCTGACCCTCCCTCGCATCATCCCGGCGCCGTTCCTCGGGGCCCCGCTGCCCCGGCTGCACCGGCCGTGGCTCTCGCTGGATGCCCTGGTCCGCTTCACCCAGCACCCCGCGCGTGCCTTCCTGCGCGAGCGGCTGGGCATCGCCCGGGGGGTACGCGAGGACGAGGTCGAGGATGCGCTGCCCGTGGAGCTGGCGCCGCTTGGCCGCTGGGCGATCGGACAGCGGCTGCTCCAGGCGCGGCTGGCCGGAGTCGACGGTCGGGCCGCGGCGCTGGCGGAGATTGCGCGGGGGGAGCTGCCGCCCGGGCTCCTCGGGGAGCCGGTGATCGTCGATATCTATCGCGAAGTGGAGGCCGTCCTCGCCGAGGCACTGAGGATCGCCGCCGGCCAGCCGGAGGGAGACCTCCTCGACATCGAGGTGCCACTCGGTCACGGACGCCTGCTCACCGGGACCGTCGGCGGCGTGCGGGGCGACGTGCTGCTCTCGGCGACGTTCGCGCGGGTCGGCGCCAGACAGCGCCTCGCCTCGTGGGTCCGTCTGCTGGCGGCCGGCGCAGCGGTCCCGGAGCGCGCCCTCTCGGCGGCGGTGGTCGGACGCCGGCGTGATGGCCCGGGGGTGACGGTGGCGCGGGTCGGCCCGCTGGCCGAAGACGCCGCGGGACGGCGGGAGACTGCCCGGCATGGCCTGGCCGTGGTGGCCGACCTCTATGACCGGGGCATGTGCGAGCCGCTGCCGCTGTTCTGCGCCACCTCGGCCGCCTACGCGCAGTCGGTCCGGGAAGGCGGAGCGAGTGCCGTTGATGCCGCGCGGGAGTGGGCATCGGAGTGGAACTTCCCCAAGGAGGACCGCGAGCCCGAGCACCAGCTGGTGCTCGGTGGCGAGCGAAACTTCGACGGAGCTGCTGGAGGAGCCTCCCGCCGCCGATGAGCAGGGCGAGGGCTGGCCGGGGGGCGAGACCTCGCGCTTTGCCGTGCTGGCCCGCCGCCTGTGGGACGGGTTGCTCGACGTGGAGGAGATCGTCCAGCGGTGAGCACCGAGCTCCGCACGCCGGCCTTCGACCTAGCGGGACCGCTTCCCAGCGGCGTGACCGTGCTGGAAGCCAGCGCGGGAACGGGGAAGACCTACGCGATCGCCACCCTGGCCGCACGCTTCGTCGCGCAGGGCACGCCGCTGGAGCGACTGCTGCTGGTCACCTTCACCCGGATGGCCACCGGGGAGCTTCGTGACCGCGTGCGCGAGCGCCTGCTGGCCACCCAGACTGGGCTGACCCGGGCGCTGGCCGGCGCCGGCAAGGAGGCCGATCCGGTGGTGGCGCTGCTGGCCGACGCCCCGGAAGCCGAGGTGCAGCTTCGGCGCAGGCGGCTGACCCGCGCGCTGGCAGGATTCGACGCGGCGACGATCGCCACCACCCACGGCTTCTGCCAGGAGGTGCTGGGCGGGCTGGGGATCGCCGCCGAAAACGGGACTGACCTCGTCCTGGTGGAGGATGTGGAGGACCTCGTTGAGGAGGTGGTCGACGACCTCTACGTGCGTCGTTTTCACCGGGCCGGGCGACCGCTGTTCGACCGCGCGCACGCGCTCGCGATCGCCCGGCTGGTCACGCGCAACCCCGATGCACGGCTCTCCGAGGCGACCGAGGAGGACGCCCGGATGCGCCGGCGCCTGGCCACGGCTGTGCGCGAGGAGCTGGCGGTACGCAAGCAGCGCCTTGGGTTGATGACCTACGACGATCTGCTCATGCGTCTGGATTTGGCGCTACGCGGCCCCGGCGGGGAGACGATCGCCGCGCGCCTCAGAGGCCGCTACGACGTGGTGCTCGTCGACGAGTTCCAGGACACCGATCCGGTGCAGTGGTCGATCCTCCGCTGCGCCTTCGCGGCCGGCGGGTCCACCTGGCGCTGATCGCCGATCCCAAGCAGGCGATCTACGCGTTCCGGGGGGCCGACGTGTACGCGTACCTCGAGGCCGCAAAGGAGGCCGACGCCTGGGCGACGCTGCCGACGAACTGGCGCAGCGACGCTCGCCTGCTCGACGCCTACGACGCGCTGTTCGGAGATGCCAGGCTGGGGCACGAGGGGATCGCCTACCGCCACGTGAGCGCGGCGCCGGCCAACTACGCGCCGGGGCTCCGCGGGGGACGCTGCGACGTGCCGCTGCGGATCAGAGTGGTGGACCGAGAGCTGATCGGACAGACGCGGACCGGCTTTGCCCGAGCGGCGGATGCCCGGGATCACGTGGCCGAGGATCTCGCCGGCGATGTGGTGGCGCTGCTCTCCTCGCCGGCCGAGGTCGCCATCCGCTCGGCTGAGAGGCCGACGGACGGATTTGAGCCGGTCGGCCCGCGGTCACCTGGCGGTGCTGGTCCGGACCAACCGGCAGGCCACGCTGGTGCGCGAGGCGCTGGAGCGGGTGGGCGTGCCGGCGGTCACCGGGGGCGCCGGGAGCGTGTTCGCCGCGCCTTCCGCGCCGGAGTGGCTGCGGCTGCTGGAGGCGCTGGAGCGACCGAGCTCCACCGCTTCGAGCCCACGGTGCCGCGCTCACCGTGTTTCTCGGCTGGAGCGCCGGCGAGATCGCCGCCGCCGACGATCTTGCCTGGGAGCAGGTCCACGAACGACTGCACGATTGGGCGCAGGTGATGCGAAACGAGGGGGTCGCCTCGCTGCTGGAGGCGATCACCGTCGCGGAGCGGCTGCCGGAGCGGGCACTGATCCGTCCCGACGGCGAGCGGCTCTTGACCGACGTGCGACACCTCGGACAGCTGCTGCACGCCGCCGCCGCGTCCGAGGGGCTCGGGATCACCGCGCTGGCCGCCTGGTTGCGGCGACGGATTCGCGAGGCCCCTCAGGACTCCGGGGACGAGGAGCGCAGTCGCCGCCTGGAGTCGGATGCCGACGCGGTACAGGTGCTGACCATCCACCGCAGCAAGGGGCTGGAGTTTCCGATCGTCTACCTGCCCTTCCTCTGGGACGGCCGGCGCCCCGCGGAGGGGGAACCCGTGACCTTCCACGATGCCGCAGCCGGTCACGCGCGGACAATCGACGTGGGTCTGGCGGGAAAGGAGTTCAAGGAACACCGTGAGCAGGCGATCCGGGAGGAGCGCGGCGAGGACCTGCGGCTGGCCTACGTCGCGCTGACGCGAGCCCGCCACCAGGCGATCGTGTGGTGGGCCGGCTCGTGGGACAGCCGTTCCTCCGCACTCACCAGGCTGGTGTTCGCGCGCCAGTCGGACGGCACTGTGGACCCCTACGGCGATCCCACCCCCGACGACGCCTTCGCCTCTGCCCGCTTTCGGGACGTGGCGGCGCAGGCGCCCGGAGCGATCACCGTGGAGCGCTCCACCTCGCAGCCGCCGCTGCGTTGGAGCCCCCCGCTTCCGGAGCCCGGCCGGCTGGACGCGGCGCAGTTCACCCGCGTTCTCGACCGCCGGTGGCGTCGTACCTCCTACACCGACCTCACCGCGGCCGCCCACGACGCAGCGTCGGAGCTGGTAACCAGCGAGTCCGAGCAGCCGGTGGTCGACGATGAGTGGGACCTGCCCGCCGAGGCTCCTGTGCCTGGGCCCGACCCGGAGCTCACTCCGGCTCCCTCGCTGCTGGCCGAGCTGCCTCCGGGAACGACCACCGGGACCCTCGTACATCGCGTCCTTCAGGACACCGACTTCGCAGCGGAGGATCTCGAAGCCGAGCTGTCGGCAGCGCTCGAGGCGGCGCTGGCCCGACGGGCGGTGTCGATCGCCGATCGCGTGGCGGTGGTAGGGGTCTGGCCCGCGTCATCGAGACCCCGCTGGGCGGGGGCCTCGGCCCTCTGCGCCTGTGTGACCTGAGGCGGGAGGACCGGCTGGACGAGCTCGCGTTCGAACTTCCCCTGGCCGGGGGCGAGCGTCCCAGCGGAGCGGTCACCGTGGCGCTGATCGCCGAGGTCCTGCGGGAGCATCTCGGGCCGGATGATCCGCTGGCCGGCTACGCCGAGCGGCTGCAGGACCCGGCGCTGCGCCAGAGCGTCCGGGGCTATCTCACCGGCAGTCTCGACCTGGTACTCCGGGTGCCCGGACCCCGCTTCGCGGTGCTCGACTTCAAGACCAACCGGCTGGCCCCGGCGGAGGAGGCGCTGACCACCTGGCACTACCGGCCGCAGGCGCTGAGAGCAGAGATGCTCCACCGCCACTACGGACTGCAGGCTTTGCTCTACGCGGTGGCGCTGCATCGCTACCTGCGCTGGCGGCTCGCCGGCTACCAGCCCGACCGCCACCTCGCCGGGGTCCAGTACCTGTTCCTGCGCGGCATGGTTGGGGAGGCGACCCCGACCTTGCCGGACGGACGGTGCGGCATCTTCACCTGGCGGCCCGGCGGGGAGCTGCTGGAGGCGCTGAGCGACGCCCTGGACCGGGGAGCGGCGGCGTGAGCGCGGGCGGTCCGGTGCTGGACCCGTTCAGCGCGCGACGCGCGCTCGCCGCCACGGGCGCGCTGGGAGAGTTCAACGCCGCCGGGGTGCTCAGCGCGGCCGATGTTCACGTGGCGGAGCGTCTGGCGGCCCTGGCCGGGGAAGCGGACGAGTCGGTGCGACTGGCCGCCGCGCTGGCGGTGCGGGCTCCCCGCCTGGGTCACGTCTACGTCGACCTGACGGCGGTCCGCCAGACGGTCACCGTGGACAGCGAGCTTCCGGGCGAGCTCGAGTCGCTGCCGTGGCCCGCCGCCGAGAGCTGGACCCGCCGTGTGGCCGGCAGCCCTCTGGTGGCGGTGGGGGATGGTGCCGGGGAGCCACGGCCGCTGCGACTGCTCGGCTCGTGGCTGTACCTCGACCGCTACTGGCGTGAGGAACGTGAGCTGGCGCAGGCGCTGCGGGAGCTGGGTCTCCGGCCGGCACCGTCCGTCTCGGAGGAGGTGCTGCGCTCCGGGTTGGAGCGGCTGCTGCCCGAGGCCGATGCAGGGCAACGGCTGGCGGCGGCCTCAGCCGTCCGCCGGACATTGTGCGTGCTCGCGGGCGGCCCTGGGACGGGCAAGACGACCACCGTGGCGCGCACCGTGGCGCTGCTATGCGAGCAGGCCGCGGCACGGGGTAGCCGTCCGCCCCTGGTGGCGCTGGCCGCGCCGACCGGGAAGGCCGCCGCCCGGCTGGAGGAGGCGGTCCACCACGAGGCCGCCGAGATGGAGGTGGACGAGTCCGTGCGCATCCAGCTAATGGCGTTTCGCGGCACGACGCTGCACCGGCTGCTGGGCCCGCGGGCGCCGGGGGGCACCCGGTTCGGCGCTTCGCGGCTGCCCCATGACGTGGTCATCGTCGATGAGAGCTCGATGGTGTCGCTCTCGCTGATGGCCCGGCTGCTCGGAGCGCTGCGCCCCTCGGCCCGCCTGATCCTCGTCGGAGACCCCGCTCAGCTGGCTTCGATCGAGGCCGGAGCGGTGTTGGGGGACATCGTCGCGCCGGCTGTGCCAGCCCCGGGGCTCAGCCAAACGGCCCCGAGTCGACCGGCGCGAGCTGGCCCGCCGGCGCCGTCGTGGTACTGGAGCGAATCCACCGGTTCGGGGGCGGCATCGCAGCGCTGACCGAGGCTGTTCAGCGCGGAGATGACGACAAAGTGCTCCAGTGTCTCGCCAGTCGTGCCGATGACGTCGTATGGCTTCCGCAGGACGCCGACGTTTCTGCTGCACCCAACCACCTTCAGGCGGTCCTCGGTCCGGCGGTAGCCGCTGCCGGGAGGATGGTCTCGATGGCCCGTCAGGGGGACGCGCGGCGAGCCCTCTCGGCCCAATCGGCCTTTCGGATTCTCTGTGCTCACCGCCGCGGCCCCAACGGCGTCTCGCGGTGGACTGCGATGGTGGAGGAGCGGCTCCGCCGCGAGATGATCGATCTCGATCCGCGGGAGCCGTGGTACGCCGGCCGGCCGGTGCTGGTCACCCGCAACGATCCGGAGGTTGGTCTCTACAACGGCGATGCCGGAGTGATCGTGAGGCGCTCGCCGGAAGTGTTACGCGCGAGCTTCCTGCAGGCGGGCGAGGTCCGGGACTACAGCCTCTCCCGGCTGCCCGCGGTGGAGACGGTGTTCGCGATGACGATTCACAAGAGCCAGGGATCGCAGTTCGACCAGGTGGCCGTCCTGCTCCCGGGCGAGGATTCACGGATCCTCACCCGCGAGCTGCTCTACACCGCATTGACCCGGGCACGCGAGCGGCTGATCATCGTCGGCAGCGAAGCTTCGATCCGAGCCGCCGTACGCCGGCCGATCAGCCGGGCCTCGGGGCTCGGCCGGCGGCTGTGGGGGGAGCCGGAGATCTCCGGCTGACCTCCCAGCCTGGAGGGTCGGTGCGATGAGGGCCTTCCGTCGAACCCTGCTCGTTGCGGCGGGCGTAGCCCTGCTCGGCTCGGTCATCTACCTGTTGGTGCTGGCACTCGGCGGCGATCGGCTGGTGGGCGTGCACGAACTCCCGCTGCGCGTCAGCTCGCACGACCCGAGGGCGTGGATGATCGTCGCGCTGGTGGCAGCGGTAGCCGCGCTCCTGGGCTGGGCCTGGACCGAGCGGACGCTGACGATGGCCACCCGCAACGAAGGCGAGCTGCAGGCCTCCGAGCGGGAAGCCCGTGAGGAGCGGGAGCGGGCCGAAACGCGGGCCACCCGTAGCAAGCGCGAGCTGGCACGGCAGCAGAAGCAGCACGAGCAGTTTGCACGGGCGTGGAAGGCCCAGCGGGAGTGGAACCGCCAGCTCCGTGAGCAGGTGATGGAACTCCAGCACCGCCAGGGGGTGTTGGGCCGGATGGACGTGCATGAGATGGTCCTCCAGCTCACCGTCGAGCTCGTGGAGGCCGAGAAGGGCATACTCCTCTCCCGCCACGAGGACTCCGACGGGGCGATGGAGATCGTTGCCTCCGTCGGCTTCATCCACGACCCCACTCGCAGCGCGATCGCACAGCGCTTCGCCCATGAGGTGATCAAGCAGGGGGACACCATCCGGGACGACGGCAGCGCCGCGGTCACCGAGGAAGAGCACAGTCCTGCGGATGAGGAGGTGGAGAACCTCCTGGCGATCCCCATCTACCTACGAGACGACTTCCACGGAGTGATCGTGTGCGCCAACCGCGAACAGGGCTTCGAGGACATGGACGATGAGGTGCTCGTCGCCGTCGGGGACCACGCCGGAGCCGTGCTGCAGAACTCCCGCCTGCATGGGGAGCTGCGCAACGCGTATCTGGCGACGGTCAGGACGCTCGGAAGCGTGATCGAGGTCAAGGACCCGGACCTTCGCGGCCATTCCGACGCGGTGGCGGAGTACGTACTCGCCGTCGCCGACCGGCTGGAGATGGAGCCGCGCCGGCGGGAGGAGCTGCTCTTCGGAGCCCTGCTGCACGATGTCGGCAAGGTGGGAATCTCCGAGCGCATCCTGCTCAAGCCGGGGCCGCTCACCGACGAGGAGCGCAGCGTGATGCAGCTCCATCCCCGGATCGGCTTCCACCTCATCCGCCAGATCCCCGCGCTGCAGCCGATCGCTCCGGCGGTGCTGCACCATCACGAGCGCTTCGACGGCGACGGATACCCCGGCGGGCTTCGCGGCGAGACGATTCCGCTGGAAGCCCGGATCATCGCGGTCGCCGACGCCTTCAGCGCGATGACCACCGAACGTCCCTACCGGCAGCCGACCTCGGTGGAGGAGGCGTGCGCAGAACTGGAGCGGTGCGCCGGCGAGCAGTTCGACCCCCAGGTGGTGCGACTGTTCGTCGAGGAGGTCAGGCGGCGGCCGCCGGAGGAGCTGACGCCAGATCCGGACCCGCCCGATCCGGAGCTGGAGCTGCACCGCCCCCCCGGGTCGTTCGTGATCGGTGGAAGCTCTTACGGAATCACCGACTCGCTGACGCTGCTCTACTCCCATCGCCACTTCCACGAGACCGCTCACGCCGAGGCGCAGCGCGCCGCCGTGCAGCAGCGGCCGTTCGCCGTCCTGATCGGGTGCCTGGCCGACCTGGGGCAGATCAATCGCGAGTCCGGCTACGCCGCTGGAGACGCCGCCCTGCAAGCCGTCGCCGACAGCTTTCGGCGAGTCGCCGGAAGACTCAACGGCACAGCCTTCAGGGTGAGCGGACGGCGGATCGGCCTGGTGGTTCCCGCTCTCCCGCTGGCCGGCGCAGATCAGGTCGCAGCTGAGCTGCGCACCGAGCTGCAATCCGGCCCGGCTACATGGATCGGCGTCGCCTGCTGGGAGCCCGGAGAGAGCTACGAGCAGACCGTGGAGCGCGCGATGCGGGGCGCGCTCGGGCCGCCGGTGGGCGAGCCCGCAGTCTGACCGTCACCTCCCACCAGCGCAACGATCGCTTACGGGGTAGAACCCGGTCCGTTCTGCGTCAGGTGGCGCCGGCAGCCCGTTCGCCCAGCCACCGCTCGATCAGGAACCGGGCGATGGCCACCGGCGGCGGAAGCACGAACGGGCCCTCGCCGGATCCCTCCTGGGCGCTGCGGACCTCTTCCTCGGTGAACCAGCGCACCGCCTCCAGCTCATCATCCCGCGTGACCGGCTCTCCGCCGTCCGCCATCGCGTGAAAGCCGAGCATCAGCGAGGAGGGGAAGGGCCACGGCTGAGAGGCCACGTACCGCGGCTCCCGCGCTCGGATCCCGGACTCCTCATAGACCTCGCGGACCACCGCTTCCTCCAGCGACTCCCCGGCGGAGACGAACCCCGCCAGTGCCGAGAACCGCTCCGGCGGCCAGCTGGGGCGGCGTCCGAGCAGCAGCCGACCCTGTGGATCCTCCACCAGCATGATCACCACGGGGTCCATGCGCGGGAAGTGGGTCAGCCCGCAGCTCGGACAGAGGCGCACGAGCCCCGCTTCGCCGACCTCGGTCTCAGCTCCGCAGTTCGAACAGAACCGGTGGCGTCGATGCCACCCCAGGAGCGCGACCGCGTAGGCCGCGAGCCCTCCTTCCGGAGCGGACAGGAGGGCGCCGGCCTCACGGAGGGAGACCGCCGAGTCCACCTCGGCCGGCGGGTCGCGCTCGACGGCGAACAGCGGAACGTCATCCTCGAGCCCCAGCAGGACCGGCGATCCATCCCCGTCCCGCGCGCCGGCGAACCCGACACGCGCCAGTGAGGTGCCGTCCACCAGCACCTCATCGCCGCCTACCACCACGACTGCCCGGGCGGACGGATCATCGCCCACCGCCCTCGCCCACACGGGATCCTTGCGCCGGGGATCGGCCCGATCGATGCTCGCTCCGGTGAACACGGGCCGCGGGATCAAGGCCGGCGACTGTAGCCACTGCGGGCTAGCCTCAACATCTGATGCCTGAGCTGCCCGAGGCCGAGCGAGCCCGACAGACGCTGGAGGGTGCCCTGGGGCGGCGGATCACCGCGGTGGACGATCGTGACTCCTATGTCTGTCGTCCCCATTCGCCGGGCGAGATCGCGGACGCGCTGACCGGTCACCGCTTCGCCACGACGCACCGGCGCGGCAAGTTCCTGTGGCTGGAGACCGACGACGGACCCACGCTGGGGCTGCATCTCGGCATGGCGGGGAGGATCGTCATGGACCCCGACGACGCATCGCGCTGGGACCGCTTTCAGGTGGAGTTCGAGGACGGTGGACGGATGGCGCTGCGGGACAAGCGTCGGCTGGGCCGTGCGGTGGTCAACCCCGACTTCACGCACGTCGGCCCGGATGCTGCCGAAGTCGGTCGCGGCGACTTCCGCCGTCTGGTCGGCTCGGGCAAGACCTCGGCCAAGGCCCGCCTGCTCGACCAGGACGTCATCGCCGGCGTCGGCAACCTGCTGGCGGACGAGTCGTTGTGGCAGGCCTACATCGCTCCCAGGCGCCCGGTCTCCGAGCTCTCCGAGGAGGAGCTGGACCGGCTGCGGCGCGAGCTTCGCGCCGCGGTCCGTGCCGGGATCCGTCAGGGCCATGTCACGGGACCGTTCATCGATGCACGCGGACGGGACGGCCACTGCCCGCGAGACGGCACCGGACTGCAGCGGGCGACGGTCGGAGGGCGTACGACCTACTGGTGTCCCCGGTGTCAGCACTGAGCGGCGCGGCCTTGTTTCCGGGCGCACCGGACGGGTAATCGGACCGTTCCCGGACTCGGAGGCTCACCCGTGTCAGCAGGTCGATCTGAAATGGGCGGTGACGAATCCGCGCGGCTGAATCCCCAGCTCCGGATCAATCTCCGCCCGCTGGCCACCCCGCTGCCGCTCGGTATGTACTCCTTCGGGCTCGGAATGCTCCTGCTGGCGGCGCAGACCGCCGGCTGGATCCCGCTCAGCGAGACAAAGCAGGTGGGGATGCTGCTGGTCAGCTTCGTCTTCCCGCTGGAGGCCGTGGCAGCGATCGTCGCGTTCCTCGCTCGCGACACGGTTGCGGGCACCGTGCTCGGACTGTTCGCCACCTCGTGGCTGGCCCTCGGCCTGGCGCTGATCGTCGGTCATCCCGGCGCCACCAGTATCACGCTCGGCTTCTTCCAGCTTGGCTTCGCCGCGCCGATCCTGGCGCTGGCCGTCACCGCCTCCGCGGGGAAGCCGCTGCTCTCGGCGATCATGATCATGTCGGCCAGCCGCTCGATCCTGGACGGCCTCTACCAGGTCTCCAGTACCACCAGCCTGGAGCGAGCAGCCGGCTACGTCGCCGCCGCGATCGCCGCGTTCGCGTTGTATGCCGGCACCGCGCTCGTGATCGAGGACGTTCGGCAGGACCCACTGCTCCCGGTGCTGCGGCGGGGCGCGGGCAGCGTGGCCATGGACGGCAACCTCGGCGACCAGCTCGAACGAGCGGGCGGCGAGGCCGGCGTGCGCCAGCAACTGTGAGCACTCAGGCTAGATTCGGCGCATGCCCAGTCTTGCCCTGACCTTCGACGACGGACCCGACGCCGCCGGGACTCCGCAGCTGCTTGACCTGCTGGGAGACCTCGGCGCCAAGGTCACGTTCTTCCCGATCGCCCCCCGCGCCGCCGCCCAGCCGCAGCTGATCGAAAGGATGCTCGCCGAAGGTCACACCGTGGGCGTCCACTGCACCGAGCACGTCAGGCACACCGAGCGCTCCGCGGAGTGGCTGCGTGCCGATACCGCCACTGCGGTCAAGACGCTCCGCGATCTCGGGGTGGAGCCGTCACTGTGGCGAGCCCCATACGGTGTCCTCGCCCCCTGGTCGGAGGAGGTCGCCGGGGAGCACACGCTGCGGCTGGTCGGCTGGAACGTCGACACTCACGACTGGAGCGGCGACCCCGCCGAGGAGATCTTCGCCCGCACCGGTTCGGATCTGACCGACGGCGCGGTGGTGCTGGCGCACGACGGGATCGGTCCCGGAGCGCATCGCGAGACGGTGCAGGAGACAATCGCCTTCGTGCAGCTGGCGGCCGCTCATGCCCAGGCCAACGACCTCCGCCTGGAGGCCCTTTCATGACCGCGTTCGCGCAGGCCCAGCCACCGCCGCTGCCGGAGCTCGATCACGTCCTGGACGACATCTCCGCCGGCGCGAGTCGCCGCGACGCGCAGTCCCCGCCGGCTTTCCCGGAGGATGCGATCTTGCTGCTGGAACGTTCGGGCGCGATGTCCTGGAATGCCATCCCCGGGGGCGACAGGCCGCCGGGGGCGTCCGAGCTCGACCTGGTCCGCAGCGTGGCCCGCGCCGACGGCGCCGTCGGGCGGATCTTCGATGGCCATCTCAACGCTGTCGAGCGGCTGGCGGTGCAGGCGCCTGCGGAGCTGATGGAGCGCGAGCTCGCCGCGGTCCGCGCAGGCCGGCTCCGCGCCGGGGTGTGGGGAGGTGAGCCCCTCCCCGGTGAGGGACCTCCGGCCTCGGTGGTGCGCGCCGGCGGAGCCGACGTGCTGCGCGGGGTCAAGACCTTCTGCTCGGGGGCGGGTGGCCTGCACCGGGCGCTGGTGCTCGCCCGGCAGCCCAGCGGCGGGCCTCCGCTGCTGGCGTACGTGGACCTCACCGACGGCGAGCACGTTGAGATCGACGAGCAGTGGTTCAAAGGACATGGGCTGCGGGCTTCTGTCTCCCATCGGGTCGTGTTCCACGACCTGCCCGTGCTGGCCCTCTGCGGGAGTCCCGGCAGCATCGCCGAGCAGCCCTGGTTCGGGCGCGACGCGCTGCGGACGGCAGCCAGCTGGGCGGGGATGGCCGACACTGCCGTGAAGGGCGCGCTTCAGGACCTGGGTGCTCGGCCCGAGCGCAGTGCATTGGAGAACCTGGCCGCGGGTCGGATCCTCACCGGGCAACGCACGATCGAACTGTGGCTGGGGGCTGCGGCGCGGGCGATGGACGAGGCCGGACCTACGCTACCGGTGGTCGCGGTCCAGGGCCGGGTCGCGATCGCCGAGGCCTGCCGCACCCTGCTCGACGAGGCGGCTCGCAGCTGTGGCTCACGCCCGTTTGCCACCGGCGGGCCGCTGGACCGCGCGCGCCGTGACCTGGAGCTGTTCCTGCTTCAGCACCGGCTGGAGCCCCTGCTGGCGCGAACCGGCGAGGCCGCCCTGACCGAGGGCGCCCGATGAACTGGATGTCGCTGGCCGACTTCGAGGCGCGGTACCGCTCCGACCCGGACCCGTGGGGATACACGGAGAGCGAGTACGAGCACCGCAAGTACGAGGCCACGCTGGAAGCGTGCGGCGAGGGCCCGTTCGGCTCCGCACTGGAGCTGGGGAGCTCGATCGGCGTGTTCAGCGCCATGCTGGCGCCGCGCTGCCGGCGTCTGGTGACGGTAGACGGTGCCGCCACCGCGGTCCAGGCCGCGCGCGAGCGGCTGGCCTCCCATCCGCAGGTGGAGGTCATCCTCGGCGAGATCCCCGAGGCGATCCCCGAGGAGACCTTCGACCTGATCGTCGCCTCGGAGATCCTGTACTACCTCCCGCCCGCCGGCCTGGCCGCGACGCTGACGGTGCTGGAGCGAGCGCTGGCGCCCGGGGCACCACTGGTGGCGGTCCACTGGCGCCCGCCGGGGCCGGAGCGCCCGTTCGACGCAGAGTCCGCGCACGAGCTCCTGCGTGACCGGACGCAGCTCGTCACCGAGCACCGGGGCGGGAGCACCGACTACCTGCTGGAGGTGATGAGACACCGATGACCGAATCAGTTGAGCTGCTGGTGGTCGGAGGCGGTCCCGCCGGCTTCTCCGCCGTGGAGGCCTACCGCGAGGCGGGAGGTAACGGAGCAGTGGCGATCGTCAGCGATGAAGGCCGCATGCCCTACCAGCGCCCCCCGCTGACCAAGGACCTGCTGCGGGGAGAGAGCAGCGAGGACGACCTACCGCTGGCCGAAGAGAGCTGGCTGGACGAGAAGAAGGTGGCGCTGATCGCCGCTCGCGCTCTTTCCGTCGAGCCTGAGAATCGCACCGTCGCCCTGTACGGCGGCCGCGAGCTTCACTACGCCACCTGCCTGCTGGCCACCGGCTCCGAGCCCCAGCGCCTGCCTGTCCCCGGCGCCGACGACCCAGCCGTGCGCCTGCTGCGGACCATCGCCGACCTCCGCGAACTACTCGCCCGCCTCTCGCACGGAGCGCCGGTGACCGTGATCGGCTCAGGCTTCATCGGCTGCGAGATCGCCGCCTCGCTGCGCCGCCGCGGCCACCCGGTCACGATGATCTCCGACGAGTCCGCGCCCAACGAGGAGCGGCTGGGCCAGGAGGCGGCCACCGAGCTGAAGGGCTGGCTGCAGGACGTCGGCGTCGAGCTGCTGCTCGGGACCGAGGTCGAGCAGATCAACCGCCACGGAGACACCATGCGGGTCAGCGCCGGCGACGGATACGCCGAAGCGGAGGTGGTGGTGATGGCCACCGGCGTGGCCCCCCGGGGCGAGCTCGCCGCAGCCGCGGGGATCGAGCTCGCCGGGGGAGCGGTCCCGGTGGACTCCTCGATGCGCACTGCGAACTACCCCTCGCTGCTGGCCGCCGGCGACGTGGCCCAGGCCTACAACGAGGCGGCTGGAAGGTCGCTGAGCGTGGAGCACTGGGGTGACGCGCTCGGTCACGGCAAGATCGCCGGCCAGACCGCCGCGGGGCAGACCGCGGCCTGGTCGGATGTTCCCGGCTTCTGGTCGACGATCGGCGACCGGACACTCAAATACGCCGCTTGGGGCGACGGCTTCGATCAGGTGTCGTTCCACCCCCGGCCCGGCGGGAGCTTCACCGCCTGGTACGGGAAGGACGGGCTGCTGGTGGGGGTGCTGACCCACGAGGCCAACGAGGACTACGAGCAGGGCAGCGAGCAGATACAGCGAGGTGCGCCGTGGAGCTCCTGAGCGTCGTCGTCGTCCCCGCGCGCAACGAACGGGACCAGATCGCCGGTTGTCTGCAGGCGCTGGCCGATCAGACTCTGCCACCGGGATCGTTCGAGACGATCGTGGTGCTCGATGCCTGCCACGACGACACCGAGGCGGTCACGCTGGCAACAGCCAGCGTCGCTGGGGCTCCCCGTGCGGACGCTCCAGGGTCCGGGCCGGGGTGCGGGCCCGGCGCGGAGGCTGGGGATGGATGCCGCCGCCCGGCGCCTGCTGGAGGCCGGCAACCCGGACGGGCTGATCGCCTGTACCGATGCGGACTCGCGGCCCGCCCACGACTGGCTGGCCCGCCAGCTCGCTCATCTCGGTGCCGGCGCGCGCGCGGTGGCCGGGTTGATAGAGCTCGATCCCGAGGAGGCGGCACGGCTCCCGGGAGCCGTCCGGCGGCGGCGCTCCCGGGAGGCGATATTCCGTCTCGACCGGGTGCGCGAGCGCGAGCCAGACGCCGCCCACCACCACTTCGCGGGAGCCTCGCTGGGCGTCGCGGCGAGCGTGTACCGGGAGGTCGGCGGCCTCGAACCCGTGGTGGCGCTGGAGGACGCCGCCTTCGCCGAGCGCCTGCAGACCCGGGGGGTCCCGATCGTCCGCGCCTCCGACGTTGTGGTGCGGACCTCGGCGCGGCCCGCGGGGCGCGCTCGCCGCGGCCTGTCCGTAGACCTGGCGGTCTCCAGCTGGGCGGAGCGCCGGCGCTACCGGGTCGAGCAGTTCACCCCGGATGACCTGCTCGCCCTCAAGGAGGCCACCGTCACGGTGGTGATCCCGACCAAGGAGTGTGTCGGGACGATCGCCGAGGTGCTGCAGGTGACGGTGACCCCGCTGCTGGAGCACGGGGTGGTCGACGAGGTGGTGGTGGTCGACGCCGACTCCTCCGACGGTACCCCTGAGGCGGCGATTGCGGCGGGGGCACAGGTGGTCCAGCAGGACTCGGTGCTGGCCGGCTACGGGCCTGCGCTCGGCAAGGGCGATGCCATGTGGCGGGCGGTCCACGAGACCAGCGGCGAGATCATCTGCTTCCTCGACGGGGACACCCTCAACCCCCAGCCCGGTCATCTGCTGGGGCTGCTCGGTCCGTTGCTGGCCGACCCTTCGGTGCAACTGGTCAAGGGGGCGTTCGACCGGCCGCTGCGTGCCGGCTCGGCCGAGCTGGCCCACGAGGGCGGCCGGGTCACCGAGCTGATGGCCCGCCCGCTGCTCAACCTGCACGAGCCGCTGCTGGCCGGGTTCGCCCAGCCGCTGGCCGGCGAGTTCGCCGGACGCCGCCCGCTGCTGGAGGCGATCTCATTTCCCGTCGGCTACGGCGTGGAGATCGCCGTGCTGATCGACGCCCTGCGCCTACACGGGCTCGATGCGCTGGCCGAGTGCCAGCTCGGCACGCGCCAGAACCGTCATCAGCCGCTGCGCTCGCTAGGCGAGATGGCCTACGCGGTGCTCGCGGCGGTGGAACGGCGGCTCGCCGAGAGACCCAGCCCGCTGGGGGGCCATTTCGTGCGCCCGTGGGACGACTTCGCCGTTGCCCAGGTGCCGATCGCCGAGCGCCCCCCGCTGGCCCAGCTTGCGGAATCGCTCAGCGGCGAGCGCCGCTGACCGCCCGGGCGCGGGGTGCGCCGGCCTGGTCGGAGGCGGCAAAGAAGCGCAGGATCGCCTGGTGGGTCTCCTTGGGCCGCTCAAGCTGCGGCACGTGTCCGCAGTCAAGCTCCAGATGCTCGGCCTTGGGGACCGCATCCCGCACGTGGCCCTCAAAGCGGATCGGGACGACCTCGTCCTTTCGTCCCCACACGAACAGGCTCGGCGGGGATAGCGACGGCAGCCGCGTCCAGAAGCCGTCCGGTCCGTGGGGCTCCTCCAGATAGATGTTGCGCGCGGCGCCGTAGAACGCCGCTCGACCCCTGGCAGTGAGGTAGGAGCGGAGGAACTCGTCGATCCCGGCCGCGGTCCACTCCTCCTGGGCGCCGGGCACCACCCGCCGCACGATGTTCTCGACGACCACCCGCGGCGCCGGCTGGATCAGCCCCAGCTGAGGAGCGACGAGACGCAGGAACGGGGCCCAGGGCCGGGATCGCAGCCAGGCCAGCGACGGCGCCAGCAGCGCCAGCCGCTCAACCCGGTCCGGCGCGCTCAATCCGACCTCGATCGCGACGCGGCCGCCCATGCTGTTTCCGACCAGGTAGGCCCGATCGATCTCCAGCGCGTCAAGCAGCGCGGTGATCGCCCGCGCGAAGTAGGGAGCGTCATAGGGCACGTTGATCGGCTTGTCGGAGTCCCCGAACCCGGGAAGGTCCACCGCGATGGCTCGGTACTCCGGCGCCAGCGCGGCCAGCGTCGGAAGGAACGAGACCTTGGTCGCGCCGAGCCCGTGGATCAGCACCGCCGGGGGCCCCGAACCGGCCTCGGTGACCGACAGCCGCCCCAGCTCGGTGTTGACCCGGCGAAAGTGGAGCTGGCCCTCGCCCGGGGGCGCGGTGGCGGCCAGGAAGCCCACCCCCAGGTGAAGGTCCTGACGGACGCTCAGCCGTCCGCGACGGAAGGCGTCCATCCCGCCACGCAGATCGCCGGCGATCTCCTCCCAGGTCTCAGGGTCGGCCTTCAGCACTGCGTCGGGCCGGTCCCGAGACGCAGAGACCAGTCGCGCCTTCCGGTTCCGGCCATCGAGGATCACGTCGAAGTCCTCCGGCGCAGCTCCCTTCAGACGGATGCGGGCCTCACGGCGGCCCAGCTCGAACGCCCTGGGATCGAAGCGGTCAACCAGCTTCAGCAGTGTGTCGGGGGGACCTTGGGGCATGACCTGCACCGTTACCCGCTAACCGGCCTCCATCACCCAGCTATCGGATCTGCATCCCGGAGATGGCGCGGGCGATCACCAGCCGCTGGATCTCCGAAGTCCCCTCGAAGATCGTGTAGATCTTCGCGTCACGGTGCATCCGCTCCACCGGAAACTCCCGCGTGTAGCCATTTCCGCCCAGGATCTGGATCGCCCGCTCGGTCGCCCATACCGCGACCTCACCGGCCTTCAGCTTGCTCATCGAGCCCTCGGCGTTGTTGAAGTCGTGGCCGTTGCGACCCATCCAGGCGGCACGCCACACCAGCAGCCGGGCGGCGTCGATCTCCATCTTCATGTCAGCGAGGGCGAAGGCGATCGCCTGGTTCTCGATGATCTTGCGCCCGAACTGCGAGCGCTCCTTGGCGTAGTCCAGTGAGAACTCGTACGCGGCTCTGGCGATGCCGAGCGCCTGCGAGCCCACCGTGGGCCGGCTGATCTCGAACGTGCGCATCGCCGCCTGGCCGCGGGAGCGCTGGCCCTCACGCGCGCGCTTCAGTCGCTCGTCAAGCTTCTCCTTACCGCCGAGCAGGCAGCTGCCGGGGATGCGTACGTCGTCGAGGAAGACGTCGGCGGTGTGCGATGCGCGCAGGCCGTGCTTCTTGACCTTGGTCCCCATCTCCAAGCCGTTGGTGCCGGGAGGGATCACGAAGGAGGCGTGGCCGCGGGCCTTGAGCTCGGGGTCCACCTGGGCCACGACCACGTGTATGTCGGCGATACCGCCGTTGGTGGCCCACGCCTTCTGCCCGTTCAGGACCCACTCGTCCTTGGCCTCGTCGTACTTCGCCCGCGTGCGCAAGGAGGAGACGTCGGAGCCCGCGTCGGGCTCCGAGACGCAGAACGACGCCACCTTGGGATCGGTCTCGCTCCCGAAGCACTGGGGAATCCACTCGCCCCACTGCTCGCCGGTGCCGTTGGCCTGGATCGCCGCCACCGCCAGCGTCGTGCCCATGATCGACATGCCGATGCCGGCGTCGCCCCAGAACAGCTCCTCGTTGACGATCGGGAACATGATCCCGCTCTGGTCCAGCCAGAACTGGGCGATCCCCTCCAGGCTGTAAAGCCCGATCTTGGCTGCCTCCTGGATGATCGGCCAGGGCGTCTCCTCGCGCTCGTCCCACTCGGCGGCAGCCGGCCTCACGGTCTGCTCCGCGAAGCCGTGGACCCAGTCGCGGATGTCCTGCTGGTCCTGGCTCAGTTCCAGGGTGAACGGAGGTGCCTCCGTCCCATCGCCGGCGCCCGCTTCGGCAAGGTCCTGCTCGGTAGAGACTGCTTCCATGGCCTTCCTTCTGGTCGAGGGGCGCCAATCATATTGCCCGGAGAGGCCGGTCTCTCGGTCAGGCGAGCGCCGTTCAGCGCCGCCGGTCAAGCGGATCGCCGGTCAGGCGTCCTCCCATAGGGCACCGTCGGCGATTGCCCCGCGCTCGATCTGCTCCAGGGTCTCGTCCGTCCGCCGATCGGCCACCATTGCTTCCAGCGCGGCGGCGATCGTCGGTGCCCACACGCGGCGCTCGACTGCAGGGCGGCCGCGCTCGTCCCGGATCTCGGTCCAGTCCAGTGCCACCCGGTCGCGGACCTCCTCCGGCAAGTCGTCGTCCTCGCTGCTGTGCCCCTCGAACAGGGTGATCCGCGCGCGCCATCCGAACGGGCAGAGCTCGCTCATCAGCGCCCGGGCCCGACGCTCGGCGGTGGCCGCCGAGCGCAGCCCGCGGCGCCGGGTCCGCCATGTCTTGAAGGCTCGCCGCTGACGGGGCACCACCCACTCCAGGAGGGGCAGGACCAGCACTCCGAAGACCACGCTGAGACCGAGCATCACCAGCGGCGCCATCAGGCTCGCGGTGCCGTGGTGAAACCGCGAGCCTCCCCACTGAATCGCGTACAGCCCCATGGGGGTGTTGTACCGCGTCAGGGGGCCCGGGGAAACCGGTTCCCGTTGATTTCGTCGCGCTTGGGTTCCATAGGTCGAAAACCAGATGGATTCGAAATGGCCGAGGGGTCAGGCCGGGGGTCAGGCGAGGTCGCGTGCCAGCGCCATCGCCCCCAGCACCCCCGCCCGGTCCCCCAGTGCCGGCGCCACGACATAGGAACCGACGTCCCCGCCGAGCAGCGGCGTATCCAGGTAACCGGCCACCAGCTCCGACAGGCGCTGCTGGACCATCCCGTAGAGCGGCTGGTGCTCCATCACCCCACCCCCGACGATCACCCGCTCTGGCGAGGTGACGAGCACGATGCTGAGGATCCCCAGGGCCAGGTACTCGGCCTCCAGCGTCCAGGCCGGATGGTCCTCGGGAAGCTCCTCGGGCGGGGCGCCCCACCGCTCAGTCATCGCCGGTCCCGAGGCCAGCCCTTCCCAGCAGTCGCCGTGGACCGGGCACGCGCCCGGGAAGGGATCATGCCCCCGGTCGTGGGGAATCCGCAGATGGCCCGGTTCGGGGTGGACGAGGCCGTGCCACGGCCGGCCTTCGACCAACAGCCCCGCGCCCACACCGGTGCCGACGGTGAGGTAGCAGAGCGCATTCGTGTCCCGACCCGCTCCCCAGCGATGCTCGCCGACCGCGGCTGCGTTGACGTCGGTGTCGAAGGCCACCGGCACCCCGAGCCGCTCGCCGATCACCGGCGCGACGGCCACGTGTCGCCAACCGGGCTTCGGCGTCGTGGTGACATGGCCCCAGGTGGGGGACTCCGGGTCCAGGTCCACGGGTCCGAACGAGCCGATCCCGATGGCCTCCGGCGCCGGCCCGGAACCGAAGAACTCGACGATGCGCGCCAGGGTGGGCTCAGGCTCACCGGTGGGGAACTGGTCGTAGGCGACGATCTCCCCGGGGTCGCTGCCGACGGCACACACGCACCACGTTCCGCCCGTCTCGACGCCGCCGTAGAGCTTGGCCACGGGCCGATGCTACGCCCGGGTTTGTGCCCGAGGAGCTCCGGAAAGAGGTGGCCAGGCCCTTGATCCTCACGGTCACGCTCAACTTCGCGCTCGACGTCACCCATCACCTGCCTCACTTCGAGCGCGGAGCCACCAGCCGGGTCCAGAAGGTCTCGCGGCGAGCCGGGGGCAAGGGGGTGAACGTGGCCCGGACGCTCCACCAGCTTGGCCGGGAGGCCGTGGTGACCGGGCTGGCCGGGGGGCTCACCGGGCGTGCGGCGCGCGACGAGCTCGCGCTCGCGGGTATCGGCGACGAGCTGGTGGAGATCGAAGGAGAGTCGCGACTGGCGCTGATGGTGGTGGAGAGCGACGGGCAGGCCACCGGGTTCTCCGAACCCGGACCTGAAGTGGCCGCGGAGGAGTGGCGGCGCTTCCTTGCGAGCTTCAGGGGGCTGCTGACCGACGCGGACGCGGTGGTGCTTTCCGGCAGCGTGCCGCCCGGCCTCCCCGCTGAGGTCTATGCGGAGCTGATCGAACCGGCGAGAGCTCTCGGCGTGCCGACGGTCCTCGACGCCGACGGAGAAGCGCTCGAGCGTGGAGTCGCAGTCCACCCGGAGATCGCGGCGATCAACGAGGCGGAGCTGAGGGCCGTGGTCGGCGATCGCCGCGTGGCTGAGGGTGCCGCCGCGCTGCGCCGAGCCGGCGCGGGAGCCGTAGTCGTCTCTCAAGGGGCGGAGGGGCTCCTCGGTGCCGCCGAGGACGGGACCTGGGTGGTGGCCCCGCCGGAGTCGCTCACCGGGAACCCCACCGGCGCCGGGGATGCGGTCTCAGCGGCGCTGACGCTCGGCTTGCTCGACGGGTTGCCGTGGCCCGAGCGCTTGATCGAGGCCACGGCGCTCTCGGCCGCCGCGGTGCACGCGCCGCTGGCCGGGTCCTTCGATGCCGAGACCTACCGACGGTTGCGCGACCAGGTCACCGTGCGAGAGTGATCACCCGCGCCGGCCAGTCGCCGCTGTCCGCGTCCGTTTTCCCTAGCTCCCGCCTCGTCCAAACCTCTGGATGACCTCGCGGAAATCCGGTCCGATGTAGCGGCTGGCGTAGGCCGTCTGGTAGCCCATAATGTTGGCGTGGCCGAGGTTCGCATCACCGAGTACACCGACCCCGGATGCCCGTGGGCCTACAGCGCTGAGCCTTTTCGGCAGCGCCTCAACTGGCTCTACGGCGACGACGTCGACTGGCAGGTGCGAATGGTGGTGCTGGCGCGATCTCCTGAGGACTATGGGAACAGCGGATTCACCCCTGCCAAGCAGGCCGCTGCGTTCAAGAAGATCGCACGCGAGCATGGGATGCCGATCGATACCGCCGAGCGCCCGCGGATGGCGGCGACCGCTCCTGCCTGCCAAGCAGTGGTGGCGGCGCGCTTGCATGCGCCGGAAATCGTCCGCCCTCTCCTCCGGTGCCTGCGCGTGCACAACTTCGCCGGCGACGCCTTGCTCGACGACCCCGAGATGCTGGATCTCGCCGCCGCGGGTGTCGGCGTCAACCGCAGCGAGCTGGAGCAGTGGATGAGTGACTCACGCGTCGAGGACGAGCTTGAGCAGGACATGGTTGCGGCCCGGGAGCCGATGCGGGCCGCCCGCGTCCTTGACCACAAGCTCGCCAACTGGTCAGGTGGCCGGCGCTACACCTGCCCCTCGTATGAGATCACCCGGATCGCCGACGGCGTCACCATCGCGGTGCCGGGGTTCCAGCCCTTCGCCGTCTATGACGTGCTGCTGGCCAACCTGGTTCCCGGCGCAGATCGGCGTGAGCTGTCCGACGACGTGGAGGAGATCCTCCGCTGGTCCGAAGGACCGCTGGCAACCCGGGAGGTGGCCGTACTCGGCGACCTGGAGCAATCCGAGGTGCGCGAGCGGCTGGGGCGAGTGGCCGACGAGCGCCACGTAGGGGCGGACGGCTTCTGGACCCTGCCCGCGGCTAGGGCTCCTGGTCCTCGGCGAACTTCGCGCGAAGCTCTCGCTTGAGCACCTTCCCGGTGGCGGTCTTGGGCAGCTCGTCGGTCCGGAGCACCCGGCGCGGGAGCTTGTAGCCGGCCAGGCGCTCCCGGGCGTGGGCGACGAGCTGGTCCTCGTCGAGCTCGGCCTCCCGCGCCACGACGACTGCGGTGACGACTTCTCCCCAGCGCTCATCCGGCAGGCCGATCACCGCCACCTCATCGACATCGCTGTATGAGGCGAGCGCCTCCTCGACCTCGATCGGGTACACGTTCTCGCCCCCGGAGACGATCATGTCCTTGACCCGATCGGTGAGGAACAGGTAACCCTCGTCATCGAGGTAGCCGCCGTCGCCGGTGCAGAACCATCCCTCGTCGTCGAAGGCGGCGTCGGTCTCCTCCCGCTTCTCGTGGTAGCCGCGCATCACGCTTGAGCCCCGCACCCGGATCTCCCCCACCTCGGCGGGCTCGCATTCCCGGCCTGAATCGCTGCTGACGATCTTCACCTCGATCCACGGGTAGGGGCGCCCGGCCGAGCGCAGGAGGTGCTCCCGCGGACCGTCGGGCTCGTGGTCCTCGGGCCTCAGCTCGACGATCGCACCTGTCGTTTCGGTGAGCCCGTAGACCTGGAACAGGGGGCAGCGGAAGGTGCTGAGCGCGCGCTTCAGCGTGGTGGTCGTGATCGGCGACGCACCGTAGGCGATGGAGCGCAGCGCGGAGAAGTCCCGCTCCTCCGCGCCCGGCTCGGCGCACAGCATCTGCAGCACGGTGGGTACGAGGAAGGCGTTGGTAACACCCTGCGAGACGATCGTCTCCAGCAGTGACTTCGGCTCGATCGCGCGGACCAGCACGCACGCCGCGCCCGGGAAGAGGGCGGAGAGCAGCCAGCCAAGGCCGCCGATGTGAAACAGCGGCATCGCCACCAGCGCGGTGGAGTCGCCGTCCAGCGACCACCGCTCGGAGACCCGGGTCAACCCGACGAGATTGGCGTTGGTGGTGAGCACGCCCTTCGGCCGCCCGGTGGTGCCCGAGGTGTAGAGCTGGAAGGCCACGTCGTCGGACGCGGCGTCATAGCCGGGATCCTCGGCCTCGCCTGAGGCGAGCCAGTCCTCGTACTCCTCCCCGGCGACGATCACCCGGTCAGCCAGCGACCTCGCGGCCTCGGCGTAATCGGGTCCGCAGACCATCAGGGCGGCGTCGGCGTCCTCGAGGATCGCCTCCAGCTCGGGTTGGGCCAGCCTCCAGTTCAGCGGCACCAGCACCGCGCCGATCTTCGCGGCGCCGAACAACAGCTCGACGCACTCCGGGGCGTTCTGATCGAGATGGGCGATCCGGGAGCCGGTCTGTACGCCTTCGGCGCGGAGTGCTTGGGCCAGCCGGTTGGTCCGTTCGTCGAGCTCGGCGAAGGTCAGCGTCGAGCCTTCGTAGATCAGCGCCGGGGCGTCAGGACGCGCCCGGGCATGGTCACGCAGCACATCGGCCAGCTTGACCTCACTCACAGCACGATCCTAATCGAGCGCTCCTCGTCGCGGGGAGCGAGGGAGGCGGAGACGTGGCGTAGTGGCGCCGGCGGCTAGAGCTCGGGCGATGGCGGCTAGGTCAGCACCGCCCCGGGGTTGAGCAACCACTGGGGATCAAGCGCGAGCTTGATCGCGCGCATGGCCTCCACCGCCTCCTGTCCCCGGGCGCGCTCCAGCCATCCCGCCTTGGCCACCCCGACGCCGTGCTCGGCGCTGATCGTCCCCCCACACTCCAGGACGAGCTCCAGCACCGCGTCGTCGGGCGCATGGTCCCCGGCGTCGGCGCCGAGCAGGTTCACATGGACATTGCCGTCCCCGAGATGGCCGAACAGGATCGTGCGCTGTGCGCCAGCATCGGCGGCGGCCTGCGGTACCCGCTCGATGAACTCGGCGAGCCTGGCCAGTGGGATCCCCACGTCAAGCTTATGGGGGACCCCGGCGGCGTTGATGGCCTCGGAGTGACCCTCCCGCAGCGCCCACAAGCCCTCGCGGCCGGCCGTGTCGTTGGCAATCACCGCGTCGGCGATCCCGGCCTCCTGCAATGCGGTGGCCAGCTGCTCGGTGGGGTCGGAGCGGTCGGCGCACTCCGCGAGGACGTAGACCGAGGCGGGGTCCTGCAGCGGTGACTTGCGCCGCTGGTGGCCGAGCACCAGCTCCAGCCCCTCGTGGAGGAAGAAGTCACAGCTCTCCAGCGCGGGGGCGTGGCGGCGGAGGCATCGCCACAGCTCCACCGCGGCGGCGGGATCGTGGAGGGGGATCAGCGCGGCAGTCCGCGCCGGGAGGAGCGGGACCAGCTGCCAGCGGATGCGGGTGATGAGCCCGAGCGTTCCCTCGGAGCCGACCAGCAGCTCGGGGAGGTCATAGCCGGCGTTGTCCTTGGGCAGGCCGGCGAGCTGGCTGATCACCGAGCCGTCGGCCAGCACCGCCTCCAGACCGGCGACGCGGGCGCGCGCGGTCCCGTGACGCAGTGCGCGGGCGCCACCGGCGTCACAGGCGACCGCGCCCCCGACGGTGCAGGAATCCCGGGCGGCGAAGTCCAGCGCGGCGTCCTCGCCGGCGTGGCGAGCCGCCGCCTGGAGCTCGGCCAGCGTCACCCCGGCTCCGGCGGTCACCTGCCCGACCGAGCGATCGACCGGCTCCAGCTGGTCAAGGCGGGTGAGGGAGAGCACCAATTCACCACCCCGGGGCACACTGGCGCCGACCAGGCCGGTGTTGCCGCCCTGCGGCACTACGGCGACCCCCTCCTCGGAGCAGATCCTGATCACCGCGGCCACCTCCTCTGTGTCCGCCGGGCGCGCCACGAGCCGTGCTCGCCCCCGGTAGCGACCGGTCCAGTCCCGCTCATAGCCGGAGATGACGTCGGGGTCGCTCAGCACCTGACCGGCCCCGATCTGCTCGGCGATGGCTTGCTCCAGCTCCACGGTGGGTAAGCAACTACCCAGCGGTGGACTGCCTCACTAGAGACGGAAGGAGGCGACCGTGACCCCGGCACACGAGACGATCTTCACGATGGAGGCCACGCCGGTGAAGTACGGCCCGGGCGCCTGCACGGACGCGGGCTGGGAGATGAAGCGGCTCGGAGCGCACCGGGTGATGTTGGTCAGCGATCCCGGGATCGTGACGCTGGGCCTGACCGAGCGGGTGGTGGAGCGGCTGCGGGCCGAGGGCATAGAGGTGACCGTGTACGACGGCGTGCGGGTGGAGCCCACGCTCGAGTCCTTCCAGGCGGCGGCGGACTTCGCGCTGGAGGGGGAGTTCGACGGGTTCGTGTCCGTGGGCGGCGGATCGAGCATCGACACGGCCAAGGTCGCGAACCTCGTCTGCACCCACCCCGCCCCGGTGATGGATTACGTCAACCCGCCGATCGGCAAGGGCACCGCCCCACCGTCGCCGCTGGCGCCCGCACCTGGCCATCCCCACCACCTCGGGCACCGGGTCGGAGGCCACCACCGTGGCGGTGCTGGACATCCCGGACCAGGAGGTCAAGACCGGCATCTCGCATCGCCATCTGCGCCCGACGCAGGCGATCGTCGATCCCGAGCTGACCCGGACGCTGCCCGCGGAGGTGACCGCCTCAACGGGCCTCGACGTGGTCTGCCACGCCGCCGAGTCCTTCCTCTCCAAGCCGTTTGACCAGCGCGAACGCCCCGAGTCCCCCGATGATCGTCCGCCATATCAGGGTGCCAACCCGGTTGCCGACGTGTGGTCGGCCAAGGCGCTGGAGCTGGGCGGGCGCTACCTGCGCCGCGCGGTGCGGGACTCGGGCGACCTGGAGGCGCGGGGCTTCATGATGCTGGCGGCGACGATGGCGGGGGTGGGATTCGGGTCAGCCGGCGTCCACATCCCCCATTCCTGCGCGTATCCGATCGCGGGGGGCCATCCCTCGTTCCGGCCGCCGGGCTACCCCTCCGATCATCCCTTCGTGCCCCACGGTCTGTCGGTGATCGTCACCGCGCCGGCGGCGTTTGCCTTCACCTTCGACGCGATGCCCGAGCGGCATCTGCGGGTGGCCTCGCTGCTGACTGGGTCCCCGGTGGAGGACGGAGACGCCGACACGCTCCCGGAGGTGCTGCGGGAGTTGATGGACGCCGTGGACGCCCCCGGCGGGATCGCAGCGCTCGGCTACGGCGAGGACGACGTACCGGCCCTGGTTGAGGGGGCGCTGGAGCAGGAGCGGCTGCTGGAGGTGTCCCCGAAGGCCGTCGGTGCCGAGGATCTGAGGAGGATCATCCAGGCCTCACTGTGAGTGGACTCGCCTCGACGCCGGGGGCGGAAGGCCCGCGGGGTTTGCCGGAAGGCCGGCGGGGTTTGCCGGAAGGCCGGCGGGATCGAACGTCACGCCGTACCGGTGGCCGTCGGGAGGCTGAACCGAACCCGGGTGCCGGCGGAAGAATCCGCCAACCAGATCCGGCCCCCGTGAGCCTCGATGATCGCCCGGGAGGCTGCCAGGCCCAAGCCCGCTCCGTCGCCGTTGCGGGCGCCATTGCTGCCCCCGCGATAGAAGGCGGTGAACACGTGCTCACGCTCGTGGGGGGCGATCCCGTTACCGCTGTCGGCGACCTCGACTTCGATACCGGTGGCCGTCGGCTCGGCCCGCACCACGACGCTCCCGTCGGCGGGGGTGTGACGGATCGCGTTCTGGATCAGGTTGAAGAGCACGCGTTGCAACTTCTCGGGATTGGCTCTCGCCGGAGCCAGCTCCGGTGGGAGGCTGGCGCTCACATTGATCCGCTTGGCCTCTGCCTCGACGCGCATCGCCTGCACGGTCTCGTCGACCAGCTCGTCCAGCGGCACATGCTGCAGCGACCAGCTGATGTCCCCCGCCTCCAGACGGGACAGCTCGAACAGATCGTCGATCAGCGCGCTCAGCGCATCGATATGCGTCCGCATGCGCTCGACGTAGAGGCGACGCTGCTCCCCGGCCACGATGTCATCGCTGATCGCCGAAGCAAGAAGGCGCAGCGAGGTTATCGGTGTGCGCAGGTCGTGCGACACCGCGGCCACAAGGTGTCGCCGCGCATCTTCGGATTGCTCGCGGGCCGTCTCTTCGCGGGAGAGCTGCGCGATCATCGCGTTGGCCGACCCGGCCAGCCGCCGGAGCTCGTCATCGGTAGCGGTGGCAATCGCGGCCGGGCGCTCGCCGCCACGTACGGCGTCCAGTCCAGACCGGATCGACTCCACGTCGTCCAGGATCTGTCGGGAGATCAGCCGCGCGCCGAGCGCCGCGAGGGCGGCGGAGGCCGCCACGATCCCCAGGACCAGGAGCGCGGCGTCGCCGGAGATCACCATCAGCAGCCCGAACACGATCAGCGTGGCCAGCACCGGCGCCACAGCGATGGCGATCAGCAGCACGAACTGGCGCGGCAGCGAGCCGGCGGTGGCTCGCAGTCGAGCGATGACCCGGGCGGTGAGCGAGGGCCGGCTCACGGTGAGAAGCGGTAGCCGGTACCCCATACGGTCTCGAGGTGACGAGGATGGCTGGGGTCGTTTTCGAGCTTGGCGCGCAGCCGGCGGATGTGGACCGTCACCGTCGAGGTGTCGGTGTAGAAGGAGTGCTGCCACACCGCGTCCATGAGCTGGTTGCGAGAGAACACCTGGTGAGGGTGGCGAGCCATGAACAGCAGCAGATCGAACTCACGGGTGGTGAGCACGACCTCCTGGTCTCCGACGAGTAGTCGACGAACCGATGGCTCGATTCGAATATCGCCGAGCTGGAGGACGGGTGACTGCTCGTAGGGCTTCTCCACCCGGCGCAGGACGGCGTCGACTCGGGCCACCAGCTCCGCCGGGGAGAACGGCTTGATCACGTAGTCGTCGGCGCCGAGGCGAAGCCCGATCACCCGGTCTGACTCCTCGCCCTTGGCGGTGAGCAGGATCACCGCCACCCGCTGGTGGTTCTGTTCACGCAGGCGGCGCATCACCTCCAGCCCGTCGACGCCGGGGAGCATCAGATCGAGCACCACGAGGTCGGGGCGCTGGTGGGCTGACGCTTCAACGGCCTGCGCCCCCGTATGCGCCAGCCGGGTGCGATATCCGGCTCGCTCCAGATAGCGACTCACCACCTCGGCGATCGTCGGCTCATCGTCGACCACCAGTACGGAGCCGCGGGAATGTTGCTCCATCCTCCGATTCTGACAAGCGCTTGCCCCCGGCGGTCGGGCTCGGGCCCGGGTTCACCGGATGTTCAGGATTGCGGCGCTCACCACACCGTGTTGAACAGCAGCTCCACGACCAGCCCCTGGACCGCCAAGGTGACCAGCACCGCGCGCCACCGGGTCAGGGGGAGCGCGGCAGCGGCGCTAACAGCGGCCAGCGGTACGAACGGCAGCCAGATCCGCTCGGTCTCCGCCTTGGTGAGGCCCGCCACCGAGGCGACCACAACCACCACGGCCAGGGCGATGGCGGCCGGTTCGCGCGCCGCCAGCGAGCGCAGGGCGAGCCACGCGGTGGGGAGACCCAGCATCACCAGCCAGGCCACCGGCGAGCCGAACAGCCAGTACAGATAGGGGCGGTGCGCGGCGATGCCGTGGGCATAGATCGGGCCAAGTGCTTGCAGCACGGCGAACGGCCGATAGCCGAGGAAGAGGACCAGCCCCAGGTTGAAGAGCACGATGGCGGTGGCGAGGCCGGCGGCCAGCAGCAGCGCACGGCGTCCTCCTTCCCGCACGAGCACGACGATCACCGCCCAGACGGGGATCGCCAGCAGCACCCACGAGAAGAATGAGCCCACCGCCGCCAGCACGCAGCCCAGCACGCGCAGCGGCGTGGCGGAGACCACGAGCAGCGAAGCGATGGCGATTGCCAGAGCGGCGAAGACGTAGTCCAGGGAGGTGACGCCGAACAGCACTACGGCCGGCGAAAACGCGGTGAGCAGCGCCGCCGCACGCCCTCGCCGCTCGTCGCCCAGCGCGGTACCGAGGGCGTAGGCGAACGGCGAGGTCAGGGCGCCGATCGCCACACAGGCAGCGGCCAGCCGGGCGGGGGTGGTGACGCCGAGCAGGTGCATCGCGACCAAGGGGCCCGGCGGGTTGCCCTGGGCGTGCGTCGGCAGCGCCGGCAGCAGCTGGGCGAAGTGGCCGACGTAGTGCCCGACCCCCCGGTTCAACTGCGGCAATGCCGGCAGGTACTCGTGGGCCGCCTCGGCAGACCCGTGAGGCCCAAGGACGAACACGTGGGTCCAGGCCGAGGTGCCGCCGCGGATGGCGTTGGCGCCCAGACCCATCCCGCCCGCGATCGCGTAGACGAAGACGGAAAACTGGAGCCCGTCTCGAGCCTGCGCGCTCAGCCGCGGCGCCAGCCAGGCCAGACCCATGGCCAGCAGGACGATGATCAGCGCTGGCCACGGCAGGCTCGGGGCCCAGTGCATCAGGAACGGAGGCGACGGAGCGCCGAGCGCGCCTCCGCCCGCCAGGCTGTGGACTGCCAGTCCGACGACGATGGTCGCTGCGCTCAGCGCCACCGCGCCTCCCGGAAGCAGTCGACCGGAACCGCGCTCGACGCCAGCCGGTGTGCTGCTCACGCTTCGGGAGGAGCCGACGGCGGGGTCGACCGCGACCTGGTCCGTGACGGCCGCGGCGCCACCCTGACCAGGTAGATCATCGCCGAGACGGCGAACAGACCGGCGGTGATCAGCAGCCAGTTTCGGGTGTAGCCCGCCAGCGCGTGGCCGGTGTCGCGACGATAGTTGGCGCTGGAGAGCCCCAGGATCAGCGGGAAATACACCAGCAGCAGTACCCCCGCGATCATCGCGGGAGCCCGTAGGTAGTTCAGAGCGGGCGTGTGGCGGCGCGGGGCCCCGGATCGCCGGTCGCTCGCGCGGAGCGCCCGGTCAACGGCGGAATACAGCGGGAGAAGCACCAGGTCGTGGAGGAGCGCGGCGCCCAGGAACCAGACGAGCCAGTCAATGATCTTCCCGCCGCCGAGGATCTGACCGATCGCCCAGCCGGCCACGACGAAGGCCAGCAGATGCCCGATCAGGTGCAGCGGGCTGGAGCCGTAGAAACCACGGAAGCCGCGCATCACTCCTCCAGGAAACGCATCGAGGCCAGCCACTTGGTGAGATGCACGCCGGGGACAGCGGGGACCATGATCCGCGCGGGATAACCGTGATCAAGCGACAGGTCGACGCCGCCTACTCGCAGCGCTACCAGCGCCCGGGGGTCGCGAACCTGACCGGAGGTGAACGCCGTCTGGCGGTACGAGCCCGCGGGCTGCAGCGACTCGACCTCCAGTACTGCCCCCGAGGAGGCACCGACCAGGTCGGCCAGGTCGGCCAGTCGGACGCCGGTCCAGTGCTGGGTGGTCGACCAGCCCTCGACGCAGGCAATCGGCAGCTCGTAGGTGTGCTGGGGCATCGCCAGGAGGTCGGCCCGGGTGAGCCTGCGCTTGCGCTTTCCCTGGATCACCAGGCGCCAGCGCGGGTCGCTGGCCAGCCGGGTGACATTGACCGCGTCCGCGGTCTTGTTGATCTGAAAGTCGTTGGGCCCGGTGCCGAACACTCGGCCCCGCGGAGCGAGCAGCGCGATACGTCGCAGCGGACCCCCAACCGACTCACCCAGGTTGGCCACCAGCAGCGCCAGCGAGGTGCCGCCGACCATGGCGAGCAGGCCGCGGCGGCTGATCGTCGGCGACGCCGGGGAGCGCGGGGCCAGGCCGCCGGACTCATACGGTTCGGCCCGGGTGTAGGCGAGGTTCTGCTTCAGCGGCTTCAGCACCCCGTGCTCCCGGTAGGCGCGCCGGACCGTGGGGAGCTTGACCGCCACGTGAAGGATCAACGCTGCGATGAAGACCCAGGCGCCGTAGTAGTGCGCGCTGACGAAGCTGAAGCCCCAGGGATAGAACACCTGGATGTTCAGCACCCCGGTGGCGAACTCGAACAGCGCGCCCCCGACGAGCAGCAGGACCGAGAGTCGCTCGAGCGCCTGAGCCGGGCTGCCGACCGGCGGCCAGGCGAACAGTCGCGGGATCACCGACCACAGCTTGGCCAGGAGCAACGGGATGGCGACCAGGCCGATGGTGATGTGGGCGCCCTGGGTGAGCGCGTACAGCCACGCTGGGCTGGAGGCGGGTAGCGGGATCAGCGGGCCGATGTCACCGCCGGGCGGGCGGTGGCGTTGTGGCCGAGCTGCGGCTGGTAGGTGCCGTGCGAGATCAGGCCGGTGAGCGCCACCAGCACGACCAGGACGAGCAGGCATCGAGCCGAGGAACGAGGTCAGCCAGGTTCCGCGCAGCGGGCTGCGCCAGAAGTCGGGGCGGAACGGACCCGGCGGGCGGGGTACGGATAGCCGCGGGTGGGGCATACGCGGCCGGGGCACGCGAGGGCGGGGGCGGTTCACCGGTGCTCCTGCAGGACCACGCGCATGTCGCGGACGGCGCGGGCGGTTCCGCGCACGCGACCCGAGACCTTGGACCGACCGCCGACCCGCGGGCCGGTAGGACACCGGCACCTCGCCGATCCGCCACCCCGCGGCACGCAGCCCGCAGCACCATCTCCAGCGGCCATCCGAACGCGCGGTCGCGCAGCCGCCAGGGTCGAGCAGCGGCTCGCGCGGCGGCGCAGCGCATCGGCCCCAGGTCGGTCAGCGGCACGACCGGCGCGGCGACGCAGCTCGCCAGGCCAGCGCGCGGTTGGCCAGCCGGGCGTGGGGCGGCCAGGCGCCGCGGCTGCCGCGCGGCGAGCGCCGAGGCACAGCTCCAGCGCTCCGGCGGCCACCGGCTCGACGACGCGCGGGAGCTCGGCCGGGTCCAGCGAGCCGTCGCAGTCCATGAAGCAGACCAGCTCCGACCGAGCCGCGCGGCAGGCCCGCGAAGCAGGCGGCGCCGAAGCCCGCGCCGGGGCTCGACGACCACCCGCGGCGCCGTGACGGCGGGCGATCTCCGCCGAGCCGTCGGCGAGCCGTTGTCGACGACCAGCGGCGCAAAGCCGGCCGGGATGGCGGCCAGCACCTGCGGGATCGCCTGCGCCTCGTCGAGCACCGGAAGGATGACCTCCACCACCGGCGCCGAATCTAGGCGGCGGTTCTTACAGGTTTGAAAACAGCGTCCCGCAGGATCGCGTCGCAAACGCCTCGGCATTGCCTAGGTTCTGCGGCATGCGAGATCCTCGTCACCGGCGGCGCCGGCTTCATCGGCTCGCACATCGTCGACAGCTGGTCGACGACGGCCACGAGGTGCGCGTGCTCGATGCTGCTGCTGCCGCTGGCCCACGCCGCGGCGCCCGACTACCTCAATCCCGGCGCCGAGTTCGTGCGCGGGCGACGTGGGCGACCGCGGCGCCGTCGCGCCGGCGCTGGCCGGGGTCGACGCGGTCTGCCATCAGGCGGCGATGGTCGGCCTCGGCGTCGACTTCGACGACGCGCCCGGACTACGTCCGCCACAACGACCTCGGCACCGCCGTGCTGCTGCGGCGAGCTGGCCGGCGCGGCGCTTCGCGCGGCCGGCTGGTGCTGGCCAGCAGCATGGTCGTCTACGGCGAGGGCGCGCTACCGCTGCCCCGAGCACGGCGACGGTGGCGCCCGGACCGCGGCGCGCTGCAGGACCTCGAGGCCGGGCGCTTCGAGCCGCGCTGCCCGGTCTGCGGCGGTGCCGCTGAGCCCCGCAGGCGGTCGACCGAGGACGCGCCGACTCGATCCGCGCAACGTCTACGCCGCCACCAAGCTCCACCAGGAGCACCTGTGCGCCGCGTTCGCCCGCGAGTCGGGCGCGACGGTGATCGCGCTGCGCTACCACAACGTCTACGGACCGCGGATGCCGCGCGACACGCCGTACGCCGGCGTCGCGTCGATCTTCGCCAGCGCGCTGGCCGCGCGGTCAGGCGCCCGCGGTGTTCGAGGACGGCGGCCAGCTGCGCGACTTCGTCCACGTCCGCGACGTGGCCCGGGCCAACGTCGTCGCGCTGACCGCGGCGACGCTGCGCCCGGCGCCTTCAACGTGGCCAGCGGCGCAGCCGCGCACGCATCCTGCGAGATGGCCGCAGGCGCTGGCCGACGCCGCACGGGCCGGGCGCGCCCGCGGCCGGTGGTCACCGGCGAGTTCCGGCTCGGCGACGTGCGCCACGTGTTCGCCTCGGCCGAGAAGGCACGCCGACGAGCTGGGCTTCGCCGCCGAGGAGGAGTTCGCCGCCGGGATGGCCGAGTTCGCCCGCGCCCCGCTGCGCGGTCGCCGGCGTGACCGGCGCCGCGCTGCTGGTGATCGCCAAGGACCCGCAGCCGGGCCGCTGCAAGACCCGGCTGTGCCCGCCGTGCACGCCCGCACCAGGCCGCCCGCCTGGCCGCGGCGGCGCTCAGCGACACGCTGGAGGTGGTCCCGGCCACCCGCGGCGCGCAAGGTGCTCGTCCTCGACGGCGACCCGAGCCGGTGGCGCCGGCCGGGCTGCAGATCATCCCCCAGCGCGGCGACGGGCTGGCCGAGCGGCTGGCGCAGCGCGTTCGCCGACGTCGACGGCCCGGCGCTGCTGGTCGGCATGGACACCCCGCAGCTGACGCGCGAGCTGCTGCGCGACGGGCTGACCGCGCTGGCGAGCTACGACGCCGTGCTGGGACCGGCCTACGACGGCGGCTACTGGAGCGTCGGGCTCCGGCGCCGTGCCACGCGCCGCGTTCGCCGGGGTGCCGATGAGCACGGCAACGACGCTGCAGCGCCAGCGGGAGCGGTTCGCCGAGCTGGGCCTGACACCTACGAGCAGCCGCCGCTGCGCGACGTCGACACGATCGCCGACGCTCGAGGCGGTCGCGATCGAGGCGCCCGGTCGCGGTTTGCGCCAGAGCGCTGGCGGAGATCGCGATGAGCGGGCGGTGGCGCTCTACTCCCAGGCCTGCTGCGGCATGCGGACGGACGTGCGGGCCGCCACCTTGGTCCGGCTTGCGCGACGGGTCCACCCGGCCGGTTCGACTGGGGCGCTGGCTGGAGCCGGCCGACGAGGTCGACGATCGAGTGACTCGCGCGACCTGCAAGGGCCCGTGCTCGACGTCGGGTGCGGCCCCGGCCGCCACCTGCAGGCGCTGGCGCGCCGCGGGATCTTCGGGCTGGGCGTCGACCTCTCCCCGGTCGCCGTGGAGCTCGCCTGCGGCGGCGGGGCCAACGCGATCGTCGGATCGATCTTCGACGACGTCCCGGGGACCGGCCGCTGGCGCAGCGCGCTCCTGCTCGACGGCAACATCGGCATCGGCGGTCGTCTCACCAGGCTCCTGCGCCGAGTCAACACGCTGCTGGTCGCCGACGGCCGCACCCTGGTGGAGCTGGCCCCGCCCCACGCCTCGACGATCGAGACCCTGGCTCGTCTGGAGGGGCCCAGCTCGGTGAGCGACTGGTTTCCCTGGGCAGAAGCCTCAGCGTCCGATATCGACGCGGTCGCCGCCCAGGCGGGGATGCGGGTGGTGCATGATTGGAGCGATCACGGCCGTCACTTCGCGCTGCTGGGTTCGGCATGAGTTATGGCCAACCGCGGAGGCAGTCGAGACCGTCAAACGGTCAGCGAATCTGCCAGCAGCGCCTCGGCGTCACGCACCACCGCACCGCCGCCGCTCTTACGCGCCAGCTCTATGGCGTTCTTGAGCAGTCCGGTCGCCCGCTCGCGGTCGGTTGCCCGTCCGCGCGCTAGCAGGGCACGACCGTGGTTCATCCAGGTTCGTGCCAGGAAAATCTTCGCGTCGAGACGCTCGTGAACCTCGGCCGCAGCGCCGAAGTGCTGCTCGGCCACTTCCCAGTTCCCGCAGCGTCGCCGCCAGGACGCCGAGCGTGCGCTCCACCGAACCGGTCACGGTGAAGACCGAGGTGACGATCTGCGCTCGGTAAGGGAGGAGCTTGCCGTAGATGACAGCGGCAGGACCGGCGGCGCGGAGCTTGGCGGCGACCTCGGCGTAGCGAGCCATGCCACTGATCCAGCCGATGTCGAACGGGAGCGAGGCGAAGTCATCGGCGGCCGCCCGGGCGAAGATCGCCTCGGCCTCCTCGATTGCGGCCGAGCTCGGTGTAGGCGAACGCCAGCGTCGCCTGCAGCGTGGGCAGCCCGGGATTCTCGGCCACCCGCTGCTCCAGCAGCTGGATCAGTTCCTCCAGCCGTCCCTGCTCCTGGCGGATCGCGAACAGCTGGACCCCGACGATCATCAGCGCGTCGGCCTGCCCTGACTCGTGACCGATCCCTGCCGCCCGCAGGGCATGCACCTCAGCCCGATCAAGGTCGCCCCGGATCTGCTCGCGAGCACTGTGGTAGTAGGCGTCCGCCCACAGGAGGGTCGGCTGACCGATCTCCCTGCCGACCTCCCCCGCTCTCGTCAGGGCGAGGTCCATCTCCTCCACCTCGCCCAACTGCAGGGCGGCAAAGAAACGCCACTGCCAACCGCGCCAGCGCAGGTACGGATCCGCCAAGTGCGCGTTCAGGGCCAGGAGCTCCTGGGTCAGATCCCAGAACCTTCGCGCCGTGTCGGCAGAACCGAGCTGGGCGTTGCAGGCCCAGTCCAGGACCGCCCCGAGTACCCGGTGATCCCCGAGCTTGCGCGCATCGGCGAGGGCTTCCTCCACCAGCGCGCTCACGTGCGCGAAATTTCCGGAGAAGGTCAGCTCGGCCGCAAGCATGCCGAGCAGCAGCGGGCGATCCGGCGAGTCAGCGTCCACCGCCGCGAGGGCGGCATTCAGCCCCTCGACACGCTCGGCGTCAACGACCCCTGCCGCGGAGTGCCAGCCGCGGGTGTTCTCCAGCGTCGCCTTGACGAGCCGCGGCACGTCGCCGATGCGGCGCGCAACGCCGGCGGCCTCCAGAAGCGTGGTCCGGAACTCCGAGTCGCCGAGATGCCGCTGCGCCTTGCCGATGCCGGTCAGCAGATCGCACCGCTCGGCTTCGGTCCCGGTCGCACCGAGCAACTCGAGCGCCTGGTTGAACCAGCGCAGCGCCTCGTCCGGCGCCAGCTGTTCAAGCGCCCGGTAGCCGGCGAGCCTCGCATAGCTGATCGCCTTGCGATGGTCCGCGCTGACCACGGCTCGCGAGAAGTGGGTCGCCAGCTCTGCGAGCCGCTCGCCGGGATCGTCGCCGCAGAGCTCCTCCAATGCCTCGGCCACCCGGCGGTGCATGCGCGCCCGCCGTGTGGCGCTTTGCTCGTCATAAAGGGTGTGCTGGATCAGGGCATGGGAGAAGCTGAAGCGTCCGAGGCGCTCCGGTGATTCGATCACCACCGAGGACTCCACCGCCGTCTCGAGCGCGTCCAGTACCTCGTCCTCGGAGCGGTCCAGCAGGCGGGCAAGCAGATCGAGATCGAAGCGGCGGCCGATCACTGCCGCCACGGTGAGGATCCGGCGGACCTCGTCACCGAGACGCTCGATGCGGCGAGAGACGACGTCGCGAACACTCTGAGGCAGCCCCAGCTCGGCCAGCGTCGCGGTCAGCTGCCACCGGCCCTCTCCGTCCTGAGCCAGCGCACCGGACTCGGTCAGATGCCGGAGGAGCTCTCCGACGAAGAACGGGTTGCCCCCGGTCTCCTGCGAGATCTCGGCAGCCAGCTTCATGCCCAATTCGTCGAGGTCGTGGCCGGCGGCCGCGGTCATCACCTGCGCCACCTCGTCCGGCCCGAGCCCGTCCAGCGCGATCCGGCGCGTCCCTTCCAATCGCCGCAGCTCGGCAAGGAGCTCGGTCATCGGATGCTCGCGATCGATGTCGGAGTCTCGGTAGGTCACCAGGATGAGCAGCCGGGCGTGTTCGATCGTTCGCGCCACGTGATGCAGCAGCGTCACCGACTGCCTGTCGGCCCACTGGAAGTCGTCGAGCACGATCGCCACGGGACCATTCGCGCAGGCCGTCTCCAGCAGACCCGCCACGGCGGCGAACAGCAGATAGCGCTCGGTCTCCGAGTCGGACTCCTGAAGCGGTGGCAGGTGGGGTACCCGCTGCGGGAGCCCCCGGGCCAGCCGGGCCAGCTCGCCTCCGTGACGCTCGATGTGTTCTTTGAGCACCTGCTCCGGCGCGACCTCGACGTATCGGCCGAGAGCCTCGATCCAGGGGCCGTAAGCAACACCGAGATCCTGAGAGGCGCCACCCCACAGGACGGTCGCGGCATCGCTGTGGGCAGTCAGGACGGTGTGCGCGGCGAGCCGGGTCTTGCCGATCCCCGGCTCACCGGAGATCATTGCCATCTGCCGAGAGCCGGCCTTGACCCCGTTCCAGGCTTCGGAGAGCTGGTCGCGCTCCTCCACCCGGCCGACGTAGGCGATCCGCGGCATCGAACGGAGCGGGCCGGGGAGCGGCACCGCTGAGAGCTCGGCGCCCAACGGGGTCCAGGTGATCTGGTAGGCGTCGATCGGTTCCGGGATGCCCTTCAGTTCCAGCTGCCCGACCGACACGAAAGCGTCGCGATCGCCGCGCGCCGCCATCATCCGCACCAGCTCACCCGCGAGGATGCCGCCGCTGGAGGCCTTGTCGCAGAGCCGGGCTGCCTCGATCGAGGGCATCCCGAAGTAGTCGCCGTCCTCCACCGTCGCCTCGCCCATCCCGATCCCCACGCGGATGTGCAGCCCTGATTCGGCGTTTCGGTTGCGGCGGTCAAACAGCTGCTGCATGTGCTTGGCGCAGGCAACTGCAGCCGATGCCGAGCGGAAAGCCACCATCAGCCCGTCGCCGGTGTTCTTGACCTCCTCCCCGCCGTGTTCGGAGACCGCGTGGCGCAGCAGCTCGAAGTGCTCATTTCTCAGTTCGTCCGCCCGCTCCGGCCCCACCTCTGAGGCCAGCTGAGTGGAGCCGACCAGGTCCGACATCACAATCGCGGTCGTCTCAATCGAGGCCACGGGGAAATCTTACGCACCAGTAGGTGGTGTGAGCACGCACGTCGGTCCGCTAGCGTCGCGTACGCAGCTATCCAGAGGACGCGGAGGCGTTGATGAAGGCGATCCAGTACGAGAGCTACGGTGGACCCGAGGTTCTCCAGGTGGTGGAGCGGCCTGAGCCGCATGCCGGTGCCGGTCAAATCCGCGTCGCGGTCAGGGCGGTGGGCGTCAACCCGGCCGACTGGAAATTCCGCCAGGGGTTGATGGGCGGCGAGCTTCCGCGCACCGCCGGATTGGAGGTCGCCGGCATCGTCGATGAGATCGGCGAGGGAGTCAGCGACGTGAGCGCCGGCGACGAGGTGTTCGGGTCAGCCGTAGGCGGGGCTGGAGCGGCTGAGTTCGCGCTGGTGGAGCACTACGCGCTGATCCCGCCGTCACTGGATTTCGTCGCCGCGGCGGCGCTACCGGTGGCAGTCGAGACCGCGGAACGAACCCTGGAGCTGCTCGGTGTCGGCAAAGGTCAGACCGTGCTGATCAACGGCGCCGCCGGCGCGGTCGGCATCAGCACCGTCCAACTGGCGCGCGAGCGCGGAGCGGAGGTCATCGGCACCGCCAGCCACGGTAACCACCAGTATCTGCGAGAGGCGGGGGCCGAGGCCACCACCTACGGCGAAGGCCTGGTCGATCGGGTCCGGGAGCTGTCGCCCGAAGGCGTCGACCGGGCCATCGACGACGCCGGCGGTGGAGCGCTCCGGGCCTTGGTGGAGCTGGCGGGTGGTCCCGAGAACGTGGTGACGATCGCCGACTATCAGGGCGCGCAGGAAACGGGCGTTCAGATGACCGGCGGACCGGAGTCCAAACGCGCCTGGCAGGTCCTCGGCGAGATCGGCGAGCTGATCGAGGCGGGACGCTTCTCGCTGCCGGTCGCCCAGACCTTTCCCCTTGAGCAGATCGGCGAAGCGCAATGGCTGAGCGAGACCGGTCATCCTCGGGGCAAGCTCGTGCTGACCGTCGGCTGAGGACGTCGCAAACCAGCGGACGCGACCGGGGCGGGTGCTACCGTCAAAAGAGTCTTATTCTTCGCGTGATCCCCGACATCGCTGAGGCCGGAAGGAGTTTGGATGCCGATAAAAAGCACGCGTGAGCGCGCCGAGGAGAAGCGACAGGCCAAGCTCGAAACCGTCCGTGAGCAGGTCGAGAACGGTTCGCTCGTGATCCGGAAGATGACTGACACCGAGCGCGAGCAGTACCCGGTCCGCCCATCGCGCGCTGACCGTCGTCAGGCGAGATGAGCCGGTCCGAGCCTCGGCCGCCGCGATGAGCCCCTCTGAGCGGGACGGGCTGGTAGGACGGATCAGGCAGATCCGTCGTCAAGCTCGGAACCCCTCCGCTCCGAACAAACCCGCTCCTGAACCGACCCGGTTGAGGGCGCTGGAGAACCGGCTGGCGCATCTGGAGGAGCTGGTGGAGGGCCTTCAGGACGCGGTGTATCGGGAAGCTCGCCGACAGGACACGGAGATCACCGAGATCAAGTCACAGCTTGACCCCGCTGCCATGGCCACTGCATTGAGCCGGGACGCGCGCGAGCGAGGGCTCTAGTCGTTCGCGTTGAGCGCCATCACTGAGATCTCGCTGGTGAATGGTGAGCGCCTGCGAATTGAGGGCGAGGCCCGACAGGTGGAGGAGTTGATCCTCGCAGCCGCCCGCGGCTCGATCATGGAGCTGGCCTGGGTGACTGAAGTTGAGAGCGGAGAGCCCATCGGCATCAATCCTGAGCATGTCCTGATGCTGCGCGCGGTTTCGACTTAGGCGCGGAAACGGAAGCACCCGCGGTGCTAACGTGGCTGAGGCGCTCAGTGAGCCTTGGTCTCTCTCGCTTTCCGGGCGACCCTCGTCAGAGAGAGGCAGAGAGGCGGTCGGCCATGGCCACCGCAACAGAGCAGTCCCGCTCCCTCAAGGTTGACGCCGGTCACGTCGGGTCATGAGCCATCTCTGCTGTCCCATCTGCGAGGTCCGGTTCTCGCCCGCCGCTGCTACATACCTCATGGAATGTCCGGACTGCGGGGGCCCGCCGGTGCCGGTCGAGAACCTCCGCAGCGTGGTCGGATTCCGCCTGGAGCAGGTGGAATCGATCCCGGATGTGCTCTCGGAAGTCCTCGCCGTCCCCTTCGCGATCCCGCCCTATGACGGGATCCGGGGACCTGGTCTGGACTGCTGAGTGGCATGTCCACATCCGCGGACCGACTAGACGAGCTCAGGACCCAAGCGCGCTTCGCCCGCGAGCGATATGACCTCTACAAGGCCAAGGTCTACGGACCTCGGCTCACCAGCGCCTCCCGGCTGCGCGAACTGGAGCGCGAATGCGCGCGGACGGCGGCCGATCTCAGCTTCGCCGAGGTCGAGGCCGCGCGCGCGGTCCGCTCCCCAGCGGGTGGCCCGGGGAGCGCTCCCGCGAGCCAGTCCTAGTTGACGACCACCGGCTGCTGACCGACCGAGGTTCTGCGCGCCTCGGTGAACGTGATCATCCTGCCGCCGTCGGCGTCCCAGAGCTTGAGGTTGACGGCCCTCAGCCCGTCCAGCAGGGAGAGGGTCGGCACCTGCTGGAAGATCGGGTTCTCGTCGTGCGCGCGTTGCAGGTTGTAGTTGGGGATCCGCGCGTTGAGGTGATGCACGTGGTGCAGCCCGATGTTGCCGGTGAAGAACTGCAGCACCCGAGGCAGCTTCAGGTACGAGCTGCCCATCAGCGCAGCATGGTCATAGCTCCAGTCTGCTCCGCTCTGCCAGTAGGCATCCTCGAACTGGTGCTGCACGTAGAACAGCCAGATGCCCGCCGAGCCCGCCAGCAGCGCCGACGGTGCCCAGACCAGCAGGAAGCTGTTCCAGCCCATCACCAAGCACAGCGCCGCGACGACGACAAGCAGTACCGCGTCGGTGGCGAAGACGCTGCGGCGCAGTCGTTGACGCTGCGAGCGGGGTGAGATGCGGGGGCCGATCACCATCGCGAAGATCGGCCCGACCCCGAACATCACCAGCGGGTTTCGCAGCAGGCGGTAGCCGAGGCGTCCCTTCCACGAACGCGCGGAGTATTCGTCCAGCGTCAGGGTGAGAACGTCCCCCACCCCTCGGCGCTCCAGGTCGCCTGAGGTGGCGTGGTGGACGGCATGGTCGTGGCGCCAGCGGGCGAAGGGGGCCAGCACGAGGAAGCCGGTGAGCCGCCCGACATATCGATTGGCTCGCTTGGAGGGCAACAGCGAACCGTGACCACAGTCGTGAAAGACGATGAAGGTCCGGACCAGGAAGCCAGCGGTGATGAGCGCGAGCCCGGCAGTCAGAAACGGAGAGATGCCAAGCGTGAAATAGGAGAGCGCCGAGAGCGCGAAGTAGGGCACAACCGAGCTGCCGATATCCAGCAGGCCTTTCAGGAGTGACGGTTGCGCGTATGCGGCGAGCTCTCCATGCCCGCGGCCGCGCTCTGATGACGGCATAGAGCGACTCCAGTGTGGGGGGTTGAACGTTGCCCGAATGCAACGCCCCCGTTAGCCGTCACATGACCGCTACGAGCGCAGGGCTCGGGTGCAATTCTGCCTCGCAGTACCACGATGGTCCCGCGAGCCAGCCTCGACTCTTCGGAGGTTAGCCGATAATCCGCCCTGCTGGCGGCGTTTGGCTTGTGGTTCGGCCGGCGCTTTAGCTGACCGGGTGCTCGCGCTGCAGTCGCTCCAGGACCTCCGCCGAAGCGGGATCGTGGTCGCGCACGAGCTCGCGCATCGCCTCGGTTTCCAGATTGGCCGCTTCGGTCGTATCGAGGAAGTTCAGCAGCGTGCGCGTGAAGCGCAGCGGGTCCTCGAGCTGGGGGAAATGGCCCGCATCCTCGAACAGCTCCAGCTGGCTGCCCGGCATGCCCTCGTGGGCCGGCTGTGCGTGCTCCACCGGGATGATCCGATCGCGGGCGCCCCAGACGATCAGGGTCGGCATCTTCGAGGCGAGATAGAGACGGTCGGAGGCGTTGATGCGCTGACCGGTTGGATCGATCACCGACCGGAGAGTGTGGATGAAGGCACTGCGGGCCTCGGGGTTGGCGAGCGACTGGTAACCGCGGGCCATCTCGGTCAGGTCGGGCCTGGTTCGGAGCCCGACCTTGCCGAGCGCACGCGGGAGCGCCGCGGCTGCCGTCACGACCTTGGGATGGGCGAGCACCGGCAACACGAACTCCGAGCCCGGGAGCGTCGCGGCGCGCAGCAGCGGGTGCACATCGGCGCCCAGACCACCGCTGGAGACGAGCACCAGCCGCTGGCAGCGCTCGGGAAACTGGTAGGCGAACTGCATCGCGATTCCTCCGCCCAGCGAATGACCCACGATGCTCGCGCGTTCGATGTCGAGTCCCACCAGCAGATCCCGGATCCCCGAGGCATGCGCGCCAAGTGAGTAGTCACCCCGCGGCTTGGCGGAGTCACCGTGCCCGAGTAGGTCCGGGGCGAGGACCGTGTGTGACTCCCCTAGCCTCTCCATCGTCTCGCTCCACTGGGTCGCGCGGCCGGCGACCCCGTGGATCAGCACCAGCGGCGGGCCCTGCCCGGCGATCATGAAGTTCACGCGGTGGCCATGGAGCATCACCTCCGCCCGTTCGATGGTCGGGACGGCGCGGATGCGGGAGTTCTTCTTGGGGGTGGTGCGCTTCGGGAGTGGCTTGGGGCGCGGGACTGTGTCCGGGGCGGGAGAGGCAGGCATCGCTTTACCGTAGCGTTATGACAAGCGGCCGGGTGTGACGAGCTCACACCCGTTGCTCGAAGTCAGCGGTTTTGGGCCCGGCCGTCTCGTGGCCTGCTACCTTCAGCGCCGCGAGGAGGATGTCTTCCTCGCGAGGTTCTTGTCTCTGAGCGCATCGCGATCCGGGTCAGTCGAATCTCCCGATCGCAACACGGCGGCCCAAGCTGGTCGCCGAAAGGAGCACTCAGATGTCAAAGCAGTCCTTCGCCGATCTCGGCGTGTCGAAAACCGTCGTCGCTGCGTTACAGCGACGCGGGATAACCGAGCCCTTCGCCATTCAGCAGCTCGTGGTCGCCGACGTCCTGGCAGGCCACGACGTGTTGGCCAAGTCCCCCACCGGGTCTGGCAAGACGCTGGCCTTCGGTGTCCCGCTGGTCGATCGCATCGACCCCAACGGGCCCAAGCAGGTGGCCCTGATCCTCGCCCCGACCCGCGAGCTGACCACGCAGATCGTCGAGGAGCTGCGCGAGATCGCGCACTCCCGCGCGCTGGCGATCGCTCCCGTCTACGGCGGCGCCGGAATCGAGCGCCAGGCAAAGCTCGCCCGCAAGGCGCACGTGATCGTCGCGACGCCCGGCCGGCTGGAGGACCTCATCGCCCGCGGCGACGTCCGCCTGGGCCGCGTCCGCACGCTGGTGCTCGACGAGGCCGACCGGATGCTCGACATGGGCTTCCGCCCGGTGGTCGACCGGATCGTCGCCCAGACTCCGCGTGAGCGCCAGACGCTGTTCTTCTCCGCCACCCTCGATGGCGAGGTCGGCCGCATCGCCGACGCGTACACGAGTCACGCCCGCAGCCATGAGCATCGCGCCGCGCCCGAGCACAAAGGCGAGATCGAGCACCGCTTCCTGCATGTGCGTCACGAGGCCAAGCTTGACCATCTCGTCGAGGAGCTCGCTCGCGCCGACGCCGGCCGCACGCTCGTGTTCGTCCGCACCAAGCGCGGCGCCGATCGCCTCGCCAAGCGACTCAAGGCCCGCGGAGTGGACGCCGACGCGATGCACGGCAACAAGAGCCAGCCTCAACGGGAGAAGGCACTGGCCCGGTTCAGGGCCGGCAGCTCTCCCGTGCTCGTAGCCACAGATGTCGCCGCGCGCGGCATCGACGTTGACGACATCACGCACGTGATCAACTTCGACGCCCCGGAGGACCGCGACGGCTACGTTCATCGCGTTGGGCGCACCGGTCGGGCCGGGCGCACCGGGATCGGCATCACCTTTGTCCTGGCCGACCAGGCCAAGGACGTCTCACGGATCGCGGGCGACCTCGCGCTTCACCAGCAGTTCGAGGGCTCGGGACTGAGAGCGCGTCCGGCGCACCCCGGCGGGGGCCGGCCGGTGGACTCCGGACGGCAGAGCCGGCCCGGCGGGCGACCGGGGCGGGGCGGCGGGCGGCGACGGAACCGGTCTGGCACGTCTGGCACGAGGGCGAAGCGAGCCTGAGCAGGTCATGCCCCGGCGCCTCTCGCTGATCGAGTTCCCCGCCGATGATCCGGAGCGGGCCAGACGCTTCTGGTCAGAGCTCCTCGACAATCCGCTGGAGGCCCGAGGCGAAGATCAGGGATCCGGTTGGCAGACCGGGCAGGATGCGCCCGGCTGTCGGCGTGCATGCGCGCGGTCGTGGGCCGGGTGACTCGTTCTCCCTGCCCTACCTGTCGGTCAACGACATCGAAGCTGCACTCCAGCAGGTCACGCAGCTCGGCGGGACGGTCATCCACCCGGGCGCGAAGTGGGCGATCTGCAAGGACTCCGAGGGCAACCCGTTCGCGCTTGCGCTCGATGGCGACGGCGGTCCGGATACCTGAGCTGGCGCGGTCCCCGGCACCGCGCCGGTCTCACCGCACGGCGAGCCTCACGTTGGCTCTCTGATAGCCGGTCCCGCCGATTGCCAGCACGACCGTGCCCCGCCGCGTCGGTCTGACGCTCAGCCTGAGCCGGCCGCGCGTGTCGGTGGTGGCCTCCAGGCGCCTTAGACCAGCGCCCCTGATGCTCACTGTCACGCCCGCCGCGGCTTGACCGAACTGGTCGACCAGACGCATGGCGATGGTCTTTGTCCGTCTGCGCGCGAGCCGATGGGGGAGGCCGTGGATCGCGACGCCCAACCCATCCTGCGCGCGGATCAGGCGGTTGCCGAGCCGCATGACATTCCCCAACCCCGCCCCGCCTACAGCGATCGTGCCGCGAACGCCGCGCCGCACCGCGAAGGAGAACACGCGGGTGACGCTGCCCGCCCTCGTTTGGGAGGTCAGCACGAGCGTCGCCGGCCCGCTACCCGTGCCGACGATCCTCAGCTGATAGCGACCGCTGGGCATCAGGATCGACCGCGCTTTGCCGTTGCGGTAACGAAGCACCGCCCCCCGAAGCGAGTCCACCGGGGCCCCATGGGTGTTGACCCCCACTGTCCCTCCGCCCCCGGTGACGGTGACGCTGATCGGGGAGTGCGGGACGATCGAGGTCAGGTTGAAGCTCCCGCCGACGCAGTGGTTGAGCGCCGCGGCCTGCTGCGCGGTACCGGCGAACGGTGGGTAGGGCCCGTAGCCGTAGAGCAGGCTCTCGTTGCCCGTCGGCTCCAGCAGCCCGAAGCGGGCGCGACCGCGAGCCGGAATCGGAATGTGAGTGCTGTTGTGGAAGGCCTGCACGTCAGGATCGGCGATCTGGATCACGGTGCCGTTCGACCATTCGCTGAGCGACGGCAGCCGGTAGGGGGTCTGATTGACGAGGTGGCCGGCGAGCCGCGTCCCCAGCAGAAACTCCTGCATGTTCTTCACATCGATCACCACCGCCTTGCTGCCATCAGGCGGGACGCTGCTTGACCCATCGAGGTAGCTCAGTACCTGGGTCCGAACCCCCGGGTCGTCGGCGAACAGCACCACCCCCGGGTTGGTCGCCCCCGTCGGGTCAACGCCGTAGATCGGCGCGAAGCCGATCCCATGAACCTCGCCCGCGACCTCCCCGAGCCACTCCAGCACGTTGCGCTGACCGCTCTGGGAGAAATTCGCCAGCGTGTTGTTCCCAGCCGCGATCAACAACGACGTCAGCGCATCAGGGAGCACTCCTGAGCCGGAGTCCCCACCGACCGGCAGCGCGCCACTGGCGCGCGGCGCCCCCGGCCTCCCCGGCTCGTAGGCATCCAGCGTCCAGTCGCCCCCCACCGTCCCCACATACAGCGACAAATGGATCTGACCCGCACCATCGGTGGTTCGCGTAAACGCTCTCCCCAACACAGACCCATCGTTCAGGCGAAACGGCGAAGCGAGCCGGTCCGAGTCGTCACACAGGAGTCCCTCGGGCACCCCTCCGGTCCCATACTCGACCGGCGGCTCGATTCTCACATCCGCGCCGACCACCGGCGCGCCATCCTGATCCTGGTCGGTGATCGTCGCCTCGACGATCCCGTTGCCAGACCCCGACACGCTCGAAGGCCTAAAGCCGATCGTGATGTGATGCTCCGCGCTAACCAGGGTGAAGTCCGCAGTCTGGTTGCCCTGGAAGAGATCGACATTGGTGGCCGCCGGTGAGAAGGTGTCACTGCCGGCCGACGGTGTCACCCGGTAGCTGCCGGGGATCAGCGACACCGAGTAATCCCCGTTGGACGCCGTCACGGCCGAGGCGCTGGCCCCGCCACCGGTCGCAGCGGCGTTGACCGTGACCCCGCCCGCACCGTGCCCAGCGCGATCTTTGATCCTGCCCGACAGCACGTGGGTCTGCCCCTGCACCCCCGAAGCTCGGATATTGGTGAACGAGGCCGCGCCGTCCCCGCAAGGGCCGGGACCGCCGCCGTAACCAAGGAACCAGCCATGGCTCCCCGGCGGCACCGTGTAGCTGATGTCGCCGTAGGTGATCGGGTTGCTGAATGGAGGACCGGAGAAGTCGCGCTCACCGATGTTCTTCTGATCCACCGAGGCCGAGTAGTTGACGATGTCGGTGCCGGCATTGATCTGCAGCACCAACAACGCCTCGCAACTGGCGGTCCCGTTGACGGTGTAGCTCTTGTCGACCTGCACCACCTGACCGCTCAATTGCACCGTACCCGCCGCGGCCACCCCTGGCAGGAGCACCATCGCCAAAGACGCCGAGCACATGCCCGCCAGCCAGGCGACGGCGAGGGGCCGCGAGATGCGTCGCAGCCCCCCGGTCATCGTCCGTCTCGGTCCCGCGCGGCGCGCTTGCCCCCATGGCATCAGCACGATGGTAGGTGGGCGCGATCGCCGGCGCATGAGATATTTGCCTCATGGCCAGGCCCGTGAGCGCAACCCCGAGGAGCACCCTCCACGAGCGGGAGGGTGCGCTGCTGGCGGTCGAGGAGGTCCTACGGCGTTCGGCCGAGGGTCATGGCGCCGTGCTCGGGCTCCTTGGGGAAGCGGGCTTGGGTAAGACGACGTTGCTGGAGCGGGCCTGTTCAGACGCGCGCGAGCAGGGGTTCCGCGTCGCTTTGGCCCGCGGCGAAGCGGCAGAGAGCGCGCTTCCGTTCGGTCTTCTTCAGCAGGCCGCATCCAGTCTCGGCGACTCGGCGCGCTTCGCGGATCTCGCTGCCAGCTCGCCGGCCGAGCCGGGTGCCCGCCGCTTCTACGCCACCACCAAATGGCTTGAGCAGCATGCCGAGGAACCGCTGCTGCTGGCGATCGACGACCTCCACTGGGCCGACGCAGACTCGCTGGCGCTGGTTGGCTTTCTGTGCCGTCGGGTGGCCGGGCTCCCCGTGGCGTGCGTAGTCACCTCGCGACCCTGGCCGCCGGAGGCAGCAGCGATGCTCGGTGCGCTGCACGGCGATGGACGGGCGCACCTGGAGAGCCTGAAGCCGCTGAGCGACGGAGCGTCCTCGCGGCTGATGGCGGAGGCACTCGGTGCGGCGCCGGAAGAGAGGATCGCGCATCAGGCCTGGTCGCTGTCCGCCGGCAACCCGCTGCTGTTGGAGCAGGTGGCTCACGCCATCCAGGAGGGGACGCCGATTCCGGAAGGCTCGAGCGCCAGGCTGCGTGAACGTTTCCTGGTCGGTCGCTTCACCACCGCGGTCCCGGACAGCGCCCTGCGCTACGCCCAGATGGCGAGCGTCTTCGGTCCGAACTTTCGCTTGTCGGTCGTGCCGAGGGCCGCCGAGCTGACCGACCAGCAGGCCGACTCTGCGCTGAGCGCACTCAGCACCAGCGGCCTGCTCCTCGGAGGACGTCCTGGATGGGGGAGGTTCGCTCATCCGATGCTGTGCCAGGCGATCTACGATGACATCTCACCCGCGCTGCGTCCGCGGCAGCATGCCAAGGCGTTCGCGGCACTGGTGGCGGTCGACGTGCCGGCGGCCGAGGCAGCCTCGCACGCGGTGCGGGCCGGACTGGCGGGCGACGCAAGTGCCGTGGCCGTGCTCACTACGGCCGGGCGCGAGGCGCTGCGCGCCGGGGCGACGGCAAGCGGTAGAGCGCACCTGACGGCAGCGGTCGAGCTTGCCGGTGCTGCCGCCACCCCAGATCTCCTGCTGAGCGTCTCTCAGGCGCGCATGGCTGACGGCGATCTGGAGGGGGCCGCCGAGCTCGGCGCCCGCGTCCTCGAGGTGCCGGGGGTCGATCGAGCGACCTCGGTTCAGGCGCATTGGTCGCTGGGGCGCGCAGCGATGTTCGCCGGGCACGACACCCGGGGCGAGGAGCACTTCCAGGCAGCCGCCGACCTGGCCTCTGACGCCGATCCGGATCTCGCCGCCCAGGTGCTCCTCGACGGAGCAATGATGTGGTGGATGGCGCAAGGACCGCGTGCGTCCATCGAGGTCGCTCGCCAGGCCCGCGGCTTGGCGCAGAGCGCTCGGGCGGCCGGCGAAGCGGCGGCGGTCTGGGCCCAGGCGGCGTTGATGAGCGCCGATCCGGGCGGCATGCGGGCGCTCGAGAGCGCTGGCGGCCTGACCGCGGAGAGCACCGGACAGGCCGTGCCGGACTTTCTCATCAGCGGTGGGCCCCTGCTGGCGTTCCTCTTCGGGTGCAAGATAGTCGAGCGATTCGATCAGGCCGAGAACGCCTTCGCTGTGAGCAGGAGCGGCGCTGAGCGAGTCGGATCGCCGCTGGCCATAGGGCTTTGCCTGGTGACTCACGCCGACACGCTGACACGCCTAGGCCGATTGGACGAAGCCCTGGCCCTACTCGACCGTGCCGGTCAGTTGGCCGACTTCTCGGTGCTAGTCGGACCGTGGGCCGCGATCGGACGCGCGCACGTGCTGCTTGAGCTGGGACGCTCGTCGGAGAGCCGGACACAATGCGCAACCGTCGATGGGATCCTCGCAGCCGTGCCGGGTCGCTTTCCGCTGCTGCGGCTCTGGCTGTGGCGCATTGTTGCCGATCTTCAGCTCGCCGAGGGGGACGTCACCGGGGCCTGCGCGCTGCTGGAGCGTGTGGAGGCCCTGGCGGGAGAGTCCGGGATCGTTGAGCCGTGCGTCGTTCCCTGGCACGCCCTGGCCGTTCGCGCGAATCTCGCCGCCGGACGGATCGAGGAGGTCAGCCGTCTCGCCGCGCAGCTCGAGACGAGCACCTCAGGTCTGCCGTGCCGATCGCCCCGCGCAGTGGCCGCGGGCGCCCGTGCCCTGGTTGCCGAGCGCGAGGGCGACCGGCGTGCGGCCCGTGAGCAATTCGAGGTCGCCGTCTCGCAACTTCAGCACACGCCAATGCCGCTGGCACGGTCCGAGCTGTTGCTCTCCTACGGGTCGTTCCTGCGCCGCGGCGGCGAGCGCCAGGAGGCCCGGGCAAAGCTGAAATGCGCGCTTGAAGCCGCCGTGTCGGCCGGTGGCGGCCGCTGGCAGGCGGCTGCCGAGCAGGAACTGCGGGTGGCCGGTGGTCGCCGGCGCCCTGCGGCAACGCGACTGACCGCCCAGGAACAGAGGGTCGCGGCGCTTGCGACCGAGGGCCTGTCCAACAAGCAACTCGCCGCACGGCTCGGCATCACGCCCAAGACGGTCAGCAACCACCTCGAGCACATCTACCAGAAGCTCGATATCCACAGCCGCCGTGAGCTGATGACGGCGCCGGTTGAGCCGGAGTCGCCTTCATCCGAGGTCGGCTGATGTCGCCGGTCAGCGCGGGAGCTTGGCCAACTCGGCTTCCAGCCAGGCGTCGTGCTCCTCCTCGGCCCGCTTGGCTCGGCGAGGATCCCAGTAGCCGGCCATCAGCAGAATCAGCGGGATGAACACGACTTGTCCGGCGACCCCGACGAAGAAGAATGTCCGCCACTGCTTGGGCGAGTCTGACGCGGCCTTCTTCACCGCCGGTCCGGTGGTGCTAAGCGTCCTGAGCGCCGCCGTCAGAGCTGGAGTTGGATTGCTGATCGCGGCGAAGTTCGCCGGGCCGAGCTGCTGCGGCGCGGTCACCGCGACGAACCTGAGATCGCCGGCGGTCTGGGGCCTGATCAGCTCCGCAAACGCTGGGGCACCGAGCGCTGCTCTGATCCCGGCCAGCTGCGCGGGGGTCGGCTTCGTGCCCGCGGCCTGAGCCCTGCTCAGGCCGACGGCAACGGCCGGATGGGCCTTGAGCGCGGCCAGCAGCGCGGCATCACGAGTGGAGATCACCTTCAGCTGCGCGATGGTGGCCGGATTTGCCGCCGCCGCGGTGGCGACATGGCCGATCGTCGTGCGGCCCACGGGAGTGGGATCGGCGAGCACCGCCTTGACCACCGGTCCCTGCTCGACCAGCGTCGTCGCCGTGGTCACGACCTTGGGGACGAAGAAGATGCTGACCGCGATCACCACGCGGATCATCAGCCCCCACACCGCCAGGCCGGTGGCGATCAGTGCGGGGTTACGGCGCTCCACGGTCTCGGTGAAGCTCGCCATCCAGGGAGCGAACGCGACCGCGAGCGACACCGCGATGCACGACAGCAGGATCACGAACGTGTGATACGAGGTCGCCTGGTGAGTCGCCTTGAGGGCAAATATCGTCGTGAACACGATCGCCGCCAAGGCACCCACCACCATGAATGGCTTGCGCACCCGCAACCGATCAGAGAGCACGCCGATGATCAGCAAGCCGGCGGCGTCGAAGGCCCAGAAGTAGTTGCCGAGCGTGTTGGCCTTCGACTGGCTGTAGCCGAAGACCGTCTCGAAGAAAACCGGGAAGAAGCCGACAGCGACGTAATAGATGATGAGAAAGACGCTGATCGCGAAGGCCGAGAGGAGGATGTCAGGCACGAGCATCTGGCGGAACGGGTGCTTGAGGGTTTCCTCGATGTCCAGGCCGGCCGCGCGTGCCTCGATCAGCTCCCGGTCTTTGCGTGAGACCATCAGCTGGTCGCGCAGGCGCGGTGAGAGTTCGCGCAGGCCGACCAGGGCGACGGCGAACACGACCAGCCCGATGACCCCGGCGGTCCGATACTGGTCCTGCCAGCTGGTGTTACCGGCATTGGAGACGAACGCGGCCACGACGAGCGAGCCGAGCACCGGTCCAAGCGTCCAGAAGCCCATCGCCGAGGCGCGGCCAAGCTGCGGCGAGAAGTCGCGCACCAGCGCCGGGGTGGCGACGAGGATGATCCCCTCGACGAAGCCGATGGCTACATAGATGATTCCGAAGGCAAGCTTGGTGTGAGCGTTCGGTAGCCCCACCAGGCAGAGCAGCCCGACGATCGCCAGGCCCGCGGTGATGATGTTGGCCCGCCCGTAGCGGTCGGCGAGCCCGGCGATCACCGCTGCCGACGCGCCCAGCAGGTATCCGACCACGCTGATGTTCACGTAGTAGGTGAACGACATGTGCAGGTCACGCAGGATGGAGGTGGCAACGCCCCCGCTGAGGTACAGCTGGTAGTAGAGGACGATCGTCGTCACCACGACGATGCCGAGGCTCAGATAGCGGGTCGGGTTGGCCGGATACCGATACAGCGATCGGTTCCACAGCCGAGCGAACGGGCTGGGCTGAGCGGCAGACGCGGGTGCGGTAGTCATTGCTCCCCTCTCGTCTCGGGGTGCCGGGCATCCGTCGGCGGCGTCCAGCAACCTCTTTCTCTCCTGGGCGCGATGATACAGGTTCCGAATATGTCTCACAGCAATTTCCCTGCCACCTCTTCGTCCGTCGCGGCCGGCCCAACCTCGGGCGAAGCCGGTGCGGCCAGGGCGTTTCGTGCCGCACGCCGCAAATTTCTGGCCGGAGAGCGGATCGACATGCAGGCGCTGGCTGCCGAGCTGGGAATCGGCCGCGCGACGCTGTACAGGTGGACCGGCCACCGTGACCAGCTGATCAGCGACGTTGCCTTCTCGCTCTCCGACGCCGTTTTTGAGCAGGCCAGGCAGGACACAACCGATCTCTCCGGGCCGGACCGGCTGATCGAGGTGTTCCGCCGGCACACGGGGACCCTGGTCAATGCTCCGGCCCTACAAACCTTCCTGCGGCAGGAGGCGCAGACCGCGCTGCGGATCCTGACCGCTCGCGGGGGTTCGATCCAACCGCGTACGGTGGCGAGGGTGGAGGAGCTCTACCGCGAGGAGCAGGCCGCCGGCAACTTCTCCCCCCGGATCGAACCTGGACGCCTGGCCTATGCCGTCGTTCGGATCACCGAGGGCTTCATCTACAACGACGCGATCGCGGCCGTCGAGCCGGCGGTGGAGGAGGCAGCCGAGATCGTCTCGCTGCTGCTGACCGCCTAGGCGCTCGTGGTCCGTTTCACCGCGGGGCGGGGCTAATCGTGCGAGCCGCCGTGACCGGGCTTGGGACCCTTCGGTCCCTTGCCGGGAGAACTGCCGGCGGCTCCTGTACCGGCGGGCGGCGCATTCGTCGAGCCGCTGCTCGCGGCTTGAGCGAGGGCCAGCTCCTGGCGGACGACGCCGGTCTGGTTGGGGATCTGCAGACGGCGCTCCAACACCGGCACGGCTGCCTGCGGATCACCGGCAAGCCGCAGTGAGTGTCCGAGATCGTAGAGCGCGTAGGCGTAGGTCAGGCTCGCCGGATCGGCCGCCTGCACGGCTTGGCGCAGCACACCTGCAGCCGCGGAGTAGTTACCGCTGAGCATCAGGTTGTGGCCTTGCGCCTCAAGGGCACCCGCCGAGCCGCTCGTAGCGGTCGGGGCGGCCGAAGGCTGGGTCGGAGCACTACTCGTCGCCTGGGGCGTTGTGGCCTTGGCAGCGGGCGAAGCGGCGGCCCGGGTGGTGGTACCCCGGGCTGGCGAGCGGGTGGCGGAAGCCGAGGTCGTCGACTGCGTCGAACTGCCGCCGGAGGAGAGCGCGGCAACGAGGGCGACGGCGGCAAGCACAGCGGCAAGCGACGCCAGCGCGACGTTTCGCGGCCGGGGTCGGCCTGGTCGCTCTTCGTGCAGGAGTGACCCAGCCGATGGTGCCGCCGGCGCTGCCCGTCTTGCGGGCGCCGGACGGCCTACGGGCGCCGAGCCCGGCGCAACTGCGGCAGCGGCCGCCGCCGGAGCGAGCCGCAGCCGGCAGGTCCGACTGAGCTTCGCGCCGCGCCGGTTGAGCTTCGGAGCGCGCGGGGCGAGCTTCGCGCCGCGCCGGGACGATCCGCGGATGCCGGAGGGTCGCGGTGCGACTGAGCGCCCCCTCCAGCGCCTGGGCAAATTCGGTGGCGGTTCCCCAACGGTCTCCCGGTGGCTTGGCCAGCCCCCGCGCGAGCACCGCGTCGACCGAGTGCGGGAGGCTCCGGTTGCGTGTTGTCGCCGGCGCCGGCTGCTCCTCAACGTGCTGACGGGCCTGGGCAGCGGGTTGGCTACCGGTGAACGGGCGCACCCCCGCCAGCAGCTCGTAGGCGACAACCGCCAGCGCGTAATGATCGCTGGCCTCGGTGGCGGGCCGACCCAGAGCCTGCTCAGGCGACAGATAGGCGGCGGTGCCGAACATCTGTGATCCTGAGGTGATCGGCTCTTCCGTCGCCACCCGAGCGATGCCGAAGTCGGCAACGTGGAGAATGTGCCGACCGTCGAGCAGCATGTTGGAGGGCTTGATGTCCCGGTGGATCACGCCGGAGCCGTGTGCGTAGTCGATCGCTGCGGCTGCCTGGGAGATCCACACCACAGCGCGATCGCGATCGACCTCACCCACCCTGATCGCATCCCCCACCGTGCCTCCCGGCAGATGCTCCATCACGATGTAGGGTCGATCGGCGGGCTCGGCATCGCCCGACGCGGTCTGCCCCACGTCAAAGATCGTCACCACGTTGGGATGACTGGATAGCCGTGCGGCCGCCCGAGCCTCGCGGGCGAAGCGGCGTACCGCGGCGGGATCGTGCAGGTAGAGGTCGGAGAGCAGCTTGACCGCAACCTTGCGTTCCAACACGGTGTCCTCGGCGCACCACACGAATCCCATCCCGCCCCGGCCGATTCGCCTCATCAACCGGTAGCGCTCAGGGAGTCGGGGATCGCGCCAAGGTCCCGGCTGTGCTTCGGTACTTGCACCCATTGATGTGCGAATACCCGAACTGCCCGTCCTGAAAGCGGTTAAGCGGGTCTGCAGGGGCTCTTGGCCGTGGACGCGTCAGTCTTGTGAGGGACTTTCCTCGTCGGCGCCGCTCACAGGGGTCAAGCCCTGGTGCTGGAGCCAGAGCTCGAACATCGGGTCGGTCAACCGCGGCTTCGGACCGCCCTCGATGACGTCTGCGTTGGCAACCAGGCTCTCGAGCGCCGCCCCGATGCTTGAGCGCTTGATGCCAACCGCTGAGGCCGTCTCTTCGCTGTGAAGCGGCGTGGTCGCCACCGCCAGTGCCCGCGCGACCCGTCGCTCGTTGTTGGTCAAAGCCCGCCAGATCGCCCTCATGAGCGGTGCGGCATCGGTCGCCGCCTGATCGAGTGCCGTTACCCAGGTTCCCTCGTCCGCCGTGCTCTCACGCGGTGTGCGCTCCCAGAGGTAGTGGGCGAGCATCATGCTGCGCTGGGGATGGCCGCGGGTGAACTCCAGCAACGGAGCGAGTGCGGGTCCGGCCTCGCGGCCGGTCGCGTGGAAGCGACGCTCGACGTAGTCGCCGACGTCCTGGGGCGGCAGTGGATCGAGGTTTCTTGGAACGGCCTGATCGAGCAGTGGTCGCTTCGGGTCGGCAAACAGCTGCTGCATCACTCCGGGAGCGGAGCCGGCGAAGGCATAGATCGCGGAATCCGCCTGGTGCTGGATCACGCTTCGGATCTTGCCGTCGGCACCGGTCACGGCCAGGACGTCCTGGATCTCGTCGAACACGACAAAGCTGGTCGTTCCGTTGCGTTCGAACAGTGAAGCCGGCAGCTCGAGCAGGCGCAGCAGCACCGACTCGGCATCGACGTTCGGGTTTCGCTGAAGCGTCGCCGTAAAGCCGCCGCCACCCAGGGACAATCCGATATTCCAGCTCCGGAACACATTTTCGACGTGCCGCCGGATCGGACCCTTGAGCCGCTGGTAGCCCCGTTCGATCCGCACGACGATCTCGGCAATGGTGAGGACGTCCTGGAGGTCCACGAGGATTGTCGCCATGCCCTCCCGCTCCGCGCTCTCCAGAACCCTCCTCAAAAGGGTGGTCTTTCCGTAGCGGCGCGGACCGACGAGACGGAACGAATGGCCGCCCTCGGCGAGTGCGAGGAGGTCGTCGGACTCCGGGTCTCGATCGATCATCTCCTCCGGCGGCAGAGGTCCGGAGAAGCGGAACGGGTTGAGATCCCGGCGGCGTTGCATGAGGCCAGTCTAGCATCCTGCATAGCAGAAGTAGGCGATCTCGCATAACTGTGGCATGCGAATCGGCATGGTGTAAGTAGGCAGGACCCGCCAACCGCCGCTTCACGCGTGTTCCCGCTGCGACTGCAGGCCTGACCCGCTCGTCGATGTGTCACATGGTCTTGCTCTCACGGGTCGTAGTGGTAGGACCCGACGCACGCGAGGATGTGACAGATGGACGAGCGACAATGGCTGGTGGAGCGCTTCGAGGAGGGTTGGCGAGTTCGTTCAGGCGGCGGCCCAGGCGGCCTGAGTGTTGAGTACCCGCAGAGGTCGCTCGTGGTCTGCGTTCTGAGACTGATCCGCGCCGAGTAGCCTGGGGCGCATGAGAGAGCAGATAGTGCCCGGTGGAGTGGTGCATCAGCTGCCTTCGGACCTGCGTGCCGCGCTTGTTTCCAATGCTACGGCGCTCGATGCCTGGAAGGACATAACGCCCCTCGCCCGCAACGAGTTCATCTGCTGGGTCGAGGACGCCAAGCAGGAGACCACTCGGCAGCGTCGCGTCCGCCGCACCCGGGAGGAGCTGGAGGAGGGCAAGCGCCGGCCCTGCTGCTGGCCGGGGTGCCGACACCGCGAGCGTAACGGCGGGTAGCGGTTCGCGCTCTTGAATCGGAGCTCAGCTGACGCATTCAAGACGGGACGCTCACCGGCGCGAGCTCGGCGATGACCGCATCGACGACCGCCGGGTCGAACTGGCTGCCGGCACACAGCTGCAGCTCCAGCAGCGCATCGTCGACACTCTTCGAGGGTCGGTACGGTCGGTCACCGATCATCGCCTCGAAGGCGTCGCAGACGGCCACGATTCGCGCGGCCAGAGGTATTTCGTCGCCGCAAAGGCCATCCGGGTAGCCGCAGCCGTCCCAGCGTTCATGCGAGGCGCGGATGGCCGCCGCCAGGGGAGTGAGCGCACGCACCCGCTGGAGCACATCGGCGCCGTCGGTGGGATGGCGACGCACCAGCTCCCACTCCTCGTCGGCGAGCTGATCCGGCTTGTCGAGCACCTCCCGCGGAATGGCGAGCTTCCCCAGATCGTGAAGCAGCGCGGCCTGCCGCGTGAGCTCACGAGTGAAGCTGTCGAGTCCCAGGCGCCCCGCGACACTCTCAGCCAGCTGAGCGACCTCGTCCGAGTGGGCCCCCGTGGAGTCGTGATGCAGTTTCAGGGCGCCGACCAGCATGTCGAGCGCCATCCGCGCGGTGAATGCGCGTGAGGAGTTCAGTCCACGGGGGCCCTGTAACGCAGGGCTGCGCTTGGCGCGATACAGGCGATCGTCGGCGGTCGCGATCAGCTCCTCTTTCCTGGTCACCCCTGGCCGGGCGCTGGCCACGCCGGCCGATGCGGACATCCGCGAATCGATGTCGCCGATCGTCGTGCACACCCGGTCAGCGACCTCCCGCGCCTCGGTTTCCGTCAAACGGGGGAGCAGCAGGGCGAATTCATCGCCGCCGATGCGAAAGGCGAGATCCTCCCGGCGGCACAGCTCGGATAGGGCTCTGGCCGCCGCTCTCAGGACCCGATCACCTGCGGCGTGACCGTCCTCGTCGTTCACCTGCTTGAAGTGGTCGAGGTCGATCAGGACGAGGCTGGACACCGACCGCTCCCGAGCACATCGCTCGAGGTCAGCGTCGAGCGCCTCGTGGAAGCTGCGGTGGTTGAGCAGCCCGGTGAGCGGATCGTGGGCGGCGAGGCTGCGTTCGTTCTGGTAGAGCTGAGCGTTCCCGAGGGCGATTGACACCTGGGCGGCGTAGGACTCGAGCACCGACATGTCGCGGGGGAGGAACGTCTGCTGCTGACCACCGAGCGCGACGAGCACGCCGAACGGCCCCCCGGCGCCGGTCAGCGGCGCGCAGGCCAGAGTGCATAGCGGGTCGGGCAGGACGGCCAGCGGCGCGAGCGACTGGACCGTCGAGACGTTGTCGATCAGCAGGGTGTTCTGGAGCGGCCGCGAGGTCGCGTTGGCCCACGTCACGACGGCGTCTATCGCGGTGGCGGGGAGCTCGGAGGAGCTCCGGCAGATGAGCTCATCGCCCTCGCGCACGAGCAGCAGGAAATCCTTACCTCCCGCCGCCGCCTGCGCGTTACGCGTCACCTTGGTCACCACCTCTTCGAGCCGCAGGTCCGAGACGAGGTCCTGCAGACTCTCGAACAGGCGCTGATTGACCTCCTCGCTGTCCTCGACCTGCCGCTGCAGATGACGCCACTGCTCCCGGCGCCAGCGCCAGTGTTTTTGGGCCACGAACCCCCCACTGATGCCAGCGACCCCGATCGCAGCTGGCAGGATCGCGGGATCCAGAGTCAGGCTGGCGACCACCGCCAGCGCCGTGGCGAACGTCCCGGCGGCGATGCGTCGCCGGGGGCTACGAGCCTCCTGCCAACGCAAGTCGAAGATGCAGGCAGGTGCGCCCTGAGCCGCGCACTGATCGTGGTTGACCTCGGCAGCCGGTAGGCCAAACAGGCTGGGGATCACCGCCAGTAGACCTGCCGTGTACCCACACTCGAGGTGGTGGTGGCGCCCGCGGTCTCCGATCTCGCTGAAGTGCAGGACCGCATGCCCGTTCTCAAGGGTCTGGAGCTCAAGCACATGACTGCGCACAAAGCGGGCGTTGGCACGGACTATGTTGCGGATGACGAACTGCGGCGAGCCAAGCGTGCGCAGCGCGACCTTGAGGCCCCCGGCGACATTGAGGTCAAGCGCGACGGCGGCCAGCTCCTCAACGAACTCCGGCTTCTCCAGCACATCTGCCGTGGTCTCGAACAGCTTGATCTTCGTCTCCCAGGAGAACCAGCTGTTTTCGTCGCGCAGCTCAGCTTCAGCGTGCTCAAGGTCGCATCGCCGCAGCACCTCGTGCACCGCCGGCGGCCCGGCCACCTGCTCGATGTACGCAAGGAGCAGCGCCGAGGTGACTCCGCTCGTTTCCTTCGCCTCGCCGGCCAGGCTTCCTCGCCCCCGGCCTCTCCGCCCGCGACCCATTTGGTTGTGATCGGCATGCAAGAAACCGCATTTGAGTGCGGGGGCACGACTTGGACGGAGCTTCGACCGTGTGAGCGTAGGCGGGATCAAGCACCGCCTCGGCGCGCTGGGTTTCGCGGTGAGTCAGGGCAGCGTGTTCGCCGGAGGCTCCACGCCGTATATGTTCGCGCCGGTCGGTGCAGAGGCGAAGAAGTCACTCGCCGCTTTGTGGCCGGCGTCCCACAACGTGCGCTTCTCGTCGTCGCCCATGGTGAACTGGAGGGTCGCGATGCTTCCCGTCCCGATCACCACTGTGCGCTGGGAGAACGTCTGGGCCTCGAGGTGATCATGGACGCCGATGCTCGTCTCCACCAGTGCCCGGACCGTTCCCACCGGCCACCGAAAGCCGCCGATCGGTCGCCCTAGGGGCTCCTCGCCGTCCAGGCGGAAGCCCCAGGTCGGGTGGCACGGCTCGGCACGGTCGAATAGGAACACCGGAAACCCGCTGACGATGCCGCCGTCGACGAGTGCGCCGAACTGGCCGCTGGCAGCATCCTTCAGTGGCCAGGCCGCGAACATGAACGGATAGCCCGCGCTCATGCGTACGGCATCGGCAATCGGGAACTCCTCTGGCTTCCACGGGTTGCCGTCGGGATCAAGGTACTTCGGAGCATCGTCGGGAAAGACGACCATGCGCTGGTGCACCAGATCGGTGGAGACAACGCGCAGGCGGCATGACAGCTCGCCGAAGGTACGAGCAGGACGGGGTGCCTCGTCGAGCAGCTCCTCGATCCAGCCGTGGAGGGTCAGTCCCCGGGCGATGGCGTGATGGCGGATCAGGTTCCTGATCTGGGCGATCCGCCGCGGCCAGCCGATATCGGCCACGGTGGCCAGATCGAAGGCCATAAGGCGCTCGGTCAGCCCTTTGGAGTCGTACCCCACGGCAATCGCCGCCGCCGTGATCGCTCCAGCGGAGGTGCCGGCCAGCTGCTCCCAATCGTGATAGCCGGCCTCCTCGGCCGCGGCCAGCGCCCCGGCGTAGGCGATCGCCTTCACGCCTCCCCCGGAGAAGACGCCATCGGCGCGTTTATCCGTCGTCGCGAAACCTTCCGCCGTCATGGCGCATTACCCGCAGTCCTCGCGGCAGCCGTGATCCGGACGGGCAGGCTGACCGCCCCGCGCAGGTACGGATCGGTCTGCCACTGGGGCTCTCCGTCGAGTCTGATCTCCTCGGCGTGATCGAGCAGCGCGCCCAGCGCGAGCGGCGCCACGATCCGAGCCAGAGGAGCTCCCACGCAGACGTGGATCCCGTCGCCGAAGGCGAGGTGTCCGTGGGTCCGATCCAACCGCAGCTCTTCGGGATCTGAGAACCAGCTGGGATCGCGGTTGGCGGACGCAACGACCAGGCCCACATGGGTGCCCGCCGCCACCTGCTGTCCGCCGAGAGTCGTGTCGACGGCGGCGATGCGGTCGATCAGCTGGACCGGGCCCTCTAGGCGCAGCAGCTCCTCGACAGCCGCCGGCCGGAGGTCTGGCTGCGCCCGCAGTCGGGCCAGCGTGGCCGGGTCGGCCAGTAGCCGGTTCATCCCGTTGGCGATCAGGTAGGTGGTCGAGAGGTAGCCGGCCACGAGGATGTCGCACAGCGTCGCCACCAGCTGCTCGCGGTTCAGGCCAGCTGCGTCAAACGCATCGCACAGCGATCCCACCAGCCCGTGGACCGGGGAAACCCCATGGCTGTACACGAGCCCATCGAAATAGGCGCGCAGGGCCATGGAACAGGTGGCGCCCTGGATACGGGCCGGGATCGATTGGGTGGCGTCGTGCGCCGTGGCGATCGACTGCTGCCATCCGATCAGGATCATGCGCAGCACCAGATCCTGGGGCAAGCCGAGCAGGTCGAAGAGCACGTTGGCGGGCAGCGGCAGCGCGTAATCCTGGACGAGCTCGATCATCTCTGTCCCCTGCAGGCCGCCGAGGATCTTCTGCGCCCACCCATCGGCCACCTGAGACGCGCTCTCCAGTGCCGTTCTGAACGCCGTCTCGACAGTCCGACGCAGTTCATCGTGCGCGGGGGGATCGGAGCTGAACAGCCCCGGTGGGAGATCGGCCAGCGCCGCCGTCGGACCGGGGCCGGGCGGCGGGCGCTGCGGCGGCTGTTTGACCCACGTGTCTGTGGCCAGCAGCACGGTGCTGCAGTCCTCCGCGCGAAAGCACCACAGCGCGCCTCCGCCCACAACTGAGCGCGGAGCGAACTGGCGAAACAGCGCGTAGGTCGGATACGGGTCGCTCAGGAAACCCGGGTCGTGAGGGTCGAAGCGCTCAGGGTCAAACGGCACCCCGATCTGGCTGATCACGCCCGCGGCCGCCTGCGCGTCGATGACCAAATGGGGCTGATCAGTCGCGCAGAAGATGACGTTCTCCTGATCGGGCACCGGCTCGTCCGGCGCCTGATCGAGATCCAGAGCGCTGACCGTCGGGACCTGGCACGTGGGCGGCGCCTGCACCGGATGGACAACACCTCCGGCCAGTGCCCGGAGCAGCCCCGCAGCCTGGGCCGGATAGGAGCCCCGCGCCCCGGGCATCCCATCCCACGGGAGCTGGTCTGCGACCTCCAGAGCGGGCGGCGACTCGCCCTCCCAGTCGCCCTCCCCCACCGGGCGGCCTCCACCCATCGTCCTCAAAAAGATCTCTCCGTGTCCCTCGGCGTGCCAGTGGACGAGCACCTCGTCGGCGCGTAGATCTCGCCCGCCGCCACCCCGGCCGCAACTCAGCAGCACCCGCCGCGGGCGCTGAGGCCAGGCCAGCTTGTCCAGCAGGGCCGCTCGCCGCGGATCGACCCCCGCCGAGCCGTCCGGCTGGAGACAGAGCATGTCCATCTGCCGGTTGGCGGGCGAATCGATCTGGGTGGCATGCGGCATCAGAGCCGGATGCCTCGACGCGAAGTGGGAGACCAGCCACTGCACCCCCAGCTGCGTGACCGAGCCGCGGTGCGGTGTGTCCCACGTGACCAGCGCCGTGACGGCGTGCTCCTCCCCGCGCGCCTCGATCGCACACAGCGCCAGGCGGCAGAGCAGGCCGCCCAGGCTCCACCCGAGCAGCGTCACCGGCAGCGAAGTGCGCGCGGCGACCTCGGCCAGACAGGCCTCGACAACCGCGGCGTTCTCCTCCAGCGGCGCCGTTCCATCCTCCAGGCCCACCACCACCAGGTCAAAGCCGCGCGCGAGGAGCACCTGGAGAACGCCCTGCTGAGCCAGCACGTCGTGGCTGAAGGCAAAGCCATGGGCGCCCGGGAAACCCTCCACGCAGACCAGCGGGCAGCGCAGGGCCGTGTGACGGACCGCCGGCGCCGCGGGTGTACCCGGGCCGTAGCCCCGGAGCACCCAGGCGGTGCCCCCCGGGAGGTCCCAGACCTCATCCGGCATTGGAGGCGGACCAGGATCAACGCCGATCCGCGCGCCCGCGCTTCGCCCGTCGCAGCTGACAGTCAGGTCGACCGAGGTCACGCTCGACGGGTAGGCCGCCCCCACCGTCTGCCCGGGAGCGACCTCGGCCGCGGGGCTGCCGTCGCCCAGGTCCAACATGACCGGCCGCTCGGCCACGAGCGTGAAGCTCGGCGAGGTACCGCGCAGTACCGGAGTCCTCCGACCGAACTGAGGCTTCAACCCGACCCCGGCTGCGAACACATCCGGGCGATCGACCACGACCAGAGGCACCGGGCCGCTGCCCGCCTCCGCAGCCGGCGGCAGCGCAATCCCTGCGCCGCGATCGGCCAGCCGCGCCAGGAGCGCAGTGAACCCGAGGCCGTCCAACACGAGCGCACCCGGGACCTGCTCGGCCAGCGTCATGCCATCCCCGCCAGCGAACGGATGGCGCCGTGTCCCGGCATCAGGCAGTAGACCGACCCCCGCGTCCGGGTCAGCGTGGGCAGACCGCTCAGCAGCAGCGGCTCGGAGCGGCCGGCCACCGGCACGCGGAAGACGCCGCCGCTGTCGGGCTGGGCGCCGATGAACGGCTCCCGGGTCCCACGCAGTCCGGCCGCTCCCAGATCCTGGTTTGCCCACACGCGCAGGACGAACTCGTACTGGAGCTCCAGGTCGCCGCAGATGAACAGGCCGATCAGGCCGCGCTCGATCCCGTCGGCTGGCTGGCTGGGGTCGTAGGGCGGGCCATAGGGCATACCGCGGCGCATCACCCGCCGCGTCCCCGGCACCCCCATCGCCGGTGCGGAACGCTGGTTGAGTCGTCGCACGTGGCTGCCGACGGGACAGCGCTCCCCCTCCGCGTCATCCATGTACATGGGCGCCTCATCGGAGGGCGCGTAGTCAAAGCGGTTGAGCTCTGCGTCCGACGGCACCGGATCGGGCCGGTCGGGATGGGTCATCAGCGAAGCGCCCGAACGCCAGCGCCCCATTAGCTTGGCGGCCAGCCATTCGCGATCCACTGAGTAGCGGGCAGACCAGGTGTCGAGCATCACCTCAAAGCCCTGACAGTCCTGCTCTAGCACCCGGAAGGCCGCGTAGGTGGCGTTGTCGCCGAGGCTCGGCGGGATCGTGCCGATGTGGTTGCCGCCGTAGGAGTTCACGTGTCCGGCCCCGAGCAGGAAGTCACCGACGGGAGCACCGGGCTGCATGTCGGCGGGCTGACGCCCGGGCGCGCCGTCGATGCGTGGCTGGGCGATTCCGTCGCGGTAGCCGAAGTGGACCCGCCCGCCAGGCAGCGCGTCGGCATCGGCTGACCACACCTCGGTCAGGCCGTGGTGCGCGAAGCGCTCGCGCAGGGTCGCGCTCAGGGGCTCGCGCCGAGCGCGGTGGTGCTCATCGGTGAAGAGGCTGAGGACGATGTGGACCTCGGGCGTCGAGGGTCCTCCCACCACCCAGCTGCCCGGCGCGCTCTCACCGACATCGCCCAGGCCGACGCCGCGGATGCCATCCGGATCCGGAGCGACCGCGCGGGCCGCCGCTCCCTCACGGAAGGCGTCCGGAAACGCCTTCAGGGCCGGCTCCGGAACGCCGAGGGCCCGCAGCCCGAGCCAGCTGACGCCCAGGTTCAGTAGATGGTCGGGCCGCTTGCGCCCCTCCCACTCCTCGTCCGTACTCAGGTCGGGCGGCTCACGGCCGAGCAGGTCACGCAGCAGCCCGCGGCCGTCTCCGTTCGCGGGAATGTTCACGGCCAGGTGGCGGGCGTTGGCGGCGCGATAACCGCGCAGAATGTTGCCCTGGATGTCGCCGAGATCCAGGGCGCTCATCGGCGCGCGGCCCGCTGGATCTCCAGCACCGTCAGGTCCGGATACGCCGACCAGACACCGATCGGGACGTTGTGAGAGCGCACGAAGGCCATGAACTCCCGGGGGTAGCGCTGAACCGGCAGCGGCGGGGCTCCCCGGATGAAGCGGAGCACCGCGGTGAACACGTCTCCGAGCACGGCCACGAAATCCATCGTGTAAGAGTTCAGTCCCCCGTCGTAGGTGGTGATCGTCTGCAGTGCGCTGAAGTCAGGCGTGGGAAGAAAGCGCGCGAAATGCACGTACTGAAGCGACCTGAGTGCCTCCTGCACCTGGGGCATAGCGCCGGTCAGAACCTGCTGGAGGGCCGGCCACTGGGCGGGTGATTTCAGCGGCAGAAACAGGTTGAGGGCGTTCTGGACCTGGCCCTCCAGGGCGAGGCTCATCGGCGCGGCCAGGCCGCGGGAACCCGGGAGGGTGGGTGTGAGGTGAGCAGCGGGCGCCGAGACGGCGCCCAGGTGAATCGGCCCCGCGTGACTCATGGCAGGAGCGCCTGGGCGCGCGCGTGCTCTCGCTGCTGGCCCAGCTCGGCCAGGATCGCTAGCGGCTCGGCGAGGAGCTCGACTCGCCGAGCCGGCTCGAGGCACATCTCGGCCTCAACGAGCCCGGCCCGCGCTCGGTCAAGGCGCTGATCGGTGCCCACGGCGCGGCGCCGGGTGAGCTCGATGAACCGCTGCGCCGCCTTCCGGTCACCGCCCAGCAGCGCCGCGCGGGCCCGCAGCACTGGCACCCGCGTGGCCAGGGCGCCGAAGGTGATCCCCGAGCGGCGCAGAGCCCACACCCCCCGCCTGATCCCCTCGTCGAGCGAGCGGACCGGGACAGTACGGGAGCTGGCGGTTTTCAGCTCCAGCAGCACCTCGACGGACAGCGCGCCGAACTCGGCCCAGTGAAAGCCGGCCGGCACGCTGCGAGCGAGCATGTCGATCGCAGCGCGGGCGTGGCTGGCGGCGTCGGCATGGCTGCCCTCCGCGAGCCGGGCCAGCGCCTCGGTCGTCCGCCGCTCCAGCACCGTGCCGCCGTCGGAGTCAAAGATCGGGATCTCCAGAGCGGACTCGACCGCTCGCACACAGGCCTGCACGTCCCCACGCAGGAATGCCGTCTGGGCCTCGTCGAGCAGTGACCAGCACAGGTTGATGCTGCTGCCGGTCTGTTCGGCCAAGTCCCGGTGTCGCTGCCAGGCCGTCTCTGCTCCCGCCACCGAACCTCGGCACAGATGCAGGGCCGAGCGGGTCTGCCACAGCTCTGACTCGAGGCGGGTATCCCCGACCTCGCCGAACAGCTCGAGGGCGCGCCCGTTATCGGCGAGCGCCACCTCCCACAAGCCCCGGGTGGCGTGCATGATCGCGACGATGTTCCAGACGTAGGCGGCAGCCGATGCGTTGCCCTCGTCCTCCACAAGCTGGATCGCCCGTTCGGCGTAGCGGTCGGCCTGGCGTCGAAGCCCTGACAGGGCCGAGAGCCCCGCGGCGTTGGCCAGGGCCCGGGAGAGCTCGGCGGAGGAGCCGGCGAGCTCGGCCAGGTTCAGGCCGCGCAGGATCAGCGAGGACAACTCGAGACTCGAGTTTCCGTGCAGATAGCTGATCTGCACGAGGACCCGGAAGGCGTCGGCAGCCGGCAACAGCTTCTCACGCTCGCCAGCTCGGGAGCCGAGGTAGCGACGAGGCAGCCCCAGATGGGTCACCTGCGAAGCCACGCCCTCCAGGAGGTCACGCAGCCGAGGCAGCAGTCCAATCCCGATCGGGTACCCAAGCCGCTCCAGGGACTGCTCGAGGAGAGACCGGCTGCCCTGCAGATCTCCGAGGAAGTAACGAGCGTCGGCCAACGCCTTCTCCTGCAGGGCCCGTCGCTGCGGCGGCACATCCGGGTCTGCATCCATCGCCCGGATGAGCAGGTCCCCGGCCTCCTTGAACGCGCCGGCATGCAGGGCGTCGCGTCCCGCCAGTTCCAGATGAGGAGCCGCACGCCGGGCCGAGCCAGACTGCATCCAGTGGTGAGCAAGCAGCTCCGGACGGGCAGCAGCGGCGGCCAAACCATGCGCCTCGTACCACTGGGCCAGAGCGCGATGGGTCTGGTGGCGCTGGGATTCGGTGAGCACGCCGTAGGCCACCTCCTGGATCAGCCGGTGCCAGAACGCGTAGCGATCGCGCGACCCGCCCGGCGCCAGCAGCCCAGCTTCCCGCAGCGTCTCGAGCTGATCGGGAATGTCTGTGTGGGATGCGGCCGGGTGCGCCGCGGCGACCTCCTCGGGGCGGAAGCTGCGCCCGACGACGGCAGCTGCCTTCAACGTCAGCTGCTGGGCGGAGGGAAGGCGGTCGAACTGGCCGAGGATGGCGCTCTCGATCGAGGCCGGGACTCCCAGCTCGTCGTGCGTCTCCAGCCGGACCCCGGTGCTGGTGACCTGGATCGCCCCGGTCTGGATCATCATCTCGAGCATCGCCTCGCAGAAGAAGGGATGGCCGGACACTCGCTCGACCACCAGCGCGAGCAACTCCTGATCGACGCTCTCGGTACCCAGCCGTTGGTGGACGAGAGCTGTCGTGTCCTCGGCTGACAGCGAGTCCAGCGTGAGCACTTGAGCTCTGAGGCCGCTGCGCACCCGGTCGCGCTCGGGCGGAAGCTCGGTCTCCGAATCGCCGATTCGTTCGGTGATGATGGTCAGGCACTGGGGGTCATCGGCGCTGACGCGGACCAGCAAATCCCAGGACATGGAGTCAAGCCACTGCGCGTCCTCCACGACCAGGACGGTTGGCGACCGCTTAGCCAGCTGGCAGAGGCCGAGGCTGATCAGAGCGTTGAGCTGTTCGCTGCGAGCCTCGCCGCTGAGCGCCTCGCTCTCTGGTGTCTCGGGGAGCGGATGGGAAAGGAATGGGTTCAGGAGGGGTAGAAGGGCGGGTGAGCGCAGGCCGCTGCCCAGTATCTGGGCCAGCTGATCGGCCGAGGTGACGTCCTTGAGCAGCAAGGAGAGCAGCGGCCGCCACGGGCGGTAGGCGGTTGCGCGCTCGATCGGGCCCGCGACCACCGTCAGCACCTGGGCTCCCCGCTGCCTCGCCGCGCGCGCCCCGTAGCGCGCGAGAGCGGTCTTTCCGATCCCCAGCTCTCCCTCAAATACGATCGTCGAACCTCGGCGCTGCTCGATCACCTGCTCGAGCGCCCGGTCGATCGACGCCCGTTCCGGCTCACGTCCCACCAGCTCGCGCTCGGCCACCTCGGCCTGTCGCAGGGCCAGCAACCGGTGCGCGCGCACCGGTTCGCTGCGGTTCTTGACCGCGAGGACCCGACTTCCCTCCACCTCCAGCGCCAACGAGGCGGCGTGGAAGGTTTCCTCGTCGATCAGCACGCCCTCGACCCCGGCCGTGCTCAGCCGGGCGGCCAGGTTGACGGCGTCACCGAACAGGGTGTACTCGCGGCGAGCGTCGCTCCCGAACACGCCGCAGCAGACGCGTCCGGAGCTGACGCCGATGTTGCCTTTCACCCCGAGCTCATCGAGCTTGGAGGCGAACTCCGAGGCCGCCTGCAGCGCCCGGTCGACGTTGTCGGGGTGCGCGCGGGGCGGGAGTCCGAAGACACCCGACAGCGATATCCCCTTGTTGTCGAACCCGGCCTTGACGGCACCGTCGAAGCGCATCACGACTTCCTGGAAGGCGCGCAGCGCCTCGTGCTCGCGCTCCAGGTCGAGGACCGTACCGTCCCCCGGTGAGCTGAGGTAGGCCATCACCACGTTCACCCGCCGGAAGTCGGCCAGCCAAGCGTGGTCGGCGCCTCCCCACCGCCGGACCGGCGCCGGGATCATGGGGTCGAGACGCTGGGCCGGCACGTCCTCGCGCCTAAGCCGCGCTCGTGCGGGTGGCACCGCCGGCTCGATCACCTCCTCGAGCTCAGCTCGTCCATCCGGCGTCTTGCGAAGGACGGCGCGGCCTTCGAGTAGCTCGGCCGCCGCCGCCGAGAGCAGCGCGGTTCCAGCCACGGCCGTACGCTCGCATTCAACGACCTCGGTCACGGCGGGACCTCGAGGCGTCACCTGCCAGCGCTCCCGCACGCCGCCGACGATTCCCAGATCCACCTGTCCGGCGGCGATCCCGATCCGGGTTAGCCAGGGTGTCGGGCTCGGCTCCCCAACGGCGTCGAGGATCGCCAGAGCGGCTCGACCGGCCAGCGCGGTGGCGTCCGCCAGCTCGTAGTCATCCGCAGCCGGCCACCAGCACACGAACGAGTCGCCCGTCGTGTCCAGCACATCGCCGCCGTAGCGTCTGACGGCATCGGCGACCGCGCAGAAGTACAGGTTGAACCCGCTGATCACCTGCTCGAGGCCCTCGGGGCCTTGACGGACGAGTCGTTCGACCAGCGAGGTGAACGAGGCAACGTCAGAGAGCAGCACCGCGCCTCGCAGCGAGTGACGCTCCACCGTCAACGGCTCGGGTCGGGCCAGCCGCCGCAGCAGAAAGTCCGACATGAAGCTGCGCGCCGTAGGCCAGCCGATGGAGGGCGCGGTGGGACTAGAAGTTTCCGTGGAGATCGACACTCGGCCCCTTGTCCCTTCCTTCTAGCGGCGAACCTATCAGCGCCGCTAGGGGGCCGCAAGGGTACGGCCGGCCCGAGAACCCTCGTTAAGCCCTCGCCCACACCCGCCGATTCAGGCCGGCCATCGTCCAGTGGCGCCGGATCGGGAGCTGCGTCCTGGGTCCAGTGGAGGGATGGCGTCCGGGGCAGGAGACAACGGGGACAACTGGTACCGGCCGCGGGACGACCGTACGTCGCTGTTTACAGACGTTTCTGCATAGCGGGGGCCCGATCCGCCCGCAGGAGTGACGCGCGGATTGAGGGGGATTATCGCTTGGCAGCGTGAAGCAGCGGCCTGCACCGGGGTAAGACACGGACATCCATTCTCGAAGCCCTGCTGCTAGACCTCAGCGCCTGAGCGCGATGGACTTGGTGACGACTGTGGCCTTACCTCCGTGGGGCGTGAAGCTCTGCCGGGCGGTCACCGTGATCTTTCTGACGTGCCTCGAGAGGCGGGTCCTATGGCTGATGACGTTTGCAATCTCGGCCTGACCGCGCGATGAACGTCCAATCGAGCGGGAGCATGTCGATAACAAAGGAATCCTCGGTGAAACTCATGCTTGGAGCCCTCCGCCGTTCGGTCAACCCTCTCGCACTACAACCGTTCGCGAGAGTGTTCGGTGCGTTGCTTGCAGCCACGGTTCTTATCACCGCCTTGGGAGCATGCGGGTCGAGCAGCTCGTCCACATCGAGTGGGGCGTCCACGTCGACCAGCGCCGCCGTAGCGCCCGCGGCAGTCACAGGCAAGTATGTGACCACGATCACCAAGCCAGCGATGGCCAAGGGGACGTGGACGCTGGACTTCAACGCAAACGGCTCCGTGACGGTCATGCGCAACGGGCAATTGACCGCAAACCACGCGTCGCTCAAGGGCTCCACGTTTATCGCGCCCGGCGGCAACGGCAAGAGCTGCCCCGGGGTCGGGACCTACATGGCCAAGCTCACCGGCAACAAGCTGACGTTCACCGTGATCAACGACACATGCACGGTAGGTCGCAAGCTCATTCTCCCGGGACACACCTTCATCAAGGTGGGCTAACGCTAACCACACCACGTGGCCTGGCCGTTCGATGGCGGCCCCACGAAGCGGCTCGATCTCCGAATCATCGAGTGCCAAATTGACCCTTGAGTCGCGGCGGCCCGATCCGTCCGCCAGGAGTGACGCGCAGATCATCGAGGACTATCAGCTAGCGGCCTGAGTCCAAGTGTCAGCTGGACATGGCCGCCGTGAGGCCGTCTCTCGAGGAGATCGACCGCGATCCGGTCCGGGTAACCTCGTGATGGCTGGTGAGCTTGTGGTGCAGCTTTTTCAGCGCGAGGCGCTGTCTGCCCTTGACTGTGCCGAGAGGGGCCCCGACCTTTTCAGCGATTTCGGTTTGGGTGAGCCCTTTGAAATAGGCCAGCTCGATCACCTGGCGTTGTTCGGACGGGAGGCTGAGCAATAGTTGCCGGGCGTGGCGTGATTCCTCGCGGGCGGCCACCTGTTCCTCGGTACGCTCGGCTGCTTCGAGCCGCTCGCCGAGCGCGTCGTCGATTTCGAGGTAGCGATTGTGTGGGGCGTCGCGGCGCAGGCAGTCGATGCTTCGGTTGCGCGTCATCGACAGGAGCCAGGTCTTGAGGGTTCCCCGGCTCGTGTCGTACCTGGGTGCGGCTCGCCAGAGACCGAGAAAGGCGTCTTGGGTGGCCTCTTCGGCTGCCCCCCGGCGACCGGTGACGCGCATCGCCAGTCCAAAGGCTTGAGCGCTGTGGCGGTCATAGATCACTTCGAACGCCCGCGCATCGCCGGTAGCCACCCGGCGCATTAGGTCGCTGTCTTCGAGCCTGGCGAGCTGTGCCTTGGTCATGCGCAGCACTGTATAGCTTTTGTATAGCTATTGTCAAGCTAATGTCGAGATCGGCTAGGCTCTCGGTGTGGCCGAGACTGGACGACTCCGAATCGGTGAGCTCAGCAAGCGGACCGGGGAGAGCCCGGAGCTTCTACGGGCGTGGGAGACGCGCTACGGGCTGGTGACACCGGAGCGGACCCCGGGGGTCTTCGTCTCTACTCCGAGCAGGACGAAAGCCGCGTGCGGGCGATGCGCGGGCACATCAACGCGGGGCTCTCCGCCGCCGAGGCTGCGCGGTTGGTGAAACAGGCCGACGGCCCGCAGGACGAGGCAGCATCAGCGACCTTGGCCGAAATCGAGGCGGCACTCGAGCGCAGCTTTGACGCGCTCGACGAACCCGCCGCCCAGGCGGCGCTCGATCGCCTCCTGATCACCTTCGGGCTCCGACAGGCGCTCGCTGAGGTGATCCTGCCGTTCCTTCACCGGCTCGGTGTGCGCTGGGCCGCCGCCCGGGTCAGCGTTGCCGAGGAACACTTCGCGAGCAACGTCATCGGGGGGCGCCTACGGGGGCTGGCACGGGGCTGGGGACAGGGCGTCGGACCGCGCGCAATCCTGGCCTGCCCGCCGGGAGAGCTGCATGAGCTCGGACTGCTGTCGTTCGGCCTTGCCCTCCGCGAGCGAGGTTGGCGGATCATCTATTTGGGCGCTGACACTCCGCTGGACGACATCACCGCGGCGGTCGATGAACTCGCCCCGGCGATAGTCGTGCTCGCCGCGGTGACCCCGCAGCGGTTCCTCGACCGTGCGGCCGAGCTCACCTCGCTCGCCGCGAAGGCGCGAGTCGGGCTCGCCGGCGCGGGCGCGTCCGCTGCTCTGGCCCGCCGCCTGGGAGCCGAGTCGCTCGCGGGCGAGGTCATGGACGTGGCGGCGGCGCTCATGCCCTGAGCTCTCCGTGCGATCCTTCACGCCCCGATGTATGTCTCGCTGTCCCACCTGCGCGTCCCGGAGCTCAGCGCGCCAGAGCTCATCGCCGCATTCCAAGGGCGTGCGCACCTCGTGGATGATGCCGAGGGTTTTATCGACCTCCAGGTATGGCAATCCGACCGCGACGCGGGTGAGATCGTCATGGTCAGCCGCTGGCGTGACAGAGCTAGCTTCACGGCGTACATGAAAAGCGAAGCGCACGCAACCTCGCATCAGCGGATCGACCCAGGCCTCCAGGAGCTGATCAGGCTCGAGCGCCTTGAGCACCTTCACACCTACGAGGTCATAGCCGAGTGAGTCGGCCACCAGGCGCGCCCAGCGGAGGCGCGCCGCCGGACTCCGCGACACTCCCCGATGGCTCGGTTCTAGAGCTAGCGCCGCTCGCCCGAGAAATCGCCCGCCGCCACCGCCTCGAGTTCCCCGACGAAGCCGACCGCTACGGCGACAGGGGCCTTGAGTGGTGCGTGTACGACAACCAGTGGCTCCTCTCATGGGCAATCATGGCCGCCAACGGTTGGGGTGACTTCGAGGCTCAGCTCACGTGGCTCGCGGGTGTGCTCGAAAGCCGCGGCTATCCCGTCGACCGGCTCGCTCGCGACCTCGAGCTAGCCGCGGACGTGACCACCGACGCGCTGCCCTCGGGACCACTCTGTCCGCGGAGCTCTCCACGCCGGCGTCGAAGCTGTACGAGCGCGCTAGCCGGTCATCAGGGAGTCGCGCGCAGCATCTCGGCGACCGGCAGCGCCGCCTCCCGGTCCCGGTACGACCGCATCGGATGCTTCAACGTCCGCCGGGGAGTCGCGCGGGGGGCGCCTATGCGCGCGCACAAGTCTCGTCGGGGCGGTGCTGCGCCGCTAGGGAGCCTCCACTGACCGTGAGTGCCTTGTCCCAATACTGGCTGCCGTGCTCGGCACTGGCGTGCGTGGGATCGCCGATGACGCCGTTCGCGGACCAACGACGTGAGATACGAAGACCCGGCAGCACCCTCGCCCCTCGTGCACGGTCGCGCAGCCGTCGAGCAATACGTCCGCAGGGCCTTTGCCGGCATACCCGACCTTCGTTTGCAAGGTCTGTGGAGTCGTGCCGACACGGTCCTGGGTGCGGTTAGCATCCCATCGAGTGCGCCTACAAACGTTTGGTCTCGCATTGACACTCTCGGCTGCTCTGGCGGCGTGTGGCGGGTCGTCGCCTAAGCCGACCTCGGCCAAGCCGACGTCGTCCTCTCAACTCGAGGACTCGATCAAGGTGGTGTTGATCGGCCACTACAAATCGCCACAGCCAGTGAGCGTGCAATGCAGTCCCGCAGGGACGATCAAGGCCGGCGAGGTCGTGAGCTGCGACGCGATCTCAAGCGCCGGCCAGGGCTACTCCGTTCATTACACGTCCCCTTGTTGGACGGCGAGGTTCGACGGCAAGATCATCGAGGGTCCGGGCTTCCTGCCCCCGGAGCAGCGGCCCAGGAGGCCGATCGCAAGCGGGCCCGACAACCTCCCGAACAGCTTCTCGGGCTGTGTGACGTGATTCTCGATCCAACGCCGAGACTGCGGCTCACCAGGAAGCGGGCGCGCGCCCCAACGGTTGCACAGGTCACGCTTCGGTACGTTCCGAGCGAGCGACAGCGGCGGCGGCGCCCTTCTACTTTCAGCTCGCTGGCTCCTGCGTGGTCTGTACGGACCGGACGATAGCTTCACTACGCGTGAACCCGACCGCGCCGGCGACCCAGGACTCGGGCGAGCGCTCAGCTCATGGCGGATGCGACGACCTCACGATCGAGTTGGCGACGCTGCGGTCGTCCGGCTCGTCGGCACCGACGCCAAACTTCGCGATCGCGTGAAACCGCATCGCAGCTTCGACGAATGCGTCGCTGTTTGGTACCCACCCGCAGGGCGGTAGGCGCTCCCAAAACTGAAAAACCCCGCCTGAACAGGGCTCTTCTTCATAGCGGGGGCCCGATCCGTCCGCCGGAGTGACGCGCGGATCATCGAGCACTATCGCTGGCAGCGTGAAGCCAGTTGATCACCTCGTACGCCGGGGACTCGCGTGTAGCCCAAGTAATAGCGAGAGCACTCGGTCCCGGACCGAGAGCGATCGCGCCGTCGTGTCCTCAGGGTCGACCTCTACCAACCCCGCGCCAGCCTCGGCGCGATCGCTTTCACGCGTTAGCGACGACGCGGAGTAGGAGTGTCGCGGCGTCGGACCCCCCGCGATGCTTAGGCAGCGAATCCGTGACGAGCTGCGTCGCACTCCCTGCTTCCCGCGCCGACGTCATGCGTGTGCGCCGGACGCAACCGGGTCCGGCCGCGTGGCGCTTTCCGTCGGTCGTCCCACGCGGGAGCGAGCACGGGCCTCGGCGGGGCCGCCTCTCCGCGCAAGAGCGACACTCTTGCTGGGGGCGCCGGGGGAGCTCGCTTCGGCGAACCAACGCTCCGACGGCTAGCTGTGCGTAGCGGCCAGAATTCTCCGTCACGCGAGTGCGGCGCGCCGCGCTCGGACGCGGCTGGCTACTTTGCGGGTTGTTTCTGGGTGGGCTCGGTGCCGTCCGCCTTACGGCAGATGACGAGGGCCTCGATGTAGTCGCGGCGATAGCGGTCGGGGTCGTCCGCGACGCGCTCCTCGAGCGAGCGGAGGAAGTCGGCGAGGAGAGCGGGCGCGCGGTCCTCGCCCTCGCGCGCGAACGCGCTTTGCATGAGCGGCTCGCCCCAGGCGAGCACGCTTCGCACGTATTCCCGCGCGAACACGGCGGGATCGTCGTGCCAGTACGGATTGTCGAGACGGAAGAGCTCGGCGCTCTCGAGCTGGAGGCCGTCGACGCTCCCGCCGCCCGCCACGAAAGGGTCGCCGATCTCGTCGAGCGTGCGCATCCACACCGGGACGACGACCGCCGCGACAGTGTCGGCACCGATGCGCCCCGCGCGGTGCCAGTTGGCGAGCACCCGGTTCATGTCGCCGATCAGCTCGAAGTAGAGCCCCGACCTTTCGGGGTCCGGAGCGGGCGAGGCCGGGAGCGCGGCAACGAACCGGCCGTCCGGCGCGAGCTCCATGGCGCGAAACTCGAGCAGCCGCTGCCACTCACGCGCCGCGGCGGCGCGCCAGGCTCGCCGCTCGTCCTCGTCGAGGTGGTCCGGGTAGCCCGGGAAGACCGACCCCGTCGACGCCAAGCCGGCCGAATCGGCGACCCAATGCATCGCCGTCCCAGTGACCGCGACATGCACGCTGCCCGACGGCAGGCACAGCGCCCGCTGGAGCGGGATGCCCGCCATGCTGATCACCGTGGCGGGAGGCGGGCTCTGCTCGACCGCTCGACGGCAGGCCTCGCCGTGAGCTTCTGCCGAGGCGTAGTGGGCCCCTGTGCCGACATCGGCGACCCCGGGGCCGGCGTCACCCGGCGCGGGGATGACGACGACCCCCGACCCGTCCGCCGCGTCGCCGAAGGCATGCCGCAGGTGCTCGCCGGCGACGCGCCACGCGTTTGTCGGCAGATCGACGAGCGCGTAAATCAGCGGCCGGCCGGCGCGTTGCTCCGCGAGGGCACGGATCAGGCCGTGCGAGTTAACCCCGTCGGCGGCGCCGAGATCGGCCACCCACATCACCGGCTCGTCCGCAAGCAGCCGCGCCGCGGCCAGCACAGACGGATGGGTCGCCTCGAACGCCGCGCGCTGCGAGAGCGCGCCGCGCGCGTAGTCGTCCGCCATGCTTGAAAGTTCGGGGCGATCTGACGGCGTGGCGCCTCTCTTCCGGACAGCAGCGCCGGTCGCGGCGCCGCGACGACAATATTCCCACAAGGGGGTCGGCTCCGCTCAACGTCGGTGCCCGCCCACCAGCAGGTACGCCAGGAAATCCGCCGGTGGCTTGGCGCGTCGCCATGCCCGTACTCGAGCAAAAGCAGGTTCGTGGCGTAGCGGCGGCTACCCCCTGCTCCTCGCCATACGCGGGATGTGTCTTCCACGCTGACTCGACGATCCTCGCCTAGGCGCCCTGCCGGCAATCGCTGAGAACCGCGCGATCGAGATGCGCGAGTAGCAGTCGTCCGACGCCGAGGGACCTGGCGCTTCGATCGGCAGCAATCACGTCGCCGCAACGCCAGCGGCGTTGTACTACCGCCTCGCGGGTGTCGGATCGGGGGGGGGCGGAGCGCAGTGTTGCAAGAAGCCCCCGCTCAGCTGCATTTGGCCGCGGGTTCCTGTCGGCGGCCGATCCGGCCGCCGGGGTGACGCGCGGATCATCGAGGAGTATCCGCTGGCGGCGAAGCCAGTTGCTCACCGGCGTACGCCATGCACTCACGTTGAAGCCCGAAAAATGGCGAAGAGCACCGGTGCCGAAGACGTAAGCGATCGCACCTCCGTGTCCTGAGGGCTCGACATGTCCCAACCCCGCGTCATCCTCGGCGGGATCGCTTTCACGCGTTAGGGATCGTCCGTGACGCCGGTGGCTAGCGCTCCCTTTCGTGGTCAAGAGGTCGCTCGGTCGCGGGGGACTACGTAGCGAAAGCAAAGCGGCCACTGGGCGCGGGATCTCGTGGTCGTGCTGGCGAGCGCCAGCTGGTTGAAGCGTCAGCGTCAGGCGTGGCGAGCGGCATATGGCACGGAGTGGTCGCCCGAGGAGGGCCTTTCAGCGATGCGGCCTTGGCGCCGATAGTTGTCCTGGTGGAGTCTTTGAGCCGGCAGTCCATTGCCACGGATGAAGCGGCAGCCTCGACGCTTGTAATGCCGAACCGTCGCCGGGCGGGAGGAGCCGCGGTCTTCCTCGGCTTCCTGATGATCGTTGGCCTCAGTCGCTCGATCTCGGCCGGGAGTGTCAGCGGAGTCATTATCACCGTGGCGGTGTTCGGTCTCCCTGCGGTGTTCGGAACCTATTGGGCTGTGCGCCGTAAGCCCGCGATGGTGATTGATGCCAGCGGGCTTACAGAAGGACGCTCGGGTCGGTTCGTCCCATGGAACACGGTGGCCGCAATCCAGGTGGGCATCCATCAAGGGATGTTCGGTGAGTCTCACCACCTGGTCCTCAGGCTTGCCACCCACGGGCCGGCGCCGCGCCGTCCCTTTATCACGACGAACGCGACCAATCCCGACGAAGTCGACGTGGCCCTCGATTGGCTCCCCAAGCCGTGGCGCGAGGTCATCGCGCTCATCGAGCGAGCATCGGGTCGGTCCATCGCGGCGTGCCGGGAGCACGGATTCCAAAGTATGCTTCGGCAGGTTGTGAACGCGGGTGATGGGTGCCCGGTCGCCGATCGCGCTGTGGGGTCGTCGGTGGTTGTAGTGCTCAAGCCAGTCTCTCAGGCGGCTGGCTCGTTCGCTGCTTGAGCGGTAGCTGCGGCCGTATGCCCATTCGCGGCCCATCGTCTGGTGGAGGCGTTCGACTTTGCCGTTGGTGCGCGGCCGGTAGGGGCGGGTGGTGCGGTGACCGATCCCGCGGGTGGCGAAAAGCTCGCGGAGCGAGCGGTTCTTGACGTAGGTGAACGCGTTGTCGGTCAGGACGCGCTGGGTGGTGATGCCGTGGGCATCGAAGAACGCCAGGGCGCGCTCGACGAAGCCGGTCACGGTGGCGGCTCTCTCGTCGTCGTGCAGCTCGACGTAGGCCAATCGGGAGTGGTCATCGATGATCGCGTGGGCGTAGTCGTAGCCAACCCGGGTCTCGGGGTTCATCCAGCTGCGGTTGCGTTGCGAGCGATCACCGGTGACGCGGTGGCCGGGTCGCTCAAACCGCGCGTAGGAGCAGACATCCATGTGCAACATGTCGCCCGGGCAGGGCCACTCGTAGCGGTTCGGCGCGCCGCGCTGGGCCGGGCCGATCCGCGAGAGGCCGTGGCGCCTGAGCACCCGCCAGACCGTCGCGTGCGGATGCCCGGTCGCGCCGGCAACCAGTCGCGGGCCCCAGCCGGTCGCCTGCCTGACGGCGCAGATCTTGGCTTCGCGCTCAGCTCCCAGGCGTCGCGGTGAGCGGTGTGGACGCGATGAGCGATCCACCGCCCAACATCCCGACGCTTTGTCGGACAGAGCAGCGGAATCGAACCGATGCCACCATCGATGCGCGGTGGCCGGCGTGACGTTGAAAGCCGCCGCGGCGGCCTTCAACGTCGATCCCGAAGTGATCAACTCGACCAGCGCGACACGGCCGGCAAGGTCCGAGCTTGGCGTTAGCGTGCAACTGCATCCTGGTTTTCCTTGAGAGCGTGAGTCGTGGCCTAGCGACGGCGGCGAGATCGACCAGGAAGGCGCTCCGCCGTTGATACCGAGTATCCAACGAACCGCATCAAGAACTATCGCGTCGGATTCGAATGCTGAAAGGTCGTGACTGGTTCTGGCCAGGTCGGCCGGAATAATGCGCCCGCCGGACGGCGCTTCCCATTCGGACGGCAACCCGCCGGACGGTAGCTTTGCAACGAACACCATCGTCCGGGCGCGGGTGCCCCAGACGATCGCTTTGCGCGACATCGTCCGTCGGCGTCCCTGCTCACGAGCACCTGGTCGCCGAAGGAGTCGCGGCCCGCGCCGTTAGCTGGATGCGAAAGCTATCGCGCGGCGACTCCTCCGCGTGCTTAACGAGGACGAGCGGCAGCCCTGCCTCAGCAGTGATCGCATTCACGCGAAAGCGCCGACGCCTTCAGGAAAGCGGCGCGCTGGTTCCGCCGGCGATGCTTAAGCACGGGCCGGCTACCTGCTCGCGTCGCGTCGTCCAGCTTTCCGCGCAGAGGAGGGCTCTGACCGTACTGGCCCCCGAGGATCGCGGCGAGATGAACGCGGAGCGCGGAGCCCTGCGTCGCAGGAGCGATCGGTGCTACGCCGCTGCTAGTGCGCGAGGTAGAGCACCGCGTTGACGGCACTGAGCACCCCGAGAGCCGTGGCCGGAGCCATCTGGGCGGGCGGATCGCCGGCGCGGCGATGGGTGGCGACGGCGGCAACCATAAGTAGCGTCAAACCGATCGCGGCAGCAGCCCCCAGCGCGGTGAAGGCGAATCCCACCAAAACGCCCGCGGCACCGGCGACCTCGAGCAGACCGATTCCCCGGTAACGCTCCCACGAGATCCCGAAGTGATCAGCAGCGTTCCGCATCGCCGATTGTCCAGTGAGCTTGCTCAGACCGGCCCCAGTGAACGCCACCGCGAGCACAATTGACACTACGACGATTGAGACTGGGATGGTGTCCTCCAATTCGATTGGCCGACGATGCCGTATAGCTTCCCAGCCGGAGGGACGTGGCAGATGCGGACCTTATGCAGATCGGAGTCCTCCACTCGACGATCGGCGCGCTATGGGTGGAGCCCGCAATCTAAGATCTCGGGCTCGGTCGCCCGCGGTCCGGCGCATAACGACTGCGTGTGCTGGAGGATCGCGTCGCAGATCCTTGGCCAGAGGGGTTCGGGCCGGTCGTGCCCCATGTCCTCGAGCAGCAGCAGCCGCGCGCCCGGTATCAGCGCTGCGGTGCGCTCGCCACCACTCGGCGCGATCAGCGTGTCGTCAAGCCCGTGAATCACCAACGTGGGAACGTCCAACCGCCTCAGCCCTTCAGCGCGCGGCCCGCTCGCGATCATCGCTGCCAAATGGCGGTTGGCTCCCTCCGGGTAATAACAGCGGTCATAGCTCTCAGCGGCGATTTGGCGCGCCGCGGCCATCTCCGGGTACCGGTTCGATCGCCAGATCACCGAGCTCTCGGCCGCCTCGATGTATTCCTCTCGATCCGCCGGGGCCGGGGTGAGCAGCGAAGCCATGGCCTCCGGCGCCGATTGCCCGTACTCCGGCTCGCCGGTGGTGGACATCATCGAGGTAAGCGTCAGGACTCGCTCGGGATGCTCGATCGCGATCGTCTGGGCGATCATGCCGCCCATCGACGATCCAACCACGTGAGCCCGGCCGATCCCCAGCGCCGTTAGCACGCCAAGCCCGTCATCTGCCATGTCAGCCAGCGTGTAGGCCGACAACCGTCTCGCCTCAGCGAGATCCCCATCAGAAGCGGCAGCGATGACCGCGGCCAGGTCCGCGCCCTGTCCATCGAGCTTTGATGACAGCCCGCAATCACGATTGTCGAACGCGATGACCAACCGGCCCCCAGCTGCCAGACGCTCACAGAACCCCCGGGGCCAGGCAACCAACTGCGCCCCGAACCCCATAACCAAGAGCACCGGCGGGTCGCTAGGCACTCCGAACGTCTCGTACTCAATCGACAGGTCCTCCGCGATCACCACCGTTGGCATGGCACGGAGCATGCCATGGAGAGCCGCAAACCCGAACGCACGACGGCCGGTCGCGGGGTGACTCCCGCGGCTATCGACAACCACGCCGCCGCGCCGTCCCGCTCCGCACAGATTCCAGGCATCTCCGCGCCCCAGGGCTCCCGCGGATTGCGCGGCAAGCAGGCATCTCGCCACGATCGCTTTCGCAACGTCGGCCTCGACATAGCGAACGATCCTTCGGCACAAGCGCTCGCGCGGATTGGGCACCGGCCGCGCGATCTCCGCCCAGCACCCGTCGCGCATCCCTGCATCCGGTCGACCATTCGGAAACAGCGCCCGACCGCCCAGACAATGGTCCCAACTCGAGGCCTTCCCGAGTCTCGGTGCCCGAGCCGCAGCGGCCAGCGTGACCACCGACGAACCCCGCGGTCAGTGACCCGGCAGCCAGCGGCTGCGGACAGTCGCGGGTGTCGAATCGGGATGAGCGAGAGGACGCGTTTCAGAACCCCCTGCTCAGCTCATTTTCGCCGCGGGTTCCGGTCGGCGGCGGGATTCGAACCCGCGACCTTCGGGTTATGAGGCGCCTTCGTGGGGGTGAGCTACCCGCTGATTTGCGGGGGCTTTCCTGTTCTTGCCTCAGGTTGTCTGAGGTCATATTTGCCTACCTCGTTACACGGTTCGTGACACGGACGCGGAGGTCACAGGATTGACCCCTGTGGCACGTTGAGGCGATTCTGCTTCCACGGAGGCCGAGGTCCCAGGAAATGTCGCGGGAGACGTTTCCGAGGGGTCGAATGCGATCGTCCTTCCGGCGCATTCCACGCGTCACTGTGTCGCCGAAGGACTCGCTAGGTCTCGTCGACGCAGCCCGTGAAAGCGATAGTCCAATCACCATGGCGGAGAGACAGCCACTCACGGGGCCCATCGATCTAGCCTTCTCTTGCACCGAATCAGATCTGGGTGCGCAGACATGGCGGCGCGGCGAGGTCGACCCGGTCCGTCTCCCGTGACCACGTAAAGCGGGGGTCGTGGCCTCGCGTGGAAGGCCGCCAGGGGCATCATGGTGGAGGAGCGAGGGCGAGGATCGACGCCAGAGATCTGGTTGCCAGCGGCAATACGGCCTCGCTGCTTCTCCCGCGCTCACTGAGGTGGCAGACCGATTTTGCGATACAGGTGATCTTGCCGACGCTCGGCTCGCTCGTCGTGCCGCCACCTCTTCTAAGTCGAATACCTCCTCGCCTTGGGGCGCGGCGACTGGAACCGGCCAGGCCCAGCCGCGCGACGCCGCACTGACAACGACTAACTCGAGCGCAGCTGGAGGGATCTCGGCAAATGGCGCTTCGGCGTTTTGGAACTGGTCGCAGTCTGTGAGGGTCGAATTCTGTGGCGAACGGCGGCCTGGTGGGACGGTGTGCGGCCGGATTAGCGCCCACGTCCCTGCTGTGGTCTGGACCGTCACGATGTCGCCGTCCCCGCTGCGCGCGCGCTGAATCCCGAGCAGCTGACCGTCAATTGCGAGCCCCTTGACAAACTGGGCTGCCTGGGACAGGAGCAGGACGGGCGCTTCGTTCGAACTTGCGACCGCAATGGCCCGCAGCCGCTGGTGGCAGAGCCCGAGAACGACGTAGACCTGGCGCTGTCTGATCCTAAGGCCCGATGCGCGCAACCAGCGACGAGTCCAGCCTGACCCCAGATCTCCTCCAAACCGGCTCGCTGGGGTTCAGGCGCGCCGAAGCCAGGCTTGGATGAGCCGCACATCTGCGCGTACGTGGGCGGGATCGCGGGTGCTGGCTGGAGCGATCCTACGCCTGGTGCCGAGAGGCCCGTGGGCGGCGGATTGCCGTTCGCAATCCCGGCGATTTTCGGTCTGGAGCTCGAGCTCCCCGAAGGTTTGCCCGGCGGCGGATGGATCCTCAATGCGACTCTCGCCGCGGATGGAGCGGTCGCCAGCACGATCGCACCCAAGAGGCCGAGAAGCACCGAGACGCACCGGCTCGTCTTCTCCGGGACGGTCCGGTGATCGAGGAGCCACTTGAGCCAGCGCCCAACGAAGCTGTCGTCCGAGATTACGGCCGATCATGCAGCAGGTCGTACACCCATTCGCTGCCTCGACGGAGCCCTGGTTTGCGAGCTGCTCGATGGCGTGTTCACTGCGAGCCCCCACCAGATCAAGGTCAGGAACACCGCGGTGACAAACTGCCATGCGCCAGCCGGGACCACGTAGAAACGAACGCCGAGCCCGAATGCGACCAGGCCGAAAGCGATGTTTGCGTAAGAGAGATAGCGCAGACGATCCTTGCCGTCACCGTAGTCGCGATCGTCGCTGTCGTAATACCCCAGTGGCCAGTGTGTTCCGGCTCGTAGCAGCCATACCATCGCCACGACAATCTGCGTCAGACCGAACTGAACGAGCTGGTCATGGGTCGGGAGATCCGTGAACCTCGCGACGGAACGATCGAAGCCAGGGCGCCCGATATCCGCCGGAAACTCGGCGCCGATGCCGCTCACGCGTTCCCGGGTGCTAGCGCCATTCAGCAGCCTCTCTCGGCCTCCCTAGGAGGGTGCGAAGCGCACAATATCCGTTTTCAACATCCTCCGATGGAACTACTTGCTAATAATTGTCGGTTGGCACTCGTACATTTGGCCAACTCGCTTGGACAATTGTATAATCGACGCGGAAGTGCTCGTCCTGCCGGTAGGCGAAAACGCGGCGACGCCGCCAGGAACCACAGACGAGGACCCCGAGGACTAGAAAGGCGATTATGGACCTGGCGGCTTGGGTCCTCTACCAGCCCGCGCGCGAGGCAAGAAACTCAATGCCTCCGCGCTCCAGGGCGAAATGAGCGGCTCCAAGCGGCCCCTGCGTTCCGCCCAACCTGGACTTCACAACTTCGGCAGCGAAACCGGGGGGGCCTGAGTCGCGAAGGCCTTGCTCCAGCGACGGCCTCACCTCGTCGAAGAGGCCATTCCGATGTGGCCTCCAATAACGACCTCGTGATGTCGACGAACGCGAGGGTCGAGGCCATCGCGCGGCCGATCATCCGCGCCGAGAGCTCGAGGCGCATGATCGCCGCTTCCCTCCGGCACACTCAGAAGACGGGGCCGAGACGAACTCCACAAAGTCCGTGAGGTTCGCGGCTCCGGCAACCCGGGAAGATTGGCGCCGCCACCGATCGCTTCGATGCGTCGGTCCGACCACAATGGTCGACATTTCGCGGCGACGCTGAAGAAATTCGGGAACGCACGTGGCCTCTTCAGGCGAGAGCTGCGCCCTGAGGTGCCCGAGCTCGCCGGCGCGACCTGCCATGCCTGACCAGACTTTGCCGCCGAGGATCAGGCCGCTGCCGACGCCTGTTGACCACTTGATGTACGCGAAACTCGGGCGAATTGTCTCTCGAGCGCGAGATTCGGCGAGCCCCGCTGCGTTCGCATCGTTGTCGACGTGGATTTGCGGGCGCGTCGCCGGGGTCCAGAGCTCGAGGATCTTCGCACGGATGTCGACGTCATGCCATTCCGGGAATGCCTAATCCCGAGGACGCCGCCCTCTACCGGCCCTGGGAGGCTCACCGCGACCGCGGCGATCTCGAGCGCAGCGCTCGCGAGTCCCGCGCAGCGCTTCAGCAGCGTTGCCGCTGCCTCGAGCGTGCGCGTCGATCACCCAAGGTATCGTCGACTTCGCCGGAGCGCCTCGCCCACAGCCTCCCGCGAGATCGACGATTGCGACGCTCACGTGGGTCGGCCCACGTCGACCCCCACGGCAAGCCCAGCCTCCGGGCCGGATCTTCTACGCCGGGCCCGTCTACCCGGTCCACCTCGTTCGGACTGGCCGGAACAAGGACTTCGGCACGGCCAAGTCGGCGATGACGGTGGAGATGGTGGCTTGCGCGAGCCCACTCTGACTGCGCAGCTCCGATTGCGTGAGGCCGTCAGCGTCGTTCCACAGCAGTTCCAGCAACTGCCGTGCGTTCTGGCTTCTCAACGCCGCAAGCCCCCATGTCCTTGGGCGTGCTAGCGACACGGCGAAATCATAGATATGGGGCGGACTGCCTCGCAAGTCCCGGTGGCTGTGCGTCGTCGTGCCCGCACATACCCACCCGACTCCGCCTTCGGGGTCGCGGCCGCAACCGCTCTGTCCATCGGTCGTGGCCGTGCTCTCGGTGGGAGCAGGTGTGGCTGCATGGAGGACGGGCGGCTGGCGCCTGCGCCTGGGGTGTTGGATTTTGGCGTCTGAGCGGTTCTATGTCGGCGGAAGGCGGCCTGTGGTCGCCGACAGATCCCGTTGTGACGTGTTTATGCGCTCTGCTGAGAGCAAAAGGAAGGGGTTTCCGGGCTGGGTTGTCGCTCTGATGGGGATCGGATCGTTGATGGCTGCGTTGGACACGATGGTGGTGTCGACCGCGCTTTCCACGATCCGGGTTCACCTACCGCGGGCGGGAAGCCATCGCGATGTTCCTGCGTGTCGTCCCCCTCGCTCCCGGAGCGCGCTGGCGTCGACGTCCGCGCGTTCCATGCATTTACGAAGTCATCGAAGGTCTCGCCGCGGAGTGAATTCTACTCTTCGGGGCACGTTGCCTCAGGTCATATTGCCTACCTCGTTAAACGTTCCGTGACACGCTCTAGGGCGGCCCCTCCCCGGGTACGTCCCGGTGCGGGCTCCCCTCGTGTTGCCGTCACGCAGAGACACCGTGTCAAGGTTCATGGCTGGCGCCTTAGCTTGTCTTGGGGACGTAGCTCCAGCGCACCGAGTCTCGCCTTGCTCTCAGGGCACCCGGGACGAAGTTGCGCTCGATGGGGCTGCCGGCTGGTAGCCGGTACAACGCCGCTGTCATCGTCGCGATTGGCGTCCTTCCACTTGACTCAATCAGTCGCCGTGCGAGCGCGATCTCGGTGATCTGCCTGGCGGTCAAAGTTCGGCGCTCTTCCTTCAGGACGGCTTCTGCTGCCTCGGCGAAGGTCACTTCCGAAGACTAACGGGGCGGTCCCGAAGTTCTCGTCATTACGCGGGATCCTGCGATGAGCTGGCCGCCCTCCACGTTAGGCTCAGATCTTCGGACCCGGAGCGCTAGCGGAGGGAGTTGGATCGTTGGGGGTGCGCCTTGAGTGGGATACCAAACCGTCGGAGATCGAGCGGATCTCCCTGCCATTTCAGACGGTC
>CAVSVF010000002.1:0-641215 GCA_963731435.1 uncultured Solirubrobacterales bacterium
ATGGACTACGTGGCCAGGGCGCTGATCGCGTCGCCGATTAGCTTGATGCCGATGATCAGGCATAGGACCGCCATGATGGTTGCGTTCTCGCGCGCCATCCAGTCGCGCAATTCCGCGAGGATTTTGGCGGCGCGGTCAGCCATCAGGAAGTAGATAGCGACCGGGATGCCGGGCCCGAGGGTGGCCAGAAGCACGAACAGCGCCAGGGCGACAGACTGACCGCCGGTGCTGGCGCCGGTCTGGGCGATCGCGGCTGCCGCGCCCACGATCAACAGCAGGTTCTTTGGGTTCACGGCGGATAGCAGCACCGCCATTCCCGTCGCCTTTGGTGGTGTGAAGGTGTCGATCGTCTTCATCCATCCGGGCAGTTGAGGATCGCCGTCGCCACGTGGACGCCCGCGCCATTGACGTAGCGCGAGCAGCAGCAGGAGGACGCCGAGCACGATCTTCACGATGCTGACCCAGTCGGCCGGTGCGCCGTTCTTACTCGCGCTCCCACCACCAGCGGCCAACAACAGGACCGTTCCCGCGGCGCCGAGTCCGATAATCCAACCGGCCAGGAACGCCGGTCCGTTGACGCGGCCCTTGGGCGTGGCGAGCATCAGCACCACCGCGATAATGGGCACCGGGCTGAGCGCCACCCCGACGCCGAAGGACAGGACCTGACCAATCGCCTGGCCCACAGCGTTCAGCCTCCTGCTTGGACCCGAGTGAAGTCGCCGAGCTTCCAACTGCGCTCAAAGTAAGGCTCCAGCGGCCCGTAGAAGCGAAAGTAGGAGAACCAATGCCTGCCCGGGATCGTCTGCACCCAATTGCTCTCATGGCCCGCCGAGGCGGTCGGCCCGAAGTACAGGTCGACCGAGCCGTCCTCGTTGGAGACCAGGTCGGCGTCACGCGACCCGCGGTCGCCGCGGGCCTGCTCGTTATCGATTAGACAGCGGGTGTGCATGTCGTACACCGTGGCTGACCAGAACAACTTCGCGGGCGGATCTGGCGGCACATGCAAGGTGTAGTGCGCGCCGCCGTCGAGCCACTCCCCTTCACCATCTGTGTAGGCGCCGAGATAGGCCTGGCCTACACCAGGCGTCTGGCTCTTCATCGCCTCCGAGAAACTGACCGCCTCATAGAACCACGATGCCCGTTCCAGCAGCTCGTCGTAATAAGGCCCCCGCTGTGCCGAGTTGTCAAGCACGATCGCCAGATCCCATTGGCGATCAGGCCAGTAGCGGGAGCCCGAGAAGCGCTTGGCGAAAGTATTGGCCTGCGCCATCAGCTCCCCGGCCGCTGATGCCTCCTCAAGGATCCCTTTGAGACGGTGGTCGGGCTCAAACGACTTTCCCTTTTCGATCCCCAGTTGCTTGAGCATCGCCAGATAGAACCGGTCGCGTTCGTCGACGATCTCTGTTTGGTAGATGTCGTGCAGACGCTTCCAATAATCAAGGCCGCGCGGCTGATCTCCGGACCAGGCGCGCCCATCCGGCGAAATCACCCGGGTGGGTGGTGGGTCGTCGCGCTGCTCATACGGATAGATCCGGACGGCATCGACCAACGCCTTTGACCGCGCCGGGTCGGGGTCCAGCGTGCGGAAACCGAACATGATGTTCACGCCCGTCGACTGCAAGGGGTAGTAGCCGTCCGCCTCCGGCGCGGTCCCGCCGGGCGGGACGACCACATGCTTTCCACCCTGCCCCTTATCGGGCCCCATCTCACCCATCACGCCGATCTCTCGCTGCCAAAAATCAGAGACACCACCCGCCGTCGGACCGGCAGGCAACTCAACGACCAACGGGCCGGTCTCGCTCAGATCAAAGAAGTTCAGGATGTACGGAGTCGTCGCATTCGCCGTAATCAGCCCGAGGCGATCGCGGTAGCTGACGTAATGAACGATGTCTGAGCTGGTCGCGCCGAACACCTCATAGTGCTGCTGCTTCCACTGCGCGTAGGACACCAGCGGAAGCGCCCACAGATACGCCTGACAGGCCATCTGGAAGTCGAGCTCGTCGAAAACGATCGGAAGGTCGCGCCGCTGCGGAAGCTCCCCCGTGAACGTGACTGAGGCCAGGCGGCCAGGAAGCGACTGAGACGACATCAAGAGCTCCTTCTCGGTTTCAGTTTGGCTTGCGATCACGCCGGCAGCTACGGCTGACACTCAGGGTCCCCAGCCAGATCGGAGCCAAACCCCGAATGGCCGTGTGTTCTCCGCCCGGTGACTTAGTGTCCCATGCGGCTTTCAGAGCTCGACCACGACCACGAGCAGCAACAGCAGTCCCTGGGGCCAGCGTCGATGTGACCAGATGGTCCGCGACCGAGAATCTGGGGCCGACCCCGCGAGGCGTCGCGCACGCCCCGCTTCGTTGGAGTAGGAAGTCCTGCGCCTAGGCCACCAAAGCCCCTCTTTCGCGAACTCCACGTTCGTCGCGGACGATCGCTTTACCACCGCGTTTGGTAGACGCTGCGTGAGCGCTATGGACGACCTAGCGGCCACGGCGTAGATAGGTCCCACGTGGCCTGCTGACTCCCGCGTCAGCGAGATGAACGGCCGCGATGGACCGAGTGCCGAGGCGTCGCAAGCGGCGACCTTTGGGCATCAACGGGCACTGAGGCGCCCACGGGTGCTCGGCCGGGCCACCCCAGGGTTGCACAAAGGGGAGCAAACATCACTTCTTGCAGCGCTTTTGCGGGATACCCCCAACCGGATTCGAACCGGTGATCTCCTGCGTGAAAGGCAGGCGTCCTGACCGCTAGACCATGGGGGCGGGCCCAGGATTGTAGGTCCGGTGAGCGGTGCTCCGCCATCGCGACGCATCATCCTCAGCGCGATCGTGCGATCCTCCGCCGGTGCCCGGGACGACCATCGACATAGTCACCTCCGACGGAGTCGCGGACGCCTTCCTGAGCCGCCCGGATGACGACGGCAACTACCCGGGAGTGCTGTTCATGATCGACGCTTTCGGGTTGCGCCCTCGGATCGAGGAGATGGCTGACCGGATCGCTGCGGCCGGGTATGTCGTACTCGCCCCCAATCTTTTTTACCGCGCCGGCCGGGCCCCGGTCGTGCCGATGCCGGATCTAAGTGATCCGTCTGCGCGCGGAGAGTTCTTCGAGAAGCTGCGACCGTTGATGGACGAGCTGACGCCGGAGCGCGTGGTGCAAGACGCCGATGCGTATCTGCAGCGGCTCTCCGAGGAGGCGCCCGGGCCGGCTGCCATCACCGGGTACTGCATGGGAGCCCGGCTCGGTCTGATGATCGCCGCTGCCCACCCCGATCGAGTGGCGGCACTCGGCGGGTTCCATGCCGGGAGGCTGGTCACCGACGGTCCTGAGAGTCCGCACCTCCAGGCCGACAACCTCCGGGCAGAGGTGTACTTCGGTCACGCGGACCAGGACCCGAGCATGAGCGCCGAGCAGATCGCCACGCTGGACCGGGCCCTCGACGAGGCCGGCGTCTCGCACCGGACCGAGGTCTACGAGGGCGCCTCCCACGGCTACACGATGTCCGACACCGCGGCCTACGACGAGGCGGCCGCCGAGCGGCATTTCGACGAGCTGCTGGCGTTGCTGGAGCGCAGTCTCGGGGCCGCGCGAGCGTAGGTCGGTCAGCCGCACCCTCGCAGCGACCCCAAAGGCGTTGTCCCGGCGCCGTCTTCCGGGGGCGTGGACCGGGGCCGTCGCTCAACCCGCCGCGGTATTGTCGCCCTCATCCCTGCCACGGCTGATCAACCACTGAGCGGACGGTGTGCCTGCGGCGGCGTCCGGTTCACGGTCAGCCCGCCATTCCTGTCCGCGCGGTACTGCCACTGTCACAACTGCCAGCGGCGTACCGGCACTTCCTCGTCGGCGAACGGCCAGCTTCCCAAGGACGCCTTCGCGGTCACCGGCGGCGCCGACCTGCTCCGCGCCTGGCAGCCACCGGGCGGGCAGGCGAAGTGGTACTGCGTGGATTGCGGCGGTCAGGTCTACAGCATGCCCGACGACGCCGACCATGTCTTTGTTCGTCTGGGAACGCTGGAGGAGGATCCGGGAATCCGCCCCTCCTACCGGCAGTGGGTCAGCTCGGCCGTGCCATGGGAGACGATTCCAGATGACGGCCTGCCGCGTTTTGAGGGTCCGGGCAGCGCCTGAGCAGTACCAATCGAGAGGAGAGAGGACATGAAGGAGAGAACCAGGATCAGCCGCGCGGCTGTAGCTCTGTTGCTGAGCGTCGCCGCGCTGGCGGTAGGCGCCGGAGCCGCGTCGGCGAGCACCTCGACCAAGGTGACCGTGGGGCCGGCGGGTCTGCGCTTCTACAAGCCGCCGCACAAGCTCCCCAGGGCCCACGGGTCTCTGATCTGGGCACGCTCGTTCCACGGCGCCGCGGCGCTTCATGGAGCGAAGAACTACATCGTCCTCTACACCCAGGTGGGAATTCGCGGCAAGGAGGTGGCGGTCTCCGGGTTGGTCTCGATCCCTCGCGGCAGGGCCCCCAGAGGTGGATGGCCCGTGATCACCTATGCCCACGGCACGACGGGGATCGCGGACGAGTGCGCCCCCTCCCGGGACACCGGCACCAGCAGTGGCGCCCATGGGACGGACGCCATAGTCGCCCCCCTGCTGACCCGCTGGATCAAGGACGGCTACGCGGTGGTCCGCACCGACTACGAAGGGCTGGGGACCTCCGGCGTCCATCCCTTCCTGATCGGCCGCTCGGAGGGCAAGGGCGTGCTGGACGTCGTCCGCGCCGCCCGCCAGCTCAGCTCACTCGCTGAGCAAGCGCTTCATCATCTCCGGTCACTCCCAGGGCGGCCATGCCGCGCTGTGGGCGGCGGCACAAGCCCGAAGCTACACGCCGGAGCTCAGCCTGAAGGGGACCGTGCCGTTTGCACCACAGTCCGGCACCCGCACCGAGTTCGGGCTGTTGAAGACGTTCAGCGGGACCTCCCTCACGGGACTGGCGCTGCTGATCCTGCGGGGGGCCGACGTGACGTACCCGACGCTTCACGTGAGCGGGCTTCTCACCCCGAGGGCGGCGGCGATCTACCCGCAGACGCTCTCGAGCTGCCTGACTCCGCTCGACGCCACCAACGCCGCGGGCGGACTGCCGCTGAACCAGACGGTGCGCTCGAGCGCGAACCTGACCGCGCTCCAATCGGTGGTCACCCGCAACGATCCCAACAACCTCAGGATCAAGGGCCCGATCCTCCTGGAGCAGGGGCTGTCCGACACAACCGTGCCGTCGCCGCTGACCAACGCCCTGTCGAAGGACCTCACGGGCGTCGGCGACGTCGTCACCTACCACACCTACTACGGGGTCACGCACGGCGGAGTGCTCGCGGCCGCCGCCACCGACGCGACGGCGTTCATCGAGCGCAGGCTCCCGAAGTGAGTGCCCGGCCGGTGCCCGGTCACGCCGGGCACCGGCCGCTTGGCTGGATCCCCACATGAGCCACGACGCGATCGTGGTCGGCTCCGGCCCCAACGGCCTGGCGGCCGCGATCACCCTTGCCCGAGCCGGCTGGGCGGTGACAGTGCTCGAGACCGCCGTACGCCCCGGAGGGGCGGTGCGAAGCGAGGCCCTCACCTTGCCGGGCTTCGTTCACGACACGTTCTCGGCGGTCTACCCCGCGGCCGCTGCTTCGCCGGTGTTCGAGCGCTACCCCCTGGAAGAGCACGGGCTGCGGTGGGTCCAGCCGGAGGCCTGTTACGCGCATCCCCTCCCGGACGGCGAGGGCGCGGCGCTCTACCGTGACCTCGATCGGACCGTCGAGAGCCTGGAGTCGCTCGGCGCCGGGCAGGGGGAGGCTTGGGGACGGTTCGCGGTCCCGTACGTGCGGCACTTCGACGCCTTCCGGCGGACGATGCTCTCCGGCTTTCCGCCACTGCGAGGACCCCTTCGCCTGACGGCCGCGCTGGGAGTAAGGGGGCTGCTCAGGTTCGCTCGGTTGGTGCTGCGACCTGCGAGCTCGTTCGGCCACGAGCTGTTCAGCGTGTCCGGAGCGCGGGCCTGGCTGTACGGGTCGGCGATGCACAACGACGTACCACCAACCGGCGCCGGCAGCGCGGTCGCCGCCGCCTACCTGAACCTGCTCGGCCATGGTGCGGGATGGCCGAGTCCCGAAGGGGGTGCGGGCCGGCTCAGCAAGGCCCTCGTCTCCTACCTCCACAGCCTGGGAGGCAGGGTGCGCACCGAAACCGAAGTGGTGGAGATCCTCACGCGCCGCGGGCGCGCGGTTGGCGTTCGCCTGGCCGGCGGCGAGGCCCTGCGCAGCCGACGCGGTGGTCGCCGACGTGATGCCCGGCGCGCTGGCCCGCCTGGCAGACGGCTCACTGCCCATGCGCTATGCCCGGGCACTCCATCGCTTCCGCCCGGGACCGTCCACGGTGAAGGTCGACTGGGCGCTCAGCGCACCGATCCCCTGGAGCTTTCCGCCGGCTCGGGCCGCCGGGACCGTTCACGTCGTGCGGTGACGAGGACGAGCTCCTGCAGGCCACCGCCACGGAGGGAGGCATCCCGAGACGGCCCTTCGTGCTCCTCGGCCAGCAGTCGCTCGCCGACCCCAGCCGGGCGCCGGCGGGTCAGCACACGGCCTGGGCCTATACACGGGGGCCTCAAACCACGGACTGGCGGGTGGAGACAGGCCCGCTTGTGGAGCGGATGGAGGGCCAGATCGAGCGCTTCGCACCGGGCTTTCGTGAGCTGATCATGGCTCGCCACGTGCTGTCCCCCCGGAGCTGGAGAGCCGAAACGCCAACCTGGTCGGGGGCGACGTCGGCGGTGGTAGCTACGTGCTGCGCCAGCTCCTCTTCCGTCCGGTGCCGTCGCTGATTCCCTATCGCACGCCCCTCCGCGGCCTGTATCTCGCCAGCGCCGCGACCTTTCCCGGTGGAGGCGTTCATGGCGTGCCGGGGCAGGCGGCAGCCCGGGCGGCGCTTGTCGAGGCGCGGATGATCAGCCCTTCCGCCGCTAACTGAACACGAAGGTGGATCGGTCGAGCGGCGTCGGTAAGATCGCCGCCCACCGTGGCACGAGAAATATGACCGAGCAGAGCCAACCCAGGGAGAAGGGCGCCGGACAGGTCGTGCTGCAGGTGGATGAGGCGGTCGCCGCCCCGGCCGAGCAGATCCGTGACCTCTACAGGCTGAGCGATCCGGCCCTCTCCGAGCTGGAGTTCGATGGGCTGCTCGACGAGCTCCTGGTGCGCGTCCGTGATCTGCTTTCCGTCGACACCGCGGCGATCCTGCTGCTCGACGGTGAGTCCGGGGAGCTGGTGGCCAGAGCGGCCAAGGGGATCGAAGAGGAAGTGGAGCAGGGCGTTCGCATCCCCATCGGCGAGGGCTTCGCAGGACGGATCGCCAAGGAACGAGTGGCGATCTTCATCGCCGACGTCGATCACGCCGACATCATGAATCCGATCCTGCGCGAGAAGGGGATTCACTCTCTGCTCGGGGTGCCGCTGATCGTCGAAGGAGATCTGCTGGGCGTGCTCCACGTCGGTTCGCTCGTGCCGAGGGAGTTCGACACGCGGGATCTGGCCGTGCTGGAGCTCGCCGGTGCACGCGCAGGGCCGGCAATCGAACGCGCGCGCCTGCATGTCCGCGCTGCAGCGAGAGCACCAGGTCGCCGTGATGCTGCAACGCAGCCTGCTGCCGCGCCGCCCGCCGGAAGTGGCCGGCGTGTCGATCGCAGCGCGCTACCTGCCCGCTCGCGACGAGGTCGGAGGCGACTGGTACGACATGATCGAGCTGCCCCGCGGAGCGATCGGCGTAGCCATCGGTGACGTCGTCGGTCACGGCCTCGACGCGGCAATGCTGATGGGTCAGCTGCGCACAGCGCTGCACGCCTACGCCTCCGAGGGTCACGGGCCGGCCAAGACCCTGGAGCTCGTCGACCGGTTCGCCACCAGTCTCGGCGAGGCCGCGATGGCCTCCGTCGCCTACGCGGTGCTGGACAGCGAGACGGGCCAGATCCAGTTCGCCAGCGCGGGCCATCTGCCCCCGGTGATCTTCTCCGAAGATGGCTCGGCGCGTGTCCTGGAGGTATCCGCCGCCCCTCCGATCGGAGCGTTCTCCTACCAGGGCTGTCCGGAGCACGAGGTCTCACTCAGGCAGGGGGAGACCATGCTGATGTACACGGACGGGTTGATCGAGCGGCCCAGAGTGCATCTCTCGGAGAGCATGGACGAGCTCATCCAGGCGGTCCGAGGAGCAGCCACCGCCGAGGAGGCCTGCCTGCTGGCCATGGATCGCATGGTCCCCCTCAGGGGCCCGCGCGACGATGTCGCGGTGTTGGCGCTTCAGAACGATGCCATCCCCGAGGTGCTGGAACTGACGCTGCCGGCGGACCCGGCGATGCTCTCCTACCTGCGCCGGCTGCTGACGCGCTGGCTGCGTGAGCGGGATGTTGAGCGAGAGGTGGCCACCGAGATCACGATCGCCGCCGGAGAGGCTGCGGCCAACGCCATCGAGCATGCCTACGGGCCCGGCGAGGGAAGTTTTGAGGTTCAGGCGCAGTGTCTGGAGGGGACGGTTCACGTCAGCGTGGCCGATCACGGCCACTGGCGACCGCCACGCGGCGAGAACCGCGGCCGGGGGTTGACGATAATGGAGGCCGCGATGGATGATCTCGACGTCACCACCGATGCCGACGGAACCAAGATCATGATGCGACGGAGGGTTTGACCGGGCGTGAGGCTGGCCGACCTGAAAGTGGACACGCAGGATCTGCTGGTGTGCGTCACGCTCACCGGGGAGATCGACATGTCCAACGCACATGAGCTCCGCGACGAGCTCAGCAGCCTGATTCCGAACGAGGCCCTCGGTCTCGTGCTTGACCTGACCGCCGTGGACTACATCGACAGCGCCGGGATCCACATGATGTTCCGCCTGCGAGAGAGCCTCAGAACCCGTGGACAGGGCTTTCGCCTGGTGATCCCGGAGGGAGCGCTGGTCAACGACACCCTGCGGCTGGCGGGGATCGGCCGGAGCGAGGAGGTCACGGAGACGGTCGAGGCCGCGCGAGAGTCATTGCTGGCGGCGAATCCCAGCTCGCAACGGTAGGCCCTGCCGTGTCGGGATTCTCACCGTCCAGGCTTCTCCTGGCGGGGCCTGCCTGCTCGTAACGGGTGTCATCGGGTTGGTGGCGTTTGCCGGTGAGGGCCGATCGGCCACCGCAGACCCCTACTGCACTGCCAGCTACGGTGGTGCAGCCCCTCGGGCGGGAGCGCCGCTGCGCTTCGGGGTGGACCCCGGGCTGGCCGGCAGCTTCGGGGGCGCGCAGCTGCCCTCCACCCCTGACGACGTCAACCGCGACGTCGCCGCCAGCAGCGCCCTGCGGCCCCCGGGTCACGTCCTCGTCGTCCGCCTGAACCGGCTGTTCTGGTCCGGCGGAGACGCGCTGATCAGCCAGTTTCAGTCGCTGGTCTCGCAGTACACCCGTGCGGGGTTGCAGGTGGAGCTGCAGGTCCGGTATCACCCTGGTGACGGTGAGGACGGGAACCTGGCCGCATGGCAGGCGTACGTCCGCCATGTCGTAGATGTTTTCGGGGGGAACCCGAACGTCGTCGCGATGACGATCACCAACGAGGTCAACGTGACGTTCTCCTCCAACACCTCCGACGGCTCCTACACCAATGCCAAGGATGCCCTGATCCAGGGAATCGAGGCCGCGCACGACGAGGCCATGCACCGCGGCTACCGCCAGCTGCGCTTCGGGTTCACCTACGCCTATCGCTTCTCCCCGGCTGGCGACGCGGCATTCTTCGCATATCTCGGCGCCCACGGCGGGCCGGCCTTCCGCGCGGCGCTCGGATTTGTCGGACTCGACTTCTATCCGGGCTCGGTGTATCCGCCCGCGCTCACCCCGGGAGACACCTATCGCGCCGAAATGGCCCAGGCACTCGGCACCGTGCGTTCTTGCTTCATGCCGCAGGCCGAACTCGGCGGTGGAGTGCCGATCTGGATAACCGAGAACGGCGTGCCGACCGGAGCCAACATCACGGAGGCCGACCAGGCCGCCGATCTGACCGAGCTGGCGGAGGCCGCCGAGGCCTATTCGGCGACGTTCAACGTCACCGACTACCGGTGGTTCAACCTCCGTGACTCCAGCTCCTCCACGGCGGGGTCGCTCCCCGGCGCGGCTGCCACGTTCACCACCGACGGACTCCTGCGGGCTGACTACAGCGCGAAGCCCTCCTACTCGTCCTTCCGCAACGTGATCGCTGCCTTGGGCGAGCGACAGAGCTCCGCGTCCTCACCGTCGAGCTGCCGGCTCTCATCGCTGCGCCTGGTGCTCGTGCGCCAGCGCCGCCCGATCCGGTTGGCGACGGTACACCTGGGACGCCATCGCGTCGCCGCGGAGCGTGGCCGCGATCTCAAGGCGATCCGGGTACGCCATCCACCTGACCGTCCCTTCATCCTCCGCATCGGACTTCACCTGCGAGGTGGGCGGGTAGTCGTCTATCGCCGCCGGTTCACGCTCCACGGCTGCCGGATCGTGGCGGTGTCTCCGCCGCCTCGCCATCGCCACGCCCGGAAGCGCTCACGCCACGCCTAGCGCGTCCTGACGGTGTCGGAGAGCCTGACCGCGACAGCCGGCCGCCGGTAGGGCTACCGTTTCCGAGATCAGGCCGCGAGTAGCGACAGCGATCACGGCACTCCTGATCTTGGGGTGCGGCACCAGCACCGGCCACCGTAGTGCAGGACCGATCAACGGCCAGCCTTCCGGGACACCCCAGCAGGCGCATCCCCAGGCGGTCGATCCGGTCGCCGGCAACGGGGCCGGCGGCGGGGCCTCGGATCCTCCCTCGACGGTCACGCTGGCGGCGAACCCGGGGCGTCCCTCGGCACCCGCGACGGTCACCGGTGCGCCGGCCAGCGGTGCGCCCACTGACGCCGAGGTACGCGCTGCCTACGTGCGCTTTCAGGCGGCGGTTCGCCGCTACCACCTTGATCGCCTCAACTTCTCCGGAGATCTGCTTGACCCCGCGGATCTTCCGCCCGGCCAGTGGTTCACCAGCATCGCTTCCGTCTACACCGATTACGGCTTGCCGGTCGCCTGCGGAGGCGTCCTGCATGTGCCAGAGCTGGGTGTCGCGAACAAGACGCTGCCCTGTGGAACCGAGGTGACCTTCATCTACGGCGGGCGAGCCATCCGGGTGCCGGTGATCGACCGCGGCCCCTACATCGCCGGCCGCGAATGGGACCTCACCGGGGCCACCGCCGAGGCACTGAACTTCCCCGGCCTGGGATCGATCCAGTGGCGGATCGGCTGATCGTCCTAGGCGGGGGTGGACCGCTCCCTGGCCCGGTAGGAGCGGACCTTGGCCCGGTTGCCGCACGCCGCCATGTCGCACCAACGTGCGGAGCGATTGCGCGAATAGTCGTAGAACGCTCGGTGGCAGTCTTCGGCCTGACATGCCTTGACCCGCTCCCAGGTCCCGTCGGCGGCGCCGAGCACGACCGGCACCAGCAGCTTGGCCAGCGTCCCGGCGAAGCCCGTGTCCCTGGGAGCGAAGTCGATCGCTCCATCCCCGCCGAAGATCACCGACAGCTCCCCACGCCGTGCCGCGCGATCGAGCTCCCTCTCGCCTCCCCCGACGTCACTCGGTTGTGGGAGAGCAGCACCGCTCGCAGCGCTTCTCGTAGGCCGACCGCGCGTGTGTGCTGCTGCTTGCTGACCTTCCCGGCCGTGCGATCGGTCAATTGCCGCTCGCCCAGCCACGAGACAAGCCGGCGGCGCTTGTCAATCGCATCTGAGCCGGCCTTGCGATCAAGCGTGTTGACGAAGTCGATTACCAGCTGGAGTCCGTGCGGAGGAGCTCGCCTTGCCACTGCGGGCGCAGCTTACGTAGCTGGTGACCCGCTCCGCGCTCCGGCGAAGGTGACCAAGCGGCCCCGGTGCTCGTCATAGAGCTTCAGACGCAGCGTCCGGATACCCGACCACAGAGTCAGCGTCGGCACGTCGTGAAAGACGGGATTGGCATCGTGTGCCCGCTGCAGGTTGTAGTTGGGGATGCGGGGATTCAGGTGGTGGACGTGATGGAGGCCGATGTTGCCGGTGAAGAACTGGAGGATCTTCGGCAGCTTCAGATGCGAGCTGCCCCGTAGGGCGGAGTCCGCGTATTGCCAGCTGTCGTGGCGTTGCCAGTAGACATCCTCGAACTGGTGCTGGACGTAGAAGAGCCAGATCCCCGCCGCGCCGGCGAGCATCGCGCAGGGAAGCTGCACCAGGAGCACCGCCTGCCAGCCGAGCAGCACGCACAGCGCACCGACCGCCACCACCAGGACGATGTCGGTGGCGACGATCTTGCGCCAAAAGCGCCGCCGGGCCCAGCCCGGCACCAGCCGGGGCTCCAGCAGCAGCGCCCACAGCGGTCCGATGCCCAGCATCACCAACGGGTTGCGCATCAACCGGTAGCCGAGGCGCCCGAGCCGGGAGAGCTCTCGGTATTCGGACACGGTCAACGTGTCCACGTCGCCCATGCCGCGCTGGTCCAGATCTCCGGAGGTGGCGTGGTGCACCGCGTGCTCGTGGCGCCAGCTGTGAAACGGTGAGTAGACGAGCAGCGCACACCCCACGCCCACCCAGTTGTTGGCGGTCCGGTTCGGCAGAAAAGATCCGTGCGAGCAGTCGTGAAAGACGATGAAGGTGCGCAGCAGAAAGCCCGCGGCCGGCACCGACAGCGCCAGCACCAGCAGGTAGGAGACCGGCAGCAGCGCGTACATGGCCGCGACCAGCAGCACGTAGGGGACCGCTGATGTGGCGAGGTCCAGCAGGCCACGGGCGACGCTGGCCTGGCTGTACGGCGCCAGCTGCTCGCGCCAGAATGAAGTCGGCAGCGCTTGGGTCTCAGTCGGAAGCGCCTGGGTCACGGTCACGGTTTCTCCTCGCTGAATCCTCCGGCAAACCTACCCGCCTCGGTAGGTTCCCAGCGGAGCACTGGTCTTCGGGGCCCCGCCCAGAGATTATGCAGCGTCGCGAAGCGTCAAGCGTCGTCGTTCCATCACCAGCGCCTCCACCACGTCCGGATCGAACTGCGTCCCGGCGCAGCGCTGCAGTTCGGCGAGAGCGCTCTCAGTGCTCATTGCCGCGCGGTACGGGCGCTCGGTCAGCATCGCCGCGTAGGCCCCGCAAGCGGAGACGATCCTGGCGCCCATGGGAATCTGCTCGCCGGATAGGCCATCGGGATAGCCGGTGCCATCGGGCCGCTCGGGTGAGCTGCGCACCAGCCGGCCTGCCGAGGCAAACCAGGTGGAGCTGGTGAGGATGCGCTCCGCGATCACGGTGTGCTGGCACATCAGCGCCCGCTCACCGGCGTCGAGGGGACCAGGCTTGTGCAGGATCGCGTCGGGGATCGCGATCTTGCCGATATTGCGGAGCTCCGCCGCCCGCGCCACCACATCGGCTTCCTCTGAGGGCAAGCCCAGACGCAGCGCCATCCCGCGGGCCAGCGATCCCAGATCGAGGTGGTCATAGAGCACCGGAGAGTCGCGTTCGCCCAGCAGCCGGACCAGCAGTCGGCTGACCTCGGTAGCCGGGGAAGGTCGCCCTGAGCGTTTCTCCGCATACATTCGCTGGTCGGCCAGCCGCAGGGCGGCATCCATGTCCTGCGCGTCCCGGGGCATGCAGACCAGGCCACAGGAAGGACCGATCACGAAGCCCGAGCCACGCTCGCTGAGCGCGTCGATGATCTCCACCACCTGGGGATCGCCCACCTCCCGGGCCCCGCCGAGCAACACGCAGAACTCGTCGCCACCGATCCGGAATGCATGCGTGGCGCTCCCCGTCCGCGCGTCAAGCGCGGCGCCGAGTCGTTGCAGCAGCGCGTCCCCGGTCGCATGTCCGAATCGGTCGTTGTAGGCCTTGAAGCCGTCGAGATCGAGGTAGACGATCGTCAGCGGATCCTCGGGTGCCACCCGTCGTGCCGCCGCCTCCAGCGCCTCCTCCAACCCGCGGCGGTTGCCAAGTCCAGTGAGGGCGTCGGTGACCGCACGCGCCGACGCCTCCCGCTCGGCCTCGTGGAGCTGCGCACGCTGGCCCCTGAGGCGCGTTCCAAATTCGGCCAGCAGCGCCGCCTCGAACAGGAGGATGGCGATCATCACCAGCACCGTGATGATCGCTGAGAGGCTGGCTGTGTCGTAGATCAGCGGGGCGGCTACCGCCGTGCTGACCGCCGCGAGGTGCAGCAGCCGTTCGCGGCGGTCCATGACCGCGGCGCTCCCCAGCACGTGGAGGGTGAAGATGATCCCGAACGGGGCGCGAAAGCCCCCGGCCATCCACTGGTCCACCCCGATCGTCGCCGCGGCCACCACCCCGGCCACCAGCAGCTCGGTGGACCCCACCTCGGTGTCCAGCACCATCAGCCGCACGATGTAGAGCACGGTCGCCAGCGCGAACGATCCCACCACGGACCATCCGGCCAGCGCCGAGACGTGGACCGTCGGCGGGTAGGCCGCCAGCATCCCCAGCATCAGCACCAGCCCGATCGTCCAGAAGACCGCCGACTGCGACTTGGCCTGGCGCCGGTCCTGCTCGGTAAGCGAATCGTTCTGGACCGACATCTCTCTCAATGATCGGACTGCCGGGCCGCTCGCTTGAGCAATCCGCCTCCGCCGATTGGGGGAGTGCCTTACCGGCTGGTGATCTCCGGGAAGCCGTCGCGCCAGGACCGGTACGCCGGTCTCCAGCCGAAGTGCTCCTTGAAGCGAGTGTTGGCGTTGCCGCGCAGCGTGGTGGCGAAGTGCACGGCGATCGGACCGGCGACCAGCCGGGCCACCAAGGCCGGCACCCTGCGCGGCCGTTTCGCGCCGACGGCGTCGGCGAGGACGGGCAGCCATTCGTGGAGCGGCGCGGGCTCATCGTCGGTCACGTTGAAGAGACCGCTGGCTCCACCGGTGAGCGCCGCGCGCGCGGCGACGGCGGCGTCGTCGACGTGCAGGAAGGAGGAGACGCCGGCCCCGTCCCCGACGATGGGAAAGCGGCGACGGCGAACCTCACCGGTGATGCTGCCGTCTTCGGCGTAATAGGTGCCAGGCCCGTAGAGCTGTCCGTAGCGCAGCACGACCGGCTCGAGATCGGTGGCCGCAAGCACCGCACGCTCCATCCCGGTGGTTGCTGCGACCGCTTCCCGGAGGCCAGGTGGACCATCGTCGTAGGCCGGCGCAGACTCGTCATGAATCAAGCCATCCTCCGGCGCGGTGATGAACGAGATCGACTGCACGATCACGCGGCGCGCTCCCGCGGCCCGGGCCCCGGCGAGAAGGTGCGGGGTGGCGATGGCACGAAGCCGGTTGGTCGGCTCGATGGCCTCTGCGTAACGGCGCATGTTCAGCGCTCGCGGCAACGCGGTCAACTGAACGATGACCGCGTCGGGTCTTGCCGCCAGGCACGCGTCGGTCACCGACTGCTGGTCGAATACGTCGGCCGAGATTGGCTCCACGTCCCTGCCGCGAAGCGTCTCGGCACTGGACTCGCTTCTGGTCAGCGCGGTGAGCTCATGACCCTCGGAGAGGAGGCTGCCGACCAGCGGGCGACCGATTGCTCCGGTGGCGCCTGCGATCAGCACCCTCACGGCGTGTCCCTCCAGGCCACCGCCATCGCCCCTGTGACCAGCGCCAACTCGATCACGAATCCACCGAGGCTGCCGATGTTGTCCACCGCCCCGAGATGGGAGGTCGTGGTCAGGTGGTAGGCGAAGTGTGGAACGGTGGCGGCGAGGAACGCCGCGCCCGCCACCAGCACGAGGCGTCGCTCGAACCACACCACGCAGGCCAACAGAAGCACGGCGAAGCCAAGCTCGGCGGCCGCGTAGTCCCGCACGAGATGTTGGTTGTAGGGGCCGAGGCTCACCACCCAGTGGTGACCGCCGCCGGGATACCCCGTGAAGAACGACCGGGGTGCGATCAGTCCCCACAGCGCGATCTCGGCCTGAACGACAGCGACCAGCGCCAGCGCGGCGCGCGCGGTGAGGCGGCGGCGACTCGTAACCCCCATCACTCCTGCCTGACGGCCCGTACCGGGAACAGGATCGAAGAGAGGAGGCTCATGACCGACGCACAGACTAGTTCCACGTGGCCCGCAAGGCCACGAGTATCCTCCGATGCCGATGGACACCGGATCGCCGATCTCATACGAGGTGCTGGAGAAGGGCACGCCGGTGTTCAGCTCAGACGGCCAGCAGATCGGGAAGGTGGAGCATGTCCTGGCCGCGGAAGCCCAGGACATCTTCGAGGGGCTGGTGATCACCGAGCTGTCCGCAGAGCATTTCCCGGCCGGTCATCACCACCGCTTTGTCGACGCACTGAGCATCGGCGGCATCTTCGAAGGTGCCGTGATGCTGAAGCTGGATGCCGCGGCCTGCGGCGGCCTGCCCGAGCCAACCGCCAATCCGGCGGTCATGCGTGAGAATCCTGCGGACGCCGGGTCGAGCTCGGGATCGATGCTGCGGCGAGCCTGGGACCGCATCTCAGGAAACTACTGAGCCGTTCTAGCGGCCAGTCAGTCGTCGACCGGCGCTGAACGTCCGGCGCAGACTCAGGCCGCGTGCGAGTGCACGTGGTCGCCGTGGCTGTGCAGATGCTCACGGTCCCGGCGTGGGGCGGCGCCGGCGGCGCATTCTTCGCAGACCCCGACGATCGCGAAGTGGGTGAACCTGCTCGTGTAGCCGAGCTCCTCCCTGATCCGTGCGCGCACCGCGTCCAGGCGTTCTGGCGAGACCGCGGTGACCTTGGCGCAGCGCTCGCAGTAGAGGTACTCCAACTCCTGCGCGGCGATCAGCACATACAAGCCGGGTGAGTGCCCGAGGTGAATGTGGCGGACCAGGCCGTTGTGCTCCAAGACCTCGAGGTTCCGGTAGACCGAGGACTCATCGATCATCAGCCGACGCCCGAGATACGCGGCGGAGACCGGACCCTCGGCTGCGAACAGCGCCTCGAGCACCAGCCTCCGCGGCGTGGACAGCCGCAGTCCTGATTCCCGCAGCATCCGGATCGCGCCCTCGAGATCCGCGCAGACCCGCGGTGGGGAGTCCGGCGAGACGGTCATCGCACCCGGATCCTCGTCACTCAGCGCGCCTCGCCGAGGTGCGTGCTCCAGCGCTCCTCGATCCGTCCGAACCGCCACACCGCCAGCGCGACCGCCCAGGTCGCGACGAACATACCGACGATCACGAACCCGAGAAAGTTGATGTTGATGTTCTCGAACCAGTTCCAGAATGACCCGGAGAGGTTGAGCTCGGAGGCGATCAGCCCACCTACCTCGATCGTGCCGATCACCAGCGCGACCATCACCGAGAGGCCGGTGATGATGAGGTTGTAGAAGACCTTGCGCACCGGCTTCGAGAACGCCCAGCCGTATGCGAAGTTCATGAATGACCCGTCGATCGTGTCCATCAGCGACATGCCGGCGGCGAACAGGATCGGCAGGCACAGGATCGCGTACCACGGGAGACCCGCCGCCCCGGCTGTGCCGGCGACCACCAGCAACGCCACCTCGGTCGCGGTGTCGAACCCGAGTCCGAACAGCACCCCGATCGGGTACATCTGCTGCGGCTTGGTGACGGTCTTGGTCAGCCGCCCGAAGAAGCGGTTCATGAACCCGCGCTTCTGCAGTTGCTCCTCAAGCGTCTCCTCGTCGAACTTTCCGCTCTTCATTTCCCTGAAGACCTTGATGATCCCGATCAGCACCACGATGTTCAGTGCCGCGATGATGTAGAGAAAGCCGCCCGAGACGCCGGTGCCGATGTAGTTGGTCGTCTGGTGCAGCGGGGAGTTGTCGTTCCTGACCGGGCCGTCGAGGGAATGGACGCCCACCGAGATGAGGAACGCCAGCGCGAAGACGATCGTCGAATGCCCGAGCGAGAACCAGAAGCCGACGCTCAGCGGCCGCTTGCCCTCCTGCATCAGTTTGCGCGTGGTGTTGTCGATCGCCGAGATGTGGTCGGCATCGAACGCGTGGCGCAGGCCGAGCGTGTAAGCCGTCACCCCGATGCCGACCGTGAACACGCCCACGGTGCCGAGTCGGTAGCGGCTCGGCGCGACGAGCGCGACCAGCGTCACGAAGCCGACAACGTGAAGCCCCACGATCACCAGGGTCATCATCGCCATCGTCCGCCGCTGCCGATGGTCAAGCGAAGCCCAGAACGCCGGCAGACGCGGCCGGCGGACTCCCGCACTCGCTGACTCCATCTCGCCGCCCTCCTTCCTCGCGCTCCCGCCTCGGCGGGGCCGGCACCAATCGGGCCAACCTACCCCAGCGGCAGCTGATTGGTAATTGCAATGTGCTCGTAATTACCTGGTACGTGATCGGCCCCGTCCTGGACTACGTACTGGAGGAAGAAGTGGTCTGCGGGCAACCAAGTTGAAAGGGAGTAGACCTATGTCGTCTGATCGTGATCTCAGCGGCGGGAGCGCAGAGGGGTTTGATCGGCGCGCGTTTCTCCGTACCACGGGCGGCGTGGCCACCGGCCTCGCGGTCACCGCTGTCCCCGGGGCGGCGGTGCTTTCCGCGCCGACGGCCGCGGACGCCAAGACCGGCGAGCCGGTCCACCCCACGGGTGACATGCCGAGCGAGCCGGTGATGGCTTACGTGCACAACGCGGAGCGCGGAGAGGTCACGGTCCTCTTCGGGACCGAGCAGCGCACCTATCGCGACCCGGCCCTGGCGAAGCGCCTGCTCGACGCCGCCACCACGATCTAGACGAGGAGAGTCATGTCATCGCATCGCGAAGCGCCGGAGATCAGCAAGGACCCCGTCGCGGACAACACCGATACCTACGCGTTCGTCAGTCCCGACCGCCCCGACACGGTCACGATCATCACCAACTACATCCCGCTGGAAGCTGCCGCCGCGGGGCCGAACTTCTACGAGTTCGGCGATGACGTCGCCTACTACATCTACGTCAGCAACAACGGCACCGGCATCGCCGACATCGCCTATGAGTTCCGGTTCGCCACCCGCGTGCGGGACGAGGACACCTTCCTCTACAACACCGGCCCGATCGGCTCGGTCTACGACTCGCACTTCAACCGGCGCCAGTTCTACACGGTCAGGAGGATCGAGAGCGACAACGCCGCCTTCTCGGCTGCCCGCGACAAGCGAGTGAACAGTCCGCGTAGACCGGTGAGCCACCTGCACACCCAGGTGCTGGGTACCGATCTCATCTGCCCACCGTGCAACATCGGTCCGAGCTCGACGCCTCACTATCCCAACCTGGCCCAGGAGGCCGTCCACAGCCTTCCCGGCGGGATCAAGGTGTTCGCGGGCCAGCGCAACGACGGGTTCTTCGCTGACCTCGGGGCGATCTTCGACCTCGCCGATCTGCGGCCGTTCCAGAGCCTGCACCTGAACTCGATGATCGCCAATGCGGCGGGGATCGACACGCTCAAGAGCGGGGTCAACGTCCACACGATCGCGATGCAGATCCCGATTTCGCAGCTCACCCGCCACGGCACGACTCCGAGCAACCCGTTCGCCTCTGACTCGACGATCGGGATCTGGGGCGGAGCGAGCCGCCGCAGGGTGCAGGTCCGCGGCCACGGTCCAGGGCAGAACGGTGCCGAATCCGGGCCGTTCGTTCAGGTCTCTCGCCTGGGCAACCCGCTGTTCAATGAGGTGCTGGTGCCGCTCGGCAGGAAGGACGAGTGGAACCGGGCCAACCCGCACATGGACAACGAGTTCGCCGACGGGGTAATCCACCCGGAGCTGGCGAAGCTGCTCCCGGTCCTCTATCCCGGAGCGTTCCCCAATCTGGCCAAGCTGGCTGCGTCGAACGCACCCCGCGCGGATCTGGAGGCGATCCTGCTCACCGGGCTGCCCGCCGGGGTGGTTCCCCACTTCCAGAACTACACGGGCAAGACGCTCGCCGACATGTTGCGGCTCAACGTAGCGATCCCGCCCAGCAGGTCCCCCAACGCGCTCGGGCTGCTCGGCAACGACCCGGCGGGCTTCCCCAACGGGCGCCGCGTCGTCGACGACGTGGTGACGATCGAGCTGCGAGCAATCGCCGGCCTCACCTACTCGCTGGTCAACAAGTCCTACCACGTCGACAAGGCCGCCACCGAGGTCACCGACGGCGTAGCCATCCCCCCGACCGGTGCGCCGGGGACCGCGCGCTTCCTGCCGTACTTCCCCTACCTGGGGATCCCCAACGACGGCTACGACACGCCGCCGAATCCCACGCCGCCTCCGGCGCTGGCCAGCACGAGGTAGTTGACATGAGCCCAGAACCAATCGCGCGCCCTCATCCCGAGCCGGTCGTCCTGGACATCGGGGGTGAGACCGGGGCGCTGATCATCTACGCGGAATCCGAGCTGCTCGACACTCCGATCGAGCTCAGCCCGGCTGGGGCCGATGAGGAGAAGTTCCACCAGCACATCCTCGAACGACCGCTGCCGGGCAAGACCAGCTACGCGGCGGTGTTCGACAAGGTCACCGAAGGCGAGTACACGGTCTGGCTGTACGGCGAGCCCCGCATCCGTGACTTCGAGGTCACGGGTGGGGCGGTCAGCCAGCTTGACTGGCGCCAGAGCGCCGGCGGCGAGCCCCCGGCGCTCTGAGCCGACGCCTCATCAAACTCCCGTGCGCTTGATCGTCTCCTCCAGCTCAGGATCGGCGGCGTGGATCAGGTCACGAAGCTCTTGAGCAAGCCCGCGCTGCCATTCCGGCAGCCGGTCGATGTAGTCGTCGACCCGCGGGTCTGACTCGTAGGCGGGCACGGAGGTCACTGGCACAGACCAACGATCACGGACCTGATTCTTGCGGAAACCGTGCCGCCCAAGGCTCAGGTCTCACGCGAGTGACGTTGATGACATACGACAGCAGTCGGTACCAGCCCGCGATGATCAATAGCTCGAGCAGCTGGTCCGCGCTGAACCGCTCGGCGAGGGCGGCCCACAGCCGGTCCGAAACGCTGCAGGTGTCGCTCAGCTCATCAGCGAGCCGGATGAGCAATGCGTCCTGCTCGGACCAAGCCGGATCGTCGGCCGTCCCTTGGGCAGTGGCGGCGATCTGATCGTCGCTGAGGCCGAGCGGCTTGCCAAAAGCGATCGCGTGGACGCCCCATTCGTACTCGGCGCCCGTGCGCGCGCAGGTGCGGTGGATGATGATCTCCCGGTCTCTCGCCTCGACGCGACCGTGGCCGAGAATTCCTGATCCCAGCGGACGCATCCGCGACATCAGGTCTCCGTGGACGGCGAGCGTCCGGAACAGCGCGAGCGGCTCCAGCTGGCTCTCCGGCGGCATCCACTTCTTCAGCATCTCCTCCAGTCCTTGCTCGTAGGGCGGTTCAAGCGGAGCTATCCGCGGTTCGCTAGCGATCTCTGCCATCAGCTATCCTCCTGCTTCGATTTCCAGAGCACTAGCGATGTTAGCTTCGAATTCAAAAGCAAGCAAGGAGACTCCCCTCCCCGGCCGCGCGGTGCGCGGATCGCGCACCGGCCGCCCCCAGATGGCGCTGTTGGATCTGCTCGGGCGGCGCTGGACTCTGCGCGTCCTGTGGGAGCTACGCGACGGGCATGCGCTCACCTTCCGCCAGCTGCAGGCCCTCTCTGGCGACGTCTCCTCAAGCGTGCTCAACGACCGCCTTCACGAGCTGCGCGAGGCGGGCATCGTCACCGCCGAGCCCGCAGGCGGCTACCAGCTCAGCAGCGAAGGTCACGAACTCCTACAGGCCCTTGCACCCCTTGACGCCTGGGCGGCGCGATGGGCCAGACGCACGAAACGCCAGCTCCCGCGCTGAACTCGCTCAGGCTTGCGAAGGATCCGGCACGTGCCCTCCGGCGGCGTCCTCGCTCAGTCCGAACCGAGCGTGCAGTCGCCGGAGCGGCGCCGGCGCCCACCAGTTCCACTTCCCCAGCAGCTCCATCAGGGACGGCACCAGCAGCGCCCGGATCACCGAAGCGTCGTTGAGGATCGGCGGCAAGAAATCAGCCGTCATCGCCGATGGCTTCCATCGAGTCTCGCTCGTTTACCGAGTCGACCCGTATGCGGAGATACCGCTGAAGCTCGTCTGAGGCCCACAAGGCCACCGGCGCTCTCCATAGCCTTTGACCAGATCGACCCATCGCTTGCGACGAGCGGCGGCACGTCGACGATGATGGGGTCATGACTCAGCCGTCATGGGCACGGGAGCGTCCGCGTGTCTCCAGTCTTGAGCTGTTCTTCGATCTCGTGTTCGTCTTCACAATCACCCAGTTGACGGCTGCCCTGGCGCGGGAACCCAGTTGGAAAGGCTGGTTGCAGATCTCCCTGATGCTGGGCGTCATCTTCTGGATGTACGGCGGATACGCGTGGTTGACGAACTCGGTCGCGCTCGACCGGCTCGCCCGGCGCCTGACGCTGCTGGGCGGGATGGCCGGGTTTCTCGTGGTCGCGCTCGCCATCCCAGACGCGTTCACGGGCAGCGGCGCGGCGTTTGGACTGGCCTACCTAGCGGTGGTGCTGGTCCACCTGGCCATGTTCGCCCGATCGGAGAGGATGAGCGCCGTTCAAGCGATCATAGGCTTGGCGCCGTTCAACATCTCGACCGCGCTGCTCGTGCTCCTCGGCGGCGTTGTCGGCGGCACCGTCCAGTACCTGCTCTGGGGTTCCGCGTTCGTGCTGGAGTGGATCTCACCGAAGCTGATCGACGACTCAGGCTTCGTGATAGAGCCCGCGCACTTCGTCGAGCGACATGGCCTGGTCGTGCTGATCGCGATCGGCGAGTCCGTGGTCGCGGTCGGGATCGGCGCCCGCGGACTCGCAGTCGATCTCAAGCTGATCGTCGCCGCGCTGCTCGGGCTCGCATTTAGCGCCTGCCTGTGGTGGTCGCATTTCGGCACCAACGAGCGAGCGCCCGAGGAGGCGATGACCGCGGCACGAACGGCGGAGCGTCCGCGACTGGCGATCAACGCTTTTGGTTATTGCCATCTGCTGATCCTCCTCGGGATCATCGCTGTCGCCACTGGCCTTCGGCACGGGATCGGCCACCCGTTTGAGCCGCTGCCCGCAGCTCAGGCGATTGCGCTCGGTGCCGGCGCTTCGATCTTCCTACTCGGACAGGCGCTGTTCCGCCAGACGCTCGGAATCGGAGCGGCACTCACACGAGGAGTCGCCGCAGCGCTCGCATTGGCGACGATCCCGATCGGCACCCAGCTGGCCCTCACCGCGCAGCTCCTTGTCCTGATTGGAGAGTTCGTGACGTTGCTGATCGTCGAGACCCGCGTCGGCGCACCGTTCCAAAGCCGAAAGCTACCGGCGCCCGTGCCCGTCCGCGACGGCGGCTGATGATTCGGTTTGCCTCCCGCAGCCGCCCTCCGGCTAGGTGGGCATGTTTGCATCCGGGACGGAGGGGAGCCCCTCCTTGCGGATGAAGTGCAGCGCCCAGCCGGAGACCATCAGACCGACTCCATAGCCGATAAACCCAATCCCGGTGATAACGGCGAGGGTCGCGTAGCCGATGTGGGGGCTGGCGACAATTACGATGCCGACGATTAGCAGGACCAGCGCTGCCACGCTGCGCCACACGACACGGTATCCGGCGTCGAACGCCGCGATCAAGCGCACCAGGCCGGCCGCCATGAGCCAGATCCCGAGCACCAGCGCCACCGCTCTGACTCCCCCGAGCGGATGCCGAATCAGCAACACCCCAGCGATCACGCTCAGCACTCCGATCACCGCGAGCAGTCCCCGATTCCGTGTATCGCTGTGCAGCGCCGATGCCAGCTCGACGATGCCGTCGACAAGGATGAAGATCCCGAAGATCACCGCCAGCGTGGCCAGACTGTTGCTCGGCTCCGCCAGGACGATGACGCCTGCGACCACGCTGATTCCCCCCATCAAGGCCGCCAGCCAGGCCGCCCTCGTCAGTGCGCTTAGCTCTCTAGACGTCAGAGGCCCTGTGGTCACGCTGACTCCTTCCGTGACGAAATTCCCCGGCCTTCTCGCACCCCGCCGGCAGACACCGCACATCATTCCACTGGTCGGACGGCCCCGCAACACAGTCGCTGGATTTCGTGATCAGAGGGTGCGCTGGGAGATGGGGCTAAACGCGCATATGGCGGCCGAATCGCGCGAGCGGATATACGGGGTACAGGCACGTGAGAGTTGCTACAGCTGAAACGGCCGCCCCCGCAGGTGTATCTCGGCCGAGCGGCAAAAGAGCAGTGCCCAAGCACATAACACCTACGACATGGCGAGTGGCCTTCGCCTCGCCGCTTCTCGCGGCAGTGGCGATGTGGCTGTGGGCCGATGCGACTGTACCCCTCCAGAAATGCGTCTCCCCGGGCTACGGCGGTGGCCCTAGCCTAGTCGTCTGGCTCGGATTGATTATGTTCCCGCCGATCGCAACTGGCCTGCAGGCGCTGTGGTCGAAGCCACTACGGGGAGAGTTGGTACCTGCCATGGTCGTCGGTGCGGCCGCCGCCATACCTGCGGTGTGGATGGGCTTTCAACTTTGGTGGGTTGGCCACAACTGCTTAACGTAGACCTCTGCGGGATAGGTGTCGGGTACCGCCAGGTGTCGGCGCTGACTCCCTTGATGGTCCGATTGATCTGTCCTTGCGGAGGTTTGGCGTAACCGGCCTGGGCGGCCGTGGTGCCAGATCTGCTTTGGCGACGAAGCACGCGCGAGTCGGCGTGCCCCCTGCTAGCTAGCCAGGCTAAGGAAAGGTTCGGTGTTCGCCCGGCGTCGAGACGATGAAGCAGAAGCATGCTCGGCACTGACATTGCCCACCGCCCTCGCGGCGTCGCGTGTCAACAACGACGCCAAACGCGCGCAAGCTAGCTTGTGCGCGACCCGCCTCCTCCTACTCGCACGGTCAGCGCTCGCGTGGCTGTCAGACCTCCACACTGGGCCGAATACCCAAACACCATGATCCTGATGCGGTAACGACCTCGATGCCTATAGGTGTGATGCAAGTAAAACGCGTCGTGGACGGGCAAGGCCTTCCGTGGTGGCCCTGGGAGACAACCGCCTACGAACAGTCCTCCGAGATGGGCTCCGTCCCCCCATCGCACAAAGTCCGACAGGCCGGAGAGCCCTCCAATCAAAGCGCCCCTCACGCGCACGGCAACCTTTACCTCGCGCCTCACTGACCGTGAAGCCCTGATGTGGACCGTCAGGTGCTCACCACTCGCTCCGCGTGCAGTCGTGCTCAGCGCACAGGTCAGCAACAGCGCACCGAGCGTCACCGGCGCGTACACGCGCCAGCTACGCCGTGAAGCGGGGTTCCGGTGGCTTACCAGCGGACCCAATCGTTGAATGCGGCGACTGTTCGGCACGATCCGTCTCGGCGGACTTCCCCTCCCAGCCTACGGGGTCTTCAATCAACGGCGTGTCCGTCGGTGATGTAGAAGTCTCGCGGGTCCAGGTAGCCCCCGCCGCGGCGTGGTCCACCTCCCACGGCACCGCTCCAGCGGAAGCGCGGCTCTCTGAGCAGCCGTTTGTCGTGGTCTCTTTCCCAGCGTCGGAGCTCCTGAGCGATGACGATTGCGGCAGCGCCGTTGCCCAGAAAGATGCCGCTAGCAACCGCGTAGTTTCGAAACGCGAGCGCCGTAAGGAGTGCGAGAAGGGCAATGGGGACGCTCTCTAACAGGATCACTCGTGCGTGTGTCCTTCGGAGCGGCTCTCGATCGGGCGACGGGCCGGTCGAGGCTCCTCGAGCACCTGATCGAGCCTTGGCTATACACCGCCGCGTACATGAGCACCCCAAAGAGGCCCGCTGCGACCACCGCCTCTGGGACCCACCGGCCTGGCGCCTGGGTGAGATCAGCGATAATCCCGATCATCACACCTGTGGCGATCTGAAGCACGCCTCGTTCGCGGAACTCCAGCACCGGAGACGCAAGCGGCCTCATTGCACCGCAAAGCGTAGTCATGTCACCGGAAAGGTGCTCCGCTGACTGTTGAGGCTCCTCGTCCGGTGGTGACGTGTCGTAGACCTCGTGCTTTTGGATCAAGCGGCCCGAGAGCGCGGCCGATGCCTGTCGCATGCACGCTTCGGCGTCGGGCAGGCCCGGCCTGGTACGGGAAGGACGATCAAACTTGCCCGTCTTGATCTCTTGCTCGACCTTCGCCTGCGCTCGGCCATCGCACAGCCATCCCACAAACCCGGCTACTGCGCTCGGGGTGACCTCTGTCAGCTTGACTCGCGCTCAGAAGTATCTGAGGACGTACTGGTCCAGCTGGCGCCGGTAGTCGTCGCGCGTCTGATCGCGGAACCCGCGGCGACCGCGACCGTGGTAACGGTCAACCCACTCCAACGCGAACTCATGCAGAGTTACACGCGAGCGGTCCTCGAACTCTCCACGGCCTACGTCCGTCACACGCGCCGCTTTGGCACGACGCGCCTCCTCCAGCGTGCGACAGGACTCCCATCGCTGCTTGCCGTGTACGCGGGGACGCTCCCGGCGCGCCAGGCAGGCTACCGTCGCCGCGGACGCCTTCCTCGCCGGCAGGTCCGCTCTTTCGGTGCTCAAGCCGAGAGGAGCAGCAACCGGTGAGGGTGCGATGCGTGCGGCCAGTCGCCGACACGGTTCATCCCGCTATTTGCTCGCGCCGGAGATTCATAGGCTTCGACAGCCGGCTAGGAAAACGTCTGCTCTCACGAGGCGGCAAGCAACCACTGGGACCCGACTCAGCCGCGAACGTTCTTGCCAGGACTTACGTAACGGCGATAGCGCTACCGGGAGGAGCGACAGAGAGTCGGTGCAGCGCGCGACAGAGCGAGTCATGGGACGCCGCAGCGTCAAGCGCGGGGGCAGACTTCACGCGATCGAGCCGAGAAGAGATCCGTGAATCCGACTTGTTAATCCCGCGAGCGATTCTGTCTTTTCCGGAGTCAAAAGCCCTTGCCGAAGCTGTGGACAGGTGGCCTGCCTGCTCATATGCAGCTCGGAACACGCGCTCGAACCCGCCGTAACCGCTCTCGATGCTCGACGCAGTCCCTGATCCATTCGAAACCGTCGGCACGCCGGCGTCACGAAGCTTTCCCAGGAGATCCTTCGAGTAACCGACCAGATCACGAAGGTAGGCCCTCAGGACACCCTTGGTCTGGCCAAGGGTTCTGGCGTGCTTTAGCTCGACGCCCAGTCGCGCATCTCGATGCTTATTGCGAACAAAGAAATGGTCGGCCGCCCCGCACACCACATGCACGTAGTGCTGCGACGTCACCGGTTGGCTCGCTGCTGCGGTCGGCGCGGTTCCGAGGCCCAAGCTCGCGAGGACGACCAAGAGGCTGAGTCGAGCCGGGAGCAAGATCAAGCCTCGAAGCCTGTCATGTCGCCCAGCTGAAACGGAAGGCGCGATGGCCCGAGACGCATCGAACGTTTGCGCCCAGAACGGTTCCGCCGACGCGGTAGCGGCGCAGGAGGTAGCAGTAGAAGCCATGCGTCGAGATGACACCGCTGCGACGCAAACGGCTGTTGGAGATAGCGCTTAGAGCCGCCGAGCACCTCATGTTGCGAGCACTCACGTCCCCGACATTCATTGAAGGATCGTTCGTCGGCCCGTTTCCGTACGGGTAGTGGCAGCCACGTATGTGCGCGCTCGCCGCGGCCGGCGTCAGCGCGAGAACAACCACCGTCACCACTCCAATCGCAACTCGTCGCACCTGGTTCCTCCCCCTCCAGAGACAGTTTTCGTAGCCGAGCCTATCTCCGAGACCTGCTGCCCGCAACCCATGGCTCTGGTATTCGGAGCGTGCCAACGTAGAGTCGCCCCGGGACCGCAGTTCGACGCCCAGGGGGGAGCAGTGCGCTCGCGAACAACATCAATTGTCGTCACCTTGGGCCTCACCGGAGCTCTGGCAGGAGCCACAGCTGCCCTCGCGACCGCCACTAAGGGGTGCCCTTCTGCGAGCAACCTCGTGTCGATCTAACCGACACTCCTACGGGTGGGGGTGCGGATTGAACTTTGCCGGCGGCGAATGCGTTGGGACGCTCCATCTGCAGATACTTTCCAACGGTCGCTTTCACGCGTATAACTTCCGCATCAGATGCGAGGAATGACAGTGGGATGCTGCTGTCGGAGCGTGTGGCGTATCGGAAGTCGGGCGTGGCTACGCCCGTCTCGGTGGCCGGAGACGCTCCGCTCGCAGCGACACAGTAGATACCGGGCCCTGGATGACTTGCCGTGACGTTCTTGCTGTGGGCCGCATCAAGAGTTCCGTCTGCCTCGACGTCGCCGTAGGCCTTCGCGGTACCCGGTGTGCCTGGGTTACCAGGTGTACCAGGGGTGCCAGGGTTACCTTGGCCGCCTTGCTTGCCCTGAACCCCCTGCTTGCCCTGCGGGCCCGGCCGCGCTCCAACGCAACGTCCCATCATGCCGATGGCACTACCGCGGTACATCACGCCGCTTGACTTGCTTACGCACACGCCGACCGTGCCGCCGGTCTGCTGCCAGCCACCGCGTAACCACCACCGGCCGCCATCAACGCAATCGTCGCCACTCCAACCGCGGTCAAAGCACGGCCACCAATAAGTCCCCTCATAACGCCTCCCATGGTTTGTGCGCCCCGTGCAAGCCCCACACGCGACGCACGGTGTAACCTCCTACCTCAACGTCGACCATATGACGACTCACCCGGAAGTCAAACCAAAAGCGCGTGGGAGCTAGATGCTCTGGTATCTGGAGCAGGCCCGGGCGGCGCCGCAAGCGACCCCGCGGTCTACTCGGAGCCGCTCCAGTCGCTGCACTTGATCTGTTGGCAACGTCATGATCGGCGGGTACTCGCCGTCGCGCCGCACAGCGCGCTCTGTCGCAGGCGGGCTACGGGACCAGCTGGGCGCTGCGGGGTTGCCCGTCGTGCTCCCAGGTCAGGGTGTCGCCGGTGAGGGTGAGGTGTGATAGTGAGCCCTGGCCCTTTTCACTGTCGAGCGTGTGCACGCCGGTGCTGTCCGCGGCGATGATTTCGTCAATTGGGCACGGCGCGACGAGGTCCCCCTGTCCGCAGTTGGGCGCGACGTCGGCATGGACCGCGGACACGCCATCGCTGCCCAGCACTGCCTGGTCGATCATGGCCCCGCCACAGGGGCCGTCGCAGCTCACACCCTCGCCGCCCAAGTGAGGCGCGGCCGCGCCCGTCCGGAGATCAAAGATTTCGAACCCTGCATTCGGGGACTCGAAGTGCGGATACCCCTCATCAACCAAGCCGGCGTAGTTCCCGGCCGCCACGGTCACCGGCACCGGGTTGGACCCGTCGTACCAGTACGTTGAGGTCTCAAGGAGGCGGTTTCGCCCGTCGGACCGCAGGCACCCCGTGTACGCAGTGTCCGTATACATGACTGGATGGTCGGGCAGGGGGCCGGATGATGAGTCGCTTCGGATCACGGAGCCGGTGGTTCCAGCGATCGACATTGATCCGGGTACCGCGTGGCAGTTCACCGGTGGTTTCTTCGGAATGGGCTGCCAATCCACCGCCTCGCCGCGCACCCGGCCCACGCGGCGAGAGCGCCCACCGGTCGCCCGCATGACCTCCAGGACGTGGCTCTTGGCGATGAACGCGAGTGACGTGCCATCCGGCGACCAGGCCGGTGCGCCACCGCGTACCACACGGTGACCCGAACGCGCACTCAACGGTCTCACAAACACCCAACCGTCCCGAGCGAACGCCAGCTGGGTGCCCCCCGGAGACCAGGACGGGGAACTGCCCGCCCCGAGCAGCCGCAGATGCGCCGGCTCACCCGCCCAGACCTGCCCGGAGCGCACCACCGCGAGCTCACCCTGCGCCGACCACACCGCATCAGCCACGCCGCTGGGAATCACCGTTCCCTTGGCAATCCCATCGAGCCCGGACTCGTCCAGCGAGCCATCCCACGCAAAAGAGAAGACCGTCGGATTGGGAGTGAACGCCGGTCGGCTACCAGCCACCGGCCCGCCAGAGGAGTCTCCCGGGTCGGGATCGAGTTGAGTACCGAGCTCACAAGCCTCGCAGGTCCCGTCGGAGTAGATCAGATCGATCCAGGGTGATTCCGCGCTCCCCACGAGGTTTGCCTGAAGCGCGATGACCTGCCCGTCTGATGACCACCGAGGATTGGTGGGAGTGGCACACACGTTCGGGTCACAGATCCGCCGTTCCTTGCTGCCATTGGCGCTTACCAGGACCAGCCCTGTACCCGTATACGGCTGCACCGCCAGCAAACCATCTCGGCCACCGAACGCCGCCCAACCGGCCGGCGCCAGCGGACCAGCGAACACCGCCACGCAACACGCGACTACTAAACGCCTCACGCCATCTAGAACGGCGCAATCCGCACAAAGTTTCGAAGAATGGCGGGTCCGCCCGAAGCCTGACCAACGGATCAGCGGACGGGATGACCTCGACTCCGGCCGTTAGTGGCCCTCGACGAGCTCGGCCTCCGGGCGCTCACCAGTAGAACCGGCTCGGGCCCGCGCGCGCTCCTGAACACAGGAGGCCCCCCGGAAGTTAAGTTCAGAGCGGGCCATCAGTCAGCCTCCCCCGCGTTGCTCAACCACGCGCTGATAGGCCGCTCGGAGCTCATCGTTCGGATCAGCCGGCGGCGGCTTCTCCGCTGGAACCATCCCACCCGGTAAGGGCTGATGACCCGCGTCACGGGCGGCCTGGCCAAGATCCGCAAACCGCCCTGTCTCAGCGTCACGGACCCGCGGAGTACTCCCGTCCTCGGAGAACACCTCACTAGTCTCGGCGACAAAGCCGCCCCTAGCCTCACGGCGAAGACGATCGTTCCAGGGCCGGCGGGAATCACGCGTCTCAGCGGCCTCGCGCATCGCCTCCCGGGGGTGAGCTCCGCGCAACATGCGCTTGAAGGTGTCTGGCGGCAGCTCATCGTCCGCGCCCTTGGTGCGACCGTGGGGGTTGATGCCGGCGCCCCAGGCTGAAACGGCCTGCTTGAGGGACTCGTTCATCACGCCGCCCCGATCGCGTCGATCATCGAGGCTATTACCTTCCGGCCAGCGATCGACTCCCGCACGCCGGCGCCACCCCGGAAGGTCACACCAGGAACCGGGACGGGCGAAAAGGTCTGCAGCGTATTCCGCCAATGCTCAAACCCGCGGTCGTTCTCCTCCGCCGCCCACAACGGCCGCACCGCATCTAGCTGCGCACAGATCCGCTCCCGGCGGCGTGCGAGGGCCTTCTCACGCTTCGCCTGGACCTCCGGATCGAACAGCAGCGACAGCGCCTGGGAGCGCACTCGTCAAGGTCGTTCAGCTGCTCGGCACTTCGGCGAGCCGGAAACTCAGCATCGAGCTTCTCAAACTCCCGAATGACCTGATGGGACCATTCGATATGGCGCCAAGACCCAGCACGACGAACATGCCCAGTAGGAAGAGCTCAAGGGCGCTCTCTGAAGAGCGAGAGGGATGGCCGGCGCGTGTCGCCGTCGTGACAGCGCCCGGGCTCGAAACGACCTTCACAACGCCACCCGTGGTGGAGGTCGATGTGGTCTGGGGTTGCGAGTTGGTCGTGACCGTAGTGTTGCCGCCGGAGCCATCGCCGACCCACAGAGCGATGCCGACGCCTAACGCTGCGATCGCCAATACGCCCAGAACAACTCTTACGCGTTGGGTTTGCTGCTTTTCAGGCAAGTGCGATCGCAACCCTAGGGGACTTAGTGGTTCGGCTGCAAGCCTGCGGTCGTGGTACCGGAACGAGAGGGAAGCTCTGAGAAGCCCGGCTAGAGCATGAGGATCGCCCGGCGATCCCGCTTAGTCCGGACGGCTCTACGAGGTCTGCTGAAGGTCGATCCGTCCGCCGACCTGACTCCGCCGCAGACGAGGGCACCGGCAGGTCTGCGTTCCGGGTAGTTTGCACTGCGGTTCGCACCTACCTCCTTGCAAGCAAGCGAATAGGTCGTTGGGGCCAGCTAAAACCCCGCAATTAGAGGCGATCCGCGCCATGCCGCCGGCAGGGCTCGAACCTGCGACCGTCGGATTAAAAGCCCGCTGCTCTACCAGCTGAGCTACGGCGGCGTGGACCCATGATCGCGTACATCGTGCGCAGTCGGCGCGTTCAGAGCGCCGCTTCCCCAAACCAGATCCAAGGATCAATCGGCGCTTTTCCTGTCCGCTTCCGACCATTTGTGTCAACCCTTTGGTTCTGCGATCATCGTGCCTCAATTCCGGTTCATCGGAGCGAGGGAGGGACTCGATGCGTAGAACGATTGGGGCGGTCATCGCCGCCGTCGCGCTCACTGGTGCTGGCGCCGCATTAGCAGGACAGGGCGCCACAAACGGTTACGGAAACTTCATAGATCTCAACGTAGCGGCGTCGCCACCGGTCGCGGGGACGCACCGGACCCCGCAGGGAGTCGGCCTGACCTTTGACTCCTTCACCGGCAATCGCATCAACGGCGACAGACCGGACAACAACCGCTCGATCACGGTCCGCTTCAACAAGGGATTCCAGGACAATGGCCTGAAGTTCCCGGCCTGTGCCATCAATGCCCATGGCTTCTCCTCGTGCTCCAAGAGGACGCAGATCGGAACCGGCACGGGCGAGATCAGCATTCCCGGAGCCAACGGAGCTCCTCCCATCTTCGTAGGGGCAAAGCTCGTCGTTTACAACGGTAAGCCGTACAAGAGCGCGTCGCCGACGGTGATCTTCGAGGGTGTTCTGAACGGCAAGGTCGCCGACGAACTCGACTTCACCGCCCAGCGGCGGTCAAGCGGACTGGTATTTAGCGAGATCGCGTTCCCGGCTGCCGGCCCCGCGATCACCAAGTTCAATGTGAGCATCCCCAGAAAGCGAGTGACAAACCGGGTTCACGGAAGGCGTGTCACCACGTATCTCTTCCAGGCTCCGGACACGTGCCATGGGGCGTGGGAGTTCTCGCAGACGAACACATTCACCAACGCGGCTCCTCTGACCGCCACCGATTCAGAGCCCTGCGTGAACCGCTGACGCCGGCGACCCGGCTGCCCGGTCCCGCCAAACATCGGGATCGGACGGCCGGGCGCAGTCCCGCCCTACTCACTGAGTGCGTCGCGCGCGCCGTCCGCGTCAACCGCCACCAGCTCCATCTCCACCAGCATCCGCGGATCGATCAGCGCGCTCACCTCCACCATGGTCATCAGCGGCCGTACCGAACCGAGCACGTCTCCGAAGGCCCTGCCGACCTCGTCGGCCCGCGAGATATCCGTCACGTACACCCGCACCTGCACCACATCCGCCGCCCCCAGGCCCACCCGCTCCAGCTCGCGGACGAGCCGCTCCAGGATCTCCACCGCCTGCTCGTAGGGAGACTCGCCCAGCACCGCCCCGCTGGGGTCCACCGAGGTGGTGCCACCGATCAACACGAAGCCGCCGGCCCGAACGAGGCGGCTGAAGCAATAGCGCTCCTCCCATGGCGACGGGGGCTGGCCGCCCAGACGCGAAACGTCCGTCAATGGCGGAAGTGGCGACGCCCGGTGAAGACCAGCGCAACCTGCGCGGCGTCGCAGGCGGCGACCACGTCGGGATCACGCACCGACCCACCCGGCTCGATGATCGCCCTCACACCGGCGTCGATCGCCAGCTGGGGTCCGTCGGCGAAGGGGAAGAAGGCATCGGAGGCCATTGCCGCCCCCGCCAGTTCCGAGCGGGACTTGTCCAGGGCCAGGTGCACAGAGTCGACCCGGCTCATCTGGCCGGCGCCGATCCCGACGCTGGCCAGTCCCTGGGCGATCACGATCGCGTTGGAGCGGACGTGCTTGCAGACCTTCCAGGCAAACATCAGCTCCTCCCATTCGGACTCGCTCGGGCGCCGCTCGGAGACCACCTGCATCTCGGTCCGCTCCTCCAGGTCGGCGTCGCGATCCTGGACCAGCATCCCGCCCCCCACCTGGCGAAGCTGAGGCTCGAGCACGTTGTCCTCGCGGCGCTCGCGGTCATCAAGGATGCGCATGTTGGGCTTGGTCGAGAGCAGCTCCAGAGCATCGTCCTCGTACCCGCGGGCGAACAGCACCTCGACGAACTGCCCCAGGACCGCCTCGGCCAGCTCGCGGTTGACGGCGCGGTTGAGGCAGATCACGCCGCCATAGGCGGACATCGGGTCGCAGGCGAACGCACGCTGATAGGCCTCCAGTGGCGTGGCCCCAACCGCCACCCCGCAGGGGTTGTTGTGCTTGACGATCACGCAGGCCGGGATCTGGAACTCGCGCAGGAGCTGGCGGGCGGCATCGAGATCCAGCAGGTTGTTGAACGACAGCTGCTTTCCACCGAGCTGGGAGACCATCGAGAGCACGTGGGTGCGCGCCCCGACCTGGGCGTAGTAGGCGGCACGTTGGTGGGGGTTCTCGCCGTAGGGAAGCTCAAGCGTCTTCTCGAACGCCCGCACCATCAGCAGCGGGAAGTCGCCGCGCTTCTCCTGGAACCAGCGGGTGATGGCGGTGTCGTATCGCGCGGTGTAGGAGAACGCCTCGGCGGCCAGGCTCTCTCGGGTTACCGATGACAGGCGCCGCTCGGTTTCCCGCAGCTCGTCGAGCACCGCGTCGTAGCTCTCCGGCGTGACCACCGGCGCGGCATAGGCGCAGTTCTTGGCGGCGGCGCGGATCATCGTGGGGCCGCCGATGTCGATGTTCTCGATCACCTCGTCGTCGCCGACGCCGCGCGCCGACGCGGTCCGCTCGAACGGATACAGGTTCACGCACACCAGATCGACGAACTCGACGTCCTGCTCCCGCGCGGCCTCCATGTGCGCCGGGTTCTCCCGCAGGGCCAGCAATCCGGCGTAGAGCTTGGGATGGAGCGTCTTGACCCGCCCGTCCATGATCTCGGGGAAGCCGGTCAGGTTGGTGATGGAGCGGACCTCGATCCCCGCCTCCTCAAGCGCCTGGGCGGTGCCTCCTGTGGAGACGATCTCGATTCCCAGCTCGGCCAGCCCGCGGGCGAACTCGACGATGCCGGTCTTGTCGGAGACCGAGAGCAGCGCGCGCGCCACCTGGACGTCCTCGGCAACGCCATCGACCAATAGCTCAGGGGAGGGCGGGATGCCGTACTCCATCCTGCCCGACTCTATCGTTCGACCAGGACCCTTCGGGGATGGTCTGGGTCAAGCTTCACCGCGCCCTGCGCGATCAACCTGACTGCCTCCGGCAGCAGCTCGTGCTCTATCGGCTGAAGCCTGGCCAGCACCTCCTCGCGGTCCCGCGCATGCGGGAGCTCGACGGCTCGCTGCAGGATCACCCTGCCGGTGTCCACCCCGTCGTCGACGTAGTGGACGGTGACGCCGAAAACCTTGGCCCCGTAGCCGAGCGCCTGGCCCACGGCATCGAGTCCCGGGAACGCCGGCAGCAGCGCGGGGTGCACGTTGATCACCCCCTGCCCGAAGCGGCTGAGGAAGGCCGAGCTGAGCAGCTGCATGTAACCGGCGAGGACCACCAGGTCGGTCCCGTGCCCCTCCAGCCAGTCGGCCATGGCAGCGTCTCGGGTTGCGCGGTCGGCATATGAGGTGGTCGGGAAGCCGGCGACGCTCACTCCGGCGGCCCGAGCCCGGTCCAGCGCCGGCGCCCGGCGCTTGTCCGATGCGACCGCCACGATCTCGATCCCACCGACCCCATGGACCTGGTCAAGCAGGGCCTGCAGGTTGGTGCCGGCGCCAGAAGCGAGGACCGCCACGTTCATGGGAAAAGAGCGTCAGGCCTGGACGAGCGGAAGCGAGGCCTCGAGCGCGAACTTGCCGTTTGCGTCCTCGGTGCCCTGCAGCGGGTAGTCGCCGCTGAAGCAGGCATCGCAGTGGTTCTCACGAGTGGCCCCGACTGCCTGATAGACGCCTTCCAGCGACAGGTAGTGCAGCGAATCGGCCCCGAGCTCGGCGGCGATCTCCTCGGTGGAGCGGCCGTGAGCGATCATCTCCTCCCGCGTTGACATGTCGATGCCGTAGTGGCAGGGGTGCTTGATCGGGGGAGCCGAGATCCGCAGGTGGACCTCCGCCGCGCCGGAGTCACGGAGCATCTGCACGATCTGGCGGGTGGTGTTGCCGCGGACAATCGAGTCGTCTACCACTACCAGTCGCTTGCCTTCCACCACCTCTCGCAGCGGGTTGAACTTGAGGCGCAGGCCGTGGCGGCGAAGCTCCTGGCCGGGTTGGATGAAGGTGCGGGCGACGTATCGGTTCTTGATGAAGCCGTCGTCCTGAGGCAGGCCGGCGGCGCGGGCCAGCCCGCGCGCGGCCGCGTTGCCGGAGTCCGGAACCGGAATGACCACATCGGCCTCCACGGGCGCCTCCTGCCAGAGGTTCTCGCCCATCCGGGCCCGAGCCACCTGGAGCACGTTGCCACCCATCCGCGAGTCCGGGCGGGCGAAGTAGATGTACTCGAACACGCAGAAGGCGTGCCGCTCAGAGCCGGCCACCAGCTGGGTCTTGATCCCGCGGTCGGTGAGCGTCACCACCTCGCCGGGCTGAACGTCCCGCAGGTAGGTGGCTCCGATCAGATCGAAGGCACACGACTCGCTGGCCACGCAGTACACGGGCGAGCCGCCGTTTGAGTCCTCGATCATCCCCAGCGCCAGCGGGCGCAGTCCGTGGGGGTCCCGGAAGGCAACCACCGCATCCTCGGTCATCACCACGGTGGAGAACGCGCCACGCAGGCGTGGCAGCACGTCGGCCACCGCGTCTTCGATCCGCTCAGCGGGATGCGTGGCCAACAGCGCGGCGATGATCTCGGAGTCCGAGGTGGAGCGAAACGGGACGTCGCGTCCGCGCAGCTCGGCGTGCAGCTCCACCGCGTTGATCAGGTTGCCGTTGTGGGCCAGCGCCAGCGTCCGGCGGTCGTCACGGACGATCGGCTGCGCGTTCTCCCACTCGGAGGAGCCGGTGGTGGAGTAGCGCACGTGGCCGATCGCCATGTCGCCGACCAGCGAACGGAGCATGTGCTCATCGAACACCTGGGCGACCAGGCCCTGGTCCCGGATCGCCATCAGGCTGCCGCCACGCGGCGCGGTGGCGATTCCCGCCGATTCCTGCCCGCGATGCTGGAGGGCGAACAGGGCGAAGTAGGCCAAGCGGGCGACATCGTGTTCCGGCGCGTAGATTCCAAACACGCCGCACTCGTCGCGGGGACCGTCGCGATGGTCGTTGAGGAGAGGCATGGGCAACCCCGCGGCCAGCCTAGCAGCGGTGTTAGACCGCGCCGAGAAGACCGTTCTCCCAGGCCACCTGCAGCTCGGAAACAGCGAGCTCCAGCACGCCCTCTATCTCCAGCCGATCGCCCCCGGTCTGCCCGATGATCCGGAGCCCGGCCAGCGCCTCCGGTTGCCCGGAGACGAGAAAGCCCTGGCCGAACGCCTCGCCGAACAGCTCAAGGCCGTCCGGCACCCGCACCCTCGCCCCGATCCCGCCCGCGACGCAGCACTCGGCCAGCGCCACCCCCAATCCGCCCTCGGAGATGTCATGGGCCTGGTGGAGCGCTCCTGATCGCACCCCATCCCGAACCGTTTGCTGCGCGTCACGGACAGCCTCCGTATTCATCGACGGGAGCCGACCGGCGGGGACGTGACCCTGAAGCTTGGCCAGCTCGGAGCCGGCCAGCGCCGGTGCGAACGGCCCCACAAGCGCGATGGCGTCGCCCTCACGCAGGAAACCGAGTCGCCCGGCTCGGCGCGCGTCTGGCAGCTTGCCGACCAGGCCGATCACCGGGGTGGGGAAGATCGGCCCGGTGGGGGCCTCGTTGTAGAGCGAGACGTTTCCTCCCACCACCGGGATCTGAAGCGCCTCGCAGGCCTCGGCGATCCCCTGAACCGCCTCGGAGAGCTGCCACGCGACATGGGGCTTCTCCGGGTTGCCGAAGTTCAGGCAGTTGGTCAACCCAAGCGGTGTCGCACCCACGCAGGCAAGGTTGGCAGCGCACTCGTAGACGACCTCAGCCGCACCGGCGCGGGGATCGCAGGCCACGCGCCGTCCGTTGCCGTCGATGGACACCGCGATCGCCGAGCCGTCGGGGAGCGTCAGCACCGCGGCGTCGGCCTGCTGGGGCCGGCGGACCGTGCGTGAGCCGACCACCGGGTCGTACTGCTCGAACACCGGGCGGCGCGAGGCCAGGTTCGGCGAGGCCAGCAGCGTCCGGAGCACGGTGCCCGCGTCCTCGTCCGCGCTCAGCACCGCCGGCGGTGCGGGATACAGCGGTTGCTCGGGCTCAGCGGGGGCGAGATCGTAGAGGGGACAGTCGTCAACCATCACCGTAACCGGCAGCTCGCCGACGATGGTGTCGCCGCTCATCACCCTCAGGGCGTCCCCGCTGGTGATCTCCCCGATCGAGGTGGCAACCACCTCCCAGCGCTCGCACACCGCCAGCACGTCATCGACCAGATCCGGGGACACGACGCAGAGCATCCGTTCCTGTGACTCGGAGACCATGATCTCGAACGGCTGCATCCCTCCCTCCCGCAGCGGCACCCGGGAGACGTCGATGTCGAGGCCGACCCCGCCCTTGCTGGCCATCTCCGAGGCAGCGGAGGTCAGCCCGGCGGCGCCGAGGTCCTGCAGGGAGGCCAAGAGCTCACGCTCCAGCAGCTCCAGGCAGCACTCCAGCAGCTTCTTCTCGGCGAACGGATCGCCGATCTGCACCGAGGGCCGCTTGGCGGCATCCTCCTCGCCCAGCTCGGCGCTGGCCAGCACCGAGGCGCCGCCGATGCCGTCCCGGCCGGTCAGCGCCCCCAGCAGCATCAGCACATTCCCTGGCCCGGCGGCCGCGCTGCGGATCAGCCGCTCCTGTGGAGCGAGTCCCAGGCACATGGCGTTGATCAGGCAGTTCTGCTCGTAGCTCTCCTCGAAGTAGATCTCCCCGCCCACCGTCGCCACGCCGATGGAGTTGCCGTAGTGACCGATACCGGCCACGGCGTGCTCCAGCAGGTAACGGGAACGCTCGGAGGTGCCGGGCTCACCGAAGCGCAATGAGTCGAGGACGGCGATCGGCCGGGCCCCGACCGCGAACACGTCCCGGAGGATCCCCCCCACTCCGGTGGCCGCGCCCTGGAAGGGCTCCACCGCGCTGGGGTGGTTATGGGACTCCACCTTGAAGGCAAGGCCAAGGCCGCCGCCCACGTCGACCACCCCGGCGTTCTCCCCCGGTCCCATCAGCACGTGCTCGCCCTTGGTGGGCAGCCGCCGCAGCAGCTTGCGGGAGTGCTTGTAGCCGCAGTGCTCGGACCACATCAGCGAGAGCATCGCCAGCTCCACCTCGCCGGGCTCTCGGCCCAGACGCTCCAGAATCAGCGAGTACTCGTGGTCGGTGAGGCCGAGCTGGCGGTGACGGGTATCGCTGATCGCCGACACCTAGACGAGCACTCGCTCGTCCACGTGCGCCCGCATCGACTCGAAGATCTTCAGGCCGTCGGTCGAGCCGGTGAGCTCGTCGATGGCGTGCTCGGGGTGGGGCATCAACCCGAACACGTTGCCCGCCTCGTTGCGAACGCCGGCAACGTCGGCCAGCGACCCGTTGGGGTTGTGGCCCCGCGCGTAGCGCAGCACCACCTGGCCGCTCTTGCTCGATCCGTTCCAGCTCCGCCTCTGGCGCGTAGAAGCGCCCGCTGGCGTGCTTGACCGGAACCGACAGCGGCCGGTCCTCGCAGGTCCACGTGAATGCCGTGCTTCGGTCCACGACGTCGATCTCCACCTGGCGAAAGACGAAGCGCAGAGTGGTGTTCGGCAGCAGCGCGCCGGGGAGCAGCCCGGCCTCGCAGAGCACCTGAAAGCCATTGCAGATGCCCAGCACCAGCCCGCCCTCCCGCGCGAACGCGGTAACCGCATCCATCACCGGTGAGAACCGGGCGATCGCGCCCGCGCGGAGGTAGTCGCCGTAGGAGAACCCGCCGGGGATGATCACCGCATCGACACCCTGGAGATCGCGGTCGCGCGTGCCACAGCATCGATCGGCTCGCCGACTCGCGCCGCCGCGTGGAGGGCATCGACCTCGTCGCAGGAGCCGGGAAAGCGGATCACCCCAAACTTCATAGGGCGCCCTCCACGATCTCGTAGTCCTCGACCAGCGGGTTGGACAGCAGCCGCTCGCACATCTCGAGGCAGCTGCGAGGGGTCCTCGATGTCGAGCTCGATCATTCGCCCGACGTGGACGTTGCCCACGCCGGTGAACCCCAGCGCCGGAAGCGCACGCTCCACCGCCTGGCCCTGGGGGTCCAGGATCCCCTGCTTGGGCTTGACCAGCACCCGCGCCCGCATTGACTAGCCGGCTTCGGTTCGTTCGCGCCAGCTCGCAAACGACTGGCCGGTGATCAGCTCATAGGCCTCGATGTACTTCTCCCGCGTGCGCGCGACGACCTCCTCGGGGATATCCGGTGCCGGCGGATTGCGATCCCAGCCGGTCGAGGACGCCCAATCGCGTACGAACTGCTTGTCGAAGCTCGGCTGGGAGCGGCCCGGCTCATACCCCTCCACCGGCCAGAAGCGCGAGGAGTCCGGGGTGCAGAGCTCATCGCCGAGGGTCAGCGTGCCATCGTCATCCAGGCCGAACTCGAACTTGGTGTCGGCGAGGATGATCCCTCGCTCGCGCGCGTGCTCGGCGGCATGGGCGTAGATCGCCAGCGACACCGACCGCAGCCGCTCGGCCAGGTCACGGTCGCCGACCAGCCCCACCATGCCCTCGAAGTCGACCGCCTCGTCGTGACCTACCTGCGCCTTTGTGCTGGGGGTGAAGATCGGCTCGGGCAGACGGTCGGACTCCCGCAGACGCTCGGGGAGGGCGATTCCCGAGACCGCGCCGGTGGCCTGGAAGTCCTTCCATCCGGAGCCGGTGAGATAGCCCCGGACCACGCACTCGACCGGAAGCATGGAGAGCCGTTTGACCACCATCGCTCGGCCCCGCGCATCCGCAGGAACCCCGTCGGCGACCGAGATCAGGTGGTTGGGGATGAGCTCCGCGGTGCGCTCGAACCAGAAGGCCGAGAGCCCGGTGAGCACGCTGCCCTTGTCCGGAATCGGGGTGGGGTGAACGACGTCGTAGGTGGAGATCCGATCGGAGGCGACGAGCAGCAGCGACCCGTCGAGCTCGTAGATCTCCCGGACCTTGCCTGAGGCCAGGAGGGGTAGGTCGGAGAGAGCGCTCATATGAGGCGATGCTAGCGGTCGAGGTCGATGGCAAACCTGCCGCCGAGGCGCTTGTCGGGGTGACGATCGGGTATCAGGGTGAACAGTGATTCTCGCCATCGACCAGGGCACCACCGGCACCACCTGCTTCGTGTTCGACGAGCACGGTCAGCCCCGGGGCCGGGCCTACTCGGAGTTCGAGCAGCACTTTCCGCGGCCGGGGTGGATCGAGCACGATGCCGGCGAGATCTGGGAGGTCACGCGCAAGGTCGCGGGCGAGGCGCTGAAGGAAGCCGGGGTCGAGGGCAAGGACCTGAAGGGCGATCGGGATCACCAACCAGCGGGAGACCGCGGTGGCCTGGGATGGTAACTCCGGCGAGCCTCTGCACAACGCGATCGTCTGGCAGGACCGGCGCACCGCCGCCCGCTGTGACCAGCTGCGCGACGACGGCCAGGAACCGGTGTTCCGTGAGCGGACCGGGCTGGTGCTGGATGCCTACTTCACCGGCACCAAGTACGAGTGGCTGCTGAACGAGGGCGAGGTCGACCACCGCGCCAAGCTCGGCACGATCGATTCCTGGCTGGTCTACAAGCTGACCGGCAACCACGTCACCGACTACTCCAACGCCTCCCGCACGCTGCTGTTCAACATCCGCGAGTGCCGCTGGGACGAAGAGCTGTGCGACATCCTCGGCGTGCCGGTAGGCTCCCTGCCCGAACCGCGGACGAACGCCGAGGTGTATGGCGAGACCGACGAGTTCGGGGGCTCGGTGCCTGTGTGCGGGATGGCCGGCGACCAGCAGGCGGCGCTGTTCGCCCAGGCCTGCCTGGAGCCGGGGTTGGGCAAGAACACCTACGGGACGGGCAACTTCCTCCTGCAGAACGCCGGTCAGGGGTCGCCACTGCTGGAGCGCGGCCTCATCACCACGATCGCCTGGGGGATCGATGACCGGGTGGACTACGCGCTGGAGTCCAGCATCTTCGTCACCGGCGCTGCAGTGCAGTGGCTGCGTGACGGGCTGGGCGTGATCGACTCCGCCGCCGAGACCGAGGAGCTGGCCGGCTCGCTGGAGGGCAACGACGGCGTCTACTTCGTGCCCGCTCTGACGGGACTGGGCTCACCCCATTGGGACCCCTACGCGCGGGGCACGATCATCGGCCTGACCCGAGGCACCACGGTCGCGCACCTGGCGCGGGCCACGCTGGAGGCCATCGCCTACCAGAGCGTTGATGCCGTGCGGGCCCAGAACACCGCCCTCGGCGTCGAGCTCAAGGAGCTGCGAGTCGACGGTGGGGCAACCGCCAACGAGTGGCTGATGCAGTTCCAGGCCGACATGCTGGGCGTACCGGTGGTGGTGCCGAAGATCACGGAGACCACCGCGCTCGGTGCCGCCTACCTGGCGGGCATCACCGCCGAGATGTGGAACGAGGAGGACATCGGCTCGATGTGGAGCGAGGGCGCTCGCTACGAACCCGACATGTCCGAGGACCAGCGCCATTCGCTGCTGGCCGAGTGGCGCCGTGCGCTGCAGCGCGCCGGCCGCTGGGTGGTGAAGGACTGAACCGCACACTGAGCAGGGATCTCCCGGTCACCCCGGTCGACCTGATCGTGGTGGGGGCCGGGATCAACGGCTGCGGCATCGCCCGTGATGCCGCGCTGCGCGGCCTGCGCGTGGTGCTGATCGACAAGGGCGACATCGCCTCGGGCACCACGGCGTGGTCGACCCGGCTGATCCACGGCGGATTGCGCTACCTGGAGCACGTGGAGGTGGGGCTGGTTCGGGAGTCGCTGCGCGAGCGCGAGCGCCTGCTGAGGATCGCCCCCCACCTGGTGCATCCGCTGTCGTTCCTGATCCCGATCTACGACCGCGACCGTCGCGGACCATGGACGATCCGGGCCGGCATGCTGGCCTATGACGCGCTGTCCTTCGACAAGAGCGAGGAGCGCCACCACATGCTGAACGCGGAGCAGGCGCGGCAGCGGGAGCCGGGGCTGGCGGAGGAGGGGCTCCGGGGCGCGGCGGTGTACTTCGACGCCCAGGCGGAGTATCCGGAGCGCCTGTCGGTGGAGAATGCGCTCGACGCCCACGACCACGGCGCGACGATCCTCACTCATCGGATGGTCGACCGCCTCCTGGTGGAGGACGGGCGGGTCCTCGGGGTCGCGCTCGAGGATGGACCGGTGATCCGCGCCGCCGTCACCGTGAACGTCACCGGGCCGTGGGTGGACAAGGTGCTCGCCGGGGTGACCGGGGCGCCGGCACAGCGGCTGATCGGCGGGACCAAGGGCGTCCACCTGGTGGTAGGCCGCTTCGATGGCGCTCCGGACGAGGCGTTGTATGTGGAGGCCACCGACGGGCGCCCGTACTTCATCGTTCCCTGGAACGACCTCTTCCTGATCGGGACCACCGATACCCGTTACGACGGCGACCTGGACCACGTCGTCGCCGACGAGGACGAGATCGAGTATCTGATCTCGGCCACCAACGAGGTGATCCCGCAGGCCGGGTTGACCCGGCAGGACGTGCTCTACACCTACGCCGGCGTGCGCCCGCTGCCCGAGACCCGGGAGGGCGAGGACTCGATCACCCGCCGCCACGTGATCCACGACCACGCGCCGGAGATCCAGGGACTCCTGTCGATCATCGGCGGCAAGCTCACCACCTATCGCAACCTGGCCGAGGAGACCGTCGATGCGGTGCTCGGCAAGCTGGAGCGCGAGGCCGATCCGTGCCGCACCGGCGAGCTGCCGCTGCCGGGGGGCGGCGTAGCGGCCTGGGACGAGTTCCGCGAGGAGTTCGTCGCGGCGTCGGCGGTTCCGGAGCGGACGGCGCGGCGCCTGCTGCGGCTGTACGGAAGCCGCGCCGAGGATGTGATGGCCCTCGGGGCCGCGCAGCCGGAGCTGCTGGAGCCGTTTGATCCCGACACGGGGGCGGTCGGCGCCGAGGTGGTGCATGCCGTGCGAGCCGAGCTGGCCTCGGGGCTGGCCGACGTGCTGCTGCGGCGGACGATGGTGGGGATGGGACCGGCGACCGGGCTCCGCGCCGATGAGGCCGCAGCGCGGATCGCTGTCGAGCATCTGGGATGGAGCGAGGAGCGCGCGCGCTCCGAGGTCTCTGACTACCGGGAGGGGCTGCGGGACATGCGCCCCCGCGGGCTCGGCTGATCAGAGACGTTGAGTCCGATGTGATCGAGCATCTTTGACTAAGAGGTCGGCTCGCCCGTCGCCGAGGCAGTGTCCTCGGCGAACTCACCGCCCTCGACGATCTCAGGATCCGGCTCGGCGCCGCGCGCAAGCAGACCGGTGCGAATAAAGAAGTCGTAGACATAGGCCCCCACCGCGGCGCCGATCAGCGGACCGACGATGGGTACCCAGAAGAAGGCGCTGACATTGCCGTAGTTGCCCGGCATCGCCACCTTGCCCCAGCCGGCGATCCAGGCCAGCAGGCGGGGGCCCAGGTCGCGGGCGGGGTTGATCGCGTAGCCGGCGTTGGCGCCGAAGGAGATACCAATCGCCACGACGACGAAGCCGGTCAGCAGGCCGGACAGGTTGCCCTTCACCGGCACGTTGTACTCGTCGATCAACGCCAGGATCACGCCGATCAGGAAGGCGGTCCCGATGATCTGGTCGACGAGCGGCCCGATCGGGCCGGAGAAGTACTTGGCCGGAAAGGTGGCGAAGATGGAGAAGCTCTTGACCGAGGTCGGATCGCCGCGGGTGATGTGCTGGGCGTGCTCGAAGGCGCTGATCGCGGTGTGGTAGTTGGCGTAGACCAGCGCCGCCGCCACGAACGCGCCGAGGACCTGGACCAACATGTAGGCGGGCACCTTGCTCCAGGGGAAGCCACGTCGCAGCGCGCGGGCGAGCGTCACCGCCGGGTTGAGGTGTGCCTTGCTGATTCCGCCCGCGATGTACACGCCGAAGACCACTGCGAAGCCCCAGCCCCAGGCGATCAGCAGCCAGTCGCCGGCGGCCAGGAAGGCGGTGGTGGTGCGCTGCGACTCGGGTAGCGCGGCCACCGCCATCGCGACGGCGGCATCACCCAGCGCCACCAGGACGAAGGTGCCGAGGAACTCCGCCCCCAGCTCGCCCCAGAGGGTGCCGCGCCAAGCCGCGTCACGTCCCATGGCGCGCGTGATCGGATTGCCAGATCGGGAACCAGCTGCTGCGGTGGCCATGACTAAACCTCGTTCTCTCTCGCCGCCCTCCCTATACCCGGATTTCGCGGTCGCGATCACGACCGGTTTGGGTATCCGGGGGCCGTCCGGCGTCAGGCGATTTGATCCAGCCGGCCGACGATCTCCGGCGCGAACCGTACGAACGGCCCGTAGTCGAAGATCGCATCCAGATCGAGCGCGGCGCTCACCGGGTCGGCACCCAGCAGCTCTCGCAGAGGGGTGCGCTCGTCGAGTGCCTGCTGGGCGAGGCGCTGGACGGTCCGGTAGGCGTCATCCCTGCTCATGCCGGTTGCGACCAGCGCGAGCAGCACCCGCTGGGAGAACAGGGCCCCGCAGGTCAGCTCGAGGTTCGACCGCATCCGCTCGGGATCGATCACCATCCCTTCCACCAAGGCGATGACCCTCCGCTGCATGTGGTCCAGCAGGATCGTGGAGTCGGGGAGGATCACGCGCTCCACCGAGGAGTGAGAGATGTCGCGCTCGTGCCACAGCGCCACGTCCTCCACCGCCGCCTGGGCGTTGGCGCGGAGGATCCGCGCCAGGCCGCTGACCTGCTCTGATTTGATCGGGTTGCGCTTGTGGGGCATCGCGCTCGAGCCCTTCTGGCCGGCGGCGAACGGCTCCCGCGCCTCGGCGACCTCGGTGCGGGCGAGGTGGCGGAGCTCGGTGGCGAAGCGCTCCAGGCCGGCGCCGGCCAAGGCGATCGCCTGGAGCAGCTCAGCGTGGCGGTCGCGGGGGACGACCTGGGTGGACACCGGCTCGGCGGCCAGCCCCAGGCGGGCCAGCACGCGCTGCTCGAAGTCCGGCGAAGTGGCGGCGTAGGTCCCCACCGCGCCGGACAGCGCGCCCACCGCCACCTGGGCGAACGCCCGCTCCAGCCGGTCGGCGTTGCGAGCGGCCTCAAAGGCGAACCCGGCCAGCTTGATCCCGAAGGTGGTCGGCTCGGCATGGATCCCGTGGGTGCGCCCGACGCACAGCGTCCCCACTTCTTCTCGCGCCCGGGCGGCCAGCGCGCTCACCAGCCGCCGGGCGTCCGGGAGCACCATCTCCCCCGCCCGCCGGAGCTGCAGGGCAAGACCGGTGTCGAGGACGTCGCTGGAGGTCAGCCCGTGGTGGATCCAGCGGCCGGGCGATCCGGCGTCGGCCGCCAGCACATCGACGAACGCGGCCACATCGTGGTCGGTGACGCGTTCGCGCTCGGCGATCGCCTCGACGGTGAAGGTGGCGGCCCGGATCGCCTCCAGCTCAGCAGCCTCCGGCCCCCCCATCTCCTCACAGGCCGCCACCTCGACCTGGCGCATCGCCTCAAAGCGCGCGCGGTCGGACCAGATCTCTGCCAGCTCGGGCCGGGTATAGCGCTCGATCACGCTGCGCGATCCTAGAGAGGACGCGAACATTGTCGCGAGCAGATGCGGCGCGCCGTAGACCTCCCACAACGCGGCGAGCGCGAGCACCGGGATGGCCACGACGACGGTCACTAGGGTCGCTGCCAGCAGGGTGTCCCACTCGCCGCGCCGACTCGCGCCGATCCACGCGGCCAGGGGCAGGAACAGGGCCACCAGCTCGGGGAGGGCATGAGGCAGGAGACCGAGCAGCAGCAGCCCCGGCGCCGTGTGCAGGACGTTGGCCACCGAAGCTGTGGCGGTGCCGAGCGCGTAGGCCTGCGATCCCAGCGAGAACGCGGTGGCGCAGAGCACGAAGCCCATGGCAAAGGTCCGTCCCCGCTCGTGCACCGTACGGGAGAGCCCGGTCCGGTGCTCGGCCTGGAGCGGAAGCGAGCTGCCGGCGATGAAGCCGGCCACGCAAGCCATTGCGTGCAGCGCCAGGACCAGCAGGTTGTGCCCGAATATCGCGGCGGCGTCGCCGAGGTCACCGGCGGCCAGCGGCGGCTGGTTCAGATCCGGTGACGTGCCCGGCGAAGACAGACCGGCGATCGCCCACACGGCGAGTAGCAGCAGGCCGGCGATGGCCAGGCTGCCGAGCACCCAGCGCCGGAGCACGAACCAGGGGCGCCTCCGCCAGTCCTCAAGCGCGCCGCGGGTACGGCGCAGGCCATGAACCAGCGCATAGGCGGAGGCCTCCCGGGCGGCTGATCCGGAGCCCCGCGCGGTCACGAACCGAGCCGGTCAGGCGGCGAGGATACGAGCGGCCAGGACCGCAGCGTTGCGAGCGTTGTCCACGCCCACGCAGGCCACCGGCACCCCAGGCGGCATCTGGGAGATCGAGAGCAGCGCATCGAGTCCACCGGCCACCGAAGTGCGGCTGGTCAGCGGCACCCCGATCACCGGCAGCTCGCTATGGGCTGCGACGACCCCCGGGAGCGCCGCGGACAGACCGGCACCCGCGATGATCACTCGCAGTCCGCGAAGCTGCGCGTTGCGGGCGTAGTCGGCCACGGTGTCCGGCTCCCGGTGCGCCGACATCACCCGCGTCTCGGACCGGATCCCGCGGTCGGCGAGCTCCCGCTCCGCCGCCTCCATCGCCGCCATGTCGCTCTTTGAGCCCATCACGATGCCCACCACCGGGGGGTCGACCTCCAGCTGGTCGAGCTCCTCGACATCCGTCTCGGTGAGCGGCTCGGGAGCGGGCAGGGGCTGCTCGGTCATGGCGCCACTCCGGCGGCGATATCTCCGCGCAGCTGCTTTCCCTCAAAATCGATCATGTTCGCGGCAGCATAGGCGGCCGCGCGGGCGGCAGCGATGTCCTCGCCGAGCGCGGTGAGACTCAGCACCCGTCCGCCGGCGGTAACCACCGCCCCTTCATCCCCCAGGGCGGTGCCGGCGTGAGTCACCGAGATGCCTTCGGGGACGGCCTCCAACCCGCTGATGACATCGCCGCTGGAAGAGCCCTCCGGGTAGCCACGGCTGGCGAGGACCAAGGTGACGGCGCTCCGGGGGGACCACGACAGGCTGAGCTCATCAGCACCGTGCCCGGCGGCGGCCGCCTGCATCACCGCCAGCAGGTCGGACTCCAGGCGCGGGAGGATCGCCTGGGTCTCAGGATCCCCGAAGCGCACGTTGAACTCCAGCACCCTGGGACCGCCTGCGGTCATCATCAGGCCGGCGTAGAGGACCCCGCGGAATTCGATCCCTCGGCGCCTCAACTCGTCGAGCACCGGCTGGTGGACGGCGGTGCAGATCTCCCGAGCTCGCTCCTCCCCGATCGCGGGAACCGGTGAATAGGAGCCCATTCCCCCGGTGTTAGGACCCAGGTCGCCGTCGAAGATTCTCTTGTAGTCCTGCGCCGAGGCGAGGGGCAGCGCAGTGCGGCCGTCGCAGATCGCCAGCAGGGAGACCTCCTGGCCCTGCAGGTGCTCCTCCACCACCACCCGTTCGGTGCCGAACAGGCGCTCCACCAGCAGCGACTCCAGTGCGCGGCGAGCCGCGGGTTCGTCCTCGGCGATGATCACGCCCTTGCCCGCGGCCAGCCCGTCTGCCTTGAGCACAGCCGGGTAGCGCTCGATCGCGGCCAGGCCCTCCGCGACGTCGCTGACCACCTGGTAGCGGGCGGTGGGAACCCCGGCGGCGATCATCACCTCCTTGCAGAACGCCTTGGATCCCTCCAGCGCGGCGGCGGCCGCCGAGGGTCCGAAGCAGGCAATCCCGGCCTCGGCAAGAGCGTCGGCGAGGCCCGCGACCAGCGGAGCCTCCGGTCCGACCACCACCAAGTCGACATGCTGCTCACGGGCGGCGGCGAGGACTCCGCCGCTGTCCTCGGCGGCGATCGCCAGAAGCTGGGCCTCGCCGGCGATCCCCGCGTTGCCGGGGGCGCACAGCAGCTCCGGGTGCTGGGGCGAGCGCGCCAGCGCGCTGATGATGGCGTGCTCCCGAGCCCCCGCCCCGACCACCAGCACCCGCGGCGAGGCCTGGGCACCGTCCCCGCTCAGCTCAGATGGAGCCAATGAAGTCGTCGATCGGGATCGCGATCAGCGTCTCGTAGCGCCCCGTTCCCCGTGAGCCGAGCTCCAGCGAGACCCGAGCCATGGTGCTGTCATCGGGAGCCTCGACGACGTTGACGAAGTCGAACTGCCCGAGCGTGGCCCACTGCGCCTTGACGGCGGCACCGAGCTGCTCAATCTCCTTGTTGACTTCGCGGATTCGCCCGGGGTTGTTCTTGATTGTCTGGACTCCGTCTGGGGTGAGCGTGGTGAGCATGATGTAAGTCGGCACGGTCGTCTCCTTGTCCTCAGGGGATGATGCGCACTTGTACCACGCCCGGAGCAGGGCGAACTAGATGCAGGTGTAAAGAGGGAGCTGCTCAGAGCGCCGCGACAGGCTCCGCGGCGACGGGGGCGAGCACGAGCTCTCCGTCCCGCGCGTCCACCTCGACGGCGCTCCCGGGCAGGAACCGTCCCTCCAGGATCGCCAGCGCCAGCGGGTCGACCAGCCGCTTCTGAATCACTCGCTTGAGCGGCCGAGCACCGTATGTGGGGTCGTAGCCCAGGTTGCCGAGCAGGGTCCGCGCCTCGTCGGTCATGGTCACCTCGATCTCGCGCTCCCGCACCCGGACGATCAGTCCCGCAACCTGCAGGTCGACGATCTCGCTCAGCTGCTCTCGCGTCAGCGGCTGAAACTCGACGATGTCATCCAACCTGTTGACGAACTCAGGCTTGAACTGCGCCTCCACCCCCGCGCGCCCGCCTGGGATGTTTGAGGTCATGATGAGCACGGTGTTCTTGAACGACACCGTCCGGCCCTGGCCGTCGGTCAGCCGGCCGTCGTCCATCACCTGCAGCAATGTGTTGAACACGTCGGGGTGGGCCTTCTCGATCTCGTCGAGCAGGACCACGGAGTAGGGCCGGCGCCGGACCGCCTCGGTGAGCTGACCGCCCTCGTCGTAGCCGACGTATCCGGGCGGAGCCCCCACCAGCCGCGAGACCGAGTGCTTCTCCATGTACTCGGACATGTCGATCCGGATCATCGCGTCCTGGCTGTCGAACATGAACTCCGCCAGCGCTCGAGCCAGCTCGGTCTTGCCCACGCCAGTCGGGCCCAGAAAGAGGAAGGTGCCGATCGGACGGTCGGGATCCTGGAGGCCGGCCCGCGAGCGCCGCAACGCTGCGGAGACCGCCTCCACCGCCTCGTCCTGACCGATCACCCGCTGGTGGAGTCGCTCCTCCATGTGCACGAGCTTCTCGATCTCGCCCTCCATCAGGCGGGACACCGGGATACCGGTCCACTTGGCGACGACCTCCGCCACGTCCTCGGCGTCCACCTTGTCCTTGAGGAACTGCGGCTCGGTCGTCGGCTCATCGGATTCGGCTGACTTCGCCTCGGCGAGCTGCTGCTGGAGTGAGGGGATCGTCCCGTACTGCAGCTCGGCCGCCCGCCCCAGGTCGGCCTCTCGCTGAGCGCGCTCTAGCTCGGTCCGCGCTTCGTCCAGCTGTGCCTGCAGGTCGGCCACGGCATCGGTGACCGCCTTCTCCCGCTGCCACTCCGCATGCATCGCGGCCGAGCGCTCCTGCTCCTCGGCCAGCGTTCGCTCCAGCTGCTCCCGCCGGGATGCGGTGCCGGGATCGTCGTCCTCGCCGAGTGACTGCAGCTCGATCTCCAGTTGCAGGATGTGACGGTCCACCTCGTCGATCTCGGTCGGCTTGGAGTCGATCTCCATGCGGATCCGGGAGGCGGCCTCATCGACCAGGTCGATCGCCTTGTCCGGCAGGAACCGGTCGGCGATGTATCGGTGGCTGAGCGTGGCGGCGGCCACCAGGGCCGAGTCGAGGATCTGCACCTTGTGGTGAACCTGGTAGCGCTCCTTGAGCCCACGGAGGATCGCGATGGTGTCCTCCAGGCTCGGCTCGCCGACCATCACCGGCTGGAAGCGGCGCTCAAGCGCCGGGTCCTTCTCGATGTGCTTGCGATACTCGTCGAGCGTCGTGGCGCCGATACAGCGCAGCTCGCCCCGAGCGAGCATCGGCTTGAGCATGTTGCCGGCGTCCATCGAGCCCTCAGCGGCTCCTGCGCCGACGATCGTGTGCAGCTCGTCGATGAAGACGATGATCTGCCCTCGGGCGTCGGTGATCTCCTTGAGCACCGCCTTCAGGCGATCCTCGAATTCACCCCTGTACTTGGAGCCGGCGACCATCGCGCTGATGTCCAGCGACATCAGCCGGCGGTCACGCAGACCTTCCGGCACGTCGCCGTCGACGACGCGCTGGGCCAGGCCTTCGACGATCGCGGTCTTGCCGACGCCGGGCTCCCCGATCAGCACGGGGTTGTTCTTGGTACGCCGGGAGAGCACCTGGATCACGCGGCGGATCTCGTCGTCGCGGCCGATGACGGGATCAAGCTTGCCCTGCGCCGCCGCGTCGGTCAGATCCCGTGCAAAGCGCTCGAGCGCCTGGAACTTGTCCTCGGGGTTCTGGTCGGTGACGCGGTGGCTTCCCCGGACGTCCTGAAGCGCCTGGAGCAGCTGCTCCCGGGAGGCGCCGGTGCTTCGCAGGGCATCGCCTGCGCGGCTCGGATGCGCAGCTAGGGCGAGCATCAGGTGCTCGGTGGAGAGGAACTCGTCCCCGAGCTCCCGCATCTCGTTCTCCGCGGTGCGCAGGATCTGCAGCAGCTCGCTGGAACCGGCCGGCTCGGCCGGGCCGGTCCCGCTCACTGTCGGCAGCGCGTCCAGAGCGGAGCCGAGCGCTTGACGCACGGCCCCTGGCTCGACTCCGAGCTTGCGCAGGATCGGGGCGACCACGCCGCCGTCCTGCTCCAGCAGGACTGCCAGGAGATGTTCGGGGGCGGTCTGCGGGTTGCGTCGCTGTTCGGCCAGCCGGTTCGCCGCCTGAAGCGCCTCCTGGGATTTGATGGTGAATCGGTCTGGTTGCATGTGTGGTTCTCAGCCTGTGTTTCGATAAATCTTAGTCTTGGTGACTAAGATTATTGCATACCACACTGCCGCTGACAAGGGCTCCCCGCCGGCTAGCTTGTGATCGCGACGCTCTGTGGCGGGGTCACCGTCTGCTGGTGTCCGCGGGCGTCGAGACCAATGCCGAACGCTCCAGCCTGAACCTGCTCATGCTGAGCCAGTGCGGCCTTCATCACCCGCAGCTCGTGTGCGGAGAAGCGCATCAGCATCACCCGGGAGCCGCGGCGCCGGAAACTCACGGTCGAGCTGCGGAGCGAGAACACGGCGAGCTCGCCGATCGGGTCGGGGCCGACCGTGACCAGGCCGAAGCCGTAGGTCCGGCAGCTTGACCGGCACCCCAGCTTCACCGCGAGCGCGCGCCACCTGATCGGATGCTGGCCGCGCGGAATGCTCAGGGACGTCTGACCGAAAGCCGGCAGCCTCGCCCGAGCCGCGCCGGCGAGGCTCTCCAGGTTTGCACTGCCAAGCCCCGAGGCTTCGTCGTAGCCGGGCCCGGCGGTGCAGCAACCGAGCGGACGGTGGTTACCGCCCGGTATATATGGGCCGATGTCGTTGTCGTGCTGAGTCACGTCGAAGAACACGTTCTGGTGCGCGGCGGAGTCGATCGCGTACAGCATGGGGTTGGCGAAGCCCAGCGCGACGTGATGGTGGCGGCGCAGGAACTGATCCAGGAGAGCCACCCCTCCGGCGAACAGCGGCGATGCGGCGCTGGTCCCGCCCAGACTCTCCCAGGGGAAGCTGGCGTCGCAATTCGGGTCGGTGGGAGCACTGCAGTAGACGGCATAGCCGGGAGAGATGTCGCTGAGCATGGAGATGTCGGGCAGCGCTCGCCGTGAGCCGCGGACCGCACGCCGCTGGTAGGAGGGGCGCCCGAACAGGCCGCTCGTCCCACCTCCGCCCGCGGCCACGTCGTCGACGGTGTCGTTCCAGACCACCTGCTGTTCGATGCTGTTGCTCGGCGAGAGCACTATGTTGGTACCGCCGACAGCCGTGATCCAAGGCGAGGAAGAGGGGTAATTCACCGCAAGCCGGTCGACCGGATTGTTGTTGTCGTCCAAGCAGCTGGACGAGCCCTGGTCCCCGCTGGCGGCGGCCACCGTTGTACCTGTCGCCGCCGCGAGCTCCAGCTCGCGCTCGATCAGGTTGATCCCAGACCTTCCGAACCCCTGCAGCATGTCCGGCTCACAGAGGGTGAGCGAGAGCGAGATGGAATCCGGCGCGCCGCCCCGGGCGCTCAGCGGCGCCGCGATCGACTCATCTACGTCGGCGGCGTCCCCGGTGTTCTCGAAGACGTCGATTGCGCTGAGGTGTGGTGCGGCCGCCTCCACCATCTCGAGATCGAGCGTTGCTTCCGAACCGGGTGCCAACGGCCGGTTGGAGCCGATCGTGCGGAGGTCGATCCGCGCGGTGGGTTGACCGAAGCACCGGTTGAAGTTGCGGATGTCCGACTCCCGGTAGCCGTCGATCTCGATCAGGCCCACCCGCTGGCCCTGCCCGGCGAAGCCACCGTTACGGAGCGCGCTGTAGCCGTAGGCGTCCAGGTACTGCTTGGGGGTGAACCCATCGGTGTCCCTGGCGGCCGAGCAGCCCGAGGGGGTACCGGTCGCGGACTCGTAGTCCGAGCCTGTCTGGTCGCGGACTGGGCATTCTTGTGCAACCGGCCACGAGCGTGCGGAGCGGCCGTCATCACCGACGGACGGGCCACCCGCTCGGTGTTGAGACCGACGACACCAGTGGCGATCCCCCGGAGGCCGAGGGGAAGGGTGATGGCCGCGGCGCTGGTCCTGGCCCGACCTGCGGGCGCCACGAACGCCCGATGGAAGCGGTCGTGGAAGCGGCCCAGCGGCGTCTCGAACGTTCGCTCGGCGGCGGCCACCGTCATCCTCGCCCGGACGAACATGCCGGTCGGGTTGACGGCGACGTCAGTCGCTCCGGCGGTCGTCAGAAAGCTCACGGCTCGCTCGCGGACCGATCGGCTGGCTCCGAACCGAGCGGCCAGGAGCGGAATCGGCTCATACTCCCCGTACCAGGCCGAACCCGGACTCGTCACCACATGGGCGAAGCTCTCAAGACCGGCATCGTCGGCCACCAGCGGAATCACCAGCTGCAGGGTCTGACCTCGCGGCGCCGGCGCTCTCCCGCTCGCCGCCACGGCGGGGCTCGCCGCGGCCAGCGTGATCACCGCACTCGCCGACAGTACGACGATCGCCGATGCCCAGCGCGCAGGTGAGACCCCCAGCCGCTTCACCGCAGGCCGGTCAACGCTGCGAGCGCTGGGGGCGGATTCCCAGCGGGCGTAGATCGTTCCGGCGGACGAGCTCGCCGCCGGCGGCGTAGGGCACGATCTCGGCGCGCAGCTCTCGGCGCAGCGCCTCCAACTTCTGAACCTCGGCTTTCAGCTCGACCGCGCGCTTCTCGAGGCCGGCGACCCTGCGCGACATCGTCGCGAGCTCCTTCTCCAGCTCCAGCACGCGCTCGACTCCGGCGAGGTTCATCCCGAGCTCGGCGGTCATCTCCTGGATTCTCCGGAGGCGCTCGACGTCCTGATGTGAGTACAGCCGGGTGCCCTTGGGCGAGCGCTTCGGCTCCACCAGGCCGCGGGCCTCGTACATCCGCAACGTCTGCGGATGCATCTCCGCCAGCTCGGCGGCGACCGAGATCATGAACACGCCGCGGTCGGAGGACACCTCCACGCTGGTGGTGGTGCGCCGCATCGTCGTCCTGGCTCGCCGCTCAGACATCTACGCTCACCCACTCGCGGACTCGGCCGCCGCGGCTCCCTGGAACAGGCGGCTGCGCGGATCGACGTCCATCACCTCGGAGAGCTTGTCAACTGCTTCGGTCTGCTCCGGGGAGAGCGCCTCAGGCACATCGATTACGAAGCGGTAGTGGATGTCACCACTACCCTTGCCTCCGGTCCGGGGCGGTCCCTCCCCGCGAAGGCGCTGCACCGTACCGTGCTTGGTCCCGCGGGGGACGCGCAGGCGCTTTGAGCCGTTCAGCGTCGGCACCTCAATCACCGCTCCCCGGATCGCCTCCGGGATGGTTAGCGGCACCTCGACCTCAAGGTTGTCGCCCGCCCGCTTGAACACCGGCGAGTCACTCACGCGAGTGATCACGAACAGGTCCCCGGGAGGGGCACCTCTGAGACCCGGCTCGCCCTTGCCGGCGAGGCGGATGCGACTGCCGTCACGAACCCCGGCGGGGATGTTCACGCGAAGGCGACGCACGCTTCGCTGCGCACCTGTGCCGCCACAGGTGGGGCACGGCTCGTCGATCACCGTCCCGGCGCCGTGGCAATTGGAGCACGGCTGTGAGATGGAGAAGATTCCCTGGCTCTCAGCCTCGACGCCTCGCCCGTTGCAGACCGGGCAGACCTTCGGAGAGGTGCCGGGCCGCGCGCCGCTGCCGTGACAGGTCTCGCAGGGCTGCGAAGTCGGCACCGCCAGCGGCACCTGGGTGCCCTTGATCGCCTGATCGAAGGTCAGCGAAACCTCGGTCTCCAGATCTCGACCACGCGCCTCCCGCGCCCGGCCGCCGCGCACGCCGCCGGCGGTGGGACCGGTGGCATCACCACCGCCGCCCCCGAACAGGTTGGAGAGGATGTCGCCGAAGCCGCCACTGAACGAACCGGGATCGAAACCCCCCGGCATGTTGAAGCCGAACGGCCCGGTGCCGCGGTCGTAGTCCTTGCGCTTCTCGGGGTCGGACAGCACGTCGTGCGCCTGGGAGACCTCCTTGAAGCGCTCCTCGGCCTGCTTGTCGCCCGCGTTGCGGTCGGGGTGGTACTGGCGCGCGAGCTTGCGATAGGCCTTCTTGATCTCCTCCTCGGAGGCGTTCTTGCCCACCCCGAGGATCTTGTAGTAGTCGGGTCGTTCAGCCACGGTGTCCCTCCCCGCCTACTGGGCGACCAAGACTCTGGCGGGCCGCAGCACGCTCTCCCCGATGCGGTAGCCGCGCTGGTAGACCTCCACCACCGTGCCGGGCTCGGCTCCGGGGACGGGGACCTGGGCGACCGCCTCGTGATGCTTGGGGTCGAACGGCTCGCCGGTGGGCGAGAACGGCTCTATCCCGGCTCGCGCAAGCGCGGCGATCACGTCGGCTTGGACGAGCTTGATGCCGGAGAGCAGCGAGCCCGCGCCATTGCCCTCGGCCTCGGTGCCCCCGTCCTGGCCGTTCCCGGCTTCTCCGGCCGTCGTCGCGGCCTCGAGCGCGCGATCGAGGTTGTCGACCGCCGGCAGGAGCTCCTTGGCCAGCTTGGCGATGCCCCGTTCCTGGGCGGCAGCCGCCTCCCGGGCCGTCCGTCTGCGGTAGTTCTCGAAGTCGGCCTGGGTGCGCTGAGCCAGCTCCAGGTACTGGTCGGCCTTGGCCGCACGAGCGGTCAGCTCCTCCAGATCCTGGGCCAGCTTCTCCTCGTGGTCCTCGCTGTCAGGCGCGTCCGTGGGCTGCGCGTCCTCGGGGTTCTGGACGGGTGGCACCGGTCCCACGGGAGCCTCGGGCTCACCGGCGGGCACTGTCGCCCCCGGCTGACCCTGGGATCCCCGATGACTCAGCTTCTCCTCTTCCTGAGGCGCAGCTGTTGGGTCAACGTGGGACGACCCTGGGACCGCCGCTTCCGAGGAAGCTGACGGGGCGGCTTCGGAGGAAGCGGTGGCCCGAGGGGACGAGCCCCCCAGACCACCGTGCCTACCGAAATGACGACCGCGTTCAGGAGCCATGGCCCTCGTCCACAACTTCGGCATCGACCACGTCCTCGGCTTCCTCGCCCGTTCCCTCGGCCGAGGCGCCGTTGCCGGTTGCGGCCGCCTGCTCCTGGGCCCGCTGGTACATGGCCTCGGAGATCTTGTGGAAGGAGGCCTGTAGCGCCTCGGTCTTGCCGTTGATGTCCGCGGCGTCCTCGCTGGTTAGTGATTCCCTGACCGCCTTGATCGCTGCCTCTATCTCCTCCTTGGAGGAGGCGTCGACTGACTCGCCGAGCTCGGACAGCTGGCGCTCGGCCTGGTAGGCCGCGTTCTCGCCGTTGTTGCGGGCCTCCGCCAGCTCACGCAGGCGGCGGTCGTCCTCTGCGTGTGACTCGGCGTCGCTGACCATCCGCTTGATCTCGTCGTCGGACAGACCCGACCCGGCGCGGATCTCGATCTTCTGCTCCTTGCCGGTTCCCAGATCCTTGGCGGACACGTTGAGGATGCCGTTGGCGTCGATGTCGAAGGCCACCTCGATCTGCGGAATCCCCCGCGGTGCCGGCGGAATGCCGGTCAGCTGGAACTTGCCCAGCGACTTGTTGTAGACCGCCATCTCCCGCTCGCCCTGGAGCACGTGGATCTCCACGCTCGGCTGGTTGTCCTCGGCGGTCGAGAACACCTCGCCCTTGCGGGTGGGGATGGTGGTGTTGCGCTCGATCAGCTTGGTCATCACGCCGCCCTTGGTCTCGATCCCCAGCGTCAGCGGGGTGACGTCGAGCAGCAGGACGTCCTTGACGTCGCCGGCCAGCACTCCGGCCTGGATCGCGGCGCCGACGGCAACGACCTCGTCGGGGTTGACCCCGCGGTGAGGCTCCTTGCCGGTCTGCTCCTTGACCTTCTCCTGCACCGAGGGCATCCGGGTCATGCCGCCCACCAGGACGACATGGTCGATGTTCTCGGCGCCCTTCTCCTTGGCGTCCTCCAGTGCCTGGCGAACGGGGGCGACGGTGCGGTCCAGCAGCTCGGCGGTCAGCTCATTGAGCTTCGCGCGGGTGAGACGCATGTCGAGGTGCTTGGGGCCGCTGGCGTCGGCGGTGATGAACGGCAGGTTGATCTGGGTCTCCTGCGTGGTGGAGAGCTCGATCTTGGCCTTCTCAGCGGCCTCGTAGAGACGCTGGAGGGCCATCGGGTCCGCGGCCAGGTCGATCCCCTGGGACTTGCGGAACTCGCTTACGAGCCAGTCGACGACCGCCTTGTCGAAGTTGTCGCCACCGAGGTGGTTGTCGCCGGCGGTCGCCTTGACCTCGAACACGCCGTCGCCGATCTCCAGCACCGAGACGTCGAAGGTGCCGCCACCGAGGTCGAAGACGAGGATGGTCTGGTCGGACTCCTTGTCGAGCCCGTAGGCCAGCGAGGCCGCGGTCGGCTCGTTGATGATTCGCTTGACGTCGAGGCCGGCGATCCGGCCGGCGTCCTTGGTCGCCTGGCGCTGGTCGTCGTTGAAGTAGGCGGGGACGGTGATCACGGCGCTGTCGACCGACTCCCCGAGGTAGGCCTCGGCGTCGGACTTCAGCTTCTGCAGGATCATCGCGCTGATCTCCGGCGGCGAGTACTGGTTGCCGGCGGCCTCAACGCGTGCGTCGCCGCCTGGTCCGGCGACGACCTTGTACGGCACGATCGACTCCTCCTCGCGCACCTCGGCCTCCTTGCGGCCCATGAAGCGCTTGATGGAGAAGATCGTGTTCTGCGGGTTGGTCACCGCCTGGCGCTTGGCCACGGTGCCGACCAGTCGCTCACCTGAGCCCGTGAACGCGACCACGGAGGGGGTAGTGCGCCCACCTTCCGCGTTCTCGACCACGGTCGGCTCGCCCCCCTCGAGCACGGCCATGCAGCTGTTGGTCGTCCCGAGGTCGATTCCGATCGTTTTTCCCATAATTAATATTGCTCCTGTTGGTTCACAAAAATCTTAGTGGAAGCGTAGCAGATTGTGGAGGGGGTGACGAAGGAGGCCCGGCGGCTTCTGTGGGGGGCCGTGGAGGGGCCTGCCAGCGCCTCGGGGGCGTGGCGGACCGGCCAAATGCCTGCCAGTACGGGACGTGGAAAACTCGTCACAGGTCACGCGGGCCGCGGTTCGGGGGCGGAAATTCCACCTCTGACGTTGATTTTCCGGCTCGAAGCGCCCGGGGCCGCATTCGTGCCGGATTTTCCACGTCGGTGGCGCCCCGGACCCGAGGACCGTGGCCTAAGCGGGCGGGAACCCGTGACCTAAATCCGGGCTCACCTCAGTCATCCACCCCCACCCGCGGGCACATCCTGCGCAGCGCGCACGAAGGGCACTCGGGCCGCCGGGCGTGGCAGGTGCGCCGCCCGTGCCGCAACAGGTTGAGGTGGAGCTCCAGCTCCGCGCCCGGCGGGGTGATCTCGAGCATTTCGTCATGGAGCTCGACGAACGACGCTCCCGGACGAAACAGTCCCAGCCGCGTACCGACGCGGGAGACGTGGGTGTCCACGGGAACATCGCGCATCCCCAGCGCAAACAGCAACACGCACGCGGCCGTCTTCCGCCCCACGCCGGGGAGGGCGCACAGGTACGCCTGGGCCTCAGGGACGCTCAGCTCCCCCACCCAGTCGAGCGAAAGCTCGCCGTCCGGGGCGGTCTGACCGACGGCCTCCAGGATCTGCCTGATCCGCGCCGACTTCACCCGGGACAGGCCGCCCGGCCGGATCGCGGCCTCCACCTCGTCCACGGGCGCGTCGCGCACTGCCGCCCAGCTGCGAAAACGCTCCCGCAGTCCCAGGTAGGCGATGTCCCGGTTGCGGTCGTTGGTGGACTGGGAGAGGACGGTGAGGATCAGCTCGTCGATCGGCTGCCCGTGGGGCCGGACGCGCGGCACGCCGTAGACCAGCGCGAGCCGCTGGCGGATCGCCCGCACCCGCCGGGCCGCCGGCCGGGACCATTCGGTCTGGGCTATGCCTCCGGCCATCCAACGAGCCTCCAGCGTGCGTACAGCAAACCGCTGCGCGGATGGTGTGGCGCGATCTTCCCCGGACGAGCTGGGAGGGCGCCCTGGTGACGCCGGCAGAGGGGCACCGAGACCGAGCTAGGAGCGCAGACGAAGCGCTGCCTTCTTGGTGACTGATTTGTGACGCACGGGATGAGCGCCGTCGTGGGCACTGATCGTGACGATCAGCTTCACCAGGCGCCGGTGCTCGAGCACCTTGGCGAGCGCCGATGGGAGGCGAAAGCGGAACGCCCCGAGCTGGCCAGGCGCGAGCTTGAACCTGAGCCGAGCGACGAACTTGTGGCCCGATGCCTGGCGCACCACGACGGTCCCGGCGCAGTAGCGCGTGGTGACAGGTGGGCAGAACGGGTGGGCGGTCGCGACAAGGCGAACGGGGCGGCGCGTCGCGGCGGCTTCGCGCGCGCGGACGAGGGGGGCCTTCGCCGAGGAGGGCTGGGCTTGGACATCGACCTGGGCCCCGGAAAGCGTCACTCCGGAATGCGTGAACCGGCGGGCCAGGTGCCCGATGGTCAGGCACGGGCTGAACTCCGACGTATCTCCGCTCGAGGAGCTGGCGGTCGCGGTGAGTGCTCGCTCACCCCTGACGCGGTCCGGGACTCGCAGGTCGAACTGCGCCTCGCCAAGACCGTTGGTGTGCACGGTCTTGCTTCCCAGAGGGATGTGCCCCTGGCCGGGGGTGATGCTGTCGTCGGCGCACGACTTCTCGGAGTAGAGCTCGATGTCGTAGCTCGTCCGGCGGTGCGCTTGCAGCTGCCCTACGAGGGCGACCCCGCCCGAAACCCGTCTGACGCTGTCGATCAGCGGATAGGGCTGGTAGTGGTTGGGCCCGGGGGTGGTGAGCAGCGGGCTCTCCAACCGGTCATAGCGGAACCCCCCGCCGCCGAGGTCGATCCCGAGCTGCTCGTTTCCGCTCATCTCGTTGGCGGTGATCCGGTTCCCCGTGGCGTCCTGGATCACCACTCCTCCAGTGCCTCGGGTGTCGAGAATCTGGTTGTGAGCGACCACGTCGTCGGTTGGAGGATCGCCGTCTGGACCTCCCTGGATCAGCACCCCGGCGGAGTCGGCAGAGGGCCCGTTGCCCTCGATCAGGTTCCCCAGGTCGGCCCGCGCACCACCAACGGTGACGTGCGTGGCGTTGTCGACAAGAGCCACGCCATCCCTCCCACGGCCGCGAATCCGGTCGCCCTGGACGACGCTGCCCTCCCCGCCCTGTACCTGAATCGCGCCGAAGGTCCCCCCGCTGCCGGGGTCGAAGTCGTTCCCGGCGCCGGTTCCCGGGCTGCGGGTGGCGCCACCGATGGTGGTGTCAGCACCGTCGACCTGGAGGACTCCGCCGTTGAGGAAATGGTTGCCTTGGACCACGTCACCGGCATCGTTGGTGGCGGCGGTACCGGCGACGAGGTTGCCCTCGCCCGGGCTACGGCCGCCAACGGTGTTGTCGATTCCGTTCACGAGGCGCAGAGCGTCGCCTGAGCTGGGCGCGCGCAGCACGTTGCCCTCGATCAGGTCATGGGCCGAGCCGCGCACGTCCAGTCCGATTCCCGCGGAACCCCCAAAGAACAGATTGCCCAGCCCGGCGGAGCCCCCGCCGATCACGTCAGCGGTGGATGAGTTGAGTAGCAGCCCGATCTCAGGTGGCCAGCCGTCAGGCCTCCCCAGCGGGTCGGTGCCGAACGAGTCCTTCTGGACGATGTCGCCGGATCCCGTCAGCACCAGGTCGTAGTCAAAGCCGTTGAACGCCAGTCCGCGAACCACCGAATTGGGCCCGCCCAGGGTCAGGCCGGCCGGTAGGGACCCAGGGCCAGGGCTCTTGCTGATCTCGACCCTCCCTCCCGGCTCCGTGGTGCCGTCGATGGTCAACGGCACGGTCGCCATGGGCGCGGAGTGCGCGAGGTCGTAGTCAACGCCGTTCAGCTCGATCTGCGGCACGCTTCCATCGAACCGGTTGCCTTGCCCAGGTTGGATGTCGAACCCGATCGACGCCCCACCGCCGCCAAGCTTGTTGGCGACGTCGATCGCCGCCGGCAGAGTGCACGTGGACTGCTGTGCATCACTGGGCGTCGTGTCGCAGATGCCCAGGGCGAGGCTCTGTGCGGGGTCCCGAGCGCTGTCGGTGCTGTTGACGATCAACGAGAACATCTTGAAATTCGCCGAGAGGTCCTCGCCGGCGCCGAGGCGAATCTGCGAGCACTCCCCGACCTGTGCGCTTCCGGGGCACGCGACGGCCTCATAGGCAGGGTTGCCGGCACCCGTGGCGGGGGGCTTGGGCTTTACCGCGTAGCTGCCCGGATCGACGTAGAACTGATACCTGCCGCCGGAGCTCGTGCTGACGGTTTGCATAACCGATTGGCCGGAGGTCGCGGTCCCGGTCAAGGTGACCGGGACACCGCTCTGCCCCGTCCCGCCGCGGTCGGTCAGAGTGCCGCCGATCCCCGGGACGGTGATGGTGGCCGGGGCCGAGCCGTCCGTGGTGCTGATCGCCGGTCCGGCCGAAGGGAGCAGCTGTACCTGGAACCCCTTGGTCTCGGTCGTCGACTTCCCTGAGCCGTCGTCGACATCAACCTGTACCGGTGCGCTGGTGTCACCGGCCGGGATCGTCACCGACCCAGTATCTGACGGGTTGGGCACGGCGGTGTAGTCGTTGTTGATCGCCTTCGCGGTTCCGTCGACCGTCTGGTAGTTGATCGTCGTGGCCGTAGACTGTGCGGAGGGCAGCGTGATCGTGAACGTCGCCGGCACGCTCCCGCTCGCCGGCTCCGGTATCGGGTTGTTGGGCGCAGAAATGGTCACATCCGGCGACGCCAGGGCGGCATTTATCCCCGAGGCGGTGGAGCCCGCGCTGACGGCCACCGGGTCGGCGCTCGCCAGCGACGACTTGTCGTCGTAGAACTGCGGCGAATAGCTGCCGCCGGACGGGGTGAAGCCGACCCGGTCCTGGCCGCTGGCCAACCCCGACACCGCGTAGGTGCCGTCCGCCGCCGTCGTCGCCGAGCCGACGACATTGCCGCCGGAGTCGTACACGTCGACGGTGACGCCTTCCATCCCGTGGTGCGAGGCCGCGTCGGTCACCGTACCGGTGAGTTGGCCCCCACCGCTGACCAGCGCCGCGTTGATCCCGGAGTGGGTTGAGCCGGCGGTGACGCTCACCGAATCGGCGCTCGCCAGGGACGAGCGGTCGTTATAGAACTGCGGCACATAGTTGGTATGAGGCAACCCCGAGAAGCCAACTCGGTAGCTCCCGGACCCCAGCACTGGCGGAATGGTGTAGGGCCCTCCAGAGAATCCCTGGGAGTAGTAGACGAAGCCGCTGGAGTCGTAGACGGTTACGTAGGCGCCAACGCCGGCATGGGTGGCGGCATCGGTCACCTGGCCGGAGATCTGTCCCGCGCCCAAGGGAAGCGCCCCGTCGATGTTCGGCGTCGTCGAACCAGCGCTGACCGTTACCAGCGTCGCGCCTCCACCCGTGGGGCTTCCCCCCATCGTGTCGCCGTTGTAGAACCGAGCCGCATAGCCCTGGGAAATGAACTCGACGCGGTAACTCCCGGGAGCCAACCCAAACGCCGTGTAGTTGCCTTGGTTGGTGACGACGAACTGCTCGACGAAGTTGTCGTTGGAGTCGTAGACGTCGGCGGATCCACCATCGACCGGGTTGACCGTGCCGGCCTGGGTGATCTGCCCCGAGATCTGACCGGTCGCAGCCTGGGCCGCAGCGGGAACCACCGCGCACCCCCCAACCAGCACCAGCAACACGACCAGGGCTCGCCGTCTAGGCCTGAGCGTGATGGACAACCCCCATCCAACCGACCCTACTGCATGACACAGCCCCCGGATGAGGGCTACCTAGGCGGGCCGCCGCTAGTCAAGCGCCCCCCACCGCTGACACGCGAGCGCCGCGCGTGCCACCCCCTCACGCAGCGCGGCGGCCACCGCCGCCGGGTAGAAGCCGCTCAACGCCAGCCTGGCCAGCAGGAACCCCGTGATGACATCGCCGGCCCCGATCGTGCTCAGCACCTCGGTGGGGACCCCGGGCGCGTCAGCCCGCTGCTGTCCGCGGAGGATCGCCCCCCGCTCGCCCAGGGTCAGCACCACCATCCGTGCCCCGGCCTTGACCAGGGCCAGCGCAGCGCGCTCGGGGTCGTGCTCCCCGGTCATGAGCTCTGCCTCACTCTCGGTGGCCCGCACCAGCAGCGCCCCGGGAACACAGGCATTGGCGGTGGCCGAGGCATCGGCCACCGACCGCCAGCGATGCAGTCGCAGGTTGGGGTCGAAGATCACCGGCCGACCCCGCTCCAGCGCCACGGAACGGGCGTGCATGGAAGCCTCTCGTTCATCGACGCCGACCAATGTGTTGGAGCTGAGGAAAAGCGCGGCCGAGTCGGAGACGATGCGCTCGAGTCCGTCGCCGAGCACCTCCACCACGGTGGCGCTGGTATCCCCGTAGACGGAGTAGCTGGCCTCGCCATGGCGATCGACGGCGACCGTCGCCAGGGCCGTTCGCCGATCAGCGACCAGAGCGAACAGGGAGACGTCCACCCCCTCCTGCTCCAGACGAGCGCGCAGCCAGCGCCCCCAGCTGTCATCGCCAACGCCCCCGGCCAGGGCCACGTTGGCGCCCGCCCGCGCGGCCACCACCGCGACGTTGGCGGCAACTCCTCCGAAGTGCGGCACCAGCGCTTCGGCCTCGCTGATGTCGTCCACCGCGCTCTGTCCGATCAGATCGACCAGCGCCTCGCCGAGGCAGAGGACCCGAGAAGGCCCCGGCTCTGCGCGCTGGGTGACCGACACCCGCCGGACGTTATCCTCGCCGGCGGGTGCGCGTCGACGAGTACACGATCGAACTCGCCGGGTCGCCCGTGTTCGTTCGCCGTGCGCCCGCCGACGGGCCGCCCCCGCTGTATCTCCATGGAATCCCCACCAGCGGCGCGGACTGGACCGCGCTGCTGGCGCGTACCGGGGGGATCGCTCCCGACCTCCCGGGCTTCGGGCGGACGGGAAAGGGCGGACAGCTTGACCTGTCGCTGAGCGGTCACGTCGACTTCCTCCAGGACCTGCTGAGCGAAATGAACATCGAGCGCATCCAGCTGGTCCTGCACGGCTGGGGCGGGGCCGCGGGACTCGCCTTCGCCCAGCGCCACCCCGACCGGGTGGAGCGAGCTGGTCCTCATCAACGCGCTGCCGCTGACCGGGGGCTTCCGCTGGCGCGGCCTGGCCCGTCTCTGTCGCCAGCCGTTGCTGGGGGAGTTGCTGATGGGGTCGGTGAACGAGCGGCTGTTGAGGCGGCGGCTCCGCTCTGGCAGCACCGCCGAGACCGCCTGGCCGCCCGAGCGGGTGGCCGAGCTGTGGTCGGAGTTCGATCAGGGCACCCAGCGGGCGATCCTCCGATTGCTTCGCTCAAGCGACGAGTCTCTCCTGTCCGCGCGCCGGGGAGAACCTCCAGGTCCTGCGGATGCCGGCGCTGGTGCTGTGGGGAGGTCACGATCCCTGGTTGGCACCGGCCTATGGCGAGGCCTACGCCGAGCGCCTCCCGACGGCCGAGCTCATCGCCGTCGATGACGCCGGCCACTGGCCGTGGCTCGATCGCCCGGAGCTCGCCGAGCGCATCGCCGGCTTTCTCACGCGATGAGTGCGCGGCGAGCGGCACCGACCGTGGTCGCGGCCGTGCTGGCTCTGATCTACGTGATCGTCTCGCCGCCGAGCCTGGACCTGGCAGCCCACCTGCTCCGCGCCAAGCTGTTCAGCGCTGAGGGCTTCGGCCTCTGGAACAACTGGTGGTACGCCGGACACCACGTCCCCGGGTACAGCGTGCTGTTCCCGCCGCTGGCCGCCTGGCTCACCCCGCAGATCGTGGGCGCTCTGGCGGCAGTCGCCACTGCCGCGCTGTTCGAGTCGCTGGCGTGGAGGCTTTACGGACCAGACGCCTGGCTCGGCTCGCTGTGGTTCGGCGCAGCGACGGCAACCGAGCTTTTCACCGGGCGATTGACCTTCGCCTTCGGTCTGGCGCCGGCGGTGGCCACCGCACTGGCTCTCCAGCGACGGCGACCCTGGCTGGCGGGCGTGCTGGCGGTCACGACCGCACTGGCCAGCCCGGTCGCCGCCCTGTTCGCGGCGCTGGCCGGCGCAGCCTGCGCGCTCGGCGGCTGGCTGGCCAACCGGGATCGATGGGCGGTGATGGCGGGGAGCGGCGTTGTTGCCGGCGCCCTGCTCCCCGTGCTGGCGCTGTCGGTGGCCTTCCCGGAGGGCGGAACCGAACCGTTCGCGTCGGCCTCGCTGTGGCCGCTGGTCGTCATCGTGCTGGTGGCGTTGATGGCCGTGCCGCGCCAGGAGTGGACCCTGCGAGTCGGCTTGCTGCTGTACCTGATCGGGCTAGTGGGCAGTTTCTTCATCCCCTCCCCGATAGGGGGCAACGCCGACCGGCTTGGCTCGCTTCTGGCCGGCCCGGTGGCCGCGCTGCTGTGGTGGCCCCGGCGAGCGCAATGGCTGGCGCTGGTGGCCCTGCCGCTGCTCTACATCCAGTTCCAGGCGCCGGTGCGCGACGTGACCGTCGCCGCCGGGGACCCGTCCGCCTCAGCCGGCTACTGGCGACCGCTGCTGAGCTTTCTCGGGCGCCAGAGCGGCCCGCCGTTCCGGATCGAGATTCCCTTCACCCAGTTCCACTCGGAGGCATATCGGGTGGCGCCCTACTTCTCCATCGCCCGGGGATGGGAGCGCCAGATCGACATCAAGGACAACAGCCTGTTCTACACCGGTCGACTCACGCCGGCTCGGTATGAGGCGTGGCTGCACCAGATGGCGATCCGCTTCGTGGCGGTCTCCGACGCCCCGCTGGACTATGCGGGCAAGGCCGAGCAGGCGCTGATCAACCATGGACTTCCCTACTTGCGCGAGGTGATGCATTCACGCCATTGGAGGGTCTACGCGGTCCGCGGTGCGACTCCGATCGTCACGGGTGCGGCGACCCTACGTGGCATCGGACCGAACTCGCTGAGCCTGACCGCGTTGCGGCGTGGCCGAGCGCTGGTGCGCGTCCATTTCACCCCATACTGGGAGCTGAGCGAAGGACCGGGCTGCGTCACTCCGGCGGGCGACTTCACGGAGTTGCAACTGACCCGGCCGGGCCCGGTGCGGCTCGAGATCGCGTTCTCATTGGGAAGGATCGGTGCACGCTCGCCGCGATGCAGCCCAGAAAGTGCAGGGGGCGGCCACCGCTAGCATCCCCTGCCTATGCAGCGAGGTCTCCGCCTGATCGAGCAGCGGGTGCTCCCGCACGGCTGGCTCGACGCCTTCCGCCAGCTGCTGCTGGGGTGCGGCGCATACATGCTCTACGAGCTGGTGCGCGGGCTGGTCGACGGCGGTGGCAGCTACAAGCCGTTTGGGGATGCCACCCAGATCATCAACCTGGAGCGGACCCTGCACGTGTTCGTGGAGCCGAGCATCCAGTCCTGGACGCTGAGCCAGCGCTGGCTGATCGACATCGCCGACTGGACATACCTGAACGCGCACTACTTCGTGACCCTCGGAGCGCTGCTGTTCATGTACACGCGGCGCAACGGCTCCTTCTACTTCGTGCGCAACGTGTTCATGATCGCCATGGCGATCGCGCTTATCGGCTATGCCCTCTACCCCACCGCGCCGCCGCGGCTGCTGCCGGAATGGGGGTTCACCGACACGATCCGCCAGCTGACCGGGGTGACCTTCGAGAAGAGCGGACCGACGAGCGCGCTGCTCAACTTCTACGCCGCGGTGCCGTCGATGCACGTCTGCTTCGCGATCATGATCGGGTGGCCGATGTCGCGGCTGGTCCGCCGGCGTGCGTTCAAGGTGCTGTGGATCATGTACCCGGTGCTGATCACCTTCGTCGTGGTGGCCACCGGCAACCATTACCTCACCGACGTCTTCCTCGGCGGGCTCACGGCCGGCATCTCCTGGATGCTGGCCAAGCGATTGCTGGCGCGAGCCAGACCGGAGGCTTGGGCCTTCGGCGGAGCCCCGGCCTAGGCCATGGCTCCGGGGGCCGAGACCTCGCGCCAGCGACCCCCGCGGCGTCCGCGCTCCCGGGACCGAGCGGTAACCACCCAGGAGCTGATGCGGGACCGGCTGATCGAGTCGCGGCTCACTCCCAATGCGATCTCGCTCACAGGCTTCCTCCTTAACCTGACCGCCGCCGGGCTGGTGGTGGCTCGGCTGTTCTTCCTCGCGGGGGTCGCCTTCATCATCGGCTCGGTGATGGACACCCTGGACGGACGCTACTCACGGATGTCCGGCAAAGGGACCCCGTTCGGCGCGTTCCTGGACTCCACCCTTGACCGGCTGGAGGAGGGGATCGTGCTCACCGCCGTCGGCGCGTACTTCGCGGCCCGGCACAACGAGGTGGCCGCTGCCGCCACCGTGGCCGCGGTGCTCGGCTCATTGATGGTCTCCTACACCCGCGCACGAGCCGAGGCGCTGGGGGTGGCGTGCAAGGTCGGCCTGGCCACCCGGCCGGTCAGAGTGGTGATCCTCTCGATCGGTCTGGTGTTCGCCAAGGGGGCGTCGATCGGGCACTTCGAGCTGCTGGCGCCGGCTGTCTACGTCCTCGCCGGGCTGACGATGTTGACGACGATGCAGCGCATCGTCTACGTCCGCGGACAGCTGAACGCGGTCGCCTGAACCCCCGCAGGGGGCTAAGCGCGTGTAACAAAACCTTTGCAGCGGGGATAAGTTATGTCTCCCCCTCGCGCGCAACCACGCGGCACACCGCGCAGGCACATCTTCAAGAAGGGATTGTTTCTCCAGTGAGCAAGACGAACGGGTCCACCAACGGCGCCGCCCGCCACGGGCGCGACAAGGTCCGGGTGGCGATCATCGGTGTCGGCAACTGCGCGAGCTCGTTCGTGCAGGGCGTCCAGGTACTACAAGGACGCTGATCCGAACGAGGCGGTGCCGGGCCTGATGCACGTCGATCTCGGCGGCTACCACGTGCGCGACATCGAATTCAGCGCGGCCTTCGACATCGACGCCGACAAGGTCGGCAAAGGACCTGTCCGAGGCAATCTTCGCCGGGCAGAACAACACGCTGAAGTTCGCCGAGGATGTGCCGAACCTCGGCGTCGAGGTCCAGCGGGGGATGACCCACGACGGGCTGGGGAAGTACCTCAGCGAGAAGATCACCAAGGCCCCCGGGTCCACGGTGGACATCGTGCAGGTGCTCAAGCAGACCCGCACCGACGTGGTGGTCTCCTACCTGCCAGTCGGCTCCGAGGAGGCCACCAAGTGGTACGTCGAGCAGGTACTCGAGGCCGGCTGCGGGTTCGTCAACTGCATTCCCGTGTTCATCGCCCGCGAGGAGTACTGGAACGCGCGCTTCGAGAAGGCCGGGCTGCCGATCGTCGGCGACGACATCAAGTCGCAGGTCGGCGCCACCATCGTCCATCGCGCACTGGCCCGGCTGTTCCACGAGCGCGGGGTGAAGCTCGCGCGGACCTCGCAGCTGAACGTCGGCGGCAACATGGACTTCTACAACATGCTCGAGCGCGAGCGGCTGGAGTCCAAGAAGATCTCCAAGACCAACGCCGTGACCTCGATCATGGGTCACACGCTCCCGAAGGAGGACGTTCACGTCGGCCCCTCGGACTACGTGCCGTGGCTCACCGATCGCAAGTGGGCGCACATCCGCCTGGAGGGCGAGGCCTTCGGCGACGTGCCGCTGACCGCGGAGCTCAAGCTCGAGGTGTGGGACTCGCCGAACTCCGCGGGCATCGTGATCGACGCCGTGCGCTGCTGCAAGCTGGCCCTCAACCAGGGCATCTCCGGCCAGCTGGACGGTCCCAGCTCCTACCTGATGAAGTCCCCGATGAACCAGCGTCCCGACGCCGAGGCTCGTCGAGCTCACCGAGGAGTTCATCGCACGACCGCGCGTCGTTCCGAGAAGCGCGCGGACGCTCCCGCTCCCGCGACCGCCTGAACCGAGCGCCGGCGAGTCCGGCCGTTTGTTAAGCCTGGTGTCGGCCTGGCCGAGCCGGGTAGGTCTCTAATGGACCTGCATTACGACGGCGCGCGAGCGCCGAGGGGCTCGCGCAGAAGGAGAGGGATCCATGGCAATCGCTGAGTCCGTGGAGCGACAGGCTGACGGCTTCGTCCATTCGACGCATCGGCTACTGATCGACGGCGACTGGGTCGATGCGGCCTCGTCGGAAGACATTCGAGACGATCAACCCCGCCACGGAGGAGGTGCTCGCCGAGGTGGCTCACGGGGACGCCGAGGACGTCGACCGCGCGGTCCGCGCCGCGCGTCGCGCGTTCGCCGACGACTCGCCGTGGCGTCGGATGACGCCATCCGAGCGTGGGCGGCTGCTGTTCCGGGCCTCCGAGCTGATCGAGGATCACGCCGACGAGTTCGCGATGCTGGAGTCGCTGGACAACGGCAAGCCGTTCTCCGTGGCCCGCGCTGCCGACGTGCCGCTCGCAGCCGACCTGTTCCGCTACATGGCGGGTTGGCCGACGAAGATTGAGGGTTCGACGGTGCCGATCTCGGCGCTCCCGGCGCCGGGCGAGTACCTGGCCTACACCTTGCGCGAGCCGGTCGGAGTGGTCGGCCAGATCATCCCGTGGAACTTCCCGCTGCTGATGGCGGCGTGGAAGCTCGGCCCGGTTCTGGCCTGCGGCTGCACCGTGGTCCTGAAGCCGGCGGAGCAGACGCCGCTCTCCGCGCTCCGGCTGGCAGAGCTGCTGATGGAGGCCGGGCTGCCCGACGGCGTGCTCAACGTCGTCACCGGGTACGGCGATGCGGGAGCGGCGCTGGCCGCACACGATGATGTCGACAAGGTGGCGTTCACGGGCTCGACCGAGGTCGGCAAGAAGATCGTGCAGGCGGCGGCCGGCAACCTCAAGAAGGTGACCCTGGAGCTCGGCGGAAAGTCGCCCAACGTCGTCTACGCCGACGCCGACCTGGAGGGCGCCATCGCCGGCGCTGCCAACGGGATCTTCTTCAACCACGGTCAGTGCTGCAACGCGGGCTCGCGGCTGTACGTGCAGAAGCAGATCTTCGACGACGTGGTCTCCGGTGTGGCCGATGCCGCCAGGAACATCAACCTGGCTCCCGGTACCGACCCCGACGCCGAGATGGGTCCGCTGATCTCAGACGAGCAGTTCGAAAAGGTGCTTGGCTACCTGAACTCCGGGCGGAGCGATGGAGCCGAGGCGGTGGTAGGCGGCGATCGATCGGGCGATCGGGGCTACTTCGTGCAGCCGACGGTCCTCACCAACACCAGTCCCGACATGAGCGTGGAGCGCGAGGAGATCTTCGGTCCCGTCGTGTGTGCGATCCCGTTCGAGTCTCCGGAGGAGATCGTGCCGGCCGCCAACAACACCAACTATGGCCTGGCCGCGGGGGTGTTCACTCGAGACATCTCCAAGGCCCACCGCACGGCCAAGCGCCTGCGGGCCGGCACCGTGTGGATCAACACCTACCACGTGTTCGACGCTGCGATGCCGTTCGGCGGCTACAAGGAGTCGGGCTGGGGACGGGAGATGGGCCACAAGGTCCTCGACAACTACCTGGAGACGAAGTCGGTCGTCACCGCGCTGTAGCGGTCCCCTCGGCTCAGGCGCGTCGGTCCGCCTCCTCGCGGGCCGGCCGGCGCGCCGCCTGCACGCGTGTGCCCTCCGCGCGGCCCTAGACTGGCCACCCGTGCCGGCTGATCGCCTCGCCATCGCCCAGGTGTCGCCTTTCGCCTGGGAGGCGGACAACGAGATCAGCGTCTACATCCGCGAGCTTTCCTCCGCGCTGGCCCGCCGCGGGCATCGGGTGGCGTTGATAGCGCCTTCGCAGTCGCCCTCGCTGGTTCGCGACAGCCGCCGGGCGCTGCGCGGCTCTCCCGAGGAGCTGATGGAGCGTGCCGATGGACAGCCGCTCGTGCTGGGTGTCGGCGAGGTGCTGCCGTTTTCGCCCACCCAGCGTCGCGCCACTTCGCTGCCGGTGGACGTGGCGCGGACGATCGAGCAGGCGCTCACCACCCTGCCCCTGGATGTCGTTCACCTCCACGAGCCCTTTGCCCCCAGCGCCTCCAGCGCGGCCCTGCGTCATTCGCGTTCGCTGAACGTGGGGAGCTTTCACGCGCCCACCGAGCGGATCCTGTCCACTCAGCTGACCCGGCCGCTGTCCCGACTCCTGTTCGGACGGCTCGACGCCCGGATCGCCTCTTATCGCGCCACCCGCGAGCTGATGCAGCGCTTCTTCCCCGGCGACTACCAGGTGATCCTCCCCGCCGCGGAGCTGGTACGCCATCCCGCCGAAGGCGACGAGGTGGAGCTGGTGATGATCGCCGGAGAGGAACGCGCCGCGCTGCGGGCCTTCCTGCGCGCATTGCGCGACGCTGCCCCGCGAGCTGCCCTGGCGGGCGTCGGTCTTCTCAGAGCGGCCGCTGGCTGCCCCGGCCACGCTCAGCCGCGAGCTGCGGGAGCGCGTGCGCTTCCTCGACGGCGAGGAGACCGCGGGAGCTTGACGCGCTGCAAGCGCCGAGGTGGTCGTGCTGGCCTCCGAGGGAGACCGGGCCACACCCGGGGTGGTGGTACGGGCTCTCGCGGCGGGGGTTATCCCGGTTGCCTCGCGGCTGCCTGCCTACGAGGAGCTCCTGGCCGAGGGTCGCTACGGGCTGGAGTTCGAGCCCGGGGACACGCAGACGCTGGCCGCCCAGCTGGCGCGGCTGGTCTCCGAGCCGGATCTGCGAGCTTCCCTGCGCGCCGCCTCCGAGCCGCTGCGCCAGACACTGCGCTGGCCGCGGGTGGCCGAGGAGGTGCAGGCGGTCTACGACGGCCTGCTGGCTCGCGGCGTCACGACGGGCGGGCCCCGGTCAAGGCGCGGCGCAAGCTGAAGAACCGGCCGCTGATCGATGTCGATCTCCACATGCACACCGACCACTCGCACGATTGCGCCACTCCGGTGGAGGTGCTGCTGGCCGAGGCCAAGGAGCGTGGCCTCGGAGCGATCGCGGTGACCGACCACAACGAGATCTCCGGGGCACTGGAGGCGCGCGAGAAGGCTCCTGCTGGGCTCAAGGTGATCGTCGGCGAGGAGGTGAAGACCAAGGACCAGGGCGAGGTCATCGGCCTGTTCATCGAGGAGAAGGTCCAGCGTGGGATGACCCTGCAGGAGACGATCGCCGAGATAAAGCGTCAGGGCGGGCTGGTCTACGTCCCGCATCCCTTCGACCGCCTGCATTCCGTGCCCGACTATGAGCATCTGCTGGACGTGCTGGACGAGGTCGATGCCATCGAGGTGTTCAACCCTCGCGTGGCCATCAGTGAGTTCAACGAAGAGGCGGTGCGCTTCGCGGCCAAGTACCGGATCCCCGCCGGCGCGGGCTCGGATGCCCACGTGCCCCAGGGCCTGGGTTCGGTGCGCATCAGGATGCGGGACTTCGACGGACCGGCGGAGTTCCTGGACTCGCTGCGCGACGCCGACATCGTCCGCAACCCGGCCAGCCTGCTCTATGTGCAGGCGCTCAAGTTCCTGCAGACCAAGGCCCTCCCCGCCCCCGCCCGGCGGGCGTCACGGGACCGCCGGGTGCGGCGGGTGACCCGCAAGTCCTGATGCACCAGCAGGGACAAGCACGTCCGGTGTCCAATCCGAACGCGGTGCCGGCAACAGACGATGAGATTCGGGAGAAGTACCTGGAGCGGGCGATCAGGGAGCTGAACACCTTCGCCCACGACCTGCAGGGCTGCCCTCACTGCCCTCGCGGCCAGCTGATGCCGGTGCTCGGCTCCGGTCACCCCCAGGCGGACATCTTCCTGGTCAAGTACTCCGCTCGGCCATCGGAGGTCGAGGAGGGCGTGGCGTTCTACGGACGGACCGGCAATGCCCTGATGAAGTCGCTGAAGCGGCTGAGCATCGACCCACTGGCGGTATACGGAACGCTGTGCGTCAAGTGTCCGGTCACAGACCCGGCGCTGGCCGATCCCGCTTGCGTGGCCCGGCTGGCCGAGGAGCTGGCGATCGTCCAGCCCAAGATGCTGGTGGTGATGGGCGAGGAGGCAGTCGGCGTGCTCAACGAGCTGGACGTGCCCCTCCGCCGCCCGCTGCTCACCGAGGCGGGGATCGTGCAGCGCTTCACGCCTTCGATCGACGCCCTCTACGTCCCCAGCATCGACGACGCGCTCGACGAGGAGGACGCCAAGCGCGAGTTCTGGGGAGCGTTTCGCGAGCTGGGGCAATGGTGGGCGGACCTGCCCCCCTACTAGGCCGCGCTCGTCCTACATCTCCAGGACGATCTTGCCGAGCTTGCCCCCGGCGGCGAAGCAGTCGTAGGCAGCCTCAGCCCGGTCCAGGGGGAAGAGCGCTGCGATCGGCACCGTAATCTCGCCGGTGGCCAGCAGCGGCAGCACCGACCGCTCCATCGCCCGCGCCGTCAGCGCCTTCTCCTCCAGTGGGCGGGCGCGGAGGGTCGAACCGTGGAGCCGGGCGCGCTTCTGCATCAGCAGGGCAAGGTTGATCTCCCCCTTTGCACCGGCGCCGATGCCGATCACGGTGATCCGGCCGCCGGTATTCAACGCCTTCAGGTTCTCGGCGAGGTTGATCGCGCCGACCAGCTCCAGGATCACGTCGTAGGGACCCTGGCCGGCAAACTCCTCGGGGTCGATCACGCGGGCGCCGAGCTCCGCCACCGCCTCGCGGCTGTCCGGGTTGCGCACGGTGGCCGTGACCTGCGCCCCGGCGCTCCGGGCCAGCTGGATCGCCGCCGTGCCGACCCCTCCCGCGCCGCCGTGCACGAGCAGATGCTCGCCCGGCTGCAGCCCGGCCTGGGTGAAGATCGCGTCCTGCGCGGTGGTGAACACCTCGGGGACGCCGCCGGCCTGGGACCACTCCAGACGCTCTGGAACCGGCATGAGGATGCGCTCCTGGACCACAGCCAGCTCGGCCTGCCCGCCTCCTCCCACGATCGCCATCACCCGGTCTCCCTCCTGAAAGCGGCTGGCCTCGGGACCCAGGGCTACTACCTCTCCGGCCAGCTCCATCCCCGGGATGTCCTGCGGTGATCCGGGGGGCGCCGGGTACCGGCCGCGCCGCTGGAGCATGTCGGCACCGTTCAGGCCGGCTGCCTTGACCCGCACCAGCACCTCACGGACGCCCGGAACAGGGTCCGGGTGCTCCTCAACCTTCAGCTCCCCTTCGTCCTTGATCGTCACGGCACGCATGGCCTCACCCTACTGTGCGCCATGCCGGTGTGTATGTGCGGTTGACCGCGCATGGCGTGCCGGTCATACTCTTCGCGCCGATCCAGGGTTAGGAGGACCCATGAACGAGACGATGACGTCGGGAACCGCCGTCGGCTTCAACGAGTTTTTTGACTGGCTGATCAGTCAAGGCTTTATGACTTCCGCTGCTGTAGAGCCTCTGCGTTCTGCCACCCGGCAGATCCTGACTACCGTCGAGCCCGACGCCGAGGGCATCGACGTGAGTCAGCTGAATGCCGACGAGTACATGGGCAGGTTTGAGAAGTTGGCAGGTCACAGATATTCACCTGACAGTCTGCGTGCCTACCGCAGCCGATTCGTTCGCGGACTTGACCTGTACCGGTCCTTTCTCCAGGACGGAGGCGAGAATTTCACTCCCCCCGTCCGCTCTCGCCGGCGAGCAGGCCGCGATGAACGGCGCGCGGAGCGCCGTCCGGAAACGGCCAAGACCACCGGGTCAAGCGACTCGGCCCCTGCGAGCTCCTCAGGTGGGTTGATCGATTACCCATTCCCCCTCCGCTCGGGGGTACTGGCTCACTTTTACCTTCCCGCGCGCCTGGAGCAGGAGGATGCTGAGCGAATGGCGAGCTTTCTCGGTGCGCTGGTATTCGAGCCGGAGCGACAACAACCGGCCCGGAGGCTGGAGCTGTCAATCGGGCAGGATCACCCGCTGGAGGAGGAGCGCTGATCCGCGGCAGCCGCACCGCCGCCGCTGCGCCCTGACCGCTCCAGCAGCGCCACGCATTCGATGTGCGGGGTCTGCGGGAACATGTCCACCGGACGCACGCGCACGAGCTCGTAACCGGCGGACTGCAGCTGTGCCGCATTGGGAGCCAGAGTGGTGGGATTGCACGAGACATAGACGATCCGGTTCGGCGACGCCTCGATGATCCGCCGCACCACCTTCTGGGAGAGGCCTGCCCGGGGCGGGTCGACCACCAGGACATCTGGCCTGCCTGCCTCCTCAACCAGCTCGGGTAAGGCGAGGCGGACATCGCCCGCGAAGAAGTGGGCGTTATCGATCTCGTTTACCCGGGCACCGGCGATCGCGTCGGCCACTGCCTCCTCCACCAGCTCCAATCCCCACAGCTCGGCGGCACGGGGGGCCATCAAGAACCCGATCGTTCCCAGACCGCAGTACAGGTCGTAGACACGCTCAAAGCCACCGAGGCCGGCGTAGTCCACCGCGATGCCGTAGAGCTGCTCGGCCATCTCGGTGTTGGTCTGAAAGAACGCCTGGGGGGAGATACGCAGCGCCAGCCCTCCCAGTTCCTCGTCGAGTCGATCGTCGCCCGCGATCAGCTCGGTGTGACCGCCCTGGGTCGTCTCCGCCACGCTGTCCGTCTGCGTCCACAGCAGTCCGCCGGCCTCCACCGATTCGGCGAGGCTCGCCACCGGCAGGTCTCCCGGAGCAGTGACCAGGCGCACCTGGATCTGGGCGGTGCGGCGCCCCTCCCTGACCACGAGGTTGCGCAGGAGGCCCTCGCCGGTGCGGCGGTCGTAGGCCTTCAGACCGCGCTGCCGGCACCACTGGAGCACCTGCTCCCGCGCTCGGTTGCCCGCCTCCGAGGCGAGTAGGCAGTCCTCCAGGCCGACGATCTCGTGCCAGGTTCCAGGGGCATGGAAGCCGCAGATCAGGCCGCCGGCGTCATCGGTGCCGAACGAGTACTCCAGCTTGTTGCGGTAGCGCCACTGCGCCACCGCGGGGACGATCGGCTCCAGCACGAAGCCTTCTAGCCGTCCGATCCGCGTCAGAGCTTCCTGCACCTGGTCCTGCTTGACCGCCAGCTGCCGCTCATAGGGGATCACCTGCCAGGAGGCCCCCGGATGATCGGCCACCGCAGGTATCCGGTCGGGGCTCGGCTCCAGGACCTCCACCGCCCGTGCCTGTGCGTAAGCGCGCTTGGACTTGCCCACGATGGCGCGCACCCGGTCTCCGGGAACGCCGCCCTGCACGAATACGACATATCCATCGCGCCGGGCGACCCCGGCTCCGCCGTAGGCCAGCGATTCGATCTTCAGCTCAAGCTCGTCTCCGCGCGAGGGCCGGGGGAGGGTGGAGGTCTGCGTGCTCACGGCCTCAAGCATGGCAGCCGAGAAAATGGCCGGGCCCGCTAGCTTCTCCAGCCATGATCGGCGGCTTCGTCAAGCCCGGGTTCGAGGCGGTGAAAGCGCAGTTCCAGCTCAACTTCCACGAGCGCGGCGAGCTGGGAGCGGCCTGCGCCGTCTATCACCGGGGCGAGCCGGTCGTCGACCTGTGGGGCGGTTACCGCGACGCCGGCCGGACCGAGCCCTGGGAGGAGGACACGCTGGTGATGATGTACTCGACCTCGAAAGGGCTGGCGGCGATGGCGGTGGCGCTCGCCCATGCCCGGGGCCAGCTCGATTACGACGCCACGGTGGCCAGCGTATGGCCGGAGTTCGCGCAGCACGGCAAGGGCGAGATCACGGTGCGACAGCTGCTCGGCCACCAGGCCGGCCTGTGCGTGATCGACGAGCGGCTGGACGCCTCAGCGATCGGGGACCTGGACCGGCTGGCGGAGATCCTCGCCCGCCAACGTCCCGCCTGGACACCGGGCACGCGCCAGGGATACCACGCCCTCAGCCTGGGCTGGTATGAGAGCGAGCTGATTCGGCGCGTGGATCCCGCCCATCGTTCGCTGGGACGATTCTTCGCCGACGAGATCGCGGCGCCGCTTGGCATCGAGTTCTACTTCGGGCTGCCACGGGACGTCGCGGCGCGCCGGGTAGCCTCGATCCAGGGCTTGGGTGTTCTCGGCGCGATGCTCCACCCCAGCGGGCTGCCGCGCCGGATGCTCGCTGCCTTCCTGTGGCCATCGTCCTTGACCTCCCGGGTGTTCATGAACCCGAGGCTGCGAAGCGCCGGCGACCTCGACGCTCCCGCCTACCGTGCGCTGGAGATCCCCGCCGGTGGCGGAGTCGGCCAGGTCCGAAGCGTCGCCAAGGCATACGGCGCGCTTGCCGCAGGTGGCGGCGAGCTCGGCCTGACGCCGAGCACGTTCACGGAGCTGACCGCACCGCCCCGCCCGCCGACCGCCGGACGCCGAGATCTGGTGCTGATGGTCGAGGCGTCGTTCTCGCTGGGGTTCTCCCGGCCCTCGGGCCTGTTCCGCTTCGGCTCGAGCCCGCGGGCACTTGGCCACCCGGGAGCCGGCGGCTCCTTCGCCTTCGCCGATCCCGATCTGAACCTCGGCTTCGCCTACGCCCCCAACCGGCTGGGCCACCACCTCCGCGATGACCCGCGAGAGAAGGCGCTGCGGGATGCGGTGTACGCGTGCCTGCGGCGACGACCCGATGGGCGGGCAGCCGCGGAGAGCGCGCGCTAGTCCAACGCTCGCTCTATCGCCGCCAGGACGGTCTTGCGATTGGCATGGCGACGCTCGTAGTCCCGGATCTTGCGCATCTCCGCCGGCTGCAGCGCCGCGAGCCGCTCCTCCACCTGCCTGGCGGAGAGCTCGTCGTAGCCGAGAATCGGAAAGGCGGGGCCCACCCCGACGGTGCGTCTGGCCCGGTCGGCGGAGCGCACCAGCCGATCGACCGAATCGGTCCGGCGAGCCCGGCGGGTGGCGGACTCGATCTGGTCCACCCCGCGGCCGAGAAGCTGCTCGATCTCCTGGAGCAGGTCGGCACGCTGCTGACGCCCCCGCTGGACGAGCTCGGAGACCAGCATGTTGGCGTCGCTGCGTGTGACACGGCCGCGCTCGGCTGCGTCGTCAAGGGTCTCCTGGATCCGATCACGAGTGAGCAGGACCACGTCGAGTTGCTTGGCCACGCGGTTGAGTACCTGGTCGGCCACGTTGGCATTGCTCGCGGGGGACGCCGCCGGCGAGGAGGCGGCCTTTGTCGCGGGCCGGTCGGCCTGGCTCTTCGGCGCCTGCTTGCGCTTGGCCGGCGTCCGCTTACCCTGACCCTTCGGCGCCTGCTTGCGCTTGGCCGGAGCGGGTTTGCTGGAGCCTCGGCTGGTCGCGGAACTCGCGGCCTTGGGGGTGGAACCCGACCCTGAAGGACGGCGAGACGATTTCGGCGCGGGCACAGCAGTAACTCCTCCGGCAGATGCTCTCCGCCGACGAGCGTAGCCAAACTAAGCCGCAGGTGCCGCCTCACCGACCAGCAACTCAAGCAAGGCCTTCTGTACATGACGACGATTCTCGGCCTGGTCCCAGATCCGCTGCCGGGCTCCGTAGAGAACCTCGGCGGTGATCTCCTCTCCGGGGTGCGCCGGAAGGCAATGCAGGGCGATCGCTCCGGGAGCGGCGAGGTCCATCAAGCGGTCATCGACGCGGTAGCGCTGGAGCGCCTTCCGTCGTGCTGCGACGGAAGCTGGATCGTCGTTCATGCTCACCCACACGTCGGTGTAGACCGCGTTGGCGCCGGCGACCGCCTCGCTGGGGTCCTCCATCAGCCGAGCACCGGCCACGGGCTCCAACGAATATCCCGGCGGCGAGGCGACTCGCACCTCGACACCGGCCATGGCCCCCAGCACCGCCAGCGAGCGGGCCACGTTGTTGCCGTCCCCGACGTAGGCCACCGTCAGCCCGCTGAGACCGCCGAACGCCTCCCGCAAGGTGAGCAGGTCGGCCAGCGCCTGGCACGGGTGGTGGTCCGTGGTCAGCATGTTGATGACGGGGACGCCGGAGTATTCGGCGAGCTCCCGCACGAATGCATCGGGGCCGGTGCGGATGCCCACGGCGGCGACGTGCCGCGAGAGAACGTAGGCGGTGTCTCGCAGCGACTCCCCACGCTGGAGCTGAAGGTCCTCGGACCGAAGCACCATCGGATGACCGCCCAGCTCCACGATCCCGGCCTCGAAGGACACCCGCGTCCGCGTGGACGGTCGCTGGAAGATCAGCGCCACGGTACGGCCCGACAGCGCATTGGAAGCGCGCGGCTGTGCCTTCAGCTCCTCCGCCCGGGAGAGCAGGGCGAGCAGCGCCGTCTCGTCGAGCTCTGTCCCGGTGAGGAAGTGACGTGCCATGAAGGGGCGAGGAGTGTACGTTGCGTCGCCGTGTCGCTGCGGGTGCTGACCTGGAATCTTCTTCACGGGCGGGCCGTTCCCTCGGCGGGACGCGAGCTGTTCACGGAGTTCGCGCAAGCCCTGGGAGATTGGAGCTGGGACGTCGCCCTGCTCCAGGAGACGCCGCCGTGGTGGCCCGGACAGCTGGAGCGCGAGCTGGGCGGGCGGAGCGGGCGCGTGCTGACCTCTCGTAATGCGGCGCTCCCGCTGCGGCGCGCGCTCGCCGTCCGCTGGCCGGACCTGATCAAGTCGAATGGAGGCGGCTGCAACGCGATCGTGGTCCGAGGCCGCAAGATCTCCGCGCAGCGCACGTTACGGCTGAGGAGGTTTCCCGAGCGTCGATGGCTGCTCGGCGTGCAGCTCGAGGATGAATCCTGGGTCGGCACCCTCCACGCCACCGTGCGCGACGCAGCCGCGGCAGCGGACGAGGCGCACGTGGCTGCCCGGACGATGCGAGCGTGGGCGGAGGAGGCGCCTGTGGTACTCGGGGGCGACTTCAACGTCCGTGAGCTGGAGCTTCCGGGCTTCACCCAGGCCGCGGGACACGACGTGGACCTGGTGTTTGCCCGGGGACTCGCTCCAATCGGGGCGCCGGAGGTGCTGGAGCGGGGCGTGCTGTCCGATCACGCCCCGGTGGCAGTGACGCTGGGGTGACCCTCGGTCGGCGCAGCGACGCGGGTGCTCAAGCCAAAGGTTCGTACTCGATCGCCAGCTGGATGTCCTGCACAACCTGATCATCGGCGAGCAGACCAGCCAGCGTCAGCGCCATGTCGATCCCCGCGCTGACGCCCGCAGCGGTTATCACCTTGCCCGCGCACACGACACGCTCGCGGACTGGGCTGGCACCGTGATCGGCCAGCAGGTCGAGGCTCAGGTGGTGGGTCGTCGCCCGGAGGCCATCCAGGATGCCCGCGGCAGCCAGCAGCAGCGCACCGGTGCACACCGAGGTGGTGAACCGGCTGCTCTGGTGCGCGTGGCGGATCCAGCCGAGCATCGTCTCATCCTCCATCAGGTCCCTCGTGCCCAGGCCGCCGGGGACGAGGACCACCTCAGGGTTGGGGAGATCCGACAGTGCACCGTCGGCTTCGAGCGCCAGCATCCCGTTCTCGGTGCGCTGAGGGCCGGGCTCGGCAGCAAGGAAGTGCACCCGGGCGCCGGGCACCCGGGAGAGCACCTCGTAGGGTCCGACGGCGTCGAGCGCGGTGAGCCGGTCGAAGATGGGGATGGCGATGTTCATCCTCGTCCGGTCCGCAGGCCGAAACCACGCATCATCAGCAGTGCCTTCTCCGACAGCGTGCCCCGGCCGGGAAGCACTCCGAGCTGCGTGGCGGCCTCGTAGAGGTCGAAGAAGCCGCGGATTCGCAGGAGCCGCTCCTGCTCGACCTCGCAGTAGAAAACACAGTGCACGACGATGAACCGGTTGGTGGCCGGCAGCCCCTCCAGCGGCTCACGGTGCGTGGCCAGCACCTTGCTCGGCGCAGCGACGAACCTGCCATCGCTGGGCCGCGCGCCGGTGCGCTCCACTCGCGCGTCCGGGAACGCGGCCCACAACCGCTTGGCGTGTTCGGCAATCCCCTCCGGTCCCTCCAGAGGCTCCGGGGTGAGGGGATCCTGGTAATGAACCTCCGGGAGGCAGAACTCCGCGAAAGCCTCCGGGTCCCGGCCTGACCAGGCAGCCTCCCAGCCGTCGATCAGCGCGTCGACGTTCATCCCGAGGCGCCAGGCAGCTCGAACTCCGGGGTGCCCTCGCGCGGGGTCGACGCCTCTGCGTAGCGCCGGCGTGGGATCCGGCCGGCGGCGCGAGCCAACGCGCCTGCCTGCACGCCGAGGCGAATCGCGCGGGCCATCGCCACCGGGTCGTGAGCCCTGGCGATCGCGCTGGCGCACAGCACCGCGTCGCAGCCGAGCTCGATCGCCAACGCGGCGTCCGAGGCGGTCCCCACCCCGGCGTCAAGGATCACCGGCACCCCCGCTCGCTCCAGGATGATCGAGAGGTTGTAGGGGTTGGCGATCCCCATGCCGCTACCGATGGGCGAGCCCAGCGGCATCACCGCCGCGCAGCCGACATCCTCCAGGCGGCGTGCCAGCACGGGATCGTCGGTGGTGTAGGGAAGCACGACGAAGCCGTCATCGACCAGCGCCTCCGCGGCACTCACCAGCTCGACCGCGTCGGGGAGCAGGGTGCGGTCGTCGCCGATCACCTCCAGCTTCACCCAGTTGGTCTCGAGCGCATCCCGGGCCAGCTGGGCGGTGAGGATCGCGTCCCGCGCCGTGTAGCAGCCGGCGGTGTTGGGAAGGACCTCCACGTTCTCCTGGTCGAGCACGTCAAGGATCGAGCCGCGAGCCGAAGGATCGAGGCGGCGCAGGGCGACCGTGCACAGCTCAACCTTCGCTTCGCGCAGGGCTTGGGCCAGCACCTCGTGATTGGTGAACCCGCCGCTGCCCAGGATGAGGCGCGAATCCAGCGTTCGTCCGGCGATCTGAAGGTCCGCCATGCTCAACCCCCCTGGACCGCGGAGACGACCTCGACGCGGGCACCCTCGTGGAGCGCTGTGGCCCCCCACTCGGTTCTCGGCACTACCTCTCCGCCCACCGCGACCGCGACCCCCCGTCCCTCCGGTCCGGGGCGAAGTTCAGCCACCACCGCGGCCACGGTGGCGCCAGAGATGATCTCCTGGGGCTTGCCATTCACGGTGATGATCATCGCGCAGCTCCGCTCGAAGTGAGCGCGAAACGCTCCGGGGCGAGCGCGGCGACATCCATCGGAAGCTCATCTCCGCTCAGCATCGCGCTAACCACCTCCGCGGTGATCGGCGCCAGCAAGACGCCTCCTCGGTAGTGGCCGGTCGCCCACAGGATCCCCGGGATCGCTCCGGGCCCGATGATCGGCGCGTTGTCCGGCGTCCCCGGACGAAGGCCGGCCGACACCTCGTCAAGGATCAGCTCGCCGAGGCCAGGGAGGAGCTCGGCGGCTTCCCGGAGAAGCTCAAGCACGGCGCCGGCCGTATTGCTGCGATCAAATCCTCGCTCCTCCACAGTCCCCCCCAGGACGTAGCGCCCGTCTCCGCGCGGAACGACGTAAACGCCCTCCTGGCGAAGTACGCGGCTGAGCAGACCGGGTCCGGCGGGATCGTGCAGGCGGAGGATCTGTCCCTTGACGGGATGTACCGGGAGCGCCGGCACTCCGGCAAGCGATCCCGACCACACCCCCGCCGCGACCACGACATTCTCCGCGGCGATCCGCTCACCGCTCGCGAGCTCCACGCCGTGGACGCCATCCGAGCCACTGAGCACCCCCCTGACCTCCGCCCCCTCGCGGACCACGCCTCCAGCGCGGGTGACCGCGTCGGCGAGAGCGACCGATCAGCGCCCGGGGGTCGACTGCGTGATCTTCGGGAAGCTCTCCCGCGAGCCGCAGGGTCGGTGCCAGCGCCGGCTCCAGGGCACGCGCCTGACTGCCCCGCAGCCGGCGTGCCGGAAGCCCCAGACGCTCGCGCAGCGCCAGCGCCCGGTCGAGAGCCTCCGCCTCGTCGCTGTCCCGCGCGGCGAGCAGCGTGCCGCAGGCGAGATAACCGGGATCCGACCGGGGTCTCCTCGGCCAGCGCGGCGATGAACTCCGGGTAGGCGCGGGCGGCGGCGACGCCAAGCTCCAGCAGCGACCGCTCCGAGGGATCGGCTTCCGCCACCGGCGCGAGCATCCCGGCCGCCAGCCACGAGGTGCCGCTGCCCACGCGGTCACGCTCCAACACGGTCACCGCCATGCCGCGCCGCGCCGCCTGCCAGGCGATGGCGAGGCCGATCACGCCCCCGCCGACGATGGCTACATCTGGTGGATGGGGAAGCGGATGCGGCAAGAGGATCCTCCCTGCGCCGGCATTACCCGGGTCAGGTTCTGACGGTCGGCGGAGTTTGGGCTCGCCCTCTCAGCCCGCTGACGGGCTCCCGTACCGTTCATGCTAGCGAGGCGCTAATGGCAGACTGAGGGCATGAACCTTCGCCGGCGCCTCGCCGAAGCTCACCTGTACCTGATCTGCGACGACCCCCGGGGGGAGCTTCTGAGAGGCGCACTGCGTGGTGGCGTGGACATCGTTCAGCTCCGGATGAAGACCGCGGATGACGAACAGGTGCTGGCCGCCAGCCGCCGGGGTGGCTGCCGCCTGCCGTGAGCACGGCGCCCTGTTCATCCTCAACGACCGCCCCGACCTGGTGGGGCCAGCCGGGGCCGACGGGGTCCACGTCGGCCAGGACGACGTCTCGGTGGCACGCGCGCGGGCATTGGTGGGAACTGAGCGGATCGTCGGCCTGTCCACGCACACACCGGCCCAGGTGGACGCCGCGGCCACCGCGGGAGTGGACTACATCGGCGTGGGGCCGGTCTACGCGACCCCGACCAAGCCCGGGCGCCCCGCAGTCGGAACAGCGCTCGTGCGGCATGCCGCGGCGACGACCGGTTCATCGCCGTTCTTTGCCATCGGCGGGATCAACCCCGAGAATGCCGCCGAGGTCGTCGCGGCGGGGGGCGGCCGGCTCGCGGTGGTCCGGGCGCTGACCGAAGCCTCCGACCCACAGGCGGTGGCGCAAGCGCTCCGCCAGGCGGCGCTGGGCCGCGACCGAGCGGGGGTCGAAGTTGGGGCAGCGTAGCCGCAAGCGGGGGCAGCGCGCGCGGCCGGCGCCGGCCTCCAAGCCGGCACCTGAGCCGCGGGGATCGCGCTCCGAGCAGCGCAACGCGGCCGTCCGGGCGACGCTGACACCGTTCGCCGCGGGCGAGCGACCGTGGTCGATCCGGATCGCCGCCGCGTTGGCCGCGCTGATCGGCATCGGCAACCTGATCGCGTGGCTGGCTGGGTTGAAGATCGCAGGCAGGCATCCGGCCGGCGGCGGGATCATCGTGTTCGCTGCGTTGATGGTCGCGTGCGCGGTTGGACTGTGGCGCATGTGGTATGGCGCCGTACTCGGGTTCATGGCACTGCTGGCGATCATCGTGACGCTGTTCACGCTGTACCTGATCGAGGCCAGCAACGCGCTCGGCTTCATCGTCGCCCCGGTGATCATCGTCGCCTGCGGCTACCTGTTCCTGAAGCTGGTCCGGACGCTCAGCCGGATCCAGATGCCGCGCTACCCCGGTCGGTAGCTACAGCTAGCCTGCAATGCGATGGCTGAGGACTCCTACGACTGCCTGGTAATCGGCTCCGGGCCCGGCGGCTACGTGGCGGCGATCCGCGCCGCCCAGCTGGGAATGAAGACCGCCGTGGCTGAGAAGGACCGGGTCGGTGGCCGCTGCCTGAACTACGCCTGCATACCCGCGAAGGCGGTGCTGCGGGTGGCCGACGTGCTCTCCGAGGTGCGCGAAGCAGACGACTACGGCATCAAGGTGGCCGAGCCCGAGGTCGACTTCGCCGCCGTGGGCCAGCGGCGCGACCGGGTCATCTCCACGCTCACCGGAGGGGTCTCCGCGCTGCTGCAGAAAAACGGGATCGAGGTGCTGGAGGGAACGGCGGCGTTGACCGGCCCCGGCACAGTCACGATCGGGGAGCGGACCGTCAGCGCGAAGACCATCGTGCTGGCCACCGGCTCGGTCAAGCGAGCGATCCCGGGCACGGAGTTCGGCGGTCGGGTGGTCGGCACAGAGGAGGCTTGGGCGCTCACCGAGCTGCCGAAGACGATGGCGGTGGTCGGCGCCGGCGCCTCGGGTGCAGAGATCGCCTCGGCCTACGCGCGTCTGGGGGTCCAGGTGCGGCTGTTCGAAGCCCTCGAACGGGTGCTGCCCACCGAGGACGCCGACATCTCCAAGGCTGCCGAGCGGGGGCTGAAGAAGCAGGGCATGGAGATTCACACCGGAACCCTCGTCCGAGACGTGCAATCAACTGACACCGGCGTCTCGTTCACCTACGGCGAGGAGTCCGGCGACGCCGACTGGCTGGTGATCGCCACCGGCCGTGGGCCGGACGTGGAGGGACTTGGGCTCGACGCCGCCGGGATCCGGCTGGAGGACACCGGGTTGGTCGAGGTCGACGGCGCAATGCGCACCAGCGTGGAGGGCATCTACGCCATCGGCGACCTCGTGCGCGGACCCGCGCTGGCCCACAAGGCGTCTGACGAAGGCGTCATCGCGGTCGAGGACGCCGCCGGGCTGGAGACCCACCCGCTCGAGTACATCGACATACCGAGAGCCACCTTCTGCACCCCCAACGTGGCCAGCTTCGGGCTGACCGAGGCGCAGGCGCGGGAGGAGGGCCACGACGTCGTGGTGGGCAAGGTCCAGTACGGCGCCGTGGGCGCTGGCACCGTCTACGGCGATCGCACCGGTGTGATCAAGATCGTCGGCGAGCGGCGCTACGGGGAGCTGCTCGGCGGTCACATCGTCGGCGCGAAGGCCACCGAGATGATCCAGGAGCTGGTCAACGCTCGCGCGCTGGAAGGGGGCTACTCGGAGGTCGCGCGGATCGTCCACGGGCACCCGACGCTGTCCGAGGGTGTCATGGAAGCGGCCCGCGCGGCCGACGGCTGGCTGATCCACGGCTGACCGGCCCGTGTCCGCCGCGCAGGAGCGCCAGCCGGTCTTCTACTACGACCTCAGCAGCCCTGCCTGCTACCTGACCGCCGAGCGCATCCTCGCGACGCTGCCGGTGGTTCCGGAATGGGAGCCGGTGCTCAGCTCCGCCATCGATGCGGAGGGTATGGCGCCGGACCGGGAGCGGTTCAGTCGGCAGGTCGCGCGGCTGGGCCTGCAACCGCTGCGCTGGCCTTCGGGGTGGCCGCCCGACGGCCGGCTGGCCGCACTCGCCGCCACCTTCGCCAAGCGCGGTGGCCGGGCGGTCGCCTTCTCGCTGGCCGCTTTCCGTCAGGCCTTCGCCGGCGGGCGCGATCTCGGCGAGGAGAGCACGGTGCTGCTCGCGGCGGCCGCATGCGAGATGCATCCCGCCGCGGTGCTGAAGGGCGTCGGGCTGCGTGGAACCGCGCAGGCACTGGAGCGCGCCAACCAGCGCGCGCTGGCGGCCGGCGTGGGAGAGCTTCCGGCGATCGCCGTCGACGGAGAGCTCTTCCAGGGCGACGCTGGCCTGGAGCGCGCGGCGGTGGCGCTGGAGGGTGCCCCGTGAGGGCCAACCGCGCCTACCGACTGATCGCCGACCATCAGCCGGCGCTGCTGGCCGACCCCGCCCGCGTCGATCGAATCGAGGTCGTCTCGGTCGACGACGGGGAGATCGTGCTCTACTGGAACCTGCCTCCGAGGGAGGCGGCACGGCTGCTGCGAGCACTCCGTGCCGATCTGGCCGGCATGGACGAGGAGGAGTTCATGCAGACCTGGGAGGGGGCCGACGAAGACGGCGAGCCGGACGAGCAGCAGGATGGCTGATCCCGCCGAGTTCCCGGGACCGGGTGCCAAGGGCACCGTGGACGTCCATGAGCCGCTGCGCTGGGAGCGGGCAGTAGCGCGGCGCAGCGCGGAGGCGCGGGCGGTGGTCCCCGATCTTGAGATGACCGTCGAGGTGGATATGGATGCGGTCGTGCGGTTGTGTGGTCGTGAGGTCGGCCCCGCCGTGGCCCGCGCGTGTGGGCTTGCCCTGCGTGAGCACCCTCGCGCGAACGGTGCCTACCGCGATGGCCGCTTTGAGGTGTTCTCCCGCGTGAACCTCGGGGTGGTGGTGACCGCCGAGGACACCTACGTGATCCCCACGCTCTTCGACGCCGATACGAAGGGGCTGGACGAGCTCCAGGCCGAGCTCGAGACCCTGACCGGGCGCGCCCGCGACGGACAGCTCGCCTCGCCGGAGCTCTCCGGCGGGACCTGCACCCTGTGGAACGCCGGGGCACTCGGTCTCTCGAGTGCGACGCCGCTGGTCGTCCCGCCCCAGGCTGCGGCCGTCTGTTGCGGGGCGGTCCGCTCGACCCCCGTCGTCCGGGAGGGAGCGGTGTTACCCGGAGAGGTGATGACGCTGTCGCTGGCCTGCGACCACCGGGTTCTGTATGGCGTCCGCGCCGCGGCGTTTCTGCGAGCAATCAAGGAGCGGCTGGAGTCGGCGGCGATATAGCGAGAGATCAGCTTCCGGGCGGTGTCGAGGCTTTGGCGGTTACAGGTGCCGCGCCTCTGGCTCAGCTGCTGAGTGCGCCCTTGAGATACAGCAAGGCGATCAGGATCGCCACCACGCCAACGGTCAGGGCGAGGGCGGCGGCAAGCAGCCGCACGCGTACGTTGGTCGGCGTGAATTGATCGTCGGGCGAGGGTTCGCTTGGTGTGGGCTGAGCAGTGGTCATCCGTTCGCTTGGTCGAGGATCAGTGCGGTGAAGGGCGTGGCACCCGGGGGATTGATCTGGTAGGCGAGCGCCCACCGGCCGACCATCACCAGCGCCGGAGCGGCGCGGGAGTAGACGCCCGGTTGGGTCTCGGTCAGCTGGTACTCCTGCTGGGGCATCTGCATCTCGGTGTGGTTGAAGGTGAGTGTGACATTGGCCCCTCGGACGAGCTGGCCGCCCTTGGTGATTCGCAGCGCGAACGAGTCGGGAGCAGCGGCCTTGTTGGGGCTGACCAGCACCTGGAGCAGGTAGCCGTTTCGCTTGACCGTCTCCGCCACTCGGCCAGGTCCGACGTTTGCCAGTGCCGAGCCCTGCAGCGCGAACGCCGGGGGCGGGGGCGCCAGGCTGGAGAGGAGGGCGGCCGCGAACACCGCCCCCGCTATCAGTGCCGTCTCGCCGCTGATCATCCGCCGCAGCAGCCGGGAGGCCGGGGCGCCCAGCTCCGGACGGATTGCTGCCGCCGCCAGCCGCGGCTTGCTCCGCAGGAGGTTCCCTGCTCCCAGCGACATCGCCGCGAGCAGCAAGCCGATCTTGACCAGGATCGTCACGCCATAGCCGGTTTTCCACAGCGCATCGAGCGCCGGCATGTGGTTGATCGTGGCCCAGGTGCCCGTTCCGAGCAGCAGTAACACGCTGACGAACGCGACGTTCGAGAACCGCGGCACTATCACCGACAGGCTGCGAACGCGATCGGCACCGGCGATGCTGGCCCACAGGACGATCAGCCCGATAAGCCCCCCCAGCCACACCGAGCCGGTGATCAGGTGCGTCCAGTCAAGCATCACCGAGATGCCGCGCGGCGAGGTCTGCGCCGCGTGCCCGGCGCTGCCCGGGAGAAGCAGGACCGCGGCCGGCGGCCAGCAGCGCACCGGTGAGCGCGGTCAACTCCGCGATGGAGCGGGATTTCCGGTCGGGCCGATCCAGCCACAGGCATGTCCACGCCGCCAGGCAGAACAGCGCGAAGCACAGCATCATGTCGACGTACCCCCGGCCAAATGCGGTCACCCGGAACAGCGGCACCAGCGCCGGGACGTCGAAGGCCGAACGCAGCGAGTCGATCGAGGTGGCGATGTCCAGATAGGCCGGAATCGCCAGCAGCCCGACCACCGAGGCAATCACGAACGCTCGTGAATTCGCTCGCAGGCTGGCGCCGCTCCGTCGGTGAGCCGGCCGGGCGATCAGGAGCCGGAACACGAACAGACCGATCGCGCTCATCACCGACAGGAACATCACCCACCGGGCGATCAACAGCTGGGGAGATGTGGCCGACCCCGCGATGCTGGGGATCGGGAACTGCGGCGCCGGCCCCGGGTTGGGACCGATCGCGTAGGTGAACGCCCCCTGGACGGGATGTCCGTCGACCGAGATCGCGCGCCAGTAGATCAGGTACCAGCCCTGGGCGAGCCCCGGTTGCAGCGGCACCACGAGGGTGTCCGGGTTCGCCGGCGAGCGGCTGACCGGGGCGGTCGTCTCCTGCTTCCCTGCCGCGCTGGTGACCGAGATGATCGCGAACTTCGGCTCCACTGCCTCGTCGTAGGTCAGCTGCACCGTGCGGGGCGGACCATTGAGCACCCCACTCGCCGCCGGCACCGATCTTGATCAGGTATGCGTGAGCCGAGGCCAGGCTCGGGCACACCAAGGCGATGCCGGCGACGGCGAGTGCCGCGATGATCCGCCCCCGGCGACTCATGCCAGCGAGCGCGTCCGTCCACCGACCAGGGCGAAGCCACCCGCGGCCAATCCGAGCAGGCCGATGATCAAGGCCACGATGGTCAGGGCCGACACCCCGCCGCCGCCAAGCGAGGTGACCGCTTGGATCGTCGGCGCCGGTGCCGCAGAGTCCTCTGCACCGGCCCAGTTGACGATGGAGCCGTCGGAGTAGGTCTGCTCGCACCTGGAAGGTGTAGGTCTTCGGCGGAAGCGGGCTGGGCCAGGAACTGGAACAGCGAATCCTGCCCGGTCGGCGTCTTACCTCCGGTCCAGGTGACCTTGGTGACCACCGCGCTGTCCCCCGTCCCGGTCTGCTGGACGTGCTGGGTCCACCCGGGGGGCGGGGGGACGAACGAGTCGATACCGAAGCCGTTCGGCACCGTCATCACGACCTTCGAGGTGGTCAGGCCGTCCTTCTCGGTCGGCACCGCGAGGCTGTACAGCTGCAGCTTCCCGGACAGGGAAACGGCCGGGCTGACCCGGGCGTGGGCGCCGGCTGCCGCCGGCAAGCCCAGCGCCACCAGTGCCACGGCGGCCGCGAGGGCGGCCTTCGGCCGGCGCCTCGCGGCGCGGGCAGGAAGGGAAATGATGCTCATCGGTCATGACTCCTTTACAGGGTAAGGGAACGGGAGATCGACGGCAGCCGACCTCCCTGACCTGAGCGACGCTCTAAAGGGAGGAGATCTTCCGCTGCCGTCAGAGGGCGCGCGGCGGCGGTCCCCGCGGGAGAGGGCAGCCGGCGAAGGCCGCGAGCACGAGCCACCTGCGCGGCTCGACGGCAGCGCGCAGAACCAGACGGCGATCCGCCGGGGCCGGGCCAGCAGAACCAGTGAGCACCCGCCCGGCATCCTCGGCGGCCCGCAGCAGCAGCCGGGCCAGCCAGGTAGGCCACCACGGCGAAGGGGAGCTGCAGCAGCAAGACCGATGCCGAAGGTCGGCTGCAGCACCATCCACCACGGGAACGACGATCCCGACAGCCAGCGCTCCAGCAGCTCCTGCAGCGTGAAGGCCAGCACCGGCAGCAGCGCAAACGCCCACGGCGGCACCGGGACGAGAACGCACCGCGGCGCAGGCTCCCGATCAGCGTCCAGCCGGCGCCGACGATCTCGGCGGCGAAGACCAAACCCAGCAGCATCGGCAGGTAGGCCGAGCGGCCCATGTAGGTGTGGCCGCTGGCCAGCAGCGCGCTCAGGCGCACGTGAGCGTTGGGGTAAACCAGCCGGTAGGCCAGCACGTGTGCCACCTGCGACCCCACCACCATCAGCGGGACCGAGACGAGCCACGCAGCGACCCGGCGGCTACGCATGCTCCCCCTCCAGCACCCGGATGTCGTGGGCCAGCCCCTCCGGGGTCAGCTGGTCGGCGGCGAAGCCGACGCGCTCATAGCCACGACGGTCGATCAGCAGCACGTAGCTGGAGTGGCTGATCGGACCCTCCACGGGCTGAATCGCGTAGTGGTGCCAGACGGTGCGCATAGTCGGCTCCGAGCCGTTGAGGAAGGCCAGCCGGCCGGTCATCTCGTGCTGGCGAGGAACGCGCGGCGGTTGGCCGGCGTGTCCTCGGCCGGATCGACGCTGACGCCGATCGCCGGGACCCCGCTGCCCTGGCCGGGAAGGGTGTTCAGGGCGCCCTTGATCTGCTCCACCATGAACGGGCAGGCGTCCTTGCAGAGCGAGTGGATGAAGGTGAGCACCACCACGTGTCCGCGGTACTGGGCCAGCGAGACGAGGTGCCCATCCTGGTCGCGGAGCGAGAAGTTCGCGGCCACCAGCCCGGGGGGAAGCGTGGGGCCGTCGAACGGCGAGGAGCTCTTGGGCGCGGACGCGCTCGTGCTGGAGCGGGTTGCCCAGTAGCAGCACGCCGCCGATGGCGGCGAGCAGCAGCACCAGCACCAACAGCAGCAACCGCTGGACCCGAGAGCCGGCGAGGGTCTGCACGAAGGTCATGTTGCCACAGCGCCGGCGGAAGGCAGAATCACTTCATGGACGCCGTCACCCGCCTGATCGAAGAGCTCCGCCCCGCGGTCGGCGACGAGCGCGTGCTGGCGGCGATCGCCGCAGGTCCCGCGGGAGCGCTTCGTCCCGCCGGACGGAACGCCACCGCGCCTATGAGAACTGTGCGCTGCCGATCGCCCACGGCCAGACGATCTCCCAGCCGCTGGTGGTGGCAAGGATGCTGGCGCTGCTGGCGCTGCGCCCGCAGGACAGGGTGCTGGACATCGGCACCGGGTCGGGTTACCACGCCGCGCTGCTGGCACGGCTGGCCGGTCGGGTGCTCACCGTCGAGCGCGTGCCCGAGCTGGCCGAGCAGGCGCGGCGAACGCTGGCCGCGCTGCACGTCGACAACGTCGAGCTGTACACCGGCGACGGCACCCTGGGCCTCCCGGAGCATGGACCGTTCGACGCGATCAACGTCGCCGCCGCGCTGCCGCGGGAGATGCCGCCGGGCCTGGCGCAGCAACTGGCTCGTGGGGGGCCGTCTGATCGCCCCGGTGGGGCGAGAGCGAGCAGCGTCTGGTCCTGTCGAGCGAAACGGACGGCTTTGCCGGGCCGAGCTGGAGCCGGTCAGATTCGTGCCGCTCGTGCCGGACGGTCCGCCGTCGACCGGCTCGCCGATCGAGGCGGCCCCGCGCGACCTCGATCGCGGTCGCGCTGCTGTCGACGAGCACGAACCGGCGATCCAGCTGGCGGCAGACCGCGCCGAGCGTCCCGGATCCGGCGAACGGGTCCAGGCACCAGCCGCCCGGTCGTGAGGAGGCCGCCACGATCCGCCGCAGGATCCCTTCGGGCTTCTGGGTGGGGTAGCCGGTCTTCTCCCGGCCGGTGGTGGGCACGATGGTGTGAAACCACACGTCGGTGGGGCGCTTGCCGCGGGCGGCCTTCTCGGCGCTGACCAGGCCCGGCGCCATATAGGGCTCGCGCTCGACGGCATCGCGTCGAAGTGGTGTCCGCCGGGGGTGCGCACGTAGACCAGGATGGTGTCGTGCTTGGCCGGCCACCGGCGCCGCGGCTTGGCGCCGTAGTCGTAGGCCCAGATCAGCTCGTTGAGGAAAGCGTCGCGGCCGAACAGCTCATCGAGCAGCAGCTTGCAGTAGTGGGCCTCTCGGTAGTCGATGTGGAAGTACAGCGCGCCGTGGGGCGCGAGCAGGCTGCGCGCGCACGGGTCAGCCGGGGCTCCAGGAAGGCGAGGTAGTCGGAGAACTCGTCGTCGTAGCTGAGCGTGCTGAGCAGGCGCGAGTCATACCGGCGGCCGCCGAAGCCGACGCGCGCGCCGGCGGGGTCCGCGGTCACCGCCAGCGTGTGACGCCGCTGAGCCCGGCCGGTGTTGAACGGGGGATCCATGTAGATCAGGTCGAAGTGGCCTGGCGGGAAGCGCGTCCAGCACGCCGAGGTTCTCGCCATGGATCAGCAGGTCGTCGTCGAGGACGGCTCGCTCGGTGGCGAGCCTGGATCCGCATCGGTCCAAGCTAGCGGCGCTCCCGGTCTGATCGAGTCCCCCGCTACAGTCGAAGGGGATGCGCCTGCACCGCCTCCGCAGCTCCCCGCTGGCGGTCCGGATCACCCGGTACACGCTGGGCTCCTGCGTCGCCCTGCTGACCAGCGTGATCACCTTTGCCGCTGCTCTACGGGCTCGGGGTCGGCACCACGGTCGACTCGGTGGTGGCGTTCATCGCCGGCGCGGTTCCGAACTGGATCCTCAATCGGCGGTGGGCCTGGGGCGTGCGCGGCCGGGTCGCGGTGGGACGCGAAGTGGTGGGCTACGTCGCCATCTCGGTGCTGGCGCTGGTGGCCTCCTCTGCCGCGCACGGGCTGGACCCATGATCGAGGTGAGCACGCTCGGTGTCGGCCATGGCGTCGCGCGTTGCCCTGGTCACGCTGTCCTACGTCGCCGTCCAGGCGATCCTGTTCGCGGCGAAGTTCCTCGCCTACGACCGCTGGGTGTTCGCCGGGCGCAGCCGCGTGCGCGCGGCGTGGCGGTCCCGCCGCCAGGTGTGGACGACCGCCCGGGCGAACCGCACGCCGTAGGCGAGGTTCCCGCCCTTCTTGGTCTTGGTGGCGTGAGTGCCGCGGTCACGCATCGTCGTCGGGACCTCGGCCAGCCGGAAGCCGTGCAGTGCCGCACTGATCATCAGCTCGGAAGCCTGGTACTGGGGCTGGGTCAGAACCACGGTGGCCGTGACCTCGGCGCGCATCGCCCGGATCCCACAGGCCGGATCGGTGATTCGCTGCCCCACCAGCAGGCTGATCAGCGCGCCGAACACGAGCACGCCAAGGCGACGGACCGCGGTCGGTGGTCAGCTCATCGCCGAGCCTCCGGGACCCGGAGACGAAGTCCGCCCGGCCCTCGAGGATCGGAGCGCACCACCTGGGCCAGCTCCAGCGGGCTCGTACTGCCCATCGGCATCGATGGTGGCGATGACCTCGCGCGCCGCGCGCCCGCGCCAGCCAGTAACCCAGCCGTAGCGCTGCGCCCTGGCCCCGGTTGACCGGCACGTCGCAGACCAGCGCCCCGGCCTCGGCGCGCACGCTGCGGCGGTGGCGTCCGTCGCCCCGTCCACGACCACGATCGTCTCCGTGGCCATCCCCGCGACGCCGGTCGGGGATCTCGCGCACCACCTCGGCCACGGTGGGAGCCTCGTTGTAGGCGGCGATCACCACCGCCAGCGCCGCGCCCACTCCCTCGGGATGCGCGGCCAGGAAACGGGTGGCGGCCTCGCGCTCCTCGGCGGCGAGCTCGCCGAGACCTCCCCTCCGCCATGCTCAGGATCGTGGCCACGGGGTGGACCTCGATCTGCGACCACTCCTCCCACACCGCTGGCCAGCCCCTCCTCAAAGCTCCACCGGGGCGCCCACCCCGCGGCTCGTGCGCTCGCGACGGGTCGACGACCACCGCGGGCATCTCGCCGGCTTTGGCCGGACCGTGGCGAACCTGGAGCTCGGCGCCGGTGATCACGCGGACGGCGTCCACCACTGAAGCACCGACAGGGACCGCCCGGACCCGATCACCACCGGCCCGTGCCAGTCGTCGCGCTCCGAGCGCCAGCAGCACCGCGCTGACAACATCGGCCGCGTTGACGTAGTCGCGCACCTGGCGGCCATCGCCGTAGATCTCGAACTCCTGGTCCAGGCGGATCGCCCGCATCAGCCGGGCGACGATGCTGTCCTTGGCCTGCATGCCCAGTCCGTAGACGTTGGTGAGCCGCAGCGACGCGCAGCGTAGTCCGTAGGCAGCGGTCGACGGCGGACATCAGCATCTCGGCGGCGGCCTTGGTGGCCCCGTACGGGCGTCAGCGGCTGCAGCCGTGAGCGCTCGGTGATCGCCGGCGTCTCCATCGGCCCGGTGACCGCGTTGGTGGAGGCGAAGGCCAGCGACCTCGCGCCCGGCCTTGCGGGCCCCCTCCAGCAGAGCGTGGGTGGCGGCGACGTTGGTGCGGTAGGTCAGCTCGGGCTGATCCAGCGAGCGCAGCACCGAGGTGACGGCGGCGAGATGCACGACGGCATCGACAGCCGCCCTCCAGCGCGGCGTGCGAGGACATCGGGATCGGCGAGGTCGCCCTGGACGAGCTCCGTCCCGGGCTGCGGGTGCGGCTGGAGGTCAACCACGCGTACGCGTGCTCCGGCCGCCCCGAGAGCGGCCACCACGTGGCGGCCGATGAAGCCAGAGCCGCCGGTGACGAGCACGCGCTGGTCGCGCAGCTCGCCGGCGGAGCCGTCGCTCACGTCTGGGCTAGCGCCCGGGGATCCTGAGTCAGCTCGCGGCCGGTCTCCCGCCAGCGGACCGTCGGCATGATCGCCGCCAGGTCGACCCGATCCTTGTAGCGCTCGACCACCCCGAAGAGATGGTCGATCAGCGTGGTGCTGAGCAGGGTGGGCTGGAGCCCGAGGTCGACGAGCGCGGTGTGCTTGACGTTGTAGTAGTGGTCCTCCAGCTCGACCCGGGGATTGTCGACGTACTCGATCCTCGCCTGGCCGGGGAAGTTCTCCGCCACCGTCTCTGCGATCTGGCTGATCGAGAGCGTCTCGGTCATCTGGTTGAACACCCGGAACTCGCCGGCCTCGTGCGGGGCTCTCGGAGACGATGCGGATGCACTCGACGGTGTCGACGATGATTGATCAGTCCGCGCGTCTGCGACCCGTTGCCGTACACCGTCAGCGGGTGCCCGAGCACCGACTGGATCACCATGCGGTTGAGCACGGTGCCGAACACCCCGTCGTAGTCGAACCGCGTGGCCAGCCGCGGATCCAGCTTGGTCTGGTCGGTGTCGGCCCCGTAGACCACGCCCTGGTTGAGATCGGTGGCGCGCAGCCCCCAGATGCGGCACCCGAACTCGATGTTGTGGCTGTCGTGGACCTTCGAGCAGTGGTAGAAGGAGCCGGGGCGCTTGGGGTAGAGCATCCGGTCGCGGCGTCCGTTGTGCTCCACCTCCAGCCAGCCCTCCTCGATGTCGATGTTGGGCGTCCCGTACTCGCCCATGGTCCCGAGCTTGACCAGATGGATGTCGCGATCGATATCGGCGATCGCGTACATCACGTTGAGGTTGCCGACGATGTTGTTGGTCTGGGTGTAGACGGCGTGCGCCTGATCGATCATCGAGTAGGGGGCGGCGCGCTGCTCGGCGAAATGGACGATCGTGTCCGGGCGGAAGTCCTCGACCATCGCGTGCACGAACTCGGCGTCGCACAGATCGCCGACGTAGCTGCTGAATCGTCGATGCCGCTGATCTCCCGCCAGGCCTCGATGCGTTCCTCGAGACCGGCGATCGGAACGAGGCTCTCGACGCCGAGCTCCTCGTCGTAACCGCGGCGGGCGAAGTTGTCGTTTACGGCGACGTCGTGGCCGTGGGCAGACAGGTGCAGCGCCGTCGGCCACCCCAGGTAACCGTCACCGCCAAGAACCAGGATCTGCATAGGACACTTCACTGCCTTCGACTCGATGTGGATGTTCAGCGAATTGTTACCCGCGGACGGCCCGCGATCCCGCCCAGAGCTGAACAATCACCAGCGTTTGCGAGGGACCCGAGCATAGCGTCCCACTCCCGAACGGTGTGCGAAGACTTCGAAAGCTCTTACGCCCGACAGCGGCGGAGCCCTTGCCAAGATCCGGCGATGCCGCGGTCACGTTCTCGCGTCGTCTGATCGGCCGCCTCGGCGGCGATTCTGGTGATCGCGGTGATCATCGCCGCGAACGCGGCGGAGCGGACCTGCCCACCCCACCGCCACCGGCCGCGGCGCTGGATCCCGACCGGCGGCGGCGCGCTCGGCTACCGCTCCGATCGGCAGTCCGGCATTCGTCGCCCGCGCCACCGCGGGCGAGGCACAGGTGCTGTTCAGCCAGAGCCCGGGCGGAGCGATCGCCACGGCGGCCCGGGTGTCAGCGTGGCGCGGGCTTGATCGACCGGGCCACGCGAGGGCACCGGCATCGACCCGGCACCTGGTGGAGGCGATCGTGTTCGTGGAGAGCGCGGGGCGCCCGGCTGCCGTCGCCGGGTCGAGCGCGGCCGGCCGCTTCCGGGCTCACCCAGATCCTCGCCTCCACCGGCAGCACGCTGCTGGGGATGCACATCGACCTGGCGCGGAGCGACCGGCTGCTCAGCGCGATCGGCAACGCCGCCTCGCCGGCCCGGTACCGGCGGCTGCTGGCCGAGCTGGCGCAGGCCGACGACCGCTTCAACCCGGCCAAGGCGCGTGGCCGCGACGGTGCGCTACCTGGAGATGGCGCGGCGGCGGTTCGGGCGGATCGACCTGGCCGTGGCCTCCTACCACATGGGGATCGGCAATCTGGCCGACCGTGCTCGGCCGACTACGACGGCGGTGCGGCGGTGCCCTACGCCCAGCTGTACTTCGACGTGAGCCCGGACCACCACGCCGCCGCCTACCGGCTGCTCATCGGGCTTCGGCGACCAATCCTCGCTGTACCTGTGGCGGGTGCTCGGGCGCCGATCCAGGTCATGCGCCTGTATCGGACCGATCGCCAGGCACTGGACCGGCTGAACACGCTGCAGACCGCGTTTCGCCTCCACCGCGGAGGTGCTCCACCCCCCGGACCGCACCGAGACCTTCGCGGACCCGCAGGCGCTGTCGGCGGCCTATCGTCCAGCGAACCCTGGTGCCGCTGCCGAGCGACCCGCTCAGGCTGGGCCTGCGCTACGCCGGCTCGATCGGCGCGGGGGCGCCCACCTCGGCGCACCGCCGGCGCTCTACCGGGGGCTGCGTCCGGCGGCGATCCAGCTGCTGGCGGCGATGGCGGGAAGGGTGCGGGCGCTGGCCGGAGGGCACACCACCCTGACCGTCGCCGAGCGCGGTCCAGGACGGGCGCTTCCAGGATCAGAGCGGACTCAGCCGATCCGCCGGCGAGCACCGGCTACTCGTTCCAGATCGACCGGCGATACGCCAGCCCCGCGCAGGCGCTGGCTTTCCAGGGCGTGCTGGACCGGCTCCAGGCGCTCAACCTGATCGCGTGGACACGGTGGCCGGGCACGATCGAGGTGACCGTCGCCGGGGACGCTTCGCAGGTGATCGCCCATGGCGTGTAGGTTCTGGTCTCGTGACCGACGCGATCCGAACACCCGACGAGCTGCTGGAGGGGCTTGCCGGACTTCCCGTTTCAGTCGCACTACCGGGACCACGAGGGCCTGCGCCTGGCCCATCTCGACGAGGGGGAGGGGCCGCCGGTGGTGTTCTTCCACGGCGAGCCCACGTGGTCGTTCTTGTGGCGCAAGGTGATCCCGCCGGTCCGCGACGCCGGCTATCGCTGCATCGCTCCCGACCTCCCGGGCTTCGGACGCTCCGACAAGCCGGTGGATCTCGCCTGGTACAGCTACGACCGCCACGTCGCGGCCGTCGCGCCGCTGCTCGAGCAGCTGGACCTGAGGGACGCGACGATCGTCGTGCACGACTGGGGCGGCCCGATCGGCCTGCGCCTCGCCGTCGAGCAGCCGGAGCGGATCGGCCGGATCGTGATCCTCGACACCGGCCTCTTCACCGGACATCAGGAGATGACGGCAGCGTGGACGCAGTTCCGTGACTTCGTGCATCGCACCGAGGACCTGCCGGTCGGCTTTCTGGTCCGCGGCGCCTGCCGCCAGGAGCCCGGCGACGAGGTGATCGCGGCCTACGACGCGCCGTTCGTCAACCCGGAGTCGAAGGCCGGGGCCCGCGCGTTTCCGCTGATGCTGCCGACCTCGCCGAAGATGCCGGGGGCCGCGGCCGGGTCAGCGGGTGCTGGAGGCGATGCGGGAGGACTCCCGCCCGAAGCTGGTGCTGTGGGCCGAGTTCGACCCGGTGATGCCGCTTGACGTCGGCCAGCGGTTCGCCGCCGCGCTCGGGACCAAGGTCGACCACGTGATCGAGGGGCCAGCCACTTCCTGCAGGAGGACGCGGCGAGGAGATCGGCGGGCTGATCGCCGACTGGCTGGGTTAGGCCAGTCGGCGACGAGGATGATTGGCGAGGATCCTGGCATGCCTCTTCCTGCGCCGAGTGCGGGCACGCCAACCGGGACGGAGCGCGGTTCTGCGCCGAGTGCGGTGCCCCGCTGGCGCTGACTTGCGCCTCAGTGCGGCGCTGGGCTGAGCCCGGGGCGAGGTTCTGCGATGCCTGCGGGACGCCGGTCGGGGGGCCGCCGGCGCGGGCGGCCCAAGCGGAGACGGAGTCCCGCAAGGTGCTCACCGTCGTGTTCGCCGACCTGGCGGGATCGACGGCGCTGCAGGAGCAACTCGATCCCGAATCCGCGCGCCGGGTGATGACCCGGTTCTACGAGCAGATGAGCGGGGTGCTGGAGGCCCACGGCGGTCAGCTGGAGAAGTTCATCGGGGATGCCGTGGTGGCGCTGTTCGGCCGGCCGGTGGTGCGGGAGGACGACGCTCTGCGGGCGGTGCGGGCAGCGGCAGCGATGGTCACTGCGCTGGAGCTCGCTGAACGCCGAGCTGGAGCGCGCCTGGGGCGTGCGGTTGCGGATGCGAACCGGCGTCAACACCGGAGAGCTGGTGGTCAGTGACAGTGGCGCGGTGGTCGGCGACGTCATGAACACCGCCGCGCGGTTGGAGCAGGCGGCTCCGGCGAGGGCGAGGTACTCGTGGGCGAGCCCACCTGGAGGCTCGTGCACCACGCGGTCGAGCTCGAGGAGATCGAGCCGCTGACGGTCAAGGGCAAGGCGGGAGCGCTCCGAGGCTGGAGGGTGATCTCAGCGCCGGACTCCGACGGTCGGCGACCGGCGGCGATGGAAGCGCCGTTGGTGGGGCGTGGGCTGAGCTGGGGCGACTCGAGGCCGCGTTCGACGAGGTGGTGGCCGCGCGGGCGTGCCGGTTGGTGAGCGTGGTCGGATCGCCGGGAGTGGGCAAGAGCCGGCTGGCGCGAGAGTTCGGCGAAGCGGTGGGCGAGCGAGCCTCCGTGGTGGAGGGTCATTGCGAGCCCAGCGGCGAGGGGATCACCTTCCTGCCCGGTCGCCGAGATCCTGCGGTCGGTGGCCGGGATCGGCGAGGCCGACGCGGCCGACGTGGTGCAGGAGAAGCTCCGGGCGCTGACCGCGAGCGGACGATCCCGACCGCGAGCGAGTGGTGGCCCGGGCGGCCGGGGTGCTGGGCGTGGTGGAGCCGGCGTCGGCAGAGGAGACGTTCTGGGCGCTGCGGCGGGCCATCGAGTTCCTGGCCCGTGAACGGCCGCTGGTACTGGTGCTCGACGACCTGCACTGGGGTCAGCCGATGCTGCTGGACCTGGTCGAGCACCTGGTGGAGTGGGTCAGCGACGCGCCGGTGCTGCTGGTGGCCCTCGCGCGCCCGGAGCTTCGCGACGCACGGGAGGCGCTGGTGTCGGCGGGCCGGCGAGCGATCGACGTGATCGAGCTGGAGCCGCTGGACGAGCGGACGAGAGCCTGCAACTCGTCGACGGGCTGCTGGGAGACGCGCAGGTTCCCGCTCGAGCTGCGCGGCCGCATCCTGGAGGTCACCGAGGGAAATCCGCTGTTCCTGGGGGAGACGCTGCGAATGCTGGTCGACGAGGGGGCGTTGCAGCGCGAGGGCGACGCCTGGGTCGCTGCGGGAGGAGGCGGCGGTGGAGGTCCCCCCGACCATCCAGGCGCTGCTGGCGGCGCGGATCGAGCGGTTGCGGACCGAGGAGCGCTCGGTGGTGGAGCGGGCGTCGGTGATCGGCAAGCAGTTCTACCGCGGTGCCGTGGCCGAGCTGGTCGCCCCGCCGGTGGCCACGGGAATCGACGGCCATCTCGAGGCGCTGCGGCGCAAGGACATGGTCGAGCCGGAGGGCACCTACTGGATCGACGAGCCGGTCTATCGCTTTCACCACGTCCTGATTCGAGACGCCGCCTACCGCTCTCTGCTCAAGGAAGCGCGGTCGGAGCTGCACGAGCGGTTCGCCGCCTGGCTTGAGAACAAGGCCGGGGAGCTGGTGGGCGAGCACGAGGAGGTGATCGCCTTCCATCTGGAGCAGGCCCACGAGTACCGGCGTGAGCTGGGGCCCCTGGACGAGCGGGGACGCGAGCTGGGGCGCGCGGGCGGCCGAGCGGCTGTGCGTCGGCCGGGCGCCGGGCCCTGGCCCGGGAGGATCTCGCCGCCGCCCAGAACCTGCTGACCCGGGCGCTGGCGCGGGAGGCCGGTGACCGTGCCCGCGATCCTCTGGGATCTGTGCGATGCGGTGCTGTCCGCGGGCGACACCGCGGTGGCCGCAGAGCTGGTGCGGCCGCTACGCCGCAGAGGGCGGGCAGGATGGCGCGGGCAGCCGCGCGGGCGACGGTGCTGCAGGGCCAGCTGGCGAACCTGACCGGGGCAACGGACGTGGGTGCCACCGCCAGGCGCTGGTCGACCGCGGCGGCCTCGCTCGCAGAACGCGGCGACAGGGCCGGTGAGGCCCGCGCCTACCAGGTCACCGCCGGCGCCTACGCGCGATTGGGTCAGGTTGGCGCGGTGGAGGAGGTGCTGGATCGTGCGCTCGCGGCAGCGCGGGTGGCCGAAGACCGGCGACGTACCACAGCGGTGCTGGCGGCGGCGCCCCGGGCGGCGCTGTGGGGTCCGTCACCGGTGGTACGCGCCAGCGGCCGGTGCCTGGACGTGGTGCGGATCCTGCGGATGTCCCCGGGCAACCGCCACGTCGAGGCGATCGCGCTGCGCTGCCAGGCGGTGCTGGAGGCGATGCGTGGCCGGCATCAGGCCGCCCGGGAGATCCTGGCCACCGGCCGGGCCACGCTGGAGGAGCTGGGACTGGCCTTCCAGCTCAACGAGACCGCCGTGCACGCCGGGATCGTCGAGCTGCTGGCCGGCGACCCCGCCGCGGCGGCGAGCACTTCGGGCCGCGCGTTCAGGCTTCGAGGCGCTCGGCGCCGTGGCGGGCGCCGCCAGGCGCTGCCGCGCTGTTGGCCCGAGCGCTGGTCGCTCGGCGGCGATGAGGAGGCGGTGGACGAGGCGATCGACCAGACCGAATACGCCGAGGCGCACAGCGGCGAGGACCTCAAGACGGTGATCACCGCCACTGGCGCCCGCGCCGAGGCGCTCGCCCGAGCACGGGGGAGATCGAGGAGGCGCTGACGCTGGCCCGTCGGGCGATGGCATGGCGGGGCCGACCGACGCGCTGGCCGACAAGGGCGATGCGGCGATGGCGCTGGGCCGGGTGCTCCGAGTCGCCGGACAGGAGGCCGAAGCGCGCGAGGCCTTCGGTTCGGCAGCAGGATGGTATGAGGCCAAGGGACACACGGTTGGCTTTGCGCTGGCTGAAGCTGAATCCGGTACTCAGACCTGGCGCGGGTCGTCCGAACCTGCTCCGAGCTCCGAGAGCGCGGCGGCGTCGGGCGAACGGGCGCCGGAGCGGTTCTGGCGCGAGTTCAAGCGCCGCTTCGATGCCCACGACGTCGACGGCCTGCTCGAACTGTTCGACGACGACTGGGTATCGGTGGATCACCGCAAGCTGGGCTGGGAGGAGACGCGCGGGCGCGAGAGCCAAGCTGCCGGCCTGCGCTCCGCCTTCGCGGCCTCCGCCGACGTCCGTGTGGAGCGGATGGAGGTCCTGGCTTGCGACGAGCGGGTGATCGCGCAGATCGCGCGCCTGGCGGGGTACGACGGTCCGACGGAGGTGGGGAGATTGAGATCCCCTTCGGGGTGGTCACGGTTGTCGAGAACGGTCGGCGCCGAAGCGACGACTTCTACGAGGCCGATGACCGGGAGGAGATGCTGTCTCGGTTCGCCGAGCTCAGCGGAGCGCCAGGCCCGCTTGGCGACCGGGCCCCCGAGCGCCACGCGGTGGAATGTATCCGGCTCTGGGCCAGCCCGGGACCTCGACGGGATGATGGAGCTCTACGCAGAGGATTGGGTGCTCCGAGACCACCGAACCGTCAGTACACAAGCGGATATCAACGGGCGAGCCGAACTCCGCGCTCAACTCGAGGCGCTGCTCGAGATGTCGCTGGAGATCCGACTTGACGTCGATGAGGTCATCGCATGCGATGAGCGTGTGATGGCGCACTTGGTCGCCTGGCGTGGCACAGCGCGAGACGGCGGAGGGGTGTTCGAGGCACCGGTGGGATTCGTTTCGGTGAAGGAATCTGGGCGTGAGGTCAGCGTGGACCAGTACGACCCCGACGACCGCCAGGCGATGATCGCCCGCTACGTCGAGCTCGGCGGCGGCCTCGCGGCGCTGGGCGACCGTTCCCCGGAGCGATGGTTCGCCCGCCTGGCGAGGGTGCAGGCCGACCAGGATCAGGCGCTGCTGCCCTCGCTCTACGCCGAGGACTACGTCCTCGTGGACCACCGGAACGTGGGATGGGATCCCACCGACAGCCGGGCCGCAGCCGTGGAGCGGATCGAGGCGATCTGGGCGGGCTCGACCGATATGCACCTGGAGGTCCACGAGGTGCTGGCCTGCGACGAGCGGGCGATCGCCTTGCACCTGCCTGGGAAGGCGGCGCCAAAGCGGACGCCGGCGGTGGGGGACGGTTCACACTTCCGCTGTGCGTCGTGGTCGTCGTCGATGACGACCAGGCGGTGAGGTGGGAGCAGTACGAGCCCGAGGACCGCGATGGCGCGCTGGCGCGCTGGCGCCGAGCTGTCCGGCGCAAACCGCCCTGGGCGACCGAGTGCCCGAACGCCACATGGCGGAGTGGATCCGGCGCTGGGCCACCGGCGACCTCGACGCGGTGATGGAGCTCTACGCGGAGGACTGGGTGCTGCGGGACTACCGCGGGATGAGCATGATGGAGGACGTCAACGGGCGAGACGAGGCCCGCGCCCTGCTGGAGTCGATCCTGCGCCTCTCGGCTGACGTGCGCCTTGACATCGACGAGGTGCTGGCCTGCGACGACCGCGTGATCGCCATGCGCGTGGCGTGGCGAGGCACTGCGCGGGACGGCGGGGGTGCCATTCGAGGCCCCGCTCGGCTTCGTTTCAGTGATCGAGCCGGGATCGTCAATTGAGCGTCGATCAATACGACCCCGAGAACCGCTCAGCGATGATCGCCCGCTACGCCGAGCTTGGTGGTGGGCTGGCGGCGCTGGGGGACCGGCCTCCCGAGCGCTGGCTCGTCCGCCTGGCCAGGGTGCACGCCGGCCGGGACGCGGAGCGACTGCCCGGGCTCTACGCCCTCGACTACGCGCTCGTCGACCATCGGAGCGTCGGTTGGGCGCCGAGCACTGGCCGCGCGGAAGCCGTCGAGCGCGTGCAGGCCATCTGGGAGGGTTCGACCGACGTGCACATGGAGGTCGAGGAGGTGCTGGCCTGCGACGAGGAAGCGATCGCCGTGCGGCTGACCTGGGAGGGCGGCGGGATCGCGGATGCCGGAGGCGGGCGGTACACGCTTCCGATGTGCGTCGTGGTCATGGTCGGCGACGGAGAGGCGGTGCGGTGGGAGCAGTACGAGCCTGAGGACCGCGATGGGGCGCTGGCGCGCTATCGCCAGCTTTCCGGGCAGACCTCGCTCGGCGAGCGTGCGCCGGAGCGGTTCTATGCCGAGTGGATCCGGCGGTGGGACGCCCGTGATCTCGACGCGCTGTCCGAGCTCTACGCCGAGGACTGGGTACTGACCGAGCATCGCCCGCTGGCGGGGATAGAGGACGTCCGCGGGCCAGAGGGACGGCAGAGGCTGTTCGAGTCGATCATCGCGGCGGCACCCGACGCCCGGTTCGGGATCGACGAGGTGCTGGCCTGTGACGAGCGAGTGATCGCACTTCGCGCCACCTGGCGCGGCACCGCGCGGGACGGAGGGGGGCCTCTCGAGGTGGGCTGCACGATCGTCGCGGTGGTCGAGGACGGACGTGAGCGGCGCGTCGACGTCTTCGAGCCTGAGGAACGACAGCGGGCGATCGCCCTTTACGCGGAGCTCGGCGGAGGTCAAGCGGCGCTGGGCGATCGTCCCCCTGAGCGCTTCTGGGCCGAGCTCGCGCGGCGGTGGGCGACGCTGGACCATGAATCAATCGTGGCGCTCTATGCCGAGGACTGGATCGCGGTCGACCACCGGCAGCTCGGCTGGGAGAACCAGCGCGGACGCGAGGCGGCGCGCACTCAGGTTCGCTCGGCGGTAGAGAGCTGCGCCACCTTCCGGTTCGAATTCGACGAGGTGCTGGTCTGCGACGACCGGGTGATCGCGCTGGTTACCCGGCTCCTGGGCACGGGCGTCGACGGGGGCGGGCAGTGGGAGATCTCCTACGGCTGTGTGAGCGTGACCGAGAGCGGAGTCCTGACCCGTCGGGAGCTCTACGACCCGCAGGACCGCGAGGCGATGCTCAAGCGCTACGAGGAGCTTCTGGGCTCAGCCTGACCCCACGGGCTCCTGCTGCCGGTCGGAGTCGACCTCGGTGGGTGCCGGCAGCGGCGTCGGTGCCGACATTCCCTCCATGCGGGTCTCGTAGGCGGCGCGAGCGGCGTGATCGGGATTCATCAACACCTGGTCCCCCTTCAGCGCGCGGCTCAGCGCCTCCATCGCGCGACGCGGGAGCAGCGCGTTGAGGCGAACCAGCCCGCTGGTCGACTTGGGCACGTAGACATCGAAGCGACCGGTGCGCAGCGCGTCGACGATGGCGGCAGCGACATCCTCCGGCTGCACCGCCTTGAAAGCGCGCGTCTCCGGCAGCCCGGAGCCCAGCTCGGTGTTGACGACGACGGGCATCACCACGCTGACGTCGACCGCGGTCCCGTGCAGCTCCGCGCGCAGCGCCTCGGCCAGGCCGACCACGGCGTGCTTGCTGGCGCAGTAGGTGGCCCCGCCCGGAATGCCGGCCTTGCCCGCCACCGAGGCGATCTGGATGAGATGGCCGCCGCCGCTCTTCAGGAACCGCGGCAGCGCGAGCTTGGAGCCGAAGATCACACCCCGGAGGTTGATGTCCACGATCCGGTCGGCGGTGGCGTCCGACTCCTCCAGGAAGGGGCCGATCGGCATGATCCCCGCGTTGTTGATCAGTACATCCAGCGGACCCAGCCGGCGTTCCACCTCGTCCAGGAACGCGCTGAAGCTGGACCGGTCGGTGACGTCGAGGGGCAGGCCGATGGTGCCGGCGCCCAGCTCCTGGGCGGTCCGCTCGGCCAGCGCCGCCTCGATGTCCCCGATGGCGATCCGTGCGCCCTCGGCGATCAGCGCTGTGGCGGTGGCGCGGCCGATGCCACGGGCGCCTCCGGTGATGGCGACGACCTTGCCGGTCAGCGAACGTGGGGCTTTGGCCATGATGCAGTCTCCTCCTCGTCGAACCGCCTAGACACTACGAGACGGTATCGCTAACCCCGAGCCGGCGGCGGAGGACCGGGCGGATCGACGATGTCCCGCCCGGTTGGCTGCAAACGCTCGTCCAGCTCCAGCTGCCAGAAGTAACGGGTGAAGGTGACGCCCGCGCGGTACTCGCCGACGTGCGGCTCCACCGGTTCGCCGCGGGCCATCCTCACGATCAGTTCCGGGTAGGTCCGCCCGGGCAGCGCGGCGTACATCGGCGCCGGGAACGCCCCGCCGAAACGGGGGTTGACATCGGTGATTCCGAAGCCCGAGCTCGCGGTCACGGAACACCTGGACCGTGCAGGGACCGCGAACCCCCAACGCCTCGACCACGCGGCTGCCCAGCTCCACCAGCTCCGGATCCTCGATCACGGTGCCCTTGATCGACTCACCGCCGCGGGACTCGATCATCGTCCGCGGAATGGCGTTGAGCACGCGGCCCCCGAAATCACTGAGCGCGTCGATCGAGAACTCGGGCCCGTCCATCATCGCCTGGACCATCGTCGGCTCCTTCACGTACTCGACAAAGAACTCGGTGGCGCGGGCGTCGTCGGCGCGGTGAATCGAGCGGGCGCCCGATCCCTGCCGCGGCTTGACCATCACCGGATAGCGCTCCACCGGCTCGCCCGGAAGCACGGTGGGAGGCGAGGGCAGGCCGAACCGTCGCAGCAGGAGATGGGCCTCGTACTTGTCGAAGGTCGCGCGGGCGATCTCCGGGTCGGGGACCAGCGCCGGCAGCTGACCGGCGACCCGAGCCTCGGCCAGCACCTCTAGGTCCAGGTCGGTCAGAGGGACAACCGCTCCCACGCGGAACTGCTCGCACAGCTCCGCCAGGGCAGGCACATAATCGGGGTCGTCGATCCGCGGAACCGCCCGGCGATGGTGCGCGGCGTACTGAGCCGGCGCCAGCGGATTGGGATCGGCGGCGATGACCGCCGCGTGCTGGGCGAAGGCGGAGACGATGTCGTAGCGCTTGCCCACCCCCGTGAGCAGGATGCCTATGTCGCGCTCGGTGGGTGCCACCCGCCACTCTCCCCCTTGTAGAGACCCTCGCCGCTCAGCACCATCTGCGCGGTCCGGGCGATGATGCGCAAATCCAGCCGGGTGGAGCGGTGCTCCACGTACCAGATGTCCAGCTCGATCCGCTCGCTCCACGGCAGCGAGGCGCGGCCGTTGACCTGGGCCCAGCCGGTGATCCCGGGCTTGACCTCCAGTCGCCGTCGCTGGCGCTCGGTGTACTGCTGGACCTGCACAGGAATGGTGGGCCGCGGCCCGACTATCGACATCTCCCCCCTCAGCACGTTCCACAGGTTGGGCAGCTCGTCTAGGGAATAGCGGCGCAGAAAGCCGCCGATTCGGGTGATCCGGTCGTCTCCCTCCTGGATGGCCAGGCCGGCGCCGGTGAACTCCGCGCCACGGACCATGGTCCGCAGCTTGTAGATGGAGAACGGGCGGCCGTCGCGCCCGACGCGCGTCTGCGTGTAGATCGGGCTCCCGGGGGACTCCAGGCGGATCGCCGCCGCCAGCAGCCCGATCACCGGCGCACAGAGCAGTGAGCCGAGGCCAGCGATGGTCAGGTCGAGTATGCGCTTGATCATCGTGTGCCCTCCGCCCGCTCCCAGCCGGCAGCGGTTCCGCGGGTCAGCCAATCCCACAGACCGGCGGCCAGCGACGCGGTGGTCAGCACGTAGTACCGCGCCACCAGCAGCGGGCGGGCGGGGAGCAGCGGGGCCAGCAACGCGGCCAGCAGTACCGCGAGCTGCAGCGCCAGCGTCACCAGGTAGACCGGGCCCTGTCCGACCAGTGCCGCGTTGGCAGCCAGGGCCAGCACGTGCAGGAACGGCGACAGGTAGCGCAGCACCCGGTGGGAGAGAATCATCACGGCATACAGCGCGCCGTACCCCCGCGGCGAGAGCATCCCGCCTCTGAGCACGATCGGCCAGCCGTGGCTCATCATCCGGCGCTTGCGAGCAAACTCCCCCTCGATCGTCGGCACCATCTTCTCGCTGGCCCGTGCCTCGGGGACATAGAGCGCCAGCCAGCCACGCTTGACCATGTTGAAGGGGAATGACAGGTCGTGGCCCATGATCGGGTCGACCGCCACGTAGCTCTCGCGCCGGGTGGCGTAGATGGCGCCGTTGCCGCCGGTGACCGAGCGAACCCGGGACTCCAGTCCGCGGAGCGCCATCTCGTAGCGCCAGTACAACCCCTCCTGGTTGGTGCCGGTGTCGTTGACGAACCGCACCAGACCACAGGTGTAGCCCACGCGTGGATCCCGGAATGCCCCCACCAGCGCCACCAGGGCCTCCCGCTCCCAGCTGACATTGGCATCGGTGAAGGCCACCACGGCACCGCGGGCGCGCTCCACGGCGGCGTCCTGGGCTCGGACCTTCCCTCCCCGCGGAAGCTCCAGCACGAGATCGGCACCGGCCCGCCGCGCCACGGCAGCCGTAGCGTCCGGCGAGCCGTCGCAGGCGACGATCACCTCCAGTAGCTCACGGGGATAGCTGAGCGAGAGCAGGTTCGCGACCCGTTCGGCGATCACGTCCTCCTCGGCGTGAGCGGCGACGATCACCGACACGGGGGGCAGAACCGAGGGCTCGCCGCCGGAGGCACGTTCACCCCGCCGCACCAGCGCCAGCGCCCCGAGCAGCACGGGGTAACCCGCGTGCGTGTAGAGCAGCAGCCCGGCGGAGATCCAGAAGACGATAGGCGAGAACGGTCACGCCGGCGGATTGTCCACCGCCGGGAAGAGCGCCGTCGGCCCCAGCACCGTTCGGTAGACATCGAGCGTACGGCGAGCCGCCTCATCCCAGGAGTACGGCCCGGCCGCCGCGGCCGCCGCGCCGGCGGCGAGCCGCTCGCGGGCCGGTCGATCCTGCAGCAGCCGGACCAGCTCCACGTGGAGCGCGGCGGGGTCGTCCGGGGGCACCAGCAAAGCCCCGCCGACTTCGGCGATCTCACTGAAGCCGCCGACGTCGGTGAGCACCACAGGTTTGCCGAAGGCCAGCGCCGTGGCCAGAACCCCGGACTGGTCGAAGCGCTCGGTCCGGGAGTAGGGAAGCACCACCAGGTCCGCGCGACGGAACAGGGCCGGCAACTCTTCGTCGGCGACGAAGCGGGGAAGGAAATGGACCCCGGCGGGGGCGGCAGCGCGCAGCGGCGCCAGCGGCAGGCGGGGACGGCCTGCGATCCACAGCTCCGAGCCGGTGGTGGCGCTCAACCCCTCCCACGCCGCCAGCAGCGTCTCGATCCCCTTGTACGGCCGCAGCAGTCCGAAGAACAGCGCCACCGGCCCGCTCGGCTCAGGGAGCTCCGGCGGAAGCGGCCCATCGTCCGGGAGCGAGGCCAGGTGGTCGAAGGCTCCATGAGGGACCACATGGACCTTGGCCGGATCGACGCCCAGACCATCGACCAGCTGACCGCGTCCGTAGCGGGAATGGACAATCACCGCGTCAACTCTCTCGTACAGCGCGCGCTGGGCCCGCACCTGTCCCGGGCGAGGCTCCCGGGGCAGCAGATCGTGGGCGGTCAGGACCGTCGGCCGGCGGGGCAGCAGGTAGCGGTCCAGCCACGGAACATCCAGCCACTGGAAATGGACGAGGTCCGCTTCGTGGGCGAGCCGGCGCGCGGCGAGCATGTCCGGCAGGTGCTCGGCGAGCTTGCTCATCTGGCGTCGGCGGGAGCCCGGCGCTCCGCCGGCACGGCGGTAGAACGCGTACTGCACGGCGTAGCCCTCGGGCAGCGGGACCGGGCCGTATGCGAAGCGGCTGGTCAGGAGCGTGACCGTGGCGCCGCGCCGCGCGAGCGCCGTGCACAGGGCATGGTCGTAGGGGGGCGTGAACGCCGATGGGTCGACGACCTGGACGCGGGTCACGACGTGGGCGGGAGGTCGGGCTCGCCGGTGAACGAGCGGCCGCTCAGCGTCGCCAGACGGGCGGCGGTCTCCCGCGCCGGCGGTCCCCCCAGCGCATGGACCCGCGCCTCCTCATCCCGGCTGAGCCGGACAGCCGATGGGGCCAGCGCCAGCAGGCTGAGGCCGGCTCTCCGCCCCCGGGCGATATCCCGAGCGCAGCGCACGGGATGGCGCGCGAGCAGGATCAGCAGTGCCCGCAATCGCTCCGCCCCGCCGTCGTCCTCCCGGTAGGTGACGGGGATCGAGTCTCACCTCCGCCGAGGCGCCGATCGAGGGCCGCTCGCTCGCTTCGACCCGAGCCCCGTCGAGGGCGCCGGCGAGCTCGACCAGCGGATCGCCGGCCACCGGGAAGCGGTCAGCCACGAGCACGATCCGCGCCGGGTGTTCCGCGGCCGGCATGGGTGGCCGGTTGGACTGCGTCAGCCCGCGCAACTCATCGCCGGCGAGGAGCAGGTCCAGTGCGAGAAAGCGGCCCCGGTCCAGACGGCGCGCCGGCGGTCGCGGTGCGGCACCCGATCGTCCTGGCCCCCGACCACGGCGGCGGGTGAGCCGCAGTAGCGCCCGCTTCACGGCCGGCTCGGGCTCGAACCCCTCGTAGCGACGCGCCAGCCACGCACGTCCTGCGGCATAGCCGCGCCACTGCGAGCGCAGCTCCGGGACTGTGGCGCGGTAACGGTGCTCCACCCGCGCCGCGGCGCGGAGCTCGAGACGCCATCCCCCCCGCTGCAGGCGCCAGCTGAAGTCGGTGTCCTCCGCCGCGCGTACGCCCTCCACGAAGCCGCCCAGCTCCCGGAAGGCGGAGCCTCGCACCAGCAGGTTGGCGGCGACTGCGCGGGGCAGGTAGCCGTGCGCGAGATGGGCCCGCTGACCCAGGAAGCTGCGGGTGGATCCGTAGCGCTCGGCCACCGTGGCACCTCCGTCGGCGGGCACCACCTCGCCGGCCAGGGCCCCGACCGCGGGGTCAACCGGTTCGGCGAAGTAGTCGTCCAGCAGCGTTTGCGGAGCACGGCAGTCGGCGTCGAGGAACAGGATCCATTCCCGACCGGCGTGGGCGGCGCCGGCATTGCGAGCGTGGGCAGGCGAGTGCTCTCGTTCCGCCCGGACCACCCTCACCCCATCCACGGGCACGGCGGTCCCGGAGTTGTCGACGAGTATCAGCTCGTCCTCGGGTTCGGTGTCGATCGCCGACAGCGCCTGTACGGCCGCTCGGGCGGCCTCGGCGTCGCCGGCGAACGGCATCACCACGCTGACCGGGGGTCTCGTCATGCGGATCCGCGGACAGGCTTGGCGGGATGTCGCAGACGGCGGAACAGGCGGCGCAACTGGGTCAGCTCCTGCACGCTGGCAAAGCGAATCACGAACAGAACCAGCGGGATCGCCCCGAAGGTCGCCACGCGGGTCAAGAAGCCAACCGTTCCGTGCGTGGGCAGCAGCAGGTCACCGCCGGCGGCCAGCGCTCCCATGACCGCGGTCACCTGAGCCAGCCGGAGCCACTCGAACTGCACCCGGAAGGCTCGCCGGGTCAAGACGAACATCGACCCCAGCATCACTACATAGGCGCCACACAGTGCGATGCCGGCGCCGGCGATCCCCAGCGGCGGTACGAGCAACACGATCAGGACGACGTTGGCGATGAGGCCGGCGATCGAGGCGGGGAAGTTTCGGGTGGTCACGTTGGCCCGTCCGGCGATGACCAGGAAGACGACCCAGAGGCCGTACATGGCCCAGCCCAGCGCGACCCAGGGCAGCGCCTTGTAGGCATCGAAGAACTGCGGGCTGGCCAGCAACTTGAGCACCCAGCGGCCGAGCAGGGTCAGACCGGCCACCACCCAGCCGCTGACGAGCACGTAATAGGTGGTGACCAGCCCGTAGAGCCGGGCGGCCTCCCGGTCGTCGGAGACGGAGTAGGCGAGCGGGGGCCAGGCGTACTGGAACGCGCGGACGATGAACGCCACCGAGCCCGCCAGCTTGACGGCGATGGAGTAGAGGCCGGCCAGCGCGGGGCTGCGATCGTGGTAGACGTAGTAGCGATCGACGATGCTCAGCGCGTAAACCGACATCTCCGCCGGGACCGTGGGCAGTCCGAAGCGCATCAGCAACGGCAGCCGCTCCCCGTGGCCCTGTCCCCGCAGCAACCGGCCCCGCATCGTCCACCACAGCACCAGCAGCACGATCGTGGTCGCGCCGTAGTTCCCCAGCAGCAGGCCTTTGGCCCCCTTGCCGAGGCCCACCACCAGCACCACCGAGGCGACGATCGTAAGCGCGACGTTGACCAGCGAGGCGATGGCATAGGTACGGATTCGCTCATCGACGCGGAGCAGGCCATAGGCCAGCTCCAGGTTGGTGAAGCTCCACAGTCCGAGCACCGCGATCAGGAAGATCCCGGTATCCCTGTGGCCCAGCACCAGCTTGGACAGCGGGCCTGCGGCGGCGGCCAGTCCCACCGCCGCCACCGACGTCGTGAGGAGCAGGAACCGGGTCGCCCGGCGGGCCAGATCGTCGCGGCGGGCCTGGTCCTCGTCGACGAAGTAGAAGCGCAGGAACGACTCGATGATCCCGAAGCGGATCAGGATGCTGATGAAGATCACCCCGTTGGCCAGGAGCTCGACCGTGCCGTAGCCGCTGGGGTTGATGTACCGCGTGTACACCGGTAGCAGCAACACGGCGATGAACTTGGAGACGACGTCCGCAACCTGGTAGGCAGCGAGGGTGCTCGCCAGGCGCCTCAAGTAGCCACTCACGACGGCACACGGTACGCGGCGGACCCGCCGCCACGGGAACTCAGCTCGTCCTCAGCGACCGAGGACCTGCTGCAACTGCGAGACCAATTGCGCAGCAGCGCCGCTCGCGACCGGGTTGAATTCGGCGACCGCGCCACGTCCATAGCTGACGTCGACGTCAGGGTCGGCCGCGAGCACCGCGCCGGGCCGCACGCCGAAGATGTCAGTGGGCGACGGAGGTCTCGGGTCGGTCGCCTTCCCGCCGCCGACCGTCACCTCACGGCGCAGGGAGTCCAGCCCGAGGGAGAGCAGGTGGCCCCCGCCGGCGACGAACGCGCGCAGGCGCCGGCCAAGCGCAGCGGTGAGCCAGCGCTCGGACCCGGCCAGCACAACCACCTGACGGCGGGACAGGGAGGGCGGGACGCCGTCGATCAGGCCTAGGTCGGTGGTCAGCTCGTAGGGCACGTGAGCGCTGTCCAGCTGGCTCAGAAGCTGTGCTTCGGAAGCGAAACCCTTCGGCAACCCTTGGGCGAGCACCCGATCCAGCGTGATCGGACCTCCTGCCGGCAGTGTGTCGGGCACTCCGTCGCCGGTGTCGTCGACCGGATCCAGCCCCTGCCAGGTCAACGCCGGCAGGACCACCAGCGTGCCGGCACCGGGCGCGGTCCTGGCGCTTACCAAGACCGGCACGGAGGCAAGGAGGTGAGCGGCGCGCAGCGAGAGCACGTAGAGCCCGGAGCGCCCGGCGGGCACCGGGACCGACAGCGCGCTCCCCTGCGCGTGACCACTCGCGGCTGGTTTGCGCACCCCGACCCGGGTCAGGGTCCAGCTGTAGGGCTGGCCGCCGGCGTCGACCCGCACCGTCGCCGTGCGGCCGGCGAGCACAGCATGGAGCGGTGGTTGGGCCGCCAGGTAGCGCACGGTCACACCGGCGCGGGGAGTGGAGCCGGGCGGCGGCGGGATGCGCATCGGGAAGCGTCCGACGTTGCAGGCTCGGTCGGTCACCGTGAGGCCCACCAGGTAGGTACCGGCCGGAGCCGGCCGACCGTGGACCCGCCCGTCCCAGCGTACCGTCGTGCGACCCCACGGGGCTCCGAAGCTCTTGACGAGACGCACCTTGCCCGGAAGGTCGGTCCGATACAGGCTGACCAGTCCGCCGCGGCGGTCGTTCCCGGCGATCCGGATGGTCGCCGCCATGCCCGGCCGGGAGATCACCGCCGGGGTCACGTCGGTGATCATCGGCCGCGGTGCGCTGGACTGGACGGTGACCGGATTCGCCAGCTCGATCGTGCGGCCCTGACCGAGCAGCACCACCCGGAGGTAGTAGGTCCCGTCCGCTGCTACGGCCCCGCCATCGGTACGGCCGTCCCAGAAGAACTCGCCGTCGGGATTGCGCACCCCGCGTCGCATGTGCCGGGAGGAGACCAGCGTGCGCACGATGGTCCCGCTGGGATCGACCACGTAGACGGCCACGTCATCGGCGCGGTGCAACAGATAAAACGAGACGTGCGTGCCACGATGGGTGCCACCGCACCCGCGTCCCTCCGGCGAGATGACCGACGGCGAGGGCTTGGGTAAGCCGGCGATCAGCGGGGTGGAGGACTTGAGATGCTGAGTGACGAAGAACGCCGCCACTGTCGCCACGACGAGCGCGGCGAATGCGCCGAGTGACAGCCTGCTCACGCCGGAACCAGCGCCACATTCGGCACGGCGAAGTCATGGAAGGCGTCCAGCCCGCGGGGATCATGGCGGCAGAGCATCACCCGGATGCTTCCGCCGTGACAGACGACCAGCGCGGGTAGTGGACCAGCTGTCTCGATGTCAGCGACGGCCGCGGCAACCCGGTCCTGCTGCTCCTGGAGCGATTCGCCGCCGGGGAAGCGAAAGCCTGGACCCGCCCGGCGCCATGCGGCGAAGAGATCGGGCTCGTCGCGCTCGATGTCCTTGAACAGCCTGCCTTCCCACCGCCCACGGCTGGCCTCACGCAGGCGGGGGTCGAGGCGAGCCGTCAGATCGATCGCCTCTCCGACGGTGTCCGCCGTCTCCCGCGCGCGCATCAGGTCGGAGGACCACAGCGAGGCGACCTCCAGCTCCCCTGCCACGCGCTCGGCCAGCTCCCGCGCCTGCCGGCGGCCGGTCTCGTTCAGAGGCGTGTCGGTGAAGCCCTGCACCCGGAGCGGCTCCCGATTGTCATCGGTCTCGCCGTGCCGTGCCAGCACGACTCGAGCCGCCGAAAGCCGGTCTTGTCCTGGCGGGGAGGGCTCATCCATCCTCGGCGGGCCCTCGCTGCACCGCGGCGGTGTCGGAGCGCAGCCCGAGGCGGATCGTCTCCAGCGAGAGGACATCCTCCGGAGGAATGTTGCCGAGGTTCACGTCGGCGCCGAAGCGTCGTACGAACCACACCTGCTGCTGCTTGAGAGGCGCTTCGAACAGGATCCGTTCCTCGTCCACGGCGTGCACGATCTCGTCGATCAGTCCCATCCGCACCTCCCCGTCGTGCCTGAAGATCCCGACCGTGCCGGACTCCCGTGCCTCGGCGATCACCTTCCAGGCCCCTGCGGCGAGCTCCTGCTCGATCAGCTCCACCCAGCGGTAGGGAGCCATGATCTTGGTGTCGTCCTTGGAGCCGACCTCGGAGAGCACCACGAAGTCCTCGGCGAGCCGCTTGATCAGCTCCAGCTTGCGCTCGTGGGGTAGCGAGATCGTTCCGTCGGAGATCTCTACGTGCCGCAGACCGAGCTGGTGCATCCATGTGATCAGCCCGTCCAGCCGCTCCTGCGCGATGGCCAGCTCGGTGAGCGTTCCGCCGAGGACCACCGGTATCCCGTGATCCCGGAGCCTGGAGAGCTTGGCGTCCAGGTTGCCGGTGGCCAGCGCAGTTCCCCAGCCGAGCTTGACCAGATCCACGAAGTCACCCGCAACCTCGATCAGCCCATCGACCTGAGCCAGCGACATCCCGCGGTCCAGAACGTGGGTGATGCCCCGCTGCCGAGGCTTGCCGCTCCGGTCGGGGAGCTCGAGCAGGTCCTCCACTAGCGGCCGCCGCTACTGAAGGTTGGTGAGGTCTGAGCCCACGGTGACCACGACCGTGGCGTTGCAGGCCGCGGGCGGCGGGCAGGCCACGGCCTGGGTGCCGGCATCCACCGGTGCCACCGAGGACGGTGCCAGCTTCAGCGCCGAGGCGACCGCCGCGGCGTCACGCCGGTGCCCCGGCAGGTAGGCGACGGTCGTCGCCGTCCGCGTCTGATCGGCTGCGGTGGCGACCGTGCCCTGCTTGTAGCCGCCGGAGCCGAGCTTGACTGCGACGTTGTGGGCCAGACCGGAGGTGGCGGTGCCGTTCAACACGGCGACGGTCACCGACGACGGTGAGACCGCGGAGCGCCGAGAGGCATGATGGGGAGGCGGCGGACTGTTGCTTGCCGCATTGGAGCTCCCCGTTGAGCTGGAGGTGCTGCCGCCACTGGAGGTGAGCACCAGCAGCGCCACCACCACGAGCGCGGCGGCCAGCAGCGTCACCACCGCCGCGATCACCCGGCGGCCACGGCCACTGCTCGGCGGCTGGGTGCCTCGGGGTACGGCCGGCCGGCGCGGAGCGGCCCCGGTCGCTGTCCGTCCGGGACCTGGGATGCCGGCCGGCGCGGGCTGGCGGGTCAGCGGAGAACCTGTGGTGCCATTCCCCCCGCCGGCCGGGGTCACCGGGGGGGGAGAACCGACGATCGTCTGCTCGTTGGGCGATTCCTCCTGCTGGGTGCCACGGCTCGCGGGCGCTTCGGCTCCTGGGATCAGACGCGTGGCGGCGCTCATCGGCGGTGCGCCGGTGCCCGCCGGCGCACCCGGTCCGGAGCTCGTGACCGATGCAGGGGTGGCCCGAGGCGGCTCGGGCTGGGCAGGCGAGGATTGGACGGGTGCATGAGGCTGTGATTGGGCCTGGCCCGGGGAAGGGCTCGGGCTCGCGCTCGGAACTGCGCGCGAGGCCGCTGTGGCCGGCCGCCGCGTGGAGGGCGGTGGCGTGACCTGCCCACCGGGCGGTGGCGTCACCTGTCCACTGGGCGGCGAGGTTGGCGGCTGAGCGCTGGACTGCCCGGCGTGCGGGACCGCCGATCCCATCGGTTGGCGGCTGACCTGCCCCAGCCGAGCCTCCAGTTGCGCAACCCGCTTGGCCGCCTCAGCGGCCTGCTCGCGCAGGGTGGCGGTCTCCCTCGCCTGGGCGAAGTAGAGCAGCACGAGCACGGCCAAGCCGATGATCGACGCAAAGCCGGCATCCGCGCCCACCGAGCTGATGAAGTGTTGGACCGAGAAGGCGAAGGGAAGGGGCCCCATAATCGCGCTCGCAGTCTACGTGCCAACCCGGGTGCCTGACCCGGCGGTCGGCGCGCCGCGCATTCCCGCCAACCGGGAGACGTGCTCGGCCAACCCCGCCGCGTCACCCTCCAGCACCAGCAGGTTGATCTGCGAGAAGGTCTCCTCCACCCAGGCGGGATCCAGCGAGTCACGGTCGGCACGCAGGATCTTCTGCGCCGGCGTCGGCTGGGGCCGCTCATAGGGGTTGAACAGATCCTCGTGAAACTTCTCGCCCGGACGGGCGCCCACGATCTCGATGGCGATGTCCCGGTCAGGCTCAAATCCGGACAGGTTGATCATCGTCCGAGCCAGGTCGATGATCTTCACCGCCTCACCCATCTCCAGCACGAACACCGAGCCGCCCGCCGGCTGCTGTGGGCCGTCGAGCCGGCCGCTGTGCGAAGGATCGAGATCGCTCAGCGAACCCGAGCGAATGATCAGCTGGACCGCCTCCGGGATGGTCATGAAGTACCGGGTCATGCGCGGATCGGTCACGGTCACCGGCCCGCCCGCAGCGATCTGACGGCGGAAGATCGGCACCACTGAGCCGCTGGAGGCGAGGACGTTGCCGAACCGCACCGTGGCGTAGCGCGTATGTGTGTGGCGGCTGGCCGCAGCCTCCACCGCCCACTCCGCCAGCGCCTTCGAGGCCCCCATCACCGTCGCCGGCTTGACCGCCTTGTCGGTCGAGACCAGCACGAAGTTCTCGACCCCGGTCTCACCGGCGAGCTGGGCCACCAGGCGGGTGGCGAGCGCGTTGTTGCGGATCGCCTCGACGGGGTTCAGCTCCATCATCGTCACATGCTTGTACGCGGCGGCGTGGAACACCACCGCCGGGCGATGCTCGCTCAGGACCTCGCGCATCCGCTCCTGCTCCTTGCAGTCGGCGAGCACGGGGACAGCGGTGCGCACGTGGCGGTCCTCCTCGAGCTCACGCAGGATCTCGAACAAGTTGTCCTCGGCGTGGTCGACGAGCACCAGGCGTCGCGGTCCGACGCGAGCGATCTGACGGCACAGCTCGCTGCCGATCGAGCCGCCGGCACCGGTCACCAGCACGACCTTGCCGGCCAGGTAGGAGCCGACCCGCTCCAGCTCCATCCGTACCGGTTCGCGTCCCAGGATGTCCTCCACCTGGACCTCGCGCAGCTGGCGGGTGACGCGCAGCTGCCCGGAGCCATCGGCCAGCAGCTCAAAGACAGTCGGGGTCGTACGGACGGGGATCCCGCGAGGGCGACAGGCGGTGACCACGCGGCCGCGCAGCGTGCCCGGGGCCGACGGGATCGCGATCACCACCTCATCGGGCTCGACCTCGTCAAGGATCCGCGAGAGGTCTTCTGTGGAGGTGGTGCCGAGCACCTTGAGACCGTGCTCGTCCTTGATCCCCTGCTTGCGCGGATCGTCGTCGACGAACCCGACCGGCCGCAGGCCCAGCTGAGGGTTGCGGATCAGCTCACGGACGACTAGACGCCCGCCGTCGCCGCCACCCACGACCAGCGCGTCTCTGGCTCCCTTGCCCGAGCGGAAGCTGCTGGTCACGCGTCCTTCGACGACGATGTGGACGAGGAAGCGCACACCCACCAGCAGCGCCAGCATCGACAGCAGGAACAGCGCGATCACGCTGGCCGGCAAGGTCACTGCACTGGAGCGGAGATGGAAGGCCGCGGTGGTCTGGACCGGATGCAGCAGAGCGATCACGCCGACGATCAGCACCGTCGCGGTCAGCGTCCCCTTGACCACGGCCTCGTAGTCCCGCTGTCCGACGTAGGTCCAGAGCCGCTGGTAGAGCCCGAAGCCGGCGAGCACGGCGAGTGTCACCGGCACCACCCAGGGAATGGTGGCCACGAACAGCTGCTCGTATGGCCTGGGCACCAAATCCTCGAACCTCAGGCGGTAGGCGAGGAAGTACGCGAGCGCGACCAAGATCCCATCCACCAGCAGCTGAGGAAGCGAATGACGGTGGACGGGGAAGGCCGCGGATCTGATCCGCCGGCGCATGCGGGGAAATTCTAGTGGTGGAGATGTCGCCTTTAGATAAGACGCGGTTAGCGATCGGCAAGCGCGCTCATGAGCAGGTCAGCGAGGATCCGGGGATCCCGCCGGGTGCGATGCTCACTGCCGGGGCCAGGCGGATCCCGCTTGGCGAGGACAACGTCCTCCGGGCTGCTCAGACGGTGGAGCCTTCCTTCGGCGATCAGCCGCTCGTCCACGGCACCGAGGCGTCCCTCGAACACGGTGAATACCGGAGTGCCGAGCGCCACTGCCTCGCGGTTCATGGTGCCACCGGCGGAGACGACCAGGTCGGCGTAGGCGATCAGCGACTGGGCGTCGATCGCCTGGTCCGGCACCAGGAAGCCTCCCGCGCGGAGCAGGTCCGTCCGCTGCTCCGGGGTGCGCGGGAGAACGACGGTCTGGCTCCCGCGCAGCTTTGCCAGCACGGTGCCGAACAGGTCGTTCTCGAAACGGTGATAGAGCGAGACGACCGGCGGCGTGCGCACCACGGCGATCGGCTGGCCGGGATCGAGTCCGAGGCCTGCCACCACCGAGGGGTCGGGCTCGAAGTCGGAGAGGTAGTACTCCTCCTTGAGGCCGGCGTAGGCGTGGAGCTTGCCGCGGGCGCCGTAGCGGTACAGCCGCTCGGGGGGGATCGCCTCGGGAACCACCACCGCCCGGGCCAGACGACAGTTGACGTTGTGCTGCACGGTCGCCCACTCGTAGTCGAAGGTGGTGGAGCAGGGAATCCGCAGAAGCGCGGCGGCGACGGTCACGTCGTTTGAGCCGTGCCCCAGCGCCAGGTCGAAGTTCCGGCCTCGCGCCCAGCGCAGCAGTGCGGAAGAGCGGGAGAGGAGACCGCACGCCTTGGCCCCGACGCTCCCGCCCCGGTGGTGACCGACCTCGGTGTACTCAATCCCGAGCCGCCTGCACAGCTGGAGCGTCTGAGCGAAGTCCCGGGCCGTCACCTGTACACGGTGGCCGCGCGCCTGGAGGTCGGCGATCACCGGGCGCATCACCAGCACGTGTGGTGAATTGGTGAGGTCGATCCAGACGTTCACCGCAGCTTGGAGGCCCGTGCCACCGACCCCACCACCTCACGGGCCTGCTCGGCGCCGAGCACCGGGCTCATCGGCAGCGCCAGATGCGTTCGGGCCAGCAGATCGGTCGCCGGCAGCGCTTGGCCGCTGGCGGCGTAGGGGACCATCGCCGGCTGGCGGTGCAGCGGCCGCGGTAATAGGCGCGGGCCTGGATCCCCGCTCCGTTCAGCTCGGCGAGGAGGTCGTCGGCGTGCTCATGGGTGACCACGTAGAGGTGCCAGGCCGGGACGGCCTCCGCCGGCACCGCCGGCAACCCGACGTAATCCGCGAGTCCTGCCTCCTGATAGGCCTGCGCGGCGGCGCGCCGACCCTCCGCCCACCCATCGAGCTCGGGGAGCAGGATCCGCAGGACCGCTGCCTGCAGCTCGTCCAGGCGCGAGTTGTAACCGGCGTAGGTGAAGGTCACCTTGTCCGCGGAGCCGTGAAAGCGAAGCGCGCGGACGAGCTCGGCGATCTCGTCGTCGTCGGTGACCACGGCGCCGCCGTCTCCGAAGCAGCCGAGGTTCTTGGAGGGGTAGAAGGAGAAGGTGGCCACGTCGCCGAGGGTGCCGGCGCGGCGCCCGCCGAGGCTGGCTCCCGCTGCCTGCGCCGCGTCCTCCAGCACGGGGAGCCCGAGCGCGCGGATGGCCGGTGTCGGGGCGGGAGCCCCGAAGAGATCGACGGTGATGATTGCCTTGGTCGCCGGGGTGAGGGCAGCCTCGACCGTCTCCACGGTGACGTTCCGGGTCTCGGGATCGACGTCACAGAAGACCGGGCGGGCACCGGCTCCCACCGCAGCCTCCGCAGTGGCGTAGAAGGTGAACGAGGGGACGACGACCTCATCCCCAGGCTGCACCCCAAGCGCCCGCAGGCCGATCGTGATCGCCTCGGTCCCGTTGGCGACCCCGATGGCGTGCTTTGTCCCCAGGTAGGTCGCGAGCTCACGTTCAAACGCCTCCACCTGGGGGCCGAGGATGAAGCTGCCGGCGTCGATCACCCCGGCGATGGCGGCATCGATCCGCTGGCGCAGCGGCACGAGCGGGCTCGTGGTGTCAAACAGCGGGACCGGCATCGGGGGGGAACCCTACCCGGCGCCGTGGGCTGCACTAGCCTTGCGGACCTGCTGTACGCCGCCTCCGTAACCGACTCGCTGGTCACCCTGGCCACGCACATAATCCGCGACCTGGGCGTCGAGGGAGTGGGGCTGCTGACCCTCCTCTCCGGGGTCATCGGGGTGCCAGGCAGCGAGCCGACGATGCTGTTCGCCGGCTTCAACGTCTACGACCACCACCTCACACTTCTCGGCATCATCGTATTCGGGGTGCTCGGCGATGTCCTGGGCGCGTCGATCGCTTATGGCATCGGTCGCTTCGGCCGGGCCGAGCTGCTGGAGCGGCACGGTGGCAAGCTCCATGTCTCTCCCCACCGCCTGGCGCTGGCCGACCGCTGGTTCAAGCGGTATGGGTCCCCTGTGATCTTCTTCTCCCGGCTCGTCCCATTCGTGCGCGCCGCGTTTCCCTACGCCGCCGGAGTGGGCGAGATGCCCTACCCCAAGTTCATCACCTTCGCCACGCTGGGCTCGATCGTGTGGATAACCGCGCTGGGCCTGCTGGGGCGCGCGGTGGGCAGCAACTGGCAGCACTGGCGTCACAACCTGGAATACGTCGACTACCTCGCCTTGGCGCTGCTGCTGGTGGCCATCGCGGCGCTGGTGGTGAGAATGATGCGGAGGCCCAACGGTCCGGCCGCAGATGCCGTCTCGGAGTAGGCGGGCCCCCTTAGCGCTTCCGCTCGGGCACGCGCTCGCGCTGGGCGCTCTGCATGGCCCGGCGGAGCTCCTGCCGATCTCCTCCTCGGGCCACGTCACGCTGGTCCCCTGGATGCTGGGCTGGCCCTACGCCGAGCTCGATGGCGAGCTGCGCAAGTCCTTCGAGGTCGCACTCCACGCAGGCACCGCGGCCGCGCTGCTGATCACCCTGCGCCGGGAGGTCGGCGAGGCGTTAGCGGCGATGAGTCCGCGGCGGGCGATGTTGATCGCCCTCTCCTTCACGCCTCCGGCGATCACCGGGCTACGGCTGGAGCGAACGATTGAGCGGCGGCTGGGGACGCCGGAGTCGATCGCCGTCGGGCTGATCGCGGGGTCGGCGGCGATGGTCCTCGCCGACCGGCGGGCTGGGGCGCGAGCTCACGAGGATGCCGGAATCCGCGATGCGCTCGCGCTCGGGGTGGCCCAGGCATGCGCGCTTGTCCCCGGCGTGTCCCGGGGTGGAGCCACCCTGGCCGCCGCGCGCTGGCGAGGGTTCAGCCGCCGCGACGCCAATGTCCTCTCTCGACACGCTGCGCTCCCGGTGATCGCGGGCGCCACCCTGCTGAAGTCGGTGCGGCTGTGGCGGGCGGGGCTCCCGCCGGCCGCGCTCACGCCGCTGCTCGCCGGAGCTGGAGCCTCGTTCGCTTCGACGCTGGGCTCGACCTGGCTGATCCGGCAGGTGGAGCGAAACCGCTCGCTGCTTCCATATGCGCTCTACCGCGTGTCGCTGGCCGCGCTGGTGCTGGGACGGCGGTCCGGGCGGTCAGCGAGAATGGCCCGGTGAACGGCGCCTACGCCCAAGCCGGTGTCGATACCGCTCAGGCGGACCGCGGCGTGGATGCGCTGGTGCGAGTGCTGAGCTCGATCGACCCCGGCCGCGCTCGCCGGGCGGTGTCCCTGCCCGGTCATTACGCCAGCGTGCTGGAGATCGCCCCCGGGCTGGGCATCGCCCTGGCCACCGACAGCGTCGGCTCCAAGGTGATCGTGGCCGAGCAGCTGGGGCGCTACGACACGATCGGCATCGACTGCATCGCGATGAACGTCAACGACCTCATCTGCGTCGGGGCCGAGCCGCTGGCGTTGCTCGACTACGTGGCCGTCGAGTCCGCCGACCCCGCGCAGCTGCGGGCCCTGGCGGAGGGCCTGAGGGTGGGCGCCGAGCTGGCGCGAATCGAGATCCCCGGAGGGGAGGTTTGCCAGCTGCCGGAGGTGATCAGGGGCCACCCCTCGCCCCGTGGTTTCGACCTCGTGGGCTCGGCCTTCGGCACCGTCTCGCTCGCCGCGATCGTGGACGGCTCGGCCTGCTCGCCGGGCGACACGCTGATCGGCCTGCCGGCCTCCGGGGTCCACTCCAACGGGCTGACGCTGGCGCGGCGGGCGCTGCTCGACGATGGCGCCCTCCCGCTCGATGCCGAGCCGCAGGAGCTCGGCGGGCTCACCGTGGGCGCGGCGCTGCTGGAGCCGACGGCGATCTACGTGCGCGCCGTGATGGACCTGCTGGGCAGCGGCATCCCCGTGCACGGACTGGCCCACATCACCGGCGGCGGGGTGCTGAACCTGCTGAGGATCGGCGGCGGCGTCGGCTACGAGATCGACCGTCCACTGCCGGTGTCGCCGATCTTCTCGCTGATCGCCAGGTGCGGATCAGTTCCCGCCGCGGAGATGTGGGAGGTGTTCAACATGGGGTGTGGCTTCTGCGCCATGGTCCCGGCCGCCGTCGCGCACGACGCCGTGGCAGTCCTGGAGGTCCACCACCCCGGCACCGCGGTGATCGGCTCGGTGACGGACCGGGGCGGGCGGATCATCCTTCCCGGCTTGGGGCTGGAGGGCGACTCTGAGGGGCTGAGCGCCGCTTCGAGCTGAATCGATGCGTTTTGGTTTTAGGGGGGTGGAACCAGATGGCTTTCAAACGGGATTCTGCGAGCGCGAGGGGCCACCAGTACGGCTGCCGCCAGCACCAGCAGCGATATGTCGGCGGCCACCCGGAAACGCCCGATCCCCCACCCCAGCGCGCTGACGATCACCACCATCGCCACCGGTGCCAGCAGCGCGAGCCGGAAGCGCGCAAGACGCACAGCGCCGACCATGGCCAGCAGCAGCAGCGGGTAGAAGAACACCAGGCCGAGGATGTCGACCCAGCGGCGGCGAAGCTCATCATTTCCCTGACGCAACGGCTGGAACAGATCGAAGGTCCGCATCACCCGCGTGACGGCCACCAGCGGGAGTCTGCTCAGGTGGGCGCGCGCGTAGCGGAGCGCCGGAGCGGTGGAGGCATCGCCGTGCACAAGCTGCGCGTGGCTGCGCGCTGCTGCCAGGCAGCTGGGGCTCCACCATCCGAGATCGTGGCCGTAGTAGGTGGCTGGGCAGTTAGCTCCCGCCAGCACCGTGTCGGCGTCGCCAGCCAGGCTGACCTTGCCGAAGACGACCTCGTTGCGCACCACCCACGGAGCCAGGATCAGCGCGGTGGCGCCGGTCACCAGGAGCAGGCGGCGTGCGCGGCCCACAGCGCCCCCCGCAGCCAGTGGCCAGCCGAGCAGCGGGAGCAGCAGCAGCCCCTCGCCGCGCGTCAGCGTCGCCAGTGCTATCAGCACGCCGAGCAGGGCCATGCGGCGGCCACCGCCGTTGCGAAGGGGCATCACGGCGACCAGCAGGGCGAGCCCCACCATCAGCACGAACAGCGGCTCGCTCATCACCAGGCCGTCCGCCGTCACCAATGGGGGGTACACCGCGGCCAGCCCCCCGGCGAGAATCCCGGCCCGGGTCCCCGCCACCTGCGCCGCCAGCATCGCGATGACCACCACCGCCAGGCTCCCTACCAGGCAGCCCACGATCCGGTGAGCGAGCAACGAGTCGCCCCCGAGCACCGAGCTCACCGCCAGCACGAGCGGAAACAAGGGTGGATGCTCGGCGGTGACATAGGTCCGCCCGAAGATGCGGCGGTACAGGAAATGACCGTGAGCGATCAGGTTCGCGGCGCTGTGGTAGAAGCCGGCGTCGCCGCCGACTCCCACCGGCGCAGGGGCGATCAGCAGGATGTAGAGCAGCCGCACCCCCAGCGCCAGGACACCCATCAGCGCAAGGTGGCTGGCGAACCGCCGACTGACCAGGACAACTGGCAAGTAGCGCAAAATAGAGGCCCATGGGCCTAAACACCCGCTGATGCGGTAGCTGGGTACACCTGGATGTCCCCGATGCACACCCTCCTCGGCACCACCCTCAACGGCCGCTATCGGCTCGAGGCCAGGATCGGCGCGGGCGGGATGTCGACGGTCTACCGCGCCTTGGACGAGACGCTCCAGCGCCAGGTGGCGATCAAGCTGATGAACCGTGAGGTGGCCACCGACTCCGATCAGCTGGAGCGCTTCCGCCGTGAGGCGCGCGCCGTGGCCCAGCTATCCCATCCCCACATCGTCGGGGTGATCGACGCCGGCGAAGACGAGAGCCGCCCGTACATCGTGCTGGAGTACGTCGAGGGCGAGACGCTGAAGGACCGCATCCGCCGCCTCGGCAGGCTGCCGATCACCGAGGCGGTTGCCTACGCGATCGAGATCACCCGGGCTCTCGGGGCGGCCCACGCCCACCACATCGTCCATCGCGACGTCAAGCCCCAGAACGTGCTCGTGGATGAAGAGGGCTCGCCTAAGGTCACCGATTTCGGGATCGCCAGGACGCTGGACGAGGAAGGGCTGACCGCCGACGGTCGCGTACTCGGCACCACCGACTACGTATCGCCCGAGCAGGCGCTCGGACAGCCGGTGACCGGGCAATCGGATCTCTATTCACTCGGCGTCCTCCTCTACGAGATGCTCACGGGTGAAGTTCCCTTCAAGGGCGAGAGCCAGGTGGCGGTGGCGATGAAGCACGTCCGGGAACAGGTCCCCGACGTGCAGTCCAAGCGCCCGGAGATCTCCTCGGCGCTGGCCGCGGTGGTCGATACCGCCACCGCCAAACGACAGGAGGACCGCTACGCCGACGACGCCGAGCTGATCGCTGACCTGGAGGACGTCCTGGCGATCGAAGCCGCTCGTGCCGGAAGCGCTACCGGCGAGGTCACCCAGGTGCTGCGGACCCTGCCTTCCCGGAAGAAGAGTCGGGTGCCCTTCGGAATTCTCCACCGGGCCTGGGCCTGGATCGGGGCGGTGGCGCTGCTGGCGGTGCTCGGGGGCGCCGTCGCCTTCCTCCTGACCCGAACCCACCATGGCACCGGCCGGCTGGCCCAGTCCGCGCCGACCCGCGTCAGCCAGGTCGGCCTCTGTCAGTCGTGTGCCCAGGGTTACAACCCGCTGGGCGACCCCAAGGACGAGCATCCCGACCCCGGCCTGGCGATCGACAACGACCCGAACACCTCGTGGACCACGCAGCACTACTACGGCGGCCTGGGGAAGGCGGGCGTCGGGATCTGGGTCAACGCCAGCCCCGGGGTCGCCGCGCGGCTGCTGCAGATCAGGACTCAGACCCCCGGCTGGAACACCACGATCTACGCCCGCACCTCTACGCCTCCCGGGAACTGGCCTGACCCGAGCTGGCACATGGTGGGCCAAGCCTCAGGCGTGACCGCGACCCAGTCGATCCCCCTCAATACGGGCGGCGCCAGGTACAGCTACTACCTGGTGTGGATCAACGGCCTCGGCGGCCACGACCAGATCGCCGTCAACGAGATCACGCTGTTCCACTGAGCGTCGTCCGTTGTGCGCACGGCGCCGGAACGTGAAATCGAACGCACAGACACGGCGCACGGGCATGGTGCGCTTGCGCACAGGGCCCAGGATCAAAAGCGAAAGCGCGCCTCTTCCTCGTACCGTTCCAAGCCGAGACGAAGAAGCCGGTCGAGCAGGTCTTGGTACTCGATACCCGTCGCGGCGAACAGCGACGAGAACACGCTGGTGGTGGTGAAGCCGGGGATGGTGTTGAGCTCGTTGAGCAGTACCTCTTCACCATCGACAAAAAAGTCAACCCGCGCCAGCCCTGCGCAGCCCGCTCGGCGAAACGCCTCCACCGCCAGGTCCCTGACCCGCCCGCGCGCGGTTTCAGATATCCGCGCGGGCACGACCAGCTCCATACCGCCGGGTGTGTATTTCGCATCGTAGTCATACCACCCGGCGTCTCCGGCTTGGAGGGCTATCTCCCCTGGTTCTGAGGCGATCGGATCCCGGTTACCCAGAACCGAGCATTCCACCTCCAAGCCGCCTGCCGCCGCCTCGACGATCACTCGGGGGTCGTGGTGAAACGCGTTCTCCAGCGCACTCGGCAGGGTCTCCTGCTGTGTCACTTTGACAATTCCCACCGAGGATCCGAGCCGTGCCGGCTTGACGAACACCGGCAGTCCGAGTGAAGCCGCCGAATCGAGGGTTTGCTGACGGTCATTCTCGAAGTCCTCCAGCCACAGTCCGCGGTAATCCACCTGGGGCATCCCCGCCCGGGCCATCACTTCCTTGAAGGTGATCTTGTCCATGCACAATGCCGAGGCGAGCACTCCGGCTCCGACATACGGCACGGAAAGGCTGTCCAGGAGTCCCTGCACGGTGCCGTCCTCACCAAACGGACCGTGCAAGGCGGGGAACACCACGTCGGCGTCGGCCATCCCCCGGCCGGGCACGAGTGAGATGTCTTCATCGTTCTCTCGCCATACGCCGTCGTGTCCGATTACCACGACGCGCGCATCGTGGCCGGCCTGCTGGAGCCCCTCGGCCACCGAGGCCGCCGAGGCGAGGGAGATCTCGTGCTCGGATGACCTACCCCCGCCGAGCACCACCACCCGCAACTGGCTCACCCGCCGGTGGTCGTGGTGGTGGGCGTGGGCGAGTGGGTGGTGGAGGTAGTGGTCGTGGTCGCGGTGAAGTGGCCCACGACGATTGTCACGGTGCTGCCCTTGCCGGCCGTCGAGCCGCCTCCGGGGCTCTGGGAGAGGACGATCCCGTCCTGGTTCTGCTGGGTGACGTCCTTCAGCCGCTTGGCCACGTGGAACCCCGCGCCGGTCAGGGCGCTGGTCGCCGCGGCAAGCGTATCTCCCTTGGTGTCGGGCACCTGAGCCGTGGTGGGCGCTGAGGCCACCACCAGCGAGACGGTGCTTCCCGGGGTCACGCTGGTGCCGCCGGACGGAGACTGGCTCAGCACGTTGCCGGGCGGGGTGGAGCTCGACTGCGTGGTGCTGGTGGCGACCGAGAAGCCCGCTGCCTTGAGCTGCGCGGAAGCCGAGGCCTCGGATTGGCCGGTGACATCGGGAACCCTCACCAGCGGTCGGCCGGAGGAGACGAACAGCGTCACCCCGGAGCCTACTGGCACGGATTGACCGGCCGCCGGATCGCTGCGCAGCGCCTCGCCGGCCGGCACGTCGGAGGAGTGCTCGTGCTCGATGCGCGCCACTTTCAGGCGTTGACGGTGCAGGGTGCGGACCGCCTCGGACTCGGGCAGTCCGGTGATCGAGGGTACGCTGGTGTTCCCGAGCCCGGAGGACACCGTCAGCGACACCGTCGATCCCGTACCGGCCTTGGTGCCACCCAGCGGATCCTGGGCGATCACGGTGTTCGCCGGATGTGGATCGGTGCGGTAGATCAGGTTGGGGGTGAACCCGGCGTTCTGGATCTGGGTCTGGGCGACGCTCACCTGCTCGTTGACCACCGTGGGCACCATCTTGGTGCTGGAGCCGCTCAGCAGAACCGCCAGCGCGGCGCCGGCGGCGATCAGCAGCACCAGCAACAACAGGACCCACGGCCACCTTCGTCCGCGGCGCATCTCCTCGGCGACGGCCTCCTCGGCGACCGGATCCTCGACCGGCACCGCGACGAAGCTGCTGGTTCGGTCGACCGGAGCCCCGCTCAGAAGGCTCGCCTTGACCGCCTCCAGCGCCGAGATCATCGCGTCCGCGTCGTGGGGACGATCCGCCGGGTTCTTGTTCATCGCCCAGAGCACCACCTGCTCCAGCTCGGGAGGGATGGCGGGGTTGATCTCTCTGGGCGGCGGGGGCGCCTCGGAGACGTGCTTGATGGCGATCGTCACCGCCGATTCCGCATCGAAGGGCACCCTGGCGGTGAGCATCTCGTACAGGATCACCCCCACCGAGTAGATGTCCGACTCCGGGCTGACGGCGTGGCCCTGAGCCTGTTCAGGGGAGAGGTACTGAGCCGTGCCCATGATCGATCCGGTCTCGGTCATGTCGGAGGCACCGGCCCTAGCGATCCCGAAATCGGTCACCTTGGCGTGATCGCCCTCATCGACGATCACGTTGTGGGGCTTCAGGTCACGGTGGATGACCCCGCGACGGTGAGCGAACCTGGCCGCCCCCAGGATCTGGATGGCGATGTTGATCGCCCGCACCGGGTCAAGCGGCGCCTCCTGGCGGATTAGCTGCTTGAGCGAGGGACCCGGTAGATACTCCATCGCGATGTAGTAGGTCCCGTCGTAGGTGCCTCGGTCATAGACGCTGACCACGTTGGGATGTTGCAATCCGGCGGCCGCCTGAGCCTCCCGCCGGAAGCGCTCGACGAAATCGGGATCCTCGGAGAAGCGACGGTGGAGCAGCTTCAACGCCACCTTCCGCCCGAGCTGCTGGTCCTCGGCCAGGAACACCTCGGCCATCCCTCCAGAGCCCAGGCGGGAGAGCACCCGATAGCGACCGTCAACCACACTGTCCGTCAGATCAAGAGGACTCACATCAGCCTTCCGAGAGCAGGGTCTGCACTACTGATTTGGCGATCGGCGCCGCCACCGTCCCTCCGAACCCACCCTGGGTTCGCTCCACGGTCACTGCGATCGCCACCTTTGGATTTTGGAGCGGGGCAAAGCCAATGAACCACGGCTGGGTGAGCCCGGAACCGGTGACGCCCACCGAAGCGGTTCCGGTCTTGCCGGCGAACTGGACGCCGCTTCCAAGCTGGGCCGGGGTGCCGGTCCCCTCGTCGACCACCTTCTCCATCATCTGTGCGACCGCCGCAGCGGTTGTGGGCTTCATCACGTGGCTCATCACAGAGGGATGAATGGTCTCGACCGTCCGCCCGTCGGGATCGACGACCCGATTGGTGAACCGCGGAGTCATCAGCGCGCCGTGATTGGCCACCGCCGCCGCGACCATCGCCATCTGCAGCGGTGTCACCTGAAGCCCGCCCTGCCCGATGGCGATCCGGCCGATGTCCTCCTGGTGGGAGCCCGGCGGAAGCGGGCGTCCGGAGGGCGAGAACGGTTGACTTGGGTTGAGTTCAGCCGGGGGATAGTCGAGCGGTGGCTTGGAGTAGAAACCGAATCGCTGCATGTACCTGGTCATGGTTCCTCGGCCGAGGTGCTCGGCCACCTGCGCCCACACGGTGTTGACCGAGAAGGTGAGCGCGGTGGTCAGGTCGATCGGACCGAAGCTCTGGTTGTTGTCGTTATTCAGCGGCACCCCGGAGATCGTCACCGGCGAGTCTCCGTTGACAGTCGAGCTCGGGGCGTACTGACCGCTGTCGATCGCCGCGGTCGCGGTGACGATCTTGAACGTCGACCCCGGGGGGTACCCCGCCTGGGTGGCCCGGTTGAAGGTCGAGGTGTTGTTCCCGGTTTGGAAGGGGTGATTGTCGTCGTAGCCGGGGATCGAGACCATCGCCTTGATCGCGCCCGTACGGGGATCCAGCGCCACCACGGAGCCAGCCTGACCGCCCAGGCCTTGCAGGGCCGCCTGCTGGGCCTTGGGGTCAAGCGTGGTGTAGACATCGTCGCCGACCTGGCGGGGGCTGAGCTGCCCGAACACGGAGGTGAGCCCGGTCTGCAGGCCGCGAAGGGCGTCACCTCGTGAGCGCTCCACTCCCGCTGCGCTCCCGAGCGCAGCGATCGAATAGCCGACCGCCTGGGCGAACAGCGAGCCGGTCGGATAGGTGCGCGTCCAGGTACCTCCGGGACCGGGAGCCGACCGCGCCAGCACCGTCCCGTCGGCGGCGAGGATCCGGCCGCGCTGGATCCGCAGATCGTCGAACAGCGTCCGCTTGTTCAAGGTGTTGTCGTTGAGCGACTTGGCCTCGAACACGGTCCACCGCGTCGTCCATCCGATCAGCAGCGCGAACAGCACCACGATGAGCGCGAAGAGCTTGACGATCGGTGTTCTCACGCCCGCATCACCGGGCCGGCCTTCGGGCCCTGTCGGAGATCAGCAGCAGCAATGCCAGTAGGACGAGGTTGGCCAGGATCGAAGAACCGCCATAGGAGATGAACGGAAGCGTCACTCCGGTGAGCGGGATCACCCGGGTCACCCCTCCGACGATCACGAACACCTGGAGCGCGAACACCGAGGTCAAGCCGACCGCAAGCAGCGTCGAGAAGGAGTCCCGCGCCAGGATCGCCGTCTTGAAGCCGCGCGCGATGAAGAGTAGGTAGGTCAGCAGCACCGCCACTCCCCCGAACAGCCCCAGCTCATCGGTGATGACGGCATAGATCATGTCGGTCTGAGGAGCAGGAAGCAGCCACGAAACGGGGTGCGAGCCCGGGATGGTCAAGGTCGCCTGCCCGAACCCCTGGCCGAAGAACCCGCCGGCCGCCTGCGCGAACAGCGAATTGGCAAGCTGGTAGCTGCCTCCCACGCGGTTGTAGAGCATCGGATTCAGGGGGTGCAGCCAGGCCTCGACCCGGTCGTGGATGTGAGCCACGTGGGAGCCCGCGTACCACGCGCCGATGGCAAACGCCGCAATCCCCACGACGACGAACGACAGCCTTCCGGTGGCCACGTAGAGCACTGCCAGGAGGCTGCCGTAGAACATCAGCGAGGACCCGACGTCGTGCAGCAGGAACATGATCACCATGGCAATTCCCCAGATGACCAGCACCGGCCCGAAATGCTTGATCGGTGGGATCGTCACACCGAGGATCCGCCGGGCCCCCATCACCATCACCTGTCGGGTGTCCCGCAGGTAGCTGGCCAGGAATACGACCAGCCCGATCTTGGCGAACTCCGCCGGCTGGAATACGAACAGCCCGGGAATCCGCACACCGAGGTAGGCGCCGTTGACCTGGTAGCCGATTCCCGGCAGGCGTGGCAGCACCAGCAGCGCCAGCGAGCTGAACACGATCACGTAGCGGTAGCGCTCGAGCTTGCGGTAGTCGCGGAAGGCGACGATCGTCACCGCAAACAGGGCCAGGCCGAGCACGAACCATTGCGCCTGCTGCCGCGCATAGGTCGGGTCGATCCGGTAGATCATCACGATCCCGAAGCTGGCCAGCAGCGCAACGAGGGGGAACATGTAGGGGTCGGCGCGAGGCAGCGTCATGCGGATCACGACGTGTCCGGCGACGCACAGCCCCAGGAAGATCGCCCCGTAGGTCAGCGACACGTTGGAGAGCGCGTTGGAACGCTGAATGAACACCCCGGCGAAGCCGGCAGTGACCAGCAACGAGGCCGGGATCAGTCCGAACAGCTCACGATTGCGCGCACTCATCGGCTCAGCTGCCCAAGCTCAACCGTGCGAATCAAGGTGGTGGCGTCGCTCTGGGAGCGGAGGTGGTGATTGAACAGCGACGCCCGGCGATCGCCCGGCACCTCCGACGCCGGCACACCCGAGACGTAGAAGGTCTCATAGAGACGGATCCCGCCCGGCAGGTCGTAGGGGAAGCCTCGATACACCGTCACGATCCCCTGGCTGTTGGTGCCGACGAAGTAGAGCTGCCTGGAGGCCAGATAGCCGCCCGCGAGCACAAGCGCCAGCACGATCACCGTGGCCAGCAGCGCCGCGGCCGGCCGCAGCCACCGGCTCTCGCGCCTGGGCCTGACGGGTTCGTCCGCCGCCCTGCCCTGGGTGCGTGCCAGCCGAGCTCGTCGCGGGGTGACTGGTACGGGGGCCTCGGACGGGGGCGCCGGGGTGACCATGCTGGCTGCATCTGCCACCGGAGGCACCTCCGCCGCGGCGGCGATCATCGTGGCGTCCTCGGCGGCGCCGTCGACGCCAACCTCCTCCAGACGAGACAGCACCACGGTGATGTTGTCCCGGCCTCCCGCGTCGTTTGCCTCGGAGATCAGGCGGTCTGCCGAGGCGCCCAAGCTACCCGTCTCGGCCAACGCCAAAGTGATCTGGTCTTCGGAGAGCATCGAGGTGAGGCCATCGCTGCACAGCAGCACGATGTCTCCTGCCTGCACCGGATAGGTCCACGTGTCCACCTCGACGCTGGGCTCGGGGCCGAGTGCACGCGTGATGATCGAGCGCTGGGGATGCTCCTCTGCCTGCGCCTCGGTCAGCTTCCCCTGCCTGACCAGCTCCCCCACCAGGGAATGGTCCCGGGTGAGGCGGATCAGCGACCCGCCACGGAACATGTACGCCCGGCTGTCGCCGACGTGGGCGATCACCAGCTGGGAGTCTTGAAGCAACGCCGCGGTGAGGGTCGTCCCCATTCCCGCGCGCTCGTGCTCGGCGCGTGAGAGCTCGTGGATGCGACGGTTGGCCTCCAGCACCCGGTCGGTCAGCCGCTCCTCTGGCGTGCCGTCATCGGGCAGGCCTTCCGCGAATGCCTCCACCGCCAGCTGGGAAGCGACCTCTCCGGCCTGGGCCCCGCCCATCCCGTCCGCGACGACGAACAGCGGAGCGCGGGCAAACGAATTGTCCTCGTTGCCTCGGCGCTGACGGCCGGTGTCGGTCCGCTCGACGATTTCTGCGGCTCTTAGCATCATCGGCAAAGGGTCATTGAAGGTAGGTGAACTCGCTGTCGCCGATCCTGATGCGGTCATCCGGGTGCAGCGGCTGCGGTCCGTCGAGCGGCTCCTCGTTCAGGTAGGTGCCGTTGGTGGAGCCCAGGTCCTCAATCACGACCACCTGGCCCTCCCGGCTGATCCGTGCGTGCTGGGAGGAGGCGAACGGGTCCTCCAACCGGATCTCGACGTTGCCGCGCCCCAGCGTGGCCCCCTCGGCGAGGTCGTACGCGATACCTGACTCGTGCCCGGGCGCGCGCTCCACCAGCAGACGCGGCTCGAAATGGTCGGCGACGGGAGCCAGCGACTGGGCGGCCGAGTACATCCCGGTTGCATCCTCGGGAGCGCCTGACACCGGCGCGTGAGGGGAGCCCCGCCGCAGGTCCTTCAGCGCGCTGCGGACCACCCACAGCAGGAACAGGTAGAGGACGGCCAGAAAGCCAAACTTCAACCCGACTGAGACCGGCTCAAGCATCGCTTCGCTACTCCTCCTCAAACCGCAGCTTCGAGGTGCCGAGCTCGATCTCGTCCCCGGGTTTGAGCACTTCCGGACCGTCGATTCGCCGGCCGTTGAGGCACGAGCCGTTGGTCGAGCCGAGGTCGTTCAGCACCCACGAACCGCCGCGGGGGCGGACCTCGGCGTGCTGACGGGACACATTGGCATCGTCCAGCACGATGTCGCACTGGCGGCTGCGACCGAGCACCACCCCGGCAGGCCCGACCACCAGCCTGCGGTCGTCGAGCAGCAGCAACGCCCCCGCTGCGCGAGTCCGCGCGCGCTCTTCCAGCGGCTCTGCAACCCGCCCTGCCGCGCTGTAGATCATCGTTCTTCCACCCTCGTCCGGTGTCGGCTCGGGCGCTTGGGCCTGCTTCTCAGGGTGCTGGACGACCCGCGTCTGGATACCGAACTCCCCCAGGCCGAGCCGGTCGTCGGTCTCGAACTCGATCACCGGCCGCGAGAGCAGCGCCAAACGCTCCCGCCGGGCGTGTTCCAGCAGGTAACCGGAGAGCTCCGTGGCCAGAGCTTCCTCATAGGAGGCGAAGCGCTCGCGATCACGCGGGGAGAGGAATACCCGGTATTCGTTGGGGACATAGGTGCGGGAGAGCGACAAGGACTTGTGCTCCTCCATCTCCCGCGCCAATTTCCGCGCGATCTCCACCGGGCGCACCTCGGAGCGAAAGGCACGGCTGAACGTGCCTTCGACGATGCCGGCGATCTTGTTCTCGAGACTTCTGAGGACGCTCATAACGGGGCCAGGACGGCGCTGCCATGCTACGGAAGTTGCGGCTGAGGACCATGCGCGTCGCGCCGCCCCTGGTAGCCCACCACCACCCCCGGTGCCAGCGCGACCACCACACCAAGCGCCGCCCCGATCAAGACCGGCCCGGAGAAGCCGGCGTGAGGCGACGCTGCGGCGGCATTGGTGACCGTTTGGGTCGCCGCCACCGTGGCCGCCGCCCAGCCCACCGCCAGGACGATATCCAGCGCGAGCGAGCGTCCCCGGAGGAGCAGCGGGAGGATCGCCGCAGCGACCCCCCAAACCGCCGCGGCCGCCAGCGCCCCCGAGTTGAGCAGCGGAGCGAGAACCTCATGGATCGTGGTGCTGAGCGAGCCGGCCCACCCAGGGGGGAGCGGGGGCCGCAAGGGGCGCTGTTGGTAGAGGTCCGTGCCGGCGAGCGGCGAGGCCAGCGCCACCCACAACCATCCGACCCCGCCCAGCGCCGCGCGTCTCCATAGGCCACCCGCGCGCCCGGCGATCGCGGGCCAGGCGCCGGCCAAGCCGATCAGCCCCAGGGCCGGGGCTCCCGCCGGGACTCCCCACAAGGTGCCCCTGAGCGGCATCGAGAGCAGCGGTAGCACCCCCATCGTCAGCGCCAGCAGTGCGGCCCCCGGGCGGCCCTGGATCGCCGCGGTGGCGCTCATCGCCGCCGTCATCGTCAGCCATCCCAACCGGGGAAACAGCCCCACCGCTGCCGCAGTTGCAACGGCCACGGCTGCCGGCCCCAGCGGCCCCGGCAACAGCAGATGGACCGCCAGCCACGCAGCCACCAGCGCGGCGGCGGCGGCCCCCAGGGCACGGGCAGGCCACGGCGGGGACGGGACGCCGGGCCTCTCCTCCGGAGGCTCCGGGAGCTCCGCCTCCGCCGGCCGCCCGATGTTGCGCCCGTGGGCGGGCGCCAGCGGATCTGGCAGCGGCCCACGGACCCAGTCATGCGCCGGCGTGCTCGCGGGCGCCGCTGCCTGGCTCAGCATCCGAGGGTCGTCCTCGACTTCGGTGACCGCGGCCTGAAGCGCGGCTCGTAGCTCCTCGATGGTGCCCCGCTCCCGTGGACGCGGTCGCAGGGCCAAGTCGATCGCCCGGCCCAGCTCTCTGGGCAGGTCCCGGCGTTGACGGCGCAGCGGCGGAAGGTGCGCGCCGAGCCGGCGCGCGCGGAGCGCTGCGGTGTTGGTGCGGACCGGGTTGGTCCCGGTCAGCGCTTCGTAGGTCACCAGTGCAACGGCATACAGGTCGGCGGACGCTCCCACCTGGAGGCCCTCTGCCTGCTCGGGCGCCATGTAGGCGGCGGTCCCGATCACGTCGCCTCCCCGGGTCAGCGCGTCGCCATCGATCAACCGAGCGACACCGAAATCGGTCAGCTTGGCCGGGTGCGCCGGGCTGCTGGGATGGTCGACGACAAGCACGTTGGACGGCTTGACGTCGCGGTGGATCACACCGTGGGTGTGAGCGTGGGTGAGCGCGTCGCAGAGCGACATGGCGATGGCCACGGCATCACGATCGGACAGCTGATCACCGGCGAGCAGCTCGTGCAGGGTGGGACCGCGGACGAGCTCTGAGACCAGGTAGGCGCCCTCGTCGTCCACGGCGGCTTCGTACAGGGTCACGATGGCGGGATGGCTGAGGCGGGCGGCAGCCCGCGCCTCCCGCTCAAAGCGTCCTTCGAGCACACGCTCCCGAGCCACGATCTTCACCGCCACCTCGCGGTCCAGCCGCTCGTCGCGCGCCATCCAAACGACCCCGAATGACCCGCTGCCGAGACGGCGGCTCAACCGGTAGCGTCCGAGCACGAGCTCGTCGTCGCCCGCGCCGCGATGTCGTTCGCCCGGCTTGCGCCCACGTATCGGCGCCGTTCCGCCACGCGCCACGGTAGGGAGCTCGCTTCTGCTCATCCTCGGCTGATTCCACATCGAGGCGGTCGTCCCTGCGGATGGGCGGCGGCATCCGGCCGTGGCGGCGGTCATACTGCGCCTTTCAGACCCTGAAGGAGCGAGACCAGGTTGTCGTTCTTCGACGAGACGGACGAGCCGCCCGCGGCGCGGCGGACCGCGCCGCGAACACCGCCGCGCAGGCGTCGCCCCTCCGGGAGCGGCCGTCAGCCGCCCACCGACCAGCAGGCCATTCAGGTCAGGCGACTGGTGGCCGCCGGCGCCATCCTCATCCTGTTGATCCTGATCGTGCTCGGCGTCCACAGCTGCCAGCTCAGCGCCCGCAACAGCTCGCTGAAGGATTACGCCAACAACGTTTCCTCGCTCGTCCAACGGTCCAACCAGACCGGCAGCCAGCTTTTCACCCAGCTCTCCGGGGGCGGCGGCAACGCCAATGCGCTCCAGACCCAGATCAACCAGACGAGCATCGGCGCCGACAACGAGCTGAGCCAGGCCAAGGCGCTTAGCGTCCCCGACGAGATGCGTCCCGCCAACGACAACCTGTTGCTGGCCATGCAGATGCGCAGGGACGGAATCTCCAACATCGCTCAGCGGATCCAACCTGCGCTCGGCAACGCCACCAGCCAGGACGCGACGACCTCCATCGCCGCCAGCATGGCGCAGTTCTACGCCTCGGACGTCGTCTACAAGGACTACACCACCACGCACATCGTCGCAGCGCTGCACGCGGCCGGCATCGGGGTCGGCGGCACCGACGGGGTGCAGATCGAGCCGGGGCAGTTCCTCCCGGATGTGCAGTGGCTGACTCCCTCCTTCGTGGCCGGCAAGCTCGGCAGCCAGGGTGCCCCGGCCGGCAAGCCCGCGCCCGGCCTGCACGGCCACTCGCTTGACTCCGTCAGCGTCGGGGGCACCACGCTGGACAGCGGCTCGAGCAATCCGATTCCCGCCTCACCGGCTCCAACCTTCACGCTGAATCTGACCAACGGCGGACAGAACACCGAGCACAACGTCGTGTGCAAGGTCACGGTCAGCGGCACCAGTGCGAACGGGCAGACGACAATTCCGCAGACCACCGCCGGCCAGTCGACGAGCTGCAACGTGAAGCTCAGTTCCTCGCCCGCGGCCGGGAGCTATACGGTCACGGCAACGGTCGCTCCGGTGCCGGGGGAGAAGGATCTGTCCAACAACACGCTGACGTTCCCGGTCACCTTCCAGTAATCACAGTGACCAAGACGATCGCCCCGCAGCCCTAGATCATCCAACCCGTGCCGGTGCTTATTCTTTCGCGCGTGGACGACCTGACCAGCACGGTGGGAATCGTGGCGCTCGCCGCTGCAGCCCTCGCGGTGATCGGCCTGATCACCGCCATCGCGCTTGCCTTCCGACTGCGGCGCTACCGCCGCGACCAGCGGCTGGTGCTGGGCGACGGTCGGGAGGACCTGGTCGCCCACGCCGCCTCGCTGCAGTCTCAGTTTCGTGCCACATCCGACTACGTCGAGGAAGCCGCCAACCGCCTGGACGAGCGGATGTCGGTCGCCGAGCAGCGCCTTGACGGCACCATCGCCTACCGCTCCCTGATCCGATACGACGCCTACGGAGAGATGTCCGGGCAGCAATCGACCTCGATCGCGCTGCTCGACGCGACCCGCTCAGGGATCGTCCTCTCCTCGATCCATCACCGCGACCAGGCCCGCCTCTACACCAAGCAGATCCACGACGGGCAGTCGGAGCTGGAGCTCTCCCCGGAGGAGAACGAGGCGCTTCGACTGGCGCTGAAGGGCCGGCAACCGGCCGAGTAAGAGCAGCGTGCGCGTCGGCTACTTCGGGCCAGAGGGCACGTTTACCCAGGAGGCGATGCTCGCCTCCTCCGGCGGGATGGACCTGGACTCCGTCCCGCTGGCCACCATCCACGAGACGGTGATGGCGGTGCACGACGGGACCGTCGATCGCGGCCTGGTGCCGATCGAGAACTCGCTCGAGGGCTCTGTCAACGCCACGCTTGATGCCCTGGCGATCGAGACCGAGGACGTGGCCATCGTCGGCGAGCTTGTGCATCCGATCCTCCACTGCCTGATCGCCCGCACCGAACTCCGGTTCGAAGACGTCGACGTGATCGTCTCCCACCCACAGGCCAGCGCACAGTGCGCTCGGTTCTTGCGCACTCAGCTCCCGCGCGCGCGGGTGGTGCCAGCCACCTCCACCGCGGAGGCGGTCCGCATGGTCGCCGAACGTGACGAGCGCTGGGCGGCGCTCGGGAACCGCCTTGCCGCGGAGCTCTATGGCGCGGTTGTGCTGCGAGCGGGCGTGGAGGATCGCCCTGGGAACGAGACCCGGTTCGCCTGGTTGGCGCGACGGGACCGGCTCCCTGGGTCGGCAGCGGACCGGCCCACGGGTGCCCCGCGGGCCGGACGCGGCGCGTCCCCACAAGCATGGAAGACCGCGGTGGTGTTCTGGGGAGAGGGCACCGATGCCCCGGGCTGGCTGGTCCGTTGCCTGTCCGAGCTGGCCGAGCGGGAGGTGAACCTGACCCGGATCGAGTCCCGGCCTCGCAAACAGGGACTGGGCCTCTACATGTTCTTCGTCGACCTGGAGGGCCGGGACACCGACCCCTCCGTGGAGGCCGCGCTGGAGGGGCTGCGGACCCACGTCGAAATGCTGCGGGTACTGGGATCCTTCCCGGCCGCCTAGCCTCCCCCCTCGCTAAACTGCCGCCCGAAGCCATGGCTAGCTCCGTCCCAGCGCCAGCTTGGTCCGCGTCGCCTCATGAGCACCGGCGGCGCGGACGTGAAGTTGGCCGGGTGCTCGTACTCAACGCGACGTTCGAACCGATCAACGTCTGCACCGTCCGTCGCGCAGTGGTGCTCCTGCTCAAGGAGAAGGCCGAGATCCTGGAATGCGGCGAGTGGGCGCTGCACTCCGAGTCCACCACCGTGTCGCGGCCAGTTGTGATCCGGCTGGTGAGCTACGTGCGAATCCCCCGGGACACCCACCGGCGAAAGATCACCCGACGGGCGGTGTTTGCGCGCGACGACTGGACCTGCCAGTACTGCGGTACCCGCGCCAACCTGACCGTCGACCACGTCGTGCCGCGGTCCAAGGGGGGATCCTCCACCTGGGAGAACATCGTCGCCTCCTGCGCCCCCTGCAACCGCCGGAAGGGCAGTGGTTCGCTGCGCCAGGCGGGGATGCAGTTGCTGCGCCAGCCGCGTACTCCCAGCCCCCACGTGTTCATCCAGGTAGCCGCACCGAGGATCCCCGCCGCGTGGCAGCAGTACCTGGCCGCCTGAGGCTGCTCCTCATACCGGTGGGGTAGGTCGCTCGGCCCCTGGGGCCAATCGACGGCTCGTCCGGCCCGGCCCGGCCTCGACCTTAAAACGAGGAAGGGCGCCGTCGACGAACGGCGCCCTTCCTGAACCACTTACTGACTTGAGCCCGGATGGGCGATCGCGCCGGAGGGACCAGTCCCGACGCCCATCGGGGCGGTGTCTCGGTTGGACTCCGCTAAGCGGGGTCAGCCTCCGACCTAGCGGCCGGACACCTCCAGGGTCCCGCAAAAACTGTCAGACAAGTTCGGACCACCTCCTTTCTCTGGTGACGCGCAGCTTATCAACGAGACGGACGGCATCATCGTCTTGAGGACAACCGCGTTGACACGCGAAAGTCCTCAAGAAGATGCCTGCCGTCCGCTTTCAGGACACCGTCCACGTTTGCTCTACGCGCGTGAACGCGGCGGGGGCGGCGGGGCTGAGCGCGGCCGTTATTCGTCGGGTGGCGCGGGGGGCTCGTCGTCCTCTTCGGCGACGACGGCTGCGGTGGCTGCTTCGCTCTCCACCACAAGCGCCACCGCGCTGACGCAGTCGTCGTCACGAATGTTCATCACCCGCACGCCCTGGGTCGTTCGGCCCTGCTCGGAGATACCGGCCACCCCGGTGCGCTGCACCATCCCGTTCTGGGAGATGAACACCAGCTCCTGATGGGAGCGAACCACGAGCGCGCCGGCGAGCCCGCCACGGCCCTCGGTCAGACGGATGGTCATCACACCCTTGGCGCCACGCTTGGTCTCCCGATACTGGCTGATCCCGGTCCGCTTGCCGTAGCCGTTGTCGGTCACCACCAGCAGCTCCTGGTCGTTGCGGGCGACGTCCATCGCCAGCACCTCTTCGGCATCCATGCCACGCACTCCACTGGTATCCCGGCCCATCGCGCGGACGTCGGTCTCGTTGAAGCGCACTGCCAGGCCGGCCCGCGAGATCATGATGATGTCGTCCTCCCCGGAGGTGCGCCGGACGGCCACCAGCTCGTCGTCGTCGCGAATGCTGATCGCGATGATCCCGTCGGCCTTGATCGGGGTGTTGTACGAGATGAACTCGGTCTTCTTCACCACCCCGTTGCGCGTGGCGAACACGAGGTAGCGGCCTTCGGTGAAGTCTCGGGTGGCTAGGACTGACTGCACGCGCTCCCCTTCGCGCAGTGGCAGAAGATTGACAAGGGCGCGGCCCTTTGCGGTGCGCGAGGCCTCCGGCAGCTCGTAGACCTTGAGGCGGTACACCTTGCCGCGGTTGGTGAAGAACAGAAGGTAGTCGTGGGTGGAGGAGACGAACAGGTGCTCGATGTAGTCGTCGTCCTTCATGTCCATCCCGGTGACGCCGATGCCGCCGCGACGCTGCTGACGGTAGGTGGACAGCGGTAGCGACTTGATATAGCCCGAGTGGGTGATCGAGATCACCATCTGCTGATCGGCGATCAGATCCTCGATGTCGATCTCACCCTCGGCGTGGGTGATCTCCGTGCGTCGCTCGTCGCCATAGGCCTCGGCGATCTCCGAGAGCTCGTCCTTGATCAGCCCGGACACCCTGCTCTCGTCGCCGAGGATCTCCCGCAGCTCCCGGATCCGTTCCACCAGGTCCGCGTGCTCCTGTGTGATCTTGTCGGCCTCCAGCGCGGTGAGCCGGCTCAGCGTCAACTGCAGGATCGCCTGGGCCTGGATCACGGTCAGCTCAAACCGCTCCACCAAACCGTTGCGAGCCGCCTCCGGGTCCCGTGAGCCGCGGATCAGCTCAATCACCTCGTCGAGGTTCTCCAGCGCGATCAGCAGGCCCTCAAGCACATGCGCGCGCTCCTCGGCCCGGCGCAGCTCGTACTTGGTGCGCCGTACGATCACCTCGCGCTGGTGGTCGATGTAGTGGCCGATCACCTCGCGCAGGGAGAGGGTCCGCGGAACGTTGTCGACCAGCGCGACCATGTTCACGCCGAACGTCGCCTGCATCGGCGTGTGCTTGTAGAGCTTGTTGAGCACGACCTTGGGGATCGCGTCGCGCTTGAGCTCGATCACGATCCGCATACCGTGGCGGTCGGACTCGTCCCGCAGGTCGGTGATCTCGGAGATCTTCTTGTCCAGCACCAGGTCCCGGATCTTGAGGATCAGGCCGCCGTCTCCGCCCTTGCGCACCTGGTACGGGAGCTCGGTGACGATGATCGCCTCCTTGCCCTGGCCGATCGGCTCGATGTGCGCCTTGGCCTGTACGCGGATGCGGCCTCGCCCTGTGGCGTAGGCGTCACGGATGCCCTCTCGGCCGAGGATCGTGCCGGCGGTCGGGAAGTCCGGGCCCTTGAGGTGCTTCATCAGGCCGTCCACATCGATCATCGGATCGTCGATGTAGGCGATCGTGGCCTTGACCACCTCCCGGAGGTTGTGTGGCGGGATGTTGGTCGCCATGCCCACGGCGATGCCGGAACCGCCGTTGACGAGCAGGTTGGGGAAGCGCGCGGGTAGCACCACCGGCTCCTGGCGACTGCCGTCGTACGTGGGCAGGAAGTCGACGGTCTCCGCATCGATGTCGCGGAGCATCTCGGTGGCCAGGCGCTCCAGGCGGGCCTCGGTGTACCGCATCGCCGCCGCCGAGTAGCCATCGATGTTCCCGAAGTTCCCGTGGCCATCGACGAGCGGGTAGCGCATTGAGAACCGCTGCGCCAGGCGCACCAGCGTGTCGTAGATCGCGGAGTCGCCGTGGGGGTGGTAGCGACCCATCACCTCGCCGACGATGGTGGAGCTCTTGACGTGCTTGCGGTTGGGCTGCAGGCCCAGCTCGTTCATCGCGTAGAGGACACGGCGGTGGACCGGTTTCAGCCCGTCCCGGACGTCGGGCAGCGCCCGACCGACGATCACCGACATGGCGTAGTCGAGGTACGCCGCGCGCATCTCCTCCTCGAGCCCGCGAGGCTCGATGTTGCCGCCGCCGATGGTGTCGATCGTGGACATCTGTCGCCTAGACGTCGAGGTTGGTCACGAGGCGTGCGTTCTCTTCGATGAAGGCGCGGCGGGGCTCCACCTGATCACCCATCAACATCGAGAACACGCGGTCGGCCGAGGCGGCGTCCTCCATCGTCACCTGGACGAGGGTCCGCGTGGCTGGATCCATCGTCGTCTCTCGCAGCTCATCGGGATCCATCTCACCGAGCCCCTTGAAGCGGTAGTAGTCGATGCCCTTCTGTGCCGCCGCCAGGATCGCATCGCGCAACTCCTCGAATGTCGGCGCGTCATGCCGTGTCTCACCGAGCCGCACCTCGAACGGGGGTGTTCCCGCCATCGCCTCGAGCTCCCTGTGGACATCGGCGAGCCGGTGGTACTCGGTCGCGTCCAGGGCGGCGCGGTGCACGTGATGGGTGGTGGCCAGCCCGGTCTTGGCCTCGACCGTTCGGATTACGATCTCCTCGTCGTTCTGACCGATCAGCTCGCTCTTGTAGGCCTCGCCGTCGTGGCCGTCCTTGCCGACGTAGCGCAGCAACTGTTCAGAGTCCGCGACCTGCTCCTCCAGCAGGCGGGCCTGCTGGAGGAAGGCGACGACGCCGTGCCCGTGGGCGGCGCGGAGGGCCGACGCCCATCCCTCGTACTGCTTGAGCAACCGCGTGAACCGCTTCCAGCGGGCCTCGGTGAGCTTGAACTGCGAGTTGTAGCGATCGAAGATCCCGAGCTTCTCGAACTTGTCCCCAAGGAGGATCTCCTCCAGCTCGGACTCGCGCTCGAGATACCGATGCTTCTGGCCGCGGGTGATCCGATAGAGCGGCGGCTTGGCGATGTATACGTAGCCGGCCTCGATCAGCGGCTGCATCTCTCGGAAGAGCAACGTCAGAGCGAGCGTGCGGATGTGCGCGCCGTCGACGTCTGCGTCGGTGAGCAGCACCACCTTGTGGTAGCGCGCCCGCTCGATGTCGAACTCATCGCGGACCCCGGTGCCGACCGCGGTGATCAGCGCCTGAACCTCGTTGTTGGCCAGCACCTTGTCGATCCGGCTCTTCTCGACATTAAGGATCTTCCCCCGCAGTGGCAGGATCGCCTGAGTGCTTCGGTCGCGTGCGTCCACGGCCGACCCACCGGCCGAGTCGCCCTCCACCACGAACAGCTCGGCCAGTGAGGGATCCTTGACCGAGCAGTCGGCGAGCTTGCCGGGGAGGGTCGAGTTCTCCAGCGCGGACTTGCGGCGGGTCAGATCACGGGCCTTGCGAGCGGCGGCGCGCGCTTGGGCAGCCGACACCGCCTTACGAATCACCGCGCGGGCGTCCTGGGGATTCTCCTCCAGGAACTCGGCCAGGCGAGCGTTGACGATGGAGTGGACGAACCCCTGCATACCGGGGTTGCCGAGCTTGGTCTTGGTCTGGCCCTCGAACTGAGGATCTGTGAGCTTGGCCGAGATCACCGCGGTCAGCCCCTCACGGACATCTTCGCCGCTGAGGTTGTCGTCCTTCTCCCGCAGCTCGCCCTTGTCGCGGGCGTACTTGTTGAGCGCGCTGGTCAGCGCCGAACGGAAGCCTGAGAGATGGGAGCCCCCCTCAAGGGTGTTGATGTTGTTGGCAAACGAGAACACCGACTCCTGATAGGAGGAGTTCCACTGCATCGCCACCTCGACCGCCCCCTCCTCGCTCTCACCCTCGAAGGAGACGATCTTCTTCTGGATCGGCTCCTTGTTCTCGTTCAGGAAGGCGACGAAGTCGACGATCCCACCCTCATACTGGAACTCGACGCTCTGGCCCTCCGCGCGCTCATCGACGATGGCGAGGTGCAGGCCCCGGGTGAGGAAGGCGGTGTCTCGCATCCGCTCCTCCAGCGTGGTGAAGTCGAGGTCGAGCTCCTCGAAGATGTCTGCGTCGGGCAGGAAGGTGATCCTGGTCCCGGTCTCCTTGGTGGGCTCACCCTTCTTCAGATCCCCTTGCGGCTGTCCGCGCTCGTAGGACTGGGTCCAGCGGAACCCGTCGCGGCGGATCTCCACCTCCAGCTCCTCGGACAGCGCGTTGACCACCGACACGCCAACTCCGTGAAGCCCGCCAGAGACCTTGTAGCCGCCCCCCTGGCCGAACTTGCCGCCGGCGTGGAGCACGGTGAGCACGACCTCGACCGCCGGGCGCTTCTCCTTGGCCATGGTGGCCACAGGGATCCCACGGCCGTTGTCGGTCACGGTCACGCGATTGTCGGGATGGATCGTCACCCTGACGTCGTCGCAGTGGCCGGCCAGCGCCTCGTCCACAGAGTTATCCACAACCTCGTAGACGAGGTGATGAAGTCCGCGGGCCCCGGTGGATCCGATGTACATGCCCGGCCTCCGTCGCACAGCCTCGAGTCCCTCGAGCACCGTGATGTCCTGCGCGTCGTAGCTGCTGGCCTTCTGTCCGCGCCCACGGGCGCCTTTGTCGTTCGCCAACGATCCTCCGATGACATCTAAACGCCCCGGGACCCGCGCATCCGTTGGCGCGCCGGGGCGTGGAAAAGTTATGTCCACGACAATAGCACAGGCGCCCCCGGAAACTGCCTCTCGGGGCACACCAAATTCCCTGCAAATGTCGCATAAATGCTGCGGGCAGACGCGGCTCTGCAACGAAGCGGATAAACCCTTGCGACGAGGGTGCCCTGACGCGGGATACGAGGGGTTCTCGGGCGGCGGCGGCCAACCCCGTCCGCTAAGCGCGCGAGTCGGGCACCGCGACGCAACGAAGGCGCTCCAGACAACCGTCCCGAAGCTCCCGGTTGAGCCGATCGACGATCGACGGGCCCATCAGATCGAGCTCCTGCGCCCACACCGATGCCGAGCAGGAAACGGTCAGCACGCCGCCACGCTCCCGGGTCGGCGTGGCCTCCCCGGCGATCGCCTCACCAACCACTCCCGGCCACACCCGCTGGACCTGCGCGAGCCGGGTCTCCGGCTCCCAACCCGAGCGAGCCCCGTCCAGCGCCAGCGCCACCGGCCGCGGGCTGCGACGGTAGGGGCTCATGCCGCCAGCGCGTCCTGGAGCACCCCGCCGGCTGCGATCGCCAGCCGGGTCACCTCAGCGTCCCTCGCACCTGGCACGTGGTCGAGGTCGGTGGTGGTGATGACCGACTGTCCGCCACCGGCGCGCAGCAGTTGCGCGAGCGCTCGGCGGCGGGATCCATCGAGCTCGCTCATGACGTCGTCCAGAAGCATCAACGGCGGGTCGGGCCGCGTCCGGGCCAGAGCCTCCCGCTCAGCCAACAGCAGCGCCAGTAGCCCCAGCCGCTGTTGACCCTGCGAGCCATAGACGCGGAGCTCCCGGCCTTCTCGCCGCATCGAGAGCTCATCGCGGTGGGGCCCATGCGAAGTGAACCCTCGCTCCACGTCGGCCGCGACACGCTCCGCGAGTTCAGCGGCGAGCTCAGACGCAGTGCTCGCCCGGGACCGTGGCCTGTAGGCCAACTCGGCGCCTCCCTCAAGCCCCAGCTTGGCGGCGATCGCGGAAAAGCGGGTGCGCATCGTCTCGACCGCCGCCAGCCGATCTCCCATCAGCTCGATCCCGTGACCGGCAAGCTGCTCGTTCCAAGGCGACAGTGCCTCAGTGGATCCATGCCCGCTCCGGATACGTCCGATCAGGGCGTTGCGTTGTGCCAATGCCTGGGCATAGCTTCGCCGGGTCGCCACCCTCGCGGGCCAGAGCGCCGCCACGAACTGATCGAGGTGGCTCCTGCGAAGGGTCGGCGCTCCCTTGACCAGCTCCAGGCGATCTGGCAGGAACACGCTGACCAGCGGACGGTCGGCCACGTCGCTCATGCGTTCCACCGCGGCTCCGTCGGCATTCATCCGCTTGGGCTCGCCCGGCACAAAGCCGACCGACAATTCCCGGGGACCGTCTTCACTGTGGCCAGAGACCACCACACGAGCCGCGGCACTGCCGAAGCGCACCACCTCGCGTTCGTTACTCGTCCGGCAGGAACGTCCGGTGCACCCGAAATACAACCCTTCGACGAGGTTGGTCTTGCCGGCACCATTGGGCCCAGACACCACGGTGAGCCCTTCTCCCAACCTCACCTCCTTACTGTCATAGCTCCGAAAATCTCGCAAGCGGACAGTTGTGACACGCATCAGCTACACGTTGAGACGAATCGGCATGATCAGGTACTGGAAGCGACTGCCGTCGGCCGCCTCTATCAAACCCGGCCGAAGGGGGCTGATCAGTTTCAGCAGCACATCTCCGTCCTCGATCGCCTCCAGTCCCGCGCGCAGGAACTCGGGATTGAACCCGATCTCCAGTGGCTCGCCCTGGAATGCCACCGGCAGTGACTCCAGCGCTTCGCCGACATCCGGCGTCTGCGCAGATACGGTGAGCTCCCCCGGGGTGAACGCCAACCGCAGGGGCGCGTTCTTCTGAGCCAGAAGGCTGATTCTCCGGACTACTTCCGTGAGCTCACCGCCCGCCACCCGCAGTTCATGCTCGAAGCTCTCCGGAAGCAGCTGGCGGTAGTTGGGGAACTGGCCATCGATAAGGCGAGACGACAGCACCACTCTTCCCAGCAGGAACAGGACCTGATTCTGGCGCACGCTGACGGTGAGCTCCTCATCGCCGGCCTGAGCGGCCACGCGCGCGAGCTCTTGCAGGGCGCGGGCCGGCACATTCACCTCAAACCCCTCGGGCAGCGGTGCCTCCAGCGCAGTCTGCTTGACACTCAACCGATAGGAGTCGGTGGCCACCATCCGCAACTCCTGGTCGGACGCGGATACGAGGATCCCCGTCAAAACCGGCCTGGTCTCATCGCGTGACGCCGAACCGGCCACCTTGAGCGCCGTGGAGACAAAAGCGGTGGCGGGAAGTGAAACCGACGAGCCCGGGTCTGGCTCTGGAAACGGCGGGAAGTCCTCGGTGCGCAGCGTCCTGATGTGAAACGTGGCCTTGCCGGAGGCCACCTCTACATCCTGCTGGGCCGAGCGAAGCTCCAGCGAGACATTCGGCGCGGGGAGGGAGCGAACCACGTCAACGAGGAGCCGTGCGGGGAGCACCACGACCCCTTCGCGCTCGACATCGGCCTCGAGCGGGACGCGAAGGCCGACGTCCATGTCCGTGGCCCGCAGCTCGCAGGATTCCGCGGAAGCCGCCAGCTGTACGCCAGAGAGCGCCTGGATCGCGCTTCTGGTGGAGGCGACACGGCTGACTGTCTGGAGCTGCCCGAGCAGAACGTCTCGCTCAAGGGAAATCTTCACGATGGATACCTCAAGAGGAGATAGGAGTCATAGGGCGAAGAAGAATGTGGATAAGTGGCGAGATGGCCGGTTCTTGCGAGGAAGTTGTCGCCCAAAGCGGACAGGCCAGTGTGTCAGGAGGGGCGGTCGGGTTGATCGCCCAGGACGATCTTCCTGAGGGCCTGAACGTCGCGCTCGGCCTCTGGGCTCGCGTGCATCCGCTCGGAGACCCGCTTGCAGGCATGGATGATTGTCGCGTGATTGCGCCCACCAAAGGCAGCGCCGATCGCCGGGAGTGAGGCCTCGGTGAGCTCACGCGCGAGGTGTATTGCCAGCTGGCGCGGCCAGGTCACCCGGGCTGCTCGGCTCGGCGAGAGAAGGTCATCGGTGGAAACGTCGTAGAAGCCGGCTACGGCCTCCTGGATGCGGTTCACGTCCACTCCCCGCCGCTTGCACGAAGGGAACATGCTGTCGAGTACGTCGGTGGCGAGCTCGACGTCGATCGGTCTTCCGCTCAAGGAGTGGTGGGCGACGATTCGGATCAGCGCCCCCTCCAGGGCTCTGACGTTATCGGTCACTCGCTCGGCAATGAGCTCCAGGATCTCGTTTCGCGCCAGTTCCAGACCGTCGAGGCGGGCCCGCTTGCGCAGGATGGTCAGGCGGGTGCTGAAGTCTGGCGGTTCGATATCGGCGACCAAGCCTGACTCGAATCGTTCGCGCAGCCGCTCCTCCACGTCGACGAGCTGACGGGGCAACACGTCGCAGGTCAGGACCAGTTGACGCCCGTTCTCATACAGGGCGTTGAAGGTGTGGAAGAACTCCTCGCTGGTCTTGGCCTTGCTGGCGAGGAACTGGACATCGTCGATCAGCAGCACGTCGGCGTCGCGGTAGGCACGCTTGAAGGCGGTTACCGACTTGGTGGCCAGCGCACCGAGGAAATGGTTGGTGAAAGCCTCAACCGTCGTGTAGCGGACGGTCGCGCCACCGCCAAAGGCCAGTACGTAGTTGCCGATGGCATGTAGGAGATGCGTCTTCCCCAGGCCCGGAGGCGCGTGGATGAACAGCGGGTTGTAGGCCTGGCCAGGGAGTTCGGCCACGGCAAGGGCGGCGGCGTGGGCGAGCCGGTTGCCGTCGCCGATGATGAACTGATTGAAGCTGTAACGCGGGTTCAGTCCACCGGTCGGATCCAACGCCTCGCTGCCGTCGGGCCGATGTGCCCGCGATGTGGTGAGGGCGTCCGTTGTGGTGAAGCCGATCCGGGCGTCCTCGCCGACGACGGAGCGGGCGCAGCTCTCGATCACGCCGGCGAAACGCTTGGCCACCCACGCCTGGGTGGAGGAGGGGGCCTGCAGCGTGAGCGTCGTTCCCTGGCAGGAGTCGAGCTGGAGCGCATCCAGCCACAGTTCGAACGTGGAATCTCCAACTGCTGAGCGCAGCTCGCCGCGGATCTCTCGCCAAGCGGCATCGGGTTCGAGTTGCGCACGCAGCTCCACGCACTCCTCCCAGGAGCGTCGAAGGGACCAGTTCGTAAGGAGCGGACGGCGACCGTCCGTGGGGCGAATATAACAGTGGGCCCTCGGGCTCACGCGGCGCGCTCGGACGGTTGGCGCAAAGCGCGGGAAAAGCGTCAGAGGACTTGCTCAAGCGACCTAGGGCCGAGGCGCCGAGCAGGTCGAGAGCCGTGCGTATACTGGATCGACCCCCTGGGTGACCAGCCATGAAGCGCACTTACCAACCAAAGAAGCGCAAGCGCGCCCGCACTCACGGCTTCCGTGCGAGGATGAGTACCCGCGCCGGGCGACTCACCCTGAAGCGCCGCCGCGACAAGGGTCGCAAGCGCCTCACCGTCTAATGGCTCAGGTGGCCGGCTCACGGCCTGGCCAGGGACGCGGCAGGCTCTCCCGGAGCGCGGACTTCGACCGAGTGTTCCGCAACGGACGCGCGCACGCCGGCCGGGAACTGGTGCTCTACGTGTTTCCTTCCGGCGAGGATCGACCGCCCCGGCTCGGTCTCTCGGTTTCCAGAAAAGTCGGAGGCGCGGTCGAGCGAAACCGGATCAAGCGGCTTCTCCGCGAAGCGTTCGCTGCCGAGGGTCCGGGGTTGCCGCCCGGGACGGATGCGGTCGTGGTGGCTCGCGCCGATGTCCGGGGCCTGGCTGAGCGGGAGGGTCTGGCCGGCGTCCAGGTGGCACTGGCGGAGCTGGTAGGCCGAACCGCAGGGCTCCAGGATGCTGCCTCCGGTGAAGTTCGGTGAGGAGCTGAGCTGGTGCTAGCGGCCCTGCGACGCGGTGCGATCCTGCCTATCCGCGGCTACCAGCGACTGTCGTCTCCCGTGTTCGGTGAGCGTTGCCGCTATTACCCCTCGTGCTCGGAGTACGCCGCGCAGGCGATTGAGAGATTCGGCATACTCCGCGGGCTCGTGCTCGCCGCTTGGCGGCTACTCCGCTGCAACCCGCTGAGCCACGGCGGCTTCGATCCTGTCGAGAATCAGCGGCTGTTCAAGCCGCGCAGCTCGGCGGTGAGGGCCTGATCATGCTCGTAACCGCGAACATCTTCCAACCGCTCATCGACGTGTTCGAGGCGGTGTTGAAGTTCTTCCACAACTCCGCCGGCGTTTCATGGGGGTGGTCGATCGTGCTGCTGACCATCTTGATACGAGCGCTGCTCATACCCCTCACGGTCAAGCAGTTCTCCTCCATGCAGAAGCTGCAGCAGCTCCAGCCGGAGTTGAAGACGATCCAGGCCAAGTACAAGGAAGACAAGCAGCGCCAGCAGCAGGAGCTGATGAAGTTCTATAAGGAGAACCAGGTCAACCCGCTCGGCTCCTGTCTTCCGCTGGTGGCGCAGCTGCCGGTGTTCATCTCGCTGTTCTACATGCTGCGCAAGAGTCTGCGTGGCGATATCTGTCCGGGCGTGCAGCACGCCTACCAGCAGATACACGGAGCGGCCGCGACCACGCCATGCGGCCCCCACGGCGGGGCGAGCTTCCTGTTCATCCCGGATCTCACGAACAAGGCCAGCGGAGCGGTGCTGGTGGTGCTGATCATTCTCTACGTCGGGACCCAGCTGGTATCCAGCCGGATGATGGCCAGTCCGACGATGGACAAGACCCAGCGGCAGATCATGCTGCTGATGCCACTGTTTTTCGTGGTCTTCATCATCAACTTCCCGGCCGGCGTGATCGTGTACTGGGTAACCACCAACACTTGGACGATGGGACAGCAGTACGTGGTCAAGCGCCGCTTGGCGCCGCCGCCGACACCCGCTGGTGACGTCGTCGCCACAGTCCCAGCAGGAGCGGCGGCCGTCGTCGACGGGACCGGTGCGGGGAACGGGAGTGGTGCAGGCGGTGGCCTGGTGGGCCTTGTGCGCAATCGCCTGAGGAACGGCGGAGACGCGACGCCAGTCGCCACCGGGGCGCGCAGTGGGCGCCCCGCGGCCCCTCCGCCACCGCCGCCGCGCAAGAAGAAGAAGCGGTCCGGGCGCAGGCGCTAACAGATGACTCTGGGAGGGTGATGTCGGCAGTGAGCGAGCCCGCAGCTCGGGTGCACGAGCTGATGGGGCGGATCGTAGACGCGGTGGGCGTCGAGGCGGAGGTGGAGGTCCGCGAGGATGAGGACGGCGTCACCGGGAATTTCGTCGGCGAGGACCTGGGGCTGCTGATTGGTCATCACGGGCAAACGCTTGACGCGATTCAGCACCTCGCCTACCGAGTTGCCTTCAAGGGGGCAGGCGAGCGCAAGCAGGTGGCGGTCGATGCGGCCGGCTACCGCGAACGCCGGGCGGTAGCCCTCCGTGCGGCTGCGGATCAGGCGGCCGAGGCGGCGGTACACGATGGGCGGCCGGTACCACTCGAAGCGATGAGCGCGCTGGAGCGCAAGGTGGTCCACGAGCACCTGAAGTCTCGCCGGGACGTCGAGACGTACAGCGAGGGGCAGGAGCCTTCCCGCCGGCTAGTCGTCGCTCCGTTGGTCTCCTGAGGCGCACCCACGTCTCACGGCGCTGTGCCACCACCGCCGAGTGTTTCACGTTTTTCTTGACGGTGAAACAACCGAACCTCGCGGTAGAACATGCTCGTGCCCCTTCTTTCTGACTTCGAGCGCGGCGTGGTGGTGGGCCTGTTGGTCGGAGAGGGATCGTTCGGCGGGGACGGGAAGCAACCGCAGGTGACGCTGCGCATGCACGTGCGGCACGAGAGCTTGTTTCGATGGCTCATGGAGCGCTTTCCGGAGAGCCGGCTCTACGGCCCCTATCACCACGGGGGAAGGTCGTACTTCCAGTGGATGGCGCGAGGCCGGACACTGGTCCGGGACCTGCTGCCGTTGCTCGACGGAGATCTGGACGAGCGGCTGGATGCACATGCCGCAGCGAGACTGGCCGCGATGCGGGAACGCTATGCGGCCTTCATCACCCGCGAGCTGGCTCGGGAGTAGTGACGGATTCTGTTGCGGGAATCGCCGAGCTGGCCCGCCGCCACCGGCTTGTAACCGGCGAGGACGCTCTGGGATGCTTGCTCGGCCTGCTCTCCCAGGACCCGCGCGCACCCACCTCGGTGCGTGATCCCAAGCGGGTGCTGGACGACCACCTGGCGGACTCGCTGAGCGCGCTGGAGCTGGAGCGCCTCATGGCGGCCCGCAACATCGTCGACGTGGGCTCCGGCGCCGGCTTGCCGGCGCTCCCTCTCGCGGTCGCTCTACCCGATGCGGCGGTCGTCGCGCTGGAGTCGAGCTCGCGCAAGACGGAGTTCATATCCCATGCGATCACCCACTGCGGGATCGCCAACGCACGTGCCGTGAGCGCCCGGGCGGAGGCGTGGCCCGAGGGTCGTGAGGGGGCGGATCTCGTCACCGCCCGCGCTCTGGCGTCGCTGGCGGTGGTTGTCGAGTACGCGGCCCCACTGCTGCGAAAAGGCGGCGCCCTGGTGGCCTGGCGTGGGCGCCGGGATCCTCGGGAGGAGGACGACGCTGCCGCCGCAGCGGCGACCCTCGGCATGGAGCCTGAGGAGGTGCGGGCGGTCCGGCCCTACGAGCGCGCGCTGAATCGCCACCTCCACGTTTTCGCCAAGGTGGACGAGACTCCCGCACGCTTTCCTCGCCGGCCCGGTGTGGCTCGCAAACGACCACTTGCCGCGAAATGACCCCGTCTGACTGCGTACGGCGGTAGCTTCATAGGCATGGGCACCGTCTATGCGATCGCAAACCAGAAGGGTGGTGTCGGCAAGACGACCACTGCGGTGAACCTGGCCGCGTGCGTCGCGGAGGCCGGCTATGAAGCGCTGCTGATCGACATCGACCCGCAGTGCAACGCGACGCTGGGACTGGGTCTGCCGAAGGATTCGGAGGTGTCGGTCTACGACGTGCTCGCAGGCCGGTCCACCCTGGAGGAGGCGGTGGTGGCCAGCTCCATCGAGCACCTCTGGGTAGTGCCCGCCAGTCCGGAGCTCGCCGGTGCCACCGTTGAGCTGCCACGAGAGGCGGACTCGGCGAGCCGTCTCCGGGACTCACTCGGTTCGGTGCGCAGCCGCTTCGCCTTCACCTTGCTGGACTGTCCGCCCTCGCTCGGACCGCTCACCGTGAACGCCCTGGTGGCGGCAGACCGGGTGATCGTTCCGGTGCAGGCTGAGTACTTCGCGCTGGAGGGGTTGGCCGGCCTGCTGGACACCCTGAGTCTGGTCCAGCGGGAGTTGAACCCGCGGCTGACGGTGGCGGGGATGCTCCTGACCATGCACGACGGGAGGACTCGATTGGCGCAGGACGTCGAGCGGGAGGTGCGCGACCACTTCCCCGAACTGGTGTTCGACACGGTGATTCCTCGGAACGTCCGGGTGGGTGAGGCCCCGAGCTTTGGTCGGCCGGTGATTCACCACGACCCCCATTGCGCTGGGGCAGACGCATATTTCGATCTCGCAAAGGAGGTGGCCGCTCGTGGCTGACCAACAAAAGGGGATGGGTCGCGGCCTGGCGGCGATTCTCTCCGTCGCCCCCCGGGAGGAGCCTGAGGAGCTGCGTTCGCTGCCCGCCGAGCTGATCGAGCCGAACCCGCACCAGCCACGGCACACGTTTGACGAGGAGGCACTGCAGGCCCTCGCCGAGTCGATCAAGCAGCGGGGGGTGCTCCAGCCGGTTCTCGTTCGTCCGTTGCCTGGCGGTCGTTATGAGCTGGTGGCGGGCGAACGTCGCTGGCGCGCCGCCAGGCTCGCGGGGCTGGAGATGCTGCCGGCGGTGATCCGCCACCACGACGACGCCGCTTCGCTGGAGGTGGCCTTGATCGAGAACATGGCGCGGGAGGATCTCAGTCCCGTGGAGGAAGCCCGGGCCTGCGCCGCGTTGGTGGAGGAACTGGGTCTGACGCGGGAGGTCGTCGGACTCCGGGTCGGACGGAGCCGCGTCGCCGTTTCGAACCTGATCCGTCTGCTCGACCTTCCTGACGAGGCGCTGGATCTCCTGCAGCGAGGAGATCTGAGCGAAGGCCATGGCCGTGCACTCCTGCTGACCGAAGATCACGCGCAGCGCCGAGCGCTGGCGCGCCAGGCCGCCGCGGGCGGCTGGTCCGTGCGCGAGCTGGAGTCCCGAGCGCGGGGTGAGGAAGCCGCCGGACACCGTCCCCGCAGGCGGTCGCGCGGACGCGAGCGATCGGCCGATCAGGCGGCCGCTATCCAGCAGATTTCCGAGGCGCTGGAGCAGGCGCTGGGCCTACCGGTCGAGGTGGTGCCGTTGGGGGAGGGCTATCGCGCTCAGCTCAGCTTCGCCTCGCCGGAGGACGCGCTGGAGCTTGCGCGGCGTCTGAGGGTGCGCGCCGTCGCCTGAGAGGCCGCGGTCACCGCAGGCTCGAGCCTCCCCGGCCCTCACCTCCTGACCGAGGGCCGGGGCTAGAATCCCAGGCCGCGAACGGGCGATTAGCTCAGTCGGTTAGAGCGCTTCTCTGATAAGGAAGAGGTCCCAGGTTCGAGTCCTGGATCGCCCACTGCGTCCCGCTGGCTGCATATCCCGCGGGATGCCTCCAGGTCCGAAAAGGATCCACTGCGGTCTTGTCTCGCGAAGGCCTATGGGCCCGGCGCGACGTCGGCGCACCGGCGGAGTAGAGTCGGACCAAGCCTCCACCGCCTGATTGCCCGCTCCCGCATTCTTCCCGTGGTCCACCTTCCAAGCGGAGCGACGAGGAGTGCAGCATGCCGAAGCAGAATCAGAAGCCAGACCAGGCCCGTCAAGAACCCGGCCCGGGAAAATCAACGGCGGACGCGGCCTTCAACGATCTCCGGAAGGAGATTGCGCAACGTAACGAGCGGACACATCAAGAGGCCCGCAAGGTCCGAGCGTCACGTGAGCGCGAGCAGCTGATCAGGCGCCGCCAGCGGGACCTCTAGACCTAGCCGCCGCCGTCATTTCCGCGGGACCCGGTGCGACCTATGACCGTGGCATCGATCCCGAGCCTGCGCCGCACCATCAGTGAATTGACGACGTTGCGTGCCGTCACCGAAACGAGGACCGCGATCGCGGCCCCGCGAGCGCCGAGCGGCGGAACGAGGACGACGCAGAGGCCGGCGTCGAGGACGAGGCAACCAAGCGCGGCCCCCATTGCGGCTCGCTCGTGGCCGGTCATGATCAGGACGAGACCGTTGAAGGCACAGATCGCGTTGATCAACTGGGCGACGGCGAGAATTCTCAAGGCGTCCGCTCCCCCGGTGAAGCCTCCGCCGAACAGACCCAGAATCGGGGCCGGGATCACCACCAGCACCGCCGCGCACAGCGCGGCGACTCCGGCGACACCGCGGGTAGCGGTGCGTAGGCCGCGCTGGAGGCGTGCTCGGTCGCGTGCCGCCCCGAGCCGCGCGACAGCGCTTCCCAGGGGGAGGCGTCCCGCCGAAAGCAGAAGCGCGAACGGTGCGGTGCATTGCAGGGCGGCCGCGAAGACGCCGGCGTCGACGGCGCGGCCTCTGAGGCCGAGCACGAGCAGCCCGACCTGAGCATCGATCACGAGTAGGATCGTCGTGGCGCCCATCGGCACTGCGGCTCGGAGCCATCCCCGCGCCGCGGCTCGCGGTTCGGCACCATCCCGTGGCTTGCCGGCCAGCGCGCGACGAAGCAGAAGGAGTACCGCGATGCAACTGGCTCCCGTCGCCGCGAGCTGGAGCGCGACCGCGCCCGAGGAGGAGAGGCCGCCGAGCAGGACCGCGACCACGGCGAGAATCAGGAAGACCGCTTGGCGGCCCAGCGTCACGGTTCCGACCGCGGCGGCCGTCCTCCCCAGCCCCAGCAGGCTTCCCTGCCCTACCGCCGCCACCGCGGCGAGCGGGAGGATCGGCAGCGCGACCGCAAGCGCCGCGCGTCTGGTCCCCGATCCGCCGCCCGCGAGCGCGAGCAAGGCTGTCAGAACTGCGACGGCGCCAACCGCGGCGATCGTCACCCTGCCGAGGACTGATCGCAGGAGCGCGCGCAGTCCGTCCCAATCCGATCGGTCGAGCGCGACCGCCGACTCTCGCAAGAGGAGCTGATCAGCACCCAGCGCCGCAATCGTCGCGAGCGTTGAGGCCCAAGCGAACGCCCAGCTGTAGGTTCCGTAACCTCCCGTCCCAAGCGCCCGAGCCAGCAGGATCGCCGCCATCGCGGTGAGGCCCATCCCGACGGCACGCATGACGAACGTGGCGGCAACCCCGCGCGAAACAGACCGACGCAGAGTGCCCACATCCGGCCGGTCGATCACCCCCGGCTCGACAGGCTCAGGGGCCACGGCGCCGGTTAGGCTTGGCGTCTCATGCATGGCTTGGTGGAACAGTCAGGGGGACGATCAAGGCCGATGAGCGCGCCGCCGTACCACAGCGGCATGATCGCCATTTTCCTCAACTCGCTGCGAGCCGGCGGCGCCGAGCGGGCGATGGTCAACCTCGCCGCCGCGCTCGCTGCACGCGGACGGCGGGTCACGATCGTGCTCGTCAGCGAAGAGGGCCCGCTGCGGGAGATGATCCCACCGGGCATCGACGTCGTCGACCTTCGGGCGAGCCGCGCGGTGGCGTCGATTCCGGCACTCGTGAGGTGGTTGCGGGCTGCGCGTCCGCAGGTGATCCTCTCGGCTTGCGCCAATTCCAATGTGGTGTCCGTTCTCGCCGCCCGCTTGGCGCGGGTCGGAATCAGGACCGTGGTCTGCGAGCACACGACCCTTTCGCGGGTGGTGCTCGACACGCGGCGACTACGCCATATGCTCGTTCCACCCGCGGCCCGCTGGGCCTACCCGCGTGCCGACGCCGTGGTGGCAGTGTCAGCAGGGGTTGCGGATGACCTCGGCGCCGCGGTCGGGCTTTCCCGCGACCGTGTCCATGTCATCCCCAACCCGCTCACGCCGACCATTCCGATCGACGCCGTAGGCGCGACCGAGCATGCGTGGCTGCGCGACCAAGGCCCGCCGGTGTTGCTGTCGGTGGCGCGGCTGACGCGGGCCAAGGACATGACAACACTGCTGCGGGCGTTCGCGCTGCTGCGGGCCCGGCGCGCGGCACGATTGCTGATCCTCGGCGAAGGCGAGGAGCGTAAACGCCTACAGGCGCTCGTGGACCGCCTCGGTCTCGGCGGCGACGTCGACCTCGCCGGCTTCACCGCGAATCCGTACCCCGCGATCGCGGCCGCCTCGGCGCTCGTCGTGTCCTCACGGCGCGAGGGCCTGCCGACCGTGCTCATCGAGGCGCTGGCGCTCGGTACCCCAGTGGTCTCAACGGATTGCCGTAGCGGCCCCCGTGAGATCCTCGAGGGTGGTCGCCTCGGGCGCCTGGTGCCGACGCGGGACCCCGAAGCTCTCGCGGACGCCCTGGAGGCCGTGCTATCTGACCCGCGCGCTGCGGTGCCGCACATTGCGCTCGCTCGCTACTCGTTGGACTCAGTCGCCGATCGCTATCTGGAGGTGCTCGACGGTCAGGTGTCGCCGGCTTCGGTGTCCGTGTCATGAGCGCGAGCGTCCTGTTTGTCGGCTTCGGCCAGCGGGGGCGTCAGTGGCATCAGATCGCCGCAACACGCGGCGATTGCCAAATGGCCGGGGTGGTCGACTCCGATGATTCTGCACGGGCGGCAGGAGCTGCGAAGGGCCTTGCAGCCTGGGCGACCTTGGACGAGGCGCTCGCGGCCTCCAGCCCAACCGCCGCCATCATCGCCACACCCCCGGCACTCCACGCCACCCAGGCGATAGCCTGCCTCGACGCCGGGCTGAGAGTGTTGATCGAGAAACCGCTCGCATTGTCGCTTCGGGACGCAGCGGCCGTCGCCGACGCCGCCGACGCCGCGGGCCGCCCGGCCGTGGTGGGTCACAATTTTCGTCATCGCGCGCTTGAGCGAACACTGCGCCGGGCGGTGAGGAGCGGTCATATCGGCCAGCTTCGTGCCGCCACGATCTTCACGGCTCGCCCCGCCCTCGTCCCCGCGTATGAACAGCCGGAGTGCGCGGCGCTTTGGGACCTCGGGGTCCATCATCTCGACCTGCTGCGCGGACGTTTCGGTGGTACGCCAGATCTCGTCGATGCACGCGCCTGGTCCGGCGCCGACGGCCTAACCTTCGCACTGCATCTGGAGTGGGGCGAGCGCGCCGTGGCGGACTACTGTCTCCGAGAGGGAGCGAGCGTCTACCACCACGCGGAATGGCTGGAGGGGCCCCGTGGAGCTGTGCGCTCAGTCGACGGACGCGCGTGGCTGGTGACTACCAGCCGTCGCCCACGGCGGCTGCGAGCGCGTAGCGGGCCGGCAGCGGAGCGTGTCCTCCTTGACGCTCTGCTGGACAGCGACGCCGGCGGGCTGGACGCCCGGGAAGCACTCGGGACGATCGCGATTGTCGAGGCCTCCATCCGCTCGCTTGCCCTTCAGCAGCCGGTGCAAGTCACGCAGCTCACAACTGCGCAGAGCGAGGCGCACACGTGACGATGGGCTCTGCCGAACGGGTCGTCTGCCTGGCGTTCGACAGCCCAGGGAACTCGATCCTCGAGGCAGGCCTTGATGCCGGTCGGCTGCCTACGCTGGCCAGCCTATTGACCCACGGGCAGGCTGCGGCGCTCGCTGATCGCCAGGAGCTCCTCACCCCCCCGACCTGGCCGACGATGATTCGAGGTTGCGAGCTCTCCGACCATGGGCTCGGGTCGGACAGCATGCAGCTTCAGGACGACTACCGGATCTCCGACATCTCGCCTGAGCACGGTGCCCAGCCTCCATTCTGGCGCCACATCAGCGACGCCGGCATCTCGTCTGTGATCCTCAGCGTTTACAGCGCTCCGATCCTTGATCCTTTTCTGGGCGTTCAGGTGGCCGGGTGGGGATCGCACGACCCGTTCGATGCGAAGCTGGGGAGACTTCGGTCCGACCCGCCCGAGCTGATCCCAGACCTCGAGCGGCACGTCGGAAAGAGGGCCATCGCCTACCATGCCAACCCTCCCCGCGGAGCCCGCGCCGTTCGAGCCTACGTGCGCGACATGGTCCGTGGCTGCGGACAGCAGGGGAGCGCGCTCACACGACTGTTGAAGACCAATGACTGGCGCTTTGCCTTCGCCTCGTTCGCGGAGAGCCACCAGGCCGGTCATTGGCTCTGGGATCTCGCCGACCCCGCTCACCCGGACCACGATCCCAGCCTCCCGGCCGATTTGCGCGATGGCCTGATGCGGATCTACGAGGCGACCGACCGAGCCATCGGTGAGGTCGTTTCCTCTCTGCCGCCGGACACCGTCGTGCTCGTCATCTCTCCTTACAGCATGGGTCCCAACCACCATCTCGATGAGGCCTTTCCGGAGGTGCTCGAGCGGGGCGGTTGGTTGGTTCGCCGCCCCGCGGCCGAATCCGGGACACGCCTGCGGGCACTGCGAGCTGGTCGCCGGATCGTGCGTGCCGCGGTGCCGCTGGGTTGGCGCCCAGCCCTCGGCCGGCTCGCGGGACGCGATCGTCTTCTCGCCGAGCTCGCGGTCGGGAGCATCGATTGGGCGTTGACGGCAGCAAGCCCCGTCCCCAGCGATGGCTCCTCCAGCCTGCGACTGAACCTCGTCGGCCGCGACCCTGAAGGACGGATCAGGCCGGGCCCCGAGGCCAATCGAATGCTGGGGGACATCACGGAGAGCCTGCTAGAGCTGCGATGCGCGGATACCGGAAAACCGGTGGTCGCGCGCGTGGCACGGTTTGAGGAGCTGTATGACTCCGCTCCCCCTCCTGGGTGCGCCGACCTGTTCGTGCAGTGGGCCCGCGTGCCGCGGCCACGCGCCGTGTACTCGAAGCGAGTGGGTGAGGTGCCCGTGCCCACGGAGCGATCGATACGCAGCGTCCACTACTCGCCGGGCTTCGCGGTTGCCGCGGGCCCCGGGATCCCACCGTCCGGTGAAACACGGCTTACCGGGCGCGGAGAGGCGCGGGTGGTGGATGTCGCGGCGACGGCGCTGGCCCTGCTCGGCGTGCCCGTGCCGACTCAGGTCACGGGACGGCCCATACCGGAGCTGGTCCCTCTGGCCGTGGACCCCGCCGCCTGAGGCGATCTCGCAGGGGCGCGGCGACGCGGTTGGCCAGCGTCCAGACTCGCTCACCAGCCAGTATTCGCGCCAGTCCTAGCGCCACCCGGCCTGAGCGCGGATGGTCACGCCAGGCTGCGAGCAGCAACGTGGTCGCCTGGCGCCGATGCCCCAGGCTCGCGAGGACGAGCGCGTCGTCGAACCACCAACGCGCACGCAGAGGGGCCGCCACGCGGTGCGGGAGTTGATCACGCCTAACCGCGAGTCGCGGAGCGATCGATGCGCGGGCCTCGCGCATCGCTGAAGGCGGCAGAGTCTGCCAGCGCCGATCGACGAGCACCTCAGGGATCGTGGCTATCTCACCGAGGTCAGCGAGCCTCAGCCAGAGGTCCCAGTCCTCGACGCGGGCGAGGTGCTCGTCGAATCCGCCCGCCCTCTCGACTGCCGAGCGCCGTGCGAGGACGGCCGAGGGGGCCGCGCATGGATGGGCGAGCAGGGCACCGGAATTGATCTCCGCTGGAGGCAGTCTGCTGGCGATGAGCCGAGTTCCCTTCCAGGCCTCAAAGCCGCAAACGACCATCGGTGTCTCGCTGCGGCGCGCCCGCAGCACTCCGAGCTGTCGAATCAGCTTTTCCGTCAGCCAGACATCGTCATCGTCGAGAAAGGCGACGAGCTCGCCGGTTGTCGCAGCGAGGCCAGCGTTGCGCGCCGCGCCGGCGCCGCGCGGGGTTTCAAAGCGGATCATGCTCACGCGCACCTCTGCTGCGAGATCGCGCGGCAGTGCCACCGGGGGCGACGAGCCGTCGTCGACCACGCACACCTCCACCCGCACGTCCTCTTGGTTGAGCGCGCTGCGCACGGCCCCAGCGACCAGGGTCGGCCGATCCCGCGTAGGAACGATCACGCTGACCACCGGCGGCTCGGCTGAGTTCGGCGGCTTGGTCAACTCGTTGCGATCGTCTGATCGACGACGGAAGCCGTCTGCTCCGGGCCGTCTTCCAGGCGCACGTCTGCCCCGACCAGATCCTCGATCGAAGCGACGCCTGTCGCCCGCAGTTGCTCCACGAGACCCCGATGGATGCGGCGGGGCCACAACGGGCCCCCATAGACGAACCCGGTGTAAGCCTGGACCAGGGTCGCGCCGGCCCGGATTCGCTCCAGCACGTCGTCCGCCGTCTCGATGCCGCCGACCGAGACAAGGATGAGCTTTCCCCTCGTGGTCGCATGCAGGCGCCGGAGCACTTGCAGAGCCCGAGTCTTCAGCGGCCGGCCTGAAACTCCCCCCGGGAGAGCGCTGATCTTGCTGCCAGACGAGAGTCCGTCGCGCGAGGTGGTCGTATTCACCGCGACGATGCCCGCGAGGCCAAGGTCCATGGCGGCTCGGGCGATGGCGTCAAGCTCGGTGTCCTCCAGGTCCGGTGAGAGCTTGACCAGCAGCGGGACGGTGGCACCGACCTTCTCCAATTCGCCTTGCACGCCATGCACGAGCCGGCGGAGCTCCTCGACCGCCTGCATGGCGCGAAGGCCGGGGGTGTTCGGCGAGCTCACGTTGAGGACGAGCACGTCGGCCAGGGGGGCCAGCTGGCGGACCGAGTCGCGGTAGTCCGCGATTGCCTCGGTGGCCGCCCGCGAACGCCCGATGTTGACGGCAATCGGCGTGCGTCCGCTCCGGGCCCTCAGGCGCGCCGCCGCTGCCGCCGCCCCCTGGTTGGGAAAGCCCATGCTGTTGATGAGCGCGCGGTCGCCGGGGAGCCGGTGGATGCGGGGGCGAGGGTTCCCGGGTTGGGGCCCGGCAGTCACCGTCCCGACCTCGACGGAACCAAAGCCGAGCGCTCCGAGCTCCTCAAACGTCGTGAGGTTCTTGTCCATTCCCGCAGCGACCCCGAGTGGGCTCGGGAAGGTCAAGCCGAATGCCCTGACCCGGAGGAGCTCGCTGGTCGGTGCCAGTGACCGACGGAGAAGCGCCTTGAGCCCGGGGACCTTGCCCAAGGCCGACAGCACCCGCGTGCTGAGTGAATGCGCGGTCTCGGGCGGAACGCGCCGCAGGACCAGCTGGAACAGGATGCGATAGATCACAGAGGACTCCGCGGAGCGACCCGCGATTGGAGGCAGTCTACGGAGGCCGCCGACCGATCTCAGGCCTTCAACGGCGCACTCCGCTCCAGCAGCCGGGAAACCGCCGCACGCACCTCTGGACGAAGCCCGAGCTCGAGCTGGCGGCGATAGGAGAGGATGTGGTCGGTGCGGGGTACTTCGTCCAGCAGCGCCGGCAGCGGCTGCGGGGGCGCGAACAGGCGACAACACTCGAGCGCACCCACGGAATCGAGCACGACCATCGTCATCGTGCACTTGTCGCAGCGCGAGCAGTTGAGCTCCTCGGTGCGGTTCTCCCAGCAGACACGGAGGTGTTCCTGCACGAGTGGTTCGTGGGCGATCAGACGGATCTTCTCTCCCCGCGTTACGTCATTGCCCACGTGGTGTATCCGCACGCGCCGAGACGACCAGCAGGGATCGAGCGCAGGATGCGAGCCCCACGGCATCGGCTCCCACGCCGGGAACGTGGCGGCAATCAGCAGGGTTCCGATCTTCTCGCTGAGAAGGTGTCCCGCGGCAGCCAGCGCGCCACCGTGCGTGCGCACCCAACTTGTCCCGGCAAAGGCCGGATGAACGCGGAGGTTGCTCCGTAGGAACGCGGTTTGCCGATCCAGTGCCGAGGCCACCGCTCGCACGCGGCGCTCCACCTGGGCGCCGCGCTCGTGGTCATTCTCAGGAATGTCGTAGCCCTGAATGAAGCAGAGCACGTCGGGCCGTCGGTCGCCGAACAGCAGTGCGTGAAAAGAGTCGACCCCGAGGGTGAAGCAGAGCCCCGTTGCCGGGGACCGGTGGGCTATCCGTGGCCTACCCCTCGGTGCCAGCACCGGCCTCGCGGGATAGCTCCACCATTCGGTCACGAGGCGGGACGCTGTCCCGGCCCCATGTCGCCACCTCCGGTCAAGCGGCGCCGAGATTCTCAGCTGCTCGCCCTGGTCGAGCGTGGGGATGAGCATTGCGCTGGCAAACGCCTCGGCACTGGGACGTAGCTGCGCGTCCCTGGAGGAGAACGTGACCGGCAAGCCGTCGATATCGGCCCAGACGATGCTCTGTCCAGAGGCCGACACCGCCTGGGGCTTGCTGAGTTCGATCATCCGAGGACGAACATTTAGCCGACGCGAGCAAACCGTGCTCGCGTCGGCCAGGTGCTACCGCTGGTTTCTAGGCCGCGGCGCGCAGGCTCTCAAGCGCCGAGCTCCGCGCCAGACGGCGCAGTCCCGACTCTTCCAGCTGCCGGGTCTGCTCCAAGGGGATCCCGAGCTCGCTGCCAGTCTGCCGCAGGCTCCGCGGCTCGTCGCCGGCCAGTCCGAACCTCAGCTTGATCACGTTGCGCTCATCTGCCGGGAGCTGATCGACCTCCGCGTTGACCTGCCGGTCACGCTGCGCCTCGGCGACCTCTTCGATCGGCTCGGGACGCTCACTGGCCAGCAGATCGCCCAGGGCGGTCTCTCCGTCTTCGCCGACCGGCTGGTCGAGGCTGGTCAGACCGCGGCTGAGCTCGCGGAGCTCCGAGACCTCGTCGAGCGAGAGCTCGGCAGCCTCGGCGACCTCCTCGTCGGTCGGCTCACGGCCGAGCCGGGTGTTGAGCTCGCTCTCGATCTTGCGGACCTTGACCTGCCGCTGTGCCACGTGCACCGGGACGCGAATCGTCCGGCCGTGGTTCTGCAGTCCGCGCTGGATCGCCTGGCGGATCCACAGGGTCCCGTAGGTGGAGAACTTGAAGCCCTTGCGCCAGTCGAACTTCTCGACCGCGCGGATCAGGCCCAGCATCCCCTCCTGGACGAGGTCCTCCATCGGGAGGCCGTGGCCCTGGTAACGCCGGGCCTGAGCCACGACCAGACGTAGGTTCGCGTTGATCATCCGGTCCTTGGCCTGGAGGTCACCGCGCTCGATGAGTTGCGCAAGCTCGACCTCCTCCGCGGCGGTCAGCAGCGGGTAGGCGCGGGCCCGTCGCAGGAATAGATCCAGCGAATCGGTTCCGACGGTCGGCGTGGCCGCCGCCGTGAGGTGTTCGGTCTGACCGGCTCCGCCGGCATGCGTGGAGCGACGCCGGACCTGCCGGCGGTTACTGCCGCGCGCAGACACACCCCGCGTGTCCTTCTGCGGGTGGTTGGCTTGTGTCGATTGATGGCGGTCGCCCCGGGCACGCTGCCCGCCGTCGCGACCATGGGTGTCAAAGCTGCTCACTGCTTGCTCCGATGTTCTCTGTGTTCGATAGGTATCGAATTGTACCATTTGTTCGACAAAAGTCGAACTATCCCTCCCGCACAGACCTTCGCTGCTCAGACTAAGATCTTCTTAAGCGCAACGGAAGATTCTTCTGGGGTCCGCCCGGTGGTGTGGCCGCGGGTCGGCTCAGGCGCGGCCCCCCGCCACATTTCGGTTTTACCCGTGAATGCGGCTACCGACGCTTCCGCGCCAAAGGCCATCCCATTCCTTAACCGCCAGACCGCCTAGGAGTTACGCGACAGGCCGGTCTGTGGATCACTTCGGTCCCGCAATCGGCCGAGCGCGGACGGGTTGCAAGCTTGGCCTGAGGAGTGCAGGGGAACCCTATACTTGCCTGGCCCAGCAGATGAGGAGCGCGACGTGCAGGAGATGGTGATCTACGGTGTTAGCTTCGACATGGTCGGCAAGCAGCCGATCGTCCTGCTGAAGACCGTCGAGAGCAACAAGTTCCTGCCGATCTGGATCGGCCATCCCGAGGCCGCGGCGATCCTGATGAAGCTCCAAGGAGCCTCGACCCCGCGGCCGATGACTCACGATCTGCTCTCCGACATGCTGGGCGAACTCGAGGTGGAGTGCACCCGGGTGGCGGTCACGGAGCTCCGGGAGAACACCTTCTACGCGTCGATCAGCATCCGCTCCAATGGCCGGGAGCTCGAGATCGACTCTCGCCCCAGCGACGCCCTGGCGCTGGCCGTGCGCTCCGGCGCTCCGATCTTCGCCGCCGACGACGTGATCGCCGAGTCGGCGATCGAATTCGAGCACGAGGTCGAGGACACCGAGGAAGTGGTGGAGAAGTTCAAGGACTTCCTCGATCGCGTTACGCCGGAGGATTTCGCCGGCGAATAGCGTCGCCGGCGGGGGCGGCCGCCAGGATCAGCTCAATCAGCTGGTCGAAGTCAATCCCAGCTGCGTCGGCCGCCTGGGGAACGAGACTGGTCTCGGTGAGGCCGGGGATCGGGTTGAGCTCCAGGACGTGCAGCGCACCCGTTTCGCGCTCCAGCATCAAATCCACGCGAGAGAACCCGGTGCAGCCGAGCAACGAGTGCACCTCGAGGGCCACGCGCTCGGCTGCCGCGGCGGCGTCTTCGTCGAGTGATGCCGGGCACTCGAAGCGAGTACGGCCGATCTCGTAGCGGCTCTCGAAGTCGTAGAAGTCCTCCTGCTGTGGAAGCGCCTCCACGATCGGCAGAGGTCGCGGCCCGCCGTCCTCCTCGACGATTGCCACCGCCAGCTCGCGTCCCGCGACGTACCGCTCCAGCAGCACCTTGCGGTCATAGGAGAAGGCGGCGACGAGGGCGGCTGGGACATCGGCCGGGGTCCGGGCGAACTTGATCCCCAGCGCCGATCCCTGGCTTGCCGGCTTGACCACGATCGGGAATCGCAGACGCTCCTCTATCGCCGGCAGCGCGCTCGCGGCGCCAAGGCTTTTGAACGAGGTCTCGTTGAAGGCGAAGAAGTCCGGCGTGGTTATGCCGGCATCGCGCATGGCGTGCTTGGCGAGCACCTTGTCCGCAGCGTGGATGCAAGCCGCCACCCCGGATCCCGTATAGGCGATCCCCATCACCTCCAGCAGTTCCTGCACGGTGCCGTCCTCGCCGTCGCGGCCGTGCAGCGCGATGAAGGCCACATCCGGGGCGGCGTCGGTCAGCTGAGACACCAGCTCGCTCCCCACATCGATCGCAACAACGTCGTGGCCGAGTCGCTCCAGCGCGTCCTGCACCCGAGCCCCGGATTTCAACGACACCTGCCGTTCCAGCGATCGGCCGCCTTTCAGCACCGCCACGCGGCTCATGGAGTGCTCGCCCGGCGACTCATCCCGCGCGCTTGCGGGGGAGCCTCAGCACCTTTGCCAGCTCACTGTCGGAGGCGCTCGGCGCAGGATCCTCCTCCCGTTGGGCGTCCTCTGCAACGCCACCGGAGCCCTGGGGTTCGGCTCCGGGCGTCGAGGGCGCGGTACTGCCGTGACCGCTCCGGCCGGCGTGACCGCCGCCGCCCTCGCTGACGCCGGTGAGGGTCCCGTACAGCGCCACCTGCTCGCGCACGACCTCGCCGATTCGCCTGATGCCCTCTCGGATGTCCTCCTCACAGACCCCGGAGAAGTTCAGCCGCATAGACGAGCCGCCGCGTCCATCCAGGAACGCTGCGCGGCCGGGGACAAAAGCGACGTGGTCCTCCAGCGCACGAGCGAGCAGGTCGGTGGTGTCGATGTAGTCGGGGAGGGTCGCCCAGATGAACAGTCCGCCCCGCGGATGGGTCCAGCGGGCCTCACGCGGGAAGTGCTCGGCCAGTGAGTCGAGCATTACGTCGCGGCGCCGGCGGTAGATCTCGATCAGCGACAGCACGTACTCCTCCCACGGCCCGGAATCGAAGTAGGCGGCCACGAAGTACTGTGACATCGAGGAGGAGCAGAGGTCGGCGGCCTGCTTGCCGATGTTCATCTTGGCCAGCACCGGTGCCGGGGCCACCGCCCACCCCAGACGCACGCCCGGCGAGAGGATCTTGGAGAAGGTGCCCGCGTAGATCACGAACTCTTCGTTCAAAGACAGCAAGGTCGGGAGCGGCTCACCCTCGTAGCGGAGCAACCCATAGGGGTTGTCCTCCAGGATCAGGAGCTCGCGCTCGGCTGCGATCCGCACCAGCTCGCGACGGCGCTCCAGCGACATCGTGATCCCTGCGGGGTTGTGGTAGTTGGGCACGGTGTAGATGAACTTCGGCCGCCGATTGGTCTGTTCCAGCTCGGCCAGCGTCGCCTCCAGCTCGTCGGTTCGCATGCCGTCATCGTCCATCGAGATCTGGATCACGTCGGCCTGATAGGCACAGAGCGTCGGCACCGCACCCGGGTAGGTGGGCGCCTCGGCGATCACCACGTCACCTGGATCGACGAGCGTCTTGCAGACCAGGTCGATCACCTGCTGGCCCCCGGTGGTGACCAGAACGTCGTCGGGGTCGACCGTCATCCCCTCAGCACCCATCACGTCTGTGATGCACCGCTTGACCATCCCCAGTCCCTCCGTGGGCGCGTACTGCAACGCGCGCGCGCAGGACTCGGCCGCCACCTGCTGCATCAGCGACACGTAGGAATCGGGGGGAAACGTGGAGGTGTCGGGCAGCCCTCCGGCCAGCGAGATCACGTCCTGGCGCTCGGTGAGAGCCATCAGGTCGCGCATCGCCGAGGACTTCATCACCTGCGTCCGCTCGGCGAACAGGCCCGCGTAGCGCTCGAGGTCTCGCGCCGTTGATCGTTGTCGTCGGGTCCCCGTGCCGGGACCGTCGCCACCGGAGCCGGAGCTCATCGGCGCCTCTGCACTATCGTCACGCCAGTTCAGAATACAAGGGGGCCCCGAGGCCCCGGCCGGAATCGCCCGAGCGGCGCTCCCGGCGACCACCTCGGGGCGCAACGTCCCGCCGGTCTCGCTAATCCCACTTGCACCTCGTCTTTGACATCTTCCAGGGCGTCGGCGTGGCCGCCGCAGTTGGGATCCGTCCCTTTCTGCCCGCCCTGGTCTCGGGCCTGCTGGCAGCCGGAAACGTCGAGATCCGCTTCGACCACACCTCGCTGGCCTTTCTGCAGGGGGCGCCCTTCCTGATCGTCATGGGGGTACTGGGTGTCGGCCTGCTCGTGGCCGAGCCGCAGCTCGCGCGGGTGCCGACGCGCCGTCCGCTGACGGTTGCCCTGGCCGCGGCCGGGCTGGTGCTCGGCGCGTTGCTGTTCGCCGGCTCGCTGGCCCACGGCCATTACGACGTGGCGCCGGGATATGTAGCGGGCGTGCTCTGCGCGGCGTTGGCGATCCTCGCCACGCAGCCCCTGTTCGCCCGGGTCCGCACCCGGCTCGATCGGGCCGCAGCCGCGGCGGTCCCGCTCTACGAGGAGGGCGCCGCCGTTCTGCTCGCCGTGCTTTCCATCCTGGCGCCCCCCGTGGGGCCGATCGCGCTGGTGCTGCTGGTGTGGATGGCGGTGGCCAGCCGCAGGCGTGAGGGCCAGAAGTTCGCCGGCCTGCGGATCCTCCGGTGAGCGTGAGCGAGGGAGCCGGCAAGAAGCTCGTCCTCGTCGTGGTCGACGCGCTCAAGCCCGCCATGCTGGAGCGGGCGATCGCCTCGGGTCGGGCGCCGGCGATGGCACGAATTCGTGACCACGGGGTGTACGTCGACGACTGCGTGGCGGCGTTTCCTTCGGTCACCCCGGTGTGCGCCGCCACGATCACCACCGGCGTAGGCCCCGATCAGCACCACATCCCGAGCATGAACTGGTACCACCGCGAGGAGGCCCGCTACGTCGAGTACGGCTCCAGCTTCTCCGCCAGCCGCCAGTTCGGGGTGCTGCGCTCGCTCACCGACACCGTCTACCGGATGAACGCCGAGCACCTCTCCCAGGACGTGAACACGGTGTTCGAGTCGCTCGACGACACCGACGTCCGCACCGCCGGGACGACCTACCTCATCTACCGAGGCCGCCACCCCCACGAGGTGTCCAACGAGACCGCACTGGCCCGGATCGTCACCTCGACGCTGTTCCGCCGCACTATCGACGGCCCGCTGGAGCTCTTCTATGCCGACCTCTACGCCAGTCGCAAGACCGGTTGCCGTGGGCAGCTGGGCATGCCGGGGATCCGGGACCAGCACACTGGGTGCGTCGGCGCCTACCTGGTGGAGCACGATCTGTTCGACTTCCTGCTGTTCTCGCTCCCCGACAACGACGCGTGGTCGCACAAGAACGGTCCGCACGCCCAGGTGACCTCGATCGCCGCCGCCGACCGCCAGCTGGAGCGGCTGATGCATGCGGCGGGAGGGCCTGACGCCTTCCTGGAGGAGCACGCCGTAATCGTCACCTCCGACCATTCCCAAGCGCCGGTGGAGGAACGGATCCGCCTCGACCACGCGTTCGCCGAGTTCGACGTCGCGACGCCTGGCTCGGCGCGCGCACGCACGGGGGACATCGCCCTCAGTCCGGCCCAGCGCGCGGCGATGATCTATGCCCTGGATGACGATCGCCGTGAGGAGCTCGTCAAGCGCGCGGTCGAAATCGCCGTCGACCTGGAGGGAGTCGACCTGACCATGTGGCGCGCCGGCCAACGGCGTCCCCGAGGCAGTGGTGCGCAATACCCACGGAGAGCTCCGCTTCGCCCCTGCCGGCGATCTTGAGGATCTGCGCGGCGAGCGCTGGAGCGTTCAGGGCGACCTGGCGGTGCTCTCGGCGGAGGTCCGGGATGGCCGATTCGTCTCCGCTGACTACCCCGACGCGCTCTGCCGGATCTGGTCCGCGCTGTGCTGCCCCACCGCCGGCGACGTGCTGCTCTCGGCCGCCCCCCTCTACGAGTTCACCGACTGGGGTGGAGCCGACCACGTCGGGGGCGGCAGCCACGGCTCGCTGCACGGCTCTGATTCCCTGGGGGCTCTGATGTGGTGCGGAACCGGTCCCGCCGGCCGCGACCATCGGGAGCAGTGGTCACTGCGAGATGTGACCCCGATGATCCGGGAGCACTTCGGGGCGGCGCCTTATTAGGAAGCCGTTAACGGGCGGCAGTCTTACGCTGGTCTGCTGACTCGCCGATACATTCCTCGCGATGTCTGACGAACTGGCCGGTGCCATGGAGCTTCCAAACGCAGTCGATCTTCCTTTCCGCGTCCGGTTGCGCGCCGGCGTGCGTCATCCGCACAACTGGTGGCAGCTGATCCGCTTTGCCGCGGTCGGCGCCAGCGGCTACGTGGTCAACCTGGTGGTGTTCGCCGCGTGTGTCCACGCCCTGACGATCGACTACCGGATCTCCTCGGTGATCGCCTTCCTGGTCTCGGTGATAAACAACTTCTGGCTCAATCGCCATTGGACCTTTGACGCCAAGCACGGGCATCCCATCTTCCAGGGCGTGCGATTCTTCGCCGTATCTCTGCTGGCCTTCGGCTTCACCGAGGTGGTGCTGATCGCTCTGGTCGACGGCGCGGGATTGAGCAAGGTGCTGGCTCAGGCCATCGCCGTCGCCGCGGCGATGCCGCTGTCCTTTCTGGGACAGAAGCTTTGGAGCTTTCGCGTCCGCGCGTAGGCCTCCGCGTCGCATTCACTGTCGCTCTGGCGCTGCTGCTCACGGCTAGCGCCGCTACCGCCGCGACGGCTGCCGCCTCCACCGGAGCCGCCCCCACCGGCTCGGATACGCCGGTCCAGGTCAGTGACCTTTTCCAGGCTCCGGCGGGCTACCACCTGACGCCTATCCAGGCCCAGCGAATCGCCGCCGCCGATCCTCGCGTCCGGGGCGAGCTGCTCCGTCATCCCACCGCGACGCCCTACGAGTACACCAAGGGCCCGGGACGCTGGCAGGTGAGCTGGTTCTCCCGCGGCACCAAGCCGAAGGAGCTGCTTGAGGTCTACGTCGACGACCTCAGTGCGAAGGTCACCGAGGTATGGACCGGGTTCCAGGTCCAGTGGACGATGGCGCGAGGGTACCCGGGAGCGTTCGGTCGCCACGTCAACGCGTGGTACGTATGGACGGCGTTGTGTCTCCTTTTCGCCGCGCCGTTCATTCCCTGGCGGCGGCGACCGACGCTGCTGCATCTCGACCTGGCGGTGTTGCTGGCGTTCTCAGTCTCGCTGGCTTTCTTCAACCATGCGCGAATCGGGCTCTCGGTGCCGCTGGTGTATCCGCCGCTGGGTTACCTGCTCGTCCGGATGGTGCTGCTCGGTTTCGGCCGAGGCCGCCCGCGGCATCCGCTGCGACTGACGATTCCCGTGAGCTGGCTCGCGATTCTGATCGTCTTCCTCGTCGGCTTCAGGGTCGGGCTCGACCTCAGTGACTCCAACGTGATCGACGTCGGATACGCCGGCGTGATCGGTGCCGACAAGCTGCTCCACAACCAGCCGCTCTACGGTGGGTGGCCGAGGGACAACGCCAACGGCGACACCTACGGGCCGGTCAACTACTACGCCTACGTGCCGTTCCGGGCGGTGCTCGGGTGGAGTGGCACCTGGGACAACCTCCCCGCCGGCCATGGCGCGGCGATCTTCTTCGATCTCTTGACCCTGTTGTGCCTGTTCCTGCTGGGAAGGCGGGTGCGGGGCCCGACCACCGGAGTCGTTCTCGCCTACGCGTGGGCCTCGTATCCGTTCACCCTGTTCGCGCTTGCCTCCAACAGCAACGACTCGCTGGTGGCGCTGCTGGTCGTGCTCGGTCTGCTGGTGATTCGCTCGGCACCGGCACGGGGGATCGCCGCAGCGCTGGCGGGCCTGACCAAGTTCGCACCGCTCGTCCTGGCCCCGCTGATGCTGCGCGGGGTCGATCAGCGGCTACGGCCGCGTAGGGTGGCTGTCTACCTGCTGTCGTTCACGCTCACCGTGGTGGTGACGATGGCGCCCGTGCTCACCGGCGGGGATCTGCACGCGTTCTGGCGCGACACGGTGAGCTACCAGCTGAACCGGGGCTCGCCCTTCTCCGTTTGGGGCCTGTGGGGCGGGCTCGGCCCCGTGCAGCACCTGGTCCAAGGAGCGGCGCTGGCGCTGGCGATGGCGGTGGCGTTCGTACCCCGCCGGCGCGGTCTCCCGGAGGTGGCGGCGCTCGGGGCGGCCGTCCTGATCGCGCTGCAGATGGGGATCACGCACTGGTTCTACCTCTACATCCCGTGGTTCTTCCCGCTGGTGATCACCGCGCTGGTATGTACGCATCCGCCGCTCGACGGGGAGGACCGGGATACGGCGGACGTGGAGCCGCGAGCGCCCGCGCGGGTGGCGGCTGCCGTCAGCTGAGCCTCGCCGGCAGCAGCAACTGCTCAATCGACTGTGCCCTCATCGGCATCTCGGCGCGGATGAGGACGCCGTTCAGCCACGGGTCCTCCTCGGAGGTCTCGAACTTCACCGGCATCTTGGTGATCATCGACTGCAACGCCTGTTCGCGCTTGACCCCGATCACCCCACCGCGCGGCCCGGTCATTCCGACATCGGTGATGTAGGCGGTGCCGCCGGGGAGCACCCGGGCGTCGGCGGTGGGGACGTGAGTGTGGGTGCCGACCACGGCGGTCACGCGACCGTCGAGGTGCCAGCCCATGCCGATCTTCTCGCTGGTTGCCTCGGCGTGAACATCGACCAGCACCTGATCGACGCGATCACGAAGCGACCCCAGGGCGGCGTCGATCTCGGCAAAGGCGGGCCTGCCGGCATCCATGAACAGGTTGCCCGAGACCGAAACCACTCCCAACCGGACGCCGTCCCGGGAGACCACGCAAGATCCGTGCCCGGGCTGGCTGGCCAGGAAGTTCGTCGGCCGGATGATCTGCGGCTGGGAGTCGAGGTAGGAGTAGACCTCGCGGTGACGGTATGTGTGATTGCCAAGGGTGATCACATCCACTCCAGCGTTGAACAGCGCCTCGGCGGTTTTGGTGGTGATCCCGATCCCCCCGGCCGCGTTTTCCCCGTTGACCACGACAAACGTCGGGTCAAGCCGTTCGCGAATATCGGGCAGCAGCGCGGTCAGCGTTCTCCGGCCGAGGCTGCCGACGACATCGCCGACGAACAGGATGTTGGTGGTTTTGCCAGTCACGCCGTCTCCCGCGCATACTTCCATGTACATGTTGATGAGGCTTTTCAGGCCAAAATCAAGGCCAGGGCTCCGGCCCGGGGACGAGCACGACGAAGAAGGGGGTCCCCCTCCCGACGCCACTCCGCGAGAGATGGCCGCCAGCGAAGCCGAGGAGACCGGGGAAGCACCACTTCGCTCGCAGTCACGTCCGCTGACCACAGCTCCGCCTGTGGTGGTGCCGCGCTGGATCCAGATGGTGATGCTCCCGCTGGGTCTGCTGGGGCTATGGGCGCTGGCGCGGGCCGCGGGCAGTGTGGTACTGATCCTCGTCGCCGCCAGCACGGTGGCGCTGATCCTCAGTCCGCTGGTACGCAGGATTGAGCGCCGGGGACTGCCAAGGGGGCTGTCGATCCTGGTCGTCTACGTGAGCGGATTCGCGATTGTCGTCGGGATCGGCGTGCTGCTCGCGAACCCCATAAGCACGCAGGTCAGCCGCTTCCAGACGGACGTTCCCCAGCTCGTCAACCAGGCCAACCACGATCTGGCCAACCTCCAGAACTGGCTGGACCGCAACGGAATCGCGATCCACGTCCAGCAGCAGGGTCAGACGGCGCTGCAAACCCTGCAGAAGACGGTGCTCAAGCGCTCTGGGGACATCGTGTCCTTCTCCCGGGACCTGCTCCAGCAGCTGGTCACCTTCTCGTTCGACCTGGTCCTTGTCCTGGTCCTCTCGGTCTACCTGCTGGTCTACGGGAGACAGATCGGGCAGCTGGTGCGAAATGTCATGCCCCCCGGGGATGGCACGCCGGAGGATGACTTCCCCCTGCTCGTCCAGCACGCCGTGTTCGGGTACGTACGGGGGCAGGTCCTCTTCAGCCTGATCATGGGGACCAGCGCAGCCTTGGCGCTGTGGCTGTTGGGGCTGGTGGGGATCTTTCCCGACGGGGGCCACTATGCGGTGTTCTTCGGGGCGTTCTACGGCCTGATGGAGTTCATCCCCTACATAGGGCCGATCATCGGGCCGCTGCCCGCGGTGGCGGTGGCGCTGTTCAACGATCCGATCACCGCGGTGTGGGTGGTGCTGATGTTCGTGGCACTCCAGCAGCTCGAAGGCCATCTGGTGGCGCCGCAGGTCTTCCGGATCTCGCTGCGGATCAACCCGATCCTGATCATCCTCGGGCTCCTCATCGGCTATCAGCTCTATGGCATCGTGGGGGCCCTGGTGGCATTGCCGGTGGCCGCGGTGATCCGGCAGACGGTGATCTACCTGCGCCGCCACCTCGTGCTTGAGCCATGGAGCGCGCCCGGGGGGCCGAGCTCGCTGCTCGGTTCTCCGCAGACCTCCGCGGAGCGCTGCCCCGAGTGCGGCACGCCCGCGGCCGGTGCCGACGCCTACTGCCGGATGTGCGGCGCGGAGCAGGCGCCGCGAGTTCACGCTCCCAGGTAGACAGGGCGGCGGAGAACCGGTTCCGCGTGTACTAGCCTCGCGCCTCAGTGTCGACGTTGGTGCCAGCCGGAGAGAGTCGCACCACCCTTGCGGTCAGCTCGCTCACCCGGCGCTTCGGCTCACGGGTTGCCCTGCGCGAAGTCAGCTTCGAGCTCCGCGCGGGAGAGCTGGTGGCGATCATCGGGCCCAACGGGGCCGGCAAGACCACGCTGCTCTCGATCCTCGCCGGGGTGCTGGAACCCGATGAGGGCGAGCTGACTCGCGCCGAGGAGATTGGCTGGGTGCCGCAGCAGCCCTCCCTGTACATGAAGCTCTCGGTGTCGGAGAACCTCCGCCTGTTCGCGCGGCTCGAAGGCCTGGAGGACCCCGAGAGCGCGGTCGAGCGGATGCTGGAGCAGACCGGACTGGCCGATCGGGCAGGGGAGCAGGTCGGCCGGCTCTCCGGCGGTAACCAGCAGCGCGTCAACATCGCCATCGGATTGCTGCGCGAGCCCTCGGCGGTCCTGCTCGACGAGCCGTCGGCCTCGCTCGACCCGCGCCAGCGTGAGCGGCTGTGGGAGTTCATTGGCGTCTTGGCGGGCCGTGGCACGACGGTCCTCTTCACCACCCACAACGTGGTCGAGGCCGAGCGCTACGCCGGGCGGGTCCTGGTGCTGGTTGACGGCGAGCTGCTGTTCACCGGCACCCCCGCCGAGCTCCAGCGCGCGGTCGCCGGCGAGGATGCCTGGGACTTCGAAGGCGCGTTCGTGCGCTTCCTGCACGAGCGGGGACACTGAGGAGCCGCGATGCGCTGGCTGTTGGTCAAGGACTTCCAGATCCTCAAGCGCTCGCCGCTGCTGGTGGGAGTGCTGATCGCCTATCCGATCGTCATCGCCCTGATGATCGGCTTCGCCCTCTCCAGTCCCCCCGGCAAGCCGAAGGTGGCGTTTTACAGCGAGGTCGCGCCCGGGCACGGCAAGGTCGGCTTCGGCAACCAGCAGATCAACGTCTCCCAGTACGCAAGTGAGCTCTACGGATCGATCCAGCCGATCAAGGTGAACTCCCGTGATGCGGCCATCGCCAAGGTCCAGGACGGCGAGGCATTGGCGGCGTTGATCATCCCCGGCGACATCACGTCCCAGATCCAGAGCTTGGTCACCACAGGGGTCGGCAACCCTACGGTCGAGCTGTATCTGAACTCAAGGGACCCGCTCGATCGTCAGTTTGTCGATCAGGCGATCACCGCCCGCCTGGACCAGGTGGAGCAGGCCGTCTCCAAGCAGGTGCTGCGCGTGGCGACCGCCGACCTGGGTCAGGTGCTCAACGGCGGATCTATCCAGTTCCTCGGCCAGAGCTTCCCCCTGCTCGGCCTGCGCAATTCCCGCACGATCCTCCAGGGAACGGTGGCCGCGCTCCCACGCAACTCCTCGCTGCGTCCAGCGCTGCGCCAGGTGATCGCCTTCGCCAACCTCGCGATTGAGGGACTTGGCTCAGCCAGTCCGGTGCTCGGCTCGATCGGGAGTCCCCTGACCGTCGAGCAGACCCAGCTGGCGGGCCGCACTACTCCCACCGACACGTACGCCGCGGCGATCGCGGTGATCTTCTCGCTGATGTTCGTGACGGTGCTGCTGGCCGCCGGAATGCTGGCCCTCGAGCGCTCCGAGAACGCCTATGACCGCCTGGTCCGTGGCCTGATCACCCCCGGGCGACTGCTGTGGGCCAAGGTGCTGCTGGCGGCCGTTTGCGCTGCCGCGGTGAGCTTGGTGATGGCGCTGTTCCTGGGACTGTTCGTCCACCTGAGCTGGGCCCGGCTGCCGCTGTGGGTGGTGGCGCTGGTGATCGCCGGGCTGGCCTTCGGCGCTCTCGGCACGGCGATGGGGGCGCTGGCCCGCGAGGTCAGCGTCGCGTCGCTGCTGGCCTTCGGAATGTCGCTGCCGATCGCCTTCGTGGCGCTGGTGCCGGCCAGTGCGGTGTCCGGGGGGCTCAAGTCGGTTCTGGACGTAGTCGCCTTCGTATTTCCGTTCCGTGCCGGTCTGGAGGCGCTCAGCAACGCGTTCAGTGGTGCCTCGCCGGGGATCGGGTTGCCGCTGGTCCATCTCGCGGTGCTGACCGTGGTGTTCTGGGCGCTGGGACGGCTGGCGCTGCGGCGCTTCGCGCCGCGTTGAGTGGGTCCGCCGGCCCGGAGCGGCAGACCGCCTCGTCGCAGATGGCCCTAGGTGCTTCAGCTACCGACGGTCCGCCGGAACATCACCAGGCAGATCGCCGAGACGATCAGAGCGATGATCGGCCAGCCGGCGCTGGTCACGCCAACCACCGCCAGGACAAGGCCGACGACGCCGACCAGCCCGGCCGTGCCGCCGGCCAGAACCAAGCGGTACGCGCGCTGCTCCCGGGCGCGGCGGGGGGTGTAGCTTCCTCGTCTCTGGAGATCGGCCATCTGTAGACAGCGTACCGACCGTGCACCACATCCTCTTCTACACCTACGTTCCTGACATGGCCGAGCGGCGAGGACCGCACCGCGAGGCACATCTCGCCCGCATCGCCGCCCACCGTGACGCTGGCCACATCGTGCTGGCCGGAGCGCTCGGTGATCCTCCCCACGGCGCTGCGATCGTCTTTGAAGACGTCGATCCCGCGCGGATCGAGCAGTTCGCGGCAGGCGACCCGTACGTGGAGGCCGGCCTGGTCACCGAGTCGCGGATCGAGCCCTGGACCCTCGTCTGATCGATCCGGCCAGGCGCTGGGTCTATCCTCGCGGGACGATGCCCTTCCCACAGACCCGCCTGCGGCGACTGCGCAGCACGCGCGCGCTTCGCGGGCTGGTGCGAGAGACCCGGCTGGCGCCGGCCGACCTGATCCTCCCGATGTTCGTGGCCCACGGGACCGATCGCCGCGAGCGAATCGAGGCGATGCCAGGTGTCGACCGGCTCTCGATCGACCATGCGGTCCAGGAGGCGGGCCGGGCCGCGGAGCTGGGGCTTCCCGCAGTGCTGCTGTTCGGGTTGCCCGCGGCCAAGGACGAGGAGGGGTCGGGCGCCTGGGACGAGGAGGGGATCGTCCAGCTGGCCACCAGGGCGATCAAGGAGGCGTATCCCGATCTGCTGGTGATCACCGACGTGTGCCTGTGCGAGTACACCAGCCACGGCCATTGCGGGGTGGTCCGATCCGACGGCGGGGTGGACAACGACGCCACCCTTGAGCTGCTCGCCCGGACCGCCGTGTCACAGGCCCGGGCGGGCGCGGACATCGTCGCCCCGAGCGACATGATGGACGGCCGGGTGGGAGGCCTGCGAAGCGCTCTTGACGACGAGGGTCTCGTGGAGACTCCGATCCTCGCCTACTCCGCCAAGTTCGCCTCCGCCTTCTACGGACCCTTCCGCGAGGCTGCCGACTCGGCGCCGGCGTTCGGTGACCGGCGCTCCTACCAGATGGATCCGGCCAATGGCGAGGAGGCGCTGCGTGAAGCCAGGCTGGACGTGGAGGAAGGCGCGGACATCGTCATGGTCAAGCCGGCCCTTCCCTACCTGGACGTGATCGCCAGGATCAAGCAGGAGACTTCGCTGCCGCTCGCCGCCTACAACGTCAGCGGCGAGTACTCGATGCTGAAGGCCGCCGCCGCGGCCGGCTACCTGGATGAGCAGGCGGCGGTGCTGGAGGCACTGACCGGCATTCGCCGGGCGGGGGCGGACATCATCATCACCTACCACGCCAAGGAGGCCGCGCAATGGCTCCAGTAGAGCAAGACTCGGCTGCCTCGGTCATCGCCGGGAACCACGGTCCCAAGCTGCGGGAGCGCAAGCAAGGCGCGGCGATCCCGCTGGATGACCTGGACAAGCGGCTGCTCAACCTGATGCAGGGTTCGTTCCCGCTCGCCCTGCGGCCGTATGAACACGTCGCCGAGCGGGCGGGAGTGGACGAGGCTGACGTGCTCACGCGGGTCGAGCACCTGCTGCGCGAGCGGATCATCCGCCAGGTCACGCCGATCTTCGATACGCGGGCATTGGGTTACTCCTCCATGTTGGTGGCGGCGAAGGTCGATCCCGAGAACCCCTGGCGCGCGGCCAACGTGATCAACGCCCATCCCGGGGTCTCCCACAACTACCTGCGCAACCACGAGTTCAACATCTGGTTCACGATCGCCACCGAGCCGGGCTCCCCGCTCGGCCTGGAGGAGACGTTGGACGTGCTCGCCCGCGAGGCCGGGGCGGACTCGATTCGCCAGCTGCCGACGCTCAAGCTGTTCAAGATCCGCATGGACCTGGAGATGGAGGCCGGTACCGACAAGCTCGCGCAAGCAGCCGAGGCAGTCGCTCCCGCCGAAACCGAGCCTCAGCCCTACGACGAGTTCGACGTCGCGGTGATCCGTGCCCTACAAGGCGACATGCCGATCTTGCCTGAGCCCTACGCGCCGGCTGCGGAGGAGCTCGGTATCTCTCAGGAGCGGTTGCTCGCCCACCTGCGGGGGATGCAGGAGCGCAGGCTGCTTCGCCGCGTGGCCGCGATCCTGTTCCATCGCCGCGCCGGCTTCAGCGCCAACGGCATGGGCGTCTGGAACGTCCCTGAGGATCGGATCATGGAGCTCGGTCCCGCCATGGCCGCGTTCCGGGGCATCTCACACTGCTACCAGCGTCCGACCTACAAAGACTGGCCCTACTCGGTTTTCACCATGGCTCATGGCCGCTCCAAGGAGGAGTGCGACGCAATCCTCGATTCGATCGCCGAGCAGACCGGAATCCATGATCGTTCCACGCTGTACTCGTCGACGGAGTTCAAGAAGATCAGGCTGCTCTACTTCACCGGGGATTTCCGCGCCTGGGAACGCGAGCACGCCGGCGTGTGAGTCCAGCGGCCCCGATCACCACCCGCTCGGACGAGCTCTACCAGCGCGCTCGGGAACTGCTCCCGGGCGGGGTGAACTCCCCCGTTCGGGCAATGCGCTCGATCGGACGCGAACCGCTCTTCATCGCATCCGGCCACGGCTCGCGGCTGGTCGACGTCGACGGCAACGAATACATCGATTGGGTCGGGTCCTGGGGGCCCCTGATCCTCGGCCACGCGCATCCCGCGATCGTGGACGCGATCGCGTCAACCGCCGTGGACGGGACGACCTTCGGGGCACCGACCGCACGCGAGGTGGAGCTCGCCGAGCAGGTGGCGCGCCGAATCCCGTCGGTGCAGATGATGCGCATGACCTCCTCGGGCACGGAGGCGAGCATGAGCGCGATCCGCCTGGCGCGCGCGGCCACGGACCGCGACCTGGTGCTGAAGTTCTCTGGCGCCTACCACGGTCACGTCGACGGCCTGCTGGCGCAGGCCGGGTCCGGCCTGGCCACCCAGGGCCTTCCCGCCAGCCCGGGGGTGCCCGCCGCCGCCGCTGCGGCCACCGTCATCGTTCCCTGGAACGACGCCGGTGCGCTCCGGGAGGCCACAGAGCGCTACGAGCTGGCGGCGATCCTCGCCGAGCCGCTACCCGCGAACATGGGGGTGGTCCCGCCCGCCGAGGGCTTTCTCGAGCTCCTTCGCGAGCGCGCCGATCACACCGGAGCCCTGCTCGTCTTCGACGAGGTGATCAGTGGCTTTCGCGTCGCCCCGGGGGGCGCCCAGGAGCGCTACGGAGTGATGCCGGATCTGACGATTCTGGGCAAGGTGATCGGTGGCGGTCTGCCCGCGGCTGCGTACGGAGGCGCGTCCTCGCTGATGGAGCGGATCGCCCCCACCGGCGACGTCTACCAGGCAGGCACCCTTTCCGGTAATCCGCTCGCGGTGGCAGCTGCGCTGGCCACCCTGGAGCTGCTGGACAGCGCCGCCTACCGGCGCCTGGATGAGGTCACGCATGCCCTTGCGCGCGGGTTGACGGAGGTTGCCGATCGCGCCGGCATCCCGCTCCAGGTCCAGTCCGTCCCCGGGCTGCTCACGCCCTTCTTCAGCACCGAGCCGGTTACCGACTACGCCGGGGCAGCTGCCTGTGACACCGACGCCTACGCCGCCTGGTGCCGGGGGCTCCTGCGCCGCGGCGTCTACCCGCCACCCTCGCAGTTCGAAGCGTGGTTCCCCTCCCTGGCCCACAGCGACGAGGACATCGAGCGCACGCTGTTCGCCGCCTCCGAGGCGTTGGAGGAGATTCGGTGAGGGGAGGCGTACTGGCCCTGCACTCCACGCTGGCCGGGGCGGGGGGACCGGTGAGCGAGGTGTTGATCGACGAGGCCGAGCTCGACCCGGAGCCAGGTGAGCCGGGACCGCCGCAGGTCGCCGCGGCAGGGCCCCGTGCCGCCGGACGGGAGCACGAGCTCGAGCTTCTGCTGGAGATGATCCTGGAGGGCTCGCTGCTGCACTACGGCCTTCCGCGGGTGGTGCGTACCGAGGACGCCGACCTGGCGCTGCTGCTCGGAGATCAGCTGTTCGCGCTGGGGCTGACCCGGCTGGCCGCCCTCGGTGACGTCGAGGCGATCAGCGAGCTGGGAGACCTGATCTCGCTGGTCGCCCAGGCCCACGCCGAGGAGAACAAGGCTCTGGCCGAGGCGGTCTGGCGTGCCGGCGCGGTGGCGGTCGGCTGGGGCGCGGACGCGAACCTTGCCGCGGCCAAGGCACTCGCTCGCGAGGGAGACCCGCGCGCGACCGCGGCCCTGCGTGACGCAGCGGCCGAGCGGGCCGGAGCCATACAATCTGCCGACGCGTCGAGCCGCGGCGACGGTAACCTTCAACAGGCTGTAAGACTTTTCCTCAACAGGTAGCCGCCAAATGCCAGATCCTCACAAGACCGGAAAGTCCAAGTACACCCTGGATCGGCAGATGCCCGGAGCGTTCGAGGGCGAGACCGTCACCCGACGCCGGTTCATGAATGTCTCGGTGCAGGCGATGGGCGGGATCACGGCGGCGGCGTTCACCCTGCCGGCGCTTGGCTTTGCGCTCGGTCCGCTGTTCAGCCGGGTGCCGTTTCAGTGGCAGCCGATCGGTGCTCCGAGCGACTTCCCGGACGACACCTACGTCACTCGGGTCGTCACCATCGTCCCCGGGGTGGGTGAGGTCGGCAAGTCGATCGCCTACGTCCGCACCCGCAACCCGGCCATCGACACCGAACCCGAGGACCAGTACAACCACTTCATTGCGCTGTCATCGCGCTGCATGCACCTGGGCTGTCCGGTTCGCTTCACTCCGGCTGCCGGCCGCTTCATCTGTCCTTGTCACGGCGGGGTATACGACTTCCGCGGCATGGTCTCCGGCGGCCCTCCGGTCCGTCCGCTTGATCGCTTCTACACCCGCCTGAACAACGGCGTGGTGGAGATCGGTCCGCGGTACTCGGTCAACTCCGAGCTTCAGCGATTCTCCCCCCGTGACCCTGGCGAGCCAATCGACGGGATCGGCCAGTTCCTCTACCCCAAGCGCTTCTCGACCTCGGTTCTGCCGAAGGACTGACTTTCTCGTGCCCCGCATACCTGCACCGCCGGTCCCCAAGATCCTCAAGCCCAAGCCACGTCGCCCGGGGTCGGGCAACGGCAAAGTCGGACCCGTCGAAGCCGGGGCCGAGGCCGGGCTCGCCGTCGTCGATTGGATCGACGAGCGGACCTCGCTGTCAGGGGGGGTCCGCTGGATGCTGTTTCGCAAGGTTCCCCGCGGCGTCAACTGGTACTACACGCTCGGCTCGGCGACGATGTTCGCCTTCCTCTCCCAGGCGGTCACCGGCGTGTTTCTGGCGATGTACTACCGGCCCGATGCCACCGGCGGGGCGTACGAGTCGATCCGCTACATCACCGACCAGGCCTTCCTGGGGCAGTTCGTCCGGGGCATGCACAAGTGGGGTTCGTCGGTGATGGTGATCCTGATCTTCCTCCACATGGCTCGGACCTTCTTCTTCGGCGCCTACAAGTACCCGCGTGAGCTCACCTGGGTGATCGGCGTGGTGCTGCTGATCCTGACCATGGCGATGTCCTTCACCGGTTACCTGCTGCCGTTCGACGAGCGGGCCTACTGGGCGACGATCGTTGGCGTCAACATCAACGGCACCGGACCGTTCATTGGCCCGTACCTCTCCGACTTCCTCAGAGCGGGACCGGAGTTCGGCGCGACGACCCTGTCGCGCTTCTACGCCATCCACATGCTGATCATTCCCGGCGCGATGGCGGCATTGATCGGCGCGCACCTGTACCTCATCACCAAGCTCGGGATATCCGCGCCACCGTGGCTACGCGTGGAGCCAGACTCCGATCCGCAGTCCGAGCTTCAGCCGGACCGCCTCGAGGTCTAGCGCATGAACCAGGCTGAGAAGGAGGAATATCTCCGCGAATATTCGATTCTGAAGAACTCCGGCAAGCCGTTCTTCCCGTACATCGTCGCCAAGGACTCGGCGATGGCGATGATCGTCGTGGCGGTGATCATCTTCCTCTCGCTGATGTTCGGCGCGGAGCTGGGGCCGAAGGCGGACCCCACCACCACCACCTACGTGCCTCGACCCGAGTGGTACTTCTTCTTCCTCTTCGAGGTTCTGCGGGTGATGAAGACGGTGCCGAAGTTCACCCCGATGGCCACGATCGGCGTGCCGACCCTGTGCATGATCATGCTGTTCCTGCTGCCGTTCTACGACCGCAGCCCGGAGCGGAGGATCGAGCGTCGTCCGATCGCCCTCGCCGCGGGCTTGGCCACGATCCTGGCCATCGCCTACCTGACCTACCAAGGCGCCTCCACTGGCTCGCCGAACTCGGTCGACATGCAGGCTCCGGCCAGCCTCAGCTCCTCCGAGGTGGCCACGTTCAACGCCGGGAAGCTGGTGGTCGGTCAGTCCGGCTGCCTGGCGTGTCACGTGCTCGGCGAGAACGGCAACAGCGGCCCGGGACCCCCGCTGACCCACATCGGGTCGATGCTGCGACCGGGGGCGATCGCCTCGACGCTGCGCAACCCCACGGCACCGATGCCCTCGTTCCGGAACCTGGCCTCACAGTCCCCGCAGCAGTTCCAGAACCTCGTCAGCTTCCTCTCCGAGCTGCAGTAGCGCCGAGGAGTCGATCCGGTGACGGCGACCGCCCGATCCGCCCCGGCAAGCCCGGGGACGCTGCAGGAGCCCCAGGTGCGAGCAATGTTCGACCGGATCGCGTCGCTCTACGACCGGATGAACACGGTGATGACCGCCGGCCTGCACCACCGCTGGCGGGCCCGGGCCGCCGACCTCGCCGGTCTGGGGCCCGGCGACCGGGCGCTGGACGTGGCCACCGGGACGGGCGATCTGGCCTTCGAGCTCTCCGGCCGGATCGCTCCTTCGGGAGAAGTGGTGGCCGGCGACTTCTCGGAGCGCATGCTGGAGGTGGCGCGTGCCAAGCAGGTCAGGGAGGGCAAGGAACGTTTGACGATCCACTTCGAGAGTGCGAACGCGCTCGCCCTGCCCTATCCGGACGATGGGTTCGATGCGGCTACGGTCGGCTTCGGTGCGCGTAACTTCGCCGATCTGGATGCAGGGCTGAAGGAGATGGTTCGGGTGGTGAAGCCGGGCGGCCGTGTGGTCGTGTTGGAGATCACCACCCCGACCCGGCCGCCGCTGTCCACGTTCTTCGCGTTGTGGTTTGACCGCGTGGTTCCCGGGCTGGGCCGGATCGCCGGCGATTCCGACGCCTACACCTATCTCCCGAGCTCGGTGCGGAGGTTCCCCGGGCCTGAGGGCCTTGCCGAAAGGATGAGCGCCGTCGGACTCGCAGACATCCGCTACGTGCTCACCGCCGGAGGGATCATCGCGCTGCACGTCGGGGTGAAGCGATGAGCACCACCGCGGTCCAAGCCGTGCTGGAGGTGGGCGGAAGCGAGGTGCCGCGAGTGATGGCAGAGGTCGAGGAACGGATGTCCGAGCTCGCCCGCGGGCATGGTGTCCTGCTCGGCGAAAATGCCGGCGAGACCCTCGCAGCGGGCGGCAAGCGACTGCGTCCGCTGCTGGTCTGTCTCGCCGCGGGTGTACCGGTTCCAGACTCGCCCGCTCTGGTCAGAGCGGCCGTCGCGGTCGAGCTGATCCACGCCGCCACGCTCGTCCACGACGACGTGCTCGACCGCTCGGCGCAGCGCCGCGGCCGCCCCACCGTGGTCGCCGCCGCGGGAAGGGAGGTGGCCATCGCCACCGGCGACCTGCTGTTCTCACGGGCCTTCGCGGAGCTCGCGGCTGGTGGTTCGCCGGCCGCGATCGCGGCACTCTCAGCCGCATGCGCCGATCTGGCTTCCGGCGAGCTGATGCAGCGCGCCGACGCGTACGACGCCGGCATTGAGCTGGAGCACTACCTTGAGCGCTGCCGCCTGAAGACGGGGGTCCTGTTCGGAGCCGCCTGCGAGCTTGGGGCGCTTGCCGGAGGCGGCCACGCGGTCGAGCTACGCGGCTTCGGCGAGGCGATCGGCGTGGCCTTCCAGATCCTGGACGACGTCCTTGATGTCTCTGGGCCTCCGGAGCGAACGGGCAAGCCTCGGGGCACCGATCTGCTCGACGGTACCGTCACCCTGCCGGTCATCCTCGCGCGCAGCCGTGACCGGGACCTGGCCGAGCTCTCACTACGCTCGATCAACAGCGCCGAGCAGGCCGCAGCGGTGTGTAAGCGGATCGAAGCCACCGGTGCGCTCGCCGACTGCAGGGCCCGAGCCTTCGCCCTGGTTGACCGGGCGACGAACGCTTTGCCGCCACTGGGCGAGCGCCAGCGCCAGGCTCTGGAGCTGGTCGCCGCCGGCGTGGTGGAGCGCTACGCCTAAGCGGCGCTCAGAAATCCTCAGGCAGGATCACGTCTGCGTGAAGCGCCGCCGCGAAGCGATCGATCTCCTCGCTCATGTTGACCCGGGCGAGCCGTTGGAGATCGTCGAGCACGGCCCTGACCCCATCTTCCAGCTGCTCCTCGAAGGCGGCGATCTGCTCGGCATCGAACGTGCCGGTCTCCGTCCACAGGCAGTTGGGGCAGTGAAGCGTCAGCTCCCACCGGGAGTTGGAGGCCTCCTGCCAGGCCACCGGCTGCACCAGATCGGAGGAGCACACCGCGCAGATGTGGAGCTCCCGGCGTGCCGCCGTCTCGTCGAACACGGTGAGCACCTCAATCGACCGTCCGTTCGGCAGGACGATGCGGCGTACCGACTTGGGCTGTGAGGGCTCGTTCATGTCAGTGACCTCGATGCCCGCTCTATCGGCCTTCACCTGAGATGGCTTGAGTACGCTCCTCGCGCTCTCAGCGGTTTTCGGGGGGCGAGCCTTCCCACCGCTACCCTTGGGGAACCCGTCTCTGGAGTTGGCAGATGTTTCGTAACCCCACCACCGATCTGATCGTCGTGCTCGTGATCGTGCTGTTGATCTTCGGGCCCAAGCGACTGCCCGGCATGGGCCGCCAGCTCGGCCAGGGGTTCCGGGAGTTCAAGGATTCGATCACCGGCAACGACAGCGACGGAGATGAGACCGACCGGCCCGCGCTGACGAGCTCCTCGCCGACTGAGGCCAAGCCGCCTGCCGCTCCCGCAGAGGGGACAGGCGCAGCGCCCGTCCCGCCCGCCGCGCCTGCGGCCGGATCCGCCTCTGGGTCCGCGCCGGAGGGCCCCGAGCGGCGCGGCTGACGCTCCGCGAGGGCCTCCCGATGGCGAAGGTACTGAAGCCCATCGGGCACGAGGAGCGGCTGACTGTGGTCGATCACCTCGACGAGCTGCGCTCGCGTCTGATCATCTGCGTGGCCGTCCTGGGGGTGGCCTTCGCCGTTTGCTTCTGGCAGAACCACGCGCTGCTGAATGTGCTCAACCGGGCGCTTCCCACCTCGCAGAAGACCAGCAACAATCATCTGTCTGGGCTGACCAACGACTCCGCCCAGGCCTCGCGTCAGTTTTCGGCACTGGCCGGTGACCTCAGCGCGCTGGCGAAGTCGCCGTCGCAGTCCGCGCACGACCGCCAGTTGCTGGGAGCCGCGGCCACCCACGCCGAGGCCGCGGCGAAAGCCCTGCCCCAGTCGGCGCCGAAGCGGTTGCCCATCACCATCGGCATCGGCGAGCCGTTCGCCACCACGCTCACGGTGGCTCTGTACTTCGCCATCCTGTTCTCGCTGCCGGTGCTGATCTATCAGGCCTATGGCTTCATCGTTCCGGCGCTCAACCCCCGGGAGCGCAGGACGGCGCTGCCGCTGATGATCGCCGCTCCCGCGCTGTTCGTCGTCGGCGTGGCGTTCGCGTATTTCGCGGTGCTTCCGCCAGCGGTGCGCTTCCTCCAGGGCTACAACAGCGAGCACTTCGACATCCTGGTTCAGGCCAAGACCTACTACAGCTTCCAGATCTTCACGATGCTCGGGATTGGTCTGGCCTTCCAGCTTCCGCTGGGCCTGCTGGGGCTACAGCGTCTGGGGGTGATCAACTCACGTAGCCTGACCGGCAACTGGCGCTACGCTACCGTCGGCATTGCGGTGGCCGCGGCGGCGATGCCAGGCGTTGACCCTGTCACCACCGGCCTGGAGATGCTCCCCCTCGTCGTGCTCTTCCTCGTAAGCATCGGGTTGCTCAAGATCGCTGATCGTCGGAGCGCCAAGCGCGCCGCCGCCGACCTGTCGCAGATGGACGACAGCCTCGACCCCACCTGATCCATGCTCTTCGATCTCCGCAGCCGTGGTCGCCGGAGGACCGTGCAAGCGGTCTACCTGGGGCTGGCGGTGATAATGCTCGGGGGACTGCTCCTCGTCGGGGTCGGTACGGGCAGCGGCGGCGGGATCCTCAACGCCTTCACCAACAACGGCTCAGGCGGATCTCAGACGCAGGTGGTCAGCCAGGCCGAGCAGCAGGCGCTCCGGCAGACGCGGCTTCAGCCGCAGAACCCGGCCGGCTGGTCGGCGCTGGTCCAGGCAAGGTGGACCTCGGCGGGCCAGGGGAGCAACTTCAACGCCAGCACCGGCACCTTCACGGCGGCGGGCAAGCGAGAGCTGGCCGCCGCCACGCAGGCCTGGGAGCGCTACCTGACGCTGACCCGTCACCCGGATGCCAACCTCGCGGTGTTGGCGGCTCGTGCCTATCAGGCACAAGGCCAATACGCCGGTGCCGCCAGCGCCTGGGAGACCTTCGCCACCGCCAATCCACAGGCCCCGAAGGGATTCCTCTGTATGGCCGCCAACGCCTATGGGGCCAAGCAAACCGGTAAGGGCGATCTTGCTGCGGCCAAGGCCGAAAGCTTGTCTCCTCTGGCGCAGCGGACGACCCTGAAGACCGCGCTCAACCAGGCCAAGACCAACCCGCAGGCGGCGCAGTCGGTGACATCGCAGGGCTGCTGACGCCTCAGCCCCGCCGACGTCGTTGTGCGCGGGCGAGCGTGGGTAACATCGCCGTCGCACGGGCCGTTAGCTCAATTGGCAGAGCAGGGGACTCTTAATCCCAAGGTTGGAGGTTCGATTCCTCCACGGCCCACTTCTTAGGAAGGCTCCGCCCTGGACCGAGTATTTCTCCGACGGTAATTCCGTCCTTGCGGGGTGGGGACTATATTCGCGCGGTGCTGCGCAAAGGGAAGCTCAGCGGCCTGCGGACCGCACTGGGTCGCAGGGTCCGGCACCTCGGCGGCGCGACGCAGTCGGACGTGAACCGGCTGCAGGCGCAGCTCCATACTCACCAGGCGCAGCTCCACACTCACCAGGCACAGCTCGAAACCCAGGTTCCACGGCTGGATTGGCTCGCCGAGCGGGTCGACGCGCTTGAGAAACGCGAACGCTGGCATACACGGGAGGTCGAGGACCTCAAGAACCGGGCGGCGATCGAGGCCGTCAGCCGCTTCATCCGTCACGCGCCGGTCCTCGAACGCCCACTGGTCTCGGTGGTGGTGCCAACGCTAGCCCGGCCGGAGCGGCTGGAGCGCGCGATCGCCTCGGTACGCGCGCAGCGATACCAGAACTGGGAACTGCTCGTCGTCGAGGACGGTGGGGACCAAAGCTCCCGGGCCGTGGTCGACGCCATCGCCGATCAGCGGATCTCGTGGTCGCGGATTGCGCGGGGTGGGGCGGCTGCCGCTCGTAACCATGCGCTCCGCTCGGCCCACGGCGAGCTGGTCGCTTACCTTGACGACGACAATCTGATGGATCCAGATTGGCTCCACGCCGTGGTTTGGGCATTCGAGCAGCGGCCGGAACTCGACGTCGTCTATGGCGCGTGGGTCGTCGATGACCACCTGAGGCTCGACCAGACAGCGGCGGGGGCGCTCCCCTCGATGTTCTTCCGTCCGTGGGACCGCGAGCTGTTGCATAGCGGAAACCTTGCCGATGTGAGCGCAATCTCCCATCGCCGCACCCTTCCGGGCGCTTGGTTCGATGAGCGCCTGCAGATGTTGGAAGACTGGGATCTGCTGGTTCGGTTAACCGAGGCGAAGGACGCGTTGGCGCTGCCGGTGATCGCGTGCTATTACACGACTGACGCGCCCAACCGCAACAGCTCTGGGCCAACGGTCGCGCACGAGCGTGCGATTGTCAGCGAGCGGGCACGCGGAGGCGGGAAGCTCAGCCGGACCCCACTCCCGCAAACCCAGGCCATCGTATACCGGGATTTGGGCCAGCCGGCTCTCGGCCGGCTCGGAAACCAGCTGTGGCAGATCGCTGGAACTCTCGGCATCGCCGCTGCGTTTGGCAAGCAAGCATGCTTTCCCGAATGGCCCTACAGAAGGCACTTCTCGATCCCGGACCAGCACTTCGTCAAGCCGCCGCTGTATTGCGAAGACGCGGCGCACTTCGTTCCTCACATCGGGCGGGAGCACCGCCCGTACCTCCAGGACCCGACGCTGTGGCGCGAGATCGAACCCACGATCCGCGCGTACTTTGCGCCCAGCGCGTCGGCTCGCGCTGACCTCGAGGCCCGCTTCGGCGCTTTCCTACGCCTACCAGCCAAGACCGCCGTGCACATCAGAAGGGGCGATTACCTCCCCCAGCCCGAGTACTTTCCTGTCCAACCCGAAGCCTATCTGCGCGCAGCGCTCGCCCGCGTCCCCGGGACGAACGTGGTCATCTTCTCGGACGACATACCGTGGTGTCGCGCAAACCTGAGTTGGGCCGAGCCGGCGATGCTCATGACCGACAACACCGACTACGAAGACCTGTTACTGATGGCGAGATGCGAGCATCACATCATCGCGAACTCCTCGTTCTCGTGGTGGGGTGCGTTCCTATCCGACAACCCGAGCCCGATGTTCCCCACCCATTGGTGGGGACCACGTTTTGATGAGCTCTTTCCCGGCGCAGATCCGACGCCGATGTTCCTCGAAGGGTGGATCAGGATCGACGCTTAGCCACCCATGACGCAAGAGCTGATCCTTGTCGCGGGCGGTGGGGGCTTCATCGGGGGGCACCTCGTCAACCGCCTCTGCGCTGAGGGCTGTTGCGTCCGCGCGGTCGACCACCGACCGGTGGAGCAGTGGCATCAGCTCTCCAGCGATGCCGAGAACCTGGTGCTGGATCTGCGGTCGGCGGACGCGTGCGATCGTGCCGCGGCGAGCGCCTCGATGATCTACAACCTAGCCGCGGACATGGGCGGCATCGGCTTCATCGAGGCCAACAAATCCCGCTGCATGCTGTCGGTCATGATCAGCGCGCAGATCCTGCGGGCGGCAGTCAGGCACCGCGTGCGGCGCTATTTCTTCTCCTCCTCCGCCTGCGTCTACACCACCGACAAGCAGCTGACGGCGCACCCGCGACCGCTGAAGGAGGCCGACGCCTATCCCGCCGACCCCGAGGACGGCTACGGGTGGGAAAAGCTGTTCTCCGAGCGCATGTGCCGCCACTTCAGCGAGGACTTCGATCTGCCAACGCGCATCGCGCGCTACCACAATGTCTACGGACCGCACGGCGCGTGGGACGGGGGACGTGAGAAAGCGCCCGCCGCGATCTGCCGCAAGATCGCCGAGGCCAAGCTCTCAGGCCGCCACGAAATCGACATCTGGGGCGACGGCGAGCAGGCCCGCAGCTTCATGTACATCGACGACTGCGTCGAGGGCACGTTGCGGATCATGGCGTCCGAGATCGACGAGCCGATCAATCTCGGCAGCGCAGAGTTCGTATCGATCGATCAACTCGTCGACGTAGTCGAGGAGATCGCGGGCATTAGGGTCACGCGCCGCTACGACCTGGACGCGCCACAGGGCGTGCGTGGCCGCACCAGCGACAACGCAATGATCCGCGAGCGACTCGCCTGGGAGCCCTCAACGACGCTGCGCGAGGGAATCGCAACAACCTATCGCTGGATCCACGATCAGCTCACCGCCGCCCCTCACGTCGGACGCGCCGCGGCTCGGCTGTTCAACCCCGGTTCGCACCCGAGGGAGCAGATTGCGCGCGATCCGCGGCACCGTGCTTGATGTCCTGGTGAATCCCAAGGTTGGAGGTTCGATTCCTCCACGGCCCACTGCAGGTCGTTAGATGATTCCTCGTTCATCGTTCGTCGCGGACCTTGCCCGCCCGCAAGATCGTATGCAGGGTTTGTCGGATCCCGGGCATCCGTCGACATGCGGAGTAGATCCCATGCGCATCGCCACGCCCTGACATAGGTTGACCTGATCCGCGCGCGACATGCCTACGTGAGCGCCCTTGCGCTGGTAGCCCTTCTGATGACGGCCGCCGTTGCGAAAGGAGCGACTCAACCGCGGATCATCTCTCCGGCGAACGGCAGTCTCGTAACCGGATCGCGGGTACGCCTTGCGGTGTCCGCTGCGCGGGGGCGCCATTTTCAGGCCTGGCTCGGGTTGAAGCCGATCACCGGGCGGTTTGCCCGACGACGCAACACGTTGGTGGCGAGCGTGAGGCGTGGCTCGCTCCTCCGCACCGGCGTCAACTATCTCTACGTGAGGACGGCCGGGAACGGCTTCGCCGTCTCACGTTTCGTCCTAGGTCGCCGCTCTCCCTCGTCGCTGCGCCTATCCGTGCACGCACGCGGTCCGGTTGCCGGAGCGCTGAGCGTCACGACGGGCCGCCCTCCGACTGGCGGTTCCACGCGGGCCTCGCTCAACGGCCGGAGCGTGACAAGAGCGCTTCAATCGAGCGCCTCGGGCCAGTTCACCGCCACCTTTGGAGCCAACAATGGCCTGCACTTCGGGCGCAATACATTGCACCTAGTCTCCTTCAATGACTCGGGTGACTACACCGACCAGCGGCTGGCGGTGATGGTCTCCAGGCGCAGGCCGCTGGTCGGTGCGGCGGCACCGAGCCGGGCGATCACGGGCCTCGCGGTGCCGCTGGACGGGCGAACCTCCAGAGCGTCGGTTGCCCGCGCCAAGCTGTCCTACCGGTGGCAGGTGGTCGGCTCGCCGGCGGGTGCGACCTTGTCCGGCGCCAACACGGCGACCCCGTCATTCAGCGCCGCCGATCCGGGCGAGTACGACGTTCGCCTCACGGTGACCCAGCGGGGCAGGGGCCCCAGCTCGAGCGCGACGGACGTTGTCCCGATTGCCGTCGATGTCTCGGCCCCGCCGATCGGGTTGCCAATCGACACGCTTGACTCCCAAGCACGCGTCGTGATCGAGGGAGCACCAGTGCCCGAGACGGGCGGAGCGGCGGGCGTGATCAATCTGGTCGTGATCGACCGCGAGACCCGGAAGGTCCTGTTTCACTCCAACGCGTACCGGGCGAGCGCGATTGCCTCGCTGCGCGATGCCGTGACCGCGCAGGCGGCCGGCGACACAAAGAGGTTGGTGATCGTCTCGGGACCGAACGGCGTCGCAGCGAGCAACCTCCCCTCGTTCGAAACACTCGCCACCGAGCTCGGGGCGAAGTTGGACTCCTCTGACCGCTCGAGCCTGTCCAACGGCAACGGCTTCTCGCTCATCGGAGTGCCGAACGCCCCTGCCGGCAGTGCCTTCACCGACTTCGGCGGCCAAACCGGGATTTCTCCCGGCTCGCGCCCAGTTGGCGATCTGTCCGGATACGTTCAGATGAATCCAGGCACGGGCCTGGCCGAGTTCGCCTTCGGGGAGTACCCCTCGTTCAACACCGACGCGCCGGCGGCGCAAAATCAGACCGCGATGCAGCTTGGCAGTTCCAGCATCACGCAAACGCTGCCAGCGGGCTCGAGCGGCGGCTTCGCGGTGGTGGTTGTGGACCGGCGATCTCTCGCGGTCATCAAGAAGGAGACCTTCGACGTCAACGGATCGCCAACCAGCGTGGACGCGATGACCAGTTCCCTGTCGGCCGACACCGCACCCAGCCAGATGGTGCTCGTTCAGAGCTACCGCAAGCCGAAGCCGACGACGCCGGAATGGGACAACATGGCGCAGGCATTGGAAAAGCTCGGCGCCACCAGGACCGTAGTCGATGAGCTGAACGGAACCGGCGATTACGCGTTCGTCGGCGGGCCCGCGCTGAGCGACAGCGCGGTCGAGGCCAGCGGCCCGCTGACCGGTAGGACAGGTCGGGTGCAGGGCTACCTCTCGCGCCTGCGCGACGCCGGCTTTGCCCCGAGTGTCGGCGATCCATCCGGGGCCGTTACCGGAAGGCTCCTGCAGATCGCCTACCAGCCTGCTCAACCCTTCCCGGCATTTGACACCGCCGGAAAGCAGGCCGCGGACAAGTGGATCACCGAACAGCTCCACCTCCTGGGCGCAGATGTGCGGCAGAACTACTGGATCAACTACACGGCCAACTGGGAGAACAAGCGCGAGACGCTCGGCAAGCTCGCTTATCCGACCGGCATGGGATTCACCGAAGCCGAGTTCACGGCGGTACGCAACCAGCTCGACCGCGAGATCTCCTACCTCATCGACATCAAGACATACATCGAGCACCTCGGGAGCCCGTTCAACCCGGTCGGCGAGTACATCAACCTGCAGAACATCTCGCAGCGGATCCAGGCGGCCATACGCCCGCCCCAGCAGGTCAATCACCTTCAGTCCGCGAAGATCATCGGCCAGATCACCGGCGCGATCGGCAGAGCGCTACCGCCGCCGTCGAACGTGATCGCCGGCAGTATCGCGACGGCCTTCCAGTTCGCCGGCTCACGGAGCCTGCCGGACTTCTCCCCGGATCTGGGGCCGATCCAGGCAAAGACCTCAGATCTCGGGGACACGCTGGCAGCACGGTTCGCCGCGGCCCGGAACTCACTGACCGCGCTTGGGCTGATCTACGTCTCCGATTACGGAAAGATGCAAATGATCGCCGACAAGGTCACGAGCGACCCGGAGTGGATCTACCCAGCACAGGACGCACCGCTCCGCGCCGCTATCAGCAAGGGCGTCGAAAGCTGGTTCTACGAGGTGCTGATGCCCTTGGGGTGGAAGCTCTGGGACATCGGGGGGGACATGTCCACCCCGTTTGCGAGCGCCAAGGACTTCCACTGCGACACCACCACCGGTGGCAAGATCGTCCACCACCACCCTCACTACATCTTCGCTGGAGAGCCAGAGGCCGGCCAGTACCGGCCGATACTCGGCTTCAACGCCAACATGACTCCACGCAGGCCGGTGGTGCGAGCGTTGGGAGTCCCCACCGGCTTCCGGGCCCAGGACGGAGCGATGGCGCCACCGCCGGCGTCTCTCACCGACCCGCTGTTCGCACCGGCCGATCAAAGCGTCGAATCGCACAAGCTGGGCCTCAAGCCCGAGCAGTTCTACGAACGCAACTTCCAGCACTACCCGCCGAAGTTCAACGGCGCCAAGTGCGACTGAGCTACTCGACCAACCGGTGGCGCCTGATCATTTAGCCTGAAGCCGTGCTGATCTACTCGATGGGTGTCTCGGTGGACGGCTTTATCGCCGACCGCGAGGGCGAGTTCGGGTGGACGGTCCCTGACGAGGAGCTGTTTGGCTTTCATCTGGCGCGAGTACGCGAGCTTGGCTGCTATCTGTGCGGCCGCAGGCTCTACGAGACGATGTTGGTGTGGGAGACGGATCCGTCGCTGCGCGACACCGAGCTCCACACCGCGTTCGCTGACGTATGGTGCGCGCTTCCCAAGGTCGTCTTCAGCCGCACGCTCGGCAGCGTCCAGGGCAACGCGCGGCTCGCCGAGGCGTCGGTGGCGCAGGAGGTCGCCGCCGCGCTCGCCGCGACTGATAAGGACGTCGAGATCGGCGGCGCCGGCCTCGCCGCGACGGCGATCGAGCTCGGCCTAGTCGATGAGCTGCGCATGTTCCGCCATCCGGTCGTCGTCGGTGGCGGCACGCCGTTCCTGCCGCCGGTCACCGAAGACGTCCCCCTGAGCCTGGTCGAGACCACGACGTTCGGCTCACGCGTGATCTACGAGCGCTACAGGCGCGCTCTCGACGGGTTTCAGCCGGTGCGTGGGTCGGATCGGTCAGACCCACGATCAGGAGATGGCTGAAGTGAGCGAACTTATCGCAGACCTCTTCGTCAGCCTCGACGGCTTTGCGGGAGGCGTCGACTTCGGCCCGTACTTCGGCTATGGCGGGCCGGAGCTGGATGATTGGATAAAGACGGAACTCGACAGGCCACAGGTCGTCGTCTTCGGGCGGGTGACCTATGAGATGCTCGCGTCTATGTCCGCCAAAGGATCCGATCCAGCGTCCCAGCGACTCACGGCGGTGCCAAAGCTGGTCGTCTCCTCGACGTTGTCTGAGCCGCCCGAGTGGGCGAACACTCGCCTGGTCACTGGGAACGCGGTCGAGGTGCTGCCGGCCGTCAAGGACCGCAGCGAGGTGCCGTTGCGCACCATGGGAAGCGTCTCTACGGTTCGCAACCTCACGGCCGCGGGGCTCGTGGATCGACTACGTCTGATGGTTTTCCCCCTGACTTGCGGGAGCGCCGGACGCGAGCGCATCTTTGGTGAGGGAGAGCCGGCACGCATGCGACTCGACCAGACCACCGTCCTCGACGAGCGGATCGTCTTGCTGGAGTACCGGATGAGCGCGTAGGCCGGGTCGCAATCGCTTCAGCTGCCCTTGCCGCTGATCGCGCATCACGGTGTGCAGCTAGGCTTTGACGATGACCGGGAACGTCCGCGTCGAGCGCGGTTGGATCTACATCGACGGTACCCGGCAGGACGACGGCACGATCAAGCTCGGAACTGGCGCCGAGATGCGCTTTAGCCCGTTCGAGGCGATCTCACAGCGCCAGGACGCGCAGATCACCTGGAGTCACATCCTGAGGGCGTCCGTGCAGCGGTTGGCCTTTTGGCGACGCTAAACGCTTGAACTGCCAGCAGATCTGCGACCGCCGCGGTGCTGATCAGAACATCCGACGCCGAGTTCCTCCTGCCGTAGCTAACTGGTGGCGAGGAAGGCCTCGACAGCGGCTGCATCGCGGTCGATCGCGAGCGATGTCGCTCGGTTCGGCTCCTCCCAGAGGCGGAGTACGACACGACCTCCGGGCATCGTCCAGGTACCGGCAGCCCGTCCGCGGATCAGCGCGATCGCTTTGAAGATCCCGTTGCTGGTGACGACCTCGTGGGGATCGTCGAGCACGAGCTGGCGTGAGCGCCAGCCGAGCAGCAACGGGTCGAAAGGCCCCAGCAGCCTTGGCGGGGGTAGGGGTGGTAATTCCTTTCGGTGTAGGTCTAAGAGTCCGTCGGGGCGTTGATCGAGCTCACGCGCAATCGCGCTGAGTCCCGCGCGGGCGTCGCGCAGGGACAGCTGTGCCCACTTGGCCAGGTCGCGTTCGTCGGCGGGTCCGTGACCTGTCAGGTAGCGGCGGGCGAGTTCGGCCAGCGCGCGGTCGCGATCGATCTTCGGGCGAGCGCCCAACCAGTCATCAACGAGCACGAATGCGTGCTCACGCTCAATCATCGGGCCGCGGACGATGAGGCCGTCCAGAGTGGCGCGGAACAAAATATGGACCAGCGCCTGACCGGCCACCGGAGTCCTCGCCCGCTGCAGGACGACCCGCAGCTGAGCGCGGGTCATCGGGCCGGCGCCAGCGAGGGCCTTGACGATCGCGGCGAGCCCGCGCTCCAGCGCCGCCTGGCTGACACCTTCCTGGGTGAGCCGACGGTCGCTGCTGGTACGCAGCTGGGGCGTGGTCAGCACGTGCAGCAGCGGCTCGTCCTCGGCCGCGATTAGGTGCAGCGTCCCCCGGTTGACCCAGGTGATGATCAGGGAGCGCGCATGGCTCAGCGCGTGGTCGACATCCGAGGCGTGGGCGCCGTCGACGCGAACGCGGAGCGCTAGGCGCGCGGCCCGGGGATCCTGGGCCTGCACGGCGAGTAGATGACGCGTCGCCTCCACCACGTTGGCAGCAGGCGGCCCGCAGAGTCGTTGTGCGGCGAGCCGCGCGGCCAGCAGTGACCGCTCTGTCGGCCGTCGAGAAGCCACGGGCTCACCCTACCGTCGTGGTGGCAAGGCTCGTCCAGTCCGCTGATTGGAGGCTTGAGGGTTGACGCTGTAAGCCGATAAAACCGCGTGGGGGCTGCCCGCGACAGTTCGGGTTCGATCGCTCCGCCGGGCTTCATCGAGTCGGCGGCGAGACCGCCCGTGCGAATGTCTGCACCGTTTCGTGACAGTACGGACGCAGCGGTGCGCTGGCGGATCTCAGCTGCCGTGCTCGACAGCCTGATCGTCTACGGCGCTTATCTCGTGTTGTGCGCCGTGCGGCACTGGCGGGTAGCGAGCGTTCAACACGCCTGGGTGCCGATGCTGGGAGTTGTGGCGTACCACTTCGCGATGGAGTCGCGCGACGGGCGGACGGTCGGCAAACGGATCTACGGAGTCGAGGTACGGATGGCTGATGGCGGGGCACCAAGCGTGCGGGCCGTTGCTGTTCGCTCGCTGCTGCGGATCATTGATCAGCTTCCTATTTTCTACGCCTCCGGAATGGTCAGCCTTGTCCGCACCGGTCCAGCCCGGCGTCAGCGGATCGGCGATGTCGTGGCCGGGACGACGGTCGTGGCGGTCGACGGCCAAGCGGCGTCACATGGCACTCCACGCTGGATGCTGCCCTCCGCCACGATCCTTGCGGTCTTGATCTCTGGGTTCCTGGTCGTGGCCCTCATCGACGCGGGCAATCAACCGCTCACCGATACTCAGCGCGATGAGTTCGTCGCCGGCTGTGAAAGCAGTCCAAGTGGCCAGTTCGTCGACTGCGAGTGCCTCCTGGGCCAACTCCAATCTGGCGGCTACGACAGCGTGAACAGCCTACGTGGGGTGCTCTCCGACGCACAAGCTGAAGCTGATGGCGGCACACAGGGCGGCGCCCGGACGGCAGTGGCGGTGGCCGTCAACGCCTGCAGACGCTGAGCTCGATAGTGGCCGGAGCGGCCGTCGGGGGGAGGACCGCGGCCTGGTCCAGGGTTCTCATCGATGACCGCCACTAGCCTTGCGTGTCGTGAGGGTCGATCGAATCGTCGTCCTCGACAATCTCCGCGAGGTCGCGTTCTCGTTTGAGGAGATGCTGAGCTACCACGGCGGGGGCTCGCCCGGCGGCGTTGCGCACGCTTTCAAGGTTCTGGAGCGTGCCCTGCCGCTGCTGAGCCCCACGGGGCCGGCGGAACGGCGAGAGATCGTGATCGAGACCGCGTTCGGTGGGCCGGGGGCCCGCGATGCATTCGAGCTTGTCACTCGGGCGGTCACCGAGGAGCGCTTCACGGTCGATCCTTCGCTCGCGCGAGCTGAGCATGGGATTGCCCGTGAGCGCTTCGTGTTCCGCCTGTCCTATCGCGAGCGGGTGGTGCTGTTGGCGCTGCAGGAGGGGTTCGTGACCGAAGAATTCATCCGTCTCACCAGGCAAGAGACGCGGACCGCCAGCGAAGAGCTGCTGCTGGCGGAGATGAAGACGGACATGGCTGCCCGCGTGATGTCAGCAATCGCCGCCGATGTCTATGAGGTCGGATCGTGCGGGCGATTAGTTTTAACACCGGCGCGGGTCTTGGTTGGTAACTACAACTCCCAGGAGGAGCAGACATGAGCACCACAGCAACGCGGATCAACCAGATCAGTCTGGTTTGCGTCCCCACCTCCGACCAGGACCGCGCGATCGAGTTCTACGAGTCGGTCGGTTTCGAGAAGCGCACCGACATCCCATTCGGGGGCCACTACCGCTGGGTCGAGGTCTATCCCCCCGAGGGGACGACCGGAATCGCCCTGGCCCCTCCACCGGGGGAGCAGGAGATCCAGCCCACTCAGACCGGCATCACGCTGACCACCGATGACATCGATGCCACCCATTCCGCGCTGAAGTCCCGCGGCGTGGACGTCGACGCCGAAGTATCCCGAATGGGCGACCCCGTTCCGCCGATGTTCTGGTTCCGGGATCCCAGCGGTCACTCGCTGATGGTGGTGGAGCAGCCCTGAGCCACCCGGCCCCCCAAGGAGACCGTGACTTCGCGGCTCTCGTCGACCTGCACCGGGCCGAGCTCCACGCGCACTGCTATCGCATGCTCGGCTCGGTGCACGATGCCGACGACGCGCTGCAGGACACGCTGCTGCGCGCCTGGCGTGGTGCGGCCGGACTGCGAGACGCCGGCTCGGCCAGGTCCTGGCTCTACGCGATCGCCACCAACGTGTGTCTCACCGAGCTGGAGCGACGGCGCAAGCGTGTCCTGCCGCACGACTTCGGACCGGCAGCCGAGCCGCACACGCCGCCAGGCACCCCGGTCGCGGAAGCGAACTGGCTAGAACCCTACCCCGACGAGTCGATCGGACTTCCGGCAGGCCTGGCGACGCCCGAGGCCAGCTACGAGCAGCACGAAGGGATTGAGCTCGCCTTCGTAGCCGCGCTTCAGAACCTGGGCGCCAACCAGCGCGCGGTGCTGATCCTGCGCGAAGTGCTGGGCTTCACCGCCAAGGAGGTGGCGACGATGCTCCAGACGACGGTCGCTTCCGTCAACAGCGCGCTGCAGCGAGCCCGCGCTGCGGTCCAGGATCACATTCCGGCCCGGACACAACAGGTCACCGTGCAAGGATTGGGCGACCGCGGCCTGCGAGCGCTGGTAGGACGCTACGTCGAGGCCTGGGAGCGGTGCGACGTGGACGCATTCGTGTCGCTGCTGACGGAGGACGCTTCGTTCGCGATGCCCCCGCTGGCCACCTGGTACGCGCCACGCGACAGCATTGCGACCTGGGCCCGTGATTACTCACTGTCAGGAGAGTGGCAGTGGCGGACTGTGTTCACGCGCGCGAACGCCCAGCCGGCGCTGGCCTTCTACGCCTGGGACGATCCCTCCGGCGCGTACCTGCCCTTCGCCCTCAACGTGCTGAGCCTTCAGGACCAGCAGGTAAGCGACGTGACCGCCTTCATCGTCCGAGCCATCGACGCACGTGAACCCCAGGCGTACGAGCGCTTTCCGGAGCAGCCGATCGACCGCCGGCGTCTGACCGGCACGTTCGAGCGCTTCGAGCTCCCCGACCGCCTCGGCTCAGACCACAGAGGCGTAGTCATCGACGCCTGAAGCACTCCGCGTGAGGCCCTATACGGGTGGCGTAGAATAGTGGCAATCAACACGAGGAGCGTGTACCCATGGCACCGAGTCATGTCCTCCTGGTCGCAAACCGGACCGCTACAGACCCGCCCCTGATCGAGGCGGTGAGGCGGCGAGCGCAGCAAGGTCCGGCAACCTTTCACCTTCTGGTGCCGGCGACCGCCACCGGACTTCACCGGCTGATTGATCCCGAGGACTCCGGCCAAGCCGCTGCCGAGGCGCGCCTTGAGGAGGCGCTACCCACGTTGCAGCAGGCCGCCGGCGGAGAGGTCACGGGGCACGTGGGGGACGCTGAACCCCTAGCCGCGATCCAGGATGCCCTTCACCTTCGTGGCTTCGACGAGATCATCCTCTCGACCCTGCCCAAGCGTCTGTCGCGGTGGATGCACATTGACCTGCCGAGCAAGGTAAGAGCGCTCGGCGTGCCAATGACGCACGTATCCGCGACCTCCGCCGAGCAGCCCGAGCGCCCTCTGGCGCACGTCGGGTAGACATGCGCGGGCGGCGCTAGGACTGCGCGGCGGATCTAGGATCGCTCCCCGGCCGGCAGATCCTTGGCAATTAGCCTCCGCTGAGGATCTTCGCCTTCTCGGCGCTGGGCGGCAAAATACTCGGACGATGACTGAGGGTGGCGAGGAGGCGGAACGCGAACGCGACGAGTCGCGGCCGGAGCGGCTTGATCGCAACACGGTGGAGCTGCTCAACGAGCTGCGCATCGCCGGGACGGGCATCCAGGTGATGTTCGCCTTCCTGCTCGTCGTGCCATTCAACAATGGCTGGAACAAAGTCGACAGTTTCGAGCGGACGGTCTACTTCGTGACGCTGCTGCTGGTCGCGCTCGCGACGTTTCTGCTGATGTCTCCGCCGATCCATCACCGAATCCTGTTCCGCCACGGGGAGAAGGGGTTTCTGCTGCGGACCGCCAACTATCTCGCGATCGCCGGCATGGCGTGCCTGGGCGGTGGTTTCGTGGGGATCCTCGTGCTCATCTCCGACTTCGTGGTGGGAGGGGCCGCACCGGTGATCGTGGGCGTGTTGACCGCGGCGCTCATCGGCGGACTCTGGTTCCTGCTTCCGATCGCCCGGCGCGACGCCGAGTAGCCTGTCGGTCCCAGCTGCATGAGCACCAGCCTGATCTACCGCAGCACCCTCCTCTACGAGGGCGTGATGCGGACGCTCTACGGGCGGCACTACTCCGACCGCCTCTCCTGCGTCGCGGCCCGGGTGCCGGATGGTGCCGAGGTGCTCGAGCTCTGCTGCGGCCCCGGCACCCTCTATCGTCGGCACCTGCGTACTCGTGTCGGCGGTTACACCGGCCTCGATGCCAATCAGGGCTTTGTGGATCGCCTCCGTGCCCAGGGAATCGATGCGAGAGTCACCGACCTGACCGGACCCGAGCCGCTGCCGTCGAGTGACGTGGCGATCATGCAGGCGAGCCTCTACCACTTCCTGCCGGACGCCGCGGGCATCATCGACCGGATGCTGACCGCGGCACGCAGCCGGGTGATCATCGCCGAACCGGTGCGCAACCTCTCCTCCAGCCAACTTCCGCTCGTGGGCCGGCTGGGGCGGCAAGCGACGGACCCGGGAGTTGGCGACCACGCCCATCGTTTCGACGCCGGGAGCCTGGCGGCATTGATGGAGCGCTATGCCGGGAGGATCGACGAGTCCTTCGCAATCCCCGGCGGCCGCGAGGCGGTCTACGTGCTGGCGGCGGGAGACTGAGTCTCATCCGCCTCCCGCCGCTGACCTTCCGCTGCTTCAGGGCCGACCGCACGCGGCTGATCTCCTGACGCCTCGGAATCGATCAGGTACAGGGGCCGGTTCTTTACCTGCTCAAAGATTCGCCCCACGTATAGGCCGACCACGCCGACGCTGACGATGACAAAGCCGGTCAGTACCAGCAGCAGCACGGCCAGGCTGGTGTACCCGGGCACGGCTCGCTCCTTATCCGCGAAGTAGTCGACCACCTCGTAGCCCGCGAGTACCAACCCGATGAGCGCCACCATGAAGCCGATCAGCACCACCACCCGCAACAGCACGGTGCTGCGGAAGAACATCCCGTCGAGCGCGACCTTGGTCAGCTTCTGGAACGTGTAGCCGCTCTTGCCGGCGTGGCGCTCGTGATGCTCTATCTCGATCGTCGTTGAGTCATAGCCGAGCCAGTCCAGGGCGATCATGAACTCCCGATCGCGGTCCCGCAGCCGCAGGAAGGCGTCAATCACCTGGCGGGAGAGCAGGCTCAGGTTGCTGTAGTCCGGCCGGACGTCGGTCTCGAGCGTGAGCTTGCGGTACAGCCGGCTGGTGGCACGGCGAAATCGTGAGTGGCGCCAGCCGCGCCGGGTCGTGCGGACGATCTCATAACCGTCTCCGGCCGCTGCCCACAGGCGAGGTATGTCCTCCGGAGCCTCCTGCAGATCGCAGTCCATCACCACCGCCCATCGGCCCGCGCAGGTGGCCAGTCCGGCGGTGATCGCGGCGTCCTGGCCAAAGTTTCGACTCAAGCGGTAACCCCGGACGTGCGGATCGGCGGCCGACAGGCGCTGGACCACCTCCCAACCCCCGTCGGTGCTCCGGTCGTCCACCAGGACCAGTTCGTAGCTGTCGCTGACCTCCCGCATGGTTCGAGTGAGCCGCTCGTGCAGTGCGAGAAGGCAGTCGGCGCACCCGTACACGGGCACCACCACGCTCAGCGCTATATCGCCGTGACGGCTCATCCCGTTGGCTTCTGGACAAACACCAGCAGCTGCTGGGGCACGAAGCGAAAGTACCGGTGAGCGCGGTGGATCAGCTCGCGGGCCGTGAACCGCTGTGGGTGATCCAGCGCGAACTCGGCGATCACCCAGTTGTCGACTCGAACGCGGCCGAGGCGCTGCGTTCCGATCGGAGCGTGGATCACCGGCAGCGGGCCGCCGCGCAAGCGCTTCTTGGGCGTCGGGCCGTCGGGGGCGGTGCCGGGCCGCACCAGGGTCATCTGTCCTCGGTCCCCGACCACCGCGACTTCGTCGATCAGCACCCGATGATTCGGGTTCAGCACCCAATTTACCCCGGGCAGGTAGATCTTCAGCGGTTGCCCGGTCGTCCCTCCCGCCACCAGGACAGCGCGCGTGACCCGCGCCGGGCCGAGGGCCTGGGCGACCTTCGACCACGCGGGACGCTCCAGCCGGCTATTGGTCTGGACTGCGTATGTCGCCGTGGCAAAGCCCGCCAGCAGCACGACCGCCAATGCAGCGCCCGCCGGCCGAAGCCGTGGTCCGGTGCAGGCGGCGGCGATCACCGCCAGCACGGGCACGAGCGTGCCGATCACGTTGCGCGACAGGAGGTAGTTCTCGCCGACGAGGGCGAGCGCGAGCGGCGCCAGCAGCGAGAAGGCGATGATGCTTCCTGCCAGCCGCGCCGACCGGCGAGTGGCACGGGCCCCGCCGAACCACAGCAATGCGATCACCACCACCAGCAGCACCGCCCCTGCCGCGTAGCCGACAGGAATGATCGTCCGTCGCTCCAGAGCGCTCACCCCCCATTCCAGCGGCACCCGGCCAACCTGGTGCTTGAGGCCGATCTTGGCGATCCAGCCCACGCCGTGGCCGGTGTCCACCACCGCGAACGGAAACATCGCCAGCTGCACGACGGCGACGATCGCCACCGCCGCCCCCACGGCACGCGTGCGGTGACGCCAGAGCAACACGAGCGCCATTGGGGCGACCATGAAGCCGGCAAAGAAATGCGTGGCCAGGGCGAGCGAGGAAAGGACCGCCCAGCCGAGCAGGGCGCGGCGCGCCGGTTGCTCGATCGCATAGAGAAAGGCGAGGAAGGCGCCCGCCGTGAGCGCCGCCAGCAACATGTAGGAGCGCGCCTCCTGCGAGTACCAGACCAAGAATGGATTGACCGCGGCCAGCGCGCCCGCCAGCACCCCGGCGGCGGGTGAGAACAGCCGCTTGGCGATCAGGGCGGTGAGGGGCACGATCGCCACTCCCGCGATCAGCGACACGCTGCGCAGCGCGATCGCCCCGGTGCCGAAGACCTTCGCCCACCCCCAGATCAAAACGAAATACAGAGGCGGAGTCGTCTCCACGTGCACCACCGTGTGCAGCATTGCTCCGAACGGGAGGCTGGCCTCGTACGCGGTGAGCGCTTCGTCGGCCCAGAGGCTCTGGTTGTCGATCGTCAGCAGCCGGATCACCAGCGCCGCCAGGATGACGGCGCCGAGCAGCCAGGCTTCGGCCGACCCGGGGGCAAGCGCGCGGACACGCCGGCGGGCCCCGGCCCGCAAGATGTCCTGCCGCGGAGCGAGCGGTGCTTCGGTCGCAGTCATCCGATCAGCTCGCGCAGGCTGGCTACCACGTCGTCCTGGTCGGCCTCGGTGACCTTTGGGCTCAGCGGCAGGCTCAGCGTCCGCTCCGAGATGCGCTGTGCAACCGGAAAGCTCTCTGGCGCCAGGCCGTACCGGTCGCGGTAGTAAGGATGGAGGTGCACGGCGCGGTAATGGACGCCAGTCCCGATGCGCCGCGCATGCAGCTCCTGCAGTAGCTCGTCCCGGGACAGCCGGGCATCGTCATCGAGGAGCACCGTGTAGAGATGGCGGGCATGCCGGGTCCCCGCCTGCGGAGGCGGCGGGGTTTCCAGAGGCAGCCCATCCAACAACCGGTCGTAGCGCTCCCAGAGCGCGGCACGGGCATCGATCCAGCCATCGAGTTGGGGCAGCTGGTGCAGGCCGAGCGATGCCTGCAGGTCGGTCATGTTGTATTTGAAGCCAGGCTCCTGCACCTCGTAGTGGCGAAAGCCAGTGTCCGAGAAGCGCTGCCAGGCCCCCAGGCTCAGCCCGTGCAACGCAAGTCGTTCGACCTTGGTCGCGATCTCCTCATGCTCGGTGACGATCGCCCCGCCCTCCGCGGTGGTGATGTTCTTCGTCACGTAGAACGAGAACGCCGCGACGTTCCCGAAGGTCCCGATCGGGTGCCCGTCGAACGCGGCCCCGAGGGCGTGTGCCGCATCTTCGACCACCACCAGCCCGTGGCGGTCACGTAGCGAATTGAGCCGGTGCATGTCCATCGGCCGGCCGGCCAGGTGGACCGGCATGATGGCCCGGGTGCGCGGCGTGATCGCCGCCGCGGCGGCCTCGAGATCGATCATCCCGGTGCCAGGCTCGGAGTCGACCAGGACCGGAGTGGCGCCGGCATGCTCCACCGCGTTGGCGGAAGCGACGAAGGTCATCGACGGGACCAGAACCTCGTCGCCCGCGCCGATCTCCAGGGCCCCCATGACCAGGATCAAAGCCGCGGTGCACGACGACACGCAGCGGCAATGCGGCGCCGAGAGATAGTCGGCGAGCATCGCCTCAAAGCGATGAACCTTTGGACCGGAGCCGATCCATCCCGAACGGAGCGAGTCGACGACCTCGGCGATCTCCAGATCGCCGATCACCGGGCTGCCGAAGATCAGGTATTCGTCTCGCATCGTTGCCGTTGGGTCAGGCACTAATCCCTGCAAAATCAACCACCTGGACACACTGAACCGCGGGGTAAGGTTCGCATAAAGGAGCGGTTAGGGTTGTGAATACTCCGGTGTCACGCCGACAGGTGGCCGAGCCCCGCCACCGCGAGGTAAAGCGTGGCGAGAAGGAGCGCTGGGGCCAGCGTAAGGCTGGGGATCACGTCGCCGTGGCCGATTCCCGAGGAAATGACCGCGACCACCATCGTGGCGGCCAGCAGCAGCGACACCGGGACTACCGCCCGGCGAAAGATCAGCAGCAGCCCCCCGGCCGTTTCCAGCACCCCCGCCACCAGCTCCAGTGCCGAGGGCCACGGCAGGCCGAAGCTGCGGAACGCCTGGAGCTCCCAGTGATGAAAGACGAACTTCACCAGTCCGGCGAACACGAAGATGACGCCGGTGAGGATCGACACCCTGTTGAACGCCACACGGTGGCGGATGGTTGCCCCGGGCCTGTGCCAGGGAGCGATCGCCGAGCTCGGCACGATCACTCCAGCTCCCTGGCTATCTGCTCGCGACCACCAGTGGACATCATGCTCGGTCGTCTCAGCGACGCGCGGTGGCGATGTGGGAGGTCAGATGCGAGCGCACCTGACCCCCGTCCAGCAACGGCTGCACCGCTTCGGCGAACGCGTTCACCAGGCGGTCCCGCCGCTCGGCGGGCAGCGACTCGAGCTCGGTCGCCAGTGGCGCTGTGGCCAGCGTGGAGAGGAGCTGCGCGGCGCCCCCCTCAAAAGTGACAGGCAGGACCGCGGTCTTCACTCGCACCTCCGTGAACCCTGCCTCCTCCAGCAGACCTCGAAGTTCCTCCTCCCCGGGCATTCCCCATGGGCCGGCTTGGAATCGTTCGGCGAAATCAGGGCCCGCCGCGTCTCGGAGCGCGGCCTGCACCGCGGCAAACGGCGGGCATTGCTCGATCCCAGCCCACACCGAGACCGCCAGCTGACCTGCCGGAGCGAGGATACGACGCATCTCCAACAGAGCTGCGGGTCGATCCGGAAAGAATTGGAGCCCCTGCTGGCAGGACACGGCATCGGCGCTCTGCGAGGCCACCGGTAGCTGCTCCGCCGACGCCTCCATGTACTCGATCGGCCCGGCGTCGGCCATCGTGGGCTTGCTCCGGGCGATCGCCAGCATCGCCGCGCTGATGTCGCACCCGATTACCTTTCCCGCCACCCCCACCCGTCCGGCAGCCATCCGGGTAACCGGCCCGGGTCCGCAAGCCACGTCCAGGACGGTGTCCCCGGCGCTCAGGCGGAGTTCGTCGAGGAGCAGATCGCCCCAGGGAACGAACATGCGGGGGACCAGCACCTCCTCGTATACGGCCATTGCCGAGCGCGATGCAGCGGCGAACGCGTTGCCCCATTCCGCCTCCGGCATTCGAAAGCTCCCCTGTCTTGGTTGTTCTGAATGACGCTACTGCACTCGATGTGACCGACGCCTCAACCCATCGGTCCTTCCGTCCGATACAGCACGAAGTGAACCGCGGAAGATGCCGAAAAGGGGCGGGGAAATGAGCGCATCCAACAAAAAGCTGGTGCTGGCGGCGATGGTGTTCGCCGTGGCGATGATGTTCATCGATCAGACGATCGTCGCCATCGCGATCCCCCAAATCGATCGTGAGCTGTCGCTCTCGGCAACCGCCTCGCAATGGGTCATCAATGGCTATCTCCTCTCCCTGTCGGCGCTGTTCGCCTTCGGCGGCAAGCTCGCCGATGTGGTCGGGCGCCGCCGGATGGTGGTCATTGGGGTGATCGGGTTTGCCGTGGCCTCGGCTTGCTGCGGCTTGACGCCCAAGGGGAGCATCGCCACCGCTTGGATCATCTTCTTCCGCGTCGTCCAAGGCGGCTCCGCTGCCCTGATGTTCCCGGCGGCGGTCGGAATCGTGGTGGCCTCGTTCCCGATTCGCGAGCGCGGCGGTGCGATGGCTCTGTTCTTTGGGATCACCGGCGGCCTCACCGCGATCGGCCCGATCAGCGGCGGCTACCTGACGCAGTGGACCTGGCGCTCGATCTTCTGGATCAACATCCCGGTGGCGATCATCGCGCTGCTCCTGATCTGGAAGTCCCGGCCGGACAACGAGAAGCGTCCGGCGAGGCTCGACACCCGTGGAACGCTGCTCATCACCGGTGGAATGGTCCTGGTCGTGCTGGGGCTCCAGCAGTCGGCCCAGTGGGGATGGAGCAGCGTCGGGACCTGGGCCTGCGTGATCGCGGGCTTGGCGCTGATGGCAGCTTTCATCCGCTGGGAGCTGCGCGTGGGGCAGCCTCTGCTTCAGCTCCGCATCTTCAGGGACCGCGGCTTCGCGATCGAGAACCTCGTGCTCGCGCTGATGTCGGTGGTGTTCATACCGTTCTTCTTCTTCGCGAGCATCTACGCGCAGGTCTCGCTCGGCCAGAGCGCCTCCGACGCGGGCCTCTACATCATGTACTTCTTCATCGGGTTCGTGATCGCGGCTCAGATCGGCGGACGAATCCTGGACCAGCGCGGCGCCCGCCCGGCCGTCGTGGGCGGCACGGCACTGGGCGCGGTCGGCTTCTATCTGCTCGCCGGCGAGCTCACCCACCTCTCCCTGAGCTCGCAGGAGCCCTACATCATCCTTGCGGGCGCGGGGATCGGGCTGATGCTCGGCGTGGCCAGCACCGACGCCGTCAACCGGGCGTCCAGCGGCAGCTACAGCGAGGTCACCGGGATCACCCAGACCGCCCGCAACTTCGGCGCCAGCCTCGGCTTGGCGGTCCTCGGCGCGGTCCTGATCGGCCGGAATGCGGTCAACATCACCGGCGCGCTGACCAAAGCGGGGGTCCCGCACGGCGTGGCGCACAAGGTGGCGACCTCGTTCACCTCAGCCTCGTCCCACTCGGGCTCGGGGAGGTCGTCTGCGCCGTTGGTTCACGATGTGAGGCTCGCTTTCGCCCACTCCACCCAGACGGTCTTCTACATCATGGCCGGCGTCCTGCTCGTCGCCTTCATCGCGTCGGTGCGCTGGCTGCCGGCGGGACGGGTGGAGCCGTCAGAGGCGATCGGCGGTGGAGAGCCCGGAGAAATGCCGAGCGTGCCCCCATCCCTGGAGGTACCGCCGACGGTGTCCGCGGGGAGCACCGCTTCATCCAGCTCCTAGCCTGGGGCAATGGGCGGCCGCAAACGCAGCGACCACAGGCCGCTGTTCGTGGTGCAAAAGCACGCCGCCACGACGTTGCACTACGACTTCCGGCTGGAGGTCGGCGGCGTGCTGAAGTCATGGGCGGTACCGAAAGGTCCGTCCACCGACCCTCGAGACAAGCGGCTGGCCATGGCGGTGGAAGACCATTCGCTCGATTACGCCGACTTTGAGGGAGTGATCGGCAGCGGTCAGTACGGGGCTGGTGCGGTGATCGTGTGGGACACGGGAAGCTTTCGCAATCTGACCGAACGTGATGGTCAGCAGGTACCGCTCGATCAAGCACTCGCCGACGGTCATGCCGTGGTGGAGCTGGAGGGCGAGAAGCTCCGTGGGGGTTATGCGTTGACTCGGGTGGGCGGCGATCGCCGAGAGCGCTGGCTTCTCGTCAAGACGCGCGACGGCTCGGCCGACGCTCGTCGCGACCCGGTCTCAACCCAGCCGGAATCGGTGCTGAGCGGCCGGACGGTGGAGCGTGTCGCCGCGGAGGAGTAATCGCTGGCGAGAAGTAGTCGGAGACCCGGCTAGAAAGGAGAGGATCGGGTAGCGTCTCTGCACGCTGGATTCGTCGAGCATCGCTTCGGGCGCCGCCCCCGCTAGGGAGCAGCCTCCTCTGCTGACAGAGGAGCATCACCTCCGGCATCGTGCGCACGCCCTGACCAAGGAGATCGTCGACGGCTTCAAGCGCAACGACCTGCTCACCTACTCGAGCGCGATCGCGTTCCAGATCCTCACGGCGATTGTCCCGTTCCTCCTCTTCGTGCTGGCCCTGGCCGGCCTCGTGCACGCCAACGGCATCTGGCGCGATCACGTCGAGCCGCAACTCCGCGTCACCGTGGCGCCGCCGGTGTTCTCGGTGGTCCAGGGCGCCGTGAACGAGGTCTTCTCCCATGATCTGATCCTGTGGGCGACGTTCGGCGGGGCGCTGGCGCTGTGGCAGGTATCCGGTGTGATTCGCGCGATAATGGGGGCGCTGGGGCGCATCTACGAGGCTCCGGCCGAGCGGTCGTTCTTCCGGCGCTTCACGATCTCGTTCGCACTCTCGATCGAGGTGGGCGGCTGTTTCGTCCTCGCGGCGATCTGCGTCCTCTTCGCCCCCTTCTTCTGGACGACCAATCACGGGCTATTGGGAGAGATAACCGGTCTGACGGTGCGGTGGACGTTGGTGATTCTGCTACTCGGGTTCGTCGTCGGGCTACTGCTCCGTCACTGTCCAGCCCGGCCCCAGACGGTCTCGTGGGTCAGCCTCGGAACGCTGATCGTGATCCTCACGTGGATCCTGGCGTCGGTGGTCTTCTACATCTACCTCACCGACATCGCCTCCTACCAGTCGGTGTTCGGCAATCTCGCGGCGGTAATCGTCGCCCTTGCCTATCTGTACATCTCCTCCATCGCCTTCTTATTCGGCGCTCAGCTCGACGCCCTCATCCGGGTGCAGCACACCGGCTGCGCCGCGGGCGACGAGCCCTGATGCGCGGCGCGCCGCGCGTGCAAGCAGCGGCCTCTCAGTGCAGGAGCGTCCGCAGGGCGATCACCAGAAGTCCCAGGAACACGCCCAACCCGGTCTGGGCGGCGAAGTCCCTCAGGCCCACCCGGCTGCGCAGTCCCAGCGCCATCTCGGTCACCACGATCGCTCCGGCAGCGGTCCAGGTTGCCGCGTCGACGGCAGTGGTGAGACTCGCCCCGCCGATCCAGCAGATGATCAACGCCGCGAGCGGAACCGCTGCGCCCATGAGGATCGACAGCTCCCGGCGGACCGAGATCAGCAGCGCGCGCAGCTTGAGCGGCGCACCCTCCAGCGCCCGCGCCTGCGTGAACTCCGCGTAGGCATGGGCGAGCCAGTACAGCACCAGCGCCACGACGGCCGCCTCCACGGTGTGCCGGTAGGTCTCATTGATGGCGCTCTCGGCGGCCAGCACGCCGCCGACGGTGACGAGGCCGTAGACGAGTCCTCCGGGGTTGAACAGCATCCACGCTGATTCTTGCCGTTGGCGCGGTCGGTGCCAGACCTCACAAAGGAGTCCACGCCGATGCGCTAAACCTCTTCGGCAATGAAGACCGTAGAGGGCTACTCGCCCGACGATCCGAAACCGCTCGGGGGCTACGCCATCCTGCTGCTCGTATTTCATGGCCTGGTTGCGTTGCTGACCGCTGTCTTCTTGAGGTCGCGCAAGCGCCTGCCTGACCAGATCCCGGCCAGAGACATTGCGCTGCTCAGTGTCGGGACCTTCAAGTTGAGCCGGCTCATCACCAAGGACAAGGTCACGGCGGCGCTACGAGCGCCTTTCACCACCTATCAGGAGGACGCCGGCCCGGCCGAGGTTTCCGAGAAGGCCCGCGGAACCGGGCTCCACCGTGCGGTCGGGGAACTTCTAGCCTGCCCGTATTGCGTCAGCCAGTGGATCGCCACGGTGCTGCTGGCGGTTTACGTGTGGCAGCCGCGGCTGGCGAGGATCGGCGCCTCGCTCTTCGCCGTGGTCACCGGAGCCGATTACCTCCAGCAGGCCTGGGTCGCCGTCGACAAGGCGGCGTAGCCGACAGCTCACGGCGGCCACGCTCGCCGCAATGAGCGACTGTCTCCTGGCGGAACTCGGTCAGCCGCCCTTGATGTCGCCGAGCATGTCCTCGTCCGGGTTGAGCGAGGGATCCTCCTGGATCTCCTTTGCCACCGGGTCTAGGTCTTCTTCTTCCTCGTCCTCGCCCTCCTCGCTGTCCTCGTCGCCGGAGTCGTCCTCGTCGTCTCGGGAGGATTCGTCTTTCCCCTCTTCCTCGTCCTTCTCTTCGTCCCGGTCCTCATCAGAGGCCGACGCCTTCGGCTCGGACTCGTCCTCGCCTCCGCCGCCTTCGTCGCTGTGCTGCTGCTCGTCCTGGGTCTCCTCGTCGTCTCTCTCGCTCACTGCGCTCCCTTCGGTCGGTTGCCGAACGTCCTGCGGTCTCGCTTGGGCGATACCCGCTGCCCGACCGCTTTCAATCCGTCTCGCTTACGTTTCCCGGCTCACCCTCGGCTGCCCAGGCCGGTCAGCAATTCGCGGATGCGTCCCGGGCCGCTCGTTCCTCGCGCAAGTGGCGGAGTGTCCAGGTCGGTGCCACGACGGAGTCCGTCAAGCAGCTCGCGCAGCGCGTCCTCGGCTGAGTGACGTGGCCGCCAACCGAGTTCAGACCGGGCTCGGCTCGTATCCATGAGCGGGACCGCCAGAGCCATGTCGAGCCATCCGGGCTCGCTCGGCTGCAGCCGTAGCGCGTAGGTCGCCGCCGCCACCGCCCGCACCGCGGAGACCGGCAACGTAACCGCCCGAGCCTCGAAGATGCCTTTCAGTTCCTCCACCCCGATGGGTGGGTCTGCCGCGAGGTTGAACGCGCCACGCGCGTCGCTGATCGTCGCGAGCCGGAATGCCTCGCCGACATCCAGCGAATGCACGGCCTGGAAGCAGAGCCGCTTCAGCCGAGGCACGGCTGGAATCAACGCGGGCCTGAGCAGGCTCCCGGGCAGCAGCGGCCCCGCGAACAGGCGCCGGATCTCGGTGGCGGCCTCACGCTTGAAGATCAGTCCGGGGCGCATCCGGACAACGCGCATCTGCGGGTGCTCGTGCTCCAAGCGATCAAGGTGGCGCTCAACCGACGCCTTGTGACGCGAGTAGAAGGACGTCGGAATGCCGTCCGTCGGCCAGGACTCATCGACCATCCGGTCCTTCGGTCCCTCGGAATAGGCGCCCACCGAGGAGGCGTAGAGGAGTGCCGGCACGCGTGCTCGCACCGCGGCATCGAACACGCGCGTGCTCCCGGTCACGTTCACTGCCTCGGTGACTGACTCGTCACGTCCCGGCTGGATCAGCCACGCCAGGGAGATCACAGCGTCAGCTCCCGCCATCGCCTCCGTCAGGTCGTCGGTGACGATGTCGGCGGCATGGAAGCGGGTTCGCGCGAAGGCCATCCGCGCGGGGCGCCGGGCCACCGCGATGATCTCCTCGATCGAGGGCTCCCTGGAGAGAGCTTCCAGGACGCTGGTGCCGACGTTGCCGGTTGCACCCACCACCACCACTCGCATGCGCATTCGGGTACCCGATCTGCCGCTCGACAAGCCGACCGCTGCACCCTTTTTTGGCGTCACGCGCGGGCTCGCGGGGCGAGGTATTCACTGGTACCAAGGTGCGCGGGAGCAGCATAATCGGTGGTAGTCTCGGCCTTATCGAGTCCGTCGAGTTGTTCGTGCGTTGGCAGAAGCAAGGGGATACGCGGGCACGCGAGGAGCTCGTACAGAGATTCCTGCCGTTGGCGCGCAAGCTGGCACGCCGCTACAGCGGCGCCCACGAGCCTTTCGATGATCTGCTGCAGGTGGCGAGCCTCGGGTTGGTCAAGGCGATCGATCGCTACGACACCAGTCGAGGCACTGCGTTCTCGTCGTTTGCGGTGCCGACGATCCTCGGCGAGCTCAAGCGCTACTTCCGGGACCTCGGCTGGTCGGTCCACGTTCCCCGCGGGGCCCAGGAGCTCGCTCTGCGGGTGGAGGACGGACGCCAGCAGCTGATGTCTCGCACCGGGCGGCCACCCAGCGTGCCCGAGCTGGCGGAGTTCCTGGAGCTGAGCATCGAGGATGTGCTGGAGGCGCTGGAGACCGCCGGTGCGCATCACACGGCCTCGCTCGACTCGCCGCGAGAGGATGGCGAAGAGGAATCCGGCACGCTCGCCGATGCGTTCGGGCACGTTGACGAGCGGTTCGAGCTCGTCGATGCCAAGGTCACGATCGCCGAGGCGGCCAAGCATCTCGGTCCGCGTGAGCGGCGAGTGCTGCTGCTGCGTTTTGTGGAGGACCTGACCCAGAGCCAGATCGCCGAGATGATCGGCGTCTCGCAGATGCAGGTATCCCGAATTTTGCGCCGCGCGCTGGAGCAGCTGCGGGAGCTGACTCAGGCCGAGTCTCAGCTCGAGGCCTGAGTCAACCCAAAGCGCGCTACTCCTCGTCCTCGGCCGATCCGGGCTCCGCCATCTGCCGGTGCATTCCGGCCTTGACCGAGTCCGGCATCAGCCTGCTCCCCCGGCCCTGGATCTTGGTCTTGAGCGAGTGGGAGAACACGCGCTCCTTTCCGGCCATCAGCGCCTCGAAGCCGTCGGCAGCCACATCGGCGGGATCATCCTTCTCTCCGGCACCGACCTTGGTGTCCAGCATGTCCGCACGATCGAAGAACTCGGTCTCCACCGGGCCGGGCATCAGCGAGGTGACCGTGACGCCGGTGTCCTTGAGCTCGTCGCGAAGCGCGAGCGCGAATGACTGCACGAACGACTTAGAAGCGTTGTAGACCGCTTGAAAGGAACCGGGCATGGTCGATGCGATCGATGAGGTGAACAGCACCCGCCCGCGGCCTCGACCGACCATGTCTCGAAGCACAAGCTTGGCGAGATGCACGGTGGAGCGGACGTTGAGGTCCACGAGTTGCAGCTCCTGATTGAGCTCGGTGCCGGTGGCAAACGCGCCGCCCGCGCCGATTCCGGCGTTGAGCGCCACTGCTTCCACCCGGTCGCCCTGGCCCTGAATCCGTGAGTACAGCTGCTCCACGCCCTCTGGCTTGGCGAGATCCGCTTGAACCGCCTCCACCTGGATCCCGTCCCTGCCCAGCTCGGCCGCGGCATTCTCGATTGCGTCGTCCTCGGCGGCGATGATCAGGTCGTAGCCGTGCTCGGCGAACTGGCGAGCCAGCTCCAGCCCGATTCCGCTCGAGGCGCCGGTTATCACTGCTACCGAACGGTCCGTTGTCGAATTCATGTGGTCCTCCGTTTGTTCGTCGATCTCGCTCGCCGGATACCCGCGTGCTGGAGCGCGAAGCCAGCTGTGCGATTGGGGAGGCCAGGCTTGGAGCGGCCGGAGGCTGGCCCGCGGGGTTTGGAAGCGCGCCAAAGCGGGAACGTCCTCAGCTGACAATTCCCCCCGCGCGACCAGATGAAAGGCGAAGGCGCTGTGGCCTCGACCATCTCCATGAGTACCGCCACTCGCTTCGTGTTCATCGCTCCGAAGCATCGCGCTGACCTGGAGCTTCATGGCCGCGGACAGTGATCAGCGGTCTAGGCATTCAGCGCTGTTGGAGGCCGCCACGCCCGGTGGATCCCTCACCGCTGCCCGTGGCCGGTAGCCGCCGCGCTCCGGCACGAGGCGGGGTCCGTCAGTGACCGCCGGCAGCAGCGGGAACCCCGAAGGACCCTGCGTCAGCCTGGACCTGGAGAGCCGCCCCGAGGCGCTCACGCTGGTCAGGGCCATGCTCAGCGGCGCGGGTGAGCTGTTCGCGATCGACGCGGAGCTGCTCGACGATCTGAAGACCGCGGTCAGCGAGGCCTGCAACAACGTGGTGCTGCACGCCTATCCGGATGGCAATGGCCCGCTGTCGGTCGAGCTCTACGTCCTCGACGACGCGTTGACGGTTTGCGTCTGCGATACCGGTAGGGGTATCGAGAGCGCCGACTTGGAGGCCGATCACCGGACGGGTGTCGGGATGTCATTGATCAATGCTCTGGCCCACCGCGCTGATTTCAGCTCCGCGGCCGACGGGGGGACCGAGGTGTTCATGAGTTTTTCCGCGATCCGTGACGGTCAGCGCCTGTTCATCCCGTCTCCCGCGACCATCCCCAGCGACGGCTGGACATCGCAGCTGTACGGAGACGCAGTGGCCTCGGTCTCCCCGGTGAACCTGCTGGGGACGCTGCTGGGGCGGCTCACCCGTGCGGTGGCCGCGACGGCCAGGTTCTCGCTGGACCGTTTCTCCGACGTCTATCTGGTCACCGATGCGGTGGCCGCGCATGCCGCCACCGCCACCGACTCCGATCGGATCGCCTTTGCCATCACCGCGAAGGGAAAGCAGCTGGAGCTCTCGGTAGGGCCGCTGCGCGAGGGCAGCGGAGAGCAGATTCGACTCGACGGTGAACGGCAGGCCCAACCGTCACCGTTGACCATGCTGAGCGATCAACTCGACATCGACTCGCTTCCGGATCAAGCAGAGGTGCTGCGGATCGTGATGGTCGATCACGCCGGCTAGGCGTGATTCGCTCCGGGAGCTTCGCCTAGCTGCTCAGCAGTTCTTCTGGAGCATCCGCCAGCTCCAGCCGCTCCGCCACACCGGTGAGACTCAGCAACCGCTGCACTTGCTGAGGACCGCGGATCAACGCAAAACGCTGGCCGGTCTCCTCGGCGCGCTGATGGGCCTTGACCAGGGTGCTGAGTCCGGTCGAGTCCATGAACTCGAGATTCCGTAGATCCACGATGACCTGCTCGGCGTCGGACCCGGTAACGCGCGCCAGCTCCTCTTCGAGCGCACCGCTTGATGCGAGATCGAGCTCACCGGTGATCGCGACCACGCTGGCTCGCCCCTGATTCCGCACCTCTACGTGGAAATTGTTCTGCACGCTGTGCGCGAGGGTACCGGTAAGCCCGGCGCTCTGCATAGTCCGATCGTTTGAACGGAGACCCTCGGGGTAGGGGGTGCGCCGTGAGCACAGTGGCCTTTCTGGGAACCGGCACCATGGGCCTCCCGATGGCCCAGAATTTGGTCTCTGGCGGACATTCGGTCAAGGCCTGGAACCGGACCAGGGAGCGAGCCGACCCGCTGGGCCGTGACGGGGCCGAGGTGTGCGCCTCGACCGACCAGGCGGCGGCTGGCGCCGAATTCCTGATCACCATGCTCAGCGACGCCGATGCGGTGCACGACGCGGCAAGCAGCGCGCTCGGGGAGCTCGCCCCGGACGCCATCTGGATTCAGATGAGCACGATTGGTGTGGACGGTGCCGACCGTTGTGCCGCGCTGGCCAAGCAAGCGGACGTGACACTCGTCGATGCCCCCGTGCTCGGCACCCTTGAACCCGCGCGCGAGGGGGAGCTCGTAGTGCTCGCCTCCGGTCCGGACAGCGCCCGCGAGCCATGCCGGCCGCTGTTCGATGCGATGGGCAAGCGCACCCTGTGGCTGGGTCCGGTGGGATCGGGGAGCCGGCTCAAGGTGGTGGTCAACAGCTGGCTCCTCGGTGTCGTCGGCGTGCTCGGCGAGGCGATCGCCCTCGCAGAGAAACTCGGCCTCGATCCGCAGGGGTTGTTCGACGCTGTCGAGGGCGGCCCGCTGGATCTCCCTTACGCAAAGCTGAAGGGGGAGGCGATGATCGAGCGCTCCTTCGGCGATGTGTCCTTCCGGCTTTCGCTGGCGCGCAAGGACGCCGACTTGGTCCTGCAGGCCGCATCGGAAGCCGGTCTGGAGATGTCGATCCTCGACGCGGTGCTCGGCGGACTGCGACGGGCCGAAGACGATGGCCACGGTGACGAGGACATGGCCGCCAGCTACCTGGCCACCGCACCGGAGCAATCCTGATTGCCTCCGCTTGATCGGCTGCCAGAATGGGTAGCGAACCGCTACGGGTTGGGAGGCCTTAAAGCTCCAAAGGAGGAAGAGAAATGGTTGCCCTGATTGTGCTGCTGCTGATTCTCGCGATCTTCGGCGGGCTCGGATTCGCCGCTCATGTTCTGTGGATCGTGCTCGTCGCCGCGGTGATCCTGTGGATCATCGGTTTCTTCGTCGGTGGTATCGAGTCGGGAGGACGTCGCCGCTGGTACGGACGCTGGTGACGGCGCGCCGTTAGGCCGCCGCAGGCGTGGGAGCTCGCTGGAGTGCCGGCGAGCTCTCTTCGTCTTCCAGCAGGTCGAGCACGGCCTGCTCCAGCCGCGCTCGTGAGCGGTCGTCCGTCGGATCGATCTCGCCGAGCCGGCGCAGTGCGCCCGCGATCGTCCATCCGGAGAGGTAGCGGTCGAACACGCGTGGATCGATGTATGAGCGACGGGCGACCGCTGGAGTGTTTCCGAGCATCTCGCTGACTCCGCGGACCGCACGGTCGATCGCCCGCTTGCGAGCCGCCTTGGTCTCGGCGCTCGGGGCGTCGGCACCAAGTGAGACCGCCGCTACCACGGTGGCGTTCCAGGTTCGGAAGTCCTTAGCTGTGAACTCCTCGCCGAGCCCGCGCTTGATGTAGTCGTTGATGTCCTCCGAGCGGACGCCTGACCACGTTCGTCCCTGTCGGTAGGCCAGCAACTCCGGCGGACCGCTGCGCCGGCGGCTGAGCTTGCGCACCAGCTCGCGGGAGAGTGGGTCGGTGATCGCCTGCACCCGGTGAACCCCGCCTTTGGCTGGATAGTCGAACACCACCTCATCGCCGCGCAGTCTCACGTGGTCTCGGCGGATGGTCGCGAGTCCCACCCCATGATCCTCTTCGGCGTACTGCTCTGACCCGACGCGGAACAGGCCCACGTCGAGCAGCCGAACGGCGCAGGCAAGGACGGCCTCACGCGTGGCATCCGAGGCCTGCAGATCCTGCGCCAGCTGTCTGCGCAGCCGGGGAAGTGACCCTCCGAAGCGCTCCATCCGCGCGAACTTCTCGCGATCGCGCCGAGCGCGCCACTGGGGGTGGTAGAGGTACTGCTTGCGGCCGGCGGCGTCGATCCCCGTAGCCTGCAAATGCCCCCAGGCGTCCGGACAGATCCACACGTCTTTCCACGCCGGGGGGATCGCGAGCTCGCTGATACGAGCCACGACCGCCGGATCGTCGATGCGGTTACCGGCGTCGTCCTGGAGGACAAAACCTCGACCGCGTCGGAGCCGACGTAAGCCGGGGCCAGAGCAATCCGAGCGGCGAAGCCGCGGGCGGGAGCGGGAAGCGGTCATTGTCAGGGGGCTATACCCATTGGCCAGCGCAGACCACTCTCAGGCAAGAAAAAGGCCCGCCACAGCGGGCGGGCCCTTTCGATGACTTCATGCCGCCGCAGCTAGGCGAGCTTCTTGATCCGGTCGGCGATCTCGCCGGCGTCGGAGCGAGCTCCCTTGGCCTGGCGCGAGACGCCGCGCCGTGCGCTACGAACCTCGTGCTGCACGTCACGGCGAGTGCGCTTCAGCTGACGCTCGCCCCGGCCCAGCACGCGGGCTCCACGGCGCTCGTAGCGGCTGAGCTCCTTGGTCACCGCGCCGACCTTGGAATACGTCTGCGCGGTCTGCGCGACTCGGTCGCGCAGCTCCGCCGCCGCGCCAACCTGAATCAGCAGCGCACGCTCGGCGTGGCGGCCGACTGCGTCGAGCCTCGCCGCTGCGGCCTCTAGCCGCTTACCGGCGGCCTTGGTGGCGAAGCGTGTGGTCTGCTCTGCACCGCGCGCGGTCTGCCGCGTCGAGCGCTGAGTGGACCGTGCCGAGCGCCGGGAAGCCGCGGTTGTCCGCTTGGCGGCGTTGCGCTTCCGGGTGGCGGCAGCCTTCTTGCCGGCCGCCTGGCGCTGGGTTCGAGTGTTCGGGGTAGTGCGTGTTTGAGTAGCCATTGATGCTCCTCCTCTGCGATCGTTGTCCCTGCTGGAGGCCTATAGCCTCACTCCCCCACTGAAAGGCCTACCCCGGGGAAGCACGCGCAAACGGGCGTTCGTGTGACGATCATCACTTTGCCTTGACCGACGATTCTCCGTTCACCTCTCCGCTGGCACAGGAGCTGTCCGCGGATCTCCTCGCCCGCTTCCTCCGCTATGTGGAGGTGGATACGCAGTCAAGCCGTCAGCGCGAGCGATCGCCCAGCACGCCCGGTCAGCTCCGCCTCGGAGGCGTGCTGAGAACAGAGCTTCAGGAGGCCGGCCTCGCCGATGTGAAGCAGGACCAGAACGGATACGTCACCGCGAGACTGGCCGGGACCGGCCCGGTGATCGGGCTGATCGCTCATCTGGACACGAGCCCGGATGCCCCGGGTGCCGAGGTGGCGCCGATCGTCCACCAGGCCTACGAGGGGGGTGTGATCGCTCTTCCCCGGGAGGGCACTGAACTCGATCCGCGGACGATGCCCGAGCTGTCGCGCAAGCTCGGTCACGACATCGTCACCGCCAGCGGGGACACGCTGCTCGGTGCCGACGACAAGGCGGGGGTGGCGATCATCATGGCGGCGGTCGCTCATCTCGCGCGGCATGCCGAGCTTCCCCGGGCGACGCTGCGGATTGCCTTCACGCCTGACGAGGAGATCGGTGAAGGGGCGACGCTGTTCGATCTGGACCGCTTCGGGGCGCAGTGCGCCTACACGATCGACGGGTCCGAGCTCGGCGAGCTCCAGGACGAGACGTTCAGCGCCGATGAGGCGGTCATCACCATCGAGGGCGTCGATGTCCATCCCGGCCAGGCGACGGGGAAGCTGGTCAGCGCACTGCGGCTGGCCGCGCGGATCGTCAGTGCGCTTCCTCCGGAGCTGACTCCAGAGCGCACCTCGGGCAGGGAGGGGTTCATCCATCCCTACGAGCTCTCGGGGACGCCGGCGCACGCGGTCCTGCGCGCCATCGTCCGCGACTTTGACGAGGAGCGGTTGCGAAGCCACGTCGGGTTGGTGAGGCGCACCGCGGAGGCGATCGCCGCCGAGGAGCCTCGTGCGCGAGTGCAGGTCGAGGTTCGCCGCCAGTACCGCAACATGCGCCGGTACCTCGACGAGGTCCCGGGGGTTCTCGCCGCGGCGGAGCAGGCAATTCAGGACGAGGGCATCGAGCCGGTCAGGGTGCCGATCCGTGGCGGGACCGATGGATCGCGCCTGAGCGAGATGGGCCTTCCCACCCCGAACATCTTCACCGGCGGGCACGAGTACCACTCCGTCCGCGAGTGGGCCTCGGTGCAGGATATGGCGGCCGCCGCCGCGGTGGTGGTACGGCTCGCCGGCATTTGGGCAGACCCCTCCGTCGGCTAGGCTGCGCCGCGATGGCCGGATCCGGATCGCTGGCGAGCCTCGACGGGGAGATCATGCCCGCAGTCGAGGCGATGGTCCCCGCCACCGACGAGGGCCTGCTGCGCGGCGACGGCGTGTTCGAGGTGATCCGGGTCTACGACGGCCGGCCGTTTGCGCTGGAGCAGCACCTGTCGCGGCTGGAGCTCTCCGGTGCCAACCTCCGCCTGCCTGTCGACCTCGAGTCGGTGCGCGGCGATGCTCATCGGTTGCTGGCCGAGGCCGGACCGGGCCCCGATCACGAGTCGCTGCGGATCGTGGTGACCAGGGGCGGTCGCCGGCTGCTGCTGACCGAGCCGCTCCACTCATCCCCGGAGCGCGTTCGCCTGGGAACCGTGACCTACGCGCCAACGCGGGTGCTGGACGGGGTCAAGTCGCTCTCCTACGCGGCCAACATGCTGACCAGCCGGCTGGCCCGGGAGCGCGGGTTCGACGAAGCGCTGCTGGTGACTCCCCACGGTCGGGTGCTCGAGGCGCCAACCAGCTCGTTCTTCTGGGTGAAGGATGGCGAGGTGATGACGCCACCCCTGGAGGACCACATCCTCGCCTCCATCACCCGCGCGGCGGTGATAGAGCTGACCGGGGCAACCCAGCAGCCGTGCACACTCGAGGACATCGCGGCCGCCGACGAGGCCTTCCTCGCATCGACGATCCGCGAAGTGCAGCCGGTCGCCGCGGTCGACGAGATCCTCTTTCAGGACTCCGTCCCCATCACCGAGCAGATAGCGGCGGACCTACGCGTGCGGATCGCCGCGGAGCTCGACGGCGGATGAAGGTCCTCACCGTGGTGGGAAACCGGCCGCAGTTCATCAAGGCGGCTGCGGTCTCGCCACGGCTTCGGCGCGATCACGAGGAGATTCTCGTGCACACCGGGCAGCACTTCGACGACACGCTGTCCGCGGTGTTCTTCCAGGAACTCGGCGTTCCCACGCCGGAGCAGCAGCTCGGCGTCGCGCTCGGCTCCAACACCTCGCAGACGGCTCGGATGCTGGCTGCGCTGGAGCCGCTGGTCCAGGAGTGTGAGCCGGACGTCGTGCTGGTCTACGGCGACACCAATTCGACCCTGGCCGGAGCCCTGGTCGCCGCGCAGGCAACGGTGCCGGTGGCGCACGTCGAGGCGGGCATGCGCTCGTTCGACCGAACGATGCCCGAGGAACTCAATCGCGTGCTGACAGATCACGCCAGCTCGCTGTTGCTCTGCTCCTCCGAGGCCGCGGTGGAGAACCTCCGCCGGGAACGGGTGGCGGGCCGGATCGAGCTGGTCGGCGACGTCATGGTCGACGTTGCCCAAGAGGTGCAGCCCCGCGCTCGGAAGCACACCGAGCTGCTCACCGCACGCGGGGTGGACCCGGCCCAGTACGTGCTGGCCACGGCTCACCGCGCCGGCAACGTTGACGATCCGGCTCGCTTGGCGCTACTGGTCGATCTGCTTGTATCGGTCCCGTGGCCGGTGGTGCTGCCGTTGCACCCGCGCACCGACACCCGGTTGCGCGAGGCCGGCCTCAGGGAGCGCCTCGAGCATGACGGCAAGGTGATCCTCACCCCCCCGCTCGGCTACCTCGAGCTGAACGCGCTGCTGTGCAACGCCCGGGCTGCGCTGACCGACTCAGGGGGACTCCAGAAGGAGGCCTATCTCGCCGGGGTCCCGTGCGTCACGATGCGGCCGAGCACGGAATGGGTGGAGACGGTGGAGCTGGGATGGAACGTGCTGGTCGACCTCGACCGCGACTCTGCGCTGAGCGCTTTGCATAGGTCGGCGCCAGCAGAGCGGCCGCCACTCTACGGTGACGGAAAGGCCGGGGTGCGGGTGTGCGAGGCGCTTACACTGCTCAGCCGATGAGCGCTCTGGAGGGTGTCGATCCCGGTGCCCACGTCGCTGCGCAGGCCGAGCTGGGGAACGGGGTCACGGTGGCCGCGGGCGCGGTGGTGCAGGCCGGCGCCCGCATTGGGGCGGGGACCCAGATCGAGCCATCGGCGGTGGTCCACCCGGGGGTGGTGATCGGCGAACGCTGCGTGATCGAAGCCGGGGCGGTTCTCGGCAAGCGGCCGCGGCTACGACCCGGCTCCAGCGCGGCGGGTGGCGAGCTGGGCCCGTTGGAGCTCGGCGCGGAGGTGACGGTTTGCTCGCTGGCGGTCGTGTACGCCGGGGTGCGGCTCGGCGAGAGCGTAATCGTCGGCGATCAGGCCCAGGTTCGTGAGCGCGCCACAGTGGGGGCGCATACGGTGGTGGGCCGGGGCTCATGCGTCGACTTTGCCAGCGTGGTGGGAGAGCGAGTCTTGATCCAGACGGGGGTGTACGTGACCGGCGGATCAGTCGTCGAGGATGATGTGTTCCTCGGGCCCGGGGTGGTGACCACCAACGACAACGCGATGGGACGCTACGTCAAAGGCCCGCTGCAGGGGCCGGTGTTCCGCCGAGCCTGCCGCATCGGGGGCGGCGCGGTGATCGTCCCAGGGGTGGAGATCGGAGCCGAGGCCTTCGTCGCCGCGGGCGCGCTGGTGACCCGGAACGTCTCCGCGCGCGAGGTGGTCATGGGAGCGCCGGCGCGGGTCGTCCGCCAGGTCGGCGATGAGGATCTGCTGAACGGGTAGGGACGACAGACAAGGAGACACGATGGAGACCTGGGATCTACGCACACTTGACGTCGCGCCACACAAGCCAGTGGTGCTGCGCTCGGATGAGGACTCGCGGGTCATTGCCATCGAGTTGCCTGCGGGCGAACAACTGGGGGAGCACCAGGTCCACGAGCGGGCTTACCTGATCGTGGCCGGTGGCGAGATCGAGGTCTCCCAGGATGGCGAGCAGGTCAGCGGTGGCGCTGGATTCGTCGCCTACTTCCCGCCGGGGGAGCGTCACGCCGTCAGGGCGATCAGCGACGCAAAGCTGGTGCTGCTGCTCGCCCCGTGGCCCGGCGAGGGCCATCCTTCTCGGACGTCCGGCTGAGGACGACTAGACCCGAGCCGGCGGCTGGGCGTGAGGTTCGGCCTGGGCGTCGGACCCGACCAGGTCCGCGCCGGCGGCGGTCCAGATGACCTCGTCCCGCCCCGGCCCCACGCCGACCAGCGCCACCGGGACGCGTACGTAGTCCTGAATGAAGCGCAGGTAGTCGCGCGCGGCGGGGGGGAGATCGTCTTCGCTGCGGCACTGGCGCAGATCCTCGCTCCAGCCCGGCAGCTCGTCGTACTCGCCGGTGGAGTGGTGCAACACCGACTGGTGGTAGGGAAAGTAGTCGAACTCGGCGCCCTCGGCCCCTCGGTAGCGAGTGCAGACGCGGATCGTCTCCAGCCCGGTGAGCACGTCGAGCTTGGTGATCGCCAGCGCGGTAAGCGAGTTGATTCGCGCGGCGTAGCGGAGCGCCACCAGGTCGATCCACCCCACCCGGCGCGGTCGTCCGGTGGTGGTGCCGTACTCGCCACCGCGCTCGCGCAGCTCGTCCGCGGCCGGCCCCTCCAGCTCGGTTGGAAAAGGTCCGGCGCCGACCCGCGTCCCGTACGCCTTGGTCACCCCCCAGACCTCGTCGATGTCCTTGGGTCCCACCCCCGCGCCGACGCAGGCGGCGCCGGCGACCGGGTTGGAGGAGGTGACGAACGGATAGGTGCCGTGGTCGATGTCCAGGAGCGCGCCCTGCGCCCCCTCAAACACCACCAGCTGTCCCTCGTCGAGGCGCTCCAGCACGAGCCGGCCGGTGTCGGCGATGTAGCGCTCCAGGCGGTGGCCGTAGGTCAGGTACTCCTCGGTGATCGTCTGCAGATCCAGCTGAGGATCCTTGGCGAACGGGCGTAGTGACAGGCGCTTGGGCTCAAGCGCAGCGACGATCTTCTTCTTGAGGATCTTCTCGTCCAGCAGGTCCTGTACCCGGATCCCCAGCCGCGCCGCCTTGTCGGCGTAGCAAGGGCCGATCCCCCGTCGGGTGGTGCCGATCTGGAGGTTGCCGAGCTTGGCCTCTCCGGCGTGGTCGAGCATCAGGTGGTAGGGCATGATCAGGTGCGCGTTGGCCGAGATCCGCAACCCGGTGGTGTCCACGCGGCGGCGGCGGAGTTCGTCCAGCTCGTCGGTGAGCACCTTGGGGTCGATGACCACTCCGTTGCCGATCACGCAGAGCTTGCCGGGATGAAGGATCCCGGAGGGCATCAGATGGAGCTTCCAGGTCTGGCCGTCGCGAACGATCGTGTGCCCGGCGTTGTTGCCGCCCTGAAAGCGAACGACCGCGTCGGCCCGCTCGGCCAGCAGGTCGGTGAGCTTGCCCTTTCCCTCGTCGCCCCACTGGGCGCCGACGATCACGATTCCCGGCATACCGGGAGGAGTGTAGGGCTGCTCCTCATCAGCGATACCGTTGTGCCATGGACGACGAACGCGACGCCGAGGAGCTGAGCGACGAGCAGCGCGCCCGGGCTGCGGAGGAGCAGCGGCTGGCGCAGAGCGCCGCCGAAGAGGAGGAGGTCGCTCAGCACGAGCGGCGCGCCGCCAAGGCGGAGTATCTGAGAGACAAGCTGCGGGAGCGGGCACGCTCCGAGCGAGAATCCTAGGCTCGGCCGGCCCGCAGTCGTTTGTCGGGCGAGCCCCCGGGTAGCGTCTGACCGTTGTCTAAATAGGAGTGCGCACATGAGTGACGATGGAACGGCCGACAACGCCAAGGGACGCGTCAAGGAAGCCGCCGGTGACATCACCGACGACAGCAGCCTGAAGAACGAAGGCAAGGTCGACAAGGCCTCCGGCAAAGTGAAGGACACCGTCGGCGGTGCCGCCGACAAGGCCAAGGACGTCGTCAACGCGGACGACTAGCAGCTTGGCCAGGCGGCTGGCGGGCGTGGCCTGAAGGCTGCGTCACGCCAGCCGGTCAGAGGCTCGCTCGGGACGACCGGGCTCGCTCTCTCTGGACAACCGGGTTCTCGTGGCCCTCCGGGGAGCCTCAGGCCAGCCGGCTGCCGGCGGTCAACCCCGCCGCTCCGTCCAGCCGGCGATCGGTGCCGCCCAGCGGGAGCTGCTTGCACATCTCGGTCAGGCGGGAGACCGTCCGCTCGCTCACCTGCGCGGAGAGCTGGTCGTAATCGAGATTGGTGGTGATCACCATCGATCGCTTGTCCTCGTAGCGGGCGTTGACGATTGAGTAGAGCTCCTCCAGCACCCAGTCGGTGGTGCGCTCGGCCCCGACGTCGTCGATGTGGAGAAGGTCCACGGCGGTCAGCCGATCCAGCAGCACTCCGTGGGGCCGCTCAGTGCGGTGGCTGTCCCGGATCTCGTTGAGCAGACGCGGCAGCGAGTAGATCGCCACCGAGCGTCCGGCCTTGAGCGCGGCACTGGCGACGAGCATCGCCAGTGTGGTTTTCCCCGTCCCGGTTGGGCCCCCAAACCACAGGCCACAACCCGCGTCCAGGTTCTCATCGATGTGATCGACGAACCGCCGCGTCTCTCGCACCACCACCTCGGGCTCGATATCGGTGACCGGTTGGCGCTCGAAGGAAACGTCGCGGTAACGGCGGGGGATCACCGCCGAGAGGCTCCGCGCCTTGAGCTGGGCGACACGCTGGGGGCGGCAGCGGCAGTCGTAGGCGGTGTTGGTGGCCTCGTCCACCCGCAGGCCTGAGCCGTCGCAGAGACCGTAGGGGCAGCTGCTCACGCCGCGAAACGCTCCCCGGCGTAGTTCATGAACTTGGGGTACTCCTTCTGGAAGGTGAGGACCACGTCGCCCACCGGACCGTTGCGGTGCTTGGCGATGATGATGTCGGCCTCGCCGGGACGCTCGGAGTCCCTGTCGTAGTACTCCTCGCGGTAGATGAACATGACGAGGTCAGCGTCCTGCTCGATCGCTCCGGACTCACGCAGGTCGGAGAGGACCGGCTTCTTGTCTCCCCCCCGCTGCTCGACGGCGCGGCTCAGCTGGGAGAGCGCGATCACCGGCACGTCCAGTTCGCGCGCGAGCCCCTTCAGCCCGCGGGAGATCTGGCTCACCTGCTCAACTCGGCTCTCGACCCTTCCCTCGTGGCGCATCAGCTGCAGGTAATCGACGATCACCAGGCCGAGGCCTCCCTCCAGCTGATGATGCAGGCGCCGGGCCTTGGCCCGGATCTCCAGCACCCCGGTGTCGCTGGAGTCATCGACGTAGAGCGGTGCGTCGGCCAGGCGCTGGCAGGTGTCCAGGATCTTCGGCCACCGCTGCTCGGCGACCCGTCCCCTGCGGAGATCCTCGCCCTTGATCCGCGCCTGGGAGGCGACGAATCGCTGCGCGAGTTCGGACTCGGACATCTCCAGCGAGAACAGCGCCACGGCATGGCCCCCGAGCACTGCGTTCTCCGCCACGTTGGCCACCAGTGCCGACTTACCCATCGACGGGCGGGCGGCGATGATCACGAGGTTGCCTGGCTGGAACCCCCCGGTCTTCTCATCCAGATCCTTGAAGCCCGAAGGTGTGCCGGTCAGCGCGGTCTTCAGGACCGAGAGCCGGTGGAGCTTGTCGGTCTCCTCGTGGAGGATGTCCGCGATCGAACGGATCGTCTTCTGGCGGTCGTCGTGGGCGACCTCCAGCATCGAGCGCTCCGCCTGCTCCACCAGGTCGCGTGCGGGGCCCTCCCGAGAGAGGACGCTCGCCTGGATCTCGTATGAAGCGCTCAACAGCGCGCGCATCTGTGCCTGCTCGCGCACGATCCGGCCGTAGTCACGAGCGTGCCCGGCGGCGGGCACCCAGCCAGCCAGCTCCTCTATCCCCTCCGGACCGCCGGCCTCGTCCAGCTTGCCCCGCTGCCGTAGCGCCTCAGCCACGGTCAGGTGGTCGATCTTGCGGTCGGAGTTATGCAGCTCCAGCATCGCTGCGAAGACCAGCCCGTGCCGCTCCACGTAGAAGTGCTCTGCGCGTAGGTGCTCCTCCACCAGCAGCGAGAACATGTGCCGTTCATCGAGCAGCACTGCCCCGAGCACCGACTTCTCGGCCTCGACGTTATGGGGCGGAACCGCGATGTTCTGGACGGCGCTCACGGGGTCAATCGAGCATAGGCACGGGACAGGCGGCAGGAGCGTGGAGTTCCCGGTAACAGCAGGAACTTGTGCTCAGGGGGCGGGGGATGCGCAGCGGCTGTACGCGGCGGTGGGCGGCGACGGCTACAGCTACGCGGCGGCGACGGCTGCGGCTACGCCGCGACGACCATCGTCTTGACCGTGGCGGTCACGCCGTCGGCCACTTCGATGACCACCATGTAGGTCCCGACGTTGCGGATCGGGTCCTCCAAATGGATCTTGCGACGGTCGACCCTGAGCCCGCGGGCGTCGCGGATGGCGTCGGCGACATCCTGAGTGGTCACCGAGCCGAACAGCCGCCCATCGTCCCCTGCCTGCTGGGGAATGGTGAGCACCGTGCGGCCAAGCGTCGCTGCGTTCTCCTGTGCCCGCTCCTGAGCTTCCCGTTGCGTGCGCTCGGTCTGCTCACGCCGCTGCGCGGCCGCCTCGATGGATCCCTTGGTGGCAGGCTCTGCGAGCTTGCGAGGCACGAGGAAGTTCCGCAGGTAGCCGGCGGAGACGTCGACCACCGTCCCACGCTCTCCGAGCGGGTCCACATCCTGGAGCAGGATCGCCTGCGGCACCGCTTACCCGAGTCCCGTTACCGGTCGCGATCGCGGTCGCCGCGACCACGTTCCCGGTGATCGCTCCCGCCCTCGGCCACGTAGGGCAGCAGTGCCAGCTCCCGGGCCCGCTTCACAGCTCGGGCCACCTGGGCCTGATGCCGACGGCAGGCGCCGGTGATCCGCCGCGAGCGGATCTTTCCCCGCTCGGAGACAAATCGGCGCAGCGACGAGATGTCCTTGTAGTCGACCTGCTCCACCTTGTCGCGACAGTACGGGCACGGCTTGCGCCGCCCGGAGGTGGGGCCGCCCTTCCTATCGCGCCGGCGAACCGGCCTTCTGCGCTGCTTCGCCACTGAGCATCACCTTGCTGACTCTCTGCTTGCTGTGTCCTCGCCGCCTAGAACGGAATGTCCTCGTCGGGAGCTCCGGCGGCCACTGGCGCACGCTCGAAATCGCCGGTGTCAATCGGGACGTCGCTCTCGCTGGCACGTACGCCGCTGGAGAACCCGTTCCCGTTGCCGGCGGCATCATCGCGCCCGCCAAGGAACTGCACGGATTCAGCAATGATATCGACCGCTTGGCGCTTCTGTCCTTCCTGCGTGGTCCACTCGCGCCAGCGCAGCCGCCCATCGACGGCCACCGGCCGTCCCTTGGACAGATAACGAGCGCAGTTCTCGCCCTGCGCACCCCACACGGTGACGTCGAAATAGTTGGGCTGGTCTTCCCACTGGTTGGTGTCGTTGTTCTTGCGACGACCATTGCAGGCGACCCGGAGGCTGCACACGCTCGTGCCGCTACCCGACAGGGTGCTCAGCTCAGGATCCTTGGTGAGATTGCCGGTGATGATTACCCGGTTGATGTTTCCAGCCATGCCGCGGCTCCTTTCAGAGGAGGATGAAAGCCTGCGATCGAGTCTAAGCAGGCCTCAGACGGCAAACCGCGCTTCTCCACGGAAAATGGTGGAGAAGTTCCAGAGTTGTTGCCGCCTTGTGCGACGTCGTGGCGGAGGCGTTCGAAAGTCGGAAAAGAAGGCCCAGCGGGCCCGGCCGCTACGCCTCGACGTCGTCGCCGGTGTCCGCCGGCGGCGCGGCGGGGGCGCTTGCCACCCCCACCAGCGGAGGAGCCGACTCCGGCGCGGCGGGCGTGCCGGGGACCACCTTGATGATCCGGAAGCGCAGCACCTCGTCGGCGATGCGCAGGCTGTGCCCGAGCGAGTCCAGCAGCGACGGTGGACCGGTGAACTGCAGCAGGTGATACTCGGCATCGCCCTGGTGGTTGATGCGGTAGGGCAGCGGACGGCGCCCCCAGTCCTGGTCACGCTCAATCGAGCCGTCGCCGCCGCTGATTGCCGACTGCACCTCGGAGAGGATGCGACCACGGGCCTCGTCCGACGCGGACGTGGCGAGTAGCAAGACGAGGTCGTAGAGGGGCGATTCGGCCATGGCAAGAGGCCCGTTCGGGCGGCGGCCGACTATAGCAATGGGGTTTCGTCCGGATGGGACCCCGGCGTCCCGGCCGGACGGGCCTCGGTCGCCACGCGCTGGGAGCCCATCACCCGGCTGAGGGCCGGCGGGACCTGCGGTATAACGCTTCGGTGCCCGGCCCCGAGCTGCCCACCGTCAGGTTCGCGGATCGTCAGGAAATGGCGGACTGGCTGGCGGAGAACCACGCCGGCGACGGGGCGTGGCTCAAGCTGGCCAAGAAGGGCGCACCCTCACCGACCGTCACCTACGGCGAGGCGGTGGAGGAGGCCCTCTGCTACGGCTGGATCGACGGTCAGATCGCGCGCTTCGACGAGCACCACTACCTTCAGCGCTTCACTCCTCGCCGAGCTCGCAGCAAATGGTCGGAGGTGAATCGGGAAAAGGCGCTGGCGCTGATCTCCTCCGGACGTATGCGGGCCCCCGGCCTGGCGCAGGTCGAGGCGGCCAAGGCCGACGGGCGCTGGGAGGACGCATATCCGCCGGCCAGCCGGGCGACCGTGCCCGAGGATCTGGCGCAGGCGCTGGACCGCCATCCCCAGGCCAAGGCATTCTTCGAGACCCTCACCGGCTCCACGCGCTACGCATTCCTCTACCGCCTGCACCAGACCCAGCGTCCCCCGGCGCGGGCCAAGCGGATCGCGGACTACATCTCGCTGCTGAGCGAGGGCAAGACCCTGAACTGAATGAGCGCGGCCACTCCGTGGCCTCAGCTCTCTCCCTTGTGGCGGATGTCCGCCAGCTGGTCATCGACCCAGTCACCCGGGTTGCGGGCGGTGACGATCGACTGCAGCCCGGCCAGGCGGCGCTCGCGCTCCTCGGTCGGCATCGTCAGGGCGGCGTGGATCGAGTCGGCCAGCTCCTGGAGGTCGAAGGGGTTTACGGACAGGGCATAGTCGCCGAGCTCTTCGTGTGCTCCCGTGTTCTCCGAGAGGATCGACACTCCGGCACGCTCGTTGACCATCGGTCCCTCCTTGGCCACGAGGTTCATCCCGTCGAACATGGCATTGACGATGAGCACGTCGTAGTGCTTGTAGGCGGCGACCGCCTCCTCCAGATCGTCACGCAGCTTGAGCTGGATCGGCATCCAGTCCGGCGACCCATGACGGTGGTTGACGACGGCCACCACGGCCTCGATCCGCTCCAGGTACTCGGCGTACTCGGGCACGTCGGTGCGCGACGGCATCAGCTGGGCGATGAAGGTCACCTTCTCCCGGAACTCGGGGTGCTGCTCCAGGAAGATGTCGAACGCACCGAACCCTCTGAGCACGTTCTTGGAAAGGTCCGCTCGGTCCACGCGCAGGATCAAGTGGTTGCGCCGGCGGCGTAGCAACTCGTCCTCGAAGCTCCGGGTGCGGTCCCGGCGCGCCACCTCCTGGACCGCACTGGAATCGATCGGCAGGGGATAGGCCCTTACCCAGACCTGGCGGTCCCCACAATGCACGATCCCCTGGCCGTGATCGACCTCCACGTCGTCCAGCAGGTCATCGCAACAGAGCAGGAAGTTGCGCCGGTAGGAGCGAGTGTGAAAGCCGATGATGTCGTTGGCGAGGATCCCGTGGTAGATCTCTCGTCGCATCACCGAGGGCAACACTCTCCACGAGTCGGGCTGGCTCCACGGGATATGGACGAAGTGATGCAGGAAGACGTCGGGACGAGCCTTGCGGACCAGCTCGGGCAGCGTGTAGAGGTGGTAGTCGTGGACCATCACCACCGGGTCCTCGACGTCCTCCACCTCCTCCAGCACCGCCCGCGCGAGGTCTTCGTTGACCTCGTTGTAGCCGAACTCGAAGGCCTCGGTCTCGTTGCTGCGGATGTCCGGCGCGTTGGACAGGTCCCACAGGTAATGCTGGATGAACCACAGCATCGGGTTGGCGATGATGTTGTAGAAGCGGTCGTAGGCCTCGGGGTCGGAGGCGACCAGCTTGACGTTGTACTCGCCACCCTCGGGCGAGCGAACCGGGAAGGGCCGCCCGTCGTGATGCTCGGCGACCTCCACGTCCTCCTCGGTCATCGCCGAGGCGATCCAGGTGACCTCCCGGTGCGAGGCCAGGCCGGTGAGGGCGGTGACCAGGCCGCCGGTGCCCCGCTTGACCTCGCCGTCCGGCTGGAAGGTCACCGGTCCACGGTTGGAGACGAGGAAGAGCGGAGTGTTCGCCATGCTAGGTAGTCGATTACCCGCCAAGGTGTTCGAGCAACTGGAGCCAGTCGCGGAGCAGCCTCGGCGTCAGGAATCGCCGCCGCGCGGACTCCTTGCCCGCTCGCCCGAGACGCTTGCCGAGCTCCGGGTCGGTGAGGATCTCGGTGGCGCGGTTTGCGCACTCCTCCACCGTGGAGACCAGGTAGCCGCTCTCGCCGTCGGTGATCTGCAACGGGATACCTCCGACGTCTCCGCCGATGAACGGGCGTCCCTTCCAGATCGCCTCGGTCACCGTCAGCCCGAACCCCTCGCGAGTGGACTTCTGGATGACGACGTCGGAGTGGGACTGAAAGGCGTTGACCTCGATCGAGCCGACGTTATTGAAGTTGTTGAGGATGTGGATGTCCGGGTCTCCGCCGGCATGGGCCACGGTGGCGTTGAAGAAGTCCCAGCCCTCAGGATCGTCGGTGGCCATCGAGCCGACGAGGGCGAGCTGGACCTCGGGCACCTGCTGCTTGACGATCCGGTAGGCGTCGATCACTCCGAGCGGGTCCTTCCAAGGATCGAAACGCGAGACCTGGCAGAGCAGCGGGCGATCGACATCGATGCCGAACTGCTGGCAGATGTAGGTGGCATCGTCAGGCGCAAAGGCCATGTTCTTGGGGGCGAGCGGGTCGATCGCCGGAGGCACGATGTGGGCCTGCGCGCCCAGGCCGGAGGGCACGTACTGCTCGGTGTGGAAGACCGCATCGGAATGGCAGTCGACCGCGGGGAGCAGTCTCTGCAGGGTCTCCGGATTGGGGGAGGAGAGATCGATGTGGCAGCGCCAGACCCAATGCCGCGCCTTGTGGCCGACCAGCGCGCAGATCGCCGCCGGCTGGGGATCGTGGACTATGCAGACGTCCCAGCCGTCGTTCAGCTCGCGGGCGTTGATCTCGTTGTAGCGCTGCCACGTCTCCCACTGCTCCTCGGTCAGGTCCTGCGGGCTGCCCTGCAGCGCGTTGTGCAGCACCTTGGTGGCGTTGAAGAACTCCTCGCGGCCGTAGATCACCTGCCACTCGGCCTGGAGGCCCACGTCGATCATCAGGGGGACCAGGGTGTAGAGAATCTCCGACACTCCGCCGCCGAACGCCGTCGCGGAGAGATGGGCGACCCGCAGACCCTTCAGCCGCTCGGCTCGCTCGCGGATCTCGTCCACCAGCTCACGCCCCACGATGCTGGAGTAGTCAGCGAGGTGCTTGTGAGCGACGGCGACGGGCTGGAGCATGAGGAGTGGGGGTCGCTGCGGAACAGCGGCGGCGCCAAGATACACCGGCCGGGCCCCGAGGCTATCCCCGCGTGTACTCCCGGGGCCGCCTCAGTCGCCGAGAGGCTCAGCCGCGCATGGCGCGAAGCCTCCCCACCCCCGCCTCGACAGCGCCCACCAGCAGCGCGTGCAGATCGGGGTTGGCGGCGGAGATGGAGGACATCTGGAAATCATGACCAGAGCCGAGCAGCGCTCGCCCGGCCAACGAGTTGCCCCAGCCATCGCTGACCACGCCGCCGGCTTCGGTCAGGCACAGCCAGGGCGCGGCGAGGTCGTAGGGGGAGTTGTTGAGAATCTGGCCGCCTCCCACCAGCTCAAACTCCCCACGCAGTCCGGGGACCTCCTCCACCAGCCGCGAGCCCACCTCGATGACCGCGTCCAGCTGGCCGGTGACCAGGCGCGTCATGGCGAACGCCTGCGAGCCGAGTTCGAATGTACCCCCGCCCACCGAGGAGGCGTCGATCAGCTCGGCGAGGACCTCCACGGTGGGCCGCACCGGGCGCCCCCGGAAACCGTAGGCCCAGAACATCCGGCCGACCTCGCTGTTGGCGCTGAGGCGGACCGAGCGGCTGGAGCTGACCCCGGCGCCCTTCTCGGCCAGGAACCAGTCCCCTGACTTGATCTCGACCACGCAGCCGAGCTGCACATCGGCCATCGTCGGCTGTCCGTCGCCCAACGGGGCCACCGCCACCGCCACGCACGCCGACTCCAGACCGGCCATCGCCGGCCGAGTCCCGTCGATGGGGTCCACGATCAGCACCTGGTCGGCCCGCTCCGGTGCCACCAGGCCACGGTCCTCGGAGTAGAACGCGAGATTCGGAGCGCGGTCGGCGATGAACTGCTCCAGCGCCGACTCGGCCAGCTCGTCCACGGCGAACGTGACATCGCCGCCGGCCCCGTCTCCCTCGTGCGCTCGGCCCCGCCACGAACCCAGCTCGGGCACCACTACGTCGCGCAACGTCTGGGCCAGCTCTAGGACGAGCGGCGGATCTGCCCGGTTCACCGGGCCATTGTGCCTCCCACTCGCGCGGGGGGCACCGGCGCTTCTGAAAGCTGAAGGGCGAACACCGTCTGACCGGGAGCTGAGCTGACCGACAGCGCTCCGTCCATCCGCTCGGCGAGCTCGCTGGCGATGGCGAGCCCGAGGCCGGAGCCCTGGGCCCCATCCGCGGTGTAGAACGGCTCAAAGATCCGGGGCATCGCGCCGGGATCGATGCCCTGCCCGTCGTCGCGCACGGACAGGTGGAACCCGCCCTCCGAGCGTCCGGCGGTGACCACGATCTGGGTGCCGTTGGCGGTGTGCCGGATCGCGTTGTCGAGCAGGATCCGCAGGATCTGGGCGACCCGAACCGGATCGCAGTAGGCCTCCATCCGCCGGGTGGGAAGGTGCAGCTCCAGGTGCGAGTCATGCTGGGCGAGGGCGGGCTCGAACTCGCCGGAGACCGAGCGAATCAGCTCGGCGAGGTCGACCTCCTCCGGCCGCAGCTCCAGCGAGCCCGCGTCGAGACGGGAGAGGTCAAGCAAGTCGACCGAGAGCTTGCGCAATCGTGCCACCTGGTCCTTGACCTGCTCCAGGAAGCGCTGGCGGTCCTCCGCGTCCAGGTCCTCGTCCTCCAGCAGCTCGACGAACCCGCCCAGCGAGAAGATCGGCGTGCGCAGCTCGTGCGAGGCGGTGGCGATAAAGCTCTTACGGGCCAGTTCCAGCTGTGCCAGCTGGCGCTGCATGTCGTTGAAGGCCTTGGCCAACTGGCCCAGCTCATCGCGTGAGCGAACCGGGATCGGATGCTCGAATTCTCCAGCGGCGACTCGCTCCGCGGCGCGCTCCAGTCGTTTCACACGTCGGGCCAGCGCGTTTGCCAGCAGGTAGCCGCCACTCAGCGCCAGCAGCAGGGCGATCCCTCCGGCGACGAGGATCTCGTGGCGCACCGTTGCCACGTCCCCGACGAGGTCGGACACCGGATCGGAGTACACGATCACCCGGGCGATCCGTCCCTGGTAGGGGACGGGGTAGGCGGCCTCGGCGACCGTGCCGGTCGCGGTCCGTTCAGTTCCGGTGCGGAGCGCGCGAGCCTTCACCGCCCACGAAGCGACAGGGAAGCCGAGCACCCCCGCGGCGCTGGGATTGTTGGAATCGGCCAGCGCGGAGAGCTGCGGCCCTCCAGGGGTGACCGCCTCCGAGACCGACATCAGGGTCACGCGTGCGCCGGAAGCGAGCGCGGCGCTGTTGACCCGGGATTTGACCTCGCGCAACGTGGCCGGCGCGCCGACGGTGCGCGCCACCGGACCGGAATGGCGGCGGGCGGCCCCGGCCAGCCCGTTCAGCTTCTGCGAGATCAGCCGGTTCTCCAGGCCGGGCGCCACGTACAGATAGAGCGCGCCGATCGCCACGAAGGTGATCGCCGAGAACACCAGCGCCAGCCGGTTGCTCAGCGAGGTGCGCACGCCTCTCAGAGCTCGGTGTCGCGGAAGCGGTAGCCCACGCCGCGGACGGTGAACAGGTACTCCGGGTCCTTGGGATCGGACTCGATCTTCTCGCGGAGATGGCGGATGTGCACGTCGATCGTGCGCGGGTCCCGGTAGGCGGAGTCACCCCAGATCCTCGCCAGCAGCATGTCCCGCGTGTAGACACGCCCCGGGGCCCGGGCGAGGGCAGCCAGGATCTCGAACTCGACGAAGGTGAGCTGAGCGTCGTCCCCGCGCACCCTGACCGCGCGCTTGGGGAAGTCGATCCGAAGTTCTTTTACCTCCAGCGGCGCCTCGTCGGGCGCGGTCTCCATCGGACGGCTCATCTCGGCCCGCCGCAGCGCCGCCTTGATCCGGCTGGAGAACTCGCGCAACGAGAACGGCTTGGTGATGTAGTCGTCCGCGCCGAGCTCGAGTCCGAGCACTTTGTCGATCTCCTCCGACTTCGCGGTCAGCATGATGATCGGTACCGAGCTGCGGTGGCGCAGGCGCCGGCACACCTCCAGCCCATCCACCCGGGGCAGCATCAGGTCAAGCACGACCAGGTCGAACTCCTGCTCATCGAAGCGATCGAGCGCCTGGCGGCCGTCGGTTGCCTGCACGACGTCGTACCCATCCTTCCGCAGGGGATAGGACAGAAGCGTCTGAATGGACTGCTCATCGTCCACGAGCAGGATGCGTGCTGAACGGTCGGGCACGATCTTTCCTTCCTGTCAAGGGTAGTGGCCGCCCGGCGGTCCTCCGGTGGATCCCCGGATAACCTCCGCAGCCGATGCTGGATCCCCGCATCTACCGCACGGGCTTCGTCGCGGTCGCTCTGGCCATCGTGGTCGTGGCGTTCTCGCTGCTCGACCAGCCCGGGACCCTGACGACGACGCTGGCCCCGGACGCGTTCAGCGGTGAGAACGCCTACAACACGATGGAGCGTCTGGCTCACGCCAACCCGGACCGGCGACCCGGCTCGGCGGGGGATGAGCGTGTTGCCGCCGCGGTGGCGAACTCGCTGCGGCACAACGGTTACCAGGTCTCCGGGCACGAGTTCTTCGGGCGGACGATCGACGGGACAAAGGCCCTGCAGGCGGTCGTCGGGGTCCGGGCCGGCTCGACCCCCGGCAGCATCGTGGTGATCTCTCACCGCGACGCCGCGCACTCTCCCTCCGTGGCCGAGCTCTCCGGCACGGGGGCGATGCTGGAGCTCGCCCGCGTGCTGGCCGGCGAGACCGAGCACCGAACCACCGTACTGGTGTCCACCAGCGGATCGGCCGGACTGGCCGACGCGGCGGAGCTGAGCCGGGTCGTTCCCGGTCCGATCGACGCGGTGATCTCGCTGGGCGACCTGGCGGGACCCGAGACCCGGGGTCCCGTGGTGATCCCGTGGTCCACCCACCAGGCGGTGGCCCCGCCGCTGCTACGTAACACGCTGGCCACAGCGCTCCTCTCCCAGGCCGGGCTACGCCCGGGTGGCTCTGCGCTTCCCGCCCAGCTCGCTCATCTGGCCCTCCCCCTCACTGTCGGTGAGCAGGGTCCGTTCGACGCCCGGGGTGTCCCCGCGGTCACCCTCTCCCTGTCCGGAGATCATGCCGCCGCGCCGGCGGAACCCGTCAGCGCTCAGCGGATCGGCGCGCTGGGACGCACTCTGACCGCCGCCGCTGACGCGCTCGACAGCGGTCCGGCGATTCCGTCGGCGGAACCCTATCTGCTGTTCTCCGGCAAGGTGGTGCCGGCGTGGGCGGTGAGGCTGCTGGTGCTGGCGCTGATGGTGCCCGTGTTTCTCGTGGCAGTGGACGGGCTGGCGCGGGCCCGCCGTCGCCGCTACCAGCCCTCCCGCGGAATCGCCTGGTCCGTCGCCGGGGCACTTCCATTCCTGCTGGGGGCGCTGATGATGATCGGCGGCCGGCTGCTGAGCGTCCTGAAGGCGGCGCCGCCTGGACCGGTCCCGCCCGGGCAGATACCGGTTCGGGGCCAGACCGTCTGGCTGCTGGTGGCCCTGGCGATCGTGATTCCGTCGGCCACCTTCCTCGTTCACCGCCTGGCGGTTCGCAGCAGCGCGCGTCACGGCGAGGACGGGGCGCAGGGACCGGACCCGGGCCTGGCGATAGGCGTGCTGTGCGTGATGTGTGTGGCCGCATTCGCGTTGTGGCTGGTCAACCCGTTCGCCGCGGTGCTGGTGGTTCCAGCACTCCATCTCTGGCTGTGGCTGCTGGACCCCGAGCTCCGTCCCCGTCCGGTACTGGTCGTCGTGCTGCTGCTGGGTGGGCTGGTGGCGCCCGTCTTGATGTTGCTCGGCTACGCCCAGACGCTGGGATACGGACCGGCTGAGACGATCTGGAACGGGCTGCTGCTGGTGGCGGGCGGTCAGCTCGTGCCGGTCCTGGTCGTCATCTGGAGCGTGCTGCTGGGCTGCGCCGTCGCGGTGGTGATGACCGCGATCGAGAACCTCCGTCAGCCACGGCCCGAAGAGGCTCCTGTCACCGTACGCGGACCGGTCACCTACGCCGGACCCGGCTCACTGGGAGGCACGAACTCCGCTTTGCGGCGATGAGACGGCTGATCCGAGACATCTCCTCGGTGCTGATCATCTCCGGCTTGCTGCTGGTGCTCGACGCTGGGGTGACGCTGCTCTGGCAGGAACCAGTCACCGCGCTGGTGGGGCTGATCAAGCGAGACCAGGTCGATCAGCGCTTCCTCTCCTATCGCAGCGCGCCGCTTTCAGCGCTGGACCGTGACGCACTCGCGCAGCTGAGGACGCTGCGCCAGCGGCTTTCCTATCTGGCGCGCCGTGAACAGCGGCAGGTGCCGACCGGCGATGCGCTCGGCCGGATCGTGATCACCAAGATCGGGGCCAGCTTCCAGGTGATCCAGGGCACCGACACCGCCAGTCTGGAGAAGGGGCCCGGTCACTACCCCGACACCGCCCTTCCCGGCCTCGGCCGCACGGTGGCGATCGCGGGCCACCGCACCACGTACCTCGCCCCGTTTCGCCGCATCAACGAGCTCGCCACGGGAGACCAGATCGTGGTGAACATGCCCTACGGGCGGTTCATCTACGTCGTGCAGTACCACAAGATCGTGCTGCCGACCGCGTTGTGGGTGGTGAACGACGTGGGCTATGAGCGCCTCGTGCTTTCGGCCTGCAACCCGCTCTACAGCGCCGCCCAGCGGATCATCGTGTTCGCACGGCTGGAAGAGGTGCAGCCCACCGCTCAGGCGATGCGTAGCGCATGAGGGTGAGCATTTCGTCGAGGTCAGGGGCGTGGGTGTCAACCACCGCTCGGCGCGGCCGATCTTTATGCGCAGAATCAGGATGATTGGGGATAGCCAACAGCTCGCTGGACTGAAGCGGGAGATCGATCGCGGGGAGTACGGGATAGACCCCGTCGCGGTCGCTGACGCCCTGCTGGCCCGGCTACGCAGCAGTGGACCGCTGGACGCGGATCCGGTCGTGGCGGCCGAGCCCGCGGTCACGCCGGAAATCGCCTGACCCGCGTCGCCCCCGGACCTTGTCTACAGCGAGTGCTCGTAGCCGGTCAGTGAGCGCGATCCCCCGTCCCAGAGCACTTCCGGCTCGCCGGCCGTCACCCGGCCGATCCAGCTCACCTCCACGCCGTCCGCACTCAGCTTCGCCTCCACCACCGGGGCCGCCGCCGGCGGAACGCATGCACACAGCTCGTAGTCGTCCCCGGCGCCCACCGCCAGCTCAGCGGGATCGCTTCCCAGCCGGGCGGCCACCTCGCGGACGCCGACGGTCAGCGGCAGCGAGTCCAGCGAGAGCTCGATCCGCACCGCGCTCGCGCGCGCCAGGTGTGTGGCGTCGGTGGCCAGTCCGTCGGAGAGGTCGATCATCGCCCGCGCCCCGGCCGCGGCCAGGATCCGACCCGCGCCGAGCTGGGGCCAAGGCTTGGCGTAGCGCTCTCGCAGCGCGAGCACAGCAGCGCCATCCTCCATGCGCGCAGCGCCGTCCAGCAGTGCCAGCCCGGCGCCTGCGTCGCCGATGGTCCCGGTGACCGCGACGAGGTCCCCGGGCCGAGCGCCGTCGCGTCCGACCAGCTCTCCGGGGTCGGCGCTCCACCCGACCACGGTGAAGGAGACGATCAGCGCCGGTGCGCGGATCACATCGCCGCCCGCGATCTTCACGCCGACTGCTTCCGCCAGCGCCTGTGCCCCTCCCACCACGCCGAGCGCCAGGGCCGCGTCGCTGTCGGCGGGGAGCCCGAGTACCAGATAGGCCTCGCCCGGCTCGGCGCCCATCGCGGCCAGGTCGGAGAGCGCGGCGGCGAGCGAGCGGTGCCCGATCTCCGCCGGAGTGAGCTGGTCCAGCCGGAAGTGGACGCCGTCGATCATCGCGTCTACCGAGGTGACTGCGTAGCCGCGAGAGCGCACGACCGCGGCGTCGTCGCCCGGTCCGCGGAGCACGCTCCCACCCGGACCACCGAGTGCGTCCTGCAATGAGGCGATCAGCTCGAGCTCACGCACGAGCGTACGCCTCAGCGGTGTCGGTAGACGATCCGGGCGCGGTCGAGGTCGTAGGGCGACAGCTCGACGCGGACGCGGTCGCCCGGGAGGATCCGGATGCGGAAGCGGCGCATCTTCCCGGCGACGTGCCCCAGCACGACGCGATCCATGTTGTCGAGCTTGACGCGGAACATCGCGTTGGGGAGGGCCTCGACCACCTCACCCTCGAGTTCGACCTTTTCTTCCTTGGGCATTGCGGGTCAAAGCTAGCAGGGCGAAACTGCCCAGCCGCGTGGCGCGACTAGTGGCCGTGCCGGCCGCCGGAGTGCCCACCGCCGAACCCCGAGGGCGGGCTTGCCCCCCCACCGGTGCTGGGCGGCGAGGGCTGGGGTTGGGGTTGGGGTTGGGGAGGCTGGGCGTACAGCGTGGGGTTGTTGTACGGCGTGCCTCCGGGTCCGTTTCCGGAGCCCGACCCCGACCCCGATCCGCTGCCGGTGTAATTCCCGTTCCCGTTCCCGTTCCCGTTGCCGTTGCCGGCTCCCGACCCGGAGCCACCTCCCGAGCCGGATCCGCTGGCGGAGAAGTTGCCGCTGAAGGCGGTGCCGCTGAACGGATTGCTGGGCGAAGCGAAGTCGCCGCAGTATCCGTTGGAGGCCTGCGCCATGTAGTCGTGCCAGATCGGCGCTGACAGCGTCCCTCCGAACCCGGGGCCCAGTCCGTTGACGTCGTCCATCGAGGTGGTGGAGTTGGGGTAGCCGACCCACACCGCCGTGGCCAGCTGTGGGGTGTAGCCGGCGAAGTAGGCGTCGGTGTAGTTGCTGGTGGTACCGGTCTTGCCGGCCGCGGGACAGCCGTAGTCCGCCGCGCTACCGGTGCCGCCGCCGCCGAGCACGGTCTTGAGCACCTTGGTGGCTGCGTAGGCCTCGCCATCGCTGAATACCCGCCTGTGCGGTGTGTCGCCCAGGTTGCTGACGCTCCCGTCCGGGAACACCACCCGGTTGATCACCGTCGGGTCGTGGTGGATCCCGCCGCTGGCCAGGGTGGCGTAGGCGTCGGCCATCTCCAGCGGAGAGACAGCCACCGCGCCGAGAGCCTCGGACGGGTATCCGGTCAGCGGAGAGGTGATGCCCATCGCATGGGCGGTCTTGGTGACGTTCGAGATCCCTACGTCCTGGGCGAGCTGGGCAAATACGGTGTTGTCGGAGATTGTGGTTGCCTTGGTCACGCTGATCGTTCCCGCATAGCTGTGCTCTGCGGTCTGGACGTGGTAGTCAGGCGAGCTCGGCAGCCACCCCGGGAGGAGCTCCTTGGAGGTGTAATAGGTCTGATCGGGATCGCCGTGGAAGTCGTGGATCAGCGCCATCAGGGTGAAAACCTTGAACGCCGAGCCGGTCTGGCGGTGCGATTGCGTGGCGTAGTCGAAGTTCGTCTGCGCGTAGTTGGAGTTGGTCGCCATCGCCAGTATGTGGCCGTTGTGCGGGTCGACGCTCACCAGTGCGGCGGCGGGATCGCCGGACTCGCCCTCGTTGTTCAGTAGCGCCTGCCTGGCCTCCTGCTGGCGTCCCAGATCCAGCGTGGTGTAGACCTTCAGCCCGCCCCGCTCCACGGCCGCCAGCCCGAGCTTCTGGATCAGCTGGTCCTTGACGAAGTCGAAGACGTAGGGCTGGCGCTTGGCGGTGAAGGTGTTGTTGCGCTGCAGTCCGAGCGGCGCGGCGTCGGCGGCGTCGGCCTGGGCGCGGGTGATGTAGCGGGACTGCACCATCGCGCGCAGCACCTGGTGGCGGCGATTGCGGGCGAGGTCGCCGGCGAGGAACGGGTTGTACTGGGAGGGCGCCTGCGGAAGCCCGGCGAGCAGGGCGATCTGCGGCAGGCTCAGCTGCGAGACGGGCTTGTCGAAGTACTGCTGCGAGGCGGCACCGACGCCCACGGCGGTCTGCCCGCCGAGCGTGCCGTAGTCGACATCGTTGAGGTACTCCGTGAGGATCCAGGCCTTGGGCCGCTTGTCCTCCAGCTCCTCGGCGAGCTTGGCCTGGACGATCTTGTACTTCAGGTTGTGGTGCTCGCGGATCTGGTTGGGCAGGTAGACGTTGTCGACCAGCTGCATCGTCAGCGTAGATCCTCCCTGCACGCTGCGGCCGCCGCCGAGGACGTCCCTGACGCCGGCACGCAGGATTCCCTGGTAGTCGACTCCACCGTGCTGGTAGAAGCGGCGATCCTCGATTGCGACCGTTGCGTCCTTGAGCATCGGGGGTATCTGGCTGCTGCTGACGTTGGTACGCAGCACGTCAGAGGAGATGTAACCGAGCAGGCTGCCATTGCCGGCGAAGACCTCCGAGAGCTGCCCGGGGTCACGCGGCTTGAGCTGGCTGAGGTCTGGAGCGGAGTCCGCGACGCTGGCCACCCAGCCGGCGATGCCCGCGACGCCCAGGGCGATGCCGCACACCAGCACGAGCGCTGTCATCACGACGGTGCGCTTTATTGGTGATCCGCGGCGCCGGCGACGGCGCTGTCGTTCGCGTCGGCTCATCGACCTGAGAAGCGGGACGAGGAAGCGGCGCACGCGGATCCCGCCGCGGCACCGTTCCCAGCCAGTCTAGCTGTAGGGACTGTTCGCCTCCCCGGCAGGCGGTCCTGCCGGCTGCTTGGATGGCCGCGTGAGCACAGCTCCTCATCCGGCGAGTCTCCCCGGGCGGGCGGTACTACTCGACGCTCTGGGTACTTTGGTCGAGCTGCGGCCTCCCGCCCCGGCGCTGCGCGGGACGCTGGCGCAGCGGTTCGGAGTCCTGGTCACCGAGTCGGAGGCCGCGGCCGGTGTGGCCGCGGAGATCGCCTACTACCGCGAGCACCTGGACGACGGTCGCGACGGTCGGAGCCTGCAGTCGCTGCGTCACCATTGCACCGAGGTCCTGCGGGAGGCGCTGCCGCGCGCTCGGGGGCTTGAGGCGGTGAGCGACGAAGCACTGACCGAGGCGCTGCTGGCCTCGCTGCGCTTTCGGGCCTTCCCGGACGCGAAACCGGCGCTCCAGGCGCTGCGCGCAGATGGAAGGCGCATCGTGGTGGTGAGCAACTGGGACTGCTCGCTTCATGGCGTGCTGGCTCACCTTTCGCTCACCCCCATGCTGGATGGCATCGTCACCTCGGCGGAGGCAGGGGCGCGCAAGCCGGCGCCGGAGATCTTCACCGAGGCGCTCGGCCTCGCCGGAGCGTCGCCTGAGAGGGCGGTGCACGTCGGCGACAGCCTGGAGGAGGACGTGGCCGGCGCTCGCGCAGCCGGGATCACGCCGGTCCTGCTTGCGCGGGCGGGGCTCGGCGCAAGCCGCGAGGTATCCGCCCCCGCGGGGGTAGGGGTTATTCGAAGCTTGAACGAGCTGGCCCCGCCGAGCGGCTCGACGAGAGCCTAAGCTCCAGGCGCGATGAGCAGCATCCCTCCGCCTGAGCGCGCCGATCGGCCGCGGTCGGCCGCGACACCGCCCGGGGCGAGCGAGCAGCAAACCACCGACGTGCCCGGGGCCTGGCGCCTGTGGATGGCCCCTGCCGCGGTTCTGCTCGGCTTCGGGCTTGGACAGGCAGGGGCGATCGCCGTCAACGTGGTCGGGCAGGCGGCGGGCCACTCGACTCTGGCCCATCCCTCCCCCGCGGTCACCATCCTCAGCAACGTCGCCTTCGATCTCGGCTTCGTGCTGGCCGCGCTCTATTTCACCTCACGTGCCGGGCGCGTCCGTCCCCTGGAGTTCGGCTTCCGGCGGATCGGCTTCTGGCAGGGAGTGGCGGCTGTGGTGGTGGCGGGTGTCGGCTACTACCTGGTGACGGCGCTTTACGCGGGGTTGCTGGGATTGCGCGGCAAGGACAAGCTGCCGAGCGAACTCGGCGTCTCGCACCACACCGCCGCGTTGATCGGCGCCGCCATCTTCGTCTGCGTGATCGCGCCGGTGGCCGAGGAGTTCTTCTTCCGCGGCTTTCTCTTCGGGGTGCTGCGTCGCTGGCGGATCGTGGTGCTCGGCCGGAACATCGGCGTCTGGGTGGCAGCGGTGGTGGTGGGGATCCTGTTCGGCCTCGCACACACCGGCTCGGCCTCCTCGCAGTACCTCGTTCCGCTGGGCTTCCTGGGCTTCGTCCTCTGCCTGCTGCGCTGGCGGACCCGCTCGCTGTATCCCGGGATGGCGCTGCATTCGCTGAACAACTCGCTCGCGCTGGGGGTCAACGAGCTGCGCTGGTCGGTGCTCGCGACCGTCGCGCTGATCCTGGCGGCGCTGATGGTGATCGCGGCGCTCACTGGCCCGCTGGCGCCGGACCCACCGGCCCGGACCGACCCCGCGCGGGCCTAGCTGTGGGCGCGGAGGAACGGTTCTGCGCCCCAGCCTGGTTTAATTTCTCTTGATGGGGCGGATCCTACGGCGAACACTGGCAATCGGCATGGTCTCCGTAGTTGTGCCCGCGTCCGCCGTGGCCGCATATGCGCCGGCGCCGAGCGCTCCCTCCTCGACCACTCCCATCTCGACGCCGAAACCCGCCAAGGGATCCCTGAAGCTCCATCTGGCGGGTGCGCTTCACCTGCATGGCCAGCCCGTGAGCGTCCCGGATCGCGGGGTGTACGTGGACGGGGTCGTCCGACCGTTCGTGTCGGGCCAGCGCGTCACCGTGACGGTCTATCTGGGTCACCGCCTGATCAAGAGCAAGCGGTTGCCGGTCAAGCCCTCCCGCAGACGCAGCTACGGCCACTTCTCGATGCGGGTCTCCAGCCCCCACTCCGGCGTCCTCCAGGTCATCGTCACCCACATCGGCACCCCGCAGCAGGTTCGCTTTCAGGCCGCGCAGCGCTACAGCGCGCTGGACGAGCACGTCGGCTTCGGATCGACCGGCCGCTTCGTCCAGCTGATCCAGCAGCGCTTGGCGACGCTGCACATCTTCCTGCGGCGCACCGGCGTCTACGACAGCAGCACCGGGCTGGCGCTCGATGCCTACCACCGACTGCTCGGCTGGGGAACGAGCCAGGCGCTGGGCCCCGCGACGATCACCGCACTGCTGGGCGGCCGGGGCCACTTCGGGATCCGCTTCCCGCGGCATGGCCACCACGCCGAGGGCAACCTGTCAAAGCAGCTGCTGGCCCTGGCCGACGGTTCCCAGGTTCGCTACATCTTCCCGATCAGCTCGGGCAAGCCCTCCACCCCGACGGTGCTGGGTGACTTCCGGATCTACCAGCGGACACCGGGCTACCTGCCCGACGGGATGTACTTCTCCGACTTCTTCATCGGTGGTTACGCCATCCACGGCTACGACCCCGCCCCGGATTACCCGGCCAGTCACGGCTGCATGCGCCTGCCGATTCAGGACGCGATCCCGGCCTACCACTGGCTGGGCTACAACGACTGGGTCGACGTCTATTACTAGCGGGAGGCCGGGCGCCTGCCCGCAGCGATGACTGCAGCTGAGGTGACCGACGCCCGGGAGACGCTGTTGCGGGAGCTGCGTGAGCAGGCGCTGGTGATCGGCGAGGTGGTGTTGACCAGCGGCCGCACCGCGCAGTATCTGGTCGATGCCAAGCGTGCGATCCTCAGGCCCCCCGGCTTCCGCGCGCTGGCCGAGCTGGTGGCGGCACAGGCCAGGGAGTGGGGCGCCACCGCGGTCGGCGGGATGACGATGGGAGCGGACCCGATCGCGTGCGCGGCGCTGGCCGGCGGGGCGGAGGTCAAGGCGTTCTTCGTGCGCAAGGAGACCAAGCAGCATGGCCTGGCCCGACGGATCGAGGGTCCTGAGCTCGGGGAAGACGACCGGTGCATGCTGGTGGAGGACGTCGTCACCACCGGTGGATCGACGATCAGTGCGCTCGAAGCGGTCCGCGGCGAGGGACATGAGCTCTGCGGGGTGCTGGCGATCTGCGATCGCCTCGCCGGCGGGGGCGAAGCGATTGAGCGAGCCGCCGGGGTGCCCTACATGAGCCTCACCACGATCGATGAGGTGTATCCGGAGCGGCCAGACCGCTAGCGGCGGCGGGCGGCGGTCCTAAGCACCGATCGCCGGCAGCCGACAGCCGACTGTCCGCTGGTTCAGCGCCCGGATTTGCCAGCCGCCATGGGGCAGAGGTGTGTAGAGGACGACCGGCCGCCCGCTGGCGATCGCCCGCTCGTACTTGTAGCCGATCCGCGACACATTGATCCGCAGGCTCCAGGCCAGCACGGACTGGAACTCGAGGTGGGTCAGCGGCTCGCCGCAGGCCCGCAGCCGAGCGGCCCCTCCGAGCGCGCGGATGTCGCCGGCCAATGACTTGATGTGTTGCGTACGGATCCGCTCGATCCGCAGGTCCGTCCGCTCGAGCTTGGCGCGGGAGATCGCGGTGGGGATCAGCACTGCGACCACCGCCACCACCACCGGAATCCCGATCCAGCCCGGGAGACGAGTCTGCCCCTCGCTGATCCTCAGCAGCCGACCGACCAGCACACCGGCCACCACCGCCTCCACGGCGCTGGCCTCGAACATGTATCGCGGGAGCGCGGGGAAGCCGGCGAGGGCGAGAGCGGTCTCCACGGCGACCCAGGCAAGCGCTCCTGCCGCCAGCGCCAGCACGACTCGGTCCCGCCGCCAGGCGGCCAGCCCCACCGAGAGCGCGGCGAACACGCCAAGTGCGAGGGGCTGCAGCTCGAGGAACCGCCGCGTCGTGCCCACGACCTTTCCGCCGGGCAGGGCACGCGGCGAGCCCATGGCGTTGTCTCCGGCCACGAACGGCGTGCGCGAGGTGAGCGCCGGAATTCCGAACCACAGGAGGCCGAGCGCGAGCATCCCAGCGATGAGCAGCTTGCGCATCTCCGGCCGCGCCCGCCAGGCCCACAGGAAGTACAGGCCCAGGAACGGCCATACCTCGGGACGCCCAAGGGAGGCCAGCACCGCGAGCACGTAGGCAGCGCGCGGCCGCCCCGACAGGAAGCAGTCGATTGCGCCCAGGCAGAGCGCGACGATCATCGGATCGGATTGGGCGCTCAGCACGTAGTGCGAGTAGTCCTGGATCAGCAGCACGGTGACCGCGGCGAAGACCCCGGCCGCGACCGCAGCCGACCTCGGGGCTCCGGTGAGCCGGTAGGCGATGCGAAACGCGAACACCAAACCGCTGAGCGCAACTGTCACCGAGGCGACCATCCACAGCTGCACCTGGAACCGCCCGGCCAGGGCGAACGGCGTCGTCAGCAGGTACGGGAGCGGCTTCCAGGAGGGCGCAGCGTTGGTGTTCAGCGTCCAGCTGAGTGTCTGCCGTCCCCAGGTCAGCCAGCCGTAGGGGTCGAACCCCGGTCGGGTTCGAGCCCACAGGACCAGCGCCATGGCGAGCGCGAGCAGTGCCGTCGCAACCAGCAGCGCGGTGCGCGCGCGGGCCGCTGACAGCGTCCCGAAGCCCCAGGCGCGAGGTGCCGCCGTCGCCCCCTGTCCGAATCCGCTTGGTCTCACGAGCGGCGCCACGCTATCAGTGGGTAGGCCCGGCTCGGGGGTGCTGTCGTGCACACAGCGCCCCCGGCAGGAATCGAACCTGCATCCCGCGCTTAGGAGGCGCGTGCTCTGTCCATTGAGCTACGAGGGCCCGAAACGTACCGCGGGCCTGGGCCGTCCGGCCGGTACTCGGCCCAGAGATTATCCGCCGTCGGGACCGGCGCTCACTCGTCTTCGACGTAGAGCGATTCGACCGCCAGCTCGTCGCCGCGCTTGCCCCAGAGCTTCACCTCGAGGTAGTCGCTGCGGTAGTTGTCGGGCGCGATCAGCGTGAAGCGCTCGTCCACCAGCTCGCATTGGTCCACGGCGAGGTTGGCCAGCTCGGCGGTGACCAGCGCGCCCCCCGGAATCAGCGGCACTCCCCAGACCAGCGTCATGTCGGCGCTCTTGCCGTCCTCACCGCGCCAGCGGCCGACCACGTCGTCGTTGAGGTCGAGCTTCCACTCGGGATTGGCTTCTGCCAGCTCGGAGGTGAAGTCGACGCGCGCCTCGAATTCGCCGGGACCGCCGGTGTCCTCCCGGAAGGAGACGAAGCCGAACAGCTCATAGCCTTCGGTCGTCCGTGCCACTGCCGGGATATACGTGCGCCCGCCGTAGGAGCGGTCGGGAAACCAGGCGAGGTCGCCGGCTTCACCCAGCTCCTCGCCCTCGCTGTCCATCTCCCGGAATGCGCTGAGGAAATGCTCCCGCAGCGTGTCGGCCCAGCGGCCGTACGGGATGCCTTCCTGGGGTGGTTCAGCCGCGAAGCTGATTACGAACCGGTCGGTCGGCGGCATCGGTGAGGCGGGAGCCTAGCGGCGCGTGCGCGCAGACGCCGCGTGCCGCGGTCGCCGGAGCCGGCCGCTAGAAAGCCCCGCGGCGTCCCAGCACCGCAGGGATCGTCTTCAGCAAGATCGACAGGTCAAGGAACATCGACCACTGCTCGAGGTAGAGGAAGTCAAGCCGGACGAGGTCGTCGAAGTCGAGGTCTGAACGGCCGGAGATCTGCCACAGCCCGGTAATCCCCGGAAGTACGAGGTACCGCTTCTTGTGCCACTCCTCCAGCCGCTCGAAGTCGCGCAGCGGCAGCGGCCGCGGGCCCACCAGCGACATCTCTCCCCGGAGCACGTTGATCAGCTGCAGCAGCTCGTCCAGCGAGTACTGGCGGAGAATCCGCCCCACTCCGGTCAGCCGCGGATCATGGCGGATCTTGAAAAGAGCCCCAGACTGCTCATTGAGCGCCTCGAGGTCGGCCTGGACCTGGTCGGCGTGTTCCCGCATCGTCCGGAACTTGAAGCACGCGAACGGCCTGCCCGCCATTCCCGGACGGACCGAGCGATAGATCACAGGACCCCGGGAGCTCAGCTTGACCGCCAGCGCGATGATCAGGAGGACCGGCGAGAGCATCAGCAACAGGACCGTCGAGATGACCACGTCGAAGGTCCGCTTCAGGGCGTAGTCGATCCCCTCGAACACCGGTGGGCGCAGGGTGAACAGCGGCACCGTCTGTCCAGGGACGAACTCGGCGCGGTTGATCAGGATCTCCATGGTCGAGGGCGCCACGTTGACCGTGACCCCGCGCTGATGGCAGGTGTCCACAAGCTCCACCGCCTTGTCCTGCGGGAAGTCGGGGTCCGCGATGATCACCTCCTGGATGCGCTCGCGCTCCAGGATCCGCGGCAGCTCGCTCAGCTGGCCCAACGAGCGCAACCCGTTATCGGGGCGGGGGGTCAGCGAGACGAAGCCGGTGAGCACCACCTGCGCGCGGGCTCGGTCCGCCAGGGCATGGGCGACCGCGTCCAGGTGCCGTCCGGAACCGACGAGCAGGGCCCGCCGGCGGTATCCGGCTCGGTCCAGCAGCCACCCGGTGGCTCGGAGGTGCAGCTCACGGAGCCCGCTGATGTAGATCGTCCCGAACACCACCGAGCCGTAGAAGATGAAATAGCTGGAGAAATGCTCTCCGTTGGCCAGCGCGAAGACCAGCGAGATCACCGCGGCCTGGAACAGCGCGGTGGCGATCCGCCCCGCGCCGGGGCGGCGTGAGCGCTCGGCGTAGAGGTCGACACGGGCGAACATCAGCACCGTGACCAGGTAGGCGAAGGCGAGCCAGGGCTTCGCTTCCTTCCAGCAGGCCGCGAAGGTGAATTCGCCGCGGAGGGCGAGCTTCACCGCCAGCGCGGTCAGCATACCTCCGGCGACGCCGACGAAATCGAGCGCCAGCAGCGAGATGATCCGACCCAGTCGCCGCAGTGTCTCCAGCCGCAGCAGGAACGACAGGACGGGCGGTCGCTTGCGGCGAACGTCCCGGGTGGGGAGGCCAAAGCTGTTGGGTCCGGCAAAGCTTCCACCGGCGTGTCGCTGTCTGGCTTGTGTCTGCTCTGGGGGCACGGGCTGCAAGGGGTGGATGCCGCGGAAGACGGCTCTCTCTACCCCTAGGTAACGAGAACTACCTTGTGAAGTTACGAGGTAGGTGTCGACCCGGAGGAGGACTTGCTTAAAGCTGACAACATCTTTATCTCACCACTCCGACCAGGGCCTGGACCCCGGACTGATCGATCGTGCGACGCAGGCCTTCTCGCAGATCGACCTCCGGTTCCCAATCCAGGATCTCCCGGGCCAGGGAGATGTCAGGCTGGCGGACCTGCGGATCGTCGGTGGGCAGGGCCTCGAAGATAATCTCCGAACGGGTGTCGGTGACCTCGGTCACCGCCTTGGCGAGCTCCAGCAGCGTGAACTCGTTGGGATTGCCGATGTTGACCGGGTCGTGATAGCCGGACTCAGCCAGTCCGATGATGCCGCGGATCAGGTCGTCGACGTAGCAGAACGACCGGGTCTGGGACCCATCGCCGAACACGGTGATCGGCCGGTCCTGGAGCGCCTGCCGCAGGAAGGTGGGGATTGCCCGGCCGTCGTGAGGCCGCATCCGGGGTCCGTAGGTGTTGAAGATCCGAACGATCGAGGTGTCCACGCCCTGCTGGTTGTGGTAGGCCATGGTCAGCGCCTCGGCGTAGCGCTTGGCCTCGTCGTAGACGCCGCGCGGCCCGATCGGATTGACGTGACCCCAGTAGCTCTCCGGCTGGGGGTGGACCTGGGGGTCGCCGTAGACCTCGCTGGTGGACGCGGTGAGGAACCGTGCCCGATGCTGCTTGGCCAGCCCGAGGGTGTGGTGGGTGCCGTAGGAGCCGACCTTGAGCGTGTGCAGGGGCAGGCGCAGGTAGTCGATCGGGGAGGCCGGCGAAGCCAGGTGGTAGACGAAATCGATCGGCTCGTCCACGTAGTACGGCTTGATGATGTCGAGGTTGAGGTGGACGAAGCTGTCCGTGCGGATGTGCTCGATGTTCGCCAGGGACCCCGTTTCCAGGTTGTCCACGCAGATCACGCGGTGCCCGCGGCGGAGCAGCTCGTCGCATAGGTGCGAGCCGAGGAATCCGGCGCCGCCGGTGACAAGGCAAGTGGTCATCGCGCAGGAAATCTAGCGATCCGGCTGGTCGCCCCGGCCGACCCGCCGCTCGGAGCGCAGCCGATGGGCGTCGCCACGCCGGATCGTGACCCGCTCGGAATCAAGGTGCTCCAGCAGCGCCTGGGCGAACTTGCGGGAGGTGCCCAGCTCGTCCCGAACGATGGCGAGCGTCACCTCGCCGCCGTTGGCGCGGGCCAGAGCGACGACCCGCTCACGCACGTCTGCGAGCACGTCGGGGTGGTAGTGCAACGTTCTGGAGACCCGCACCGCGCGGCCCGCCTCTCGCAACGCGGCGAGGTCGCCGGCGTCGAGCTCGGAGCCCAGCGGCGGCTCCAACCCAGCCCTCAGCAGCTGCTGTTCCAATGCAAGCGCTTGGGGGGTCAGTGGTTTTCCGGCTTCGCGGGGTTGCGGTCGGGCAGGCTGCTGACGGTGGGCCCCCTTGGTGATACTCGGGTGGCCCGGTATCACCACGGGGTCCGCCGCTGCAGCCACTGCCTCGAGACGGACCATCAGGTCCCGACCCGGACCGTGGCGGCGTGGAGCGCCATCCAACACCCGTCCACCGCCGAGCGTGTCCGGAGGGGCGATCTGGCGAATGACGACGCGGTCGCCGGCGATGGCGATCAGCGGCTGCTCCAGCCGGATCTGCCAGAACCGGCCCCCGAGCCAGGCCAGCCGGGCCGGCGACTCACGGGTGCCGTGATGGACCTGAACGCGCTCGCCATGTTCGGGCTCAGCCCCCCGGAAGTCCAGCTCGCAATCGAGCCGGTAGGTCGGCTGGAGATCGGTCCCCGCGGCGACCACCACGTCTCCACGGTCGATCTCGGACACCGCCAATCCGCTCAGGTTGAGCGCCACCCGCTGTCCGGCGGCTGCGCTGTCCATCGGCCGGTCGTGGACCTGCACCGAGCGGACACGGGTGCTCAGACCCGCCGGCAGCACGGTGACCTGGTCCCCATGCCCAACCGATCCCGCCCACAGCGTGCCGGTGACCACCGTGCCCGCCCCACGGATCGTGAACACCCGGTCCACGTGGAGCCGGCTTGGACCTGGCTGAGCGCTCCGGCTGGGGATCGCCGCCGCGCCCCGCTCCAGCGCTTCGCGCAGGACGTCAAGTCCCACCCCGGAACGCGAGGACACCGTCACGACCTCGGCCTCCGGCAGCAGCTCCGCGGCAGCAGCCCCTGCCCGCCCCGGATCGGCCAGATCTGACTTGGTAACCGCCACCACGCCGTGGCTGATGCCCAGTGCACGCAGCACCGCGGCGTGCTCCCGCGTCTGCGGCATCACCCCGTCGTCCGCGGCGACGGTCATCAGGTAGAGGTCGATCCCGCTGGCGCCGGCGACCATCGTCCGCACCAGGCGCTCGTGTCCGGGGACATCCACCACGGACACCTGCCGGCCCGACGGCAGGACCAGGCTGGCGTATCCAAGCTCGATGGAGATGCCGCGCCTGCGTTCCTCCGGCAGTCGGTCTGTGTCGACTCCGGTGAGCGCGCCGATCAGCGCGGACTTGCCGTGGTCGATGTGTCCGGCGGTCCCCACCGTCAGCGGCGGATCGCTCATCGATGGGCGAGGGCGCCTCTGACCGCAGCGCCGACCTCGCCCACCTCGTCGTCGGTGAGGGTGCGTGGGTCCAGCAGGAGCCGGCCCTGCTGCACCCGCCCCACCACAGCGGGATCGCCGCTCCGCAGTGCCGACGCCAGCGCGTCAGGGCGTTCGGCGTGCAGCGCCACCACCGGTCCCTCCAGCTCCAGGAGCGGCAGCGCCCCTCCTCCCACCTTGGCGGCCGAGCGGACGACCTCGCAGGAGTCGCTTCCCACCGCGTCGCGGAGCGCGTCGGCTCGTGCTCGGAGCTCCTCTTCGCCGGCCGAGAGCATCCTCAGCACCGGGATCTCGGCCGCCGCACGACCTGGATCGCGGAGCAGGCGGAGCGTCGCCTCCAGCGCGGCGAGTGACAGCTTGTCGATCCTGAGGGCCCGTGCCAGCGGATGGCGGGCGGCGCTCGCGACTGCCTCCCGGCGCCCGACCAGCAACCCGGCCTGGGGGCCGCCCAGGAGCTTGTCGGCCGAGCAGCAGACGATAGCTGCGCCCGCCGCCACCGATTCGGCGACCGCGGGTTCACCGGCAAGCGCGGGTGGCCCGTATGTCGCTGAGAGAACACCTGACCCGACGTCATCGATCACCGGGGGGCCCAGCCGGCACAGCTCCTGCACCGAGACGTCCTCGACGAAGCCCACGGTTCGGAAGTTGGAGGGGTGTACACGCAGGATCGCGCCCACCTGCCCGCTGCGGGAGTCGATCGCTTCCATGTAGTCCTCGGCCCGCGTCCGGTTGGTGGTTCCCACCTCCGCCAGCTGCGCGCCTGACTGTCGGACGACCTCGGGAATCCGGAAGCCACCGCCGATCTCCACCAGCTGACCGCGGGAGACGAGCACCGTTGCCCCGTCGCCGGCCAGCGCAGCGGTCGCCAGCAGCACGGCTGCGGCGCCGTTGTTGACCACCAGCGCCGCTTCGGCCCCGGTCAGCTCGCACAGCAGCTGCTCGACGTGAGCCTGCCGGCTGCCGCGGTTGCCGGCGGACAGATCCAGCTCCAGGTTGGTGTAGCGAGCGGCGTCGACGACGGCGTCAGCGGCCGCCGGCGCAAGCGGCGCGCGCCCCAGATTGGTGTGAAGGATCACTCCGGTGGCGTTCAGCACGGGGCGCAGCGAGCGGCGGGTCAGGACACCGAGGAGCTCTCGCGCGCGGGCGGCGAGGTCATCCGCGAAGGTCTCCCCATTCCCCGGGCTGGGGTCATCCGCCGAGCCCCCCCGCAGCTCCGTACGACGCTCCTGGATCGCCTGCCGGGCCGCCGCCACCGCCAGCACGTGGGAAGCGCCGGTCAGCTCCAGCGCCGCCGCCACCTCGTGCACCGCCGGGAGCGAGCTCAGCGGGGCGTGGTCCCTCGCACCCATTCGCCCCGCTCCTTCTTCCAGATCGGTGCCTGAGCCTTCAGCTCGTCGATGATCTCCCGGGCACCGGCGAACGCGGCCTCGCGGTGAGGTGCCGAGACAGCCACCGCCACCGACGCCTCGCCCAGCGGCACCCGACCGATCCGGTGCTCGGCGGCTGCGCCGCAGAGGTCGTGACGCGCCACGGCGGCCCGGACGATCTCATCGAGCTTACGCTCGGCCATCGCGGCGTAGGCCTCGTAGTCGAGCTCCGGGACCTCCCGGGTGACCCCGGTAAAGGTCACGACCGCGCCCGCCCGGGGGTCGCCGACCCGGGCCACGAGGTGGTCAAGAGCCAATGGCTCGCAGGTGACGCGGGAGTGAAACGGCGGCGCGATGGGACCCGCCGCCCCACCGGACACCGGCGGTACCAGGGCCACCTCGTCGCCGCTGCGCAGCAGCTGGTCGGACGGCGCGTACTCCTGATTGACGGCCAGCACGACCGGGACACCATCGGTTACGTCGGCGAGCCGGTGCAGCGCATCGGACACGCGCGCCCCCTCGGGCAGTTCCAGCTCGATCTGATCGGTGTCCGCTCGCTCACGGAGCGAGGCGAACAGGCGCACCTTCACCACCATGGGTTGCAGGCTAACGGCGCGGCGGGGTTTCGCCGGCCGAGGACCGGGGGAAGCCTCAACCCAGGTCCAGGAAAGGGGAATTGACCGGCCATGCGCACACTGCGGCACTCGCGATACCTGTTCACGCTGCTGTTGGTCCTCGGCTTCGGTGCGGTTGGAGCCGCCAGTGCCCAGGCGCGCCTGGTCGCGGCCTGCTCGGCCAACCCGCTGCTGAACAACATCCCGCGGGGCGGCGAGGAGGCGATCAGCTGGGAGCTGTGCGTGATCACCAACGAGGCGGGGAAGTGGCGAGCCTTCGTCCGTTTTGTCGGCGGCGGCGGACGCTCCGGCCAGCACGTCCTCGGCCGGGTCCATGTGGAGCTCTCCTTCCAGGGCACCAGGCACGCCCTGGTCAACAGCAGCGAGGTGGTGGAGCCGGTGACCGGCCATGCCTCAGCTTCGATCACCACGAGATGGCATCGGGACCGCGCCCGCGGCTGGTACTGCGCCACCCTGTGGAACCACGACGAGCTGGGGTACTACAAGATCGTGCCCGGGGAGGCGAACCTGGGAGGCGATCGCGAGGCGGAAGGCGCCAGAGCCCGTCGCCCGCACCTGACCGTGGCCGACAAGTGGGACTCCACCTGCTTGAGCTGGTAGCTGGTTCGGGTCCCTAGCCGGCGGCGCCCTGCCCGGGCGCCGAGCTGCCGGTCGCCACGGCGGCATAATCTCCCGTTATGGCCACCACCGACGAGCACAGGACGATCGCCCCGATCGTCGGCCCCGACGATCCTCGGCACTTCACCGATTCCGGGATTGAGGTCAAGCCGGTATACGTCGAGGAAGATCTTCCCCCTGAGCTTCCGGAGCGGCTCGGGGAGCCGGGCGGCTATCCGTACACCCGGGGAGTCCACAGCGACATGTATCGCAAGCAGCTGTGGACGATGCGCCAGTACGCCGGTTACGCCAGCGCCAAGGAGTCAAACGAGCGCTACCGCTACCTGCTGCAGCACGGCTCCACCGGGCTCTCGATGGCCTTTGACCTGCCGACCCAGCTGGGCCTCGACTCCGATGACCCCCGTTGCCTAGGGGAGGTTGGCCGTACCGGGGTGGCGATCGACACCATCGACGACATGCGCACCGCGTTCGACGGCATCCCGCTGGACCAGGTCTCCACCTCGATGACCATCAACGCGCCCGCGAGCGTGCTGCTGCTGCTCTACGAGCTCGTGGGCGAGGAGCAGGGGGTCCCGGCCGAAGCGCTGCGGGGTACCACCCAGAACGACATCCTCAAGGAATACATCGCCCGCGGAAACTTCATCTACCCCCCTGAGGGGGCCATCCGTCTGACCACCGACCTGTTCGCGTACTGCAACGAGCGGGTGCCGAAGTGGAACACGATCTCGATCAGCGGCTACCACTTCCGCGAGAAGGGCTGCTCGGCGGTCCAGGAGGTGGCGTTCACCCTGGCCAACGGCATCGCCTATGTGCAAGCGGCGCTCGATGCCGGCCTGGAGATCGACCGCTTCGCGCCGCGACTCGCCTTCTTCTTCAACGGACACAACAACGTCTTCCAGGAAGTCGCCAAGTTCCGCGCGGCGCGCCGGATGTGGGCGGAGATCATGCGCGAGCGCTTCGGGGCCAAGGACGAGCGCTCCTGGCGCCTACGGTTCCACACCCAGACCGGGGGCGTCACGCTTACCGCTCAGCAGCCTGAGAACAACATCGTTCGGGTCGCGCTGCAGGGATTCGCCGCCGTCTGCGGCGGGACGCAGTCACTGCATACCAACGGCTTCGACGAGGCGCTGGCGCTGCCCACCGAGCGCGCGGCGAAGATCGCGCTGCGCACGCAGCAGATCATCGGCTATGAGTCGGGCGCGGCCGACACCGTCGATCCGTTCGCCGGCTCGTACTTCGTCGAGGCGTTGACCGCGGAGATCGAGGCCAGCGCCCGGGAGCTGATCGCCAAGGTCGACGAGCTCGGGGGCTCGGTTGAGGCGATCGACTTCATCAAGAACGAGATCGAGGAGTCCGCCTTCGGCTATCACGAGCGCTACCGGATCGAGCAGGACATCGTCGTCGGCGTGAACAAGTTCGTCGATGACACCCCGGAGGTGCCCGACATTCTCCGGGTCGATCCCGAGTCCGAGCATCAGCAGCTGCAACGACTGAAGGAGTTCAAGGAGAACCGGGACCAGGAGCTGGTCTCCCAGCGGCTTGAAGAGGTCCGAGAGTGCGCGCGCGGCAGCGAGAACCTGTTGCCGGTGCTGCGCCAGGCCCTCAAGGACCGCTGCTCGATGGGCGAGGTCTGCGGAGCGATGAGAGATGTCTACGGCGAGTACCAGCCGACCTTCTGATGCTCGTCCCCGCTGCGTTTTCCGACGCGATCCTCGCCATTCACATCATCGGTGTGATGGTGGCCTTCGGGGTCACTTTCAGCTATCCGGTGTTCGCGCTGGTCGCCAACCGTGAGCGCCGGGCGATGCCGACGCTGCATCGTGCTCAGCACGCGATCTCCCGGATGGTCATCAGTCCGGGCCTGGGGGTGATCCTGCTAGCCGGCATCTACCTCGCCGCCAAGGAGCACCAGTGGAGCGCCTTCTATGTCCAGTGGGGACTCGGCGCGGTGGTCGTCCTCGGGGCCATCGAGGGCGCGGTCGTCGTCCCGCGTGAGGCGCGGCTGGCGGAAGTCGCGGCCCGGGACGTGGCCGGCGCCGGCGCGGGCGAGGTGGTGTGGAGTGATGAGTACAACCGCCTCTTCCGGCAGACCGGCATGGTCGGCGCGGTGCTGGACCTGATCGTGGTGCTGACCATCTTCTTCATGGCGCTCCACCTGGGGCGCTGACCGGCACCGGAGTAGTGGCCGCGGTGGGTTCCGCCGCGTCCCCCACCTCCGTGAAGCGGTAATCGTCGAGGTCGAAGCGCGCGCTGCGCCAGGCCACCTCCAACGTGGAGGCGGGCCTGAACGGCACGTCGCCGTGCTCGTCGAAGTAGTAGCTGTTGGCGCCTGCGCAGTTGCCGTGGAAGAACACCTGGCGGTGGCGCCGACCGAGCATCTGCTCGAAATAGCGCCGGTGGGCCTCCTGGCGTACCTCCACCCGGGTCGCCCGGCGCTGTCGTGCGGCGGACAGGCAGCGCACGATGTGACGGGCCTGGGCCTCGATCAGGGTGAAGTACGACGCGCCGTTGAAGCCGTAGGGCCCGAGGATCGAGAACATGTTGGGAAAGCCGGGAACGCTGACGCCCTCGTAGGCCTGAAAGCGCTCTGCGCGCCAGAAGTCCTCCAGGTCGAGCCCGGCGCTCCCCTGCACCGGGAACGGCGGCATGTTCCCTGGCTCGAAGACCTTGAAGCCGGTGGCCATCACCAGCACGTCCAGCTCATGCTCGGTACCGCCGGCGGTCACGATCCCCCGCTCGGTGATTCGCTCTATCCCACCGGTCTCAAGCAGCACGTTGGCTCGGTTGAAGGTGGGCAGGTAGTCGTTGGAGAAGCCCGGGCGCTTGCAGCCGAGGCTGTAGCGCGGAGTGAGCTTGTCCCGGATCACCGGGTCCTTGACCTGCCGCTTCAGGTGCGCCTTGGCCTGCCGCTCGCCGGCGGCCGCCACCGGGACCACGCTGGCGAAGTGCGCGGCCACGGGGAACAGAAGCTCTACATAGGCGTGGCTCACCGCCCGTGAGGCCCAGCGAGCACCGGGGACCCACTGCAGAGCGGCTCGCACCGAGCCAGGCAGCCGGCCGTCGGGCTTGGGCAGGCACCAGATCGGCGTGCGCTGGAACACGGTCAGATGCGCGACCTTCGGGGCGATGGAGGGGATCAGCTGCACCCCGGAGGCACCGGTGCCGATCACTCCCACCCGCTTGCCCTCGAGGTTGAGCGAGTGGTCCCAGCGCGCGGTATGAACGATCTTTCCCTGGAAGCTCTCCACGCCCGTGATACTCGGGGGCTTGGGCTGGCTGAAGACTCCCGCCGCGCTGACCACGTGCCGGGTCGAAATCCGCTGGCCGTCGGCGAGGGACAGCGACCAGAGATGGGCGTCATCGTCGAACTCGGCGCCGGTGACGCGGGCCCCGAGGCGGATCTGCCCACGGAGCCCGTAGGCATCGACGCAGTGCTCGGCGTAGGCCTTGAGCTCATTTCCCGGCGCGTAGACGCGGGACCAGTCCGAGCGCTGACGGAACGAGAACTGGTAGCTGAAGGACGGAATGTCCACGGCCACGCCCGGATAGGTGTTCCAGTGCCAGGCGCCCCCCACACCGTCTCCCTCCTCCAGCACGGTGAAGTCCGTGATTCCGGCGCGCTTCAAAGCAATCGCCATCCCGATTCCCGAGAACCCGGCGCCGACCACCGCCACCTCGACGTCCGGCTGGCCTGAATGCACGCCCATGGGGCCAACCGTACCGCTGGGCGGCGGCGGCTGCTCGCAATCTTGCAAACCGAGATGCGGCAAAGGAGTCCCGGACCGGCGATCGAAGTTTTCCGTCGTGACCGAGCATCAAGCAAGCCGGACGCTGGTGAAATCGCCACCGGAGCTGTGGATGCAGTGCAGCGACGCCGAGCTGCTGGCCCGTCATCTGGGCGAGTTCGGCGAGATCAAGATCACCCGCCTGGAGCCTGAGACCACCGTCGCCTGGGAGGGCGAGCATGCCAGCGGCACGGTGCACCTGGAGCCGTCGGGGTGGGGCACCAGGGTGATCATCACCACCCGCTGCAGCTCGCCCGAGCCCACTGGCGTGCTCACCTATACCACCGCCTCCCCCGGGCGGCGCCCGTTGCGCCAGCGCCTGATGGACACCGTGGCGCGGTTCTTGAGCAGCGCGCCGCCGCCGCCGCGGCCGGCGGCCCCCGTCGTGCAGTCGGTCACGCTGCCTCAACCCGTGGAAAGCGACATCCGCCACGACGAGGCGCTCGCCACGGCCCTGGAAAGCCTCGGCCAGGCGCACCACCGTCCGTTTTCCCGTTCGTAACGCCGTCCGTCCCCGGGCCAGCGGCTGCCGCTGAGGCCTGAGTACACTCGCGGCGCCGATGCGCGACAAGGCCCCAGAGACCTACGAAGAGAAGCTTGGCCAGCTCCAGGAGCTGCGGGAAGAGGCCATCCACGCCGGTTCCAGCACCGCCGTCGAGAAGCAGCACGCTCGGGGCAAGTACACCGCGCGCGAGCGCGTGGAGAAGCTGCTGGATCCGGGATCCTTCCAGGAGCTGGACACCTTCGTGCGCCACCGCACGATCGACTTCGAGATGCAGAAGAACCGCCCCTACGGAGACGCGGTGGTCACAGGGCACGGCACGATCGAGGGACGACGTGTGTGCGTGTTCAGCCAGGACTTCACCGTGTTCGGCGGATCGCTGGGCGAGGTCATGGGCGAGAAGATGTGCAAGGTCATGGATCTGGCCGCCAGGATCGGGTGCCCCGTGATCGGGATCAACGACTCCGGTGGAGCCCGGATCCAGGAGGGCGTGGTCTCGCTTGGCGCCTACGGCGACGTGTTCGTCCGCAACGTCAAGTGCAGCGGCGTGATTCCCCAGATCAGCCTGATCATGGGACCGTGCGCCGGCGGCGCGGTGTACTCGCCCGCCATCACCGACTTCATCTTCATGGTGAAGGAGACCTCGCATATGTTCATCACCGGCCCCGACGTGATCAAGACGGTCACCGGGGAGGAGGTCGACTTCGAGTCGCTCGGTGGCGCGATGTCGCACAACTCCAAGTCGGGGGTGGCGCACTTCGCCTCCGACGACGAGGACGCCTGCCTGGAGGACACCCGTTACCTGCTCTCCTTCCTGCCCCAGAACAACCTCGAGATTCCCCCGCGGATACAGCCGACCGACGATCCGCAGCGAATCGAGCCCGATCTGGACCACGTCGTCCCGGACAGCCCCAACAAGCCGTATGACATGCGTGATGTGGTCCGGCTGATCGTCGATGACGGCGAGTTCTTCGAGGTCCACGAGCACTACGCCCGGAACATCGTCTGCGGCTTCGCCCGGCTCGACGGCTACGCCGTTGGCATCGTCGGCAACCAGCCGGCTCAGCTCGCCGGAGTGCTGGACATCGACTCCTCGGCCAAGGGCGCTCGCTTCGTGCGCACGTGCGACGCCTTCAACATCCCGCTGATCACCTTCACCGACGTGCCGGGGTTCCTCCCTGGTACCGCCCAGGAGTGGGGCGGGATCATCCGCCACGGGGCCAAGCTGCTCTATGCGTACACCGAGGCGACGGTGCCGAAGATCACCATCATCACCCGAAAGGCCTACGGCGGCGCCTACGACGTCATGGCCTCAAAGCACATGCTGGCCGACTTCAACTTCGCTTGGCCGACCGCCGAGGTGGCGGTGATGGGCCCCGAGGGCGCGGTCAACATCATCTACCGCCGCGACATCCAGGACTCGCCCACTCCCGAAGAGCGCCGTCAAAAGCTGATCAACGATTACAAGGCGCACTTCGCCAACCCCTACGCCGCCGCCGAGCGAGGCTATATCGACGACGTCATCGTCCCGCACGAGACGCGGCCGAAGATCATCACCGCCCTGCAGACGCTGCAGACCAAGCGCGAGCCTGGTCCGCGGCGCAAGCACGGCAACATCCCGCTGTAGGCGGCGGTCGGGACGGCCGAGCGGTCAGACGGCCGCGCCGAGCTCGGCGATCTCGTCCGGCGCCCAGTTCTCCAGGAGGGCACGGGCGTCGGTGGCGCTCACCGGAGGGGAGAACAGATAGCCCTGGCCGAACTCGCAGCCGAGCGAGCGCAGGCGCCTGAGCTGATCGGCGCTTTCGATGCCCTCCGCGATGACCGGCAGCCCGAGGCTGTGGGCGAGCGCCACGGTGGAGCGCACGATCACGTCGTTGCCGGGGTCCTCCTGCGAGATCGTCGCCACGAAGCTGCGGTCGATCTTCAGCGCATCGAAGGGGAACTGGTGCAGCGCGGACAGCGACGAATAGCCGGTGCCGAAGTCGTCGAGGTGCAGGCCGACGCCGGTGCCGCAGACCTCGGAGAAGACGTGCTGGGTGCGCTCGACTTCCTGCATCAGCGTGCTCTCGGTGATCTCCAGCTTCAGCGCGCTGGGCGGGAGTGAGGCCGAGCTGATGGCCGTTCGCACCAGCTCGGCGAGTGCCGGGTCGTCAAGCTGACGACCGGAGAGGTTGACGCTCACGCAGACGTTGTCCGAGATGAGATGGTCCCGTCGCCACCCGGCAAGCGTCTCCAGCGCGCCGCACAGCACCTGCTGTCCGAGGGCTCCGATCACTCCGGTTTCCTCGGCGATGGCGATGAACTCCAGCGGGGAGACCGGCGGACGGTCCTCGGGCCAGCGAGCCAGAGCCTCCACGCCGCAGATCGTGCCGGTGGCTAGATCGACGATCGGCTGGTAATGGATCCCCAGGAGCGAGGACTCCACCACCTGGCGCAGCTCGGTTTCTCGCGCCAGGCGATCCACCACGCGCTGGTGCATGCTCTCGTCGAAAACCGCGCAGCGAGCTCGCCCGCGGCGTTTTGCGTCGTACATGGCGATATCGGCGTTGCGCATCAAGTCGGCTGGACGCAGTCGGGCCTGGCTCAGCGCGATGCCGATGCTGGCGCTGACGAATAGCTCGTGTCCCGAAATGTGAAAGGCCTCGTCCAGCGCGGTCAGGATGCGGCCGGCGACCACGGTGGCGTCCTCGACGTCGACCACGTCCTCGAGCAGCACGGTGAACTCGTCGCCGCCGAGCCGAGCCACGGTATCCCCGGGACGCAGGGTGGTCGCGATCCGTTCGGCCAGGGCGATCAGGAGCTTGTCGCCGACGCTGTGACTGAGGCTGTCGTTGACCAGCTTGAAGCCGTCGATGTCCAGGAACAGGACGGCGCACCCAGCCTCCGGGTCGCGGGTCGAGCGCTGGAGGATCTGCTGGACGCGATCGATGAACAGCGTGCGGTTCGGCAACCCGGTGAGCGTGTCGTGGAGCGCGTCGTGCTGGAGCCGCAGCTGTGCCACCCGCCGATCGGTGATGTCCGACATCGACCCGGCCATCCGCGTCGGTGTGCCGTCGGGCCCGCGGATCGCCAGGCCTCGAGTGAGCACCCACCGCCAGGTTCCGTCGGCATGTCGCATCCGGTGCTCGGATTGCAGGTGGGGACTCCGGCCGGCGAGGTGGGCGTCGATGGCCGAACGCAGCCGTTGGACGTCGCCGACGTGGACGAGGTCGAACCACATCTCCGGATCCTGATCACCGGCATGCTCGGGTCGGCCGAGGATGGCGTGCCAACGGGGAGAGAAGTAGATGCGGCCGGCGGCCAGGTCCCAATCCCAGATGCCGTCGTTGGCGGCGCGGAGCGCCAGTGAGTAGCGCTCCTCGCTGAGCGACAGATCCCGGATCGCCTGCTGATGGCGGATCGCGTAGCGGATCGAGCGCTCCAGGCTCTGGGGGTCAAGTTCCTGCTTGACCAGATAGTCGGTTACGCCCAGCGCGGTGGCCTGTAGGTCGACTTCGTATGTGTCCTCGCCCGTGAGGATGATCACCGGTGCGAACGGACGAGCGGCGAACCCTTCTCGCACCAGGTCAAGGCCGGTGTGCTCGCCGAGCCGATAGTCGATCAGGTAAGCCTCGTGTCGCTGCTGGCGGATTGCGCTCAGTCCCGCGACGTAGGTCGAACACCACTCCAGGTCGAAGCGCACACGATCCTGGCGCTCCAGCAGATCCTTGGTGATGAGAAAGTCGTCCTCGTCGTCCTCGACGAGCAGGACCCTCACCTTCTCCCGCCTAATAGTGGCCATTCACGTCACCGTTGGGCAGCTCGACGATCTCGAACCAGTAACGAGTCCACGTCTTCATAACCTCCACCAGTCCGGCGAAGGTGACCGGCTTGGTGATGAACGAGCTGACACCGAGGTTGTAGGTGCTGAGCACGTCGGTCTCGTCGTTGGACGTGGTTAGAACGACCACGGGAATCCGCTTGAGCGCCTCGTCGGCCTTCAGCTCCGCCAGCGCCTCGCGTCCATCCTTCCTGGGCATGTTGAGGTCCAGCAAGATGATCCCCGGGCGCGGGGCATCGACGTCCGGACCCGCCCAGCGGCCCTCGAGACGGAGGTAATCCAGCAGGTCCTGGCCATCGACGGCGAACCTCATCTCGTTGGCCAGACGCGAGTCCTGGAGCGCGTCACGGGCCAGCTCCCGATCCTCCTCGTCGTCGTCGGCCAGCAGGATGGTGAATGGCCTCGAAGCGGGCTCAAGCGGCAACGTACGACTCCTCGGGGGTGGGATGGTGGGATTCGGTCTGGTCGACCTTGGGCCCGTCCGTCACGGCTTCGGTGCGTTGAGCCTGCATAGTCACCGTGAAGATGGAGCCCTGCTCGGGGACGCTTCGAGCCTCCACCGTCCCGCCGTGCCGCTCGGCGATCTTGCGGCACAGCGCCAGGCCGATCCCGGTGCCGTCGTAGGTCCCGCGTCCATGCAGCCGCTCGAACACCCGGAAGATGCGCCGGCTGTACTGCTCGTCGAAGCCGATGCCGTTGTCGCGAACGCTCAGCCTCACCCAGCCCGCGTCTCTGGAGCCCTCGATCTGAACCTCGGGAGCCACGCCCGGCCGGGTGAACTTCAGCGCGTTGGAGACCAGGTTCTGCATCAGCTGCCGCATCTGCGGTGGATCAGCTGAGATCACCGGAAGCTCGCCGACGTGGATGTTCGCCTCCGAGCGAGAGATGAGGTCGTCCAGATCGGCCAACACGTCTTCAGTGACCTCGGACAGATCGACGGGCTGGAACGGCCGCCCCTGGGTCGAAACGCGGGAGTAGCGGAGCAGGTCCTCGATCAACTTCTGCATCCGCTCCGCCGACCCGTTGGCCCTTTGGAGGTAGTCGCGTCCGCGCTCGGAGAGCTTCTCGCCTTCCGTCTCCTGGACCCGCGCGCTGAAGGTGCGGATCTTGCGTAGGGGCTCCTGAAGATCGTGTGAGGCGATCGAGGCGAACTGGTCCAGCTCCGCGTTGGACCGCGACAGCTCCCGCGCCCGTCGCTCCAGTTCGGCGTTGCTGGCCCCCAGGGCATCGTTGGTTTCCGCCAGCGTGCCGTTCATGTCCTCGAGCGTCGATTTGGCCTGCGCCAGCTCGGCGTTGGCCGAGATCAGCTGTTGATTGGCGGCTCGCACCCGCTCGCTGTCGCGCAGCGTGCGCCGAGAGAGAAGCAGGGTCATCAATGCCACCAGCCCAAACGCCGCGAAGATCAGCCAGGGCACCCACCGGTGGGGCCCGGAGATGCTTGCGAACAGGGGCCCGTCGGGGGCGGCCAGAAGGATCCGCCAGCTGGAGTTGGTCAGCTTGACCTGGTCGAAGTAATGGCCCTGGATCTCACCGTTGGTGCGGCCGAGGACGTTGAGCTGTGCCGGCGTGTGGAACACGTAGCCGGAGGGGCGGGCGGGGTTGGTCGAGGAGATCACGGTGCCGTTGCCGTCGAGCACGTAGTTGTGGGCGCCCCTGACCCCGGGGATCTGCTTCAGATCGTTGTACAGAAATGCGTTCAGCCCGGCGGGGGTGATGCCGGTGAGCAGATAGCGCGTGCCGGATCTGGTGGGCAGCGTCAGCCCGTAGTTGATGACGCTCTTCTTCCCGAGCGGGCGCACATTGCCGAGCGCCCAGGGACGGCCGCTTCGCAGCAGCTTGAGTGCCGATGAGGTGGGGAGGTGGGCCTGGGCCTGGGCGGTGAAGCCGTCGGAGTGGGCGATGACGGCGCCGTTCTGATTCAGCAGCACCGTGTACGCATTCTTGTTCCGCCGCGCGTTCATCACTGTCCGTGAAACGGTGGGACCGCCGAAGGTACGGGCGTCCTGCGGGATGGAGCTGACCGCGGACTGGAACAGGCTGTCGATCAGCGCGGCGGCGAGCACGGTGCGCTCGTGCACTCGTGCCTCGATGTCCTGCTTGGACTTCGCCTGCGTGTTCGACAGCTCCATCGCGAACACCGTCAACAGCGCCAGCACGATCATCGAGCCCGCGATCAGTGCAGCAATGGCTTGTCTCCGTCTCATCTCGCTCCTTACCCCCGTAGGACTTCAGTCCGGTCTTTGCTGCTGTATCGGTCGTTTGCGGACACCCCTTGAGCGGGTGCTTTAGCCCTTTTCGTCAAGGTCGACGATTGTCGTAGTGCCTCGGGCTGGCGCGTCCAGCCCGTGTGGACCAACCTTTCCGAGAGCGACGAACGTCCACCGCGCACAACGAAGCCACAAGTCCGCCGGCGACTCTGTCGATTGCTTCCTCAGGCGGCCCTCACCGCTACTCTCGAGTCACCGTGAATCGTCGACCGCAACTAACGATCGTCGCCCCCGACGCGTCGCCTGAAGAGGCGGCCGCGGTGGTCGCGGCCCTGGAGCGATTCATGCGTGACACGGTGCCGCCGCCGGCACCAGACCAGCGACGCGTGGATCGCTGGCAACAGGCGGCGCTGCTCGAGGGGGTTGCTCGCCAGCCGGAGCTCCCTCTGCCGTGGTCCTGAGCCGGCAGCTCGGGCTCCGGTCACGTCTGACGCGGGTCCTCCTGGCGGTGGTCCTGGTCGCCCTCTGCGCGGGCGGCGCGACTGCGCAGGCTGCGGGTGGCCGCAGGGTCAGGGTCGGCAGGGTCGCGCCTGTTCCCCACGGCGCCCGCCCGGTGGGCGCCCTTCCTCGCGCCACCACGATCCTGGCCACCGTTGCATTGCAGCCTCGGGATCCGAGCGCGCTGGCCGCCTACGCGCAGGCCGTCTCCACCCCCGGCTCAGGCCTGTATCACCAATACCTGACCGTCCGCCAGTTCGCGCAGCGCTTCGGTCCCACCGCCCAGCAGGTGGCGGCCGTGCGCTCATCCTTGCGCGCCGAGGGTCTGCGGCTGGGAGCGGTCACCCCCAACGGCCTGTCGTTCCCGGTCAAGGCTCAGGCGGCGACGCTCTCCAGCGCGTTCGCCACCTCGTTTGAGCGCTACCGGCTGCGGAGCGGCCACGTCGGCTTCACCAACACGGCCGCCCCGGCGGTGAGCTCCAATGTCGCTGGCGTTGTGCAGGGTGTCGTCGGCCTTAACACCTTGGTTGTCCGCCACCCCCACGCTTTGGTTCGTCCTTCAGGCCGATCGATCTCCCACACCCAGACCAGTCCTCAGGTCGCGACGGGCGGGCCCCAGCCTTGTTCGGGCGCGAAGAACGCCGGTGGCTACACCGCTGACCAGATCGCTTCCGCTTATGGCTTCTCCGGGCTCTACGGGGCTGGTGATCTCGGCAGCGGCGTGACCGTTGCGCTGTATGAGCTTGAGCCGTACGACTCCAGCGACCTCTCCACATACCAGAGCTGTTACGGCACCGGTGCGCAGGTGACCAACGTCAACGTAGATGGCGGCCCGTCTCCCTGCGACCCTACCGATCCCACCGAGAGCTACTGCGGAGTCGAGGCCACGCTGGACATCGAGGGCGTGATCGGGCTGACGCCACACGCAAAGGTCCTCGTGTACCAGGGCAACCAGAACTCTGGCAACAGTGCATTCGACACCTACAGCAAGATCGTCAGCCAGGACCAGGCCAAGGTGATCTCAACCTCATGGGGACTGTGCGAATCCCAGGAACAGCAAGGGGGGACGCCTGATGCGCAATCCGAGAACACTCTTTTCCAGGAGGCTGCGACGCAGGGCCAGTCGATCTTCGCTGCCGCCGGCGACTCGGGCGCGGACGACTGCCAGGACGGCAGTGGCCAGGCGGTGGATGATCCCGCCAGCCAGCCCGACGTCACCGGGGTTGGAGGGACCTCGATGTCCTCGATTGGTCCCCCGCCCCACGAGACGGTCTGGAACGATGGCACCGGGAACGGTGCCACCGGCGGAGGAAAATCGACCTTGTGGCCGCGGCCGTCTTATCAGTCCGGCTTCGCGAGCAGCTCCGTTCGCGAGGTGCCGGACGTCTCAGCGGATGCCGACGAGAACCACGGCTACGCCATCTACTACAACGGCTCCGGCGGCTCTGACGCGACCGCGCCGATGGGTTGGCAGAGCATCGGTGGGACCAGCGCGGCCGCTCCCACCTGGGCCTCGCTGATCGCGCTTGCCGACGCGTCGAGCACCTGCAACGGCACTCCGGTCGGCTTTGCGAACCCGCTGCTGTACAGCGCTCCGAGCAGCGATTTCAACGACGTCACCTCCGGAAACAACAACTACGACGGGGTGACCGGGTACTCCGCCGCCGCCGGCTACGACATGGTGTCCGGCCGAGGTACGCCCAAGGGAACGACGCTCGCGTCTTCGCTGTGTGGGGGCGGAACCGGAACCACCACCACGACCACCACCACCTCTACCACGAGCACGCCGACGACCACGACCACCACCACGACCAGCACCACGAGCTCGCCCCCGACGACCACCACCACTACGAGTCGGCCTCCGACGCCGGTGCCTCCGACCCCCGTGGCTCCGGTCGTCACGCTCAGCGCCCCAGCCCCACAGGGAGGACAGGTCGGCTCGCGTACCCGCCTGCAGCTTCACGCCACTGACAGCGGAGGGCTCGCCCTGCGCTACGCCGCCGGCGCCCTCCCGCCCGGCTTGTCCATCAACTCCGCCACCGGCCTGATCTCGGGCACTCCCACGCGGGCGGGTCGCTACACAGCCAGGGTCGCTGCGACGGACTCACGCGGCGGCTCCTCCACCATCGCATTCCCCTGGACCATCGCCGGCGCGCCGAGCGTGACCAAGGGGTCGCTGCGCGTACTGGCTAACGGGTCCCCGCGCCTGACGCTAAAGCTCGGCTCAGGTGCCTATGCCGCGGCGATCAAGACGGTTCAAATCCGCTTCCCCAGCAGCATCCACCTGTCCCGTAGCCAGCACAGCCTGACGCGGGGAATAGCGGTGATCGACGGATCGCGGAAGCGCCTGAAGGCCAAGTTGAGGCTCATCCACGGGGTCCTCTGGGTGCAGCTTTCCCGGTCGGTCAGTGCCGCCCAGCTGCAGCTGGGCCCCCCGGAGATCTCGCTGACCAGGGCGCTGCGGGCGAGCATCGCCTCCCGGCACACGCGCTCCGCCACGCTTCGAATGGTGGTGACCGACGCCTCCGGGGTAAGTACCAGGCTGTCGGTTCGGATCGGCCTCTCCTAGCCACGCGTCCGGATCCGTAGGCCCGGCCCGCCGCCCCGTGGCGGTTCTCGCAGAGCAAATCGCCTGGATCCCGGGCAAAATCCGGTATTCAGATCGCCTTTTGGTAAATTCCTCTGTTCCCGACGCCGATCCCGACGCCACCGGAAGGAACCAGATGGAGCCTGCATCGCTCGACAACGCCAAGACGAAGTCCCCACGCCACGGCTCGCTCGAGAACCCGGAGGTGCTGGAGAACGTCCCAGGACACGTCATTCCGATCCTGGAGCGTGAGTTCGACGACTTCGACACGGAGTCCACCCGCTTCCTGAAGGGGGAGGCCAAGGAAGAGGACTTCATCAAGTTCCGCCTCAAGCAGGGGGTATACGGGCAGCGCCAGGCTGACGTCCAGATGATCAGGGTCAAGCTGCCCATGGGCGGGGTCACGCCCGACCAGCTGGACGCGTTCGCCGATGGGATAGAGCGCTACGTGCCGCTGCGCAAGGGACACATCACCACGCGGCAGAACATCCAGATGCACCATGTGCCCCTGCCGGACGCCGCGGCGCTCATCAGGGAGCTAGGCGATGCGGGCCTGTCATCCCGGGAGGGTTGCGGGAACACGATGCGCAACGTCACCGGCGACCCCCGCGCCGGGGTGCTGGAGGGAGAGCTGTTCGACATCACTCCCTACGCGGGCGCCTACGTCCGCTACTTCGTGCGCCATCCCACCACCCAGGCGATGCCTCGAAAGGTCAAGACGGCGTTCACCGCCACCGACGAGGACAACGCCATCACCCGGATCCACGACATGGCGTTCGTGCCCAAGGTGCGGGACGGGGTCCGTGGCGTCGAGGTCCGGGTCGGCGGCGGAACCTCGATCATGCCGCGCCTCGCGCCCACGTTGTACGACTTCGTGGAGCTGGACAACGGCGACTACCTCAAGATCACCGAAGCCTGCATGAGGATCTTCGATCGGCAGGAGTGGCTGCGCGTCAACCGCGCCCGCGCCCGCATCAAGGTGCTGATCGACAAGATCGGGATCGACGCCTTCCGTGAGCAGGTGGAGGAGGAGCTGCAAGGTGACTGGGTCTCCGAGCGCGACTTCTCCCTCGACGAGATCCTCCTCGACCTCGATGAGGAGGCGAGCGCGCCGGCCGCACAGGAGACCTACGCGTCACCCAATGGCGACATGCGGGAGTTCGAGCGCTTCGCCGAGACCAACGTGTCCCCGCAGCGCCAGGAGGGCTTCGCCACCGTCGAGATCAAGGTGCGACGCGGCGACCTCACCCCGGATCAGCTCCGCGGGCTGGGCCAGATCATGCGTGAGTACACAGGCGGCTCCGCCCGGACCACCGTTCATCAGAACCTGGTGCTGCGCTGGGTCCGCAACGAGGCCGTCTACGAGGTGTGGCAGCGCCTGGAACAGCTTGGCCTCGGCGACGCCGGCGCGGACGAGATCACCGACGTCGTCAGCTGCCCGGGCACCGACTCCTGCAAGCTCGGAATCACCAGCTCGATGGGGCTCAACCAGGCGGTCCAGGACCGCGTGGTGGGGATGCAGCTCGACGACGAGCTCACGCGGAGGATTCACATCAAGATGAGTGGGTGCCCGAATGGATGCGGGCAGCATCACATCGCCAACATTGGCTTCTACGGTGCCTCGATCAAGGTCGGGGAGCACACCATCCCGGCCTACATCCCGCACGTCGGCGGCGCCTACGAGGGCGGGGAGGTGGTCTACGGCCAGCGTCTGAAGGCCCGGCTTCCAGCAAAGCGCGTGCCCGAGGCGGTCGAGCGCTGGCTCCGCTACTACGAGGCCGAGCGTGCCGACGGCGAGCCTTTCAACAGCTTCGTCGAGCGGGTGGGGGCCACGGAGTTCGAGGCCTTGGTGAAGGACCTTTCCATGCCAGTCGAGTTCAACCTGGAGAACATGAACATGTTCATCGACTGGACCAAGAACGCGCCCTTCGAGGTCGTTCGTGGGGAAGGCGAGTGCGCCGTCTGAGGACGAGGCGTCGCTCCTCCTAACCTAGACGCTGCCATGAGCATCGCCGCCTCCGATCTCGCGCAGGCCTCCGCCGAGGAGGTCCTGACCTATGCGGTTGAGCAGTTCCATCCCCGCTTGACCATGGCCTGCTCGTTTCAGAAGGAGGAGTCGGTGCTCTTCCACATGCTCAGCGAGATCGAGCCGGCCGCCAGGAGCTTCACCATCGACACCGGCGTGCTGTTCGCCGAGACGCTCACCACCTGGAAGCGCTTCGAGGACCGCTTCGGCCTGGAGATCGAGGTGATCGATGCGCGCAGTCCCGACGAGCCCTGGAGCGCGGTTCACTGCTGCGGCGCCGCCAAGGTGGATGGGCTGGAGCGAGCGCTCTCCGGGGTCGACGCGTGGATCACCGGTATTCGACGCGAGCAGGCGCCGACGCGCGCCGCCGCCGGCAAGCTGGAGCCCGACGAGCGGCGGGGCATCTGGAAGGTGAACCCGCTGGTGGACTGGACCGAACAGGATCTCTGGCGCTACATCTTCGACCACGACCTTCCCTACCACCCGCTGCACGATCGCGGCTACTCATCGATCGGCTGCGAGCCCTGCACCCGGCCGGGCGAGGGCAGGGAGGGTCGCTGGACGGGCCAGGACAAGACCGAGTGCGGGATTCACGAGTGACTCCGCTGGGTTACGAGCTCACCCACCTGGAGACGCTTGAGGCCGAGTCGATCCACATCTTCCGCGAGGTAGCGGCTGAGTTCGAGCGGCCGGTGCTGCTGTTCAGCGGCGGCAAGGACTCGATCGTGTTGCTGCGGCTGGCCGAGAAGGCATTCCGGCCGGGTCGGTTCCCGTTTCCGATCATGCACGTGGACACCGGGCACAACTTCCCGGAGGTCATCGAGCTCCGCGACAGGCTGGTCTCCGAGCTGGGGGAGCGGCTGGTCGTCGCCAGCGTGCAGAGCTCAATCGACAATGGCCGGGTCACCGAGGAGCGGGGGCCCCGGGCCTCTCGAAACCGGCTGCAGACGACGACGCTGCTCGATGCCATCGCCGAGCACGGCTTCGACGCCGCACTCGGCGGAGCCCGACGTGACGAGGAGCGGGCCCGGGCCAAGGAACGGGTCTATTCCTTCCGGGACGACTTCGGTCAGTGGGATCCCAAGCGCCAGCGGCCCGAGCTGTGGTCTCTTTACAACGGGCGCATCCGCACCGGCGAGCACGTCCGCGTGTTCCCGATCTCCAACTGGACCGAGCTGGACGTGTGGCAGTACATAGCGCAGGAGCACCTCGAGGTCCCGCCGATCTACTTCGCCCACCAGCGCCAGGTGTTCCGGCGCGACGGAATGCTGTACGCCACCGGTCCGCACATCGAGCTGATCGATGGCGAGGAGCCTTACCACGAGTCGGTGCGCTACCGCACCGTCGGCGACATGACCTGCACCGGCGCGGTGCGCTCCGGCGCCCAGACCCTGGAGGAGGTGGTGGCCGAGATCGCCGCCACCCGGATCACCGAGCGCGGCGAGACCCGGGCCGACGATCGCGTCACCGAGGCAGCGATGGAGGACCGTAAGCGCGAGGGCTATTTCTGATGGCGGTGGCCGCCACCCAGAACGGGCATTCCGCTACCGCTACCCGCGCGAGCGAACTGCTGCGGATCGCCACCTCAGGCTCGGTCGATGACGGGAAGTCGACGCTGATCGGCCGGCTGCTGCACGACTCCAAGTCGATCTTGGAGGATCAGCTGGAGCACGTGGTGGCGACCTCCGAGCGTCGTGGCGACGGCTACGTCAATCTGGCCCTGCTGACCGACGGCCTACGCGCTGAGCGCGAGCAGGGGATCACGATCGACGTCGCCTACCGCTACTTCCAGACCTCCCGGCGCAAGTTCATCATCGCCGACACGCCCGGCCACGAGCAGTACACGCGCAACATGGTGACCGGCTCCTCCACCGCCGAGGTCTCGATCGTCTTGATCGACGCCCGCAAGGGGGTCAGCGAGCAGACCCGCCGACACGCTTACATCGCCTCGTTGCTGCGGATCCCTCACCTGGTGGTGTGCGTCAACAAGATGGACCTGGTCTCCTACGACGAGGCGGCGTTCGATCGGATCGTGGAGGAGCTGAGCGGCTGGGCGGCTCAGCTGGAGATCCCGGACATCGCGTTCATCCCGATCTCCGCGCTTCACGGCGACAACGTGGTGGAGCGCTCCGCGGCGATGCCGTGGTACGACGGGCCGCCGCTGCTCTATCACCTCGAGCACGTGGTGATCGCCTGCGACCGGAATTTGACCGACGGTCGCTTTCCGGTTCAGTGGGTGATCCGGCCGATGAGTGAGGACCACCACGATTACCGCGGCTATGCCGGGCAGGTGGCCGGCGGCGTGCTTCGCACCGGTGACGAGGTCGTGGTCCTACCCGACGGTCGGCGGACAAGGATCGCTGCGATCGACACCCACGACGGACCATTGGATGCCGCCTTCCCGACCATGTCCGTGGCCCTTCGCCTCGCGGATGAGATCGATGTCTCCCGGGGGGACATGATCGCCGCGGTGGAGGACGCGCCGTCTCCGTCGCGGGAGATCGACGCGATGATCTGCTGGATGGCCAGCGCACCGCTGACCCGCGGCAGCCGCTACGCGATCAAGCACACCACACGCGCCGTCAGGGCGGTGGTTGACGCCATCGAGCACAGGGTGGACGTCAACACGCTGGAGCACTCTCCGGCTGGAGAGCTGGCGCTCAACCAGATCGGCCGGGTGAAGCTGCGCACCAGCTCGCCTTTGATGGTCGATGCCTACGCTCGCAACCGCACCACCGGCAGCTTCATCCTGATCGACGAGGCGACCGGGGACACCGTGGCCGCCGGGATGGCGCTGGCCGCCGGTTAAGGCTGAGTTTCCTCGCCGCGGACCCGCGGCCGCTGCCCCTATATTCGGCCCTCTCGTGCTCACGTCGATGACAACCCGTGTGCGCCGCCGGGAGGTGATCGCCCCGGCGGTGTTCCTGCTCGGCACCGGCGTGATGGTGGCGACCCTCGGGGTGCCGTACCAGCGAGACATCCTGGCCATCTGGCTGTTGCTGGGGCTGCTGTGCTTCTCGCTGTCGGACCTCCGCGGCTACACGCGCGGCATCGTGCTGGAGTGGCTCCCCTTCATCGCGATCCTGATCGCCTACGACTCCCTGCGCGGCAGCGCCGGCCATCTGTTCGCGGTCCATTACCTGCCCCAGCTGCAGGTCGATCAGTGGATGTTCGGCGGGACGGCGCCGACGGTTGCGCTCCAGCACTGGCTGTGGCACGGCCACGTCGCCTGGTTCGACGTGATCTTCTGGGGCGTCTACCTCACCCACTTCTTTGCCACGCCGGTGGTAGCCGCGGTGCTGTGGAAGGTCGATCGCCAGCGCTTCCGGCGCTTTGCGGTGTTCGTGACGGTGTTGTCCTTCGCGGGGCTGCTCACGTATGCGCTGTATCCGGCAGCACCGCCATGGATGGCTTCCGATGCCCACCTTACGGCCCCCATCGTCCGCCTGATCCCGTTGGTGTGGCAGAGCCTCGATCTGCATTCGGCCGGCTCGCTGGTCGAGCACGGCTACCAGTACGCCAACAATGTGGCCGCCGTCCCGTCGCTGCACGCCGCCTTCTCGCTGCTGGTCGCGATCACCCTGTGGCCACGCCGTCATCGCTGGCTGCGTCCGCTCGTGGCGTTGTATCCGCTGGCGATGGCCTTCTCGCTGGTGGTCACCGGAGAGCACTACGTGTTCGACATCCTGCTGGGATGGATGTACACGGTGGCCTGCGTACTGGCGGGACGGTGGCTGCTGCGCCGCTGGGAGGCACGCCGCCTGCGCGCGGTGCAGCACGGCGCGGCCGCCGATGAGCCCGCCCGCGGCGGTCTTCCCGAGCTCGCCTAGCCGGCCCGTCGGATCGGTCTCCCCGCCGCTAAAGTCCGGCCGCGCATGTTCTCCAAGGTCCTGATCGCCAACCGGGGCGAGATCGCCATCCGCATCATCCGCGCCTGCGAGGAACTCGGGATCGCGACCGTGGCGGTCTACTCCGAGCTCGACCGCGACGCTCCTCACGTCAAGCGCGCCGACGAGGCCTATCTGTTGGGTCCCGGGCCGGCGAGCGAGAGCTACCTGGCGATCGACAAGCTGCTCGACGCGGTGGAGCGCTCCGGCGCTGAGGCGGTACACCCGGGTTACGGCTTCCTGGCCGAGAATGCCGCGTTCGCCCGCGCCCTGGAGGAGCACGGAACTGTCTTCATCGGGCCACCGGCCTCGGCGATCGACGCGATGGGGTCGAAGACCCGCGCCCGCGAGCTGATGTCCCAGGCCGGCGTGCCGATCGTTCCTGGTACCACCGAGCCGGTGGAGACGATCGAGGACGCCCGCAAGGTGATCGAGGAGACGATCGGCTATCCCGTCGCGGTCAAGGCGGCCGGCGGGGGAGGAGGCAAGGGCTTCCGCGTCGCGCTGACCGAGGACAAGCTCCAGGACGCGTTCGAGGGCGCCGCCCGCGAGGGGGAGAAGTTCTTCTCCGACTCGACGGTCTATCTCGAGCGCTACCTCCCCGACCCGCGGCACGTCGAGGTTCAGGTGCTGGCCGACACCCACGGAAACGTGATTCATCTCGGAGAGCGTGACTGCTCGCTGCAGCGCCGCCACCAGAAGCTGATCGAGGAGGCGCCGGCCCCGGCCGTCGACGAGGAGCTGCGGGAGCGGATCGGAAGGATCGCCACCGAGGCCGCGGCGGCGGTCGACTACACGGGCGCAGGGACGATCGAGGGGTTGCTCCAGGACGGCGAGTACTTCTTCCTGGAGATGAACACCCGCGTGCAGGTCGAGCACTGCGTCACCGAGATGGTGACCGGGATCGACATCGTCAAGGAGGGAATTCGCGTCGCCACCGGGGAGCCGTTGTCGCTGGGGCAGGCGGACGTGGAGCTCCGGGGGCACGCCATCGAATGCCGGATCAACGCCGAGGACGCCTCCAAGAACTTCGCTCCCGCACCCGGGACGATCGGCGCCTATCGCGAACCGGCCGGTCCGGGCGTCCGTGTGGATTCCGGCGTGGGGCCCGGCTCGGAGATCTCACCGATGTACGACCCGATGGTGGCCAAGCTGATCGTCTGGGACGCGGATCGCGAACAGGCCACCCGGCGGATGGTCAGGGCCCTCGGCGAGTACGAGATCGGCGCGCTGAAGACGCTGGTGCCGTTCCATCAGGCGATCCTGCAGACCGAGCAGTGGGCCAACGCCGAGACCTGCCGGGACCTGATCGAGGATCGGAACTGGCTGAAGGGCCTGGCGTTCCCGAAGCCCGAAGAGGACGGCGCTGCCGATGAGGACGAGGAGCCGAAGGTCCAGCAGGACTACACGGTCGAAGTGTCCGGCAAGCGCTTCGATGTGAAGGTGATCGGTGCGCCACTCCACGGGGCGGGGATGGTCAACGGCTCCGGCCCGGCAGCCGGGGCGGGCGGGCGCAAGCCCCCGCGACGCGAGCGGGCGTCCGGCGGTGGCGGCGGGGCCGGCGGTGGCGACGCGCTTGCCTCGCCGCTGCAGGGCACCGTGCTCAAGGTCGCGGTGGAGGCCGGGGCCAGCGTTGCGGAGGGCGCGCTGATCTGCGTGATCGAGGCGATGAAGATGGAGAACGAGATCACCGCCCACAAGGACGGGACGGTGGCCGAGCTCCCGATCGCCGTGGGCGCTTCGGTGGCCAGCGGGGACACGCTGGCCGTGATCAGCTCCGGCGGGTAGCCCTCAGGCACCTGCGCGAGCGCCGGGCGATCGCCGGCGCGACCGGCATGCCGACGGACCGCTTCTTGGTAGGGTGGCCGGGCCGCCTGGTCAGGTCTTTGAGAGGGGAACCTTGGATGGCTCGGAAGCTTGTCGTACATGGTTTGCTCGCCGGCCTCTGCGCCGTCGCTTTGATGGCGGTGGGCGCGGGTGCGGCTGCGGCTCGGGACGGATACGTCACCTCGTTCGACGGGACCAAGATCGTCTACTCCTTCTTCCCGGATCCGTCGCTGAAGGCTGGTCAGCGGGCGCCGACGGTGATGTTCGGTCCCGGCTATAGCTCAGCCCGCTCCAACAGCTCCGACGCCACTGTGGCCGCACTGCTGGCGGCGGGCTACAACGTCCTGACCTGGGATCCGCGCGGGTTTGGCGACTCCGGCGGCGACGTCGAGCTCGACAGCCCCAGCTACGAAGCTCGCGACGTCTCGGCGCTGATCGATCGCATCGCCCAGCAGCCGGAGGCCCAGCTCGACTCTCCCAGCGATCCGCGGCTGGGCATGGTGGGCGACAGCTACGGCGGCGGCATTCAGCTGACCAGCGCCGAGATCGATCCCCGGATCGACGTGATCGCTCCGCAGATCGCGTGGAACTCACTGGTCACCGCGCTGGACAAATCCAACACCGCCAAGGGCGGCTGGGGCAGCCTGCTCACCGGCCTGGGCGTCCAGGGGTCGACCACCGGTGGGGTCCTCGGGGGACTCGAGGGCGAACCAGCCGGCTTCCATTCCGACATGCAGGATCCCCGGATCTACACCGCCTTTGAGGACGGGCTGAAGACGGGTGAGTTGACCCCCGCTGACCAGGCGTTTCTCGCCGCCGCGAGCCCGGCGGCGCTGCTCAGCCACATCCACATCCCGGTCCTGTTCATGCAGGGCACCGACGACACCCTGTTCACCCTGCACGAGGCGATCACCAACTACGAGTCGCTGAAGGCGCGCGGCCTCCCGGTGCAGATGCTGTGGTTCTGCGGCTCGCTGTCCGACAACCCCGGGGTGGCCCACGGTCAGTGCCTCACCCCCAAGGGCCCCGATCCCCAGATCACGCTTCACTTCGAGCTGCGCTGGCTGGCGCGCTATCTGAAGCGCGAGACCAACGTCGACACCGGGCCCGGGTTCACCTGGATTTCCGACGCCGGTGTCGAGCACACCACCCCGGCCTACCCGCCGCGCACCGGGACGCCGGCCACCGGCGCTGGCTCTGGGCTGTTGCCGCTGGTCGCCGGCGACACCTCGGGTGAGCTGATCGTCGCCAGCCGGGCCGCCAACGCGATCAACGTGCCGATCCACACGCCGCCGTCGGGGACCCAGCTGCTCGGCGAGCCGCAGCTCAGCCTGAGCTACACCGGCACCGCGACCAGCTCCGACGGCCGGCTCTACGCGCAGATCCTCAGCAACGCCAACGGACTGGTGCTCGGCAACCAGGTCACCCCGATCCCGGTGAACCTGAATGGTGCGTCGCACACGCTCACGATCCCGCTGGAGGGGGTCGCGGCCGACGTGGCCCCCGGCTCCACGTACACCCTGCAGATCACCGACGGGACCAGCGTCTACTTCTCAGCCCGGCAGGCGGGCGAGGTCAACCTCTCGCACATCGGGGTGAGCATCCCGACCGTGGCGCCCGGAGCGTCCAGCGTCGTCACCGGCCTCACCCCCACCGGCGCCGCCTCCACGTTTACGTGTTCGGCGCCGACGGGGCGGTTGTCGGGCCGTTCGGTCGGTCCGGTGGAGCTGGGAATGACGCGTGCGGGTGCTCGTAAGCCGTTCGCGCGGGTCTCCTCGCACCATCGCCGCTACATGGACTACTTCTGCCCCACCCACGGCGGCATTCGCGTCGGCTACCCCTCCGGGTCGCTGCTGCGCCACGTCTCCCGCCACACCGCCCGCCAGCTCTCAGGCCGGGTCGTGCTGGCGCTCACCTCAAACCGCCACTACACACTGCAGCACGTCCACCTCGGCCAAAGGCTCACAACCAGCGTCCGCCGCCACCTGCACCTCACCAGGGAGCACACCGTCGGCGCCAACCGCTGGTACCTCGGACCCGCCGGACTGGCCCGCCCGATCGTCAAGGTCCGCGGCGGCATCATCCAGGAGATCGGGGTCGCCAACCCCACCCTGACCAGCAGCAAGCTCGCCGCCCGGTTCCTGCGCGCCTTCTCCTAGACCGCGACCGCGTTGCGAGTGTGGATGGCGCGCTGCGCGGCACTCCTACGGCTCGCCGGAAGCTGCGTGTCGCTCCCGTCCGAGAGCAATCCCCCAACGTAGGTTCGGTCCTCCGCCAGCAGTCGCATCGCCCGGTCGCGTTCGATCGGGCCGCCATGGCCGGGAACCACGGTGGAGCAGCGTTCCACCAACGGCGCCAGCCGCTCCAGCGTGGCCAGGTACTGCTCCGCCGACCCGCCTGCGGAGATCATCGGGATCTCAACCGGGGAGAGGTAGTCCCCGCATACCAGCGTGCCGGTCCAGGGGATCACGTACGCGGTGCCGTCGGCGGTGTGCCCCGCAACGGGATGGAGCTCCAGCTCGCGGTCAGCCGATCCGAGCGAGAGCTTGCCCGGGACCGGTAGCTCCTGGACCCCGGTCAGGCCCAGCGGGAGTCGGCCCTCCACGTAGTACTCGTCGTCGAACCCCCGCAGCGAGCGCTGGGCCGCGCCAGGCTCGGCCGCCAGGCGCGCCGCCGTCGCCGGCCCGCAGCCCAGCGACGCCTGCCCAAAGGCCAGTCGTCCCAGCAGGTGGTCCCAGTCCGCGTGGGTCACCAGCAGCCCTGAGACCGGGTATCCCGCCTGCTCCAGCACGCCCGGCAACGCCTCGAGCTCCTCCGGTAGCACGGGCGAGTCGATCAGGAATCCCTCCTCGCCGGCGCGCACCGCGGTGCAGGTCGTCTGCCAGACGCTGCTGGTGAAGACGATGACGTCGGCGTGTACGGCCAACGCCCGCATTCAGGGAAACCCTTCTAGCCGACGCCGAGCAGCTTCGCCGCTTCGCGCAGCGTCGAGACCTCGGCGTCCGGTTTCTTCTGGCCCGACTCCAGGGACTGCTTGCGGCGATTGACCCAGATCACCGGGACCTTCTTCTTCAGGCAGGGCTCGACGTCGTGGTAGTAGCTCTCGGCGACGTGGATCCACCCCTTCTTGCCTCCGATCCGGCGCTCGCACTCGTTGAAGTGCGCGGCGTCGGGCTTGTAGGAGCGAACCTGCTGGGCGGTGACAACGAGGTCGAAGTCGGTGGGGATGTGACGGCGGGTCTGGCCGAGCAGCTTGTCATCGATGTTGGAGATCAGGCCAAGCTTGTGCTTCTTGGCCATCTTGGCAAGCACCGGGTTGGTCTCCTTGAACGGGGGCCAGCGCTGGACCGAGTCCGGCAGGAACCCGGAGCGGGAAGGCTCAAGCGGCCATCCGAGCGTCTGGGCGATCTCCACCGCGGTGCGGCGCAGCACCTCGGCGTAGAGCTCATACGAACCGGCCTCGATCTTCTGCTGCACCTCGTGGAACAGCGGGATCAGCTCGTCGCGCTCAATCGTGAAGCCATCCCGCTCGGCCTCCTTACGAAACGCCTCGCACGCCCCGTACTCCCAATCGATCAATGTGCCGTAGACATCGAAGGTCACGAACGAGATTTGCTTGGGGATGGCCATGGCGCGGCCATGATGCCACGACGGGCCTTTGAGTACAGTCCAGAGCCGCATGGATCTGCTCGAGTACCAGGGCAAGCAGCTGTTCGCCCGCCACGGGGTGCCGGTACCCACCGGTCGCCCGGCCACCACCGTCGAGGAAGCGGTCGCCGCCGCCGACGACATCGGCTACCCGTGCGTGGTCAAGGCGCAGGTGCAGATCGGCGGTCGAGGTAAGGCCGGCGGCATCAAGGTCGCCCAGGACGGTCACGAGGCACGTGAACACGCCGAGGCGATTCTGGGGATGGACATTCGCGGCCTCACGGTCCACGAGCTGTGGATTGAGGGGGCCTCGGAGATCGAGTCGGAGTACTACGCCTCGGTGATCTTCGACAGATCGGCCAAGGCGCCGCTGGTGATGCTCTCCACCAAGGGCGGGATGGACATCGAAGCGGTGGCTGACGAGGACCCGGACGCCATCGCCCGCCTGCACGTGGATCCGCTGCTGGGCTTCCAGGACTTTCACGGGCGCCGGCTGGCCTTCGAGGCCGGGGTCGACGGCGATGTGGTCAGGCCGGTCGGGGCGATGCTGGCCAAGCTCTACGACGCCTTCATCGCGGAGGACGCAACGCTGGTCGAGGTGAACCCGATGATCATCACCCCGGAGCGCGATGTCGCGGCGCTCGACGCCAAGGTCACGCTCGATGACAACGCCGCCTACCGCCACCCGGACAACGCCGCACTGCGTGACCTCTCCCAGGAGGATCCGCAGGAGCGCATGGCCAAGGAGCGTGGGCTCACCTACGTCAAGCTCGATGGCGACATCGGGATCCTCGGCAACGGCGCCGGGCTGGTGATGTCGACCTTGGACGTGGTCGACCAAGCGGGCGGGCGACCGGCCAACTTCCTCGACGCCGGCGGTGGCTCCAAGGCCGATGCGATCACCAGCGCCGTCGAGGTGATCCTCTCCGACGAGAAGGTCAAGGCCGTGCTGTTCAACATTTTCGGCGGAATCACCCGCTGCGACGAGGTCGCAAAGGGCCTGATCGAGGCCTTCGCGCAGATCAGCCCCCAGGTGCCGTTCGTCGTGCGTCTGGACGGAACCAACGACGAGGAGGGCCGCCGGTTGCTGGCCGAGGCCGACCTACCCAACGTACACACCGAGTCCACCATGGACGGGGCGGCGGCCAAGGTCGTCGAGCTGGCAGCCGGATGAGCATCCTCGTCGGCGAAGACACGAGGCTCTGCGTCTCGGGCATCACCGGCCGCGAGGGGACCTTCCACTCGCTGCGCAACCGGGAATACGGCACCCAGGTGGTCGCCGGAGTCACCCCGGGCAAGGGGGGCCAGGACGTCGAGGGCATTCCCGTGTTCGACACCTTCCACGACGCAGTCAGGGAGACCGGTGCCAACACGGCCATGGTGTTCGTGCCGCCGCGGTTCGCCGCGGACTCGATCCTCGAGGCCGAGGACGCGGGCATCGCGCTGATCATCACCATCACCGAGGGGATCCCCGCGCACGACGAGCTGCGGGTCTACAACACGATCGTGAAGAACGGCCGCTCCCGGCTGGTCGGCCCCAACTGCCCGGGCATCCTCTCTCCCGGCAAGGCCAACGTCGGGATCATCCCGGCCTCGTTCTTCAAGCAGGGCAACGTGGGAGTCGTCTCGCGGTCGGGGACGCTCACCTACCAGATCGGGAACGTGCTGGCGCAGAGCGGCTTTGGCAACTCGACGATCGTCGGGATCGGCGGCGACCCGGTGCCCGGAACAGACTTCATCGATGTGATCGGGCTGTTCGAGCGGGACCCCGAGACAGAGCTGATCGTGATGTGCGGGGAGATCGGCGGCGATGCCGAGGAGCGCGCCGCCGAGTTCATCCAGGCCGAGGTCTCCAAGCCGGTGGTCGCCTACATCGCCGGCTTCACCGCGCCGCCCGGCAAGACGATGGGTCACGCCGGGGCGATCGTCTCCGGCTCCCGGGGCACTGCCGCGGCCAAGGCCGAAGCGCTGGAGGCCAAGGGAGTTCGGGTGGGGCGAACCCCGACCCAGGTGGCCGAGGTTGCGGTCTCACTCTTGGGTGACGCCACGGGCTCGGCGTCCAGCGTCGCCTGAGTGTCAGCTCGCTGATCGGGACGCCGGGAAGTCGCCGAGGGGATCGGTAGGCTCGGTCATCCTCATGTTGGAGCAGAGCCACGGCGTATCCGAGCTTGATGCGCGCCTGGCCGAGATCGACCGCAAGCTGAGGCTGATCCAGGCCGATCTCGCGCCTGGGAGCGATCCCCCGCCGGCCGTGCAGGTGCCGGAGCGAGAGCCCGTTCCCGCGGTGGAGCAGGAGCCACCGGAGCCGGCGCCGGCGCCAGAGCCGCCGCCAGATCCGGAGTCGAGCGCCGCCCCCGAACTCAGCGCTTTGCCGGAGCCGGAGCCGGAGCGGAGCCGGAACCGGAACGCGAGCCCGAGTCGTCCTCCGACGCGACGCCGCCCCCGCCTGAGGAGCCGCGTCATGGCCGATCGGGACCGCTCGCCTCTGTGCTGCAGCGCTCGCGCCGCCAGAGCGATCCGCAGTCGGCGCCGGAGGCCCCCGCTCCCTCCGGTTCCGCCGGGGTGACCGTGCTCGCGGCGATGCAGGAGCAGCAACTCGAGCTGATCCGTGAGCTGATTGACGTGCTGCGCGCGAACATGTCCTCCGAGCCCGAGTCGCCGGCGGTCACGCTGACCGTCTCGGCCGGGCCGTTCGCCACCAACGAAGAGGTCCGGGAGTTCGCCCGGGAGCTGGCCGGGGCACCTCGCGTGCGCGAGGTGGCGCTGCGCGGCTACGAAGGCGAGGACCGTGCACTCCTGGACGTGCAGCTCACCCAGAGGAGCGCGTAGTCTGTGAGCCTATGGCCAAACCGATCTCGTTCGCCCGCGGCGCACCGTCGCTGGACATCGTCGATGTCGACGGGCTGAAAGGCGCCGCCGCCGACGCGTTTGAGCGCGATCCCGGCGGCATGACCGCCTACGGCACGTCCGTGGGCTACCTGCCGCTTCGCGAGTGGATCGCCGAGCGTCACCAGGTCCTCCCGGAGCAGGTGCTGGTCACCAACGGCTCGATGCAGGCCGATGCCTTCCTGTTCGATGCGCTCGTGGAGCCCGGCGACACGGTGGTCGTGGAGCGGCCGACCTACGACCGCACGCTGCTCTCGCTTCGCCGGCGCGGGGCCGACATCAAGGCGGTGGAGCTCGAGCCAGACGGTCTCGCGGTCGACGCCCTCCAGAACCTGCTCGCCGCGGGAGCCAAGCCGAAGCTGGCCCACATCATCCCCAACTTTCAGAACCCTGCCGGCTACACGCTCTCTGCCGAGAAGCGCCGCCAGTTGGTCGACCTGGCCAAAACACATGAGTTCACCATCTTCGAAGACGACCCGTACATCGAGCTGCGGTTCGAAGGCGCGACCTTGGCGACCATGCTCTCGACCGGCGGGGACCACGTGGTCTATGCCTCCTCGTTTTCAAAGACGGTGTGTCCCGGCATCCGCACTGGCTACCTGGTCGGGCCGGCGGAGCTGATCGCCGGGATCGCCAAGCTCGCGACCAGCAGCTACATCTCCCCGAACATGGTCTCCCAGGCCATCGTCAACCAGTTCTGCCGCTCCGGAGCGCTGGACCGGTCGATCGAGACGGTCAAGGAGGCGCTCCGGGAGCGCGCTCAGACCCTGTGCGCGGCGCTGGAGCGGGAGCTTCCCGACGCCCGCTTCGTGGCGCCAGAGGGCGGCTACTTTCTCTGGGTCGACTTGCCCGCCGGCACCGACGTCGATGCCCTCTTCACGGCCGCCGCCGAGCGCGACGTGCAGTTCGTCAAGGGCTCGGACTTCGTGCTCGATGGAGCCGACTCCAGCCTGCGCCTGGCCTACTCCGGGGTGGGGCCAGAGCAGATCGAGGAAGGCGTCCGTCGCCTGGCCGATGCCTACGAAGAGGTAGCCGCGGCCCGAAGCGCCGATGCGGCCTGAGGAGATCATCGCCGCCGGTGACCTCGCCGGCGAAGCCGTCGCCGGTGTCACCGACCGCTTGCAGGAGACCCACCAGGCGATCGCCCGGCGTGCCTTCGATGCCGTTGGCCCCGCTGCCAGGCCGGTGGCCGTGGTGCACGACGGTATCGCCACGCTGGTCTATCGCTCGGTGAGCACGCTCACCCGGTTCGGCGTTCGCTTCGGTGGCCGCGCCATCGGCGCCGCCGCGCCGCGAGACCGGCCGGCGCTGGAGACGGCGCCCGCCGGCCGCCGCGCCCTGGCGGCCCTCAACGGCGTCGCCGGAGACCTGCTGCACGAACGCCAGAGCCCGCTGGAGCTGCGGCTCACCCTCCGGCGCGACGGTGCGGTGGTCGGCACCACCGCCGGTCAGCTCGCGACGGCCTTCCGGGACGCGACGCCACGCCTGGCCCTGTTCGTGCACGGCCTCGGTCAGACCGAGGACGCGTGGCGTACTCATGGGGAGGGGGTGCCGCTGTACGGGTCGGCCCTGCACGGCCAGCTGGGCGTCACCCCGTTGTACGTCCGCTATAACACCGGCCGGCCGGTGTCCGAGAACGGCGCAGAGCTGGCGCAGCTGATCTCCGAAGTGGTAGCGGGGTGGCCGGTGACGGTGCGAGAGCTGACCTTGGTCGGCCATGCCGCCGGGGCGCTGGTGTGCCGGAGCGCCTGCGACTCCGGGGCCGAACAGCCCTGGATCTCCGTGCTGGGCCACGTGATCGCGCTGGGGGCGCCCCACCGGGGCACCTCGATCGAGAAGGCGGCGCGCGCGGCAGGCTCGGCACTCGGCCGGCTCCCGGAGACCACCGCCGCCCGCCGTGCCCTGGAGCGTAGAAGCGCCGGCCTGAAGGACTCCGGCCGCGGAGACGAGGCCTCGTACCTCCCGCACGTCAACTACCGCTTCGTCTCGGCATCGATCACCCGCGATACCGGGCACCCGTTCGCGAGCGGGTTGGGCGACCTGCTGGTCTCGCGCGACAGCGCCTGGGCCCATCCCGGTGGTAACGAGCCGGTGCGTTTCTCCGTCGACAGTTACCGGGAGATCGGTGGCATCAGTCACTTCGAACTGACACGCCATCCCGTCGTGCTCGCCCAGATCGTGGCTTGGCTTGATGGGGAGTCCAGGGCGCTCGCTGCGCCTCGCCGGCAGTTGCCTCCCCCTGGTAGCTCCGAAGCTCAGCGCCCGTAGCGCTCGCGTCCCAGCACCAGTTGCTCGGGCAGCGCGATCCGCGGTGGCGGTGAGGGATCGGCGAGCACCGACACCGTCTCGGCGACGCTGGTGGTTACAGTCGCCTCACCCAGCTGGCTGGTGACGGTGACGAACTCCTTGCCGGTGTCGGCGATGCTTCCGCTCATGCCGGGCTCGATGCCCGCATCCTTGAGGTAGTGCAGAAGATCCTCGGCCTCGTTCTCCAGGCGCAGGATCGTCACCTGCGCCCCGAGCTCGCAGTCGGCCAGTGGGACTCCATCGATCCGCTGTCCCACCCTGATGGGATGGCCGTGCGGGCAGGTCTTGGCCTCTCCCACTGCGCCGCGGACATAGGCCTCGAACCGCGGGGTCATGGCGTGCTCCAGATGCTCTGCCTCCTCATGCACGTCGTCCCACGGGACCCCGACGACGTCGGTGAGGAACCGCTCGATCATCCGGTGGCGCCCCACGATTCGCTCGGCGTGCTCCAGTCCCGAGGTGGTGAACTCGATCCCGCGGCCCTGGCTGCGGATGATGTAGCCGTCCCGCTCCAGCCTCCCCAGCATCTCGTGAACGGTCGGGCCGGAGAGCTGCATCGCTCGGGACAGGTTCGCCCCCGTCATCGGGAGCTTCGCCTCCAGCAGCCAGTAGAGCGACTGCAGGTACTCCTCCTCGGCGGGCGTGACGTCGTCGAGCGCCATCATCCGATCCTAGCGACGGCCGGACCCCGCTCTCCGCGGATCAGATCTCGAGCGGGCCGTGCCGGCGTGACGCCGCCGGCCTCGTTTGCGGTTTAGGATCATCGCCCGGTGTCCCTCCCGCTGAAACCACCCATCGAGCCTCAATTGGCCCGCTCCAAGCCGGAGTTGCCCACGGGGGAGCAGTGGGTGTATGAGCCGAAGTACGACGGCTTCCGGGCGATTGCCTTCGTCGACGGGGAGGAGGCGGTGATCCAGTCGCGCGCCGGCAAGCCGCTGTCGCGCTACTTCCCGGAGCTCACCTTCCCGACGGGCCGATACGTGCTGGACGGCGAGATCGTGATCGACGGCGCGGAGGGGGAGCAGGATTTCGGAGCCCTGCAGCAGCGGATCCACCCCGCGGCTTCTCGGATCGCCCTGCTGGCTGAGCAGACTCCGGCGCACTACGTCGCCTTCGACCTCCTGGCCCGCGAGGACGAGGTGCTGCTGGACCGTCCGCTGGCCGAGCGGCGCGAGGCCCTGGAGGCGCTGGCGTCTGACCCGGTCACGCTGACGCCGCTGAGCACGGACTTGGCGGAGACCGAGGCGTGGCTGCAACATGGCGAGGGCGTTGTGGCCAAGGACTGCCGCGCGCCCTACCGCCCTGGACAGCGCAAGGGGATGGTGAAGGTCAAGCGAGTGCGCACCGTCGACACCGTCGTCGTCGGCTACCGCCCTGGCAAAGAGGAGGGAACGGTGGGCTCACTGATTCTCGGCCTCTACGACGACGACGGGAAGCTGCACGTTGTGGGGCACTCCTCGGGCCTGCGCGCGGCGGAGAAGCGCGCTCTCGTGGACCGGCTGAGGCCATACGAGACCGGGAAGCGCGGACACGGCGACCCCAGCCGCTGGAAGAACGAAAAGGACCTGGAGTGGATCGAGCTGCGCCCGGAGCTCGTGGTGGAGGTCACCTTCGATCACGCCAGCGGCGGTCGCATTCGCCATGGGACGAAGATCCTCCGCTGGCGGGAGGACAAGAAGCCGCGTGAGTGCCACCTGAGCCAGATGGACGCCTAGCGGTGGACGCCGACGCGATCGTCATCGGAGCCGGACTGGCCGGGTTGGTAGCCACCGCCGAGCTGGCCGACGCCGGCCGCAAGGTGATCGTGGTGGAGCAGGAGCCGGAGGCTTCGCTGGGCGGTCAGGCCTTCTGGTCCTTTGGAGGCCTGTTCCTGGTGGACTCGCCGGAGCAGCGGCGGGCTCGCATCCACGACAGCGCCGAGCTCGCCTGGCAGGATTGGCTCGGCACGGCGGCGTTCGATCGTCCGGAGGACCACTGGCCCCGCCGGTGGGCTGAGGCCTATGTCGAGTTCACAGCTGGTGAGAAGCGATCGTGGCTCGCGGGCCAGGGAGTGAAGTTCCTGCCGAGCCCCGGTTGGGCCGAGCGCGGCGGCTACGACGCCACCGGTCACGGCAACTCGGTTCCGCGCTTTCACCTCACCTGGGGAACCGGTCCGGCTCTCCTGGAGCCCTTCATTCGCCGGGTCAAGGCGGGGGTGGAGCGCGGCCTGGTGACGATGCGTCATCGCCACCGCGTCGATCACCTGACCGTGACCGACGGCACCGTCGACGGTGTGACCGGCGCCGTGCTGGAGCCGAGCTCAGCGGTACGGGGCGCGCCCAGCAGCAGGACCGAGGTGGAGGAGTTCGAGCTGCACGCGCAGGCCGTGATCGTCGCTGCCGGTGGGATCGGAGGCAACCATGACCTCGTGCGCCAGAACTGGCCCTCGCGCCTGGGAGAACCACCCAAGCGGATGCTCTCCGGCGTGCCCGACTACGTCGACGGGCGGATGGTGGGGATCGTCCGGGCCGCCGGCGCCAGCCTGATCAATCCGGATCGCATGTGGCACTACACCGAGGGCATCGAGAACTGGAACCCGATCTGGACTCGACATGGGATCCGCATCCTGCCGGGACCCTCGCCGCTGTGGCTGGATGGGTCCGGCCGGCGGCTGCCGGTGCCGCTGTTCCCCGGCTTCGACACCCTGGGCACCCTCGAGCACATCCGCCAGACCGGTCACGACCACACCTGGTTCGTTCTCACCCAGAAGGTCATCGAGCGGGAGTTCGCCCTGTCCGGATCGGAGCAGAACCCGGATCTGACCGGACGTGACATTCCCCAGGTGATCAAGAGCCGGGTGCTGAAGGGCGCACCGCCGCCTGTGGAGGCGTTCAAGCGCCACGGTGCCGACTTCATCGTCGAGCACGACCTCGGACGCCTGGTGCGCCGGATGAACGCCCTAGTCGGCGAGGACCACCTCGACGCCGGCGATCTTGAGCGGACGATCCGTGCCCGGGACCGGGAATTCGACAACCCCTACTCCAAGGACAGCCAGGTCACGGCGATTCACGGTGCGAGGCGGTATCTCGCCGACCGCTTCACCCGGGTGGCAGCGCCCCACCACTTCCTTGACCCAGGTGCCGGACCGCTGATCGCCGTGCGCCTATGGATTCTCACCCGCAAGACCCTCGGGGGCATCGAGACCGACCTGAGTGCACGCGCCCTGCGTCCGGGCGGAGAGGTGTTGCCCGGTCTCTACGCCGCCGGGGAGATCGCTGGGTTCGGCGGGGGTGGCGTGCACGGCTACCGCTCACTGGAGGGGACGTTCCTCGGCGGTTGCCTCTTCTCGGGACGAGTTGCGGGGCGCGCCGTGGCCGAGAGCCTGGGTTAGTCACCCCGCGCGCGGCTCGGCTGAACCCGCTTGGGCTCGTCCCGCTGCTTGCGGAAGTGAGGAGGCCAGGGAGCGTCGCCCAACCCCCGCTCCTCCTGCTCGCGGACGAGCTCCAGCAGGGGCTCCAGCGGCGCCGCGGTGCCATCCATCTCCGTGCTCGGGTCGCCGTGCTGCTGCACCCGCGCGGGGACGGTGTCGATGCGCAGCTCGGCTGGATCCACGTCGGCCACCTCGCTCCAGCTCAGCGGCGTCGAGACCCGAGCGTCGGGTGTGGGGCGGACGCTGTAGGCCGAGGCCACCGTCCGGTCCCGGGCGTTCTGGTTGTAGTCGATGAACACGCCGTGGCGCTCCTCCTTCCACCACTTCGTGGTGGCCAGCTCCGGTACGCGTCGCTCCGCCTCCCGGGCCAGCGCCAGCGCGGCTCTGCGCACCGTGTCGAAGTCGTGCTCGGGCTGGATGCGGACGTTGATGTGGATGCCGCGGGAGCCGCTCGTCTTGGGAAAGCCGGTCAGCCCGCGCTCGTCCAGCACCTCCCCCAGGACCAGCGCCAGCCGACGGACGTCATCCCAGCTGGCCTCCGGGGTCGGATCGAGGTCGAGGCGAAGCTCGTCGGGATGATCGAGGTCGGTGGTTCGCACCGGCCACGGGTTCCAGTCGATCACTCCCAGGTTCACGCCCCAGACCAGATGGGCGGCGTCGCTGGGCAGAAGCTCGCGGGCGGTGCGGCCGCTGGGAAAGGTCACCGTCGTCGTCTGTAGCCATGACGGCGCGGTATCCGGCACCCGCTTCTGGAAGAAGGACTTGCCGGCGGCACCATCGACGAAGCGCTTGAGCACGGTGGGCCGGTCCCGCAGGTGCCCCAGCACCGGCTCCGCCAGCTCCAGGTAGTAGTGGACGAGGTCCAACTTGGTGATGCCCCGCTCCGGGAAGAACACCTTGCCGGGATTGGAGACCTTGACCTCCTGGCCGGCCGCTTCGATCGTTGTGTGCTCGCCGGCCATCGTGGGTCACAGCATGACGGACGTAGCCGCATCGCCGTCGACGGGCTGTGGGGAGAAAGTCGGCTTCTTCCCGAGTTTCTTCCCAAGGCTCGGGACACCGGTCCCGGGATACTGCGGTGATGGCGCCCCCCACCACCGTGCTTGTCGCCCCCGATTCCTTCAAGGGGACGATTCCCGCCACGGAGGTGGCGGCTGCGATTGCCAAGGGGATGACCGCCGCAGGCGCCTCGTGCGACCTCTGCCCGGTCGCCGACGGCGGGGAAGGGACCTTGAGCGCGCTCGCCGGTCCCCTGCGCGCCGAGCCGCGGACGGCCACGGTGAGCGATCCTGCCGGGCGGCCGGTGGAGGCACAATTCGCGCTGACCGAGCGTCAGCGGGGGCGCCCGCCGACCGCGATCCTCGAGATGGCCGCGGCCAGCGGGCTGTCCCTCGTCCCCGAGTCGCAGAGGGACTCGATCGCCGCCAGCAGCTTCGGTACCGGCGAGCTGATCGCCGCGGCGGTGGCAGCCGGTGCGGAGATCCTCTACCTGGGGGTTGGCGGGAGTGCCACCACCGACGGAGGCGCCGGCGCGCTGGAGGCGGTCCGTGCAGCCGGGGGCCTAGGCCGATCGCGGCTCACGGTGCTCTGCGATGTCCGCACGCCCTTCGAGGACGCGGCGGCGGTGTTCGCCCCCCAGAAGGGCGCGAACCCCGATCAGGTGCGCAAGCTGCAGGATCGCCTGGGCCACCTGGCAGAGCATCTTGCCCGCGACCCCCGAGGCGTGCCGATGTCGGGCGCGGCCGGCGGGCTGGCCGGCGGGCTCTGGGCGGAGCTCGGGGCCGAGCTCGTACCCGGGGCCTCGTTCGTGCTCGACGCCGTCGGCTTCGACGTCCGCATGCGTGCCGCCCGCGCGGTGGTCTGCGGCGAGGGAAGGTTGGACCGCCAGAGCCTGTCCGGCAAGGCGGTGTCCGAGGTGGCCACTCGCGCGCGCCAGGCCGGCGTTCCCTGCTTCGCGGTGGCCGGATCGTGCGAGCTTGATCGCTTCTCCCAGCGGATCCTGGATCTGCAGGGTGTCCTCGAGGCGGGTACGCCGGCGGAGCTGGAGCGCGCCGGGACGACGCTGGCCGAGCAGATTTTCGGGTGAGCTATCCCGCCGCCGGGGCCACATACGTCGCTGAGCTACATCTCCCGCGCCGCGTCCGACGGGGGCCCCGGCGCGTTGGCCGTGCTCGGCGGCGTGGAATGCTCCGGCAGCTCTCCCAGCTCCTGGGCGTCGGGGGCCAGGCAGACCGTGCAGAAGTCCTGACCGAACGGGGTGAGGTGGATGCTCCTGCGCACCAGCTTGGCCTGACGCACGCCATGGATCGCCTCCAGCACCTCCGGCTGTGCTTCCAGCACCTGGTAGCGGAGCTGGTCGTGCAGCGTCTCCCGGGAGAACCACACCATGCCCAGGCGGAAGAGGTTGTTGAGGTAGGAGGGAACACGCTCCACGTACCGGCAGCCGGCGCGGGCGCCGATCATCGACAACCCTGGGGCGATCAGCCGGGAATGCACCATGCCCATCGGTCCCCCGGTGCGCACGTCCACCGAGGGTTGGGGACCCTGCAACAACAGCAAGCGGAGGATGCGTCCTTCATCGGGGGCCAACTCGGTGAGGATGCGCTCGTAGGCCGGGTGGGCCGCCACCTCGTAGCGGACGTCGCGGGAGCGTCGCAGCAGCTGCTGGCCTTCGTCGCGCAGCGAGTCCAGCGTCCGGCGGCGCTGCTCCTCCTCCGAGAGGACTTCATCGTCGCTGTCGTCCGGAGGGATGTCGTCGTCACTGAGCGGCGTCCTGGCCACCACCACCTCTGCCACGGCGTTGCGCAGGTCGCCGATCAGCTCCACCGCGCGAGGCGGTGAGAGCACGACCTCGACCGCCAGGCGGGGTGCCCGGAGCGACCCGCGCAGCGCCCAGCCGGTGGTGTGCCACCACGCGGTCAGCGCCAGCCGCGCCAGGCTGGGGACAGCGTCGAGACCCTGGGGGCCGCTGAACTCCGCGTCCTCCGAATCTGACCGCTGTTCAGCCACTCTCGCGGCTCACGTTCCCACCAGCAGCAGATGAAGGATCCCGCCGAGCAGTCCCATCACCGCACCGTGGAGGTAGAGCATCCACTCGTCCTCCTTGATCGCCGAACGGAGCATCTCCACGAAATCCTGGTAGGGGAGCTCGCGCGTTCGTTCGGCGAACAGCTCCTGGATCTTCTTGCTCTGGCGGGCGCTGAAGTCGGGATCCCGGAACGGCACCATCGTGTAGTCCACCGCCTCCAGGGCAACCGAATCACGGATGTTGTCGTACTCCTCGGTTCCGACGGCGACGCGGACCGCCGGCTGCGCTGGTCCAGCCGCTTCGTCGATGGCCGGACCCATCGCCTCTTCCAGCATCTGGCGGGTGCGGTCCCCCCGGGGCCCGTCGAGCAGGAAATTACCGATGTTCTCCAGCGTGACGACGTCGTCGGCGATGATGTCGGCGTAGACCTCGGCCACCTCGTCCTGACGGCGCAGGAACAGCCCGTGCAGACGCAATGGCCCGAACTTGCGGGGCTCGACTGGCTGGAAGATCACGTACATCCCCAGCAGATTGGTGAGCCACCCGATGATCGCTCCGCAGAGCGGCAGCAGCCACCATTGCTGGAGGAAGTGGTCGGCGATCGCCAGGGGGATGCCGAACAGGAAGCCGAACAGGAAGCCGAAGTGGACCATCAGGCGCAGCTCCCGTTTGCCGACGCCCTTGAAGATCCGGTTCACCAGCGCCGGGTGCTGCTCGAAGTGGTCGATCACCATCAGCTTGGGATCGAGCAGCTGGTCGATGTAGACGCCGATCTCGTCGGTGATCTGGCCCACGATTCCCGGGAGCTGGTCGCGCACACGGTCATACACCGCCTGCTTGCCCCGCGGCGGCACGTTGTGCCACAGGCCGGGGTGCTCGCGGCGCATCGATCGATCGACCATCGAGGGGACCTCCGACTCGAACATCTTGACGATGTGGTCGGCAATCTCGTCGGGGTCGAGCTGCTGGTAGAACTCGGCGGGCGTCCCCAGCTTGGCGATCGCCTTGTCCACCGAGATGCTGCCCATCTTGGCGGCCCGGGCGGGGACGATGCCCTGCCAGCCGACGCCGCCCTGCATGATGCCCGGGACTTCCTGAACCTTTCGTGGCAGTAGCGTCGAGAGCTCCTGGAGCCCGGGAATGCGGAAGCCGTGGAACTGCACCGGGTTGAACAGCATGATCAGTCCGGTCCAGTTGATCAGCCAACCGATTACCCCGGTGGAGATCGGGATCGAGATCAGCTTGAGCCAGTCGCTGGTGCTCATGCGGGGACGCTACCCGAGTGAGCGGTTCGGACGCGACGCCCGCTCAGTGTTTGAACGCGCTGCGAACCTCGTCGTCCTGGCTGGGCATCGGGCGGTTCAGCGACTGCAGGAAGTCCGTCTGGTCGGCCAGGTGCTCCAACAGCAGGTCGGCCATCTCGTGATTCATTCCCGCACGCACCACGATGCGCAGCGCGCTCAGGTCCTGACGGTTCTCGGGGAAGGTGTAGGCCGGGACCAGCCAGCCGTTCTGGCGCAGGCGGTCGGAGACGTCGAACACGCTGTAGTTCTCGATCTCCGGCGCGAGTGCGAAGGCGAACACCGGAAGGTCGCTGCCGTCGCTGATCAGGTTGTACGGCGCCATGTCGGCGATCCCAGCCGAGAGGTGATGAGCCACGTCCTGGGCCCCCTGCATCACCCGCCGGTAGCCCTCTCGCCCCAAGCACGCCAGCATGTAGTACTGGGCGATCACCTCGGCCCCCGGCCGCGAGAAGTTCAGCGCGAACGTCGGCATATTCCCGCCGAGATAATTGACGTTGAAGACCAGCTCCCGGGGCAGCGCGTCCTCGCCCCGCCAGATCGCCCAGCCGACCCCGGGGTAGACGAGGCCGTACTTGTGCCCCGACGCGTTGATCGACTGCACCCGCTCGAGGCGAAAGTCCCATTCCAGCTCCGGGGTCAGAAATGGCGCGACGAAGCCTCCGGAGGCCGCGTCGACATGGATCGGCACGTAGAGCCCCTTGTCGTCCTCAAGCCGATCCAGCGCGGCCGAGATCTCCTTGACCGGCTCGTAGCTGCCGTCGAACGTCGACCCCAGAATCGCCACGACGCCGATGGTGTTCTCGTCGCACTGCGCCGCCGCCTCCTCGGCGCCGAGATGGAAGCGGTTGCCCTCCATCGGCACCATGCGCGGCTCGACCTCCCAGTACCGGCAGAACTTCTCCCAGCACACCTGGACGTTGGCGCCCATCACCAGGTTCGGCCGGGTGCTGGACTTGTGGGCGTCCTGGCGGCGCTGGCGCCACCGCCACTTCAGGGCCATCCCGGCGAGCATCGCCGCCTCGCTGGAGCCGGTGGTGGAGCAACCGGTGGCCTGCTCCTGCTCCGGGGAGTTCCACAGCGAGGCCAGCATGTTCACGCACCGTTCCTCAATCGCCGCGGTCTGCGGGTACTCGTCCTTGTCGATCATGTTCTTGTCCGCGGTCTCGGCCATCAGCTTGTCCGCGGTCGAGGGCATCCAGGTGGTCACGAAGGTGGCCAGGTTCAGACGCGCCTGCCCGTCGAGCAGCAATTCGCTGGTGATCAGCTCATAGGTCGCGTCTGGGCCGAGCCCGACGTCCGGAAGCTCGTTAGTGGGGATGTCGGCGATCGATGTGGGGTGATGAACTGGTGCGGTGGAACGTCGGCGGCGGTGAGGCGTGCGGCCCTGACGGGTGAGCGCCATGGATGGTCTCCTTGTGTCTTTGCCGGAAGGGGGATCATCGCCTACCCGACGCTGCGCCGTCTCACCCCGGGGGCTCGCAGCCGATCTGGTGCAGGTGCCGGATGAAGCGGCTCCAGTCACGGTCGGGAAGGAACGGTTCGTTGCCGTCACGCAGGAGCCCGCCCACCCGCTCCAGGTCGTAGAGCAGCGCCAGCTTGCCGGGTGGGTCATCCCATTCGCCGCTGTCGTAGCGCTCCAGCCAGGCGGCCAGCGCCGCCAGCGTTTCCACCTGGACCTGGTCCTCCCACCATCCGGCCCGCACCGGCAGCCGGAAGCGCTCTCGCAGCGCGCAGGTGTCGATCCACAGTTGCTCAAACCATCGCCATCGCTCACGCGGCAGCAAGCCGCGCCAATCAAGCGGCCAGCGGCGCTGCTCCCACTCCTCGCGGTCAAAGCCGTTCACCCCAGGCTCCTCCCAGCTCATCCACCCAACCTCCTGAGCTTCCGGTCCGAGAACCACATCCGAAGGCGCACCACCGCGGGGGCGAGCCTGCCGTAGAGCAGCAGCGCCTGTCCCGACGGCAGTTGGCGTAGCTCCTCAGCCGCCACCAGCGGCCGACGGCGACGGCCAGTGGAGCGGGTCGTACCGCCCGCGCCGGTCGTGCGGGTGAAGTCTCGTGCCTCCTCCTCGCCCACCAGGCCCGCGAACAGCCGGAGAGTCTCCAGGTCGGCCACCCCCGGCAGCAGCATTCGGGCGCGGTGGCTGTTGACCACCGTCTCCGCCTGCTGGCCGTAGCGGCTCCGCGCCTGGGCGAGGTCATGAAAGATCGAGATCAGCTGGATGTTGTGACTCGGGGCAGTGGAGGCGATCTCCGCCAGGCTCGGCAGCGGCGCGACGTTGCCGGCTTCGTCGAGGCACAGCAGCAGTGGCCGCTCCAGTGCGCCGCCCGAGGCCGTCGCGCGCTCGTAGGCTCGATCGACCACCTCTGAGAGCAGCGCCACGAAGATCGGACGCAGCAGCTTGGAGGCCTTGGCGTCGCCGACCAGGTACAGCGTGGCTCGCTGCTCGAGCAGCCGATCGGCGGTGATCTCGGAGGAGCGAGCGGAGCGGGCCACCCGGCTGAACCGATACGCCCGCAGCAACGTCTGGGCGGTTGCCTCGATCGAGGAGCGCGTGCGATCAGCCTGGGACTCGAAAGCCCGAACGGCGTCGTACGCGGCGTGGGCGTCGGCAAGCTGCTGTTCGTCTTCGGCTTGGCCGGCGGCGGCCGCCAGGGCCTGGTCAAGCTCACGTGTGCCCTGCCCGTATACCCACCGCACCACCGTCTCCACCGTTCCGTCGGTGACCGCCGCCGCGTACAGCAGCGGGGCCAGCCGCTGCTCGGCGGCGATCGCCCAGAAGTCTCCGCTCTCGACGCTGCGACGGTCGAGCTCACCGGCGGCGGCGAGCCGCCAGGCCACCTCCAGCGCCCCGTCCCAGGTGCGCGCCTGGCGCAGCGGTGTCCAGGTCTGCCCGGTCCCACCCGCCAGTCCGAATGGATCGAACACGAACACCTCTCCGAGCTTGCGACGGCGGGCGAGCGTGGCACCCAGCAGGTCGGTCTTGATGGAGGAGGCGACCGCCGGGCCTTGCCACTCCAGCAAAGCGGGGATGGCCAGACCGGCCGACTTCCCCGACTGGGGCGGCCCGAACGCGACCAGGGCGTGACGTTGCTCGGCGTAGAGCAGCCGGCGCCCCCGGCGTCCGAGTACCAGCCGGCCGTCGCGGTGGGCGGCGCGTCGCAGCCGCAGTGCCCGCAGGTCCCCGCCGGTGGCCCAGCGGGCGCCGGTGCCGCCACCTCGGGGTCGCACACCCCGCCAGGCCCGGGCGATCGTCGTCGACGAGGAACCCGCTGGTCGCCACCAGCATCGACAGCGTCGCGTAGAACCCGCCGGCGGCGGGGAGGTCCGGCCGTGCCTGGGCCGGCCACGCTTCCGCCGGGTCGCTCACCCGAGCGGGCAACCTCGTCAGCACGCCCAGGAGCTGGCCGGGTTTCATCCGGGGCCAGCCGCCGCCGAACAGCACCCCGGCAAGCTCGCCCCACAGCCACACCAGCGCGAGCGCGGATGCGGCCACGCCGATCACCACCAGCACCATGGTGTCCGACGGGCTCTGGCTGGACTGGGCGCGGCTCATCGCCGTGACGCGGCTTCCGCGCTGATCCGCATGCCGGTGTCGGTGTTGGTGAGTCCCAGCTCCAGGCCGGAGCGGTAATGCTGCACGACGAAGGGCCGCGACCCCACCCGCCACAACGCCTGTCCTGCGGAGAGCATCGAGAGGAGCTGGGCCTCGGTCTCCGACAGCCCCAGCAGGTCTCGGCTGAGCGGGACCTGACTCTCGTCCTGGTGGTAGACGACCCGCGTCGAGGCGTCGGCGACCAGCCCCTCGGCGATGCGCGCAGCCCTTGAGCCCGCGTCGCCGGCGGCCTGCAGGTCGGCCAGCTTGTGCAGCACCACCAGGTTCATCACTCCGAACTGGCGGGCCAGCTTGAAGTTGGATTGGAACCACTCCCCGAGACCGGTGTGCTGGATGATCTTCCATGACTCATCGGCGACGTTGATCAGCCGCTCTCGACCCGGCCGTTCGGCCATCTGCGCCAGCAGCGCGCTCATCCACGCCGTCGCGCACGCCATCAGGATCCCGACGGCGGGAGAGTCTCGGACGGCATGCAGGTCCAGCACGAGCAGCTTCGCGTCGAGGTCCAGCCCTGGCGTCGTCGGCCCGTCGAACATGCCCCGGAGCGGTCCCTCGCAGAGATCTTGGAGCGCCAGCGCAGCCCGGCGGACCTCACCGGCCAGCTGCTCGACGCTCGTGCACAGCGCGGCGGCCATCTCCGTCACCGGCGCGAACAGCAGCGCCGCGATCTTCGGAAGCGTCGGCTCTTCGCGCGCTCGCACCAGCCGCAGTGCCTCCCTCAGCGCCGCCGCCTCGATCTGGGTGAGAGATCCGCCGACGGCGGTGACCGCCACCGCTCGCAGCAGCTCCAGCTGGGCGTGCTCCTCCGGGCGAGAGGCCAGCGGGTTCAGCCGCACTCCGCCCCCCGGGACCAATGAGATCGGCTCCACGCCCACCGCGGCACACAGCGGCCCGTACTCGCGTTTGACGTCGAGTACGAATGCTCGGCGCCCGAACAGCAGCATCCGCCACAACAGCGTCTTGACCAGCGCGCTCTTGCCCTGTCCGAGCTTGCCGAGCACGATCACGTTGGGGTCGTCGAGCGTGCCCTCGGCATACAGCACCCACGGGTCGAAGCAGAACGCCCCGCCGCTGGCGTCGCGCCCGATGAACACCCCCTGGCCGCCGAGGCCGCCCGCGGCCATGAAGGGGTAGACCGCCTGCCCGTGCCGGGTGGTGCAGCGATGCCCCGGCCGCTCCGCCGTCCCGGATCTCATCGCAGCCCCCGGCAGAGAGGGAGGGTGAAGGTGAACGCATCGGCCTGCTGGCCATACATCCGGTGTAGCTCCAGTCGCGCCCGGGCCGCGTGCTCCAGGACCTCCGACGTGGCACGACGCAGGTCCTCCTCGTCCCGCCCGGACACCGTTACGAATCCGGCCATACGGACCTCCCCGTGGCCGGCGGCGATTTCGGCTTCGCGTCGTGCCGTCGCTTCCTGGACCTGTCGCTGGCGGGCGGTCTCCGACTGACCGAACCGGTGACGGAGCTCACGGTCGGCACGGTCCCGGGTCATCGCCGCCTCCACCTCTCGGGTGGAGCGCTCCGGGGCGATCGGCTCAAAGGTCACCGCCACCGTTCGCACCGCGCTGGAGCGACCGAGCAGGGCGTCCATGAACATCGGCGACACCTCCACCCGGGGCCAGCCGGCGATCCAGTAGGTGGCGTGGACCGCGCCGTCGCTGCGGTAGTGATCCCAGCCCTCGCGCGCTCCGAGCGGCCACGTGCCCACCTCGCTGGGGCCGATGCGGGTGGGATCGGCGGTCTCCAGCGTCGCGAGCTCCGCGCGCGCGTACGGATCAAACGCCGTCCGCAGCGCGCGGGAGAGCTGGGCTTCGCCGAGGGCCCCTCGCACCGAGACCTCCGCGGCCTCCAAGCCCTGCGCCACCCGCTCGGTGGCCTCGATCAGCGCGCGGCCGACGGCATCGTCGCCACGGTCGCGCACCCTCCGCGTGTCCACCTGCACGGCGACCAGGATCTCGTGCTCCTGGGTCACCCTTGCCGTCGTGCCGATCAGCTCCAGATAGGACTCGATCATCGGCGTCCCACGAAGCGGGACGGAGGGGTCGTGCTCGTCGTGAAGCCAGCGGGCTAGCTCGTCGCCTTGGGCCGGCGCGGTCCGCTCGATCCAGGCGATGCGGCGAATGGAGCCGTTCGCCGCGCCGGAGAGCACCAGCCCCCAGCGAGCCAGCCGTCGCTCCTGCGCCTCCGGATCGAGCAGTGAGAACGAGCCGGCGCGGCAGGCGAGGACCGCGGTGAGTCGTTTACCGGACCGCTCCGAGATGACCCCGATGTCGCGATCGCGGTAGGCCAACGTCGTGATCCGGGTGCCGGCGAGCGTCGGGGGAGGCTCGGGATCAGGCGGAGGCGCCGCTGGTCTGAGCCGCCGGCCGAGAACGGGCACCGTCGAGCGAAACGTGCCCCTGCCCGTCAGCCGGCGTCCGAGGAAGCGGGCCAGCAGCGGTACCCATTCGTCGGCGCTGCGGCGGCCGACGGGGACGACGGTGAGCAGCGCTCCGCCCGTGAAGGCCGCGGTCGCCAGCACCGCTCCGCCGGCGGTCGGCGTGCTGTCGAGCACAGCGATGGCTACCACCACCGCCAGGCCGAGGATCGCCGCCTGGCCGCCCCGGACAGGACCGAGCAGCCCACGGCGCTCCAGCGGCCCGAAGCGGTAGGTGAGCCGCCCCGAGGTCACAGCCGGCCTCCCGGCTCATCCTGCTCGGGAGGGAGCGGGTCGTGGTCCTCGCCGACGTTTGACTCGTTGCCCGCGCCTGGCGACTCGGGACGTGACGGCGCTTCCCGGGACCCGCCGTTACTCGGTCCGGACTTGGTCGGCGGCAGTCCCTCGGCTCCGATGATCAGCTCCTGGTCCGGTCCAGGGAGCCCCAGGTCGGCGTCGGTCAGCGGAGGTAGGGGCGGATCCGGGCCCGGGTCGTCGCCGAGGGGCTGGGCAGCACCGGGGAGATCGCCGTCACCGGTCGCCGCGGGGTGAGGCCCGCTGGACGCGCCATCTGACGCGCCACCGGACGCGCCATTTGACGCGCCATCGGCGGCATCACCCGCGTCGGCGCCGATCGCCGCGAACTGGTTCTCCCGATCCTCGGCCTGTCGCGGACGCTCCTCGTCCTTGGCACGATCCTGCCGCGGCGCCTTTGCGTTGCCCCCCGCAGCTGAATCATCACGCCCGGACTGCCCGTCCATCTCGCGGATCAGCGAGCCGAGCCAGTCGCTGGCTCCGCCCCCGTTGCCCTCGGCTAGCGCGTGCGCGGTTCGCACGCCCGGAGCCTCGGAGCGGAGGCTGCCGGCGGCCGCGCTGGCCAGCTCGGTCATCGGTAGCAGCCGCATCAGTGCCCATGGGGCGGCGGCCGCGAGCGTCACCAGGACCAGCCCGGCGAGCATGCCACCGACGCCACTGCCGCCGGCCTGCCCCAGCGCGGCGCCGCCGAGGGAGAGGATCGCGACGATCACGAACTTGGAGAGGATCAGGGCGGTCAGCATCTCCACCAGGCGAACCGCCCAGACTCGTCGCGCAGGCCAGACCATCGCCGAGAAGGCCAGCGGGAGCATCAGGACAACGATGTAGATGGCCGCGTCGCGGATCAGCATCTCTATCCACAGCACCACGGCGGCGGCGACCACCAGGATGCCGACGAAGAACGAGACGAAGGGAGAGTGGGTGATCAGGCTGAGTAGTCCGGCCCCCTCGCCGAGCTGCGCGAGGAAACGCGTGCCCGCTCCTCCTGCGGCTGCGGACACGACGGCGGTGATCCCGTCGGTGGCCGACAGCAGCAGCATCGTGAGCGGGGCCGCGATGCTCACGCTCAGCAGCGAAAGCGGTAGGTAGCCGAGCGTGGCGCGGAGCAGCAGCGTCAGGTCGGAGCGCAACAGCGCCTGAACCGCGGCGGCGAACAGGAAGGGGAGGGTGAGCAGCGCGGCGATGCCGGCGATGCGCCAATAGGTGGAGGAGAACCACGTGCTGCTCAGCTGCGGCCGCGTCGTCTTCTCGATGAAGGCAGCCGTCCCCTTCAAGGCGACCTTCGCGCCTCCGGCCACCCACGCCCCCACCGCGGCCAGGCCCACGACGAACGCCGCCTTGCCGGCCACGCTGCTTCCACCGTCGCCGAGCAACGTCTTGGCGGCGGAGCCGACATGTCCCCCGAGCAGTTTCTTGCCCGCTCCGATCACGCGCTTCGGATGGGCGGCGACCTTGCACACCTTCCCGGCCGCCCCGCTTACGTCGTTGACCACACTGCAGGCCGGGTCCAGCGGATTGAAGGCCGCGGCGGCCGGAGGTGAGGCGAGGCTCGATGCGCCGGCCAGCACGGTGGTGATCGCTGCCACGAGCATCAGGTCGCGAGTGCGAAGCCCCATCAGTGGGCCTTCGTCCCAAGCTGCTGGAAGAAGTTGACCAATCCTGGGCCGGCGCCGACGATCAGCGCCGCGCCGGCGGAGATGAGCGCCGCCATCCTTCCCCTCCCGGCGTAATGGTGGTTGTGCGAATGGGACGCCACCGCCCACATGGCGGCGCCTACGAAGGCCCCGAGGAGCGCGATCGCCAGCGCCCACGCCTCGGCGCCGTCCACCAGCTGCTGCAAGACATTGCTTCCCGGGAGCCCGGTGAGTTTGGGGTGGGCCGACACAGCAAAGAGCACAGAAACCTCCTGAAACAAATTGAGCCAAATGAGTTGTGCAGAACCTACCAGCTGTGATGTAGTGCTATTAGCCTTGTTCGCACCAACTTCGACTCAATTGGAGTCATGCCCCCGAACCTGCTCTATCTGGCCGAGCCGTCCGCGATCGACGTCGACGCGCTGTATCGCGCCCATGCCGCTGGGCTGGAGCAGATCGTCCGGCGCGCTGTCCGGGCCCCAGGTGCCGTGGTCGAGGATGCGTGCCAGTTCGCCTGGAGCAAGCTCGTCCACCACGCCGGCCGCGTCAGGGAGGAGTGCGCGCTCTCGTGGCTGGCCACCACCGCCATCCACGAGGCATTCCGTCTGGCCGACCGAGATGGAAGGGAGCTCTCGCTGGAGCTGCCTTTGGGCGACGCCGGAGACGATTTGGCCGATCTGATTGCCGCTTCGGCACCGGAACCGCACGAGGTGGTGGAGCAGCGTCTCCGTCTCGAGGCGCTGGTCGCGTTGCCGGAGCGCCAGCAGCGGATGCTGTGGCTGCACGCCTTCGGGCTCTCCTACGCCGAGATCGCCCTGCTCACCGGTTGTAGCCTGCGAACGGTGGAGCGTCAGCTGCTGCGAGCGAAGCGCTCTGCGCGGGCGCTGGCCGCGTGAGCGTCAGACGCGCCGATCACAGTTTTGGCGGTTACCGAGCCCGCCCGCGCTTTCGCCGTCGCCGCTCCGCCGGGCTCAGCTTCCGTGGCTTGGACCGGGGCTTGGAGCCCGGTCGCCCGCCCGCCCCCGGTAGTCCCTCGGTCCCTGACCCTCCCGCCTTGACCGGAGCGCGGCGCCGCGCGTCGCGCCAGATGAACAGGGAGATCCCGGTGAGGACCACGATGGCGCCGACCGCGATGGCAATGGCACTGCCACCGCTCAGCCCGCTGTCTGACGAGGAGCCAGACGACGAGGACGACGCAGCGGTACTCGTAGTCGTCGTGGGAGTGGGAGCCGAGGACTGCGGGAGTCCGGGAGAGAACGGACTCGATCCGGCGCCTCCGGTACCTGCACCGGCCCCTCCGGGGCTCTGAGCCCACGAGCCCACCGGAGCAAACAGCGCCAACAGTGTGGACACCGTCAATCCGGCGAGGACGCCGGCCAGCCGTGCTCCCACGCGACCCCCGCTCCTACGCGAGCGGCTGCTCCATCGCCTTGGTCTCAGGCGGATTCTTGTACGGCTGCTCGGGAGTCACGTCTTCCTCGTGGTACACGCTCTCGGCGTTGACGGCCCAGATGTCGTGGCCCGAGCCGAGGAGGATGTTGTCGACGGCGCGCATCGCGGTGAGCATCGAGTGGTCGGAGTTGTTGTAACGGTGGAGCCCGTTGCGCCCGACCTGGATCAGGTTGGGGATTCCCTCCAGCCAGCCGCGGATCGTTCCCACGCGCTCGGCATACTCCGCGTCATAAATGGGATAGGCCTTGTGCACCCGGGCCACGAAGCCGAACTTGACCTTGTCCGCCTTGGCCAGGCCGAGTTGCTGGATCTCTCGGGTGGCGAACGCGACGAGATCGTCGTCCTCCATGTTCCATAGGTCGTCGCCCTCGAAGCAGAAGTACTCCATCCCGATCGATGCGTCGGTGTCGTTGGGCACCATCCACGGGCTCCAGGACTTGAAGTTCTGGATGCGTCCAACCTCCACGCCAGGCTCGTGAATGTAGATCCAATTGTCGGGGAACAGGTCCTCCCCCTGGATCACCAGGAGCACGGTGAGGAACTCCCGATACCGCAGGCCCCGCGCAGCGTCGCGAACCTCGGGCGCGGCCTCGGGCTCGACGATGCCGACGGCGGTGCGCAGTGGCAGCGAGGAGATCACGTGAGAGGGGGTCAGCGTCTCGCCGCCGGCCACCACCTCGGTGACCCGGCCCGCCGCCGGATCCACGTGCAACCGGGTGACCGGTGCGTTCAGCCGCACCTCACCACCATGCTCGCGGATGTCCGAGGTCATCTGCTCCCACATCTGACCCGGTCCGAAGCGGGGGTAGTTGAACTCGGAGATCAGCGACTTGATCTTGTTGCCGCGGTTGCCGAAGAAGGCCGACTTGGCAGCACTGAAGAACGAGAGGCCCTTGATCCGCTGGGCCGCCCACTCCGCGCGGATCTCCGTCGTCGGCACGCCCCACACCTTCTCGGTGTAGGACTTGAAGAACTGATTGAACAGCCAGCGACCGAAGCGATTGGACACCCACTCCTCGAAGGTGTCCTCGCGACCCTTGGGCTTGACCGCCGCCACCAGATACGACAGCAGCGCCTTGGTCAGGTCGATCGGTCCCAGCTTCTTGATGACGTCCATGCCCTGGAGCGGGTACTCCAGGAACTTCTTGTGCCAGAAGATCCGGGACTGGCGCGGGCGCTTGAGGAACTCCTCCTTCATGATCTCGTGCCAGAGGTCGTCGACCTCCTTGACCTTGGTGAAGAAGCGGTGTCCACCGAGGTCGAAGCGGTAGCCGTCGCGGACCTCGGTGCGGGCGATCCCGCCGACCTGGTCGGTCGCCTCGAGCACCACCACCGGCTTGCCCTTCTTGGCCAGCAGGTATCCCGCGGTCAGTCCGGCAGGACCGCCACCCAGCACCACCACCGGATGGTCGGCAGTGATGTCCGTGCCCGGGGCGGGGCTCTCTGTGGGGGATGTATCGGTCATCTCTGGCTGTTCACGCGACCTTCTTGTAGAGCACGGCGCTGTCGCCCACGCAGCACGCGCCGCGATAGTTGTGAGGAGCCACCCAGACTGGCTTGAGGCTCGGTTGGGCCGAGAGGATCGCTCCCCATTGTGCAGAGCGCCGACGCACGAGCTGTGTCCACGGCGCCTCCCAGCTCTGTGCCCCCTCCGTCAACGGGCGCACGAACAGGACCTGCTGGCCGAGCCTCAGCGTAGCAAGCAGGGGTTTAAGCGTGGCGGCGGGATCCGCGCGCTGGAGACGGTCCTGGGCGTGGACCCAGTTCATCGACTGAGGGTCTTTGCTCGGCCCGGTGGTGTCGGCGAAGCGCAGGCCGGATGGCAGGTAGTACCAAGCCAGCGGGACCTGTTCTGGCTGACCGAGGATCACCAGGTCGCCTCTGTGCAGATACGCCGCCATCTCGCCGCCGATGTCCTTCACGTCGCTCTTGTACTGGGGGGTGTAGGAGGAGGGGTTGGCCCAGAAGATCACCGTGAGTGCCAGCGCGATCAGCCCCAAGCCGCGCGCCCGGGCCAGGCCCCAGCCGGCCAGCAGCAGCAGCGCGGCGACGATCGGCGCAAAGTAGCGGTACTGCCAGGCGGGGGAGAGGCGGGAGACGATCCAGCCCGCTGCCAGCGTCCCCACCGGGAACAGGATCAGCGTCCACATGGTCAGCCCTTCCCGTGACGTCCGCCGGCCGCGGGTCCATAGTGCGGCCAACCCGACCGCGGCGCCAAGCACCAACGCGGTGGTGGCGCGATCGCCGCCCATCAGGTTCCGGGAAATCTGCACCGGGGCGCCGAAATTGGGCGAGGAGTCCCAGGGCGAGCCGGTGTGGGTGGCCTGGTAGAGCAGCGTCGGCAGCCACGGTATGAACAGCACCGCCGCGGCGCCGAAGGCGAGGAGCCCATCACGCAGCACTCCGCGGCGATCGTCGCTCACTCGCCAGACCAACAGGAGGGCCAGAAAGGCCCCCACCCCGAAGAAGATGCCCCAGGCGTGCGTGTAGAGCATCAGCGTCTGGCTGATCGAGAACAGGATCAGGTAGCGCCTTCGGCGGTAGATGAACCCGTGGATGAAGCCGACGGTTGCGAGCAGCCCGAGGAACGCCATCAGCGTGTACATCCGGGTTTCCTGGCTGTAGGCCGTGAGGAATGGATTGGTCGCGAACAGCACCGCCGTGATCAGCCCCGCCCGGCGGCCGAACAGCGTCCAGGCCAGCCATGCCCCGACCGGGATGATGAGCAGCCCGAACACCAGCGACAGCGCGTGGGTGGCGGACTCGGTGGATCCGAAGGCGCTCATCCACACGTGCAGCAGCAGGTAGTAGAGCGGCGGCGAGCCGTCGTGGCGCAGCACCCCCGGGATCGCGGCCAGCGAGTGGCTGGAGATCCCGACCGACAGCCCCTCGTCCATCCAGAACTCCCCGCTCAGATACCGGGTGCGCAGGAATACCGAGAGCAGCATCAGCGCCGCGATCGGCACGACGACGATCACCCATCGGGGTAGCCGCTCCACCCACCCGGGCGTGCCCATGTCGAAGTCCGGAATCCGGGTGCGTGGTGCGACAACAGTGGCCATTGGCGTGCTCAGGTTAGGAGGTGCAGTGCTCGGAGACCCTAAAGGTCTTGTTACGGAGCGCAAGCCGGTAGTGCGTGGCCGGCCAGGCGCGAAGCAGTGGCAAGAGATGGGCGTTGCGCTGGGCGCGGGTCTGGAAGACGACGTTCGGGGCCGGTGGCGGGGCTCCCGGGCCGGTGGGTGCCGCCTGCACCTGCAGCGTGTGCACCCCGAGCGTGTACGCCAGCAGCGGTACCTGGAAGCCCTCGGTCATCACGGTGCCGCAGCTGTAGATGCGTTTCCTGCCGCCGAGCCGGGTCACCGCCGCCGCCGCATCCGTTCGCAATCGGGCCTGGTAGACGAGGGCGCGGTGGGTCCGCTGAAGATCGATCACGTTGGGACCGATCCAGTTGGGGACGAACACCACGGCGAGAGCCACGATCGCCGTTGCCAGCCAGGGACCGGTCCCGCCGTGCCGCTCCCGGAGCGACGGTAACCGCCGTGGAACCTGCTCGCCGAGCTCCAGCGCCAGCCAGCCGTACCCCGCACCGGCGACGATCTGCACCAAGGCGGCCCCCAGGACCAGATAGCGGTCGTTGCCGGAGAAGCCGGCCTGGGTCATCACGGCGATCAGCACCCACCAGCCAAAGCCCAGCAATCCTGTGGCAACCAGCTGGGCCTGCGCTCGGGCGCGGGGTTCGGCCAGGGTCCAGCGCCCAACCGTCCGGCGCAGCCTGAGCAGCAGTCCGGCGGCCACCGCCACGGCAATCAGCGCCGCCGCCTTGGCCCGCAGAAGCAATGTGGGCCACGCGTGATGAGCGAACTCGGTGCAGAACGGGCAGCTGGCGAACGCAGCGCTATTGGAGCGAGGTTGTTGCGCACGGCTGACACCGCGGAAGAACTGGCCCGATCCCCAGTACTCCGGTGCGAACCACAGCACCGGTATGAGGACGAACAGTGCGGCCACGAGCTTTCGCGCGTCGGGGTGCTTCCACCACAGCCATAGCCCGTAGGGTCCCCACAGCAGCCAGATCTCGGGCCGGTCAAGCGCAGCGAAGAAGCCGAGCGCAAACGCCTGGCGCGGCCTGCCGTCGAGATGGCGGTCGACCGCGATCAGCACCAAGGCGGTCATCAGCCCCTCGGAGTAGCCGAGGGCGTTGTCACTGATGAAGCCCTTGGAGTTGATCAGCCCGAGCGCGGCGACGAGCCCGGCGAGCAGCGCCGGGCCGAGCACCACCGCGCGTGAGACGGCTTCGCTGGCCGCGGCCCGCGCCGGTGCGCCGAGCTGACCTACCAGTCGCATCGCCACCTTGAACACCATCGCCACCGACATCACCGCGCCCGCACGTGCAACCAACAGCCATAGATCCGGTGCCGCCCGGCCGAAAGGCGCGAACAGAGTGGTGAAGAGAACCGGGAGCGGCTTCCATGACGGACCCCCGGTGGTGTGGAGATCCAGATGGACGATCTCGCGGCCCCAGATCAGCCACGACCACGGGTCGTAGCTCGGCGTGGATGGAACCAGCAGGGTCAGTGCGGCGATGGCCAGGGCGGCCGCGGCCAGCGCGAGGTAGAGCCTCGAACCGGTGAGGCCGTCACCCAGCGCTGCCCGGCGCGACCCGGTGGGGACGCCCGCGGCCGGCGCGGTCAGCTCGGCGGTGGGAACGGACACGAGAGGATCCGGCGGCCCGGCACCTAGCCCTTGACCCCCACGGCCAGGCAGTTCTCGATCTTCTGCAGCTCGGAGTCCGGCGCGTCGCCCGGGTACAGAAGCGCGCTGCCGATCACTTCGGCGCTCTGTACGTGGGCGGTGATCTGCTCCTCCTGGGCGGCGCCGGGTGTCGGGGTGAAGGTGGCATTCACCTGGTTCGGGGGGGTCCCGATCAGCAGGTTGGCGCTGCCTCGCTCGGTCACGGCCAGGCCGGCGGAACGTAGGCAGGCGATGTGCCTGGCCCGCGGATCGTCGACCGCCCCGTGTCCAGCCGGCTTGGGCCCGGTTAGGGTCGGCGATCCTGCCTCCGGCTTGCTGGTGGTTCCGCAGGCGCAGAGCACGAATGCGGTCGCCGCGCAGGCGGCCGCGTGCTTGGCCGGTGACATGGCGCGCAGCGTAGAGGATCGCCCAGCGCACGTTCTCTACTCTGCGTCCGTGCTGACGCTCGCCGCACTCTCCGGGCCGATGCCCAAGCTGGGGGTGATCGCGGTTGCGCTGCTGGCGGCGGGGGCGATGCTGCTCAAAGACTCACGCGCGCAAGCCGGGGCGATGCTGGGGGCGCTTCTGCTGGCGCCGGTGCTGCTGCTCATCGCCATCTGGCATTCACCCCAGTTGTCGATCATTCACAGGCATCCGCTGGAGGCCGCCGTTGGGGCAGCGCTGGCCTTGGCGGTGGTGGCGATGGCGGCCAGGATGATCGCCCCCCGTCCCTCGCTGGTCGCGCCGCTGGCAGTGCTGGCGTTGCCCTTCCGGGTACCGATCGCGGCCGGCGGCTCCACCTCCAACCTGCTGGTGCCGCTGTACCTGGTGCTGGGGGCGGGCGCACTTGCGTTCGCCATCCGGGCCTTGCGAGCACCGGTTGCACGGCGAACCCAGGCGCCGGGGACACAGTGGGTCGACCGGCTGCTGGCGCTGGCTGTCGTGTTCTACGCGCTACAAGCGGTTTACTCGCCCGACTTCGAGAAGGCCCTACAGCAGATGGTGTTCTTCTACGTGCCCTTCGCGCTGCTCTTCTGCCTGCTGCGCGAGCTGCCGTGGACGCCGCGCCTGATCCGCACCTGTCTGCTCGTGGCGGCGGTCTCGGCGCTGGTGTTCGTGGCCGTCGGGTTTCTGGAGTACGCCACCAAGACGATCATCCTCAACTCGAAGCTGATCGCGGCCAATGATGTACACGCCTACTTCACCGTCAACTCGGTGTTCTTCGACCCAGACATCTTCGGCCGCTTCATTGCTCTGGTCATGATCTTCCTCGCCGGCCTGCTTCTGCTTGACCGCGAGCGAAACGCGCAGCTCACCGTGGCGGCCGTGCTGGCGGTCCTGTGGTGTGGGTTGGTGCTGACCCTCTCGCGCTCCAGTCTCGCGGCGCTCCTGGTTGGGCTGGCGACGCTGGCGGCGATCCGCTGGCGCCCCGGCCGAGTCCTGATGCTGGTGGCCGCGGTGATCGTCCTCGGTGCCGCCGCGGTGGCGATCTCCCCCAAGACCTTCGGTCTCAACCAGGGCCTCAACGGCGCCTCCAGTGGCCGCGCGAACCTGGTCACCGGGGGGCTGAGCATGTTCGGTGACCGGCCGGTGTGGGGGTACGGCTCGGGCGCGTTCGTCTACGAGTACCGCGCGCAGCACCCCGGAAGCGCGCAGACGCTCTCGGCCTCGCACACGATCCCCATCACCATCGCTGCCGAGCAGGGGCTGATCGGCGAGCTGCCCTACGTGGCGCTGGTGGTGGTCGCGCTGCTGGGCCTGCTGCGCGGCGCCCGGGGCGACCCGGTGCGCTCTGCCGTTGCCGCGGCGTTCCTGGCGCTCGTGTTTCACACCATGCTCTATGCGGACTTCCTGGAGGACCCCATCACCTGGGTGCTTCTGGGAATCGGGGTCGCTCTGGTCCCGGCCACCGTGGCGACGCGGGCCGAGCGTCGCGTCGACGACCCTCGGCTCCAGAGCGCTGGGGCGCTTCGGGCGGCCTGACCGCCTTAACGTGACAAGCACCAAACCGGCGACACGCGGCCGGGGTTCTCGGGCACAATCCCACAGCGATGATGGAGAGGACCACTCGGTGGGTGCTGGCCCACCGCCGAACGGTGACCCTGTTCTGGGTCCTGGTCACAGTGATCGGCTTCGCAACGGTGGGCCAGGCAACTCGCTCATTCAGCAAGTCGTTCTCTGCCCCCGGGAGGGAGGGTTACGACACCAACTCCCGGATCGTCGCGCTCTACCACCAGGGTGGACGCAACGCTCCGGTCGTACCGGTGGTGCGGCTCCCCGCGGGCGTGACAGTCTCCTCGCCGCGCGTCCGCATGGACCTGCTGCGAGTCGAGGCAAGGCTGCGCACCGTGCTTCATGCCTCGCGTTCGGCGTCCTACGCCGACACCGGCAACCGGGCATTCGTCTCCGCGGACGGGCGCACCACCTTCGTGTTGGCCTACCCGCCGCCGGACAGCGGCGCCTTCGGCAACGACACCCGTCCGGCGAAGCTGGCCGCGGCGGCCCTGCGCGGCATGACGGTCGCCGGCGCCCCGGTGTGGGTCAGCGGCTTGGGGGCGCTACAGAACCAGACGTCCGGTGGCAAGGGGCCAGGCGTGCTGCTCGAGTCCGTGCTGGGTGGCCTCGGCGCGCTGGTGGTACTGGCCTTCGTATTCGCCTCACTCCTGGCATTCGTGCCGCTCCTGATGGCGGTCGTCTCGATCATCTCCACGTTTCTGGTGCTGTGGGGGGTCAGCGAGATCACCCAGGTATCGATGATCGTCGAGTTCCTCGTTGCCCTGATCGGGCTGGGGGTCGCGATCGATTACTCCCTGCTCGTGGTGGTGCGATGGCGGGAGGAGCGCTCGCACGGCCACGAGGGCGACGAGGCGGTGGTACGGGCGATGAGGACCGCCGGCCGCGCGGTCGTCTTCAGCGGGACCACGGTGGCGATCGGGCTGCTGGCGATGGTCGTGTTGCCGCTGCCGTTCCTGCGCTCGATCGGCTTCGCCGGGATGCTGATCCCACTGGTCAGCGTGGTGGTGGCGATGACGCTGCTGCCGATCGTGCTGGTCAAGCTGGGACCGCGGCTGGACTGGCCGCACGTCCGCAGTGACGAACGGGCCAGCAGGACCTGGACGGGTTGGGCCCGAGGCGTCGTGCACCAGCGCTGGCTGGCCGCCGCGGGAGCGCTGATCGTCCTCATCGCCCTGGCCCTTGCCGCCACGTCGCTTCAGCCCGGGACCGCGAATGTGAACGCGCTGGCCAAGCAGGGCGCCGGCCGAACCGGCCTGGTCGCTCTGGAGCAATCCGGTATCGGCGCCGGCGCGCTGGAGCCGATCGAGATCCTCGCGCCCGGTGGTGACGCAGCACGACTGGCCGCGAGCGTCGGGCGTGTGCAGGGCGTCCATGGGGCGGTTGCCCCGGCGCTCCCCTCGTGGCGGCGGGCCGGCACAGCGGTCATCGACGCGCTGTCGGTGGCTGACAACTCCACCCCGGCCGGCCGTGACGCGATCAAGCGGGTCCGGATCGTGGCCCACACGGTCAGCCCGGCGGCTCGGGTTGGCGGCATCGGCGCCGAGAACGCCGACTTCACCTCGGCGATCTACGGAAGCTTCCCGCTGATGATCGCGCTGATCGCGATCCTGACCTTCCTGCTGCTGGCGCGGGCCTTCCGCTCGCTGCTGCTGCCGCTGAAGGCCGTCGTGCTGAACGTCATCAGCGTGGCGGCGGCGTGGGGAGTCATCACCCTCGTGTGGCAGGAGGGGCACGGATCCAACTTGTTGTGGGGAATCTCTGCCACCCACTCGATAACCGACTGGATCCCGCTCATGGTGTTCGCTTTCCTGTTCGGGCTGTCGATGGACTACGAGGTGTTCATCCTGACGCGGATGCGGGAGGAGTTCGACGCCACCGGCTCCACCGACACGGCGGTGGTGCGAGGGATCGGGCGCACCGGCCGTCTGGTCACAAGCGCTGCGCTGATCCTGTTCCTGGCCTTCGTCTCGATGGCCTCGGGGCCCGAGACCGACGTGAAGGTGTTCGCCACCGGCCTGGCCGCTGGGATCCTGCTCGACGCCACGGTGATCCGAGCCCTGCTGGTACCCGCGGTGGTGTCCCTGTTCGGGCGCTGGAACTGGTGGCTTCCCGATCGGCCGGCCAGGCTGCTGCGAGTGGAGCCTTCACTGCCGGCGGCGTCGTCCGCAGAACCCGCCCCCGGTTAGCGCGGCCGCCGGTCCGCATCAGGGCCCCGGTTAGCGTCGCCGGTCCGCCCTCAGGCTCCCGGCATCAGCCCGGCGAGGACGTGCTCGGTCCCGCGCAGATGCTCGGTCATCTCATTGGCGGCGCCCGCCTCGTCGCCTCGTCGCACCGCCCTCAGTACCCGCTGATGCTGATTGTTCGCCGACTCCAGCACCTCCGGGGGGTGGGGAGTGTGGGAGATCAGCTCGGTCATCTGGCCCTGGACCTCCGTGCAGGCGGTGACCACGCGCGGACTCCGGGCGCAGTGGGCGAGCGCGACGTGCCACCGGATGTCGAGCTGGCGGTAGGCGGGGAAGTCCTCCAGCGTGTCGTAGAGGGCCACGACCAGCTGGTCCAACCCGTCCAGGTCCTCCGCGGTGGCCCGTTCGGCCGCCAGTACCGCAATCCCCACCTCGATAGCCATCCGCACGTCGCACACCTCTCGCCAGGCGGCGAGCAGCGCGGGGGAGGGGGGCGGCGATGGTGGCTGCGGATCGGCCACGAAGGTCCCCCCGCCGCGCCCGCGGCTGGCGTGCAGGTGGCCGCTCTGGGCCAATGCCACCAACGCCTGACGCAGGGTGGAGCGAGCGATCTCGAGCTGGCCGCACAGCTCCCGCTCGGCCGGCAGTCTGGTGCCCGGCGGGAGCAGCCCCAGCTTGATCGCGGTGCCGAGCCGCTCGACGGTCTCCTCAAACGCGGTCTGCGAGCGCACCGGCGCGAACACTGTCTCCAGTGACACCATCGACTCGAGCGAGCCTGCCGGCCTCATGGACGCCTAGGCCCGCGAAAGCGCTCCCAGCCGGCACCGAACATGTCCAGTCGATGCTGGCCGCGCGGTACTCAGGTCTCCGCGCACGAACCGCTCACTCAGCCTCTCCGCCTCATCGGGACCCTGAACCTATAGGAAGCCAGCCGTCCGCGCCAGGGATCTCGTCCCGGTCCGAGCCGGACCGTCCGGCGGCTCGACGCGGCGGTCGCTAGCCTTGCGCGCCGCATGCCAGTCACCGTCGTCGGTTCAATCGCCTATGACGCCGTCACCACCCCGTTCGGCTCCCGCGAACGGATGCTTGGCGGCTCCGCCGTCCACTTCGCCCTGGCGGCCGCGTTCTTCGATCGCGTCCACGTCGTCGGCCCGGTGGGCGACGACTTCGGCGAGGAGGACATCGCGCTGCTCCAGGGCAGGGGGGTGGACACAGCCGACATCGAATACGTCCCCGGCGGCCGGACCTTCTTCTGGCGCGGCGTCTACGGGTGGGATCTCAACGACCGGGAGACGCTGGACACGCAGCTGAACGTGTTCGCCGAGTTTCAGCCGAAGCTCTCGGCTGAGTCGCGAGAGGCCGGCGTCCTGTTCCTGGCCAACATCCAGCCGGATCTCCAACGCGAGGTCCGTGAGCAGTGCGAGGCGGCCCGCTTCGTCGCGCTGGACTCGATGAACCTGTGGATCGAGACGGCCCGGGAGTCGCTGATCCAGACGCTGTCCGGGGTCGACTGCCTGCTGCTCAACGACGCCGAGCTGCGCCAGCTCACCGAGGAGCCGAACCTGGTGCGGGCCGCCCGCAAGATCCGAGAGTGGGGTCCCCGGGTGGTCGTGGCCAAGCAGGGCGAGTACGGCGCCGCGCTGCTCACCGAGGAGGGCTTCTTCGCGCTGCCCGCCTTCCCGCTGGAGGACGTGATCGACCCTACCGGCGCGGGTGACACCTTCGCCGGCGGCTTCGTCGGCTATGTCGCCGCGCATCCAGAGCAGGAGCTCGACCACGACCTGCTGAGCCGCGCGATGGCCTACGGCACGGCGCTGGCCTCGTTCAACGTGGAGGAGTTCGGGGTGGAGCGGGTGGCCCGGCTGACCGGGGAGGAGATCTCCGAGCGGGTCAGCGCGCTGCAGCGGATCACCAGTTTCAGCGAGTCGCCGGTGACCCTCCGCGGCGCGGCCTGACAGCCTGATCGAGTTCCCGGTTGCATCGTGAGCCGATCGGGGTAGCATCGGCGCCAGTGACGTGGGGATTCCTCTGGTTGATGCTGGCGCTGAAGATCCCGCTGGCTGCACTGATCTACCTCGTGTGGTGGGCGATCAAGCAGAAGCCTGAGGACACGGAGTCGCACGACGGGGAGGGAGGCTCGAAGCATCAGCGCCCCCATCCGCCCAAGCCCTTCCCTCGTCGCCCCCGGCGCGGCCCCCACGGCGAACCCTCGCCGACGCCGCCATCCCGAGTCCGAACCACCCGCGCCCGGGCGCGATCGCTGGGACACTGAGCCCGGCGCATCCGCCGCCGCTGCGAGACTGCGGCCATGAGTGAGGCTGGCGCGGCGAGCGGTTTCGGAGCGCCCGCGTCGGTCCTCTCCGACGGCGCGATCTTCGAGCTGGTGCAGGCCGGACGGATCCGGCTCGATCCATGGGATCCAGCGCTGGTGCAGCCTGCGAGCGTCGACCTCAGGCTCGGCGACTCCTTCCGCGTCTTCCACAATCACCGCGCCTCGGCGATCGACCTGCGCGACCCTCCGGCCGGCCTCACCGAGGAGGTGGTGATCGGGCGCGAGGAGTCGTTCGTCATCCATCCCGGGGAGTTCTGTCTGGGCAGGACCCTGGAGTGGGTGGAGCTACCCGACGACATCGTCGCGCGGATAGAGGGCAAGAGCTCGATCGGCCGTCTTGGGCTGATCGTGCACGCCACCGCGGGCTTCTGCGACCCCGGGTGGCAGGGGACGCTGACGCTGGAGCTGAACAATTTGACGAGGATCCCGATCAAGCTCTATCCCGGCCTGCTGATCGCCCAGCTGTCGTTCATGACCCTGGATCGGCCCGCCCAGCGCCCGTATGGCAGCCCCGAGCTCGGCAGCCACTATCAGGGGCAGCGCGCGGCCACCGAGAGTCGCTATGAGGGCCGCCGGAGCGCGCCGGCCGGCGGTCGGATCGGATAGTCTGGCGCCGTGCTCACGCTGGCCGCCATCTCCGCCGCAGAGCCTTCGAAGGTCCCGTTCTACTTCGCCGGCGGAGCGCTGGCCATCTACGCGGTGGTGCTGGCGGCGATCGGCATCAACCGCCCCGCCTTCCCGGGTGGGGCCGGTGGGGCCCGCGCGGTCATGGGCCTCAGCTTCGTGATCGTGCTGCTCGCGATCGCGATGGCCGTGGTCACCGACAAGTAGCCTGCCTCCGCCGCCATCGGCGTTGAGCCGAAGGATCTCTGGGTAATAGAGTTCCAGCTGGTCTCGCATGGCCCTCGCGAGTCGGAGAGACCACCCGGCGAACCGCGAGAGGAGTCCGCAGATGAGCACTGAGACCAAGCAGCAGGATGGTGCTGAGGTAGCCAAGTCCGACGACACCCTCACCGTCACCGACAACCGGACCGGCAAGTCCTACGAGCTCCCGATCGAAGACGGGACCATCCGCGCCACCGAGTTGCGCAACATCAAGGTCAGCGAGGACGACTTTGGCCTGATCACCTACGACCCGGCATACATGGCGACGGCCTCATGCCGGTCGGCGATCACCTACCTCGACGGCGAGGCCGGTGTGCTGGAGTACCGCGGCTACCCCATCGAGCAGCTGGCGGAGAAGTCGAACTACCTGGAGGTCGCCTACCTGTTGATCCACGGCGAGCTGCCCACACAGCAGCAGCTCGACGAATGGAACCACGAGGTCACCATCCACACGTTCGTGCACGAGAACGTCAAGGAGTTCATGCAGGGCTTCCGCTACGACGCCCACCCGATGGGCATGCTGCTGGCTTCGGTGGGAGCGCTTTCGACCTTCTACCCGGAGGCCAGCGCGATCAAGGAGGCCGAGACTCGCTACCTGCAGGTGGTGCGGCTGATCGCGAAGATGCCAACCCTGGCCGCCTTCTCCTATCGCCACAACCGGGGAATGCCGTACGTCTATCCGGACAACGACCTCTCCTACGCCGGCAACTTCCTCTCGATGATCTACAAGATGACCGAGCTGAAGTACGAGCCGGATCCGCGGCTCGAGCACGCGCTCGACGTGCTGTTCATTCTCCACGCCGACCACGAGCAGAACTGCTCCACGAGCGCGGTGCGGAGCGTCGGTTCCTCGCAGGTGGACCCGTACTCCTCGGTGGCCGCCGGGGTCGCGGCGCTATACGGCCCGCTCCACGGTGGCGCCAACGAAGCCGTGCTGCGAATGCTGCGGCGGATCGAGACGCCGGAGAACGTGCCCGACTTCATCAAGGGCGTGAAGGACGGCGATGAGCGCCTGATGGGCTTCGGCCATCGGGTCTACAAGAACTTCGATCCCCGCGCGAAGATCATCAAGAAGGCGGTGGACGAAGTGTTCGAGGTCACCGGCAAGAACCCGCTGCTGGACGTGGCCACTGAGCTGGAGAAGATCGCGCTGGAGGATGAGTACTTCATCGACCGCAAGCTCTACCCCAACGTCGACTTCTACTCCGGCCTGATCTACGAGGCGCTGGGGATGCCGATGGAGATGTTCCCGGTGCTGTTCGCGATCGGCCGGACCAGCGGGTGGATCGCCCAGTGGCTGGAGATGATCGAGGACAAGGAGCAGAAGATCGCTCGCCCTCGCCAGATCTATACCGGGCCGCGCCAGCAGGAATACGTGGCGATGCACGAGCGCCACTAGGAAGCAGCGCCACCTCCGCGGGATGCCGTGGAAGCTCACCGTCCGCGTCGGCCCGCGCGTCACTCGTCAGCGGTTCGATTCGCTGCCGGCGGCGTTGGCCGCCGCCGAGGGCCGGGCCCGCGAGCTGGCCGCCGACACCTCCAAGGAGCCGGTCGACGCTCGGATCAGGCGCTTTGAGCCGGTGGAGCAGGTGGCGGCGCGCGTTGAGCTCTCCGGCCCGGAGCGGCTGATCCCCTCGGTCCGGGGCGGCCTCGACGTCCGCGGCGACGGCTCGGCGGAGGCCTACCTGGGCAGGGTGCGGCGGAAGCTGGTACAGCCGCGAGGAAACGAGACGCCGTACCGAGCGCTGCGACGCGTGCTGATGGCCGAGCGGAAGGCCTAGACGCCTTCCGCAGCTGCGGAAGCCTCCAGGAACCGGCGGCACAATCCGCGCCCGAGCTCGTTCCAGCCCTCCATCGCCTCCGCACTCTGTGCTCGCAGGCCGTCGGGGTCGACCCCCAGGGCCAGCGCGTCGGGATCGCTCCCGTAGGCCTCGATCCAGGCCAGTGCGTCGTCCTGAACCACCTCGGCGTGAAACTGGATGCCCCAGACCAGCTGACCGATCCGATAGGCCTGCAGACAGACAGGGCTGGTGGCCAGCGCCACCGCACCCGGTGGCAGCAAGCATTCGTAGCTGTGCCACTGAAAGGCGGTGAACCCCGGGGCCAGCGGCCCGATCAGGGGGTCGCGGGAGCCGTCCTCGGTCACCCGCACGTCATACCACCCGATCTCCGGCTCGCTGGCTCGTCGCGCCGGCGCGCCGGCGGCCTCTGCCACCAGCTGCGCGCCCAGGCACACTCCGAGCAGTGGCCTCCCGGCGTGCAGGAGCGACTCCAGCACCGCCTTCTCAGCCGCCATCCACGGATGATGGGCCTCCTGGTCGGCGTGAGCGGAGGCGCCGAAGGTGAACACCGCATCGAAGCGCAGCGGATCCTCCGGGGGATCCAGACCCTCGGTGATCGGCCAAGCCTCCAGCTCCCAGCCCGAGTCGCCCACCGCCTGGGCGAACACTCCGGGCCCCGCATCGGGCTGGTGCACGATGGCCAGCGCGCGCATTTCTAGGGCAGGACCAGGGTGGCGCCATGGCGGCGCAGCCAGCGTGACTGGTCGCGGTAACCGGGACAGCGGCGGCCCAGCAGTCTCCAGAACCGCGGCGAGTGGTCCATCACCTCCAGGTGGCAGACCTCGTGCCAGACGACGTAGTCGAGAACCGCTGCTGGTGCCAGCAGCAGCCTCCAGTTGAAGCTCATCGCCCCCGAGGGCGAGCAGCTCGCCCAGCGGGTTCGCTGCCCGCGGATGGAGAGGGTGGCGTAGCGCGTCCCGGCGGCGGCGCAGGCGCGATCCAGCCGCGGAGCGATCTCGGCGCGTGCCTGGCGTCGGTACCACTGCTCGAGCGCCCGGTTCCGGTCAGAGCCGGCGGGCACCAGCAGCCGATCCTTGCGCCGGTGCACCCGCGATCGGCCGCTCTCCGGCGTGAGCACCAGCAGCTCGTCCAGATAGGGGACTGCGCCGCCCCGCGCCGCGACGGTCGCCTCGGCCCGCTCAAGCTCTCGCACGCGACGCTCGATCCAGGGGCGGAGCTCCACCACGGCGGCGTCGGCCTCCCGCGCGGGCGCCCGCTGCGGGAGCACGACCTCGACGCCCTTTCCGGCGTCGACGACCACGCGGACCCGTCTCGCCCGCTGGGACCGGCGCACGCTGTAGGCGATCGATTCCATGCCCGCGACAGGGTACGGTCCGGGGCCGACATGGCGGCTATTCCAGAGCTTCACGAGCCACTGGCCGACGGAGTGATCGAGCTGCGCCTGGCTGCGGAGCGGGACATCCCGGAGATCCTGATCGCCCACCAGGACGATCCGGACATGCACGGTCGCCTCGGCGAGGATCGCCCCCCCACCGGCGCTGAGCTGGGCGACTTCTTTGAGCGGGCGCCGGCCCGACGCGCCAATGGTGACGGCGTTGCGTTGACCGTCCTCGGGCCGGGGTCGGACATATGTCAGGGCGGAGTCACCGTTCACGGACTGGACTGGCACAACCTGCGCGCTGAGCTGGGGCTATGGGTGGCTCCCCAGTCCCGGGGGCGCGGGTGGGCGGCGCATGCCCTGCGCCTGACCTCAACCTGGCTCTTCGGCGCCACAGCGATCGAGCGCATCACGGTCCTGACCCACCCGGACAATGCTCCGATGATGAAGGCGGCTCGGAGCGCTGGGTTCTCCTTCGAGGGCGTGCTCCGCGGCTATGCCCGGGTCCGCGGTCACCGCGTCGACAACGCGGTCCTCTCCCTGCTGGCGAGTGACCGGTGATGGCCGAGGTGTGGCGGGTGAAGCTGCCGGCAAGCGTGCGTCCGCCGTTTGAGGTGTACCTCAACGGCGTGCGACAGGAGCTGGGCGGGGACTACCGGGTTAGCGGCGGCGAGCTGCTGTTTGAGCGCGAGCTGATCAGCCAGAAGCTGGGGCTGGGAGCGTGGCTGCTTGGCTTATGGGGGATCGGGACCTACAAGCGCAACGACGAGGTCGACGTGCGCTACGAGCTCGATGGTCAACCGATGGTGGCCCAAGCGCTGCCGATCACGCCGCCGCCGGGTGCGTCCCGGTGACTGCGGAACACCGGTTACGGCATTAGGTACGAACGACCTCGCGGCGGACCCAGGGCTGAAGCAGCCGCAGGGCGGAAAGAATCGCGCGGGTCGCCGGGGAGCGGTTCAGGGTGTAGAAGTGGACCCCGGGCGCGCCGCGGGCGAGCAGCTCGGCGCACTGCAGGGTGGCGTAGCTCACGCCCAGCTCCAGGACCGCGTCGCGACGCTCGGCGCGCCACTCCAGCGCGTCCAGCAAGGACGGCGGGATCGTGGCCCCGCACATGCCGGTGATCGTCTTGATCTGCGCGACGTCGGTGATTGGCATGATGCCCGGCACGATCGGCACGTCGATGCCGGCCGCGCGGGCCTCCTCGACGAAGTTGAAGTACAGCTCGTTGTCGAAGAACAGCTGCGTGATCAGAAACGAGGCGCCGGCGTCCACCTTCTGCTTGAGGAAGTGCAGGTCGTGGGCGAGGTCGATCGCCTCCGGGTGGACCTCCGGAAAGCAGGCCGCGCCGACCGCGAACGGGTAGTCGCTGTGAATCAGGGCTGCCAGCTCGGTGGAGTAGTGCAGTCCTCCGGGGTGGGGTCGCCATTCCGTCTCTCCCCGCGGGGGATCGCCGCGCAGCGCCAGCACGTTCTCGATTCCGGCCTCGCCGAGCCCGTCCAGGATCCCCTGCAGCTCCTCGCGGGTGGTTCCCACGCAACTGAGGTGCGCCATGGCCTCGATCCCCAGGTCGCGTTTGATCCAACGCGTCAGCTCGGTGGTCCGCCCCCGGGTGCTGCCGCCTGCACCGTAGGTGACCGAGACGAAGTCCGGATCGAAGGCTCGGAGATCTTCCAGCGTGGCGCGGAGGTTGCGCTCACCCTCGTCGGTCTTGGGGGGGAAGAACTCGAACGAGAAGACTGGCCCGTCGCTGGCAGCGATGATCTCGTCGATCCGCACGGTGCGAGAACCTTAGCAACCTTGACACGAGCGTGTCAGAGTTGGACGGTTCCTCTCGTGGCGCGCCGGTGACGGCGGACGGCTGCCCGCTCACCCCATCAGCGCCCACCGTTCGGCCGCCCCGTCGGGGGCCCGCCGCACCCGTCCATGAACCTCCAGGTGACGGAGGTAGGCCAGCGTTTCCGAGAGCCACCAGGCGGCGGTGGCCTCGTTGATCGGTTCCCCATAGACGTGGGGAACGAGCTCCAGCGCGGTGAGGTGACCGCTCCGGCCCAGCGCGTCCTGCACCGCACCGAGTCGTTCGGCCACCAGCCGCCTGTTGCCATCGATGTGTCCGGTGACATCGACGAACGGCTTGCCGTGGCCGGACAGGCACAGCCGGGCGCCGAGCTTCTCCACCACGTCGAGGGAGCCGAGGAACTCTCCCGCCGGGTCCGGCGTCCAGCCATAGTCATAGAACGGTGATATTCGGCCCAGCAGGTGGTCGCCGGAGAGGAGTATCCGCCGCTCGGCCTGGAACAGGCAGACGTGGGAGGGGGCGTGGCCCGGAGTCTCGTGGACCGACCAACGGCCGAGGTCGGTCTCGATCTCCACCCCTGACACCAGGTCCCGGTGCGGCTCAATGACCGCGGCTACTCCGGAAGGCATCTCCTTGGCGCGCTCGGCGTATCGCTGCAGCGCCTGCTCGGGCACGCCGCTCTGGCGCGCCACCTCGATCCTGCGGGTGAGCGCGCGCTCCGGGTCGTCGTAGGCCCGGGTGGCATGGGCGTGGTTGGGATGCATCCAAAGCTCACACCCTGCGCGCTCGGTGATCGGCGCGGCCTGGCCCCAGTGATCGGAGTGGGCGTGGGTGCAGACCACCAGGCGAACATGCTCCAGCCGCAGGTCAACCTGGTCGAGGGCCCGCTCAAGCTGGGCCAGGGAACCCGGTAGGTGCATGCCGGTGTCCACCAGCACGATGCCCGATCCTGCGGCGATCGCCCAGGCGTTGCAGTGCGGCACCCCCGGCCACGGCAGGGGCAGTCGCAGGCGCCATAGCCCCGGGATCACCCGCTCCCCTCGTCCTAGCTCTCGCACCCGGCTCACGGCACGGACCATATTGGCGAGGCGTAGACTGGACCTGCCCGATGGCCTCCACCGCCGAGATCGCCAAGCGCTACTTCGACTGTCTCTCGGCGCACGACCTGGACGAAGCGGTCGCCTGCTGGAAGCCGGGCGGGAAGGGCCGGTTCGTCGGCGGGGAGGAGCTGATCGCTCCCCAGGGGATCCGTGACTACTTCGGCGGGGTGTTCGCGGCGTTTCCGGACTTCCGCCTGGAGGTCCTTGACCTGACCACCGCCCGCAACCGGACCGCGGCGCGCTGGCGTGCGACCGGCACCTTCGCCGGCCCGGGCGAGTTCCAGGGGTACAAGCCCAACGGCGCCCTGCTCAACCTCGAGGGATGTGATGTCGTCACCGTCGACGAGGAGCAGATCACCAGCAACGACGCCTACGTCAACTTCGCCGAGCTCGGCCGCCAGCTGGGCGTGCTCCCGCCGATGGGCTCGCGCTCAGAGCAGCGGCTGACCAAGCTTGCCAACGCCCGCACCCAAGTCCACGAGGCGCTGCACGGCGCCGAGCCCGAGTCGATCGCCGACGGCGTGTGGGTGGTACGCGGCGGCCGGCCTCGGTTGATGAACGTGTACCTGCTCGCCGACGAGGGCGGGGTGACGATGTTCGATGCTGGGATCTCCGACATGACCGGCGCCCTTCGGTCAATCGTCGCCCGCCTGGGGGGTCTGAAGCGGATCGTGCTCGGTCACGCCGATTGCGACCATCGCGGGGCGGCCCCCGGCCTTGACGCGCCGGTGTACTGCCACCCCGCCGACCGCGAGGCAGCGGAGTCGGCCAGCGCGTTTAGGCCCTACTGGGATCTGTCCAAGCTGGCTCCGTTCGCCCGCCCGGTGTTCCCCAAGCTGATGATCAGCTGGGACGGCGGGGCGGTGGAGATCGAGGACACCGTCCAGGAAGGCGACGAGGTGGCAGGCTTCCGCGTGGTTCACCTCCCGGGCCACGCTCCGGGGTTGATCGGGCTGTTCCGGGAGTCCGATCGCCTCGCGCTCTGCTCCGACTGCTTCTACACCCTGGATCCGCAAACCGCTCGCAAGAACGCCGCCCACCTTCCGCATCCCGCCTTCAACGAGGACTCCGAGGTCGCCCGCGAATCGATCCGCAAGCTGGCTGGGCTGGACCCCGTGGCGGTTTGGGCTGGACACGTCGATCCGGTGACCGGAGACGTGGGGGCTCAGCTGGAGCAAGCCGCTACCGCTCCCGTCTAGCGCGGCCGCGTGGGCCGGCGCCACCGTCAGCGGGACAAGCTCGCGGCTCCTGTCACCGACTATCGCGACGAGGAGGGCAACATGCTCAGGCTGCGCGGAGCGCTCACCCCTGCCAGCCGGCGGGAATACCAGACCCTGCTGCACGGTGGCCTTGACCGCGACGATGCCTGGCAGCGCGCGCTGGAGTTCCTGTTCGAGCGCCTTGCGGTGGAGTGGAAGATCGCCGGACTCGCACTCACCTCGCAGCGGGAGCTGCTCGGGCGGCTGCGGATGGCCTCCGCCGAGGAGCGGCAGTTCGTCCGCCACACCGTCCGCGAGCACCTGCAGGCCAACTTTCCCGAGCTGGAGCAGCCGTGATCGACGCGGATGGCTTCGCCAAGCTGGTGTGCGACTGGTGCCTGGAGGTGCAACCCGACCAGCAGGTACTGGTCGCTGCCACGACACTGGCCGGCGCTCCAGCGCGCGCGCTGCATCGGGCGATCCTGGAGCGGAAGGCCTGGCCTCTGGTTCGTCTCTCCCCGCCCTGGCTGGCCACCGACCTCTTCACCCACGCCGATCCGGCGCAACTTGACCGCTTTGCGCCCCTGGAGTTGCTGGAGGCCCAGCAGCTCGACGCGAGGGTGGCCATCACCGCGCCGGCCAACACGAGGGCACTGGCCGACATCGATCCCGCGCTGGTCGCGCGGGCGGCCCGGGCAAGGGCCCCGATCCAGGAGGCGTTGCTGTCCTCTCGCTGGTGCGGCACGCTGTGGCCGACCGCCGCGCTGGCCCAGCAGGCCGGAATGAGCGAGCAGAGCTACTCCGCCTTCGTCGAACGCGCTCTGTTCCTGGACCGGGAGGACCCGGTGCAGGCGTGGCGCGATCTGAGCGGGCGGCAGGACCGGTTGATCTCCCGGCTCTCGTCCGCGCGAGAGATCCGGATCGAGGCGGAGGGCACCGACCTTCGCCTCGCGGTGGGTGGGCGTACGTGGGTCAACTCCGACGGACGGCGCAACATGCCAAGCGGCGAGGTGTTCACCGGTCCGCACGAGGACTCCGCCACCGGCACGATCCGCTTCACCGTGCCCTCGAGCCCGCGGGGGGTCGAGATCGGCGGCGTGGAGCTGAGCTTCGAACGCGGCCGGGTGGTCGGGGCCAGCGCACAGACCGGCCAGGAGTACCTCGAGGCAGCGCTCGGAACCGATGCCGGCGCGCGCTTCGTCGGCGAGCTCGGGATCGGCACCAATCCGGGGATCGACCGGGCCACCGGGATGATCCTGCTCGACGAGAAGATCGCAGGCACGGTCCACCTGGCGCTAGGCCGTTCCTATCCGGAGACCGGTGCTCGCAACCAGTCGGCGCTTCACTGGGACCTGATCTGCGACCTGCGCAACGGCGGGCGCCTGCTGGCCGATGACCAGGTCGTCAACGAGTCCGGCAGCTTTGTGGAGTAGGTTGCGGCGGAATGCGCCGCACCAAGATCGTCGCCACCATCGGCCCGGCCTCCGAGGATCCGGAGACGCTCACCGCAATGGTGCGGGCGGGAGTGGACGTGGCGCGCCTGAACTTCTCCCACGGGACCCGCGAGACCCACGCCGAGAACGCTCGGCGAGTCAGGGAGGCTGCCGCTCGCGCCAACCGCCAGGTGGCCATCCTTCAGGATCTGCCCGGGCCGAAGATCAGGCTCGGGGCACTGCGTGACGGGATCGCCGAGCTCAGACCCGGCGACACACTGATCCTGTGCTGTGGCTCGGAGGAGGCCGGGGACGAACGGCGTATGTCGGTGACCTGGCCGGGGCTGGCCGCCGCAGTGGAGCCCGCCGATGTCATCTACCTGGCTGACGGGGCCATCCGCCTGCGGGTGGCCGGAGTGAGGGAGGAGAACGGCGAGATCGAGACCAAGGTGGAGATCGGCGGGCCGGTCGCCTCCCGTCAGGGCCTGAACATTCCCGGCTCCACCCGCGGCCTGCCCGCGGTTCCGGACGACGACCTGGAGATGCTCAGCTTCGGCGAGAAGATCGGGGTGGACGCCGTGGCGCTCTCGTTCGTGCGCACGGCCGAGGACATCGCCACGGTGCGCGCCCATACCCGGCTTCCCCTGATCGCAAAGATCGAGAAGCCGCAGGCGGTGGAGCAGGCCGAGGAGATCATCCACGCCGCCGATTGCGTGATGGTGGCCCGCGGGGACCTCGGGATCGAGCTGCCGATCGAGGAGGTTCCGATGGTGCAGAAGCGACTGCTGAGGCTGGCCGGCCACCTCGCCCGTCCGTCGATCACCGCCACCCAGATGCTCGACTCGATGGTGGCCTCCTCCCGGCCCACGCGCGCGGAGGTCGCCGATGTGGCCAACGCAATCCTCGACGGAACCGACGCGCTGATGCTCTCCCAGGAAACGGCCATCGGCGCCTACCCGGTTCAAGCGGTAGAGATGATGGCGGCTGTCGCCGAGCGCACCGAACGCTCGCTCGGCTACCGGCAGTGGAACGAGGACCGGGTGGCGCGGGACGGCCGTGACCCGGCCTACACCGTGGCCTACAGCGCGTGCGCGGCCGCGCGGGACCTCGATCTAGCCGCCCTGGTGGTTCCCACGCTGTCCGGCCGGTCGGCGCGGCTCGTTTCCGCGCACCGTCCCCAGGTGCCGATCTTCGCGCTCTCACCGGGGCGGGAGACGGTGCGCCGCTGCGCGTTCATGTGGGGGGTCGAGGCCGCCTCGATGCGCCGGCACGAGATCACCGAGGCGCTGATCGCCGATGCCGCGCGGCGGGTCGTCGAGCTCGGCTGGGTCAAGCCGGGCGAGCGGGTCGGGATCACGGCAGGGCTCCCAAGCGGTCGCCCGGGGACCACCAGCCTGGTGCAGATCCAGAGCGTGTAGCGCGCGACGCGCGCCCCTAGTGGGCGAACCCCCACAGCTCAGCCACCTGCACCATCAGGATCACCCCGAGCAGATAGAGGACGATGCCCCACGAGGCGTACGCCCTGCGGCCCCGGGGATAGGCACGGCTCTCGGGATGGAGCCCGGCGGACACCGCCACCGGGACCAGAAAGGCGATTCCGGCAAGGAGCAGGAACCACGGCCCGAGCTCACCGACGAAATAGCTCAGGCTCACCCGGAAGGACCCGAGCACATCGCTCAGGATGCGATGCCAGAGGAGCAGCGGCGCGATCGCCATGCCCAGCAGCCAGCAGAGCTCGAGCGCCGCGAGCCCCACGCCATGGCGAACGGCTTCGTTCTCGCTCATCTCTGGCCAGTCGCCTGGGGGGTCCGGTGGTCCACAGTCGCCTGGGCGGTGCAGTGGTCCGCAGCGGGAGCGGCCGGCACATCGTCCCGCGCCTCGACCGGTCTCGGCGTCGGTGCGGCTCCCGCCGACGCCTCTTCCAGAAGAGCCCTCAGGATCGCCAGCTCGCGCTCGGTGGCCGGCCGTGGACGGCCCGCCCCGGCGAACGCATCCCACGCAGCCGGGAAGGCCCCGGCTCCCGCCCGGGCACCGCGCCGGTGGGCGGCGAGCATCGGACACGCCCTTCCGCGCCGGTCGGTGTAGGCGCCCACGATCAGCTCCTCGCGCTCCAGCGCCTCGAGCATGGCTCGCACCGTCGAGGTCGGCAACGCGTCCACTGCGCGGCTCAGCGCCTGGGCCCGCCGCGCATCTTGCGAGGCCGAGATACGAGACGACAGCGCAGTGAGCCCCTTCATATTCGCCCGATCGTAGCGGTGCGAGCGGAAGGGCGGCGCTGCTGGGAAGCCGGCCTAGGCCACCGCGCCGGCGTAGAAGGCAGCCTCCTGCTCACCCAGCTCGGTGGCAGGCGGGTCGCCATACAGCCATTCCCGGGCGATCCGGTGGAAGTTGGCCCGCGTCCGCAGCTGGGAGAGCACGGCCAGCGTCAGCACCTCCATCCGCCGGCCAAAGATGTGGTCCGGGGGAGCGGACTCCTGGCGCAGCTGCCCGAAGTACTCAGAGCGCGGATCGCTCATGTCGATCAACACCTGGGTGGCGTACTGCGGGGTGAGCTCGATCTCCCCGTCGATGGTGTACCAGGCGGTGGCGGCGCGGAAGTGCTCCAGCACCAGCTCCGGGTCGAACCTGTCGGGTTCGGGGAAGAACCCCGTGTCGGTGCCGAGGCGCATGATCGTCTCCACGTCGCCCTCGATCACCGCCCTGGCCACCGCCATCTCCAGCTCGACCGCCCCGGAGGGCATCCGCTTGTAGAGCCCGAAGTCGAAGAACGCGACGCGCCCGTCGTCGAGCAGCATCGAGTTGCCCGGGTGGGGGTCGCCGGAGAACTGGTGGTGGCGGTAGAGGCACCCGAAATAGAAGCGGAAGATGATCTCGCCCACGCGGTCCCGGTCTGCATGGGGGAGCGTCTTGATCTCCTCAAACCCGGCTCCCTGCACGAACTCGCTCACCATCACGCGCGCGTGACAAAGGGAGGTGACCACCTCGGGCACGGTGATGAAGGGATGGCCGCGGAAGATGCGAGCCATGGCGCGCTGGTTCTGGGCCTCCAGCTCGTAGTCGAGCTCCTCCTCGATGCGGGCGCGGATCTCGTGCCCGATCGCCTTGGGGTCCATCCCGGGCGCGATCCGCTTGACCAGCCGTAGGATGAGCCCGAGGTTCTGCATGTCGGCCCGCACGGCGGCGTCCACCCCCGGGTATTGGACCTTGACCGCCACCTCGCGGCCGTCGGTCAACCGCGCGCGGTAGACCTGCCCGATCGATGCGGCCGCCACGGGCTCCTCGTCGAACTCCTCAAAAACGTCGGAGAGGGGCTCGTCGAGCTCCTGCTCGATCACCTGCCGCATCTGCTTGAAGGTGACCGTCGGCGCCGCGTCGCGCAGCGCACCCAGCTTGCGCTGAAACTCCTCCCGGTATTCCTCTGGCACCAGTCCCATGTCCAGGAACGACATGACCTGGCCCACCTTCATCGCGGCACCCTTCATCGTGCCCAGCGCGGCGACGATCTGCTCAGCCGCCTCTATGTGCCGGCGCTCCAGGGCGGCCTCGCGTCCCTCCTGGCTGCGGGTCACGTTCGCGGCCCGGGTGCCCGCCTGTCTGATCGCCTGCCCGGCGGCCAGCCCCCCGATCTTGGCGGTGCGCCCAGCGCGCGAAGTGGGAATCCGTTCGTTGGGCACGGCTCGGATTCTATGAGCGGCTACGCCGCCGCTAGGCCTCGGCTCGCTGCACCTGCGAGCCCGGCACGATGTCGTCGCTGCCGTCCTCCCAGCGCACCCAGGCCTTGTGGCCACCGTCGTAATCGTCGCCCAGCAGGATCAGCGTCGCCGGCTGTCCCAGCGCCGTGCATGGTTCCTGTCCCTCAGGCTCGAGTCCTCGCCAGATCCGAACGAACCGATTCTCCTCCAGCTCCTCGGCGACCGTGGTGGGGTCGGTATGACCAGGGTGCACCCGGGTCTGCGGGGGAAGCTTCAGCAGCGTGTCGATGATCGAGGCCTTGAGGTCTCGGTATGTGGTGTGCCCCGGCGCGCGGACGCCGCCGACCGACCCCTTGAACAGGGTGTCGCCGGTGAAGACGTCGGTGCCGTTGGCCAGCAGCGCCACCATGCCTGCGGTGTGCCCCGGGGTGTGCAGCGGCAGGATCTCGATCGCGCCGCAGAAGATCGGCTCCTGGGGCGTGATCGTGCCGGTGGCGGCGGGCACCGACTCGCGCTCTGAATCGTGGATCAGCACCGGCGTGCCGGGGAAGCGGTCGAGGACCTGCTCCAGCTCGGCGACGTGGTCGTGGTGGTGATGGGTAAGCAGCACGTGGGTGAGCTCGAAGCGCATCCGGTCGATTACGTCCAGCAGCGGCGCCACCGGGCCACCGGCGTCGATCAGGACCGCCTGCGAGCCTTGCTCGTCGGCCACCAGGTAGGTGTTCGAAAGCCACTCTTCGTTCATCGAGCGCTCGATGATCATCGCTTCGCAGCGTATCCTCTTTGTGGCGATGGGCCTGGTCCATACCTGTTACCGGATCACCGATATCGACGCGTCGGTGGGCTTCTACCGAGCCCTCGGGTTTCAGGAGGTCGGCCGCCTGCCGATCCGCGACGAGGCGGTCAACGTATTCATGGGCCTGCCGGAGGACGGACCGGAGCCACGTCTGGAGCTGACCTACAACATCGGCCAGGACGAGCCCTACGACCTCGGCACCGGCTACGGGCACATCGCGGTGAGCACCGCCAATCTCGACGCGGCCCTCGCGCAGCTCTCCGAGCAGGGGATCGAGCCCGAGCGCCCGCCCTACACCGTCGCCGAAGGCGGCCCTCGGCTTTGTTTCGTGCGCGACCCCGACGGCTACCGCATCGAGCTGATCGAGCGAAGCTGATGGCCGACGCCGCCAAGATCGGACAGCTGCTGGAGCGCCTGGCTCAGGGCGTGGCGGCCCACGACCGTGAGAACCCCACCCACCGCAGCTGGGGGATCGGGATGTCGTACTTCGACGTCGATCGCCTCGGGCTGGAGGAGGGTGAGGAGATCCTCCCCGGGATCGTGCTGCAGATCGATGGTGGGGTCACCGGCGCGTTTCGCGTGCTGTGTGACGGCGACCACGATGGGGAGCTGACCGAGGAGGAAGAGGAAATGGTCGACGCCGTCGCCTCCGAGGAGTACGCCGAGCCGGTGGAAGCGCCGCAGATCACTCCGGCGCCCCAGGTACGACCGCCGGTCTGAGGTCATCCGGGCGACATCCTGTTGCATTGACCTCGCCGGCATCGACACGGCGTTGCGTGGAACGGCGGCGTTGCGTGGAATGCGGCGTTGCGTGGGCCGGAGGTCAGGGCACCCGCGGCGGGGCGATACCGGCCCGCTCGGCAACCATCGCCGCCAACCGCGCGATCGTGGGGCAGCCCAGGCCGTGGCGGGCGGCCGCCCGGAGCACCGAGCCGGCTATGGCATCAAGCTCGGGCTCGCGACCCGCTGCGATGTCGCGCTGCATCGAGGAGCCGAGCCCAGGATGGGCCTCGTCCAGCTCGCGGATGGGTTTGGCCGGGTCGATATCCGCGCCCTCGGCGAGCGCCGCAGCGGCGGCGTCCGCGATCGCGCCTTCCAGTTCTGCGCGCCAGCGCGGATCCTCCCGAATGGTTCCGAGCGTGCAGTCGCAGGCGCTGGTGGTGCAGGCCAACGCGGCCAATCGCACCAGCTTTGACCACAGGATCGTCGTCTCGCTTTCTTCGACCTCCGCGGGAATCCCGGCTCGCTCCAGCGTCTGCGCTGTCTCGGTGAGGGCGGGCCACAGCGCAGCGTCCTGCGCGGCCAGATCGACTCGAAGGAACGGGCTGGTCTGCACGATCATCCCCGGCTGGGGACGGTCGGCTTCGATCCGGATCGTTCCCGCGGCGACGCGGTCGGCACCGAAGCGTGCCCGCAGCAGCGACATGTGGTCCAGGCCGTTGAGCAGTGGAACGATCAGCTGCGGCGGTTCGTCCACCCGGGAGAGCGCCTCGATCAGAGTGGTCGCCTTGGTTGCCACGAACAGCAACGGCACCGGCTCCGTCAGCCGCGGGACCGCGGCCGGGTGCGCTCGGAAGTTCCCGAGCCTGACGCTCTCCACCTGGAGCCCGTCACGATCGATCAGCGCCGCGGTTTCCTCCCTGGCGACGACGGTCACCGCCTCGCCGGCGTGGGCCAGCGCGGCGGCCAGGAAGCCGCCAACGCCGCCGGGCCCGAGCACCGCCAGGGAGGTCATGCCGGGCGCACCAAACGCATCAGCAGCGCTGTCACGGCGGTCCAGCCTACCTCGCTACCGTTCGCGGGGTGCCCCGTCCACCCGCACTTCTGGCGCGCGGGCCCTGGGATCCGGCGCAGCTGGAGGTTTCCTGGCTTCGCGAGCCTTATGAGGCTGCCGTCGGCCACCTGGAGGCCGCCGATGTAGCCCTCGACGCGCTGCGCCGGCGTGGATCTCCGAGCCACGACGGGCTGGCGGCCCGCCTTGCCGATTACCAGGCTGATCCCAACCGTCTCCGGTTGCAGCTCCAGCCGGCGCGCTGGTCGCTGAGGCTCCACCCTGAGGACGCCGTCCAGAGCATGTCCGTGCTGTGCATCGTGCGGGCTGCGGACGGCTCCTGGCTGGCAGGTCGCCGGGCGGCCTGGCTGGCCTCGTGGGCTGGGCGCTGGGCGCTGGGCGCCGGGGGCTCGGTCGAGGTCGATGAGAACCCCGCCGACACGCTCGGGCGTGAGCTGCACGAGGAGTGGTCGGTGGTCCCGCAGAGCCTCTGCGTGGAAGCGCTGGTTCGACTGCCCAGCGACGTGGTGCTGCTGGTGGGCCAGGCATGGCTGGCTGAGGGGGCCGAGGTCACCCCGGACCACGAGCACGACGAGTTCGCCTGGTGGCCGCCGGACGTCAACGAGTGGCCCGAGGAGGCCGACGAGCCGCTACGGCGGATGGCGGCGCTGCTGGCGGGAGCGTGACCGTGGGCCGGCTGCTCACATTTCGCCGCCTGGAGGTGGCGTCATTCACGCACTCGGCCGTGTACACGGCGCTGCTGATCTGCGCCTTCGTGGCCGGCAACCCGCAGCCGGAGACCTTCATCCTGGGTCTCGCCCACGGGCTGATCTGGATCGTCATGTCGCTGCTCTGCATCCTCGCCGCTCGTCTGCGCATCATCCCCTTCTGGCTGGCGGTTACGGTGGCCGTCCTGGGGGGTCTCGGTCCGTTCGCCGGCTCGGTCGGCTTCATCGTCGCTGACCGCGGCCGCGGTCCCCAAGAGGATCCCTCTGTGCCGATTGGCACTCGTTACAGTTGAACGCGATGGCAGTCGACGCGAGCACGGTCCAGCTCACGATGCCCGCGATGGGCGATTCGGTCGCCGAGGGCACGGTGTTGGAATGGCGCAAGCAGGAGGGGGACTCGGTCGAGGTAGACGAGACCGTCGTCGAGATCTCCACCGACAAGGTCGACGCCGAGGTGCCCGCCCCGGTCGCGGGGACAATCGTGAAGATCCACGCCGGCGAGGGGGACACCGTCTCGGTCGGCGCGTTGCTGGCGGAGATCGCAACCAATGGGACCGGGGCCGGTTCCGGGGAGCACGGCGGGGCCGGCAACGGCAGCGCCGCTAACGGCGGCACCGCGACCGGCGGCAACGGTACAAGCGTGACCCCGGCTGCGCACGACCTGCCCGTATCAGCCGAGTCGCCCCCGGCCACCCCGCAGGAAGCCGTGGCCGGCGCAGTCACGGAGGCCGAGGGCGTGGCCGCCGTCGAGCAAGCCACCGGCAAGACGATCGACATCCTCACGCCGACAGGGGGAGAGTCGGTGACCGAGGGCACGATCCTCGAGTGGGCGGTGAAGGTGGGCGACACGGTCGGTGATGGCGACACCGTCGTGGAGATCTCTACTGACAAGGTCGACATGGAGCTTCCCGCCCCGGTCGCCGGCACGATCACGGAGATCCTCGCCGCCGAAGGCGACACCGTGACCGTGGGGCAGGTGATCGCACGGATGAGTCCCTCGGCCGGAGACCGCCCGGGTGCCGCGGCCACCACAACTCCGGCCGCGCCCGACGCCGCCGGCTCACCGCCGTCCGCCTCGTCACCGGCGACCCCCACCGGCGGCAACGGCAGTGCCAACGCATCGCCGGTCGCTCAGCGCGTCGCAGCAGCCGAGGGCGTCGATCTCTCCCGCGTGCCAGGGAGTGCGCGCGGCGGGAGGGTCACGAAATCCGACGTGCTGGCGTTCGCCGCCGGCGAGCCCGGCAACGGCGCCTCGTCGGCGACGGCGTCCGGGGCCACCACCACCCCGACGTCGGCCGCGGCCCCCGCCGGAGCCCAGCTGCTCAAGGGGGGCGCCGCCGCGCTGGCTCGATACATGGATCAGAGCCGGGCGATCCCCACCGCCACCTCGTTCAGGACGATCACCGTGACCACGCTGGACGCCCGTCGCCAGCAGCTCAAGAGCGGCGGCCGGCGGGTCTCGTTCACGCACCTGATCGCCTACGCCATCGCCAGGGCCGGGACGGAGGACATGCCGGTGATGGCGCAGCATTTCGCGGAGATCGACGGACGCCCGCACCGGGTCGACGACGACGCCGTCAACCTCGGGCTTGCGGTCGACGTGGAGAAGAAGGACGGGAGCCGCACGCTGATGGTGCCGGTGATCCGTGATGCCGGTCGGCTGTCTTTCGCCGAGTTCCTGGATGCGTACAACGCGCTGGTGGAGAAGGCACGAACCAACACGCTGACCGCCGACGATCTCGCCGGCGCCAACATCTCGCTCACCAACCCCGGCGGGATCGGCACCGTGGCCTCGGTTCCGCGGCTCATGACGGGTCAGGGGACGATCGTCGCAACGGGCTCCATCGCCTACCCGGTCGGCCTCGGTGGCGTGGGCGCGTCGATCGGCGCCGAGAAGGTCATGACGATGACCTCCACCTACGACCACCGCATCATCCAGGGCGCTGAGTCGGGTCGCTTCCTGGAACGGATCGAGGCGCTGCTGCAGGGCGAGGGCGCCTTCTACGAGGGCGTCTTCTCTGGCCTCGGCGTGGAGCTGCCCGCGTTCTCGCCGCCGTCCGCGCCGGCCGCTGCGCCTGCCCCCGCTCCGGCAACGCCTGCGCCGGTGCCGCCTGCGGGCGAACCCGACGAGGACCTCCTCCAGGCAGTCCAGGCAGCGTCATCGCTGGTCAAGGCCCACCGCACGCACGGACACCTCGCCGCCCGCCTGGACCCACTCGGTCGTGAACCCGAGGGCGACCCGGCGCTGGATCCCCAGCCGCTCGGCCTGACCCCGGAGGTCATGGCCCAGATCCCCGCGCGCATCCTGCGGATGTACGTCACCGGCGAGACCCTGGCCGACGCGCTGCCCCACCTGCGAGAGACCTACTGCGGACCGATCGCCTACGAGATCGAGCACATCGCCTCACACAGGCAGCGTCTGTGGTTGCGAGAGGCGATTGAGTCCTGGAAGTTCCGCCAGCCGCTGAGCTCCGCGGAGAACAAGGCGCTGCTCAAGCGCCTCACCGAGGTGGACGCTCTGGAGCGGTTCATGCACAAGTCCTACCTTGGGCAGAAGCAGTTCTCGGTCGAAGGCCTCGACATGACCGTGCCGATGCTCGACGAGCTGATTCAGCTGGCCGCTGGGCAGGGCACCCGTGAAGTGGTGATCGGCATGGCCCATCGCGGCCGGCTGAACGTGCTGGCGCACAACCTTGGCCGCCCCTACGACACGATCTTCGCCGAGTTCGAAGGCGCCTCGACGCTGGAGCCGATCACCACCATTCCCCAGGGCGGCACCGGTGACGTCAAGTACCACCACGGCGCCCGCGGCTCCTACCAGCTGCCTGAAGGCGACTCGATCATCGTCCGCCTGGAGTCCAACCCGTCGCACCTGGAGTTCGTGGCGCCGGTCGCCGCCGGTGCGACCCGCGCCGCCCAGACCACTCGCCAGGGTCCGCACGCGAATCGTGACCCCAATGCCGCGATCCCGGTGATCCTCCACGGGGATGCCTCGTTCCCCGGCCAGGGGATCGTCGCCGAGACGTTCAACCTACAGGCGCTTGATGGTTACACGGTGGGCGGCACCATCCACCTGATCCAGAACAACCAGGTCGGCTTCACCACCGATCCCGACGACGCTCGCTCCACTACCTGGGCCTCGGACCCGGCCAAGGGCTACGACGTGCCCATCATCCACGTCAATGCCGATGACGTCGCCGCCTGCGTCTCGGCGGTGAGGCTGGCCTTCGCCTTCCGGCAGGAGTTCGGTCACGACGTGCTCATCGACCTGATCGGCTACCGCCGCTTCGGCCACAACGAGGCCGACGAGCCGGCCTACACCCAGCCGGAGATGTACCAGGTGGTCAAGAAGCATCCGCCGGCGCGCGAGCTGTTCGCCAAGCAGTTGATCGCTGCCGGCGTCGTCTCCGAGCAGGAGTCCACCGAGATGACCGACAGCGTCTGGGCGACGCTCAGCGAAAGCCACCAGGAGCTCAAGGCGCGCATCGCCGCCGCCGCCGACGTGGAGCACGCAACCGGCGAGTACCAGCTTGATCGGACCGCCTCGCCGGAGGTGCAGACGGCGGTGTCAGCCGACCGTCTGAAGGTGCTGGGGGAGGAGCTGCTCTCGGTCCCGGACGGTTTCACCGTCCACCCCAAGCTGGTCAAGCAATTGGAGCAGCGCCGCGAGGCGCTGAACGGCGAGGGCGGGATCCTCTGGGCCCACGCCGAGTCGCTGGCCTTCGCCTCGCTGCTCACCGAGGGGATCCCGATCCGCCTCACCGGTCAGGACACCGAGCGCGGCACCTTCTCCCAGCGCCACATGGTGCTGCACGACCCGGGCACCGGCCAGACCCACTCCGCGATGCAGCACCTCCCGGGAGCGCTGGCGCCGATGGAGATGCGCAACAGCCCGCTGTCGGAGATGGCCTGCCTGGGCTTCGAGTACGGCTACTCGCAGGAGGGCCCCGAGACGCTCGTGCTGTGGGAGGCGCAGTTCGGCGACTTCGTCAACGGCGCCCAGGTGATCATCGACCACTTCATCATCTCGGGGATGGCCAAGTGGGGCCAGACCACGCGGCTGACCCTGCTGCTTCCGCACGGTTACGAGGGCTCCGGGCCGGAGCACTCCTCGGCTCGGCTGGAGCGGTTCCTGCAGCTCGCCGCGGAGGGCAACATCCGGGTGGCGAACCCCACCACCCCGGCCCAGTACTTCCATCTCCTGCGGCGTCAGGCGCGAATCGCCAAGCAGCGCCCACTGGTGGTGATGACCCCCAAGAGCCTGCTGCGGCTGCCGCATGCCACCAGCCGCCTGGAGGACTTGTCCGAGGGTCGCTTCCGGCCGGTGCTTCCGGACCCCGACGCCAATCCCGAAGCGGTGGAGCGGCTGATCCTGTGCAGCGGGAAGATCTACTACGACCTCAGCGGCCACGCCCGCCGCGCGGAGTCATCCACGGTCGCCATCGGCCGCGTGGAGCTGCTCTATCCGTTCCCCCAGGGAGAGATCCTCGCCCTGATCCAGAGCTACCCCAATCTCCGTGAAGTGGTCTGGGTCCAGGAGGAGCCGCGCAACATGGGGGCCCGGGCCCACATGTCTCCGCGCCTTCTGCAGATCCTCCCGGACCATCTGGAGTTCGGCTACATCGGGCGTCCGGAGCGCGCGGCCTCCGGCGAGGGATACCCGATCGCGCACTCCATCGAGCAGAACCGGATCGCCTCCGCCGCGCTCGATGTGACCCAGCCGCTGTCCCAGTATCCGATCTTTCTGCCGGGAGAGCGTTAGCGGGCGCAAACGCGCATTGGTGGCCCCTAGCCTTGGGCAATTGCTGTTCAGGGCTTCAATACGCGAGTAGGCGTCCTGCAGCCGGCTGGCGCTTAGCCGGCCGTCCTTCGTGGCGGCGAGCAAGCCAGCGTAAGCCGCGGGCCCCCCGCTCGGCGGCGCAAATAGGATGATGTCGGCACCGGCTTCGGCAGCGCGGACCGCACGGTCGGAAAAGCTACCCCCGAGAGCGTTGGGTGAATCCAGCGCATCGGTCATGACGACGCCTTGAAAACCGAGCTTGCCCTTGAGTAGGCCTTCGATGATCCGTGGGCTGAACCCAGCCGGGGCGCTGGGATCAACCGCAGGAAAGATGGCGCTTGCCACCATTACTACGCCCACTTGATTCTTGATCTGTTCTTCGAATGGCACAAGCGGGCCGTGAGAAAGCGAGCTGGTGCTCTCTACAATGCTTGCCAGCTGGAAGTCGGTATCGGTGGTCAGGGGACCAACTCCGGGAAAGTGCTTCGCCGTCGCAGCCACGCCCGATGATTGAAGGCCGCTCGCAAATGCTGAAGCCATGCTTGCGACGCGGTTCGAGTCCCCAGCGAATCCGCGGTCCTGTCCCACCTCGAATCCGTTCGGGGGGGAGACATCCGAGACTGGGGCCAGGTCGATGTTGACCCCTTGAGCTTTCAGGAACGCGCCCGTTTCGCTCCCTTGCTCCTGGGCTTGGTCGGGAGATGACATCTCGCGAGGACCCACGGTGGGCGGACCATCCGGGAAGCGGCGGACCGACGATCCCCTTGGTCCACAGAAATCAACAGAGGCGGGTTTCCGCCAGCAGCAGCGGTGCGCTGCAGCTGTTTGATGGTGGACGGCAGCTCTGGCGAAACGTTGGAGGTATAGATGATGATCCCTCCAATCTGTCCATCGTGGACGGCTGAGAGCAGATCCGGCTCGGCAGTCGTGCCGTTCATTCCCGCCATTACCATCTGTCCCACCATCTTCTCGACGCTCGCTGAATCTGGCGCCGAAGGTGTGGGCGGTGGAGCGGTCGTCGCGACGGGCTGCGCAGGAGATGGTCGAAACCTCGCTGGGCGGGCCGTGACCACCTGAACGGGCGCGACAGAATGTAGGGCGGCGGCCGGCTGGGAGGTCCGGCCGTCCGACGGGCGCCCCGTCTCGATGAGGCTGATGAGGGCCAAAGTCCCAGCAGCAGGGTCACCACCTCGAGCAGGTGTGACCGCCGCGCGGGGAGGAAGAACCGCTGCTCCCGCGGTCGGAACCGAGGTCTGCGGAACCTAGGCGTCATCAGGTAGTGCGCGCCTCATCAGTGCTTGCGCTTAGCACGGCGCGGCCTGAAAGCTGTTGATAGCTCCCATGAAGAGCTGTCGATATCGCCCAATTCACCGGCCGGAGCCTTCCCCGCCACCGCATAGCCGGTATTGCAGGCGCTGAAGAAGACGTCTATGACCTGAGTGCCGGCGCTCGTGTATTCCCAAACCTGGCCAGGCCCTCCCGGGAAGCCCTGGCCCCGCCAGGCCAGTTCTTGATACGTGGGTCATTTTGCTGGCGAGTCGTTCGCAGCCCGCTACCGCCCTGCTCGCGGCAGTTGCACCCCGCGGTGTAGTCGACTATGAACTTAACCGCGGTATTCCCGGGAGGAGACCAGCGAGAATCGACGTAGCCTGGATGAGAGACTTCGGTCGCGAGGTTTTCCCATCCCGTCGGACGCTCGACGGAGTATCCGGAGCCCTTGAACCCGGTCAAGGATGCGTTGCCGGCCTGGGGGCGGGAGGGCTGTGCGGCCTGGGTGATGGTGGTTGATTTGCTGCTCTTGTTGGCGACCAGTAGCGCTCGCCGACCCCGGCGATGGCAAGGGCGAGCACGAGCACTGCCATGGGCAGCGCCCACGCCCGTGGTTTGTGATCGTCCGCGATTGAGACGTCGGGCGGGGGCGGCGCTTGCGGCGTTTCGGCTACCGGCCAGGCCTGTGTCGGCGCCTGCGTCTACCCGCCGGAGGAGGCGTTGGGTGGGTACTTAGCACCGGTGGGGGCTGAACCGCGGTTGGGGTCACACCCACGGCCTGGCTCGGTCCGCCGGCGCAGCCCATTACGGCGCATCCCTGGTTGTCGGACCAGCAGTCGGCATGGTGAGCGGCGCGGCAGAGATCGCACACGGCGACCTCGCCGCCTTCCTTCAACGGGAATCGGCAATACGGACATGAGCGGCCCGCGAATTCCGGCCCGCCCACCAACCTCTGCGCTCCTCCTGGATCCACAGCCATACAACCCCGGCCTCCCTTAAAGCCTGCCTACAGCTAGGCGGTCACGAATTGCAGTTGGATCCGCCGTCCGTTTCCTGCGGGTTCGACCCAGAGACGGGGCCGTCGTAGGACCAGCTCCCGTCGCTGTTTTGACCATGTGAGCCGTCATGTTGAACGACCAACACTTGGTGTTCGGAGTATTGGGTGAGGGGTTGCGGTTTTGCGCGTAGAACTGAATCGGAACCGTTCGTTCCCGCTGGTGGACTGGGGGTACCGACGGGAGACATTGATTGTCGGCTGTCCGACCTGACGGTCAGAGACAAAGTTGTGCTCGGCTCCCTGCTCACTGGGCGTTTCCATGTGGTACGCCTGGCTAGTTCCCGTCGTTGATCAGCTGCCAGTAGCGGGACAAAGCGCCGTCAGGGGAACTGGTTGGGCCCCCTCCATCCCCGGCAGCAGGTGGAGCGGCTGGTGGAGTCGCGCTGGCCGATGCGTTCGAGGTGTCGGGTGAAGGAGCGCTATCGCTGGCGCCGCTACTTGCTGTGCTGACCTTATTTGCGTTGTTCGCCGTTGGCGTGGGGGCGGCCGCTTGGGTGATGGTGGTTGATTTGCTGCTCTTGTTGGCGACCAGTAGCGCTGCGCCGACCCCGGCGATGGCAAGGGCGAGCACGAGCACTGCCATGGGCAGCGCCCACGCCCGTGGTTTGTGATCGTCCGCGATTGAGACGTCGGGCGGGCGGCGCTTGCGGCGTTTCGGCTACCGGCCAGGCCTGTGTCGGCGCCTGCGTCTTACCCGCGGAGGAGGCGTTGGGTGGGCTTAGCACGGTGGGGGCTGAACCGCGGTTGGGGTCACACCCACGGCCTGGCTCGGTCCGCCGGCGCAGCCCATTACGGGCATCCTGGTTGTCGGACCAGCAGTCGGCATGGTGAGCGGCGCGGCAGAGATCGCACACGGCGACCTCGCCGCTTCCTTCAACGGGAATCGGCAATACGGACAGTGAGCGGCCCGCGAATTCCGGCCCGCCCACCAACCTCTGCGCTCCTCCTGGATCCACAGCCATACAACCCCATCTACTCGTCAACACACCGAAATGAAAAGCTAGGCGGGCGAGTGTAGCCGCTCGATTCATGTTTAGGCGGCTTGCTGGTGATGGCAGCTCTCGCTAAACGATCAGCGAAGCAAGAGGTCCCAAGCGATCACGCCGCTTGATACGCCAATCAAGGCGAGATAGGCCCACGTGGAGGCGCGCGTGCGCTCGGTGCTGACCCTCGACAGTGAACGAGCCACTCTCGCTCTCCACGGTTGTGTACTCAGCGAGGCTTCGCCTTTGACGGGTCCGGACTCGCTCGGCAAGCCCTCGTCGTATGGCGCTCGAGTTGTTGGTTCGGCGGGAGGCTGCGATGGACGCCGGAACGTCGTGGCTCGTCGTAGATATTGCTGAAGATCTCCGCCGGCCCAGGCGAACACTGCCTCTTCGCCTGATATGGGATCGATCACCACCGCAATCTGGCTCAGGTTGGCGAAGAAGTTGCTGTGTACGAAGCGGTCTTGATGAGAGAGGAATAGTCCGTAGCCGGGATGCGTGTGGTACCAGCCAACGATCTCGCTCGAGGGATACCGCTGTTCAAGCGTGTGGTGGATGTGTTCCACGCGTCCTGGGTAAAGGTCAATTGCGCTGCTAACTCCGAGGCCTGCAGCGCGGGTATGGATCCCTCCACTGCCGGCGGAGCTCCAGGCTTCATCTGGCCGACTAGGACCCCGCCGAGTTCACGATCCGTCGCGCTGAAGCAATGCGCCTATACCTGCATCCGCAGGATCTCGTCGAGCCCCGGGATCTCGCGTCTCAGCTCAGTGGTCACTCTCGGCAGGCTCAAGTATCTCTCCTGAACGGACAGCAGCCTGAGGCGAGGATCCGCCAGACAACACGCTTGCCAACGCGACGATCGTGTCCGCCCGCCTATGCTACCTGCGGTCGAAGGGCGTGTCATGCCACCGATTGAACTCCCTCGCCTACATCAGTGTTGAACGCGGCGCACTCGCGGCTGTTCTGGTTGAAGGCCGCTGCCATCATGCTCGCCGGATTCGCCGGTGGCATCCTGTTTGCGTCGCTTCTCTCGGGCCATACCACGAAGAAGCGGCTTGCCAGAGCAACGCCCCGAAACACGCGGCGGTAGCTCCGGCCGGTCCCCCGGGTGGGTTGACGGCATCCTTCCTCAGCCGGACGCGTACAGCTCGTTTCAGGCCGAGGAGCAAGAGTTCGCGCCTGCCACGGTACAGGTTGCGCTTCAGCCTATTAACAGCGATCGCGTGATCGTCTTCGGTGGCGACGCGCCGAGTTCCTCGTGGGGGACGATTGTCCTTCCAGCGCTCGTGGCGATTCTCCGAGAGAGGGGGTCCCGCGGTCTTCTTCCACAGGAACAGGCAGAGGCGACCAACGCGATCGAGGGGTCCGACGGCGCTTCCGCAGCTGCTCTGTATTCCGCATTGGAGCGGGTTGCCGGTGGCGCGTCCGGAGCGTCCCGCCAGCTCCAATCCCTCTTGCGCGCGAGCGGGGACACTCAGACGATCGTTCCCGACGCAGGCTATGCGACTGTTATCAAGACAGCGTGGGCGCCCTCGGCTTCCACCGCAATGATGGCGTCACTTGCGAGTGGCTGCCTAGCAACGAGAGGTCAAGCTGATTCGGTGCTGGCGCTTATGCGCAACGTTCAGGTCGCTAACCGCTGGGGTCTGGGCACCGGTGGCTTCAAGTCTCCAGTAGCGCTGCTCGGGGGCTACGCAAGCACATCGGGGGGGACTCGGACGGTGCGGCAGATCGGCCTGCTGGGAAGCGGACCGTCGGCCATCGCGGTTTCGATGGTTGCGCACCCGGGCCCTGGGGACGATCTCTTCGGAGGAGGCTCCGCTGTCCTCACGGCGACTGCGCAATGGTTGAACCGGGAGCTTGTGTTCGGGAGCGGTTCGCCTCCTGAATGCTCCAAGAACTCGTGAAGCTGCGGGCTGGGGCAAGACCGCAAGGCCGGATCATCCAGGCAAGCCGAGTGAGCGTTTGAGGGCGAGGACCTTCCCCGCGGCGCGCTGAACCTGTTGACCGCTGAGGGCCCCGTCTTGCACGTCGACGCTCAGTTTGTCGTAGGTATTGATCGCGTCGGCGGCGAAGTTGCCATACAAGAGCAGGTCCAGTCCGGACTGAATCGCAGTGAGCGCTGGGTGCGGAACCTGCGCCAGGGCCGGTGTGTCGAGGGAGTCGCTGATCGTGATGCCGTCGACGTGGTACCGGCGACCAGAAGGTTGTAGATCGCCGGCGAGAGAACCGCAGGGTTTGATCCGGTCAATGTTGGATAGCTGGCGCTGCTGACCATCACGAGCCGCAGCGTTCCCCTGCCGCACGATCTATAGGGTTGATCATCGGCTGCGAGGTTGCTCGCAGAAAGAGCTTCGGTCACCGGCCCTGTGTCCGTGCTTGTGGCAGCGCTTCCGAGGCCAGGGAAATGCTTGAGAGTTGACGCGACGCGACTCTGCTCGAGTCCGCGCGCAAACCCGCAGGCAGCTTCGGTGACCGTCGACGGACTGGAGCCGAAAAGAGCGTTTAGCCTGATTGATGAAGCCGCCCTCGTTGGTTACCACGTCGGCGACGGGAGCGAGGTCAACGTTGACCCCGTTGATGGGAAGCGCTTGTCCAGTGGACTCCCCTTGCGACGTGGCTGGAGCAGCGCTGCTGATTTGCGCGGCGGGTAGGAACGGGGGCCCCATGATCCGCCGCACGAGGCCACCCTCTTGATCAGTCATCACCAGAAGGCCCGGATTGCCTCCTGCGCGCGCGACCGATTGGAGCTGGTCCGAAGTGACGCGAAAGGCCTGGGGCGGCATCGGTCGGCGCCGGGCTTCCTCCGTCGGACAGGAGCACCCCGCCCACTTCTCCGGCCCTGATCGCTGTGAGTAGCTGCTGTGGGGAGTGCGGCACCTACCATCGCCGGAGCCACGATCAGCTGCCCCAAGGCCTTCGTGGTCGGTAGACCGGAGGAAACTCGCCCCCACCGGAGCAACAGAAGGACTCCGCCGCTCTGAGTTGCCAGACGAGGCCGTGTTTGCGTCCGCGCTGCCGGGTCGCCTTATGACCGTGCGCCCCGCTGACTGGGAGGAAGCGATCACGACTGCGATGGCCAGCACCACACTCAATAGCGCGGCCACCGGCAACAGTGGAGCGTGGGAAGAGAACGACAGGTATACGGAGCCACGCCTCGAAGGCGTCGCATAAGCGCAGCTCGACGCATCGACTAAGAGCGGGGGCTAGAGAATACGTTGGGACATCAGCATCGAGGAGTGCGGCGGAGATCCCAGATACGCCCGGACTGGAAATCTCAGTCGAAGAGCTCCCAAAGGATCGTCAACAGGGAGATGGCGACGACCGCAAGGTAGATCCAGGTCGTGGCAGGGATCGGCTGGACAGACCATGACGCCATCGCCAGCCGGGACCCTTTGGAGCGGGACGGCGGGCTTGTTGCCGGCCCCGGAAGATGACTGGTCGACTGCGTGCTGCCAGGGCTACGCCGCGACCGCGTGGAGCGGGCCATGCCTGAATCCTTATGTGCCGTGCCTCGGCGGGGAAGCACGAGCTCGACGTCGTCGCCTGCCCAGGCGAACACCCCTTCTTCTTTGGCTAGTGGGTCGACAACCAGCGCAATTTGGCTGCGATGCTGAAAGAAGTTGCGATGGATGAAGAGGTCCTGGTCCGAGAGAAAGACGCCGTAGCCGGGGTGGGTGTGGTACCAGCCGACGATCTGTTGATCTGGGTGGTTCTCCTCCAGGGCCCGGTGGATGTGCTCCCAAGTGTCTTGCGTGAAGGTCAACTGTGCTGCGGTTTCATCGGCTTGCACCGCGCGAATTGATGCTTCAACGCTGGGTGGCGATCCGGCGTCGAGCGTACCGATGAGCACACCGCCTACCTCGCGATCAACGACACTGAAGCAGTGCTCATAGATGTCGGCCTTCAGCGCAAGGTCAAGGCCGGGGATCTCGGCAATGCTCATCCCGTCACCGTGTTGCGGCGCCCGCCCGGGGCTTCGAGGCTGTCGAGTTCTTGGCGAGATCGATCAAAGCGTACGCGTCGATTCCTGGTTCCACGTCCCGCTCCCGCAGCCACTCTGCCCAGCCCCTGTCTAGAGCGTCAGAAATGTTGAAAGCGCGGTAGGTGACCAGGTCAATGAGTCGGCGGGCTACGTCTGCGAGGCTCTCGCTGGCGCTCCAAGCGCCCAAGCACACGCCACCGTTGCGCTCCGGCGGCAAGATGTTCGGATGGATGATCGGCGTCAACCACGTCACGACGGGGGGGGCGCCGCGGGTAATCAGAATGAAGGTACACGTCACATCTGTGCATACGCCTGAGCGCTAGCCCACCGTCTTTCTCACACGCGACGCCTGGCCCGTCGAGCATCAGGTGGTAGACCTCAGGGGGATCGCCATCAGCACGGAAGCTGACGCTATCGGCCTGCGCGACCAATTCCCTCATGTGCGAGAGATCCGAGAACAGGCGACGGGCGCGCGGACTCAAACTTCCCTGTCCATTCCGAAGAATTCGCGCTCGATCTCAAGCGTCTCGGCTATCTCTAGGAAGACTCGATTGAGGTCCTCCTTGCGACGCACAGCGGTGGAGGTCCCGGTGAGCAAGAGTGCGTTCCCACGCTGGTCCGTCGGCAATATGTACTGAACGGAGTAGATGTCCTGTGAGAACGACCCCCCGAGCTCGACGGGCAACGTCAGCTGCACCCGGGCTGCCGGACCCGCTGGCAATCTCACCTCCTCGGGCGGGCTAGGCTTGCGCTTCGTTGTATCTTCGGAGACATGCGGTGTAGTCCCGCCGGCGGTGTTCGGCGAGGCCTTCCCGTGAGGTGGAACTGATCGGGAGGAGACGCAAGCCGCGCGTCTCCAACCGTGAAGGAGACGATTGGTCCGCTCGGGTCGTCCGTCACCAGGACGGCGGCGAACCGTACGCCCTCGGCTACCGCCGCGACGTTGACCAACGTCGCGATCGCAGCATCGCGATACTCGGCAGGAATCTGGTCCTGGTCGATCCGAGAGTCGATGACCAGCGCTACTGCCTCCTCATCCTGAGCCTCCTCAGGATTTACGATAATCCAATCTGCGGGTACGGCGATGCTGAAGGCTGGCGCCGCTACGTCATCTGCGGCGGCCTGTCCCGGGGTACCCATCAGCGAGCAGGCGCTAGAGGATCGGCTTGCCTGCTAACGACTGGGACGTTCACGCGCACGCGCGCGTTGGGCCCGAATGTTGGTCCTTCAAATGGGGCGATGATCGGTCCGTCGATCAGTGGCATCGAGGGCGCGATCAGGATTCTCGCATGCTGCTCAGCGTAGTTCATGACCGCGTCTGAAACGTGGTTCGTTGTGATGCCTTGGAGTATGTATCGCGCTCCCGCGCGAAGAAGTGGCACTCGTCTGCTTCTCAGCCAGACGGCAGCCTGCTCCGTCCCGGTCGTGCGGTACGTGTGGAGCGAGGACATGAATTTCTTGCCTGCCACCTCTAGCTGCGTTTCCCCGGTGAACTTCCCAGGGATCCGCGAGGCGACCGCGTCGACCCCATCATTTACGGTGTCACCGCCAACTGTTTCCCAGTTTCCTCCTCCCCGCGTCCAGCGAGCCAGGTATCTGCAACAGTCTTGCTGCCGTCGACGACTAGTCCGGCAGCAGTGAACACGTCCGGAGCAAACGCCAGTGCGGCTCCACCGGAAAATAGGTCGCGATGCCAAGGCCAACCACGGCCACGACTAGGACTGCATCCTGGAGGACCGCCTCGTGTTTGGCGACGAAGCCTGACCAATCCTTCGCTGCACGGTCCGCCGCGTCCAATTGCTCGTTAACGACGCCTCGAACCATCGCTCCTGGCACACCATCAACGCCATACCGGTCGAAGGCGGAGAACAGGTTGTTGCGAATCCCCGCCTGCGATGCCTGCCGCAACTCGCTTGCGCAGCGCTGCACGTCGGCCGACAGTCTCTCGCGAAGGCTCTGAGCCTCCCGCTCGACCCCCGAGAGCGACTCCTGAGCAGCTTCTCGTCCTGATACGGCACTTGCGTATGTGTCAGCTGCACGGTCGACCTGCGCCTGGGCATGAGCTCCGGTTACAGGGTCGCTCGCGGCTGCTCGGAGAGTGCGCGCCGAAGCGAGGCTCTCGTGGGCGGAGCGCTCGTTGCGTTGAGCCGACTGGAGCTCTTGCTGCTCCCCGTCCATTCGACCAGCAAGAACTCTGGCCTCGTCGAGTATCTCAGCCACGTTTGCCGCATACGCGTACAGTGCTTGGCTGGCGGTACCGAACGACTCCCTGATTTTGCCAAGCTCTGCCGGGATCTCGGTTCTCTGCTTTTCGCGGAACTTCTCAGCAGCGCTTCCGGTCCAATCGGCGGAGTCGATTTGACTCAACCCTCCGTGGATCGACGCCGCGGTCGTGCCGATGCCGTCGATCTGACCCGCTATCCATCGGATCTCGTCGGGCTCCGCTGCGGCTGCGTAACTCCCCAGGATGTCCGCGATCCCACTCATGTATAGCTAGGCGCCTTCTGTGCCGCCGGAACCTGCCGCCGACACCAGCTTCGACTCGGTTGCCGCGTATGAGTTGGCTGCCTCGGCCAAGCGATCCGCGAATTCATGCAGATGCTGATGCGCGTAGAAGAGACCGTCGGACCAATTGCCGACGAACGAGTGGTACCGCGTCCGTGCGCCTGCTGGTCGCCGGCGATGCCGTCGAGGGCGCTGCGCGCCGGCTGGGTGCTCTCGTCGAACTCCTGCGCACAGCGAGCGGGCCTGCGCGGCCAGGCGGTTCAGCTCGCCTCGCGTTGACGGTGAAGCTGGCTCATCCGCGCCACGCGGGACCCCCTGGCCCAGGTGTCAGCCGCTCATGGACCTGGTGATGCTCGCCTCGGTGTCGGCGTAGGCCGTGGCCGCGTTCGTCGAGCAGCGTGCTGATGCCGTCGAGCGACTGGATGAGCTTGTCGGCGCTGTCCTTCCATTGCGTGAAGAGCGCGTCGAACTGGCCCGATGCGGCGCCCTCCCGATCCCTGGCCGACGAGGCCGTTGACTTGGGCGCCAGCGCGCGCGTGTTCTCGCCGGTGATCGCCCGCCGCCGGTGGAATCGAAAGCTGGCCGGAGACGTTCTGCAAGCTCCTCGGCTGTGACCTTGATGAAGCTCACTCCCATGCTCCTCTCGATCCAATTTTGAGCGCATCACGGTACAGGACGCAGGGCAGAGCCGTCTACCCGAAGCGCCCCTAATTGGTTGATGCCAGTACGCTCCGGCCCATGCCGTTGGGTGCGACGACATCCAGCCAAGTGCTCGTAATCGGGATTTCGGTTGAGTGCCGGGGCGTCACGCATGACGTGGTCGTGGAGTTACCCCCGGGGGCAACTGTAGCTTCGCTGGCAAGTGCGCTGGGCCGGCTGATATTGGGCAGTGCTCCTGCATCTCCCGCCCTCGAACTGGAGCGGTCGCGAGCGATCCTCTCCCCGGAGGCTGTTGCGACCGAATGTGATCTACGGTCGGGGGACTTGGTCAGGCTGTTGCCCGGCGCACCGCAGGTGGCGCGCCACTCGCCTTCGACCCGAACTCCCGTGGCAGTCTCGCTCAAGCGTCGCTCCGGGCTCGAGAGATCAGATGACCCTCCGGCCGTAAGACTGCGAGGACGCCCCACAGAGGGAATCGGGGACGGCCCACTGCAGCTCACCTGGAGCGACGGAGAAACACGGCTCCAGATAGGCCAGTATACGGTTGGGTCTAGGGCCTGCAGCAGACGTGAGACTTCCGATCGACGGACTGCCCGCCGTGGCCTTTGAGCTCCGTGTGGATGAGGGCTCGGTCTCGGTAGGAACGATCAATAGCGGTTGCTCGCTTAGCGTCGATGGGGGCGTGTTGGCCCCGGGCTGGTCTGATCTGGCCCGCGAGGCGTGCGTCCGGGCGGGCTCTGCGAGGTTGCGCTTCAAGCTCGACCCTCCGCAACGCTCGCCCGCCTCGCCCGACCTCAACGAGACGGCTCAGCACTCCCGGGGCCGTACTCGCGTCGGAATGTCTACTACGGCTGGCATTCCGTTCAACCGGCCGCCACGTCGGTTGTCCTCGTGGCGACCGCAAGCGATAGAGCTGCCGGCCGCCCCCGCTCCACTAAGGAAACACCGGCTGCCGCTGGTCGCCGCGCTGGTGCCGCTAGTCGCGGGTGTGGCGATGTTCCTGATCATGAAGGACGCGATGATGCTCGCGTTCATGGGGCTTTCGCCGCTGATGGTTGGTGGCAGCTACGTGTCTGATCGCCGGTCTGGACGCCAGGATCACGCGCGCAGCCTTCGAAATTTCGAGACGCAACTTACCCACGCGGCAAATTCGCTCTATGAAGCGGTCAAAGTCGAAGTGACTGAGCGACATAGGCAGGCTCCGCAACTAGCCGAGACCGCTCGGGCGGCGACCGAAGGACACGAGCACCTGTGGGAGCGACGGCCTTTCGACGCTGACTTCATGGCACTTCCGGTGGGGTGGGGGAGGCTGCCAGCGATGACGCGCGCCAATCTTCCGAGCGGTGCCACTCCCGAAAACATTGACCCACGGGCAAGGCAGCTCGCCGAGCAGTACTCCGACATCGACGACGTCCCGTACGTCGCTGACCTGGGCAAGCTGGCTACGCTGGGCCTCTCCGGGGATCGGAGGACAAATCTGGATGCCGCCCGCGCGCTCTTGCTGCATGCGGTCCTCCTTCATAGTCCCGCGTATCTCGGGGTGGCCGCGGCCTTGCCCCCGAGGCGCCGATGAGACATGGCAGTGGCTGAAGTGGCTTCCTCACGTCCGCACCGGCTCAAACCTGCTCCAGGGCTCGGCTCTCGGTACCGGTGCTCGTGGCATTGAGGTGTTGCGCGTGTCTGGGACCTAGAGCAGTCCAGACGCGAGGAACGCGATGCCTCGACTCGAAACCGCACGACGACCAAGCCAACCTTGCTGGTGCTCGTCGACGAGGAGCTTCAGCTTGATCGGTCACTGGTCGCAGACGTTCTCAGTCATGCGACCGAGGCATCCATAAGCGTAATTTGGGTCGGCAGCGACCCACGCGCCCTGCCGAGCCACTGCGGCATCACCGTCGACACCAGGCCAGACCGCACCTGCCGGGTCATCGAGATCGGTAGCGGATTTGACCGGGCGCCGATCCGTTTGGACGTCGCCGACGCGTCAGTCGCCGGGACCATCTCCCGCGCGCTATCTCCTATCCGTGACGCCTCCAGCGCGGACACGTCCGCATCGATACCGAGACGCGTCCGTCTGCTGGATCAACTGGACTTGAAGGCACCGAGTGGCGAGGTGCTGGCGCGGCGCTGGGCGGAAGAATCCACGGGCCTCGGGGCCATTATCGGCGCCGGCGCGGGGGAGGCGATGCAAATCGACTTGCGAGCGGACGGTCCTCATGCTCTGATCGCCGGAACGACGGGGGCAGGCAAGAGCGAACTACTGCGGACCGTGGTCGCATCGTTGGCGGCTGCTCACTCTCCGTCGAGGCTGACCTTCGTGCTCATCGATTACAAGGGGGGGTGCCGCGTTTGCCCCATGCCGAGCCCTTCCGCATGTCCTTGATGTGGTTAGCGACCTTGACGCCGAGCTGGGCGAGCGCGCCCTCGTTTCGCTGGATGCCGAGATGAAGCGCCGGGAACGGCTGCTCTCTGAGCATCAGGCCGACAACCTCATCGATCTGGAACGCCGCGCACCAGAGCTGGCGCCACCAAACCTCATAATCATGGTGGACGAGTTCGCCAAGCTCCGTGGAGGAGATCCCGGAGTTCATCGATGGCGTTGTCGACATCGCGCAGCGCGGACGGACGCTCGGTGTTCACATGATGTTGGCCGCGCAGTCGCTCCGGGGATCGTTCACTCCCGCGGTCCGCGCGAACACGAACCTCCGAATTGCGCTGCGAGTGACCAGTGACGCCGAAAGCCAGGACGTTCTCGACGCGGTCGACGCCGGCCGAATACCGAGTGGAGAGTCATTTCGCGGGCGCGCATTCGCACGAATCGGTCACGAACGGTTGATCGAGTTCCAGACGGCGCACGTGAGCGCTCGCTATGCGGATCCTGGCACCGAGGAGAGCATCGCACCGCCCATTTGACTTCGAGACGGTGCTGGCCCCATCTGCACGGCGAGGAGCCGCTGATGGGGGGCCGCCTGGAGCAGACGAAACTGACCTCGCCGCTCTCGGACGTGCTGCGCGCGAGGCCGCGCAAACGCTCGGCCTTGGGGCGCCGAGGCCTGCTTGGGCGCCCACTCTTCCACGCACGATCCACCGGCAGGCCATCCAGCGTCTGACCTCCGTGCGGGAGGGCCGGTGCGCAATCGGACTCGTGGATGAGCCGGAGCGCCAGGTGCAATCGCCCCTGGCGATTGAGTTTGATCGCGGGCACGTTGCGATCTTTGGATTCAGCGGTTCGGGTAAGAGCACTGCACTGCAGACCATCGCTGCGACGTGCGCTTGGGACGCTGCGCCTCAGGAACTGCAGATCTTTGGGATCGACGCGGGGTCGGGGGGACTTCATGTGATCAGCTCCCTTCCTCACGTAGGAGCCGTGGTTTTCATCGTCCGATAGCGAGCGTGTTGAACGTCTACTCACCCGGCTTGACCATGAAGCTCGATCGCGCTCGAAGCAGTTTTCCGCCCGAGGTGCGTCTTCTCTGACCGAATACTTGGATAAGTCGGAAGGCCAAGCTCCTCCTCGTACGATCTTGATGATTGACGGCTTCGGTGAGTTCGCGACGAGCTACGACGATGGAAGGCCTGGCTCTTCATTCGAGCGGCTTCAGTCCTTGCTGGCGGTCGGCCGAACGGCGGGAATTCATGTCGTGTTGACCGCCGACCGCCGGACCGCGGTCCCAGGTCCGGTCCAACGTTGCTGCCCACCTTGCTCACCGGATCGTGCTTCAAGCGGTCACGACAGATGAGCTGATCGCATTCGGAGTGCCCGCTCGGCTAAGTGAACGGTCTCCCTTTCTCCCGGAAGGGGCTTCATCCCAGACTGGAGCCTGGCTCAGATAGCGCTGCCCTGTGTGTCCGGATCCGACGACCTCGGCAAAGACTTCGAAACTCTCGCGGGGCATTTGCGAGAGGTATGGCCCGGTCAAACGGCACCCCTGGTTGAGGCTATTCCAGAGAAGCTCGACATCGGACGGCTTGGCGCTCCAAGAGACCTTCACCGGTTGTCAGTCGCATTGGGGGGCAGAGACCTAGCGCCGCAGGGACTCGATCTCTACGAACGGCACGCCATCGTGTGCGGCCCTTATCGAAGCGGGCGGTCTAATGCGCTCTCCGTGATCGCGCAGCAGGCCATCACGCTTAACCGGTTTGAAGAGGTTCATGCGCTCGCCCCTCGGCGCGGACCATTGAGTGAGATTGGCGACCTGACCTCCTCCGGCCCAAGGAGTCGAAGATTGCGATCACGCCGCGCAATCTTTGGCCACACGCCTCCGCGAAACCGAGGAGTCGATACGTCCAAAGGTCCTGATCCTTATTGACGACGCTGGCGAGTTCCAGGATGCGGCTACATGGCACGCGCTCGAGCAAATCGTCAGAGCAGGGACGCGAGCGGGGGATGAGGATTGTTGCGGCGGCCGAAACGTCTGTCGCGCGACTGATCACGAACACTTGGCTGCGAGAGCTGCGCAAGGATGGTCAAGGAATTTTGCTCATGCCGGACTCCCCGGCCGACGGGGACGTGTTCAGGGTCGCCATCCCGCGTCGTCAATCCGTCCGCATGGTGCAAGGCCGCGGGTACCTGGTTCTGCGGGGCGATGTCACGCTGGTCCAGCTCCCGATGGCAGCGGGTCGCGTCGCAACCGTTTCCAGCTGACGCCGCGCTCCGCATGCCCGTCAATGGTTGCGTAGGAGGCGCCGCAGGCTTGCTCCAAGAGCCGTTCCCGCGAGCGCGCAGAAAACGAGCAGGATGACGACCACAGTTCCCGCGGAAATCGAGAAGAAGACATGGCCGTAGCGGCTCACGGACCGAAAGGCAACGTCTTGCGCAATGCGCTGGTTCATCTGCACCGCGCTGCCGAGTCCGGCGAACGCCCACTGAACCACCACTACCTTGGAAAGAACCTTTAGGGCGATGCCCATCTGGTGAACGGGCATCACCAGAGAGCCAAAGAGCAGTTGTGGGATGAGGAGAAGCGGAATGAAGCTCGCAGCCTGATCCTCCGTGCTGGCCACGGCAGAAATCAGAAGGCCCATCCCCACCCCCGCCCACGAGGTCAGAATCAGGATTCCGAGCACGAGCGCTGCGGTCGTGCTCGATTCGTGCAGAGGGCGCAAGCTCAACACAAGCGCCGTGAGGACTACGGTCTGGATGCTCACGAGCCCGCAGAGCACGACTGCCTTTGACAGTAGATAGGCGGAGATGCCGGACCCGATGGAAGTCTCGCGCCGCACCAGCGGCACCTCGCGGACTATCTCTCGCGCCGACGCGAGCGCGCCAACCCAAACGGTGGCGAGTAGGAATGACGGGTTTGCGCTTAAGCCAGCGCTCATCTGAACGCCGACCCCGCGGTCAAAGACCGCTGGTTTGAATAGCAGAGCAAGCAGTAAGCCGAGAATGGGTACCTGCAGGCCGAGAATCCAAAGATTCCGCGTGTCGCGGCCCAGCAGCTTCAGCCGACGACGGACCAGCGTTGCTTGAGGGCCCAGCATTCGAGCGGGCTGAGCGCGCGGTGGCGGACGCGGGGGAGGCAGCATCTGTGGCTGATTGCTACAGGGCGCGGAAGCGTTCGGCGAAGTGCTGCGCCCCGCTGGCCTCGATCGCTGTGTAGAGATCGTCAAAGTGCTCTACGCCAAAGAATCCGAGCGCATCGTCTGGCGACCCGAAGAAACACAGGTATCCGCCCTCCCCCATCACTACGAGCTTGTCGCAGATCCTTAGGCTCCGTGTCGCGTGGGTCACTACGAGTGTCGCGCGTCCGCCGTCGGCGAGACTGCGAAACAAGCCCATCAAGCGGGCCTCGAGCCCTGGATCCAAGCCGGTGGTGGGCTCATCCAAAAACAGAAGCCCGGGTTGGCTAATCAGCTCAGTTGCAACACCTGCGCGCTTGCGCTGACCACCGGAGAGATCGGCGATCCTGGATTCGGCATGCGCGGCTAGCCCGACCTCCCCCAGGACTCCGGCTCACCGCAGACGTCCGGTCCCGTGAGCCCGTGTCTGTGGAAGACGCAGCTCGGCTGCGTACTCCAATGCTTCTCGGACGGTCAGGAGAGGATGGACGATCTCGTCCTGAGGTACATATCCGAGATCTGCGGATCGTGTTTGGACCGGCTCGCCGTCGACTGTAACCCGGCCAGAAGCAGGACGGATCACGCCACACAGTGATTTGAGAAGCGTGCTCTTGCCGGCGCCGCTTGGTCCGATTATCGCCACCAGCTCGCCAGGCTGCATCGTGACGGATGTGGGCTGGAGGGTTGTGTTCATCCCCGCGTTGACACGAACGAGAAGCCGGCGTCGAGCCGCAAGCCATCGGCCGTCGCGCGCTGTTGGAGCTGTTGCCCATCAAATACCAGTCGGAAAGGCCCAATGGCGATCTCGTCACCAGTTCGCAGAAAGGTGCGCGAGATAAAGCGTTCGTTGATTCGCACCCCGGTGCCGCCGCCGAGACTGAGGTCTTTGATCCGTGCGCCACTTTCTCCGGCTGCGATCTCGGCGTAGAAATCTGACACCGTGGCGTGGTCCAGGACGATCTCGTTGCGCGGATCTCGTCCGAGACGAAGCAGCGCTCGGTCCATGCGAAGTTGTGAATGCGCGAGGGGAACCTCCACCGGTGGGAGCGCCCGGTCCGCCGAGGTGACGAAGTACATGACCTCGTCACCGATGGCAATCCCATCCCCGCTGCGGAGCACGCGTGAACCGCCTAGGCAATGCTCGCCATTGACATATATCCCGGTCGGCGTATCGAAGTCCGTAATTTGCGCCCGACCTGTCTCGGCGCTGATGCGGGCATGCTTCACCGCAGCCACGAGATTGCTGGTCAATTGGAGGTCACAGTGCTCCGCTCGTCCGATCAGGAGACCCCCGGCGGGAATTGGGATTCGTCGGTCCTGCGCGAGGACAAACGCTCCCTTCGTTCCAGAATCGGCCGCGCCACGGTGAAGATGGACGCTGTCGTCCCCGCGCTGCCGCAGGCTGATCTCGAATTCGTCCACCCCCGCCGATTCTCCAAGATCGAGAGTCTCGATGTATATTCGACCGCTCTATGCGCGCTATGGGGTCGATCGAGGGGTTTGAGAGGGGGTTTCATTGAGTTCTCCGCGGTTGCGCAGGCTGGCTGCGGACTACGGATCCGTGCGCGCCGAGTTCTCGGGCCATCCCCACGTTCACGCCAGTCCGCTGGGCCCTAATCGGCCACCTGAGGCGTATGGGGTTACCTACCGCGTACGCGGGCTCCGGCTAAATGGCGACCAGCCGGTGGAGGTTGATCGCCACGAGGTCAAAATCCGGCTTCCGCTCGGATATCCCCGCGAGAAGCCGCTCTGCACGCCTCTCACGCCGATATTCCATCCCAATATCAAGGACTATTACTGCATCCAGGACTATTGGGCTAAGAGCCAGCCGCTGATTGACACGATCGCCAAGATCGCGGACATGATCCAGTACCGGACCTATAACCCGGCGAGTCCGCTTGATGCGTTAGCCGCGCGTTGGTCAATGCAGCATCCAGAGAGCTTCCCGATCGGCAGCGTGGCGGTCGGAGCGCCGGAGGTGGCCGTAGCGATAGGAAGCCGGCGCGAACCCCACCATGCTCCGCCGTTGGAGTATCAGCCGGTAGGCGAGGTGGCCGAAGGCGAACCGCTACTGATCAGCCTTCGGAGGGAGTGATGAGTCAGTGAGCGAACAGGGTCGAAGACGACTCGTCATCTCTGAGGACGACCTCCCCGCAAAGCCGCAAGCACCGGCGCCGCCAGTTGTAAATCCCACCCTGCCGCGAGTTGTGGGCGGAGCCTCCCCAGACCAGTGGCCGTTGGGCAAGCACCTCGGACAACGGTCGGCGGAACAAGCTTTGCGCGGACAGTTCAGGGCCGCAACCTGATCGCCGCCGTGTGCGGCATCTTGCCTGGTTGGGCAAGATGTGAAGTGACGCATCTAGGGTTGTCGAACGCAACGACTGCGCTGGGCGCAGACGCGAACATCGGTGTCTACACCGGAACGATAGGACTCTGCTTCGCCGTGGTCTACGCCGGGTGGGAGAGTATTTTGGCCGGCAGCCGCCAAGGGATTGTTCTGGCTGCGAAGCGAGCTGCGCCTGTTGGCTTTGCGCTTGCATTCGGGGCGGGGTTTCTGGCGCAAATCGCGTATCACCACTTTGTGGTGCAAGTTTTGCGCGATGTAAGTTTCTCTGATCTGGCGCATCTCTCGTCGAATGTCAAGCTCTACCTCACACGCTCGTTCGGCCTGGGGCGCTTTTTGGGCTTGGGATGGGAGTGGCCGTGGCCGGTGGGGTAGAGGCTCGTCTGGTAAACGGTTTGCTCGGCGGCGGCATCGGCGGCGCACTTGGAGGACTCGTGTTTCACTGGGCGAGCTTCAACATCAGCTCAGGATCGACCGCTCGGTTGGTGGGTCTCTTGGTGATTGGGGCAGCAATAGGGATTGCCATTGGGGTGGTCGAGACGGCGCGTCGGGATGCGTGGATGCGGGTTGTCGGCGGACCGATGGCAGGTAAGGAGTTCATCTTGTATGGGGATTCGTGCGAGATCGGGGAGCTCGCCCAAGTGCGAGATCACGCTGATCAAGGATCCCTCCATTCATCCGGTCCATGCCGTGATCCACACCCAGAATGGCACCGGTCAAGCAAGCCGCACGCTGACTGCCAGCCCTGGATGCTCGGTGAGCGTGAATGACTTGCCCGTGCAGCAACATGGGCTGAGGCCTGGGGATCAAATCGGCGTCGGAACAATGACCATCGCTTATTCCGAGCGCGAAGTTCAGCCAGCTCGGTAACGCTAACTCAGGAAGGACGGCTCGTGGACATCGTCGTGGTAGATGCAACGGGAAACAAGACTGAAGAAGCGATCGGTACCGGAGGGTGTGGCCAGCGGACGCATCGTGGTTCGCGGCTGGTAGAGCTGATGGAGCTGCCGTCTGTCGGCCCCAATATGGACAGCCCCTGTCCTTACAAGTTTCACCACAAGCAGAGCGGGCGTCAGATCAGCGACGAGGAGACTCTCGATGGCGCGGGGGTCAGGGACGGAGATGTCTGTACGTCTCGTGGCCGAGATCACGGCCGGCTGAGCGGGGAGAGGCGCCCAGTGAGCGGGTGCCTGCGCTCAAAGTGGACCCGGAAACCGACGATGGTCTGCTACCACCGTCAGGAGCTGATCTCTTGGTGGGATCAGGATCTGCTGGGACCGACGCCCGCGCGTGCTTTGTGGTTGGCGCCGGGGCTCTTGGCAACGAGATTCTGAAGAACCTCGCATTGGTCGGGGTTGGAAACGGGTGGTCGTGATCGACATGGACAGGATCGAGAATTCGAACCTGTCTCGCTGTGCGCTATTCACTGAGACGAGACGAAGGTGCTTTCAAGTCCGAGGTTGCAGCCCGCAGCTGCCGGCGCCCTCAATCCAAACGTCCGAGGGTTCGTGGGCTCGTCGGGAGATGTTCGCGTCGACCTGGGGATTGGGTGTTTTTGCAGCCGTCAGCTTGGTCCTCGGTGGTCTCGACAATCGCGAAGCGCGCTTGCACATAAACCAGAGTTGCTGGAAGGCAGGGACCCCGTGGATCGATGGCGCGATCGAGGGGCTCATGGGAACGATGCGGGGCTCTTGCCGGTTGACAGTGCGTGCTACGAGTGCACCATGAATGAAGCGGGATCATCAGCTCATCGCCGCTCGCGGAAGTCATGCGCGCTACTCACTCGGGACCAGATGCTGGAGGGCAAGGTTCCAACAACCGCGACGACCGCGAGCGTGATCGCTGCGATGCAGGGGTGCAGGAGGCGATCAAGCTCATGCACAGGCGGATCGCGTTGAGGGCTAGCTTCGCCGGTGGCGGTTTCGCTTATAACGGGCTCATCCATGACTCGTACGTCGTCACGTATCCTCGCCGAGAGGGCTGCCGAGCCACGATAGCTACCAGCTCGGACTCTGCGACTCCGACCGACTCTGCCACGACGTTCGGCGAACTGCTTCACGATGCGCGAGGCGAGTTGGATGACCCGTGCTCGACCTCGAAAGAGAGATTGCAGTTGCGCTGGAGTGCTCGCAGTGTGGCGACCGAGAACCGGTGCTGCGGCCGTTGGACAAGCTGCATGTGCGAGACGGAGTCTGCCCACGTTGTGGCGGCGAGCGCGCCCCTCCGCCTCACTCACTCTATCGCTGCGACCGACCTCGATCTCTTGGCGCTTACTCCGCCCAGCCTGGGCTTGCCGCGATTCGACGTGATCACCGCCCGTGCGGGGACTGAGCGTCGTCACTTTGTAATCGATGGCGGCGGAGACATCTTGGACGGACTCGCGAGCGAGTGATCCCACGGGGCCGATTTTCGAATCCTCGGTGCGGGGGTTCAACACGACACGCCCCGCTCTGAGTTGGTGCCTGGACTCAACCACCGGCGGCGAGGCCAGATCTAGAGCCACGTCTTTCCTCACCTTGACCACGAGGTTGGCGGAGTCTTGGTGGGGCATTCGGGAGACGGAGGACTGCCGACCGTCACCGGGTCGATCGCTGCCCTGAAGGCCGAGGGGCGTCGCGCGAGCGTCACCTTCACCCACGACGCCTGGGCAAACATCCATGCCGAGCTTGAGCGGAACTTCCCGGGAGGTCAGATCGTGGGTTGGTACCACAGCCATCCGGGCTTTGGGATCTATCGCAATACGATCGATTCATCCACAACAACTTTTTTGCCGGTGATTATCAGATCGCGTACGTAGTGGATCCGTGTGCCGGGAAGGAAGGGGTTTTTGGCTGGCAGGGTGACGACCTCGTGAAGCTGGGCGAGCGTCCCACCGCGCGGCCCGGCACCAGCTCCCACGGCACTCCTCCTCATCGCCCTCGTCGCGTCAACTCTCTCGCCTTCGCGCTCCTACTTGCGCTGTTCGCGGTTGTTCTCGTCCTGCAGCTCTCCTCCGGATCGAATCGCGTACACGCCAGAGGCTCGATCGTCCTCACCGTCAGCTGAAGGTCGTCGATCATCGGTGCGGCGGCCAGCTCGAGTGCGGCGTGAAACGCGTGGAGCACGGCCGGAGGGGAGGCCGGCCTCGCATGCCGCAGCAGCGAATGGCGGCGGCCGCTCAAACTAGGCGCAGCCGTGGCCGGTATCGCCTTGCGGCGGTCCTTGCTCTTCTGGGGGTTTTGCTGGTGCTCGTTGCCGCACAGCTGAGCCTCCCCGCAATCGCACCATCCCGGCTGAGAGCATCGCTCTCGCGCAGCGGGACCGATGTGCACGTCAGCGTGTCCGCGTTCCCGGCTCTGGAGCTTCTTGGCCGATAAGGCTGATGAGGTCGACGTCACAGATGGGAGATTCGTCTCTACTTCCCATGGCGTCGGAAACCTGTTGTCCAGAATGAAGAACGCCTCGACGATCAATGTTGCGGTAGCAGACCTACTCACGCACGGCCTCATGCTCACCCATGTCATCTTGCGAAAACAGGACTCCCAGTTGAGTGCTAGCGCCGTGACCACGCCCGAAGCTATTCAGGCGGCATTACCTTTCCATCTGACTCTCTCGCCGGCCCCCGCCGGTTTCCGGCCTTCTCGTCCATGGTTACGTGACGATTCTTGGCCATTCGGTGGGCGGAAACGCGCAGCTGGCAGTGGACCATGGGAGAATTGCTCTCAGCCCCCGCCTCAGCGGGGTCGCAGGACTTCTCGGAGCGATCCATGTCACCGTGTTCGCGAGCCCAGTGGTCTCAGTAGATGGAGTGTCCGCAACCGCGCCCGCGGCGACAGTTATGCCGTTTAATGCGCTAGGTCATTACCGGTGAACAGCCGTCGTCCGGCATTCCGCTCGATGCTCGCTGTGTCGGTGGTAGTGCTGGGAGTCATCGGACTTTCTCCTCGGAGTGCACTAGCAGACCCCAGCGACAGCGTCGTCTCATTGCTGGCACCGGCGCATGGGTCAGCGTTTGCATTTGGGCGCCCGGGCCATCTGCTGACCTTGAAGAGTGCGCTGAAAGGACGACAGACGGCGAAGATCGTCACGCAAGGGGGCCAGGTCGAGACGGTGGCTGTGGCCGCTACAAACGATCGACAGGTGGTTCAGTTGCGCGGTCGCCTGAAGCTGCCGCCTCTTCTCAAAGGGGGCAGACTTCACCCCGGCGACTCGGTCGTGGTGGGTCCTCTTGCCGCGGCGGGCACACCCAACCCCGTGCCGTGCTCTGGAAGTGTTGGAGCAACGCGGAACATCTCGGAGGGGGCTCCGTGCGTAGACGCCGCCAGGCCAATCGTTGGGCTCGTAGACCGTAGGGGGGAGGTACTCAGGCTAGTGCCTGTCGGCGGCATCAGGCCCCTGTCGCGGCCGCGGAGCTGGATCGTGTCGCGAGGATCAGAGCTTCCGCCGACGGTCGCGATCCTGATGGCTCTTGCCTTTGGTATCGGCTTGGGTCTAGCGCGGCTGATGGTTTCGAGCCGGGTGCAACGCCGCCTTGCGCAGCGCCGGCGCCCACGTCGCCGCGAACCGCCTGTACCTCCACCAGGCGACGAGGAGATGGAGACGCTTGTCCGGCTCGTCCCGAGGGTCAGACAGGAGACGTCGCCAGCTCCCGACGTGCGGCTTCTGTACCCATCTTCGTCGAGGACCGAGACTGGCGAATCTGACTCGGCCTCCTAACTGCCGGCGCCCAGCGTGCGGTTTCCCACCTCGAGCAGGAGCGGCTCCCCGGAGACCGGTTTGTAGGTTCTTGTCAGCCAGGCAGACCAAAGCTGATCCGATCGTCAGAGTTCGTGACGCAGTTGACGATGTCACCAGGCGAGATCGGTCCTGACTTAGCTGGCCGGCACACGAAACCCTGGATGGTGCAGCCGGCCGATGATGTGAGGCAGTCCTGGGAGTTGACCGATACAGCGCTAACGATCGGTCCCGCAGTCGCGCAGCCAATGCCAGTCGCGGTAAATGGAAGCGGGGTGTCTCCTTCTGCTCCATGAGGCAGCGAGCAGCTGCTGGGCTGGGGGGGTGTCGTGCGCCGGGGTGCGGGAGGGGGAGTAGCGGACGCACGGGTCTGCTGAACCGGGCTGGTTTCAGCCTGGTCGTTGGCCCGCAACCTTGAAGTGTGGCGTCGACAGGGGTCGTTGCGATGACGGTCCGCGAATGCGCGGAGTGACTCCGTCGAGGAGAATGACCACTGCCACTGCTCCAACCGCAAGCGCAAGAGCGAGGATGGCGGCGGCGATCAACCAACCACTACCGCGCGGCGGGCGCATAGGAATTGCCGAGACACTGGGGTCGGGCAAATCGCGTGGCGCGACAGAACCGACGTCCGGTGCGGGCTCTCCGCGATAGCCGATTGCAATCTGGGGCGTCTTTCGACTCTCGGCATCGCCGCACCGGACGAACAGTCTGAGACGGCACAGCCCTCGTTCTCATCCCAGCACTTGGGATGATCGATGCCGTGACACGCGGTGCACTCGGTAACGTGCTCTTCGTTGCTGAATGACCGATCGCAACGCTGACATCGCGTGCCTCGCTCGGTCGGCGTTATTTCGCGAACTAGATGTGCTTTGCTCATGGCGAAACGCCGGAGCTTATCGCCGGTGATGTCGCGCTGATCAGGTGCCGAGCCATCCGGTGTAGGGATTGGCAACACCACGCAACCCAGCACGCGGCCTCGCCGGTCTGGCACCCTGTTCCCCATGGGCTTTCGACGAGATGGTTCCCGCCGCGACACCTCGCGGCTGCGCCTGGCCCCCACGATGGGGGTCAACGACATGGCGATCGATCTGGGGACCGCCAACACGCTGGTCTACGTCGCCGGCCAGGGGATCGTCGTCTCCGAGCCATCCGTTGTGGCTTCCGACCTCGGGAGCGGGGAGGTCCACGCCGTGGGCTCGGAGGCGGAGCGGATGCTCGGACGCACCCCGGCCACGATCTCGGCCATGCGGCCGCTGCGCCATGGCGTGATCGCCGATTTTGAGGTGACCGAGGAGATGCTCCGGTACTTCATCCGCAAGGTCCTCAACCGCCGGATGGCGCACCCACGGCTGATCGTCTGCGCGCCGTCCGGCGTCACCGAGGTGGAGAAGCGGGCGGTGGAGGAGGCCTCACTGGCCGCCGGCGCCCGTCGCGTGCATCTGATCGAGGAGCCGATCGCAGCCGCCATCGGAGCCGGCGTGGCGATCGAGGAGCCGGTGGGGAGGATGGTCGTCGACGTCGGCGGCGGCACCAGCGAGATGGCGGTGATCTCCCTCGGCGGGATCGTCATCTCCCGCTCGGTCCGCGTCGGCGGTTACGAGATGGATGAGGCGATCGCCCACTACCTGCGGGGGGCCTATCAGCTGGCGATCGGCTCGCAGACGGCAGAGTCGATCAAGATCGCCATCGGCTCGGTGATGCCGCAGGAGCCCGAGGTGACGATGGACGTGCGGGGCCGTCACCTGATCACCGGTCTGCCGACCGCGGTCTCCCTCAGCAGCGAGGAGGTCCGCCGAGCGATCCGCCTGCCCACCCAGGAGATCCTCCGAGCGATCCGGAACACGCTGGAGGAGACCCCTCCGGAACTGGCCAGCGACATCGCCCGTGACGGCATCCTGCTGGCCGGGGGAGGCACGCTGATCCGGGGCTTCGCCGACCTCGTCGCCGCCGAAACCGGAATGCCCGTGTTCAGCGCCGAGTCTCCGCTGACCTGCGTGGCCTTCGGCTCCGGTCAGGCACTGGACCACTTCGACCAGCTCACGATCGCCGCGCGGCACCGCCGGCCGGCAATGACTCCGGACTGGCGCACCGCGTAGCGGCCCAGACGGGCTCAGTGGATCCCGACGATGCCCGCGCAGACCCACTGCGAGGCGCCGCTGCCGCCGGCCCAGATGCGGCTGGCGACGGCGTCCTGTTCGGACTTGCTGGCCAGGTAGGCGGCCGGTCCGGTCCCGCCGTAGTCCTGCCAGGTACTGGGGAGAATCTGGTAGTACCCCGAGGCCCCGGCGCCGTTGGGAGGCAGGTTCTGGCCGCCGGACTCGCACAGCACGATCGCGTAGGGGATCGCCCAGCCTCCGGACGGTCCGAGCGCCGGGCCGGACGAGCCAGAGGAGCCCGAACCGGACGAGGACCCGGAACCACTCCCGGAGGAGGCATCGGCCGCTGCGGCCGCCCGCTGAGCGGCCCGAGCCGCGGCTGCCTGCTGCGCCTGCACCTGCGCGATCTGTGACTGCAGCCGCTGGCCCCGAGCCCGGCTTGCGGACAGCGCGGCCTGCTGTGCGTCTCGGGCCTGGGAGAGCGCCGACTGCTTGGCGGCCAGCAGGCTGTTCATGCCGGCCAACGCCCGTGCCTGGAGCGCCGCTGCCGATGTGATCTGGCGGTCACGAACCTGCAGCGTGGCCAGTCGCCGGGTGGCGCCATCGGCGCGGAGCTTCGCGGCGCGGGTCAGTCCGATGATCGACTGCTGTTGCCGTTCGGCCTCGTGCAGGTAGGTGAGCTTCTCCAGGAGGTCGTTGAAGCCGGTGGCACTCAGGACCACTGAGACCAGGTCTGTCTTCGGCGTCTCGTAGCGGCTCACAACCTGGCGCGCGAGCAGCATCTGCGCGTAGTGGAGCCGCGCCTTCAGTATCGCCACCGCCCGGCGCTCTCGCCGTAGATCGACTTCGACCGTGGCCAGCGTGGAGCGGTCGCGGGAGAGCTCGGCGCCGACCATCGCTTCCCGTGACTGCACCAGCGAGATCTGCGAGTCAAGCGCGGAGATCAGGCCCGAGAGCCGTCCCAGGCTGGCCGAGAGGTCCCCTTGCCGGGACTGCTCGGCGCCGAGCTGGGAGTTCAGCTGGCCGAGGTTGGCACCGGACGCGGTCGCCGGTGGAAGCAGGGCACAAGCCACCAGCGCACCCAGCGCGCTCACGATCAGCACGGCCATCATCAGCTTGGGTTTGCGCCTAGCGGTCGTCATGGGGTGGGCCTACGGGGTTAGCTGTCGGGCTCGCGCGAGGTCCGCGCTACGAGGACATCAGTCCTCGATTCGCCCCAGAGGAACCTGGATCCCCCGTTTCCCGGCTGTGAGCAGGGAATTCGGCGGCGGTGACCTTATCAGGGCGCCACAGTTAAGCTGCCCCGTATGAAGGCGTCGGCATCGGAACGCATCCTGCAACGGGTACGGTCGACACCCGTCGGCTTCGTCCGAACCTACGGCGATGTCTCGCCGGGCGCCCCCCGAGCAGCCGGAATGGCGCTGCATCGAAGTGCATGATCGGGAGCTGCCTTGGCACCGGATCGTCCGCGCCGACGGATCGCTCACCCAGGGCGCCCCTCAGCGCAGGCTGCTGGAGCGAGAGGGTGTGCCGTTTCGGGGCGCGCGTGTCGATATGACGGCCGCCCGGCTGCCGGACGGCCCTATCTGAGCATGTGGGCGCAGCATGAAATATCGCTCTCAGCACGCCCCCGGGGCTTTCACCTGATCACCTCCGAGGTGCTCGATGCCGTGCCGGAGGTCGAGCACGTCGGGACCGGGATGCTGCATCTGTTGATCCAGCACACCTCGGCCTCGCTGTCGCTCAGCGAGAACGCCTCCGGGGACGTCCGGCGGGACTTCGAGACGTGGTTCAACCAGGCTGTGCCCGAGGATGCGTCCTACTGGTCGCACACCGTGGAGGGGCCCGACGATATGCCCGCCCACATCAAGGCGGCCCTGCTCGGCCCCTCGCTCACCCTCCCCATCTCCCGCGGTAGCCTCGCCCTCGGCACCTGGCAGGGAATCTACCTGTGCGAGCACCGCGAGCGGGGCGGCTCACGCTCGGTGGTGGCCACCGTGTGGGGCGAGGAGCGCGGCTCGGCCTAGACGCGCGGCCGGTCCATCACGAGAAGCTCTCCAGGAACCTCCGTGCCCGGCGCCGGCCATTGGTCAGCTTCAGGTCGGCGATGCCAACCTCCTGCACCCGGCCGCCACGGACCTTGAGCACACCGCGGCTGTACCTGCCCTCGATCAGATACCAACGGTTCAACCCCACGGTGAAACGGCGACTGAGGTGGACGTGGTGCGCCACCGTGCTGATCTTCTCCCCGTGGCGCACGCCATGGAGTGAGTAATGGGTGCTAGCCGCCAGCACCAGCACCGCGCGGCCACTGACGTGCCGGCGCTCGGCCCGTGAAACCGGGTGGAGCAGGGCGCCGGAGGGGTATCCGACGCGGAGTCCCTGCGACCCGGAGCAGTAGTAGTCCACGTAGCGACGTCGTTTGGCGTTGACCCGCGCGAAGCGGGTGCGCGCCTGACTTCGAGTCATCCCCAGGGTCACCGGGCCGAGCGTCCGACCGGAGAGCCCTCCGGACGGCTTCGCGCACGTGAACGTGGAGGTGTTCACGCCGCTGTCGCAGTGGGCCGGCTGGGGCGCGCTCGCCGGCGATCCGTCCGGGCTGGTGTCGATCGCGACGTAGCTGTAGGCCCCGGGATAGCAGTCGTCCGCCGTCAATCCGGCGCACCCGTTCCTCATGTTCTCGCAGTCGAACCGCGCTCCATTGTGGAGGCGGAAGTCAAGGCGGGAGAGGTAGTAGAAGGAGAACATGTTCCCGTCGTGGTTCGGGTCGACCGCGCTCTCCTGGGCGTCGTCGCGCCAGCGGTTTGTGAGCAGGCGCGAATCGGCCGTCGAGTCCCCCTTGACGTACTTGTCGAACCACGCCGTCGTGTACCAGGTGATCTCGTCGGCCCCGCGAAGGGTTGCCGGGAAGCCGGAGTTGGGGATCCAGTCGAAGTCGTAGTGCGTGCCCCCCCGGATGATGATCTCGCCGGTGTCAACGCCCTTCTGCGTGTAGACCCTGGACTCGGTCGACTTGGCCAGCGGGTCCGGCTGCGAGGTGTTGGGCTCCGGCGGGATGAAGTAGTCGGCCGACATCCCGAGGGCCGGCTTGCTCACCGGAGCGGGGTTCCGAGCCCCCGGATCGCCGGGACAGGGCTGCTCCTCGGGTCCGGGGGTGCTGAACAGCGACTGGTTCGGGTCCGGTGACTCCAGGTTGTCCCACGCCACGATCGCCTTGACCCGCGGGTCCCACTGGCCGATGTAGGAAACGCCGGCGGCCCCGTAGGAATGCCCCGCGATCCCTACTCGCGAAGGATCCAGCATCGAGGAATAGGGGTTGTAGGCGGTGTCGAGACCCTCCGTCACCCGCCGGTTCTGCTTGGGCGCGTGGCTGGTTCCGCTGGAGCAGGAAGGGACTGGCTCGTAGGGATGGCCCGGGGTGGAGAAGAAGAAGTTCAGCGCGTCCTCGGTTCCGTCGAAGAACGGACGGCCGTCGCTCTGCGCCGGCACGCCCTCGTTCTGATCGGGGATTTCACCGGGAGTGTCCGACTGTCCCTGGCCCTGGGGGTCGAAGGTCATCACCACGTAGCCGTCCTTGGCCAGTGCCTGCGCCGCGAACCAGTAGAGCTGCTCGTCGGCCTGCACCGATCCGTTGGTGATGACGATGCCGGGACGATGCGCCGGACCGGACCGGGTCGCCCAGATGTGGCCGGAGAGCGTGGCCCCGTCGCGGGCGGTGAAGAGCACCGGTTTCACGATCCCGTACCCGTTGCTCTCCCAGTCGATACAGGCGCACGTCGCCGGCGCAGCCGTCCTCCTGGTTCCAGCAGAGGTCGTTGGCGAAGTGGCGTTCGGGGTCACGGGCCTGGGCCAGTGTCGCGTTCGTGCCGTTCTGCTGGCTCTGCAGGCGCAACTGCTCCTGGTACTGCGGGGTGAGGTAGATCGCCTGGCGCTCCTTCCCCTTGGAGTAGTTCTCGGCCTCCACCGTCGAGTTGAACGCCACCGCCGGCGAAACGCAGACCACCGCCGCCAGCGCCACCAACAAACCCGTCAGCCACCACTTCCGACGCCTGATCACCCTGCGATACCTACCTTCTCTCCGCTCGGAGCGGACCCTACCATCATCAGGTAAATCGCGTGCCGCAAAGGTGCCCGCGCGCGGTGGTCAACTCTCATGGCGCGGGGTCAGCGCCCGCGCCATGCCGGCGCGCGCTTCTCGGCGAACGCTCGGGCGCCCTCACGGGCGTCCTCGGAGGCCATCACCGGCGCCGCGATCTCGCCTTGCCGCTCAAAGAACTCGGACTCCGGCCAGTCGACCGACTCGACCATGATCTGCTTGGTTGCCGTCAGCGCCAGCGGGCCCCCGGTGGCGATCGTCTCCGCCAGCTCCAGCGCGCCCTGCACGGCACCGCCCGGCTCGGTCAACCGGTTGACCAGCCCGAGCGCGTGGCCACGCTCGGCATCGATCGGCTCGCCCGTGAGCGCGAGCTCCATCGCGATGCCGCGGGGAAGGACGCGGGGAAGCCGCAATAACGCTCCTCCGGCCGCCACCAGCGAGCGCTTGACCTCTGGGATCCCGAGCTTCGCTCCGCGGCCAGCGACGATCAGGTCACAGGCGAGGGCCACCTCCAGGCCACCGGCCACCGCGAAGCCCTCAACCGCCGCGATCAGCGGCTTGGCGGCGCTGCGCCGGGTGATCCCGGCGAACCCGCGATCACCGGCGTGCGGGGACTCGCCGGCGACGAATGCCTTCAGATCCATCCCGGCACAGAATCCTCGTCCGGCCCCGGTGAGGATGCCCACCGACATCTCCTGGTCCTCGTCTAGCTGGTCAAGCGCGGCGGCGATGCCCTCGGCCACCGCGGCGTTGACCGCGTTGCGCTGGTCGGGGCGGTTGATGGTGATCACCAGCACCGGCCCGCGGCGTTCGGTCAGCACCGCGGCCTCGTCGCTCATGCCGCGAACAGGCGAAGCTCCGGCGGTCGCTCGCCGCGCAACACGGCGAGGTCGATCTCGATGCAGGCGATCCCGCGGGCCTGGGCCAGCACCTTCGCTTGCGGCTTGATCAGCTGGGCGGCCAGCACTCCGCGACAGTCTCCGAAGGCGGGGTCGAGCCGGATCCGCCCCAGGTAGCGTGTCAGCTGCTCGACGGCGTCGATCCCGGCGACGCGCTTGATCTCCACCGCCACCCAGCCGTCCTGCTCGTCGCGGCACATCAGGTCGACCGGGCCGATGTCGGTGCTCCACTCCCGGCGAACCAGCCGCAGGCCTTCGCCACACCACTCCGGCTGCTCGGCCAGCAGTTCCTGCAGGTGGGCCTCGACGCCGTCCTTGGCCAGCGAGACGTCTTCGTCCGGGGACCCCATCTCATGGGTGACGTCGGAGAGCACCTCTGCCAGTCGTATCTCCAGTCGATCCTCGGATGACCCGGCGCGCTTGCGCACCACCATCAGATCCGCCGATTCCTCGATCACTGTCGGAGGCGTCATCCAGTTGAGCGGCTTGTAGCCCCCGGCGTCGGCATGGACGAGCACCGAGCCGTCCGCCTTGACGATGATCAGCCGCAGCGCCTGCGGGAGCAGGGCGTGCAGGCGACCGGAGTAGCGGACCTCACAGCGGGCGACAATCAGGCGCACCGGCTCAGCCTATGATCACTGGCGGACGAGATCATGCGTAACCAACTTCGCCCCCTGTTCGACCGGATCGTCATCAAGGAGCTCGATCCAGATCGGATCCGACGCTCCGGTCTCCTGGTGCCGCCGGGCAACGATGAGGCACCGCCCCAGCACGGCATCGTGCTCGCCGTGGGCCCGGGGCTGGAGTGGTGGGAGCAGGTCGGCGTCCGGATGCCGGTGGTGCCGGGCGACCACGTCGTCTTTCCCGCCGCGGCGGGAGTGTGGATTGAGGTGGAGGAGGAGCGGCTGCTCGTCTGCCGAGTGGGAGAGCTGCTCGGCGTGCTGGAGCGGGTGGAGAACTGTCCGCGCTGCGGGGGACAGGAGCTTGGGCCGGGCGAGACCTGCCCGGTGTGCGGTCGCGAGGGCTCGGTCGCTTCGCCCTGATCCGCAACCGCTGCTGTCCCGGGTTGCGCCGCCGAGTCGAACTACGCCGCTGTGGGCTCTGACAGCTCGCGCGGGCGGAGTGCCTGCATCCGCTCACGCAGGTGAGTCACCTCAGGATCCGCCCCGAGCGCGAGCGCGCGGTCGCAGGCCTCCAGGCACTCCGCCGGACGATCGGTGCGGGCTAGCGCATGTGCGTAAGCCGACCACGCCTCCGGGGAGCCGGCATCCAACTTGGTCGCCGCGTGCGCGGCCGACACCTCTGCGCCGACGTCGCCGGCGAGGTGGTAGGCCAGGGCCAGATCCAGCAGACCTTCCACGGACGGTCCGGCCCGCCGCGCGCGCTCCAGTGCGGTGATCGCGCGGCGACTGTCCATCAGCCGAAGGCGCAACCGTCCCAGCCGCTCCCATGCCGAGGCATCTCCGGGTGCGCGCTGGGCAGCGCGGAGCGCTGCGTCCGCGGCCAGATCGTAGGCGCCCATGTCCTCGTAGATCCGGGAGGCGAACCGCTCGGGGGTTGGACGATCGATCTCCACCCGCGCCCAGTCGCGCACCGCGCGCGCGGCCGCAAGGATGTTTCCGGCCTGCCAGAAGGCGGCGGTCAGCAGCCGTAACACCGTCGGGTTGCGCGGGTCGGCGTCGCGCGCATAGACCAGCCGCTTGGCCGCCAGCGCGGGATCCCCTTCGGCCAGCGCGTGCTGGGCCGCGGTGACGAACCGTTCCACGCGATCGGCACCGGGGTCGGGCTTGGAGAAGTCGACGAACTGCAATGACCCGGCGGGCACCGTCCGCACCCCCACCGAGAACGTCATCCGAGCCCACTGCTGCACGTCGTCGCCCTCGCCGGAGAAGTAGATGCCGCTGACCGTGCCCACGCCCCACTCGGGGTAGGAGACGCAGCGGGCGTAGCGATGGACCACCGAGTGATCGGGCACGCGAGCGCCGAACGGATCGTGGGTTGCCCGTTCCTGCGCCGCGGCTCGCTGCCGTTGCTCCTCTTCATAGGCCCGCCGCCCTGCTTCCTCGCGCGCGCGGCGGGCCGCGGCGGCCGAGACCTTGACGGCGTTTCGGCTGACCCGTCCTCCTCGAGAGGTCTCCGCCAGCTGCTGGAGCTGATCGGCCGCCTCGTTGATCGCCTGGAGGTGGCGCTGATGCTCGTGTTGCCGGCCCGGCGGGGCGATGTCGGGATGCCAGCGCTTGGCCATGGTGCGCCGCGCCGTCTGTACCGCACGCTGGTCGAACGGCGCCTCCAGCTCCAGCAGGAGCATCGCCTGTTCGAGGTCAAGGATGCGCGCCATCAACGCCTACGTTAGCGACGGGGGTCGCCGCCTCGCATCTCCTGCAACTGCAAAAACACTGTGCCAATCCGGGGGCGACGCGCAGGTCCGCGCTTATGGTCGCGGCATGGATTCGAGTAGCCGGAAGTCCCGGACCGGGCCGCTGATCGTCCTCGGCATGGTGGGCGGAATGCTGGCTGCGGTCACCGCCGCGATGGTGCTGACGGTGCTGCTGGGGGTACTGGCCCAGAGCCAGGATTGCGGTGGCAGCCAGAGCGATGACAGCTCCATCTCGCTAGGACCGCCGGGGAGCGGTCGGGTGGTGGGCGCGACCGAATACGGTGGCCCCGGGGATCCCAGCTCTGGCACAACCGGAGCGCGAGGCGACGACCTCCTGCTCCATCCGGACACCTACGCGGAGCTCGGCGGACTGACCTGGCAGACGGCGGCGGCAATGGGCGGCCTCGCCTACATGACGCCGCTGCGGATCACCCACGGCGCCACCTCGGCGATCGCCTACAAGCGTGACTTCGGGCTCGGCGGGGGACCGGTGGATGGCCTGCCTCGGGTGATCGATCTGTGGTGGCAGCTGGCCGGGCGTCTGGGAATTCCCTACGAGGGTGGGATGTGGTCCGGTCCGGTGCGGATCGAGCGCGCGCCGGCCACGGGCGCCGCCAATCTGCTGGGGGAAGCGGAGGCGAGCGGTTCGTCGGCGACCGCAGGATCGTCTGCTTCGGGCTGCTCCGCCGACCTGGGCGGGCTCGCGCTGACCCAGGGCTCCCGCGCGCAGCTGCTGGCCGATGGTCAGGCCGCCGCGCCCAAGCAGGCGCCCATGGCCGTCAAGGAGATGATCGCCGCCGGCAATCAGATCGTCGGCAAGCCGTACGTCTACGGCGGAGGCCATGGCATCCCGCTGTCGGAGATCGCGCCGGCCTACGACTGCTCCAGCAGCGTCGAGCATCTGCTCTACGGAGCCCGGCTGGTGCCTGTGACCGATGGCGGCGCATCCAGCGAGCTGGAGTCCTTCGGTGACCCGGGTCCTGGCCGCTGGGTGACGCTTTACGCCAACGCCGATCACGTCTTCATGTACGTCGCGGGACTGCGGTGGGACACCCACGACGCCGCCGGCCCGGGAGACGGGAGCGCCGGTATCGGGTGGCACCCGCTGATTCGCAGCTCGGCTGGGTTCGTGGCCCGCCATCCCGAGGGGCTGTAGGTGAGATCGCCGCAGCTCTCGACGCTGCTGGCGCTCTGCTGCCTCACTGGCTGCAGCCCGTTGGGCACGACCACAGCGCGGACCACCAGCTCAAAGCTCTCCGAGGCCCAGGCCACGCACGAGTACCCCTCCCCGGCGCCTGCGCCCGAGCGCGCCACTGCTCCGCACTCCACTCCTGAACAGGCCGTCCGCGCCTTCGCCGACGAGTACATCAACTGGAGCGCACCCACGGTGACTGCGCAGATGCGCGCGCTGGCCGCGGCCAGTGTCGGCCAGGCCCGCTCGGCGATGGAGCTGGAGGCGGCGCAGACGGCCGGCGACTACGAGCTGCAGCGGGGCGGTGTTGCCAACCACGGTGTCGTCGAGGCCGTCGCACCCCTTCTTGGTGGCGACGGCCGCTATGCGGTGGTGACCAGAGAGAGCACCACCGCTACCTTCACCACCGAGTACCAGGGACTGCGGCCCGCTTGGCACGTGGCCATCGCCACCATCAGCCGGAGCCCGACTGGCGGCTGGGTGGTCAGCGGCTGGCAGCCCGAGAGTTGAAGGTCGGTGGCCGAGCCCGCTCGGTATCAGCCCACCGGCCGGCCGTTGGCCGACAGCTCCACCGGGATGTTGCCTCGCGTCGCGTTGGAGTAGGGACACACCTCGTGTGCGGCGGCGACCAGGCTGGCGGCCTGCTCGGGATCGTCGATGTCCGGCAGCGACACGTGCAGTTCGACCCCGATATTGAAGCTGCGATCTTCGCCGGTCTGCAGGCTGACCCGGCTGTCGATCGAGATGTCGCCAAGCTCGACCCGCTCCCGCCGTGCCACCGCTCCCAGAGCGCCTTCGAAGCAGGCGGCGTAACCGACCGCGAACAGCTCCTCCGGGTTGGTGCCACCGCTGTCCCCGTCCTCAGCCGGAGGCCGAAGCTGGACGTCGAGCTGACCGTCGCTGGTCACGCCGTGACCGTGCTGGCGACCTCCGGTGACGTGCGCTTGGGCCGTGTAAATCGTCTTGGCCATCTCGCCTCCTGGGCGTTTGGGTGCCCAGCAGAGCGTAGTGATCAGTGGGCGGCGGCATTCAGCGCCACCGCCCCCCCGAACAACGCCACAGCCAGGGCGCGGAGCCAGAATCCGGCGCGGTCGCCGGGACGGCCGGTGACCATGCCGACGATCGCCATCGTCATGCAGGCGACGGCGCCAAGGGCGAGGATGGCGGCGAGGACGCGCACTGTCGAAGGTGTTCTACCCTCGGGACCGTGCCGGCGCAGTACATCTTCACCACCCACAAGCTCTCCCGCCGGTTTCCCCCGGACAAGCAGGTGCTCAGCGACATCTCGCTCTCGTTCCTGCCGGGAGCGAAGATCGGGGTCCTCGGCTACAACGGGTCGGGCAAGTCCTCGCTGCTGAGGGTCATGGCCGGACGGGACACCGAGTTCGACGGCGACGCGCAGCTGGCCCCCGGGGCGACGGTCGGGCTGCTGGAGCAGGAACCCGACCTCGACCCCGACAAGGACGTTCGGGGCAACGTGGAGGACGGCGTGGCCGAGGTACGCGCGCTGCTTGACCGCTTCAACGAGCTCTCGATGAACTACTCCGAGGAGACCGCCGAGGAATTCGGGCGCGTGCAGGAGCAGATCGATGCGCTCGATGGCTGGAACCTGGACACCACCCTCCAGGTCGCCATGGACGCGCTGCGCTGCCCGCCGCCGGACGCGGACGTGACCACGCTCTCCGGTGGCGAGCGGCGCCGGGTGGCGCTGTGCCGGCTGCTGCTGCGCCAGCCCGACCTGCTGCTGCTGGACGAGCCCACCAACCACCTCGACGCCGAGTCGGTGGCCTGGCTGGAGCGCCACCTCCACGATTACCCCGGAACGGTCGTGGCCGTCACCCACGACCGCTACTTCCTGGACAACGTCGCCGGCTGGATCCTGGAGCTGGATCGTGGCCGTGGAATCCCCTATCAGGGGAACTACTCCAGCTGGCTGGAGCAGAAGCGTGCTCGGCTCGAGGCCGAGGCTCGCCAGGAGAGCGCGCGCCAGCGAACGATCGATCAGGAGCTGGAATGGGTGCGGATGAACGCCAGCGCCCGGCGAAGCAAGCCCAAGGCACGGCTGAACGCCTACGAGGCGCTGCTCGCCCAGGATCGCAACGTCAAGCTCGACCAGGTCCAGATCCACATCCCCGCCGGGCCGCGGCTCGGCGACGTGGTGGTCGAGGCCGATGGACTACGAAAGGCCTACGGCGAGCGGGTGCTGATCGACGAGCTGTCGTTCAAGCTGCCCCGAGGTGGGATCGTCGGCGTGATCGGGCCCAACGGAGCAGGCAAGACCACGCTCATGCGGATGATCACCGGCGCGGAGGAGCCCGATGCGGGTGCATTGCGGATCGGCGACACCGTCCAGCTCGCCTACGTCGATCAGTCCCGGGAGGCGCTTGACCCGGACCGCACGGTGTGGGAGGAGGTCTCCGGTGGGGCGGAGCAGATCAAGCTGGGCGAGCGAACCCTCAACAGCCGGGCCTATGTCGCCGGGTTCAACTTCAAGGGGACCGACCAGCAGAAGCGGGTCGGAAAGCTCTCCGGCGGTGAGCGCAACCGCTTGCACCTGGCCAAGCTGCTGCGGAGCGGCGGCAACCTGCTGCTGCTCGATGAGCCGACCAACGACCTGGACGTCGACACGCTGCGGGCGCTGGAGGAGGCGCTGCTGTCCTTTGCCGGTTGCGCGGTCGTCGTCTCCCACGATCGCTGGTTCCTGGATCGGATCGCCACCCACGTTCTGGCCTTCGAAGGAGATTCCGAGGTGCGCTGGTTCGAGGGGAACTTCGAGGCCTATGAGTCCCACCGCCGCGAGCAACTCGGGGCCGAGGCCGACCGTCCCAAGCGCATCACCTACAAGAAGCTCGTAAGGGGTTAGGCTGGGCGCTGTGCCCGCTCGCTCCGAAGCCGTTCTCATCACCGGTTGCTCCTCCGGGATCGGCTGGGCCACCGCGGAGCTGCTGGCGGAGCGAGGCAGGACGGTGTACGCCACCGCCCGTCGCCGGGAGAGCATCTCCGAGCTGGAAGCCAAGGGATGCCGAACGCTCGCGCTCGACGTAACCGACGAGGACTCCATGAGCACGGCGGTGGAGGCGGTCACGGAGGCCGAGGGCGCGGTCGGCGTGCTAATCAATAACGCCGGTTACAGCCAGTCCGGTGCGGTCGAGACCGTTCCGCTGGATGAGGTGCGCCGCCAGTTCGAGACCAACGTGTTCGGACTGTTGAGGATGAACCAGCTGGTCCTCCCCGGGATGCGTGAGCAGGGCTGGGGCAAGATCGTCAACCTGGGCTCGATGGGGGGGAAGCTGACCTTCCCCGGAGGTGGCCTCTACCACTCAACGAAGTACGCGGTGGAGGCGATCTCCGACGCCCTGCGCTTCGAGGTGCGGGGTTTCGGCGTCGACGTGATCCTGATCGAGCCGGGGCTGATCGTCACCGGCTTCGCCGACGCCGCCACCGCGACGGTCTCCGGCGAGAAGGAGAGCGGTCCGTACGCCAAGTTCAACCGGCAGGTGAGCAAGATCACCACCGAGGCCTACAAGGGTCCGATGCGCCGGCTCGGCGCCGGCCCTGAGGCGGTGGCCAAGACGATCGCCGGCGCCCTGGATGCCGGGCGCCCCCGCGCCCGCTATCCGGTGACGCCGAGCGCGCACCTGATGATCAACCAGCGCCGCTTCACACCGGACCGCGTGTGGGACCTGATGATGCGCGCCCAGTTCCCCACGCCCGGGACCTGACCGGGAGACTTGGCGATGAGGGGCAGGCGACCCCGGAGCAGCGTCGGGAACAAGCTGCTGATCGCGCTGCTCGCGCTCGCCACAACCTCGCTGCTGTTGCCGGCGATCGCCTCGGCCCGCACGCGCGGATGCGGTACCAGCTGCGCCGTGAGCTCGGACGGGATGGACTACCGCGTGACTTCGGTCCGAGTCTTCAACAGCGCCACCCTGGATGAGCCAGTGACTGCGGTCGGCTTCCAGATCGCCAATCGCTCACATCACGCCCACGTCTTTGCCCCCTTCCCCGGTGGCTTCACCGCCGTGACGAAGCCCGGCGGCATCGTCCAGTTTCCGGACGGCTACATCGGCGCGGCCAGCGACGAGCCCGACTGCTATGACCCGCACGCTCTCGACCCGGGCGTGGGCACCGACCCGGACAGCTTTCGCGTCAGGCCCGGTGAGGTGCTCACCCGCCTGAGGGAGATGTGCCTGGTGCTGCCGGGCGGCGAGAAGCTCTCAAGCGTCGACTTTGCCGATAACGACGCCTATGACAACGCCGTGGTCAAGATCACGCGCTTCGATTTCCTGCCGCCGCTGCCAGACCCTTGCCGCCTGCCGGGATCTGCGCAGCGTGCCGCCGAACTGGATGGGCTGCTTGGAGACGAGCACCTCAGCTCGAAGCTGCTTGGCACGATTAGAGGTGAGCGCACATGCGCCCGCTCGCGGCCCGTCCAGCCTCAGCCGCCTTGCCCCTACGAGCAGGTCTATGGCCCGTGCCCCGTCGTGCCTCCGCCGCCGTCCATCCGTGTCTACATAGGCTTCATCAGGCCGCCGCGGCCGACGCACCAGGCTGCGGTGGCGGAGAGGGCCACGGTGGCTCAGATCGTCGGCTTCCCGGGCGGTGAGTTGATCAACTCGAGCCAATATCGCAGCTACCTCGGCAGCAAGTACTTCGTGATCGCCAGCTTCGCCCGCAGGTACCGCGGGTACACGGTCTACGGGGAGGTGGAGTTCGACGGTTCCATCTGCCCGCCGGGCGACTCGCTGGGGGTCGCCACCGCGGCCAAGGGCCTCTACTCCGAACTGGGGTCACGCCCGCCTGTGAGGCTGCACGCAGTGGTTCCGCATCACCGCTGGCCGCCGTTAGGCCAGTGTCCCACGGACCCAGGCCGCGTGCTGCAGGTGACGCACGCCCGCCCGCTGTATTAGCGCTGGCGCGCGGCTCGGACCATCTCGCGGACCGCGCGCTCGCCTGCCGCGCGCGCCTGGTCGTGGTCGAGGCACAGGACGTCGTGCAGGACGATCATCGATTCGACACCGACGAGCATTGAAAGGGCGGTCTTCAGCCGGCTGATCTCCTCCGCGGGCAGTTCGTGAGCGAGCGGCTCGAGGGCGGTGTCGAGGAGGACGGAGCGTCGTGCGCCCCGGAAAGGATCTCCGCTGCCATCGGGATCCTCGAGCGCACGGAGCAGTGAGCTACGCAGAAACAATCGGAACTCGGCCTCGTGGTCGCGGGCGAGGTCGTAGAGAGCGTTCTGAACCAGTGCGGCGCGGTTCTCGGCGTCTTGGGGAGCTGACTCGTCGGGGAAGAGCGACTGGACTGTCGGCGCGGCCTCGTCGAGTGGAACCTCGACAAGCAGCGCCTCTTGGGTGGGGAAGTAGCGGTACGCGGTCGCCCGAGAGACAGTGGCCGCGTCGGCGGTCGCCGCGACGGTGGGGGCTTTCCCTTGCGCGACGAGCTCGCGCGCTGCCTCAAGCAACGCCTGGCGAGTCCGCAGCTTCTGGTAGACGCGTTCGTGGGTTCGGGCGGGGCTTGACATCGACTTCGACTTCATGATACTAATTCTCGTAGTAAGACAAAATCTCACAAGGGACCATCATGCAGGAAGCAACCGCTAGACCCATCGCCGGACTGCGGTCGATGTGGGTCATCGGCCACCGAGTCACCCCACTGACGTGCGTTGGTCGCGTCGTCGCTCTGGAGGTCGCGACACCCGCCGGTGTTCCAGGGCCACCGCCGCACTACCACGAGGACTGCGCCGAGTTCTTCTTCGTAACTGCCGGACGGCTGGGCGTCATGAAGGACGGCGAGTGGGTTTCGCTTGATCCCGGCCAGCATGCCGAGGTTCCGCGCGGAGTTGTCCACACGTTTCGAAACGACGGGGAGGACGAGGTCCGAGCCATCACTGGTTTTGAGCCCATGGGGTTCGAAGCCTTCTTCGAGGAGTACGGCTTTGACGCGACCCAGCCGAGCGCCTTCGAGGCATCGGTAAGCGATCAGACGATCCAGCGAGTCGTGGAAGGCTGCAGCCGATTCGGCATGATCATCGCTGCGCCCGACGCGACGCACCCACGGACCTAACGGCCCAAAGCGACCTAGGGATTAGTTCACCCCGCGGGCGCCACCGCCAGCGCCTCCTGCTGGGCGGCTTCGGCGTGCTCCCTGCTGTCCCGTGAGGCGATCAGCACCAGGGACAGCAGCACCCCGGCGACGGCGAATCCGGCGCCCACCAGGAACGCGTCCTGAAAGCCCTCGGTCAGCGCGACCTTGACGACGTGGGTGCCGCCGCTGTGGAGCACGTCTCGGGTGCGGCTGTTGGCGATCGAGGCCAGGATGGCCAGACCGAGCGCTCCGCCGACCTGCTGGCTGGTGTTGACCAGGCCTGAGGCCAGCCCAGCCTGGGAGGGCACCGTGCCGACGAACGCGGCGATGGTGACCGACACGAACGACAGCCCCAGGCCGGCTCCGGCGAGTATCGAGGGGCCGAGCACGTCGGCGAGGTACGAGCCGCCGGGTGCCCGCACCTGCGCGAACCACAGCAGCCCGGCGGCGACCAGCACGAAGCCGGCGACCAGCGTCGGCTTGAATCCCACGCGAGTGGTCAGGGTGGAGGCGGCGCCGGCGCAGGCGATGATCGCGACTGACAGGGGCAGATAGGACAGCCCGGCTTGAAGTGCCGAGAAGCCGAGGATCTGCTGGAGGTACAGCGAGATGAAGAAGAACATCGAGAACAGCGACATGCCGAGCAGGACGCTGACCACGTTGGCGCCCCGCAACGTCCGCAGGCGGAAGATCCCGAATGGCACCAGCGGCTGCCTCGCGCGGAGCTCCACCACTACGAACACCGCCAGCAGCAGCACTGCGCCGCCGAGCCGTGTCAGCGTTGCCGTCGAGGTCCAGCCGGCGTTGACGGCGTCGACGACCGCGTAGACGAGCAGCGCAAGGCCGGCGGTTACGGTCACCGCGCCGGGGATATCGAACGACGGGTTCTCGTGGTGGTCTCGGCTCTCAGGCAGCAGCCGCGGAGCCAGCAGTGCGGCAGCGACCCCGATGGGGACGTTGACGAACAGCACCCAGCGCCAATTCAAGCCGTCGGTGAGGACGCCGCCGAGCAGCACGCCGGCCGCCCCGCCGGCTCCCGCCACAGCGCCCCAGACTCCGAGTGCACGGTTGCGCTCGGCGCCCTCGGCGAAGGTCGTGGTGATGATCGACAGCGCGGCCGGGGACACGATCGCCGCTCCAAGTCCCTGCACCGCCCGCGCCGCGATCAGCCAGGCCTCCGACTGGGCCAGGCCGCCTAGCAGTGAGGCAGCCGAGAACAGGGCAAGGCCGAGGATGAACATGCGTCGTCTTCCGAGCAGATCGGCGAGCCGACCACCAAGCAGCAGGAACCCGCCGAAGGTCAGGACGTAGGCGTTGACCACCCACGACAGGTCCACCTGCGAGAACCGAAGGCCCCGGCCGATCGAGGGCAGGGCGACATTCACGATCGAGGCGTCGATCACGATCATGAACTGCGTGATCGCCAGTAGTCCGAGGGCGATGTTCTTGGCGCGTGCGGTATCCAGAGTGCTCATGCCACTCACGATAGGGAACGCCTGCGTTCAGCCTCCTAAGCAGCCAGAACCTCTGCCAGTCCGTAGGCATCGGCCACCACCTCGTCGGCGCCGGCGAGCTCGGCGGCCGGGTGGGGGCCGGTGGCCACCGCGACGCAGCGAAGATCGTCCGCGCGTGCGCAGGCGATGTCGCGGGGGGTATCGCCGATGATCACGGTGCGAGCCCGAGGGTGGGGTCGGCCTCGGGCTCCGGCGTGACGCCGAGCGATCGAGGGAAGCGCGGTGCGATCTTCGGAGTCAGAGCCAAAGGCACCGAGGCCGCCGGCGAAGTAGTGACCGATGCCGGCCTGGGAGAGCTTCATACGTGCGACCGGCTCAAAGTTGCCCGTGAGCAGGCCGAGCCGGACATCGTCGCGCTCGGACAAGGCGGCCAGGAGATCGACGACCCCAGGCAGCACCGTGTGCTGTAGGTCGGTCGTGCCCAGCCGGGCGTAGCGCCGGCAGCACTCCTCCCGCACCGCATCTGCCCGTTCGTCGATGCGCTGCGCGGACACACCCGCGCCCAGCAGCAGCAGGCGGGCAATTTCGCCGTCGGTCCGGCCCGCGGGCGCGAAGTTCACCCGCATCCGGCGCTCATCGACCCGGTGAACGGCCCGCAGCGCTTCGCGTAGCGACTGGCTGTGCGCCTCGGTCGCTCCCGACAGCAATGTCCCGTCGATGTCGAACAGCAGCAGCGTGGAGCCGGCCGGGTCCACCGCGCTCAGCGCTCGAACGAGAAGTCAGGCGCAAGCCTTTGCGCAAACGCGGCGATCAGCCGGGCAGCGGCGTCGATATCCGAGAGCGAGACCATTTCCACGGGCGAGTGCATGTACCGGCAGGGCACCGAGACCAGGGCCGTCGGCACTCCGGCTCGACTGAGGTGGATGGCGTCGGCATCAGTCCCCGTCGCGCGTCCAAGCGACTCCACCGTGAACGGGATGCTCGCTGCCTCTCCGGCCTCGTAGAGCTGCTCGAACACCAGCGGGTGAAGCGTGGTCCCGCGCGCCAGCACCGGACCCGAGCCGAGCTCGTGCTTGGTCATCGTGCCCAGCTCAATTCCCGGTTGGTCGGTGGCGAAGGTGAGGTCGACGACGATCGCCACGTCGGGGTCGTGGGCAAAAGCGCTCGTGCGCGCACCGGCGAACGTTGTCTCCTCCTGTGCCACCGCCAGCGCGGTGACGGCTCCGGAAGCCCCGCCCTCCTCGGCCACCAGTCGCGCCGCTTCGGCGGCCACGAAGCAGCCGACGCGGTTGTCGAGCGCTCGGGCGACGATCCGGTCATGGGGGAGCAGCTTCGGTTGTGCGTCGATCACCGCCACGTCGCCGATCCGCACCATCGTGCGGGCCTCCTCGGCGCTCTCCGCGCCGATATCGATATGCAGCTGCTTGATCTCCGGCGCCCGCTTGCGGTCCTCGTCTTCCAGCAGGTGGATCGGCTTGCGGGCGATCACCCCTGCCAGCTCGCCCTCTCGCGTGGTGATGGTCACGCGCTGGCCGACGAGCACCACGGGGTCCCAGCCGCCCACGGTTCCGAAGCGCAGGTAGCCCTGGTCATCGATGTGCGAGACGTGCAGGCCGATCTCGTCGATGTGGCCGACGACCACCAGTGATGGTCCCGATCCGGTACCGACGACGCGGGCGAACGACGAGCCGACGAAGTCTGCTCCCACCTCATCGGCAAAGGCGCTGCAACCCTCCCGCCAGACCCGAGCGGGGTCTCGCTCGTGGCCGGAGGGCCCGGTGGCGGTGAGCAGGTTGTTGAGCAGCGCGGGGGTGGGCATGCGGGCAGAGGCTATCTCCCCGCGGTGCCCCGCTCAGGCTTCCAACAGCTCCCGCAGCACGTACTGGAGGATTCCGCCATGGTGGAAGTAGCGTTGCTCCTGGGGGGTATCGATCCGCACCGTCACGGTGAACTCGTTGTCGTCCGCCTTGACCGTGAGCTCCCGGGGAACCTCATCGCTCTCGGCAAGCCCGGCGATGGTGAATTTCTCCTTGCCGCTCAGCCCCAGTGACTCGACCGAGTCGCCGTCGGAGAACTGCAGGGGTAGCACTCCCATGCCCACCAGGTTCGAGCGGTGGATGCGCTCGAAGCTCTCGGCGAGCACCGCGCGGACGCCCAGCAGGCGGGTGCCCTTGGCCGCCCAGTCGCGCGAAGAGCCCGAGCCGTACTCCTTGCCGGCGAGCACGACCAGTGGGGTGTCCTCTTCGGCGTAGCGGACCGCGGCGTCATAGATCGCCATCTCCTCCTCGCCGTCGCCTCCCAGGTACAGCGTCACTCCGCCTTCGGTCCCCGGGGCGAGCTGGTTTCGCAGGCGGATGTTGGCGAACGTGCCGCGCATCATCACCTCGTGGTTGCCGCGGCGGGAGCCGTATGAGTTGAAGTTCTTCGGCTCGACGTCGTGCTCGGTCAGGTACTTCCCGGCCGGGCTGTCGCGCTTGATCGCTCCCGCCGGCGAGATGTGATCGGTGGTGACGCTGTCGCCGAGCACCGCCAGCACCCGGGCCTCCTCTATGTCGGTCAGCGGCTCGGGCTCGCTCGGCAGCTCCTTGAAGAACGGCGGTTGGCGGACATAGGTGGAGTCATCCGCCCAGGCGAAGCTCTCTCCCGAGGGGATCTCCAGCGAGTTCCACCGCTCGTCACCGTCGAACACCTCGTCGTAGCTGGAGCGGAACATGTCCGACTGCACGGCCTCCTCGACGGCGTGCGCCACCTCGGCCTCGCCCGGCCAGATGTCCTTGAGGAACACCTCCTCGCCGTCCTCCCCCTCTCCCAGGGGCTCGTCGTAGAGGTCGATGTCCATCGTCCCGGCCAGGGCGTAGGCCACGCACAGCGGCGGTGAGGCCAGGTAGTTCATCTTCACATCGGGGTTGATGCGCCCCTCGAAATTGCGGTTGCCGGAGAGCACGGAGACCACGGCCAGGTCCTCGGCCCCGACGACGTCGGAGATCTCCTCGGGCAGCGGCCCGCTGTTGCCGATGCAGGTGGTGCAGCCGTAGCCGACGAGGTGGAAGCCCAGGTGCTCCAGGTACTCGGTCAGCCCCGCGCGCTCCAGGTATTCGGTGACCACCTTCGAGCCGGGGGCCAGCGAGGTCTTGACCCACGGCTTGACCTTGAGGCCCTTCTCGACGGCGTTGCGCGCCAGAATCCCCGCTCCCAGCATGACCGTGGGGTTGGAGGTGTTGGTGCAGCTGGTGATCGCGGCTATGACCACGTGCCCGTGATCGAGCTCGGTCTCAGTGCCGTCGGCCATGGTCACCGGGGCGTTCACGCTTGGGCGCTCGGCGACCTGGGCTCCGCCGGTGCCGCCCTTGGGCTCGTGTCCGGGCCCGTTGGGCCGGTAGGTTGAGATCGGGTCGCTGGCCGGGAAACTCTCCTCCCCGGCTTCGTCCTCGTCGCTGTCGTCGGGGGTGAACCCCTCCAGCGCCATCCGGAACGCCGCCTTGGCCTCGGTCAGCGAGACCCGGTCCTGGGGACGCTTCGGTCCGGCGACGCTGGGCACCACGTCGGCGAGGTCGAGCTCGAGCTTCTCGGTGAACGTCGGCTCCTCGGAGTCCTCGTCGTGCCACAGCCCCTGTTCCTTGGCGTAGGCCTGGACGAGCTCGATCAGCTCTGGTGGACGACCGGTGAACTCCAGGTAGCGGAGCGTCTCGGCGTCGATGGGAAAAATCGCGCAGGTCGAACCGAACTCCGGGGACATGTTGCCGATCGTCGCCCGGTCGGCCAGCGGCAGGTTGGCCAGCCCGGCCCCGTAGAACTCGACGAACTTGCCGACGACGCCGTGGTCTCGCAGCATCTCGGTAACCGTCAACACCAGATCGGTGGCGGTGGCCCCCTCCGGGAGCTCGCCGGTGAGCTGGAAGCCGATCACCTGGGGGATCAGCATGGACATCGGCTGCCCCAGCATCGCCGCCTCGGCCTCGATTCCGCCGACCCCCCAGCCGAGCACGCCGAGCCCGTTGATCATGGTGGTGTGGGAGTCGGTGCCCACCAGCGTGTCGGGGTAGGCCAGTCCCGCCTCGTCATCGACGAACACCACGCGGCCCAGGTACTCGAGATTGACCTGATGCACGATCCCGGTGTCGGGGGGGACCACGGAGAAGTTGTCAAAGGCCTCCTGGCCCCAGCGCAGGAAGGCGTAGCGCTCCTGGTTACGCTCGAACTCCAGCTCGGCGTTGCGCTGGAAGGCCCGCGGAGTGCCGAACTCGTCGACCTGCACGGAGTGGTCGATCACCAGTTCGGCGGGGACCAGCGGGTTGATCTTCGCCGGATCCCCGCCCATCTCCTCGATGGCGTCGCGCATCGCCGCCAGATCGACGATCGCCGGCACGCCGGTGAAGTCCTGCATCACCACGCGGGCCGGAGTGAAGGCGATCTCCTGGCTCGGTTCTTCGTTGGCGTCCCATTTGGCCAGCGCCTCGATGTCCTCGGAGGTGATCGAATCTCCGTCCTCGTTGCGGAGCAGGTTCTCCAGCAGGATCTTCAGCGAGAACGGCAGCCGCGCGACGTCGTAGGAGGACTGCAGAGCATCGATTCGGTAGATCTCGTAGGACCGCTCGCCGACGGTCAGCTGGTCCCGGGCGTCGAAGCTGTTCTTGCTCATCGATTCTCCTGATCTGAGGGTAGCTCTAACTCTAAGCCGGTTCGCGGGACGAATCCCTCCTACGCAGCTCTTAGCTCCGTCTTTCCCGCGCCTTCGCGCGGCTAGGGATTCTTGCTTTCCAAGTGTTCCGCTTCTACCCAGGAGACCCGCGATGACATTCCTGATCCGTGCCGCCACCGGCCTGGCCGCCACCGCCGCCGGCGCGGTGTTCGCGGCCGCTCTCTACACCGAGGCGCACCGAGCGCCCGACCAGCCGTGAGCCTCGACTCCGCCGCGCTGCCTGCCCGGGGCCTCTCGGAGCCGGGAGCGGCGACGAGCCTCCGCCGTCGCCTACGACCCGCCCACCTGGTGGCTCGGCCCGAGCTGCTCGGGTTGCTCGGCCTCACCGGGCTCCTCAACCTGTGGGGCCTGAGCATCAATGGCTGGGCGAACACCTACTACAGCGCCGCCGTTCGCTCGATGGCCTCCAGCTGGCACGACTTCCTGTTCGCATCGATGGACCACAGCGGTCTCATGACTGTGGACAAGCCGCCGCTGAGCCTGTGGGTCCAGGCGCTTTCGGCCCGCGTGTTCGGCTTCCATCCGCTGAGCCTGCTCGTGCCGCAGGCGGTGATGGGGATGGTGGCGGCGTGGCTGCTCTACGACCTCACTCGCCGGCGCTTCGGTTGCGCGGCCGGCTTCGCCGCGGGTCTGGTGCTCGCGCTCACTCCCGTCGTGGTGGCGGTCTCCCGCCACAACAACCCCGACGAGCTGCTGCTGCTGTGCTCGGTGGCGGCACTGTGGGCGGCGCTACGCGCGCTGGACACGGGTCGCACTCGCTGGCTCGTGGCGGCGGGGGTCGCCGTCGGTCTCGGCTTCGAAACGAAGATGGGGGTGGCGCTGTTCGTGGTGCCCGGAATCGCGCTGGCCTGGATCTGGACCCATGTGCTGACCCGACCGTCGACGCGGGCGAAGCTCGCCGCCACCCGGCAGCTGCTGGCTGGCGGGCTGGCGATGTTGCTAGTCGGCGGCGCGTGGCCGCTCCTGGTCACGCTGACCCCGGCAAGCGACCGCCCGTGGATCTCGGGCACCTCGGACAACAGCATCTGGTCGCTGATCTTTGGATACAACGGCCTGGGGCGAGTGGCCGGTCAGGCCGGCGGACCCGGGGGTGGCGGTCCAGGCGGTGGGGCCGCTGGTGGAAACCTGTTTGGCGGGGCCACCGGACCGTTTCGCCTGCTGCAATCCGGGCTCGGCGACCAGGCGGCGTGGTTGCTCGGCTTCGCCCTCGTCGTCGGCGTGTGGTTCTTGGTGAGAACCCGGCTGCGGCGGCGGGATTCGCAGACCGGCTGGCTGCTGGCCTGCGGAGGGGCGCTCGTGTGCACGCTGGTCGTCTTCAGCTTCGCCGGCGGGATCTTCCATCCCTACTACGTTTCCTTGCTGGCGCCGTTCATCGCCGTCCTGGTCGGCGGTGGTGTCGGCGAGATGCTGCCGGTTCCACTCGGCCGAGGTACCGCCCGTGGGGTCCGGGTTCTCGCTCCGCTGGCGGTCGCCGGCGGCATCGTGACCGAGCTGGTCGTGCTGGGGAAGATCGATGGCCGGATGGCTTGGGCGACCCCGGTGGTGATCGTCCTCGCTGGGTTGAGCGCCGTCGCCCTCGCCTTCAGCCTGTCGCGCAGACTGCGCATCGCGGCAGTTGTCGTGGCGCTGGCTGCCCTGCTGGCGGCGCCGGCGAGCTGGGCCGGGCAGACACTCGGCCATGCGACCAACGGCACGTTCCCCGCCGGTGGACCCGCGAGTGCATCCGGTTTCGGTCCCGGGAGTGGTGGGCCCGGGGGTGGTGGCCGGTTCCGTCCCGGCGGCGGCGGGCGTTCAGGACTTGCGCCCGGCGGAGGTGTCGGAGCTGCGCCGCTTCCCGGTGGAGGGTCCGGAGCTGCGGCGTCTCCGGGCGGTCCCGCGGCGGCGCTGTTCGGCGGGACCGGAGGGCCTGGCTCGGCGGCGGCCGGTGGGTCCGGCCGAGCGGGCGGCCCCGGCGGCTTCGCGGGCGGCGGCGGTCCCGGTGGCGGCGGTCCCGGTGGCGGCATGTTCGGCGGCGACAGCCAGAGCCTGAAGGCGGTCATCGCCTATGTGCGGGCTCACGGCGGCGGCACCATCGGCGTCTCTTCTCAGAGCAGCGCCGCTGCGGCGATCGTCTCCGAGCACGCCGACATCGCCGGGCTCGGCGGCTTCTCCGGTCGCGAGAGCTCGGTCTCGGTCTCCTGGCTCGCCGGTGAGGTCGAGGCCGGTCATCTGCGCTGGATCCTCAGCGATACCAGCGGGTCACGGCTGCCCGGGGACACCCGCACCGGGAGCACCTCGGCGCTTGAGGTCGCCGCGCGAGTGTGCCGCTCGGAGCAGGTGCCAAGCGCCGGCAGCGCCTCGGGGGTGGGCAACGCCTCCGGCGGCAGCAGCGCATCCGGCGGGAGCACCAGTTCCACCACTGTCCTTGACTGCGCCGGCCGGGGCGGGGCCCTGCTCAAGGCGGCGGGGGCCAAATGAGCGTGATCCGCAGGTTGTAGACTGGCGCCGCGCTCTGAGCTCCATGAGATCGATTTTCGCTCGCACTGCCAAGGATCCCGTTGCCACCGCCCTGGAGGCGGCCGCCGCGCTTGAGTCTGACGGTCGGGCCCTCGATGCGATCGACGTTCTCGCCACTGCCAACCGTGAGCACCGCTCGGCAGCGATCGAGGCGCGCCTGGTCGAGACGAGACATCGGGCATTTCGGGAGCTGCCGGCCGCGGCGGCGCCGCCTCCGACCGGTGAGCCCGTTGAGCCGGGCACCGCGCCCGAGGACGACGGCCTGCCTGTTGTCGACGCCGCGCAGCTGACTGCGGGCAGGATCGCTGGTGCGCTGGCGAGCCACGGCGCGTTGATCGTTCGCGGGCTGGTCGAGCCGGCGCCGGCCAAAGCTCTCGGCGAAGGCATCGACCAGGCATTTGAGGCGAAAGAGGCAGCGGGGCGTGGAGCGAGCTCCGATGAGATCGACTCCTGGTACGCCGAGTTTGCCCCAGAGGGTGAAGGTGCCATGGCGGTCGCAGTTGGCCGCGGCTTCATCGCGAGCAGCGACTCCGGACTTTGGACGGCGGACTCGCCGCGGATGATGTTCGACTTGCTTGAGCTTTTCGAACAGGCTGGAGCTCGCGAGGTGGTCACGGCTTACCTCCGCGAGCGCCCGGCACTGTCAATCAACAAGGGGACGCTGCGCCGCGCTCGCCCTAATGTTGGGACCGCGTGGTGGCATCAGGACGGCGCGTTCCTCGGGCAGGCCATCCGATCACTGAACATCTGGCTGTCGCTCTCGCGCTGCGGCCGCGACGCGCCGGGCCTCGAAATCGTGCCGAAGCGTCTCGAGACAATCGTGGAAACCGGCACGAACGGCGCCGACTTCGACTGGTCGGTCGGCGAGAGCGTGGTCGAGGAGGCCTCCGGCGGAAGGATCTCGCGGCCGATGTTCGAGCCCGGGGACGCGCTGCTGTTCGATCACCTCTTGCTGCACCGGACGTACACGAATCCGGCGATGACCGCGACGCGTTACGCGACCGAGACCTGGTTCTTCGCCCCGTCTGCGTATCCGGATCCCTCCGATCAAGTCCCGCTCGTCTTCTAGCCGCATCGACCGCGGTTACTCGAGGTCGAGTCTCCTCACCAGCTCCGTGCCCTCGGGCTCTGCGTAGGCGGGATGGTCGAACGCGTGCGCCAGATACATCGCCTCCGGCCAACGAGCCTCGCGCTCGCTTGGCGGTAGCAAGAAGCGGAGTCCGTGGATCTGCGAGAGCTGACGGGGGTCAGCCGGGCCACTGAACTCGCGGATGGCGAGCCGCGCGCCGTTGCAATCGCCCCAGGGGTACCCGTGAGTGTCGTCGAAGTAGCAGAGCACGCGCGGAAACACGTAGTCCGGCTTCGCGCGCAGCAGCGCGAGCGCGTCGCGCGTGGAGGTGTAGTAGTCGAGGTCGTAGGCCGCGAAGCCGATCGGGGGCGGCCCTGAGCCCAGAAAGGCCGGAATCGTCTCCGCAACGTCCCCGAGAATGAGCTCGGCTCGGCTCAGTCGCCCGCGGAGCTTCGCCTGGTCCATCGGAAAGTCGCCAGAGTCCATCAGGAACGGCGCGTCACGAAGGTCGACGGGCCGGGGGAGTCCCGCGCCAGTATCAAATCCGTAGACCTCGATCCGCACGCCGAGCCGCTCCTCGACCGCCAGCGCCGCCGCATCCATGGCGAGGAGCCCAGCCCCGCCGGCGACGCCCAGCTCCACCACGGCGATCGGATCCCGGCCAGTGCGGGCAGCGATCGACGCGGCATGGAGGATCGACCACGTGTAGTGCGACCGCAGCCCTCCTCCGGAGGCCTGAATCTCCGGCAGCAGGCCATTCACCAGCGTCCAGTGGTTCAGACCTCGCGCTGTGTGGGAGCGCTCGCTGGGAGGATTCAAGGCGACTGCGAGACCTTGATCGATTCCGCTACAGGCATCGGCCGAGCCTATCTAGAGCCGCTCGCAGCGGCAGGGTGGTGGCAGGCGCCGGGGCTCGCGGCTACAGCCCGGGCGGGTGCCGTGCGACGAATTCCCCGCTGTCCTCGCCCATCGACTGTGACCACCGGGTGCCGTCCTCGGCCAGCGCGACGGTGTCGAACCGCCAGCCGGCCACGACCATGTAGGCGTGGTCCGCGTTGGCGTAGACGGTGATCCACCGTCCGGGCCCGGGCTCGCCCCAGCTCTCGAAACCGGTCGAGTCCAGCGGTGAGCTGAGCAGGCCGGCGGCGCCCAGCGCGTAGCTGACCGATCCCGAGCAGTCGTAGCCGCTCGCCTGGAAGGAGCCGTGGCCGCCGCCCCACACATACGGCAGGGTGGCGATGGCGTTGCCGGCGGCGATCACCTGGGCCACCGCGGCCGGAGCGCCAGGCGGGGGCTGGACCATCCCGCCGGCGTCCTGGGCGATACCGCCGGGAGGCGGTGCCACTCCGCCGGAGCCCGAGGGCCCGCTATCGGCTGCCTGGGCCGCGGCGGCTGCCTCGGCCGCGCGGCGGGCCTGTTCGGCGGCGCGAGCCTCCAGGGTGTGCAGGCGCCCGTTGGCCGCGTCGAGCTTGCCGTTGTCGCGGGCACGGGCCTTCAGCTGGGTTATCTGACGGCGGAGAAGGCTGTCGTGCAGCACGGCAACCTGGTTTCGTTGGAGCAGTATCTGCCTGGCTAGCGCCTGGTCACGGCGCTCCAGCGTGGCGAGCATCGTTGCCTGCCGTGCGACCGCAGCGCGAGCCGCCTGCGTGCTTGCCACCACGCCCGCGTCCTGCCGGCCGATGCGCTGAAGGAAGCCGACCTGCTCCAGCAGCTGGTTGAAGCCATGGGCGTTGAGGATCACGCTCACGAGGTCCGGACGGCTGCCCTCATAGCCTGCGACCAGGTTCGCGGCCAGCGCCTTGGAGGCGGCCCGGAGCCGGTTCTCCAGCGTGACCAGATGGTTGCGCGCGGCCAGCAGCTTGTTGCGGGCGACGGTCAGCTGAGCCTCGCGTGCATCGAGCTGGGCCTGAAGCACGTCCAGCTGGCGCCGCGCCTCCTGCAGGCCGCCGGCTGTCTGGCTGATGCGCGCGCTCTCGGCGGCCACTGCGTTCTGCAGCGTGCTCACCGTCGATTGGCCGGAGCTGATCTGACCTTGCAGGTCGCCTGCGCTGCTCGGGGTGAAGTGGCTGCCAAGCAGCACGGCCACCACCGCGATCGCGGCCGCGGTCGTACGCAAGCGGGGAAAGCTTCTACGTTGTTCGGTCATGGCGATGGATGGCAGCGCGCGACATCGCCAATGGGGGATCACGACGTTCGCGACTGCCAGGAGGCCGTCTCGGGGGAGTGGCCGCGGCCACCGTAACAGGGTCGTCGCGGCGTCGCCCGCTCCTCCTGTACTTGCAAAGAATCCTGCAAAACTCAACTTTGTACGGGTGAGGCCGAGCCCGCCGTCCGGTCAGTTGGCGTGCCCGTCTCCGATCTTTGCGATACTCGCGCCGATGCGAATCCTGCGTCTCACAGTGACCCTGCTCGTGGCCCTCGCGCTGGCCGCGCCCGCCGTGGCGCTCGCCCAGTCCGCCGGCGATCAGCAGTACGTCGACCCGCTGAGCAACTCCTCGACTCCGTCCGGCAGCACTGCTGCGTCGGGGTCAAGCGGCACCGCGTCGAGCGGGACGTCGAACAGCACCAATGCGTCGGGCACCTCCGGCTCCACCGGCTCGGGCTCCAGCACCGGCACCAGCGGCTCCTCCGTCCGCGGCAGCGGCGCCGCTACGACGGCCGGCGGCCTTCCCCGCACCGGCGTTGACGTCTGGCTGGTGGCGCTCATTGGTGCCGGACTGCTCGGTGGCGGTGTGGTGGTCCGCCGGCTGGTGCGAACGCACTAGCGGCCGGTCCGCCCAGGCGGACTGACTTCCCACGGCTGAGGTCGATGGTCAACCGCGATGGCGATCGCGATCAACGGTCGCGCCGTGGTGCGCGAGCAGATCGGCGGAGTGGAGCGCTACGCCCGGGAGATGGCGGCGCGGCTACCGCTGCTGGCCCCGGACCGCTACGTCGTTGTCCGCCCGCCGGTGCAGCTGGCGCACAGGGCAGGCCACGGCTGGGAGCAACTGGTGCTGCCGGTCGTGTGCCGTGGTAACTCGCTGCTCTACTCCCCGGCGAACCTGGCTCCGGTGGCCTACGGACGAAACGCCGTGGTGATTCATGACGTGGCCGCGCTCCGTCACCCCGAGGCGTACTCCCGCCCCTACGTGGCGTATCAGCGGTGGATGTTGCCGAGGCTCGCGCGGGGGGCGAGGCTGGTGCTCACGGTCTCCGAGTTCTCCAAGCGAGAGCTGATCGAGGTCCTCGGCGTGCCGGCTGACCAGGTGGCCGTGGTTCCCGGCGGAGTTGACGAGCGCTTTCATCCCGAGCTGGACAGCGCCGAAGTGCGGGATCGCCATCAGCTTTCGCGACCGTATGTGCTGGCTCTCGGCACCGCCTCGGCGCGCAAGAACCTGTCCATGCTGGCGCCGGCGGCCGCCCAGCTCGCGCAGGAGGGGATAGAGCTCGTGCTCGCCGGCTCGGACCGCGGATATCTGCGAGGCGCCGGGCCCACCGTGCGGCGTCTCGGCTATGTGCCTGAGGACGACCTGCCGGCCCTGTACGCCGGGGCCGAGGCCTTCGTGATGCCCTCGCTTTACGAGGGCTTCGGATTGCCCTGCCTGGAGGCGATGGCGGTGGGCACCCCGGTCGTCGCCGCCGAGATCGCCGCCCTGCCCGAGGTGTGCGGCGGGGCGGCCTCGCTGGTGGCGCCCGGAGACCCCTCGGCCACCGCGGACGCGCTGCTGGCGGTGATCTCGGAGCCGAATGTCCGCCGCGAGCGGGTCCAAGCCGGCCTGGCCCGGGCAGCGCAGTACCCCTGGAGCCGCACTGCCTCGCGAACTGACGAGGCCCTCGCCGCCCTGCTGAATCGGTACTGATCGCCGGCCGGGAACCGATGGCTACACTCGCCGCGGTGCCGTTTAAGCGCCGTCTTCTATCCGTCCTCCTGCTGACCGTGACGCTCCTGGCCGTCCCGGCGGTCGCGGCTGCCCGCGTGCCCCAGGGGTTTGTGGGCATGTACGTGCAAGGCCCCCTTTATCCGCAGGCGGTGCCCGGCGATCAGCTCAACCAGCAATTTGACCGGATGGTCGCCGCGGGGGTGCAGACCATCAGGATCGTCGTCGACTGGCGATCGATGCAGCCGTACAAGAGCGCGAGTGAGGTTCCCGCCTCTCAGCGCTCCTTCTACGCGAGTGACGGCGTGGACAGCGTTCCCACTCAGTTCGGTTCACTCGACGCGCTGGTCGGAGTCGCGGCGCAGCACGGCATCACGGTGCTACCGACGGTCATCGATGCGCCTAGGTGGGACGCCGCAAAGACCACCTCGTACCTCTCGATCCCGAAGTCCTACGCACGCTTTGGCAACTTCCTCCGGGCCCTCGTACTCCGCTACGGACCGAGCGGCTCGTTCTGGCGTGGGCGCCAGCAGAAGGTGCCGATTCGCTCATGGCAGATCTGGAACGAGCCCAACGAGCTCGGCTACTGGCCGATCAGGCCGTTCGCGTCGAGCTACGTGGCAATGCTGCGAGTCGCCCACGACGCGATCAAGCACGCCGACCGCCACGCCAAGATCGTGCTGGCGGGTCTCTCGACCGACGGATCGCCGGGCCACGTTCATCTGTCGTGGAATTACCTCGCGCAGATCTACCGTGTCCACGGCGCACGGCAGCTGTTCGACGAGGTTGGCGTCCACCCCTACACCAAGTACGCCGACGGTGTCATCACCATCCTTCGCTCCACACGGAGCGTCATGGATCGCTACCACGATCGGAGCAAGGGGCTGATCGCCGACGAGATGGGTTGGCCGTCCTCGTATCATCAGACCTCCTCCTACTACGGCTTTGAGACAACCGAGCACGGACAGGCGCACAACATCGCCGCCGTGCTGCCGCTGCTCGGTAAGTACCGCCACCACCTCGGCCTGGCAGGCTTCTACTACTTCGACTGGGCGGGAGTCGAGCATCCCGGCGCCTATACGTTCGACTTCGCAGGACTCTCCAAGATCGTGAATGGCCAGTTCGTGGCCAAGCCCGGGCTGGACGCGTTCCAGAAGGGGGCGCTGGCGCTGGAGGGTTGTCACACGAAGACCGTGGCCACCCGCTGCGCGTCCTGACGGCTTCGACCGCGACGCCGTGGCTCACGGATGGGGAGAGGACATCCGGCGGGCTGCCGTTTCCATCCGGCTGCGGATCGCCGATGCCGCCGACGTGGTCTTGGGACGACGCGGCGAGCTCGTTCCACCGCGCCGTCTGAGGGGCCCCGTCGGCAACTCCGACTTCGTCGCGACGGGTGATGAGTTCGGTGGCTATCTCCGAGATCTGACGGCGTTGAGCCCACACGACCGCGTCCTGGACGTGGGGTGCGGGGCCGGGAGGCTGGCCCGCGTCCTGGCCCGCGAGCTCTCGCCGCCGGGCTCCTATGACGGGTTCGACGTAATGCCGACGGCGATCAGCTGGTGTCGCAAGCACTACCGAGGCGCACCGGCCCCGTTCCGGTTCGTTCACGCGGACCTCTACAACGGGATGTACAACCGTGGAGCGGCCACGAAGGCCACCGAATACCGGTTCCCGTATGCCGACGAGCAGTTCGATCTCGTCGTGGCCACCTCGGTGTTCACGCACCTGCGCAGAGACGAGGCCGACCATTATCTCGGCGAGGTGGCTCGCGTGCTGGCTCCGAAAGGCCGCTTTCTCAGCACCTGGTTCCTCATGGAGCAAGTCCCCGTGCCGGAAGGCGATCCGATGATCGCCTTCCATCGCACCGAGGGACCGGAGGCGACAGCCGATCGCGCCTTGCCCGAGGCAGCGGTTGGCTATGACAGCGACTGGCTCTTCGAGCGCCTGAGCTGGCATGGGCTCAGGCTGCGGCTGCCGGTCGCCAGGGGCACGTGGGCAGGTGGACCCGGGCCGAGCTCACAGGACATAGTCGTCGTCGACGCCGGGTGACAGGGCCAGGAGGCTGCAGAGCTGGCCGGCAAGGGCTCAGCAGACGCGCAGCGGCGCCCGGGCGTGCCGTGCCGCCGCGATCCCGTCGGTGAACGCGCGCTGGGACGCCGTGCTCCCGCCGCCTGGGGGATGGATGCCGAACCAGTCATCACTGACCCCGCGATTGCGCTCCGGTGTCACCCAGGTGTAGAGGAAGATGCCTGCCACGACGCAGTTGGTGTGGGCGAAGGCGCTCATGGTCGCTGAGATGTAGCCCGGTCGCAGGGCCTCCGGCAGGTAGTTCAGCGCCCCCCGGGGATGCGAGGTCCAGCCGAACTCGGTGGCGTACAGGGGCACCCGGGCAAGGCCCAGGCGCTCGAGCAGCCTGCGGTCGGTTTGCAGCCGGACCAGCATGGTCATCGGGTTCGAGGCATACGGGTGCACGCCGACGCCGTCGATGTGACCGCGCATGTCCGGCCGCGCCCGCAACACCGCCGGCAGGAAGGCGACCGGGTGCCCCAGTCCCCCGATGATCACCCGCATCGCCGGGTCAAGGGCCTTGACCGCCTGGCGGGTGTCGGCGTAGAGGTTGGCGTAGGCGGGCGGGTTGGGGCCCGGGAGCCAGAAGATGCCGCCGTCGGGCTCGTTCCAGATCTCCAGCGTTTGCACCGGCCGGGGGGAGAGCCGCGGATGCAGGCGCCAGAACGTGCCCCCGCTGCCGTAACGGCCCGCGAACGCCGCCGCGTAGGCGGCATAGTCAAGCGGGTACTTCGGGGGGGAGTGATCCTGTCCGGGGATCGACTCCGCCCACCACACCGTGTAGTCGATGATCGGCAGCCAGCGCAGGCCGTGCTGCGCGAGTGCGAGCGCGATCCGGTCGTCAAAGGTCCAGTCGTAGTGATGCCTCGCGTGCGCCGGCGGGGACGGCTCTGAGGCCTCCCACAGGGAGTCGCTGCGCGCATCGGTCGCCCCGGTGGCCGCCAGGGCCTGGAGCGCGGCGCTGATCTGAGCCGCGGAGAAAGTGTTCCCGTTGAACAGCCGGTTGACCGAGATCCCCAGGACCGGCGATGTGGGGGCGGGCGGCGCAGGCGGATCGGCTGGCGGACCGGGTCCCGGACCGCTGAGCGCAAGCGCGGCCAGCGTGACAACCGCCACCCCCAACGCCGCCAGGGAGGCCAGCCAGCTGCGACGCCCCGGTTCCGGGCGCTTCACCTGGGAACCCGCGCCAGGGCCTGGAGCTGGCGGCGCTCTCGCAGCGCCGGCCGGCCGAGGGCCCGCTTGATAGCTCCCCGGGACAAGTAGGTGAACGCCTGTGCGCCGTCATCGATCCAGGCGCGGCCGGTCCCGAGGCACTCCGCGATCGCCGCGCGCCGGGTCTGGGCCAGCAGTGCAAAAGGCTCGCCGGCGAAGGCGCGCATAGAGGTATGGGCGCGATGGTGGACCACCCGCGCCTGGGGACAGAACCACGTCTCCACTCCCCGCGCCGCCGCTCGCAATCCCAGGTCGAGATCCTCGCCGTAGAGAAAGATGCGCTCGTCGAACGGGCCGAGCGCCTGGAGCAGCTCGGTCCGCGCGAGCAGTGCGCACCCCACCGCCCAGCCAACCGCCCGCGCCTTCCGTGCCCGCCACGGCGCCAGCGGTACCGCAAAGGGCGAGGGAAGTGCCGCCGGAGGGACCACGGCACGAAGCAGATCGGCTGGTCCGGTGGGCAGGGGGTGGACGGTGTCCTGCCGGGTGCCGTCCGGGTAGAGCACCCGCGGTGCGAGCAGCCGCGCAGGCGGGGCCAGCGCGGACTCAGCCAACCGCAGCAGCGAGTCGTCGATCAGCTCGACGTCCGGGTTGAGCAACGCGGTCACCGGCGTGGTCACTGAGGCCACCCCGGCGTTGCAGCCGGCGGCGAAGCCGGCGTTGCGGCCGAGGTCGATCGCAGTGGTCAGCGAGTGCGACCGCGCCACGTCTAGCGATTCGTCCTCAGAGCCCGAATCAACCACCACCACCCGGGTCTCAGGGAGGTGTGCGCGTACGGATCCGAGCAGCTTCTCGAGCTCGGAGGCGGAGTTGTGGGTCACCGTGACCACCGTCAGCTGTGCCGGGTGGAGCTCCGGCTGCGCACGCTGTCGGACGAGGGGGCGGACGGCCCGGGCCCATCGCTCCTGGCACTGATGCAGTGAGAAGCGCTCGGCCGCACGGGCACGACCACCGGCACCGAGCCGGGCCCGCAGCTCAGCATCCTCCATGACCTCAACCAGCGCCGCGGCTGCGGCGTCGGCGTCGGCGGGGGTGTAGAGCCGCCCGCACGAGGAGTCGACGATCTCCGCCGGGCCTGCCGCGGCCGGAGCGATGGCGGGTCTCCCCGCGGCGAGCGCTTCGACCATCACCAAGCCGAACGGCTCGCGCGGGGCGCAATGGAGTAGGCAGCTCGCCCTGGCCAGCTCGGAGGGGACGTCGGTGACGGCACCGACGAAGTCGATCGCTCCGGCCAGATCTGGAGCCTGCGCGCGCGAGCGCAGCGCCGCCAGCATCCCCGAGCCGTCCTCGTCGAAGCTGCTTCCGACCACGCGCAGGCGGAGGTCGGGGAGGCGTCGGCGGGCTCTGCCCACCGCCTCCAGCGCAAGGTCCGGGCGCTTCCATCTCACCAGCGCGCCGAGCAGCAGCACCTCCGGTGGCGAGACCGGGCCGGGCAGCACCGCGAACCGGGCGGGCTCGACACCGGGGTGCACCACCTCCAAGCGGCCATTCAGTCCCCCGGAGGGATCGAGATCCTCGGCGATCGCCTCCGAGAGGGCCAGCACTCGCGCCGCCCGCCTTGCGGCGCTTCGGACCGCTAGGGCCACCGGCGGTCCGGGCAGCAGGTCGTTGTGTTGGAAGACGACCGGTACTCCGAGTGCCGGACCGGTGAGGCAGGCCAGTGCCGATCGCATTCCCCACGCGACGACCAGATCCGGATCGAGGTCGGCGACCAGCCGCCTGACCTCGGCCGCATGCCCTGCCATATCGGCCGCGGCGCGGAGCTGTACGGCAGCGGAGCCGCGGAGCAGCAGCGACCGCCGGCGCAGGCGCATCACGCGCAGGCCGGTGGACCGGGCCCGTTCGGCCAGCGGACCCTCGGGACAGGCCAAGATCGACTCATCCGACAGCGGACCGGCAAGGTCCAGCAGGATTCGCTCGGCGCCGCCCCAGGTGCCGGAATAGCTGATCAGCAGGACAGACGCCATCTGGGCCCTCCCAGCCTAGCCCTCTCCTAGACTGGCAAGCTTGAGGACTACCGGTTCGACAGCCAATGGACGGCCCCGGGTCGCCCTGGTCCACGACTTCCTGCTGGATCTGCGGGGAGCGGAACGGGTCTTCCGTGAGCTGTGCAAGATCTGGCCGGACGCCGACGTGTTCACCGCGGTCTATGACGAGGAGGGCACCGAGGGTTGGTTCGCCGGGCGCAACATCCACACCTCCTTCCTGCAGCGACTGCGTCCGTCGGCACGCACCTTTCGCGTCCTCTTCCCGCTGTATCCAACCGCGATTGAGTCATTCGACTTCTCCGGTTACGACCTCGTGATCTCCAGCTCCTCGGCGTGGGCGCACGGTGTCCTCTGCGCCGAGGACTCGCTGCATGTGAGCTATTGCCACAACCCCTTCCGCTACGCCTGGAACGACCGCGAGAGCACGATCGCCAGCCGCCGCAATCCGTTCACTCGCGTCTTTCTGCGCGAGGCGCTGAGCAGGTGGCGCAAGTGGGACTACGTCGCCGCCCGGCGCACCGACCGCTACATCGCCAACTCCAAGGTCACGCAGGCACGGATCCGTGAGTACTTCCAGCGGGAGTCCGGCCTCGTCTATCCCCCAGTGGCCACGGAACGATTCTCCCCGGGGCCGGTTGACAGCTACTACGTGACCCTGGCCGAGCTGATGCCACACAAGCAGCTCGACGTCGCCATCACCGCCTTCAACCGGCTACGGCTACCGCTGGTGCTGGTCGGCGACGGTCCGGCGATCCGCGCGCTGCGACGACAGGCCGGTCCGACCATCACCTTCACCGGAAGGGTCTCCGACGAGCACGTGCCGATGATCCTCTCCGGAGCCCGGGCGCTCGTGCTGACCGCAGTGGAGGAGTTCGGGATCGCCGCGGTGGAGAGCCAGGCGGCGGGACGGCCGGTGATAGCCCGGCGCGGCGGAGGGGCGCTGGAGACGGTGATCGAAGGAGTCACCGGCTGCTTCTGGTCCGGTGGCCCCGAGCAGCTTGCCACCGCGGTGTGCAAGTTCGACACCGAGGCGGTCGATCCACAGCAATGCATCCGCAATGCGGCGCGCTTCGACTCACGGAGCTTCCGTCGCGGCGTGGCCGAAGAGGTGAGTGCCGCGCTTTCGAGCTCGCACCGAGAGATCGCCTCGCGGCAGCCGCTCGGCTCCACGCGCCTGATGGCGCTGGCAGCCCAAGGCACCCGACGCTGACGCGGTGAGAGCATCCGTCCAGAACGGCGCGCGCGCCGTCCTGCTCGCAGGCCCGGTCGCGTTGGCCTTCTTCAGCGGCGGATACTTCGATGAACCCCGGGCCTGGGCTGGCCTGATCACGTGGGGGTTGGTGGTGGCGGCGGCGCTGACCGCCCCCCGCATCCTGCCGCTCTCTCGCTCCGGGAGAGTCGTTCTGGTCGGTCTGGTGCTGCTGGCGGCCTGGACGTTGCTGTCGATCACCTGGGCCCCGATCGCGGGTGATGCCTATCACCGCGGCCAGTTGGCGCTGCTCTACGTGGGCAGCCTGATCGCCGCGGGCGCCCTGCTGCGTGGAGGTGCGTTGCGGGTCGTGGAGCCCGCCGTCGCGGCGGGGGCGCTGGTGGTGATCGGCTATGGGCTGTCGGAGAGACTGCTCCCGGGCCTGCTGCACTTCTCGCGCTCGCTGAGCGCCGAGGGCCGGTTGGAGCAGCCGCTGACCTACTGGAACGCGATGGGGGAGCTGGCGGCGATCGGCCTCGTGCTGTGCCTGCGCCTCGCCGGGGACGCAACCCGGAGCCGGTGGCTTCGCCTGCTGGCCACAGCCGCCGCCGTGCCCCTGGGAATGGGTCTCTACACCTCCTTCTCCCGGGGTGCCCTGTTCGCCGCCGGGGCGGGAATCGTGACTCTGGCCGTGGTGGCCCCCTCACGGGAGGGCTGGCGCAGCGGCGCGGTGGCGTTCGCCGCGGCGGTGCTGGCCGCGGTGGCAGCCGCCCCCTTCAAGGGGGTGACCTCGCTGGTGGGGAGTCTCGCGACGCGGGAGCGCCAGGGCGCCTGGACGCTTGCGCTGATGGCGCTGGTGATCCTGGCTGCGGTTGGCCTGCAGTGGTGGTTGACCCGGCGTGAGGTGTCGAGACCCCTTCGTCTGCCGAGGATGGCCCCGGCGATTGCGCTGGCGATCGTCATCGCCGGATTGGGGGTGGCCATAGTCGCCGGCGCAAAGGAGCGCTCCACCGGTCCGCTGAGCGCCGGGGCCACCCGTCTGGCCACGCTGCAGAGCAATCGCTACGCGTACTGGCGGGTGGCGATGAGGGCGTTTGAGGATGAGCCGCTCCGCGGAGTCGGCGCCGGCGGTTGGGCCGTGTACTGGCTCCGCTACCGGCCGGTCCAGGAGTTCGCCGCCGACGCCCACTCGCTGCCCCTGCAGACCATGGCCGAGCTGGGGTTGGTGGGTCTCGGCCTACTGACCGTGTTCGTGGCCGGAATCGGCTTTGCGGCGGTCATGGCGTTCCGCGCCGCCCCTGCTATCTCCGCCGGGACGATCGCGGGGGTGGTTACCTATTTCGCGCACGCACCTCTGGACTGGGACTGGGAGATGCCGGCCCTCACGCTGTTCGCCCTGCTCCTGGTCGGGGCGCTGGTCTCGATGGCAGACCTATCGCCTCGCGCCGCTGCCGCTGGCCGATATTCCTAGAATCGCCAGAGGCGCCGCAGATCGGGGTGCCCGCCCCGTCCTACCTCCGTGCCGCGATGATCGCCTTCGGTTCCGCCATCACAAAACCCGACGTCTACCGCAGTAACGCTGAGGTGGGGATCAAGCTCGTGGCCGAGCCCGATTCCGAAGTGTTCCCGCTCACCTCCGAGGGGTCGATCTTCCACAACTACAACCTGCTGCTCGACAAGGTCGCCGGTCGGGAGGACCTGGAGGCGATGGTGATCGTCCACCAGGACGCGGAGCTCGTCGACGAGGACTTCTGTACGCGGGTCAGAGACAGCTTGCGCGACCCCGCTGTAGGGCTGGTCGGCTGCGTCGGCGCGATCGACGTTCGCAGCATCGCCTGGTGGGAGGGCTCGGTGGCGCAGGCCTCGTTCGTGCACCGCTTCGCCGAGTTCGGCGGGGGCGACCTGCCGGCGTTCTCGTGGGATTGGGACGACGCGCCGCCCTACGCCCGGCTGGGTGAGGTTGACACGATTGACGGGTTCGTGATGGTGATCTCGCCCTGGGTGGCGCGCAATCTCCGCTTCGACGAGTCGCTGGGCCAGTTCCACGGCTACGACTTCGATTTCTGCCTGCAGGTGAGAGCCGCCGGCCTGAAAGTGATGACCGCCGACTTCCGGGCGATCCACAACCACGCGCTGCAGCCGTTCGACGACCCAGAGCCGTGGATCCAGGCGCACATGAAGATCGCCGAGAAGTGGGACGGCGTGATGCCGGGGGTCGGGTCGGGAACCGGCAGCTGGGAGGAGCGGGCCTTGCGCGCGGAAGCGGAGCGCGACGCCGCGCGCGTCACCGACTACCACAACCAGCTCGTGCTTGGGGCGCAGGCGCGAAAGCTGGAGCAGGCGCTGAGCGACGCCCACACGAGTATCTCCTGGCGGATCACCGCTCCGCTCAGGAGCCTCGCCCGCCCGGCGTCGGCGCCTTCTGCCAGGCGCTCGACGGTCAGCTCGTCATGATCGCCTTCGGCTGCGCGATCGAGGAGCCCGAGCCCTACCGCCGGTACGCCGAGCCCGGCATCCGTGCGGCTCAGGAGGCCGACTCGGCGATCTTCCCCTTCGCCGGGGCGGGAACCACCGGACGCAGCCTCAACCTGCTGCTCAAGGCCGCTTCCGCCCACGAGGACCTCGAGGCCCTGGTGCTGGTCCACCCTCACGCCGAGATCACAGACCCGGAGCTCTGCCAGAAGATCAGGACGACGCTGCAGGACGACCGCGTGGCCGTGATCGGCGTCGCCGGAGCGAGGGACGCGCGCTCACTGGCGTGGTGGGAGGGCGCCGTAACCGTGGGGCAGGTGACCCAGCGCTACACCGAACACGGCGGGGGTGATCTCCCCGGCTTCTCATGGGTTCCCGCCAACCCCGCTCCCGCCGAGGTGGACGTGGTCGACGGCTTCCTGATGGTGCTCTCTCCCTGGGCCGTCCGCGAGCTCCGCTTCGACGAAGGCCTAGTCCACGGCTATGGGTACGACGTGGACTTCTGCCGCAGCGCGCGGAGTGCCGGCCGCAAGGTGGTGGCCGCGGACCTGCGGGTGACCGAGCATCGCCCGTTGAAGCTCGTGGGTCAGCTTCCGGTCTGGGTGGAGGGGCACATCCAGCTGGCTCGGAAGTGGGAGGGCCGCACGCCCGGGGTGGAGCCCTCGGCGGAGAGCTGGCAGCAGCGGGCGCGTCGGGCGGAGGCTGAGCGAGAGGCTGCGCGGGCGATCGCCTACTCGCGGCAGCTGGCCATCGATGCCCAGGTGGAGCAGCTGGAACGTGAGCTCGGTCAGACCACCGACACGGCCTCCTGGCGGTTGACCAAACCGCTCAGAGAGCTCAACCGCTGGCGACACGAGCGTGTCCGCCGCCGCGGCGGTGGGGTGGGCCTCCCTCCCGCCGCCTAATCCGACAGGGCGCGCTCTACCTCTGCGCGGGAGATCACCGACTGCTCGGTGGCGATTCCCGCCCGCGCCCGCAGCTTTGAAAGGCGCTCGGCGATCGTGAACGCGCTGGACTCGAGCAGCCGGTGCAGCAGTCTCTCCTGGCGAGAGATGCGTTCCTGGGCCTGCCAGAGCGCCACCCGCAGTGCGTGCTCCTCGGCGATGTGGCCGATCCGATTGGCCTCGAGCCGCGCCAGCAGGGGATGGCGGTTCCAGGGACGAAGAAGTGCTTCAGCCTCGGCGGCCCACGGCGCATCGACATGCCACGCCGCGCCAAAGCCGAAGAAGGCAGGCACGACGACCAGCTGCACGCCGTCGTGGTCGGCGACGAAGTCCTCCACCGCCGTCAGCACGCCGTTGCGCTCCCCGCCCTCCTGCGCGGCCGACTTCGGGTAGGGAAGCCCGTCGCCCCGGGTCCCGGGCTCGGTGGGGAAGATGCCGTTGCCCTCCCCGACCAAGGGCTGCCGGTAGTCGGCGGGGATCCCCTCGGGATCGAAGTAATCGTCGCGCCGGCCGTGAGGCCAGCACACGTCGTGAAACAGCAGCAGCGGCAGCTCGGCTCCCTCAGCGCGCTCCCCGATCAGCCGGAGCTCCTCACGCACGGTGTAGTAGTTGTGGTCGCCGTCGATCACGAACGCATCGGGCAGCTCCAGCTGCGGGAGCGCCTCGAGGCTGGTCTGGCGGACCAGCTCCACCTCAGGGTGCTGCTCGGCGAGCTCCACCAGCTGCGGCTGGGGCGAAGGGTCGACGGCGAGCACGCGGGCCCCGGCTCCGGAGGCCCAGTCGGCGAGCACGCGGGTCAGGTCCCCGGCATAGGCTCCGACCTCCACGATGGAGCGGGCCCCTACGGTCTCCAGGCTGGCCAGCATCAGCTCGGCGTGATGTGCCATGGAAGCGCCCCAGTGCAGAGGGTCGTTCAGGTAGGGATCGAACTCGGTGCGCGTTTCCGCCATGGGGTGGCCGAGTCTAGCGGTGCTCAGGGGGGCGGCCGGTCACAGTTCCTCGGCGATCCGCGGTGCTTCCCGCCTGAAGATCCAAACCGCAAACACGCATACGCCGACATAGATCAGCACTGCCGGAAGCAGCTCCAGATAGCCCCCGGCGGCCGCGGCCGGACCGGGGGCGCTCGGCGTGATCATCCACTTGCGCGCGAGCTCGAAGATCGGCGAGAGCGGATTGATCGCGAGTATGTGCCGCAGCGTGCCATGACTGTTGAGGAAGTCCGTGGTGTAGAGGATGGGGGTGGCGTAGAACAGCGCGGTCGAGAACACGGTCCAGATGATTCCCATGTCCCTGAAACCCGGATACAGGGAGGAGACGATCATCGACACCGCGATGGTGAAGATCAGCAGCATCATCAGAACGACGGGAAACAGCAGCCATGTCCAAATCGGATCGACGCCGAAGCCGAGCAGAAAGGCGAACACCACCACCAGGTTGAGCACCAGGGTGAACACCGCGGTCAGCACCACCGCGAGCGGGATCACCAGGCGCGGGAACTGGGTCTTGCGGACGATCGATTCCTGCGCGACGATCGACCCGACCGCCCCGAGGGTCGCCTCCTGGAAGAAGCCGAACAGGACGATGTTCATCAACAGCAGCACGGGATAGTGCGGCACCGTGTTGGCGTGGAAGACCTGGCTGAACACCGTGACCAGCACCGCGAACAGCATCAGCGGACGGGCCAGCGACCACAGGTAGCCCAGCGCTGTCCCGAAGTACGTCCGCTTGAACTCAGTCGCCGCGATGATGTAGAGCAGCTCCAGCGAGCGCCGCCAGCCACCGCCCAGCGCCGATGGTCCCGGTACGTCGCGCAGCGTGACATCGGCGCGCGCCAGATCGGCCTCCTGCACGCTCATGGCCTATTCCGGCTCCAGCGAGGTCTCGATGTCCGCTCTCAGCGAGACCATCCCGTGGCGTGGTGTGGTCCCGTAGACCACGAACTGAACGAGCTTGACCGGCTGTACGGCGATGTCCTCGGTGTGGCGGTCACGTCTGATCCAGGTATCGATGGAGTAGGTGCCGGGCACGAGCAGATTCTCAATCTCCGCCCGGAGACGGACCCGCCTGCCCTCGGCGATCCGTCCCTCGTACCGGCGGAGGAAACCTGAGACCATCACCGCGTCGGCATTGCGGATGTGAAACGCGAACAGCGGGTCGACCAGGTCCCGAGCGGCCTCGAGTGTGACGTCGAGGACGAGCGGCTCGGCCTCCTCGAGATTGGCCACCGAGTTGCCGGTCCCGTCCAGCAGGCTCGCCTTCACCAAGCGCGCATTGAGCCCGTGGGTCGCTGCCTTGCTCGGCTCCCACCGGAGTCTCGGAAGGGGGTGCCGGCGCCTGGTCGCCGAAGTTCAGCTGGAGGTAGTGCCTTGCCGCGTCCTCGGGTGCTCCGAGGTGCTTCGACCACTCCGTCGTGGATCACCATCGCCCGATGACACAGCGACTGCACCGTGGACATGTCGTGGGTGACCAGGACCAGGGTCTTGCCGGCGTCGCGCCGCTCGTAGAAAACGTCCATGCACTTCTGACCGAAGGCGGCGTCGCCCACTGCCAGCACTTCGTCGATCAGCATGATGTCGGCGTCCGCCTGGACCATGATCGAGAACGCGAGGCGGACCATCATGCCCGAGGAGTAGTTCTTGACCTTGAGATCGACGAAGTCCCGAAGCTCACCGAAGTCGAGCACGGCGTCCAGCCGACGCTGTGCCTGGCGCCGGGTCAGGCCCATCAGCACTCCGTTGAGCACCGTGTTCTCCCGCGCGGTGAGCTCGGGATTGAAGCCCACACCAAGCTCGATGAAGGGGGCGACGCGCCCCGCCATCCGCACCCTTCCGGCGTCAGGACGATAGATGCTGGCAAGGATCTTGAGCAGCGTGCTCTTACCCGACCCGTTTCGGCCGACGATCCCGAAGAACTCTCCCTTGTGCACGTCGAAGGAGGCATCCCGGAGCGCGTGCAGCACGCGATGGCCGGGGCGGGAGAAGGGATGGGTGATCCGCTCCTTGAGCGTGTCGACCTTCTGCTCGCGAATGCGGAAGGTCTTGCTGAGCGTCCCGCGCCTCGATCACGACCGGGTGGCCGAACAGGTCCAGCGGCCTAGCTCTCAAGGGCGTCGGCGCGTGAGTTGTCGCTGTCTGCCACGCTCTGCTCGGATAGTCTGAAGAAAAGGCCATACGTAGGCGGGCTGCGGCGGCGGCCGCGAGCCGCTGTCTAGTAGCGAGGCCTCAGCAGCAGGCAATGGGGTGAAAACCAGGCGCGTTGGAAGGCCGACGCGGCCCGTCAACCGAGGGTTCCGAGCAAACGCCCACACCTGGACTGGTAGGTCGGGCTCGTTACGCAGGGACATCCAGCGGCGGTAGGCCGTGGCCACCGGTCGAAATTCGCCACGACGCAGCTGCGGTTGCCCCAGGAGCCGACCTCCTCGACAATCAAGCCCGCGGCGCTCCAGCAGCATCCGGAGGCCCGCGCGGAGTGAATCGCCAATAGTCCTTCAGTGCCGAACATCGGCAACTCATGGATCGCGGATCAGGAACGGCGTCGAGACGATGACGTGCCCCCCCGGATTGGCACAGCCCACGCAGATTCGCGGCTGCGCTCACACGGATTGCGCGACGTGCTCGATCACCTGCTCGCAGATCACGACGTCGTATCGCGGGCCTGGCCCACTAGCGGCGCGCATAGAGATCGAACTCCGGGATAGTTCAAGCTGTGGTAAAGCTGCTTCCACGGAGTGGCTCGGCCTGGGCGTTCACCGCTGATCTCCGCCGCCGTCTTGCTGCGGCGGATCCAGCGACATCGATCCGGGCCGACTGACGGCCTCGTTCAACGGTTGACGCGCTGCCACTGATCGGCGCCCGCTCTGGGCCGCGGGCAGGAAGCACTCGGTCGCGGACGGCCCGCTTTGTGTACTGCCCGGCAGGCCTGGCGCGCTCTCGGCCCGCGACGCATTCAGAAGCAGCCCTCGCCAGATTGGGTGGATCTCCTCGACGTGCATCTCGTAGCCGTATCAGGCCCACGAAGCCACTGTCCTCGGTCGAAACCACTTAGCAAACGCCGCCTCATCGACGATCTGGTTATGCGGTCGCCCAGCCCTTGCTTGGTCGTCGAGTTCGGTGCCCACGCGCTAGCGCCGGCGGAGTGCGGTGGCGCTTGAGGCAGAGGTCGTAGTCCATCCTATGGAGGTGGATCAAGCGAAGGTCCGGGTCGGGGTTCCAGTGCTGGTCGGCCCGGCCGTGGAAGCCAGGCGTCCAGTCATCGGCGCCGTAGCCACTGCCGGCCTTGTCGTAGCCGCCGTTGAAGAACCAGTAAGCGACGCTGCTCGAGGATCGGGACGGTCCAGCACGAGCGGAGGCTCGCAAGTCTGCGGAGGTGCAGGAGCTCGTAGCCCAGACAGTTGACCCACTCCTCGTCGAATCGGTCGAGGTAGTCGCCGAGCGTGCCCCGCACGGGGGTCGGACGCGATGATCTCGTCGACGTCGGTGACGACCACCACGTCATAGCTTTGCATCAGCTCTCGCCTGGAAGCTCCTCGATCGTACCGCACCATCCAGCGTGTGATCGACGGTGTCGTGTGCGAACCGGGCATCCGAACGAACCCCCCGACGCTCGGTCGAGCCGTCTGTCAGTACTCGTTGTCGAAGTACGTAGATGTCGTCCGGGTCGAAGAACTGCGAGTAGTACCTCAGCCAGATCGGCAGGAAGACGGCTTCGTTGTGGACCATGGTGATAATCGCCCTGCGTGCGCGGGACGCTGGACGCGGGGGGAGCGAGGCATAATGTCCGCGGCGCTCTCGGCATGCAACTGCTCGAAGCACTCCGCCATCACGTGCTGAGGGCTATCCCGACGGCTCGAGCCCCAGCGAACGTTCGACGGCCTGCGGCGTACGCGGAGACCTGACTAGCGATCGTCGTGGAGACTCGAGAAGAGTCTGCCTGAAGCCTCAGACGACAGCTAGCTCAATCAGAGGCGACGGGTGCGTACTCGCGGGAAACGCCGAGCCGCCGAAGAACCAGTTCTCGATCGCGAAGCGCGGGCTTGGCATCGAGGGATCGGAGCCGGTCTTGTGCAGGAACAGCTCGTCGAAGAACAGCGCGTCGCCGGGCTCGAAGATCGGCCGCACGATCGGCTTCTCGCCGGCCGCGTCCTCGGCCATCCGCTGGGAGACCGAGTAGTCGAGCATCGCCTCGTCGGTCTGCGCGGTGACGTGATCGTCGAGGCGGCGGGGGACGATGTCCAGCCCAGGCGATTCGTCGCCGCAGCGCGACAGCGAGAGCCACAGGTTCAGCGCGCGAACCGGGCCCATGAACTTGCCGTCCTGGTGCCAGCCGCCCGGCACCGTGGGCGCCGCCTTGCGCAGCGTCGTCTTCTGCGCGGTGATCATCGGCGGCTCGCCGAGATAGCCCTCGACCAGCTCCGGCAGGCCGGCCTGGCGGAACAGCTCGAGCATCTCGAAGGCCGGCATCGGCGCGTCGACGGCCAGGACACCACCGCCCTCCTTGATCCACGGGCGCGAGAGCTCCTCGCCGACCGCGCGATCGGGGGTGAACTCCGAGTAGTAGCCCTCGTCGTGCGGGTCGACCCGTCGTGGCGCTCTCGTTCGGCGAACGAGCGGTCGATCCGGTCGGCGAACGCGAGCGCATCCTCGCGTGCGATCAGGCCGCGGACGAGCAGGCAGCCGTCGCGAAGGATCCCCGCCCGGAGCAGCTCCGGCGTGAGCTGCTCCGGGCCGATCTCCGGGAGCGGGTCGCCCTCCGGTAGCGCGGTCGAACGCAGGTCGGGGTGCTCGGCTGGAGCCTGCCGGTACTCGAGCCGCCGACGCCGGCCAAGTTGCGCAGCGTCAGCAGCCGGCGCTCGTCGCTCGGTTCGGGGGCTGCGCGGTTCTCGGCGGTGAGCTGCTCGATCTCGCTCAGAGCTCCTCGAGCTGGCGTCGTCGCGGCTCGGCCGGCGGCTCGGCGAGCGCAGTGGCCCCGCTTCCCGGCTGTGCGGTCCTTCCTCTCAGCGTCCACATGGCGTCCGAAGGTACCACAGCGGCCGGAGCCGCCCTGCCGACGGCCTCGTCCGGACGGCGGCAACCGCGCCGGAGCCCCGACGCGCGGTGGCCCCGGCCGGGACGTCGTCCACCACGACCGCGTTGGCCCCTATCGGGCGCCTCTCGCCGACGTGCACCTGCCCGATCAGCTTCGGCGCCGGTGCCGATGCTGACGTCCCGCTCGATCGTCGGCCCGCGGACGTCGCCGGCCCGCAGACCGATGGTCACGAACGGGGCGATCGTCACCCCGGCCCGATCTCGGCCAGCCCGTCGATCACGACCTGCCCGTGGACGATGTACACCCCCGGTGCCATCACCACCGGATCGCCGATCGAGATCTGGGCGGTGACCATCGCCAGCCGGTGCGCGAGCCGCGGCAGGATCGGGCACTCCCAGAGCCTGCAAGCCGCGCCTTGACGCCGGTAAAGCGCCTGTCCCAGGAAGGCGTCGCTGACGGCGGCCAGGCGGAGCGATCTGGACGGAGCGCGTCGGCGCGGGAGCGAAACTCGTAGCGCTCGCCCCGAGGCGCGCAGTGATCACTGCGTCGGCCACGCAGCGCCTCGCGAAGGTGCGGATGGCGCTGGCATGAATCGGCCCGCCAGAACTCCTCGCGCGAGATCTCTGGTCTGCGGTTCGCTCATCGTGGAGCACTGCCGGCCGGTCGAAGCGGGCGAGTGTACGCTGCAGCGCCTCTGCCCCGCCCCCGCTTCACATCCAGCTCGATGCGCCGATTCCGGGCGCTCGAGCACCGGCGCGGGCACGGCGGTGTTCGTCCCGGGACTTGCTTCTCCCCCGAGGCGCCGATCGCCTCGCTGCAGGCTGCTCGTCGACGGCCAACCCCAGCCCCTGCTCGCCCACGGCATGCCGCGGCTCGACTTCTTCGCCGCCCTGCATCCGGGACTCGATCCGTTTGCCACGACGGCCTGCGCGGGATCCGAGCTCCGCCGACGACCCGCAGCTGCTCGGGTACCGCAGCGGCTTCTGGGGCATCGCCGAGCTTGCCGCCGGACGGCCGGTCCACATGCTGGAGCGTGCAGGCCGAGCTCGAGGACGGCGGCCGCGGCGCTCGCCGAGCTGGCGCGGATCGAGCCCGAGCCGCCGTCGAGCCGCTACCCTCGAGCTGGCCGCGAGACGCTCCGGTCCCCCGGTGGCGATCTGCATGGCCACCTACGACCCTCCGCCGGAGCTGCTCGGCGCCAGCTGGAGTCGATCCGGGCCCAGAGCCACCGCAACTGGGTGTGCGTGATCAGCGACGACGGCTCCGAGCCGGAGCGGCTTGCCGCGCTGCGCGAGGCCGTCGCCGGAGACCCGCGCTTCGTGCTCTCGCCGCTCCGCCGCCGGCTGGGCTTCTACCGGAACTTCGAGCGCGCGCTGGCGCTGGCCCCGCCCGACGCCCAGTACGTGGCCTCGCCGACCAGGACGACGGCTGGCACCCGGACAAGCTGCCACGTTGCTCGGAGCGATCGGCGAGCGCAGCTCATCTACAGCGACGCGCGAGTCGTCGCTCGCGACGGGCGGCTGATCTCGGACACCTACTGGAGCAGCCGGCGCAACAACCACACCGATCTCGCCCTCGCTGCTGGTCGCCAACTCGGTGACGGCGCCGCGTCGCTGTTGCGCGCGCGAGCTGCTCGACCACGCGCTGCCGTTCCCGCCCGCCCAGTTCGCCCAGTACCACGACCACTGGATCGCGCCTGACGTCGCGCTGGCGCGGGGCGAGATCGCGTTCGTGGAGCGCCCGCTCTATGACTACGTCCAGCATGGCGCGGCGTCGCTCGGCCATGCCGCCGCCAACCGATGACCGCCGCTGCGGGCAGCGGCTCCGCCCAGCGCGCCGCTGCGCGAGCGGGTCCGGATGTGGCGGCTGCACTACTTCGTCGACGCCTGCCGCCTGCTGCAGGTGGCCACCATCCTGCGGCTGCGCTGCGGCGACGAGATGGCGCCGGCCAAGCGCCGGGCGCTGGAGCGCTTCCTAGCCGCCGAGCGCTCGCCGCCGGCGCTGGCCGCCCTGGCTCTCCGCGGGCCCGCGAGACTGTTCGGGCCGCCGGAGACGCTCGGCGCCGAGTGGATGCTCTTCTCATGCCTTCGCCTGGCGGCGAGCTGCTGCGCGCCAGCGTCCGCGAGCGACCGCAGGCGCGGCTGCGCTTCGACGCGGTGCCGCCGCCCACGCTGGCGCCGCGCCGCGAGGTCGGCGCGCCCGGCCGGCGGCCGCGATCGCCGACAAGATCGCGCCGCTGTCGCTGGCGTCGATCCGACGCGCGCCGCCGCGCATCAACCTGCTGATCCCGACGATCGACCTCGATCATTTCTTCGGGGGCTACATCGGCAAGTTCAATCTGGCCCGCGCGGCTGGCCGAGCGGGGCACGCGTGCGGGTCGTCACCGTCGATCCGGTGGCTGCGCTCCCGCCCGCCTGGCGGCGCACGATCGAGTCCTACGACGGTCTCGACGGAGTGTTTGACGGGTCGAGGTCGCGTTCGGCCGGGGCGGCCGCCGCTGCAGGTCAGCCCCGCGACGGCTTCATCGCCACCACCTGGTGGACCGCCCACATCGCCGCAGGCCGCGGTGCGGGGTAGCTCGGGGGCCGAGCGCTTCGGCTACCTGATCCAGGAGTACGAGCCATTCACCTTCCCGATGGGGAGCTACGCGGCGCTGGCCGCCGAGTCCTACGGGTTACCGCACTTCGCCCTGTTCTCCAGCGAGCTCCTGCGCGAGTACTTCGCGCAGCAGGCATCGGGGTCTTCGCCGCGGGCCGGCGGCCGGTGAACGCGCCTCGGCGTCGTTTCAGAACGCGATCACCGACGTGTCGTCGCCGACGTGGCCGAGCTGCCGCGCCGCCGCCCGCGCCGGCTGCTGTTCTACGCCCGGCCCGAGCCCCACGCCGCCCGGAACATGTTCGAGCTGGGGGTGCTGGCGCTCAGCCGAGCGCTCGAGGACGGCAGCTTCGCAGCGGCTGGGAGCTCTACGGAATCGGCACGGTCGGCGAGCGCCCAGAGGACGGTCCGCTCGGCGCGCGGGCAGCCGAGCTGCACCTGCTCGCCGCGTGAGGACCAGCGGCGCTACGCCGACACTGCTGCGCGCCCACGACGTCGGCCTGGCCCTGATGTACACCCCGCACCCGAGCCTGGTCCCGATCGAGATGGCGGCGGCCGGGATGCTGACTGTGACCAACAGCTTCGAGAACAAGACCGCGGAGGCGCTGGGCGATCTCCCCCAACCTGATCGCGGCCGAGCCGACGATCGAGTCGATCGCCGCGGCCGTGCGGTGGCCGTGGGGGAGTCGACGATCTGGAGCGCCGGGTCGCGGGAAGCGCGGTGCGCTGGAGCCGGAGCTGGGCGGATTCGCTGCCAGATGAGCTACTGGAGTGGTTCGAAGGATGGCTGCGGCAGGGCGCTGGTCAATGAGCCGGCGGCACGTGTGGCATGAGCTCCACGATCCCGCCCGAGCGCGAACAGCGTGGCGCGGCGATTCTGCGCGTAGTGGAGCAGCAGGCCCCAAGCCCGGACATTCTCGGGTTCGGCGGTGCACGATCTCGGTGACCATCTGCTCGGCCTGTGCAGGATCGCCCAGCTGTCCGCGTAGCTCGGCTTCCAGCAGCTGGACCTGACGGTCGGGGTTGAGCACGCCGGCGCGATTCAGAACGCGTGAACCTTCCCGGCCCGGGCGGCAGTGAGCCGGGCCGGGGTGGAGAGGACCGAGGTGGCAGCGGCCGTGTCGTGTGCCTGATGATGCCGTTGGCAAACCAGACCGCCACAAGCACCGCGAGAAGCGATGCTGTGCCGAGTGTTGCCGCGAGTGGGCGGCGCTGTCGGCCAGTGGCTGTCATGTCCTGCGATAGCCGAGCACGGTGATCGGTAGATAGCCCGGGTAGTGGCGCTCCGCGAAACAGGACGAAACCACGCGGATGCGGAACCGGACGTGCAACAGCCGGGGGTACGTCGTCCTCTCACCAGCCACGCGGTACCAGCCGGTGGAACCATCTGCCACACGCGTTGCGAGTAGTTCATGATGTCGGTGGGGCTTGTGGTACTGGATCGCCAGCGCGGAAGCCGACCAGAACACGATAATTGGCGACCGGGTCCCGAGGAGCCGCCACCCGGTCCAGGTATGCCGTGATCTGGCGGTACGCCGGGCGCCGGTAGCTCGGGCTAAGAGAGCGGATCGTCCCAAAAGCAAGCGTCGCCATGACCAGGGCGATGCCCGCAGCCGCCAATGCCGCGGCAGCGCCAACGTGCAGCGCGGCCAGAACCACCGCGCCGAACGGGCACCGACGAGTACAGGCCACGCGCCAGCCACAGGTCGGTGCCCATGATCGAGTAGAGCAGCAGTCCGAGCGGGGTGGTGATGGCCAGGAGCGAGGACCAGCAGCCGCGGCGAGCCGAGCCAGTCGCGCTGTCCGCGAGGCGTCACGGGGCGCGGCGAGTGCGCAGCCAGGCCAGCGCTCCGGCGAGCAGCGAGGACGACGATGCCGCCAGACCAGGCCAGGTGGGGATCGAATGCAGGTCTGCGTAGGGGAAGCCGGGGATCAGGCGCGCCGAGATCCTGGAGCACGTTGTGGACGTTCAGCGGCTCGAGGGAGGCGTAGACGTTGAGCAGGGTTCCGTGCACGTGGGGGAGCCAGGGGAGGTAGAGGGCACCCGCCAGGACGTTGGCCGCGAGCGGATAACGAAGCCGGTCTCGACATGCCCACAGCGCCCACGCGCCTTGAACCACGAGCACGAAGATCGCCGTGTAGTGCGTGTACGCCGCAGCAGCTGCGGCGACGGCGTAGAACACCCACCACCACCAGCGGCGCGTCCGGACCGCGCGCAGCAGCGCGAAGGTGGAGAGCACGACGAAGAACGCCATCGTCGCGTAGGGGCGTGCCTCTACGCCGTAAAAGAAGGAGAACGGGCTCAACGCGATGATCGCCGCGCCAAGAATCCCCGCTCGGCCCAGACTCTCCCGCCCCAACAGGTAGGTCAGCGGGATCATCCCGGTGCTCAGGATCAGCGAGGGCAGCCGGATCAGGATCGTCGGGTCTCCCAGCTTGGCGGACAGCCAGCCAGGACGAAGAACAAAGGCGGTGAGCTCTCGAAGCCGCTCTGGACGGTTCGGATAACCTGGCCCAGGCTGTGATGGGCGATTTCGGTGTAGGCCAGCACCTCGTCGCCGAAAAGGCCCTGACGAATCTGGCTGAGTCGCAGCACGAAGGCGCCGAGGGTGATCAGGCCCACCACCACCCACTCCGCCCGGACCGAGTCCAGCGTGAGGGGGGACGTGCGCCATTCGCGCAAGGCGGCCTTCGGGGCGGACAAGCTCACGGAAGCGACATTATCCCCAGGTGCCCAGTCACGCCGCGTGTCTCGGTGATCGTGCCCAACTGGAACGGCCGCACTGGCTTGCCGCCTGCCTGCACGCTCTCGCTGCACAGTCCAGGGCTCCCGCGGAGGTAATCGTCGTCGACAACGGCTCCAGCGATGGATCGGTCGAGCTATCTGCGGGCGAGCATCCGGAAGTGCGGGTGATCGCGCTGGAGCGGAACACCGGTTTCGCCGCCGCGGCCAACCGGGGACTGCAGGCGGCGAAAGGCGAGTTCGTCGCCTTATCAACACCGACGTCGTGCTGGCGGCAGACTGGATCGCGCGAATGGTCGCTGCGCTGATCGCTGACCCCGGGGCGGCCGCGGTGGCGAGCAAGATGCTCAGCTTGGAGGACCCACGGGAGATCTACGACGCCGGAGACGTGCTCCGGCGTGACGGCGCCTGCGAGCAGCGGGGTCGGTTCAGCCGCGACGACGGTAGCTGGGATGAGCCAGGGGAGGTGTTCGGCGCCTGTGCTGGAGCCGCCCTCTATCGCCGCGATACGCTGCTGAAGCTCGGCGGCTTCGATGAGCGCTACTTCGCCTACCTGGAGGACGTCGACCTGGCCCTGCGGCTGCGCTTGGCCGGGTGGCGCTGTCGCTACGAATCAGCGGTCGCCCGGCACGCCGGCGGGGGCTCTTCGCATCAGCTCGCGGGCGGCCATCTCTTCCTGGTGCAGCGCAACACGCTGCTGCTGGTGGCGAAGTTCTTTCCGCTCGGTGGCTGCCGCAGGTCGCCTACAGGCAGCTGGCTGGGCCTGGCAGGCGCTGCGAGAGCGGCGCTTGATCGTTCACCTCGGGCCCATCGCGGCGCTGCCGCTGGTGCGCAGCGCTCTCCGCGAGCGTTGGGGTGCGCGAGCGCACGGTCCAATCGACAAGGTGGTACCTCCGCTCCCGATCAGAGGACCCGCTGCCGGTGGACACCCGTCTAACATCGAAGCCAGCTGGCGTTAGCGGGCACCGCGGGGTGCCGGCGCGCGAGATCTCGAAGACGCTCGTATTTCAGTCGCAGAATCGGCCGCTCACCAGGTAGTAGCTGGCCGAGGCGCACAGCACCGAGAGCGAGTGAGCTGATCAGCACCACGGGGAACGGCAGCTTGGCCCCCGGGGATCCGAGCTTCAGCGCCGCGGTGTAGTGCCACAAGAAAATGCCGTAGGAGATCGTGCCCAGCCACGCCAACGACGGTGACCGAAGACTCGCCCCGGTACCGAGCCGCCGCGGCCGGGGAACACCGCGGGAACCACCAGCAGGGCAGCGATCAGCCCGAAGACGATGTGGACAGCGACCAGCTGTCTGCCTTCGAGAAGGAACGCGCTGTCGGGAAGGCTGAGGGTCAGAACCCGGATCACTGCCTCGGCCCAGAGCTCGGCCGACCATCGCGGGACCGCTCGGAGCGGCTTGGCGGCAAGACTCCGCCGCTGCGCGCGACCGAGATCACCGCCAGGCTCATCCCCACCGAGAACCACAGCACGTTGCTGAGCACGCTCCATTCGAACCACGGTGGATTTGGGTGAGGATGCCGTATGACAGCCACACCGAAATCGCCGAGAGCCCGGCCATCACCGAGAGTTGCGTGATCATCCAGCCCCGCCGGCTCAACCGACGTGTAAGCAGGCCGAACAGCCACACGAAGAGCGGCAGCGCCACGTAAAAGGTCAGCTCCACCACCAGACTCCAGGTCTGGGCGAGGTCGCATCGGTTCAGCTCATCGATGCAGGTGGGGGAGGAGCCGAAACCCAGGGCGTGGGTCAGCGTGTACATCGATACCCAGTCTGTCCCGCCACCGCGTGGAACCCAGGGAGACGATCATCAAGGTGAGGATCACCCAATAGGCGGGATAGATCCGCAATGCGCGGCGCTTGAAGTAGTCGCGCACCGCCGGGGCCGGCGGCCCGCCGCCGCGGTGGGCGACAAACGGCCGGTAGAGCAGGAAACCGGAGATCACGAAGAAGATCGTCACGCCGACATTCAAATGGGCACAAGCCGTCCGCCTAACGTGGGTGAGTCGCGTTTCCCGAGGACGCCGCGTGGACCATGACCACGGCCAGCACGGCGATTGCTCGCATGCCGTCGATCAGGGGAAAGCGCGGATGGCGCGGAGGCGGGGCGACGACGTCAGGGACGGCTCCACGCGGTGTTGCTCCGGGCCGACGCTCTCCGGGCTCGTGGGTCCTCGTTCACGAGCCGATTGTAGGCCGGGCCGGGGCCGGCGCTAGGTCTGCAGCTCCCGACACGCCTGCGCTGCAGACCCTAAACCCCCTCTGGCTCCCACACTACCTCATCATTCTCCACCCCATACTTCCCAGACACACGGAACTCTCCAGGTCTACCGCCCGGTCGTCACGAAACATCCCCCTCCGGCTGCAAACCCCTGCTTGTCTACCTTGCGCCGCGTGAGCACGGTTGTCGTCCCCGTCCGGCGCCTCATCTTGGCCCGCGCGGTCTCTTGGCCCCAGCTCGCGGCCCTCGCCGCGCTGGGGCTGGTCTTCGTCGCTGCGGCCGCCACGATCGCGGTGAAGACGCCTGCCTGGGAGGGCGAAGATGAGTCCGATCACGTGACAAACGTGGAAACCCTGGTCTCGGGGCACATGTACCGGATCCCCGCGCGGATTCCTCCGCCGCCAACGCCGATCGTGATCAACGAGTCTCACCAACCGCCTCTGTACTACTTCCTGATGGCGGGCTTCCAGCAGATGATCGGTGAGCCGGCTCACCAGGTGACTCCCGGGCATGAGAACTTCTCCCCCGCCGATCCGGCCCACGACCACTACCGGCATCACTACGCCGCCCAGCATCGGTGGCTTCTGCCACTCCGACTGGCCAATGTGGCGCTCGGCCTGCTCACGGTGCTGATCACCTTCCTGACCGCCCGGCGTCTCAGCCGCGACAGGTGGACCCCAATCGTCGCCGCGGCAGTCGTGGCTTCCCTGCCGAGGTTCGCCTTCCTGTCCGCCTATGTGACCAACGACAACCTTGTCGACCTGCTGGGCGCCGTGCTCGCGTACACCACCGTCCGCTCCCTCCAATCACCCAGCCTGTGGCTGAAGGCCGCCGTCGGCGCGATCTGTGGGCTTTTGATCATCACCAAGCTATCCGCTTTGCCTGCTCTGGCGGTGCTGTTTCCCGTGGTCCTGTCGGGAGGGGATTGGCGTTCCCGCGGACGCGCCGCGCTAGCAGCCCTCGGCGCGGTGGTCCTGGTCGCGGGTTGGTATTTCGTCCAGAACGACATCAGATACGGCGATGTGTTCGCGAAGGCGGCGTCCCAGCACTATCTGATGACCACCGGAGGACTGGGGACGTGGGGACTGCCTTACGCGGTCTTGGACCCACTGCGTTTGGTGCTTCATGACGTGCCCGTCAGGATCTTTCAGACCTTCTGGTTCGAATCAGGGTGGGATGCCAACCGCTGGCGCACCTCGGTGAGCGTCTTCTTCTGGCTGGCGCTGGCGCTCGCGCTGGTCGGCCTGTGGCGCAGGCGTGGCGTCGGGCGGATCACCGCCGAGCATCGCCGCGGTGAGCTCGCCCTGATCGTGCTGACGCTGGCCGGGTTCGCCAGCGTCTGGGAGGTGGCCTTCACAACGGCCACCTACGACGCCCGGGAGGCGCTGCTCGGTCTGCCAGCCCTGGCCTGCCTGGCGGCCCTCGGCCTTGAGCGCTGGAGGCCGCCCCTGCGCTTCCTCCTCCCGCTCATGGGATTGGCCGGGACCGCGATTGCCTTCGGGCAGAACGTGCTGGTGCCCTGGACTCACTGAAGGCCCCTTAGGCCCGGGCCGCCACCGCCCGAGTGAGCTTGCGCCGAGCACCGGCCACCAGCTCCACCTTTCGCAGGCGGACCGCGGCGGGCGTCACCTCCACGCACTCGTCCTCACGGAGGAACTCCAGCGCCTGGTCGAGCGAGAGCTCGCGCTTGGGCACCAGGCGGACGAGCTCATCGGCGGTGGAGGAGCGCACGTTGGTCAGGTGCTTCTCCTTGCACGGGTTGACATCCAGGTCCTCGGGGCGGGAGTTCTCGCCGACGATCATGCCCTCATAGACAGGCTCGCCCGGCTCTACGAACAGCGTGCCGCGCTCCTGGAGGTTGAACAGCGCGTACGCGGCGACCGCACCGCGGCGATCGGAGACCAGCGATCCCGTAGGGCGGGTACGGAGGTCACCGTGCCAGCGCTCCCAGCGATCGAACACGTGATGGACGAGCCCGGTGCCCCGGGTCTCGGTCAGGAACTCCGTCCGGAATCCGATCAGCCCGCGCGCCGGCACCAGGTACTCCATTCGCACCCAGCCGCTGCCGTGGTTGATCATCTGCTCCAGCCGGCCCTTGCGCAGCGCCAGCAGCTGGGTGACCACCCCGACGTACTCCTCGGGGACGTCGACGCTCATCCGCTCAACAGGCTCGTGGAGCCCACCGTCCAGCTCACGCGTGACCACCTGCGGCTTGCCGACGGTCAGCTCGTAGCCCTCGCGCCGCATCAGCTCCACCAGGATCGCCAGCGCCAGCTCGCCTCGGCCCTGCACCTCCCACACGTCTGGCCGCTCGGTGGGGTGGACTCGCAGTGAGACGTTGCCGACGAGCTCCCGCTCCAGCCGCGCCTTGACCTGGCGAGCGGTCAGGCGGTCGCCCTCCTGGCCGGCCAGCGGCGAGTCGTTGGTGCCGATCGTCACCGACAGCGAAGGTTCGTCGACTGTTATCACCGGCAGTGGCCGAGGATCTTCAGGATCGGCCAGCGTGTCCCCGATGGTGATCTCGGGGATCCCGGCCACCGAGATGATCTCCCCCGGGCCGGCCTCGGCGGCCTCGACGCGCTCCAGTGCTTCGGTCACGTAGAGCTCGGTGATCCGCACGGGTTCGATCGCTCCGTCCTCACGGCACCAGGCCACGGTCTCACCACGACGGATGGTGCCGTGGCGCACGCGGCAGATGGCAATTCGGCCTACATATGGAGAGGCGTCCAGGTTGGTCACGTGCGCCTGGAGCGGATGGGCGGGTTCGTACTGCGGAGCCGGTACGTACTGAATCAGCAGCTCGAGCAGCGGCTGGAGGTCCTCGCCGGGGGTCTCGGCGTCCATCGAAGCCCAACCGGCCTTGGCGTTGGTGTAGACGATCGGGAAGTCGATCTGGCTCTCGTCGGCATCGAGGTCGAGAAACAGCTCGTAGACCTCGTCGACCACAGCGTCGATTCGCGCGTCGGGCCGATCGACCTTGTTGACGACCAGGATCACCGGCAGCCTCGCCTCCAGCGCCTTGCGCAGCACGAACCGCGTCTGCGGCAGCGGGCCCTCGCTGGCATCGACCAGCAGCAGCACGGCGTCGACCATCGTCAGTCCTCGCTCAACCTCACCCCCGAAGTCGGCGTGGCCCGGGGTATCGACGATATTGAGCTTCACCTCGCCGTAGCGCACCGCCGTGTTCTTGGCCAGGATCGTGATCCCCTTCTCGCGCTCCAGGTCCATCGAGTCCAGCACCCGGTCGGCCACGTCCTGGCCGACTCTGAACGCACCCGACTGCCACAGCAGAGCGTCGACCAGGGTTGTCTTGCCGTGGTCGACGTGGGCGACGATGGCGATGTTTCGAAGGTCTTCACGGAAGGCCATGCCGGCTCACGATAGAGCGCGGGCTGAGCAGATCCCGGCCGGCTGTGCGGTAGCGGCACGTTGGGCGCGGCCGCCGTCTCAATCAGATCCGGCTGCCACCCGCTCCATCCGCCGCCGAGCTGGCGGCGAGTGTCAGCGGGGTGGGCGGACCTGGGCGCAGCGGTCGCAGATGCAGTGGCGACCGTGTACGGGGGAGATGTTGAGTCCGCTCATCGCGGGATGCCGGGGACCGTGCTTCGCGGCCTCAGCAGCCGGCCGCGGCGTGGGGGTGCCGTGGTGGCGGGTGGAGCGGTGCGTGGTGGCGGCGCGGAGCTTGGAGGTCCAGGTCATGGGCGAAATCTGCTTTAGAACAACCTTACGAGGTACATAGGCGGAAAAGCGCACCTATTAACAGTTAATGCTGGCTAATCGTGCGGTTCAGGTTTGGCCATCGCGGACACCGCTAGCCTCCACGCGATGACCGACGTCAGCGGCTGGACCCGTGAGATCTCGGATTCGGGCGCATTTGTCCGCCAGCGCAGCGGCTTTCGCAGTTGGGTTGTGGACGACGCCGGGTCCGAGTTTCCCGCCGAGCCCGGCCGGTATCACCTGTTCGTATCGCTGGCGTGTCCCTGGGCGCATCGGTCGATCATCGTGCGCAAGCTGAAAGGGCTCGAGTCCGTGATCGGGATGTCGATAGTCGATCCCATCCGCGACGAGGACGGCTGGGCGTTGCGGTCGGTGGCCGGGGCTACAGGTGACCTCTCCGGGGAGGGCATGACCTATCTGTCCGAGGCCTACGAGGCCACCGATCCCTCCTACGAGGGGCGGGTGACGGTGCCCGTTCTGTGGGACACCCATTCCCGCCGCATCGTCAACAACGAATCCAGCGAGGTGATCGTGATGCTGGCCGGCGCCTTCGACCGGTGGGCGGACCATCCCGAGCTCGACCTCTACCCCGAGGCGCTCCGTCCGCAGATCGACGAGCTTGCCGAGCAGATCTACGACAACGTGAACGACGGCGTCTACCGCGCCGGGTTCGCCACCGGCCAGGAGGCCTACGAGGACGCCGTGGTGCCCCTGTTCGAGACCCTCGACGAGCTCGACGATCGTCTCGGCTCAGAGCGGTTCCTGATGGGGGATCAGCCGACGCTCGTCGACTGGCGGCTCTTCACCACACTGGTGCGCTTCGACGCCGTCTACTACAGCCACTTCAAGTGCAACGTCCGCCGGATCGCGGACTACCCGAACCTTTACGAGTATCTCCGTGACCTCTACGCCATCGACGGGGTCGCCGAGACGGTGAACATGGACCAGATCAAGCGCCACTACTACGTCACCCACCGCTCGATCAACCCCTCGGGCATCGTGCCGGTGGGGCCGGCTCAGGATCTCGCGGCGCCGCAATCACGCGCTGCGCGGTTCGGCGGGTAGCCGGATGGAACGGCGTCAGCTCGGCAGCCACGGCCCATCGGTGTCCGCCTTCGGCCTGGGCTGCATGGGAATGTCCGGGATGTACGGCAAGGCCGACAGGAGCGAGGCGATCGCGACCATTCACCGTGCCTTGGATCGTGGAATCAACCTGCTGGACACCGGTGACTTCTACGGGATGGGCCACAACGAACTGCTGGTAGGGGAGGCGCTCCGCGGCCGCCGCCGGGAGGAAGCGGTCGTCAGCGTCAAGTTCGGCGCGCAGCGAGACCCCAGCGGCGCCTGGCTAGGGTACGACGCCCGCCCGCAGGCGCTAAAGACCGCGGTGGCCTATTCGCTGGTTCGCCTGGGGCTGGATCACATCGACGTGTACCGTCCGGCTCGCCTTGACTCCGCGGTCCCGATCGAGGAGACGGTGGGGGCGATCGGCGAGCTGATCGACGCCGGTTACGTTCGTCACGTTGGCCTCTCGGAGGTGGGCGCCGAGACCATCCGCCGCGCGAACACCGAGCGCCCAGTCGTCGACCTCCAGATCGAGTACTCGCTGCTCTCCAGGGGGATCGAGGAGGGCATTCTTCCGGCTTGCCGCGACCTCGGCATCGCGATCACCGCCTATGGCGTCCTTTCCCGCGGTCTGCTGAGCGGGCACTGGAGCCCTGATCGTCAGCTCGGGGCGGGCGATTTCCGCAGCCGGTCTCCTCGGTTCCAGGGCGAGAACCTGCAGCGTAACCTGGGACTGGTCGAGGCTTTGCGCGGTCTCGCCGATCGGCTTGGCGCGAGCGTCCCGCAGCTCGCGATCGCCTGGGTCGCCTCCCGCGGCGAGGACATCATCCCTCTGGTGGGCGCGCGGCGCCCGGACCAACTGGAGGACGCTCTGGCGGTCGAAGAGCTGGCGCTTACCGAGGCCGATCTGCGTGACATCGAAGCGGCTGTGCCGCCCGACGCCGTCTCCGGTGAGCGGTACCCGGCGCAGCAGATGGCCCATCTGGATTCCGAGCGCTCGTAGCGCTATCCGCTGCAGCGGATGAGTTCAGTCGAGCGTGCGCGTGTAGGTGCGCGAGCTCTCCATCGGCCGGTAGATCTCGTTGAAGTCGATGGCGTAATCGAAGTCGTCCTTCTCGGCCTTGCGCGCGCCTCTGATGTCGAGGTTGTGCACGATCAAGAGCTCCTCGTTGAAGTTGGAGGCCTGGATCAGGCATAGACCGGACGGAGCCCAGACACCGGAGCCACCCCAGAAGGTGGCGCCGCTGATGGGATGGCGGCCGACGGCGTTGCAGGCGATGATCCACGCTTGGTGAATGGCACCGGACGCCGCGAGCACGGTGTTCCAGAGGTCACCGTAATAATGATCGCTCCGCACGTTGAGGGCCGGGTAGTCACGGGTCGCGGCCGCGCGCCAGGAGGCGATCTCGACGATGGCGTCAACGTCGTCAGCCATCACATACTCACGCATGAGATCGCTGAAGAGGCAGTCGTAGCACGTGGTGAACCCGAACCGACCGAGCGGCGCGTGAAGCACCAGTCGATCGTCGCGGCCGCTCTCGGTGTAGAGCTTCTCGATCCCCGGCAGGAAGACCTTGTCGTACGAGTTCTCCTCCGCGAAGTACTCATGGTCACGCGCCAGCACGAACGTTCGGTTGAGGAACTTCTCCCCTGGTCCTGCACATAGGTTGTTGAGCACGATCGCCCTGAAGTCATCGTCCAGCAGCTCCCGCAGCGTTCCCTCGAGCCACTGTGTATGCCTGTCGGTCAGGGCCTGCTCCATGTAGGCGCGGCAGCGCACCTCGTCGTCCCAGAAATAGCCGGATAGACAGAACTCCGGGAAGACAGCGACGTTCGCGCCCCGTTCCTTGAAGATCCTCGCGGCCCGCAGGATCTTGTCCTTGTTGGCTTCGACGTCCGGGACCACAGCACTGATGTTCGCCAGACCTACTGACATGCGACTGCGATCGTCTGAGTACACGCGCTCGATCACCGGAAAGCCGTCGACGACCTCGATTGGGCGAAAGGGACTGTGCGAGTTCGGCGGCATCAGTTGAACTGGGCAACGCGCTCGGCTGCGCGCCCGCATCCGGCGGCGAAGATCCCGTCCCACAGCCCGACCGGGAAAAGCCTATTCCATCCCGGCGTAGGCCGAAGCTCAACCACTGACAGCGTTTGACGAACCTCGCCTGCGACTGCGGTGCTTGAACTCGAACAGCACCTGGTCGGCCTCGGCGAGGAGATCCGCGGCGGTCATCGTGGGTGTCCAGGTCGCATCGCCACACGTGAGCCGCAGCGCCCGGTTCTCATCGATGACGCACGCCCGGCTCGCGGCATCACAGACCCTCGCCCGCACCTCGTCGACCTCTTCGGGCAGTGTGTTCGGCAAGACGATCACGAACTCGTCGCCGCCCAGCCGAAAGCATTGATCCGCAGTCCTTGACGCCGAGACCAGCGCGGCGGCGATCTCACGCAGGCATTCGTCACCACGGCCGTGGCCCTGCGTGTCGTTGACCGCCTTGAAGTCGTCGACGTCGCCGATGATGAGGCTGAGAGGGTGCGGCTCCCGCTGTGCCCGTGCGACCTCCACTTCAAGCGCCTCCTCCAGCGCTCGGCGGTTGCCGAGCCCGGTAAGGGGGTCACGCCTGGCCAGTTCGTCGGCTTCGCGGCGGGCGCGGTGCAGGCCCGCGCGCTGGATCCGGAGCATCGCGAAGAGAATCCGCGCCACGATGCCAAGGACGATCAGCAGGAGCAGCTCGGTGGCGATGTCTGCGGCCTTGCGTGCGGTTGCGGAGCCATAGATCAGCGGCATCCACGCGAGCACTGCAAGCAGGCCGAACATGATCACGGCACGCAGTCGAGGCTGGGCGGCTGCGGCATAAAGGACCGGCAAGGCATAGAGGTAGTGGTAGGGAGCGGTTTCGCCTCCGGCGAGCCACTGGAGAACAGTTATCCCCACAAGCGCCACCAGGCTCCCGACGAAGAACTCAGTCGAGCTCGGCTCGGCAGCGGAGTGGAGGCGGCGCCAGGCCAGTAGCACGCAGCCCAATGGCGCCGGGGCCGCGATCAGCCAGCCGACCCCGCCGATCGCCTGCGTCGGCGGCACGAGAACGAGCAACAGGGCGGTAAGGATCCCGCCGCTCAGCCACAGCACACCGCCGATCGCGCGGGCGATGCGCATATCGACGTGACCGGCCGCCTCGATCCTCCGGGAATAGAGCGAGCTGACCGCCTCGCGAAGCGAGGGCGGTAGGCCAAGCTCTTCTCTCTCCCAGTTGTCCATGGATGTCCTCAGATCGCGCTCACAACGGCCGCGGATCCCAGGTGGACCTTTCGTGCGAGATGGTCTGCCCGCCCGCGAGAGCGACCCCGCCGGTTCTTCGAGCCGGCCCCACTTTCGCTCGACTACATATCGGCAATTCGGGCACTTTGCTAAAGCGCGAGAACTTCACGGCAGCCTGCCGTGCATCATGCGCCTTGCTCGTTCTAGATCCGTGATCAATCCCGGGCTAGCCGGGATGGAGAGTCGCTTCGGCCTGGTCGGATTCGGCCTGCAGGATGCCGAGGAATGCTCGGACGACGCGCGGGTCGAATTGGGCGCCGGCGTGCCGCTCGAGCTCGGCGCGGGCGGCGTCGTGCCCGATCGATCGGCGGTACGCTCGGTCGCTGGTCATGGCCTCGTAAGCGTCGGCGACGGCGAGGATCTGGGCCTCGAGGGTAATCTCATCGCCTTTCAGACCAACGGGATAGCCACAGCCGTCAGGGCGCTCGTGATGGGCGTGCACCCAGGCTCGGATGTCGTCGAGGTTGCGATGCTCGAGGAGCTGCGCGCCGAGCGCGGGGTGGGTCTTGATGATCGCCAGCTCCTCCTCCGTGAGCCTGCCGGGCTTTTGCAGGATGGCGTCGGGCACGCCGACCTTGCCGATGTCGTGGAGCATTCCGGCGAGTCGTACTCTCCCGACTCGCTGTTCCGGCATGCCGAGTGCTTGAGCCATCATCGCGGCGTAGCGGCCCACCGTCTCAGCATGCCTGGCGGTGCCGCTGAAGCGTAGGTCGACCGCCTCGGCCACGTCGAGCATGACGGCGAGGAAGCGTTCGCCTTCCACGTCGCGCTTGTCGTTGCGTGGGAGCATCTCGAGCGCCGGACTGTGAAGGACCGTCCTGTTCCGACCACTGTCCTTGGCGGCGTAGAGCGCTTCGTCCGCGACGCGGAGCAGGGAGGCGGCTGTCACGCCGTGCTGTGGATAGATCGCGATCCCGAAGCTGATCGTGGTCGGCACCGTTGCCTCGATGAACTCGTCGCGCAACTCGCAGCGCAGGCTTTCGCCGAGCAGAAACGCGTCGTTGCCGTCGGTGTCCGGCAAGATCAGCGCGAACTCTTCGCCTCCCACGCGGGCGGCAGCGTCGGTTGGGCGCTTGCCGTGCTGCAAGATTGTGGCGACCTGTTTCAGGGTGGCGTCACCCACGTGGTGTCCCGCGCGGTCGTTGACCTGCTTGAAGTGATCCAGGTCTCCGATCAGGACGGCCACCGGGCGGTCGCTACGGCGTGCACGCTGGAGCTCCAGGTCAAGCATCTCGCGAAAGCCGCGCCGGTTCGTCAGGTTCGTGAGTGGATCGGTGCGAGCGGCGTCGTAGAGCCTCGAGATCAGCAGCTCGGTCCGGTCGCGCATCACACGGATCAAGATGGCGGCCACCAGCAGCGTGCCCATGCCGACCACCCACCACGCCGGCACGCCACTCTGGGGGGGCCGGGCCAATAGCAGCGCGCCGTAGGCGACACCCACGATGACAATCTGAATTGCTGCTTGCGCTTTGGTGAAGAAGTAAGCGGAGTACAGGAAGACCCACAGGTAGAAGAACACCAGCGGGCTCGGGCTCTCGCCAGAGAAGTACGCAACGCCGGTGATCAGCGCGCTGCCCCATGCCAGTGCAATCCTGAGCAGCCGAGCCTGTGTGGTACCGGCTCGCCAGAACAGCAGACCGGCGACCACGTAGGCATCCCCGACGATCGCAAGCAGTCCGGCTGCGTCGGCCCGCTTGGAGTGCGGCAGCAAGACGGTCAGCAGCGCCAACGTTGCCCCGGCGGCGAACAAGGCGGCCAAGACCCTCGCCATCAGGCGGGCCTCAAAGTTGCCAGAGGCACTCCCACTTTCCACCGGACGGCCGACGCTCGAGGCCAACGACGCAGTCACGTACGTCATGTCGGACACAAACCGCGAGTACTTGAAGAGCGGCTCCCCAAGGCACAGGGTCGCGCACCCGGGTGGCTACCCCACCGCGGACCAGCATTAAGTGGAGCTAGCCGGACTCGAACCGGCGACCTCCTGGGTGCGATCCAGGCGCTCTCCCAACTGAGCTATAGCCCCGTGCGGCGGCCTAAACCGCCGGGGGGACCAGAGTGTAGCCCTGACCGACGGTGCCGCAGCCTCCGTCCCAGCGGTCAGGAAACCCCGCCGATCGGCCGATACCGAGAGCACCCATTCGGGGATCCGATGAGCTTTCGCACGCGTCTTACCAGCTTCTTTGTCCTGATCGTGGTTGTGCCGATGCTGGCCATCGGCGTCCTCGTTTTCCGCCTCATCGGCGACAGCGCCCAGGGGAAGGCGGCCGCACGGGCCAGCGGGCTGGCCAGCGCCGCGGCGAGCCTCTACGTCAGTCAGGTGGCCGACTCGCGAACGGACGCCCGCACGGTGGCCCGAGACGTCGCGGTCACTCCGGCTCCGGAGTTGTCCGCTCGTCTGGCGGCGCTCGCTGGGGATACCGGGCTGGAGCGCATCGTGGTCGCCTCCGGATCCCGGAGGTTGGTCGATATCGGAAGCCGCGATGCGGTGGCGCCTGGGGTCGCGAGGCTCCTGCCGGCTCGTGGAGGTGCCGTGACGGTGATGGTTTCCTCCCTCACCGCGCAAGATTTCGCGCGCCAGCTGGCTGGCGTACCCGGCGCTCAGATGGTGGTGCGCCAAGGCTCGCGGCTGCTGGCCGCAAGCTCCCCCCGCCTGGCCGGCGCGACCGTCCCGGCGTCCGGCGCATGGTCGTTCGCCGGCGTCAACTACCGCGCGATCACGGCGTCGCTGACAGGCTTCGGATCGGCGCCGGTGAGAGTCACCGTGCTCTCCGATACCTCCACGACCGCCGCCTCCGTGGGCAGCAGCAGGCTGTTTGCGGTGGTCGTCATCGCTGCCTTCCTCCTGCTTGCCCTCGGCTTCTCGGTGCTCACGCTGCGGGCCCTGCAGGGCCAGATCAGTCGCCTCCTCAGCGCGGCAAAGCGGCTGGGGAACGGAGACTTCACAGCCCAAGTGCCGACCGAGGGTGGGGACGAGTTCGCCGCCCTCGGCAAGGAGTTCAACAAGATGTCCGGGCAGTTGTCGCGACGGTTGGACGAGCTTTCGCAGGAGCGGACGCGCCTGCGGGACTCGATACGTCGCATCGGCGAGGCATTCGCCTCCAACCTGGATCAGGAAGCGCTTCGCGAGCTTGCGGTCCGCACGGCCGTCGAGGCCGTCCAGGCCACCGGCGGTCATCTGGCTGTCCGCATAGATGGAGACGGTCCGTTGCATGAGGTTGTCCGGGCCGGGGACCTCCAGCACGTGGAAGCCCAGATTTCTGAGGTGGAACAGGCGGCCCTGAGAGAGGGCGTGGCCGAGGCTGATGGCGGCAAGATGCTGGCGATCGCGCTCAGGCATGAGGACTCCGAGGCTGACACCGAAGGTGTGATCACCGTTGCTCGCCCGGATCGGGGTTTCGACCAGGAGGACCGCGATCTGCTGCGCTCGCTCGCGTCCCAGGCCACGATGGCGCTGGAGAACGTGGATCTCCACCTCCAGGTGCACCGGCAGGCGGTCACCGACGATCTCACCGGCCTACCGAACCATGGGCGCTTTCAGGACCTTCTGCGCGCCGAGGTAGAGCAGGTTCGGCGTTACCGCCGTCCCCTGGCGCTGATCATGATCGATCTGGATAACTTCAAGGCGGTCAACGACAGTTACGGTCACCAGCAGGGCGACCTGGTGCTCAAGCAGGTCGCGCGGGTGCTGCACGACACATCGCGTGAAACCGACACCCCAGCTCGCTACGGTGGGGAGGAGATGGCGCTGATCCTCCCCCATACCGACCTGGAGGGGTCCGCAGCGATCGCAGAGCGGATTCGGGCCTCGATCGAGGAACTGAGCATCCGGCGCCTGGACGGTGGCGGGCAGCTCCGGATCACCGCCAGCCTTGGGGTCGCCGCGATCTCCGAGGGAACCAAGGACGGCCTGATCGCGGCCGCCGACGCCGCGCTGTACGCCGCCAAGCACGAGGGCAAGAATCGAATCGTGCGGGCTGAACCGCAGCGCGCGAACGTGGTGCGTGGCGAGTAAGGTTTGCGGCATGGGTCTGTTGGACGAGGCGATCCGGGAGCACTTGAACCTCAAACGGCGACGTGGCGCCGATCCGGCCGAGGTGGAGCGAGCCGAGCGGGAGGCTCTCGGCCCGGCCCGCAGGGGCGGGGATCCGACCACCAGGGCAGCCGCAGGGCAGGACACCGCCCTCCCTTACGACGCCCAGGCGGAGGACGAGTGGGACGAGGCCTTTGACGACGACGCGGAATTTCCAGTCGCCGCCCCCACCGAGGTGCTTACCCAGGAGCCGCCGGCCGCACGGCGCTCCCGCAGCGAGGAGGAGGACCGGCTCGAGCCCGAGTCCGACTTGGCTGATGAGGACCTCGAGGACGACGAGGAGTTCTTCATGGATCCCGATTCTGCGCTGGCTCCGCCGCCCGAGCCACCCGAGGCACCCGCGCCGCCCCAGTCCGCTCCCCCCGCCACAACCGGCGACGAGACCGTCGAGTACCAGGTGGGCGAGCAGCCGCCGGATACCAAAGAGGAGGACGTTCTGGAGGAGACCCCAGAGTTTCTCCAAGACACCCCGGATCACGATCGCCTCTGGTTCGAGCAGCGTCCCCCGCGGGACTTCGATTTCGACGGCTGAGCGGCGCTCGGCGCCGCGCCAGATGCAGCGCTCGTTGCCCGATTGCGGCCCCCGAGCGCCGGTAGACTCGCTCCACTGACGGGGCCATAGCTCAGTTGGGAGAGCGCCTGCTTTGCAAGCAGGAGGTCGCCGGTTCGATCCCGGCTGGCTCCATCACGAAAGTGCCTGCAAACGACCGGATTCACCGCGGAGCCACCCCCCGGGCGCCCATCGCAATCCCGTTTAGTCATCAAGCATGGTCATCAAATGCGGCAGGTAGATGACATCGCGGTGTCCGGGGGCTCAAGCTATGCGACGGCGAATGAAACCCGCCGCGTGAGATCGCGCATCTCGAGCGCCTGGTCATCCAGAAACGCCGCCGGGAGGGTCTCAGCCAAGGATCGCCGCTCGGGCGATCGCGGTCGCATCGGTCGGATCAGACTTCTCCAGCTCGCATCCGCCCGGCGGGATTCTCAGTCAGTCCCGGAGCGACCCGGATCACCCGGTCACCGCAGGCGAGCAGCCCCCGTTCCATACGTCCGACACGTGCCGGCAGACTGACCCAGCGTCAGTGCATCGTCCCCGCGGTACGCGCGGCAGGTGGCCGAGGCTGTCAGGCGCCCGCCCTGAGCTCGTCCCCGTAGCCGACCGGATCGGCGAAGAAACGGTCAGGCAGGACGCCGTGGTAGCGGATGCACTCGGCCACATGCGCCCAGCCCGTTCGCTCTGCCAACTCGTAGCTGAGGACGGCCTTCTCGATCCGCTCGTCGGTGTTGCTGAAGTCGCGGAAGCGCATGGTAGTGAGGCGAGGGAAGTACATGAAGCGAACGATCGGCTTGAGCACGATCCGCGTGAGGATCGGGCAGTCAAACTTGGAGACCTCCTCCTTCACCTTCGGTCCCACGGTGGTCTCCTGCTCGAAGAGAAGGGCGGTCTCGAAGACCCGGCCGCGTTCGGCGGCCGATAGGGAACGGCTTGAACGTGCGGCGTGGTGCACCCGGTTGAGCGCATCGAGCAACTGAGGCGCCACCACCTCCTCTGCCCCCGGCACCTCGCCGTGGCGCTTCGTGAAGTAGTAGTTCGCATAGGTGTCCATGAAGACCGAGCGGTTCGCCTCCTTGAACCCCTGCGAGAACTCGAACAGCATGTACGCCCGCCGCGCGCGCTCCTCACGGTCGTAGAAGTAGCGGTAGGTGATCATCCGGCTAACCGCGCCGCGGCGCTCGTAGAAGCCGTAAGCCCACAGGGCCCCGTGGAGCGCGACCTCCGGAAACGCGTGGTTGCACCCGGAGTCCACGAAGATCGAGTGGAGCAAGGCCACGCGCTGCGGCATGTCGCCCGGACCGCCGGCGAGGCGGGCAGCCTCAGCCTTTATCCCGCCATAGGCGGCATCGAGATCGGACACGCTGGTGGACTCCACGCCAAGCATTCTCAATCCAGCCTAACGGCCGGCTCGCCTTCCGTCATGCGATCGGGAAGCGACAGGCCGAAACCGGATCCGCGGCATGGACCTCGGCGTGTACGATCCTCTCTGAGAGAGAGGAGCGAGGTGCGTCGTCTTGTAGCCGCGGTGGGGGTGGTCACGTTGGGAGCGTTGACGCTGACGTCCGTGGCCTTCGGGCAGGTGCTCCGTGTGGGGACCTACAAGGGCATTCCGGGTCAGTACCGCTCGGTTCAGGCGGCCGTCAACGCTGCCAAGCGCGGCGACTGGATCCTGATCGCCCCCGGCGACTACCACGAGGCCAACACGCTGATCCCCTCCGGCGCTCATGGGGATGACCGCGCAGGCGCCGGCGTGCTGATCAAGACTCCTGGCCTGTGGCTGCGGGGGATGGATCGCAACAGGGTCTGGATCGACGGCACCAGGAGTGGCGCGTCCCGCTGTAGCCGTGCCACCGCTGATCAGAACCTCGGGCCCACCGACTCGGCGGGAAAGCCGGGGGGGCGCAACGGGATCCTCGTCTACAAGGCGCCGGGCGTGGTCGTTGAGAACCTTTCGGTGTGCAACTTCCTAACCGGTGATCTCGGCGGGGGGGACCAGGTTTGGTGGGACGGGGGGGCCTCGACGGGCACCCAGACCGACCTCGGGAACTGGTGGGGCAACTACGTGACCGCTACATCCTCCTATTTCCAGGACAACAACTCACCGGCCGCCGGCTATGGCATTTACTCGTCGAATACCAGGGGCCCTGGTCAGGGGGGGTTCGCCCACGACTACGCGTCGAATATGAACGACTCCGCGTTCTACGTAGGCGCGTGCCCGGACTGCAACGTGACCCTCAACGATGTGCACGGAGAGTTCACTCCGCAGGGGTACTCGGGTACCAACTCCGGGGGCCACGTCTTGATCAAGAACTCGGAGTTCGATGACAACGAGACGGGCGTTGCCACCGGCGACCTCAACAACGACGATGCGCCGGGGCCCCAGGACGGGACCTGTCCCGGCAACGCCGCCAACCCACACCCGTCAGCGAACATTCAGCGCGCGCACGTCTGCTGGGCCCTCATCAACAGCTACATACACGACAACAACAACCCCAACATACCCAGCAGCGGGGTCGCGGGTGCAGCACCGGTGGGCACCGGGATCACCCTCTATGGCGGACGCCACGACGTGATCACGGGCAACCGAATCGTCAACAACGGGGCCTGGGGCATCGCGTTCGTGCCGTTCCCCGACACCGAGCAGCCCCCACCCGAGGCTCACTGCAACGGCGGCGCCGATCTGAGCTCGCCCGGCTCGCCCCTCTGCTACTACGACGATTACGGCAACGAGCTCGCCAACAACAGCTTCACCCACAACGGCGGCTTCGGCAACCCGTCCAACGGCGACATCGCGGAGGTCTCACAGGCGGGACCCAATTACAACGCCGACAGCAACTGCTTCCACGACAACATCGACACCGCCGGGACGCTTACCAGCGACCCGTCGAACATCGACAGCCGTAATCACTGCGGACAGACTTATCCTCCCGCGACCGACCCTGTGTTCACCACGCAGGTGGCGTGTGACAGCAGCCTGCTTACCAATTGCCCGCCGCTCACCACCGCCGACTACCCGCGGCCGACGAAGTTCGTGTTGAACCTGCCGCCGGCCCAGCAAACGATGCCCAACCCCTGCGCCGGCGTCCCGGCGAACCCGTGGTGCGAACCGGGCACAGCGCGATGCCCGCAGGCCTCCGGACGGCTCACCGGGCGGGGGCTCGGGCCGGCGCGCTTGGGCATGACGCGTGCACGCGTCCGGCGCGCCTTTCGGCATGTCTCGATCCGGAGACGGCGGTACGTGGACGTCTTCTGCTTGGTCGGGCGCGGCATCCGGACGGGATACCCATCGCCAAGGTTGCTTGCATCCTTGTCGCGGTCCGAGCGCAGACGTGTGCGTGGCCGCGTCGTGCTCGCACTCACTTCCAACCGGTTCTACGCCCTGCGCGGCGTTCGTCCCGGCACCCGTCTCGTCAGCGTTGCGCGCAAGCTAAGAACCAGCCGAGCCTTCCACATCGGTCTGAACTACTGGTACCTCGCCCCCAACGGACCCAGCCGTGCCGTGCTCAAGGTCCGCCACGGGATAATCGAGGAGATCGGCGTCGCCGACAAACGTCTCACCCAGAAGCGCCGCTCCGCCTCCAGGTTCCTCGACAGCTTCTCCTGACTCCCCGGACCGGACGCCTCCCCTAATCGCTGCCGAGCTCGGGTCTCGGAGCTACGCAGCGCTCGAGGACATCCTGCTTGACCAGTTCAGGAGCGCCGGGTCGGGTGGGGACCTGAGGTCCTCGCCGACCCGGCGAGCCGTGGGTCTGCTACATCGCGATCGCTTCGTAGACGTCGACCGCCCCACCGAGTTCGAGAACCGGACAGCCCTTCGCGAGCTCGACCGCCGAATCGAGGCTGTCGGCTGACACGATCGAGTAGCCGGTCAGGCCACGCGAGCCGCCATCGCTGACCGAGCCGCCCGGACCGACCGTCTTCGCGGTCCCGGTCGGGGCACCGCCGTCGACGACCGTCGAACCGAGCTCTCCGAACCACTGCCCCCACTTGGCCATCTGCGCATTTCGCTTGGCTTCGTCTGCGGCCATACCGTTGCCGCCGCTATACGCGAACACGTAATTCGCCATGTCTGCACCCTTTCGGTCGCGGCCGGCGCGGATGCCGACCCTTTGGTCTTATGACGAACAGGCGAAGCCCAGGGGGACACGGCGATCGAGAAACCGCCACCGACGAGGAGCGCGATCGACTCTGCCGGAGTTCGTCGCTATTAACGAACCTCGCTTGTCGGCGGCTGAGCGCAGTTTCGCGTGCGTTAGTGACGGTTCAGTAATCTGGGGTTGTGGCTGCGCAAGCTCGTAATTCGTCGCGTCGTAGTGGTGCTGCTCGGCGTGATCAGTTGTTGGATGTGACTTGTCGGCAGCTTGGTGAGCGGGGTTTTCATGGCATTTCGATTGAGGCTGTTGCGAGTGCTGCGGGGGTGACTCGCGCGACGGTTTATCTTCACTTTGACGATCTTCAGGGGCTGTTGGAGGCGGTGATCGAGCGGGAGACCGCGCGCGCGATGGCGCAGTTCTCGGAGACGGCGTTGACCAGTCTGGATGAGGGCGATCCTCGTGAGTTGATGCTTGATGCGCTTGGGGCGTTTCTGCAGGCTGTTCGTAGCCAGCCCACGACGTGGCGATTGATCTTGATGCCGCCGGAGGGTGCGCCGCAGTCGCTTCGTGATGAGATCTCGGCGGGGAGGGAGGCGGCTATGGAGCGTCTGTCGGCTGCGGTCCAGCCGCTGGTTGATCGCAATCCTCAGATGCCTGATGCGGAGCTCACCGCGCGGATCCTCTCGGCGCTCTCTGATGAGTACGCTCGGCTGATCCTGACCGATCCGGAGCGTTTCCCGGTGGAGCGGTTGGTCGGTCATGCGCGCTGGTGGTTGCAGGAGAGTCCGCTCTAGCGGTATCTGACCGCGACGCCTGGCTGCGATCTCTCCCGGCGGAACCGTGTCGGTCATTCGCTCCCGCGCGACTCGCTGTGATCGACTGCGCCACCGACCTCCGGGAACCCGCGGCTGATCATCGCCACGAACACCGCCGTCCATACGGCAAGCGCGACCCACACCCAAACGCGAGCGAAGCTGGTGGCCGCTCCGGCGTGGATGGCGGTCCCGACAACGAAGCTGCACGCGGCGTACATCCCGAACGGGAATACGGTCAGCCAGCGGCGCAGCTCGTAGCGCAGCCGAGGACGCAGCACCTCGGCGAGCAGCAGCACCGGCAGCCACAGCATGGTCAGCACCCAGAGGCCGGCGGCCAGGTCCCGAGGCCCGCCGCCGCCGCTGCCGAGAACCCCGAGTGCCTTGGCGGCGAGGGTGATCCTGCCGGCGGCCAAAGCGGAGATCGCCAGCGCGCCGCCCGCCACCCAGTGGTCGCCATGCCCGAGTCCAAGCTGACGGAGATCAAAGCGAGAGATGACGAACACGTAGAACACCAGGCCCAGCGCGAACGGAGCCAGTGCGGCGAACAGCAGCCACTGCGAGTGCTCACGAACAGAGAGCGCTGCGGCGAACACCGCCAGCGATTCGGTCGAGACCGTGAGCACAAGCGACGAGCCGACGGTGGGGGTTCTCCAGTTGGCCAGTACAGGCACCATGAATGAGCACCACAGGATCAGCGCGATCGCGAACAACGGGCCGGCTGCCCACGTCCAACCAAGGAGCGCAAACCGTGTTCCTAGGACGGCCGTGCCGGCGACCGAGGTCAGCGCTGCGGGAGTCCCCGCCTCAGTCCTGAAGCGGGCGTGGTCGCGTACGAGGCGTACCGGCAGCATCGTGGCGAGCGCCACCCATATGACGACCGTGAGGCCGAGGAGCACGCGTGAGATCGTCTCCTGGCCGTCGAGCGACAGCGCATTGGAGACGATTCCCGTCCCCATGACCACTGCTCCCGAGGCAGGTGGGACCGCGTCCAGGGCGCGGGCAATCACGCCACGCGCTGGCCGCCGCTAGCCGGCGTGAAACCCTCTTCCCGCCGTCCGGGGGACGATTCGTCTCCGTCTTCACCGCGGAAGCGGTAGTCGTCGAGCGGGAAGGTGCGGGCTGCCCGCCACGCCTGCTTGGAGCTGGTCGGGCGCAGGAACGGCGTGTCGCCATGGTGATCGAAGTAGTAGCTGTTGGCCGTGGCGCAGGAGCCCGTGTGCCACAGCGAACGGTTGAGGCGTCCCACTGCGAACCGGGTCCACTGCTCCGCGGCCTCCTCGCGGACCTCCACCTCGGTCGCGCCGCGGCGCCGGGCCTCGCCGATCACTCTCACGATGTGGTGCGAGGCGGTCTCCACCAGCTGATGCCAAGTGCCTCCGGTCCAGCCGTAGGGACCGAAGATCATGAAGTGGTTGGGGAGCATCGGCAGGCTGACGCTCTCGTAGGAGCGCACGTGATGCTCGCGGTAGAACGTGGCCAGGTCGAACCCGTCCCGCCCCCGCACCGGATTGAGTTGGTAGTTCTCGGGATCGGTGGCCAGCCGGAAGCCGGTCGCCAGGATGAGCACATCGACTTCGCGCTCGCGACCGTCAAGCGTGCGCAGCCCGCGCTCGGTCACCCGCTCGATCGGATCCGAGACCAACTCCACGTTGGCGCGAGCAAATGCGCGCAGGTAGCCGTTGGACACCGAGGGTCGCTTGCAGCCGATCTCGTAGTCGGGGGTGAGTCGGCGGCGCAGACGGGGATCGCGCACCTGCGCGGGATACCAGACGTGGCGGGCCAGCCACCCACCGAGCCGGGTTATCCAGCCGAACTTGTCGTGGTTGACAACGAGACCGACCAAGCCGGCCTCAACCGCCTGAGTCACCGCGGCACGCACGGCATCCTGAAGCCGGGGGAAACGCCGAAACAGCCATGCCACTGCCCCCGGCGTCGGAGGATCGAGCTTTGGGCCGACCCAGATCGGGGTCCGTTGATAGACGTCCAGGCGCGCCAGACGAGGCGCGATCTCCGGGATGATCTGGACGGCGCTTGCGCCGGTGCCGATAATCGCGGCGCGCTTGCCGGACAGCGCGACGGAGTGATCCCAGGACGCGGAACGCAGAACCGGCCCGCGAAACTCCTCCAGACCGGCGAGTTCGCACGGCTTGGGGTTCACGAACGCGCCGACCGCGCTAATCACGAACCTCGCGGAGAGCTCGGCGTTCGGTAGCCGAAGCCGCCAGACCTGGGCCTCCTCGTCCCAGGCGCGCGAGCGAACCTCGCTGTCCAGGCGGATGAAGCGGCGCAGCTCGTAGCGGTCCGCGCACTGGTCGATGTAGGCCTTGACTTCCGCCCCGCGGGCGAACACGCGGGACCAGTCGGGCTTCAGCTCGTAGGAGAACTGATAGGCCTGAGCGGGGATATCGACGGCGATGCCGGGATAGGTGTTGTCCCGCCAGGTGCCTCCGATGTCGGACGCCCGCTCCAGGATCACCAGGTCCTCGATCCCCGCCCGCCGCAGCGCGATCGCCATGCCGATCCCACTCAGCCCCGCGCCGATGATCGCGACCTCGTGGTCTGGGGCCTCGTTGGTCACTTCGCCAGGGCGCGACGGACGAGCTGGGTGAGCGGCTCGCGCAGGGTTCGTAGCCCGTCGATGTCACGGGCGGCGACGCGCGAGGTCACCATGGTGACCACCGCTGCCACCAGCGCCTCGCAGGCGAACTGCTCCAGCGGGTCGTGGGCTTCGAAGCCATCGGCGAGTGTCTCCGCGAACCGCCGCTGGATCTCGTCCCTGGTCCGAAGCACCTCGTCTCCGCCGGCGTAGACCTCAACCATGAACAGGCGCGCGAACGCCGGCTCGGCGGCTAGCGCATCGAGGTAGGCGCAAATCGCCCGGTCGAAGCGTTCAAGCGCGCTTCCGGTGGATGCGGCCGCCTCCCGCTCCAGGTCAGCGAGCATCACGCCGGCGGCGTGCTTGTAGGCGGCGATGAAGCAGTCCTGCTTTGAGGAGAACTGCTGGTAGAAGGTCTCACGGGAGATGCCCGCGCGCCCGAGCACGTCGGCCACCGAGGTCGCTACGTAGCCATGCTCGGCCATCGCCTCGGCCATGGCGCGCAGCATGCGGCTGCGCTGGAGCCGCGTCACCTCGTCGCGAGACATCCCGTGACGGCCTCGGGGCAACCGCTGGGAGGGGCCGCCGCCGCGCCCGGCCGGGCCCGCGGGAGCCTCGGCCTCGGCCCCGTGTGACCGTCGGAGACGAGGTGGCGGATCTAGTCGCCGCATCTCAGCCCGATCATAGATGGCGAGGACGTGTAGCGAACAAAGCTGTTCGTGAGTCCATAGGACGAGCGAGCGTTCCGAGCGTTCACCCCGCCCCGGTACGCCGCAAGCTCAGTGAGCGTGGTCCTCGGTCCGGGGCTGGGGCGTTGTGAGCGGTGGCTGCTCGTCCCGGGCGATCTCCATCGTCCGGCCCAGGCCGCGGCGCACCGCCAGCTCGACCACTCGCTGGGCGACCATCCGCACCGGCAGCACCGGGCCCACCCAGCTGGGCGAGACGATTCGGCGTGACCGGCGTCGAATGCCGCGCTCCAGCGCGTCGATCGCCGGTCCGACGGGAGCGACCGGCAGGTGGCCTTTGCCCCCCAGCGGGGTGCGCGCCGCGGCCTTGGTGGCGAATCCCCGCGAGGTCATGTCGGTGTCAAGCTCGGAGTAGTAGGCGACTCCGACCCGGGCTCCGGATGGGCGCAGCTCAATCCGCAGCGAGTCGCCGAGCGACTCCACCCCCGCCTTGGAGGCGCAGTAGGCCGCCATCAGCGGCAGGTGAACCGCCGCCGCCAGCGAGGCGGTGAGCAGGAAGTAACCCTCGGCGTGCGCCACGTGTGGTCCGGCGGCGTGGACCAGGTTGAAGGCGCCGGCAAGGTTGACCGCCAGCGTCGCATCCCACACCGCGGCGTCGCCGCCCACCAGCGTCATCTGCCCGCCGATGCCCGCGTTGGCCACCGCCACGTCCAGCCCCTTCAGCCGTGTCACCGCATCGGCCACGGCGGCCTGGACCTGGTCTCGCCGGGACACGTCGCACTCGTACCAGGGAGCTCCGCCGCACTGGGCCGCGACCTCTGCCAGCGACTCCGGCTCCAATCCCAGCAGGGCGACGCGCGCGCCCCGCTCGTAGAGGCGGCGGGCCAGCAGCGATCCGATCCCGCGCGCAGCGCCGGTGATCAGCACGCGACGGCCGGCGAGGGGAACCTCGCCCCGCCTCACGTCAGCCTCCTCCGGCGGACTCGCTCCAACCGGGCGAGAGTCCGAGTGAGGCGGGATGAGCTTCTGGCCGGTGGCGCGTCGGGGACGACTGCCAGTGAGCGCAGAGTCATCGCCAGCATCTCGTAGTGGCCGACCAGCATGCACAGCTCAATCAACTCCGCGTCGCTCAGGATCGGCCGCAGCGAGGACCACAGCTCGGCGGAGAGCACGCCGTCGGCGTGCAACTCATCGGCCGCCCGCAGCAGCAGCCGCTGGCGCTCGGAAAAGCCCGCGCGGTCGGCGTGCCTGACCGCCTCCACCTGGTCCGAGCTCAACCCGGCGGTCAGGGCGATCCGCTCATGATGGCCCCATTCGTACTCGCAGCCGCTGTTGTGGGCCACCCTGAGGATCAACAGCTCACTGTCCGCGCGCGGCAGCACGCCACCGGGCATCAGCGCGCCGGCGAACCGCAGCCAGCGTCGAAACATGCGGCGATGCCGGGCCAGGGTGGTGAAGATGTTCGGTGGTCCGCCCCCCATCGCCACCCCGAGGGCTCGCGCCACCAGGAAGTTCACGCGGCCGATCTCCGCCGCTGAGCCAGGCGCTATCCGCGGGACGCGCGGGGGTCCTTCCACGCCAGTGGCAATGCTCACGCGCGGCATCGTAACCACCTACGAACAGAGGTGTTCTCAGCTCGTCCGACCCAAGCCAGCCCCGCTCCACCTCCCGATCACCGAAGTACTCGCTTCCCTCGCACGTTTCCGCCCACAGCTTGTCGGCGGCTGAGCGCAGTTTCGCGTGCGTGAGTGACGGTTCAGTAATCTGGGGTTGTGGCTGCGCAAGCTCGTAATTCGTCGCGTCGTAGTGGTGCTGCTCGGCGTGATCAGTTGTTGGATGTGACTTGTCGGCAGCTTGGTGAGCGGGGTTTTCATGGCATTTCGATTGAGGCTGTTGCGAGTGCTGCGGGGGTGACTCGCGCGACGGTTTATCTTCACTTTGACGATCTTCAGGGGCTGTTGGAGGCGGTGATCGAGCGGGAGACCGCGCGCGCGATGGCGCAGTTCTCGGAGACGGCGTTGACCAGTCTGGATGAGGGCGATCCTCGTGAGTTGATGCTTGATGCGCTTGGGGCGTTTCTGCAGGCTGTTCGTAGCCAGCCCACGACGTGGCGATTGATCTTGATGCCGCCGGAGGGTGCGCCGCAGTCGCTTCGTGATGAGATCTCCGCGGGGAGGGAGGCGGCTATGGAGCGTCTGTCGGCTGCGGTCCAGCCGCTGGTTGATCGCAATCCTCAGATGCCTGATGCGGAGCTCACCGCGCGGATCCTCTCGGCGCTCTCTGATGAGTACGCTCGGCTGATCCTGACCGATCCGGAGCGTTTCCCGGTGGAGCGGTTGGTCGGTCATGCGCGCTGGTGGTTGCAGGAGAGTCCGCTCTAGCGGTATCTGACCGCGACGCCCAAACCAGGGCCTCTCGGCGTCCGCATCACTCTGAATACCGCCTGACCAGAGCGTGAATTCGCGCTACGCCGGGTCCCAGCGCAGCGGTCGATGCGACTCCGTTGTGGTGTCGCTACTAACGGTGACGTTAGTGTAAGATCCGCGCCGTACCGGAGGAGGGAGACGCCTCGCATGACGCTGGCGACCAGAGTTTCGAGGACGACGATCCTGAGCGCGCGAGTCGGCGCCCTGATCGGCGCTGAGTCCTCTCGTCACACGCGTCCGGGTCACTGATCCGCGTTGGAGGCGACGGCGCAGAGCCACAGCGTTCCTCCTGACCCCGCCGCGCGCGCGACGCCCCCGAGGATAAGTCCCGCCGGCCGCGCCGCAGCCATGCTGGCCCTGCTCACAGCCGTCCTCGCGGTGGCCTTGATCGTGCTGGGCGGCAACCCCAGGCACACGGTGCGCGCTGACTTCGAGAATGCCAGCGGGCTGGTGAAGGGCAACGTCGTTCTGATGGGCCCGGCTCGCGTGGGGACCGTGACCTCACTCGCGCTAACCCGAAATGGCGCCGCGGAGGTGACGATGTCGCTCGATCCGGACGCCGCTCCGCTGCACGAGGGCACCGTGGCGCGGATCTATGAGGACTCGCTGTCAGGTGTGGCGAGCAAGTACGTCGAGCTCGAGCCGGCGTCCCCTGATGCGCCGGTGATCTCCGACGGCGGGCTTATCAACGAGAACCACACCTTCGCGGATGTCAGCCTGGACGAGGTATTCGACACGCTGGGTCCGCGAACCAGGGGGGGCTTGAGAAACCTGATCCGCGGCGAAGCCGCATCGCTAGCCGGGCACGGAAGGCTCGCCAATCAGGCACTGGAGTACCTGGCGCCGGGGCTGCAGAGCACGAGTCAGGTCACGGCGGAACTGACTCGTGACCAACCGCAGTTCGACGCGCTGATCGTCGACGGGGCCGATGCCATGCGGACCCTGGCCGCCAAGAGCCAGCAGCTCACGAGCCTCATCTCCAACACCAGTACGGCCACTGGCGCGATCGCCCGCGAGGGCCGCGCTCTGCAGGCCGCACTGACCCTGCTGCCTGACACGTTACGTCGCTCCACCACCACCTTCGCAGGCCTGCGGAGCACCCTTGACGCGCTGGATCCGCTGGTCACCGCCGCGAAGCCTGCGGTGCGACGACTGCCGGAGCTTGCCGCTCGGCTGGGGGTGCTGATCAACGTATCCATTCCCACCGTCGGCGAGCTCGACGGCCTTATCCACAACCCCACGGGCGCCGGAGACCTGACCGAGCTCGCCGAGCAGACGCCTGCCCTGGCGGCGATCGCCCATCCCGTCTTCTCCCAGCTGATCCGGGAGATGAACGACTCCCAATCACAGCTTGACTACCTGCGTGAGTACACCCCCGACGTCGTGGCGGGGCTGAGCGACGTTGGACAGGCCGGTGCCTACTACGACGCCAACGGCCATTACGAACGCACCCAGCCGGTGACGTTCCCGTTCGTGCTCAACAGCTCCAATCAACTGGAGCAACAATTTCCTTCTCGCCGCTATGACGGCCTCCAGGTCGCGCGCAGCCGCTGTCCCGGTGGCGCCGTCCAGGCCGCTCCGGATGGATCCGCACCCCGGCGCGTCGCCGGTTGCTCGACAGGATCGGTTCCGCCGGGTCCATGAGACGGATCCTCCTCATCGTCGCTGTGCTCGTAGCGGCAGGCGCGTTCCTCACCGGCACCTCTGGATTCCTCGCGCAGCGGCGAAGCCAGTATCTCGTGCGCGCGATCTTCGACGACGCAGTCTTCGCCGTCCCCGGGGAGGACGTTCGCATCGCCGGCGCCACGGTCGGCAGCATCCAGTCATTGAGCGTCACCGCGCACAAGCAGGCCGCGGTGACGCTCGCCATCAGTAACCACGGGTTCGCTCCCTTCTACGCCAACGCCAGCTGCGCCATCCGTCCGCAGTCGTTGATCGGCGAGCAGTACGTCGACTGCAGCCCGGGCACAGCCAACGCCGCGCCGCTGGCCCGGATCTCGCACGGGCCCGGCAAGGGCAGCTATTTCCTCCCGGTCACGCGGACCAGCTCGCCGGTCGAGTCCGACATCGTCCAGGACATCTCCACCCAGCCGGTGCGTCAATCGCTCGCCCTGATCATCGATGAGTTCGGTACCGGACTCGCGGCCCGTGGGAGCGATCTGAATGCGGTCATCCACCGCGCCAATCCCGCGCTTGGCCAGACCGACCGAGTGCTGGCGATCCTTGCCGCTCAGAACCACGTCCTGGCACGCCTGTCCAGCGACTCCGATGCGGTCCTGTCTCCCCTCGCGCGGGAACGCGGCCAGCTCGCCGGGTTCATCACCCAGGCCAACACCACCTCGGTGGCCAGCGCCGAACGGGCGGCTGACATCTCGCGGACGTTCAGGCTGTTTCCGTCCTTCCTGCGCCAGCTCCGGCCGTTGATGGCCGACCTCGGCTCGCTCGCCGACCAGGGCACGCCGCTGATGAACAGCCTGGGCCAGAGCGCGGGGGCGCTGGATCGGCAGTTTGTCAACCTCGTTCCGTTCGCCGGAGCGGCACGCACCGCGCTGCTCGAGCTCGGGCGCTCTGCGAGCCAGTCCCAGCCCGCACTCGTCTCCACCCTGCCCCTCGCGCGGCGGCTGCGGAGACTGGGCGCCTCCTCCGCTCCGAGCGCGGCGCTGCTGGATCGGTTGACCAGTTCTCTGCAACGCAGCGGGGGCGTCGAGCAGTTGATGAGTCTCCTCTTCAACGGCGCGGTGGCGATAAACGGCTTCGACAGTCTCGGCCACTACGTGCGGGTCGAGCCGCTGGTCTCCAGTTGCACGAACTACGCCACTTCGCCGCCTCCCGGCTGCTCCGCGAACTTTGGTTCCTCGTCGCCTTCCACGGCGGCCGACGTGGCCACCGCACCGGTGAGCGCCGCCAGGCAGAACTCCGTCGTCGTTCGGGCTGTGAGGGCGGCTTCGTCGCGCAAGCAGCCGGCGAGGTCGCTCCAGGGACTCCTGACCTATCTCATTGGAGACTCGACGTGAACCCGCGACCAAACCGGCGCGGTCTGGCCAGCAATCCCATCATGATCGGGGCGCTTACCGTGCTCGTGACGACCGTCGCGGTGGCCCTCGCCTACAACGCGAACACCGGCCTCCCGTTCGTCCCTTCCTACACCCTGCACGTGCAGATCGCTGATGCCAGTGAGCTGACTCGCGGTGCCGACGTGAACATGGAGGGAGGCTCGCTGGTGGGGAACGTCACCGGCGTCACCGCTGCGCGTATCGCTTCCGGTCGAGCGATCGCCGTGCTCGACTTGAAGCTGAACGACTCCATCAAGCCACTCCCGATGGACTCCACGTTCACCGTGCGGCTCCGCGGGACGATCGGGCTGAAGTACCTGCAGATCACGCGCGGAAGATCGAGTGAGGGCTTTGCGAACGGCGCCACGGTGCCACTCACGCGGGCGGGGTCCGAGGTCGACCTCGACCAGGTGCTCTCCATGTTCACCCCTCCGACCCGGACCGGCGTCCAGCGGTCGACGATCGGTTTCGGCGAGGCGCTCGCCGGACGCGGAACCGATCTCAATGATGCGATCCACGCTTTCCGCCCGCTGGTGACGGATCTCCAACCGGTGATGCGAAACCTCGCCTCCCCGCACAGCGATCTGGCCGGGTTTTTTCGGGGACTGAGCAAGTACTCCGCCGCGCTGACCCCGGTTGCGAGCACCCAGGCCAGCTTGTTCGGAAACCTAGACACCACCTTCCGAGCGCTGGCGGGCGTGGCCTCCCCATACCTGCAGCAGACCATCTCGCAGACGCCGCCCACCTTCCAGACAACGATCGCGGACGGCCCGGTGATTCGTCCGTTCTTGACCGACACTGCGCTGCTGCTCCACGAATTCCGTCCGGGAACGGCCACCCTGACGCAGAGCGCGCCCGTGTTGGCGGACGCGTTCGCGGCAGGGACCCGCAACCTTCCAGGCACGGCCGGGCTGGACGAACAGACCGTGGCATTGTCCCGGAGGCTGGCTCGCTACAGCGAGACCCGGGTCGTCCAGGGAGGCCTCGATCGCCTGTCGCTCACTCTCCAGAGCCTGCGCCATCCGCTGGCCTACCTCACCCCCGCCCAGACGGCGTGCAACTACGTCACGTTGTTCCTGCGCAACACCGCGAGCCTCCTGGACGAGCACGTGCGCCAGGGGGGCCTACTCCGCTTCGATCAGGTGGCGATCACTGACGCCCCGGGCTACGAGTCGAGCCCGTCCCAGCGCCCCTATACCGGACCGCCGGGGCCCTCTTCGGGCCCGTTGCATGTAGACCCCTATCCCAACACCGACGCGCCCGGACAGACGCCCGAATGTTCGGCCGGTAACGAGACCTACTCCGCCTCGAGGGCGTCGTTTGGAAATCCACCGGGCGATGTCGGGCTGAGCACCGAGCCGACGCAGCGAGGTCAAGGTTGAGGCGACACCGCTCTCGGCTGCCTGATTTCAGGGCAGGTCTCATCGCGATTGTTGTCATCGCCGGGGCGTGCTGGCTCATCTTTGGTGGCCCGCTGCCCTTTCGGGCCTCTCCGTTCGTGTTGAAGGCCACGTTCACCTCGCCCACCGAGCTGCATCTGGGGACGCCGGTCCGGATCGCGGGGGTTGACGTGGGGACCGTGACCGGGATCGATCACCTTCCCGGCCAGACCACCGCTTCGGTAGTGAGGATGACGATCCAGCACAGCGCACTGCCGATCCACGCTGACGCGACCATCAACGTGCGCCCGCGCCTGTTTCTGGAGGGCAGTTACTACGTCGACCTGGCTCCGGGGACACCGGAGGCCCCGTCGCTCGCCACCGGTGGGAATCTGCCCGCGGCCAACACCAGCGGCCCAGTGCAGCTCGACCGCGTTCTCTCCGCCCTGCGTTCCGACACCCGGGCCGACCTCCAGACGCTCCTGCAGGGCTACGGCCGCTCGCTCAACGTGCCCCCTACGGCTGCGGAAGACGCTGGTCAGGATCCGACTCAGCGCGGACTCACCGCCGGCCAGTCCCTGGATCAGTCGCTTCGGTTCGCCGCCGGCGCGTTTCGTTCGGCGACCATCGTCAACGCCGCCCTCCTGGGCCAGCAGCCGCACGACCTCTCCGGCGTGGTGTCCGGAAGCAGCCGCGTGCTCGGAGCGCTCGCTTCCCAGCACGGCCGGCTATCGCATCTGGTGGTCACTTTCAACGCCACGATGGGGGCGCTTGCAGCCCGCCAACAGGCGCTCAGCCGGACAGTCGCTCTGTTGCCGCCGCTGCTACGCGCCACCGACAGCGCCCTCGGCCCCCTTCAAGCGTCCTTCGCTCCGACGAGGGAGTTTGCCCGCACACTCACACCGAGCATCGAGCAGCTGGGCTCCACCATCGACGTCGCCCTTCCCTGGATCGCCCAGTCCACGGCGCTGTTCTCACGAGGGTATCTCGGCGGTCTGCTTCCTCCATTGCGTACCGCGGTCCAGGGAACGGGCTCAAGCTTGCACTCCACGCAATCGCTCCTCCGCGGCTCCGGAGCGCTGGCGCGCTGTCTGGTCCACACCGTGATTCCGGCGGGGAACGAGCGAATCCAGGATCCGCCTGTCTCCACCGGCCTGCAGGTGTACCAGGAGCTTTTCCAGTCGGCCGTCGGGATCGCCGGATCGGCGCAGAACTTCGACGGCAACGGGCGGTACGTCAGAGCGACCACCGGCGGCGGGTCGGACCGTGTGGCCACCAGCGCGTTGGGTTCGCAGGGACCGCTCTACGGCAATGCCGTGCTCCCGCCGCTCGGGACGCGGCCGGCCTTCCCCGGAGACGAGCCGCCGATCCGTCACGACGTTCCCTGCTACGAGAACGCGCCGCCTGTCCTCAACGCCGCTGCGACCGGAAACGGCCCATGAAGCGAGCGATCTTCACCCACCGCCTCGATCTCGGCGCCATCCTGGCGCTGCTGCTAGGCGCGCTGGTGGTCGCCGGTTACATCCTGCTTCACCAGCCGTCGTTCAGCTTCGGCCAGAGCTACTACACGGTGCATGCGCCGTTCTCCACCGCAGCCGCCGTGACCGGTGGGCAGGGTCAGGAGGTGACGATCGCCGGCGTGCAGGTGGGCCAGGTCGGAACGGTGTCGCTCAAGGACGGCCACGCCGACGTGACGATGAACCTCTACAAGCAGGACGCACCGGTGTACCGCAATGCCACCGTTCTGCTGCGTCCCCGAACCCCGCTCAAGGACATGTACCTATCCCTTGACCCGGGCAGCGCGAGCGCCGGTGCGGTGCCCAACGGCGGGACGCTGACGCTGACCAACACCGAGCCCGACGTTGACGTCTCGCAGATCCTCTCCTCGCTTGACACCGACACGCGGAACTATCTCGTGTTGCTGCTCTCCGGAGGGGCTCAGGCATTCCGAGATGATGGCTCCACCGCGACGGCGCCCAGCCCCCGAGCGGTGGCCGACCTCCGCGGCGCACTGAAGCGCTTCGAGCCCCTGGACCGGGACACCCGCACATTCGCCAGTTTGCTGGCAACCCGTCAGCGGAGCATCCGCCGCGCGATTCACAACTTCAATCTGGTCATCGGAGCCCTGGGCGGTGTCAACCGGCAGTTCGCCTCGCTGATCAGCTCTTCGGACACCAACTTCTCCGCGATATCGGCTGAGGATGCTCAGCTCGAGTCAGCGCTCTCGCTGTTCCCGGGCACGCTGGCGCAAACGACGCGAACCTTCGGAAAGGTCAGGTCGTTCGCCAACGCCAACACGTCGGCGTTGAGCAGGCTTGTGCCCTTCGCCCGCGATTTAGGACCGGCGCTGCGGGCCACGCGTCCGTTGTTCCGCGACACGACCTCCGTCATCGCCCGGCAGCTCCGCCCCTTCTCGGTCGCGGTCACCCCTCTGGCTCGCACCCTGGCCCCGGCTTCGTCTGATCTCGCCAAGTCCGTACCCGCGCTCTCGCGGTCCATCGCGGTACTCGACTACCTGTTCGACGAACTCGCCTATCAGGGCAGAGGATCGCGGCACGGATACCTGTTCTGGGGGTCCTGGCTGGCGCACAACACCGACAGCCTGGTCCAGGCCCAGGATGCCAACGGGCCCGTCGTCCAGGGGATCTTCACGGGAACCTGCCCGGAGCTCAACTTCTTTGAGGGTCAGTTGCAGCCGGACAACCAGCCGTTGGGAGTGATCCTTGACCTGCTCGGCGAGCCGGCCCTTGCCCAGCTGCCGGGGGCCAAGCCGATTCCAGGTACCACCCAATACAGCTGTCCCTCCAGCGGATGACGACGCGCCGGCCCACCGCACCCGCCCTGCTGACGATTGCGGCCTTCGTCAGTTCCTGCATCGGGATCCTGCTCTACCTGTGGATCTCCTTCGGTGGGACGGCACCCCTGTCCGCGCGTGGCTACCGCTTCACGGTCGAGTTCGACCAGGCCACCCAGCTCGCCACGCAGTCACAGGTGGAGATCTCCGGCGTCACCGTGGGTCGCGTGGTCGGCGTGGGGCTGGATCGCCGCACCGGCCGCGCCAGGGCGGTGGTGGAGATCGACAAGCAGTTCGCGCCTCGCCCCGCCGACACCCAGGCCATCCTGCGCCAGAAGACCTTGCTCGGTGAGGCCTATGTGGAGCTGACTCCCGGCACGTGGAGCGGTCCGAAACTGCCCGACGGCGGAACCCTGCCGTATGCCCAGGTCGCGCCAAGCGTTCAGCTTGACCAGATCTTCTCCACCTTCGACACCACCACCCGGCGGGCGTTTGAGACCTGGATGCAGCAAGCGGGGGTCGCCCTGACCAACCGAGGCGAGCAGTTCAACGCTGCGATCGCCGACCTCTATCCCTTCGCCACGAACGTCGACTCGGTTCTCACCGTGCTCCGTCGCGAGTCCTCGGCGACGAGCACCCTCCTGCGTGACGGCGGCCAGGTATTCGCCGCGATCGCCCACTCCCCCGCTCACCTTCAGGCATTCGTGCGCAACAACAACTCTCTGTTCGCGGCCACGGCGAGTCGCGATCGCTACCTTGCCGCGAGCTTCAAGGCGTTTCCCGCCTATCTCGCCGGGACCCGGGCGACCCTCGCCCGCGTCGCTCGCTTTGCGCAGACGACGAAGCCTTTGATCGACGAGCTACGCCCCGCGGCCGTCCAGCTGAATCCGACCCTGTCCTCGCTGGTCGTGTTCGCGCCGGAGCTCCGGGAGCTGATGGTCTCGCTCGGGCCGCTGAACCGGGCCTCACGAGCCGGGTTCCCCGCGCTGCAGCGTTTTCTGGACGAGACCGTGCCCTTCCTGGCCCGCCTGAAGCCCTACCTTGGCGGGGTCGTACCCGTGCTGAACTACCTGGGCGATTATCGTCGCGAGCTGGCTGCGTTCTTCGCCAATGGCACAGCGACCACCCAGGGCGAACTCGGCTCTAACGTCGGCACCGGGAACCTGCACTACCTCCGGATCGCCAGCCCGATCAACCCTGAGTTGCTGACGCCGTACAGGACCCGTCCGTCAAGTAATCGGAGCAATCCGTACCTGGCCCCCGGAGGCTATGGCCGGCTCACACAAGGCCTCCAGGTGTTCGGCAGCTACCTGTGCACGGGCCATCCGCTGCCATCTCCGGCACCTTCGCTGTCCTCGTCCAGCACCGTGGTCAGCGGCAACACCATCACCTTGGCCCAGCTGCTGGAGCGGTACTACTTCACTTCCAATCCCGCCGGGCCGCCATGCCACGCGCAGCCCCCGCTCGGTGGCGCGACCACTCGCCAGCCACAGCTCTTTCCCCAACTGCGAGCGCTTCCGTGAGGCGTCTCGCGCCACCAAACACACCGATTCCAAGGAGGAGTCAATTGCGTCGTATCGCAATCATCACCGCAGCACTGTTCGTGCTCGGCGCCGCCATGGCCTACGCCAACGGCCACGCCGACACGGCCAGCATCTCGTTCTCATCCAAGAAGTCGGGCACCTCAAGGAAGCCCGTGCCGATGCGCTTCACGTTGGCCGTCAAAGCCACGCCCACCGGCACCAGCCGTCCTCCGGTCCAGCTGGAGATCGTGACCAAGATCTACGGGATCACCATGGACGGGAAGGACTTCCCGACGTGCAGCCTGGCCAAGATCGCGGCTGCCCACAACGACACTGTCTGTCCCAAGGGAGCGAAAATCGGGAGTGGGATAGTCCGGTCCTTGCTTGGAAGCTCGACGAACTTCCAGCAGGCGGGGGGGAACTGCGACCCGACGCTCGACGCCTGGAACAGCGGTCAGGGCAAGGAGACGTTCTTCTTCGTCACCAATCCCACGCATCAGTGCCTCGGAGGTGCGGTGAACACCGGTGAGACGCCGCCATACCCCGGGACGTATAAGCAGGAAGGGAAGTACCTGGTCTCCACGGTGAAGACACCTAACTACATCAACTATCCGCTGCCCGGCCTTGCCGGGTCGCTGCAGTACGAGCGGCTGGTGTTCTCGACCCAAACCAGGAGGGTGCACGGCAAGACCCGTATCTCCCAGGCCTCGTTCGCCTGCACGCATCACAAGCGGCCCTACTCGATCACCACCATCACGACGGGCGGACCCTCGGGATCCGGTCATGTGAAGACGGTGATTTCGTCGAAGGCAGCCTGCTGATCAACCCCCGACCGACTGCCGCGCGGAAGGACAGTCCTTCCGCGCGGCAGCGTCGTCGGTCAGCGAGGTCCGTAATCGTCGTTCACAGGGAGAGCAATGCCATCACCGATGCTGTTTCGTGACCGGCCTCGTCCGGTCCAGGTCCTCCTCGGAGGAGTAGTTCCAGCCGTAATCGGAGCAATCGCCGGAATACTGATCGGCGTCTCGGCCACCGCTTACTGGGTGCTCGCGCTGCTCGCAGCGCTCGGAGCGCTGTTCGCCGGTCTCGAGCACCTGGACGGGTGGGGCGGCGCCGACCGCGGTCTGGTCGGCGGTGCCATCTACGGCGCAGCGGCGCTGCTCGTCCACGCCGCGCTCGGAACCCACGCCAAGGTATCGCTCGGAAGCTTCCCCCCGCTGTTCGCCGTCGTCACCGCCATCATCGGAGCGCTGCTCGGCGCGGTCGGCGGCAGGATCGCGCGGGCGAGGCGCGATCACCACACCGCCGCCTCAGCCGGTTAGAGCTCAGCGGGGTCCCGGGATTCGTCAGCCACCGGCAGCCCCGGCGCCGATTCCGTTTCGGGGAGGCTCTCGGACCCCGCCGCCTCCAGCGCCTTGCGCGCGGCAGTGAGTGCCTCCTCCAATCCGGCACGCTCGCCGGGATCGCGGATGCTTGCGGCGCGGCTCTGGGCCGCGCCCACCAGCGGCCCCAGTACATCCATCGGCAGGGGGAACACGATCGTCGCGCTCTGGTTGCCGGAGACCTCGATCAGCGTCTGCAGGTAGCGCAGCTGGATCGTCACGGGGTTGCGGCTGATCACATCGGCGGCATCGCTCAGGCGGGCTGCCGCTTGGAACTCCCCCTCGGCGTTGATGATCTTCGCGCGGCGCTCGCGCTCGGCCTCGGCCTGCCGGGCCATCGCGTGCTGCATGCGCTCCGGGATCTCCACATCCTTGATCTCCACCGCGGTGACCTTGACCCCCCACGGCTCGGTCTGGTCATCGATTATCTGCTGGAGGTGCTCGTTCAGCTGCTCACGCTCGGAGAGCAGCGCGTCGAGCTCCGCCTTACCCAGCACCGAGCGCAGCGTCGTCTGCGATATCTGGGAGGTGGCGTCGAGCACGTGCTCTATCTCGATCACGGACTTCGCGGGATCCATCACCCGGTAGTAGGCGACCGCGGTGACACGGGCGGGGACGTTGTCCCGCGTGATCACCTCCTGGGCCGGGATCGTCAGGGTGACGGTGCGCAGGCTGACGCGAACCATCCGATCGACGGCGGGCACCAGAAAGATCAGGCCCGGTCCGCGCTGACTGGTCACCCGCCCCAGCCGGAAGACCACTCCCCGCTCGTATTCGCGCAGTACGCGCACCGACGCGCCGACGATCACCAGAGCGGTGGCGAGAAGGACCGCCACCACGATGATCAGCGCAGTGACCATCAGATCAACTCCCACTCCTCGGCCCGGCGCACTCGCAGGGTCAGGCCGCTGACCCGTTCCACCACCACCTGGTCTCCCTCGCCCAGCTCGTCGGCCTCGTCCTCGGTGGCATCGTGCCGGGCGTGCCACAGGGCTCCGTCCAGGAACACCTGTCCCTTGGGTTCGCGCCAGCGGCGCACGACGCCGATCCGGCCACAGAGCGACTCCGCGCCCGCGTGAATCCGGGTGCGGCCCGTCCCCGACGACGCTTGTCGCGCCAGCCACAGCGTCCAGCCACCGGCTCCGGCGCCGAGTGCTACGCCGACGGGCACCGCAACCGCCGCACCACCGCCCAGCGAGAGGATCACCAGCAACCCGCCCGCGATCAGCGCTGCGCCGCCTGCGATGCCCAGCGCCCCGCTCGGCGCGTGTGCCTCGGCCACCACCAGGACGGCTCCGCACACCAAGAGGATCAGACCAAGAAGGGTCACCTTCGTTACCTCACTCGATGATACGCCCGCCCGCTCGCCCTCAGGCCGGCACGCCTGACATGCGCTCGTGGACGAAGCGCACGACCATCGCTCCCTCACCCACCGCGGTGGCGCATCGCTTGATCGAGCCAGAGCGGACGTCGCCGGCGGCGTACACCCCGGGCACGCTGGTCTCCAGCAGGCCGTCCGCGCCTGCGTCGGATCCGGTCAGGATGAAGCCGTGCTCGTCGCGGGCGACGACGTCGCCGAGCCAGTGGGTGCAGGGCGAGGCCCCCAGGAACAGGAACAGGAAAGACAGCACCAGGCGCTCGCCGTCGCGCAGGGTGACGCCCTCCAGGCGGCCCTCGCCGCCGTGCAGCTGCGCGATCTCGCTGCGGTCGCGAACCGCGACGCCGTAGCGCTCGAGCTCGTGAACGAGGTAATCCGACATGGTCTCGCGCAGATCGGCTCGCCGATGCAGCAGCGTCACCAGGGCACCGCCCCGCGCCAGCCATACCGCGGCCTGGGCGGCAGAGTTGCCGCCCCCCACCACCCCGACGCGGGTGGCTCCGCACAGCTTGGCCTCCGGGGGCCCGGCCGCGTAGAAGATGCTGCTGCCCTCGTAATCCTCCAGGTTCTCGACCGGCAGCCGCCGGTACTCGGCTCCGGTGGCCAGCAGCACGGCGCGCGCCGCGACGTGGTGGCCGTCCTCCAGCCGTACCACGTGGCGCTCAGGCCCTGGCTCGAGCGCGAGGGCGCGGTAGGGCGTCGCAGTGCGAGCGGAGAACTTGCGCGCCTGGGTGATCGCGCGGGTGGTCAGCTCAGAGCCGCTGATGCCGGCCGGGAAACCGAGATAGTTCTCGATACGCCGCGAGGTCCCCGCCTGGCCACCCAGCGCCGTGCTTTCCACCACCAGCGTGTCGAGGCCCTCCGACGCCCCGTATACCGCCGCCCCCAAGCCGCCGGGCCCGCCTCCCACCACCAGCAGGTCGACCTCTTCACGCTCGGCCAGCACCAACCCGATCCCCAGCGCCCGTGACACCTCCCCCGGCGACGGGTTACGCAGATCCGGCCCGCCCGGAAGCCGCACCAGCGGCACCTCGTCATCGGTTAGAGGCTCAATCAAAGCCCGGGCCTCTACCTCGCCGCTCTGCTCGGTGTCACGCCACGCGAACGGCAGCCGGTTGCGCCGCGCGAACTCCGCCACCTCCCGGGTCGCGGCCGACGAACGCGGTCCGATGACCTGGAACCCGACGCCGTCCTGCCCCTGCAGCACCTCGCGCCGGGCCACGAAGGCCGACAGCAGGACGTCGCCGAGCGACTCATCGTCGGCCAACAGCGGCCGCAGCTGCTCGCGCTCCACCGCCAGGTAGCGCATCGGCTGGGTAACCACCGCTGTCAGATAAACCGTCTGACCCGACAGGAGGTTGATCTCGCCCAGGAACCCCGACGCCCCATGACGGACCAGCTCGTGACCGTCGGCGTCAAGGATCGCCGCCTCGCCCTCAAGGATCGCGATGAACGGATAGCGGTGGTCGCCGACTCGGAACAGCACGTCGCCGACTTCCGCGGTGCGCTCCTCGCCTAGCTTCGCCAGGATGGCCAGCTGATCTGCGGACAGAACCGGCTTGGCGGTCGCGGACATCTTGGGCGCCTACCTGGCGTTCTCGCCGGAAGGGCGCTGAGAGCAACGCTCGCTCACGAGAGCATCGGCGACGGCGGGATCTGCGTCGCTCCGCGGACCTCCGGGATCACCATGGCCACGTTGTCGGCGAAGCAGAAGCTCCACTCCTCGCCCGGCTCCAGCGAGCGGACCAGCGGATGCTCGGCCGAGCCGGCATGCCGGCTCGCGTGCCGGTTCGGCGAGGAGTCGCAACATCCGACGTGCCCGCACTCGAGGCAGATCCGCAGATGCATCCAGACGCCGCCTTCCCGCAAGCAGTCCTGGCACCCTTCGACCGACGCCGGCAGCTCCGTGACGTTGACCGAGCCGAGATGCGAGCACGACGCCACGGTCAGGCTCGATCCTGGACGTTCGGCGTCATCAGTCCAGCATGGCGAACGCGTCAAGGCCCAGGCGCGGCGCCTAAGGTTCCGCCTGTGACGGGCCGCAGACGTTTGCTTCTGTCCTTCGGGGCCGGCATCGCGCTCGCGGTGCTGGTGGTCCTGCTGCTGGTCAATGCGCTGCAATCGGGCTCGGGTCGCAAGGCGCTCGCCACCCAGAGCCTGCCACCGGCCAGCGCCAGCTCGCCGCCGGGCGCAGGTTCACCGGCTGCTTTCACTCCAACGGTGGGTAGTGCGACGCCAAGCCGGGGCTGTGGTCCCTATCCACGACCTGGAACGCTTGCCTCAGGGCCAACTCCGTCGGACCTGACGGCCGAATACGGGGTGCTCGGTACTCGGCAGCGAGCCTCCGACCGCCTCGCTCCTCACCTACTGCACTCGCTTCCGGTCAGCGGAATTGTCTCCTCTGGCTCTCGGTTCCTTGCCCGGGCCACCTACGGTCGCGTGTATATCGTCCCGGCGCGCCATCTTCTCGCCTTCCCGCTGGTGCCCGCGCGCTGCCTGCCGCCGGAAAAGCGGGCGCTGGAGCGATCGCTGGACCGAGCGCTACGACGCCAGTACGCCGACGAGGCACTGTGCCTGGTGATCGTGTCACCCGGCGTGGTGAGCCCCATCTGCGGACCAGCTCCCAGAAGCTTCGACCCCCTCCTCTACATATCCGGCACGCCCGCATTCGGGATCGTTCCCGACGGCGTGACCTCGGTGCGGGTCTGGTTCTCCCCCATTTCCTACAAATTGGCCGGGGTCCGGCGCAACCTCTGGATCGTCAACGAGGATCTGTTCGCGAACAAGCCGTGTGGGGTCGACTGGCTGGACCCAAGCGGGATCGTCCTGCGGGAGATCCAGTACTGCGCGCGGGACGCAACCTGACCCGCCGTGAAGCCGTGATGGGCTCTACCGGCTGGATTTGCAGCTGGCGAAGGGGTCGGTCACACGTGTTACCTTGGGCGATAGCTCGCCTCTCGAGTTCGCCTCGGTCCGACACCCAGGAGCAACCGAGCGGAAACCCGGCCAGCCGTCGCGCCCGGCGTTTCCGTTGAGGCATTGGAAACGTTGACAGTCCTAAGCGCACGCACAAACGCCTCACTTGGGCAAGCAACCGGCCGGCTCAGAGGAGTCGGCGCGTCGGCGGCTCGCAGGCCGAGCCGCGGTGCGCTTGCGCTCGTGATCCTTGCGCTGGGTCTCGCTGGCTGTGGAACGGACAGCAGGCTCGCCAACCGATCGACCGGTCCCAATCCCAATCCCAGTCCGCTTCCCAAGCCGCACCCGCAGGTGGTCGAGCCGAACGCCGGCACGCAAGCGGCGATTGATCCGGACGACACGGCCACGCCGGTGGGCGACCCGAACGCGCATGCGCCCCCGATCAGCGAGGTGAGAGATGAGCTGAAACTGGAGCTGGTCGCCGCGCCGATCTCAAGCGCTGGCTACATCAATCCGCTGCACTTCGTGACCCAATGGGAGCGGACCGATCAGGGCGTGGACGCCGTCCTGCCCGTCGGCGCCCCGATTCTTGCGCCCTGCAGGGTCAAGATCCTCGCCATCATCCCGGGGTGGTACGCCGGGCAGCCGCTGGTGTACTTCGAGTTGCTGGAGGGTCCGGACGCAGGCAAGATCCAGTACGTAGCTGAGCAGATCACCGCCGTCGCGCCCGGCGGCACGATCCTCAACCAGGGCCAGCCGATCGCTCGCTTCGCCCCATCCGGTACCGCCATCGAGTACGGATGGTCAACCCCCAACGGCACCACGCTGGCGGTGGCCACGACGGGATACGAGGAAGGCGAGATCACGCCGGCCGGGAAGGCGATGCGGGCCTGGCTGAACAGCCTCGGCGCCAACGCGGGACCCGACACCTAGCGCGAGCGCGACAGGCGACCGTAGCCGTGGCGCGACGCCACGACGGCGGTTAGGCTGCCCGCGATGCAGCCGTTCCGCTTCGCGGTCCAGGTCAGCGAGCTCCCGCGTGAGCGATGGCGAGAGCGCGTGCGCTGGTACGAGGAGCTCGGCTTCACGGCGATTCACACTCCGGACCACTTCAGCCTGCGCCAATGGGATCCGCTGACCACACAGGCTGCGGTCGGTGCCGTGACGAAGCGGGCGGCGACCGGCGCGACGGTGCTGGACGTCGGCTTCTATCACCCGCTGGTCCTTGCCCGGGCCGCCGCAACGATCGCTTCGTTGGCGGCGGGCGGCTACGAGCTGGGGGTCGGTGCGGGCTGGATGCCGGACGACTACGAGATGGCGGGACTGACCTTTGATCGCCCCGGAATCCGCCTCGACCGGTTGCGCGAGGCGCTCGAGATCATCCGCAGCGCGTGGACCAAGGAGCACACCACCTATGAAGGCGCGCACTACCGGATCGAGAACGCCCAGTCGGTGTTCGAGCTGCCGCTCGCGGTCATGCCGAAGATCCTGGTCGGCGGCACGATGCCGAGAGCGATCAGGCTCGCAGGCGCGCACGGCGACATCGTCAGCGTCTTCCCCGCGTTGCCAAGCGGCAAGATCGGCTGGCCAGGCTGGGCCGAGGGCTCGACGACCGGCTACTTCGCCGAGAAGTCGAAGTGGGCGCGGGAGGGGGCAGAGCGCGCAGGGCGCGATTTCGGGTCTCTGGAGCTCAGCACACAGCTCACCCACACCGCGGTGGCCGACGATCCGGCGCCGCTTCAGTCGTTCATCGGCCAGGCCACCGAGGTGGATCCGGCCGCTCAGGATGAGGCGATGATCTTTCTCACCGGTACACCGTCGCAAGCTCGTGAGCGGCTCCAGCGCCGGCGTGACGCGACCGGGGTCAGCTACTACGTGATGTTCGACCCTTCCTTCAATTACGCACACCCCGAGGGGCCGCCTTCGCTCCCCGGGGACAGCGGCCCCGGCGCCGGTGACCGCTACATGGAAGCGTTCGCGGAGTCGGTGATCAAGCCTCTGTCGGGGCAGTAGGCCGGCTACCCGCGGCTGGGGTAAGCCGCACCGGAAGCTCGTCGACGCCGTAGATGCCACTGACGCTCTGCAGCGAGGGTTCTCCGACGAGCTCCAACCGGTCGACCCTCCGCGCCAGGAATGCCAGCGCTTCGGTCAGCTCGGCGCGCGCGAGGTTGGCGCCGACGCAGTAGTGGACGCCGGCGCCAAAGGTCAGCATCCGCTTGGTCTCCCGCGGGGCACGGATATCGAAGCGATCGGGTTCCTCGTACACCGCGGGATCACGGTTGCCTGTGAACGAGCACACCATCACAACGGTGCCGGCTGGGAACTGCACTCCGTTCACCTCGGTCGGCTCCACCAGCATGCGTGCGGTCAGGGGGGTGATCGGCTCGAACCGCAGGGCCTCCTCGGCGGCGGCACCGGCCAGGCCGTCGGGATCCTCATGGAGGGCTTCCCACTGCTCCGGACGGGCGGCCAGCAGCCGAACGGCGTGTGCCAGCTGGCTCTGGGTCGTGTCCACGCCCCCCACCAGGATGTTGAGCACGAGATTCTCCAGCTCCACATCGGTGAGACGCTCTCCCTCCTCCTCGGCGTGGATCAGCGGTGGAGATCAGGTCCTCGGACGGGGTCAGCCCGGCGACGGACGATGAGCGGGCGGACCCAGGCGTAGAACTCGGCGACCTTGTCGTCGATCGTCGCGCGCTGGCTCGGGGTCGCCCAAGGCGATCGGGTCGAACTGACGCTGGATCCACATCGACCAGTCATGCAGCCTGGGCGCGTCCGCTGCCGACACCCCCATCACCCGTGCGATCGTCTGGGAGGGATAGGGCTTGGCGATCCGCGCCACGAAGTCGAACGGCTGCGAGAGATCCAGTCCGCCCCAGAGCGCGTCGAGGATCTCCCGCATCATCGGTCGCAGGCGCTCCGCCGCGCGCGGGACTCAGCGCAGGGTTGATCAGGCCGCGCAGACGCGAGTGGTCCTTGCCGTTGATGTTGATGATGTTGCGGGTCATCTGCTCGTGCAGCGGTCCCTCCTCGATGCCGAAGATCTCGGCCAAGAGGAGCCCGGGAAAGATCGCCGACTTGGTGCGCAGGAACTGCTCGCCCGCCGTTCGGTCAAGGACGATCACCCCCAGCGGCGCGCGGACCAGCCACGACCCGAGCTCCCGCAGCTCCCGCATCACCGATTCCCAGCGATCCCCCCGCAGCTCAGGGTCATTGGGATCAAGCTCCGGCAGCTCCAGCTCGTCGACGGCGCGCATCGCCACGGCGAGGCTACTCCTCGGCTCGCAGCGACCGCGGCGATGACGGCTCGCCCTCGTAGATGAGCTGTAGGTCGGCGATCGGGGGGACTGGGAGGGTGGAGCTTTCGAACAGCTCGCGTTCACCGAGCAGCTCGAAGCCCTCGAGTACGCGCTCGCGGTAGCTGCGGGCGGCGACCAGCATCCCTCCGCTGCCCCGCGTCGTGCCCGTTCACGCGAGGCGGCCTGCCGACGTAGGTCCATACTCACCCGGCCAGAGCGACGGTCCAGCTGGCCGGTCACCTCGACGCGGTGGTAGTTGCGCTCCCGGGCGTCGAGCCCCGGCAGCTCGTCAGGATCAATCGCGGGTGGCGATGCCGTTGGTGCTCGCGCCGCTCGTTGCGACCACGTCCAGGAAGGCCACCATCACCGCCGGCCGGGAGCCATCTTGCCTCAGGTAAGTGCTTGTAGCCCGGGATGTCGCACGTGTTGTCCATCGCCACGCTCCAGGCGCGCTGCCACCCCAGCAGGCTGCAACGGACCACGCCATCGGGGAGGACCGTGAGTCCGGTGGGCAGCAGCGAGCCATAGGCGAACAGCCAGTCCACCAGCCGAGCTTAAGGAGCTTGACCGACAGGAAGCAGCCGGATGCGCTCAGCCCACCCGGAACGCGCCCAGGGTGGCGTAGGTGCTCTCGGCGCGCGCCACCTCGCTGTCCAGCATCGATGAGAGCTGGTCCTGGAGCTCGCCGTGGAGGTGCCACTCATCCCCGTGACCGGTGACCAGTCCGGAGTGGGCGAGCCGAGCGAGCGCGTGGGAGACGGACGGGCGCTCCGCGCCGATCAGCCGCCCCAGCAGCTGGTGGGTCAGCGGCAGCGGCAGCCGGACGCCCCCGCGCTCCACCCGTCCCCAGCGAGCGGCCAGATGCCAGAGCAGCAGGGCGAGGCGCACCTCGAGTCGTGGCTGCGAGGCGATTGCCCGCTGGACGTTCAGTCTGGCGATCCGACGCGAGGTTCGGCGCAGCAGCGCGTGGCCGATCTGCGGCCAGAACCGAACACGCTTGGCGAAGTCGCCGTCGAGCAGCGCGAACCGGCCAGGCACCAGGGCGTGCCAGGTGACATCGCAGGCCAGCAGCTCCTCGTAGTCGCGCGTACTCGGCTGGATCACGTCTCCGGTCCCGATCAGCTCCGAGGAGGTTCGCCCCCCCGCCCGTGAGTTGACCACCAGGACGCCATCGAGCACCAGGATGCCCGCGCCTCGCGCGGTGGCCGTCAGCCAATCGGGCACAGGCAGGCGGCCGACATCGGTCTGGAATGTCAAGGCAACCGCTGCGGCCCGGGCGGCGCGGAGCACCTGGACGTCAAGCTCATCGGCGAGATCGCCATCGAGATCGAGCAGGCACTGGAGCGAGCGAGAGTGCTCACTGGCGCACCCCCGGCCACGGCGACCAGCAAGGGCTACAGGTTCCTCCGGTCTCAGCGTGCCCTCCCTCTCCGGATCTCTGCACGGACGGGAAACGCTTTGCAATCGCTCCCGCTGGAAGCGAGTGTAAGCATCGCGCCAAGGAGTCAGGCGGGTTCACGGCGATCGGCGTGAACTGGTGGTAAGCGGAATTACCGTCAGGGTGGTTACGGGGCATTCCGGAGGGCGCAACCTCGGTGGTATACCGGCGTTTCGGCGTGCCGTGGACCGCGCGGGGACGCACTTGCGAGCGAGAGGACAGTGACATGTGCCTGGCGATACCCGGGCAGGTCATTGAAGTGGTGGACCCGGTGAACCAGATCGCCCGGGTCGACGTCGTGGGGGTCCGCCGCAACGTCAACATCAGCCTCTTGACGGACGGGGACGGGAGCGGGGGTGTGGGCCCGGGCGACTGGGTGCTCATCCACGTCGGCTTCGCCATCTCCCAGATCGACGAAGAGGAGGCGCAGTCCACGCGGGAGCTGCTCGAGGCGATGGGACAGGAGTACGAGCTGGAGCTGGAGGAGCTGAAGGCGAGCGTGATCGAGTGAACGACGAGTGCGGTTCGTCGCACTGCATCACCTGCGGTGACGACGGCGTTCCGATGACCGTCCTTCGGACCGATGCCGACCGCGGCCTGGCTCTGTGCGCCGACGGGGCCGGCGCCCGCTCCAGCGTGGAGACTGCTCTGGTCGACCCCGTCGCCCCCGGCGACGAATTGCTGGTGCACGCCGGCACGGCAATCGCCGCACTGGCTTCCGCCGCCACCGAGGGCGACGAAATGAGGTTCGTCGACGAGTTCCGCGATGCCGAGCTCGGTCAGGCTGCCGCCGCCGAGGTCCTCTCCCTGGTGGAGCCCGGACGCCACTACAAGCTCATGGAGGTGTGCGGGGGGCACACCCACTCGATCTACAAGTACGGGGTCGACGACCTGCTGCCCGCCAACGTCGAGCTCGTCCACGGACCCGGCTGCCCGGTCTGCGTGATCCCGATGGGCCGCGTCGATGACGGCATCGCCCTCGCCCACGTCGACGGTGTGATCTTCACCTGCTTTGGCGACATGCTGCGAGTACCGGGATCGGATGGAAGCCTGCTGGACGCCAAGGCGGCGGGAGCCGATGTGCGCATGGTCTACTCGCCGCTCGACGCGTTGCGGATCGCCAAGCAGAACCCGGACCGGCAGGTGGTCTTCTTCGCGATCGGCTTCGAGACGACGGCCCCGTCCACCGCGCTGACGCTCAAGCGCGCGCGGGCCGAGGGGGTCACCAACTTCTCGTGCATGTGCAGTCACGTGACAATCGTTCCGCCCTTGCGGGCACTGCTGGAGTCGCCGGACCTGCGGCTGGATGGGTTCATCGGGCCGGGTCACGTTTCCACCGTCGTCGGCGCGCAGCCGTTCGAGTTCATCCCCGCGGATTACGAGAAGCCGATCGTCATCTCCGGCTTTGAGCCGCTGGACATCCTGCAGTCGGTCTCGATGATCCTGCGCCAGCTGCAGGCTGGGCGCTGCGAGGTCGAGAACCAGTACAAGCGTGTGGTCCCCTATGCGGGCAACCAGCGTGCGCTGGAGGTCATGGCGGAGGTCTTCGAGCTGCGCCCCCACTTTGAGTGGCGCGGCCTGGGCTTCATCTCCCACAGCGGGCTGAAGCTCTCAGAGGCCTACGCCGAGCTCGACGCCGAGCAGCGATTCGGCGTCCCGGGGGTCCGGGTCGCCGACCCCAAGGCCTGTCAGTGCGGCGAGGTGCTCAAGGGCGTGATCAAGCCCTGGGAGTGCAAGGTGTTCGGGACGGCGTGCACGCCGGAGCGGCCAATCGGAACCTGCATGGTCTCCTCCGAGGGCGCCTGCGCCGCGTACTACAACTTCGGCCGCTTCGCGCGCGAGCGGGAGGTTGTGTGATGGCTGAGCCGGCTGCGGTGACCGAGCGTGAGCAGCGGATCCTCGGCATCATCGAGACCGCGCGGGGCAAGCGGGCCAAGTTCCGTGACCAGCAGATCACCATGGCCCACGGCGCCGGCGGCAAGGCCACGCAGACCCTGATCGAGGGGATGTTCGTGCCCTCCCTCGGAGGCGGCACGCTGGAGGAGATGGCCGATGCCGGGGCGTTCGCGGTCGATGGGCGGCAGCTGGCGATCACCACCGACTCCTACGTGGTCAGGCCGCTGCGCTTTCCCGGTGGCTCGATCGGCGAGCTGGCCGTCAACGGCACGGTCAACGACCTGGCAATGGCGGGGGCACGCCCGGTGGCGATGAGCCTGGGGCTGATCCTGGAGGAGGGCCTCGGGGCCGACGTGCTCCGAGAGGAGATCGACGCGATCGCGGACGCCGCCCGTGTCGCCGGCGTCGCCATCCTGGCCGGCGACACCAAGGTGGTGGAGCGCGGGCGGGCCGACGGTATGTACATCTGCACGACCGGGGTGGGGGTGAGCGATGTTCGTGCGTCACTCTCCCCCGGTGGGCTGAAACCCGGCGATCGCATCCTCCTCTCCGGGAGCATCGGCGAGCACGGGACGGCGATCATGCTCTCGCGTGACGACTTTGATCTCGACGCCGCGGTGGAGTCCGACACGAGGTCGCTGTGGCCGGCTGTCGATGCGCTGCTCGACCGGGCCGGGGAGCACCTTCACTGCCTGCGAGATGCCACCCGCGGCGGGGTGGCCTCGGTGCTGAACGAGCTAGCGCGGTCCTCCTCGGTGGCGATGGTCGTGCAGGAGGGACAGGTGCCCGTGCACCCGGCCGTCGAAGGAGCGGCCGAGCTGCTGGGGATCGATCCCATGTACATGGCCAACGAGGGCAAGCTGGTGGCTTTTGTGGCCCCCGAGGGCGTCGAGGATGCGCTGGCCGCGCTGCGCTCGGTCCCCGGCTGCGAGGAGGCGGTGGAGATCGGCGAGGTACGGACCGAGCCGCCGGGCATGGTGCTCGTGCAGACCGCGTTCGGGGGGCGACGCGTGATGGACCAGCTGGTGGGCGACCCACTGCCGAGGATCTGCTGAGGCAAGCAGTGCACGAGCTCTCCCTCGCCGAAGCCGTGGTCGACGTTGCGGTGCGGCATGCCGCGGGTCGACCCGTGGAGCGGGTGGAGCTGAAGGTGGGACACCTCCGGCAGGTGGTCCCCTCGGCCCTGGAGTTCGCCTTCGAGCTCCTGAGTAGCGGGACGGTGCTCGAAGGAGCCGAGCTGGAGATCGAGGAGGTTCCGGCACGAGGCATCTGCCGGCACTGCGGGATCGAGACGACGATGGAGCAGTTCCCGCTGCAGTGCTCTTGCTGCGGCGGTCTGGACTTGGAGCTGACCGCCGGCGAGGAGCTGCTCGTCGAGGCACTGCAGCTCAAGGAGGAAGTGGCAACCCTGACGAGCGAAGGGATCAGGCATGGCGGTTGAAGAGAAGTCATCCGGCGTCGACGAGGTGCACATCCTGTGGATCTCGGAGGGCATGAGCTGTGACGGGGACTCGGTCTCGATCACTGCCGCGGGGCAGCCGGGGATCGAGGATGTGCTGCTGGGAGCGATCCCGGGCCTGCCCAAGGTCAACCTCCACAACAAGGTGCTCTCGCCGACTCTCGGCGGAGAGGAGTTCCTGCTCCCGTTCCGCCAGGCGGCCCGCGGGGAGCTGGACAAGCCCTTCGTCCTGGTGATTGAGGGATCGATTCCCAACGAGAAGATCAACGGGGAGGGCTACTGGACGTCGTTTGGCAACGACGAGGCCACCGGCGAGCCGCTCACGCTCAACTGGTGGCTCGATCAGCTCGCGCCGAAGGCCTGGGGCGTGGTGGCGATCGGTACCTGCGCCACCTACGGCGGCATCCACGCGATGGCCGGCAATCCCACCGGTTGCATGGGCCTGGCCGATTATCTCGGCTGGGACTTCCGCAGCGCCGGCGGGCTGCCGATCGTCAACGTCCCCGGCTGCCCGGTGCAGCCGGAGAACTTCATGGAGACCCTCGTCTGGCTGCTCTATCAGGCGGCCGGGCTGGCGCCGACGATCCCCCTCGACGAGGCGCTGCGCCCGCAGTGGATCTTCGGCAAGACCGTGCACGAGGGTTGCGACCGGGCCGGCTACTACGAGCAGGGGGACTTCGCCAAGGACTACAACTCGCCCAAGTGCCAGGTGAAGATCGGCTGCTGGGGGCCGGTCGTCAACTGCAACGTGCCCAAGCGCGGCTGGATGGCCGGGATCGGAGGCTGCCCCAACGTGGGGGGCATCTGCATCGGCTGCACCATGCCCGGCTTCCCGGACAAGTTCATGCCGTTCATGGACGCGCCTCCGGGCGGCGGGGTCTCGACCGCGATCACCGGTGCCTACGGCCCGGTGATCCGCAAGCTTCGTGGCATCACCAACCGCACGATGAACAAAGAGACCAAGTGGCGTCACAACCGGGCTGAGCTGACCACCGGCTACAAGCCGCGCTGGGGCAACTAGCGGCGCGGCACCGACAACGAGTTAAGGCAGCGAGAGGAGACGGCAATGGCAGTCAGGGAGCGAATCAAGCCGGAGGCGGGCAAGCTCGTCGACATGTCCTGGGACCCGATCACCAGGATCGTCGGCAACCTCGGGATCTACACCAAGATCGACTTCGACAACCGGGAAGTCGTCTCGTGCAAGAGCACCTCCTCGCTGTTCCGTGGCTACAGCGTGTTCATGAAGGGCAAGGACCCCCGGGACGCGCACTTCATCACCAGCCGGATCTGCGGGATCTGCGGCGACAACCACGCTGTGTGCTCGTGCTACGCACAGCAGATGGCCTACGGGGTCAAGCCGCCGCCGCTCGGCGAGTGGATCGTCAACCTCGGTGAGGCGGCGGAGTACATCTTCGACCACATCATCTTCCAGGACAACCTGGTGTTCGTGGACTTCTGCGAGCAGATGGTCAAGGCGACCAACCCCAGTGTCTGGAACAAGGCCGAGAAGACCGATGCGCCGCACGCGGAGCTACACGGCTACCGGACGGTCGCGGACATCATGCGCTCCTACAACCCGTTCACCGGCGAGACGTACAAGGAAGCGTTGCTGATGAGCCGGATCGGGCGGGAGATGATCTGCCTGATGGAGGGCCGTCACGTTCACCCCTCCACCATTTACCCCGGCGGGGTGGGGACGATGCCCACGCCGACGTTGTTCACCGACTACCTCAGCCGGCTGCTTCGCTGCCTGGACTTCATCAAGAAGGCAGTGGCGATGAACGACGACGTGTTCGACTTCTTCTATGAGGCGATGCCCGGTTATGAGGAGGTCGGCCGGCGCCGCATCCTGCTCGGCTGCTGGGGCGCGTTCAACAACCCGGATTACGTCGACTACCGCTACGAGACCATGAACGACTGGGGCAACGAGATGTTCGTCACCCCCGGCGTCATCGTCGACGGGGAGCTGGTGACCACCAACCTGGTGGACATCAACCTCGGGATCCGGATCATGCTCGGCTCCTCCTACTACCAGGACTGGACCAGTGAGGAGACCTTCGTCTCACACGACCCGCTCGGCAACCCGGTCGATCAACGCCACCCGTGGAACCAGACGACGATTCCGGCGCCGCAGAAGCGAGATCTGGAGGGCGGCAACTACTCCTGGGTGATGAGCCCGCGCTGGTATGACCAGCGAACCGGTGAGAACCTGGCGCTGGACACCGGCGGCGGCGCTCTGGCGCGGCTATGGGCAACTGCGCTGGCGGGAAAGGTGGACACGCCATACGTGAAGGCCACCGGACAGAGCGTGCTGATGAACCTTCCGCAGACTCCGAACACCCCGGAGCAGACGCTTGAGTGGAAGATCCCGCAGTGGTCAAACGCGATCGAGCGCGACCGAGCGCGGATCTACTTCGTCGCCTATGCGGCCGGGATGGCGCTGCATTTCATCGACCGGGCGATGACCGAGCTCCGGGCCGGGCACACCAAGGTGTTCGAGGACTTCGACGTCCCCGACGACGCGATCGGCTGTGGCTTCCACGAGGCGGTGCGCGGCGTGCTCTCGCACCATCTGGTGATCCGCGACGGCAAGATCGCCAACTACCACCCGTATCCGCCGACGCCGTGGAACGGCAGCCCGACGGACTCCTACGGAACTCCGGGCCCCTACGAGGACGCGGTGATGGGCCAGCCCATCTTCGAGGAGAACGACCAGGACAACTTCCGCGGCATCGACATCATGCGGGCGGTCCGCTCGTTCGATCCGTGCCTGCCGTGCGGGGTCCACATGTACCTGGGTAACGGCAAGACGCTCAAGACCGTCCATCAGCCGATGTTCGGCGAGCACAGCTAGGGGTGGCCGGGATGGGACACGTGGATCCGCTGCAGCTGGTGGGGGAGGTGGAACGTGGACTGGAGCAGCTGGAGTCGCTCCCCGATTCGGCGGTGCGGGACGACGCCACCGCGGTGGTGCAGGCGCTGCTGGACCTCTACGGCACCGGGCTCGAGCACATCGTCGAGGAGATCGCCGTCCGGGACGACGGCGAGCTCGCGAGGGCGCTCGGCGATGACGAGCTCGTGGCTCACCTCCTGCTCCTCCACGGCTTGCACCCCGTCCCCACCGAGGACCGGGTGCTCGACGCGCTGGGCGAGGTCCGGCCATACCTGGAGTCCCACGGAGGCAACGTCGAGTTGCTGGCGGTGGAGGGGACCCAGGTCCGGCTGCGCATGGAGGGCAGCTGCAGCGGGTGCCCGTCCTCGGCGATGACGCTGAAGCTGGCGATCGAGAACGCCATCCACAAAATCGCTCCGGAGATCGAGGAGGTGGTGGCCGTCGAGGATGATGTCGCGCCGGCGAGCGAGCCGCTGCTTCAGATAGAGCTGGCCGTCCCGGCCGCCCCCGGCCGCGATGAATGGCGATTCACTTCGCCCCCCCCGAAGTGAATCGCCAAAGTTCGCCGCCAGCGAGGGCGAATGGACGATGGTCGGGGGCCTGCCGGAGCTCTCCGGCGGCGGTCTCACCGTCAAGCCCGTCAACGGACAGCCGATCCTGTTCCTGAGGCTGGGCGACCGGCTCTACGGCTACCGGCCGCAGTGTGCGGCGTGCGGCGGCTCGCTGGCCGAAGCGGCGCTGGAGGCCTCCGAGCTGACCTGTCCCGGCTGCGGGAACCGCTACGACGTTCTGCGCGCCGGCCGCTGCCTCGACTCGCCGCACCTGCACCTGGAGCCGGTCCCTCTGCTGGTCGGCGACGATGGCCTCGTCAAGGTGGCACTGCCGGTGGCGGCCTGAGGGTCGATCCGATGTCGGGAACCGGTCAGACGCTCGCCTCCCCCCGGCTCCGGCGCCTTGCCCAAGCCTCGCCGCAGCCGGGCGCCGGCGAGGAACAGGAGCACTGCGAGCTCTGCGGCTCACCGGTGGAGGCAAAGCACCGGCACGTGATCGACCTGGAGAGCCGGCAGCTGCTCTGTGCCTGCCGGCCGTGCTCGGTCCTGTTCGACCGCCGCGCCGCCGGGGGTGGTCATTTCCGTCTCGTGCCCGATCGACGGCTGCGCCTGGAGGACTTCCGGTTGGAGGACCCCGTCTGGGATCGCCTGCGGATCCCCGTCGACATGGCGTTCTTCTTCCTCAACTCCGATCAGGGACGAACGATGGCCTTCTATCCCGGTCCGATGGGAGCGACCGAGTCTCGTCTGGAGCTCGCCACCTGGGAGCAGGTGGAGCAGGCCAACCCCGTTCTGAGCACGATCGAGCCCGACGTGGAGGCGCTGTTGGTAAACCGTGCCCGGGGGTCTCGCCGCCACTGGCTCGTACCGGTGGAGGACCCCTATCGCCTGGTGGCGCTGATCCGCACCAGGTGGCGCGGGTTCACCGGCGGCCGGGAGGTATGGGACGGGATCGACGGCTTCTTTGCCGAGCTGGATCGTCGCGCCCGTCCGTTCACGCAAGCAACCGCGGCGTCATCCGTGGAAAGGAGCTAGTCATGCCCAACTCCAGCAACGAGGTCCGCCCGGATATGCCGGCCCACATCCCCGGCATCCAGCAGGGCAACTCCAAGGGGAGCTACGACAGCATGCCCGGGCACAACCCGGACGGGACATCGACGGCGCAGCGCTCCACCGGCATCAACCCCAAGACGCACGACCCGATCGATCCCAGCATGCCCAACCTGTCGCCGGCCTGACCACAGGGCTCACCAATGTCGGCGATTAAGAGCCTGACGGGCACCGTCCCGGAGCTGAGCTTCGACGTCGAGGGCGCTCGCAGCCTGGAGCCGTCCGCGGTTCCCACGCTCAGCTTCTCGCTGCGCGTCGACGCTCCCGGCGTACGAGAGGTCCGCTCCGTCCTGCTGGACGTCCAGCTCCAGATCGCTGCTCGCCAGCGCGACTATTCGCCCGCGGTGCAGGGGCGGCTACTTGAGCTGTTCGGGGAGCCTGAGCGGTGGGGGAGCACGCTGCGGACGCTCCCGTGGCTGCGGACCACGGTGGTGGTTCCCGGTTTCACCGGCTCCACCCACGTGGAGTTGCCGGTTACCTGCACCTACGACCTGGAGGTGACGGCGTCACGGTACTTCGCGGCGCTGGAGGATGGTGAGGTCCCGCTTGAGCTGCTGTTCAGCGGGTCGGTGTTCTTCACCACGCCCGAGGGAGCGCTGCAGGCAGCCCGGATCGGCTGGGACCGCGAAGTCGACTACCGCCTGCCGGTGGCCACCTGGAGACGGATGATGGACCGGCACTTCTCCCAGACCGCCTGGCTGCGACTGGGGACAGACTCGTTCGCCTCGCTGTGTGCGTTCAAGGCCGCGCACGCCTTTGCCACCTGGGACGAGGCCGTGGATGCGCTGCTGGAGGATCGATGACTCCCGATCCGGTCCGCGCGATTGCCGACGCCGTCCTCTACGAGGGTTACATCCTCTGGCCGTACCGCCGCTCCGCGCTGAAGAACCAGCGCCGCTTCACCTTCGGCGGGGTGTACCCGCCCGCGCACACGGAGCTCCATCCCGACGACCCGTCGCAGATGCGGACCGACGTCCTGGTGATGGCCCCAACGCAGACGGCGGTTACGGTGACGGTGCGTTTCCTCCACGTCGTCCAGCGCGCGGTGGTCCGCCGCCAGGGCGAGGGCTGGAGCGAGGTCGACGAGCTGACCGTCGAGGGGGAGCGCTATGTGGCCTGGGATGAGGCGGTGGAGCGAGAGATCCCGGCTCCCAGCGTGAGCTTGCGGGAGCTCCGCGCCGGGGTCAGCGTCCCGATCACGATTCCGGCCGGCAACAGGCGCGAGGTGCTGCGCGAAGCCTCCGGTGCCGAGGTCGGCGCGCTGATTCGCAGCTGGCGAGGACTGCGCGGAACACTGCGGCTCAGCGCAGCGCCCGGTACCGATGGGACCTGGCGGCTGTCCGTGACGCTTGACAACGAGACGCACTGGGTGGCGGGGTCACGTCAGCAGGCGTTGGAGGCGACATTCTGTTCCACCCACACGATGCTGCGCGTGGGCGAGGGCGGCTTCGTCTCGCTGACCGACCCACCGGACGAGCTGACCGAGGCCGCCGCGGCCTGCCGCAATCTCGGCACCTGGCCCGTGCTGGTGGGGGAGAAGGGCGACCGCAGCACGATGCTCTCCTCCCCGATCATCCTGGAGGACTACCCCAGGATCGCCCCGGAGAGCCCCGGGGATCTGTTCGACGGCGGCGAGATCGACCAGCTGCTGATCCTCAACATCCTCACCCTCACCGACGAGGAAAAGGCCGAGATGGCGGCCTCCGATCCCCGCGCCCGGGAGATCCTGGAGCGCACCGAGGCCCTCACCCCGGACCAGCTGATGGCGCTGCACGGCACGGTGCGCGAGCTGGGGATGGTGCGCTGAGATGCCGGGCTACTGGGAGGAGCTCGAGCGGCCGGGTCCGGATGTGGTGACAGTCGCCGGGAGCGAGCTGAGGGCCGGTAGCCGGGTGCGGCTGTGCCCACGCCCGGGAGGAGACGTCTTCGACATCGCGCTCGCCGGTCGTACCGCGGTGGTCGAAGGACTGGAGGAGGACACCGAGGGCAAAGTGACGATCGCGGTGGTGGTCGACGACGATCCAGGCCACGACCTCGGCTATGCCCGTCAGCCCGGGCATCGCTTCTTCTTCTCGGCGGTGGAGGTTGAGCCACTGGAAGAGGACCCGGCCGCCGCCGACGGAGCGCCCCGGTCGCCCCGCATATTGGTCGCTGGTATCGGCAACGTGTTCCTGGCCGACGACGGCTTCGGCGTCGCGGTGGCCGATCGCCTCTGGCGCCGGCAGCTGCCCGCGGGCGTGGAGGTGGTGGACTTCGGGATCCGGGGGATGGACCTCGCCTTTGCGATGCAGGACGGCTATGACGCCGTGATCCTGCTCGATGCGACCCCTCGAGGGCAGGCTCCGGGAACGCTGTACGTGATCGAGGTCGATCAGGACGAGGAGGGGGAGGTCACGGTCGATGGGCACGGCATGGACCCCGTTGCGGTGATGGGGCTGGTGCGCACCTTCGGTGGCACGCCGCCCCCCACCTACGTCGTCGGCTGCGAGCCACAGACCCGGATGAGCGCCGATGACGAGGAGATCGTCGCCCAGCTCTCGGTACCGGTCGCGGCCGCGCTTGACCCGGCGGTCCAGCTCGTGGAGTCACTGCTGAAAGACATCACCGAAAAAACAGCACAACAGGAGGTACCTCGAACATGAGCGAGATCCGCATCAGTCCAACCGCCCAGACGATGGGGCTGCTGACGCTGATCGGCCTGATCGCCGCCGCGGTCGCCGCGCAGGCGCCGGAGATCCGCCGTTATCTGAACATCGAACAGATGTAGGAGGCGCAGTGCACCGAACCAGGGTGAGGGTCGTCGAGGACGCCCTCGACGCCAACAACACGATCGCTCGCGCCAACCGTGAGGACTTCGATCGCCATCACGTGAATGTCGTCAATCTGATGAGCGCGCCGGGGGCGGGCAAGACCACGCTGCTGGAGCGGGCGCTCGCCGAGCCGCTGTCCGGGTGCCGCGTGGGCGTGCTGGAAGGCGATGTGCAGGGGTCCTTCGACAGTGACCGGCTCGCCGGCCTGCACGTTCCGGTCACGCAGCTCAACACGGACAGCGGCTTCGGTGGGGAATGTCACCTGGACGCCAACATGGTGCGCTCCGCGCTCGGGGCGCTGCCGCTCCACGAGATCGACCTGCTCGTGATCGAGAACGTGGGCAACCTGGTCTGTCCCGCCGAGTTCCGCGTCGGCGAGGACGCCCGAGCGATGGTCTGCTCGGTCACCGAGGGCGAGGACAAGCCGATGAAGTACCCGTTGATGTTCCGCACCTGCGACGTCGTGGTGGTCAACAAGATCGATCTGCTGCCGCATCTCGACTTTGACCTCGACAGGTTCCTCTACTACCTGGATCAGGTGAACCCGGACGTGGAGCGCATGCTGATCAGCGCGCGCACGGGAGAGGGAGTCGACGCCTGGCGCAGCTGGCTGCAGGCGGTGGCTGAGCGGGGGAGAACGCTGGTTTGACGCTCACGGCGCTCTCCGGAGATCTCGTCCCCGACGTGCGGACGATGCGCGACGAGCGCACCGCCGCGAACCGGCGGTTCTTCGAGGCCGAGGCGGCGCGCCTGGCTCGTCTCTGCCACCGCATGGCCGAGCGCTTCGCCCGGGGCGGGCGGCTGGTCGCGGTCGGACGCTCCGCCGCCGCTCGCTCGGATGCGCGACACGTGGCGGTGGAGTTCGTTCATCCGGTGATCGTCGGCAAGCGGGCGTTGCCGGCGCTGGGACTGGTCGGCGAAGGCGGACGGCTGAGGGCACAGCTGGAGCTTCTCGTTCGACCCGAGGACATCCTGATCGCGTTCGGGACCGAAGCCGACGGTGGCGAGACAGCAGGGGCCCTGGCGACCGCGAGCGAGCGCGGGTGTCTGACCATCGCCTTCGCCGAGGCGGGCGCGGAATGGGAGTTCCTCCCCCCCAGCGCCGACCCGAGTGTCCGGCAGGAGCTGGTGGAGACGCTGTACCACGTTCTCTGGGAGCTCGTCCACGTGTTCTTCGAGCACCGCGGACTGCTGAGCGGTCGGGAGCCGCGGCGCGCTCATGACGCGGGAGCGTCGAGTTTCCTCTACCCGTTCCTCGGCGAGCAGGAGGACGATCTGGAGAAGGTGCTGGACGACGTGCGGCGGTCGGTGCTGATGAAGAGTGAGGAGATCGGCGCCCTCCGCACACAGACCCTTTCCGAGAACACTGAGGTGCTCGCCGCAGCCGCACAGGCGCTGCAGGAGAGCTTCGACCACGGAGGCCAGCTGCTCGCGCTGGGCAACGGCGGCTCGGCTACCGACGCCATGGATGTCGTGGCCGATTTCCGCGATCCGCCACCCGGCCGCCGATCCCGTCCGGCGCTCGACCTCACCGAGGACGCCGGCATCCTCACCGCGATCGCCAACGACATCGGGACCGAGGCGATCTTCGCTCGCCAGGTGATCGCCTACGGCGGGAGGGGCGATGTGTTGCTGGCGCTCTCGACGTCGGGAAACTCGCGCAACGTGATCGCGGCCCTCGGCGAGGCACGGCGCCGGGGCCTGGTGACGATCGCGATGGTGGGCTACGACGGCGGAGAGGTGGCCGCCGCGCGCCTGGCCGATCACGTCGTGATCACCCGCTCGGAGCACATCCCTCGCATTCAGGAGGCCCAGGCGAGCGCATACCACGCGCTGCGGGAGCTGGTCCCGTGAGCCTCACCGCCGGCGAGTGCGTGCGCCGGCGGGTGCGCATCGAGGGCACCGTCCAGGGGGTCGGGTTCCGTCCCCACGTCTACCGGCTCGCCCGTGAGCTCTCGCTCCACGGCCACGTCCTCAATGACAGCGAGGGAGTGCTGCTGGAGGTTGAGGGCCCTCCCGCGAGGGTGGAGGAGTTTCTCGCCCGCGTCAGCGTGGAGGCCCCGCCGCTGGCCGTCGTGGAGCGGATCGCGGACACGGGTCTCGCACCCATGGGAGAGGACGGGTTCCGGATCCTGGAGAGCCCCACCGGTCAGGTGGCGGGCGTACCGGTCAGCGCCGACATCGCCACCTGTGAGCACTGCCTGACCGAGCTGCTGGATCCCGCCGATCGCCGCTACCGCTACCCATTCATCAACTGCACCGATTGCGGCCCCCGCTTCACCATCGTCCGGGGCGTCCCCTACGACCGGCCGTTGACGACGATGGCGGCGTTTGCGATGTGCGCGCGCTGTCAGGCCGAGTACGACAACCCCCTGGACCGCCGTTTTCACGCTCAGCCGAATGCCTGCCCGGAGTGTGGTCCGTCCATGTCCCTGCTGGACGCGGTGGGCCCGACCGAGGGCGTGGATCCGCTGGCCGCGGCCGAAGCCGCGCTCGTCGAGGGCAAGATCGTGGCAATCAAGGGGATTGGTGGTTACCACCTGGCCTGCCGCGCCGACCTGGAGTCGGCGGTGGCCGAGCTGCGGGCCCGCAAGCACCGGGAGGACAAGCCCTTTGCCCTGATGGTTCCCGATCCCCAGGCGGCGAGCGCAGTGGTCGAGCTCGACGACCAGGCACGGGGACTGCTCGCCTCGCCCGCCCGCCCGATTGTGCTGGCGCCCCGGCTGCCCGGCGCCGGGATCGCCGCGGCCGTGGCCCCCGGCGCCGCCGAGCTCGGGGTGATGCTCCCCTACTCCCCGCTTCACCATCTGCTGCTGGCCGACCTCGGGCTCACCCTGGTGCTGACCAGCGGCAATGTCAGCGACGAGCCGATCGCCTTCGGCGACGACGACGCGCGGACCCGCCTGGGGTCGATCGCCGACCTGTTCCTGGTCCACGATCGGGCGATACACACCCGCACCGACGACTCCGTGGTGCGGCCGGTGACGCTGGGCCGCGGGACCCGGCCGCTGTTCGTGCGACGCTCGCGCGGTTACGTGCCGGGCAGCCTGAACCTTCCGGACCCCGGGACCCCGCGTCCGCTCCTGGCCTGCGGGGCCGAGCTCAAGAACACCTTCTGTGTTGCCAAGGGCGCCCGAGCCTGGGTCGGGCCCCACGTCGGTGATCTCGCCAACCTCGAAACGCTGCGGTCGTTCTCCGACGGGGTGGAGCACCTTCAGCGCCTGTTCGCCGTCGAGCCCGAGGTCGTCGCCCACGACCTGCACCCGGAATACCTCTCCACCAAGTACGCGCTGGAACGGGAGGACATCGCGCTGGTGGGGGTGCAACACCACCACGCGCACATGGCCGCCTGTCTCGCCGAGCACGGCGAGCGGGGGCCGGCGGTGGCGGCGATCTTCGACGGAGCCGGATATGGCCTCGACGAAACCGTGTGGGGCGGCGAGATCCTGTTCGGGGACCTGCAGGAATTCCAGCGAGTGGGGTCGCTGCGATCGGTGGCGCTTCCCGGCGGAGAGCAGGCGATCCGGCAGCCGTGGCGCATGGCCTGCGCATGGCTTCAGACGGCGACCGGAGAGGAGCCGCTGGTTCCGCCCTCGCTCTCGGAACGGGTGCCGCGCCGGCTGTGGCGACAGGTGGCGCGGCTTGCTCTGAGCGGCGTGGCCTCCCCGCAGACCACCAGCGTGGGCCGGCTGTTCGACGCGATCGCCGCCCTCGCCGGGGTGCGAGCCGAGATCCGCTATGAGGGGCAGGCCGCGGTGGAGCTGGAGGCCGCCTGCCAGGGCCACCAGTCTTCTGGTGCCTACCCCATGCCGGTCTCAAGCGGGGATGCTGGGATCGTGATCGATCCGCGGGAGACCGTGCTCGCCGCCGCGGCGGACGTGAAGCGGGGGGAGGCCACTGGGAGCATCGCTGTCAGGTTCCACGCCGGACTCGCCCAGGCCACCGTGGAGGCATGCGAGCTCGCCGCCTCGGTCCGTGGCACCGATACGGTCGTCTTGTCCGGTGGGGTGTTCGTCAACCGTCGCCTGCTGGAGACTGTCTTCGCCGGTCTGGGCCGCAGCGGCCTGAGGGTGCTGGTGCCCTCACGCCTGCCACCGGGCGACGGCGGGATCTCCTACGGCCAGGCTGCGGTGGCAGCCAGCCGCCTGGCGGCGGGAAGCGTGCCTGCGTGACTCGCGGAGGCTGAGCCTGAAACGGGACCGCTCAGCCGAGTAGCCGCCGTGCGCCGTGCTCGGCGATCATCACGGTCGGTGCATGGGTGTTTCCCGAGGTGATCCTCGGCATCACCGAGGTGTCGATCACCCGAAGCCCGTCGACGCCATGGACTCGGAGGTCCGGGTCGACGACGCCCTCCTGCGGGGAGCCGATCCGGCAGGTGCAGGAGGGGTGATACTCGTGCTCACAGGTGGCGCGAAGCCAGTCGGTCAGCTCGCGCCGGGTGCTCAGCGTCGCGCTCGGGTTCAGCTCCTCCTGAATCCGGGTGCTGAACGGCGGCCGGGAAGCCACGTCCCGGACCAGCTCCAGCGCCCTCAGCATCGCGTCCATCTCGCCCTCGTCGCCCAGCATGTTGTTGAAGATCCGCGGATGCTCGTCGGGGTCGGCGGAGCCGAGTCGTACATGTCCCCGGCTGGAGGGCCCGATGTAGGCGAGGCCGGCGCTGAGCGCGGGGGTGGCGTGCTTGCGGAAGCCATGCTCCCAGTAGTACACCGGCCCGAACACGATCTGGAAGTCGGGTGCCCGCAACGCCGGATCCGAGCGCCAGTGCAGCGCCGCTTCGGCGATGTTGGAGGAGAGCTTGCCCCGCCCCGCCAGCAGCCAGGGCAGCAGGTAGCGTGGGCTGGCCGCGTCGTCCAGCGTGTCATCGGTGCGACAGCGCCAGTTGACCAGGGCCATCGGATGTTCCTGCAGATGGGCACCGACGTTCGGCTGGTCGACCAGCACCTCGATGCCGTGCTCGCGCAGGTGGTCCGCCGGCCCGATGCCGGAGAGCATCAGCAGCTGCGGGGAGTTGTAGGCCCCCGCGCTGAGGATCACCTCCCGCTCGGCCTGCGCGGTGACCGTCTCACCGCCATGGCGGTACTGGACCGCCCGCGCCCGGCCGTCCTGAACCACGATCCTCCGCACGTGCGCCTCTGGCATCACCGTCAGGTTCGCCCGCTTGCGCGCCGGCGCCAGGAAGGCATCGGCCGCGCTCTGGCGGCGTCCCTTGCTGGTCGTTGTCTGGATCAGCACGCCGCCGTCCTGGGTCGCGCCGTTGCAATCCTCGATCCTGGGCACGCCCACCTGCTCGGCGGCGGCGAGGAACGGCTCCCAGTGCGAGGACAGCCAGCGCTTGCTGGTTATGTGCTGCTCGCCACCCTTGCCGTGGTAAGGGCCGTCGAACTCGGCGTTGTCCTCGGTGCTCTTGAACAGTGGCAGGACCTCGTCGTAGCCCCAGCCCGTTGCCCCCTCGGCCGCCCAACCGTCGTAGTCGGTGCGGTTGCCGCGCACGTACATCATCGTGTTCATCGACGATGACCCTCCGAGCATCCTCCCCCGCGGCAGGTAGATGCGCCGTCCGTACAGCGCCGGCTCCGGTTCGGAGAGGAAGTTCCAGTCCCGCGGAGTGTGGAACAAGGTGGGGAAGGCCGCCGGAGCCTTGACCGCCAGATGACGGGCGCTGCCACCGGACTCCAGCAGCAGCACCGAGGCGCCGTCGGCGCTCAACCGGTTGGCGAGCAGGCATCCCGCAGCACCCGCGCCCACCACCACGTAGTCATGGGATGGCATGCGGCTTCATCCTATCCCCAGCCATGACCTCGCAACCAGTGCAGGATGGCCAGTCAGACCTCCGTGGGTTCGTCCCCCCGCTGCGCGTCGAGCTGCCGGGTTTCGGAGCGCCGGCCGAGGGTGCCCTCCGAGGCTTGCGGTTGGCGGTAAAGGACGTCATCGACGTTTCCGGTATCACCACCGGGGCCGGCAACCCGCTGTTCTTGGAGCAGGGGAGCCCGGCGCCGGAGGACGCACCGGCGGTAGGGCGCCTGCGCGGTGCCGGCGTGACCGTGATCGGCAAGGCGCACACCGACGAGCTCGCGTTCAGCCTGTCCGGCACCAATGTGCACTATGGGACCCCGGCGAACCCCGCCGCGCCGGGGCGTGTCCCGGGCGGTTCATCATCGGGCTCGGCCTCGGCAGTGGCTGGCGGGCTGGCCCAGATAGCGCTGGGGACGGACACCGGCGGCTCGATCCGCGTGCCCGCCTCCTACTGCGGCGTGGTCGGTCTTCGCCCGACGCACGGCCGGGTTCCGCTGGCCGGGGTCCTGCCGCTGGCGCCGAGCTTCGACACTTGTGGCCTGCTGGCTGCCGACGGCGAACTTCTCGCCAGGGCGGGCGCCTGTCTGCTCGGCTGCGCTGACCGTGGGGCCACGGCGCGCGGGCGCATCTCGGCACTGATCCTGGCCGACGACCTGGTGGCCGAGGCCGATCCGGAGGTTGGCGCGGCGGTGCAGGCGGCGGCGAGCGCGTTGGCCGAGGCGCTGGGTGCCCCGCTCAGCGCCGCCGACGTGACTGCTGGCCGGCTGGCCGGCTGGGCCACTGCCTTCCGGGGGCGCCAGCTGGTGGAGGCGTGGCGTGCCCACGGAGGGTGGATCGAGTCTGCGAACCCTCCCCTGGGCGCCGGCGTGGCGGCGCGCTTCCAGGCCGCCCGGGCGGCCCCCGATAGCGACGCCACACCAGCCGGACCCGCGGGCGACGGCGTACGGGGCATGCTGGAACAGGTGCTTCCCGAGCTCGGTCTCCTGGTAGCGCCCGCGACGGCGACCGTCGCGCCGCCCCCGGCGCTCGCCCCGGAGGCCAAGGAGAGCCTGCGCCGGCGCACGATGCGGCTGACCTGCATCGCCGGCCTGGCCGGTGCTCCGGCGCTGAGCCTGCCGCTCGCCGAGGTGAAGGGGCTGCCGGCGGGGGTATCTCTGATCGGTCGGCCGGGCGACGACGAGCTGCTGCTGGAGACGGCGCGGATGGCGTATCCCCAGGGCGCCCGCCTCCGTCCGTCGCTGTCGCGGCGATAAAAGATCATCCTGTCCCGTTTGTGAGACGGAGTCGTGGGTACCACCAGCCTAATTGGGAAGACGTGTGTCCCATTTGTCCCGCTTGTTCGAGACGAGGAGATCTGAGCTGTGAGCGCCGAAGCCGAAGCCGAAGGACGCCAGGGTCACCAGCGACGCCGTGACTACGTTCCCGCGGGTGCCGGTGCCGGCTCGTCGCTGTTCGCCACGGTGAAGCGAACCTTCACCGAGTTCAGTGAGGACAACATGAGCGACTGGGCGGCCGCTCTGACCTACTACGGCCTGCTCGCGCTGTTTCCCGCGCTGATCGCGCTGGTGGGACTGCTGGGACTCGTGGGTAACCCCTCTTCCACCGCCAACACGATCACCCAGGTGGTCTCCAAGATTGGGCCATCGTCCGCGGTGCAGACGTTCTCCGGTCCGATCAAGTCGATCACCGCGCACAAGAGCACCGCGGGGATCATGGGCATCGTCGGCATCGTCGTTGCGATCTGGTCGGCGTCGTCCTACATCGGGGCCTTCATGCGCGCCTCGAACATCATCTATGAGACGCCTGAGGGACGGCCGATCTGGAAGTTGCGACCGCTCCAGCTGCTCGTCACCCTGGTGATGCTGCTGCTGCTGGCGGCAGTGGCTCTCGCGCTGGTGCTCACCGGACCGATCGTCACCGCCGTCGCCGGGCCCCTCGGCGTGAGCGGAAGCGCGGTGAGCGTGTGGAACATCGCCAAGTGGCCGGTCTTGCTGATCGTGGTCATCCTGATGTTCGCGGTGCTGTTCTACGCCGCCCCGAACGTGAAGCTGATGGGGTTTCGCTGGGTCACTCCCGGCTCGCTGTTCGCCATCGTGGTGTGGCTGCTGGCGTCGGCGGCGTTTGCCTTCTACGTCGCCAACTTCGGCTCCTACGACAAGACCTACGGCACGCTGGGTGGGCTGGTGATCTTCCTGGTGTGGATGTGGATCACCAACAGCGCACTGCTGCTCGGCATGGAACTGAACGCCGAACGCGAGCGAAGCCGAGAGCTCGCCGAGGGGATCCCGGGCGCGGAGCGAGAGATCCAGCTCGACGCCCGCAGCGCGCCGAAGGAGCAGAAGACCACCTAATCGAACGTCGGCGCGTGGCGCCCAAGCGCCCTGCCGTCTGAGAAAGTGGGCACGGTGCAGGAACGAGCCGAGCCATCATCAGAGTTCCCGCCCGCAGCGCCGGCGCGGGCCGACGCGTTGCTCAGCCGCCAGCGGATCCTGCAGACGGCGGCGATGCTGCTTGGCGACCACCGCGTCACGATGGCCGAGATTGCCGCTGCGGCGAAGGTGGGGCGCTCCACCCTTTACCGTCACTTCCCCACCCGGCAGGCCCTCGAGCTCGCCCTGGAGGAGATGGGCGGTGTGGCCGGTGCGCAGGGCCCAGGGCTCGAGTCCAGCGTGGCCACCCTGCCGTACCAGTTCCCGGGTCAGCTGGGACGGCAGGCTCCGCTGGGGTTGGAGGTCACGCGCATCCTCGACGAGGTTCCCCCGCACCTCGTCGCCGATCAGCTGGTGGCCGAGGCCCGGCGGGCCGGGGGAGTGGCCGTCGCGCTGTATGTGATCGACATCGACGGGTCCCATCTGCTCCGCCTCTCCGGCTCTGAGGAGTTTCCCGAGCAGCTGGAGGCCCCGCCCGCGCTGGGACCGGAGATCGTCCCAGGAGGATTGCCCGAGTTTCACACCCGGCTTCAGGAACACCTGCCCGGGTGCACGTTCGAGCCGCTCTGGCTGCGCGGCCGCGTGATCGCGCTGCTGCTCTGCCTCGGCACCCCGGCCTCGCCGCTCGCCGACATCGCCAAGCAGGGCGCGGCGGCGCTGGAGCTGGCCAGTGACTACACCGACTACATCGAAGCCGCTCGGCGGCGCAAGCCGACTACGCCCGCAGCCGAGGTGCAGCAGAACCTGTTTCCGCCGCGGATCGCCCGCATCGCCGGCGGCCAGCTGGCCGGTGCGCTACTGCCCAGCTACGAGGTGGGGGGCGATTGGTTCGATTTCGTCGAGAACCGTGACGGCGCATGGCTGGCCGTCGCCGACACCGCGGGCACCGGGCCCACCGCGGCGGGTCTTGGAGCCTCGGCACTGGGAGCGCTCCGGGCGGCGCGCCGTGCCGGCGGCGACCTCCACCAGGCCCTGAAGTTGATGCACGAAACCGTACGCCGTCTCGACAACGACGAGTTCTACGTCTCGCTCTGGCTTGCCCGCTGGCACGCGGCCACGGCCATCCTGACCTGGGTCCGCTGCGGAGAGCTCACGACGCAGCTCGTGCAAGGCGATGGATCTTTCGTGGAGCTGGGTGGCCCGGAGCATCCGTCACTGGGGATCGGCGGAGCGGAGCGGCGGTTCGAGTCTGCGCAGCGACGGCTGATCCCGGGCGAGCGGCTGATCGTCGTCACCGACGGGATAACCGAACGCCGGATGGAGGGTGGGGGGACCTTCGGGGTGGACGGAATCCGGGAGGCGATCGAGGGGGCCGGTGACGAAACCGCGGCCGCCAGCGCGATGGCCATTCAGCAGGCGGTCACCGACTGCTGGCGTGAGCCGCTGGAGGACGACGGCACCATCGTCGTGATGGCGGTGGCCTGAGCAGCCACCGCCCATCCGCTTAGGCTGCGGCAGGCTCCGGCGTCTGCGCTGCGGGATCCGGCGCTGGGGCCGGCTGGGCCTCCGCGGCCAGATGAGCGCCGACGGCTCCGGCGACCCCCGCGGCCGCGGCTGCGATCGCCCACCCGGGTCCCTCCGTCTCGGTGCCAAGCGCGGCGTCAAGCGACAGCTTTCCGGGCCCGGTCTCGGCCACCGCCAGCACCGCGGCGATCAGCACCAGGTTGTATTCGAACCCGCCGTCGGTGACCCAGGGGCCGTTCTTGAGGTGCACACGGTTGATCGCGGTCAGCATCGTCGCCGTCAGGGCCGACGCAGCCACCGGCGTGGCCAGACCGAGCGCCAGCGCCGCACCGCCGCCGGCCTCCGCCCATCCGGCGGCGACCGCGTTGCGCCTACCGGGCCGCATGCCGAGGCTCTCGAAGAACTGTCCGGTCCCGTCAAGCCCGTGTCCGCCGAACCACCCGAACAGCTTCTGCGTGCCGTGGCCGAAGAACAGGCCACCGATGACTAGGCGTAGGAACAAGCGAGCGAGTTTCACGTGGGACCTCCGGGGCAGACAGCTGGATCTCCGAATCCTAGCAGGATAGTTGTCTACACAAGTATTGACCCCGGGATTGCGTGGTCATGACTCGCCGGGCGGGGCGGGCCGCATCGCAATATACGGCCTCCGCGCTGCTATTATAATGCTTGCCAGCAAGCAACTATTAGGAGAGCGACCACGCCGGCACCGACGCAGACTCACGCCGTACTCGAGGGCGATACCGCCGTCCGCCTGCGCACGGCCATCGGCAGGCTCGCCCGTCGCCTGCGGCCGACCTCGGCCGCCACCGCGGCCGGGCTCACGCCCACGCGGGTCACGGTGCTGCTTGACGTCGTCAGACGCAGCCCGGTCCGGCTGGCCGAGGTGGCGGCCAGCGAGGGGATCAATCCCACGATGCTCTCCCGGGTGATCTCCGACCTCGTCGAGGCCGGCCTGCTCCAACGTCTCAGTGACCAACACGACCGTCGTGCCGCTTGGATCCGCGCCACCCCCGCCGGCCGCCGGCTGGCCGAACGGATGCGCCGGGAGCGCACGGAGGCGGTCAACGCCGCGCTCACCCAGCTCTCCACCGACCAGCAGCGATCGATTCAGGCCGCGCTGCCGGCGCTGGAGGCTCTCGCCGACCAGCTGGCCGAGGAGCGCCCATGACCCGGATCCGCGGTGCCGGCCGGCTCACCTTCGCCGCGTTGGCGGTGCCCAACTACCGTCGCTACGTCAGCGGCCAGGCGATCTCGCTGATCGGGACCTGGATGCAGATGACGGCCCAGTCCTGGCTGGTGCTGACGCTGACCCATTCCAGCACCGCGCTCGGTGTGGTGATCGCTCTCCAGACCTTGCCGGTATTGCTGCTCGCGCCCTACGGCGGGGTCGTCGCGGACCGGGTCGACAAGCGGAGGCTGATGATCGTCCTTCAGTCAGTCATGGGGGTCCAGGCGCTGGTCCTGGGCCTGCTGACCGTCACCGGCGCAGTCCGCGTCTGGGAGATCGGGCTGCTGGCGGTGCTGCTCGGACTCAACAACGCCTTTGAGAACCCGTCACGGCAGTCCTTCATGCTTGAGCTGGTCGGGCCCGAGCACCTCCGCAACGCGGTGAGCCTCAACTCCGTGCTGGTCAACGTCGCTCGTACGGTGGGCCCGGCCGTGGCCGGACTGCTGATCGCCGGGGTCGGCACCGGGGTCTGCTTTCTCATCAACGCCGGCAGCTTCGTCGCGGTCGTCGCCTCGCTGGCCACGATGAACGGGGCGGAGCTCGATCCCACGCCGCCCACTCCCCGCGCGCGCGGCCAGCTGCGCGAAGGTCTCCGCTACGTTCGATCCACCCCCGGCCTCGCGGTGCCCCTGCTGATGATGGGCGCGGTCGGCTGTCTGACCTACGAGTTCCAGGTCTCCCTTCCGGTCATGGCCAGCCGGGGCCTGGACGTCGGGGCTCGCGGCTTCGGCTTCATGACCGCGGCGATGGGTGTGGGCGCGGTCCTGGGCGGCCTGATGGTGGCCGCACGCGGACGGACCGGTCTGAAGCCGCTGGTGCTGAGCGCGATGGTGTTCGGTGTCGCTATGGCCCTCGCCGCGCTGGCCCCGAGCCTTGCGGTCGAGCTCGCGGCGCTCGGGTTCGTCGGTGCCGCGAGCATCTCGTTCATGTCCACCGGAAACTCGACTCTGCAGCTCGCTGCGGCACCGGAGATGCGGGGACGGGTGATGTCGCTGTGGTTCGTCGCGTTCCAGGGGTCCACCCCGGTGGGCGGACCGATCGTCGGCGGGCTGATGGCCGCTCTGGGTGCTCGGGCCGGTCTCGGTCTGGGGGCGGTCACCTGCGTGGTTGTCGCCGTGCTCGGAGCGCTCGCGCTGCGCCGTCAGAGAGGAGATTCGCTCTCTCTCCCGCGCGCTGGGTTTGGCTCTGAGCGGGAGGCCGTGGCCGGGAGTTGAGGCCTCCGACAAGATTGTCCAGCCCAATATCCGGGTATTCGGAGCCTCGAGGTGATCTCTGTCAGACGTTGCCCAGCACTCAGCCGGTCCTACCCGGCCGTCCCGGAATCAGTGCCGCAGGCGCGGCATGATCTGGCTCAGTTCGCCGTCCGGATGGGGGCGGCCGAAGAGCAGGTGGAAGCGGTCCGCCTGGCCGCCTCCGAGGCGATGACCAACGTGGTAATGCACGCCTACGAAGGCCCGCCCGGCGAGATCCATTTGACTTCTGAGCTGGCGGCAGGCGAGCTCTGGGTGCTGGTCGGCGACGACGGCACCGGCCTGCGAACCAACACCGACAGTCCTGGCCTGGGCGTTGGGCTGGCCCTGATAGCCAAGGCCAGCGACGGCATGACGATCATGGCCCGGGGTGGCGGCGGGACTGAGCTGCGGATGCGCTTCAGCCTGGAGGAGGAGACCGGCGGGCGCGATCAGCCGCGCGGATCCAGATCATCCGCTGCAGTGCCGGCGGCTCCTCGCTTCTCCACCACCACGTAACCGTTCGCCGACTCCACCACCGACTCAACGTCCGGTAGCTGGTGGCCCGGCGCCACCATGAATCGCCGTGAGTGGCCGCGGATCCGCTCGTAGTCGTTCACGCTCAGCTCGATCAGCAGGTTGCATCCGAGCCTGGCGCACTCGCAGCGGAACCGGGCGTCGTCGCCCTCCCCGGGCCACTGCCCGCTGGCGATGCCCTCGTTGATCTCTCGGAACGTGTCCTCGTTGGCGGCGATTCGCTCTCTCAGCTCACGCTCCATCGGTTGATCCTCCCACGTTCGCCCCCGTGCCGCTCTAGACGTTGCGGGCGTGAAACCCCAGGTTCAGCAGCTGCACCGCCTGTCCCGGCGGATCGTCGGAGTGCAGCAGAACCACCCCCAGCCACCGGTGCCCGCGCTTGGCGGTGGCCACCAGGCATCGCCCGGCAGCCTGGGTGTACCCGGTCTTCACCCCGTCCGCGCCGGGATAGGCCATCCGCAGCAGCGGGTTGTTGTTGTAAAGGAAGAGCTTGCCCCCCTTGATGGGGAAGGGGAAGACGGCGCTGGCGCTGCCGACCACGCGAGCCAGCGTGGACTGGCTCAGAATGGCGTGGGCGATCCGCGCCAGGTCGGTGGCACAGGAGAAATTTCCGTAGTCGACGATTCCGGAGACAGTGTTGAAATGAGTGCAGCCGAGCCCCATCGCCCGGGCGGTCGCGTTCATCAGCGCGATGAAGTGGGCCTGCGTCCTGGCCACGTGCTGGGCGAGGGCGATCGCGGCGTCGTTGCCCGATGGCAGCAGCAGCCCGTAGAGGAGCGGCCCTAGCTCCACCCGCTTGCCGTATGGGAGGTCTCCCACCCCAGAGCCGGAGAAGTCCACCGCCTGCCTGGTTATCAGCACCTTGTCACGCGGGGAGGCGTGCGCCGCGATCACCAGCGCCGTCATCATCTTGGTCAAGCTGGCGATCGGCAACGGCTGCGAGGGGTTGCGCTCCCACAGGATCCTGCCGGTGCGCACATCGAACAGAAGACCGCTGCTCACCGCGGTGTGGAAGCCGGGGCGGACGCGCACGCTCGCCGCCACCACTCCATAAGGGTTCGCTCCGTGGTGCTGCTGCGCGCGAGCGCGGACCGCGCGCCGGGTGGCCGAGGGACCGGATGGGCCGGTTACCCCGCTGGCCATGACCACCAGTAGCACGATGACGACGATCGAGATCATGGCCAAGCCGAAGCGGATCCGCCTTCTGCGCCGCCGGCGGCGCAACTCTGCCTGCCGGGCGCTCCTACCGGTCCGACCCTCCTGCAGCACTCCGAATTGAGTCATTGTCGCGGCGGCTCCCGCAGCGCTCCGAGGATTCCGATCACGAACAGCACCAGGACAACAACGGCGATGGCACTCACGCCGGTTATCCCGTAGTGGCTGATGTCCAGTGCGGTGAGCACCCCGAAGATCACGATGAACACTAGGGCGATCAGCAGGACCACGAAGCGCATGGTCAGTACACCGGGACTGGGGGAGGGACCGATTTGACGTGCGTGGCCAGCAGGCGGATGGTGGCCAGGCCGAAGAGGAAGCCACCCACATGCGCGAAGTAGGCGACCCCACCGCCGCCCCCGGTCGGGTTGGTGAGATTGGCGGCGCCGAATGCGGCCTGCTCCAGGAACCAGATGCCGAGCATCAACAGCGCCGGCAGCTCGATCACCGTGAAGAACAGGATGATCAACACCAACGTGAGCACGCGAGCCCGCGGGTATAGCCGGATGTAGCCGCCGAGCACCGCCGCGATCGCCCCCGATGCCCCCAACGTCGGCGCCGTCGAGCCCGGCGACACCGCCACCTGCAGCGCCAGCGCCGCGATGCCGCCCAGCAGGTAGAAGGCGAGATATTTGGCCGAGCCCATGGAGTCCTCGACGTTGTTGCCGAAGATCCACAGGAACAGCATGTTGCCGCCGATGTGCAGGATGGAGCCGTGCATGAACATCGAGGTGAACACGGTCTGCCAGACCGGCAGCGAGTTCTCGGCCGGGATCCCGCTGGCGGCCAGCAGGCGCGTGTTGCACAGGACCTGGGGCTGGGTGGTCCCGGCCAGGGTCTGGCGGACCACCTCGGCGCAGTGAACGCCGGGATGGGTCAGGGCCCGGGGGATCGCCCCGTACTCGAGGACCTTCTGCGCGGTCGGGCCGGAGAACAGCGATCCGCCGTGTCCGACCGCCAGGATGTAGACGATCACGTTGACCAGGATCAGCAGCACCGTCACCAGCGGGAAGCGGTCGGTGGGGATGTTGTCCTTGATCGGGATCATCCGGCGTCACCCTAGAGGCCATTGCGGCTTCTCGGGCTCGTTGGCTTGGCGAGCGCCGCTGGTTGTGGACCGCCGCGGACCCTGCCGGGTTCTAGCGCCGGGCGAGCGGACTGTCGACGGAGGCTATCCGCCAGGGCTGCTGCTGGTCGCCCTCAAGCGCCAGCGTCCAGCGCTCGGTGAACCTCGTCTTGTGCGCCTGGCTTCCGGCGACCACCGCGGCTGTGTCCCGATCCTCGAGGTAGCGCCGGCCCTCCACGTCTACTTCGATGGTCATCGTCGGGGGAGTTGCCGCAGCGTCCAGCCCCACCACCCGGATCTGCTGAACCTTCGGGCCTCGCACCACCAGGCGAGTCTGAGCGGTGGGGTCGCCGGGATGGAGCAGCTCGCCGGCCGCCTGGGGATCAGCGAGCTTCAGCAGCGCCGTATCCTCGCCGTCGACGGCCTCGGCCCACGCCGCCACCGCGCGCCGCGCCGCAACCTCCAGGACGTCCGGGGCAAAGCGCCCGTCGGCAAGGCTCAGGTCGAGCGCTGCACCCCGCGCGTCGCCTTGGAAGTTGAGGTCGGCGACCTCGGAGACACTCGTGCCCTCGGGGACCGCGTCGGCCACCGCGCTCTCGACCAGCGCTTCGTCGCGAAGGCTGCTCTCGTCCGACCACGGCGTTGCGATCACATCCTCGCTGAGGGCGTGCTCCCCCTCGGCCCCCTGCTCGATCGACATCAGCACCCAGTGGTCATGGGGGAGCCCGAGCGTCCAGTACTCCCGTACGCGGACGGTGTCGGTCATGCGACCGGCTCGCTTGATGCGGTTGCCGCGGGCGTCCTCGACGTAGTCGCGCAGACGCGCCTCGATCCGCACCACCACGCGGTCGGTCGCGGCGTCGCCGCGGTGGGTGAGCGACACGTACTCCACCTTGGGCGGATCCAGGGTCATCACCCGGTTGCGCCAGCCTCGACGTTGGAAGTCCTCCAAGCGCCGCTCCCACTCCTCCAGCAGGGCCGGGGCCACCAGCTTTCGCAGCCGGGTCCGATCGTCGGAGTCCCAGGCTTCCTGGATGTCCACGAACAGCGCCGCCGCCGCCTCCTTCACCTGGTCGGCGGCGAACGCGGGATCGTCCTCGGCAGCCTCCGCGGCGGCCGCCTGGACCCGACGCTCGCGCTCGACCACTTTCCTCCGGTTGGCGCGACCGGTGCTCTGCTTGGCTTGCCAGAACCGCTGTGCGCCGGGAGTCGCCCGCGCGACGACGATGTAGGCGATGAGCAGGCAGACGAGGACCAGCGCCCCGATGCCGTGTCCGAGCAGAGCGATCCGGAACAGGAGCTGCAGAATGATGTAGAGCCCGACACCGCGGCCGCCGCCACCTCCACCGCCGCCGCCGCCGCCTCCACCTCCGCCGAAGCCGGACGAGCCACCGCCGGCAGCTGCCAGCGCGGCTGGCGCCGCGAGCAGCGTCAGGGCGAGCACCGTGAGCAGCGCCAGCGCGATCAGGGTCCGGCGTCGGCTCATCCGGCCGCCACCTTTGCCAGTGGGCCGTCCCCGGGCTCGCGCTGAGCGACGTGCTGGTCGGCGTGGTAGCTGCTGCGCACCAGTGGCCCCGCGGCCACGTGCTCGAAGCCGAGGCTGTAGGCGGCTGCCTCGAGCTCCGCGAACTCATCCGGATGCCAGTAGCGGACGACGGGCAGATGCTGCTCGGTCGGTCGCAGGTACTGCCCGATCGTCACCACCTCGACGTGGTGCTCCCGCAACGTGCCCAGCGCGTCGAGCATCTCCTCGCGGGATTCGCCAAGGCCGACCATCAGCCCCGACTTGGTTCGCACCCCGTCGCCGCCCAACTCCTTGGCGGTGCGCAGCACGCGGGTGGAGCGCTTCCATGTCGAGCCTCGGCGGGCCACCGGGTAGAGCCGCGGCACGACCTCGACGTTGTGGTTGAAGACGTCCGGTCGCTCGGCGATCACCTTTGCCAACGGCATCTCCTCACCGCGGAAGTCAGGCGTCAGCACCTCCACCTGGGTCTTGGGAGACTGACGGCGGATCTGGCGGATCACGCCGACGAACGCGCCGGCGCCGAGGTCAGGGAGATCGTCGCGATCGACGCTGGTGATCACCGCGTGCCGTAGCCCCATCCGGGCCACGCTGCGCCCCACGCGAGCGGGCTCCAGTGGATCGTTCCAGGTCGGCTTGCCGGTCTTGACGTGGCAGAAGCCGCACCGCCGCGTGCAGGTGTCGCCGAGGATCATGAAGGTCGCGGTTCCGCGTTGCCAGCACTCCCCGATGTTGGGGCAGGCCGCCTCCCGGCACACCGTGTGCAGATTCTCTGACTCGATCAGCTGGCTGAGCTCGCGGTACTTCGCGCCGCCGGGCGCCGGAACCTTGAACCACGGGGGCTTGCGACTGCGGTGCGGTTGTGTCTGATCGGCGCCGAGGACCGTGAGGACGTCGGCGATGCCCCCCGGGTTGGCGCGTGATCGGGTGGCGCTCATGGGCACTTCACAGGCTAGCGCTGATTCTTGGTGTGGTTTGGATCAACCGCGGCGGATCGAGGAGACGCTAGTGGGCGACTAGGGAACCCGCACCCGCCGACAGCGCCTCCAGCCGGTCCAGGCTGACCAGCCGCTGCCGGCGTCCGAGCGCCTGCGCCAGCTCCCACGCGGCCCGACGACGAAAGCACCGCAGCAGTCCGGCCTCCCGGCGCGTCTCCCGGACGATCGAGGTCATCTGCACCCCCTCCAATCCACACGGCACGATCCACGAGAACGGCTGTAGGTCGTTCTCCACGTTGACCGCGAAGCCGTGCGTCGCCACCCCTCGCTGGACGTGCACGCCGATCGAGGCGATCTTGCGCTCACCCACCCACACCCCGGTGAAATCGGGGCCATCGTCGAAGCGTGCCCTCGCCGGCAGCCCCTCCTCGGCGAGCGCTGCCACCAGGGCCTGCTCCAACGTGCGGACGTAGCCGACCACGTTCTCCACCGCGACGATCGGATACCCGACCAGCTGGCCGGGACCGTGATAGGTGACCTTCCCCCCGCGGTCGGTCTGCACCACGGAGATGCCCTGCATCGCGTACCACTGCTCGCCCATCGGAAGCTCGCCGGCGTCTGAGCGGCGACCCCGGGTGTACACCGGCCAGTGCTGGAGGGTGAGGAGCACGTCCGGGAGCTCGCCTTGCTGGCGGGCGGTCCGGAGACGATCCTGCAGGGCCAACGCCTCGCCATATTCGACTGTGCCCAGGTGGCACACCCACAGCTCCGGGGTCATGCAAGACATGCTACGCCGGCGCTTTACCCTTGCCTGATGGATGGTGCCTGGCTCGCCCGCATGCGCTGGCGGCGTCGCGGCGCCTGGTTATGGCCGGCGTTCGTGGCGAGCGTGGTGTTCGATGCCCTGATCGGGCATTGGCTGCCACCCGCCGGGGAAAGCCAGCGGGCGATCAGCGCGGCGCTCGCCGGCTTGTTTCTCAACCTGTTCGCCATCGTCCTCCTGAGCCGGCCGCTGAGCGCGCTTGTCCGTCGTCGTCGTGGTGACCTTCCTCGCGTCGTCGCCCGTGATTACGCGGGCACGCTGGCTGTGCTCGGTATCTCCGCGGCGCTGGTGCTGGCGGGCCTGATCCACCATCCGACGGTGCTCGCCCACCGGGAGGCGAAGCGCGACGCGATCGTTCGCGCCCAGGCGTTCATCGGCGACCGCGCTCCCGACGAGTTCCGGCGCAACCTAGCCACCGTCCAGGTCTACGCCATCGACCCGGGCAACATGTTTCGTATCTGCGTTCAGGGCGCCTACAGCCAGCGGACCTATTGCGTCATCGTCAAGACGCAGATGCCCTTCGCCCAAAGCGTCAGCTTCGCCGGATACGAATCCAACGCGGTGTTCTCGGCCGGCGCGCAATGAGCGCCTCGACGCCCGCTGGTATCAAGCGCATCGCGCTGGTGGCCAGCATCCTCGGTTCCGGGGTGGTCTTCCTGGACGGCACCATCGTCAACGTGGCGCTGCCGGCGATCCGGGCCAGCCTGCACGGCGGGCTGGCCCAGCAGCAGTGGGTGGTGGAGGCCTACCTGCTGACGCTCTCCTCGCTGCTGCTCGTCGGCGGCTCCCTGGGAGACCTGCTGGGACGCAAGCGGATCTTCGCCGCCGGACTGATCGGTTTCGGTTGTTTCTCATTGCTGTGTGCGCTGGCACCGAGCGGCGGGGTGCTCATCGCCGCCCGAGCGGTGCAGGGAATAGCCGGCGCGATGCTCGTGCCGAGCACCCTCGCGATGCTCGTCGACACCTTCCCCAAATCGGAGCGCGCCGCGGCGATCGGCAGCTGGACGGCATGGGTGGGGATTGCGACGGTTATCGGCCCGCTCGGCGGTGGCGTACTCGTGCAGGCGGCCTCGTGGCGCTGGATCTTCGCCGTCAACGTGCTCCCGGTGATCGTGGTGCTGGTGCTGCTGCGCAAGCTGCCCGCCGACCGCCCGACCCCGGGTCACGTCGACGTTCCAGGGGGAATCCTGTGCGCGCTCGCTCTGGCGGGACCGGTGTTCGCGCTGATCGAGCAGCCGACCTACGGATGGAGCAATCCGCGGGTGCTGGTTCCCCTGCTGGTCGGGCTGCTGCTGATGGCGGCGTTCCTGGCCTGGGAGCGGCGGAGCCCAGAGCCGATGCTTCCGCTGCGGCTGTTCCGGATCCGCAACTTCGCCGTCGGCAACCTGACCACCCTGATGCTGTATGCCGGCCTCGGTGTCGCCACCTTCTTCCTGGTGGTGTTCATCCAGCAGGTGGGCGGTTACACCCCCATCGAAGCCGGGACCGCGCTGCTGCCGATCACGCTGATGATGTTCTTCCTCTCCCGCCGGTTCGGCGCCCTGGCCGACCGGCTGGGGCCTCACTGGTTCATGACCGTGGGTCCGCTGGTCGCCGGCGCGGGGCTGCTGCTGCTGGCGCGCACGGACTCCCATGCGAATTACCTGACCCAGATCCTCCCGGGCGTCGGCGTCTTCGGGCTGGGCCTGTCTGCCACCGTGGCGCCGCTGACCGCGACCGTGCTCTCCTCCGTGGAGGAGGGGCATTCAGGGTTGGCCAGTGGGGTAAACAACGCCGTGTCCCGAGTGGCTGGGCTGCTGGCGATAGCCGCTTTGGGCGCGGTCATCTCGGGCAGCTTCACGGCACGGCTCGACGAAACGATCCGTGCCCAGCCGCCGGATCGGGAAGCTCGGTCCTACATGGTCCGTGACCGCACACGGCCGCTGGTCACAGATACGCGTGGGGTGCCGGAGGTATATCGGGCCACTGTCCACGGAGCGCTGATCGGTGCCTCCGTCTACGCCTTTCGGATCGGGATGGGTATCGCCGCCGGCCTCGTGATGCTCGGCGGGGTGGTCGCCCTGGTGGGGATCGCCAACCCCCGCCGCACCGTTCCGGGTCGGGACTGCGCCGGGGGCCCCCTGAACCCGGCGCCGGGAGCCCAGGCCCAAATTCAGGTGCAATCGGCACCCGGAAAGGTGTAGCGTCCAGTACTCGCCACGGGAACCGGGAAGAAAGAGAGGACTGGCGAATGAAGACGCATCGTAGGTTCATGCAGGTGATCGCCTATGCGGCGATCTGCATTATCGGCTCGGGAGCAGCTGTCGCGCTGGCGGCGCATCCTCACGCGGGGAAGCGCTACAAGGGCACCACCTCGGCAGCCGAAGTTCAACGGGTTCAAGCCTGCGGTTGCCTTCTCCGTCTCCAACGACGGTAAGCGGCTGCTGCACTTCGATTACCAGTCAATCGGTTGCCAGGGCAGCGGCGGCCTGCTGGTTCCGGGGCGCAACTACCTCACGGAGCCTTCCAACACCTTCAAGGTGGGCACCATGAAGGTGTCCGGCTCAGGCAAGTTCTCGGTGAAGAACGCAAAGACGGTTCATCACCTCGTCGGAGAAACGGTGACGACCACCACGACGGTCAGCGGTAAGTTCACCAGCAGGACCCGCGCCAGTGGGCACATCCGGTTCAGTCAGACCTACAAGGTCGGCGCCGGGGCGCCGTTCAGCTGCGGACCGGCCCACCTGTCCTTCGCCGTCAAGCAGGCGTAGCGGGCTTCAGCGCGACCACCGGGATCTCACGGATCCCGGTGGTCCGCTGTTCATAGACGTCGAAGCCGCGGTACATCTCCCGCGCGGCCTGCCACATTCGCTCGCGCTCTTCGCCCTCGACGGTTCGCGCCGTGTAACGACCGGTGCGACCCCCGGGGGCGTAGATCTTCACGTCCGGGTTGGCGGTGATGTTGCGATACCAGGCGGGATGCTTGGGCAGCCCTGTCGCCGAGGCCACGATCACCAGCTGTCCGTCCACGTCGGTGTAGAGCAGCGGGGTGCGCCGGATCTGCCCGGACTTGGCGCCGCGGACCTCCAGGCACAGAACCTGCTGGCCGATGGCGAGACTGACTCGCCCGCCCGTGGCCGGCAGCAGCCGGCGGTCGATCGGGTTGGCGACGTTGATGAAGAACCAGGAACCGGGCTTTGACGAGGCAAACGCGGTCAGCGCACGCTGCCAGGGGCTCTGCCGCTCAGCCATCGTCGGGAGCCTAATCGACCAGTGGCCGGCCGGCCAGTGGCCTAATCGACCGGAAGCCGGAACAGGGTGGGAAACCGCAGAGCCAGGAACGGATCGCCGGTCAGGGCCATCCGTCCGCCGCCAAGCAGCTGTGGCCACGCCGCCGCGCCGGCGGCCAGGCGGATGACGTCATCGACCGAGATCTCGGCGGCGGCCTCAGGCGCCGACGCCGGACCCGGGGAAACCGACAGCCGCCCGTGGTCGATCCGCAACGCCAGCGCTCTGGCCGCGCGGCCGTCGCCGGTTCGCAGACGGAGCTCGATCGTGGTGTCGAGGTCAGCGGCCTGGCGGGGGTCGAAGCGTCGCGGGATCGCGGCCGCGATGGCTGCCGCGCCCACCGCGCTCCCCAGCGGCACAGAGGTGAGGCGCGCCGTCCGCTCGCCGGCGGCCCGAAGCAGCGCCCTCCCCCGTGGCCGGCTCACGACATCAGGTACTGCATCGCTTCGGTCGGGTCGGAGAACAGCATCAGCGCGTCGTCGGTGGTGACCATCCGGCCGTAGTGCGTCGACATCTCGTGCTGAATCGAGTAGGCATCGATATTGAACCCGAGCTCCTCGGAGACCTCCTCGTAGGGAATGGCGAGCCGACCACGGCCCCGGATGTCCCAGAACGAGGGCTGCTCCAGCACCTCCACGCCCTCTCGCCGCCGAAGGACCTCGGCGACGGCATCTCCTTCGGTGCTGCGGGCCATGACGATGCCCACGTAGTCGTGACCGCCATCGCCGTTGACCGAGGAGGCTGCTGCACCGGGGGGTTCCCGGCGACGGGAGATCGGCTCCGGGCGAACCCGACGCACCGGGTCTTCAGGAGAGGGTGCTCCGGCACCGAGCCCCACCTGCTCCAGCATCGCCGCAGCCGCGCCATCCAGATCGGCGCCGCTGATGGCGGCCGCCGCCTCCTGCGCCCGTGGCTTCCACTCCCGGACCCAGCTCTCGATCACTGCCCGGTTGTGAGCACCGTGCTCCCGGTCCTCCATCAGCATCCTGGTCAGCTCCGTCGTCCAGGTCCTCGCCCAGTCCCACTCCTGGTTGGCCGCCTGGGCCAGCACCGGCGTGATCGTGTCGCGGTGAGCGGCGGCGGCGCGGGTCCCCAGCTCGCGCCGGAGCAAAGTCCCAACAGTGGGCTCGAAGCACACGTTGGCGGCGACGATCACCTCTCCCCAGTCCGGGGTCGCTGCCAGGCGCTCAAGGTAGCGCCGGGTCGGCTGCCACCGCTCCTCGCACATGAATCGCTGCCGGGCGTCCTCTATCGGGAATGGTCCGTGATGCTGTTCGAGGTCCATGGCGTAGAGCACGAGGGACTGCGCCGAGCGCTGCTTCATCGCCGCCTGCAGACAGACGCAGGTCGCCACCGAGTCCGACAGGCAGTCACGCCCGATCGTCGCCAGCGCGAACCACAGACCGTGCTCGACGAACGCCGGAACCTGTAGGTGCTCTCGCAGCAGCGCCACCCATTCCGCGGAGAAGTCGGCCAGGAGCCCCTCCGCGGCAGCGGAGCGCAGGGCGGCCTCGATCTGATTCTCGATCGCCGCCTGCGACGAGTAGTAGGTCCGCTCCCACTGCTCGCCGGGATCGCGGAAGGCATACCAGTCAGAGCTGCGCAGCGCGGTGGAGGCGTCGTCCCAGGTGCCGCGCCCATCGGCGAAGCGCACCGACCAGCCCCGGGAGAGGTGGCGGTGGACCGAGGGCTGGGTGTCGATCGTGACGTCCTCGTAGACCGTTCCGCGCCGCTTGCGGGGCTCGTACCAGGAGAACTCCCGTTCGGATACCTCCGTGCCGGTGGACACCGTGGGCTCCGGTGCCGTTGCTGCGACTTCCGCCGAGGTGGTGAACTTGTCCATAAAGACGCGGCTGTCGTCGATTCCATGATTCGCCAGCATCGTCTCGGCCGCTTCAATCATCGGCGGTGGCCCGCACATGTAGACGTCCGGCGAGGCGATCTCATCCGCCGCCAGATACTCGTCCACCGCCTCGTGCACGAACCGCTCCACCACGGGCATGAAGCGGAAGTCCGCCAGCGCCGCGCCCAGTTCCTCCACCTCGTCGATGTAGAAGAGGTCCTGCTCGGTCTGGGCGCCGTAGAAGAAGCGCACCGGCTTCTCGCAAGCCTCACGCGCCAGCTGCCGGAGCAGGCACAGGATCGGAGCCATTCCCGAGCCGCCGGCGATCAGCAGCAGCGGCTCGGCCGAGTCGCGCAGGCGGAACGCTCCATAGGGCCCGGTGAACGCGAGCCGGTCGCCGACCTTCACCCTGCCGTCGAGCATCCCGGACAGGCGGCCCCCCGGGTAGCGCTTGATCATCAGCTCGATCAGGCCCTCGCCGGGGAGGTTGGCCATCGAGAACGATCTCCGGGCCCCGTCGTCCGCCTCCGGGACGTGGAGGTCGATGTACTGCCCCGGGACGAAGTCGAACTCCTCGGCGCGCAGCACCAGCCGGACGATGTCCGCGGTGAGTTGCTCCACCGTTTCAACCGCGGCCTCCCCGTCGCTGATCGCGTGCTCCAGCCGGTAGTCCTCGGCGTCGTAGTGCAGTAGCTCCACGACCAGGTCCTGCTCGGGCATCGCTCGGCACATGAGCGAGTAGCCGCTGGATTGCTCGGAGTCCGACAGAGCGAAGCTGGAGTGGCGCTTCAGCGCCACGTCGCCTTCGAGCAGAAAGCATTTGCAGGCCGAGCACTGGCCCTCCCGGCAGCCGTAGACGAGGTTCAGCCCGTGCCGAAAGGCGGCATCGAGGACGGTCTCATCCGCCGCGCAGTCGATCTCCTCACCGATCGGCTCCAGCCGCACCTTCACGCAGCGCCGCTCCAGTCGCCGGAGGGAAGACCGAGCTCCCCGGCCACCCTGATGTTGGGGGAGATGAGCTCCAGGTCGTGTTTGCGGATGTCCGACAGCGTCCAGCGGCGCTCGTCCTCGAGGTGGGGCTGTCCGATCAGCGTGTTGCCGTCGGCGCGGACGAAACCGAGGTCCTGGATCACGGTGGAGGCCTCCCAGCCGTGGTAGCGATCCATGTAGTTACGGTCGCCGGCGTAGCGGCCCGGGTTGGACTCGTCCATCCACAGGCACTCCGGAGAGCAGTAGAACCGGGTCCGGGGCACGCCGGCGCCGTCCCCCACGACCCGGTGACGCCGGTCCTCCTCGGCGACGCACAAGCCCTGACACGTCCAGCAGAACGGAGGGGACATGTTGATGAAGTCCAGCGGGAGGAAGCTTGAACCGGGATCGGTGTTGCGACGGAACGCCTCCCAGAACGAGCCGTACTTCGCGTACCACCCGGGGTACTTGTCCTCGAACCACTCAAAGTCTCGCTCGTCCAGCGGGTCAAACCGCCAGAACGAGAGCGGCCAGGAGGCGAACCCGAGGATGGCGTGACGATGGTGCACGCCGGAGGCCAGCCGCTCCCGCGCGCGATCGAAGATGTCGGTGGGGATGTCTAGGCCGAGCTTGCCCAGCTTCAGCACGTAGGCTCGGTGCCAGTCGTCACGGACCCAGCGGTCCCACTTGTCCAGGTAGGACTCGGGATCGGAGCGGTCGCGTGAGAAGTACTCCATCACCACCCCGGCGAAGATGTCGATGAATGCGTGGTTGATCCAGAAGGCCTGCTGGAGGTCACGCTCAATCAGCGGCGCGTTCTCCTCGTCCTGAAGCACCGTCAGCAGCGTCGCGTAGCCGTTGGAGATGTGCCGCGCCTCGTCGGACTGGACGCTCAGATAGGTGGTCGGCAGGGTGAAGTCGCCGTTGCGCGCGGCCACGTCGGGCAGCGCCACGAACACGATGTTGGTGAAGGCCGTCTCGGCCACCACCTGGAGGGTCAGCGCGCACTGGATCGGATCGCCGACCATGAAGTGGCTGAACATGTTCAGCCCGGGATTGGTCAGCACAGATCCGGTGAAGGCCTTCGGCCCCAGGTTCCAGCCGGCGGGGTCCGGGACATTCCTTGCGTACCACCGAGCCAGTGACATCTGCATCCCGGTGTGTCGGATCTCGTCGACGAACTGCACGTGGTAGCCGTTGCGAAGCTCGTTGTTGGGGACGGCGCTCATCAGCATCGACATGCAGCGCCCGGCGCCGATCTCCGCGAAGTTGGTCACGGAGATGAAGGGCTTGAGGATCTCCAGCCACCGGGGGTGGGCCTTGGCGGGCATGTCCGCTCGCACCGCCGCGTCGAGTCCGCCATAGACCCGCTCGTCCTTCTCCAGCTCCATCGGCAGGTACTCCCGCATGATCTGCTTCATCGGATCCTTGGCCCGGTTCGGGAAGCGGTAGCGGGTCGGGTACCGCGTCGCCGGCTGGTGATAGTCGGGCTCCCACCCGAGCTGGGCGATGCGGGCGTGGGTGTCGGTGATGCTCCGACGCCGGGGGGCGGTGGCGCTCATGGCCAGAACCCTAAGCTGTGCCGCGGCACACATCTTCGCCTGCGCACAACTTTCTCGGGCGCGCACTTTGTCACAATTTGACAATGGTTCCGCTGAACTGGCCGGTCGAGCGCCTGCCGGGCGAAACGGTGGCGGTGGTGCGGTCGGCGGTCGGCCGGATGGCCGAGAGCATCATCGTCGCAATCAGCGCCGAGAGCCCGGTGTACGCCGAGGTGCTCAGCGACCCGGCCGGGATCGGGATTCGATTGGGAATCGAGCAGGCGATCATCGCGTTCCTGGACGCGATCGAACGGGGCGCGGCGCCGGCTGGGGACACCGACGAGCTGTGGCGGCGGCTGGGAGAGGCCGAGTTCCAAGCGGGGCGAAGCCTGGAGGAGCTGCGCGCGGCGTTCCGCACCGGAACGCGCGGAGCCTGGCGTGCCGCGGCCGAGGTCGCGGACGAGGTTGGCTTCGACACCAGCGCGGTGACCGCCCTGGCGGAGGGGATCTTCATCTACAGCGACGCGCTGGCCACGGACGTGGTGGAGGGTTACCTGCGAGTGCAATCAGACGAGGCCGGCGAGCGCGAGCGCCACCGCCGCCGCCTGGTCACCCTGCTCACCGACCCCGGGGGCCCGGACCGCGAGGCGCTGGAACGAGGCGCTGAGCGGGCGCGCTGGACGCTTCCGCGGGAGGTGGCGGCACTGACACTTGCCGGCGACGGTGCTCCCGCCGTGCTGCGCCGGCTCGACGCGGACGTGCTGGTGGGCGCCGGCCCCGAGGGCAGCTGGCTACTGCTGCCCGACCCCGACGGCCCCGGCCGCTCCGAGGCGCTCGCCACGGCGCTCCAGGCCACCGATGCCTCCGCCGCGCTCGGTCCGCCGGTGGCACCTGAGGAGGCGGCACGCTCATTGCGCTGGGCTCGCCGCGCGCTGGAGTTGATCCAGACCGGTGCACTGCCCGACGAGCGGCCCACCCACGTGCGTGACCACCTCGCGGCGATGATCACCCTGAGTGACGAAGGCTTGGCCAACTTGCTGAGCGTTCAGCAACTAACCCCGCTGGATACCCTGCCCGACGGAGAGCGCGCCCGGTTGCTGGCCACGCTGCAGTCGTGGCTCGCCCACCAGCGGCATACCCCCTCGGTCGCCGAGGAGTTGCACGTGCACCAGCAGACGGTCCGCTACCGCGTGACCAAGCTCAGAGAGCTGCTGGGGGATCGGCTGGAGACCGCCGAGGGACGGTTTGAGTTGGAGCTCGCGCTTCGGGCGCGCCGCGGGCTGGGAAGGGAGCCGGCGGTCACTCCTCCGTGGTGAGCGCCTCGATCTCCGCGGTCTCAGTGGGCAGACAGACGCGGCAGAAATCGCGGCCGAACGGGGTCAGCTTGATGCTCCGGCGAACCGACTTGGCCCGAGAGGTGTCCTTGAGCGACTCCAGCACCGTGGGCTGGGCCTCCAGCACCTGGTAGGAGAACGGGTCCTCCAGCGGATCGTCGCTCTGGCGGATCAGGTTGAGGCGGCTCAGGTTGTTGAGGTAGGCCGAGACACGGTCACGGTGCCGTAGCCCGGCCTGCGCATCGAGCATGTTCAGTCCCGGCGCCACCAACTGTGAGCCGACGCCGATCAGGTTGGCGGCTCGCACATCGACGATCGGCTGTGGCCCCTCCACGGTCAGCAGGCGGAGGATCCGCGCCTCGTCCGGGGCCAGCTCGCTGAGGATCCGCGCGTAGGCGGGGTGGGTGTCGTCGTCGATGGTCACGTCGCCGGCCTGGCGGAGCAACTCCGCCCCCTGCTCCCGGAGCGACTCGGAGTCCGGCTGGTCGCCGTTGCGCCGGCCCCGGCGGGACAAGCCGCCGGCCACCGGGGCCATCTCCCGTACGCGCTCGTCGAGGTCACTCACCCCCAGGAACTCTCGGGCGTATCCGCGCATCCCCGCGCTGAAATCCTGCGCCAGCTCCAGCGCCGAGCCGGGGTCCAGCGCCGCCCGGGCCAGCCGCGTACCGACTCGCAGCGAGACCGCGACGCCCCACCAGGCGGTTCGCATCCACGCATCGGCGGCCATCCGAGCGATCCCGGGCAACGCTTCCACGACGCTCAGCTCCTGGTTGTGACGCTCAGGCTCACTCATCGTCCATCAGGCGAACACCAGGGCGTGAACGAGTCCGCCGGCGAAGCCCAGCACCGCGCCGTGCAGCAGCAGCAGCCACTCGTCCTCACGGGTCGCCGTGCGGAGCATCTCGGCAAAGTCACTGGCAGGCAGCTCGCGCATCCGTTCAGCGATCAGCTTACGCATCGTCTTGCTCTGTCCGGCGCTGAATTCCGGATCCGAGAGCGGCTTCATCATCTCGTCCGCCGGCTCGGTGGCCAGCGATTCCTTGATCGACTCATATTCCCGAGAGCCGAGGGCCACCCGCAGCGCCGGACGCGCGCGGCCGACGGCCCGGTCTATCGCCGGGCGCATGGTCGACTCGATCAAGATGCGCGTGCGATCTGATTGGGGTCCATGCAGGAGCTCACCCCCGAAGTTCGCCACCGTGATGATCTCCTCGGCGACGATCTGGGCGTACACGTCGGAGACCTCCGGCTGGCGGCGGACGAACAGACCCTGGAAACGCACGGGGCCGACGCGCGTCGGCTCCGGCGGCTCATAGATCATCCACAGGGCCACCCAGTTGGTGACGTAGCCGACGATCACCCCGAGGATCGGCAGGATCCACCAGGCGGTGATGAGCGCGGTCAAACCAGCGACCGGGATGCCGAGCAGGAAGCCAAAGAAGAAGCCGAAGTTCTGGATGAACTTCAGCTCACGCCGGCCCATGTCCAGGAACACCCGGTTGGCCAGCTCCGGCTCGGACTCGAACCGCTTGATCACCATCAGCTTGACGTCGACGAGCTGTTCGATGTGCTCCTGGATCTGGTCGGTGAGCTCGTGGACGATCTCCGGGAGCTGCTGCTCCACGCGCCCGTAGATCAACTGCCGGACCTGCCAGGGGAGGTCGTTCCACAGCCGAGGCTGTTCCCGGTTCATCACCCGGTCGACGTTCCCGCGGATGTCACCACGAACGCTGGAGATGATGTGCTCGGAAATCTTCTCCGGCTCCAGCTGCTCGAAGAACTCCTGCGGCGTACCCAGCTTGGCGATCCCCACGTCGACGGCCAGGCTGCCCATCTTGGCCGCCCGTGACGGAATGATCCCCTGCCAGCCGATCCCGCCGACCATCAGCCCGGGGATCTGCTGGATCTTGTAGGGCATCGCGTGGGCCACCGACTGGAGCCAGTGAGCCTGCCACCCACGGAAGCGCACGGGGTAGAACAGCATCAGCACGCCGGTCCAATTGGTCACGTAGCCGATCGCTCCGGTGAAGAACGGGACGGTGATCAGGGCGATGATGCTCGGCTTCAAGGTGAGGGCAACGCTATCCCACCGTCAGCGGGTAGGCTCCGGACCCGTGCCGGGACGCTTCGTCGCTCTCATCACCGGCGCCTCGAGCGGGATCGGGGAGGCCGCCGCGCGCCGGTTGGCGCAGGTGCCCGGAGCCGAGCTGGTGCTGGTCGCCCGGCGTGAGGACCGCCTCCGTAGCCTTGCCGACGAGCTCGGCGGCGCTACCACCATCGCGGTCGATCTGACGCAGGCCGAGGCTCCCGCGCGCGTGCGTGAAGCAGTGGAGCGCGAGCACGGTGCCCTGCACCTGCTGGTCAACAACGCCGGGGCGGCGTGGCGTGGGGGCTTCGCCGAGACCGGCTGGGAGAACGTGGACCGTCACATGAAGCTGAACTTCGAGGCGCCCGTACGCCTGACCGAGGCGCTCCTGCCGCTGCTGCGCCGGACGGCGGAATCCGGGAGCGCGGGAGCTGACGGATTCCGTGTGTCCATCGTCAACGTGGCCAGCACCGCGGGCCGGGTCTCACGCCCGCGCTCCGGCGCCTACTCGGCCAGCAAGTTCGCCCTGGCAGGCTGGAGCGACGCCCTCCACGGCGAGGAGGCTGAGCACGGGATCCACGTCGGCCTGGTGCTCCCAGGCTTCGTCCGCACCGAGGGCTTCCCCGCAGCCGAGCTGCTCGCCAAGCCAGCCACCCGGTGGATCGTGTCTTCGCCGGAGCGGGTCGCCGGCGCAATCTGGGACGCCGGACCCGGGGGCAAGGCGGAGCGCTATACGCCACGCGGATACTGGGTGGCCGCCGCAGCTCGGATCCTGTTGCCGGGGGTGGTGCGCCGGGTCACCGCGGGCGGCGGGCTCAGCACGGCCACGGCCGGCCAGCAGCAAGAGTCGGCGACGTCCTAAGCTACATAGCTGTAACTAACCATACGCTCAGGAGCAGCTCTCGATGAACGCAAAAACCCGTCGCGTGGCCGTGCTCGGCGGTATCCGAATCCCCTTCGCGCGGCAGGATGGCCCGTATGCGCAGGCCTCCAATCAGGACATGCTGACCCACACGCTCGACGCGCTGGCCGGCAAGTTCGACCTGGAGGGCCAGCGCCTGGGCGAGGTCGTCGCCGGCGCGGTGCTCAAGCACAGCCGTGACTTCAACCTGACCCGGGAGTCGGTGCTCGGCTCCAAGCTGGCTCCGGAGACACCCGCCTACGACGTACAGCAGGCCTGCGGTACCGGGCTGGAGGCGACGATCCTGGTCGCCAACAAGATCGCGCTGGGACAGATCGAATGCGGGGTGGCGGCGGGAGTCGACACGACCTCCGATGCGCCCATCGCCATCAACGAGGGCCTGCGCAGCGTCCTGCTGGAGGCCAACCGGGCCAAGGGCAACCAGCAACGGCTTCGCGCGCTGGCCAAGATCCGCCCGCAGCAGATCGTTCCCGAGATCCCCCGCAACTCGGAGCCTCGCACCGGCCTCTCGATGGGCGAGCACACCGCCCTGATGGCCACCGAGTGGGGCATCGGACGCGAGGAACAGGACGAGCTGGCGGTGCGCAGCCACCACCACCTCGCCGCCGCGTACGACACCGGGTTCCTCGACGACCTGGTCACCCCGTTCCTCGGCCAGGAGCGTGACCAGAACCTTCGCCCGGACTCGAGCGTTGAGAAGCTGTCCAAGCTCCGTCCGGTGTTCGGAGGTCCCGACGGGACGATGACCGCCGGCAACTCGACCCCACTCAGCGACGGTGCCTCCTCCGTCCTTCTGGCCAGCGAGGAGTGGGCGGCCGAGCACGGGATCCCCGTACAGGCGTACTTCAGCGAGGCCCAGACCGCCGGCGTCGACTACGTGCACGGCAACGAGGGGCTGCTGATGGCCCCCGCCTACGCGATGCCACGGATGCTGGACCGCGCCGAAGCCGAGCTCCAGGATTTCGATTTCTACGAGATCCACGAGGCCTTCGCGGCACAGGTGCTGTGCACGCTGAAGGCGTGGGAGGACCCGGTGTTCTGCCACGAGCGGCTCGGAAGGGAGGTGCCGCTCGGCACGATCGATGTCGAGAAGCTGAACGTCCGCGGTGGTTCGCTCGGCGCCGGCCATCCCTTCGGCGCCACCGGCGGGCGGATCGTCGCCAACCTGGCCAAGCTGCTCTCCGAGCAGGGCTCCGGACGGGGTCTGATCTCGATCTGCGCAGCCGGCGGGCTCGGCGTCACCGCGATCATGGAGGCCGCAAATGTCTGACCGCTACCAGCAGCTCATCAACACCCCGGTCGGCCGGATCCTCGCCGGACAGGTCGGACTGCCCCAGCCCGTGCGGCTGGAGCGCTACCAGCGGGGCCAGCCGGTAATCGACGGCCCCGTGCTGCTGGGCGGCGCGCCCGGAGGACGGCTGGCCACCCCCATCACCAAGGTGCTGGCGGCGATCGACGCCGAGGTCCATACGCCGATGCAGGAAGAGATCAGGAGTGCCGCGGCCGGTGCCGGACTCGACGCGAAGCTCTTCAATGGGGATACCGCCCCGGAGGAGCAGCGCTTCAAGGCGCTGGTGTTCGACGCCAGCGGAATCGCCTCCAGCGCCGAGCTCCACGAGGCCTGGGCGTTCTTCCATTCGGCGATCCGTCGCGTGCGCAGCTCCGGGAGGGTGATCGTGCTCGGAACTGCACCCGACCACGCCGGCAACGCGCGCGCCGCCACGGCTCAGCGCGCGCTGGAGGGACTGACTCGCTCGATCGGCAAGGAGGTCCGCCGCGGCGCGACCGCCCAGCTCGTCTATGTCGAGCCTGGGGCCGAGGATGAGATCGAGTCGACGGTGCGCTTCTTGCTCTCACCCAAGTCGGCCTACGTCTCCGGTCAGGTGGTGCGGATCAACAGCTCGGACCTACCGGTGCCGGCGCTCGACTGGGAACGGCCGCTCCAGGGCAAGGTGGCACTGGTCACCGGCGCCTCACGCGGGATCGGCGCCGCCATCGCCGAGGTACTGGCGCGTGACGGCGCTCACGTCGTCGGGCTCGATGTGCCCGCGCAGGCCGACGAGCTGGATGGCGTCACCGGCTCGATCGGGGGCTCCTCGCTGACTCTGGACATCACCGACGGGCAGGCCCCCGGGGAGATCGCCCAGCATCTGCTGGAGCACCACGCGGGCGTCGACGTCGTGGTCCACAACGCCGGCGTCACCCGCGACAAGACGCTGGGGCGGATGTCCCCGGAGCTGTGGGACATGGTGCTGGGGATCAACCTGACCGCGCAGGAGCGCATCGACGACGAGCTCTTCACCCGGGAGGTGTTCCGGGAGAACGGACGCATCGTCTCGGTCTCATCGATCAGCGGGATCGCCGGCAACGCCGGCCAGACCAACTACGGGACCTCCAAGGCGGGAGTGATCGGAATGGTGCAGTCGCTTGCCGGCGAGCTGGCCGAGCGTCACCTGACCATCAACGCCGTCGCTCCGGGCTTCATCGAGACGCAGATGACGGCGGCGATGCCGATCGCGACGCGCGAGGCCGGGCGCCGGATGAACAGCATGGCGCAGGGCGGCCTGCCGGTGGACGTGGCCGAGACGATCGCCTGGTATGCCAGCCCCGGATCGATCGGCGTCAACGGCAACGTGGTACGGGTCTGCGGACAGAGCCTGCTGGGGGCCTGAGCGATGGCCGTTCGAGAGCTGGGCTCCTCGCCGGGAATGCTGCCGATGTTCGCGCGCGCCGGGGTCTCGATGGTGCCGGGGGCCTCGCGGCTCCCGTTCATCGGTGGTGGTGGCCGGGAGATTCCGGATCTGACGCTCGTGCTGGACGACATCGAGACCGATCGCGAACGGCTGGCCGAGTACTGCCGCGTCTGCGGGTTCGACGTCAGCGACGTGCTTCCGCCCACCTATCCCCACATGCTGGCCTTCCCGCTGCAGCTCTCGCTGATGACTGACGGGAGCTTTCCCTTCCCGGCGATCGGCCTGGTGCACATCCTCAACCGCATCGTTCAGCACCGCCCCATCGATGCCGGCGAGCGCCTCTCCCTCCGCGTCTGCGCCAGCCCGGTGGAGCCGCACCCCCGCGGTCAGCAGTTCTCGCTGCTGACCGAGGCACGGGTCGGTGAGGAGCTGGTGTGGGAGGAGGTCTCGACCAACCTCCGCCGCGGCCGCTCGGACGGATCAAAGGCGTCCGGAGGCCCGGGAATTGAGGTGCCGTCAAGCGAGGAGCTACCCGACAGCGCAACCTGGAAGCTCCCGGGGGACCTCGGCCGTCGCTATGCCGGCGTCTCCGGGGACTACAACCCCATTCACGTCCATTCGCTGAGCGCAAAGCTGTTCGGCTTTCCGACCGCGATCGCCCACGGGATGTGGACCAAGGCTCGTTGCCTGGCTGCCTTGGGCCCGGAGCTGCCCGAGGCCTTCACCGCCGATGCGGCCTTCCGCAAGCCGATCCTGCTACCGGCCACAGTGACGTTCGCCGAAGCCAAGGACGGCAACGGCATCGCGTTCGGCGTGCGTGACCCGGGCAAGGGGAGCTCGCACCTGGACGGAAGGGTCAGCTTTGGGTGAAGCCGCCCGCGCTTCTCAGCGCTCGGCGGCCAGCTCCTCGAACAGTCGTCCCATCCGGTCCAGCACGGCGACCGCTGCGCGAAGCTCATCGTCACCGAACTCCGAGAATGCCTCGCGCCAGCGCGGCTCAAAGCGCCGCCGGCGCTCCTCCACCAGCTCGCGCCCCCGTTCGGTCAGCGAGACCAGCACCACGCGGCGGTCGCGCTGCGAGCGCGAGCGGGAGACCAGGCCGGAATCCTCCAAACCGTCGAGCATCTCGGTCGCCGTCGGCGGTGAGAGCTCGGCATGCTGCGCCAGCTCGCTGGACGGCACTGCCTCGTGGTCGCGCAGCCAGAACAGCAGCGAATACTGAGCGTCGCGCAGCTCGCCGGCTGAACGGCGCTCGCTTCCCCGCAGTCGCCTGACCGCCGCGCTGGTGGCCTTGAACGAACGTCCGAGCTGCTCCAGCACTTCGAGGTCGGGTTGCACCGGATGATCGGCGAGTGGCTGCTTCATACCGCCACCGCCTCCGCCAGGCTCTCTTCGGTCGCGGGCGTATCCCTGTCGCGCCTGGCTCGGGCCGCCCGCTCTGCCAGCAGCAGGATCAAGGCCGGAATGATCGCGACCGCCGTCAGCGCCGCGGACGCCCAGAAGGCGGTCCCGTAGGCCGACGCGGCACCCGCGGCGGTATGGGCACCGGTCGTCAACGCCCGCTGTAGGACGACCGCCAGCACCGCGGTGCCCATCGCACCGCCGACTCGCTGCAATACGTTGAGCTGGGGGGTGGCGTGGGCGAGCTCGGAATGCTCGAGCGAGGCGAACGCCGCCGACATCGCCGGCATGAAGCCGAAGCCGATGCCGACCCCCCGGACCAGCATGGCGCAGCTCAGCCAGGCGATCGAGGTGTGGGCGCCGATCAGGCCGAACGGGATGGTGGCCAGCGTCGTCAGCGTGACTCCGAAGAGCGCCGGCGGTCCACCGCCGATGCGATCCGTGATCCGCCCCGCCAGCGGCATCGCCAGCGCAGCGCCGAGGCCCTGGGGCGCGGTCAGCAGCCCGGTGTCGACCACGCTCTCGTGCCGGACGCCCTGCCAGTACAGCGGGAGCAGGATCATTCCGCCGAACAGCGCGGCTCCCAGGCAGAACATGGCCACCGAAGCCGCGGAGAAGGTGGGTCGCCGGTAGAGCCGGAGGTCAAGGAGGGGGAAGCGGACCCGGAGCGCGTGCCACGCGAACACCGCCACCAGCGCCACGCCCAGCACCAGGGGAATGATCACCCTGGCCGAGCTGAACCTGCCTGTTATCCCCACTTCGGCGAGGCCGTAGACGATCAGCGGAAGCCCGGTGGCCATCAGCGCCAGTCCGCGAACGTCCAGCGGATCGGCCGCCTGGCGCTCCACCCAGGGCAGCACCCGCAGCGCGGCGATCACCGCGATGAAGCCGATCGGGACGTTGACGAAGAAGATCCACCGCCAGCTGGCGTTGTCCAGGATCAGCCCGCCGAGCGTCGGGCCGAGGATCGGCGCGAGCATCGCCGGCACGGCGATGATGCTCATCACCCGTCCCATCTGCTTGGGCCCCGCGGCCTCGGCCATCATCAGCTGGCCGATCGGGAGGATCATCCCGCCGCCCACGCCCTGCAGGACGCGGAAGATGATCAGCTCGGTGGATGAGGTCGCCAGTCCGCACAGCGCCGAGCCCAGCGTGAACAGGACCAGCGAGACCAGGTAGACCTGCTTGGCGCCAAACCGGCGGGCTGCCCAGCCGGTAACCGGTATCACCGCGGCCAGCGACAGCATGTAGCCGGTCACGACCCACTGGATCTGGGAGATCGTCGAGTGCAGCTCTCGGCCGAGCGTGGCGAGCGCCACGTTGACGATCGTCGTATCGAGGATCGACATGATCGATCCGACGATCACCACGGCGCTCAGCCGCCAGACGTGCCGTTCGATGCGTGGGCTGGCGCTGCTCACGGTGATCTCCTTTCAGCGGGGTGCGTCGGGCCCCTCCGGCCACCGCCGTTCAAGGGGATCCATCGGGCCCGAATGATTCGGTCCCGAAGCAGACTAGCAACGTGAAAAGGTTGTGACAGCCCCGCGCTTCGTCGTCTTTGCGCTCTACACTTCGGCCACCCGGGCGATGTGCCCGGAGCAATCAGTGCCAGCGTCCGTGTTGTTGTTCCGAGAGAGCACCTCCCGCGTTTCGCAGCACATGAACATTCCCGGGAGGGAAAATGCCAACAGGAACCGTCAAGTGGTTCAGCGATGAGAAGGGCTACGGGTTCATCACCCCGGACGATCAGGGCAAGGACCTGTTCGTCCACTTCTCGGCGATCGCCGGCAACGGCTTTCGTTCACTGACCGAGGGTGCCAAGGTGTCCTACGACGCCGAGCAGGGCCCCAAGGGCCCCAACGCAGCGAACGTACAGGCGATCTAGCTCGCCTCAAGCGTTCCGACGCGCGTGACGCGGCCCGCTTCGGCGGGCCGTTTGTCGTTAAGGGCGCCCCGCCGCGGCCCGATGAGGGGTCGGGCGGGCCCGCGACCCGTACCGCGCCCAGCCGAGGTACCGCGCCCAGCCGAGTTCTTGACAACCGACATAAGACGATATATCGTGATGTATCGCAATACTAGGACACGGGATAAGCGGAAGGAGGTGAAATCTATGAATCCCTACACCCATTCCATTGGAGGCTGTCACCACCGCGGTGGCGGTCGGCGCGGCCGCCGTGAACGCTGGGGCGGCTCGGAGCGCTGGGGCGGCCCAGGCCCACGAGGCAACCGGGCCCGTCGCGGCGATGTCCGCACCGCCCTGCTCGTCCTGCTGGACGAGGAGCCGCGCAACGGCTTCGGGCTGATGCAGGAGATAGAGCGCCGCTCTGACGGCGCCTGGCGCCCCAGTCCCGGGGCGGTCTATCCCGCACTCCAGCAGTTGGAGGACGAGGGCCTCGTCGCCCTGGGAGAGCACGAGGGCCAGAGGGCCTACGTGATCACCGAGGCTGGGCGTGCCCAGGTCGCCGAGCGCGACGCAGCTGCGCCCGCCCCGTGGGACGCCGTCCGGGAGGACGCCGGCACCGGGCCACGGGCCGTGATCGGCCTCGCGCGCGAGCTCGCCATCGCCACGGCGCAGATCGTCCGTGGAGGCGGCGATGCCCAGGTCGCCCAGGCCCAGGAGGTTCTGCGGACGGCTCGCCGGTCGCTCTACCGCATCCTGGCCGATGACGAGGACGGGCCTGCCGCCACGGAGGCCTGACCGCGACCCAAGCCGGGCGAACGCCGTGGCCACCGGTCGCGGCGTTCGCATCTGGAGACATTGCGGACTCCCGGCGTTCGGGTCTGGAACCGGGCCGACGCACCCCGGTCGACGCCGCCGTCTATGGTGGAGCGCATGACGACGTTCGACGAACTAAAGCTTGCCCCCGAGCTCCTACAGGCGATCCGTGACGTCGGCTATGACAGCCCCAGTCCGATCCAGGAGCAGGCGATCCCGCTACTGCTTGAAGGTCTGGACGTGATCGGTCAGGCGCAGACCGGCTCAGGTAAGACGGCGGCCTTCGGACTGCCGATGATCCAGTACGTCGACCCCGGTGAGGCCGACGTCCAGGGGTTGGTGCTGACCCCGACTCGAGAGTTGTGCATTCAGGTCACCCAGGCCCTTCGCACCTACGGCAAGGCCAAGGGGATCGACCCGGTCGCGGTGTTCGGCGGCGCACCGATCCGTACCCAGCAGGCCCAGCTCCGCGCCGGCGGCCAGATCGTTGTGGGCACGGTGGGGCGGGTCAAGGACCTGATCTCCCGGCACTCGCTGATGCTCAATGCGTGCCGTTTCGTGGTCCTGGACGAGGCCGACGAGATGCTCGACCTCGGCTTCCTGGAGGACGTGGAGCGCATCCTCTCCCTGACTCCCTCCAGCCGTCAGACGGCCCTGTTCTCCGCGACCATGCCCCCGGAGATCCGTCGGCTGGCCGACCAGTATCTGTATGACCCTGTGACGGTGAAGGTGAAGACGGCCACGCTGACCGTCGACACCGTGGAGCAGTTCGCGGTGGAGGTACGCCCCCAGGACAAGGCGGAGAAGCTGGGAGCGGTGCTCGCCGCTGAGCGTCCCGACCAGGCCATCGTGTTCGTCCGCACCAAGATTCGCTGCGAGGCGCTGTTCCGCACCCTCCGTGACCGCGGCATGAACGTCAAGGCCCTGCACGGGGACATGAGCCAGGGATCGCGTGACGGGGTGATGATCTCGTTCAAGGACGGGAGGCTGCCGCTGCTGGTGGCCACTGATGTGGCCGCCCGCGGCCTGGATATCACCGGCGTCTCTCACGTCGTCAACTTCGACGTGCCGACTTCCCCGGACGTCTACGTGCACCGCATCGGGCGGACCGGACGGGTCGGCCGCAGCGGCCGTGCCATCACCTTCTATGAGCCCCGCCAGACCAAGGAGATCCAGGCGATCGAGCGCCACGCCGGGGTGAAGCTGTCGCCCTGGGTGGAGAACGCCCACGTGGCGCCCACCCCGGTCCAGGCTAAGCCGCGCCGCCACTCAAAGCCCCACCTCGACGGCAATGGCACGGCGGCCACCCGCAAGCTGATCGTCTCCGGGGGCCGCTCGGCCGGGCTCGAGCCCGCGGACATCATCCACGCCATCACCACCGCCACCGGGCTCGACGGCGAGGCGGTGCGCAATGTGCGGGTGCTGGAGCGCTTCGCCTTCGCCGAGGTCCCGGCCGGGGAAGCCGAGCGGGTGGTGGAGTCGGTCACTGGCACCCAGGTCCGTGGCCACCGGCTGTCGCTTCAGCCGACGAGAAGCTGACCGGCGAGGGCCGTGGACGGATAGCCTGGCTGCATGTCCACAGCCAATATGCACACAACCCACGGCACGATCGCCCTCGAGCTGTTCGACGAGGACGCGCCCAAGACGGTCGAGAATTTCCGCAAGCTCGCCGGCGAGCACTTCTACGACGGCATCATTTTTCACCGCGTGATACCTGACTTCATGATCCAGGGCGGGTGTCCGCAGGGCACCGGCACCGGCGGCCCGGGGTACACCTTCGAGGACGAGTTCAATCAGCACAAGGTTGTCCGCGGAGCGTTGGCCATGGCCAACGCCGGACCCAACACCAACGGCTCGCAGTTCTTCATCGTCACCGCTGACAGCGCGCCCTGGCTCGACGGCAAGCACACCGTGTTCGGTCAGGTGACCGCGGGGATGGAGGCGGTGGACGCGATCGAGGCCACGCCCACCGGTGCGGGGGACCGGCCGCTGGAAACGGTGGAGATCGAGTCGGTCGAGCTCGATCCTGCGTGAGGTAGCCTTGAACCGGGGTCGCTGATCCGGCCCGCCAAACCGGCCAAAGGGAGAGAACATGGCGAGCGTCGAGCAGCAGGAGCGCACCGGCGCGGGCGGTGAGCACGGTTCGGAAATTCTGGTGGAGAACCCCGCCACCGAAGAGACGATCGGCTCGGTTCCCGTCATTGATGCGGACACGGTCGCAGCGATGGCCCGCCGGGCGCGGGCCGCACAGCCCGGCTGGGAGGCACTCGGCTTCGACGGCCGCGGTCGGATCCTCCGCCGCGCACAGAAGTGGATGTTCGACCACTCCGACCGGGTGTTGCGCACAGTCGTGGCCGAGAGCGGCAAGACCTACGAGGACGCCCAGCTGGCCGACCTCGGCTACACCGCCAGCGCGCTGGGCTTCTGGGCCAAGGAGGCTCCGAAGTACCTGGCCGACGAGCGGGTTCCGTCCTGGAACAACCCGCTGGCCGCGGGCAAGAAGCTGATCATCCGCTACCAGGCGCTCGGTGTCATCGGGGTGATCGGACCGTGGAACTACCCCATCGCCAACTCGTTCGGCGACTGCATCCCCGCGCTCGCCGCGGGGAACAGCGTGATCCTCAAGCCCAGCGAAGTCACCCCCATGAGTTCGCTGCTGATGGCGGAGATGATGCGCGAGTGTGGCCTGCCGGAGGACGTCTTCCAGGTCGCCACCGGCGACGGCTCCACCGGCCAGGCGGTCATCGCCAACGTCGACTGCGTGATGTTCACCGGCTCAAGCCGCACCGGCAAGAGCGTGATGAAGGCCGCCGCCGATGTGCTGATCCCCTGCTACCTGGAGCTCGGCGGCAAGGACCCGATGATCGTTTGCGCCGACGCCAATATCGAGCGTGCGGCAAACGCGGCCGCCTTCTACTCCATGAACAACGCCGGGCAGGTGTGCATCTCGGTCGAGCGCGTGTACGTGGAGGAACAGGTCTACGACGATTTCGTCGCTCGCGTGACCGACAACGTTCGCGCACTGCGTCAAGGCCCCTCCACCGGGGAGGGCTCGGTGGATGTCGGCGCTGTCACCTTCCCTCCGCAGCTGGAGATCGTCGAGGACCACGTGCGCGACGCGGTCGACAAGGGAGCGCGAGTACTGGTGGGGGGACACTCCCGCTCCGGCAGCGGACGCTTCTACGAGCCAACGGTGCTGGTCGACGTCGACCACACGATGAAGTGCATGCAGGACGAGACCTTCGGTCCCACCATCCCGATCATGAAGGTCTCAGACGCCGAGGAGGCAGTGCGCCTGGCAAATGATTCCCCCTTCGGTCTTCAGGCCAGCGTCTGGACCGGCGACGTGAACCGCGGAGAGCAGCTCGCACGCCGCGTCGAAGCGGGCGTGGTCTGCGTCAACGACGCCCAGATGAACTACACCGCTCTGAACCTGCCGATGGGGGGATGGAAGAGCTCCGGCGTGGGCACGCGCCATGGTGCCAACGGGATCCGCAAGTACACCAAGGTCCAGTCGCTGCTGATCACTCGACGGGCGCTGAAGCGCGAGCCGTTCATGTTCCCCTACCGGGCGAGCCGCACCAAGCTGCTGCGCTCGATGCTCCGCCTGATCTACGGACGCGGCTCCCGCGACTAGGCAAACGTCGCGACCGCTCCGCGACGGCGACTCAGCCCACGGCCTTCCACGGCGCAAACGCGTTCTCGGAGCCCTCCAGCGCAGGAGCCAGCTCAGGGAAGTGGCGTCGCACCACGTCCCCGAACAGGTTCTCCTCCACCCACCGCAGCCCTTCGGGGGTGTACACCTCCGGGGTGTAGTCGTTGGTGAAGAAGCGATCGGACTTCAGCCTCCGCGAGGCCATCAGGATGAAGATGCGAAACGCGGTGTCGCTGAAGCCGAACCCGGACGGGAGCTCCTCGCCCAGCATCCCCACCTGGGTGTCGACCCTGTCGATGTCGCCGCTGTAGACCTCGCGGATCTGCTCGTTCCACTCCTGATCGGCGGTCAGGTCCTCAAACTTCGTCACCCGCCGCTTGCGCAGCTTCTCCCGGAAGTCGTTGTATCGCGGTACGCCCCGCTCCCGGTCGCGGAGGATGTCGATCGTGCCGATGTCGACTCGGTCCCCGTTGAGCCGGACAAGATCGCGCAGTGCATTCGGGTGGTTGTGAAGGGTGATCGCCCCGGGATGGGACACGCCGAAGGAGTAGATCCAGTTGGCCAGACCGTGCTCGTCGATCATCCCGCGTGTCCCGTGTCCCTGCATCGGGGTGAGGTCGGTCTCCGTGATCACCTCACCCGTCAGATGCGAGCGGACCTCGTAATCGTCCGGGAGCAGCGGATGCATCCGGTAGACCGAGACGAACTCGCTGGTGATCGAGTACGGCGCGGTGTGGTGGTCCAGCGGCGAGCCGACGATCCCGCTGATCAGCTCGCCGGACCCGATGTGCCCGAAGCGGCGCTTGACCCACTTCGGGAGGACCCCGTACCAGTTGGCGTTCATCGCCACCTGCAACGCGGGATTGTCAAGGATCCCGGGCGTCCACTCCACCGTGTGGATCTTGGCAATCAGCGCCGCATTGATCAGGCGGGCCTTGAGAAACAGCTCCTCATCTTCCCACCGCGGATGATGGCCACGCAGCATGTCGCAGATGGCGTTGTGCTCCCGCGCGAACAGGGTGTGCATGATCGACAGGCCGACCCAGTAGTTGTCGCTGAAGCCGGTGAGATCGACGCCGCCCAGCGCGTGGTTGGTTTCCTCCGGAAGCCGTCCGTCCTCCAGCTTCAGCTTGCCCTCTTCCCCCGCCCGCAGCTGGCGGTTGCGCTCCTCGGTGGAGCCATATAGCTGGGAGCCGTCCCACCACGGCGTGACCTTGTTGACGTAGGTCGGCGGCAGCTTGCCGCCGGAGTTGGTGGAGTCGGGGCTGGTTCGCCGCACCTCCATGATCCCGCCGTCCCAGTTGTCGCCGTCGTGCAGCGGAATCTCGATGAACTCCGTCTCCGAGTTGTCGCCGTGGCTGAACCAGTCGTGGTTCTGGAACTGCAGCCAGCAGGCGGCGAGAACGTTGAGTGTCTCCGCCGGCTTGAAGCTGTCTCGGAAGAGCAGCTCGTTGGCCACGTCGCGGGGGCTGGGGTCAAGCATCGACTGCTCGTCGGGGAGTGTGACCTCGGGCGGGACATTGCGGCCGAAGCGCGTACCGGTCCTGCCCATCGCGGGTTGGTGGGGGTCGGTCTGCGAGCCGTCGTAGGTGCGGTGCTCGGGTAAATCGCCGGCGGGCGCGCCAGCACCGTTCTCGGCCTGCTCGGTGTCATACAGGTTGAATCGCCGCAGGTCCTCGCGGAAGTGTGCGAGCTGGAGGAGCTGAGCGGGGAGTGGCAGCTCCCACCAGTCGGCGATCCGATCGATGGCATCCAGACCGGTGCGAACCGCGCGCCTGGCGGCGCCCCGGGTCAGGTCTCCGGGCTTATATGGCATCTCGTTCCTCCGGCCGTGAACCAATGGCCAGTCTAATCCAGCGCAAGTCTGGGTCCAGACGCGCCACCGTAACCGGCTACTGGCCGACGCAGGCGACGATTCCCAGCGTCTCCCAGTTGGCGCTCTCCGCTCGCTCCAGCGGTGCGAGGCGTGCCTGGAGGCGCTTGAGCGTGTCCTCGGGGTCGGCGCCACGGTGCAGCTCGGCCACGGTTCGCTCCAAGTGGTCGAGCTTCTGGGAAAGCGCACCGACTGCTGCGTGGTATGCCGCAGCGTCCTGCGAGGGTGGGACCAGCGAGGCCAGCTGTGATTGCACCGTCCGCATCACCGAGAGCCCGCGGCTGAGGAAGGCCCCAGTCCCGGAGGGGGCGGAAGGGGTGGCGATCTGGGCGGTCTGATGTCCGGCCGCGGTGCATATCTGGGTCGCCTGGCTGCGCAGGTCGCCCGCTGACAGCGGTCCTCCACACCCGGACAGCAGCAGCACCCCGGTCACCGTGAGAACCCTCGGCCATCTCACCGCAGCGGCACCCCCAGCAGCGTCTCCAGTTCGGCGATCGTCTCCTCCGGGTCGGTGTGGTGCACCGTGGCCATCCCCAGCTCGGTAGCCGGCTCGAGATTGAACGGGAGGTCATCCACGAAGACGCACTGCGACGGCCCCAATCCCAGTCGCTGCGCTCCCAGCTCGTAGATCTCGGGCGCCGGCTTGCGAATCCCGATCTCGCCGGAGATGACAACGGCGTCGAACAGGTCGGCGAGCTGGCCGCGGTCATAGCGGCTGGTGCCCCACGAGTTGGAGATCAGACCTGTGGCGATGCCTCCTCCGCGGGCCCGGGCGACCGCCTCCACCATCGTCGGCTCCTGACGGGAGCCCGCGAACAGCCGCGCGATCAGCCCCGAGCCGTCGACGCCGAGCACCGCACCGAACTGTTGCTCGAAGTCGTCCTCGCCGAGCCGCCCCTCCTCAAGTGCGACCAAGAGCTCCCTGCTGCGGGGATCGTGGCGAAAGCGGCGGCCGATCTCCTCCGGCTCCAGGCCTTCGGCCTCGCAGAACTCCCGAAAGGAGTCGAACAGATTGGTGGTGAGCACGCCGCCGTAGTCGACGAGCAGGCCGCGTCGTCGCGGCTCAGAAGCCACTTCTGGTGACCTCCAGCGCCCGAGCGGCAAGTTCGGCGACGCCCTCACCGAACGTCTTCAGGTACGGGTCGTCGGTGGAGCCGGCGAGTGCCCGTTTGTAGTTGCCCTCCATGAACACGACCGCCTTCCACAATGCGAGGGCTACATACCAGTCAAGCGCTTGGACCGAGCGCCCCGAGCATCGCTCGTATCGCTCAACGAGCTCCTCCCGCGTCGGAAAGCCCGGGAGCGTGGTAACGCTGTGCAGGTTGAACTTCCCGGTGTCGTCGCCGGGTTGGGTCCAATGGATCATCATGTAGCCCACGTCGGCCAGCGGGTCACCGACGGTCGCCATCTCCCAGTCGAAGATGGCGACCAACCGGGCGGGCGCCTCGGAGGCGAACATGGTGTTGCCAAGGCGGTAGTCCCCGTGGACCACCGTGGCCGGAGGTGAGCTGGGGAGGTGCGCGGCAAGCCACTCTCCCACCTGCTCCACCTCGGGCAGCTCCCGGGTCCGGTTGTGCTCCCACAGTCCGGTGAAGCGCCGAAGCTGGCGCTCCAGGTAGCCGGTCGGCTTGCCGAAGTTCTCTAGCCCGGCGGTGCTGCCGGGCTCGATGCTGTGCAGCTCCACGAGGGCGTCGATCAGCTCATCGGCGGTGCGCCGGCGTTCATCTCGGCTGTCCAGCGCCGGGGGCATCTCGGTGGTGATCACCGCTCCCTCCAGCTTCTCCATCACGTAGAACGGGGCTCCGATCACCTCGGGGTCCTCGCAAACCGCCAGCACTCGCGGGGTGCGAACCGGGGTCGGTTCCAGTGCGCTCAGAAGCCGCGCTTCTCGAATGACGTCGTGAGCGCTGGGCGGCAGTGGTCCGCGTGGTGGGCGCCGCAGCACGACGCCGGTGCTGAGGCTGAAGGTGACGTTGGAGTGACCATCGCCGATCGGTTCCGCCTCGAGGTCCTCCGGGGCATCGATGTCCTGCTGGCGGAGAAACTCAATCAGCGGATCGAGGACCAGCAGCGGCTCGCGCTCGTTGCCCGCGGCGTCGGCGTGCGTGCGGACGACGTCATCGGGGGCCAGCGCGGTGGGCATCGCCCGGCAGGGTATCTTGCCGAGGGCCCGGTCGTGGGCCTGAGTGTCGCTCGCGCCGGGCGGGACGGGCGGCTATGACGGCCCGCGGGTGCCCGGAGGGGGGCAGGGCCATCACCTCCCCGCTTCCCGAGCCGCGCTCAGGCTACGGCGCTCAGCGAGGTCCGCTTCCCGACGATCCGGTCAAACCGCCAACCGACGAGCTGATCCCGGCTGCCGGCCATTCCCACCACAACCGCCCCGGTCCGCCGCTCGATCAGATGGAGCAGCCGGGGAAGGCGTTCGCGGACCGCGCCAGCTTCGGCGGACCGCTCGCTGGCCCAGTCTGCTGTGGCGCCTTCGATCAGCACGGTCACCCGGCTCGGGCGCCGCCGCTCTAGGTCCGCCAGGAGCTCTTCGTCGTTCTCAGGCTCACCGACAATGGCTAGTAGGTCGCTCATGAACGTGAGTCTCCTCGTCGTCGTAAACCCCCGGTGAAGGGGACCGAACGGTTGGTTAGATGGTGGGACGCGTGAGTACGCTCGATGCATGCCGGAGCTGCCTGAGGTTGAGATCACAGCGAGATTGATCGGCCGGGCCACCGCCGGCGCTGAGGTCGAGTCCGCCCTCACGCCGGGCATCAACGCACTGAAGACCTTCGACCCTCCGCTGAGCGCGCTGGAGCGCCAGTCCGTGACGGGTATGCGCCGCCGCGGGAAGCTGTTCCTGCTGGACTTCGGCGGCCAGCTGACCGCGGTCATCCATCTGATGTCGGCCGGCCGGCTGCAGCTGTACGAGACCCGCTCGTCGATGCGGGACCGCACCTCACGGGCCCTGTTTCGGCTCACCGACGGCCGTGAACTGCGCCTGCGGGAGTTCGGCACCCGGCAACGGGCGTGGGTCAAGCTGCTACGAAGCGCTGACGTGGAGGCTGAGGAGACGCTGCAAAGCCTCGGGCCTGAGGCTTGGCCGGACCCGCCACCGCTGCAGCCGCTCCTGGACCAGGCGCGTCCGCTCTATGCGCTGCTCCGGGATCAGCACGTGGTGGCGGGGATCGGGCGATCCTGGGTCGACGAGATCCTGCACGCCGCCATGATCTCCCCGTTCAAGCGCGGCAACGACCTGGACCCCGATGAGGCTGAACGGCTCCGGGAGGCGATGGTGACCCGCCTGGGAGACGCGATCGCCTACTACGAGGAGAACGTCCGCCTGCCGGTTCCGGACAAGCTGCCGATGCCACTGCGGGTCCACAGGCGCAACGGCGAGCCGTGTCCGCGGTGCGGCGATCAGCTGGAGGCCGTGTTCTATGAGGACTACGTGATGTGTTACTGCCCCACGTGCCAGACAGAGGGCAAGCTGCTCAAGGACCGGCGGCTCTCGCGCCTACTGAAATGAGCGGAGCCGGCCACGCGAGAGGCCGGGGCACCGCCCGTCGGTCAGTACGATGGAGCCGATGAGCGATGCAGTCGTGCATCAGGCCGGGGAGGGAGAGCGCCTGCCGGCTGGCCCCCAGTCCGAGTTCGTCATCAAGGCGACGGGCGGGGACACCGCTGGGTCGTTCTTCCTGGCCGAGGTCACGATCGCTGCCGGTTTTGCCGGTCCACCTCCGCACCGCCACGAGCGTTTGCACGACATGTTCTACGTCCTCGACGGCGTGCTGACGATGCGAGTAGGCGACGGCACGCGTGAGTTGCCCGCCGGGGGGTTCGCCTGCGTTCCCCCGGGGGTGGTCCACACCTTCAGCAACGTAGGTGACTCCCCCGTGAGGTTCCTGAACTTCAGCACCCCGTCGGGCTGGGAGCACTACATGAGGGATCTCGCCGAGGCAGCGAAAGCTGGCCCTCTCACGCCGGAGATCATCGGTCCGATCGCTTCTCGTTACGACTTCGAAGCGGTCTAGCGGGCCAGCCCCGTTTGAAACCGTCACCGGGTTCCTGGCGATCGTTCTGCCGGCGCTCTCGGTAGCGCCCGAGTAGGCGCTACTGAAGACCCTCGCGCGCCTCGCGCACGAGGGTCACGGCCTCGGGAAAGATCCGCGCCATCACGGCGCGCAACTGCTCGGCCTGCTGCTCGGTGGTCCCCTGAATGTTGGCCCGGTTCATCGCGGCCACGGTCAGATCCACCGCCAGCTTGATCGCGTTGTCCGCCCAAGCCAGCTTCTGGGCGCCCTGCATCTGCTCGGCGAACTCGCCCAATCGCCGCTGCAGGTCGTCGGGGTCACCGAACAGTCCTCCGAATCCGCTTCCTTCCATGAGTCCATGGTACTCGCACGCCACGCGTCACCTGCGCTGCTACGCGGGGACCCCCGTCCGGCCCTTGCGCTGGTACGCGGGGAGCCCCGTCCGGCCCTAGACTCGGGTGGGGATGGCCCGCTCCGCCCCCAACGCGGTTCTCCGCGGCCGGATCGAGTCAGCGATCAAGCTGGTCTCGCCGCTGCTGGATCTGGTTATCAGCGTCGGTGACCAGGTTTCCCGCCTGGTCGATCGACGAGATCCCGAGTACATCCCCGCGCGCATGCCGGCCGAAGGCGAAGCGGCGCCTCGCGGTCTGCGACCGCGCGCATCGCGCCGTTCGGCCTCCGCTGACTAGCATGTCGCCGGAGATGACAGTCGATGACCAGCTTCTCTACGAGTCACGCGTGCGCATGCGCAACGCTGGCCTGGCGGCGGCCGCTGCCGTGCTGCTGGTGGTCGCCTCGGTGGTGCAACTGTCAGGGGTCCACACCAAGGTCGATGAGCTCACGCTTGACCTGATCACGGTGCACAAGCGCTTTCCTCTGGATGTGGTGGGGGCGGTGATCAATGCGCTCGGTCTGTTGGCGCTGGGCCTGACCCTCAGCTTCCTCTACCGCTTCGCGACGGCACGCAATCAGCACGTGCAGGGGTGGGTGAAGTATCTCGTCAACGCTCTGACGATTGTGGGTGCGGTGGCGGCGGGGCTCAGCGGCATCGTCTACTCCGTGGTGATCGCCGACAAGTCCAGTTCGTTCGTCTCCCACGGGACCCAGACCTACGTACAGGCCAACCAGCTCACCGACGGCGCCGGGCTAAAGGCCCTGCCGCCCATCGGCCAGGCAGCTGCGCTGGTGCTGGCGGTGGCCTTCGTAATGGTGGCGCTGCAGGCGATGCGTGTCGGGTTGCTGACCCGCCTAATGGGCTACCTGGGAGTGTTCACCGGCTTCCTGATTGTTTTCCCAATCGGTGGCCCGTCGCTCAGTCCTGTGATCGAGGCTTTCTGGCTCCTCGCGCTCGCCTATCTGCTCACCGGCCGATGGCCGAATGGTGTGCCTCCCAGCTGGCGCAGCGGAAAGGCCGAGCCCTGGCCCTCGAACCAGCAGATGCGCGAACAGCGCATACGTGAAGCTGGGCAAGCCGACCGACCCCGCGGTGGGCGCTCCAAACCGCCGGAGGCGCCGGCGGAGACCGTCGGGGCCTCGCCCGCGCCCCGCACCCGCTCGGCGACACCGAAGCGTAAGCGCAAGCGTCGGCGCTGAGTCCGCTTCGGGGCGCTAGTCCGCTCCGGAGCGATACTCCGCTTTGCCGGCGCTGAGACCAGCGCCGCCGGTCGCCGCTCGTCGCGCCCAGCGCCCCGTCTAACGCCACTCCGGCACCGTTCGTCGATTCTCGTTGCCGGCGCGCCTCGCCCGCGTGAGGGTGCAGCTGTTACATCCACTCGAATTGAGGAGGCAGTGATGGAAGCTGCTCGACCTGGGGGCGACCCGGGTGTACCTGCAGGCCGTGGTCCCGGAGTACCGGGCGCACGGGAGGCTGACCTCGCTCCGGCGGGACACGATCCGACTGGGGGACGTCTTGCGGGCTGGACACCGGCCGATCCGGGTCCGCTGGGGCTGGCGGCGTTTGCCGGCACCACGTTCGTGCTCAGCATGATCAATGCGAACCTGGTCTCCGGACCGCTAACCGACATCCCGGTGGTGCTGGGGCTGGCGCTCGCCTACGGCGGGATCGCCCAGGTACTGGCGGGCATGTGGGAGTTCCGCACCGGGAACACCTTCGGGGCAGTGGCGTTCACGTCGTTCGGAGCGTTCTGGATCTCGTTCTACATCCTGGTCAAGGTTGGGCTCCCCGGGTTCGCAGCTCTGAAGGTTGCGGCCCCCGTGGCCGCGAGCCACGTGGATGCCGCGCTCGGCCTTTACCTGTGGATGTGGGCAATCTTCACGACCTACATGTTCGTCGCGTCGCTGCGTACCACCGGTGCGGTCGCGCTGGTGTTCTTTTTGCTCGCGATCACGTTCATCCTCCTGGGAATCGGCAACTCCGGTGGCAGCGTCAACACGATCAAGATCGGTGGCTACGTGGGCATCGCTACGGCAGCCGCTGCCTGGTACGCGTCGTTCGCCGCAGTGATCAACTCGACGTTCGGCCGCGTCGTCGCGCCGGTGTTCCCGCTCAAGCGCTGACGTGGTGGGCAAAGAGGAGTAGCGTCGAGTAGCAATACAGAGTGACGGTCGTCCCCCGCCCGCGGACTGCGGGCCAGGGGGGCGCTCCGTCGACCGGGGCAGCAGCGACAGCGTAAGGAGAGCTTCATGGCAGAGACGACGAGCCCACAGACTGGAGAGACGCTGGAGGGCAAGTTGGAGGCGATGCTCGAGATCGAGACGTTCGAGCCGCCGGAGGAGTTTCGCCGCGACGCGTTGCTCTCTGACGAATCGATCTACGAGGAGGCCGAGAGCGACTGGCAGGGCTGGTGGCGGAGGCAGGCGGCGGAGCTGGACTGGGCCAAGGAGCCGAGCGAGGGTCTCGATGACTCCAATCCTCCGTTCTACAAGTGGTTCGCCGATGGGAAGCTCAACGCCTCCTACAACTGCGTCGACCGCCACGTCGAGGCCGGAAACGGAGACCGGATCGCCTACCACTGGCGGGGCGAGGAAGGCGAAGAGCGGGACATCAGCTATGCCGATCTGCACCGCGACGTGCAGCGGTTCGCCAACGTGCTCAAGACCCTGGGTGTTCGCGCCGGCGACGTGGTCGGCATCTACCTCCCGATGATCCCCGAGGTGGCAGTGGCGATGCTCGCGTGCGCCCGGATCGGGGCGCCGCACAACGTCGTGTTCGGTGGCTTCTCGCCGGACTCGGTCAAGGAGCGGATGGAGTTCTCGGCGGCCAAGGTCCTCATCACCGTCGACGGGGCACGGCGCAAGGGCAAGACCGCGCCGATCAAGCAGCAGGTTGATGAGGTGATCGGCGATGTCGACTCCATCGAGCACATCGTGGTGGTCCGCCACACCGAGTGCCGACTGCGAGCTCCAGGAGGGCCGCGACGTCTGGTACGACGAGGAGATGGAGCGGGCCGATCCCGAGTGTCCCCCGGAGGAGCTCGATGCAGAGCATCCGCTCTACATCCTCTACACCAGCGGGTCTACGGCAAAGCCCAAGGGAGTGCTTCACACGACCGGCGGCTATCTCACCGGCGTCTCTGCGACCCATCGCTACGTGTTCGACCTCAAGCCCGACCGTGACGTGTACTGGTGCGCCGCCGATGTCGGCTGGGTCACCGGTCACTCCTACATCGTCTACGGCCCCCTTTCCAACGGCACGACCAGCGTGCTCTACGAGGGCGCGCCAGATTACCCCGATAAGGACGTGTGGTGGGACATCTGCGAGCGCTACGGCGTAACGATCTTCTACACCGCGCCCACGGCGATCCGAGCGTGCATCAAGTGGGGCGCGGAGTACGTCGAAAAGCACGACCTCAGCAAGCTGCGTCTGCTGGGAACCGTCGGGGAGCCGATCAACCCCAAGGCCTGGCTCTGGTACCACACCGTGGTCGGCGGAGAGCGCTGCCCGATCGTCGATACCTGGTGGCAGACCGAAACCGGGGCGATCATGATCGCTCCCCTCCCCGGGATCGTGGCGACCAAGCCCGGTTCGGCAACCCGGCCGTTTCCCGGCGTCCGGGCCGAGGTGGTGGATGAGCGGGAGGGGGAACCCATCGACGACGGCCAGGGGCTACTGGTGCTCCGCCGGCCGTGGCCCTCGATGCTCCGCACCCTCTACAAGGAGGACGAGCGGTTCGTCGAGACCTACTTCTCCAAGTTCGGCAAGGAGACCTACCTCGTCGGAGACGCTGCGCGCAAGGACAAGGACGGCTACTACTGGATCATCGGGCGGATCGATGACGTGGTCAACGTCTCTGGTCACCGGCTCTCCACCGCCGAGGTGGAGTCGGCGATCGTCTCCTACCAGAAGGTGGCCGAGGCGGCCGTGATCGGCCAGGTGGACGAGGACACCGGACAGGCGATCTGCGCGTTTGTCACCCTCCAGGGCAACACGGATGGGACGGACCAGCTGATCGAGGACATCCGAGCCCATGTAGCCGACCGCATCGGCAAGTTCGCGCGGCCGAAGCGGATCGTCTGGGCCGACGACCTGCCGAAGACGCGCTCGGGCAAGATCATGCGTCGCCTGCTCCGCGACATCGCCGACGGACGGGCGCTCGGAGATGTGACCACGCTGCGTGACCCCGGGGTGATGGCCCAGCTGGAGGAGAAGATCAAGGAGGAGCACGCCGAAGTCGAGGAGTGAGCTCCCGGTCCTGCCTCGGCCGGGCAGCGTCCTTAAGGTGCAGCCGGTGCGTGAGCTCTGAGACCTGCCGGCGGGCGACCGGAACCGTCTGCCCATCGGGAAATGCCAGCTCGGCGGTTCCCCCCAGCTGTGGGCGGACCTCCACTGCGCGCCGGAGGTTTGCCACGTACTGGCGATGCACGCGGACGAAGCCGTACGAGCGCCACCTTCGCTCCAGCTCTCCAAGGGTGATTCGCAGCAGGAATCGACCCTCCGGGCTGACCACCCTCACGAAGTCGCCGTAGGACTGGACGTAGAGGATCGAGCTCCGGGACAGCAGTCGGACCGCGCCACCGCGAGAGTTGGCCACGGCGATCATGTCGTCGCCGACGCCATCGGACGTTGAGACCGCCTCACCCCCATCGGCCGCGACCGCGGTGGCCACCCGCAGCAGCGTCTCCTCCAGCCGCCTGCGGCTGACCGGCTTGAGCAGGTAGTCCAGCGCACGCAGCTCAAACGCGTCGACTGCCGCCTCCTCGTAGGCGCTGACGAACACCACGTGGGGTGGGGTCTCGAACCGGCGCAACACCCTCGCCAGGTCGAGGCCGCCGAGGCCCGGCATACGCACGTCGAGGAAGATGGCGTCCGGGTTGGCCGAGGTGAGCTCGGCCAGGGCATCGCGCCCGCCGTCGGCACACCGCACTTCGGCCACGCTGTCGGAGCTTCGCAGCAGCCGGGCCAGGTCCTCCCGCGCGGACTGCTCGTCGTCGACGGCGAGGATTCGCAGGCCGGGCGAGCTCATGCGGTGACCATTCGTCTAGGTGCCATCGGCATCTCGCCAGGCAGGTGAGGAACCCTCATGAGGACGGTCGTGCCTCCCCCCGGGGGCGACTCGATCCGGAGCGCGTAGGGCTCACCGAAGGTCGCCCGCAACCGCGCGTTGACGTTGGCTACCCCGATCCCACCACCGGCCCCCGCCAACAGGCCCGGGATCCGATCCGCCTCGATGCCGCACCCGTCGTCGCTCACTCGCAATTCCACATCTCCGCCGCGCACCCGGGCGGTGATCGTCACGTGCCCGGCGCCCGATCGCTGCTCCACTCCGTGACGGACTCCGTTCTCCACCAGCGGCTGGAGCGACATCGCGGGGACCACCGCGTCCGCGGCCTCGACCGCAACATCCACGACTACCTGGAGTGAGTCCCGGAATCGAGCCTGCTCCAGCCGGAGATAACGCTCCACGTGGGCGATCTCCTCGCCGAGCGTCACGTACGGCCGCCCGTCGCGGAACAGGTAGCGGGTGAATTCGGCGAAGTCGCTGAGCAACTCCCGAGCCTCCTCCGGCCGGCGGTGGATCTCGGCAGCCACCGCAGCGAGCGCGTTGTAGATGAAGTGCGGCGATATCTGCGCGCGGAGGGCGCGGAGCTCGGCCTGGGCCAGCCGCTCCTCCTGCTCTGAGAGCACGGAGAGCTCGACCTGAGCGGCGACGAGGCTCGCGGCCTCGGCGACGACGCGCAGCTCGTGGCGTCTCGGCCGACCGAGGGCGCGGTAGAAGGCGATCAGCGTCCCCACTCGCCTTCCCTGGACCACCAGCGGCGCGAGCGCCGCTGCGCGCAGCGGGCAGCTGGGATCGGACGAGACCAGCCGAGGTACCACATGCAGCTTGTCGTCCGGGGTCCGCTCCAGCAGTCGGGAGAGCAGGTCCCCGGGGCGTACCTGCTCCCGGCCTTCGCCGTCAATGGCCAGCACCGCTTCGGTGTCGGCCAGGGCAATGGCCGCCGCCCCGGTCAGCGCCCGTAGATGTGGTACCGCCTGCTCCGCCGTCCGCTCGCTCAGTCCGCGCCGAAGATGAGGCAGCGTCGAGGTGGCGGCGTGCAGCGCCGACTGCATCCCTTGGGCCGCGGGGGTCCGTCGCGCCCGCGGAGCGCGAAACACCCTCCACGCCGCGGCTAGCGCCGCGGCGATCCCGAGAGCTAGCAGGACGCCGAAGGCGAGACTCATTTCTCCTCTGCGGTGACATTACTACTGCCCGCAGCCGAGGTGCTCAGTTTCGACTTGTGTCGGCGGCTGCAGAGGAAGATCATGTGGACCATGAGCTTCAGCTCCTATGAGCAGGCGGTGAGCGAGCACAGCTGGGAGGTTCCCGACCGCTTCAACATCGCCACCGACGTCTGCGACCGCCATCCGCCCGAGAAGCTCGCGATGATCCACGAGGACCCCGACGGCAATGTCCGGCGGGTCCACTGGGGCGAGATCCAGGAAAACGCCTGCCGTTTCGCCAACGTCCTGGTGCAGCACGGCGTGGACCGCGGCGACCGCGTCGCGATGCTGCTGCCGCCCAGGCCGGAGACCGCCGCCGCGTTCTTCGGGACCTGGAAGGCGGGAGCGATCCTGCTCTCGATGTCGGTCCTCTACGGCGACGAGGGAATCCGCCACCGTCTCCGTGACTCAGGGGCCAAGGTGCTGGTCACCGACGCCGACAATGCGGGCCGGATCGACGGCTCGCTGGTCGATGAGATCCTGATACTCGACGACGAACTGCTCGCCGAGGCCTCGCCGGAGTTCGCCACCGTGGAGACCGCCGCCGATGATCCCGCGCAGCTCTACTACTCCTCGGGGACCACCGGGCTGGCCAAGGGCATCCTCCACGCCCACCGCTACATCCTCGCCCACGAGGAGTTCATCTATTGCCACGACGTCCGCGACGGGGAGCTGTTCCACGGGATGGGGGAGTGGGCGTGGGCTGCCGGCATCTGCCCGCTGCTGGGGCCATGGCGGCTGGGCGCCGTGCAGGCGGTGCTACAGCGCAGTGGTGGCTTCGATCCCCACCGGCAGCTGGAGTTCCTCTCCCGCCACGAGGTGACCAATGTGTTCGGGACCCCGACGGCGATCCGCTCGATGATGTCCATCTCCGACGCCGGCACCCGCTATCCGCAGAGGTTCCGGATCGTGTGCTCCGCGGGCGAACCGCTCAACCCAGAGGCGATCCGGTGGTTCCGGGACCAGTACGGAATCACCGTGCTCGACTTCTACGGCCTCACCGAGTCATATCCCCTCTGCGCCAACTTCCCGTTCATGGAGGTGCGCGAGGGGTCGATGGGCAAGCCGATGCCCGGCTGGGAGGTGGCGATCCTGGACGAGGACGAGCGCCCGGTGCAGCAGGGCGAGCGGGGGGAGATCTGCCTGCGCGCACGCACCAACCCCCATTACCCACTCGGGTACTGGCAGCAGCCCGAGGACTCCGAGGAGGTGTTCGGCGGGGACTGGTTCCACACCAAGGACGCCGCCTCCACCGATGAGGACGGGTACTACTGGTATGAGGGGCGCGCCGACGACGTGATCATCTCCGCCGGTTACCGGATCGGCCCCTTCGAGGTGGAATCCGCCTGCCTGGAGCACCCGGCGGTGGCGGAGGCCGCCGCCGTCGCGGTCGCCGACGAGCGCCGCGGGTACGTGGTCAAGGCCTTCGTGGTCGCGTCCGATGGGCACGAGCCCTCCGAGGAGCTGGGGGAGGAGATCAAGACCTTCGTCCGCGATCATCACTCCGCTTACGCCTATCCGCGGCTGATCGAGTTCGTGCCGGACCTGCCCAAGACCCTCACCGGGAAAATCAGGCGGATCGAACTTCGCGACCGGGAGCAGCCGGGACGGTAGGGAACCGTGCTGGTGGGTAGGACACCGCCATGGCGGAGGAGAACGAGCAGACCGAGGTCACGATCGACTGGTCCTCCGCGGGGGTGGAGGACAGCGCTCTCACGGTGAAGCTGGAGGGTGAGCCCTCGGAGGAGTGGCAGCAGTCCTTCCACACCACGGCCAAGCTGCTGGGGGGCAGCGGCTGGGGCGATCCCGAGCTCGACGACGGGTCTGTGCGCATCCCGGACCTCACCCCGGGAGTTGAGGACAAGTTGCGCGCGTTCCTGGAGGGAGTCGTCCAGCAGGCGAACGCCACCGTCGCGCGGGAAGAGGACGAGCCGGAGGAAGACGAGGACTCGGAGGATGATGAGGACGGTGCCTCAGACTCCAGCGAGTCCGGAGAGGCGGAGGGGTCCGAGGGGTCCGAGGGGTCCGATTCCGAGTCGGATGACGACTCAGATTCCGAGTCCGGCGGTCCCGACGACGAGATGGCCGAGCGCTTCCGCGGCTTCGGCTCCTCGGGGTCGGGGTCGGGGTCGGGGTCGGGTCGGAGGGCTCGGAGGACTCGGAGGGCTGACGACTGGGACTCGCTCCCGCGGCTCAGCCCGCGGAGGCGGCTCGCACCTGGTTTCGCATCTCCGAGAGGATCCGCTCCAGCCGAGGCTCGGCGCTCGTATCGACGTGGGTCATCGCCCCCGCCACCGCCGGATGCACCGCGGCGATCTGCGCGTGCATCTCGTGGGCGACCGCCCGGTAGCTGGGATGCCCCTCGCGACCGGATCGCAGCTCGATCAACTGCATCGCCTCGCGAGCGTTGAGGTCCAGGATGTACCTGATCCGGTAGCCCAGGCACAGCGCATACGGCGCGGCCTGGGCGTGGCCCGCCTCGGTCAGTCGCTCGTATTCCCGACGGGATGCCTCCAGTGCTCGCCGGTACTCCTCCCCGACCCCGGCGAGGTCGACCTGCTCTGGCACGTCGGCGCCGAGGTCCGGCGTCAGCGACTGCCACTGCACGGTGAGCATGCGGTGGCGCTGCAGGTCACGGAAGGCGCCGTAGTCGGAGACGATCTCGAAGCGGTAGCGCAGCGTCTCGAACCCCCGGCCAGGCCGGTGGCGGCGGTTGTGGCGCACCCCCACCAGGTCGGCGAGCATCGCTGAGCGCTCGCTTTGGTTCAACTCGGTCACCGCATCGCGCAGTGCTTCCTCCGGGCATTCCGCGGACTCGAACAGCAACGCGCTCAGCAAATCCTCCTCGTCGCCTTCGACGCGGACCAGGCGCACCGACGGTACGGCGCCGGCCTCTTCTCCCATTGCCAGCCGCTGCGTCCAGCGCTCGCCCGCCGCGGCACGGGCGCTCAGATACTCGACCCACTCGCCGCCGCGGTCCGGACGCTCCACGCGCGCCAGGAAGCTCGGTATCACCGCCCCCAGCTCCTCCAGCATCATCGTTCCGACCTGGCGGGCCTCGGGCAGCGGATGGGCCAGCAGGTGAAGGATCAGCCCTTCGTAGGTCTGGCCACTCGCGAAGATGCCCATGTGCGATAGCGAGCTCGCCGGTAGCAGCCCCCGCAGCAGGTCCAGGGACTTGGCCTTGATCGCCCGCGCGTGGGCGGCCTCAGCCTCATCCTCCGCGCGGGGGAACTCGTGCTCTGCCCAGGCGCAGACCTTCGGCAGCGCCGCCGCGTAGATGGAGAAGAGCGTGTCCATCGCGCTCGGATACTCGGGCCCGAGCTCTTCGTCCCGGTAATACCGGTAGCCGCCGGGCGGCTCGGGAAGCGCGGAGTCGTAGGGGATGTACCTGGTGGACTGCTCCAGGTAGGCGGCGAGCCGGGGTCGCTGGAGGACCTTGGTGAGCACGTTGGAGACCCACTCACAGGCGAGGTGAGCGCCACCGAGCTGGGCGACCGAGTCATCGCCGTAGCCGAGGAAGATCCGTTCGTAGAGCTGGGCGGCCCGAGTACCCTCGCCGCCATCGATGCCGAACGGATCGGGATAGGGAAGGTCGGCGGAGAACTCGTCCAGGAACAGCCGCCGCAGCGTCCCGGGATAACGCGAGTACCTCGCGAACAACGCTCCCTTGACCGTCTCGGGCAGGTTGACCAGCGCGAACACCGGCCGATCGAGGTTGGTGAAATGCGGGTTTAGCCGAGCCCGCTCATCCTCGCTGAAGCTCTCGATCGGATATTGCACGCGCGGCTGATCCTACCGGCGCGGTCGGCCAGACCGACCGCGCCGGCGGCGGCCTCGGCAGCCGCCACGCCGCCGTTCAGCCGGCGCTCTGCTCACTTCCGGTGGCCTGCGAGTGCTCGCCGGCGCCTCCGGGGCGGCCGGCCTCCTCGGATCGGTCCTCCCGGCCCGTGTCCTCCTCGGAAGGGTCACGCTCTGCACGGTCCGGTGAGTCGCTGTCCCCGCCCGGCGCGGGTCCTTCTTCGGTGTTCTGACCGGAGACCGAGCCGGGGAGTGACTGGTTGCCGTAGGTCTCTTCGGTGTCTGAGCTTCTGTCGTTATCCATGGTCACCAGCTACCCGCTGAGAGCCGGGTGAAAATCCGTCATCAGTTGAGGTCGGAACGCTTCGTGCCGGAAATTGGGCCCTCTCACGTGGAAAATCCGGCGCGATCGGGTCGTGGAGGCACCTGTGTCGGAAAGTCCACAGACCCTCGGATAGGTGGGCCGGACGCACAACCCCGGCCCTCTGGCCCCGCCGCGTCACTTCGCGCCGAAGCCGCACCGCCCCACCGAACGGGTCAGAAGATCCCGGTCAGCGCGTGCCCGGCGTGCGCCGCCAGAGAGAACAGCGGCGAGGGAACGATCCCGAAGAACACGCTGGCGGCCGCGAACAGCACCGCCACGAACACCGTCTCCGGCGGAGCGCTCGGCCGATGGCGGGTGGCGCCGGGCGCGGGGGCGGGATCGCCTGGAGCGGCGAACCCGGGCTCGTCGAGCTCCGGTGACCCGCCGGCGAGCGGGGCGAGCGCGGGCCGCTGCGCCCCGATGCCCACCGACGCCTCAGCGCCCTCGCCCATCCACATCGTCGCCACCACCTTGAGGTAGTAGCCGAGCGAGATCATCGAGCCGATCACCAGCACGATCGCCAGCCAGGTGTAGTCACCGCTGACCAGCGCGTGGATCAGCTGGAACTTGCCGATGAAGCCGACCGTGCCCGGGATCCCTGCCAGCGAGAGCATCGCGATCGTCAGCGGCCAGGCCAGCCACGGTGAGCGCGCGCCGAGGCCGGCGAGGGCGGAAAGATCGTCGCCGCGGTCATCGCCCGCCTCCACCGCGCACACCACGGCGAACGCCGCCAGGTTCATGAACAGGTACACCGCCAGGTACAGCACCGTCGCCTCCACTCCGAGCTGGGTGCCGACCACCACCCCCCCCAGCATGTAGCCGGCCTGCGCCACGCCGGAGTAGCCCAGCATTCGCTTCAGCGAGGACTGGCCGAGCGCGCCGACGTTGCCGACGACCATCGTGATCGCTCCAACCGTCGCCAGCAGGGGCGCCCAGGTGTCCTGGGCATCGACTACCGCCACGTCGAAGAAGCGCAGGAAGACGCCGAGGGCGGCCGCCTTGGTGGCGGTGGCCATGAATGCCGTGATGGGTGTCGGGGCGCCTTCGTAGACGTCTGGCGTCCACTGATGGAACGGGGCAACCGAGGCCTTGAAGGCAAAGCCGACGACGACCAGCGCTAGGCCGGCGAACAGCAGTGGATCCCCGAGCACGCCGCCGGCGAGCTTTCCGTGCCCGAGCGCGGCGGCGATTCCCGAGAAGTCGGTGGACCCCGTGGCGCCGTAGACCATGGCCAGGCCGTAGACCAGGGTCGCCGAGCCGACCGAGCCGATCACCAGGTACTTCAGCCCGGATTCCAGCGAGCCCTCACGGCGGTATTCGGAGGCGCACAGCACGTACAGCGGGATCGAGAGCAACTCCAGCCCGATGAACAGCGTGATCAGGTCCTGCGAAGAGACCAGTATCGCCATCCCCATCACGCTGAAGAGGAGCAGGCAGTGGTACTCCCCGTGCCCCGCGGAAGTGGCCGCACGGCCGCGCCAGGACAGCAGCACGGTGCTCATCGCCGCCACCGCGAAGATCATGTCGAGCACCAGCGCCAGGTCGTCGATTCGCAGGGCGCCGGCGATGATCGAGGTGGGATGGTGAAAGCGGGAGATCGCCAGTCCGATCGACGCGGCCAGGGTTACCAGGGTGAGCACCGGGACCACGCGCTCGCGGACCACCGAGGCTCGAAGCAGCCCCACCATCAGCACGACCAGGGCGCCAACGGCGAACGCCAGGATCGGCGAGAAGGCCAACCAGTCGACGTGCGGGCCCTTCATCGTGGCCGGGGCGATGAGCAGGGTCATGGCGCTCCTCCGGCCGCCAACGTCCCGTCCCTGTCGCTGTCGGGAGCGAGGCCCGCACGGTCGGCTGCGTCCGCTGCAGGACGAACTGCGGATAGAAGGCCAGCACCAGGATCACCCCGACCAGCGGCACCAGCGGGATGAGGTCACGAAAACCGATCTCCCGGGAGTCGACGTGCGGACCCACCCGGTTGTGCATCGCGCGAATGAACACCCGCAGGGCGTAGACCGAGGCGCCGACCACGCCGCTGAACGCAATCACCGAGATCACCAGCTTGCTCTTGAACACGCCCAGCAGGATCATGAACTCGCCGACGAAGTTGGAGGAGCCGGGCATCGCCAGGGTGGCGAAGGCGACGATCAGGAACAGACTCGCCAGCACCGGTGCCCGGAAGGCGATACCGCCCATGTCACGCAGACGCTCCGAGCCGCCGGCCCGGGCGGCGAGCGCAGCCACCACGAAGAACAGGGGGGCGGTCACCAGTCCGTGGTTGACCATCTGCAGCAGCGCGCCCTGTGCCCCTTCGGGACGCAGCGAGAAGATTCCCAGGACGATGAAGCCGAGCTGGGCCACGCTGGAGTAGGCCACCACCAGCCTGGCGTCGGGGGTGGTGAAGGCCACGGCGGTCGCCCACAGGATCGAGACGAGCGCGATCAGCAGCATCAGCAGCTGGAAATGCACGGCTGCGTAAGGGAACAGGGGCAGCACGATGCGCAGGAACCCGTAGGCGGCGACCTTGGAGAGAACGCCGGAGAACACCGCCACCGCCGGGATCGGCATCGACCTGTAGCCGTCGGCCAGCCAGCCGTGGAACGGCACCAGCGGCATCTTCACCAGGAAGGCGGCGGCGAAGCACAGGAAGATCCACTCCTGCGAGCTGTGCGAGAGGGGCAGGGCGCGAAGCGAGGAGAGCACGAAGGTCAGCGGGGTACCGTGATCGGAGGAGGCCAGCACGCCGGTGGCGATCGCCGCGGCGAGCATGAAGAACGAGCCGACCAGGGTGTAGACCACGAGCTTGGTGGTGGCCCGGACTCGGTCGCCCGTCCCCCACATCCCCACGATGAAGTAGAAGGGGATCAGCATCAGGTCGAAGAAGGCGACGAACAGGGCCAGGTCCTGAGCGCAGAACGCGCCCAGCACGGCGCTCTGGGCCAACCCGAGGTGGAGGTAGAACAGCCGCGGGCGCTCCCACTCGCGCAGCGAGGACCAGATCATCGCGGCGCTGAACAGCACCACCGTGAGCATGATCAGGGCGATGTTCAGTCCGTCGAGCCCGAGCTTGTAGTGGATGCCGAGCGCGCCGATCCAGGTGGTGTCGGTGGTGAACTGCAGCCCGGCGTGGCCGAGCTTGAACCGGGCGAGGAACGAGATCGCCACCGCGACTGTCACCAGGCTTCCGCCGGCCGCCACTCGGCCGGTCAGCGACCGCGGCACGCCGGCGACGAGCAGCGAGATCGCCAGCGGCAGCCAGATGAGGATCGAAAGCGTCATCAGGTCGAGGAGATCAGGAAGTAGAGGGCGACGGCGAACATGCCGACGACGATGGCGGCGGCATAGAGGCGGAGAAAGCCGCTCTGCCAGCGGCGGACGGCGGCCGAGCCCGCCCGGACCACCCCTAGGGTCCCGCCGGTGATCGTTCCGCTGATGACGATCCTCTCCAGCACAGAATCGGCGAAGCGCCCGAACCAGGCGGCCGGCCGCACCACCACGAAATCGATCAGCTCATCGAAGTACCAGAGGTGGGAGAGGAAGCTGTGGAGCGGCGCGAAGCGCTCGCGCAACCGTGCCGGCACGGCCGGTGTCCGCACCCACAGGCAGTAGGCGATTGCGATACCCACAATGGCGATCACCGCGCCGATCACCAGCCCGGTCCAGTCCGAGCTGATCGAGGGCTGCAAGCTGGCCAGGTGTGAGTCGGCGAAGGTTGGCTTCAGGAAGTCCTCGATCGAGTGGTCCACGCCCGGGATCTGCAGCACGCCGCCGACTGCCGCCAGCAGCGCCAGCGTCCCCATCGCCACCTTCATCGGCCACTCCCGCTCGGCGATGAAATGGGCGGGGCCGGGGAAGCCGACGTCGGTGTCCTCCTCCTCGCCGGTGGCCGGGTTCACCGGTACCTCGGCGTGGTGCAGGTGGCCCTGCTCCAGCTCCCGCGCCTCGGGCACGGGGTCGCCGAGGAAAGCCCGGAAGATCATGCGGAAGGTGTAGACCCCGGTCAGCAGCGCGCCGGCGTAGCCCAGGACCCCCAGGATCACGAAGCCGTGGCCTCGATGGTCCAGGTAGCCGATGATGTCGTCCTTGGAGAGCCAGCCGGAGAAGGGCGGCATCCCGGACAGGGCCAGGCCACCGATGACAAAGCACGCGAAGGTGAAGGGCATCGACTTGCGAAAGCCGCCCATCCGATCCAGCGACTGGTTCCCCGCCATCGCCGCGATCACCGAGCCCGCGGACATGAACAGGAGCGCCTTGAAGAAGGCATGGGTCATGAGATGGAACAGCCCGGCGGAGTACGCGCCCGCCGAGACCGCCATGATCATGTAGCCGATCTGCGACATCGTCGAGTAGGCGATCACCCGCTTGAGATCGACGACCACCACGGCGATGGTGGCGGCGATCACCAGCGTCAGACAACCGCCGATGGCGCCGACGTCGGCGGCGGTCGGGGCCTGCTCAAACAGCGGGTGCATCCGCGCGATCAGGTAAACGCCCGCGGTGACCATCGTCGCGGCGTGGATCAGCGCAGAGACCGGCGTCGGGCCCTCCATCGCATCCGGCAGCCAGGTGTGAAGCGGCACCTGGGCGGATTTGGCAAACGCGCCGACGAGCAGCAGCAGGCAGCCGGCCACCAGGTCAGGCTGGTTGTGTGAGAAGACATGGTGCACGGCGCTGAAGGTGCGCAGGAAATCGACCGTGCCGGTGTGCTTGAGGATGAAGAACGTCCCCAGCACGAGGCCGACATCGCCCACCACGTTGATCACGAACGCCTTCATCCCGGCGCGGGTGGCGGTGGTCCGGCGGTACCAGAAGGAGATCAGCAGGTAGGACGCGGCGCCGACGAACGCCCAGCCGACGATCAGCAGCAGGAAGTTCCCGGCCAGCACCAGCAGCAGCATCGAGAAGACGAAGTAGTTCAGATAGGCGAAGTAGCGGACCCAGCCGCGGTCCTCCCACAAATAGCTGACCGAGTAGAGGTGGATCAGCGTGGAGACCCCGGAGACCACCAGCGCCATGAAGATCGAGAGGGGGTCGACCAGGATCGACAGCTTGGCGTCCAGGCCGATGGTCGAGGCGTAGGTCCACAGGCTTGAGGAGACCTCACGGTGCGCCGGGGGGCGCCCCAGCAACGCCACCAGCGCCGCCACCGCGAAGGCGAACGACAGACCCACCGCCGCGGTGGCCACCCAGCCCGCGCTGCGGCCGGCGAGCCGCGGACGCCCCAGCGCGGTGACCACCGTGCCGACGAGCGGGCACAGCAGGATCAGCCAGCCAAAGGTCCCCGGGGCCATCGCTCGCTACCCGTTCAGCTCGTGCAGCTCATCGACGTCGACGGGGAGCTGGCGGCGGTAGATCGCCACGATCAGACCGAGACCGACGGTCACCTCGCAGGCGGCCACCACCATCACGATCAGCGCGAACACCTGCCCGGCCTCGCCCCCGTGCATCCGGGCGAAAGCAACCAGCGCCAGGTTGGCGGCGTTCAGCATCAGCTCCAGGCAGAGCAGCACCACCAGCGGGTTTCTCCGGGTGAGCACACCGCCGGCGCCGATGCAGAAGATCAGCGCCGAGACCACCAGATACCAGCCGATCGCCATCACCAGCCTCCCTGGTGGGCGCTCGGGGGTCCTACGGCTGCGGTCTCGCCCTCCCGCTCCCCCTCGGCCTGGTCCTCGATCGCCTCGATCGCAAAGGGCAGGCCTGCCCCCTCGGCCATCGTCCCGGTGCCGACGGGCCGCCGCGAGCGGATCCCGTAGATGTCGCGCCCGTCCTCCTCGGGCTCAAGTCCACGACGCCGCCGCGCCAGCACCACCGCACCGATCGCCGCCACCATCAGCAGCAGCGAGGCCACCTCGAATGGGAACAGGTACTTGGTCAGGAACAGGGTGCCGATGTGGCGGGGTGTTCCGAAGCCGTAGACGTATGGGGCGCCCTTGCCCGAGATTCCCTTCAGCGCCGAGCCGAGCATCGCGATGCACAGCTCTATCGCCAGCGCGAAGGCGAATATCGGGCCCAGGATCCGCAAGGAGGCCCCCCCGGGAAGGTGCTCCTGGCCGCCGCCGACGTAGGCGACGACGAAGACGTAGAGCACCATCACCGCGCCGGCGTAGACCACGACCTGAGCCGCCGCCACGAACTCCGCCCGCAGCAGCAGGAACAGCGCGGCGAGCGAGATCAGGTGCCCCACCAGTGCCAGCACCGTGAAGAACGGGTTGCGCAGCGTGACCACACCGATCGCGCCGGTCAGCGCACCGATCGCGGCGAGGAAGAAGAGGACCGCGCTCATTCGCCCTCGCTGCGCAGCGGGGTCCGCTCAATCGCGTCGGCCAGCAGCATCTCCTTGGTGAAGATCAGGTCCGAGCGGGTGTAGTCGGAGAGCTCGTACTCGTGGCCCATGGTGATGGCGTCGAACGGGCACGCCACCTCGCAGTAGCCGCAGAAGATGCAGCGGCTGAGGTTGATCTCGTACACAGCGGCATAACGCTCACCGGCCGACACGCGGTTCTCCGGCGTGTTCTCGGCGGCTACCACCCGGATGCAGTCAGCCGGGCACGCCGCCGCGCACAGCGAGCACCCCACGCACTTCTCCAGGCCGCTGTCCTCGAACTTGTGAAGCTTGTGGCGACCGCGGAAGCGCGGATAGACCGGCGTCTTTTCCTCGGGGTACTGGAGCGTCACCGGTCCCTCCACCAGCCGGGCAAAGGTGGTCTTCAGCCCGCGAAGGGTCTCGCCGAATACCCGGTAGGCGCCGGCGACGGCTCCAGGCGAGGGTCCGCGAACGACCTCTACGACGTCGCCAGGGTCGTAGGTCATGCCACCACCGCGATTGCCGTGACCACGAGGTTGAGGGTGGCCAGAGGGAGCAGGATCTTCCAGCCGAACGACATCAGCTGGTCGTAGCGGAGCCGGGGCAGCGTCGCTCGGATCCAAATGAAGAACGTGAACAACAGCATGATCTTGACGATCACCACGATCGGGTCGACCCAGCCCGGTGGGTGGATGCCGAACGGCAGCAGCCAGCCACCGAGGAAGATCGTCACCGCGATCCCGGAGACCACGATCATGTTCATGTACTCCGCGAACAGGTAGGCCACGAACGAGGTGCCGCCGTACTCGGTGAAGTAACCGCCGACCAGCTCCGCGTCGGCTTCGACCAGGTCGAATGGGGCCCGGTTGGTCTCGGCGAACGAGGCCACCATGAAGATCAGGAAGCCGGCCAGCTGCGGCACGACGAACCACATGCTCCGCTGCGCGTGGACGATGCCTGTCAGCGACAGCGTCTGGGCGGTGATGACCACCCCCACGAGCGCGAGTCCCTGGGAGACCTCGTAGGAGATCAGCTGGGCCGCGCCGCGCATCGCGCCGAGGAACGAGTACTTGGAGCCCGAGGCCCAACCACCGAGCATGATCCCGTAGAAAGAGATCCCGGCGAGGGCGAACACGTACAGCGGACCGATCGAGACGTCGATCCCGTACAGGCCCACCGGACGACCGAAGATGTGCTGGACGTCGCCGAACGGGATCAGGGCCAGGCCCCCGATCGCCGTGAGGATCGCGATCATCGGCGCGATCCGGTAGAGGAACCCGACTGACGTGATGGTGCGAAACGGCTCCTTGGTGGCGAACTTGACGATCTCGGCCAGAGGCTGCATCAGCCCGAAGGCCCCGACGCGGTTGGGGCCGTATCGGCTCTGGAACCGACCAAGCAGCTTGCGTTCGTAGACCACCAGTATCGGCAGGATGCCGAAGGCGACGCCGAAGATCACCAGCGCCTTGAGGATCTGGATCCACCATGGCTCGAAGTAGTTGATGGCGGCCGGCGAAATCATGCCTTGCGCACCTCCACCAGCGGCTCGGTCAGGGCGTTGGCGGAGTCGGACGGCCACGCCGTCGGCCAGGAACGCCGTTCCCTCGGGTACCCCGCTGCGGACGTGGGCGACGGCCCGCACGCTCGTGCCATTCTGGGAAACGGCGATCCGTTCCCCTTCGGCGATCCCCAGCCGCGCGGCGTCCTCCGGGGAGAGCTCTGCCAGCTGCTCGGCGGTGGCGAAGTGCAGGGCGGGGGAGACCTCCACCTCGGGCGAGGCCCAGATCGATCGGTAGGTGCCGAAGCGCAGCGCCCCGTTGGACGGCTCGTCGCCCGCGCCGTCATTTGCGGACACGGGCGCGGGCGGCGCCGCGTCCACCGTCATCTGGTGGCCGACCATCAGCTCCGTCGCGGCGGCGCGCTGCGGCCAGCTCACTCCGCGACCGCCGATCTCATCGAGCGTCAGCCCCTCGTAGAACGGGACTGCGGAGACCAGCTGCTGGAAGGCCATTCCGCTGGTCAGCACGCCGAGGTCGAGGCCGACTCGCCCGGCGATCTCGGCGATCACCGACCAGCTGGAGCGGACCTGGTCCGGGTGGGCGATGGCGGTGCGCAGGCGCTGAAGGCGGCCATCGGGATGGACGACCGTCCCCTCCTTCTCGGCGTGGGACTCGGCGGGGAAGACCACGTTGGCGTGTTCACGAAGGCCCTCGGTGAGCACGCTGGCGTGGGCTACGACAACTCCCGCCTTGTGCATCGCCTGCTCCCACAGCGCCCGGTCGGGCAGGTCCCGCAGCGGATCAAGCTGGAACAGGTGAAGCGCGGTGATCTCGCTGGCCGCGGCGGCCTCCCCGATCGCGGCCGTGCCCCGGCCGGCCCCGCCCTCGAGATCGGCGTAACCGGGGCCGGAGTTGGGCAGGACGCCCACCTCTCGAAGCCCTCGGCCATTGGCACCCGCCGGCAGCTCCAGCAGCCCCGTCCCGCTTCGCTCGGCCAGTCCGAGGCGCTCGGCGATCCACAGCAGAGACGGGAGGGCGTCCGCGCCGACCCGCTCGCCCCAGACGATGACAACGTCCTCGCCGCCGTCACGCAGCAGACCGGCCAGCTCGCCGCGGGCCTCGCCGGCAAGGTCGGCCGCGAGCGCAGCCAAGAACTCCGCCTCGCCGCCGGGGGGGTAGCGCGACACGATCCGGGCATTCACGTCAAGTGTGCTCGGCCGGGCCGTGGCCACCGCCAGCTGCACGCCCCTGCGGCGCACGCCCTTGCGGATCCGCAGGTCGAGGATCGGCGCGTCGTCGAGCGGCTCGCAACCGAGCACCAGCACGGTGTGGGCGAACTCCAGGTCGGGCACGGTGGCCTGCAGCTCCGGCGCGGTCAGCGCTCGAGCGACCTCTGGGGCCACGTCCCCACAGGACCGGCAGTCGATATCGGCCGAGCCGAGGCCCTCCCGCGCCAGCCGCTGGAGCAGGAAGCCCTCCTCGTTGGTCGCCTGGCCGCCGACCAGCGTGCCGACGCGTCCCTTGTGCCGGCCCAGGCCCGCCGCCGTCTCCAGGGCCCGCTCCCAGGAGACCTCCCTGAGCTCTCCGCCGTCACGGACCATCGGCGCGGTGATTCGTTCGTCCACGTGGATCGCCTGGTAGGCGAAGCGACCCTTGTCGCAGAGCCAGCCGTCGTCGACGTCCGCGTGGTCGCGAGCCATCACGCGCAGCACCTTCTCGTCACGGACGGTGAAGCTGACGTTGCACTGCGAGGGGCACAGCGTGCAGATCCCGCCGGCATCCTCGATGTCCCACGGCCGGGCGCGGAAGCGGTACGGCTGAGAGGTGAGCGCGCCCACCGGGCACAGCTCGACGATGTTGCCCGAGAACGGCGCGACGTACGGATGGCCGTCATAGGTGGTCACGAAAGTGTCCGCCCCGCGGTCGGCGAAGATCAGCTGGTAGTCCTCGGAGACCTCCTGGGAGAAGCGCACGCATCGGTAGCAGAGGATGCAGCGCTCCCGGTCGATGGCCACCAGCGGGGAGAGCGAAAGGGGCTTCTCGAAGTGGCGCTTGGGCTCGATGAAGCGGGAGCGACCGAGCCCCCAACCGAAGGTGATGTCCTGAAGCGGGCACTCGCCGCCCTTGTCGCACACGGGGCAGTCCAGCGGATGGTTGACCAGCAGGAACTCCACCACCGCGTTCTGGGCGTGGCGGACGCGGTCGGTCTGCGTGTTGACCACCATCCCGTCCTTGACCGGGGTCGAGCACGAGGTCTGGAGCTTCGGAATCCCCTCCACCTCCACCAGGCACATGCGACATGCGCCGACGGGGTTGCCGAGCTTCGGCTCGTAGCAGAAGTAGGGGATCTCGACGTCGCCCTGCTTGGCCGCGTCGACCAGCATCGTCCCCTCGGTCGCCTGGATCTCGCGACCGTCGATCGTCAGCTGGATGGTCTTCTGCTCGGGGCGGGGCATCGGGGGCGGGGGGACGCTAGTGGACGGGGAGCGGACCGGCGTGCTCGTCGGCTACGCCAACTGCCACGACGTCGTCCAGGGCGGCGGCGTTGGCACGGACACGGGCGGCCTCGATCTCGGCTTCCAGCTCAGGGCGGAACTTCTCCACCAGCGAGCCGATTGGCATGGCCATCGCGTCGCCGAGCACGCACAGGCAGTTGCCGATGATCTGCTCCTGCACCGAAGCCATGATGTCCAGGTCCATGGGGGTGGCCTCGCCGGAGCTGATCCGCTGGATCATCTTCTTGGTCCAGTTCGTGCCCTCCCGGCAGGGAACGCACTTGCCGCAGGACTCGTGCGCGTAGAACTTGGCGATCTTGTAGGCGACCTCCACCACCGAGTGGGAGTCGTCGACGACGATGATCGCGCCGGAGCCGAGCATGGAGCCGGCCTTGGCGAGGCTGTCGAAGTCGTAGGGGATGTCGAGGTCGTCTCCCGTGAGCACCGGCGCGCTCGAGCCACCGGGAAACCAGAACTTGACCTCGTGTCCCTCCGGCGGTCCGCCGGCGAGGTCGTAGATGATCTCCCTGGACGGGATGCCGAGGTCGATCTCGTAGTTGCCCGGACGCTGCACGTCTCCGGACACGGAGACCAGCTTGGTGCCGGTCGATGACTCGGTCCCGATCGTGGCGTACTCCGCTCCGCCCATACGGATGATGCTGGGCACCGTGGCCAGCGTCTCCACGTTGTTGATCAGGGTGGGTCCGTGGTAGAGACCTTCGATCGCCGGGAACGGCGGCTTCAGCCGCGGGTTTCCGCGCTTGCCCTCAAGCGAGTCCAGCAGTCCCGTCTCCTCGCCGCAGATATACGCGCCGGCGCCGCGGTGCAGAACCAGGCTCAGGTTGTGCTCGGAGTCAAGGATCCCCTCCCCGAGCAGGCCGGCCTCGAGTGCTTCGGCTATCGCTGCCTCCAGGATGTCGGCCTGGTGGTCGTACTCGCCGCGGATGTAGATGAACGCGCGGTTGATCTCCGTGGCGTAGGTGGAGATGACGATTCCCTCGATCAGCATGTGCGGACTCTTCTGCATGAGCTCGCGATCCTTGAAGGTCCCCGGCTCCGACTCGTCGGCGTTGCAGACCAGGTACTTGTCCATGTCCCCGTGGGGCAGGAAGGAGGCCTTCTTGCCCATCTGAAAGCCCGCCCCGCCTCGTCCGCGGATGCCGGAGGCGGTGATGCTCTCCAGCACCTCCGCCGGGGTCATCGTCAGCGCCTTGCGCAAGCTGTCGTAACCGCCTCGCCGCTGGTAGACCTCCAGCGTGTTCAGCCCCGGTTCGTCGATGCCGTCGAACAGCAGCTTCACTCGTCGTCCTCCCCTTCGTTCTGGTCGGTCGGGGTCTCGATCGGAGCCGTCGGACCGGGGCGGTCCGGCTCGCCCTCCGTCAGACCGGCGGTGTCCGCTCGCGGCATGTCGGCGGGTGGGCTGAAGTCCTCCTCGCTCTGCTCCACTCCAGGGTCGGCGCAGCGACGGTACCGAAGCTGCTTGTGCTCAAGCACCGCACGACCGGCCTGGAGGTCCTCGACGATCGTCTGGGTGTCCTCGGTGGTCAGCGGGCCCACGTACTCGCCGTCGACCGATGCCATCGGGGCGATGTCGCAGGCGCCGAGACACTCAAAGGAACGGACCTTCACGTCATGGTCCTCCGCGGCGGCCACCATGGCCTCGTAGAGCTCGTCGGCGCCGAGCAGCGAGCACGAGATATTGGTGCACACGAACACGTCGTGTCCGGGCTTGGGCTCGGTCGCGAACATGTCGTAGAAGGTGGCCACCGAGGTCAGGTAGGCCGGCGTGAGCGCCATCACCGTGGCCACCTGCTCGATCGCCTCCGGGGAGCACCAGCCGTGCACCTCCTGTGCGGCGTGCAGGGCGGGGATCGCGGCCGAGCGGCGATCGGGGTATTTGGCCATCGCCGCCTCGATGATCCCGCGCAGCTCCTTGGGCACCGGCGTGATCGCCGGATCGGGAACCGTGGCCGGTGCCTTGGTCAGGTCGACGCCCTCGTCCCAGCCGGGCACCCGGGATCCGTGACCGAAGCGGGGAACGCGCTCAGCGAGACTCATCGATCGATCCCTCCGAGAATCGGGTCAAGCATTGCCAGCGTCGCGATCAGGTCGGCGATGTAGCCGTCGCGCACCATCGGCGCCAGGGCCTGGAGGTGCACGAAGCTGGGGTCGCGCATATGTACCCGCGCCGGCTTGGCCGAACCGTCGGCGCGCACGAAGCAGCCGAGCTCGCCGCGCGGTCCCTCGATCGGGTAGTAGGCCTCGCCGGGCGGTACGCGAAAGCCCTCGGTGACGAGCTTGAAGTGGTGGATCAGCGCCTCCATGCTCGTGGCCAGCTCGTGGCGTGGCGGCAGAGCGACCTTGCGGTCCGTGGTTATGTGGGGCCCCTCGGGAAGACCGTCGAGCGCCTGCTCGATGATCTTCACCGACTCGTAGATCTCGGCGTGGCGCACGCGGAAGCGGTCGTAGTTGTCGCCGACCGTGCCGACCGGGATCTTGAAGTCGAAGTGGTCATAGCTGGAGTAGGGGTGCGCCTTGCGCAGGTCCCACGGATTGCCGGTAGCCCGGAGCAGTGGCCCCGTCACTCCCAGTCCCAGCAGCGTCTGCTCGTCCACGGCGCCGGTGCCCCGCAGTCGCTCCAGCACGATCTCGTTCTTCTCCAGCATGTCGGCGTACTGGTCGGCACGGACCGGCATGTCGGCGAGGAACTCCCTCAGCTTGGCCTCGAAGCCGGTTGGCACATCCTCGATCACGCCGCCGACCTGGAAGTACCGGGTATGCATGCGCTGCCCGGAGGTCATCTCAAACAGATCGAGCACCTTCTCCCGCTCGCGGAAGCAGTACCAGAACATCGAGATCGCGCCCAGATCCAGCGCGCTGGTCCCGAGCCACACCATGTGCGATGCGATCCGGTTGAGCTCCAGGTGGATAACGCGCAGGTACTGGGCGCGCGGGGGGACCTCGACGTCGAGCAGCGTCTCGACCGCCCCGCAGAAAGCCAGCGCGTTGAAGTAGTAGGCGAGGTAGTCCATCCGCTCGACGACCGGGATGACCTTCCAGTAGGACTTGTCCTCCGCCGTCTTCTCGATGCCGGTGTGGACATAGCCGATGATCGGCTTGATGTCTCTTACGACCTCGCCTTCCAGCGTCGCCAGCAGGCGCAGGACGCCGTGGGTGGCGGGGTGGTGCGGGCCGATGTTCAGGGTCAGCAGCTCGTGGCTCTCACCCTCGCTGGCGGGCTCGGCCCCCAGCGTGATCGACTGCTCGCGGCGGCGGTAATCGCTTGCGACGTCGCCGCTGGTCATGCGATTGGACACCCTCTTACTGCCATTTGCCGTAGTTTTCCTCTTCGTTGAACGTGAACAGCACCGGCTCTCCTCCGACCGGAAAGTCACGCCGCTGCGGGAAGCCCTCGTAGTCTTCGGGCATCAGGATCCTTCGCAGGTCCGAATGCCCGTCAAAGGTCACGCCGAACATGTCGTAGACCTCGCGCTCGGGGAACGCCGCCCCGGGGAACAGATCGATCACCGAGCCGATCCGGGGAGTGTCGATCGGTACCCGTGCCTTGACGCTGATCCGGTCGACGAGCTTCATGTCCAATAGCTCGTAGAGGATTCCCAGCCGCGGCTCCTCCGGGTAGTAGTCGACGCCGTGCAGACTGGCCAGAAAGCTGTAGCCCTTCTCGTAGAGCTCACCGAGGACCATGCGAACCGCGGTCGGCTCCACGATCAGGGTGGCCCGCCCTCGGTGGAAGGCGGTGTCGAGCACGCATTCGGCGTCGACTTCGCGAAGCTCCTGGGCGATCAGCTCAAGGCCGGTCGCGTCAGGCACCGGCGGTGTCTCCGGGCCGGAACACGTTGACGTCCGCGCTGTGAGTGTCCGCCTCCCCCGGGAGCAGCTCCTCGGTGCCGACGGCGTCGTAGCGCTCGCGCCAGCCATCCCGCTCGTGGCCCTGGATCTGATCGCGCAGGCGGAGGATTCCGTGCGCCAGCGCCTCGGGGCGCGGGGGGCAGCCCGGAACGTGCACGTCGATCGGCATGAACTTGTCCGCAGCCACCAGTGAGTAGTTGTTGAACACTCCGGTCGAGGAGCAGCAGGCGCCCATGGAGATCGCCCACTTCGGGTCCAGCATCTGGTCGTAGAGCCGCCGGATGACCGGCGCCATCTTGATCGACACCCGGCCGGAGAGAATGATCAGGTCGGCTTGGCGGGGCGACGCCCGCAGGGCCTCGAAGCCGAATCGCCCGATGTCCATGCGGGCGGCGACGATGCTCATCATCTCGATCGCGCAGCAGGCCAGGCCAAAGGTCAGCGGGTAGATCGAGTTGCCGCGCGCCCAGGCCACGGCCTTGTCGACCGTGGTGGTCAGCACCCGTTCCTCCGCGTAGCGCTCGAGCGCGTCGCTGTCGAGGTCGCCGCGGAGCATGTCGTGCGCGGTCCGCTTGCTCAGGCGCAGCTCGGGATCGGCGGAGCCGTCGCTGCCCAGAGGCTCCCGTTTCAGCGCCATGCCAGTGCTCCTCGTCGCCACACGTAGACGAACGCGATCATCAACAGCACCACGAAAACAACGGTCTCGAACATGGCGAAGGATCCGAAGGCCCGCAGCTGGACGGCGATCGGGTAGATGAAGATCACCTCGATGTCGAACAGGATGAACAGCATCGCGATCATGTAGAAGCTGATCCCGAAGCGGAAGCCGCGCTGGATCTCGGAGGGCAGCCCGCACTCGTAGGGCGAGCCCTTGGAGCGGTTCGGTGTGCGGCGGCCGAACAGCAGGTTGAGCACCGAGAACAGCGTTCCCACCACGCCGCCGAGGACCAGGAAGACGATCGCCGGGAGGTAGGTTCGTAGCACGACGACTGGTTATATCACCGCCGAGGGGTAGCTTGTAACAAAATGTTACTTAGTGACTTATGCGGCTATCTGACCGGGCGCGCTCGGTTATGAACGCTGTTCACATCGCGCTGGGAGCGGCGAGCCTGGTGCTGTTCGCCGCGGCCGGTCTGTACGGCGCCTGGTGCTGGTGGCGGGTGCGGCCGAGCGTGTGGTTCTGGCGGCTCCTGCGGGCTGGTCAGGCGACGGTCGTGATCGAGGCTCTGCTGGGAGGCGTGCTGCAGCTCGGCCGGCACAAGGCGCCGAGCATCCACCTGCTCTACGGCCTGCTGCCGCTGGCGATCTCCTTCGTGGCCGAGCAGCTGCGGATCGCCTCGGCGCAGATGGTCCTCGATCACCGTGGGTTTGAGTCCTCCGCGGAGGTTGGTCGCCTGCCGGCGGAGGAGCAGCAGCGGGTGGTGGTGGCGATCGTCCAGCGGGAGATGGGGGTGATGGTGCTGGCGGCGCTGGTGATCGTCGTGCTGCTGGCACGGGCGGCGGGGACCTCCTAGGCGGGGCACGTTGGCGCCTCAGCGGTCACCTAGCTTGTGGTAGCGCCCTCCGTACCACAGCAGCGGCTCGCCTTCTCCGAAGCCGACCGCCGTCACCTCGCCGATGGCGATGGTGTGATCGCCCCCCGCGATCAGCTCGCGCAGCGTGCACACCGCCCAAGCGACCGTCCCGGCGATGATGGGGACACCGTGCCGGCTCTGATGGGCGACCCCATCGAGCTTCTCCGACTCCGGCAGCTTGGATGCGAACACTCCGGCCAGGTCCTCCTGACGGGCCTCGAGGATGTTGACTCCGAAGCGGCCGGACTCGCGGACGATCGGCAGCGTCCGCGCCTGGTTCTCAAAGCACACCAGCGCCAGCAGCGGATCCAGGGACAGCGAGCACAGAGCGTTGGCGGTCATCCCGCCGGCGCCGGCCGGCCCGGCACTCGTGATCACCGCCACCCCGGTGGCAAACCGGCCGAACGCCTCCCGGAATGCTTCACGGTCCGGGACCTCCTCCAGCGAGGCGCTATTGATGTCGCCGGCCATCGAGATGCGGTATGGGATTTAACGGCCCCGACGCCGGCTCCTCAGGTTGCCGCCGTAGGAGGACGATCGCGTATGTAAAGTGGGCGAACGTCAGACTGCCAGCGCCGGGGCTAGGCGTGGTTTCGCCGTCCCCGGCCCGGCTCCTGCCTCCTCTAGGAGCCAACGGTCAAGGTTCCGTAGGTCCCGAGGGCCTGGTCGGAGCGCAGCGTCGAGCCCAGCTGGTAGGTCCCGGGCGAGAGGAATACCGTCACCTGGCCTGAGTGGCCGGGGGCCAGCGGACCGGTGGACCCCTCGGTGCGGCCGCTCTGCGAGACCACGAGGTCGTGCGAGAGCCTCCCGAAATTGCGCGCGACGATCGTCAGCGCTCCCGCCGGCGCGTGCACGCTCTGGGGGTTGATGCGGTACTCGCTCACCGCCACACGGAGCATGCGGCGGGCACCGACCTGCGTGGTGCGTCCGCACGCTCCGAGCAGCGCGCCAAAGCTCAGCACGGTGAGCGGGACGAGCAGCCGTCGAGCAGGCAACGCTGGCACGCAGAGATCGTAATCCCAAGCTGCGAGGTCGTCGCCGCGGCCGCGTACTCCCTATGATCCGCCGCCGATGAGCCGGCCGACACGGGTGCTCCTTCTGACGATCTCTGTGGCGGGCGCCGCTGCGTTCGCCACTGCCTGCGGGACCGAGAAGATCCAGGTGCCCAAGAGCGATCCGACGTATAGAGGAGCGGTGCTCTTCTCGCAGCGTTGCTCGGGATGCCACACCCTCTCCTACGCGGGCACGAACGGCTCCGCGGCCAACGTGCGCTCGGCGATGATCAACAACGGTCCCAACTTCAACGTCCGCTGCGAGCGGCCGGTGACGCGCGTCCTCTACGCGATTGAGAACGGCGGATTCTCCGGCGCGATCATGCCGCAGAACGTCGTCGTTGGCCCGGAGGCGCGCGCCGTCGCCCAGTTCGTCTCCAAGTACGCGGGGCGGCAGGCGCCGAAGATCGTGGGGCAGACCAGCTGTGTGCAGCAGCAGATCGGGACCCTGCCGACACCGGGTCAGACGCTGGCCACCGCAGCGGCCGTGTCCGGCAGCGGGTCCAAGCCGACCCTGCCGGGAACCAACATCGCCACCAGCCGGGGGGCGGCCAACCGCGCTCTCCTCGAGTCCTCTCCTGGCCGACGTCACGCCAAGCGGGCGGCCACACGTGCCCGGCGGACAACACATCCCTAGTCCTCTTCGGGGGGCACGGTTCTAGACCTCAGGCTGATCCGCGCCGAGCCCGACGCCGTGCGCGCGTCGCTCGGCCGCCGGGGCCCAGGAGCGGCTGAGGCGATCGATCGGTTGCTGGAGCTTGACGGGCAGTGGCGCGAGCTCACCGCAGAGCTCGAGGAGCTGCGCGCTGAGCAGAACCAGGCCAGCCGCGGTCGCCGTGGCCCGCCGACCCCGGAGGAGCGCGAGCAGCTCGCAGCGTTGGCCGCCCGCGGCCGCTCCCTGAGTGACCAGGAGACCGCGGTGCGCGCGGAGCGCGATCGAACCCTCGCTTCGCTGCCGAACCTTCCAGCGCCCGAGGTCCCGCTGAGCGAAGAGGTGCTGCGAGAGGTCGGGGAAGCCGGCGCCACCGGCAAGGACCACCTGCAGCTGGCCGGCGCCCGGATCGACATGGAGCACGGCGCGCTGGTTTCAGGATCCCGGTTCGCGTATCTGCGCGGCGAGCTCGTCATGCTGGAGCTGGCCCTGGTTCGTTATGCGATGGAGAAGGTGATCGCCGAAGGGTTCGAGCCGGTTATCCCCCCGGTGCTGGTACGCGAGCAGGCGCTCTACGGCACCGGCTTTCTGCCCGACACCGAACAGCAGATCTACCGGCTCCCCGAGGACGAGCTCTATCTCGTCGGCACCGCCGAGGTCCCACTGGCCTCGCTGCACCGCGATGAGATCCTCGACGCCGATCAGTTGCCCCGGCGCTATGCCGGCTTCTCCTCCTGTTTCCGCCGCGAGGCGGGCGCCGCCGGCAAGGACACCCGGGGGATCTTCCGGGTCCACCAGTTCGACAAGGTGGAGATGTTCTGCTTCGTGACGCCGGCTGAGTCGCTATCAGAGCACGAACGGCTCCTGGCCATCGAGGAGTCCATCCTCCAGGAGCTGGAGATCCCCTACCGGGTGGTGGCCATCGCCGCCGACGATTTGGGCGCCTCGGCGGCCAAGAAGTACGACTGCGAGGCCTGGCTACCCGGCCAGGGGCGCTACCGGGAGCTGACCTCCTGCTCCAACACCACCGACTATCAGGCCCGGCGGCTGGAGATTCGTGTCCGCGGTGCCGATGGCAAACCGATGCCGGTACATACCCTCAATGGCACCGCGGTCGCCGTGGGGCGGACGATCATCGCGCTGCTGGAGAACGGCCAGCAGGACGACGGCTCGGTGAGGCTGCCTCCCGTGCTGAGTGCAGCAGGCGCGCCGGCGACCCTCGCTCCGGCTAACCCCTGATCACGGGGCGCCGCTACGCCGTGACCGGTTGCAGCTCCGACGGCGATTCGTCGAGCACGACCAGTGCAGCCCGTGGCGGGCCGCATGTCCCCACCCGGGCGCGCATCCGCACTCCGGAGGTGTTGGACGGACGTACGTAGACAGTTCCGGTCTCGGCGCGGCCCTCGACCGCGGCCAGGATCGCCACCGCAAAATCGGTGCGGCTTGAAGCCTCGTCCTCGGCAGGCACGACCAGGTCAGATACCGGGCGGTTGACGGCGAGCTCCTCGGGAAGAGCGAGCAGGTCCTCGGCGCGGCGGGATACGGCCTGGATCAGCAACGACGAGTCGACCACCAGGAAGGCCTCGTTCTCGCTTGGCGCGATGTCGGCCCGTGACTCCAGCAGCAGGCCGAGGCCGCACGAGCTGCACACGCGCGCGACGGGCGGCGGAGGCCCGCCGGCGGGGGCCGGGGCCGCACAATGGCCGCAGAACCACGCCCACTCCTCGGGAGTGTCCAATGCGCCGCGTACGAGGCGCAGAGCCGGCCTTGACTGACTCATCGAGAACGAGCCCCATGTAGGTGGGCGAACATGCGGCCTTATCGGGCTCCTGGACCTGGACCCGGAGGATCCTCCTGCAATCTGGACGTTTCGAGATCGGCCAATCCTGCCCGGCCGAGTTCCGCGGAGGAGGGCTTTCAGGCGGAGTCGAGCCGGGCGACCGAGTCAGGAACGCCCACGCTGGCGCTGGGAAACCGTGGCGTCCAGCCGAGCTCTGACTTGATGTGCGCGTTACTGCTCCTGGCCGAGCGCAGCACCGCCCTGGCCGGGTCGGCTCCGGCCGCCAGCCGGGCCAGCCACACCGGGATGTTGCGGGGCTTGCCAACTCCCAGGGCTTCCGCCGTGAGGCCGACGAAGTCGCGATAGCGGATCGGCTCGTCGTCGACGACGTGGTAGATGGATCCCGCCGGCGCGCGCTCGAGCGCATCCACGCACGCGAGCGCGACGTCGTCGACGTGGACGACGTCCCACCAGTTCTCGCCACCGCCGACGACGGCGAACCTGCCGGGCTGCTTGAGGCGGCCCACGATCTCCTCCGCATACCAGCCACCCGGCCCGTAGACGTGGCTGGGGCGGATGATCACGTAGGGGAGCCCCGACTCCGCCAGCAACTGCTCGCCCTCCTGCTTGGAACGTCCGTAGGCGGTCTCGACCGGGAGCTCGCTCGTCTCATCCAAAACCTCACCGTCCGCCTGCCCGGTGACCACGGTGGAGGCGAACACGAACTTCGGGCCGCCTGCGGCGAGAGCCGCATCGATCAGCCTTCGGGTCCCTTCGACATTGACGTTGTGGACCTGCGCGGCATCGCGCTGGGTGGCGATCTCGGCGGCCAGATGGACGATCGCCTCCGGCCGGGTGTGAGCGATCGCGTCACTCAGCGCGCCGGCGTCGGTCAAGTCGCCGCTGACGGGGGTCGTCCCTGGGGGCTCGGTGCCCGTGCGCCGGCACAGAGCAACCACCTCATGCCCGCGCTCCAGTAGCTGCGTGGTGACGGCTCCGCCCAGGAAGCCGGAGGCACCTGTGACCAGGACCTTCATCGGCGCCGAGCCTACACAGTGTCAGGGCGACAGCGCTGGGTAGGCTGCGGCCAAGCCAGAAAGGAGACCCATGAGCGACGTTCCCGCGATCAAGTTGAACAATGGCCAGGAGATCCCGCAGCTCGGCTTCGGGGTGTTTCAGATCCCGCCCGAGGAGACTGCCGAGGCCACCGAGCAGGCGCTGGAGATCGGTTACCGGCACATCGACACCGCCGAGATGTACGCAAACGAGGAAGGCGTCGGCCAGGCCGTGCGCAACTCCGGCCTCAGTCGCGAGGAGGTCTTCGTCACCAGCAAGCTCAACAACGGTGCCCACAGGCCCGACGATGCACGGCGGGCGTTCGATGCGACGCTGGAGAAGCTGGGGTTCGACTATGTCGACCTGTTTCTGATCCACTGGCCGCTGCCCACGCTCTACGACGGCGACTACGTCTCGACGTGGGAGACGCTGGAGGAGTTCGCCCGTGATGGCCGGGCTCGCTCAGTGGGCGTCTCCAACTTTCAGGTGCCCCACCTGGAGCGGCTGGCCGAGACCTGCGAGGTGGTCCCGGCGGTCAACCAGATCGAGCTTCATCCCTACTTTCTCAACGAGGACGTCCGCTCCTACGGGGAGGAGCACGGCATCGCCACCGAAGCCTGGTCCCCGATCGCGCAAGGCGGTGTGCTGGAGGATTCGACGATCACCGAGATCGCCGAGCGCGTCGGGCGCACCCCCGCGCAGGTCGTGCTGCGCTGGCACATTCAGCGCGACAACATCGTGTTCCCCAAGTCGGTGACCCCGGAGCGCATCCGGGAGAACTTCGAGTTGTTCGACTTCGAGCTGAGCGATGAGGACGTGGCGGCGATCGACTCGCTGGACAAGGGCGGGTCCGGCCGGACCGGTCCGGATCCGGATACGTTCGACATGCTCCCGGACTAGATGATGTGATTTCGGGCGCGGGCCCAGGATGCGGACGCGGGTTCAGGAGAACAGCTCAGAACCCTTGCTCAGCGAGATCGGGCCGGCCGGCTCAATTACATATCTGGCAGTGCCCGGTTAGGCACGAGCAGACCCGAACCGGGGCCGCGGCTTTCTCCGGACGCCAGCGGCGAAGCCACTCCCGGGCCATCCGCTCGTCTCGATCATGCGAGCCTCCCGGCCAACATGACGCAACCACGCGTGAGGTCAGCAGCTGCCGGGTTCCGTCCCGGTCAGAGGCTGACTCGACATATGCGCGAAATTCGTCCTGGTCCATGGTCTGGATGATGTGCGGCTGCTGGTGGCCTGAGGGCCCCCAAGCTGGCACATGTCCAGGACGGTCATCGGCATCACGACGGCCTGACTGAAGCCCTCTTGGGCTCCGGTCGGCGCCCCGGCCGATCGGCACGGGGCGCCTAGTCACCGGCCGCTACTGCGTCACGCTCTCTGCGGCACCTTGGAGATCGCCTCCTGGTAGACGCCCATCTGCTGCGCGATGCCCTCGTTGCAGTGACCCCCGATGAGACGGAGGTTGTCCACGGCCAGCGCGGCATCGATGATCACCCGCCGGAACTCGTCGTCCTCGCGGACAGCGGCGAGCTGCTCGCCGCTGCCTCGCAGCAGCATCAAGCCGTTGAGCTCGCCATTCGGATCGAGAAGCATCACGTCGAATCCCTCGATCCGGCCATCCTGCTGCATCCTCCCGTAGAGCCCAAGGGCGTCGTTGAACACCTCCAGCCCGTGCTCCTCGCTACCGCGCACCGGTGTGCCCCAGCTGATCAACAGAACATGGTCGGCCATGCCCCACTCCTTCCGCATGCGATCCAGCCCCCGAAGCCAGACCTAGTGCAGCGACTATCCCACCGACCGCCGCCCGATGCAAATGACCCCCTCAGCCGGGCGCGGGGCTTGTGGTGCTGGAGCTCGTTCCCGAGCTTGAGTTCGGCTGGGACGGCGCGGTCGGAGTGCTGGTGGTCACGGTCGACTGATTCTGAGTCTGGGGGGCAGAGGAAGACGATGCCGACCCACTCGTCGGCGATGACGCCGTACCCGTCGGACCCCGGCTCCGAAGTAGAGCCAGCCGGCGAGCCCGGTGAGGAGCCGCCGGTCGAGCTGGTGGAGCCTGGGCTTCCCGCGTTCGTTGCGCTGTTCGCCGAAGAACCGGACGAGCCTGTCGTCCCGGCGGAGGACTGGATTGGATTCGTGGGCAGGCCGCTCGCGCTCAGCTGTGTGTCGATCTGCTGCTGGACGGCGGCAACCTCCGAGGCGACGGCACTCGGCGAGCCACCGGCCCCGAGCTCGGGCAACACGTTCAGCTCTCTCAGATCGTCCTCCAGTCTGCTCAGCAGGGCGGGAGAAGCGTTTGCCCGCAGGGTGATGACCAGCTGGTCGGCGATGGCTGTGGTGTTACAGGCGGGACAGTCGTAGTTCAGCGCGCCGGCGGCGTTGATCGGGGCGATCCGGTTGCTCTGCCCGACCACCAGGACCACCTGGAAGGAGACCGCCACAGTCGTGCAGCTCTTGCAATTCGCCAAGGCGTACGCGCTGTTGGTGTTGGTCACCGGCGCGCCGTTGGTGACGGTGACAAGCGAGTAAGCCACGTCATACACGACCCCGCCGCTCTTGGTCCCTACCGCCACCGCCTGAGTGCCACCGGGGCCGGGAGCTGACGGGAGCTTGAACGGAAACGCGGTGGCTTGAATGGGGGTTTTCGAAACGGCACCGCCGCCCGCGGCCGGCGTGGTGCTCCCGGCTGAGTTGGTCGAACCGGGAGCGACCGACGTGGTTGACCCGCCGGTGGCCTGTGCAGTTCCAGTGGCGCTCCGTGCGCTGGCCGGGTTGGGCGCTGAGTCGCTGAGGACCGCCACGGCCGGTCGGCCCTTGGCCCCCGGAACGACGAACAAGGCCGGCCGGCTCCTCGAAGCACCTCCGACCGGGATCATCGCCACCGCCAGATGCGTTCCCGGCGCAAGTCTGGCTTGGGCGGGCGCAGGAGCGGGACGGGCCGTCGCACTGGGTGACGTGACCAGCCGGACCATCGAGGACAGCGTCCCGTTATCGGTCGCTCGTACCGGCTGGTACTGGCCGGAAGGCCACCAGGCCCACGCCAGTAGACCAACGAGCGCCGTACCGGCGGCGATCACGATTACACGTCGCGGCAGGCTACCGGCGCTCCACGCCCGCGCTTTGCCGCCCATGGTCCGCACGATCTTCTGGGTCACCAGCGCGCTTCCGAGGACGGGCAGGAAAAGCGCCAGCAGACGCACGACCGACGCCAGCACGTCGATGATCTGACCGTCGGAGACCTGGTGCGGTATCGCCTGAGCGATGTGTCGCCCACTCTCCCAGGCGGTGGTCGCCAGCTTTGGGAACAGCAGGACCGCGCTGAAGGTGAGGCTGAGCAACACGGGTACGACGATCAGCACCCACAGAGTGACCACGAGCCTGGCCCATCCGGTCAGGGCGGTGGGATCCTTCCGATGACCCGGAAGCAGACGCCGCAGCGTCGGCCCCATGTGCGAGTAGAGGTCGGGGACGCCGGTGGCGTCGGAGAGGATGTGGTAGCCGTCGGCACGAATGACCGGAGACAGCTGTTTGACCATCTGCAGGACCTGCAGCGCAATGAGCAGGAGCAGCGCATCGACGTGCCAGAGCAACCACACGCCCATGGTGATCACAGCCACCACCGCGTTGAAGTACAGCCCACCCAGGTCGACCCGGAGCCGGGCGCGTTTTGGAAGGCGGTATGAATCGGTGACGTCGGTGTAGAACGCCGGCCACACCAGGTACAGGCCCATCCCCATTCCGCCGGGAGTGCCGCCTCCGTAGCGGCAGGCAGAGGCATGGCCGAGCTCGTGGAAGCCCGCCGAGGTGACGGCCAGGACGAATACCAGCAGGAGCAAGCCCGGGTTGTGGAAGGCCTGGGCCGTCGCCGACGCCACGCCCTTGTGGAACAGCACGAACCAGAAGACCCCGGCGAATCCCGCCAGGACCGGCCACATCAGCCAGGGTCGAAAGAGAAAGGTGAACGGCGCAGTCAACCGTTTGGTCACCGCGGGATTGGTGACCAGCACCTTCCATCGCAGCGCGAGCAGGGGGTTGCGCCGAGGCGGCGCGCGATGCTCCGTTCCGCCGAGTAGGCCCTGCCGAGCCAGCTTCTCGGCCAGGCGATCGACGTGCGCCTCCTTGAAGCGTCGGCCGTGGCGCTCCGACAGGGCGTGAGCCAGCTCGCCGGAGCTGCGCTGTCCGTCGACCTCGTCCAGCAGCGCGTACATCAGCGCCCCGAGCTGCACCATCTGGCCGTCGCTCCGGCGGACGAGCGCGGCGCCCTCCTTGTAGCCGGAGCCGTTGACGGCGCCGAGGAGCTCCACCCCCTCCGCCCGGCTCAGTTGCGCCCGAGTGGGTGCCTCGGGCGCAACTGCGGGAGGCTCAACTGTCGCGGTCATGCTGGCCGCTTATCCGATTGTCTGAGGCTTACTGCTGAGGAGCGTCGGACCCTGTTGAACCCTGCGCGGCGTCGCCACCCGCAGGTGCGGCCTCGCCACCCGCAGGTGCAGCTTCGCCGCCGGCCGGTGCAGCTTCGCCGCCGGCAGGTGCAGCCTCGCCACCGGCAGGGTTCTGCGCGACGTCCGCATTCTGGTTAGCGGTCGCATCGGCCGAGACATGGTCGAGGTTCTGGGAGATGTCCACTTCCTGGGGCGCCTCGGCCACCGAGACGGAATCCGGCGAGCCGATGTTGGCACCGACGGCGGCGTCGATCGGCGCCGCCACGTTGCCGTTGGCTGCCACCGCACCATCGATCGGCGCAGCGAGGTTTGCGTTGGCGTCGAGGTTCACGTTCGCGTCGAGCAGGCTTCCGCCGTTGAGCAGCGAGTCGACCCCGCCAGTCGTGCTGGAGCCGGCGTGTGCGCCGCTGGCGGCGTTTCGACCGAGGGACCCTCGCCGGTGGCAGGAGCAGTTGTACCGCCGGTCGCTCCGGCGGCGGCGTCGTGAACGGTGCCGCCCGCAGCCTCGGCAGGAGCAGCCGCGCCGGCATCCGACGGCGCAGGTGCGGCCGTCTCCGCGGGTGTGGCTCCACCCGTCTCCGCCGGCGTGGTGCCGGCCGGAGCGGCGGCGTGGGCTGCGTCCGAGCCCCCGTCGATTGGGGCGGGACTGTCCGCGGCGCCTGGCGCTGCCTCGGTCCCGCCGGCGGCGGCGCCGCCGGCCTCTGGGGTGCTGGCTCCGGCACCGCCCGTCGCGCTGTTCTGGTCGACACCAGCGTGCTGAGGAGCATCTGCGGTGGCGCTACCGCTGATCCCCTGATCAAGGGTTCCGTGCTGCTCGGCGATGCCCTCTGCCTCGGCGCCGGGGCTCAGGACGTTCGCTGTCGCGGCCGCTTCGATCGGAGCGGCGACGTTGAGGTTGGCGGCTGCCGCCAGGTCGACTGGGGCCGCGAGATCCAGTCCGAGATCTACGTTGGCGTTGACGTCAAGCAGGGAAAGCACTTCCTTGTTCGGCAGGGAAACGGCGTCCTCAGCCTCGATCTCATCCATCGACACGCGATCGCGATCTTCCATCACAGTCTCCTTGTGATCTGAGCCACCCCTTCGGCTCTTCCCATGGGATGCCACACGCTTGTGGGATCTCCCTGGTCGCGTCTCTTCCCTCTCCCGAGTCGCGACAAACCGGCGTCCAGCTTGCCTGGACGCCCCGTCAGCGCTCGCAAGCGCCTTGACAGGCAACCGATTGGCTGCGTACTATAGGCAGCTAGATGGCTGCCTATTCGCACATGGACGAAGTCTTCCGGGCGCTGGCCGATCCGAGCCGGCGGCTCCTGCTTGACAGCCTGAACGAGCGCAACGGCCAGACGCTGCGCGAGCTGGGCTCGAGGCTGGACATGGCTCGCCAGTCGGTGAGCAAGCACCTTGCCGTGCTGGAGGCGGCCAATCTCGTCACGACCATTCGCCGCGGCCGGGCCAAGCACCACTACCTCAACGCGGCGCCCATCAACGAGATCGCCGACCGCTGGATCACGCGGTACGAGCAGGACCGCGTGCACGCGCTCGCCGATCTGAAAAAAGCATTGGAGGACACCCCCGTGGACAAGCCCTCGTTCGTCTACACGACCTACATCGAGACCACCCCCGAACGGCTTTGGCAGGCGCTGACCGAGCCGGCGTTCACCGAGCGCTACTGGGCCGTTACGTTTGATTCCGACTGGCAGCCCGGCTCGACCATGGCCTGGCACACGCGCGGGGTGACGATCGCCGATTCCGAGCAGATCGTCATCGAGTCCGAGCCCGGCCGTCGACTCTCGTACACCTGGCACACGTTTACCCCCGAATGGGCCGCCTCGCTTGATCTCACCGACGACGCCCGCGACCGCCTGACCGCCGAGCCGCGCTCGAAGGTCACCTTTGAGATCGAGCCGCTAGCCGACCAGGTGAAGTTGACGGTGATCCACGACGACCTCGAACCCGGCGGCACCACCGGCTCGCTCATCAGCCAGGGCTGGCCGCGCGTCCTGGCCAACCTCAAGACGCTGCTCGAGACCGGCGACACGCTGCCGGACCTACAAAACAGCTCGCCGGCCAGGCTCGGCCTGACACGAGGACCAGCGTGACGTGCCCCTGGAGCCGTGGATCGGCGCCCTCCGCGTGTCGGCCACCGCAACCTAGACCACAAGGAGACCACTGATGACGACTCACAGCACCGCCAGCCGCGAGGAGTGGCTCGCTGCCCGCCTCGACCTGCTGGAGGCCGAGAAGGACCTGACCCGTCGCAGCGATGACGTTGCTCACCGGCGTCAGCAGCTGCCATGGGTCCCCGTCGAGAAGGACTATCGATTCGAGACCGAAGCCGGTGCCGCGTCGCTGGCCGACCTCTTCGGTGGACGCTCGCAGCTCGTCGTCTATCACTTCATGTTCGGACCGGACTATGAGGCCGGCTGCCCGGTGTGCTCGTCAATCGCGGACAGCTTCAACGGCGTCCTCGCGCATCTCGAAGCCCGCGATGTGACCATGATCTGTGTCTCGCGTGCGCCGCTGGAGAAGCTACTTGCTTTCCGCGAGCGGATGGGCTGGGGATTCAACTGGGCGTCGAGCTATGACAGCGACTTCAACTGGGACTACGAGCACTCGGCGACAAGGGAGCAGGTCAGCGAACGGGCGGATCAGTTACCGCCGGCCGTCTCGCAATTCGCCTCCGCCAGCGGGACCGACCTGGCCGGCTACATTGCGGAGAGACCGGGCCTGAGTGTCTTCGCGCAGTCTGATGAACAGGTGTATCTGACCTACGCAGCTGGGGCCAGGGGGCTGGAGGTGGCGATGCCCTACTACGGCATCCTGGACCGCGTCCCGCATGGCCGCGGCGAGGAGGATCCGTTCTGGATCCGACACCACGACTCATACGAGCCGGCCCGCGACGCTGGAGCTGGCGAATGACGCCGCTTCAGACTGCGCGCAGGCACCCCGAAGCGGTGGCCGGACTGTTGGCTGCTGCCGCGCTGGCGTGGTGGTGGACCGTCCAGCGGATGGCCGGGATGGACACGGGGCCCGGCGGCGACTTGGGGACGCTCGGCTGGTTCACCGGCTCATGGACCGTGATGATGGCCGCGATGATGCTGCCCTCGTTCGCACCCACGCTCAGCGCATACCTGACGCTCACGCGCGGACGTGGGCCCGGGCCCGGCCGGTGGCTGCCGTTCGCCTGCGGCTATTTGCTCGTCTGGACAGCCGCGGGGGTCCTCGCATACGGAATCTTCGAGCTCGGCAAGGACCTCCTTGCCAGCGAGCTGGCCTGGACTCGCGGCGGGCGGTGGCTGTCCGGTGGGGTGATCGCCGCCGCGGCCGCTTACGAGTTCATGCCATTGAAGCGCGCGTGTCTGAAGCGGTGCAGAGGACAACTCGCGGAACTCCGCGGGATCTCACGCCAGCGGTGGTCAGCCTCCCTGGTGATGGGCCTGAGCAGCGGCGGTTGGTGCATCGGCTGCTCATGGGCGCTGACGGCCGCGCTGTTCGCGCTTGGTGTGATGAATCTGGCCTGGATGGCGCTGATCGCGGTACTGGTCGCGCTGCAGAAGGCCGGTCCGTGGCCCCTGGCGGCGAGAGTCGCGACGGCGACCATCCTTGCCGTGCTCGCCGTGGGGATACTCATCGCGCCGCACCAGATCCCCGGCCTCGTCGTGCCCGATCCTGCGGGGATGCATGCGATGAAGGCGATGGGTTGGCTGCCGCGCTACCCGACGTAGGCCGCGAGGTGCTCGCCGGTGAGGGTGGAGCGGGCGGCGACGAGGTCGGCCGGCGTGCCCTCGAAGACGATCCGGCCGCCGTCGTGGCCGGCCCCGGGGCCGAGGTCGATGATCCAGTCGGCGTGCGCCATGACAGCCTGATGGTGCTCGATGACGATGGCCGACTTGCCGGAGTCCACCAGCCGGTCGAGCAGGCCGAGCAGGTGTGCGACGTCGGCGAGGTGGAGGCCGGTGGTCGGCTCGTCGAGGACGTACACGCCGCCCTTCTCGACCATGTGGGTGGCCAGCTTGAGCCGCTGCCGCTCGCCGCCGGACAGCGTGGTGAGCGGTTGGCCGAGGATGAGGTAGCCGAGCCCGACGTCGGCAAGCCGGTTGAGGATGGCGTGCGCGGCCGGCGTGCGCGCCTCGCCGGCGCCGAAGAACTCCTCGGCCTCGCGCACCGACATCGCCAGCACCTCGCTGATGTTGCGGCCACCGAGGCGGTGGTCCAGCACCGATGGCTGAAACCGCTTGCCCCCGCACTCCTCGCAGGTTGTGGCGACGCCGGCCATCATCGCCAGGTCGGTGTAGATGACGCCGGCGCCGTTGCAGTTGGGGCAGGCGCCCTCGGAGTTGGCGCTGAACAGCGCCGGCTTCACGCCATTGGCCTTCGCGAACGCCTTGCGGATCGTCTCGAGCAGTCCGGTGTACGTCGCGGGGTTGCTGCGGCGCGAGCCCTTGATCGGCGCCTGGTCGACCGACACCACCCCGTCCCGGCCTGAGATTGAGCCCTGGATCAGCGAACTCTTGCCCGACCCGGCCACGCCGGTAAGCACCACCAGCAGGCCAAGCGGGATGTCGACGTCCACGTCCTGCAGGTTGTGGGTGCTGGCCCCGCGCACCTCCAGCTCGCCGGATGGTGTGCGCACCGCCGGCTTCAGGGAGCCCCGATCGTCCAGGTGCCGCCCAGTCAGCGTGTCGCTCTCCCGCAGGCCGTCCACGGTGCCCTCAAACACGACCTCGCCGCCGGCAGTGCCGGCGCCTGGTCCGAGGTCCACGACGTGGTCGGCGATCGCGATCGACTCCGGCTTGTGCTCGACGACGAGCACGGTGTTGCCCTTGTCTCGCAGGCGCAACAGCAGATCGTTCATCCGCTGGACGTCGTGCGGGTGCAGCCCGATCGTCGGCTCGTCGAAGACGTAGGTGACCTCGGTGAGCGCGGACCCGAGGTGGCGGATCACCTTGACGCGCTGCGCCTCGCCCCCTGACAGGGTGCCCGACGAGCGGTCTAGCGAGAGGTAGCCAAGCCCGATCTCCACGAACGAGTCCAGCGTGTGCTGCAGCGTTGCGAGCAGCGGCGCCACCGACGGCTCGTCCAGGCTGCGGATCCAAACGGCCAGGTCGCTGATCTGCATCGCGCACGCCTCGGCGATGTTGACCCCCTTGATCCGCGAGGAACGAGCAGCCTCGCTGAGCCGGGTGCCCCCGCAGTCGGGACACGGGGTGAAGGTGACTGCGCGATCCACGAAAGCTCGGACGTGCGGCTGCATCGCCTCTTTGTCCTTGGAGAGGATCGACTTCTGAACCCGCGGGATCAGCCCCTCGTAGGTCATGTTGATGCCCTCGATCTTCATCCTCACCGGCTCGCGGTAGAGGAAGTCATTCAGCTCGGTCTTGGTGTAGTCGCGGATCGGATTGTTCGGATCGACGAAGCCGGACGCGCTGTAAAGCCGATAGTTCCAGCCGCCCGCCTTGTAGCCGGGGATGGTGATCGCGCCCTCGGCGAGCGACTTGGACTCGTCGAACAGCTGGGGCAGATCGATGTCGGTCACGCTGCCCATGCCCTCGCAACGCGGACACATGCCGCCGGCACGGCTGAAGGACTTTTTCACCGTCTTGCCGGCACCGCGTTCTACGGTGATCGCGCCGCTCGCACGGACGGACGGGACGTTGAAGGAGAACGCGTTGGGCGGACCGATGTGCGGTTTCCCGAGTCGGCTGAAGAGGATGCGCAGCATCGCGCCTGAGTCGGTGGCGGTGCCGACGGTGGAGCGGGAGTTGGCGCCCATCCGCTCCTGGTCGACGATGATGGCGGTCGTCAGCCCTTCGAGCACATCTACCTCGGGCCGCGCCAGTGTCGGCATGAACCCCTGCACGAACGCGCTGTAGGTCTCGTTGATCAGCCGCTGCGACTCTGCGGCGATCGTGCCGAAGACCAGCGAGCTCTTGCCCGAGCCCGAGACGCCGGTGAACACCGTCAGCCGGCGCTTCGGGATCTCGACGCTGACGTTCTTGAGGTTGTTCTCGCCCGCGCCGTGCACCCGGATCAAGCCGTGGCTGTCGGCAACGTGCGGCACGGACGACTGCGTGTCCGTCCTCGTGGCCATGCTCATCGGCGGCTCGGAGTCGAGCAGTAGCCCGGCGCCGCCGCAGCGGCGCGCGGCCTTCGCTCCCAGCTCACGCTGTGAGTTTCTTCAGCAGCGCATCAACGCGCTCCAACCCCGCCTTCGCGCCCTCTTCGACGCCGTATTGCATGGTGATGTCCCGCTGCTCGGTCGTCTCGAAATGCATCGTCTGGGTCAGCTTGGTCTGCTCGCCGAGATCCTCGAACTCGAGCGTCTGCAGGTGATTCATAAAGGTCTGCACGAGGCGGGCGGGTGGCTCGACCTCCCGAAACTCGCCCTCGACGACCCCTTGGGCGGTTCGGAAGCGATAGGTGCCTCCGGGACGGACGTCCATCTCCTCGACGACTGTGCCCTCGCCCCACCACTCAGGGATCAGCTTCGGATCTGTCCAGACGGAATAGACGTGTGTGCGCGGCGCGTCGAAGATTCGCTCAACGCGGATCTCAAGCTCGTTCGGGGTGGTGACGGTGGTGCTCATCGTGCTCCTTTCGTGCGTTCGACAACCTGCTCGAAGCGGTCGAGCCGCTGCAGCCACGTGCTGATGCCCTCGAAGGCATAGGGCACGAGTGAGCATATGCGGGCACGGCCGACCTTCTCCGTGGCGACGATGTCTGCGTCCTCGAGCAGCCGGATGTGCTTCTTCATCCCGGTCAGCGACATGCCGAACGGTTCGGCGAGTTCACTGATCGTCGCGCTGCGGGCACCGAGCTGCTCGAGCACGGCGCGGCGGGTTGGGTCGGCAAGCGCCGTGAACGCTCGGTCGACAGATTGATACTGAACCATTAAGTTCAGTATGACAGACCTGCCCGGAAAAGACCACTGCTCTCTTGTGATCTCGTCGAGTTGTCGTGGGGGGACGGCGTGCGCCGGCGGAGCGGTCAGCCGTCGTCGCTCGGGGCAGCGCCGTATTCGTCGCCGGTGACGTGGCGGCCCCAGGTGACCGGGCTGCCGGATTCGTCGTTCTGCTGCATCGCGATGTGGGCCATGAAGCGGTTCGGTGCGGCACCGTGCCAGTGGTTCTCGCCGGATTCGAAGAAGACGCGGTCGCCGGGCCGGATCACCTCGACGGGGCCGCCCTCCCGCTGGCACAGACCGACGCCCTCGGTGACATAGATCGTCTGACCGTGCGGGTGGGTGTGCCAGGCGGTTCGGGCACCCGGGGTGAAATGGACGTCGGCCGCCGCAAACGTGGAGGTCCCGGCGGGGGCGGCGACGGGATCGATGTACACGTCACCGGTGAACCAGTCGGCCGGCCCTTTGGCGGTTTCGATCGAGCTGCGGGTGATCTCCATGGTTCGTCTCCTTGGCGTGTAGGGATGGGCGATCACTGGTCCTCTTCGGGAACGAGCCGGCTGGTCATGGCCGCACCATCACCTTGATCGACTCGCGGTCGGCCATCGCGCGGTATCCGTCCGGAACGCCGTCCAGGTCGGCCGTGCGGTCGAACACCTTCCCGGGATCGATCCGGCCCTCGAGGATGTCGGGCAGCAGTTCATCGATGTAGGCGCGCACCGGGGCGGGCCCGCCGCCCACTGTGATGTTCCGGTAGAACGCCGTTTGCGACCCGGGCATCGTCGGGTCCTGAGGGACGCCGACCCGACCGACGGCGCCGCCCGGGCGGGCGATGCTGATCCCCGTCTCGGTGGAGGCGGCAAGGCCGACGCACTCGAGGACGGAGTGAGCCCCGAACCCCCCGGTCAGCTCGCGTACGCGCTGGACCGCCTCTTTTCCGCGCTCGGACACGACATCGGTGGCGCCGAACTCGCGGGCGAGGGCGATCCGGTCCTCGTGGCGGCCCATGATGATGATCTGCTCAGCGCCGAGCCGCTTGGCGGCGATCACACCGCATAGCCCAACGGCACCGTCGCCTACGACCGCCGCGCTCTTCCCGGGGGCGACCCTGGCCGTGACCGCGGCGTGGTGGCCGGTGCCCAGAACGTCCGCCAGTGTGAGCAGGGACGGCATCAGCGCGTCATCCTCACCGGTGGGGAGCTTGAAGAGAGTTCCGTCGGCGTAGGGAATACGCAGCGCCTCCGCCTGCGCACCATTCATTCCGTTGTTGCCAAAGAAGGCGACGTGCACGCATTCGGTTTGCAGACCCTCGTGGCAGAACTCGCAGGTGCCGTCAGAGATGGCGAAGGGCATCACCACGACGTCGCCCCGCTTGAGCGTGCGCACCTCCGCGCCGACGTCTTCGATGACCCCGACTGCCTCGTGGCCCATCGACTGCCCGGTCTCGCTCGGCTCCATCGAGGCGTACGGCCATAGGTCGCTGCCGCAGATGCAGGCGCGGGTCACGCGCAGGATCGCGTCGGTCGGCTCTTCCAAGCTGGGGTCAGGGACGTTCTCGATCCGAACGTCTCCGGCCTTGTGCATCACAGTGGCTCGCATGTCTGTCTCCTTGAGTCGATCTCCTTCGTGGCACGAAAGCACCAAATCCCGAGTGGTGGGAGACCCGTGAGTAGTGAGAGACCCTAGTGGGAGGCCGCCACCGCGCATCTGGTTGACGCCTCTGTGAGACGCGCTCCGCGGGTTGAGGAGCCTGCTTGGATCGTTGTCCGAGCACAGCCCCGAACCCGGAGGTGGCATGAACATCGAGTTCCTCTCGACCGTAGCGGTGATCGCGCCCGATCCACCCGCCAGTCGCAAGCTGTACGTCGATGCCCTTGGGCTGCCGCTGGAGAGTGAGGGCGGCGACTATCACCACAGCGAGCAAATCGCCGGTTGCAAGTCTTTCGGTATCTGGCCGCTGGCCCAGGCCGCTGAGGCGTGCTTCGGGACGCCGCAATGGCCGGCGGAGCGGCCGGTGCCGCAGGTCAGCATCGAGTTCGACGTTGCGGACGCCGCTGCGGTGGGCCCAGCGGCCCGGCAGCTCCAGCAAGCTGGCTACGAGCTGCTGCACCCGCCGCGCGAGGAGCCGTGGGGTCAAACGGTCGCCAGGCTGCAGTCACCCGAGGGCGCGGTGGTCGGGATCTCCTACGCCCCTGTGCTGCACGACCAAGATTGACAGGAGGAGGGTTAGAGGGACGAGTGCGAAACACGGGGCTGCTGTCTGGCCCGGATCGACGAGTTGCATGGAAGCCGGTTTGAACTCTAGGTTTGGGTCTTGGGGGTAGCGGGGGACCTTCACGAGACCACCACCAAACCTCTACGAATGCGTGTTCTACGGACCGATTCGCGATGGGCTTGGGGGGTTCGATGCTCCGGTGAGACTCTCGAAGGCGTCCGCCGCGGCGAGCGGCCCACCGCTCGCCCGATAGCCGTCCGCGACACGGCGGGCGCCGTCCCGTTTGCCCATTGCGAGTCGGACCTGTTTGCGCAGCCGGTCGGGGTGAGCTTCTGGGCGGGGAGCCTCGTCCCGGCCGCCGCCACCTCGACCCGGCGCGCGACCTCGAGCTGGTCGCGGCCGAACGGGACGACGCAGACGGGCACGGCGGCGGCGAGCGCCTTCTGCGTGGCGCCCGCTCCGCCGTGTGTGATCGCGCACGCCGCTCTGGTCAGCACCTGGCTGTGCGGAATGAACGACTCGACCCGCGCATTCGCCGGGACGGCCCCGTCGAGCTTGGCTGCCGGGAGTGTCGCCACCACCTGCACGTCCTCACCGGCCAGCGCATCAAGCGCCGTGCGCACAAGGCGTGCGTCGTCTTGAAACTCTGAGGAGGTGGTCACGAGCACGAGCGGCCGTGTGGTCTCATCCAGCCAGGCCGGCGGCTCGCTCGGCGGCTCCCAGCAGCACGGTCCGACCATCCGGACCGCCGCCGGCCAGTCCGAGCGCGGATACTCGAAGGGCTCGGCGGTCATGTACAGCAGCAGCGGGGCCGCGTTGAACATCTCGTCGGACGTCTTGAATGGCTGCAACCCGATCGAGGCGCGGGTTGCATTGAGCGCGGGGAGGGTCGCCTTACTCATGGCGCGGGAGAGCAACGGCCGCAACAGTGCGTCGCGGACACGACCGAGCGTGCCACCCGCGGGCGGCAGACCAGGGCCGAACGGTGGGACCTCGCGCGAGGTGAGCGGCAGTGGATACGGAAACCAGTGTGCCCACGGTCCTCCCCATTTCTCGGCCTGGGCCGTCGCGCCCCATGCCATGCAGTCGATGAGCAATGCATCGGGTCGGTGTTCGTCGATCGCGGTGCGGAGGTCTCCGACCTCATGCGGCGAGCGGGCCGTGAAGGTCGCCATGCCGCGCTTGAACTTTGCCGGCGGGTTCCGACCGAGATAGTCCTCGTGCTCGAGCGCTTCGATCGCTGGATCGATCGGCGCGGCGTCAAAGCCACAGTCGGCCATCAAGCCAACCTCAGAGGCGAGCGTCCGGATCACGACTCTGTGCCCGCGCCCGGCGAGCTCGTCGAGGATCGGAACAAGTGGATAGAGATGTCCTCGAGCGGGCGTGGTGTAGGCAAGGATCTTCATGTATCTCCCAATAGACGTCGGATGGCAAGGATCAGCGTGGCTCGCACTTCTGCTCGTGGAAGACCGAGGTCGTGGTTCAGGATCCACCACGTCTGTACGTCGCAGACGGCGATCAGCGCCCCACGAACCCGGGCACGCTCCGCGGACTGAGCTGTCGCCAGCCAGCGCCCGAACGCGTGCTCAACCCAGCCGTAGTGAAACTGTCGGGCCATCTCCGCGAGCTCGCCCAGCGGTCCGTCCGCATCGAGGTTCGTGCTGCGCATCGCCCGGCCGCCACGCTCCTCGTAATGGTCGAGCAGGTTGTCGACCGCGCCCGCGATGTCGTCGGTGGGGGCGCTTAGTCGCTGCTTCTCAATCTGGGTGATCGCCTGGCGGAGTGTTTGCTCGAGCAGTCGGTCCTTCGAGCCGAAGTGACGCAACAATGTCTGCTTGGTCACGCCTGACGCCTGCGCGATCGACTCCAGCGAAGTCTGCTCCCAAGGCCCCGAGAGAAACGCCTCTTCTGCAGCTGCGATTAGCGCAATTCGCGTCTGCTCCTCACTCTGCGCGCGAGCCACCTTTGTGTATGTGCGACCTCGTTCCATATTCGTATTACCAATGGTAACGCGAATCTTTGCCTCACGTCAACGGTGAAGAGCAAGCGCGACAACGACGGCACCTCAGTCCGCCGGGAGCGGTCAGACTCCTAGGAGACGCCCATGCGTGCTTACAGGCCGGCGTGGTTGGCGATCAGCGTTTCGCGTCTCGGACGATCGCGCCGCTCTCGGGATCATCCGCGATGCACGGCGGCGGTTTCGGCCGTAGCGCTCACGTCAGGAGGACTACGAGACTCGCGGTTGGCGAAAGTGAGGGCGGACGTCGAACCGGACCGCGAGCCCTGCGTTCGCATTTCCTCAGGCATCGTCCTGCGGGCCGGCACGTGGCTGCCTGTGTCCGCAAGCAGCGTGCGTCGCCTGCGTCCGAGCGGTGCTCCCTTCCGCGCGGACCAGTAGCGGCGTCACGACGCTCAAATACTCGCGTCCTCGTCAACGGGGATGTAGTCGGCCACGAACTGGCTGTCGGCTCGAACACTGCAGCGTCCCGCACATTTCCGGCGGTTGTGGGCGAGTCGGCTTGACAGGTGACTATTAGGTCACGTATCATGCCGGCATGGCAGCGAACACGGAGATGGACCCGGTATTCCGGGCGCTCGCCGATCCAACCCGGAGGGCTTTAGTGGACGCCCTGTTTCGAGCCGACGGCCAGCCGTTGAGCGCGCTGGAGCAGCAGGGGGCGATGACGCGCTTCGGGGTTATGAAGCACCTGAAGGTGCTCGAGGAGGCGGGGCTGGTGGTCAGCCGGCGCCGTGGACGAGAGAAGCTCCACTTTCTCAACGCGATCCCAATCCGCCTCGTCCACGACCGATGGGTCAGCAAGTACGCCGAGCCCTGGGCGGCCCACCTGAGTGAACTCAAACGCGGAATCGAGGAGAACAGCATGGAGAAGGTGTTCGAGATTTACATCAGGACCACCCCGGAACGGTTGTGGGCGGCGATCATCAGCAGCGAGATGCGACGGCGCTACAACTTCGGCGTCGCCGTTGAATCCGACTGGGATCCGGGATCGCGGTATGAACTGGTGCATCCCGGTGCCCCGGCTGCCATCGCCGAGGGGGAGAATCTGGAAGTCGACCCGCCCCGCAAGCTGGTGCAAAGCTACCGAGCGCTGTGGAGCGATGATGTCCAGCTCGCCGGGACGTCGCGCGTGACATGGGAGATCGAACCGGTTGAGGATTCATGCCGGTTGACGGTGACCCACGACCAGCTACCCGCCAGCGCGCCGGCCACGCTCTATGGCGGCTGGCCGATGATCCTCTCCGGTTTGAAGACGCTGCTGGAGACGGGCGAGACGCTGACGACCCCGGGATCGCTCATGTACGACCAAGGCCCCCGATCGGCGGCCTGAAACCTACGCAAGATCATCCACCCACTCGTTCTTAGGAGGAGCGATGAACGCAACCGCTTCTGTCGTGATCGCGGGAATTTCCGTTTTCCTGCTCAGCTCGATCTACTACATCGCGCTCACCCCGATCGAGGTGCGTGCCCTCGGTCAGGCGGCCCCCGACCGAGGAGGACGACCCACACCCACCAAGGCGCTACTGGAACTCGCCCGCAGCGTTCTCCTCGGCGCGGTCATCGCTGGCGTGGCCAGGGCCTCCCACCTTCACGGCGTCGCCTCCACCGTCCTGCTGGGCCTCGTGCTGTGGCTGGGCTTTCCTTTTGTGCTGCTGACCGGCTCGATCATGTGGGACAAGGTTCCGCCCGTCACCGCCATGCTGCACGCCGGCGACTGGCTGCTCAAGCTGCTGGTCATCGCAGCGATCGTCGGGTTGTGGCTATGACATCCTCCTCGCCGAGTTATGAGAAAGATCAGCGGGTCGATGACTACATCGACCCGCTGCCTGATTGGCAGCGTGAGATCTGCCAGCAGCTTCGCGACCTCATCCACGCCGCCGACCCAGAGGTGAGCGAGACGATAAAGCGATCGGTGCAGCCCTACTTCGTGCTCAAGGGGAACATCGGGGCGCTGCTCGCCGCTAAAGACCACGTCAACCTGTTCCTCTACGACGGCGGGATCGTCCCTGATCCTGAAGGCATCATCACCGCCGGGCACGACAACCAGACCGCGCGCACGATCTCCTACCACGAAGGCGAGCCGATCAACACCCCGGCGCTGACTGCAATGCTGCAACAGATCATCGCCAACAACCGTGCCGGCGGCTGGCGAAAACTCAAGCAGCAACGCGCGACTACCTGAAGTGGAGCTTGCCCCGGTTCCGATGTGAACTTCAGTGACGATGCGGAGTGATCCACTCCCGCGCGACGAGCAACGCTCGCGGTTGCGAGGAAGCAGCTGCCGCCAAGGACGACTTTCCGCCGTCCGCATCGAGCGGGTTCCGCGATTACTTCGACGCTGCCGGTCCATCCGCCGGGCGGCCACGAAGTGTTGCTGCCACTGTAGGCGTGGACCGGCAGCGCCGTCGGTCTCCGCCGAAACCTGCTCTGCGGATGGCGCGAGCATCTCGGGCGCGACGCCGACTTCCCTCCCTTGCGCGGCCAGCAGGGAAGCGGGGCGACCGACGCGAGTCGACGGAGTCGTGATTGCGCCAGTGGCGATTTGCGAGACCAGCTTCTTGGAGTTGGCGCTGCCTGCTTTGGCGGCATGGCGCGCATGTCGCAGATGAGAGACGGCGGACAGCGTGCATTTGCGTCGCGCTGTCCAAATCGACTGGTGTGTGGCGACGTAGGGGTAGTGGCTGCGTACCGTGCGGCCGTACCGATAGGAGACGACCGTGCCGGAGTACATGTTGTTGCTTTATGGGTCTCGAGGCTGTGATGAGACTGAGCGGGCGAGCGGTGGGCGGAGATGCCGTTGTGGGACCAGTTGAACGCGAGCCTGCAGGAGGCGGGGGTGCTCGTCAAGCGGGGGCCGCTGCATTCGGTTGAGACGCGCCACGACGGTTCGGGTCCGTGGTGACGAGACCGAGTTGACCGATGGTCCGTTCGCCGTGACCAAGGAGGTGCTCTGCGGCTATTACGTGCTTGATTGCGCGGATCTGGATCAGGCGGTCGGGCATGCGTCGCGTCTGCCCTGGGCCCGGTATGGGTCGGTTGAGGTGCGCCCGATCGTGGCTGACGATGAGATCCCGCGGCCCGATCGGAGCGCCAGCGCGTCTTGAGCTCTGTGGAGCCGCCACGCCGCGCGAGCCCGGATCCGGTCGGCGCCGCGATCGAGGAGGCGTTCCGCGCGGAGCGTGCGGCGGTGCTGGCGACGTTGATCCGACATGTGGGCGACTTTCAGCTGGCGGAGGACGCTGTGCAGGACGCGTTCGCCGAGGCGGTCAGCGGGTGGCGGCGCGACGGCGTTCCCGCCCGGCCGGGCGCGTGGCTTATGGTCGCGGCGCGGCGGCGGGCGATCGATCGGATGCGGCGCAACCGGTCGGTGGCGGATCGAGCGGATCGGCTGGCGGAGCTGATGCGGCTCGATCGCCAGGAGCACCCCGACGAGGACGAGGAGAGCGCGATCGTCGATGACCGGCTGCGGCTGATCTTCACCTGCTGCCATCCGGCGCTCGACCTGCCGGCGCGGGTGGGGTTGACGCTGCGCGCCCTCGGCGGGCTCACGACCGGCGAGATCGCGCGCGCGTTCCTGGTGGCGGAGCCGACGATGGGCAAGCGGATCGTCCGCGCCAAGCGCAAGATCGCCGACGCGCGGATCCCGTATCGGGTGCCCGACGACGAGGAGCTGCCCGACCGGCTGCGAGGCGTTCTCCGGGTGCTGTATCTGATCTTTAACGAGGGGTACTCGGCGACCGAGGGCGAGCGGCTGGTGCGGGCCGAGCTGTGCGGCGAGGCGATCCGCCTCGCGCGGCTGCTGTGCGAGCTGATGCCCGACGAGGCCGAGGTTTGGGGGCTACTGGCGCTGATGCTCCTGCACGACGCTCGTCGCGATACGCGCGTGGCGCCTGACGGGCGCTACCTCGCGCTCGATCAGCAGGACCGCTCGCGGTGGGATCGCGAGCGGCTCGGCGAGGGGCTCGAGGCCCTCGACCGGGCGATGCGGTTCCGCCTCCCGGGCCAGTACCAGCTGCAAGCCGCGATCACAGCCGTGCACGTCCGCGGGGTGGACACGGGCACAACGGACTGGGAGCAGATCGCGGAGCTCTACCGCGCGCTCGGCGAGGTCGCGCCCTCGCCGGTGGTTGAGCTGAACCGCGCGGCGGCGGTCGGGTTCGCTGTTGGGCCGCAGGCCGGGCTCGAGCTGCTCGAGCCGCTGCTGTCCGACCCTGTACTTGAGCGCTACCAGCCGCTGCACGCAGCGCACGCCGACCTGCTCCGGCGGGCCGGTGACCTAGTGGCCGCTGCGCGCGCGTACGAGCGAGCGATCGCGCTCAGCGCCAACGCGGTTGAGCGGGCCGAGCTGCAGCGGCGCCTGTCGACGCTCGGCGCCGACTGACGGCTGCGGCCCGCGAGCAAAACACCGGTCGCGGCTTCCCGAGCCAGGCGGTCGCGGCTCGCGAGCGGCCCGTTCCGGGTTTCTCGCCGCGGCTGTCCAAATCCGGGCGCGGTTGCTGCGACGTCCTCTGTGAAGCCGCCAAACGGGCGGCGAAACCAAGAAGGGCTGGAGGTCTCATGACGTCCCAAGCACCGCATATCAATCGCTGGCGGGCGTTCGCGCTGCTGGCGGTGGCGTTCTTTATGACGGTCATCGATCTGACGATCGTCAACGTCTCGCTGCCGACGATCGGCCGCGACCTGCACTTCTCCCAGACCAACTTACAGTGGGTCGTGACCGCGTACGCGCTCACGTTCGGCGGGTTCTTGCTGCTCGGCGGCCGGGCCGCCGATCTGCTCGGCCGCCGCCGCATCCTAATGCTTGGACTCGGGCTGTTCAGCGCCGCGTCGCTGGCCGGTGCGCTGGCGACCGGTGCCGACTTCATGATCGGAGCCCGGGCGGTCCAGGGCATCGGAGCAGCGATCATGCTGCCCGCCGCGCTCTCGATCGTGATGAACATGTTCCAGGAGGGCGCCGAGCGCAACAAGGCGCTCGGGATCTGGGGCGGGCTCGGCGCCGGCGGCGCGACCGTCGGAGTGATCGCCGGGGGCCTCTTGACCCGGTACGCCGGCTGGCAGTACATCTTCTACCTCAACGTCCCGATCGGCGCCGTCGCGCTGCTGTTGGTGCCGCGGATCGTGCCCGAAAGCCGGCTGGACACGGTGCGGCGCAAGTTTGATGCCGCCGGCGCGCTCGCCGGTACCGGCGGGCTGGTGGCACTCGTGGACGCTATCTCCCAGGCACCGCAGTACGGCTGGGGCGCCACGCGCACGATCGGCGTGCTCGCTGCGGCGGCCGTGCTGCTCGCCTCATTCGTGCTGATCGAGCGCCGGGTCACCGATCCGATCCTGCCGCTTCAGATTTTCCGGCTGCGCACGCTCGCCGGAGCGAACATCGCGGGCCTGATGCTGGGCGGCAGCTTCTACGCGTTCATTTTCGTCGGCACGCTGTACATGCAGCAGGTGCTGCACTACAGCGCGCTCCAGTCCGGGCTCGCCTGGCTGGCCGCGTCGCTGACCTCGATCGCGCTAGCTGGGGTCTCCCAGGCGCTGGTGACCCGCGGCGGGATCAAGATCGTGATGGCGGTAGGGATGACCATGATCGGCGCCGGGGCGATCTGGGCCACACAGGTGCCCGTCCACGGACACTTTCTGGACAACCTCGCCGGTCCCATGGTCCTAGCCGGCGCGGGAACCGCGTTCGCGTTCATCCCGATCTCGATCGCCGCGCTCGCCGGCGTGAAGGAGCAGCAGGCTGGGCTCGCGTCCGGACTGCTGAACACCAGCCAGCAACTCGGCGGCGCGATCGGGATCGCGATCGCCTCCAGTGTGGCCGCCAGCCACACCCAAACGCTGCTTCATGCCGGCCACGCCGCCCCGGCGGCGCTGACCGGTGGGTTCCAGCACGCGCTCTGGGTGCTCGGTGGGATCGGCCTGCTCGCCATTCCGGCGATCTTCGCACTCGTCCGCCACGGAGCGGTCCCAACCGCCGTGGTCAAGCCGAGCGTCCGCGACCCCCACCGGCGCTCGCCGTCACCAGCTAACCACCCACGAACCCAAGCCTGACACCCAAACACAAATCACCGATTGGAGAACAACCATGCGCAAGATCATCAATTCCGCCTTCGTCTCGCTCGACGGCGTCACCGAAGACCCACGATCCTGGGCGACTTTCGACCCTGACTCAGGAGACGAAGCCGCTCAAGCCCTCCAGGCTCTCGACGGCATGCTCATGGGGCGAGGCACCTACGAGTATTTCGCCGACGTCATGCCCGAGGCAACCGGGCCGTATGCAGACGCCATCAACGCGATGCGCAAGTACGTGTTCTCCTCGACCCTGGAGAGCGCTGACTGGAACAACTCCACGATCATCCGCGACGACGTCGTCAGCGCGGTCACAGACCTCAAGCAGGCGGCTGGCGGCGATCTCATGACGTACGGATACGGCCGACTCAGCCGAACCCTGCTCGAGCACCATTTGGTCGACGAGATCCGGTTCTCGGTTCACCCAGTACTCGTCGGGCAGACGCTCCCACTGAAGCTCACCGGCACCACCCCGTCGCCCAACGGCGTCGTCGCGCTCACCTACGAGCCCACCTCCAGCTGAGCCCTGAGACCCGGCGCGGCCAAAAGCCCGCCGGGTCTCAACCACATCCGCGCACAACACCGGTGACTTCGGGCGTGGACTCCGGCGCAACGCGAGCGTTTGCTTAAACAACTCCCGTTCGAGAAGTCACGAGAGGAGAAGCCGCCCAGCGCCTCGGCCCGCATCTTCGAAACGGACGAGCAGCGCGGCTCGCATGACCCCCCCTTCTACTCGGAGCAGTAGTGCCCACGCGGCGGAGGTGACAAGACCCGCTTCGCCCGCGCCGCGGTCCTCCGCTGCAGTTCACTCACACTCCCGCCTTGCGCGGCGAGCACAACCGCCGGCGCCGAGGCGACACCGGCGGCCGCTGGTGGCGAATCGGAGGTGCGCGGCGCTCCGGGAGCGAGACTGCTTTCACTTCCACACGGGCACCACGAGCGTGCCGGAGCTGGTTGTGTCCGACATCGGTCGCGCTCGGGCGGCATTGCGGCAGACGGCCGGACTGGCTCGTCCATCGCGGACCAGGCGGCGCCCAGACCGGCGCCCCGCTTGTCGAGACGAGCAAGAGCGCAGGCGCTTGCTGGCCGTGCGACGCAGCACCCGTCGCCAACGGTTCGGCGGCTGCCGCCTCGCGATGAAGCGGCAGCCGCGAGGCGCCAAGCATCACTCCGACTCGGATTTAGGCTGGAGGGAGTCGGCGGAGCTTGACGGGTCGCTGAGTATGTCTAGGGTGCGGGCTTGACCTCGAAGTTCAACTCAAAGAACTCCATTGGCGGGAGCTCGGCCCCCGGCGGCAGCTTTGGCGCGAAGTGGCCCTCGGCGAACGCCTGGCAGTCCTCGCGCGAGTCCCACAGCTCGATCGCCCTGTAGCCCGAGCTGGCGGCGCCACTCCAATGACCCCGAAACCCTTGGGCCGTCTGCATCTCGTCGAGCACTCCGGCGTGACGCATCCCTTCCGCGAACGCTGTGTCAGCGCCGGGAACTTCGACCATCATCAAAACTGGCATTTAAGCCTCCTGGTGTCTGCCGGCCGGGGCCGGCATTTAGCGGTTACGGAGCTTTTGACACCGGAGCGTCCACAAAGGGGGCGCTGGGGAGATCGAACCGCTCCAGGTAGCCGCGGCCGAGGAACCAAGTCAGCTCGCCGATCCGCGTGCCCGCCAGCGACAGCACCAACAGCCCGGACTGCCCGACCAACCCCGAGAGCGGGTCGATGTAATAGGTCCCGAACGCAGGCTCCCCGTTCGCACGGGTCGCGATCAGACGGCTCGACTGGCCCGAGTGGCCCGCAGAAACCGCCGCGAGGAACGCGCCGATCAGCTCCGGGCCGTGGTACTCGTGCTGGGCAGGCGGCATCCGGAACCATGCGTTGGCAGTGACGAGAGCGACCATCCCGGCGAAGTCGTCAGCGAGGAACGCTCTGGCGAACTGCTCCACCAGCTCCTGCTCCTCCACGGAGGCGGGGGGCGGCGCCGCGATCCGCTGGGTCGGATCACCGAGTTCCTGCTCGATCGTCGCCCGGGCGCGCTTGAGCGCACTCTTGACACCCTCGACCGAGGTCTCGAGCATCGCCGCGGTCTCCGCAGCGTGAAAGCCCAGCACGTCCCGGAGCACCAGCACGGCGCGCTGGCGTCCAGGCAGTCGCTGCAAGGCGCTGATGAACGCCAACTCGATCGCCTCACGGCTCTCATACCGCGCCGCCGGCCCTGGCTGGCTGTCCGCCAGCCACCCGAGCCGGTCATCCGGATACGGCTCCAGCCAGCGAGGATCGGCCATCCTCGTCGGCGCCGGAATCTCAAATGTCGGCGGCGGTATCGAGCGCGGACGGCGACCGCCGTCGCGCAGTACGTTCAGACATCGATTAGTTGCAATCCGGTAAAGCCAGGTCCGCAAGCTCGATCGCCGCTCGAAATTTGCCAGCGCGCGCCACGCGGCCAGCATCGTCTCCTGCAGCACGTCCTCGGCATCCTGCACCGAGCCGAGCATCCGATAACAGTGAAACTCCAGTTCGCGCCGGAAGGGCTCCGTGAGCTCGCGGAAGGCAAGCTCATCGCCAGCGGATGCCCGCTCGAGCACGCTCGTTGTCACCCTTCGGATCCTCCCATAGCGGCCATCGTCTGGTGTGGTGACGACGGCAGACGGCAAAAGGGGCCGACCCGCCGGCAGACGCACGACCTCGATGTCGCTTCTCGAGAGACTCACGCTCATCGGACCTACCCAGCCTCCTTGGCGGTGCGTCCCCACGGCCTGCGGCGACCTTCGACTTTTCGATCAGTGGCTCGCGCACGCAGCGATCCGCGGACAGGTGAACGTTCCCGTCGACGTCGCTTCCAAGTCGCTGCAGACCCACCCTTAGTCGGACGGCGTCCGACTCGCTTTCCTCCCCGCGAGAGCCTCAGCCGCACCCCCCGCCGAGGCGCGCCCTCTCGGCTTGCGGGGCGCCGGACGATGTCGCGGCGGCGCACCCCGGCCGCCGGTTGCGCTCCTGGCGAATCTCAGGACTGGACCGCGGGGTCCTGAAAGTCCTGCTTCGCCGCTGGCAAGGGTATGTCGCGACGTAGCGAACTTTTCCGCAAGCTGCGCGACCGCAAGCCGCTCGTCGTGGCGGTCGCGTTTCACCTGGTCGTCCGACTCATCACTCTCTACGCACTCTCCCAGGATGGCCGCCCAGACGCCCGAAAGCTTTGTCGGGACGCGGGCTCGTAGGTGAGGAAGGCGACACCGTCACCGACGGTCCGGTTGTTGACGAGGCGCATGGGTTTCTTGTCGCTGGTCTCGCCGAAAAGGCGCTCGCCGGCCCCGAGCACGACGGGGTAGATCATCAGCCGCAGCTCGTCAACGAGGTCGTGCTTCAGCAGCGTGCGCAAGAGCTGGAAGCTGGCGTAGACGACGATTTCCCCGCTGAGCTTCTGCTTCAGCTTCGAGACCTCGTTCACCACGTCGCCTCTCAGAACCGTCGAGTTGTTCCAGTCGGGATCTTCGAGGGTCGAGGACACGACGTACTTGGGCAGGCTGTTCAACCTGTCCGCAAACACGCCACCTCGGGATGGCCACCGTGCGGCGAAGAACTCGTAGCTCCGCCTACCCAGCAGCAGGGCGTCGGTGCCAAGCGCCTCGTCGAGCTTGACCTTGTTGGCCTCTTTGACCTCTCCGACCCAGCCACCGAGCCTGAAGCCCTCGTCGCCGGCCGGGTCCTGGATGATGCCGTCGAGCGAGACGAACTCGCTGATGATGATCCTTCCCATGTCGGTTCTCCATTGCGTGTTGGCTTTGTCAGCTACCACCGCCGTGGTGGTGTGAATGCGTGAGCTCTCGCCTATCTCGGTCCTGTTCTGGTCACCACATCTCCTCCAAAAGCTCGAGCACTATGGGCATCTACTCGCGCTGCCCGCAGGGACCGGCCCGCGCCGCGAGCTCGCTGACCCCGGTTTGACGGATATCCGCGGTCGACCGCTTTGCCAAACCCCGCCGGTTCGAAGAGCTGTTCCACGTTCACCATCTCATGCGCACTCGGTGCTGAGCGATGCGGTTGCCGCCGAGCGAGGTGAGTAGCCCTTTTGCTTCGGGTTGTGAAAGCGAGGACCGCGATCGCGCCGGAGAGTGACAGCACGGCGGAGACGACGAGCGCGGCCGCGAACCCGTTGGTGAATGCCTGGGCGGAGGCGTAGCTGCCGGTGCCGGCGAACACGGCGACGAGGATCGCTACGCCGAACGCGCCGCCGAGCTGGCGCATGGTGCTGAACGTTCCCGACGCTTTGCCGATGTGTTCGGGTGAGACGGACTTGATCACGGCGCTCTGGGTGGCGGGTATCGCCATCGAAACGCCAGCGCCGGTGAGGATCAGCGGCGCGATCATCTCGGCGTAGGCGAGATGAGGCGCGGCGATCAGCGCGATCCAGGCCATCCCGACTGCCTCCAGGAGCAGCCCGGCGACGATCAGCGGCCGCTCGCCGACGCGAGTGATCAGGGCGCCGGCGATCGGCGCGATGAAGAACAGGGTGGTTGTCAACGGCAGCAGCCGCAGTCCGGCATCGAGCGGCCCGTCGCCTTGTGCGGTCTGCAGGAACTGGGCCAAGAAGAACACGGCCCCGACCAGGGATGCGGTGAGAAAGAAGATCGCCGTGTTGCCTGAGGCGAAGTCGCGAGAGCGGAAGAAGCGCATCGACAGCATCGGCTCGCTAGCGCGCATCTCCCACGCTACGAACGCCGCCGCGAACAGCACCCCAAGCGCCAGGGCGGCGATGACCTCGACGCTTCCCCAGCCGGCCGAGTTGCCGCGCACGAGGCCCCACATGATGCTTAGAGCGGCGCCCGTCTCCAGAATCACGCCACCGACATCGAGGCGGGTTTTCGGGCCGAAGCTCTCATCGATCCGGCGAAGGATCAGCGGGATCGTGAGCAGCCCGATCGGGACGTTGAGCCAGAAGATCCACCGCCACGCGATTCCCTGCGTGATCGCGCCGCCAACGACCGGGCCGCCGAGCACAGCCAGGCCGGTCACACTGCTGAAGATTCCCAGCGCCCACGCTCGGCGCTCGGGCGGGAATGCCGCGCTCAGCTGCGCGAGCGCGAGCGGCATCACCGTCGCGGCGCCGGCGCCCTGAACGGCGCGCGCGGCGATCAGCGAGCCGACGTCCGGCGCCAACGCGCACCCCGCCGACGCCGCTGTGAACAGTCCGAGGCCTGCTGTGAACAGCCGCCGGCGCCCGAACCTGTCGCCGAGCGCAGAGCCCGTCATCAACAGCACCGCGAAACTCAGGGCGTACGCGTTGACCGTCCACTCGAGCTGCCCGATCGACGCGTGCAGGTCCAGCCTGATCGTGCTCAGCGCCGTCGTCACGACAAGCGCGTCGAGCGCGACCATCAACGCCGCGACCGACGTTAGGGCAAGAACCCACGTCCGTGCCGAGTTCGAGCCTGGTTGTGGGTTGGTGGTCGTCATCTGTCCTCCTGCTCGTGTCTCGCGGTTTGTCGCTACTGGTTCAAACACGGCCGCTGCGAGGAACTCATCGATGACTTTCGGACACCGAGGGTGTTGTTCCTAACGATGGGTGTGAAAGGAAGACGCTGTGCGAGACTGCCGTTGTGACGGAGACGGCGCTCACTCGCGCCCGCGCGGGAGACGAGCAGGCGTTTCGCGAACTCACCGACCCGTACCGTCGCGAGCTGCAGCTGCACTGCTACCGGATCCTCGGTTCGGTGCAGGACGCCGAGGACGCACTCCAGGAGACACTGTTGGCGGCCTGGCGCGCGCTTGAGCGCTACCAGGACCGGGCCTCGCTGCGCGCTTGGCTGTACCGGATCGCCACTAACCGCTCCCTGAACCAGCTGCGCGACTCAGGGCGCCGTGCGCAGCCCGAATCGGCCGGTCTCGCGTTCGAGCCGCCCGCACCGACCCGGCTTGCCGAGCTCACGTGGATCGAGCCCTACCCCGACGCACTGCTCGAAGGCGTGCCCGACTCGACGCCCGGCCCGGACGCCCGCTATGAAACCAAGGAGACGGTCACGCTCGCGTTCCTGACCGCGCTTCAACGCCTCCCGCCACGCCAGCGGGCGGTGCTCGTGCTGCGCGACGTGCTCGGCTTTCGCTCTGCCGAGGTCGGGACCATGCTTGACCAAAGCGAGGTGTCGGTCAACAGTGCACTGCAACGCGCCAGAGTGGCGCTCGGAACCCGCCTACCGCCCGGGCCAGACCGCGTGCCGCTGCCACAGTCGCCCGCCGAGCGCGAGTTGGTCGGGACTTTCGCGGACGCGTTCGAGAACGGCGACGTCGACCGCGTCGTCGCGCTGCTCACCGAAGACGCCTGGCTGACGATGCCACCCGAGCCATACGAATACCAAGGCCACGACGCAATCGCGAGATTCCTCGCGACCGCGTACGGCGTGCGCGACGCCAGCCGCGTCCGACTGGTGCCCACCCGCGCGAACAGCCAACCCGCGTTCGGGAGCTACCACAAAGACCCGCACGCGGACATCGCCCACGCACGAGGAGTATTCGTGCTGACCCTCGAAGGCACCCTGATCTCAGCCATCACCCGTTTCGGCGACCTCGGGATACTGCCCCACTTCGGACTCCCGCGCACACTCCCCTGGTGAGCGACCACGCAGCAGCAAAGGAGCCCCGATGGAACACAACAGCTTGATCGACGAGTTCGCCCAGGTGGAGCGCGACGAGAGCGGCCCCGCCTGGGCCAGCGGCTACAACGTCGAAGATCTCAAACGCATCACAACCCTGTTCGAGCGCCACGACGAGGGCCTGGTGCACGGAACGTTCGACCGCTACAGCGCCCATGACGCCGCCAACGACCTCCGCAACGGCTGGTTGAAGCTCGGCCCCCGCAAGGACGAGGGCGCCCCGGTATGGGCCTGCGTCGTGCGCGAACTCGACCGCAAGCAGCCCGTCCGCGACTTCACCGGCGGGCGCACGACGCTTGCTCCCGGGACCCTCTACTGCACACGCATGGCGTTCACCGACGAGACCGCCGCGGTCTCGATCCTCGGCCAGCTTTCGGCCTACGACGGCCCGATCGCCGTCGAGTGCTGGCAGGAGCACCCGGACGAGCGCGCGCTCGTCTCTCGCCTGCTGGCCATTGACGCGACGGGCCGGCCAGGCGTCGAGCGCGTAGGCGGCGGGATGAGGCTCGCGGCGGTCAAGGTCATGGCATCGTCGTCAATGCGCGGCCTCTGGGTCTCGCACGACATCGAGGACCCGCCGTGGGCTCGGAGAGCGGGCGAGCGCTACACGCCCTACCCGAAGCAGGAGTTGCTCGGTCTCGCTCAGCTACCGCTCGCGGTCCCGCTGAACGCGATCCTCGCGCTGAGCTCCCACCCTAGCGTCTGCGATGAGAGCGCTTACGCCGTGCACTACTCTTCCTACGGCAAGAACGACACGTGGACGGCACTCGCGCTTCGCGGCTTCTACGACGAGCCCGAGCGCGTCGAGAAGCCCAGCGAGATGAACCGCCGCTGGAAGCGCGAGCACGAGAACGACCTCGACCGGGAGCCGCGCGACACACATCTGCGCGCGACCCTTGGACCGGCAGCCGAGGAGATCCTCGCGGCGCTCCCCTGTGATGGGTTCGAGCGCATCCGACTGATGCGCCTAGCGCCCGGTGGTGGCGAAGTCTCGCGACACGCCGACATCATGAACCCCGACGCCGGAGCGTCCGAGGGCAAGGTCGTCCGCTTCCACATCCCGCTCATCTCCAACGAGCGCAGCGTGTTCCAGTCCTGGGGCCTGGACGGCAACACGAGCAGCATGGTGATGCGGCCGGGCACGGCCGCATATCTCGATGTACGAAAGCCTCATATCGCGGTCAATATGGGCGACACACCTCGTGTTCACCTGGTCGTGGACTGCTACGCAAACGAGGCCACCGTCGAGATGCTCAGCAACGCGACACCTGCACTCGATGGGTCGACCGAAGTGCCCTGAACACCGAGGCGCGCTTGAGGCCGCCAGGCAGCGCTGGGACATCCCCAGTCGGGCGCTCGCGCTGACCGCCTACGACCGAGGATGGCCGAGGCCCAGCCGAAGCCGATAGAGGCTCCTGCATTCATCGCACGACGGGCATCTCGTCAGCCACCAAGAGCGACCTGCCTTGCGCGGAGAGCGGGTCGCGCGCTGAGACTGTTTCGAAAAGCACCTGGTGCCCGCCGACAGACCGGCCACGCAAACGCTGGCATTCCGGGGAGAAAAGAGAATTTTGCCGTTGAACGGGGTGGGAGGGACGAAGTACGAACCACCTCGTCGCGGTCTGGCGCCGGATTGACGAGGTGCATGGCCGACGATTTGATGCCGATGCCAACTTCACCTCTCCACCGTGACCGAAGCTACTCCTTCCCCTCGTTACGAACAGCGCTCAACCTGATTACTCGCTCGTCGCTGTTGGCGCTGCCTTGGTGTCCTGGTTGGTCGTGTTGGTCGTGTCGGCCGAACCAGCGCGTCGGCTAGAGCTTGCCCCGCAGAGCTGCATACAGCGTTGAGTCGACCGCAACTCGAATCGCTCTCAGCGACGCGTCGGCTCCGCTTACGAAGCTCCCATCGTGACCTAGCGAGCTGATTTCGGCAGCCACGCGCTGATCAGCTGCGGATGGTGTCGATCCTGTTGACGTCTCCCATGCTCCGCGATGGGCGACTGCGTTGCGGATCGCCACCCAGACCGCCACTTCGTCCCAGGGCGTTCGGGCCGGCGTCGCTCCGCCGACAGCAAAGTTCTGGAGCGCCTGGTTCGTGCGGCCAGCAACGAGCTTCATGAGCTCGAACACTTTGCCTCGCGCTTGACTCGTCGTATACGGACGGCCGTTCGCTTGGATAAGGGGCTGCCCGGCCTCATCTGTAACCGTCTGACGAGCGCGAAGCACCTCACCACCGATGCCCTCCAAGAGGTTGAAGCAGCGGAAGATTCGGTAGTCCCATCGACCGTCTGCAAGCGCGTCGGCGTAGAGCGAAAGCCACAGCCGGGAGCGCGGATCGGAGGCAATTCCACGCCATTGGTTCAAGAGGCTTACGGGGTCTTCACCCGATAAGAACCCGCCGACGAGATTGCCGGTATATCCAGATCCTTCTACCCAGAACCTCACCGACGCCGGGTTTCCCTGTTCCCCGACCATCCCGCCGAGCAGACGCGGCGGGGCACCCCGTCGAAGGGTCACGAGGTCGAGCAGCATCAGGGCGTTCCTACGGCTTTCTTCTAGCGCCGCTTTAGAAGACTCCGCAACAACTACTGGCGCGTGGAGGATCACGCTCGGTCGCCGCTCGCGTATCAGGTTCAGCGCACGCCCAGGATCGACACCCGCTGCGAAGCCGAACTGTCTCGCGACACTGTTCAGCACCTCGATGAGATCGCTTCCCAGGGTGCTGTTTTGCAAGGGGATGATTTGAATCCCTGGCACCCGTTGGGGAACCGTGCTCAGAAGATTGTCCGCGAGCATCAGCACGTCGTAGCGAGTTGCGCCCTCCCTTGCACCAGGGGTTGTAAGCGGAGCGGAAAAGGTCGCATCGCGCTTCGTCCTGAGATCTTGCTCCGCGCGCCTCGCGGCCTCTCCCGAATCCCACACACCATCTTCACCCGGCTCCAACCGCAGAGCCTCGCCTTGAACGGGGATCTGTTGGTTTTCAGTTGTGGCAACCCCGACGAGTTGTGCGAGACGCGGCTCACCTTCGCGTGCCGCGCCAAGCTCACCGACCCACTGGTCGCGCTCCCGACGACAAGAGAATGCTGCCCAAAATTGAACCGCGACCTCATCGTGGCGCGAGAGCCTTATTCCGAGGTCATCGCTGCTGCCCGACCAACCGTCCGAAGGGGTGATCGATAGGCGAACGTGGATCTGGTCCCCGACCGTCTCCAGCTCGAAATCAGAAACAAGGGGCGAAACTGGGGGTCCAGCCATCCTCGCATTGTCGATCAAGTGCGTCGACGAAGCGACTGCGTTGCTCTTCGGGCCCTCTGCTGATGAGTCGTGCTTTGCGTCACGGAGGGACGAGTACGAACCAAGACCGTGCTGCTTCGAGACGGATCCAGATCCCACGAGGTGCGGGAGGATCTCCCTCTAGTCGCTGACCTCGGGGATCAGGCCATCGAGGACGCTGCCAGGGCCTGCAGCCGTTCGGTCAGACCGTTCTCTGGTGGGCTGACGCGCAAGAAGTCCCAAGCACCAGTTCTGCTGCTGTAGGTTAGTCCGAACAAACGTTTGGGGGTTGATATGGCGGACTCATGGGATGCCATCGCGCGAGAAGCCCTGAAGTCAAAAGACCAGCCGATCGAGGCTGATGCCACCAACATCACGAAATGGGGTGCTCCTGGCGTCGCACTGGTCACCGTAATTGTTACCAGCCTCTTCGGCGCGTCATGGAAGCTGGATCCAAGTAAACCGGCAGTTCTCTTTAGTGCTGCGATTGTGGTGGCGGCAGTCGTCCTCGGCGTCTACATCGCGTTTGCCAGCGACGTTCGTACACGCGGCCGCGTTACTACCGCTCGTTTCGAAGCTCTAGCGCGTCTTGCATCAACTAACAAGCCAGATGGCACGCCACCTGAGGCCAGCAGCCCGCCGCCGGCCCCGCACCTTGACCCAGTGACGGACCTACCGAAGACGCAGCATGAACTTGCAGTTGCAATAAAACAACTTGCTACCGCCACTACAAAGCTAGCTGAGGCACGATCCGAAGCTCTGGCGGCTCGTGTACAAGAACTGGAAGAGACGCAACTGAAGCACGAACTTGGGGAAGGCGCTGCGGTCCCGAGGCCTCCGAAACGCCCGCCTCGGTCACCGCGTCAGCCTGAGCCACAGACTTAGATCCTTAGAGTCGCCGGACAGCCGAGAAAGGCGCGATCACCGCTCATCGCCTTAGCGTCGCGGCAGGTTGTTTTGCTCGCAAACGCAGGATGGTCCGCCATCGACTCCTCACGGGCCGGGTGGTACGAGGGCCAGTGAGGCCACGCTTACATGCGGCCAGCTAATGCCGTTGAAGTTCAGCAGCACGGTTTGGGTATAGAGCAGGCGGGAAGGGGCTGGCTGCCCCTGCATCGTGAGAAGCCAAAAGATTGCGTCAACGCGAGCCGCCTGAGCATTCGGGCCGTCGTTGCCACCCTGCAAGAAGGCCGTGTTCGACGTGCCTCCTCCAAGGATCGGCGTCGTTGCGTCCGAGGAGATCGTCAGCTCGGTGAAAGAGGAAACCTCGCCCGGAAGCGTCGAGGCAATGACGCTGTTGGGATTGTCGAGCATCGCTTGGTCGATGCCCGTCAGCCCTTGGCCAGATGTTCGGAACTGGGTCTCATTTGACAGCTGCTGTTCCGGGAAGACTTCCGGGTTCGTCGGTTGGCTGATGGGGAAAGGAGCAATGTTCGCTGACGGTATTTGTGGCGCTCCAGTTCCTGTGGACGCGAGGCCTTGTGCGATGAACGTAGTGCCGTGAGGTACTGATCCGAGTCTGGCAACCGACGTCGGGACGTCGGGGTCGGTTGTTGCCGGCACGGCCAGCCAGACGCCTGGCTCGGCATGCAGGCCGGCATTTAGGTTTGAGTCCGTTATCTGTTGGAGGTAACGGAGGCCTGCCATCAGCAGATCTTCCTGAAGCAACCCTCGATTCGGTATCGCACCCGGAATGGTGTCGAACTCAAGCGTCTCCTCAGTGAGATTCAGCTCGAGGAAACGATCGCTCCCGGTCCCGTGCGAAGGACGCCAGATAGCGTTGAAGCCCGTGCCCTCCCACTTGCCGAGCAGTCCGGCCAGAGGTCCGAGATCAGGCGTCGGAGCTGGAGCCGGAGGTGCTGGCGGCGTTGGCGGTGCCGGAGGTCCCGGAGGAACCGGCGGGGTGGGTTGATAAGAGAAGTCCCGGTTTAGCTCAGGCATCGTGCGGTCTCCCTTAGCTGGTGCTGAACGCCAGACGGAAATTATGAATTGAGGGTCAGCCCAGCATCGAGCTTTGTGGGGCTGAATGCAACTCTGGGTGCTGAGCTAGGTGCTCCGTGTGCCTATAGCCCGCGCGCGATAGCTAGAAATCGATCTTGCGCCGAGTCGAGGAAGGAAACCAGGAGACGGTCCAACACCGTGCGTGCTGGGTCAGACGGGTCGGCTGCGCACTCGCGAACGCCCGCTTCTGCGCGTTCGCGGTAGTCATCGTCCGCAATCCGAAGCTGGTCTTGGTGGAACGCCCGGTTACGGCTCGAGGCAAAGGACACCGTCCCACCAAAGCCTCGCAACCCCACGTCAACTCGGAGCAGCGTGACGCCGGGAACGTTGAGAAAGAAGGCACCAGCGATCGCAAGAAATGCAAGCGTCTCTGCGATCCACAAATGCTCGAAGGCGCACCTTTGGCCAGGTTGCTCGCTCTCGAGGCCCATCGTTGCGGCAAACGAGAATTGGAGGTCGTGGGTGCAGGTGGCCGAGACGAACGACACGCTCCGAAGAGCCTCGAACTGATCAGAGGTCTGGCCAGCCTCCCACCCAACGGTGCCTCGGGGTCTCCATTCGGTAAGCCAGTCGTATGCCTTCGGCAAGAGTTGTGGCGCCACGATGCCGTTGATGACTGAGACGCTCTCGGTTACCGCTGTTTCTAGTGCTTCCTTGAGCCGAGCGCCGCGCGGATGGCGCGCTGAACCGAATGGTGTGATGGCAATCCGGAGTGCGCCGATCCCGACAAAGCTGCCTATGCCATTAGTCGGTTCAACGAATGAGCTGAGGATCTCATCAGCCTCTGGTGGTGCCAGTGCCGCTCGTCGCTGGTTATACAGGGCCGAGACCTCGGGCTCGCTCAAATAGCGGGTTACTGATCCTGCCCGTGCCGGAAAGCGGTCGCGAGCCATGTGAGGGCAAAAGAGCGAACGCGGGATGTTCACGATAACGACACCTTCGTCATCTTTGGGTTGCTCTCTCAAGACATCGATGTCGATGCTTGGGACCGGGGCGATGGTCGTGTTTACTAAGAGCTGGATCTTCTCCGGGACGCCCGCGAGCGGAATCTTGGTGACGGCGCTAGCGCGCGCTTGTCCGTCTTCCTTGATGCCGTAAATGATCGTGCCACCCAGCAGCGTCATCGCCGCAATGTCCTTCGAGATCTCGTTGTTTGACGAGAGCTGCTGCTTGAAGTCGAGGCCTGGCGCTTCCGAAAGCGTTCCAATTGCCGCCATCACGTCGGGCCAGTCCGAGGGTCGCCACATGCATCGGATCGTACTTCCGGCCAAGCATGCCTTGGCGCCCTCTTCACCGAATTATCTGCAGCGTGCGGCCCAGTCGCGCCCGTGCTACATCGACCTCAGCCAAGCGTGGCGTGTTGCTCGAACTTCTACGTGCGCCGTGAGCGGCTCAGCCGTTGCGACGGGCTTGCCGCACCAAGTCCTCAATCGAGGTGAGGCCCGTTTGCTCTCTAAGTGTGTCCAGGCGCATGTCGCTGCGGACGCCAAAGTCGACGCCGTACTCCTTCTCAACGTTGCCAACGTGAGTGTCGCCGCGCTTTTGGCGCAACTCGCCGTTGTCGTCCCGCGTGCGGTCGGTATGCATGTTCTTGGCGCGCTGGTGATGGTCGGTCATGATGGCTCCTTCTATAGGTTGTGGCCAGGCGAACAACTGTTCGCAGTCTAGGGCAAGACCCAGTCGCTCAAGTCGCTAGCTGCCTCAACCTCTACTCGTGGTAGCAGAGGGGCGCCAAAGCAGGATCTTGACGCGCTCCTACCTAAATAGATGAGGCCTACCGGTTGCCCAAAACACACACGCCGGAGCAGATTCTCCTGAGCCGGAACAGCCCGAGGAATGGATTCGGCATATGTGTACCGGAATCGTGAATGGCGCAGCGTCAGATAGTCCCTGCCTGACCATTCTTCCCAACGAGTTCGAGTACGTAAGCAGTAATGACCGTCACCAAAGCAATCTTGATCATCCTGAGCCTTCTACTGCTCCTCGCACTGCACCTGACGCCAGGAGCGATAATTGCGGCCTTCGTCTGCGCCATAGTCGTGGCAAGGCTGACCTCCGATTAGCTAAGGAAGGTTCCGGCCCCGATCCGCTCTACGCTCTCGCGTGAGGAACCGATGCCGCGAACGCCCGATGCGCTGATCAAACCGGAGCTGCTCATTTGGGCGCGGAAATCTGCAGGCTATGGCTTGGAGGACGCTGCTAAGAAGCTACGCGTCGACAAGGAACGTCTAGGGGCTTGGGAGGCTGGAGATGCTCGGCCGACGATCGCGCAGCTGCGCGCAGCCGCGAAGCTCTACCGTCGGCCGCTGGCGATCTTCTATTTACCTGAGCCGCCCCGCGACTATCAGCCGCTGCGGGATTATCGACGCCTTCCAGACGCGGACCTAGGGAAGCTTTCACCTGAACTCCTCGCCACCATCAGGCGGGCTCACGCCGTGCGAGAAGCGGCTCTTGAGCTACGCGAGCTTGATGATGAGGACGTAGCGTCACCCCCTACCGTCGATTCGAGACTTCGTGACCCTGAGCGACTCGGCGAAGCAGCACGTCGGCTCCTAGGTGTCACGCTGGAGCAGCAGAGCATTTGGGGAGATCCCGGGCGTGCGCTCAGTGCCTGGATTGACGCCGTAGTTCGTCTCGATCTGTTGGTCTTGCAGGCGCAGTCGATCTCCATCCAGGAGATGCGTGGCTTTTCCGTCTGGATGGACCCGCTTCCGGTGATCGTGCTAAACGGCGCCGATTTCCCTCGGGGGCGCATCTTTACGTTGCTGCATGAGCTAGCCCACCTTCTACTCCACACCGACGGGGTCTGCGACGCGGCCCCTCGGCGGCGAGAACTTCGACCTAGCGATGCGGTCGAGATCTTGTGCAACCGAGCTGCCGCTGCCGCCCTGATGCCTAGTCAGGCGCTGACCGCAGAAATCGGATCGCGGAAGCCGACTCCGGATGGAAAGTGGCCGGATGCGACGCTGCGCTCTCTCTCCGAAACTTTTGGTGTCAGCCAGGAGGCGGTCGTACGTCGGCTCTACTCGCTGGACCTAACGACTTGGGGCTTTCTTCGAGAGAAGCAGGCGGAGTACCAAGCCGCCTATGAAGCCTTCCGGGCAGAGCAAACCCGACAACGGCGAGAAGAGGAGCGAGCCGGCGGACCCTCGTACTACCGCATGAAGGTGCGAGATCTTGGCCGGCCGTTTATCGAATCAGCGCTCGACGCGTACAACCGACGAGCGATCACTGGCTCCGACCTCACCGAGTTCCTAGAGATCAAGATCAACCAGTTGCCGAAGCTGGAAGAGGAGCTGGCGACGACCGGCCAGTCTCGTGAGTAATGCCGTATTGCTTCGATACGAGTGCGCTCATCGAATGCTGGACTCGCTCGTATCCACCCGATGTCTTTCCCGGCCTCTGGCGCAACCTCGAGTCGTTGGTAGCCCATCTCCAGGTCATCTGTCCCGAGGAGGTGCGAACTGAGCTACGCCGCCAAGATGACGAGCTGGTCAAGTGGGCTGAAGCCCGGTCGTACATCTTTGTGCCGTTGGATGCGGACATCCAGACGGCGACCAGCGAAGTGTTGGCCGAGCATCCACTGCTGATGAAGGCCACAAAGAATCGGAACGGTGCTGACCCTTTCGTTATCGCCACCGCGCGCGTGAGACACGCGACGGTCGTCACTGACGAGCGAGGCGGCACCCCCACCAAGCCGAAGATTCCTTCCGTCTGTAACGCAATGAACGTCCGATGCATCGATGTCCTGCAGTTCATCCGTGAGCAAGGCTGGAGCTTTCCCTGAAGCTACGCCTTGCCTTTCGGGGGCTCCAATCCAGTGACCAGCGCTCCCGGATCAACACCGAGGTCCGGCTGCGATCTTGAGCAGGTTGTGGAGGCTGAGATTTCGCTGGCCGCGCTCAACCTGACCGAGGAAGGTCCAATGCAGGTCGCTCTCTCTCGCAAGTGCTTCCTGGCTTAGACCTAGAGCGTTCCGCCTGGCTCTAACCCGAGCGCCAAGTTCGGCAGCGGCGGGAGAGACGGGATCAGGCATGGCTAGAACGACAGACCTTCCAGCCCTCTATGTCTAGAGATGTTGCATCCCAACTACTTACGTCCTGCCAGGCTCCACAACTCCGCTACTCGTCTCAAGACTGGAGGTTCGGCTCGTGTCCGTTCAAGCCCGCTCAGCTCTCCTCGATAGCGATAAGGCTCCAGGCGTCGTTATCGACTTGCTCCTCGCCTGGCATCCAGCCCTGGTCTCCATTGACGAGTTGGCGCTAGAAGTCGCTGGATCGGCAACGGAGCAGGCGGACGCCCGGCTCTTTGTGCAGGACGGGATCGCGGAATTGCTTGCGAGCGGCCTGGCACACAGCCTGAAAAACTTCGTATTCGCAAGCCGCGCGGCGGTGGATTGGCCCGGCTGTGCGAGCTAGCTTCGCGAGACGTCGTGGCTGCGGCGCGAGCTCACGTCTCTTAGGACCTAGTGTCTCGCTTGGATCTTGTGGACAAGACCATTGATGAACAAGCGGAGTTGGGTACTGGATATCGTCACGGTGCGTGCTCTCGGTCTTGCGCTTGGTGCAGCCCCCCCGGCCTGCCTGTAGCCCCGGACGCCACCGTGAGTTGAGATGAGAATCCCGGTCGTGAGCACGCAAGCCATCGCGACGAGTGCGGCAACGAAAACGCCGGTGCAGTAGCGCATTACCGCCTTTTCGTAGGCCTTTATCGCCGCGATTCCGATCCACCGTTGGGTAACAGGGTAATCGCTGCGCCTGTTGTTGAACCATCTCGAAGTCATCCTTATGAACGTCAAACCTAAAGAGGCGTAGATGACCGCCAGGAAGGCGCTGAGCGAGCCGAACCCCAAGAACGTGATTTGTGCTGCCTTACCCCAGGTGACCCCTTTTTCGGAGGCATGGCTGAAGGCGACAACGCCCAGGAACACGACGCAGACCACGAGATATACCCAGAGCACCCCTCGCTGTCTCCTAGTGGCCATCGAGTAGTAGTGGCGCTGTTGCTGCGCGATAAAGCCTATTAGCGCGGTTGGACCGAGCAAGATGAGGGTCTGGAACCCAAGCCCCGTTATGTAGCGGCCTCGACTCACCAAATACACCAGCACGAGGTTGAACGCAGCTCCGGTCGAGACGAGCTTGTGCTCGCGTCGAATCGGCCGAAGATAAGCACGAAAGCCGCGAGATACCTGCGGTAGCGCGTTGTGACCGACAGCGGGCGGGGCACTTGGATTCGGTGTGCTGTTGTTGTCGATGTGGAAGGTCATGTCGGCGCTGTCCAGTTCCCCCTCATCTGGATGAGAGCCGGGGAGCGTCGAGAGCAGCGCCACTACCGCCGTCGAATCTGGGGGGCGCAATTGGAAGTAGTAGCTAGCAGCGGTCAGCGCCCCGCCTGGCCAAATCTGGACGTTGAGCGGCGCCACGCCGTACTGTCGGTATTGATACATGACAAAGGTGACTAGTCGATCCCTCAGACCCTTATCTTCCGGCTGGCGATAGGTGACCGGACGTAGGAGGCGATCCTCAACCGTGTAGGTCGCTTGGAGCGTAATTAAGTCACGTTCACGGGCTAACACCCAGCAAAGGTATTCTGTCGTGCCTGTAGACTCGTGAAGGCGGCGGGTGCATTCTCCGGTTGTGTCCGGGATGTCTTCCGGCGGTACACCGATGGCGGTGAAGTAGTTCCACGCGGGCTGAACAAAGTTCTCCCGGTATGCGGCCGATACGTCTGGATCACTACCGAGGTAGCTGGCCAGATCTGCCGCGCTAGCAATAAAGGCCGTTCGGGTACCCTCAAGCTCAGGTGCTAACTCCCGCTCCGTGTATTCGTACAGTAGAAATCGAACCCAGATTTCACCTTGCTGGGTGCGAGTCAGGACTGGGACCCGACGACCGCTTGTGTCAACCACCTTAAGATCTGCGTACCTCTTTGGAGAAAATGTACCTAGCGGAATTGGGCAGTACGCCGCTGCACCGTGCGCTGAGGTATCTTCCACACCAGGTATTTGAATTTGGAGATCTCGCGTCCAGCAGTGACCCCGATCAGGTAGGAACGTGAGTTGCTCCACGCACTTTTGCGTATAGAAAGTCGGAGAGTAAAGTAGCTTTTGTAAGCAGTTCACCTGCGCCCGCGTGATGCTCTCACCGAGGCTAGGGTGCCCATAGGTGGGATGCGCAAGCGACTCGCCGCCAGTCACGAGCGTTGGGGGATCGGTGCAGGTGATCTTGAGGTCACTGCTGACCTGAGCCGTTGTCGTCGTCCTCAGGCTCGGAATCTCCGTCGGCCTCGCCGGCGGGACCGAGCGTACGGCCGTATATTTCGGGGTCGCGATAAATGAAGTCGTTGAGCTCAATCGCGGGCGGGTAGGTCCCTGGTTCCTGACGGGCGGCCGCGTAAGCAGCGGTTATCTTCTTCTGGGCGGCTTCGTATCCGCGATCGATTGCTTCTCGTACGTCGCGGAGCTGCGCCTCGCTTGGCCCGGCATCGTCCTCGCCCTCAGGTTGAGCGGCGCCATTGCCGTTGTGGCGTTCACCTGCCATGCAGCCCCCGCTGCGGCCTTCGCGAGGCGAGCACATCCCATGCCTCGTTACGCACCGTAAAATAGAGTGACGCAGTCATGGTTCCAGCATGAGCCCAATGCGGACAGGTGTCAAGGTCTGATGCGACGGCCGGGGATACTGACAGTGCTTCCGGCGAGACGGGATTGAAGGCTCCTGCGGTGCTTGTTTGCCGCTCGCCGAACTTCTGCATCGTCCAGGATGTCGACGCCGGGGTTGCCTAACGACCGGCGTCGTCGGCGCGGCCTTCGCCACGTCTTACCAAGACAAGAACATCTAGCCCAAGCTGATAGCTGTCTGGGAAACAGATCGCCCCCTCTGCATCGACCATCTTGAAGTAAGCAACTGAGGTGCAGTCGTAGGTCGGTGCCTTCAGCAGGGTCTCGATCTTCACCTCGTCGCCCGGCTCGGTATCTGGGATGACTAGGTACCGAGCGGAGGTGATCAACCCGGGCCCAGTCAGCGGGCCTTGACGTTCGAGCTGGCTTCCGGTCCAAGGGATTGAGCCGGTATTGCGGATGCGCCAGGCCTTCTCGAAGACCTGACCCGGTTCCATGAGGGTGCCGTGCGGCACGGTGTCGCAGAGGAAGTCAGAGGCGTCGCCAGGCACAGCGTGGTAGCGACGCGGCCGATGTCCGCCAGCTCGTCGCCGAGCTTGCTCTCCGGCGCTCTCCACGACCTCGTAGAGCGAGAGCAGGAGTCCATCGGCGTCGAAGCTGTGCTCATAGAACTCGACTAGGTCGCGGCTGGGACTGGTTTTGCCCTGTTCGACCCGTGAAATGTGGGCTGGGCTGCAACCAAAGCCGGCGGCGACCTGCTCGCCGGTCCAGCCATGTACCAGGCGCGACTTCTGCAGGCTCCAGCCGAGCACCGTGCGCGGCTGCTGTGGGTCTAATTCCGGTGGAGCATGCGGCCGGGGCATGGCGAGAAATCAGAAATTACTGCTCAGTCAAAAACCCCTATCCATGCATTCCTTTGGCTAGCCCGCATCAGAGCGGAACTACGACCAAAGGGGTTCCTATGTCCAACCTGCCCGTCCGAATCGGTCTCAGTGAGCTGCCGAGCAGCCGTATCGAGCGTCGAATCTCAAAGGAGATCACCAGCGCGAGGGGTTATGGCGCCATCGTCTCGGCTCGCGAGACCGCCAAGCTGGAGGCGATCGCTCAGGTCACCGACGCAGCAATGGTGGCGACCTCGCACGTCTCAGCGGTAGAGGCTCTGCTGCTGGAGCGCACCCCTCACGCCGAAGCTCGCCTCAGGCACATCGCCGATGCGGGGTGCGCTGGCATGACAAATGTCGTGCTGAGTACCGGCAGCCAGATCTAGATGGCCCTCCTGGTCCTCATCGGCCTAGCCCAGCTGGTGCTGCTGGTCCTGATTCTCGGGGCAATGCAGGCGCTGCTGAGGGATCGTGAACGCCGACCCGTCTCCGATGGTGTTGAGGCAGTTCGTGGCATTCAGCTGCAGACAATCGAAGCGCTCTTGTGTGCCGCCGACCAAGCGGAGCATGAGAGGGCCGGTCGGCCGGTCTAGCGGTGAACCGCTACGGCCCGCATCGTCTTGAGCAGGCTGTGGTGACCCTGGTGCTCATCACAGCCTGCTTGACGACGCTCGGCCCAATCCTTTTGCACCTGCTGCCCGCCATCGTCGTGGTCGGGGTGGTTCTGGTGGTTGTGCGTCTGGTCTTTTTCCACACGCGGCGGTGGTGAGGGCGTGGTCAATAAGACACTTGACCGGGCCAGTTGAGCAGGCAGACAATGGAAGGTTACGTTTGCTCGCAGAGTGGTTCGACGGTCAGCGTGACCGAGGTCAAGTGAAGGAAAGGAGGTCACGCTATGCCCCGAAAGAAACTAAGGAAGCGTCCGCGAGTTAGCCGGGTCGTAGTACGGGCCGAGCGGCACCCTGAGCTGGATTGGGATCGCTTTGCTTGGGCGCTGCTGCAGCACGTCAAGCGGCAGTCAGCCTGTGGGCACACCAGCGGCTCACAGAAGCAGGGGAAATCGAAATGAGCCGGGTCGAGCTGACCTGGTTTCAGCTTGGCTTCCCCCGCGAACTCACCGAGGAAGCCGTCTTAGCTGCGCTTGCCTCTTTCTCCGGCTTGCCGCACGGCACGCGGCTGTGGTTTGACCTAGCTGCAACGGATAAGGCCATTACCCACCGGCTGGCCGTGAGTGAGCCGGCCGGGGAGCTAGTCGCCGGGGCGTTACGCGCCGGCATCCCTAGTTTGCGCCTGGAGCCGGTACCGAGCCCAGATTCGGGCGCAGCCAGCGCGTGCTTTGGCAGCTACTGCCGGGCCGCGCGGCTATACGCAGCGATGTGCTGTCGGCGGCTTCGGCCGGCTTGCTGGCCAATCTCTTCCCGCTGCGCAAAGCAGAGGCAGTCCGCCTGGTCTGGAAGGCCAAGCCGGGAACACGCCCCCGTCTCGTGCTTTCGCCCGAGGATCGCACCAACGGCCGAACACGAGCGTTGCGCGACAAGCTGGCCCTGCCGGGTTTGGCCGTTCACGGCGAGTTGTTAGTGGAGGCCGGCAGCGCCCCTCGATCTAGGGCACTGCATGCAGCGGGTCAGCTCGGCGCTGAGGAGCCTGTCGACTCCACACGGCATCTTGGTCGGCGAGCCGCCCTGGCTGGCTTGGACGAGTCGTCTGCTTGGCCAGCGCGGCCGCTACTTCAGCATCCGCGAGCTGGCGTCCGTGATCGGATGGCCGATCGACGGGCCGGATATCCCCGGTCTTGAGCTGGGCGCCGCCAAGCGGCTGGTCCCAAGCCTTGCGCTAGCCAGCGGGGGTCGGGTACTTGGTACCAGCAACTTTGCCGGTATCGAACGCGAGGTAGCTATCAGCCGGAAGGCGAGCACTCGGGGCCTCTACATCCTCGGTCCCACCGGCACCGGCAAGACCTCGCTTATCGAGAACCTGGTGCAGGACGACCTGGCCAGCGGTGCCGGATTAGCGATCGTCGAGACCAACGGCGACCTCATCCGCGACGTGCTCGACTTCATCCCGCCCGAGCGGATCAAGGACGTCGTCCTGATAGATCCGACCGACCGCGACCAGGCGGTCGGCTTCAATCCGTTTGCTGGTTCTCCAGATGCCTCACTAGCGGCCGACCAGCTGGGCGAGCTGTTTCAACGACTCTGGAAAGAGTTCTGGGGGCCGCGTACAGCGCAGCTGGCACACATGGGCTTGCTAACGCTGGCCAAGCGGTCGGGCTCGACTCTGGTCGACTTGCCCAGACTGTTCCTCGATCCAACCTTTCGCCGCCAGATTCTGGCTGACCTCGCCTTCTTCACGAAGCTCTACATCTCACCGGCGCACGACGACGAGACCGACCGCCTAAGAAGCCAGGGTCGTCCACTCTGACTTGACCGAGCCCTACGTTGTGCTACTCGCCGAGGGTCTCGTAGAGGGCGTCCTAGCCGAGGCAGAACGCTTCCGCAGCAACGCTGAAAACAGCAAGGACGACCCCGTAGAGCCGTCCCGTGCTGATGGTTCGTACTTCGAACTAATGGCGGAGAGGGGGGGATTCGAACCCCCGAACGAGGTCAACCCCCGTTACGCGATTTCCAATCGCGCCCGTTCAGCCGCTCCGGCACCTCTCCGGGACCGGAGGAGCGTAGCGTGAGGAAGGACGAGCAGAACGGCCGAGGGCCGGCGTCTCAGATCTGCCAGGCGCCGCCGCGCAGCAGGGGGACCGTGCCGCCGTCCCGGGTGACTCCGGTGACCGCCACCTCGTCCGAGCCGATCATGAAATCGGTGTGGATGTCGCTGCGGTTGACCTTCGTGCGGTCGGAGTCCTCGGCGATCGCCATCGGAAAGCCAGAGCCGAGCGCGATGTGGCTGGCGGCGTTCTCATCGAGCAGGGTGTCCGAGAACACGGTCCCGAGCTGTCCGATCCTGCTCTCCCGATCCACCAGCGCAACCTCCCCGAGACGGACGGCGCCGCTGTCGCGAGCGGTCAGCGCGCGCAGCGTCTCGGCGCCGCGGTCAGCGTCGATCTGCACCGCTCGTCCTTCCTCGAAGCGGACCTTCAGACCTTCGACCAGGACCCCTCCGGAGAACAGCGGCTTGGTGGAGCTGACCACCCCGGAGGTGCGAGCCGGATCCGGTGAAGTGAACACCTCCTCTGTGGGGAGGTTGGGATGGTGCTCGATGCCGTCGATGGTGGAGAACCGCGCCGCCAACCAGTGGCTGGAGGGCAGCAGCCCGAGCGACCAGGTCGGTGCCCGGTCCCTCGAACCGCAGCGAGTCGAGAGCCAGCTCGTCGAGCCGCTCGGCCACCGCGACCAGCTGACCCATGCGCTCTTCCCACGCTGCGACCGGGTCGGGTTCGTTCAAACGGCAGACGTGCTCGATGTCGCTCCACAGGCGGTCCAGCGCCTCTTCACCGCTCAGCTCCGGGTAGGCCAGCTCGGCCCACCCCATCGTGGGACACGGGCCCGCTGTCCAGTTCACCGTGCGCTCGCTGATCAGCTGAATCGACTCGGGTACGCGCGGGAACATGTCGCGGCCAAGCCGCTCGGGGTCGACGCCTTCCATCAGACGTGGTTCCACCTGACCGGTCAGCGCGATCAGGGCGCTGCGCTCATCTCCCAGCGACAGCAGTTGCTGCCCGTACCACGGAGGCACATATTCGACTGAGCCTGGATCGGCGTGGACAGCGCGGATGCGCTTCATGTGCGGATCGAAGTACCGGGTCTCCACGAATCGCGCCCCGGCGTCGTAGGCCACCTCGGCGATCGCACGGGTGAGCAGCTCCTTGCCTGGCTCGCTGCTCACCGAGACGATCTGCCCCGGCTGGACGTTGGCCCCGAAACGGACGATCAACTCCGCCAGGCGGTGGGTGCGATCGCGGTCAGGCAAGGTCATCCTCGGGGATCAGGACTCCCGGATTGAGGATGCCGGCCGGGTCCAGCTTCGCCTTCACCGCGCGCAACGCAGCGATTGCGAGCGGCCCCACCTCGCGCCGGTAGGGGCCGAGGTGGTCACGTCCCACGCCGTGGTGGTGGCTGATGGTGGCACCGCGGGCGAGGATCGCCTCGGACGCAGCTTCCTTGGCCATGCGCCATTGCCCCAGCGGATCCGCGGCGGCGGCGCAGCCGACGGTGTAGTAGAGCGAGGCCCCGGCGGGGTAGATGTGGGAGACGTGGCAGAGGATCACCGGCGGGGTGCCCTGCGCACTGAGCGAGTCCCGCAGCGCCGTCGACACCGCGGCGTAGACCTCTCCCAACGAGGACCAGAAGGTGGCGGTCTCCAGCGTCTCCACCAGCGCGCCGGCGTCGAGCAGCGCGTCGCGCAGATACGGTCCCTGGAAGCGCTCCCGCTCCCACGCCTCGCCCGCGGGGGCGTCGAGCTCGCCTCCGGCGCTCCGAATGATCGGCTCGGTCGCCGCCCGCCTCCGCGCCACCTCCTCCTCGGTGCCCTCGTGACCGATGATCGCGAGGCATCCTCCGCCCTCTCCGCCGCCGAGCTGCTCCGGGCGCGCCAGGTTCAGCGCGGTCTCGGCCTCGTCCGAGAGGCGGGCCACCGTCGGGACCGGACCATCCTGAGCCAGTCGCCGGAGCAGGTCTACGCCGGTGGCGAACGAGGAGAGCCGCCAGCCGTCGTAGATCCGCTGCTCCGGCAATGGGGATACGGACACCGTCAGCTCCGTGATCACCCCCAGAGCGCCTTCGGAGCCGAGCAGCAATTGACGCAGGTCTGGTCCCGCGGCCGACCGCGGTGCCCGCCCCAGCCTCAGCGTCCCCGACGGCGTGGCGACCCGGAGCCCCAGCACGCGCTCGTCGAAGCGTCCGTAGCCGGCCGACGCCTGACCGCTGGAACGCGCGGCGGCGAACCCTCCAAGCGTCGCGTACTGAAACGACTGGGGAAAGTGCCCGAGGGTGTAGCCGCGGGCGCCCAGCAGCTCCTCGGCCTCAGGGCCGCGCAAGCCCGGGCCGAGCACCGCCAGACGCGACTCCTCATCGAGGGCGACCAGGCCGTCCATCCGTCCCAGGTCAAGTGCGATCGACCCGCTGAACCGGCTCCCCCCGGGTTCGAGACCGCCGACCACCGAGGTCCCGCCGCCGAACGGAACCACTGCCACCCGTCGCTCGGTGGCAAGCTCCAGCAGCCTCTGCACCTCCGCGTGGTCGCCCGGCGCAAGCACCACGTCGGGAGCGGAGAGCGGCTCTGTGCTGCGCAGGCGCAGCAGGTCTGGGGTGGAGCGGCCCAGCGCGTGGCGCAGCCGAGTCTCATGGTCATCCCAAGCGTGCTCGGAACCCACCACCGCGCATAGCGCGGAGAGTGTCTCGGGCGTGAGCCGCGGCGGCGTGAGCTTGACTTCCTGGGGCGGGCCGGGTCGGCGTCCGGGCTCACGAACCCCCAGCCCGTCGGCGAGCAGCTTCAGCACGGCGTCCGGCAGGTGAGGTACCTGGTTCGGATCCCCCCATCCCCACCAGGAGAGCGGTGGGCGGGGCGCGGTGGGATGGGCTACGGCCACACCCGCAAGGTATATGACAGCGCTACGCCTGGATCAGGACCCGCTGCGCCAGTGCGGCACCGCCAGCAGCGTCAGCCGCAACTGCTTCTCGGCCACCCGGACGATCTCCACCTCGGCCTCCGGGGCCGCTACCGGCGCATCGACCATCGCGCCGACGGTGGCGATCATCGTGTTGACGAGCTGGCCGGCGAGCATCTGCAGGTCCTCGGTCGTCCACTGACGCAGGATCGGAAAGCGCGCCAGGTCGGTGGCCAGCTCACTGGTGAACAGTCGGATCTCGTTGCGGATCGCGTGCCGGAGCACGGTGTTCCCGGTGTAGCCGACTCGGACCACGAATACGAAGTGCTGGCGATACTGCCGGACCTGCTCGGCGAGGATCTCCACCGAGCGGCGGATGATGTGCTCCGGAGCGAGCCCCTCCCGCGCCTGGCGGAGCATCTCGCGCAGCGTCCGCATCGACTCCTCCACCAGGGCCAGACCGAGCTCATCCATGCTCTCGAAGTGGCGATAGAACGCCGTCGGCACCACCCCGGCGGCGCGGGCGACGCTGCGCAGGCTGAGCGTCTCGAAGCTCTCGCCCGCCTCCACCTGGAGCAGGGCGGCGTCGAGCAGCCCCTGGCGAGTGTGGCGGCGCCGTTCCGCCTGGGTGCGTCGGCCGTCGACGCGATCCCCTGACGAGCGTTGACTACCAGGTGTACGTCTGTTCACGGAAATAGTGCGCCATTGGTCACAGATGGCAGTTTAGGCCTTGCAGGAAGGGGAAGCCCAGCTATGGTCCCAATAGTGAACAACTGTCCACTATCTACCGAGCTAGAGAGATGCCGCTGAAGGTAACCGCCAACCGCCTGCTCCGCTCGTCGCTCGTCGACCTGCTGGTCGGCCCCCACGGGGTCGATCGCTACCTGGAGCTGATCCGCCCCGACCTCACCCTGGGCGAGGCGCAGGGCCCGCGTGGTGTCCGCCACCACGGCCACCCCGCGGAGCGTCACCATCACCCTGCGTCCCAACTCGGCCTGGCAGGGGTTCACCGCTGGGCAATCCATCCCCATTGGCATCGACGTCGACGGCGTCAGGCGGACGCGTACCTACTCCCCGGCCTGTTCGCAGCACCGCCACGGCGATCTGCTGGAGCTCACGGTGACCACTCATCCCGAGGGCCTCGTCTCCCGTCACCTCCGCGAGAATCTCCGGCCCGGCGCGATCCTCCATCTCGGCGCCGCCCAGGGCGAGTTCGTGCTGCCGGAGAAACGGCCCCGCCGGCTCGTGCTGATCAGCGGCGGCAGCGGCGTCACACCGGTCCTCTCGATGTTGCGCACGCTGTGCGACGAGGGCCACGACGGAGAGGTGCACTTTCTTCACTACGCCCGCACCGAGGCCGATTGGCTCTACCGCCCCGAGGTGCGTCGGCTGGCGTCCGAGCACCCCGGCGTCCACGTCCACTACGTGGCCACCAGGGAGGGCGGACGCCACATCGACGCGCAGTCGATCAGTGAGCTCCTGCAGGCGCCCCCAGGGGAGGCCACCGCGGCCGTGTGCGGACCGAACGAGCTGATCGAAGCGGTCAGGGAGATCTGGTGCGAAGCGCCGGATCGGGTTATCGCGGAGAGCTTCGCTCCTCCGCCGCTCGTGCTCCCGGACACCGCGGTGGACGGGACCATCCGCTTCCTGCGCAGCGACTGCGACGTCGAAATCGGCGACGGGACACTGCTGGAGCAGGCCGAGGCCGCCGGGCTATCCCCGGACTTCGGGTGCCGGATGGGGATCTGCCACACGTGCACCTGCCACATGCGAGCCGGGGCGGTGCGCAACCTCCGAAGCGGCGAGATCTTGGCCGAGGAGCAGGACATCCAGCTGTGCGTGTCCGTCCCCGCGGGCGACGTGGATCTCGAATTGTAAGAAACGAAAGGAACCTCGCAATGCCCACCACCACCACTCGTCCCCAGCTGACCGAAGAGCAGGTGGAGGCTCTCGGGCGCGAGCTCGACGAGCTTCGCAACCGGACCACGGCCGACCTCGGCGAGCGCGACGTCGAATACATCCAGCGGATGATCAAGGCGCAGCGCGGCCTGGAGCTGACGGGCCGCGGCCTGCTGTTCGTCGGCTTCCTCCCGCCGGCATGGCTCGGCGGCGTCACCGCGCTCTCGCTCTCGAAGATCCTCGACAACATGGAGATCGGTCACAACGTGATGCACGGCCAGTACGACTGGACCCGTGACCCGGTGCTGGACTCCAAGCGCTTTGAGTGGGACACCGCCTGCCCCGGCGACCACTGGCGTCACTCGCACAACTACATGCACCACACCCACACCAACGTGCTGGGCAAGGACCGCGACATCGGTTACGGGGTCCTGCGGATGTCCGAAGATCAGCCATGGCGCCCGAGAGACCTCGGCAACCCGGTCTACGCCACCCTCCTGGCGCTGCTGTTCCAGTGGGGCGTGGCCGTGCATGACCTGGAGGTGGAGCGGATCGAGGCCGGCGAGATCAAGCTCAGTGACAAGCGCGAGATGGCGGCGGCGATCTGGCGCAAGGGCCGGCGCCAGGTGCTCAAGGACTACGTGGTCTTCCCGCTGCTGGCGGGCCCGGCGGCGCCGTTTGTGCTGAGCGGCAACCTCACCGCCAACCTTGTGCGCAACCTCTGGTCGTTCACGATCATCTTCTGCGGCCACTTCCCCGAGGGGGTGGAGGAGTTCTCCGAGGAAGAGGTGGAGGACGAGACCCGCGGCGCTTGGTACCTGCGGCAGATGCTGGGCTCGGCGAACCTCACCGGCAGCCGGCTGTTCCACGTCCTCAGCGGCAACCTCTCCCATCAGATCGAGCACCATCTCTTCCCGGACATCCCGGCCCACCGCTATGCCGAGCTGGCCACCGAGGTCCGCGAGATCTGCGAGCGCTACGGACTGCCGTACAACACCGGGCCGCTGCGCAAGCAATTCGGGTCGGTGGTCAAGAAGATTGCCCGGCTGGCCCTGCCGGGGAGCTCGAACCCGGACACGAACTCGAGCCGGGCGGCGGATCCGGGCACCTCGGTGCCGGGTGCCGTACAGCGCTCCGAGTCCGTGCAGGCCGAACCTGCCGCGGGAGCGCGAGCTCGTTTTCGCCTGACGGTCCACGGGTAGGTGGCGTCCGCGCGATGCCTGACCTGACCTTCTCCGGACCGTCCGCCGAGCTGGGCGCCTACCTGGCCACGCCGCGGGGCGACGGGCCATGGCCAGGTGTCGTGGTGATCCAGGATGCGCTCGGGCTGACCGACGACATTCGCGAGCAGGCCGACCGGCTGGCTGGGGCGGGATACCTCGCCTTCGCGCCCGATCTGTACTCCGGGCGGGGGGTTCGCTGCGTAGTCGCCACGATGCGTGCGTCGCGCTCCGGTGAGGGACAGGCCTACGAGGAGATCGAGGCCGCTCGGAACTGGCTCGCCGACCATTCTGACTGCACCGGGCGGATCGGCATCATCGGGTTCTGCATGGGCGGCGGATTCGCGCTGCTTTGTGCCCCTCGCGAGGGGTTCGACGCGGCATCGGTCAACTACGGCGAGGTGCCCGATGACGCCACCAGCCGGCTGGCCGGGGCGTGCCCCGTGGTCGCCAGCTACGGCGGCCGTGATCGAACCCTCCGGGGCCGAGCGCAGCAACTGGAGCGAGCGCTGCGGGAGCTGAACGTGGAGCACGACATCCACGAGTACCCGGACGCGGGCCACAGCTTCATGAACCGGATCAACACCGGCCCGCTGCTGAACCCGATCGTCCACTTCGTCGGGTTCGACTACCAGCACGACTCCGCCGAGGACTCGTGGCGACGGCTGCTCAACTTCTTCGATCGTCACCTTCGCTGACGGCGTTGATGTAGCGCTCGGCGGAGCGGAGCACCTTGGTGCGCGCATCGGTGAGGATCGTCCGCTCCCACCAGCCGCCATAGACGCGCTCGAACGCCAGCTCCGCCAACGCCTCCGCCATTCGCGCCACCTCCCTTTCCGGGAGCGGGATCAGGTTCGGGTAGCTGCGCATGAAGCTGACCCAATCCCGGTCCTCCACCACCTGCACGATGTCGCCCGTCAGCAGCGCGCCAGCGCCGCCCGCTCCCGCGTGCCAGAGGCAGACGGTTCCTCCGGCAAAGTGGCCGCCGAGCCTGACCAGGGTGAGCGAATCGGACACCGGCAGGCGATCGCCGGACCACAGTTCGACGCGAGGGCTGGGACGCATGATCCACTCCCGGTCGGCTTCGTGGAGCAGGACGCGCGCGTCGAACCTCTCGGCCCAGTCGACCATCGTCGAGTAGAAGTGGGGATGGGACACCGCGATCGTGTCCATTCCGCCGGCCTCTTCCACCCGTTGCGCGGACGCTTCACCCAGGAGCGGCACGCAGTCCCAGAGCAGGCCCTCCGGCGCGACCAGCAGGGCCCGTTGCCCGATCCCGAACGCAGGCTCGACCCCGACCCCGACCAGGCCCGGCTCCGCCTGCTCGGCGCGACTGCGGTGCGACTTGGCCAGCTCCGCGGCGGTCGTCCACTCCTGGCCGTCGTGCCCGACGTACTGCCGCTCGTCCAGGCACACCGGGCAGGCCCCCGGCGGTGTGGTCGCCGGCGGGAACTGAGCACCGCAGGTGACGCAGATGAAGCAGGGCATGGCGACGGTTTAAGTAGCACCTCGCGCCCGACAGCTGCGAGAATTCCCCCGATGCTCCAGCGAACGGAGACGCGCAAGGATCTCGTGCAGGTGGCGGTGGAGAGCGCCTTCAGCCACGTGGGTGAGATCGCAGGGATCATCGCCGGGGCGGGGCGGGACGTCACCCGGGAGATCGGCGACTGGGCCACCGAGGTGTTCGAGATGCGAGAGGCAGCCCGCCGAGCCGAGAGCGACCCGGCCGGTGCCGCTGTTCCCGGAACCACGGTCGCCCCGCCCATCGCCGAGCTGGAGGCGGAGGCACCGGTGCGCCGACGCTCCCGCTGGCGGCGGCGGTAACCGGCGTCGGAACTACGCTGGTAAGCCACCCGCCGGTACGGGTCGGTCGCCGGAGCGAGCCTCGCCGCTGCCGCGAGCCCCAGAAATCGGGTGCGTGCAGCACCGTTGCCGGGTATATGTGATCTAGCGTATTCAGTGAGCCGCTCGCTGCGGCCGGAATCAGGAGAGGAACAAGATGGCCAAGAAGGACAAAGATCTGTTTGACGTGCTCCGCACGAGCGGGATCCGCAAGAAGGTCGCGCGCACGCTGGCCGAGTCAGCCAACAGCGCCCGTGGCAAGGCGCCGAAGGTGGTCACGGAGTCAGCGCAACGCCTCCGCAGCGCAGCCACCGCACTGGAGAACCACGCCGGTGACTCCAGTCGCAGCGAAGCCGCCCAGAAGGCCGCACGCACACGTAAGCGCAACGCCCAGAAGCGGAGCAACTCGGCGAAGAAGGCGGCCAAGACTCGGGCCAAGGCGAGCTGAGGATCTGGCGCGCCGACGGTCGAGCTTTGGCCGGGCGCGCCCGGAAGGATCGGTGCCGATTACCCGCCAGGAACAGCTGCCAGACGGCGTCAGCATCACGATCCGGCCAATCACACCGGATGACCGGGAAGCGCTGGCTGAGGGCTTTGAGCGACTCAGCCCGCGGTCGCGCTATCAGCGCTTCTTTGCGGCGGTACCGAGGCTGGCCGATCGTGAGCTTGACTACCTGACTCAAGTCGATCATCACGACCACGAAGCGCTCGTGGCGATCGAGGATGAGACCGGTGAGGGCCTGGCGGTGGCTCGGTTCGTGCGCATCGACGGCAATGACGCCGAACCGGCGATCGCCGTCGCAGACGATTGGCAGGGCCGCGGGGTGGCCAGCCGGCTCCTCGCCGCGCTGGCCGATCGAGCGCGTGAGGAGGGAGTGGACCGGTTCGTCGCGCGGATGCTGGCTGAGAACCACCGCGCGATCAGAGCGTTTCAGGGCTTGGGTGAGATCAGCCGGGAGCGCAGCGGGCACGAGGTGGCCTTGACGATCGAGCTGCGAGAGCCGCTGGAAGGGGAAGCGTCGGCCCGCCAGCGGTTGGGTGCGTTCGCCACGGCGGTGCTGGAGCCCGCCCGAGGCCTTTGGGAGGTGGCGCAGAGATGGCGCTCGCCGTCGGCCGGCTATGGCGAGGCGATCATCGTGGGGATTGAGGAGCTGGAGATCTCGGCCCCGGCCATCGACCAGGCGCGGGAGCTGGCTCGGAAACTCGGGCTCCCCGTCCAGCTCGTGGCCACCTACCGGCCACTGCTCGACGACCGCCGGGCGATCGTCGCCGCCCTGGAGGAAGCCGAGCGACGTATGCGCTCCGGCAGCGTGGAGGTGAGCACTCGCCTGGGACGTGGCGACCCCGCGCTGGGCATACTCGGCGCCGCGATCCGCCTGCGGGCAGGCCTGGTGGTGGTCGGCTCGCCGCCCCCGGCCAGCTCCGGCGGGCTGCTCAGCTCGCCGCTGTGGAGCGCGGTGGCGCACAACGCCCGCTGCAGCGTCCTGATCGCCCGATCGGGTAAGCGGAGCTGACAGCCGGCTGGACCGAAGGCGGGACTCAACGCCTCGGACCGAAATCACGGAGAATGGCCGTGACGAAACGATGAGCGAGACGGACGACCGGAAAGATCACAACAAGCTGACCATCTCAGGGATCCTGAGCAAGGACGGCTCGCTGTTCAACTACGCTTCGGGCGCGGTGGAGAGCTCCATCGCCGCCGCTGGATCGGCTCTCCGCAACGCGGTGGAGAGCTGGCAGGAGACGCTGCACCGGGATTCCGTCGATTTCGAGGCCGAGGGCCTGCTCGAGGGAGCTGACGATCCCGACGCCCGTGCGGATCTGCTTCGGCAGCTGCACGCATCCGGGGTCACCCTTGAGGACCTGAGAAAGGCGGTCAAGGAGGATCGCCTGCCCCTGCTTCCCGTCGAGGCCGTCCTGCGGGCCGAGTCCGAGCACACGCTCGACGAGCTGGCATCGTCCTCAGATCTGGAAGAGGCGGACCTGGCCCGATGGATCAGCGCTCTGGGGATCGGCAAGCCGGGCTCCGACGCCGTGTTCCACGATTTCGCCCCGGAGGCGGCGGCGGCGCTCAAGGAGCTACAGGATGCCGGCCTCTCCGACGAGGCGATCGACGAGATCTGCCGCACCGCTGGGCGATGCGTCGGAAACGTGGCGGAGACGGTCAGGGATGTCTTCGGCGACGCCTTCATCGAGCCGGGAGATACCGAGCGAGACGTGGGCCTGCGTTACGCGGCCGCCGCCCGGCGGATGTTGCCGGTGTTCGAGCCGCTGGTCCGCTTCACGCTGACAGCCCAGCTGCTCCAGGTGATTCGCTCCGACGTGGTCAGTCGCTCCGAGCGAGCGACGGGAACGCTGCCGGAAGCCCACGAGGTTGCCGTGTGCTTCGCGGATCTCTCCCAGTTCACGCGCGCGAGCGGACGGCTCTCCGCCCAGCAGCTGGGCGAACTGGTCAGGCGCTTCGATGAGTTGGTCCACCAGAACACCCCGGAACCAGCCCGCCATGTCAAGACGGTCGGGGACGCTGCGATGATCGTCTCACCGGAGCCCGAAGCGGTCATCGAGGCCGCGGTCAAGCTGATCGACGCGGCGGAGGAGATGGAGGAGGACTTTCCGCAGATCCATGCCGGCATCAGCATGGGCAAGGCGGTGGCCCGCGATGGCGACTGGCACGGCCACCCGGTGAACATGGCCAGCCGCCTGGCCGACTGCGCGCCGCCGGGAGAGATCTATGTCTCGGAGGCGATCCATCAGACTGCGGAGGACCGGTTCGAGTACGCGGGCGAGCGCCGGCTGAAGGGCATCGGTCAGGCTGTCCCGGTGTTCGCCTTCTCTCCCCGGGGCTGATCAGCTCACCGGCATGGCGCAGACGCTCACCGGTGCTCCCGCGCGTTTTGCCAAGGGCCTGCGTGAGATGGCTCCGGGAACCTTCGCCTGGCTCCAACCGAACGGCGGACTGGGGGAGGCCAACGCCGGACTGGTCGTCGGTGAAGACGCCTCGCTGCTGATCGACACTCTTTGGGATCAGACGCTGGCCTCCGAGATGCTTGAGGCGATGCGTTCGGCTACCGCCGGCGCCCCGATCAGAACGGTGATCAACACGCACTCCGACGGGGATCACTGGTGGGGCAACCGCGTCGTCCCGGCGGACGCCGAGATCATCACCGGCTCGGCGAGCAGGGCGGCGATGGATGAAGACATCTCGCCACGGGAACTGGCGCTTCTCAGCACGACGCTCGGAGTCGGCCGGCGGCTGCCCGCGCTCGGGCCACGACTGGAGCGCGGCGCGGCGGCATTCGCTCCGTTCCGGTTCAGCGAGGTGCGCCTCCGGTACCCCGACCGCATCTTCGCCGGGCGTGAGGCGCTCGACGTGGGGGGCCGTGAAGTGCAGTTGATCGAGGTGGGGCCGGCTCATACCAAGGGCGACTGCATCGTCTACGTCCCGGACGTCAAGGTGGCGTTCGCCGCAGACATCCTGTTCGTGGGGGCAACGCCGGTGATGTGGGTGGGCCCGGTCGAAGGCTGGGTGCAGGCGCTTGACGTTCTGCTGGGGCTCGAGGCCGACGTATATGTGGCGGGACACGGCGATCTCGCGGCCCGGAGCGACGTGGAGATGATCCGTGACTACTGGCTGTGGCTGCGCGACGAGGCGGCCACACATCACCGCGCGGGACGCTCGCGGGTGGAGGCAGCACGGGCGATCATGGACTCCGAGGACTTTGCCCCCTGGCGCGCCTGGGTGGAGCCGGAGCGCACCGTCATCAATGTGGATGCGATCTACCGTGGCCTCGAGGGCCGCGATCCGGTCGGCCCTCGTTCGCCCCAGAAGCTTCAGCTTTTCGCGGACATGGGAACGCTCGCGCGCGAGAGCGCATGACGACACGGTCGTGACAGCGGATGAGGACGCGGTCGTGACAGCGGCGCGGGACGAGCTTTCCGGTGGTCGCCCTGAGCTCCTCAGCCGTGCGCTGCTGCTGGTATCGCTCTCTGGCTTGTTCGGGCTGCTCTCCGGTGCCGCCTCTGTGACCCTGGGCCTGTCACAGCACAGCCTTGGGGTGCTCGCCGCCGGCCTCGCGGTGCTCGCGGATGTCTCCGGCTCCGCGGTCCTCGTCTGGCGCTTCCGCGTCGAGCAGGAACGCCCCCACCACGGATCACACGTCGAGCGGCGTGCGGCAGTGGTGATCGTGACGGCGCTGGCCGTGATGAGCGCGGCGCTCACCTTCGAAGCCATCCAGGCGCTGCTCGCCGGCTCCCACCCCGGAAGTTCGCCGGCCACGCTGGTCCTGGCCGCCGTGACGGTCGTGGTGCTGCTCCCGCTCGCTTACCTCAAGCGCCGCACGGCAACCGCGCTGGGCAGTGAGGCGCTCAGGGGCGACAGCACCCTCAGCGCCATCGGCGCGGCCTCGGCCGGACTGGCGTTGCTCGGACTGCTCTTCTACCGGACGCTGGGCTGGTCGTGGCCAGACCGGGTCGTGGCCCTCGTGATCGCCGCTATCGCCGCCGCGGAGGGCTACTCCATCGCCCGGAGCCAACGCTCAGAACCCGCGCAGCGGTAATCCGCAATACGCCTCGCTAACGCGATTAGGTACCCCTTAGTTAGGGTGCCCTAACCTGTGCTAGTGTGCGCCAGCCGCGGGCTTGAAGACCCGTCTGGGGACGTCACTCCGCAAAGAAGCTTGATGCCAGCCAAACCAGACGCAGCCGAGTCTTCGAGAGTCCGCTCCAGCCGTCCCGGCGAGCGGCTCAGCTTCTACCTGTGGACCGTCCTGATCCTTGCGGCGGCGGTCACGTTGGTGATTATCAGCTGGCACGCCAAGGGGGGGACCGCCGATCCCACCGATCTTCCTCCTGGCCATCGTCTCAGCCACACGACCGTGGTGCTCAACAGCGCGATCCTGGTGTTCCGTGAGGGGCTCGAGACGATTCTCGTGCTGGCAGCGGTCACGGCCAGCTTCCGCGGCGGCAACCGCATCTACCGGCGACCGGTAGCCGCCGGCGGGGGCGGCGCAATCGTCGGCGGCATCGCCACGTGGTTCCTCGTCGTCTGGCTGATCGGCCGCTTTCACGGCGGCGAATTCGATGTCCAGGCCGCCACCGGGCTGCCCTCGCATAATCGTGCTCCTGGTGGTGATGAACTGGTTCTTCCACAAGGTCTATTGGACCGGCTGGATCTCCAACCATCACAAGCGCCGCCGGAGCCTTCTCTCCGCCGATCCCGAGACCAACAAGCGCCGGATGCTGATGGGCCTGGCGCTGCTCGGCTTCACCTCGGTGTACCGGGAGTGCTTCGAGGTCGTGATCTTCCTGCAGAATCTGCGTGAGCTCTACGGCGCCAGCGTGGTGCTGGAGGGCGTGGTGATCGGCGTCCTGTTCACCGCCGCGGCCGGCGTGCTGACCTTTACCTTGCATCAACGACTGCCGTACCGGCGGCTGCTGATCATCACCGGCGTGATGCTGCTGTTCGTGCTGCTGGTCTCGGTCGGCGAGGAGGTCAACGAGATGCAGCTCGCCGGCTGGATCGGAACCACGCCCATCCACTGGCTGAGCATTCCGGGCTGGATGGGCACCTGGTTCTCGCTGTTCAACAACTGGGAGACATTCATCGGCCAGTTCATCGCGCTGGCCGTGGTGGTCGGCTCCTACCTCGCCGCTCAGTACCTGCGGGTGTGGCGGCCACGCCGCCGCGGAGAGAAGGCGGCGCGTCTCGCCGATCAGGTCCCCGACAAGCCCGCGGACGTCGCGAGCACCGCTCCGTCGATCACCGCTCTGCCGACCACCTGAGCGGCAGCCGAGTTCGCCGCCGTGGCGGCCCGAGCCTTAACCTTGGCCGGAAGAACTCATGATCTTTCGCCAGATCACCCACGATGACCTGGGCTGTGCCTCGTACCTGATCGGCGATCAGGAGGAGGGGGTGGCGGCCGTCGTCGATCCTCGCTTTGACATCGACGTCTATCTCGATTTGGCCTGGTACATGGGGGTGCGCATCGCGCACGTATTCGAGACCCACAACCATGCCGACCACGTTTCGGGCCACGGACGCCTGGCGGCGGCCACCGGTGCGGGGATCCACGTCCACCGGACCGCTGACCCCGGTTACGCCTGCGAGCCGTTTGAGGATGGTGACGAGTTCGAACTGGGCTCGCTCACCGTGCGGGCGCTCCACACCCCGGGACACCGCCCGGAGCACACGGCCTTCGTATTGATCGACACCGGCCGGGGCGGGGAACCGTGGGCGGTGCTGACCGGAGACTCTCTGTTCGTGGGGGACATCGCCCGGCCGGATCTCGCGGTCGAGGAGCACGAGGGTGCACGAGAGATCTTTCGCTCCCTGCACGAGCGGCTGCTCTCGCTTCCGCCAGAGGTGGAGGTCTGGCCCGGCCATCTGGGCGGATCGATGTGTGGAGGCCCCGGCATGGATCTCAAGATCGCGTCGACGGTCGGGTTTGAGCGTGATCACAACTCGATGCTCTCGATCGGCGACGAGGAAGAGTTCGTCGAGACGGTGCTGAACGAGCTCGGTCCGCAGCCCCCGCATTTCCACGACATCGTGGAGCTGAACACCGGGCCGCTGCTCACCGAAAGTGTTGAGATCTCGCCCCTGTCCCCGAGGGAACTGGAGGAGAAGGGTTCGGCCGGTGCCCTGCTGGTCGATGTCCGAAGTGACCAGCAGTTCGACGACGCCCACATCGCGGGCGCGCTGGGAAACCCAATGACCCGTGCCGGGTTTGGCTCCAAGCTCGGATGGCTGGTCGAGCGCGACCAGGAGGTCGTGTTCGTCGGTCGCGACGACGCCGATGGCCGGATGGCCGGGACAGCTCGCCGCAGCAGCAGGCCTTCGCCGGCTCGGCGGTTTCCTTCGCGGGGGCATGACGACCTGGCGCCGCGAGGAGCGGCCGGTTGCGCGGCTGGAGCGCCTGGCCCTCGATGCACTTCCCGATCGTGCCCGGTCCGATCCGACCCTGCAGATCGTCGACGTGCGGGAGCGCGACGAATGGGAGGAGGGCCACATCCCCGGTTCGAGGCTCGCGGTCTGGCACGACATAGCGGGGATTCCCGATGGTCTCGACGCCGGCAGGCCGATCGCCGTCGTCTGCGCCTCAGGTCAGCGAGCGGGGACTGCGGCCAGCCTGCTGCAGCTCCATGGCGCGGAGCGAGTGATTCACGTGGTCGACGGTGGCGTGCCAAAGTGGGCCCACCTCGGCAACAAGCTCGAGAGCTGATGGTCCTTCGCCGGCGGGAGCCCGACACCGAGCCTGCGCGCGACTCCGGTCAGCCGCCACGGACAGCGGCCTTGCCGGCCGCCCCGATGTGACCCCTCCGGGCTACTCCCGCCAGCCTGAGACTGCCGGGTTCGACAAGCGGCTCGACCTGATCGTTCACCAGCGAGAGCCGTTCAACGCCGAACCCCCGCGGACTGCGCTTGCCGAACATCCGATCACTCCGCTGGACGCCTTCTACGTGCGGGGCCACGGACCCGTGGTGCAGAAGGATCCTCCAAGCTGGAGGCTCCAGATCGCCGGGCTGATCGATTCCGAGCTGACGCTGGACCTGGCCGACCTCCAAGGCGACGGATTTCGGAAGCATGAGGTGGTCGCCACATTGCAGTGCGCAGGTAACCGCCGCAGAGGCCTGATCGAGGCGCGCGATATTCCCGGTGAGGCCCCGTGGGGGCCGGGGGCGACCGGCACGGCGCGGTGGCGAGGGGTTCGTCTGGCCGACGCGCTCGATCGGGCCGGGATAGCCCCCCAGGCGCGGCACGCCGCGTTCATCGGTGCCGATCCTTCTGAGGAAGCAGATCCACCGCAGACCTACGGAGCTTCGATCCCGCTGACCAAGGCGCTGCAGGACGAGGTGCTACTGGCCTGGGCGATGAACGACCAGCCCCTCCCCGCCGTTCACGGTGGACCGGTGAGGGTGATCGTGCCGGGCTATATCGGTGCGCGCAGCGTGAAGTGGGTGGAGCGGATCGAGTTGCGCGCGGACCCGTGGGACGGCTACTTCCAGGCGACGTCCTACCGCCTGCTCGCACCCGATCAGGCTGAGGGCCCCGGCGCCGGCATGGCGCTGCAGGAGATTGGGCTGAACGCCGACTTCCTCTCCCCGGAGGATGGCGCCGAGCTGAGCAAGGGAACGGTCAAGCTCACCGGGTATGCAATCGCAGGCGGAGAGCGGCAGATCGCGCGCGTCGACGTCTCAGTCGATGGCGGACCCTGGGTGCAGCCGCAGCTGAGGGAGGATCAGGGACGGTGGGCGTGGAGGCTCTGGGCGATCGAGCTGAGCCTTCCGCGGGGAACCCACGAAGTCATCGCCAGAGCATGGGACACGGCGGCCAACACCCAGCCGGAATTTCCTGAGACCGTCTGGAACCCGAAGGGCTACGTCAACAACTCGTGGGCGCGCCTCACGCTGCACCTAACCTGACCGGTTGCCCGCTAGCTCGCGGGCGTGAGCTCGGCGCCGGACAGCCACTCCGCCAGACGGCCCACGGGCATCGGCTTGGCGAGATGGAACCCCTGAACGAGGTCGCAGTCGCACTTCTGCAACATGGTCAGAACGCTTTCTGTCTCGATTCCCTCGGCGACCACACGCATCGCGAGGTTGTGACCGAGCTCGATCAGTGACTGGACGATCGCGGCGTGGGCATGGTTGTCCTGCATGTCGGTGACGAAGCTGCGGTCGATCTTGAGCTCGTGTATCGGCAGCGACGAGAGGTAGCTCAGCGATGTCTGGCCGCGTCCGAAGTCATCCAGGCTGACCTTGACCCCTGCCCGGGCCAGCTCGTCCAGCACCGCCGCGGCCCGAGCGGGATCGGCGAGCAGAGCAGTCTCGGTCACCTCGATGATCAGCCGCTCCGGCGCCACGCCGAGGTCGCTGAGGACCTTCACGACGCGCCGTGCGAAGTCGACTCGGACGATGCTCCGGGCCGACGCGTTGACCGCGACGGAGAGTTCGCGTCCGGCGACCGAGAGCTGCTTGACATCGCTGAGTGCCTTGACGAGAACCCAGTCGGTCAGCTCGTCGATCACGTCGGTCTGCTCGGCAAGGGGGAGAAAGCGGTTGGGGTACAGGAGGCCCTGCGTGGGGTGTTGCCACCTCACCAATGCTTCGACGGCCACGACCTCCTCGGAGGTCGCGTCTGACTGGGGCTGGTAGTGGAGCACCAGCTGATCGGCACCGATCGCGGCGCGGAGCTCCGCGGCCAGGCCCAGGTTTCTTGCGTCGTAGTGATCGAGCTCGGATCGGTACTGCAGAACTCCGGCATGCTGAGCCTTGGCTGCATACATCGCCACGTCGGCGTGCTGGAGCAGGACATCGACGTCCGCCTGCAACTCCGGCACGGTGACGTAGCCGATGCTGGGTTCCACCGAAAGCGGCAATCCGCGTACTTCGATCTCTCTTGTGATCACTTCCCGCAGGCGCCACAGGGCCTGCTCCGGGTCGGCTACGGATGCCAGGATCACGCCGAACTCATCGCCCCCCAGCCTCGCCACGGTGTCACCCGGTCGCATGCTCGCGCTGATCCGGCGAGCCAGCTCGGTCAAGAGGTGGTCGCCGCTCTGGTGGCCGAGGGTGTCGTTGATGTCCTTGAAGCGGTCCAGATCGATGATCGCAATCGCCGTGCGCTCGTTCGACTGCGACCCCCTTTCGACCGCTTCCTTGGCCCGCGTCAGGAAGAGCGTGCGGTTGGGCAGTTCGGTGAGTGCGTCGTGATGGGCCAGGAACGCGTTGATCGCCGCCTCCCTGCGCAGACCGCGGCTGACAGAGACCGCGATCCCCAACAGCACCAGATAGAGGACCAGCAGGCCGACCGCGAGGTTGACGTAGAGGTGGTGAAAGCCGCCGTTTACGTCGTTGGCGATCGGCGCGTAAGGCAGGTAGATCTCCAGCACCCCCACCGGGCGGGAGCGCATGCCGGCGGAGAGCGGCAGATAGACCTCCACTGAGCGAGCTCCCAGGTTGGCGTCGTCATCGAGGTCTGCGTTCAGCTTGGTGATGTGCGCGACTGGCTGACCGCCCGCCGCGTCGAGCGCATCGTCATCAGGACGACTGTTGAATCCCGTGCCATCGTCCGAGAAGACGACCCGGCCGGTGAGGTCACGGAGTCGGAGGCGGAGCACATGGCGCTCCGCGACCGCTCGGTGCACGAGACGCTCCATGCCGGCTCGCTCACGCGGACTCAGCCCGGCGCGCAACGGCCTTCCGTCGAGCAGCGGCTCGATAGCAGTCTGCGCGATCAACGTCGCCTCTGATTGCCCTTGGGCGAGGCCGCGGCTGTTCTCCTCGCTACGGAAGGTAACGGCGAGTACGCCGCCGAGCACCAGGACCGGAAGGAGCATGACGACCGCATAGGTCGACCACAGGCGCATCGTCGAACGTGGCCGCGATGATCCACGAGTCACCTATCGGTTATCGACAGCCCCCACGGCGAGCTTTACGAACGCCAGGCGGCTTCCCCGCGCACCGCGCGGGTGCTCTTCAGATCTTCAAGATCCGGTGCCCCGGCTCCCTGCGATGCGCTAGTCCCGGCGGGCGTCAGCCGCGTGTCGCTCGATGACTTCGTACACGGCATGCGGGATACGGGCCCGGGAGAACCGGGTGCGCCCCAATGCTGCGATGGGTTCCGCGCGTTTTGGTTTGTTCGCGACCCGCTCACACAGGCGCGATCGATAGGAGTACTGTCAATGGTGAGCTGGCCCTGCGGCCGGCATCCCGAGCCCAAGCCCGAAAGCCACCGACGGCGCAAACGCGCTGCGAGGCGGGGAGCGAGGGCCACCGGTTGCGACTGCGGGGCCGGTCCACTATTTCGGTCGGCGGCCGTGGGCTCGGGTCAGAATTCGCGCGTACCGCGGTACGTAGTTGCAGCCAGCCCAGCCGAGAAAGCCCCTCACGACGAGCCGCCACCCCGCAGTCCGGGTCGCGTTGGCTGGCCTGGGCATCGCACTCCTCGCCGCAGGCTGTGGCGCCACGTCAGCGCGGCGCGAGGAGGCTGGGCTCGTGCCGATCGGAGCGGGTCTCCGCGGACCGGCAGGGCTCCGCGCAACCGTCTATGCCAGAGGCCTGCCGGACGTCGCTACGTTTGCTTACGACCCACTGGGACGCTTGTGGGCCGGCGCCGCGGGACTTACGACCCACCACCACGACGGCGTTTACCTGATCGCCAAGCCTGGTGCTCGTCCGCGCCGAGTGATCTCGGGGCTTGACGACCCCCTCGGACTGGTGTGGTTCGAAGGCCGGTTGTACGTCTCCTCGGTAGGGCGCGTGAGCGTCTACAGCGGCTTCAACGGCCGCAGCTTCACGAGGCGGACGATCCTGATCCGAGGCCCGGTGCCCGGCGGGGAGAACAACAACCTGGTCCGCGCCCCCAGCGGTCGCCTGCTGATGGGGATCACCGCCACCTGCGATCACTGCCTACCAAGGTCGAAGTACTCAGGATCGATCGCATCCTTCCGCCCGGACGGCCGCGACCTGCGCGTCTACGCAGCCCGGATCAGAGCTCCGGTTGGGCTCGCTTTTAATCCCGGCACACCAGACCTGTTCGTAACCATGAATCAGCGCGATGACCTTGGCGCTCGGACCACGGGCGACGCGATCGCGTTGGTGCGTCCCGGCACGAACTGGAGGTTTCCGGCGTGCTACGCACAAGGCGGACCCACGTGCGCGGGTGTGCCCGTCCCGATCGCCCTGCTGGACAAGCACGCCGCGGTCGGCTCCGTCGTGTTCCTCACCGGTCAACCAGGCCGTGCCGCGTCCAGCACGGCGCTCGTGGCCGAATGGCAAGCCGCGAAGGTCCAGCGCGTCGCACTGAGCAAGACCGGCAGTACCTACACCGGCTCGGTGCGTCCGTGGTTGACCGGGCCGCAGCATCCGCTCGCGCTGATTCTTACCCCCACGCACGCGGTGCTCGTCGGGGACTGGGGAACGGGGACGATCTACCAGGTGGCAGCAGCCGCCACTCATTGAGGGCCCGGTGCCCAGAGCGTGGCCACACGCACGCTCGGCCGTCCCTGGTTCGCCCGGGAGACGGCCGAGTCGCGCGGGCGCTACATGTTGGGACAGTTCCTTGATCCGTGTGCACCTGCCGGCGGGGGCGCAGGCATTGTCTTCGCCGGCGCGGGTCTCGCTGTGCTCGGGGACGTCGAGGAGGTCGAGGTCGCTGCACTCGCGATCGCCGCACCGCCTCCTGCGAGCAAACCCGTCGCCGCCAACATCGCTGCTAGGGCCTTTATACGATGCATCTTGGATCACCTCCTTTCCTTGGACTCATCACATCGTGCCGGGCGCGGATGTGAATCCCGTCGGAGCTAGGTAAGAGTCCCATGGCTGGACCGGACACACTGGATGAGTCGACGGCGACACTGGATGAGTCGACGGCGAACCGCAGGCTGCTCCATGGCCTGATCTCGCTCGCCGTCCTCGTTGCGCTCGTCGTCGGCCTCGTGCTTGCGGTTCCAGGCCTGCATGGGGTCGGTCAGGCCGTTGCGCACATGCGGCCTGGGTGGATCGCTGCCGCCGTTGTCCTTGAGGTGTTGTCGTGCCTCGGCTATGTCGTCGCTTTCCTGCAGGTGTTCGAAAGGGCGCCGATTCGGTTCGGTGCGCGCGTTGCGCTCACTGAGCTTGCGTTTGGCGCCGCTGTATCTCTGGGTGGGGCCGGAAGCGTCACGGTCGGGGCGTGGATGCTGATTGAGCGAGGAGGACCGCCCGCCAGGATCGCCGAGCGCTCTGCGGTGCTGTTCCTCCTGACCAGCGCGGTCAACGTGATCACCCTCGCCCTGGCCGGCTTGGGCCTGTTCCTGGGAATCCTGCCGGGACCCGGCAACCCACTGCTGAGTGCGGTGCCCGCCGCCGTCGGGGTCGGGGCGTTCGTGCTGTTCCTGGCGCTGCCGCGCCTCGTCGAGGACGGCGCGGCGCGGCGTGCGCCGGGGAGGCTCCGGACCGTCCTCGAGACCAGCGTGGAGAGCATCCGCGACACCCGAGATCTCTTGCTCAAGCCGAATTGGCGGATCCTCGGGGCGATCGCCTTCCTGTGGTGCGATATCGCCGCGCTCGCGGCGTGCTTCGCCGCCACCGGCCACACGCCAGGACTCGCCACCCTCGTCCTCGCCTACCAGATCGGTTACGTCTCGAACCTGTTGCCAATCCCCGGCAACGTCGGCGTGCTCGACGGGAGCCTCGTCGGGATGTTCGTCCTCTACGGGGTGAGCGCCACCACTGCGACCGCGGCGACCGTGGTCTATCACGCGATCGCGCTGTGGATCCCCGCTACCTGGGGAACCATCACCTACATCATTCTGCGCCGGACCAAGAACACGCCGCTACAGCTCCGCCCGACCCTTGCCGAGCGCCGGGCAAGCCGACACCCTCCTCCGCGTGATTAGGCGTCGTCTGGTCTCGGACGATGTCGATTCAGTTCTCATATCGCCAGGCGCCGCTGATACTCGCCGGGGGTCAACCCGAGGCTGCGCTCGAAATGGCGGTGAAGGTGGCTCTGGTCGGCGAAGCCGGTCGCAGCGGCGGTCGCGGAGATCGTCTCGCCGGCTTCGAGCAGCCGCCGGGCGCGCCGGACGCGGTGAGCGATCTGCAGCGCGTGTGGCGGCAGGCCCGTCCGTTCGCGGAACAGACGGACGAGGCGGAACTTGCCGATCTCGGCCGCGAGGGCAAGCTCGTCGAGGCCGATGTTGCGCTCGGGCCGGTCCCCGAGATAATCACTGGCCAACCGCAACGCTCGATCGTCACGCGGAGTGAGTGGCGGTCGTCGCGAACGTACGGCGGCAGTGCGCTCGATCAGGAGGTCCAGCCAGTCCGCGAGCTGCTCGTCGCGCTCCAGGCGGGTGGCCGGCCCCTCCAGGGCGATGTGCAAGCGCAGGAACGCCGCGGCGAGGGGCGGATCGGAGACGACCGGCTCTGGGAAGGCGACATCAGATAGCGGATCGGTCTCCTTATCCCCAGACAGCGCGCCGAGATCGGCGGCCTCCACGACCATCAGGCGCGCCGACCACGGCTTCCCGTCCACGGCCGCGCCGGCGTGCGCCTCTGAGGGGTCCCAGGCGACGAGCTGGCCAGGCCGGACGACTCGGTGTTCGCGGCCGCGCCGGGAGCGCATCGGGTGCCCGGAGATGATTCCGAACACGTACTCGCCGCGGGGCTGAATCGCGTACCTCGCGGTCTGGCCCGCCATCAGCAGAACGCGATCTTCGTCGGCGGGACGCCACATCCGAACCGACTCGTGCTCCATGCTCCGGAATGCTAAGCGGCAAGAACGTTCAAGACCACCCCGCCGCGCCCGCGTAGGTTCGCTGCATGCCAATCACACCTCACATCGTCGTTCAGGGCGCCGAGCGCGCCGCCGCCTTCTACACAGACGCCTTCGGTGCCGAGGAGCTCAGCCGCATCCCCATCCCCGACGGGCGGCTGATGTCGGTGCAGCTGCGCATCGGCGACGGGGTGCTGCACCTCGCCGACGAGTTCCCCGAGATGGGGGTGCTCGCGCCACCATCGATCGGCGGGACGCCGGTTGCCCTGTCCCTCGACGTTCCTGACGCCGAGGCGGTGTTCGCCCAAGCAGTGACCGCCGGCGCGGAGGTCCGCCAACCGTTGCAGGACATGTTCTGGGGTGAGCGCCATGGTCAGCTTGACGACCCGTTCGGGCACCGCTGGAACATCGGCCAGCACCTGCGCGACGTTCCCCACGACGAGGTCGTTGCCGCCGCTGCCAAAGCGTTCGCCTGATGGGCCGGATGCGCAACCGGCTACTTCGATGACCACGGGGGATCGATGTTCTCGCCTGACGACGAACAAATCAAAGCCGCACTCGCCACCGACCGGACGATCGACATCACCACCACCGGGCGCAGGTCAGGGCAGCCGCGGCGCATCGAGATCTGGTTTCACCAGCTCAACGGACGCATCTACATCAGCGGACTGCCCGGCAGCCGAGGCTGGTACGCAAACCTCCTCGAGCATCCCGACTTCACGTTTCACCTCAAGCAGAGCGTCCACGCCGATCTTCCGGCACGAGCCAGGCCTCTGACGGATCCCGACGAGCGCAAACGCGTCCTGCGCGACCTCCTCGCGGGAATCGGCCGAGAAAGTGCGTTCGACGAGTGGATCGATCGCAGCCCGATCATCGAAGTGCAATTCCGCCGCCGGCGATCCTCACAGGAGGGTCTGTAGCCGGTCGGTTCGAAGCCGCTCACTCGGCAAGAAAGCAAATGTCGCAGGAACTCGGTTACCGGGACCCACCAGGGTGAATACATGGGCCTACCACCGACCGGCAGATCGATCACCTACAACGAGATCTTCATCTTCCGCTTCGCGGGCGGGCGAATCACGGAGACCTGGGAGCGTCGTCGATGTCTTCTCGCAGATGAAACAGCTCGGCACGATTCCGGCCTAACGGTCACACGCTGCCAGCGCCAGATCGGCCCCCTCTCAGTGCGGGGCGTTGCCGAGGTCATCGGACCGTCCGGCCTCTAACCGCGGCCACTGGGCGATAGGACGCCCATTCGTGCGGTAGGCATTGGGCTCCCGCGTGTCGCGCCCCCACCGCTGCGGCCAGCCCTCGGGCGAATCCTCCCACGTCTCCTGCCGTCCGTAGATGGTCAGGTCAAGCAACCCGGCGTAGCCGGGGGCCATCATCTCGACGCCACGTCCGGTGGTCCAGTAGGTCTCGAACACCCGGCCTTCGTCTCGCAGATAGCAGACGAGCATGAAGCGATTGAACGGGCGCCCGGCCAGCAGACTGTCCGCCGAGTCCTGCACGGAGTACCACGGCGCACCCCAGCCCATGAAATCGCGGTAGCGCCTGCTCTCCTCGTAGGGGCCGTAGCAGAAGGCCGCATACGTCACGTCGCGGGAATGCAAATAGGACAGCTCTTGAACCTGGCTGTCGTACAACGTGCAGCCCTCGCACTGCTCCGGCGCGGGCTTGCCGGGATACCACATGTGAAAGTAGGCGATCAGCTGGCGCCGTCCCTCAAACACGTCCATGAGCGTGACCGGCCCGTCCGGGCCGATCAGCGTGGTGGAGGCGTCGACCTCCACCATCGGCAGCCGCCGACGGGCCTCGGCGATGGCGTCACCTGCGTGCGTGTGCGCCTTCTCCCTAACCCGAACGGTGTCGAGCTGGGTCTGAAAGGTCGCTCGGTCGACCACGACGGGGACTCCTGCATCATTGATGTCGGATTGCGGCTGGCCGCGATTCTCACTGCTCATCTTCGCTTTGACCTCGGTCTGTGGGTGGGAGAACGATCATCGGATGGCACGATCCGTTGGCTGGCGCTGCATATATAGTTAGCAGAATGGCTAACGACACGTTCGGCGCGCTCGCGCACCCACTCCGGCGAGAAATCGTCGAGCACCTCAGCAGAGGACCGGCGACGGTCGGCGATGTCACTCGCGACTTCGATGTGTCCAAGCCGACAATCTCACGCCACCTGCGAATACTGGAGGAGGCGGGGATCGTCTCCCGCGTGATCGTCGGACGAAACCATCGGCTCGCACTCCAATCCGAGGCGCTCGCCGATGCCGAGCAGTGGATCGAGCAACAGCGCACCCGTTGGGAGCGCTTGTTCGCAGTCGTCGATGAGTACCTCAAGGAACGCCGGGAGGAACCGTGACCGAGGAGCCCGGACGCGTCGTACGGATCGAGCGAACCTTCGATGTCCCAGCCGATGCTGTGTTCGACGCCTGGACCAGCCCCGAGGTGATGCGGCGCTGGTTTCACTGCGAGCCCGAGTGGGACACCCCGGAGGCCGAGGTCGATCTCCGCGTCGGAGGGAAGATCAGGGTGGTGATGCGACGGCCAGATGGCACCCAGGTTCAAGCGCAGGGCGAGTTCACCGTGATCGATCGGCCTCGCCGGCTCGTGATGACCTGGACCTTCGACGAGGTTCCGTCCAATCAGCAGGTGCTCGAGGTCACCTTCTCCGAATCTGAGGGCTCGACCACAGTGCTGTTGACCAACAGCGGCATCTCGAGCGACCAGCGCCGCGACAGCCAGGACTGGGGCTGGCACGGGTGCCTCGACGAGCTGGCGCGGCTGTGGACTCGCTGAGCTTCCGAGGTGAAATCATTCGAGCATCTGGCGAGTGTCGCGGGGCGTGTTACGACTGCAACCTAGATAGGAGGGCGCATGACTGAGGCCGACGAGCCGTTTCTAGCGAAGACGGCGGTGATCGGTGGGGTGGTCCTGCTCGCCGCGGGTTGTTGGGCGATCAGTGCCGTGCGGATGAACGGGATGGATGCCGGTCCCGGAGGCGATCTCGGCGGGACAGGTTGGTTCATGGGGACTTGGGTCGCAATGATGGCGGCGATGATGCTGCCGGTCGTGGCGCCGCTCGCCGTCGGCTACCAAGGGGTGCGCCGGAGGCGGGCGCTGGGCGAGCCCGTCTTCCAGCGAGCAGCTTTTCTCGCTGCGTATCTCGCGGTCTGGGCGATCGCCGGCTTGTTCGTCTACGAGGTGATCTCCTTCGGTAGGGGCGTGTTCGGAGACGTGTCCGCCTGGAATCACGGCGGGAGGTGGGCCGCTGTTGGGGTGCTCGCCGCTGCCGCTGGATATCAGCTGACGGCTCCTAAGCGCCGCGCTTTGGAGCGCTGCAAGCAAACGGGCGATTTGCGTGGCCGACCATGGCTGGCCGGATTGAGGGCCGGCGCTAACTGCCTGTGCTCGTCCTGGCTGATGATGGCGGCGCTGTTCGCGCTCGGTGTGATGAGCCTGTGGTGGATGGCGGTGGTGGCGTTGCTGATCGCCGCTGAGCGCCTGCCCCGTCCCTCGGCCCCCGGCCGCCTCGCGGGCGCCGCCGTATTCGTAACCCTCGCCCTCGGGGTGGCGATCTCGCCGGCCAGCGTGCCGGGGCTCACGGTCCCGGGATCCACCGCGGCGAATAACGCGATGATGCATATGTCCCCCAGTCCTGGGATGCGCCGAGGTGCTGTTGGCATGTCCACCCGCGAAGGGAGGATGAGGTGACCCTGCACGACGCCCGCTTTCCCGGCGAGTCCGACGAGTATCGTCCACGAACCCGCAGGGCCCTCTCGGCCGCGTCGAATCGGGTCAGCCGACGAGAGCGATCTCGTCGGAGATGCTGTCCGCGAACGCGGCGGGCCGTGAGAGAAATGGATGGTGTCCGGCCTGGAAATCGACAGGTCGAGTCCCCGCGCGGATGCGTCGACGCTGCGCCTCGGCGGGAGTGGCCAGATCCTCTGTGCATACAAAGTACGTCGACGGCTTCTGCCTCCAGGCGACCTGGCGGGGTGGCTGTGCGAAGGGAGCGATCGACTGACGCGTGAGCCGCGCGAGAGCCTGGTCGGTTGTGAGCTCGTCGCAGTCTTGGAGGAAGAACTCACGGACGAGGTCGGCATCGACGCCGACAGTGCCGTCGTCCCCTGGCGCCAACCATGGCGCCGGCTCGGACCCGATGAGCTGAGATTGCGACTCACCAATGTCAGCCATCACCGACGTCAGGTACAGGAGCTGCGTAACGCGGTCATCGACCCCGGCCTCGGTGATCACCATCCCGCCATACGAGTGCCCGCAGAGGATGACCGGTGCCTCTGCCTCATTGATCGTGCGCCGGCACGCGCTGACGTCGGCGTAGAGATCGCCACGCTCGCCGTCGGTCTCACCGCAGCTGGGCAGCGGCACCGCGACGCTGGCGATTCCGCGGTCGGCCAACGGAGCGGTCATCTGGCTCCACCACCATGCCGCGTCGCGGACACAGGCGCCATGAACAAAGATCAACGTGGGCATGGGAAGAACGATAGGGGGTGGATCCAAGGTCACAAATGGCACAGATGACCCACTTGAGGCCCTCGAATGTTCCAAGTATGTTTATAACTCGCCGTCACGGGGACTAACAAGGACACTTGGCACAGGTGATCTGGGACAGACAATGGAACCGGGTATGCCAGAGCGCAGTCGTTGGCGTCTGGCGGGTCCGCGGGGTAGCTGGCCCCGCGGCCGTCGCACAGTGCCCGTAATCAACTCCACCGCGAGCGAGGAGGACCATGGCAGAGCCAGTTCCAGCAGGTAGCGATGTGTCGGCAGGGACCTACCGGTGCACGCAGTGCGGCTATCGGCTCGAGGTTCAGTCGACCGAGCACTTGCCCCCGTGTCCGACCTGTTCAAACGGTTCGTGGGATGCCGAGAGCGGAGGGGACAGCGTCGATGACCCGTATCCAAACCGGTAGGCCGCCGCAGCCTCAACTGTCGATTCCGGTGCATGCACGCCAAGTTGAGCAAGCCGTATGTCTTTGAGCGATCGAGCAAATGCGGTAGCGCCGTACGCGCAGCAGCTGCTCTACGACCGTGACGTACAGGAGGCATTACGACACGCCTTCGAGGCAACGCAGGACGTATACGCACGCGGTCGCGGCAGGAGCGGCCGGCAAGCTGCGAAGGATAAGAAGCTCCGTCGGCAGCTTGAGCAGGTCTTGGCGACGGTGGGCGAGCTCTGGTCGGTCCTGGAGTCGCCCGCTCCTCGGCGCAAATCACGCTGGCTTAGGAAGCTCGCCGTCGTCGGCGTAGCCGGCGCAGGAGCGTTCCTGGTGCTCAACGCCGACGCCCGTGAGCAGGTTCTGGATCTGCTCGGTATGAGCTCGACGGACACACCTCAATAGCTACCGAAGGGAGGCCGACAATGGCCGAGTTTCGCCAGGACGATAAGGAGTCGGCGATGAGCGAAAGGTCGATCGCAGACCTGCTGAAGCAGCTCTCAGATCAGACCGCCACCCTCGTGCGTCAAGAGATGGATCTCGCCAAGGCTGAGCTGACAGCCAAAGGGAAACAGGCGGGCATGGGCGTCGGCATGTTCGGTAGCGCCGGGGTCCTGGGGTTCTATGCAGTTGGGACGCTGACGGCATGCTTGATCTTGGCGTTGAGCACGGCGATGGATGGCTGGCTCGCCGCGCTGATCATCACGGTCGTTTACGGCGCTATCGCCGGCGTGCTGGCACTAACCGGAAAGAGCAAGGTTCAGGAGGGCGTTCCGCCTGTACCCGAGCAGGCCGTCGAAAGTACAAAGGAGGACGTGCAATGGACGAAGCAGCGCGCGAAGGAGGGTCGCCGGTGAGCCCCCCCGCCGAGAGCGGCAACGAAGAGCCGCAGTCGCCTGCAGAGCTTCGGGAAGAAATCCAGGAAACGCGGGAGGAGCTAGGCGACACCGTCGAAGCCCTCGCCGAGAAGGCGGATGTAAAAGCTCAGGCTAAGGATCGCATCGCCGGCGCCAAAGAAACCGCGCAGGAGAAAAAAGCGGAATTCATCAAGAAGGCCAAGACAGCGACACCGGAGTCAGCCGGCGCCGGGGCGCAGCAGGTCAGCTCCGCAGTGCAAGAAAAACCGTTGCCCTTCGCGGTCGGCGGAGCTTTCGCGGCGGGACTGTTTGTCGGCTGGCTGGCACGTAGGCGCTAGACGATTCGCGACACCAAGTCGAATAGGAAAGCCGAGGTGAGTCATGGGTAAGGCCGCGTTTCTTCCCGTCAGTATCGGGACCGGGCTGCTGGCAGGATTGATTGGAAAGAAGCTCTTCGGCCTGACCTGGGGGCTGGTCGATAACCAGGATCCACCGGAACCCGAGCACCGAGACATCCATCTCGGAAAGCTCGCGCTCGCCCTGGTGATCGAGGGGGCGCTCTTTTCATTGGTCAAAGGACTCGTGGACCACGGCTCTCGCCACGCCTTTACACGCCTAACCGGCTCATGGCCAGGAGACGAAGCGCCAGAGGCCGAGTAGCTCGTCTTTCAAGGCGGGTCGACCGAGGGTCTCAAGTGATCCGGCGTCTCGGTCACTGCCAGCGGTGCTGCTGCTGTGCTGCTACGGCTTGCGCGTGGCAATGGCGAGCTTTGCGCGGACCTGCATCAGCGGCGCTTGGGGGTCGTGCGGCTGGGGGATGGCCTCCAAGGCGAACTCATCGATGGCGCCGGGGCGGAACACGAGACAGTGGGTCGAGCCCCCGTACTGGAAGTAGCCGAGCTCCTCGCCCTTTTCGAGGTGGTACCCGGGCGTCACCTTGGGATCGATCATGCAGGAGGAGACCTCCGACATGCCAACTGCCACAAAGGCCATGAGGCCGATCGCCGGGTCGTCGGCTTCGATGACGATGATCGCCCGAGCCGAGACGTGGGCAAGGTATGACTGTGAGTTCGTTGGCTCGATCGCGTCCTTGCCTTCCGAGTCCGCCTCCGAGAAGTACGTGCCCTCCTGAACGAACGCGCGGACGATCCTTCCGGCCACCGGGCTGTGCCAGCGGTGGTAGTTGGTCGCGCTCAGAAAGGCCTGATAGACGGTCCCTCCGACGAACTGATCGACCGAGTCGTCATTGGCCAGCATGTCCTGCAGTGAGTACGGCTGGCTCTTGATCCAGAAGCGGTCCTGGCGCTTGACGTCCATGCTGATGCCGTAGGGAGTGGACTCGCACGCGTTGACGATCACCTTGTCGGACTCGGGAGACGCGACCGGACGCTCCCCGTCCTTGAAGCGGCGAGTGAAGAAGTCGTTCCACGAGTCAAAGCCCCAACGCTGGTCTTGGGGATCGTGCTCGTACTGATCCATCCCGACCTTGCGCTGGGCCTCGGGACACTTCCAGCCGCTCGGCGAGTCGTTGAGGACATACAGCGAGTCCCGGCTGCGGAGGAACCCGCACCACACCGTGAGGATCTTCTTCAGCATCGCGTTGATCCCCGGGTGTCGAAAGGCGGCAAACCCCGCCGGGGTTCCCATCGGCCAATCGAGGATCGCGTTGAGCGGCGTGGCGACCATCGAGTGCTCTCCGAATTCAGGTGCCATCGTGAGCAGGTCGTTGATCAGGCGCAGCATCTGCTCCACGCTCTCCAGATGCCGCTGATCGTAGGCCTTGGTGCTCGGCACCTGCTCGATCATCTGGTTCAGGTGGAGGCGCACGATCGGATCGGCATCGATCAGCTCCTGGAACTCTTCGAGCACTGGGTGGAGGACCACCTGGTCGCCGCTCGCCTCCACTCGCTCGCGATGACCCTTAAGCCATGCTTCCAGCTCCTCCTGCTCCGGTAGCCAACCAGCGCTCCGTTTCGTGTCCACCGCCTCAGGCTGATCCGGCATGCCCAGGGAAGCTACCCGCCTGCACCCCAGCTCAGGCAGTCGCGCGAAACGAAAGCCATCGTCGCGGAGCCGACGATCGGAGAGCCAGAACCTCCGCGTGCGAATCGGCGGCTACCCGCGCATCGCTGCCGGAACATCGCGCTGGCCGGCGTCGGGTCAGCCTGCAACCTTGAACTCGAGCACCCGGTACGGGCTCATCACGCTACTGATGAGCAAGCCGTCACAGCTCCATCGTTTCGCTCGGCGCCAGGACCCGGACCTCGATAGCGGGAGCCCGGCGCCGGACCGAGGTGACGAACTGGCGAGCCGGCAGCCAGACATCGTTGGCAGAACGCAGCGGCCTTCCGAGCACGAACGTGCCCCAGTGGATCGGCACCACGGCGGCGGGGGCGATCAGCGCCGCTGCCTCCGCCGCGCGCGACGGGTCGAGGTGACCAGGCCCAAGCGACCTGCCCCAGCCCGAGATCGGCAGGAGCGCCACGTCGACCAACCCCTTGAGCTCGGCCATGGCCGGAAACAGGTCAGTGTCTCCGGCGAAGTACACGCGCCGCGATCCAGACACTAGGTGGCCGATCGGATCCGCCTTGGGTCCCAGTGGGCGCCTGCCACGCTTGTGGGCCGCCGGCGTGGCGCGGATCGTCAACGACCCCATGCTTACCTCCTCGCCAGGCGACAGCTCGTGGACCTCTTCGATGCCGAGGCTCGTCAGCCAGCGTCCCGCTCCGCGGGGAGCAAACACTGGTAACGAGTGGGCGATCCGGCGGAGCGAAGGCACGTCGGCGTGATCGGCGTGCAGGTGAGAGAGGAGCACCCCGTCGAGCGCGTCGTCATCGTCCAAACGGACCGAGGGTGGGACACGCACCAGCGGCCCAATTCGGTCGCCCAGCACGGGGTCGGTCAGCAGACGCGTTCCGTCGATCTCAACCAGGACCGTGGCGTGTCCTAGCCACGTTATCGCCGAAGGCATTGTGCTTCCGTTTTAGCCACCTGCCTCGACAGCAGGCACCGGCGACGGCGTCGCGCCATGCTGCAACATCCGGCGCCAACCGGCGAGTAGGTCGTGGACGGCGGCGGCCCCCACGATGGGCTCGGTGGGCAGCGGGAGGTCCACTGGCGACAACACGAAGGGACGAGTCTGCGCCCCGCCCATGCCACCGTGGAACGAGATCAGCTCCTCGAAGGCACAAGCTTGGTCTAGTTCGGCGTCGTAGAAGCTGTTGACCATGATGTCTGCGACGTTTCGAAATCGGTCCGTCCGTAGAAGATGTCGCACGGCGTTTGGCGAGAACGGTGCAAGCGGGTCATCGCCGACGACGCGGTCCTCGGTCAAGTAGTGGACGCCCCGTGCGCCGAGCGCGATTGCCCCGTGCTGCTCCGAGAGAACGAGCACAAACCCGATGTGAGGATGTTCGCGGAGGGCGGACAACAGCCGGGGGTGGCGCTTGTCGATCTCCTCGGCGGTGAGCCGACGCTTTTCTTCCATCAGGTAGACGAGGCCGAGGTTGCCCGAGCCGAGCACAATCACTTGGGGGTTCTCATCGGCCCGGCGAAGGTCGCCGCCGCCGCGCTTGCCAGGGTCGCGCTCGTAGCCCCGGCCGGTCGCCTCACGCCAGGCGTGCGCAGGGGCAGCGTCGTTCTCGTCCGCTCCGCCCACGTGGGATACCGTGCCAGCCTCGATCGACCGTTCGACGAACTCCCCGAGCGTGTAGCCGTTGCGCTGCTTGAACGTCGCACCCTGGGTCTGACCGTGGTCAGAGAGGACAACGAGCTCGTACGGTCGCGGAGCGAAACGGCGAGCGCGAGCGATTCGGCCGAACTGCTGGTCGAGCTTGCGTAGCGCCTCGAGAGTGTCTGGCCGCTCGAGGCCCGAGTGATGAGCGACCTCGTCATAGCTCGAGAACGTCGCGTAGACGGCCGGCTTTCCCCGCATCATGTCGGTAAGGACGCCGAACACAATCAGGTCGCGCACCAGCACGCACACCCCGGCCCGGATCAGCGGATAGCGGCCGCCTCGGTTCCCACGCGGGCGCACGTCCCGCCGGCGCTGGCGCGCGGCATCGAGCAACTCGAGGAACACCTCCCACGCGGCCAACACCAGCGCGCGGGTCACATTGGTGCCGTTGGCGAGGAACGTCCTGTACCCCGGGTTGGCCCGCTTCTCTGCGCTCATGCGACTCACGGTGAGGATGACCTCGTCGGCCTCGCCCGACAGCAGGTTGCCGCGGCTGGCTCCGCCGTCGATGAGCAGCCCGCGGCCGCTGGCGTGGCGGTGCTCGATTTCAGCGCAGTCGGCGGGCGCGGAGCAGCTGAACAGCGCGCCCGTCGCCTTCTCGACCCAGCGGAAAGCGGGGATGTCCTCGTTGGCGCCCAGCAGGATCCCCGCTTGGCTCGCGCCGGTCTGGGAGGAGAAGTCCGTTTCCCACTCGACCAGACGATGTGTCCCTTCTTCTAGCCATCGGGCCAGCTCCGGAACGCTGCCGTCGCGCACCGCCCTCTGGAGCACTGGCAACGCCAGCCCATCGATCTCGAGAAACACGATTCCGGGCGCCTGCGTGCGCACCGGGGCTCGACGCCGCGCGATCCGTTGGATGACCCGCAGCGAGTAGGTGTCCTCGTCGTTGATCCCCAGGATCACCTGCAGCACGAGGCCCGCGGCGGCGATCACGAGCGATCCGCTCAGGGCCGACCCGAACGAGTCGACCTTGATCGAGACGCCGTCGATGTTCGACGCGAGCAGCAGGATCAGGGCGTCGAGGACGAGGAGGAGCACGAATCCCAGCGCGAGCGTGAACGGCAGTCGAAGCGCCGCCAGCAGCGGGGGGAGGACCGCATTGAGGGCGGCAATCAGGGCGGCATCGACGGCCGCTTGGCCGAAGTCGCCGACCATGAGGCCGGGCAGGATCGCGGCGGCCACGAGGACGGCAACCGCTGCCACGAGCCACGACACGACCACGGTGCCCAGGTGATAATGCGGCGACTGGGGCGTCCACACGACCTCCTGCCCATACCCAGCTGTTGGCGGCTTGTGCGTCACCCTAGGGCGATCTTACGCACGCCTTCCGAGGGCCCTCATTCGATTGATCGCATCACGCAGATGAAGCACGAGGACCGAGGCCTCTCAAGGATCTTGACGCGTGAGTCATCCGATCGGGGTGATGCGGCTCGTCGACTAAGCCGTAGCCTCGCACTCCCAGCGAATCTCCGACGCCGTGGCCGGCGCAGATTCGGACTCTTGTTTTGGAGATTGGAGTGTGGAGTGATGCCATCGGTTGAGTGCATTGAGAGTTGGCGTGGGCAGGACGTTTTGGATGGGGATGGCGAGAAGGCTGGTCGTTTGGAGGATGTGTATTACGGTTCTTCTGGGTCGGAGCCGGTGTTGTTTTCGGTTAAGCACGGTGTGCTTGGGCGTCAGGTGACGTTGGTTCCTGCGTCTGAGGCGGTGTTGAGTCGTGATTATCTTCGGGTGCCTTATAGCGCTGAGCAGATTGCTGATGCGCAGAGCGTTCGGGTTGATGAGGAGTTGAGCACCGAGCAGGTGGCGTCGGTGGGTGCGTTGTTCAAGTTGGAGCTTCCGGTGTCTGGTCCGCTTTTCAGCGCGAGTGTGATTGAGCGTCGGCGGCGCGAGGCGGAGGAGGCTGATCGGCGTGCGCGTGAGCTGGAGGGGGAGGCGCAGCGGCGTGCGGAGGAGCTTGACGCGGCCCGCAAGCGCGCTGATGCGGCGGAGGAGGAGGCTCAGGCAGCGGAGCGCGAGCGCCAGGATGCTGCCGCGGCTTCGTTTCAGGCCAGCGGCGAACCGCCAACGCAGCAGTAGCGGGTCGCGATCTACCGGCTCCGATGAGCCCTCAGTGGGCCGCGCCCGGCTAACCATGGCGAGATATTAAAGGCGGAGAGGGGGGATTCGAACATGCGGAGCTCAACGCCGCCGGCACCTCGCTCGTGTTGGCAGAGCTCAAAGATCCCGTTCGCGCAGAGCTCGAGCGCTACGAGCTAATCGCCCCGCCTCGACCCCGACCACCTCCTCTCCGAGCTTGACGCTGTACTTGACCACTTGCGTCGAGCAAGCAGCGCTGAGTCGACGCCCTCGACCCACAGGAGGCTGACGTGTTGACCGCAATTCCCCACTGCCCACCGCGGGCGCGAGTAGCCATGGAGGACGGATCGCTGTGACGGAGACAGCCGGCAACGGCGAGCTGCGAACGCGGGGCACCACGCGGCGGCTCGGGATTCTGCTGGCGATGGCGATGTTCGTGCTCGTCGTCGACACGTCGCTCATGAACGTCTCGATCTCGGCGGTCGTTCACGACCTCCACACGACCGCCAGCGGGGTCCAATCCGCGATCGCGCTGGAGGCGCTGGTGTCGGCCGCGTTCATCCTGATCGGAAGCAAGGTGGGTGACCTCATCGGCCGCAAGCGGGCGTACGTGCTCGGTTTGCTGGCCTACGCGGTCGGCGCGCTGGCGATGGCGCTCGCCCAAAGCCTGATCGCAATCATCATCTTTTGGGCGATCGTCGGCGGGCTCGGCGCTTCGCTCCTGTTGCCCGCCATGCAGTCGCTGATCCACGGTAACTTCGAAGGAGACGATCAGAAGAAGGCGTATGCGCTGGTCGGCGCGGCGGCCGCGATCGCCGCTGCCGTGGGACCGCTGCTCGGCGGATTCGTGACCACGTACCTGTCGTGGAGGGTCGGCTTTCTCCTCGAGGACGCGGTGATTGTGGTCGTGCTGTCGGGCATCAACCTGATCCGAGACGTGCCGTACACGGGCCCGAGGCGGATCGATGTGCTCGGCGCCGCGCTGTCCGTCTTGGGAATGGGTGGCCTCGTGGTCGGGATCCTGGTGTGGCAGGAAGGCGGCGAATCGGTCGCGGCGCTGCTCGCGGTCGGCGTCATCGGGCTCGGAAGCCTCGCCTATTGGCTCGTGCGACGCAAGCGTGAGGACAAGCCGGCGCTGGTCGACCCGGATCTGTTCAAGTCGCGGCTCTACCGGCTCGGGATCTCCGGCCAGACACTCCAGCAGATCACGCTCGGCGGGATGATGATCGCCCTGCCGCTCTATCTGCAGATGGTGCTCGAGTACAACGCGCTACAGGCAGGCGTCTCGCTCGCACCGTTGTCCTTGAGCATGTTCGCGGTCGCGCTGCTGGCCGGGAAGAGGGCGGGCAAGACGCCGCCCCAGCAGCATCATCAGGGCGGGATTCGGGCTGGGTGCGATCGGGATCGCCCTTGTTATCCCGCTCGTCCCGCGGGTGGACTCCGGCTGGTACCTCGCGGTGCCGCTGCTGATCGCTGGATCAGGGCTGGGCCTACTCGTCTCGCAGCTCAACAACTACACGCTGTCCCCGATCTCGGAGGAACGGGTCAGCGAGGCGGCCGGCGTCAACTCGGCGGGCGGCTCATTCGGCCTCTCGTTTGGCCTCGCGTTCGCCGGGGCGATCATGCTTGCGACGCTGTCCGTTTCGTTCACCACGATGGCCGACGCCAGCACGGTGCTGTCACCGGCCGAGCAGCAGCAGGTCTCCAAGACGCTCGAGCACGACGCGCAGATCGTGAGCAACACCGCGCTCGAGAAGCAGCTGAAGGGGCAACCGTCGGCGACGAAGGCCGAGATCGTCCGCATTAACACCGATGCGCGGCACAGGGCACTTCAGGTAGCGCTGCTGATTCCGCTCCTGGCCGCGTTGTTGGGATTGTTCAACTCGTTCCGGATGATGCGACTTCCGGACCCACCTCCGTCAAATGCGGTCGACGGTGCGGCACTTGGCTGACATGCCCGACACCGTGGATGAGGCTGTGCGCCAGTCGCGTGATTTCACAGACCAGGTACGGGGTTGGTCCTGAACGGGGGGGAGGGACGACGTTTGAAACGCGGCGCTGGTGTCTGGCGCCGGATTGACGGCTGGGGGAACGACCATCCGCGGTCGTGTCCTATGTACCCATCGCTCGATGGTGGGGGAGTGAGAAGCGTCCCACGCGCCGGACGCAGACAATGTCACGGCGGAGCGCTACCCCTTCGGTTGCGCGAGGAACTCGTCGAGCCCCGCGCGTGCCTGGCGCTGCACCTTCCCGCGGAGGATCGGGGTCCAGCCCAGAGCGAGCCCAGCAGGTCCCAGCGCCTGGCGCACCCACGCGTAGAAGGAAAACGAGTCGCGGTGCTCGGTGATCAGCCCGTGCTCGAAGCGGAACTCCGCGTGAACGTCGTTGTGCACCCTGCGACCAGTCGAGAACGTGTAGTCCGCGAGCCAGTGCGCACTTCCCCGCTCACCGGCTGCCTGATGATCTGAGAGCGTCACTTCGAGGTCCTCCGCGCGGCCGGTGAGCATCCGCCACATCGCCCCCGGCTCCTCGCCTCGCAGATCGATGAACACCGGGTCTGAGAAGCGGGCACCCGGTGCGTAGCACGCCGCCATCGTGTCGCCATCGTGGCGGGCGAAGGCCGAGTAGAACCGCTGGATCAGCTCGTCGTTGGGATCGGCCATCGGCGCACTCTAACGCCGCGCGCTAGGGGTGTAGACCCACGAGAGGAGCACCTCGCAGGTCGAGCACCACCTCACCTCGAGGCACCCGCTCCGGCGGCGTTGCGCCCCGATGTTCGAGATGCCGTCAATGCGCAGGGCCTTCCACCGCCGCGACGAACCTGTAGGACGATGGCCGAGGCCTGGGTGTATCTGCTGCGCTGCCGCGATGGGTCGCTGTACACCGGCTGGACGATTGATGTCGAGCGCAGGCTTGCGCGCCACCGCTCCGGTGCCGCGAGCCGCTATACCGCCAGCCGGCTGCCGGTCGAGCTCGAACTTGCCATCCCGATGGCCGACCGCGCTGCCGCCCGCCGCGAGGAGGCACGCATCAAGCGTCTGGCGCGACCAGCGAAGCTTGCGCTGCTGACCGCCGCCCAGACACCGACGTAAGCTCGTCGATGGACGCGTCCCGCCAGCCGGTCCTGCACGCCCCGGGCAAATTTTGGTGCGTATTCAAACGAATGACGCAGCTCAGCTTCCCGCGGTCCTATCCGATCGTGCAGTTCCCCAACGCGCCGCTGATTCTCGCGTTCGCGGCCGGGCTGGTCGCCAACCACAGCCACGGCCTCGAGCACGCATACGCCCAAGCCGCCTCGTACCTGGCGATGGCTATCTGGGCCTACCTCGAGCTGTTTCACGGTGTCAATACGTTCCGGCGGCTGCTTGGGCTGACGTACACGATCTCGACCGCCGTGCACCTCGCCAATGCGCTCCACCATCCCTAGGGGGACTCTCAGGCCTTGGATCGAGGCGATTGATCGCGGTGCTTGCCCACCCCGGCCAAGACTATGAGGCTCCAGACTCTCTGAGGACAGGCGCTAGTGCGCCCGCGGTGGCTCGACGCGTCGGGTGGTCGGCGGGGCTGGGAGGGGGGTGCGCTACCCTGGCACGGTCAGATAGCGAGGGCAACCAGAGGGCGAGACCTTCATCTGAACGTCCCCTTCCCGCGAAAGCAGCCTGATCTTCTGATGGCCGAAAGTCCACCTACGGGTGGGCTTTCCGCGCTTAACAGGCACTGCAGTAGACCCCCTTGGCGCGCGGCCTGTCCAGCGCTCCACGTCGGTCCGTCGATCTTGAACCCTGCCGATCGACGCTCGCGTGCGGTGTGCGAGGCATCTCTGGGGGACGGTTGCGCCTCTGCCTCGCAACAGTCGGTCGAGCCCCGAGAGGGCGCCGGAAGGCGGTGCCTCAGGGCAGGATGTCGTTCAGCCGGGCCGTGAACCGCTCGCCCGACTCCTCGAGCTCACCCTCGATGTGCAGGCGCGCCGGACCAGTATCGGTCCACAGGTCGAGGAAGTAGGACCAGCCCGGCAGGTCCGGATCGTCGGACTTGGCGATCGCCTCGACCCGGTAGATCTCGCGCGGTGGCAGCACCAGCGACTCGGGGCAGTCGTCCTCGATCCGACGGCGCAGGTCCTCAACTCTGAGCCGATCGCCAGACGCGACGCGGAGATCGTCGTATTCCCCGTCCACGACGAGGCCGACGACCGCCTCCAGTGCCCGGTACATCGGCTCGGGCATCAGCTCCAGCGATTCGACGATCTCTCTCCGTCCGCCTAACTCGTGGCTCGGCGCCAGGTCAAGCCGTCTGTAGAAGTAGTCCTCGCACGCGGCGCGCGCCTGGCGGCGGATGCTCTTGGACAAACCCGCGGTGCCGAGCGCAAAGACCGCCGCATCGATCGCCTCCTCAAGCGTTCCGTGGCGGCGCGTCAGCTGTGCGGTCACCGCGCGACCGTGCTCAGTCTCGCGCGCCATCGATGAGCCATCCAACAGAATAGAGGGGGCGTCGTGGCGGCTGTAGCCCGTGCAGGCCCGCACCGCAGAGTGAAGGACGATGAGATGGTCGCCCATTACGCCCGCGCGGAGGATGCGTCGCCAGGCATCATCCGGCTCGGCGAGTTTGCTGGACGCATGGTCGTAGCGCTGCCACGACCCCCATCCTACGAATAAGGGACCACCCGGGCGGTGTCTGACGAGGACGCGAAGGAGCCACAACGCCGGGCCGGACGGGAGAGTGCCGTCATTCGGCGGCGAGCACTCTCGCTTCCGGCGATCAACCTAGAAAATCGGCGTGGCAACGTACCGAAGCCCAGAACGACGCGCGCACCGTGGCCGTCGGGTACGACGCCTCGCCAAAGGCCCATCACCGAAACGACCCGGCCACGTTGTCCGGGTACCTACAAGTGTCCGTTGACGCCGTTGACGGCCGATATGAGGCGGTGGTCGTCGGGGGCTGGGCGGAGGATCAGTACCTCGCTGGGGACCCGCTGAAGTAGCCATCGCAGGTCTCCGGCGCTGAGGCCGTTTGTGGGGCTGTCGGTGGCAGAGATGATGATGCGGTCGAACTGCTCGTCCTTGAGGAGCCGGTTGAGTGCGTCGCGGTAGGAGCGTCCGCGGGCGACACGGGCGTCCACCGGGCGACCCTGCGAAGCTGCACGCTGCTCGATCGTCTCCAGCAGCGACATGCCGCCCGTGCACTGTCCCGGCAGCGGGGAGTCGAGCGGGAGATTTAGGGGGACGCGGGCGAGGAAGGCGGGCATGATCGTTGCGTCCTCGGCCTTGGCCAGGCGCACTGCGGCCTCGAACGCTCGGCGTGAGATCGCCTGGCCGGTGAAGGGGAGCAGGATCCGGCGCACCGGCCTTGGGCGGTCCCGTCCCGGGCGCAGACCGTGCGGCGGCAGCCAGTAACCCGCGGCGAGACCGACCAGGACAGAGACCAATGCGACGCCGATGACGATTGCTGCGCTCATCGTGGGGGAGGAGTCGAACGGCGGCCGCGATCCGCGACGATGCGGATGTCGACGCCAGGAAGCAGCTGGCTCAGCCGCTGTGGCAGCGGGGTCCGCAGACGCGAGATACCACGAGCGGGGCGCGCCGCGCCCATCAGGATGTAGGTCGTTCGCTGCCGGCGCGCGACACCCGCGGTCGCGGCCGCTACGTTGTCCGATTCCTCGACGAGGAGCGTCGCGCCCAGCAGCGAGGCGAGCTGGCGAAGCGCGGTCAGCGAGCGCTCCTGCTCCTCCGAGAGTCGCCGGCCCGGCTGGCGTACCCACAGCAGATCGAGCTCCGCGCCGAGTCGCTGTGCCGAGCGCCACGCGCGGCGGACTAGGCGCTGCGAACCGGGATACGGCTCAACGAGCGCCAGCAGCCGCTCGCCGACGGCCTGTGGCGTATCGGCGGCGATGCTCTCTTCACGTGAGCCCCCGTGGTCGGTGACAAGCCGCTTCTGCCCGACTTCCTCGGCGACCTGCCGCAGCGCGACCTCGCGCAGCGCGGCGAGGTTCTCGATCCGGAAGAAGTTGTTGATCGCCGTCCCGATCCGGCCGGAGGGGTAGACCTTGCCGGCGCGCAGCCGCTCGAGCAGGGCTTCAGGCGTGAGGTCGACCATCAGGACCTCGTCCGCCCGGTCGAGGACGTCGTCGGGGATCGTCTCCCGCACACGGGTCTCGGTCAGCTCGGCGATCAGGTCATTGAGCGACTCCAGATGCTGCACGTTGAGCGTCGAGAGCACATCGATCCCGGCGGCGAGTACGTCCTCCACATCCTCGTAGCGCTTGGCGTGCTCGAGACCTGGTGGGTTGGTGTGCGCCAGCTCGTCAATCAGGCACAGGTCAGGCGCGTGCTGGAGGATCGCCGGGAGGTCCATCTCCTCCAGCGCGGTGTTGCGATAGACGACGCGATGGCGCGGAATCACTGGTAGGCCCTCAGCCACCTTTGCCGTCTCGGCACGGCCGTGGGTTTCAAGCAGCCCGATCACCACGTCGCGTCCGGACTCCTGTGCGGCGTGGCCCTCCAGCAGCATCCGGTAGGTCTTGCCGACGCCCGCGGCCATCCCGAGGAACACGCGCAGACGCCCGCGCCGGGACGGTCCGCTCCCGGCCGGCGTGGACGAGCTGCCGGACCAGGGCTCTCGGTTCATGCTCCGAGCAGGTTGTGGACGACGAGGTCGATCAGCTTGATGCCGATGAACGGGGCGATGATCCCACCCAGGCCGTAGATCCACAGGTTTCGCCGCAGCAGTGCGCTGGCGCCGATCGGGCGGTAGCGCACGCCGCGTAGCGAAAGCGGGATCAGCAGCGGGATCACGGTCGCGTTGAAGATGATCGCGGAGATCACCGCCGATTTCGGCGTGCCGAGGTTCATTACGTTGAGCACGTGCAACGGGCTCGCGCCGCCGTTGGTCGTCGCCCAAGTGGTGGCGAAGATCGCCGGGAGGATGGCGAAGTACTTGGCGACGTCATTGGCGATCGAGAATGTCGTCAGCGCGCCGCGGGTGATCAGCAACTGTTTGCCGACTTCGACGATCTCGATCAGCTTCGTCGGGTTGGAGTCGAGGTCGACCATGTTCCCGGCCTCGCGCGCCGCCTGAGTGCCCGTGTTCATTGCCACACCTACGTCGGCTTGAGCGAGCGCGGGCGCGTCGTTGGTTCCGTCGCCGGTCATGGCCACCATGCGGCCGCCAGCCTGCTGCTCCTTGATCAGAGCGAGCTTTGCCTCCGGCGTCGCCTCGGCGAGGAAGTCATCGACCGCGGATTCCTCGGCGATCTTGGCGGCGGTCAGGCGGTTGTCGCCGGTGATCATGACCGTTCGAATGCCCATCGCCCGCAGCTGGTCAAAGCGCTGGCGCATTCCCTCCTTGACCGTGTCCTTTAGGTAGATCACCCCCATTACCTGGGAGTCGCGAGCTACCGCCAGCGGGGTGCCTCCCTCGCGGCCGATCCGCTCCAAGGCTGGTTGCAGCTCGGCTGGGGCCCGGCCGCCCTCGGCATTGATCCAGGCGATGATCGCATCGCCGGCGCCCTTTCGCAGCTGGCGCCCGTCGATGTCCACGCCGCTCATCCTGGTCTGTGCGGTGAACGGCACGAAGGATGCATGGAGGCTCGACATGTCGTGCTCGCGGATCCCGTACTGTTTGGCAAGGACGACGATCGAGCGCCCCTCCGGCGTCTCGTCGGCGAGCGAGGCGAGCTGCGCAACCTCGGCGATGTCGGCCTCGGCGACCCCCGGCATCGGGATGAACTCCGAGGCGAGCCGATTGCCGATGGTGATCGTGCCCGTCTTGTCGAGCAGCAGCACGTCGACGTCTCCGGAAGCCTCGACGGCGCGTCCGGAGAGCGCGAGCACGTTGCGCCGCACGAGCCGATCCATCCCGGCGATCCCGATCGCTGAGAGCAGCGCCCCGATCGTCGTCGGGATCAGCGCGACCAGTAGTGAGATCAGCGTGGTCTCGGAGATCGACGTGTGCGCAAATAGGCCGAACGGACGCAGCGTCGCGACCACGATCATGAAGATCAGCGCCAGGCCCGCCAGCAGGATGTTGAGCGCGATCTCGTTCGGCGTCTTCCGTCGGGCGGCCCCCTCCACGAGCGCGATCATCCGATCCAGGAACGATTGGCCGGGCTCCTGGGTGATCTCGACGACGATCCGATCGGAGAGCACTCGCGTGCCGCCGGTGACCGCCGAACGGTCTCCTCCTGACTCTCGGATCACCGGGGCGGATTCCCCCGTGATCGCCGACTCGTCAACTGAAGCGATCCCCTCGATCACGGTGCCGTCCCCGGGAATGAGATCGCCGGCCTCGACGACTACCACATCGCCGCGCGTGAGCTCGGAGGCGCGCTTGTGTGGTCCCGTTCATGAGCCTCGCGACGCTCTCCTGGCGCATCGCGCGCAGCGTGTCCGCTTGCGCTCGTCCGCGGCCCTCCGCGAAGGCCTCGGCCATGTTGGCGAACACCACCGTCAGCCACAGCCAGACCGAGATCGTCAGCGTGTACCAGGCGGGATCGTTGCCTCCGAGCGCTCTTCCGCCGAACACCTGGATCAGCCAGGTGACGGTTGTGATCAACGCGCCGATCTCGACCACGAACATGACCGGATTGCGGATCTGGACCCGCGGATCGAGCTTGATCAGACTGTCGAGGAGCGCACGGCGCACGATCTCAGGCTGGAACAGCGAGACTCCGCGACGCTCCGTCGGGCTGGTGGGTGCCGGGGTATCAGGACTGGTGATGGACATAGCTGGCCTCAGCGGCTCTGGTTCAGAGCGAGGTTGAGTTCGAACACGTTCACGCCGGGCTCGCCTGAGAAGCCGAGTCCCCGCCCGTGCGTGAACTTGGAGATCAGCTCGTCAATTTGCGAGAGCGGCAGGTGCCGGACGGCCGCCACCCGGTGGGCCTGGGTGTCGGCGTTGGCGGGCGAGATGTCGGGGTCGATCCCCGAAGCCGAGGTGTTGGCGGCGTCGACCGGGACGCGCGCGGTGGTGAGCCTCGGGACGTACGGCCGCTCCAGTGCGAGGTAGCTGTGGATGTTCGTGGCGATTTCCTGCTCGGTTGCGATGCTGTTGGGACCGAGGTTCGAGAACGCGGTCGCGGCGGCGTTGTCAGGCGGCACGGTCGCTGAGGGGCGTGTCTGGAAGTACCGCGGGTCCGGATTGGTCACGGGGTTGCCGTTCTTGTCGACCTCGGGCTTGCCGTGAGCCACCGCCTGGTCGGTGAACTGCTGGCCGATGATCTTCGAGCCGACGAGCTTGCCGCCGAGGTGTACCTGCTGGCCATCCGCGTTGCCGGGGAATGCGATCTGGCTGACGCCGGTGACCACCAGCGGATAGAGGATCCCGCAAACCAGCGTGAGGACGATGATCCCGATTGCCGAGCTGATGAGGTCTCGCTTCATCTAGTAGAGGTGTGGCGTCAGGCCCTGGACGATCGGTCCGAGCAGGAGGGCAGGGAAGAAGGTGAGCGCCCCGACGAGCACGATCACGCCGATCAGCAGCACCACGAAGGTGGGGTTGTCGGTGCGCATGGTCCCGAGGCCGGGAGGGCTGACGCGCTTGCCCGCCAGCGCGCCGGCGACTGCAAGCGCGAACAGGATCGGCGCGTAGCGCGCGAACGTCATCGTGAAGCCGCCCAGCAAGTCGGCCAGCTTCACCCCGTGGGCACCGAGATTGCCCGCGTTCGGCTGGATGTAGCCGGTATAGCCGGCGAATGCGGACCCGTTGTTGTTGGACTGCGACAGGTAGGCGTAAAAGGTCTCCGAGAACCCCTGCGGAGAGTTCGCCGCCGCAGTGGAGATCGACGCGCGTCCCCCACTGCTCGCGGTCGCCAGCGCCGTGGCGAACAGCGCCGACAGCGGCGTGATCAGGAGTCCGATCGCCACCAGCTTGATCTCCCGCGCCTCGATCTTCTTGCCCAGATACTCGGGCGTTCGACCGACCATCAAGCCACCGATGAACACAGCCAGCAGCACGTAGAGGAGGATCGAATACAGCCCCGTGCCCACGCCGCCGAAGATCACCTCGCTCGCCGACAGGTTGGCCATTGGGACGGCGCCGCCGATCCCGGTGAAGGACTCGATCGCGCTGTTGACAGCTCCACAGGAGGTGACCGTTGTGATCGTGTCGAACAAAGCCGACCCGGCGATCCCGAAGCGCTGCTCCTTGCCCTCCAGGTTCCCGCCGGTCGAACCGGCGACGACCTGCGTGTGAAGCCCGGCAGCGTGCTGCGCCGGTGACCCGTGCGCCTCGGCGATGTACGCGACCGAGACCGCGCCGAGGAACATCACGAGCATCGTGGCGTAGATCGCGTACCCCTGCCGGCGGTTGCCGGCCATTCGGCCGTACATGAACACCAGTGCGGCTGGAATCACGAGCACCGAGAGCATCTCGACGAAGTTGCTGAAGGGGCTGGGGTTCTCGAACGGATGCGCGGAGTTGGTGTTGAAGAAGCCGCCGCCGTTGGTCCCCAGGTTCTTGATCGCCTCCTGTGAGGCCACAGGGCCCATCCCGACATGGTTGGACAGGCCGGTCACCCCGGTGAAGCTCAGGTAGTGCGAGAAGTTCTGGATCGAGCCCTGCCAGACGAGCACGATCGCCACGACAAAGGCGATCGGCGTCAGCACCCACAGGACCGTTCGCACCAGGTCCTGCCAGAAGTTTCCGAGCTCCCTGCCGCTGCGGCCGACAATCCCGCGAATCAACGCCACGGCTACGGCGATCCCCACCCCGGCCGAGAGGAAGTTCTGGACGGTCAGCCCAGCCATCTGGCTGAAGTAGCTCATCGTCGTCTCGCCGCTGTAGTACTGCCAGTTCGTGTTGGTGAGAAACGACGAGGTGGTGTTGAAGGTCACATCCCAGGTGCCCGAGTGGTAGTGCATCGGGTTCAGGCCGGTGAACTCCCACAGCGTCTGGGTTCGCAGGATCAGGTACAGAAGCAGCCACCCGGCCAGCGAGAAGATCACGAGACTCTTGGCGTAGGACTTCCAGTCCTGCCCCCGGTGCGCGTCGACGCGCATCACCTTGTAGAGCAGTCTCTCCGGCGTCCTGAAGAGCGGGTCCAGGATCGTGTGCTCGCCGGTGTAGACCGCCGCCATGTAGCGCCCCAACGGCATCGCCAGCGCCGTCAGGATCAGCACGAACAGCACGATCGTGAGCCAGCCGAGGAAGGTCATGGCTTCAGAGCTTCTCCCCGCGCAGAAGTGCGTACAGCAAATAGAGACAGACGATCACCGAGACGACGAGCCCGAAGAGGTCGGCGCCGCTCAGGTGAGCGACGAGCGCGGCGAGGGCGATGCTCATACGCGGTCGATCCCGGAGACCAGTGCGTACAGCACGGCGAACATCAGGATCGCCAGGACCACGGCTACGGCGTCCATGGCCGTGCGCGCCCCTCCTGCAACGCGTGGAGGGGACGATCGGGGTCCAGCGCCAGCAACGCGGCGCGAGCAGCCTCGTGGAGCGCCTCGGCGGAGCGCCGCCGATAGACCGGACTAGACCCGTCCGTCAGTAAGCGCTTGGTAAGCGCGACGCCGCAAGACCGCACGGGCGCCCGCGAGCGAAGCGCCGCGACCAGTTGGTCGAGCCCCGGACGCGCGAACTCACGGCCTGCCATGACGAGAGCGCTGTGAGAGCACGGCGTCGCTGAAGGGGTCCTCACCCGCGGCCAGACGCGGTCGAGGCGCCCCGCGGCGAGGCGCACCCGCAAACGCACCAGGACGCCGCCGGTGGGTGTGCAGAGCGAAGCGGGAGCGAATTCGGGAACCCGTTGAACAGCCATGACCTAGATCGTCGGGGCTGCTTCGTGAAGGACGCGTACAGAAAGGCCCCCTTACCGTGCAGGTTCTGTGAAGACGAGCGTCTCGCTACAGAATCAGGCCGCGAACCGGTAGCCCACGCGGGGATCGGTCTTCACGTAACGCGGGCCGTCCGCGGGTTCGATCTTGCGTCGCAGGTTGGCGACGTGCGCGCGGAGCACCTGCGTGTCCTCACCGTAGCCCGACCCCCAAACTGCTACCAGCAGCTCGTGATGGGTCATCAATCGCCCCCGGTTGCGGGCGAGCACCCGCAGGAGATCGAACTCCTTCGGGGTCAGATGCACCTCACGGCCCTCACGGCGCACGACTCGCGCAGCCAGGTCGACCTCCAGGCCGTCAGCGCGAATTACGGCATCCTCCGGCTCGAACCGGGCACGACGAAGCACGGCCTCGAGTCGTGCGACCAGCTCCCGCGGGCCGAACGGCTTTGTCACGTAGTCGTCGGCACCCGCCGCCAGCGCGCGGACTTTCTCGTCCTCCTCGCCCATCGCCGAGAGCACGACGATCGGCATCTCGCCCCATTCCCTGAGCCGCCGACACACTTCGACCCCGTCGATATCGGGAAGCACGAGATCGATTATTGCCGCGTCGGGTCGATGCACGGCCGCCAGATCGAGTGCCTCCTCGCCGGTATCAGCCGGGAGGGCATCGAAGCCGGAGTCGCGAAGGATCACCCGCAACGCGCGCAGGATCTGCGCTTCGTCGTCGCACACCAGCACCTGCGGTTTGCTGCTCACACCGGCACCGGGGCCTCGCGCTCGAGCGGAAAGGTGACGACGAAGCTCGTTCCTTGCCCTGGGAGCGACTCGACCGAGATGCTCCCGCCGTTGGCCTCGACGAACCCCTTCGCGATCGCGAGTCCCAGCCCCGATCCGGTCCACTGTCGCACCGCCGGCTGCGGGCCACGATAGAACGGCTCGAAGATCCGCTCTTGCTCGCCCCGTCGGATGCCGGGGCCCTGATCTACCACCCGTGTCACGACCCGGGATCCGAGGCGACGGACATGCACCGAGACCGGGAGTCCGTCGGAGTAGCGCCGCGCGTTCTCGAGCAGGTTTGCGAAGACCCGCTCCAGCTGGACCGCGTCGGCCCGCAACGCCGGGACCTCGGGGTCCACCGACAACTGCACCTCTCCGGCTTTCTCCTGCGCTACTTGCCGGGCGGCGACGAGGACCTCCTCGATCGAGGTCCAATCGCGCCGCGGCTCCGCCCACCCCGCCTGGAGTCTCGAGAGGTCCAGCAGCTTCTCGATCAAAGCGGACAACCGCTCGCCCTCTTCCACGACGGCAACGCTCAACTCGCTTCGCTCCTCGTTCGTCAGAGAGCCCGCTCCGAGCGCATGCCCCGCCGCGACGATCGCTGTCACGGGCGTCCGCAGGTCATGGGAGACCGCCCGCAGCAGAGCAGTCTTCAGCTCATCGCTGCGCCGTAGCGCCGCGGTCTCCACCGCCTCAGCCTGCACCGCGTCTCGCTCCAACCCGATCGCGATGAGAGCTTCCAGCGAGGGCACCACATATGTCTGCAGCCGCTCCACCGTTTCCGACGGAAGCTCCCGAGGGACCAGCAACGTCGCGATCTGCCCGCCGTCCCCGCCACGCAAAGCCACGGCTGCTCGTCTCACCTCACTGGCGTCCCTCGCCCCGAGTTCAATCGCCGCCGACGGAATCGCCAGCGCCTCAGCCACCCGCCGAGCCGTCGAGCGCAGCGCCGCCTGCGTCTGGGCGCCCTCCAAAAGCTCGCGTGCCAGACCCGCCGCCAGATCTGCCTCACCACGGCGACGCTCGGCCTCCAGCGCACGACCACGGGCGAGTTCGGCCATCGCGCTCACCACTACAGCCACGATCGTGAACGCCGCCAGAGCAACCCAGTCGCGACTATCGGCCAGCGTGAACCGACCCACCGGAGGAAGGTGAAAGAAATTGAATGCCAACGCGCTCGCCAACGAGGTCAGTGCGCCCAGAACCAGGCCCCAATAAGCAGAGACCAGCAATACCGCCGGCAGGTAGACCACGCTCAACGCCACCGCCGGGGCGACCGACTTGAGGGGGTAAACCGCCGCGGTCGCCAGCACGACCGCCACGGAAGCCACGAGCACCCCTGACCTCAGGGGCGGACGTACGCCACCGAGCGGCCGGCCTCGAACCCCGTCAACCATCTCACGAGCGTACGCCACGCATCGCGGGTGACGGTCCGCTGATAGTCCTACCGGCCATCAAGCCTCCGCTGACCTGCCAACGGCTGAACAGGCGGTGCGCGGGCCACGTCGCATCCGCCGGTCCTGCTTGGCGCTGCAAGCCGGTTCTCGCGTCGACGGTGCAGGCTCCCGGCTCAGCCCATTGTGGTCGACCGCAAGGCTGTCCAGTCAATTCTCGGTGGCCATCCCGACCACCTGCGCAACACGGTCGGCATCAACTGCCTGGAGCATCGGTTGCTCGCAGCGTTGTATCTGGTGGTTCTCGTCACGTTAGGGCTGGCAACGTTGCGCAAGGGCCACTATGCGTTGTTCATCATCGGAATCATCTTTCCGATGCTATGGGTGATCGGAGCGCTGATCGGGCCGACGCCGCGAGCTACGGCAGCTGCGATAACTCACTAACCCGCAAGCGTTGGCCGCAATGACTCATTGCTGAGCTCAAGGCGAGAGCCGAGAAAGGAAGCCCACCGATGCGAACCGTGCTCAACATAATCTGGCTCCTACTCTGTGGGTGGTGGATGGCATTGGCCTACGCGCTCGCCGGGGTGGTGATGTGCGTGCTCATCATCACCATCCCGTTTGGATTGCAGGCGTTCAAGCTCGCCGGCTTCATGCTCTGGCCGTTCGGACGCACCCTGGTCCATCGGCCCGGAGCGGGTGCCGGATCCTTGATCGGAAACGTTCTGTGGATCGTGCTTGTCGGATGGGAATTGGCGATCGGCCATTTGATTTCCGCGGTCGTATTGACGGTCACGATCATCGGGATACCGCTTGCGCTAGCCAATCTGAAGCTCGTGCCGATCTCGTTCGCGCCATTCGGCCGAACCATCGTGCCGATTGCCCGGACTGGCGAGACACGGCCGGTGATCCTCTGATGGGCTCCGGCTGACCTCGACTTCTTCCCCGGCGAACTGGGTCCGGGGTTGCGAGTTCGCAATCGCGACTGGCAGAGTTAGCGCCGCACCTGGCCGCTAGGGTCGGGTACCCAGTGACAGCGGTCATCCCTACGGGGTGATGCGCCCCGGTATTTCCGTCGTAGGAACTAGTCATGGCCGATCCCGCAGCCCCTCCCGAACCTTCCGCGGAGCAGGCGAGCGCCACGATACGCGGGCGTCCGTATCTGATCTTGCTCGTGCTGGCGGCGTTCGTCGGCATCGTCGTTTCGGTGACGGCTTGGTGCTTTCTGGAACTCGTGCACCAGATCCAGCAGGAGATGTTCGTGCATCTCCCCCATGCGCTGGGCTACCCCCACGGGCCGCCCGTCTGGTGGCCGTTGCCGGTCCTGCTGATCGCAGCGGGGAGCGTCGCGCTCGCTATCGAACGGTTTCCCGGCCAGGGAGGTCACATACCGGCCGAGGGCCTTGCTGCTGGAGGGGCACCCCCGCTCCACGACTTGCCGGGGATCCTGCTGGCGGCGTTCGGGACCCTTGGCCTGGGACTGGTACTCGGTCCCGAGGCTCCGCTGATCGCCCTCGGGTCCGGGGTAGGAGTGTTTGCGATCCAGCTGGCGCGCAAGAATGCACCTGATCAGGTTTTGCTGGTCATGGCGGCAACGGGTAGCTTCGCTGCCCTGTCTTTCGTGTTCAGCTCGCCGCTGATCGCCGCTGTGATCCTGATCGAGGCGACCGGGATCGGCGGGGCCCGCCTTCCGATCGTGCTCCTTCCGGGATTGCTTGGGGCCGGTATCGGGACGCTCGTGTCCGTCGGGATGGGGTCGTTCACCGGGCTGAGCAGCAGCGCCTATGCGCTCGGTGCATTGCCCCTGCCCGGGTTCGGCCACCCGCATATCGGCAACTTCGCCTGGACAATTGCGCTGGCCGGCGTCGTCGCAGTCCTCACCCAGATGGTCATGCGGGGGGGCCTGAAGACCCATCGAATCGTCAGGCCGCGCCCTCTGCTGCTGCCGGCGGCGGGGTTGATTATCGCGGGCCTCGGGATCACCTTCTCCCAGGCCACTGGCAAGAGCGTGGACGATGTGCTCTTCTCCGGGCAGGATCAGTTGCCCGGGCTGGTAGGCCACGCAGCGACGTACTCTTTGGGCGCGCTCGCTTTACTGATCCTCTGCAAGGGAATCGCCTACGGGCTCTCCCTGGGCAGCTTTCGCGGGGGCCCCACGTTCCCCGCGATCTTCCTGGGCGCCGCAGGGGGGATCATGGCCTCGAGGTTGCCGGGGTTTCCGATCACCGCGGCCGTCGGAGTGGGGATGGGTGCTGCGGTCGTCGGAGTGCTCCGGCTGCCCCTGACAGCCGTCGTTATCGGAACCGTGTTGACGGCGAAGACGGGTGCCGGCGTCGAGCCGCTGATCATCCTCGGCGTGGTCGTCTCGTACGTGGTGACGTTGCTCGTCGATGCCCGCTGGCCCGGGTCGCCGACCGTCGAAACGAGTAGTGCGGAGCTGTCGCATCCGGGGGTCGAGAGCCCCAACCGCAGTGAAGCCTCGCTCGGTCCGGCGGCCACGAGGTAGACGTGCTCGACGACGCAAGCGCCGGGGGCTCTTCGGGCCTCACAGCCGACTCAGAGGTGGCTGCCGCTCGGCATCGTTACGGGGCGGTCTTCGCGCTCATCTTCATCGTGGTCGTGTTCATAATCGCCGCGCCCGAGGGCAAAGGCTCCCGTGCGGTTTCCTTTGCCCTGGTTGGAGCCGCATTGGTCGTGTCGATCAGCACGGCCCGGGAGCGCACCTCAGTGCGGCGACGCCGCAGGACCCTAGCCGTGGGCGCAGTCGTGGCCATTGCACTCGGGATCGCTATCGGGGTGCTGCCCAAAGGCGCGACGTTCGGCTTGAGTGCACTGCTCACCGTCGCGGTTCCGATCACCCTTGTCCGCGGACTGATGCGGCTCGTCCGTGGACAAGGCGTGACATTTCAGGCGGTCGCTGGCGCCCTGGCCATATATCTGTTGGTGGGGCTGACGTTTGCCTCGATAATTGGTTTTATGGCCGCCGTCGGGCCCAGCCCCTACTTCGCGCAGGGTTCAAACGGCACCGCCAGCCGGGATGTCTATTACAGCTTCACCGTTCTGACCACAACAGGATTTGGCGATCTCACGGCCGGTTACGCTCTCGGCCGCGCTGTCGCCGTAATTGAAATGCTGATTGGACAGCTCTATCTCGTCACCGTGATCGGGATTTTGATCGGCCGCCGCGTGGGAGAACGTTAATAGCTAGGTCTGCAGCGATGACGGCTGACCGGTTCCCCGCGCGGCCGCTCGTGCCTCCTCTGCTCGCGCGCGGCCGCTTCAGCTTCCTCGGTCGCGGCGGCTGCAGCTCTGCGGGCCTCTTCAGCCGCCGCTGCACGCCCTTGCGCCTCGCGTTCCAATGCTTCCGCGCGGCGGCTGGCTTCCTCGGCCTCAACGCGCCGACGCTCGATCAAGCTTGCGCTGTAGAGCGAACCGCTCGTCGGCAAAGCAAGGTCGAACACCGCGCCGACGGCGGCGACCTGCTCTCCGGTCAGCTCGCTTCGGCGGCTGGGCCGGACTGCGCCTGTTCAAGCTGCTCGGCGCTGTAAGGAACGCGGAGATAATCGTGGCTCAGCACCGCCTCGACGATCGGCACCAACGTCACTTGGCGTCCGAGCATTCCGTGCTTGACCGAAAACAGCACCGGCTCATGCGCGGTGGGCTCGCGGTACACCTCCTCGATTCGTCCAGCCTTCTGACCGCCGTGATCCAGCACATCCTCGCCTCGCCAGGTCTCGATGTTTTCAACGGTTGGCATAGCTCTAGCTCCTTGACTTCGCCCTAGTGTGTCGTTGACGATGGCGTAGCCAGAAGGAGACGCATCACCTGCTCGGATGATTTCCAGCAAGCTCCGGGTGAGAAGGTGCAGCACGATCACCCCAAACTCGAAAAAGAGGACCAGAATGGATGAGGTAACAGGACTTGGCAGGTCGGTCTTCGCGCGGCGGTGCTTCTGTCGATCGGCGGGGTGCTGAACATCATCTGGGGAATCGCCGCGATCAGCAATTCGCATTTCTTCGCGCACAACACCCGGAGGAGGACGGGACCTTCTCAGGCTTCGACATCGCCGATCGGTTCCGGCAGATCAATCGAGATTCCCTTGACCCACCGGCTCACATTCGGTCGCGGTCGTGATGCCATTGGGTTGCACCTCCCCGCCACTGGCGACAAAGGTAGCGGTGCCTTCAACTGATCCGACCAGTTCGGTCCCGCCGCAGCCAAGCGGGTCGACCCGCCCAAGGAGGCGGATTGGCCGGGTGTTCTCGGCCTCGCGTGAGCTTGTGCGGATCGCCTATCGCGACCCCGAGCACGTCGCCGAGCGGCTGACCCTGTACGTGGCCGATCGCCATGGAGACGCGTCACGGGAATGGGCGCTGTCAGCTCGAAGCACCCAGCCCGATATCCCGCCAGCGGTGATCGCCGAGGAGCTGCGCATCCACTCGGCGCAGATCGCGCGGATCGATGGTGCGATCTCCGGAACGCCGTTCTTTCTCGCGCTGGTTCCGGGCTATCTCACTTATCTGCTGCAAGAGACGCGGATGACGCTGCGCACGGCAGCGCTGTACGGTCGCGATCCGGGGAGCCTGCGAACCGCGGCCGAGGGCCTTGCGCTGCGGGGCGTGCACCCGAGCGTCGAGTCCGCGGAAGCTGCGCTCACCGAAGTCAGGAAAAAGAAGATCCCCGAAAGGCCGGCGGAGCGGCGATCGCTGCGTTTCTGGGTACATAGCATCTACCTCATCCTGGTGTTCGGCGGATTCATGAGTCCGTCGTCTGCGAAGCCAATGGAAGGCGCGGCGGACCGGATACGGGCGGTGTTCAGCGTCCTGCTGGGCGTCGGGATCTGGGTCACGACGTGGGTGCTGCCGGTCACCTTCATGATCGTGATGGCTTGGGGATGTGAGACACACACACGTCAGCTCGGGCGCAGGGCACTGATCTTCTACGACGGCGAAGAGGCGAGCACCCAGGCGGCGATCGCCACCGCCGACAAGCGCCGCGACGCAGGTCACGACAAACGCGCAATCGCTCGCACGCTCGCGCTCCTCATCTCAATCGCGGTGCCGCTTGGCTTTATCGCCTACGTCGATCATGTCCGCAAAACCGTCGGGGTCAACTGGCTCGGCGCACTCGGAGCGGTGGTCGCACTCTCGCTGGTGATCGCAACCGCAATCCTCTCGAACCGCCGCTAACGCGAAGACCCTTTTGCCGCCTCCAGTTTAGATTGGGCAGATTGAGCGAGCCTCGTTGCATGTATGAGCGGAGCGCGGCGCTAGACCCAGCCTTGTGGCTCAAACAAGCTCTGGCCTCAGAGGTTCTGCGCTGTTCGGATCTCCCAATCAGTCTCAGCGCCCTGCGGTGAATTCCAGCTTCGGGTCGGGGCATTTCTGTCCAGATCGGCCGACGACGAGGACCATCTGCGCCTCCCAGACGGAGAGCCCTCCAGTCAGTCCGGAGGGTAGTCACCCGGCCACTCCTAGTAATGCTAAAGGCTTGTCAGTGACCGGATAGGTGGATGATGCCGGTGCTGTCGAGGCCATCGAGCACGAGTTGCACGGCGAGCGCTGCCAACAGCATGCCGAAGATCTTCTCTGTGATCAGCATCCGGCTTTCGTCCAGATGGTCGCTGACCCGGTTGGCAAGCCGGAATACGGCGACGTCGAGAGTGAGGATCAAGGCGAGGACGCCGAGGACCATTCCAAAGACGGCGACTGAGTCCGCCTCGGCTGAGAGGGTCACCAGTGCAACGATGCCGGCGGGGTTCAAGACGTACGGGACGGCGAGCGGGAACACGGCGATGCGCATTGGATCGCGTCCCTTGATGGCCTCGCTGTCGCTGGCGTCCCCGCTTCCAAGCACCATGGTGATCGCGATGATGATGAGGATGATTCCGCCGGCGATCGAGAGCGACCCGGTCGAGAAGTGAAGAAGCCTGGATAGGAATTCGCCGAGGCCCAGGAGAATGAGGGCAACGACGGCGGCGGTGGTCAGCATCTTGCGGACGATCAGCGCCTTCGTCGCACCGTCGAGCGGGGCGGTGATCTCGACATATGGCACGAGCGCGATCTTCGGACCGATCCCGATCAGCAAGAGCAGGAAGGTGTCGATCACAAGGTAGATGTCGACCGAGGTGAGCTTCATCGCACCGGCCTGCCGGTTCTTATTGTGTGGATGGGCTTCCGGGATCGTTCCACGGTAGGACTGTACGGAAGTTCACTAATGCCTCGAGCACCTCACCGAAACCTTCATGTCCAATGATCAGCTTGCTCTGTCCCGGTGGCGGTCCGCCGCATTCGCTCTGGGAGATCTCATGGTCCGTGCCGCACGCCCATCAGCTGCCCGCGGACGAGCACCGCACTGTCCCACTCGGCCGGCTCAGGGACCTCCTGGGCGTCGACGCGCCCGCGCTGGCGTGGCAGTGCCGTGACCGCATGCATAGCCCACACTCCCACTGCGCCGCCGACACCGCGTCGCCCGAAACGGGGGACGCGGCCTGTCGGTCCGCGAGATCAACCTCGACGCGTTGCGATCGACCGCGCGCCGGTGACTGTCTCCCAGTTCGCCGAGTTTGTGAACGAGACTGGCTATATGACTCTGGCCGAACGCCCACCCGAGGCCGCTGATTACCCCGAT
>CAVSVF010000003.1:0-48266 GCA_963731435.1 uncultured Solirubrobacterales bacterium
CGATTACCTCCCCTCGATCATCACCGGCGGGACCGGCGTCGGACTTGTACCGCCTGCTCTGACCTCCGCCGCGGTCGCGGCGCTACCGCCCGCGAGGCTCGCGACTGGGATCGCCGTGCAGACAACCGGCCGCCAGATCGGATCGGCGCTTGGGTGTTGCCGGCCTTGTCGCGGTACTCGGCTCCGCGCCCGGAGTCGCAAACGACTTCGCCGGCGCATGGGAACTGATGATCGCCTCCGCGCTCGGCGCGGCGCTCACGCTTGCGAGCATCCGCCGCGCCGGTCGGCCGGTGATCGCCGCATCGCCCGCCCTGGCACGTGCGGCAACGAATGAGAGCTCGATCGGCCAGGCAGCCACGGCTGGCCCACCTGGGCCGCTGGCCGCAGGAACCGCCTGAGCCGTGGTCTTCGACCCACCAGCGACCTCGTGTAGCAGGAGGACGAGGCGATGACAAAGAGCTATCACGGCAGCTGCCACTGCGGGGCTGTCCGGTTTGAATGTGAGATCGACCTGGCCCACGGCACGAGCAGGTGCGACTGCTCGATCTGCGCCAAGTCGAGGTACTGGAAAGCGATCGTCAAAGCCGACGCCTTCCGGCTACTGCAGGGACACCATGCTCTCTCAGAGTACCGGTTCCCTGGCGCACCGAGCTGACGACCGCTTCTGGCCGCCGCTGCGGAATCAAGCCGTTGGGGCGACAGCACCCGTACGAGCTCGGCGGCCGGTGGTTCAACTGGGTCAACGTTGCATGCCTGGACGACGCCACCACCACGCAACTTGCCGAAGCCACAGTCCGCTACCAAGATGGGCGAAACAACAACTGGAAGTCGCCTCCAGCCGAAACGCGGCACCTGTAACGCTACATGCCAAACGTCCGCCGAGCTGGCCCACGTCAGATCGCCGCCAAGCGACTCGGGTCGCCGCGCTTGGGCTCATCCGTCATCAAGTGAAGCCGGGACAGTCCGAGGCGTTCAGGGGCCTGCTGGATCCTCCTGGCGGAGCAAAGCGTCCGGCTTCGCGCGAGCCAGAGCCTGCCCTTCAACAAGCCTTGAGCGTGTTTCGGCGGCGCTACTTGCCGCGTGAGAGCCAGGGCTGAACGATGCGTGTAACGACGGGCATCACTACAAACGTCATCAGCGTCAGCAAATGAAGCGGAAGGATCGCCGATCGCAGGAGCAGTGGCCAGGTCTTGATGGAGGGAACCAGCAGGGCCTGAAACGCGACGACGAAGGGGTAGATCGCGAGTAGCGAGACGAGCCACATCTTCCAGCGCGGTGGTGGTTTGATGGTGGCTCGATGCGGGAAGCGTGAACCAGCGCTCAAGTCCTGTCAGGGGCGGTAGCCGCAGGTGGGCGGTGGCGATCTGGTCGGCTCGCGTCAGTAGCTGTCCTCGCTGCGTGGAATCGAGCCACGCTCGGAGTGCCGGTTGGTCGGTGAAGCTATAGAGCAGCGTGTAGTTAGGTGAGCCCGTCTCGTGCAGCATGGTCGCGCCGAACTGTCCGGGAAAGGCTTCCGACGCCTCGATCATCTCGCGTGCCAGTGCCTCGTATCGGAGTTCGTGGCCGGGCTTGACACGGCGGGTGAACACTGCCGTCGCTGGTTCACGGCGGGAGGGCTGGGAGATCTCATTGCTGCTGGCCCTCATGGGTTAAAGAAGTAGGTGCTCGAACCCGGTGAACGGCCGCAGCTCGATGAGTTCGAACTCGATGATCTCGTTCTCGACGAGCGGTAGGTCGGCCAGCCTTGCCTCTGCCGCTGCAACGGAGCTGGCTTCGAGGATGAGCACCGCGCCGGGCCCGCGTGGAGAATGGATCTCGCGCACGAACCCGTCGCGGGGTACGCCCAGAGCATGCGCAGCTCATCGACTGCGTGATGCGCGATCGCCGCGCGCGTCTCGACGCCTGGTCGGGGGCGGCCGATGGCGAGGAGCTTCACAACACGGGTTCCGGTCCCAGGAGCACGCTGTCCCGCCGATGTCAGGCGCTGGCCTTGGCGACGGCTGCCTCCGCGATACGCCGATCCTCGGCCCCGGTCATCGCGCTCAGCTACCCCGATCGCGCCCGCCACTCTCCCGTCGGCGATCACGGGAAGCCCTCCCGCGATCAAAGCCAATCCGGGTCTGGTAGCGAACTCGGCGACAGCGGCGCCGTCGGCCTCGATCACGGAGTAGAAATCATCCGGCGGCATTCCGATGGCCGCCGCGGCATACGCCTTGTTGACAGCGGTCTGCACGCTCACAAGCGGCGCGTCATCCATCCTCACCATCTCCTTCGTGACGCCCGACTCGTCCACGATTACTACGGTGACCGACACCGAAAGGCCAGTGGCCTCGGCCACGGCTGCGTCAACCATCAGCCGAGACGCCTCCCCCGACAGAGTCGGTCGCGTGCTGAGCGCTGGGCGTGACTCGGGCAACTGCACCACCTCCTTGATCCGAATCGGAGTCGATGCCAAGGATGAGCCGGCGGGTCAGCAAAGTCCAAGATCAGTTCTCCGTCGATCAGTAGGCTGCACCTATGGATCGGCTCGATCTTCGGCTCGTCGAGTACTTCTTGGCCGTCGCCGAGGAGCTTCACTTCGGGCGCGCAGCGGAGCGGCTCCGACATCGCGCAACCCTCGCTCAGCCAGCAGATACGGCGACTCGAGAACCAGCTAGCCGTCACGCTGCTCGAGCGCAACAGCCGCCATGTCGAGCTCACCGATGCCTGGAGCACGTGCTGCTACGCGAGGGGCGAAAGACGCTCAGCCAGGTTCAGCACCGCGATCGGTGCCACGCGCGCCGCCGGCACCGGAACCCTGAAGGTGGGCTTCTATGGGACCTCGGCCGCTGGCCTGCTCCCCGAAGTGCTCCGCGCGTTCAGTGAACGTCACCCCGCCTACGCCGTCACGGTCCACGAGCTCCTCCTGGGAAGCATCGACGACATCCTCGACGGGAACGTGCACGTCGCGTTCACTCGGCTAGGGCAGGGTCAGACCGACCTCGAGGTAGAGGTTCTCGTCCAAGAGCCCCGGCTGGTTGCCGTAGCGAGCTCGCACCCACTCGCCCCCCGCGAGTCGGTGACATACGCAGATCTCGGCGACGAAAGCTTCATCATCAACCCAGCGGTACAGAGCGAGCGCCCGCCGGCCAGATGGATCGACGAACAACGACGCCACGGCCTCCTCGGACGAGTCGCGGCCGAGGCCAGCAGCGTTCAGGAAGTCCTCGCGCTTGTGGCCGCCGGACTGGGAGTGTGCCTCCTGCCATCGACGGTCGCGCGCTACTACCCGCATCCCGACATCACCTACCTGCCATGCAACGACGCCGAACCCGCGCTGATCTCACTCGCCCGGCGTCCAGGATCCGTCTCGCCACTCGTCAACGCATGGATCGAAACCGCGCGCCGAACCGTCCGAGCCTTCGAAGGCGGCGCAGCAGGAGCGTCACTCTCGCCAGGCGATACCGCCATCAGCCGCGCTCCGAACGACGAGGCCCGGTGACGCACGCCACTAATTGAAAGCCGGCGACGCTGCAGCCTCCTGCGCTGGGCGCTTGAGGTCAGCCACGAACGCTCACACGCAGGCGGTCCGGGTCCTGGTTCGATGCCGCGATGAGCATCTCCAACCGTCTCGTGCTCGGTGGCACAGCATCCAAGTGAAGCTTGCGGAATGCACAGATGCGCGTGCCGCGCGGAGACCGTGGAGGGGTCTGTCGGAATCACCGGAGCCTGCCGGTGGCTGTTTCTGCCCGGGCGACCCGACCCCAGCGCATCTAGAGTCGCTGGCGTGCTGATCGCAACCCACGACGGTTCCTTCCACGCTGACGAAGTGTTCGCCATCGCCGCGCTCAATCTGCTGGGCGAGCCGGTCGAGGTCGTGCGGACGCGTGATCAGGCGGTTGTCTCCAGGGCCGACCTCCGGGTCGATGTCGGCTTTCGCGACGTCTCGATCAACCGGAGACTTCGACCACCATCAGCGCGAGTTCGATCGCGCACGGGAGAATGGCGTGCGTTACGCGGCGTTCGGACTTGTGTGGCGTGAGTTCGGCGCGCAGATCTGTGCAGGCGACCAGGGCGTCGCCGACGCGGTGGACAGGACGGTCGTTCAGTCCGTCGACGCCAACGACACCGGTCAGCAGGTACTCTCATAAGCTGCCATTGAGGGTGTCCGCCCCATGACCGTCAACGCCATCATCGGCGGCTTCAACGCACGCTGGGATGAAAGCCTCACCCCCGAGCAGGAGCGCGAGCGCTTTGACGCGGCCGTCGCCCTGGCCCGGGGGATCCTCAGCCGTGAGGTAGCCGCTGCCGCATCCGGCCTGGCGCTCGGAGCGCGTCGTGCGCGAGGCGATCGCCGCGGCCGAGGACCCACGCGTGGTCGAGCTGCCAGTCAACGCTCCGTGGAAGCAAGTGCTGGTGCCCCGAGGCGCCTTACGCCGTGTTCGTGACCTACCCCAAGCGACAGGGCTTCGGGCTTGAGGCCGTCCCGTGCGAGCTCGGCTCATTCGAGAATCGGCGCGATCTGCCGGCCGCATGGGGCGGCCTGGAAGGAGCCGACCTGGTCGAGGTAACCGGCGTGCCAGACGCGCTGTTCTGCCACGCCAAGCGGTTCCTCGTCGTTGCCGGTTCCTACGCGGGGATCAAGCAGCTTCGCGGAGCTGGCGCTCACGGAGCCCGACCGTCCGCCAGGCCCGACGTAGCTCTTGACGCGGTCGTAGTTCAACCGCAACAGTGCAATGACCTCGTCGACGTCGGCGTCGGTTTCCATCCGCCGCGCCGCCGGACCCTGCTTACCAGGGAACACCGGGTGCTCGGTGATCCTTCCTTGGTCGTGCAGCTGGGTCCACATCTCCTTTGGGAAGCTGAAGTGGGCGGAGCGGTCGCCGTGCAGGTGACCGATCGAGCGGCGGCCGAACAGCGAAGTCGAACTCGCCCCTCCGGCCTGGCCCGGCGGTCACTCCCGGCCAGGAGGTGACCTCGGTGGTGATGCGCTGACTGGCGGTGATCGTGCTCTGGCTCATGGCGCCTCCTCGGCTACTCCGATGGATGACGCAGCCTACAAGCTCAAGTAAGCTTTAGGTCAAGCCAATGTCTGAACTCCTGACGATCGGTGATGTGGCGAGGCGCAGTGGCGTCGCTGCCTCCGCGTTGCGCTTCTACGAGGAGCGCGGGCTGATTGCCTCCGAGCGTGCGGGCTCCGGGCATCGCCGCTACCCACGCCCGGTCCTGCGACGTATCGCATTCATCGTCTACGCCCAGCGCGTTGGCCTGACCCTGGAGGAAATCGGTGCGGAGCTCGCCAAGCTACCCCAGCACCACGCCCCTACCCGTCGCGACTGGTCTCGGTTGTCACGACAGTGGTCGGCGCGAATCGACGATCGCATCGACGAGCTGCAGCGGCTGAAGTCCGGACTGACCGAGTGCATTGGCTGCGGCTGCCTCTCGCTGGATCGCTGCCGCCTGGCCAACCCCAACGACCGCGCTGCCGCCGCCGGCCCAGGTCCGCGTTATTGGATCGCTGAGCGCCCGCTCAGCCGCTGAGCGCCACGGAGACCACGGGCTTCTCCGAAACTCAGTCCTCCAACAGGACCGTGTCCTCGTGCGAGTAAGCGGGCGAGCAGCAGCACAGCAGGACCAGCGGCTCCTGCTCATCGGCCCACAACTTGTGGGTAGAAGCACCGGGCGGGATGACCACGCAGTCGCCCGCCCGCACCGGCCGCCGCTCCTCGCCGAGCTGCATCCGTCCGCTGCCGCCGGTGAAGAGGTAGATCTCCTCGGTGCGGCGGTGGAGGTGGGCCACGGTTGTCCCGCCCGGCGACACAACGGCTTCGGGCAGGCTCTGGTTCGCGGCGTTGCCGAGGGGATGCCCGCAGCTCTCGATCGACAAGCCGTCCACGGTGACGAAGGCCTCGCGTTGCTCGCGGCGCACGATATCCACGCCATGGAGGCTAGACCCTGCCGCCGCCCATCCTCCCGCCGTGGACGAGAGGGAACCGGGCCGGCGGGGCGCGTGGGCACGGTCGGCCGCGGCCGCGTCACCCAGCGCCTGGCCCGGTGCCGGTATCCCCGCAGCACGACGAGCACCAGCACCGGCGCGGAGGTGATGGTGATCATCGTCAGATACCAGAGCTGGCCGGCATAGGTGGCCTCGACCAAGGTGTGGATCAACCTGCCGCCCAGGCGATGATGGTGAAACGGGTATGAGCTTCCATCGCTGCCGGCCGATCCGGTCACGGACGTAGAACGAAGCCCCAGGCAGATCATCATCCAGCCGGCAAGGATCCCTAGGGCCGTGGCCAGCCGCTGAAAGGACCAGGCGAAGGGCAGCGTCACGTCAACCAGGCTCGGATGCACGACGCTGTCCCCGAGCAGGGCAAGGCCGTGCACCGCGATCGCCACCATCACCGATAGCGAGAGAATCTCGTGGTAGGCACGCCGGTCGGGACCGTTGCCGCGTCCCACCCTGCCCGCCATCACCAGCCCCACGCTCACCGACACGCTGGAGAGGATCGCGCGGTGGTGCCCGCACCGCGGCTGAGGACCCAGAACAGGTCAGTAGACAGGGCAGAACGCGAGCCCACGCTGCAACCACCCACGGCAAGCAGTTAGCGCAGACATCAGCGCGGAGCCAGCCCGATCACCTCGACGGTGGTGTCGTCGTGGACGATCACACCGCCATGCGGGAGCCATCCGCGCGCCGCTTCAGGCCCGCTCAGGAGCGCCGCCTTGCTCCGCATCTCCGCTTCCACGCCGGTTGGCGCGAGCGCCGTCGTCTGGACCAGCCCTGGAAGGCAGGACGGCCAGTCTGTGGAGTCAGGAGATGGTGGGCCGGCCTCCCATCCCCGTCGAGCCAGCTGCGGTGCGCGATGCTGCTGGTGGCAGCAGCTCCCCGCCCCACCTCAAAGACGTGAATCACCGAACCGTCGAACGGCCTGCGATCTGCAGCTTGCGCCGGCGCCCCGCAGCGCCACCGAAGCGGAGATCGCCGCCGGCGTCGACGGCATAGCTGTCATGGAGCGCCAGATCGCGGGCGAGGACGTCACCGAAGAGGCCTTTGAGGAGCCCGCCGCCGTCGAGCTGGACACCCGGCGGCCGGCAGACCGTCCGACCGGGAACGTCGACTTCGATCTGCCGCCAGCGAGCCTCCGCGTGAGGTCGCGCCGGAGCGCGAACCGGAGCCAACGCCAAGGCGATTGGCAGCGGCAGCGAGTGGCCAGCGAACGGCTGGGCGTACCCGGCGCGCCGCAGGTCACCGGCCAGTGTCGGGTCGACCAGTCCCTCGCTTGCGGCCCAACCGCTACCGCCGCTTGGGCGAACCGGGCCATCATCGGGCTGACCCTGACCTGACGATGCAGGTCCCCGTTCAGGCGAGAGAGCTCGCTGTCGGGCAGGAAGCGGGAGAACTGCTGGTGCCAGCCGAGGAGCCGGCGCTCAGCCTCCGCCGCTGCGGTCTCCGCGTCTGCGCCCGGCGCCGATCCGCAGACCAGGACCGCACACACCGTTCCGAAGCACGCAAACTCCCGCCGGGTCTCGTTCATGACGCCCGCGAGGTCAGTGCCGAGGGACCATCCGAGCCGGAGCTCGTCGACTGAGCCGCGTTCGAGCTCGTTGACTGAGCCGCAGCGGTGCTTGTCGGCTGAGCCGCAGTCACAGTCGTCGCGGAGGCAGCCGAATTCGAGGCGGTGGCGGTGCTCGCTCCGTCGCGGGCGAGCGCCGATTCGTGCGAGACGACAAACTCGGCAGCGACGCCGCCGGTGCTGGCCAGGAAGGTCGCTGCCGCCGCGGCCAGGACGCGACGGCGAATCAGGCGGGTGCGCGCGCGCCTGGCCTGAAGCGGGGAACCGGTGTTGCTGTCGGTCATCGAGCCTCCGGGAGGGATCGGGAACGGCGAATGTCCACAAGATGCTCGCCTTGCTTGGCAACCCCGTAATGGGTTGCTAAGCCGTACCTATGAAACGGCGACGGCTACGTCCCGCCTTGCCGGAGGCGGTCCCCCGTCAGTCCCCGGCGATGACGGCCTTCGGACGGCGGTTTTGCTCATCCGGCGCGCGCGCCCCCGGTAGGTCCAGCTCCAGCCTCGCGCCGGCATCGGTCGCCAGGGCACGGACCCGGCCGCCGTGGGCATCGGCTATCGCCTGAACGATCGCGAGCCCGAGTCCAGCGCCGCCGCTGGCGCGATCGCGGGCCTGATCGGTGCGGTGAAAGCGCTCGAAGATCCGCTCACGCTCCTCGTGGGCGATGCCGGGACCATCATCGATCACCGCGAAGCGGATCCAGTGGTCCGACAACGTCGAGACCTCTAGGCGAACGGTGCCCCTCGGAGCATTCGTGTGCTCGATCGCGTTGCGAATCAGGTTGCGAAGTGCCTGGGCCAGACGGTCTGGATCGGCCTCCAGCGTGGCCTGCGGGACGTCCGCCAGCTCGAAGTTGCGCTCGGAGTCCGAGCTGACGCCCGCCCAAAGGTCGCCAACGAATCGTGACAGGTCGATCGTCTGGGGCCGTAGGAAGTCCGACCGCTCCGACCGCGACAGCAGCAGCATGTCGTCGACCAGACGCGATGTACGCGCAACCTCCGCGAGGATCAACCGTTGCACGCGGCGTACTTCTTCTGGCGCAGGGTTGTCCTGGGCTGCCAGCACCTCGATCTGACCGGCGATCACCGTCAGGGGGTACGCAGCTCATGGGAGGCGTCGGCGACGAAATCGCGTTGTGCTGAGAAAGCCTGCTCGAGACGATCCAGCATGTGGTTGAACGACTCGGCGAGGACGCGTATCTCCGACCCCGCGGCGGCCGGAGGTTCCATCCGGGGCTGCAGGTCGCCGTCGTCGACCCGGGCGGCGACCTTCGCCATCCGGCGCAGCGGCAGAGAGACGGATGCGCCCGCAAGATAGGAGGCGATCAACGCCAGCACTAGCGCCACCGCGCCGGCGATGACGAACGACCGTGTGATGCTTCGACCGGCGCGAGTCACCACGATCAGCGGCTCCCCGGCCCCCACACGGACCCGCAGGGGACCCACGTCGATGATGCGCTGATCCACGCGCACCTCGCCGAGATCCGGCGTGCGCTGGGTGGATAGCCCCAGCGGCCCGCTCAGCAAAGCTTGCCCTTCCCGGTTCTCCTGCTTCTGCTCGGCGAGGGTTTCACCGTCATCGGGACGGATCGCGCCGAAGAGCTCCGGATGGTTGCTCACGGTGCCCTGCCCCGGCACCACCGCGAACAGCAGCGACGAAGTGCCGTTGAACGGCTGCGCGCGAACGTAGCGCTGGAGTGCCGCAGCTACCGTCCCAGGTGAAGTCTGCCTGAACCCTCGCACCGCTTGCGAGAGCTGGGAGACGTCACCGGAGACATCCGAATCGATCTGGGCGCGTAGGTCGCCGGTCGCCTGTTCGTAGATGACCACGAAGATCGCCGCGCACGTGACGAGGAGCAAACCCGTTACCCATGCGACCAAGCGCCAGCGCACGCTCGAGCGGCGCATCACGGGACATCCTTCAGCTGATACCCGAGCGAGCGCACTGTCCGGATCGGCGAAGGTTGTCTGCTGTCGTGGAGCTTGCGACGCAGGTAACCGACGTAGACATCCACGATGTTGGTCGCAGGATCGTGCCGGTAACCCCAAACCGCGCGAAGGATCTGTTCCCGGGATAGCACGCTGCCGGCGTTGTGCATGAAGTACGTGAGGAGGTCGAACTCGGTCGCCGACAATCGCACAGAGCGTCCGTTGAAGCGCACTCGGCGGGTGAGCAGGTCGACCTCCAATCCGGCGTGTCGAAGCGTGGTCGACGGGGTCTGACTCGCGGCACGCAGCTGGGCGTGGATTCGCGCGGTCAGCTCAATCAGCGCGAACGGCTTGACCATGTAGTCCACTGCACCCGACCGCAGACCCTCGACCCGAGCCTCCAACTCGCCCCGTGCCGTGAGGACGATCACCGGCAAGCCTGGCCGCCTGCTCACCAGTTCGGCGAGGATCTCCGCACCGCTGCGCCGCGGCAGCATGAGATCGAGGACGACCAAGTCGACGTCCGGGGCCAGCGCATACTCGAGTCCGGCGTCGCCGTCCAAGGCACTACGCACTTCAAAGCCGGCCCCCCGGAGACCCCGCTCGACGAAGTCGACGATCCCCGGTTCGTCCTCGACCACCACGATCCGGCTCATAGACCCATCCTAGGCGGCGCTTCATGGGCGAAACCAGGGGAAAGAGAGTTCTCATAGTCCGATAAAAACCGCTTTAGCGCGATCGCCAATAGTTTCTTATCGTGGCCGCCAGAACGTCGCAAATGACTCCTCAGCGTCGGGATGCCGTACTGCGGCGCCTGCGGGCATTCAACGTCGCTTTGGTGGTCGTCGCGCTGGTTCTCACGCTGGTGTTCAGCCAGATGGCCTCGACCGCCTTCGCCGGTCACAAGCGCCGGGTGGGGGAGTACAGGCCACGGCCTCGCACCATGGGCCACCGGGCCACGCGGCACCATCGGGAGCGGCGGTCCGTCACAGCTCGGTCCCGACGCCTAGATCCCCCGGCGCAGCCTCCCACGACCGGCCCAGCGCCGGCGCCGGACCCTAACCAGGCGCCAGCTGCGGCCCCTTCGCCCGCCCCGAGTCCTTCACCGGCTGCGGACCCTTCGCCCGCTCCGAGTCCTCCACCGGCTGCGGACCCTTCGCCCGCTCCGGCCCCGTCGCCGGCACCGGTGGTCTCAGGCGGCTCATGAGCCCCCCCGTTGCCGTTCCGGCCTCGCGTCAATTCGTAACTGACACTTGGGAGGCGCTGGGCACCACCGTCGTCCTCCGACTCCGGGACGCCGACGCTCCGACCGCCGCCAAGGTCCGGCGGATCGTCCAGTACGAGCTGGACGCAATTGACAGTGCGGCCAGTCGCTTCCGCGCCGACTCCGAGCTCACCCGCGTGAACCGGAACGCCGGTTCGTGGGTGCCGATCAGCGTGCTCCTCTGGGAGGCGATCGGTCTCGGGCTGCGAGCCGCCCGCGTCTCCGATGGAGCAGTCGATCCGACCCTCGGGTACGAGCTGGTAGAGGTCGGCTACGACCGCGATTGGCGGGAGCTCGCACCAGTCCCTTCACAGTTCTCCTCCCCTGTCGGCAAAGCTCCTTGTTCGACCCATCGTGAGCAGCGCTGGCGGGAGGTCAAGCTGGGCGAGCGCCCGCCGGCGGTCTGGATTCCTCCCGGGGTGGCCCTTGACCTCGGCGCGACCGCGAAGGCTCTGACCGCCGACCGCGCAGCCGAGGCGGCTGCTCAGATTCACCCCGCGGGTGCTCTCGTGGCGTTGGGTGGGGACATAGCCGCCGCCGGCCACGATCAGGACGAGGGGTGGGCTGTTCACGTGACCGATGACCACCGCGCGTCTGCCGATGCTCCAGGTCAGACGGTGTCGATCCCGGCGGGAGGACTGGCCACGTCCAGCACAACGGTGCGGCGGTGGCGACATCGCAACCAGGTTCAGCACCACATTCTCGATCCACGGGACGGTCAACCGGTTCGTTCACGCTGGCGCACCGTCAGCGTTTCAGCATCTACCTGCGCGCAGGCCAACATTGCCTCCACGGCGGCGCTGGTGCTAAGCGACGAGGGACCGGGCTGGCTGGCGCAACACCAGCTGCCGGCCCGCCTGGTCGCAACCGATGGCTCAGTACAAGTCCAGGGCGGGTGGCCAGCATGAGCACCGGGCCAAGCGTGGAGTGGTATCTCACACGTGCCACCGGCGCGCTTGCGCTGATCCTGCTCACGCTGAGCCTGGTGGTTGGGGTTGCAGCCATCGGCAGGGTGCAGACTGCCCGCTGGCCGCGGGTCGCCATAGACGGCATCCACCGCACGAGCTCACTGCTCGCCGTGGCCTTCCTCGTGGTGCACATCATCACCTCGGTGCTCGACGGCTTCGCCCCGATCGCGTTGACGGACGCGGTCATCCCGTTCGGCGGGAGCTATCGCCCCATCTGGCTAGGTCTGGGGGCAGTCAGCTTCGATCTGCTGCTGGCGATCGTCGTCACCAGCCTGGTTCGCCTCCGCCTCGGCTACCGCGGATGGCGCACTGTGCATTGGCTGGCGTATCTGGCCTGGCCGATCGCGGTGATCCACGGGTTCGGGACCGGTAGCGATGTACGACTGGGCTGGATGATGGCGGTCAACCTGATCTGCATCGGCGCGGTACTGATCACGGTCCTCGCCCGGGTGCGGATCGGTTGGCCCGCGCAGCTCCGGCTCCGCATCGGGGCACTCGGCGCGCTCGCCGCATTCGTGCTCGGCTTGCTGATCTGGCTGCCCGGGGGGCCGCTCGGTCGCGGCTGGTCCCGGCGAGCCGGCACTCCACGCGCGCTCTTGGCCCCACGGGCGAACAGCCGAGCAGGGGGAGGCGCATGACCCTTCCAAGGCTCCTACATGGCTTCCAAACGGACGGCGGTAGCTATGAGCGACACCTCCAGCTACACCGTGAGCTGCCGTCAACCACAGGACCCGGCGCGGCTTTCATAGCCGAGTTGACCATGGCCGGCCTGCGAGGTCGGGGTGGTGGCCGCTTCCCCCTCGGTGAAAAGCTCGATGCGGTGCGCCGCTCTCGTGGCAAGCCGGTGGTGGTGGTCAACGGCTGCGAGGGGGAGCCGATGAGCTTCAAGGATCGAGTCCTGCTCGAGTCGCTGCCACACCTGGTGCTCGACGGCGCACTTTGCTGTGCACGAGCGCTGCAAGCCACCGAGCTGCTGATCGCCGTCGATGAGACGCGGACACGGACTACGGAAGCGGTGGAGCGGGCTCTGGCTGAGCGCGGGGACATTGAGGCGACGGTGGTCGACGTCCCAACCGGCTACGTCACCGGCCAGGAGACCGCCGTGGTCAACCTGATCAACGGCGGGCCGGCGATCCCACGCCATGTTCCGCCGCGGGTGACCCAACGTGGGGTCTCCGGACGACCTACGTTGGTGTCAAATCCAGAGACACTCGCGCATGCCGCGCTGATCGCCCGCTACGGGTCCGACTGGTTTCGCGAGGGTGGGCACGCCTAGGGAGCCCGGCTCGGCACTGATCACCCTGAGCGGGGCGGTGCACCGCGCGGGCGTGATCGAGATCGAGTACGGCTCGCCGTTGACTTCGGTGCTGGAGGCGGCCGGTGGTCTGTCCGAGCCCGTGCGGGCTTTTCTCCTCGGAGGCTATGCGGGGACGTGGCTGGACACCGACCAAGCGTTCTCCGCCCAACTTGACCAGGATGCGCTGGGGCGCGTCGGCGCTTCGCTGGGCGCCGGGGTCGTCGTTGCGCTGCCCCAGAGCGCCTGTGCCGTCGCCGAGGTGACGCGGGTGACCAGCTGGCTGGCCGATCAGAGCGCCGGACAGTGCGGACCCTGCATCCACGGCTTGGGGGCGATCGCGGACGCGCTCTCCGCGGTGTGCCACGGCCACACCTCCCGCGATGCGCTGCGTGACATCCGACGATGGTCAGAACAGGTCACCGGGCGCGGGGCCTGCGCCCACCCCGATGGCACGGCGCGCTTCGTCACCAGCGCGGTGTCGCTGTTCGGTGAGGAGCTGGAGGACCATTGCCGCAACGGGCTTTGCGATGCCTGCGTTCGCTCGCCCATGCTCAAGACCCCTGCCCTGCAGCCCGTAGCAGCGTGACCTCGTGCGGATGACCTTGGACTACACGGCTTGCGATGCCCACGGCCTGTGCGCCGAGCTACTGCCCGAGCGCATCACGCTCGACGATTGGGGCTATCCGATGCTAGATGGGCGTCCCCTTCCGCCCCACCTGGTCGGCTTGGCCCTACGAGCAGCGAGAGCCTGCCCGAAGCTCGCACTGCGGCTCGAGGCCGATCATTCGCGGTCCAGAGGCTAATCGCGGGGCTGGCGAACGCTCGCGACGATCCCGGGTAACGTCCTCATATGGCTACACAGAAGCAGCGCGAGGCCGCGCGCAAGAACGTCAAGAAAGCGCAAGCCGGAGCACGTCAGAAGAAGACGATCTCCAAGCTCTCCAGCAAGACCCGGTCGGCGCTTGGCCTAAGCGGTGGCGAATCGCCCGATGTTCTTCTCCGGCCGCACCCCACGGAGATGATCCCGCCAGATCCGGAAGTAGGCGAGTTCCTCACGCGTGCGCAGCGGCGGATCGACGACGTCGGCCTCCTCGGCGAACTCCTCGTCGCTGATCTCGCCCTCCACCACGCGGGTGAGGACGTCCGCGGCCCCGCTGCCGTCGCCGAACTGGGACTTCTCACGCCACAGCAGATCCTCGGGTAGCCAGCCGGTGAACGCCCGACGCAGCAGCCGCTTCTCAGGGATGTCGGGGCCGGCGACCTTCCACTCCGCGGGAAGGCGAAGCGCAAGCGCGATCATCTGGCGGTCCAGAAACGGAACCCGCGCCTCCAGGCCGTGGGCCATCGTCACCCGGTCGGCGCGTTGCAGGTTGAGGTTGTGCAGTCCCTGCACGGTCCGGATCAGCTCGTCGTTCAGCTCATCGGGATCGGAGAAATCCCGGAGGTAGCTATAGCCGGCAAACAGCTCGTCGGCCCCTTCGCCGGTGAGCACCACCTTCACGTGACGGGCGGTCATCTCGGCGAGCAGGTAATTGGGCACGGCGCTGCGGACCAGCGAGGGATCAAAGTGCTCGATGGCTCGGACCACCGGAGCCACCGCCTCCATCGCCTCCTCCGCGGTGTAGAGGTGCTCATGGTGGTCGGTACCCAGGTACGCGGCCGCCTGGCGGGCGGCGAGGATGTCGGCGCTCCCCTCGGTGCCGACGGCGAACGTCTTCAGCTGCTGATCGCGTTCGGCGTAGTAGCGGGCCGCGATCGCGGCGATGACGGTCGAGTCAAGGCCCCCGGAGAGGAACACGCCGACGGGCACGTCGCCCATCATCTGGCGGTGCACGGAGTCGACCAGTGTCTCCCGCGTCTCGTCCAGGTCCTCGGGCGTCGGCTCCGGCCGGGGGCCGGCCTCGACGGCAGCCGTCGGAACCGCCTTTGCGAAGCGCTTCAGACCGTCCTTCGGCGTCCAGTAGTGGCCGGGCGGAAAGGCCTCCACTGCCGAGCGCCACTCCGGATCGAAGCTCGCTAGCTCGGAAGCGAAGCGGACCTGTTCGTCGCGCCGGGCCCAGTACAGGGGCTTGATCCCCACCGGGTCGCGGGCGGCGACGAACGAGCCACCGTTGGCGGGGGCGAACAGGATCGCGTACATGCCCTCCAGCTCCCCGAGGGCGTCGGGGCCGCGGCGCTCCAGCAACCGCAGCGCGACCTCGTTGTCGGACTTTGTCTCATAGGAGTTCTCACCGAGTGCACGACGAACGCTCTCGTGGTTGTAGATCTCGCCGTTACCGACCAGCCAACCTTCGGAACTCGATAGCGGCTGGTGCCCCCCGGCGACATCGACGATGGACAACCGGCGGTGACCGAGCCAGCCCCCGGCGAACTCCACCTCGCCCTGATCGTCTGGGCCTCGATGAACCAGCCGCTCCATCATGCGCTGATCCTCGCCGGGAGCCTCAGCTCCCAGCCTTCCGGCGATGCCACACATCAGGCGACTTGTCCCACGACAACCCGATCGTAGGCGACGGGAAGCCGATCTCCAAGGTGGTACAGCTCGTCCCGAGCGGCTCTCACTGCTCCGGGCGTGTCAATCCTGGCGAGTGCGACTCCCGCCCGCGCCCCGGTGTTGGCGAGGACGCGACCATCCGGGTCAACGACCTTGGCTTGCCCAGGGAAGCGAAGCCTGCCCACGGTGCCGTGGTGATTCGCCGCCACCCAGACGACCTGATTCTCCACCGCCCGAGCTACGTCGAGTGCGTTGAAATGGCGAACCTGACGATCGTTGCGGGCCAGCCGCGAGGGCGTCCGCCGGCACACCGGCCAGGCCGACATGCAGGCGATCGTCTCCGCCCCGTCCAGCGCCAGGGCCCGCGCGGACTCGGGGAACACCTTGTCGTAGCAGAGGACCATGCCGAGCCGGCCGACCGGGGTGTCGAAGGCGGCGAAGCCCTCGCCCGCCGAAATGATTCCTCGCTCCACCGGCGGGATGTGCACCTTTCGATGGTGGCCGTGGACGCCTTCCCCGCTCAGACACACGGCGCTGGAGTACGGGCCCCCGGGGGCGGCTTCGGTGTATCCGAGGCAGACGACCGCGGGTCCCGCCGCCCGGGCCAGGCGTTCGAACGCTTCAGCGTGACCGGGCAGCGCCGGGGGCGGACTGGCACCGCGTGGGGTCTCGCCCGGCCGCGGCTCGTACCAGCAGCCACCCAGCGCGGCCTCCGGAAAGACGATCAGGCGCGCCCCTTTGCCGCGGGCTCGGCGGATCGTGGCCTCGACCTGACTGAGACAAGACTCGATGTCCCGGCCGAACGAGCCCGAGACGGCGGCGACGGCCGTAGCTCGAGGTGACCTGATCAGATGAGGGACTCGAAGCCTTGGCACGATCGCAATATTTCCCGTGGGGGACGGGATCACATACGGCCACGTGGATAAACATTTCGCCTGCTCAGCTGGACATCGGCGAGCATGTGGCTTTCTCATCCGTCGCAGCACCCGGCACAGCTAGGCTTCAGCCGTGTCGAGCTGGGGAGACGTGCAGTACACCCACGGGGGCGAGGTCTCCATCGCGCACGTCGTGGGAGGGGAGGCTCCGCCCACCGTCCTCTTCATCGGGGGCTTCGTAGGCCATCTGGAGATCGGTACCGCGTTCCCGGCGGCGCAGCGCTTCTGGGAGCGGATGTGCTCGTTTGCCCGTGTGGTGGCGTTCGACAAGCGCTGTACCGGCCTCTCCGACCGAAGCGCGGACTACACCGTGGAGGGAGTAGTCGATGACTGTCTGGCAGTGCTTGACTCGCTCGGCCTGGAGCGGGTGGCGGTGTTCGGGATCTCCGAAGGCTCCTCGGCCGCGACGATGCTCGCCGCCACCCATCCCGAGCGGGTGAGCGCAGTGATCGAGTTCGGAGCCTACGCGCGGATTCCGGAGGCCCCTGACAACCCGCACGGCGTACCGGTCGAGCTAGTCCGCAGCACCTGGGAGCGGATGGTCGAGAACTGGGGGCACCCCGGCAGCATCGACTGGTGGGCGCCGAGCCTCAGCCATGATCCCGAGGCTCGCGACTGGTGGGCGCGGTTGCTTCGATCCGGGACGAGCCCGGGGACCGTGCGGACGATGGCTCGCATGTACGAGGAGCTGGATGTCAGACCGTTGCTCTCAGCGGTTCAGGCTCCAACGCTGGTGCTCTATCGAACCGGCGATCGAGTCGTGCCGCCTGGGCTCTCCCGTGCGGTGGCCGAAGGGATTCCCGGAGCCCAGGTGGTGGAGCTGCCGGGTTCGGATCACCTTTATCTCGCCGGGGATCAGGACGAACTGCTCGAGCCGATCGAGGAGTTCCTCACCGGAAGGCCGGCCGTCGTTCGTAGCGACCGCGTTCTCGCGACCGTGCTGTTCTCCGACCTGGTGGGTTCCACCGAGCGTGCGGCGGAGCTGGGCGATCGTCAGTGGTCTGAGCTGCTGGCCCAGCACGAGCGGTCAGCCGCCAGGGCGATCCAGCGATTCGACGGCCGCCTGATCAAGACCATGGGTGACGGACTGCTCGCCACCTTCGACGGTCCGGCGCGCGGAGTCCGGACCGCGATGGCCATCCGGAACTCCATGAGCTCACTGGGACTGGAGGCCCGCGCTGGGGTTCACACCGGCGAGTGCGAGCTCGTCGGCGGTGACGTGGCCGGGATGGCGGTCCACATCGCCGCCCGGCTGGAATCGCTCGCGTCGCCAGGCGAGGTCCTGGTCTCAAGCACGGTCAAGGACCTCGTGGTCGGCTCAGGTCTCAGCTTCTCGCCCCGGGGTCCGCATCAGCTCAAGGGGGTGCCCGGCGAGTGGCAGGTGTTCGAGGCGATCGCGGACTAGCGGGGCAAACGGGTCAGGGGATCAGCACGACCTTCCCGTGGCTGTGCCGCGCGGCGAGCTCCTCGTAGGCCTCGCGGACCTGGTCCAGCGGAAACGTGGCTGCGATCGGTATCTCCAGGCTTCCCTCGGCGACCAGGTTCGTCATCTCGGCCAGCAGCGCCTGGTTGGCGATGGCATGGGTGCCCTCGGCCTTTACGCCGAATTCCTCCACCTTGGCGTAATCGATGATCGTGTTGATCCGCTCGGGCGGCACCCCGAGCTCGATGGCCAGGTCGACGTAACCGCCGCCGAAGGTGTCGATGAACGCAGACACGGGGCCGTGCGACGCCTCGCGAATCCGCTCGGCCTGACCATCACCGTAGGTCACGGGCACGATGTCGTGGCGGCGCAGCCAGTCGTGGTTCCGCTCACTTGCCAGGCCGATCACCGTGGCGCCGGTCCGGCGAGCGAGCTGCACCGCCACCGAGCCTACGCCGCCGGCCGCGGCCGAGACACCAACCACCTCGCCGGGCCGCGGCGCGACGGCGTCCACAGAGGCATAGGCCGCCATCGAGACCACGAACAGCGACCCGGCAACCTCCCAGGGAACAGACTCCGGCTTGGCCACCAGCTGGTCCGCGGGGACTACCACCAGCTCGGCATGGCTGGCGCGGTTCTCGGTCCAGCCGAGCACGGGATCCCCGGCGGCAAAATCGGTGACGTCCTCACCCGCGGTCTCCACCACGCCGGCAAAGTCCGTGCCCTCACCTGACGGGAACGTCGCGGGCCAGCGCTCATGAAGCCGCCCCTCGCGGATGCCGATTTCTCCGGGGTTGATACCGGCCGCCCTCACCGCCACCAGCACCTCACCCTTACCCGCGACGGGGTCGCCCACCTCGCGGACTTCCAGCACATCGATCCCGCCGTAGTCGTCGAACTGCACTGCTCTCATGCCGTCTCCTGAGCGTCGCCGGCCCTCGACGATAGCTTCGCCTACTCGGAGCCCAGCCGCTCGCCGCAGTCCTCAAGGTCGTACCCCGCGAGCCGCGCCACCCGTTCGATGAAGGCCGGATCCCTGAGCAGCTCGCCGAAGCTCTCGGCGGCAGGATGCTGGACCCAGTCGCGGGCGAGCCAGACCTCAACCGTGTGGTGCTCAAGCGGCCTGAAGCGCAAGTCGAAGGCCCTCGCGGCAGATTCCGTCGTCACGGCGGCGGCGCAAACCGTGGCGGCGAGGCGGGCCGCCTCGATGTGGCCCCTCGCCCGCGGGCCCTTTGGCAGGTCGAGCCCGGCCTGCGTGGCGGCGCGCCCCAAGGCCTGCTGGCTCGCGGCGGCCGGCTCCCGCTGCACCACCGCGACGTCACCGTTCAAGAGACTCTCCAGGGAGAGTCGGCCGAGGGAGCGGGCGACCCCGAGCCCCACCTGCCAGTGGGCAAGCTGCCAGCGAGCTACGGGAACGGGTGGTTGGGGAAGCTCGCCCGGCCGGCCGTGGACCACGGCGGCATGAACGCGACCCCGCTCAAGCGCGCGGAGTGCGGTCCCGGTCGCGGCGGAGACTGCGAGCAGCCGGCGAGGCCCGAGGCCCTGCAGCATCGCCTCCGCGACCCCCAGGGCGGGATCGCAACCGGCGACCACCAGGCCGGCCGGACTCGCGCCGGGGTGCAGGCAGAGCACGCCGTTCTCCAGGAGCCCGTCAGCGCTGGCCCAGCTCGCCCCGGCCGTGCCGTGGTCCGCCAGCTCCGCGGCGACCATCCGGTCACCCACCCTTCCCACTCTCAAGGGAATCCCGTCGGCGATGGCCCCGGCCACAGGTTCGACCGCGGGACCGGTTGCGGGTGCGAACAGCGACTCCACCGTCGTCGAGAGCACTCGTGCCAGACCGATGGCGGCCTCCACGGAGGGAGCGTGGTGCCCGGCCTCAACCGCAGCCACCAGCTGGCGGCTGACGCCCGCCAGCGTCGCCAGCTCGGCCTGCGTCAGGCCTGAGGCCAAGCGGTGCTCGCGAAGCGGGGAGGGGACGGTGGAGGCTTTCGCCATCATCAGGGTAAGCTGCCAGGATTCTGGCAGACCGACGGGAGGGCTTCTTGATCGGAGGACGTGGAGCATGGTGCGCGTTGGCAGCGGTGGGGGCGTCGGTACTCGCCAGCGGATGCGGGAGCAGCGATAGCTCGTCAGCGTCCTCGTCGAAGGCCTCAGGCTCCGGCGGACCGGCCCCCACCATCCTGGCCGCCGCCTCGTTGACGAAGGTTTTCCCGAAGATCGACCCGAACGCCAAGTACACCTTTGGCGGGTCCGGTGCGCTGCAGACCGACGTCGAGCAGGGTGCTCCCGCCGACGTGTTCGCAGCCGCCAGCCGGAAGCAGCCGGCCGCGCTGGCGGCAAAGGGACTGGTCGCCCGGCCCATCAGGTTTGCCACCAACACGCTGGTGCTGGTCGTGCCCAAGAGCAATCCGGCCCACATCCACTCGGTCAGCGACCTCACCAGGCCCGGGGTGAAGTTGGTCATCTGCAACGCCACCGTCCCCTGCGGCGATTACGCGCGCACGGCGTTCATGAATCTCGGCATCACCGGACCGGCGATGAAGAACGTGGTGAGCCAGACCACCGACGTCACGCAGACGGTGGGCGAGGTCGCCGTGGGGCAGGCTGATGCCGGGTTCGTCTACATCACCGATGCTGACGCGGCCAAAGGCAAGGTCTCGGTCATCCAGCTCCCACCAAGGGCCAAGCCGCGGGCCGAGGACTGGATCGCAGTGGTGCGAGCCGGCAAGAACCAGCCGGCGGCCAGGTCGTTCGTGGCTCGCGTGCTGTCGCCGAGCGGTCAGGCCACGCTGAGGGCCGCCGGCTTCGGACCGCCGTGAGCCGCCCACGACAGCCCGGGGTGGTGATCCTGGCGGCGGTCGTGGTCGCGGTCGTCCTCGGCTTCCTGCTGCTGCCGCTCGTCGCGCTGATCACCTACCAGCCGGTGCACGACCTGGTGGCCGGGTTCGGCGCGAAGGTCACGACCGACGCCATCCTGGTCTCACTGAAGACCAACGCGATCGCCTTCGACGGTGATGATCGCGCTCGGCACCCCGTTCGCCTACGTGGTCGCCCGCTCGCGGTTCCGCGGGCGCAGCGTGGTGATCACGTTGGTCGAGCTGCCGTTGGTGATGCCGCCGGCGGTGGCGGGCTTGGCGTTGCTGGTGGCCTTCGGCCGCTTCGGGCTGCTCGGCCACACCCTCGGCGTCCTGGGGATCGACCTCGCCTTCACCCAGGCAGCGGTTGTGATGGCGATCCTGTTCGTCGCCAGCCCGTTCTACCTCCGGGGGGCGATCGCCGCCTTTGCCGCCGTCGATCCCACGCTGCTGGACGTCGCGCGCACGCTGGGCGCCGGCCCGCTCAGGCGAATGCTGCGGGTGGCAACGCCGCTGGCCGCGAGTGGACTCGGCGCAGCGGCCGCGGTGGCCTTCGCCCGCGGGGTCGGTGAATTCGGCGCGACGATCCTGTTCGCCGGGAGCTTTCAGGGAAGCACCCAGACGCTGCCGCTGGCGGTGTACTCGCTGTTCGACGCCAACCTCGATCAGGCGATCGCCATCGGGATCCTGCTGATCGTGATCAGCGCTGCGATCCTCCTCGGGGCAAAGCTGCTCGCACGCTCATGGGCCTCCTCGCGATCGACATCACCCTCCCCCGCCGGGGCTTCGTTCTCCGTGGCTCGCTGAGCCTCGCCGCCGAGACGGTCGCGCTCGTCGGTCCCTCCGGTGCGGGGAAGACTTCCCTGCTGCGCGCTGTTGCCGGGTTGGAGCGTTCCGCAGCGGGCCGCATCAGCCTCGACGATGAGGTCTGGCTCGACACCGAGCGCAACATCGAGCTCGTCCCGGAGCGCCGCCGCGTCGGGTATCTACCGCAGGATTACGGGCTGTTCCCGCACATGACGGTGGCGGCCAACGTCCGGTTCGCCGGCGGACGTCCACGGCCTGATCTGCTGGAGAGACTCGGTATCGGTCACCTGGCTTCCATCCGGCCCGCACAGCTTTCCGGCGGGGAGCGGCAGCGAGCGGCGCTCGCCCGGGCCCTGGCACGAGACCCGCAGGTACTGCTGCTCGACGAGCCATTCGGCGCATTGGACGCGATCAGTCGCGTGCAGGTGCGAGACGAGCTCGCGGCGATCCTCGGCGCGGTTCAGCTGCCGACCCTGCTGGCGACGCACGCGTTCGAGGACGCTTCGGTGCTGGCCGATCGGGTCGGCGTGCTGGACCACGGTCAGCTGGTCCAGCTGGCCACCGCGCCCGAGCTGGAGCGCCGGCCGGCCACAGTGACGGTCGCCGGACTCACCGGGGCCAACGTCGTCCGAGGGGTGGCGACCCAAAGCGGGCCGGGATCGACCGTGCGACTGGAGGGAGGCGGGGAGCTGTGCAGCGACACCTCGGCAGCGGGCACGGTGCACGTCGCCGTGCACCCGTGGGCCCTTCAGGTCGTGGCACCGGGCGAGAGCCCGCTCACCGACGCGGTCGTGAGCGTGCGCCGAGAGCGCGGGGCCGTGGTGGTCAGGCTCACTCGCTTCATCGCGCGCGCGAGCGAGCCTCCGCCCTCGGAGGGGGAGCTGGTCGGGCTCACCGCGGCGCCCAGCGACGTGCGAGTGCTGCCCGCGGTGAAACCGTGAAGCGTGTACTGACAATCGGCGTGTACGGCTGGCAGCTTCCGCCCTTCCTGGAGGCACTGCGCGACAGCGGTGTGGGATTGGTGCTCGACGTCCGGCAGCGGCGCGGGGTTCGAGGACCGGACTACGCGTGGGCAAATGCCGTCAGGCTGCAGAACGCGCTGAGCAAGGCGGAGCTGGCCTACAGCCACCATCGCGAGCTCGCACCCACCACGGAGCTGCGTCACCTCCAATACGAGGAGGACGCCCGCCAGGGGGTGGGCAAGCGATCCCGGGTCGAGCTCTCCCCGGTCTATCGCGAGCGCTACATCAGCGAGATCCTCAACCGGGTCGACCTGGAGGGGTTCGTGGCCCGCCTCCCGATGGAGGGTTGCTCCGCGCTCCTGTGCGTGGAGCGGGATCCCGAGGCTTGCCACCGCTCGCTCATCGCCGACCGGTTGGAACATGACCACGGCGTGGCGGTCTCGCACCTGCGCCCTTCACCCTGACCTGGGGACCCTCCTAGTCGAACGACCGCTCGATCATCACCGATGTCGCCTTGACGGTCGCGGCGGCCTCGACCCCCGCGGCCAGCCCGAGCTCCTGCACCGAGTCCCGGGTCACAGCGGCGGTGATCAGGAACGGACCGGCCTCCAGCTCGACCAGGGCCATCACGCCGTCGACCTCGACAGAGCGGACCACCCCGGGCATCCGGTTGCGCGCCGACAGGCGAGCGCCAGTCTGGTGGCGCCTGCTTTGGCGCCGTGAGAGCCGATTGACCTCCGCCGCCGGCACAAGACGATGGTTGCGGGAGTCTCGCTCGGTGCGTAGCTTGCCGGCGCGGTCCCAGCGTCGGAGCGTGTCCAGGCTGACTCCGATCGCTTCGGCGGCCTCCCCCAGCCGGTAGTGGTCGCCGTCAGTCATTGGCGGTCGCCGCCGAGAGCAGCTCCGCGAACTGCCGGCGCGCCGCCTCCCGCCTGGTGGGCACGTGCTCGCTGGGAACGCCGTCGGCCGGCGGGTCGTAGCCCCGCAGGATCTGGCGCGCCACCGAGGCTCGGTGGACCTCGTCCGGACCGTCGTAGATACGCGCGGCACGGGCGTAGCGGTACATCGCCTCCAGCGGCAGGTCGGTGGAATAGCCGAGCGAGCCATGCGCCTGGATCGCGCGGTCGACTACGTCGTGGAGCACCTCGGCTCCGTAGAACTTGATCAACGCGATCTCCTGGCGGGCCGACGCCACACCTTCGGTGTCCATTTTCCAGGCAGCGTTCAGCGTCATCAGCCGCGCGGCCTGCATCTGCGCCGCGGAGTCGGCGATCCAGTTCTGGACGGTCCCGTGGCCGGACAGGGTGGAGCCGTGCGCGTACCGGTAGAGGGAGCGCTCGCAGAGCATGTCGAAGGCCCGCCGGGCTACGCCTAGCCACCGCATGCAATGGTGAATCCGGCCGGGATAGAGCCGCTGCTGGGCGATCATGAACCCAGCGCCCTCCGCTCCCAGCAGGGCCTGCGGCGGGAGCCGCACGCCTTCGTAGAGGACCTCGGCGTGGTTGCCGTAGCGCCCGAAGCTGTCGTGCGGATGCTCCATCGTGGCCACGTCGCGAATGATCTCCACGCCGGGAGCGTCGGCCTCGACGATGAACATCGAGGCCCGCTGATGTGGCCTCGCATCGGGATCGGTGACCGCCATCACGATCAGGAAGTCGGCGATCGAAGCGTTTGAGGAGAACCACTTGCGACCATCGATGATCCAGCCCTCGCCATCGCGAGTCGCCGAGGTCTGTAGCAGTGTGGGGTCCGATCCCGCGGTGTGAGGCTCGGTCATGCTGAACGCCGACTTCAGATCGCCCTCCAGCAGCGGGTAGAGGTATCGCTCCTTCTGCTCCGGCGTCCCGGCCAGCGCGAGGATCTCCGAGTTGCCGGAGTCAGGCGCGGCGTTGCCGAAGGCGAGCGGGGCGATCGGGCTGGTGCCGAGGATCTCGTGCATCAATCCGAGCTTGACCTGTCCGAATCCCTGACCGCCGAGCTCAGGGTCAAGGTGGGCCGCCCACAGCCCCTGGGCCTTTACCTCCTGCTGAAGGGGCGCCAGCGCCAGCGCCAGCTGTTCGAAATCCAGCTCGTCGACGAGCGTCTCCAGCGGCCAGATGTTGCGACGGACGAAATCGTCCATCCAGTCCAGCTGCCGCTGGAAATCAGGATCGGTTGAGAAGTCCCAGGCCATCGCGTTAGGAGTCTGGAAGGGTACCGCCGTGCCGAGGGAATCTGGTGTAGGTTCGCCGATCGATGAGCTTCCGCGAAGCCGATGCCCGCTCGCAGATGCTCTCCGAGATCGCCGAGGCGATCGGCTCGATCGCCCTCGCGCTGAGTTCGCTGGGTGAGGCATACGAGGAGTTGGACGAACAGAGCGGGGAGCGTCTGGAGGAGGAGCTGTTCGGCCCGACACAGAGCGCGTACGGGCGGGCGAGGCGAACCTACGACGCGTTCGCCGGCCGCTACGGGTTCCCGTCCGCGCCGTCCGAGACGGCCGCTCAGCCGGGCCGTCCCGGCGACGCTCGCGGGGCGCTTGAGCGCTCCGCGGAGGCACTCGCTCACGCCGACGGGGTGCTGGGGACCCTGCAGGACTCGATGCTGCCGGTCGACGTGGGTGACCAGGAGCTGCGCGCCGGCCTGACCGCCGTCCGGGAGCTGATCGCTCCCCTTCCCGAGCGCACGCACTCGCTGCTGCGAGTGCTCGGCCGGTAAGCGGCGCGGTCCATATCATTTGCGGCGGCGCCTGGCTGCTTGGCGCGCAGAGGTTCTTCGATGCAGGCCAGTGAGCTGATCCCCGCCATCCGCCGCCGGCTCACCCAGCTGGAGGGGGCACCGGGAGAGCCGCTTCGCAGCGGTCGCCGGGCCGCGTTCTGGCGCGCTCAGCAGCACGCCGCACGCCGCGGACGCACGCTGGATGAGCTGCGCCGCTACTGCCTGGACGCGCTTGGCCCCCGTCTCCTGGACGAGGCCCACGAGAACGACTACCTACGCGGCTACCGCGAGGGCCTTCAGACCGTGCTCGCGGAGATCCGCCGCCTCGAGACCCGCGGTCGCCGCCGCTGAGACCGCGCCTACCGCGTGGCCGTGGCCTGCTGGCGGCGAGCCACCTCCGATAGCACTCCGATCATCGTGCTGGCGGCGGGCGGTATGCCGGGGTCCTGCATCGTCGCCGCCACCACGGCGCGCACCGGGCTCCGCGGCGCAAGCTCGCGGACCACGATCCCCGGATGCAGCCTGCTGAGCGCCAGCCCGGGGATCAGCGCCACCCCCACGCCGGCGGCCACCAGACCCTGAACGGTGTCGTAGTCGTCGGTCTCGAAGCTCACCCTGGGCTCAAATCCGGCGGCCAGACAGGAACGCACCACGTGACGGGCACACGGACTGGTCGCCGACGTCTGCACCCATTCCTCCTCGCGCAGATCGGCAAGCTTGATCGACTCACGGGAGGCGAACCGATGCCTTGCCGGGAGCGCGACGTGCATCGGATCCTCGAGCAGCGGCACTGTCTGCAGTCCCGCGGCGGTTTCCCCGCGCGCGCCCGGGAACTCGAACAGCAGGGCGAGATCGAACTCCCCGGCGCGCAGCCTGGGCGCGATCTCCTCGGGTTCGCCCTCGGCCAGCGTCAGCGCGACGTCCGGGTGGCGCGCACGGAAGCTGGCAACCGCCTCGGGGATCAGGGTGGCGCCAGCGGAGGGAAACGAGGCCACGCGAAGCACTCCCCCGCGGACCCCGAGCATCGCGGCGAGCTCGCTCTCGGCCGCGTCCACCTGGGCGAAGATCGCCTCCGCATGGGCGAGCAGTGTCGCTCCGGCGGCGGTGGGGCGCACGCCGCGCCGGTCCCTGACCACCAGCCGGGCCCCGGTCTCGGCTTCCAACCGCGCGACCGCCTGGGAGACGGCCGACTGGGTGTAGTCCAGCGACTCGGCGGCGGCAGAGAAGGAGCCACGGGAGAGGACCTCGTGCATGACGCGGAGACGGCCCAGATGCAACATAAGTAGATGTTATACCGAGCAGCAGAGACTTTATTAGAGCTGATAGCAGGTGGGTGAGATCCTCATCACGAAGACGCGGACTGTGAACGAAGCCCACGGAGAGGCGCCCATGAATCTGAACGCAATCGTTTCCTACGACGGCACGGACAACGACCAGGACGCCCTGATGCTCGGCCGCGTGCTGGCCGACGCCGGGGCCCGGCTGACGTTGGCCTACGTCCGTCACAGTACGGAGAGCCAGCAGTCACGGGAGCAGCTGGAGAAGCACGAGGCCGAGGCACGGCTTGAGCGAGGCGCTCGCTGGCTCGGCAACCTCGACGTCTCCCGTCGGGTCGTGCTCAGCCCCTCCACGGGTGAAGGCCTGCGCTGGCTGGCCGAGGAGGAAGACGCACAGCTGATCATCTTCGGTTCCGACTACCGCACCTCGCCGCGTCATGTCGCGCCCGGCCGTTCGGCGCAGAGGCTCCTGGAGGGAGGACCCGCCTCGCTGGCGATCGCTCCCGCCGGGTACCACAAGCTCGGTAGCCCTAGTCCTCGGATCATCGGGCTGCTGGCGCAGCCTGGTGACGATGTCGCCCGGCAGACCGCCGTCGAGCTCGCCGACGGCTTCGGCGCGGCGCTGAGCAGGCAGGAGTCCGGCGTTGACCTCCTGGTCGTGGCCTCTCGGCCCGAGGCGCCGGCAGGTCGAGTGATGATCTCCGCTCAGGCCGAGAACGCCATCGAGAACAGCCTGGCGCCGGTGATCGTGCTGGCACAGGGCGCTCGCCTGCAGGTTCCGCTGCTCGCCGCCGCCTGAACCCGACCGCCGCCAGGGGTCAGGGCGCCCGCCGCGGTTATCGTGGCGGCGCGTGCGGACCCTGATCATCTCCGACCTCCATCTCGGAACCCGGGACAGAGCCGACGTGCTGCGACGCCCCGCGCCGCGGCGGCAGCTGATCGGTGCGCTCGAGGACATCGACCGTCTGGTCCTGCTCGGCGACGTGGTGGAGCTGATGGAGGGACGGGCCCGCCGGGCGATGGCCATCGCCGAGCCGGTGCTGCGGGAGATCGGAGCCAGGCTCGGGGGCGAGCGCGAGGTGATCGTCGTACCCGGGAACCACGATGCGCCGCTGATCCGACCGTGGGTGCGGGAGAACCTTGACCGGATCGGGCTCGACACCGAGATCGAGCCTGATGCCACCAGGTACCTGGCCCGGCTGACGAGCTGGCTTGCTCCGGCGCGGGTTGAGGTCCGCTATCCGGGAGTGTGGCTCAGCCCGGCTGTGTGGGCAACGCACGGCCACTACATGAACCGTCACCTGCTGCCTGCCTCGGCGTACGGAATAAGACGGCGGGGGATGGATGAATCGCCGGCGGGCAGCGCATCCCCGGGTGACTACGAGCGGCGCCGCCCGCAGTCCGAATGGGCCTCCGTGATGCCCGGAGAAGCGGCCAAGCTGCTGCTGAAGGGTGCGAGCGCTCCGGTTCGCAAGCTGCTGCTGCGCCCTCAGCTCTCGCCGGTGATCGCGACGCTGCTCGGAGGGCAGCTTCGAGAGGCCGGGCTGCCTGCGCTCGGCGAGGTCCTGTGGCGGCTCGGGGTGGGGGCCGAGTGGGTGGTGTTCGGGCATGTCCACCGGCTGGGCCCGCTTTCCAGCGAGGAGGCCGAGTGGTGGCGGGCTTTCGATGGAGGCCCGGCCCTTGTGGGCTGTGGTTCGTGGATGTACGAGCCGATGCTCGTCGACCAGGCCACCCCGCCCAATCCCTACTGGGCGGGAGGAGCGGTGCTGCTGGAGGACGACGGTCCGCCGGAGCCGATCGGGCTCCTGGATGGGCTGGAGCGGGAGGCGCTGCGCTGAGGGCGGCCTGCGGCGGTCGCTAACTTCCTCCCCATGCCTCGACTGTGGTTCTGGACTCAAGCGGCGATCGTGGTGTTCGTCTTCATCGGCATGGTGATCGCCATCACCAAGCTGGCGTAGCCCGGTGACCGGGACAGCGATGATGAGACGTCGAGAGCTACCCTGAGCGGGTGTTCGCCTCGATCGTGGTCGGGACCGACGGTTCGGACACCGCCAAGACGGCGGTCAGGTACGCGATCGACCTGGCTCGCGAGCTCGGCGCCAGCCTGAAGATCGTCAGCGCCTACGAACCGGTGGCTGCCCAGCGGCTTCGCCAGGAAAAGGTGGAGGTTCCCGAGGACCTGCAGTGGATGGTCAACCCACACGAGGATGTGCTGTCGATGCTGGAGGAGGCCCAGCAGGAGGCCACGAACGTCGGCGTCCAGCAGGTGGAGACCTACGCCCGGCAGGGTGACGCCGCCGACGCCATCCTCGACGTCGCCGAGGAGCAGCGCTCCGATCTGATCGTGGTCGGCAATCGGGGCATGACGGGGGCCAAGCGGTTCCTGCTCGGCTCGGTGCCCAACAAGGTCTCGCACCACGCCCCCTGCTCGGTGCTGATCGTTCGCACCACCTAGCTGGCGGCTACTTCAGCCCCGGCGTGGTGGCAGCCCCCGCGTCGACCAGTCCGTAGCCGTAGTCCTGGTTCGGGTGGCCGGCGCCCAGCGGCCGCGCGGTCGCCTCCAGCCTGGTCAGGACCGCGCCGGGGCTGGGATGCCGGCCGATCACGCCGCTGGCGATCACCAGTGCCGCTGTCGCCGCCACCTGCGGCGAGGCCATCGAGGTGCCGTACCAACCCCCGGGGATGCTGAAGCGGTCCGGGTGGGACGGGTCGTTGAAGGTCATCTGGAAGATGTCCGGCAACGAGCGGGATGGATTGCAGTTCGGATCGTCCAGGTCCGCGCTGTCGGTGTCGCCTCCTGGAGCCACCAGATCAAGGCCGGGGCCATCGTTGGAGTACCACGCCAGGCAGCGGTCAAGGGTCGTGGCGCCCACCGAGATCACTGCGGGTCCCCGGGCCGGGTAGGCCACCTGCTCCACGCCCTCGTTCCCGGAGGCGGCCACCACCACCATGCCGCGGCGCTGGGCATACCGGAGCGCCGACACCACGTCCGGCAGGTCCGTGGCGGTGAGGCCCAGCGGGAACTCCAAGCTGAGATTCATCACCTGGGCACCGTGGCTGGCCGCATAGCGAATGCCCTTGGCGATCGTCTCAGCGTCGCCGGTCCCGTCCGCGTCGAGTACCCGGACAGGCATGATCGAGGCGCCGTAGGCCAGGCCGGTCAGCGCGTAGTCATTGTTGGTGGACTCGGCCACGAGGCCGGCCACGAACGTCCCGTGACCGTTGCGATCCAGCGGAAAGCGGTTTCTGTCCACCATGTCGTACGGCCTGACAAAGCGGGTTCCGCCGAAGTCCGGTGAGCGCCGAAAGCCGTGCCAGTCGCGGTACGCGACCCCGGTGTCAAGGATCGCCACGGTGACTCCCCGCCCACCGGAGCGGTGGTCGGCCAGCAGGTTGGACCACGCCTCAGGGGCGTTGACGCCCGCGGCGGTCAAGAAGTTCCACTGCAGCGCCTCCCACGCACGGGGGGTGTGGGAGCGGCCGGTGTCGTCGGGGAACCACTGGCCGGCGGCGCGAGCGAGGTAATCGGGAACGGCGTAGGCGACACCGGGTTGGTGTCGAAGCCTGGCCACTGCCCGGCCGACGGTCTCGTCCTTGGGAAGCAGAAGCAGGCGTTCGTTCGGCCCGGTGGCAGCCGAGGCACGCACCCCCATCTCCCGGGTGATGTGGGCAGTCAGCGTTCCGGGGGTCCGGGCCGGGCGCGCCCCGTAACCGACGATCACCACACCGGGCCGATAGGGCGGGCTCGCACCGGCGGGCGCCGCGGCCATACCCAGTCCGAGCGTAAGCGCAGTCGCGAATCCGCAGAACAGGTGGAGGAGGCGTCGAGTGGCGTGCATCGCGAGGGCTTTCGTGGCGATCCGGCTTGCCGGCAGCAAACCGAGGTACGCCTAAGACATCATCGGGCGCATCAAAGTTTCCCTGTTGGAAAACTTGGTGGACTCGACCATGGGACCGCGCTTCTTCCCCAGAGACGAATACTTCATGCGGATGGCCCTGCGCGAGGCCATCCGCGCGCTGGATCACAACGATGTGCCGGTCGGCGCGGTGGTCGTGCACGAGGGCGAGGTGATCGGCTCGGGCCACAACGAACGCGAGCTGCGGGCAGACCCCACCGCCCACGCCGAGATCATCGCGCTGCGGGAGGCGGCGCGGGCGCTGTCCAGCTGGAGGGTGCTGGACTCCGTCATGTACGTCACGCTGGAGCCCTGCGCGATGTGCGCGGGCGCGATCGTGCTCGGCCGGCTCCCGCGAGTGGTGTTCGGGGCCTGGGACCAGAAGGCCGGAGCCGCCGGCAGCGTTCTGGATGTCCTGGGCGATCCTCACCTGAACCACCGCCCGGCGGTGGAGGGGGGTCTGCTGGCCGAGGAGAGCGGCGAGGCGCTCCGCGCGTTTTTCGCGGGTCGCCGGGAGTAGGCCGGCGGCAGGACGCGCGGCAGGAGTCAGGGGCCAGTCAGCCAATCACTGGGGCAGGGGCCGCGAAATTCGGCTTCCCCCCGTTACCATCTCACCCGCGCGGCCGGATCCAAGTCAATACAAGGAGGCCCTTCGTGAAAACGAAGCTTCGTCTACTGCTGGTCACGGCCGTCATCGGCGGCGCCGGGGTCGTCGCCGCTCTGACGGCCGCAAATGCGGGAGCTGCCTGCACCGGCACGACGTGCCCAGCGGGCGCGCCCGGCGTCGTCGCCGCATCGCCCTACAACATAACCTCGCACGGAGCCACCCTCTCCGGCGAGGTGTACACGAATGGCTCGACCACAACCTGTTTCTTCCGGTACGGGCAAACCACGGCTTACGGGTCGCAGACGGCTCCCAGCCACACCGTCTTTGTCGCGAAGGGCAACCCTGCGCGGTCGGTGAGCTTCGCGGTGACTGGACTGGCCGCAACCAACGCCTACCATTATCAGCTGGTGTGCCACAACACCCACGGCTACACCTACGGTAGCGACGTTGCGTTCACCACGGCCGATACCGGACCGTCAACGATCGCGCTATCCGGCCACACCGGGTTCGTCTCCTCCAGCGGGGTTGGTGGAGTGTTCATCGGGTGCTACGGCGATCGCACGTGCACCGGGACATCCCTGACCATCACCCGAGGCAGCAGCGTGCTCGCCAGCCGGTCCTCGTACTCGATCGCTCCCAACACGGGTGGGATCGTCCACGTGCGGCTGACCAGCGGTGCCTTCAACACCCTGAAGAGCCGTCACTTCTACAACGTCTCGGTCGCCTCGACGACCACGGATGGTCGTGCCCTCGTGGGCGGCGACACCGGCTTGGTGCTGACGCTGCACATCTTCAGCTGACCTGTGTGGGTGGGGCGGTTCCCAATGGGCCGCCCCACCTATCATCCGGGCTGTGCCGCGGGCGCGACGGCCGAGCCGGGGCGCTCTCGGAGACAACCCGGAGAGGTGGCAGAGCGGTTGAATGCGCCGGTCTCGAAAACCGGTATGGGCGTTTCCGTCCATCGGGGGTTCGAATCCCCCCCTCTCCGTTCATCAGCCCTCTTGAGGAGGCCAAAGCCTTGGGGATCATGAGCGCGCCGAAGGCGCCCTGGAGCGCGAGGGTGGGGGATGTGCCGTGGCTGTCGCATCTCTTCGGGCGGAAGCGAAACTCCTTGGGGCTGGGGCCAGAGACCACCAGCCTCCAAGGAGTAGCGGGTGAGCACTGTGGTTTGGATTTGCAGCTAGCGCTCGATCGTGAGCTTGTCGGCGCCGAAGAAGCCTTTTGCGGTCCGTCCCGGGCTCACGAGACCGTGCACTCCTTCATAGGCCCCTGAACCGCCGAGGATCACGAGGTTTGTCTTGCTTAGCGTCATCATCCCCTGTGTCTCGATCTGCCCCCTGGTGGTCCGGTAGACCGCCTGGCACACCAGAGGCGTGGTGAAGAACGAGCTACCAGTCCCCACCACCGTGCACGAGCCGCCGAAAGTTCCCAGGCGCTTGTGGTGCGCGTTCTCGAGCGCACCCCCGATCGCTACGCGGTCCCCCAGACTCAGTGTCGACTTTGACAGGGGCGGAATATCATCCTCTGCGAGCTGTGGCATGGGTTCTTGGAAGGTGATGGTCTGCTTGGCCGGGACCGGGCGAGCGCTGCTGACCACAGGAGCGACCGCAGCCGTCGCGATGGCCGCGACCCCGGCGGCGATGACGAGGGGAGGAGTAGATGAGCGTCTCACAGGAACGTCCTTTCGTCGTGGATAGTTCCGGCAGCATCGCCGCGTCACGGATGCTCGTCATCGTCCCGCCGGGTGAACCTCGCCGGTCGCGTCATCCTGCGGGATGAGCGCATCAACGAGCCGCGTGGCCCGGCCTGTTACGAGTTCTCGGGCTCCGGCACGACGAGCCCGGTCTCGTATGCCACGACCACGGCCTGAGCGCGGTCGCGCAGGCCGAGCTTGGCGAACACTCGGCTCACGTGGGTCTTGATGGTGTTCTCGCCGAGGACGAGCTCGGCGGCGATTTCGGCGTTGGAGCGGCCGCGGGCGATGAGCCGCAGCACCTCGAGCTCGCGCGCGGTGAGGTCGGCCAGCCGCTCGGGCGGTGCCGCGTCGATGGGCCGCGCGGCGGCGGTAAAGCGCTCCACCAGCCGCCGCGTGATCGCCGGCGCCAGCAGGGCCTCCCCGGCCGCGGCCACCCGGATCGCGTCGAGCAGGCGGTCGGCGGGCGCGTCCTTGAGCAGGAAGCCGCTGGCGCCGAGGCGCAGCGCCTCGTAGACGTAGCGCTGGACGTCGAAGGTCGTGAGCATGACGACGGCGGCTGTCAGCTCGGGGTCGCCCAGGATCGTCTCGGCGGCGCGCAGGCCGTCGAGGCCGGGCATGCGGATGTCCATGAGGACGACATCGGGTCGGCGGCGGCGCACGACGTCGATTGCCGCCCACCCGTCGCCCGCCTCCCCCACGACTCGCAGGTCGGGCTCGGCGTCGATGATGACGCGAAAGCCGGCGCGCAGCAGCGCCTGATCGTCGGCGATGACGACCGTCGTGCTCCGGGTGTCGGTCGCGTCAGGCGGCGCCGGACCGGCCGCGAAGACGGGCACGGTCCGCCGCAGCTCGGGTACCCGGACCCCGCCGGCGGGCCGCAGCAGATCGGCCACCGCTCGGCCGGCGAGATGCGCGACCGCCTCGGTGACGAGCGCCTGTCCGGGCTCGGCCGCGGCACAGATCCGCTCGGCGACGTCGACCGCCACGGCCGGCTCGCCGGCGTCGACGCCCACCCGGGCAGCGATCTCGTCGCCGACGTCGACGAGCGCCGCCGCCGCGCGCACGGCGTCCGCGGGCGCGTCGAAGGCGGCGACCACACGGTCGGTCGACAGCAGCTCGCCGCCGTGAGAGGCGACGACCCCGTCCGCCCCCGGCCCGGTCTCGGCCGCCACCAGCACCGTCCGCATCGTGCTCATGCGCGCATCATCGCGCCGCGCGCGACTGCCCGGTGGTCCGACTACAGGGTGACCCGCACGCGCGACAGGTCATTCCGGACGGTGACGACGCGGCGTCGGTCAGCCGGCGACAGTGATCGGCGTCAACCCTCTTGTCACCAAGGAGCTAACCCGAGATGATTTCGTTCATGCCCACCGGGGGCCCGCGCATCGCGCGCCGCGACGTTGCCATCGCCGTGCTGTTCGCCGTTCTCGCCGTGCCCTTCATCGGCTGGATGCAGGACGGCCACCACGGCCACACCTTCGCCCCGGCCCGTCCCGTGATGGGCTTTCTCATCCTGCTCGCCGTCATCCCGGTGCTGTGGCGTCGGCGGGCGCCGCTCGTCGCCGCGAGCGGGCACGCTGATCGGCACGGCCATCCATGTCGTCGCCTACGGCACGATCACCCGCTGCGGGCTGCTTCTGCCGCTGCTGTTCGTCGAGGGCTTTGCCGTGGCCGCCTGGCTGGACCGCCGCGAGGCGCTGGTCGGGCTCGCGATCGTGCTCGGATCCGGCGTCGTCTGCCTCTCGGCCGACAAGTCCGCGGGCTGGAGCGGCCTGACCATCGCGGTGCCGGTCACCCTTGCGGTCTGGTGGATCGGGCGGGTGGTCCGCTCCCGCGCCGGGATGGTGGCCCGTCTGCGTGAGCGCAACGCGGAGCTGCGCGCCCAGCGGGAGACCAACGCGCGTCTGGAGGTGGAGAGCGACCGCGTGCGGCTGTCGGCCGAGCTCGACGAGCTGCTGCGCACCCGCCTGTCTGAGCTGACGCAGCTCGCCGAGGCCGGCGCCCGGGACGACGAGGACGCCGGCCGGGCGCTCGCGCGCATCGAGGCCGAGAGCCGCGCCACGCTGGAGCAGATGCGGTCGGTCGTGGGCCTGCTGCGGGACGGAGACGCCGCCGCGACCGAGCCCCAGCCGACGCTCGCCCACCTCGACGCGTTGCTGCTCAACGAGAAGGGCACCGAGGCGCGCCTGACGGTCACCGGCGAACCGCGCGTGCTGCCGGCCGGCCTGGAGCTCTCGGCCTACCGCGTGGTCGAGCACCTGCTGGGCGCCACCGGCGACGCGCCCGGAGTGCAGGTCCACGTCGACTTCGGAGCCGACGCGCTCGAGGTGACGGTGAGCGGCCCCGCCCGCGGCAGCCGCCGCCGGACCGAGGCCGCCCTTGACCGGGCCCGCGAGCGGCTGGCGCTGCATCACGGCAGCCTGGAGTCCGAGATCGCCGGCGGTCGCACGCGGGCGACCGCCGCCCTCCCGGTGCTCGTGACCGCATGATCCGCCGCGCCGCCGCGCCGCCGTTCCTCCTGGGAGCGGCGGCCGGCAGCTGCGCCGTGCTCGTGGTGGGGGCGCCTGCAGGCGGCACGACATCGGCATGGATGCTCCTGCTCCTGCCCGTCGTGGCGTTCCTGGCCGGCCGCGCACCCGCGTGGCCGGCCGGGGCGCTTGCCGTCGGGCTCCTGCTCGCCGGGGTCGCCGCCTCCCAGCTCATCGCCTACGACGACGGCTCGCTCGTCCCCGAGATCATGCTCCCGCTCACCCTCTACCTGGCCGGCCTCGCCCTGCGAGGCCGCGAGGCGCTCGCCGGCAGGCTGGCCGCAACAGGCCGACGAGCTCGAGGCCGAGCGCGACGCCTACGCCCGCCTGTCGGTCCGCTACGAGCGGGCCCGGATCGCCGCCGAGCTGCACGACGTCGTCGCCCACGCCATCTCGATGATGGTCGTGCAGGCAAGCGCGGGCCAGCGCCTGGCTGTCCGCGAGCCCGCCCGCGCTGCCGAGACGTTCGACGTCATCGCCACCGCGGCCCGTCAGGCCCAGGCCGACCTCGACCGTCTCGCCGACCTGCTCGCGCAGGACGCCGCGCCGGACGGACGGCGCTGACCTCGGGCTCGTCCGCGAAATCGTCGACACCGCGCGCGCCTCGGGGCTGCCGGTCACGCTGCGGGTCTCCGGCGACACCTCCGGCGTCTCGGGCGCCGTCGCCCACGCTGCGCTGCGGGTCGTGCAGGAGGGACTGACCAACGCGCTGCGCTACGCGCCGGGGGCGGACGTTGAGGTGGCCGTGGAGGCGCGCCCGGGTGCGCTCGAGCTCTCCATCGTCAACGGCAGATCGACAGCACCGGCCCGCCTTGGGCTCGGCTCGGGACGCGGGTTGACGGGCCTGCGCGAGCGGGTGGGCGCCTGCGGGGGGACGTTGGATGCGGGACCTGACGGTGAGGGCGGGTGGAGCGTGCGCGCCTGGATCGCCTGCTGAGCTACCGACTCCGCGGCCGGACGCGCGCAAACCAACCGGGAGTACCCCCCGGGGCGTCAAAAACGCCCGCAGCCGCCTTTCGAAACTCCCAAAAAACCCTCCCGATCGCAAGACGATCGCACCCACGGCCTTCACGAAGCTGAACCCCCGCATACGGCCAGACTCAGTCAGCTGACGATGGGTCTCGAAAACCGGTATGGGCGTTTTCGTCCATCGGGGGTTCGAATCCCCCCCTCTCCGTTGAGTAGCTCGAATTTTGGCGAGAGCGCCGCACGTGTGCGGGCAGTTGTTTGCTCAGCGGGGAACCGTCAGCTAGCTCGCCGGCCCAGCAGCACGCCCGCTGGCGCCGCCGAAAGCGTCAAACGAGCCGCTTCAGCCCTGCTCGCCGATCGCAATCCGATCGCATCGGCTCAACGCGGCCGCTTGGGCAAGCGCGGTCCCACCGGCGATCGAGTTGTCGCCGTTGCGATGGCCGAGCCGGCACCGCTGATAATCCGAAAGCGATCGTGGCAGCGGCCCGCTTTCCGCGCTGGGCGGGTCGCCTGACTGCGGCGACGAGACGCTCGTAGGGGTGGCAAAGAGTCCTGCCGGAGCGGGCAGTCACCAATGCTGCCGCATCCTCTGTGGCGAAGCACGGCGTTGTCGCCCGGCGTGCTCCTCGGCGGGCGCCGCTTACGCCGGCTGCGCGCCAGCCGGTGCCATCGGTGGCCCCAGGATCTCGACTCCGAAGTCCCGACCGACGCGCATGAGCAGGTCCACATCGGTCGGCCCTGCGGGCGGCAGACCTGGGCTCTCAGCGGGCTTGCCGGAGTCGACGAAGTACTGCTCGAGCCCTCCGGGTGAGCAGATTGAGAGAATCCGTGCCGGCGAGCCTCCCTCGACGACGAAGGTGTGTGGGATATCGCGCGGGAGGAACGTGTACGACCCGGGGCCGGCGGTGAACGTCTGATCGCCGCAGCGCACCGTCAGGATCCCTCCGAGGACCCAGAACGCCTCGTCTTCGCGGTGATGCACGTGGAGTGGAGGCCCAGAGCCCGGGGGCGCGAGCGCCTCGAGCAACCCGTACGCACCGCCGGTGCTCTGCGCCGTGGCCTTGATGGTCATCAGGTTGTTCGTGAACCAGACCGCCTCACCCTGCCCCGCGGGGATATTTCGAGCCCGGCCGTCTGCGCCTAGTCGGTCCTTAGCATCACTCTCCTGCGCGCCTGCGATCACTACGGTCGATCCTTGCACTTCGTTGTCCTCCGGCTTAGTTCCGAACTTCTGAGACAGAGTATCGGTAGCAAGATCACTATCTTATTACGAGAATAAGGTATCATCAAGGTCGTGTCAACTCCAGACCAGCGAAGCGCCGCAGCCCCGGATTCCGAGCGACCGAGGACTCGAGACCGGCAAACCAGGCGAACCAAACGCGCGCTAGTGGCAGCCGCCGACGACATCTTCGCCGAAGGCGGCGTGCCGACCGTCGGGGACGTTGCCGAACGGGCGGACGTCGCCCGCGCGACGGCCTACCGCTACTTCCCCACCCAGGAGGCGCTGCTCCTCGAGACGGCCTTCCTCGGCGACAGCGGCCCCCTACGGTCCCTGCCGGAGCTGATCAACGAGATCGCGGACCCGCCCCAGCGCGTCGCCGAGGCCGTCAGGCGCGGGGCAACGTGGACACTTGGTCGCGAGGCACGCCTACGCACGATCCTCCGCATGTCGCTAGGGCATGAGAACGTCGAACGCCCCGCTCGACGCCGACACTACATTGCGCAACTGCTCACCGACGTCGAAGCCGAGATGCCCCCCGAAGCGTACGCACGGCTCACGGGCTCGCTCACGCTGCTATTCGGGATCGATCCGATCGTCTCGCTCCGCGACAACAGCGACATCCCTGCGGCCCGCATTCCGGACCTGCTCGCGTGGGCGGCCCACGAGCTCGTCCGCTCTGCGTTGACTACCCCCGGCTAGCCGCCGAAACCACGCAAACGACGCGACACAGCTTGACCTGTACGTGCTCGGTCGCTACAACCGCGGCGATCTGCGGGTCACGTACGAACGCGCTCGTTCCCCCAGCCCGCGAGCCGACCGCCCCCGCCAGATCTGGTGCTCCCCGCTCCCTGGTCGCTCACGCAAATCTCCAGAGCGCTCGAGCGCGCCGACAACCCCACCGCCGCGTCAACCGCAATGGCGATCCACAGCCGTTCACCGACTGCTGGCGCGAACCGCTCCACGACGACGGCACCGTCGTTGTGATGGCAATCGCATAGCCCTAAACGCACGCGGGTCGTGACCGCAGCCTGCTGAGCCAGCTGCCGTCGCCAGTGAAGAGCCAAGACGACGATAGATAGCCACCTCGTGAACTGAGCGGACGGTCGGGCACAGCCTCGATCGCAAGTCGCTCGCGTCGTTCCCGGCGAGCGAGATTCAATCGGCTGGGCAGCCTTGGTGCTTCGAAGGCTGGCTAACGTTGAGCGGTATCCGGATCGGGTGTTCTGCGGTGGCGATCCATCGGGGGGAGTCCGTTCCTCCGTGACGGGCTTTAGTCGTAGGCTGCCGGGCTATGGACTCCGATTCCGACCCCTCGTCTGAGGATCTGCTCTCAGACCGACGGTCGGGTATTTCTCCGGACGCGGTGCGCAGCTACCGATACCAGTTGACGCCGGGGGAGGATGTGATCAACACCGCGACCTGGGCGGGCTCGGTACCGCAGGTGAACGGGATCGCGCCGCGGGTGCGTGTTGGGCGCACCCGGTGGTTCAACCTGTTGTGGCTGCTTCCCGTCGGTTTTCTGCTGCTCATCATCGCGATCGCCGTCGCGAAGGGTCTGCGCGGTGAGGCGTTCATGCAGCGATTCATCAGGCAGTACCCAGGGACTTCTCGGGCCTCGTTGCCGGCGGGAACGACGGGCTTTCCCGCTTGGGTCGATTTGCAGCATTTCTTCAATCTGTTCTTCATGATCTTCATCATTCGGGCCGGCGTCCAGATCTTGTCGGATCATCCGCGGCTGTACTGGACTCGCCATTGCACTCCTGGCCGGGACTGGTTTCGGATTCAGCGGCCGGTCCCGGAGGATCCGCTGTGGACGGCGAAGCAGGATTCGATCAGTCTGCCCGGCCAGGTCGGCCTACCGGGCCTTCGCCACTCGATCGGCTTGGCCCGGTGGTGGCATCTGAGCGTCGATGCGCTGTGGCTGCTCAACGGCTTGGTCTTCTACGTGCTGCTGTTCGCCAGCGGGCGGTGGCAGCGGCTGGTGCCGACTAGTTGGGACGTGTTCCCGAACGCGCTGTCGACGCTGGTGCAGTACCTGTCGTTGAACTGGCCAGCTGAGCACGGTTGGGCGGCTTACAACGGCCTGCAGCTGATCGCGTACTTCATCACCGTCTTTATCGCCGCGCCGCTGGCCCTGATCACTGGCCTGGGAATGTCACCGGCGCTGTCGGCCCGTTTCAAGCGGATCAGCAAGGTCTTCAGCATCCAGACGGCGCGCTCCCTGCACTTCCTTGTGCTCGTCTGGTTTCTGATCTTCATCGTGCTCCACGTGACGTTCGTGTTCACGACCGGGTTGTTGGCCAACCTCAACCACATCTACGCCGGGCGAACCGGTGACAGTTGGATCGGGTTCTGGCTGTTCGCCGCGTCGATGGTCATCGTCGTGGCCGGGTGGGTTGCCGCTACGCCGTTCACGATCCGTCATCCCCGCGTCGTGCAGCGCGTCGGTCAAGCGATCGTCGGACCGGTGCAGCACCTGTTCGAACACGTCGACCCCAAACCCGGCGAGTACAGCGAGAAGGACATTTCGCCGTACTTCTGGCACAACGGGCAATACCCCGACTCCGATGAGTACAAGGCGCTGTTTGACGGCGACTTCGTCGACTACCGATTGCGGATCAACGGACTGGTCGAGAACCCCGTCGAGCTCGGCCTCAAGCAACTGCGGGCCCTGCGGCACCACGAGCAGATCACCCAGCACTTCTGTATCCAGGGCTGGTCCGGGGTCGCCAAATGGGGCGGAGTCTCGATGCAGACCGTTCTGGACCTCGTCAAGCCGCTTGCCGGACGCGAAATGGGTCGTGTTCTACTCCCTCGGTGAGGGCGCCGACAAGGGCGTCTACTACGACGCGCACCCGATCGAACACATGAGCCACCACCTCACGATGCTCGCCTACGACATGAACGACCAGCCGCTGCCGTTCGGGCACGGCGCCCCGCTGCGGCTGCGCAACGAGGTCGAGCTCGGCTTCAAACAAGTCAAATGGATCAAAGGGATCGAGTTCGTCGCGCACTACTCAGAGATCGGCAGCGGCTACGGCGGCTACAACCAAGACCACGAATTCTTCGGCTACCGACAATCCATCTAACGGCCACTATGCGCTGCCAGGAGGACGCCGGTCGACAAGACCCGCTTGCCGCGGAGAGTCGCACAGCCGTCACCTTCGGCAACGCGTTCCGATCCCGTCGCGTACTACCGTCCGGTCGGCACCGTGAGCCCGAAGGGGGACCACATGGACAGCTGGACGATCACAAACCTAGACCTGAGACCCCACGCGCCCGAGATCCTCGCCTCGACGAACGACGCGCGGGCGATCGCCCTCATGATCCCGGCAGGCGAGAGCTTCGACGATCACCAGGTCCACGAAAGCGCGTGGGTCACCGTGATCGACGGGGAGGTTGAGATCACCACCAGCGCCGGAGACAGCGTGACCGGCAGTACAGGTCTCGTGGTCGGCTTCGCCCCCAATGAGCGTCACGCCGTGCACGCCCGCTCTGACGCCCGCCTCCTGCTGTTGCTCACGCCATGGCCGGGGATCGACCATCCCGGAGCGATGACCCTGGAGCAGAAGGCGAACGCCCGCCACGACGCCGCCGAGCACCGATCGAACGCCTGATGCACCATCCTTCTGACCGTCGTATTGCCACTCGGGGCAAAGCGAACCCCTACTACCGGCAAACTTGCGGCCGAAGGCGGGTACCAGCAGTCCGGCCGCTCCTACCTTCATCCCATAGCGCCCGCGTTGGATGCATCGCGTCAGACGGTCGGTGCCTCGGTTCCCGGGTGTGGGTCAGTCGCGGGCATCCCGAGCGCTCCGCTACGCGACGCGCTACGCGCGGAAACCGGGACTCCCGCTCTGCCGAAACCCCGAGGGCGACGCATACCTGGAACCAAGCCGCCGAAACCAAAGATCGCCTCGCAAAACTCTCGAAACGCGTCCCGATCGCAAGACGAGCGCGCGCCACCTCGATCCGTCAGAAAAGGGCTGCACGAGGCCCATACAGACCGGACCTCAGCACGGTCTCGAAAACCGGTATGGCCGTCCATCGGGGGTTCGAATCCCCCCTCTCCGTTGAGCACCGCCGTTTTACGAGAACGGCCCACACGTGCGGGGAGCTCTCGGCTCGGCGGGCGACCGCCAGCTGAAGTCCGTCGGGCCGCAGCGCGTCGGTTGTCGCCGAAGCGGCGTCCCGGCCGAGGCGGGCGAACACAAGAGCGATCGCCGCGCAACGCGGGCCGGACCTCGCCTTCTGCGGTTCGTTGCGCTCGACGGTGAGCTCGCCATGTGATTCAGTCTCGGTTCATGGCAGCGGACGCGCGGTTAGCAGAGTTGGGCATTGATCTCCCAGGCATGCTGCCGGCGGTGGGAAACTATCTCCCACTGAAGCGGCTCGGTAACTCGCTCTATGTCTCGGGTCACGGGCCACTGGACTTGGACCGGCTCGGCCCCCCGCGCAAGCTTCAAGACGGCTTTATCGCGATTGAGGACGCGCTGCCTGCGGCGATCCAGGGCAAGGTCGGCGATCAGCTCTCTCTCGAGCAGGCGGTAGCGGCGGCGCGGTCAACCGGTCTGCTGATGCTCGCGGCCGTCCGGGCCGAGGTCGGCTCTCTTGATCGCGTCAGGTCGATTGTCAAGGTCTTCGGGATGGTCAACTGCGCGCCGGGGTTCAACCAGACCCCTGCCGTGATCGATGGCTGCTCGGACCTGCTCGTGGAGGTCTTCGGTCCGGTCATTGGCCGTCATGCGCGGTCCGCGGTCGGAATGGCTGAGCTGCCGTTCGACATCCCGGTCGAGATCGAGATGATCGTCGAGACGGCCTGATCAGATTCGGTAGCGCTCGACTCACCTATCAACTCGCTCCGCTTCGGCATCGAGCATCCGCGCTAGAGCATTCAAACCATCCCTGACGCGGGTGTCATCGCGGCTGGTCAGTACATCAGCGAGACACGCGATCGGCGACAGTTACGGCAAGCGCACGGGCGTGTAGCAGACGTGTGTCGCCCGGTTCTCGGCCTCGCTATCGCTGTCTAAAGGGGTCATGGACTCACTGGTGGGCCGGTCGGCGGGCCGTGCGCGGCTGCGCGCTGCCTCTGTACGGCGCGGTCGAGAAAGTCGCGAGCGAACGCGCGGTGGATCGGCGCGATCGGCACCCAGCTGAGTCGGCTGCGATGGCTGCGAAAGGCCATCTGCGTTGCGAGCCCAACCCCGTCAGGGGTGGTGAATCCGATCAGGCGGACGCTCGTGGGCGGCCCGTGGGCGGTCAGGACATAGGTGTCAGGCCCCATGTCGAGACGGGTCCAGCCCATCGGGTGATCCGCGCTTCGAGGCGCGAGGTTCAAGCCGAGCGCCATTTGTGTACGAGCTCGCGAACGAGAGCATCTGTCGAGGCGCGACATCGAGGATCAGCCGCCCCCACTCATCGGCTGTGAAGGTCTGGTTGGTCCTTGCGAGGTGTGCGTCTTCGTAGTCGATGCGGTCGAGCAGCCTCAGGCTGCTCGCAACGGGCGGGACGGTCACTGGTTTAGCCATCTTCCAAGCTCTGAACAGGTTCATACGCGACTACAACCGCACGCTCCAGCCGAACAGACGAATGCTTCTGGATCAGTTCGAGCTGGCGGGCTTCGCACGGAAGGTGGTGGGGGTCGGCAGCGTAGGCACACGCGCGTGGATCGCATTCATGCTCGGTCGGGACGGCGAAGATCCGCTTTTCCTCCAGGCGAAGGAGGCCGAGGCATCTGTGCTGGAGCGGTTTCTGGGACCTGGTGAATTCTCCAGCCACGGAGAGCGGGTCGTCGTCGGGCAACGGGTGATGCAAGCCAGCAGCGACATCTTTTTGGGCTGGTTACACATCGAGAGCGGGTTCGATGGCCGCCCTCGTGATTTCTATGTGCGCCAGCTCAAGGACTGGAAGGGCGCGGCGGAGATCGAGGAGATGGCTCCCAACGTCCTCGCTCTGTGCGACAACCTGTGCGGATGGACCCTAGCCCGGGCCCATGCCGCAGCGGCGACCGCATCGCCATCGCCGCCTACCTCGGCAGCGGCCCCGGCTTCGACCAGGCGGTCCTGGAGTTTTCATATGTCTACGCCGAACAGAACGAGCGCGACTACGGCGCGTTGCGGGCGGCGGTGGACGCAGGCACGATCAAGGCCCGAACCGGGCTCTGAGACCGCCCGTCTGGGCCAATTGACCGACAGTCATCCCATTTGGATGATGCGCGCCACAGCGCCCAGGGAACGGTTCCATGCGTGGGACGTGTCTTCACTCTCGCGCTCACGGCAGCGCTCAATCCCACGCTGCTGGCAGCGACTACCGTCATGTTGACGTTGGGGAAGCCGAAGCGGCTGCTCTCCGGCTACCTGGCGGGAGCGTACGTCGCCAGCCTGACCTGCGGGATGGTGCTGGTCTTCGCGTTGGGCAGCTCCAGCACCACCAGCGCCGCGAAGCACACCGTCAACCCGGTTATCAACATCGCGCTCGGGGCGCTCATCTTGCTGGTCGCCTTTGTCGTGGGCACGGGCCGCGACAAGAGGCGACAGGCGCACAGCGCGCGCAAGCGCGAGGAAGCCAAGGACAAGCCGGATCCTCGGTGGAAGCGGACACTGAGCAGAGGTTCGTTCCGCGACGCCTTCCTGATCGGTGTGCTGCTCAGCTTTCCCGGCGCGTCATACATCGCGGCTATGGATCTGCTGGGCAAGCAAAAGGTTGGGACCGCGACGACGGTGCTGGTGGTGATCGCCTTCAACGTGATCATGCTGCTGCTGCTGGAGCTTCCGCTGATCAGCTACGCCACCAATCCTGACTGGGCGGAGAGGACGGTCGCGCGCTTCAACGGCTGGCTGAGCCGCAGCGGCCGCAAGGCGGCGCTGATCGGCGCAGTGGTCATCGGCGTCGCCCTGGTCGGACGGGGAGCGCTCAACTGGTGAGCGGCGGCGCGGTCGACGCGCGGTTGCTCCGGTACGCTCGCGCCACGCGACCGTCCTGGTGGCGCTGGTTTTCCTCGGCTCGGTGACCGCGGCCCTGATCATCGCGCAGGCATGGCTGCTGGCAGACGTGATCGCCGCTGCGCTGGCGGCCAGCGTGGCGTTGGTCGTTCTGCTGATCGTCGTCCTCGCTCGCGCCGTCGCGGCCTGGGGCCACGAGGTGCTTGCTGATTGATCCCCTGCGAGGGTCAAGCGGCAGTTGCGAGCGAGGCTGCTGGCGCATCTCGGCGCCCTCGGACCGAAACGCCAAGGCGATCAGCGGACCGGCGAGCTGGCGGTACTGGCGACCCGCGGGGATAGACGCGCTCGACGGGTACTTCTGCTCTACCTTCCACAACTGTTCCTCGCCATGATCGTCCCGGTGGCGGTGCTCGTCGCTGTCGCCTATGCGGACCCCGGACGGCATCTCGGGTAGGTCTACGTCATCCTGACGGCCGCCTGGCGGCGAAGTTTCCGATCAGGAGCCCGATGACGGTGACCAGGTAGAGCTGACCGGTGAGCATCTCGATAACCGCGATCGCGTGCCCGGCTGGGGTCGCGGGAGTGAGGTCACCAAAGCCCGTCGTCGTCAGGACGGTGAAGCTGTAGTAGACCTTGTCGCCCTGGGTGCCGCTGGTGTGCTGGGCAAAGTACGGCGTCCCGTCCACCTGCGCCACAAAGGCGATCACCCACGCGAAGATCAGCCCTACCGACAGGTACACCGCGAGCGAACCGGCCACCGACTGAAGCGTGACACCAACTCCGCGAAGCAGCCGCAGCAGCCCGCGAACGAGAGCGACCGGGATACCCGCCGTGACGAAGATGGCGGCCAGGGCGATGAACCACCGAGGAAGCACCCCGGAGGCGATGAGCACCACAGCGACGATCATCAAGAGGCCGAGCACGGTGGCTCGGTGCCGGCGAACCGTTTCGCGTTCGCGGGAGGTGGCAACGGTGATGACCAAGGCAACCCCTTCGATCGCGATTGCCACGGCCCTCGAGACATCTGTGGTCGGCACCGCGATCGTAAAGACCACGGCGGTGAGCATCAACCCCAGAACCACGAAATAACGGTACCGCGCGGGACGATCGGGGCTTTCGTCGACGCGGTCGGCCGGCACGGTATCAGTCGGCAACTGCAGTCCCCGACGCGCTCCCGGTACAGGACCGCAAATAGCGCTGTGCCCCCACATAGGACGGGGCTCCTGGGGGGATCCGTCGATGAGTACGGTGGTCTTCGAGGCCGGAGAGCCGCGCGATCCATCTCGCAACGGAGCGTGCCTCAAGCGGCCCCTCAGCCGCGACTCGCTTCACATGATCAACGACCGAGTCTCCGACGCGGGTGCGCCGCGCCCGGTGGCTTCGGCGCGCAATCCGGCGCACGACTATTGGCTCCACCACTCACTCCATGGCTCGTTTCTTGACGATCCTGGGCCGCGCGCCTGTCGCGGGCAAGAAGGTGCACACCACTCCCAAAGACGTACCTCCTTCCCGAGGCTCGCTCGGGCTTGCCCGATTGGAGCGTGGTCAGGATTTAAATTGTTGGGAGCCTGATTCCTCATGGGGCCGGGGTCGCCGACCTCATTTCGCAGGCTCCGGAACCGGGGCGCCCGGAACCTTTTCCGGGCCTCCTGGCCGGGGCGGCGCGTCAGCCCTCGCCGGTAGAGCGAGGCGAAGGGTCACAAGATACGTGATGACGACGCCGAGGATCGCGAGCGGTTCTGCACCCGGCCCCGCTTTGGACGTCAGAAGCGTGGCGATCACGACCGCCGACAGCGGCAGACGCAGGATCGCCACCGTTCCCGTGGCGATTCCGACCGCGACTGCGGCCGTTATCGGGAATCCCGGCAAGTGGGAGGCCATCAGCCCCCCCGCGGCGCCCAGGAAGATCGCCGGGAACGTCGGGCCGCCGCGGAAGCTGCCGAAAGAGATGGAATAGCTCAGCCCTTTGAACAGGATCAGCAGCGCGAGCGCCGACACCGACCACTTCTCTGCGCCGGAGACCAGCCCAGGAAGGGCGTTCTGACCGGAGAACAGCACTTCGTTGACACCCTTTCCGCTGATCTGCGAGAAGGCAATCGCCAGGCCCGCGACGACAACGCCGCCGACGGGCAGCAGAAGGAGCTGACGGGACTTGACAATCCGCTGCGTGCGTAGCCCGCCCGTCCTGACCAGATGAGCCACGACAGCGACGAGCACCGCCAGGGGGATCGTCCAGGCGAAGCTGCTAAGCGTCGGATGGTGAAACGCCGGAAGGGAGAGTGGACCAAGTGCGTAGGCACTGCTGCTCAGCCCGGTGAAAGAGCCCAGCCCGATCGAGATGAGGGAGCCGATCCCCGCGCCCATTAGACCCGGCAGGAGGACGATGGGTAGCCTCGAGCGGCCCAGCCCCGTCGCCTCGATCAGGATCACCGCGGCGATGATCGGCGAGGAGAACACGAACGAGAGGGCAGCGAAGCTCCCGGTCGCCCCCACGACTACTAGTAACTGCGAGGGTGTCTGCTTGCGGGCCAGCTTCACGATCGCGACGGCCAAGCCAGCGCCGAGCGCTATGAGCGGAGCCTCAGGCCCGACCACGACCCCCAGGCCGATTGAGGCCAGACCCGCCAGGAGCACTCCGGGGAGCTCGATCGGTCGCGCGGGCCCGCCACCGACCTTCAGCCCCTCGGCGGGTACGTGTCCCCCCTCGCCAGGCAGGCGCACGATCGCCACCGCGGTGAGCATCCCGGCAACCGCCAAGATGGGTAGCGACCACCACAGCGGGGGCCCGTGGTGGTAGCCCAAAGCGTTGGGGAGGTGCTGATAGAGCTCCTGCTGGATCTGATAGGTGAGCTCGACGAAACACCACGCGGCCAGGGACACAACCACGCCCACGATCGCCGCGATCATGAGCAGGACCATGAACCCCCGACTCAGAAGGGTTGAGGTTGGATCCTCTCCCGCTGTTGGTGGAGCTCCGTCGTCTCCTGCGGGGCCGTTCTCAGCCATTCTCGGACAACCTACAACCAGCCGGCGAGCGCGCAATCATCCTGATTGGGTGACGTCCAGGAGGTCACGATGACACGCTGGGACGGACGTGCCCACACGTCCGTCTTCTGGATGCCCGCAGCCTTGTGACGGCGCGGGGCCCGATCGACACTCGTCCGACGGACAGTCCCTCGATCGGCAGACCTACCTCCCGAAAGGCAACGGCTATGACTTTCCTATGGATCCTGCTCGGCATCATCTATTTCGTGGTCCTCTGCACGCTGGGCGTGGCCACACTGCGCAAGGGCCACTTCCTCCTGTTCATCATCGGAATCATCTTCCCGATTCTGTGGGTGGTGGGCGCACTGATCGCGCCGACGCCGCGGGCAGCGATGTCTCACTAGACGAACATTCAGGCCGCACCCCACCAGCACGAGAGGAAGGCACCGATGAGCTCGACGGCTGAGGCCGGCCTGCGGCGCATAGGCAACGGCGACGACCGTCCCGCGATCGTCCAAGAGGAGGAGGTCTCAGGGCTTCCTCGCGACGAGCTTCCCGAGCACGACACCCGGGACCAAGGTCGCCTGACCGTATGAGCAACGAGCTGCTGCTCGATGGCAGCGCTCGACTGAATCTGGCGACGTTCGTGACCACCGAGGGCCGCCGGACGCGGACCAGCTGATGGCCGAGACCGCGGACAAGAACATGGTCGACAAGGACGAGTATCCGCAGACCGCGGAGTTCGAACGTCGGTGCGTGAACACGATCGGCCGTCTCTGGCATGGCCCGATACCGGCGCGTCGTCCCGAGGAGCGCGAGAGCTTCCGCCACTGAGCTCCAGCGTACCCGGGCCCTCGAGGGGGAGACCGGTATCGCCCACATGCACTATCGGGTCCGGTACTGAACTCAGGGCTTCCCGGATTACCGAGGTGACAACAAGCATGCAAGGTAGGACTACGAGC
>CAVSVF010000004.1:0-175930 GCA_963731435.1 uncultured Solirubrobacterales bacterium
GCAAGATTTGTGGCCGCTACCAGCGTGCGGTCATCATCGAAGCCGTGTTGCTTATCCGCGCCGGCTTCGAAAGCGGCCTGCTGCAGCAGACCTCGCCGTCTCGTAGTCGCCTTTGCGCCAGAGTGTGTGTTTCTGGCCGAGGTTCACAGCTGCCGCGATTGTCTCCGGGTGATCGTCCCGAGAACCTTCCGCGCGCTCTCAAGAGCCCGTTGGCCTAGGTCCTCAGCGAGGTCGAGTTCGTCGAGTTCCTCCGAGCGTGGACGCGAGACGACGCAAGAACTGTGAGAAGCGTTCGGGGCTTCATCTCCGTACAGTGCCCGGTGCCCTTTCAGCACCTCTTCCTGGAGCTCGCGCGCACGGGACAGGTCGCCTCGCCCCATCAAGATTCCCGACAGGTTGTCGATCACGACAGCATCTCGATGTCGTCCCCGAGGACGCGACGACGCTGCTCGACAACAACCTCCTGCAACGCTTCGGCGCGCTCATAGTGTCCTCGCGCCTTCAGCATTACCGCGAGGTACTCATCGCGAGCAGGGTGAACGGTTGATCTGAACCAGGAGGCGGTCGAGCGTCCAGAACCTCCTCCTCGAGAGCTTGCGCGGTGTCTAGATCTCCAGTAACGAAATGTGCCGGCGAGGTTCCCTAGCACTACCAATGTTTCGGGGTCGTCGACCCCGAGTTGAGCTTTGGCGATGCCAAGTGCTTCGACTTGTAAGGCTTGGGCGCTGGCAGACTCACCGGCGTCGGATAGGGTGGCCGCAAGATTGTTCATAGCCAGCGCACTGTGAGGATCGTTATCGCCGTGGAGGCGTCGCGTTATCCGTAGTACATGCTCCTGTAGCTCGCGCGCCCGATGAAGGTCTCCCGTCCGTCGGAGCGTGCCAAGGTTCGTCTCCGCGGTAAGCGTGCCGATGGTCTGGCCCAGGAGCTGACGCCGGACAGTGAGGATCGCCTCTTGTTCGCCACGAGCGAAGACATATCGCCTCGACGGAAGTCATAGCTCGCGAGTGAATCCGCGATACGCCCGAGGGCGCTTCCGGGACCGGCTGTGAACTGCAGCGCCCGACCATGAGCAACGAGAGATTGGAGACGAGGATCGGCGATTCCGGCTGAAGGGACTCATCGATCAAGCTGCAAGGGAGTGCTGACGGCTGCCTGCAGTTGCTCAGCGCGAGCGATGTGGTTGTTTTCGGAATCTGATCGTTCGCGAAAACGAGAGCATGAACGAGGCGCGTCTCCCCGGACGGATCTGCCACCTCCGCCAAGGAGTACCGGTCGACGCCGGCGATCGCACGCTTTGCTCGGGCGAGCGCGGTCTGGCCCCTGTAGCCCGTCGGCAAGGCCAAGTGTCCTGACGACGAGCTCGTTCCGGAATCGGTGCTACAGCCAGAGCTGCCGCGAGGCGCAGGAGATCGCGGCCGTCATTGTCTAGCAGCTCGATGCTGCGAAGCAGCGTTGCAGCGATGCTTGGTTCATGGCCCGTCGGGAGCACATCCGCGAGTTGGGCGGCAAGTTCGAGCGCATCATGTCCGGGATCACTTAAGGACGTGAGATACCCGGCGAAGGTTCGCATCCCAGCCTCAAGCCTTATTCCGCGGCACATATAGCTATTGCCAGCGGATGTCCGGCCAAGACGTCAACAAGTTGGCGAGCGGCGTCCTGTTCATCTAGCGTCGACGGCCTGCGTCTGGCAGTCAGGAGCGAGTAGCCGTCGACTGCTGATAGCCCGCCGATGTGGACTTCAGGGCGGCGTCGAAGTCCTCGCGTGTCGTCGAAGTGAAGAACGTCGTCGCATTGGCGTGCGGAGCAAACCACGCTCTCACATCGTTAGCGCCAAGCCCCGGCTCGATGCCATCGACCACCCAGAGGCAGCGTCCGTGAGCCCTTTCGATGAAAGCGCGGATGTCGGCCGTGATCTCGACCGTGGATCTGATCCTCGATCGGGATCTGGAGCTGAGGGGCGATCGTTGAGCTGCGTCGTCCTCCAAACGTCGAGCTCCCCGAGGTCTCCGGAAGAATCGACGCACTTAGCCAGAAGACGCCGCCGGGCCAGGCTGCGGCAAACCTCAGCGCGTACTCCTCGGCTAGCAGTGATTTACCGCCTCCCGCGACGCCAGTGAGGAAGACGCCGCCCCCTTCGTGCGTGCCCGTGATCTGTAGAGCTTCGCCCGCCGTGAGCGCAGAATGGAGCCGCCAGAGGTCGGGCAGTCTGCCAACGAATGTCGGAGAACTCATAGGGCGGTCCCAAATGACTGCGACAGCAGCGTCTGAGAACCACCGAGCGACCCTCTAACACCACTCAGGTGACGCGCAACGCTACCGGCCAAATCGGCAAGCCCGTCAGGATCGTCTGGTTCGGGCGCCACCGCAAATACCGCGTCACGAAGCTGCACTGGCTCGATGTGATCAACTTGGATCCCTCATCCCCGAGTACTTCAGGATTGACGACAGGATTCGCTCGCGAGGATCGCCTTCACGCTGTGCCGCGAGGAAAGCCGCCGTGAGCTCCCACTGACACGCGCGACGCATTGGGTATCGCTCCGAGTAGTACGCAAGCAGGACCGCGATCTCGCGACGCCGTCCCCCCGCACCCCACGCGTGATGGCTTCAAAGCTCTCGATCTCGTCCTCGTCGCGCCAGACGCGTAGGCCGCGGGCCTCAAGCGCTCGCTGGATCGGGGCGACGGCGGCCACGTCGAGGCGCGCGTAGCTAATGAAGACATCCCACGCTTCCGGATCGCTGCTCATCTATTCACGGCCTCCCCAACAAGGCCATCACCTGCGGAGCGCGACGGCCCTGACTAACGCACATGAGTCGCGCCTTCAGGGACCATGTCGTCTGTGGGAACAAGGTAAAGACCCTGGGCAACAAGCTCACGAATCATGTTGCGCGCGACGAGCCTCGTGTATCCCGGGCGATGAGTCACGGAGCAACACCGGCCGGTGCGTAATAGTGAGCGAGGAGACGGGAGCCGACCTCGTGATCACCTGGTGTCCATAGGCATCCCGCGCCTGCGACCCAGCCGGCGATCACGGTCGCGACGAAGTGCCGGCGCCGCAGGCGAGCACGACGTCGCCATAGGCATCGCGCACCGGCGGCCGGGCTGGCGACTGCCTCCGCGGCAACGGCGATCGTCCGTAACGGTCGAGCAGGCTGATGCCCTCGTCGCCAAAGCGCACGCGGCAGTCGTCGGACAAGGCAAACCAAGGCGAACACCAGGGCTGTATCCCACCTCGCATTCGCCGGGGTTCAGTGTCTAGCCCAGGACTTCGCGTCCAGCTAACTCTGCAGAGGTAGGATGCGATCTGGCACAGGCTGGCCCTCCCGCTTGCGTCCCTTCACCTCCGTAAGGCCTGGAAACACGTCGTAGTTAGTCACCGGCGCTCCTTTCGCCCGGTTCTCGTTGGTCCGAATCTCCCGCCTAGCTCGGCAGTGCCCAACTCCAGGGTGCACATGTGGTGGTGAGCGGCGGGACGAAGAAGTAGCCACCACAGAGAACGGATTCGAGGGACCGCAGCTGATCGAGCCCCGGCATTCGGCGTCGGGAAGTTTGGGTTGGTTGTCCACCCACGGGTGACGAACTCGAACTGCGTGCTGATGGTGCGGGCGAACGCGATGAACACCGAGTCCTCGCTGCAACCCCTCAGATGGGGTTGCGATGATCAGCGGGTAGCCGCGCCTGAAGAATCGGCGCATGTCATCGCCCGGGCCCCGTGGATTGGCCTTGCGGATGTGGGCGCTGAGAGGTGTGAGCTCCCGCTGGGGTCATTTGCGAAGTTGGGATTGCCAGCGGTTGGGTGGGATCGTCCGCGGCCGAGAGCGGTTGCCCAGAGAACTTGAAACGCCCGATGATCTGCTCTTGGCTGCCGAGGGTCGGCCGCGTCCCAATTGCTGAAGTTGATGACACCGGCGCGCACCACCGCATAGGTGCCGTCGGTGGCCCAGGCAGGCTCGGGACCGCATGGAGGCCGAAGGTCTCCGGGGAACTCGGGTTGCACCGGCGGACCGTAGGGGTTCGGGCCTGGGCCGGGAGTCGGCAGTGGTGGAAGCGGTGGGCCGTCTGGACCGCAGAACACGAGCGCTGCGTCCGCGGGGTTGCATCGCGGGTTGAGGTTTGACGTTCCGTCCCGAAAGCCGATGATCGCTCGGCCCTCGGCCCGCGATGTCGGTCCGGAGCGGCTGTTGTGTCGCTGCACTCCCTGCACTGCCCAGGCCAGCGCGAAGTCGTTGCCGAGCTCATAGAGAACGCGGTGCAGCACGTGCTCGCAGACGACTGCGCTGTCGGAGCAGATCTGAAGCAGCACGTCGCCGTTCGCTGAGACCGCGGGGCGGTCGGAAAGCTGTGCCCACGGGATTTCGATCAGGTCCTGCGGGCGGTTGGCCTGCGGGTCCCGAGCAGGTCGAAGACGTGGGAGCTGAGACCGGTCGTGATCGTTAGGCCGTAGCGCTCGAAGCCGTTGTCGAACCCGACCTCGCCGGTCTCAGGTGACGGAGCTGTCTTCGGGGTGTTGGCGTTTGCAGATGACAGCGTTGATGTCAGCGCCTGCTCCTGCAACGCCTGCAGCGCCCGGAGCGCCGCGGTCGTGCTCGGGGCGTCCTGGGTGCTTAGCGTAAGCGCTGCCGCCAGAAGATGCTCTCGCGGCTGATCGAGGATGCCTGCTTGTGCCATCTCGTTCATCGATTTCTGCTCCAGTTCGGTGATCTCGCTGTGTTCTAGCAGCTGGCCAAGGTCTACTAGCCAAAACTGTGAAAAGATCACAATAGCAAAGCTTGCCGCCACTTAGATGCTTCTGAAAAGGCCAGGTTTGTGATTTTGTCGTAGCACCGAATCGACTGCTCAAGGCGGATAGCACGAGTGGTCCGTTCTCCAACGCCTAAAGGGGCACGCGACGCGCTCGATCCTCATGTGCCCCCGAACTCTCCGTGAGACCGGCGTTGTTACGCCCTGCGGATGCTGTCGGAGATTTTCCAGACACCGCTGCTCGGATTTGAGCCCAACGGAGATCCGTCGCCTTCATGCTTAGCGTCGAGTGCCCGGGCTCGTGCCCGGGCAGCTATATACCGCTCGTCGAGAGAGAGGAGTGCTTCGGGCGAAAGGGCTTTGCCGGACGCCAGAAGTTCTTTCGACCGACGCTGCGCGTGATGACGCTCGATATGGGCTGTCTGGGCTTCGAAGTGGATTACAAACCAGAGTTCAATGCAGGGATTAGAAATGGCGACATGGATGCCATTTGCCTGCGCCATATCCCTGGCTTCGTGTAACAGTGGATGTTCGTCGAAGTCGAACACGCACCACACTTCATCGTAAGCTCGACCGCGCCCTCGTCTCTCCTCTCGTTCCGCCCTGCGCTTTTCCTCCGCGGCCTCCGCTACGAGCGTGCGCGGTGTTCCGTGCGTGGGGCTTATACGGACGTTGACGCGATCTCGATGCCGACGGTGCCAGTGGACGAGATACTCCTCCTCGGTCCGTTCGCCCTCGACAAAAACCAGGAAATCCTTACGGACGGCGTCCCGCGTGACGACGCGATGCGGCGCTCCGGTCCTACCTCGCCTTGGCGCCATCTGCCGCGTCTTGAACGATGGCCTTCACGTGAGCCCGGGAAATGATTGGTACTGCTCCATAGCGACCGGCCAAATATCGACGTTCAACAGACTCATCCTTTCGGGGCGCAAAATCGCTAAGCGGGTAAAGGCGCGTCGCACCATCCTCCGTCTTCTCGGTAAACCAGATCTGGTCGCGACCAAGCAACCGCCCGCCCGAGCCCTCGAGCCGAGCCACAGCTGCCTCCCCCAGGATCGTCGTGTCATGCGAATTGAACACAAGCTGCGCACGGCGCGGATTCGTTTCAGGATCCTGAAACAGAGCTATGACATGTGCGACTAGAACAGGATGCAGACTCGCATCGAGCTCATCAGCGAGGAACACTGAGCCGTCGCGCAAGGCTCTGATCACTGGGCCAACGATGCCGAACCACACAAGGGTCCCAAGCGATTCGTCCTGAGCCCCGAACTGTATATCCCCCTCAGGTCCACGGTGCAGTAGGTGGGTGCCGGGAGTTGGCTCGAACGACGGCCTCTCCTCGCTTGAGGCCTCCTCGACCCCTTCGAGCAGAATCTCGACGGCACGCTCCAAACGGTCGCGAAACTCTGGATCGAGTTCCTCTCGTACGGCTCCTGTGATGCCAAGATCAGCTTCTCGCAAGAACTCGAGTACCTGCGGACGGACGGCCGGATCGTCGAGCATCTGAGCGGTCATCGCCTGTCGGGAGTCTCGGCTCTGGGCCTCTGCTAGCAGAAGGTTTCGCTCGAACCAACCGTATAGCGGCAGCAAGATTGGATGGTTCGCGGACGCTGCCGTAGAAAGGAAGAGAGCGTTGGGACGAAGGATCTCGCGCACAGCTCTGCCCTTGGTCCGTTCGGGCGCCCCGATTTCGACTTCGTCGCCGTCACGACTAAAGAGGAGAACGGCACGCCCCTTAGGGAAGCGGACCGCCCATTCATCGAGCACCCGATCGCGGTCGAGCGCGAAGCCATACTGGTGCCGGACGCCGTGGAGGACCAAGTCCACTTCGAAGCGCGAAGGCCGTTGCTCGGATTGCGAGTCAAGGAGAAAAGGCCGCTGGGGAAGGCCGCCAGTTGGACGTCCATGCCGGAACGAGTTCAACACGAACGACCGCATGTCGTTCATTACTCTGAGAACGTTGCTCTTTCCAGAGGCGTTCGCGCCGAAGAGTCCTGCACCGGGGAGAACGTCGATCGTTGCGCCACCCTCATGCCACTGGATCGGCCGCCTCGCACTCTCCTCGGCAAGGGTGCTAGCGACAAGAGAAGAAGAACTCCTCGCGGAACGACCTCACGTTCTCCGTCCGGAACGAGAGGAGCGCGGACGACCGGCGCTCCTCGGCTTCACTCGCCATACAGCAAGCATATCGTGATGAAACCGCAGTTCGCCGGCTGAAATCGCCCTTGCGATGGGGCCGATAGCTAGGCTTGCACGAAATCCGTTTGACGCGCCATCCGCCGAGAAGGTCGGCGCCGACGATTGCGTTGGCCTTGGTTCGGGGTCCAAAGCCCTGCGATCGCAATGGCGACGTTTACATCTCTCATCGCCCAGCCCGGCCGGGATGCGTTGTCGCGAGTCCCGCGCGTCAGCACGCACATGGTCAGAGTGAACGCACAGCCGGGCCCGCGCGAGGATGTCGCTGGTCTGTGCTAACCAGACTCTGGTCCGGCTCGCTTCGCTTTGAGCAGAAGTGCGTCGTACTCCTCATCGGACAGGATCGTGATCATCCTGCGTTCAGCCTCGTCGTCAAGCGCGTAGACGAACTGCCAACCGCGTGGTCCGAACGAGAAATGCATTCTGGTCAATCGGTGCGCGTCAGGGGACAAGGCGAGGTAGGCACGTGCGACTATCGCCAGGTCCCTCCCGGCGTCGAAGAACTGATCCAGCGTCTGATCGCTCTCCCGGGTACTGCCTTCGACCAGCACCATTCCGCCCCCCGGGCGATCGAGGTTCAGTGTCATCAGCGTTATTGGCTTCTGATCGATCGGTTGGCGTCGTTCCTCGATCGTCGTCCGAACTGCGTCCTTGAACCTGCGATAGGCGGACTTGAGGTCCTCGCCGACCTCATCTCCGAGCGACTCGCCCGCTCGAGTAAAGAACCCCTTGGCAAACCACCACCACGCAACTGCAATGGGGCCGAGCGTCACGACGAGCAACGGATCCGGAACCGCCGAGAAGCGAACTGAAGTGTCCGCGACTCCAACGTCGCCCGCTATCCGGACCGGTTCGCCACCGCGTTGACGTCCGCCACGTTATAGGAGCGCGGATCAAAAACGATCTCCATGGCGGCCTTCCGGGCGTCAATGCGATCACCGCGCCGCGCGGCCTGGTCGAGCTGAGATGCCGAGTGGATCGAAGCGGGGCTCGTGTCGTCGAAGATCTCGATGATCGACTCTGCAGCGACCTTGCCATCGTCGAGCTCGATGAGTCGACCACCGATCACGCGTCCGACGGAGAGGGTCGGGTTGTGCTCGATGAAGCTCGGCACTGGACCGATCTGCATCTGGGCGACTACATCCTCAACGGCTTGCCGGGTGATGAAGACGTCCGCGTGCGCGCCGCTCTCGATGAGTCGTCCCACGTAACGCTTCCTCCCATCGCCGTCGTGGGGTTCTGTGCGCTCTGCCATGGAGAGAATTGTGCCTGCCGAGGAGGCGATACCGAGGTTCCGACGGCGCCTTGGAAATATCGGCCCGAGGCTCGTTCGTCGGTGACCTGTGCCGCACCGAGGCTCGTCGCCGAACACTCGTAGGGTACGACGCGGTGCCCGAAGCTAGGAACGCCCGCGGGCGCACGAGTGCTTTTCCGCCGGTTAACACAATCGCCGACGATCACCTTGGCGACGAGCGCATCAGCCGGCTCGACCGCGCCCGACGATCGCGTTGCCGCGGAGGCATTCGCCGGCTCGCCCGCCGGCGCACGATTTCTAGGGCGACGGAGGGATCGCGGACCCGGGTGGGTGTCGGCGGCTAGCGATGCCGGACGTAGCGGCGCGAACCTCGCGCCCGCGCGCTCTGACACGGAACTCGCCGTATCGTTCGCTGGTCACCGAAGTCAGCGGGCTAGCTCCCCGACGGTGTCCAGCCTCCCATCCGGCCGGTAGCGGGAGCACCGGGTTCTAGGAGGCTGAGAACGCAGCGTCGTGCCGGCGTCGCCTCCGGCGGGGGTACTCCCGATCCGGCGACGGCCATCCGCGACCGTCACCGGATCGGGAGTGGATGATCTCCAGGTCGAGAGGATCGCTCGATCAAGAAGAACACCATCTGAACGACGACCACCGCAGGAAGACGCGGACGGCCATTGTCAACGAGGAGTCGACGCGTCTCTTCGGCCGCGTCCGTCCGCTCGCCGCGAGCTCGCTCGCCCACCGCTCGATCTCGGGGCGCAGCCAGAGCATGCAGCGGCCGCGGCCGAGGTTCACCACGGGCCGGGGCATGTCGGCGTAGCGGTGCTGGTAGACGCTGACCGTGTTCGGGCTGCGAAAGGCCGAGGATCTCGGCGACGCCGCGGGCGTCGATCAGGTCCTCGGTGTCGACGAGTGGACGTCACGTACGTGAGCGTACCTGCGTTCGGATCCGTCCGAGCCGATCCTAGATTATAAGCATCATACAAACAGATGGCCCCGGCGGTGTTGGAGCACCCCGGGGCCTGGCCGGAACCTACGAAGGAGGTCCCGACATGCAGCAGAGTACGCCGTCGCCCCTTGACGAACTCGCGGGCAAGGCGACCATCACCATCGAGCAGACCGCTCGACTGCTCGGACTCGGGCGGACCGCCGCCTACGACGCCGCCCGGCGGGGCGAGCTGCCGACTCGGCGGCTCGGCCGGCGGCTGCTCGTTCCCGTCCCCGCCCTTCTCGAGTGGCTGGGAGCGGCGTGATGCAGGGCCACATCCACAAGCGAGTCCGCACCGACCGGCACGGCAAGGAGACCGTCCGCTGGTACGTCGTGCTCGACCTCGGCTTCGACCACGAGGGCCGGCGCCGGCAGAAGTGGCACGGCGGCTTCCGCACCCGCCGGGAGGCCGAGGCGGCGCGGGCGAAGCTCGTCACCGAGCTGAACACGGGCTCGTACGTCGTGCCCGGGCCGGACCACGCTCGCGGAGTGGATCCGCGACAGCTGGCTGCCGATGACGGAGCCGCGCGTGAAGCCGACGACGTTCCACTCGTACAAGCGGAACCTCGAGCTCCACGTCCTCCCGGCGCTCGGCACGAAGCCGCTCCAGCAGCTGACGCCGCCGATGCTCAACGCGCTCTACGCCAGCCTGGCGACCGGCACGGAGGACGCGGAAGCCGCTGAGCGCGAAGACGATCAGCTACATCCACTCGACGCTGCACAAGGTGCTCGCGGACGCCGTCGACGCCGGACTGCTCGGCAAGAACGTCGCCGGCGGCGCGAAGCCGCCCCGCCCGGCGCGCCGGGCGACGGGCGGCATCAACGCCTGGGAGCCGGACGAGCTCGGCGCCTTCCTCGACTCACGTGCGCGGGACTCGGCTCGAGGCGATCTGGCGGCTCGTCGGCCATGACCGGGATGCGCCGCGGCGAGGTCCTCGGCCTGCGGTGGCGCGACCTCGATCTCGATCGCGCCCGGCTCTCCGTCCGCCAGGCGCTCGTCGCCGTCGGCTACGAGGTCATCGACTCGACGCCGAAGAGCCACAGCGCCCGGGTCATCGACCTCGACCAGGAGACCGTCGCGCAGCTCCGGGCCCATCGAGCGCGGCAGGAGGCCGAGCGGGCCGAGTGGGGCGCCGACTACCAGGACCAGGACCTCGTCGTCGCCAAGGAGAACGGCGAGCCGATCCACCCGCACACGTTCAGCCAGGCGTTCGAGCGGCTGATCGAGAAGGCCGGCCTCCGGACGATCCGGCTCCACGACCTCCGCCATACGCACGCCACGCTCGCCCTCAAGGCCGGCGTTCCGGTCAAGGTGATCAGCGAGCGGCTCGGCCACGAGTCGCCGGCGTTCACGCTCAAGCAGTACGCGCACGTCATCCCCGGGATGCAGGCCGAGGCCGCCGCCCAGGTCGCCGCGATGATCGACGGTCCGCCGCGGATCCGTTTGACATCCGTTTGACAAACGCCCGAAACGACGAGAGCCCCGGATATCCGGGGCTCTTCGTTTGCCCGTATCTACAGGCGATTCTGTGAGTAGCGGGGGCGGGATTCGAACCCGCGACCTTCGGGTTATGAGCCCGACGAGCTACCAGACTGCTCCACCCCGCGGCGGACAAACAACTGTAGCGAATCGACGTAACACGCTAGACCACGGCGATGCCCCTCGGGGGCGTCCGGGCGGCGCGGCCGCTTGTCACGGAGTTGACCCAAACGACGTCTTGTTCCGTAACGCCTACCGACGCCATGCTCCCATCCGTGGCCACCCTCCAGCAGAAGATCGGCGCGGAGCTGAAGGTTCGCGCGCTGCTCGAAAACGAGGACGTCACCCCGCCGGACCGGATCGAGTACGGCCGCAGCAACATCCGGCTGTACTGGGACGAACCACAAGTGGTGCTGGTGGTCGACCTGGACGATCCGCTCGATGACGCCACCGCAATGCCCTGAATTCCGGCGCATACCAGCGGTGAGCGACCCGCCGTTTTTTGGATGTATGTGCAGGTACTTTGGGCGGCTACAAGACTTCAGACATCCGTTTAGGTTTCGTATACAGGGGCACCACCGGGGTACCCGATAGAAGCGCCTGAGAAGTCGAAGTCCTAGTAATTGCAGGCGCCTGAACGGAGGTGGAGAGAATGGCCGCGACCAGTCAGCGCGGGACCTCGGATGGTGCCTCAACGCAGGGGCAGGAGTCCGCACAGTCGCCCAACGGCTCAAGCGAGAGCGAGCAGACGACGGCCGAGAGCAGCTCGGGAACCGCAAGCCGCTCCAGCAACGGAGGAGGCTCTGGTAGCTCGGGTTCGGGCTCTGGTAGCTCCGGCAGCTCCGGCTCAACCTCTGGCAGCTCGGGTTCCGGCTCCGGCAGCTCAGCTCCAGCTCAGGCTCCGGCAGCTCAGGCTCCAGCTCCGGCCGCTCCCGGTCGAGCTCCGGCAGCTCACGCTCAGGCTCCAGCCGCTCAGGTTCAACACGCGGCTCAGCCAGCAAGAGCCGAAGCAGCGGCAACTCTCGCTCCCGCGGGCGCACTGCCAGCAGCGGCAGCTCTGCCTCCCGCAGCGGCACCACCAAGTCGCGATCAAGCAGCGGCAGCCGCTCAAGCGGCGGCAACGGTTCGCGCGCGTCAAGCGGCAGCTCACGGGCCGCCAAGAGCGGCAGCTCACGGGCCTCTAAGAGCAGCAACTCCCGCGCCTCGAAGAGCGGATCCGCCGCGTCAAGGAGCGGATCGTCAGCATCAAAGAGCCGCGCCAGCACGTCGCAGGGCCGGTCCAACGCCAACAGCGGCAGCCGGTCGACCAAGGCCAAGGCCAGGACAGCCGCCAAGAGCGCGCGCGACACCGCCAGCTCGTCAGCCCGGAACGCCAGTCGCAAGGCACAAGAGCAGACCGACGACAACAGCTCGATCAAGGACCGCATCGTCCACGTCGCCGTCCCGGCCGTCACCGGCGCAGTCGGCGTTGCCGGCGGGGTGCTGCTCAGCCGCACCGCGCTGCAGCGCAACCGCAAGTTCCTCGGCATCCCGATCCCCGGCGTCAAGGTGGACATGGCCGACATGAGCAAGAACATCGGCGATGCGGGCCGGCAGTTCGGCAAGCTCGCCAAGGAAGTCCAAGCCGCACGCGAGAAGGCTGAGAAGATCAGCCGCGCGATCAGCTAGGTCGGACGCATGTCGGCAACCGCATCAAACCGGCGGAACGGACACAGCCGCCAGCGCTCCGCTACCAAGAAAGCCAAGTCGGTGTCCAAGGCGAAACCCCGGCGGGGTGCCGCGGACACCGCGAAGAAGGCGGCGAGCAAGGCCACCAAGGCCGTGGCGAACATCGACGCGCCGCCCAAGCCCAACAAGCTGGCGCGCAAGCTCGCCACCAGGGCGATCAAGAAGCTCACCGGCCGCATCCTCGAATCCGGTGCCGGACTGATCCGCACCGCCGCCGACAAGGCGGCAGCGACCGGGAACGAGGCCGCGGAGAAGGCGGCGCACAACCGGCTGCCGATCCAGCGCTCGGTCGACGTCGCGGTACCCGTGCGCGTCGTGTGGGACGAATGGCTCACCTTCGAATCGCTCCCGGAGGGCGTCGACACGATCACCGACATCGAGCGTGACGGCAACGTCCTGCTCGGGCGAACTACAGGTCCCCGCCCCGGCGACTGGGAAGCGGAGATCCTGGACGAGCGTGAGCAGGAGAGCTTTGCCTGGCAGTCGCACCGGGGTACCGACTGCGCCGGGCTGATCACCTTCCACGAACTGAGCGACAGGCTCACCCGAGTAGAGCTGAACCTCGACGTGGTGCCCACCAGCATCACCGAGACCGTGCAGCTGACCATGCACCTGGCCGATCGCCGGGCGGAGAAGGAGCTCCGCCTGTTCAAGGCACGCCTGGAGCTGATCAACCCCGACGTCTACGAGATTGAGGAGGAGCAGGGGGAGAAGGAGCGGGCGGGAAGCGCCGGCAACGGCTCGAAGCCCGCCCGCTCCCAGGGCTCTCAGAGCTCCCAGAAGCAGAGGCGCAAGCCGAGTGCACAGACCAAGTCGCGAGCCAACGGTAAGGCGAGCGCGACCAAGACGACCAAGTCGACCCGCGCCAACAACAAGCGCAGCAAGTCGAACAAGGCCGCGAAGGCCTGACCCCAACCCGAGGAAGAGAGGGAGCACATGTCATCGACGTCAATGCAGCGCCGCGGAGCGGGCGGAGGCTACGTCCAGCGCTCTAACTCCGCGGGCCTCTACGAGATTCTTGACCTGCTGCTCGACAAGGGACTCGTCATCGACGTGTTCCTGCGGGTTTCGCTGGTGGGAATTGAGCTGCTCACCGTGGACGCCCGCATCGTGATCGCCAGCGTCGACACCTACCTGCGATTCGCCGAAGCGGTCAACCGGCTCGACCTCACCGACAGCGGTGGACAGGGCCTCCCGGAGATCATGGAGAACATCACCGAGGACGGTGCCGAGAGCAAGACCAAGGGCGTGCTGGAAGGCGCCAAGGAGAAGCTATTCGGCGACACCGAAGAGGACGACAGCAGCAGCTCCGGAAGCGGCGGCGGCGGGTCCTCGCGCTCAGGTAGCTCAGGTGGATCAGGCTCCGGTGGGTCACGTTCCCGTCAGCGCGCCTCTCGCGGCCGCTCCTCGTAAGCGATAGACGCTCCTAGGCGATGAGTACGACCGCACCGCAGGCCACCTACGTCTACGGCGTGCTGAGCGCCGCGGACAAGCCGCCCGCCACCACCGGCATCGGCGGCGCGCCACTACAGGAGATCACCAGCGACGGTCTCGCCGCCCTGGTCAGCGACCTCTCCGAGCAGGAGCTGGTGCTGGGACGGGAGGAGATGACCACGCACGCGCGAGTGCTGGAGGAAGCGGTGGAGCACGGGACCGTGCTTCCGATGCGCTTCGGCGTGGTCATGGAGGGCGAGGACGCGGTCAAGCACGACCTGCTGGAGGCCCACCGGGAATCGCTCCAGCAGCAGCTGCAAGACCTCACCGGGAAGGTGGAGCTCCGCGTGCGCGCGATGTACGAAGAGCAGGCGATCATGCGTGAGATCGTCTCCGAGGATCCGGAGATCGCCAATCTGCGCGAGTCGCTGCACGGCGCCGACGAGGACGCCACCTACTACGGACGCATCCAGCTCGGTGAGCTGGTGGCGGCCGCGGTCGAGGACAAGCGGGAGGCGGACGCCGCCCAGCTGCTGGACACGCTCGCGCCGCTGGCACTCGACACCCGGGTGGGCGACCCCACGCACGAGCGGATGGTGGTCAGCGCCTCGTTCCTGGTCGATCGCGACCGCATGTCGAAGTTCGACGAAGCGGTCGACAAGATCGGGCAGGCGCAGGCGAGCCGCATGCGGATCAAGTACGTCGGTCCCTTGCCCCCGCACTCGTTCGTCGACCTCCAGCCGGAGGAGTGAGCCGGTGGGCTTCTTCACCGGACTTCTCACCCTCCCTCTGGCCCCCGTCCGCGGGGTGTCATGGGTCACCGACCAGGTGGCCCAGGAGGCCGACCGCCAGCTCTACGACGAGGATCGCATCCGCTCTGAGCTGATGCAGCTGGAGATGGATGCCGAGGACGGGAAGCTCTCCGAGGAAGAGCAGCGACGGATGGAGGACGATCTGCTGGAGCGGCTGGCGATCGCCCAGGCGAGGGAGTCCGACGCCTACCTCGAACAAGAGGGGATGGAGTGGGAGCCGGTACCCGAAGAGGAGGAGCGCACAGATGGCTGAGCGGAGTGGCAGCAGCCGGAGTAGCGGCAACCGGAGCGGCGGTAGTCGGAGTGGGAGCAGCGGGTCAAACGGCCGGCGCAAGAAGGGGCTCTCCGCCAGCCAGGCGGTGGAGGCGGTACGTGACGATTTCCCGGCCCTGCTCGGCCGTCCGGTCGAGTCGGTGCTCGGAGTGGAGCGCAGCGAGGACAGCGGCTGGGTGGTGACCGTCCAGGTCACCGAGCTGGAGCGCATCCCCCGCTCCACCGACGTGCTCGGCGCCTACGCGGTGGAGCTCGACAACGACGGCGAGATGGTCGGCTACCGGCGGCGGCGGCGCTACCACCGCGGTCAGGCCGACGAGGACTAGCGGACCGTGGCCGGACTTGATCCCGGACCCGCCCGTCGCCTGCCGCAGACCTACGGCCGGTCCGACCTGCAGCCGCGCGGTGGAGGCCCGGCCAACCTCGCGGACATCCTGGAGCGGGTGCTCGACAAGGGGATCGTGATCGCCGGAGACATCCAGATCAACCTGCTCGACATCGAGCTGCTGACGATCAAGCTGCGCCTGCTGGTGGCCTCGGTGGACCGGGCCCGGGAGATGGGCATCAACTGGTGGGAGAGCGATCCCCATCTGTCAAAGCAGGCCGAGGAGCTGGAGGACGAGAACAAGGAGCTGCGGGCGCGCCTGGACCGGCTGGAGCGGATGATCGAGCAGCAGACCGGCGAGTCGTCGCTTGGCTCGGGCACGCAAACCACTGGCGAGCCGTTGCTCGACTCCGGCACGCAGACCACCACCTGGGATGTGAAGGGCGATGAGGCCGGACCCGTCTGATCGCCGGCTCCAGGAAGCGATGACCGAGCTCGCGCGCGAGGACGTTGACGAGCTGATCGCGGAGGCACGGCTGGAGGCCAAGCGGCGGGTGCGCTCGCAGCTGACCGACGCGCTCACCGAGGCGATGCTGAAGGAGGTGGGCGGAAGCGCGACGAGACCGCCCGCCCCGCAACCGGCGCCCGCCACTCCCAAGGAGACGGCCCCGCCACCGCCAAGCGCCGGCACCGCCACCGGCCTGTACATCTACTGCGTCGGCCCGGAGCACACCGAGGTCCCCGAGGGACTGAGAGGGGTGGATCCCCAACACCCGCTCATGCTGATCCGCCACGAGCATCTCGCCGCCGTGGTCAGCGCGGTGTCGCTGGCCGATTTCGAGGAGGAACGACTCCGCGAGCATCTCCAGGACATGGAGTGGCTGGAGCGCACGGCGCGCACCCACGAGGATGTCCTGGAAGCCGTCGGCGGCGAGGTCACGGTCATCCCGATGCGTCTGTGCTCGGTCTACCGCGACCAGGAGGGCGTGGAGGAAATGCTCACCAGGGAGGCGGAGGGACTGGAGGCCGCGCTTCGACATCTGGCGGGCAAGAGTGAATGGGGGGTCAAGGCGTTCGTGGCCGCCCCCACCGAGCTCATCGACCCCACCGAGCCGACCGAGAGCGAGAAGGCGGAATCCGGTACCGGCTACATGCGCCAGCGCAAAGAGGAACGCGACCAGCGCCGCGAGGGAGACGAACAGCTCTACGAGGCCTGCACGTTGATCCACGAGCGCCTCTCGGCGGTGGTCGCCGAGGCGCTGACCTCGCCGCCACAGCGTCCCGAGGTCACCGGCCGCGGCGAGATGCTCCTCAACGGCGTCTACCTCGTCGAGAACGGCCAGCGCGATGAGTTCCTCACGCTGGTCGACGACCTGCAGGCGGAGTACTTCGCAGCCGGCCTCGAGCTGGAGGCCACCGGCCCCTGGCCGGCCTACAACTTTGTGCCGGGAACGATCGGAGCTGCCTGGTGAGCCAAGCACTGGCCCCACCGCCGAGCCGGAACATCGCGCTGATCGACCTCCTCGACCGGCTGCTGCAGGGCGGCATCGTCATCCAGGGAGACATCACGCTCACCGCGGCGAACATCGACCTGGTGAAGCTGGACCTGCGTGTACTCGTCTCCGCCATCGACAAGGCGGCCGGAAGATGAGCGTGTTGCTCTATGCGGTGACCGACGCGGAGCGGGCGGACATGTCGCCGCCCCCCGAGCGCCACGGCCTCGGCGAGAGGCCTCTCAGGGCCCTGAGCCACGAGGACCTGCGGGCGATCGTCAGCGACGTGACGAGTGCGCCACCCACCGACGAAGCGAGCCTGTGGGACTACGAGGCGGTGATGGAGGAGCTGATGCACGACGGGGCAGTGGTTCCCGCTCGGTTCGCCACGCTGGCCGAGAACGACGATGAGATCGTGGCGATGCTGGCCGAGCGGCGAGACGAGCTCCGGGCCACGCTGGAAGAGGTTCGGGACGCGGTCGAGTTCGCGCTCCACCTCCCCGACCGATCCGATGACCATCATGACGATCCGGAGAACCCCGGCACCGCCTACATGAACCGGCTGCTGGCCCAGAGTCGCGTTCTGGAGGACCCAGCGACAGGCCTGGCCGGGCTGATCCGGGCCCACACGCCCCGCGGCGGGACCTCGCATGCCTGCCTGGTGGAACGGGAGCACGTGCAGCCGTTCCTCGCCCGCACGGAGGAGCTCGGCCTGACCGTGACCGGCCCCTGGCCGCCCTACAGCTTCGTCGCCTCTCCATCATGAGCACGCGCGTGACAACCGACCCCGAGAAGCTCGAGAAAGGGCTCGCCCACCTCGTGCTCACGATCATCGAGCTGTTGCGGCAGCTGATGGAGCGCCAGGCGATTCACCGGATCGAAGGCGGGAGCCTCAGCGCCGAGGAGGTTGAAAGCCTGGGAAGGACGTTCATGGCGCTGGCGGAGCGGATGGAGGAACTGAAGGAGACGTTCGGCCTCGAGGATGAGGAGCTCAACCTGAATCTTGGGCCCCTCGGAAACCTGATGTAGGAAGGGAGAGCAGAGATGGCCACACAGCAAGAGCGACTGTTCGAGATGCTGATGGAGCGAGTCAGCACCGACCAGTACCCCAGCGTGGAGCTGCTGGATCGGATCGAGCGGCTGCTGTTCACCACTGAGCAGGTCTCCGCCTACGTGGAGATGCTGCTGGAGAAGATCGACGAGAGCTGGTATCCGAGCGGGCAGCTGCTCAACCGCGTGCAGCGGATGATGGCGCTGATCGCAGCGGCTTCAAGCAAGCCGGCGGTGGCGTGATGGGTAAGGCGATCCGCAGCGTCGGCAAGGCAGTGGGCGAGCGCGCGATGGGCCTCGGTCCCGGTCCGATCAGGGCGGCGGTTGCCGCGACGATCACCGGGAGCGCCACCGCGGTCCTCACCTATCGCGTACTCCGCAGCGACAACCTCGGCGGAGACGCCGCCGAAGAAGACTGACATCCGCCGAGTCTCGATTGATCGGGTGCCCAAGCGGGAAGCGGAGGGGCAACCCAAGGAGGAGAAATAGATATGTCCACCGCAGTCATCATCATCATTGTTGTCGTTGTGGTTGTGCTGATCCTGGCCGCCGCTGCTCTGCTCTCACCGCAGGCTCGGGTCAAGCGCCGCGAGCGCGAGCTGGAAAAGCGTCGTGAGGGCGTGGTCGAAGGCCATCGCCAGGAAGCGGGCGTCCGGAACGAGCGGGCGCAGAAGGCCGAGCAGCGGGCCCAGCTCGCAGAGGCCGAGGCCCAGCGGGAGCGCGCCGAAGCTCAGGTGCAGTCAACCCGCGCCCAGGTACACGAGGAAGGGCTCGCCGACCACGAGCTGATCGACGACAACGAGCGTAAGCACTTCAAGGGCACCTCGGCCGTTCAGGGGGACCCGGACGCGGACGCCGCAGCGGGAGGCCGTGGTGCGGAGGGTCGGGGCGAGGAGCCGACTGGCCGTGCGGCTGACCGCTAAGCGCTTCCCGTAGCTCGCCGGTATCGCGCCACCGCCAGTGGCGCGAACACGGCGATGATCGCCACGATCCACACCAGCGCTCCCCAGATGTTGTTGCCCGCCGGCGCGCCCAGCCACAGCGAGCGCAGTGCGTCCACCGTGAGCGTGAACGGGTTGACCTCGGCGAAGGCGCGCAGCACCGCGGGCATCGAGCTCACCGGCACGAACGCCGAGGAGACGAACGTCAGCGGGAACACGGCGATGAAGCCCGCCGAGTTGGCGGCCTCCGGAGAGGAGACCAGCAGACCGACGAAGGCAAACACCCAGGAGAAGGCGTAGCCGAAGAACAGCAGCAGGGCGATCCCCCCGATCACGTGGAACACGTCGGCGTGGAACGAGAAGCCGATGATCACTCCGGTGATCAGCAGGATCGTCATCGACAGCGCGTTGGTGACGATGTCCGAGAACGTCCGTCCCGCCAAGACCGCGGGGCGGGCCATCGGCAGCGAGCGGAACCGGTCGATCAGCCCCTTGTGCACGTCCTCGTTCAAGCCCAGCGCGGTCACGAACCCGCCGAACGCGATGTTCTGGACGATGATCCCTGGAATCAGGTAGTCCACGTAGGAGAAACCCGGCGTGCGGATCGCGCCCCCGAACACATAGCGAAACAGCAGCACGAACATGATCGGCTGCACGGTGAAGGCCAGCAGCAGATCCGGGGCCCGGGGCAGCCGGACCAGGTTGCGCTCGGCGATGATCAGGGTGTCGGTGACGAGGCGTCTCATCCGGGCTCCTCCGAGTCGGAGTGGGCGGAGACATCGGCCGTAGCGTCCGAGGATTCCGGTTCGGGCGAGCCGTCCTCGGCCGCGTGCCCCGTGAGCGACAGGAACACGTCATCGAGAGTCGGCCTGCGCACCCCAAGGTCATCCACGCCGATCCCCGCCTCGCTCAGCCGACGCACCGCGTCGACGATGGAACCCACCCGCTCACGCACGCTCACCCGCACGACGCGCCCCTCGGCCACCGGCTCCTCGTCGGCCATCGGGACCAGCGCAGCGACCGCCGCACCGACGTCTGCCCCTTCCACCAGGGTCACTTCGAGACGCTCTCCCCCACCCGGTCCTTGAGCTCGTCCGAGGTCCCCTGGGCGATCAGACGACCGTGGTCGATCACGGCGATGGAGTCGGCGAGACGGTCGGCCTCGTCGAGGTACTGGGTGGTCAGCAGCACCGTGGTGCCCTCGGAGACCAATCGCTCGATGACCTCCCACAGGCTCAGCCGGCTGCGGGGATCGAGGCCAGTGGTTGGTTCGTCGAGGAACAACACCGGCGGCTCGGCCACCAGCGCGGCGCCGAGGTCCAGCCGGCGCCGCATGCCGCCGGAGTAGGTCTTGGTCGGCCGGTTCGCGGCCTCGTCCAGCTCAAAGCGGGTCAGCAGCTCCTTGCCGCGGGCGCGGGCCTTGGCCCGGCTCATCCCGTAAAGCCGACCCACCATGGTCAGGTTCTCCAGGCCGGTCAGGTTCTCGTCGACCGCGGCGTACTGCCCGGCCAAGCCGATCTGGGAGCGGAGCCTCACGTCGTCGCTGACCACGTCCAGTCCGACCACCTCGGCGGAGCCGCCGTCGGGCTTCAGCAACGTCGTCAGCAGACGCACGAAAGTGGTCTTGCCCGCCCCGTTCGGGCCCAGCAGTCCCAGCACCGTCCCGCGCGGCACCTCCAGGGAGACGCCGTCGAGCGCCCGCACGTCGCCGAAGGACTTGCGCAGGTCATGGACCCTGATGGCCGGGTCGCCGGGAGAATACCCGGGAAGGCCGGAAGCGAAGGCGGATTGCACGCGCAGCACAGTACTGTCTGGCCGCGGTTGCCCCAGTCCAGAAGAGCACCCCATGGCGCCTTATTGGTCGCAGTCGTGGCCCTCGCCGCCGCGGCGGTCGTGGCGCTGCTCGGATTCAACACCGCCAGTCCGGTCCCCGAGGGCATTCCGGCAACTGCCGATCTGATCACGATCACCGGCGACCGGATCAGCCGACCGCTGCCGGCGGGATTCGCCGGGGCGTCGATCGACTACGGGGCCGTCGAGCGTTACGCGGGGAGCGACCCGTCGGCGATCAACCCCCAGCTCGTCAGCCTGCTCACAGACCTCGCCCCGACGACATCGCCGGTGCTGCGGATCGCCGGGGACAGCGCCGGGTTCGCTCGCAACCCCACGTGGTTGGAGATCACCCGCGCGCTCGCTGCCCGCACTCACGCACGATTGATTCTCGGAGTCAATCTCACGGGTGCCAAACGGCTCGCCGGCGAGATCCGTGCACTCACGGCCCTGGCTCCCCGTAGATCGCTGGCCTTCGAGCTGGGCAGCGACACGATCCGCTTCAGCGCCGGCGTGCCGCCCGGCGTCACGCTCGCGGCCACGCTCGAGGGGATCCCCGTCTCCCAGACGGCGAGCTTTCTGCGCTCCCAGCCACACGTGCACACCCTCACCTTCCAGCAGAGCGCTCTCCACGGCTGCCAGCGGGTCGCCTCCCCCACCCTCGTCTCCTACGCCGCCACCGCCCACGCACACGGCGCAACCCTCCGGCTGGAGGAGTCGCGGCCTGACAGCTGTGGAGCCCTGGCCACGCTCGACTGGCTGTTTGACCTGGCGCGCGCGGGAGCGGACGGGACGAACCTGCAGGCGTTGAGCCCCGGACGGGTCACCCCCGCCTACTACGGGATGCTCGCCTTCACCCACGCAGCGCCCGCCGGGGCGCAGCTGCTGCGGGTGGGTGCTCCCAGCGACCTTCGCGTGTGGGCGACCAGCGCGCGCGGGCGCCCGCTGCACGTAGTCCTGATCAACCCCTCTGCCACGCATGCACGGACGGTCGCCATCCAGCTCCCCGCCGCCTCAGGGCGTCTGGTGCCGACCGTGGAGCGCCTCGGCGGCCCGTCGCTCAGCGCCGGCGGCGCCGTCGCGACCACCCCGCGGGAGGTTCGTCACGGGGTCTACCTGCTCAAGCTGGCGCCGGGCAGCACTGCGCTTCTGACCCGCTGACTTCGCGGCGCGCCCGCTCAGCTATCGGACGCTGCGGAGCACGGCGTCCAGCAGGCCCGGAAAGCGTCGCTCCAGATCCTCGTCACGAAGCGAATTGAGCCTGGTGGTGCCCTCCAGCCGCTGCTTGATCACGCCAGCCTCCCGCAGCACGCGGAAATGATGGGTGCAGGTCGACTTGACCACCGGGAGGTCGAAGCTCTTGCACGAGTGCTCGCCGCCCCCCGCGAGCGCGGCCACGATCCGCAAACGCATCGGATCGCTGAGCGCATGCAGCACCGCCGCCAGGTCGATCTCCTCAGCAGCCGGGTGCGGGAGTAACTCGAGATCGGTCTCGAGCTCGGGATCCGCCGAGCCGGCGGGTTGGGCGCTCAGCGCGGCCATGGGCTCATTGTACGAGGTTCATCGAACTATGTGCTACGGTGTTCGACACCCATCGTACCGTGCCCGCCGAAAGGTCGGCGCTCACGCGACGGGAGTTGCCGGCGCTCACGAGCCGCAGAGACGCCGTACTGAACGAGCCGACCTATCGGCACTGACCAGGGCCCATGACCGACACCGCCTCCACCGAGCACAAGCCGCATCTCCGCGCGACGCTGCTGCTGGCCTGCCTGGCGCAGTTCATGGTGATCCTGGACGTCTCAGTGGTCAACGTGGCGCTGCCGGCGATCCGGGGCGGCCTGCACTTCTCCGAGGAGAACCTGCAGTGGGTGGTCAACGCCTACACGGTCACCTTCGCGGGGTTCCTGCTGCTGGGCGGGCGTGCTGCGGACCTGCTGGGACGGCGCCGCGTGTTCGTCTCCGGGTTGTGCCTGTTCGCGCTGGCCTCGTTGGCGGGCGGGCTGGCCGACAGCCAGGGCGTGCTGATCGCCGCCCGCGCCATCCAGGGCCTCGGCGGCGCCGTGATCGCACCGGCCTCGCTGTCGATTCTCACCAGCACGTTCAGCGAGGGCGCTGCACGGAACCGCGCGGTCGGGATCTGGGGCGCCATGGGTGGCGCCGGTGGGGCCGCCGGGGTGCTGCTGGGTGGCGTGCTCACCGATCTGCTGGGCTGGCGGTGGATCCTCTTCATCAACGTGCCGATCGGGCTGATCGCCGCCTTCGCCTCACAGCGACTGCTGGCCGAGGGCCGCAACCTCCAGCGCGCGCGGAGCTTCGACCTGCTGGGGGCGATCACCGCCACCGTCGGCCTCTCGCTGCTGGTGCTGGGGATCGTGCGCACCGACGTGACCGGCTGGGGCTCCGGCCCGACGCTGGCGCTGATGGCCAGCGGTCTGGTCGTGCTGGTGGCGTTCCTGGCCATCGAAGGCCGTCTCGCCGACGCTCCGCTGATGCCGCTGCGGATCTTCGCCTCCCGCACGCTCAGCGCGGCCAACGTGGTCATGCTGGTGCTCGGCGGCGCGACCTTCGGGATGTGGTTCTTCGTCTCGCTCTACCTGCAGCAGGTGCTGGGCTACTCGCCGATCAAGGCCGGCCTGGCGTTCCTGCCGATGACCCTGTGCATCGTGGCGGGCTCGATGTTTGCTTCCAAGGCGGTCACCCGGTTCGGCGCCAAGCCGCTGCTGATCACCGGGATGTTCTCGCTGGTGGCCGGGATGCTGCTGTTCACCCGAATGGCGGTCCACGGCAACTACCTGGCTCAGTTCCTGGCGCCCTCGCTGCTGGTGGCGATAGGGATCGGGTTGGCGATGGTGCCGGCCACGATCTCTGCCGTGGCCGGGGTGGCGCCACAGGAGGCGGGGCTGGCCTCCGGCCTGATCAACACCGCGCGGCTGTTCGGCGGCGCGCTGGGTCTGGCGGTGCTGGCCGCGCTGGCCACCGCGCGCACCAACCATGAGCTGCACCACGCGGTGGCGGAGCACGGCGCGCTGACCGACGGCTTTCACCTGGCCTTCCTGGTGGCCGCCGGGCTGGCGCTGGTGGGGGGCCTGGTGGCGGTCTTCGGGCTGCCAAAGGTGCCGCTGCGGCGTGCCGCGGCCACCGGCCCCGCGGTCGCCGCCGAAGGGTAAGAACCCCCGGCGCCGAACGGGGTAGGCGCACCCCGCGGCGGGCCGGCGCCCGCTGCGGCAACCCCACTTGCGCCCTAGACCCACCTGGCTGTCCATACTCCCCCAGTGCTCCGTCGCGCCCGCGGAAGGATCCAGAGGACGCTCGCTCACCCGCGCGCGCCGATCTACGTGCTCGCGGCGATCCTGGCTTTCTCGCTGGGAGTACGTGTCTTCGACATCTCAGAGCCGTGCAATTCACCGTGTAAGGGCCCAGCCAGCCACACCCTGATCTTCGACGAGGACTACTACGTCAACGCGGCCCGGGTGATCGCCGGCATTCACCCCCCGGCGGGCTCGCCCTACCACGACGCCCCCCTCCACAAGGACCCCAACGCCGAGCACCCCCAGCTGGCCAAGCTGGTGATGGCCGGAGGCATAGAGCTGTTCGGCGACAACCCCTGGGGGTGGCGGATCGGCAGCGTGATCTTCGGGCTGATCGCGATCGCTGCGATGTATGCGCTGGTGCGCGCGGCTCGCGGCAGTCCATGGCTGGCCACCGGTGCCGCCGCGGTGATGGCGCTTGACAACCTGGCGCTGATCCACAGCCGGATCGCCACGCTGGACATCTACGTGCTGGCCACGGTGCTGATCGCGGCCACGCTGTACATCAGCGGCTGGGCGCTGGGGGGCGGGATCGCACTCGGAATCGGTTGCTGCATGAAGCTGGTGGCGGCGGACGTGGTCCTGGCCCTCGTACTGCTGGAGCTGTTCCGCGTGGTGTGGGCGCGGGGGGCCCCCGACGGAATCGGCATGCTGGCCACTCTGCGACGGCGCAGCGTGCCGCTGCTGATCCTGCTGGTGAGCGCATTCGCGACCTTGTCCCTCGGTGTGTGGGTTCTTGACGCGCTCGTTCCCGCCTACGACCCCGGCACGCACACGATCTATGCCGGTAACCCCTACCCCCACATCGGTCACATGCTGAGCTTCGCCGCCAAGCTCAAGGCGGTGCCCGATGCCACCGGGATCAGCTCCACCCCGTGGCAGTGGCTGGTCAACGAGAAGGTGATCAACTACGCCAGGGTGGCGGTGAACTCGCTCGCCGGAGGCAAGATCGTCGCCAGCCGCGCCACCTTCGACGCCCGCGGGGAGATCAACCCGGCGATCATCTTCCTGGCCATCCCCGCACTGTTCGCCGCTATCGCCGCGGCGTGGTACGAACGCGACCGGGTGGCGGCGCTGGGCGCCGCATGGTGCCTCGGCACGTTCCTCCCCTTCGTCATCCAGGACGTCGCCTTCGACCGAATCTCCTACCTCTACTACATGCTGCTGGTGATGCCGGGGATCTACCTGGTCACCGCCCGGCTGTTCTCCCCCTCACGGGTACCGCGAGCCGCGACGGTCGGCTGGGCGGTGGCCTTGCTCTACAGCTTCGCCGACCTGTATCCACTGCGGACGCTGAGCGGGCACTGATGGGGCGGGTCTTCGTCACCCGGCAGCTGCCGGGGACGGCGCTTGACCGCCTCGCCGACGAGCACGACGTGGAGGTGTGGCCTGATCGGATGCCGCCCCCGACGGCCGAGCTGCGTGCCCGGGCCGCCGAGGCCGACGGCCTGCTCACACTGCTGACCGACCAGATCGACGCGACGCTGATCGGCGGCGCGCCGAGGCTGAAGGCGATCGCCAACTTCGCCGTCGGCTACGACAACATCGACGTTGCCGCCGCCGCACGCCGGGGAATCGCCGTCGGCAACACCCCCGACGTGCTCACCGAAGCGACCGCGGACCTGACCTTCACCCTGCTGCTGGCCGCCGCGCGCAAGCTGCCGGAAGCGCTGGCCGACGCCGCCGGTGGGGGGTGGCTGACCTGGGAGCCGGCCCGCTACCTGGGGGCCGAGGTGCACGGCGCCTGCCTGGGCATCGTCGGGTTGGGCCGGATCGGCGGTGCGGTGGCCCGCCGCGCCGCGGGCTTTGAGATGGAGGTGATCCATACCGGCCGGGATGATGCGCTTCCGCTCGACACGCTGCTGGAGCGCGCCGACTTCGTCTCGCTGCACTGCCCACTCACCCCACAGACCCACCATCTCATCGGCGATGACGCGCTATCGCGGATGGGGCGCCAGGCGATTCTCATCAACACCGCTCGCGGACCCCTCGTCGACACTCCGGCGCTCTGCCGGGCGCTCAAAGATGGCACGATCGCGGGTGCCGCCCTGGACGTGACCGATCCCGAGCCCCTACCCCCCGCGGATCCCCTGTTCGCTGCCCCGAATCTGATCGTGGCACCGCACATCGGCTCGGCCACCCACGCCGCCCGCGAGCGCATGGCCGCGCTGGCGGTGGACAACCTGCTGGCCGGGCTGGCGGGCGAGCCGATGCCGCACCCAGTCAGGATGAGCCAGCGCGTCGCCGTAGTGGACATCGGCAGCAACTCGACGCGGCTGCTGATCGTGGACACCGAGGGTGACCGGGTCACCGGCGAGCTGGAGCGCCACTCGCAGGTCACCCGCCTGGGGGCCGGCGTCGATCGCAGCGGCAACCTCCAGGACGATGCGATGGAGCGGGTCTTCGAGACGATCGAGGGCTTTCACGAGCTGATCGAGCACCACGAGGCCGATCGGGCTGTGGCGGTGCTCACCAGCGCTGTCCGCGACGCCGGCAACGGCTCGGAGTTCGCCGAGCAGATCGAGCAGCGCTTCGGGCTGGAAGCCCACATCCTCGACGGTGAGCAGGAGGCCCAGCTCACCTTCCTCGGTGCGATGAGCGAGCGTGACCCCGACGACGAAACCCCGACACTGGTGGTCGATATCGGCGGCGGCTCTACCGAGCTGGTGATCGGCAGCCACCGTGAGGCCACCTTTCACGTCTCCACCCAGGCCGGCGTGGTGCGCCAGTCAGAGCGCCACATCGAGCACGATCCACCGGAGGATGACGAGCTGCGGGAGCTGGCCGAGGACGTGGAGTCGATCCTGCACGAGGCCGTTCCCGAGGAATGCCGCACCGCGGTCAGGCGGGGGATCGGCGTCGCCGGCACCGCCACCTCGCTCGGAGCGATCGCCCAGGAGCTTGAGCCCTACGACCCCAAGAAGGTGCACGGGTACCGCCTGTCGGGGGAGGAGCGCGACCGGATCCGCGACCAGTTGAGCGCGATGACGGTTGAGGAACGCCGCGAGGTCCCCGGGCTCCACCCTGACCGGGCCCCGACGATCATCCCGGGGGTGATCATCCTGGAGCAGGTGATGGGGCTGTTTGGGCTCTCCGAGCTGGAGGTCTCAGAGCACGACATCCTGCGGGGAGCCGCACTGGGTCTGTAGGGCTCGCTGGACAGATGTCCGATTGCCTTCAGGCGCGGATTGGGAAATAGTTCCTGGGGACCCGAGCGAGAGCCGGATAATCGGCACCTCCCGCCGCTCGGGCCGGAGAAGCAGGGCCCGGTCGGGGATCGTCCCTCCAGGCTGGGTCAAACCTGGATCGGGGTCGCCCGCAGTGATGCGGGCGACCTCCGGTCAGTCGCCGGCGGCTCAGGCCAGATTGGAGCGCCGGGGATAGGCGACCGCCGGATCGGTGAGCACATTGACCACTGTCGGCCCGTCAGCGGCGAGCGCGCGCTCCAGGGCGCCGCGCAGCTCGCCCGGCTCGCGGACCAGCGCCCCGTCGCAGCCGAGCGCTTCGGCCACCTGGTCGTAGCGGGTCTCCGGACGCAGGTCGGCGACCACCGAATAGCCGTAGAGCGACTCCATCGGGTGCTTCTCCAGCGCCCAGATGCCGTTGTTGCCAACCACCGCCACCACGGCGACGCCGTGCCTGGCCAGCGTGTCGAACTCCATCCCGGAAAAGCCGACCGCGCCGTCCCCGAGCAGCAGCACCACTTGACGATCCGGCCGGGCGAGCTTGGCGGCCAGGGCATAGCCGGGACCGCTGCCCAGGCACCCGAACGGCCCGGGGTCCAGCCAGCAACCCGGCTCGTAGGAATCGACCAGCCGGCCGGCGTAGGAGACGAAGTCGCCGCCGTCGCCGATCACGATGGCGTCGCGGTCAAGCAGCCTCGAGAGCTCGGCGTAGATCCGCATCGGGTGGAGCGGCGCACGGGAATCGCTCAGCTCCGGCTCCTCGGCGGCGCGGCGCTCGTCCTCGGTCGATCGCAATGCGGCCACCCAGTCCGCTCGCGACCTCGCGGCGCCCCCGGCGGCGTCCCCTGCCGCGGCGCGCAGGCCGGCGAGCGTCGCGGGCAAGGCGCCGTAGAGCTCGGCGGCGAGCGCTCGCGGCGCTTCCCTCCCCGGCTCCGCGGCGTCGATGGCCACCACGTCGGCGTCCTGCGCGAACGCAGCACCGAAGCCCAGCCGGAAGTCCAGCGGGACACCGATGACAAGCGCCAGGTCAGCCTCGGAGAGTCCTTGCCCGCGCGCACGTGAGAAGAACAGCGGGTGATCGGCGGGTAGGCAGCCGCGAGCCAGTCCGTTCAGGAACACGGGAACCTCCAGCTCCTCGGCCAGCCGCCTCAGCTCGTCCTCGCCCCTGCCCCAATACAGACCGGTGCCGGCCATGATCACCGGTCGCTCGGCGCCGGCCAGCAGCGTGCCGACACGCTGGATCTCCGCCTCGTCTGCGCCGGCGCCCCGCCACGGCTCCGGCAGCGGATCAAACGCCGCCGGCTCAAGGGCGGAGCTGAACACGTAGTCAAGAGGGAAGTCCAGGAACGCGGGACCGGGCTGCGCCTCAAGCGCCGCCCGCGCCGCCCGGTCGACGAGCTCCGGGATCTCGGCGGGCGAGGCCGGGGTGGCGGCGAGCTTGGTCAGCGGCGCCACGAACGGAAGATGGTCGATCTCCTGCAGCGAGCCCTGTCCCCAGCGCATCTGCGGCGCGCGACCGCCGAGTACGAGCATCGGGGAGTGGTTCTGGGAGGCCGAGGCGATCGCGCTCATGCCGTTGGTCACTCCCGGACCCGCGGTCAGCGCGCACACCCCCAGCGACCGAGTGACCTTCGCCCACCCTTCGGCGGCGAAGGCGGCTGTCTGCTCGTGGCGGACGTCAACCAGCTTGATCCCCTCCTCCCGGCAGCCGTCGTAGATGGAGAAGAGGTGGCCGCCGGACAGGGTGAAGAGCGTGCTGACCCCGTGGTGCTTCAGCGTGCGCGCGATCAGCCTCCCACCGTGAAGTTCGCCGTGCACGGTTGGCACGCTAACACGAGGGGCGTAGGATCAGACCAACCCAACCAAAGGAGCGCGAGCATGAGCGAGCAACGTGTCCCGCAGGCAGAGCACCCGCAGTTCGATGCGCTCTGCGAGGGGTTGGAGGAGTACGACGCGTTGCCCGAACTGGGAGTCTCGCCGAACGAGGAACGCTCCCGCGAAGAGGCCGAAGAGCAGCTCGCCCAGCAGCTCCTGGCCGGACTCGTCTCGCCTTACTAACGGCCCGAGGCTCGCAGGCGCCCGGTTCGTGAGCGCCAGCGCAGCAACTCGCCGCCCTGCATCACCGCCCGGTCGCCGGAGAGCAGCTGGCGTTCCACTCTGACCGCCGGCAACTCGGTGATCCCCCGCGTGAGGAGCCCGCGGGCGGTGACGTGGAGCGCCTCGTCGCGACTGTCATCCGCGGCGGCGGCCAGGCACTGCTCCAGGGGTAGGCTGGCGGCGGCGGCGGCCTCGGCCAGCGTCTCCGGGTCCTCGAGATCGAAGCCGCCGCAGAAGGCGAGCCGGCTGGCCGCCAGCGTGAACTGAGCGCCGGCGCCGTGCTCAGCGGCGCAACTGGCCGCACGGAGCGCCGTGGGAGCGCCGCGGCCCAGGCTCTCTGGCCAGACCAGCGGGACCCGCAGCTCGGCTGCCAGTCGCTCGGCGCGGTCGCGTACCTCGGGCGACCGGGCCCAGTCGGCTCCTCCGTGCATCGAGGCAGCCGCGGTCGGCACCCAGTCCACCTCGCCGAGCACCCGCTCGACCTGCTCGGCGGCCAGATACGAGAACGGGCAGGCGAGGTCGAAGAAGAATGCCGGCGGACCCTGGACCAGTGGCCGGGAACGGTCGGCGAGTCGATCCGCGAGGACGATCAGCTCTCCCATTACCACGGTGAAACGATTCAGGTTGTCGAAACTTGCGTTCGCTGCTCATCCATACGCTTCAAAGGCGGTTGCCCGGGGAAGCTTCTCCGTTAGACTCGAAGTTGGTAGGAGAAATACTTGGAGGAAGTCATCCCTCAGGCCCCATCACCGAAGCGCCATCCGTACGACCAGTGGTCGCCCGACGCGCGCGCGCTTGACCTGGTGGGCGACAAGTGGACGCTGCTGATCATCCGTGACCTCGCGGCCGGCGCTCGCCGCTTCGTCGAGCTGCAGCGCGTCCTGCCGGGGATCTCAACCGAGCAGCTTCGCTCCCGTCTGAACCGGATGGTTGCCGATGGTCTGCTGACGCGCAAGCGCTACCGCGAGGTTCCCCCGCGCGTGGACTACGACCTCACCGACCGGGCGCGTGATCTGATGCCGATCCTCGGGGAGTTGGCGAAGTGGGGCTATCACTGGGCCTGGAGCCCTCCCCGCAGCTCGGAGGCCGTTGACATCACCGCCATCTTCCGCCTGGCCCCCGGCCTGCTGGATCCCAGCACGCTTCGCCCCGGCCTGGTGGAGTTCGTGATCTCCGACACCGCGGTCTCCTATGCCGTCGAGGTCGGCGAGGACCGGATCACCGTGCGACGCTCGGCGTCAGAGAGCCCGGACGCTCAGGTGCTGGGTGAGACCAGCGCTTGGGTGGCTGCGCTGTCCCCGGACGGCGACCGTGCCGTGCTGCAGTTCGCCGGTGACCGTGAGCTGGCCGAGGGCCTGCTGGACGGGATCTCGGCTGCCTCCGCGCAGTCGGGCGCCGGAACCGTCGCGGTCTAAGCGGGCGCTCCTACACCAAGCTGGTCGTCGGCCGCGCAGTAGGCCGGGCCGGACGAGCTACTTGCTGGAGTAGTGCGCCTGGGTGATCTCGGGGATCTTGCCGTTCTTGGAGCCGGCCGGCCGTCCGATCCAGCAGGCCTGGGTGCTGGTGGTCGGCTTCGGGCCACCGGCGTTGTTGCAGTCCCAGTTGGGCAGTCCGAAGCTGCCGGGGAAGCTGCCACCGGCGGAGAACGCCCGGGGATCTGCGAGCCAGGTAGCCGGCGGGTAGTCGTTGCCGCGGTCGTTCGGTCCGCGCGTGCCTGTGAATCCGGGACTCCCGAGTGGCGAGAATTGCCGCAGGTAGTGGCCGCACGGTTGCCCGCCCGAGCAGACGATGCCCCCGCCCCCGCCGATGCCGGCCGTGTTTGCCAGACCGGAGATGGCAGCGCCACCCTGAGCGAGGAAGTCGGAGACCAGCTGCTGGTGGCCTGAGAGCCAATAGAGGATCGGGTTGAGCTGCTCCAGGAACGGTCCAAGTGCGCCGAGCAGCGGGCGGGCGCCATTGATCACGTCACGGTAAGCCGGCAGGCCGGCCTTGGATACATCGATCAGCGGGCCGAGATTGTGGAACAGGTTGCGCAGATAGGGCGACAGCACCCGAACCGAGTGGAGTGTCGGACCCAGCGCCTGGGCCACCGGGTTGAGCTCCTTGATGAGCGGGTCGGTGTTGAGCGCAAAGCTCTTCAGCGCGGTGAAAGTCAGCCTGCTCTCATGCAGGAAGGTGGGGAACACCCTGAACGTCGCGGCCAGCGCGGCGTTGTTGGCGGCGGTGGTGTTGAAGGTCGCCTCGCCGCTGGTGATCAAGTTCTGCAGCGCGGATGAGTTCTGGTCAAGCGCGGCGAACACCGTGCCGCCGTTGCGGACCAGGCTGACCACCGCGGCGTGCTGGATGTTGAGCACGTTGAGCAGGTCGCTGGCGCTGGCGGCGAAGGGCGGCAGGTTGCCGAGCACGCTATTGAGATTCTGGTCGTTGCCGTGCACCGCCTGGGCCATCGATTGCTGCCAGATCTGGAAGTTGCGCCGGGTGGCGGGGTCGAAGATGTTGTTGACCTCGTCGAGTTGCACCGCCGGCTGGACATTGGTTCGGGACAACGTCCCCCCGTCCGGGAGCATCGGGCTGTTGGGCGTGCCCGGAGTGAGCTCCACGTAGGTCTCGCCGATGATCGTCTTCAGCCGCAGGACCGCAAGGGAGTCCTTGTGGATCGGGGCGAACTTGTTGGAGATCTGGATCGTGGCCAACGTCCGGTTCCCCGCCGGGTCCAGGTTCTTGTCGATCACCTTGCCGACGTTCACACCGGCGATACGAACGTCTGCCTGCGTGCCCAGCTGCCCGGCGTTGGGGAACGAGGCGAAGAAGCGGTAGCCCTTGGGGTTGAACGGAACCGTGCCGCCGAAGGACAGCCACAGGAACAGCAGCAGGCCCGCGCAGGAGAGCGCGAACAGCACCATCGTGATGATCTTGCGGATGCCAGGGGTGCCGGTTTCCATCTAGTGACCGCTTCCGATCGCGGCGGGGGCAGCACTCAAGCTGCCGGGCGTGTTGCTCTTGCTTGCGCTGTTGGTGGTGTTGCTCTTGCTCGTGCTGTTCGCGCTGTTGCTGGTGCCGTTGCTGCTCGAGGTCGGGGCGCTCGCCGCGTTGCCGCCAAGCTTGTCGGCTGCCGCCCCGCCCGCTCCGATGGGAGTGGAGCTGGTGGCGCTGCTCTTGTCGGCGGCGGAGGAGAGCCCCAGGGTCGAGCACAGCGTCTGCACCGGACCGAGGTTCAGGATCGGGGAGGCCACGCCTGCCGCCGTCAGCGTGCTGGCCAGCTGCGAGCAGCTCAGCTGCACGAACAGGGGGCGGAAGCTGCCGTTCGCATCCTGGACGGAGAACAGCGTGCGCGCCTCGTGGTCCTGCCAGGCCAGCCACCACAGGTAGCTGTGCTGGGCGCCACCCGGCTCGTAGCCGAGGTAGTTGAGGAGATGGTTGACCACGGCGAAGGCCTTGGTCAGGTTGGGAGTGGCCGTGGCGAGGTTGCTGGCCGCGGGACGGAGGTTTCGCACCAGCGGACGTGCGGCGACGACGAACGGTCGGATCTGCCGCTGGATGATCGGAGCGCTCGGCTTGGCCAGCGCCGAGAGGGCGGCATTGGCCGCTGGAAGAGCGCGCGCCGCCGGGAGCAGATTGGTGGCCGTCGGCCCGAGGAGGTTGGCAAAGCTCTGAACCTTGGCCAGCGTCGCGGTGGTCTGGCGGAGCGTGCCGGGGAGGTCGCCGATCGCCCGGGAGATGTTGCCGTCCTCGGAGGCGAAGGCGCGGAACACGGTGGAGCTGGCGTCTACCAGCTGCACGATCTGCGCCCGCTTCTGCACCAGCGCGGTATTGAGTCGCTGCAGGGAGTTGACCAGCCGGCGCAGGTTGGAGCCGCGGACCGCCACGGCCGAGTTCAGGCGGGCGAGATCGCGGTGGGTCGGCAAGAACCGCTCCAGCAGGCCGGCCAGCTCGCCACCGCCGTTGTTCTTCAGACCCTGGCCGGCTCCGTTGACCAGCAGGTCCAGGTAGGAGCGCGTGTCGGCGTCGAGCGAGGCCTCGATCTCGTCGAGGTTGACCTCCGGCAGTGTGTTCGAGACGGGGATGCTGAAGCCTGGCGCAGCCTTCGGGGAGCGCGGCGTCCCAGGGTTGACCTCGATCATCATGTCCTGGAGGCCGGTGCGCGGCCGGGCGATCGCCGTGGCGTCGGTGCGGATCAGGTTCTTGTACTTCTGCTGGATGTCCAGCTCCAGCACGGCGACGCCGTTCTTCAGCTGGACCGAGCCGACCTCGCCGACCTGCACTCCGGAGATCCGCACCGACTGACCCTGCCCGGGCGTGAATGCCTGTGCGGTCTGCATCGTCGCGTACATCTTGATCGGCGCAGACTGGACGAGGGGGAAGCGCAGCCGCTCCTGGTGGAGGATGTAGCCGGCCACAACGAGCGAGAGCACCAGCAGCACCATGATGGCGATGAAGTCGGAGGAGTGTTTCTTGATCGCGCGCTTCATGGGGTGCTGCTCGTGGTGGAGGTCGTCGTCTGCGGAGCGAGCTTGCTGGACCCGGCTCCGGTGCTCAATGGCGCGTGTGCGGCGCTCGTGGTCGACGACGATGTGGTCGCGATCTTGCTGTTGGCCGCCTGCTTCTGAGCGTTGTTCTTGATCGCCGTGGGATGGTCGTGGGCCAGCCCCAAACCTCCGACGAGATTGCCGAGGGTGCTGGTCACGCCACTCAGCAGACCGGTGAGGATGGTGCCGTTGTTGGTGGCGATCGGATTCAGCTGAACGGCGGGGGCGGCGAGGCTCCCCACCTGCGGCTGGGTCTCGCAGGGCGTGGTCTCATTCAGCGGCGGGCGCTCGTGGTTGGGTGGGGCCGCGGGCTGCGCGCCGGCCAGCGGGGTGAAGGTCTGTCCCAGCAGATGTGGGGAGAGCGAGTAGGTGAGTGTGCCGCCGCTCAGTCCGACGCGGACGATCGGGCCGTTGGCGTCGAACACGCGTGATTCGCCGGCGAGGCCGGGGAGGAAGTCAAGGGCCTCGACGTATACCGGGCGCGTGGGGAATCCGTTGGAAGCGTTGAAGTTGGAGTCCGGCACCGTCGACTCGGTCCAGGGGTGAATGACATTGGTCACGCAGCTGGAGGCCGGGCGGACCTGCTGGGTCATCAGCGGGATCGTCGCGCGGGTCAGCCTCGTCAGGTCCGGAATGGTTCCGGAAAGATCGTGGGTGAGCCCCTGGAGCTCGGCCGGCTGGACCAGGTACCGCAGCTGGGTGATGAACGGGAGGCTGGCGTCGACCATCGGGCCGGTGGACTGAACTCCCGGGATCAGCGTTCTCGCCAGCTCACGCAGCGGCGGGAAGGCGCGGTTGAGCGCGTTGAAGGCGGGGACCGCGGTGGCGAGGGTGACCGGGAGCTCGGCGACGGACTGCTGCAGGGCTACGTTCTCCCGGGCGAACGCGCCGGCAGTGGTGTTGAAGTCGGTGATCAGACTCTTCAGGTTCGGCGGATGAGCATCGAACGCTCCTGCCACGTCGCCACCTCTGTAGAGACCGTTTGACAAGTCGTGGGGCTGCTCGCCGAGCAGGTCGTTGGAGACGATGGAGGAGTACTTGTAGGCCGGTAGCCAGTACTGGATCGACTGGTTCACCGACGGCCCACCCGTGGCCACGGCGAAGCCGTACTGCTGGACCACGATCTGCAGGTTGCGGCGAGTGTCACGCGGCAGCGCGCTGAGGATCTGGTCCAGCTGCACCGGCTCGGTCCCCTGCTGGATCGGGAACGTGTGACCCGATGGCGCGATCGGCGCGGACGGCGTGCCCGGATGGAGGTCGACGAAGAAGTTGCCCTCCAGGAAGATCCGGGGGCGGATGTTGAAGGTGGCGTCTTCGTGGATCGGCAGGCCCACTTTCTGGATTTCCATCGTCACCTCTGCCGCCTGACAGGAGGTGCTGCCGTGCTCGCAGCCGGGGGCGGGCTGCACCGAATCGACCTTGCCGACGTCGACGCCGGCGATGCGCACGAAGGAGTTCGGCTGAAGGCCGTTGGCGCTGGAGAAGATGGCCTGGATCTTGTACTTCGGGGCGAACGGGATGGCGAACTTGGTGAAGGCCAGGTAGGTGAAGACGGTGATCAGCACGATCCCGATCGCGCCCGCCTTGAACAGCGACATCGGCTTCTTGCGGCGGCCCTTGCGTCTCATCAGTTGTTCCCCGGGATGCTGGGGATCTGGGGCCCGGTCTGCGGGCTGCGTGAGAACGTCTCGCCGGCGGGGACGTGCGAGCGGCCCTTGAAGGTGGGGCCCTGGTCACCGGGGGTGTGCGCGTCGGTGTCGAGGTTGCGGCCCTGGGGATCGAGGTGGTTGAGCTTCTTGACGTAGCCGCGCTGTCCGGATTCGCAGTCGGCGTTGCCCTGGTTGTCGATCGCTGCGCCGTAGGCCGGAGCGTGCAGGAACTGCTGGCCGCCGAAGGTGCCCAGGGCGGTGTCGCTCCCGGCGTCGCCATTGACCGGCGAGGTCGCCCCGGCGGCGCCGACACTGTTGCCGGTGGGCGCGGCGAGGTTCAGCAGTACCCGCTGGGCGAACCCGTAGGAGGTGGGCTGCGAGATGTGCTCGGAGAAGTTGGTCCAGAAGTAGTTCCAGTAGTCGCACACCGTCTGATACGGGCCGAGGTAGCGCAGCATCGGATTCAGCGTGTTCGCGGTCGAGCTCAGCGCGTTGATCGCGATGTTCGTCCCCGGCGCCCGGGCCAGGTTCTTCAGCGCCACCGCCACCCCCTGCACCCCCCGGTCAAGCGACGGAGTGCGGATCAGAGTGCGGGTGCCCTCCTCGATCGCGGGATTGATGTCCGGCAGCGCATCGCGCAGCTCCGCAGTAGCCGGAGCGAAGTAGTGGCCGAAGGTGGTCAGATCGACCAGGAACGGCTGCTGGGTCCGCAGCGAATCCGTGCCCGTCGTGAGGGTCGGGGGCGACCCAGCGATCGTCGCCTGGTAGGAGCTCGGATTCTGATCGATCGCGGCAAACGTGGTGGCCGCGTCCCGGAACAGCGCCACGTTGACCTGCACCACCGGCGCCACCGTCCCCATGAACCCGTTCAGAGCGCCGAGGAACCGAGTCAGCCCGGTGCTCGAGTCCGACAGATACGCCGCCACCGGCTGAAGGTTGCTCAACAACTTCGGCAGGCTCGAGATCAGGTCGTTCAAATCCCCACCGCGGGAGGCCAGCGTGTCGCCCACCCCCTGCAGGCTCTGCTGGATCGCCTTGCGGGTGGGAGGATCGAACGTCTTGAAGATGTCGTCGAACTGCACCGGCACGCTGGTCTGCGCGATCGGCAGCGTCCCCCCATCCGGAATTATCTTGTGCGAGGCGCCCTTCACCAGATCCACGTACTTCAGGCCCAGCACCGAGCGCGAGAGGACCGTCGCGGTCGAATCGACCGGCACGCTTCCCTGCGCCTTGTCCAACTTCAAAATCAACTCGGCACCGACCTGTCCGTTACCCAGCGGCACCGGCTGCACCGAGGACACCACCCCAATCCGGAAACCGCCCTCACGCACGTCATTGCCGGCGACCAGGCTGGCGCCATCAGCGACGTTCAGCTTCAGCTCACGCGTCGGCACGAACGGCAAACCCTGATTGGCGTTGTAAGCCAAAAACAACGCGACCATCACCGCGAGGATCGTCACCGCGCCCACGAGGACCGGGTTGGCGAAAGCTGATGGGGTGTTCTTTCTCATCGCGTCACGGGGCGAGCAGATAGTTGAGGAGCTGCTGAGTCTGGCCGGACCCACCCGACGAGCCGCCCCCGCCGGAACCAGAGCCGCCAGACGCCGCAGGCTGCGCCACCGAGCGCTGGGCCGTGGGCGTAGCTGACCCGGTCACTCCCGAGCCGCTGCTGACGTTCTTGGCCGCCGGCGTGCCGCCCGCCGCGGTGCTCTTGTCGCGAGCGGCGCTCTGGACATCGGATGCGCTCAGCTTGCAGGCGCTGGAGGGGGCGCCCGGCTCACCGGGGGGCGAGCCGCCGGGGTCGGGGACGCAGGCGCCAGGGTTGGATGGGTCAGGCGTCGACACCCCGGGCTGGTCGGGACCGAGCCAGGAGTAGCAGTGGCGATATTCGGATCCGTACTTGGCCAGTGACATCGCCACCGTTGCCCGGGTCGCATAGGGAGTGCACTCGGGGTCCGCAAACAGGTCGACCGCGAGTTCGTGGCCGAACGGACCGAAGGTGTTGATGGCCTGGGCGGTGTTGAACAGGAACTGGAGCGGCGCCTCGAGGCCCGTGTAGCCCTGGCCTCCGGGGCTTCGTGAGTCGGCTTCGGTGGCACGGCCGCGATTGTCGAGGTCACGCAGGATGATGGCCAGGTTCTGCGCCAGCTCCGGCGTCGCCTTGGCGAACGTGGTCAGGTCCTTCACCGTCGGCCCGGCGGCGATGACCGCCTCCCGGCCGGGGACCGAAGCCTCCCCCAGCGCCTTGATCGCCGGCGTAGCGGAACGGGAGAAGCCGGGGAGATCGGTGAACAGGCGGTTGATCTCACCCGCCGAGGAGTTCAGGTTCTCCAGCACCGGAGTGTTGGCGTCGGTGACCTGGCTGAGCTGGGCCAGCGACGGACGGAGCTGCTCCAGGAACGGCGGTAGGTCGGCCAGTGTCGAGCGGAGGTTGGCCTGCTGAGCGGCCGTGTCCCCGGAGATCCGGTCAGACTCGTCGATGAATCTCTGGACCTGGCCGCTGTTGTTGGCCAGGGCGGTCAGCACGGTGTCGGAGTTCACCGTGAGGCTCTGAAGCGTATGAGAGTCGTTGGCCAGTAGGTTGAGCAGGTTGTCGGTCTCGGTCAGCGCCGGCACAGCCCGCTTGAGCGCCGACTGGATGTCGTCCGAGCGGGCAGCGACGCCGGCCCCGAGCTCGTTGATGATCAGGGTGAAGCGCTCGCGATAGGGCATTCGCATGATGTTCTGAAGCAGGTCAGCGGGAATCGTCGACTCCGTCCGCGTCACCGGGATCGTGGCGCCGGGCTTCAGCACCGGGCCGGTGTTGCCGGGCTGGCACTCCACGTAGTACTCGCCGATCAGCGACTGCGGGCGGGACTGGCAGAAGGCGTCCTGGTGGAACTGGCCGAATCCCGTTTGCGTGACCTTGACCGTTACCACCGCGTGGAGGGTCTTCTCGTCGAGGTCGATGTTCTGGATCTTGCCCGCCTTGGCACCCGCGACCCTGAAGTCCGCGCCCTGAACCAGGCCGAAGGCGTTGTCGAATTCGATCTTGTAGGTCGTGCCGGAAAGGCCGGTGGACTCGCCGCCGGCGAGGATGAAGAAAGCCCCCGCGAGCAGCAGGACGATGGCCGAGATCAGGATCCGTTTCATGGTCCGGTCGGCACCTCGCTCGGGGTGCAGGGGTAGCCGCTCTCCGGGTAGTACACCGCGCCGCGCTCCTGCGAGCCGGGGCAGCGGTCGCCCTGGCCGGTGGTGAGCCCGCCGGATCCGTTACTTCCCTGCTGGAGCATCTGCTGGACCTTGGTCAGCTGCTCTCCCAGCGGCAGGCTGTTGAGGACCGATGTGTCGGTCACGCTCAGCAGGTTGAACAGCGACGAGATCCGGCTGGCGCTGCCGTTGGCGTCGATCGTGCCGGGGTGGGAGAAGCCCTCAAACCACCCGGTCAGGTCCACGGCGTAGGGCCGGGCAAACGCCAGCTGGGGCGTCGACTCGTTGAGCGCTTTGACCGAAACCGGGAACGCGCCGGGCCGGACCTTGCCGTTGGCGTTGATGTTGCGCACGGTGGCGTTGGCAAGTGGGACGCCGAGCTCGGTCAGGTCGATCAGGTCATTGTCGGACCCCGGACGCCGGATGATGTTCGACAGGTCGTGGACCGTCGGGACGGAGTCCTCGGCCAGCGGCTTGAGCTGCACGAGCAGCTTCTGGAGCTTGGGTGCCACCGGCTTGGAGACGTTGACCAGCGGCGTGAGGTCGGCGAGCGCGCTGCGGAGGTTGACGAACGTCGTGTCGGCCAGGGCCATGAAGCCGGGCAGGCGCTGGATCGACTGGGCCAGCGCCGTGCGCTGGGAGGCCAGCGCCTCGGTGGTGGTGGCAAGGTGCTGGACAAGACCACTGAGATCGGAGGCACGCGAGGCCGCGTCGGTGACGAGGCCGTTGGATTTGACGATGAAGTTGGTGAAGCGGCCGGTGTCCCGGTTGATTTCGTTGAACAGGATGCTGGACGTGGCCACCGCGGGATTTAGGTACTGGAAGGCCAGCTGGGCTGCCTGCCCCTGACCCTTGAACTCCGACGCCGATCCCTTGATCAGGTTCTGGAGGCCCTTGCGAGTGGGCGGATCCAGGGTGTTGAACAGCTGGTCGAGATCGACCTCGCTCTGCGTGTTGGTGTTGGCGATCAACCCACCGCGGGCTGATCTTCGGCGCGTTGTTGGGAGCCAGCCGGAGCTCGACGTAACGGTTGGCGATCCCTGACAGCGACGCCTCGCGGATGGTCGCGACCGTCCCCTTCCTCAGCGGGGTGAACTGCGAGTTCTTGATCTGGAGAGTCAGCTCCGCCCGCCCCCGGCCGGTCAGGGTGATGTTCGACACCGTCCCGACGATGTTGCCGGAGACCTGGACCGTGTCGCCCTGGACGATCTGACTGGCGTTGGTGAAAACGGCATTTACGGTGTACGTATTGCCGCTGCCCAACACGATCACCGCGACAGCGATGATCACTATGACCACCGCGCCTACCGCGGCGACCCTGCCAACCACACTCGAGTTACGCACCGACGCAGCCTCGTGGGGACAACCGATCTCCTCCCGACCGGGTTTGAGGGACCCTCCCGGTACGTACTGGGCGCGACGCTAGCAAGGGCGGGCTTTCAGTGTCAATCGGTAACCGGTTGCGACGGTGCGCTTGCATTCCGCATTCCATGAGCCTCGACGGCAAGGTGAGGGAGATTTTCGCGCGCACCTAGGCGGGCCGCGCCGCATGGGCATGCCCTATGCAAAGGCCTCGCCTGCCCCACTCCGTTCGCTTGCCTGTAGTTCGCTCCGGGCGCTAGCGTTCCTGCGAGCTCACCCGGGTGGCGGAATTGGTCAGACGCGATCGTCTTAAGAACGATTGCCCTTTGTGGCATGAGGGTTCGAATCCCTCCCCGGGTATCACAGCCCCATCCTGCCCGGTATCCCACGAAGGGCGTAGCTAAGAAAGCCTGAAGAACGCCTCCCAGCGCGCAACCTCCGCGCTGCTACGGTGTTCCACTGCCTAGAGCCAGTGGAAGTATCCGCGCTCAAATACTCCGGGGGCATCGGCCTCCACGCGCGCTCGCCGCTGCTGAGGCTCCAGTCCGACGAGCGACTGGTGGCTCTGGTTCGTCGTGGCAACAGCTCAGCGTTCGAGACCCTCGTCTCACGCTACGAGTCCCGGCTGCTCGCCTTCTGCCGGCATCTGCTCGGATCCCGTGAGGACGCCGAGGACGTGCTCCAGGAGGTCCTGGCTGCGGCATTCAACGCGATGCTCGCCGACGAGCGGCCGATCAACGTCAAGCCGTGGCTGTACCGGATCGCTCGCAACCGCAGCCTCAACCACCTCCGGCGGATCCAGGCGGTGGGGATGGACTCGATGGACGTGCACCTGGCCGACAACGGCCAGAGCACCGCCGACAAGGTGCACGAGCGCGAGGAGTTCCGGCTGTTGGTCGGAGACATCAACGAGCTGCCGGAGACCCAGAGGACCGCGCTGGTGCTCAGGGAGATGGACGCGCTCTCCTACGACCAGATCTCCGAGGCGATGGAGACGACGGTGCCAAGCGTGAAGTCTCTGCTGGTCCGCGCGCGTGTATCACTGGCCGAGGCTGCCGAGGCCCGGCTGCTCTCCTGCGAGGAGGTCCGCGTCGAGCTCGGAGAGCTCGCCGAGGGTCTCCGCCGCCGGCCGAGCCCGCTGGTTCGCCGCCATCTCCGCAGCTGCGTGCGGTGCGAGTCCTTCCGCGGCCAGCTGAAGGAGACCAACAAGGCCCTGGCTGCGCTGCTGCCGATCGGACCGTTCGTCGTGCTCAAGAAGCTCGTCGCAACCCACCTCGGCCATTCCGCCGGCTCCAGCAGTGCCGCAGGCTCGAGCGCCGCAGCCGGATCAACTGCAGCCGGCGGTTCGCTGGCCGCCGGCTCTGGTGCGGGTGGTTTCGTGTCCGCCGGCATGGGCGCGCTGGCCACCAAGGCCGCCGCCGGGCTTGCCGCTGCCGCCCTGGTCACGGGCGCCGCGGTGGAGGTCGACCACTCCACCAGCAAGCCGCGCGCCAGCTCCGAAGCCACTGGCAGTACCCACGCGCCGGCGGTGGTCGCCTCCGCGACGCCCGTGGCGCATCCGCCGTCGCACGCGGCGTCTGCGCCGCCGAAGCCTCCCTCCCCGCCTGCGTCCAGGGTCAGCAGCCAGCCGCCTGCGCCCGCCACCCACCCCGCCGCGACCAAGGTCAGCAGCAAGGTCGCTCCCCAGACGACGGCGACAAGAACGGTGTCCACGCCGACCCCGGTACCCACGCCGGCCCCGGCACCCGGCCGCACTCAGACCCAGACCGATCCCACCGTCCTGAGCACCGGCTCCTCGTCTACCACGACGTCGTCGAGCACCACCACCTCCACCACGCCCAGCACCGCCCCGGTGCTGCCTGCGCCTCCCCCGTCTTCGGATCCACCGCCGCCCCCGTCGGGCAGCTCACCGTCGCAGGACTCCGGCGCTCCTCCCCCCTCCCCGTCTCCGTCGAGCGACTCCGGCGGCTACGGCAACTCGTCCGACGGCTCCGCCACGCCCTAGCGACGCCGCTGGGGCTGCGGGCTGGGTTACGGGCCGGGCTCGCCCCCGACCAGCAACGTTCCCCGCTGCGCGCCGTCAACGGTGATGGCGTAGCTCCCGGCCCGCAGGCCGGGAATGAGCACGGCCGCTCGTCCCCCGGCAGGGACGCTAAGGGTGTGAGGCGAGGGGGTGTGGACGACAAACCGGTGCGCGCGCGAGTCCGACGAGCTGACCGATAGGGCGACGGCCAGGAACGCCGGGCTCGAGACCGTCTCTGGCTGCACGCGGCCACCGGCGAGCAGGCGGAAGCTCGCCGGGACGCGAGCGTTGACGCCGGCACTGGGAGTGCCCGCTTTACCCGGGCGTCCGGAGGGGGGCGGCTGTTCGCCGGCAGGAGAGCGAGATGGGGGGTGGGCGGATGTCGGCGTGGTGGAGCTCCGCGACGTCGAGCTCGCCGTGCCGCTGCTCGACGAGCTCGAATGGGAGCTGGAGGAGCTTGAGGAACTGGAGCCGCCGCATCCGGAGAGGAGCAGCAGCCCGGAAACCAGCGTCACCGACAGACCTCGATGCCTCACCGCGGGGAGGATAGGCCGAGCACGTCACGGTAGGCCGCGACCGTGGCCTCGCCACAGCGCTCCCAGCTGAAGCGGCGGCCCACGGTGTCCCGCGCGGCCCCGCCCAGCCGCTCCCGCTCCTCGGGATCGTTCAGCAGCACAGCGATCCGTGCCGCCAAGGCCGCCGGATCCCGTGGCGGCACCAGCTCGAGGCCTCCCCCCTCGGCGCGGATCTCCTCCGGCCCCGGCTCCCCGCGCGCGCCGATGGCCGGGATCCCGGCCGCCATCGCCTCGACATAGGCCACCCCGAAGGCCTCATCCACCGAGGGCATCACGAACAGCCAGGCCTCACGGCTGCGCTCCAGCGCATCGGCAGGGCTGAGCTGGCCGACGAACTCGACCCGGTCGGACAGGCCGAGCTCGGCAGCTCGTGCCACCAGATCCGCGCGGGAGGGGCCGTCTCCGATGATCAGGTAGCGCACGTCGGCGGGCAGGCGGGCCAGCGCCTCCAGCACGTCCACGTGGCGCTTGCGGGGGACGAGGTGGCCGACGGTGACCAGCAGCGGCTGGGCGGAAGGGGGGCGAGGCGCGGGAAGCTCGGCGCCGAGGTGCATGACCTCGACCCGGGTAGCCCCCAGCGCCTGCGCGCGCTGGGCGATCCCCGCGCTGTTGGCCAGCACCAGCTCGGCGCGGGAGAGCACGCGGGCCACCGTGCTGCGTCCCCTGCGGACCCTACCGGCGGTCCAGAGAACGTCACCGCCGTGTACCGAGACCACCAATGGACGGCCGCGGGTGGCCTTCAGCACGCCATCGCCGGCCGGGACGGCGTTGTGGGCGTGGAGCACGTCGAAGGGACCGTGCCGGGCGAGCGCTGCCCGCAACGGCAGCGCAGCCCACGCCCCCCAGCTGGCGTAGGCCAGCGGGCGCGGCGGCGAGACATAGCTGAGGTAATGCACCTCCAGCCCGTCCCGGAGCTCCACCGGGGGCTGGCGGGCGAGCTCGGTCAGGCTGCGCAGCGACATATCGGACCGCGGGGGCACCACGCGATGGAGGACGAACACAACCACCTCGGCGCCCGCCGCGCGGGTGGCCAGCGCCTGGCGGTGGGCCCACACCCCCAGGACGGGGTCCGCGGCGCGGGGGTAGAACTCGGTGACTACCGCGACGCGCACGGCGGGTGCCCTCAGTGAACCGGGCCGCGCGCGGGTGGCGCGGTGGAGTCGAGATCGTGGCGGACGCCGTGCACCTGCATGTAAACCCCATAGCTCAAGTCGAGGGTTAGAGTCAGTGCTACCAGGGCGATCGCCAGCGCGCGGCGGTGCCTCACCGCGTGCGCGGCGGCGACGTAGAACACCGGGGCGGCGAAGAAGATGGCGCGGCCCCAGTCCAGCGCGAAGGTCATCGACAGCACCGTCAGGCCCACGAGGACCAGGCCACGCCGAGCGAAGCGCAGATCACGCAGCGCAAACGGCGCCGCAAGCCACAGCGGACCGTAGACCACGGCCATTCGCCGAAGCTCCCGGGCCCAGCCTCCTTCCCGCAGAGCATCACGGAGGACGTCGATGCGGCCGCCGAGGATCGACCCGGTGTAGCCCGGCTGGTAGGCCTCATCCACGGCGATGACTGAGGAACGGAGGTAGGCGTAGAGGATCACGGGCACCGCGGCGACCTTGACCATCTCACCTAACGCCTCCCGGTCAAACGGCCTCTCGGCCCAGACCGCGTAGCTGAACGGGATCAGGAACAGGCAGGCCTCGTGGACTGTGATGCCCGCGAGCAGGGTGATGAACAGGCCGACATGGTTTCGCCGAACGATGAACAGGGTGCCGAGGGTGATGAGGAGGATCGTGGCGGCGTCGAGCTCCCGGCCGCCGCGCAGGAAGACCACCAGCAGCGGCGGCGAGACGGTGAGGGCCAGCGCCAACCCGGCGGCGAGTCGCCAGTCGGTGGCGAACTCAAGCAGCAGCGCATACATGGCCGCTCCCGCCCCGGCCGCAGCCAGTAGCGCCAGCAGCTCCCAGGAGAAGGAGTGGGAGAACGGCAGCACGTGCACCAGGTACGGGACGCCGATCCGGAACGCGTACGGGAAGTTGTGGGGGCCGGCCGGGTGGTTGGCGATGCGGGCGTAGTAGGGCTCGTCCCCGGACATGCCGGTTTCGTGCCGGATCAGCAGCGTCGCCAGTCCGGCCAGCGCGAGGCAGAGCAATCCGATCAGCGCTGCCGGCGGACGGCTGCGCGCCGGGGCGGCCAGGGAATGCGTGCGGGCTGGGGCTCTCACCGCTCCGCTCATGGGCTCACCTCGGCGTAGATCCTCTCCAGCCCTGCTGCCACCACCGCCGGCGAGGCCAGTTCCTGGATGCGCTGCCGCGCGGTCTCCCCCGCCTTTGGCTCGGCGAGCACCCGGGACATCGCAGCGGCCAGCGCCCCCGCGTCCCCCGGCGGGGCGAGCCAGCGATCGGGGAGCAACTCGGCCAGCGCGCCGATGCGCGAGCCGGCCACCGGGAGCCCCGCGGCCATCGCCTCGGCGGCGGCGAGACCGAAGGTCTCCGCCGAGCGTGAGGGCGCGAGCGCCAGCGCCGCCTGGCGGCGGAGCTCGGCGAGACGTTGATCATCGACGTGGCCGAGGAAGGTCACCGCGCCGGTGGCGGCAGCGGTCAGGCGTTGCCGGTCGGGGCCGTCGCCCGCCACGATCAGGGCGCGGCCGGCCTGACGGCAGGCCTCGATCGCCACGTCGAGACCCTTCTCCGGGGCCAGGCGGGTGGCGAGCAGCGCCGGCCCGTCGGGAGGGGGGTCCCAGGCGGGTCGCGGCGCAGTCGCCGTCGTGGTCGCCGCGAGGTCCCGGACCACGTCCGGCAGGACGTGCGCATCATCCACCGGTGCCCCCAGCTCAGCCAGGCGAGCACGGGCGAACCGGCTGGGGACGATGAACGCGCCCACCTGGCGGGCGAGTCGCCGTTGCCACATCGCCAGACCGGCGGCGTAGGCGAGCGCCTCCGGCCGCGACCCCCGGCAGTTGTGGACGATTCCGGGGAGGGTGTTGCGTCCGTGGCAGCGCGTGCACTCCTCGCCCTCGGTGAAGCAGGTGCCGACGGCGCACACCATGCGGTACTGATGGAGATGGACGACGACCCGGGCGCCGGCGGACCGCGCAGCCGCCAGGGCTCGCCACCCCAGCGACGGCTGGAGGTTGTGGGCATGGACGATGCGGGCACCGGTGCGGCGGACGGCGCGGGCGACGTCGTCGGGGTGCAGGCCGCCGGCGAGCAGCCCGGACGCCGCGGCCGAGCGGCCGAGCCCGCCGGAGTCACGCTGCAGCAGCTCCGCGTCTTCGCCCAGGTGCTCGCGCACCAGCCAGAGGAAGTCCTCGACCGCCCGCTCCTCGCCCCCGGTGGTCCGGTATCGGTTGTGGAGGAAGAGGATCACGAGCAGGCGAAGGGCGGCCCCGGCCACGCCGGCTGGCGTCCGGAATTCTGTCAACGTCCCGCGACTGTGGCGATCGCTCTGCTGACGACCTACCTCGCGGGTTACCGGCTGCCACTGTACGAGCGGTTGGCAGAGCAGCTGGACGTCGAGGTGCTGTGTTTCGGCGGTGGGGAGCGCTACGTCCCAGCGTGGTTCTCTGACCTCGACGCGCAGCTGGCCAGCGCCCCGTTTCCGGCCCGCAGGCTCCAGGGTGCGCGTGAGGCGCTTGACCTGGGCCGCGAGTACGACGCTGTCATCGGCGGGTTCGCCGGTGGCGCGCTGCTCCCCGCCGCGTTTGCCGGAGCCCGGCGCCGCCGACGGCCGTTCGTGCTGTGGGCTTCGGTGTGGGCCGAGCCGCGCTCGCTGACCCACGCGCTGGCGCGCCCGGTCACCCGCCATGTCTACCGCCACGCCGACGCGGTGGTCGCCTACGGCGAGCACGTGCGGCGGTTCGTGCGCGGGATTCGCGGTCGCGACGATGACGTGTTCGTCGCCCCGCAGTCGGTGGAACCGGAGCTGTTCGGCCGCCTGGTCCTCGCCGCCGAGGTCGCCGAGTTTCGCCGGGCCCATTCCCTGCCCGACGGTCCGCTTGTCCTCTATGTCGGGCGGCTGGTGGCGGAGAAGGGCGTCGAGGTGCTGCTGCGGGCGTGGAGGGAGCATTCACCGGGGGCCACACTCGTGCTGATCGGCGACGGCGAGCTCGCTGACACCGCCCGCGGACAGCCGGGGGTCCGGCTCCTTGGTGCGCTGCCGCGGGCGCAGCTGCCTGTGGCCTATGCGGCGGCGGAGGTCGCGACGCTGCCCTCGGTGCCCACCCCACGTTTCCGTGAGCCGTGGGGGCTGGTGTGCAACGAGGCGATGTACCAGCGGCGCCCGGTGGTGGTTAGCGACGCCGTCGGCGCGGCCGCCGGTGGGCTGGTGGTCGACGGGCAGACGGGGCTGGTGGTGCCGGCCGGCGACGCCGCAGCGCTGGCGGAGGCGTTCTCCCGCCTGCTCGCTGACAGCGAGCTACGGCGGCGGCTTGGCGACGCGGCCCTGGCCGCGGTCTCCGGCTTCACCTACGACGCGATGGCCGCCGCCTTTGCCCGCGCGCTGGCCACTGCGCGCCGACGTCACTGACCCACCGAGAAGAGCGCCTCCAGGTCGTGGCGCGAGTAGGCCTCGAAGGCCACCATCGTGTGCGTGCGGGTGACTCCGCGCAGCTGGGCGATCTGGCCGGTGACAACCTCGGCCAGCTCATCGTGCTGACGCAGCCGCAGGATGGCAACGAAATCCCAGTCGCCGGTCACCGAGTAGGCCTCGGCGACTCCGGCGAGGTCGGCGAGCTCGCCGCCGAGCGAGGCCAGCGCACCCCGCTCGGCTCCGATGAGGACGATCGCATGAGTCACGCGGTGTGGCTCTCCCCGGGATCGAGCACGACCACGGTGGAGTCGGTGGCCGACTCCACCTCTGACTTGAAGGTGTCGGTGTCGGTCTCGATCGGCGGGAAGGTGCCGTAGTGACACGGGATCACCGTCCCCGCCCCCACCAGCTTCGCGGCCTCCACGCCATCGATGCGGTCCATCGTGTAGTGGCCGCCGATGCACATCAGGGCGATGTCGATCGGCGTCGGCCTGGCCGCGAGCGCGAGATCGGAGAACAGGCAGGTGTCCCCGAGGTGGTAGATGAGCGTGTCCTTGAAGTTCACCAACAGGCCGGCGGGGGTGCTCACCGTCCCCTTGGGGGTCGTGGAGGTGTGCCACGCCGGGACCAGCTTCACCCAGCCCCAGTCGAACTTGACCGTGCCTCCGAGGTTGGGGTCGAACACGTCGATCCCCTCCTCGCCGATCTCGTCGGCCAGCTCCTTGATCGCCACCACCGGAGCACCGGTGCGCTTGGCGATCGAGATCACGTCGCCGAAGTGGTCGAAGTGGCCGTGGGTGAGCAGGATCGTCGTGGGCGATACCTCGTCGGGCGAAGCTGCCGCCTTGGGGTTGTCGGAGAGAAAGGGATCGATCAGGACGGTGGTCTCACCATCGGAGATCTCAAAGCATGCGTGGCCAAGGAATCTCACTTCTGTCATGGGGTGTCCTCCTGGGTGGTGGTCTTCGGCGATGCCGGTCCGCGAGCGTCCAATTCCCGCGCAAGCTCGAATCCAACCGCAACGCCGACGAGCATTCCCAGCCGGGTCTCCTCGGCGAGCAGTCGAAGGATGGCCCGGAGCCGCTCTTCGGCATCGGCCTCCTCGCTGGCCTCCTGGACCGCCTGCTGGTGGCCGGAGTCGAACCAGCCCCCCTCCTCCAGGGCGCGGGCGAGCGCCCGTTGCAGCGACGGCGCCGCCCGGGCGACCAGGTCCTGGGCATCGCCCAACCGCTCGGGCGCGGTGATCGCGTCGATCGCGGCATCGATCTCGGCGTCGGTGTAGGCAGGCTCCGGCACGCGCTCTTTTAGGGATCATACGGCGGTGGCTGTCCCGCTCACCTCGCTCTCCCACGGCGCGGGCTGCGGATGCAAGCTGCCGGCCGCGGCCATCTCCTCTCTGCTGGCGCGGCTCCCGCGCGGGCCGGTCGACTCACGCGTGCTGGTCGGATACGAGCATGCCGACGATGCCGGGGTGTTCCGCCTGCGCGACGACCTCGCGCTGATCCACACGGCTGACTTCTTCACCCCGATCGTCGACGACCCCTACGACTTCGGCCGGATCGCCGCCACCAACGCGCTGTCCGACGTATACGCCATGGGCGGTACTCCCCAGACCGCGCTGAACCTGGTGGCCTTCTCGCTGGAGGCGCTCGGGGAGGAGGTGCTGCTGGAGATCCTGCGCGGCGCCGGCGCCGTGGCGCAGGCAGCTGAGGTGGCGATCGTCGGCGGCCATTCCATCGAGGACTCCGAGCCGAAGTTCGGACTGGCGGTGACCGGCACCGTCCATCCCGACGAGATCCTCACCAACGCCGGCGGCCGGCCGGGCGACGCGCTGGTGCTGAGCAAGCCGCTCGGGGCGGGAGCGGTCTCCACCGCGATGAAGCGGAAGGTCGGCGATCCGCCCCTCGCTGCAGCGGTGGAAGCGATGACCACGCTCAACCGGGAGGCTTCCGAGGCCGCGCGCGCCGCCGGAGCCCACGCCCTCACCGATGTCACCGGCTTCGGCCTGCTCGGGCACCTGCACGAGCTCAGCCTGGCCAGCGGTCTGGCGGCCGAGCTCGATGCCAGCGCGGTTCCGGCGATCGACGGCGTGCTGGGGCTGCTGGAGGCTCACGGGGACGCCGTGGTCGCCGGCGGGACCCGGCGCAACCGCGCTCACGCCGAGCAGTTCGCCGGCTTCGCCGATTCGGTTCCCGAGGCAAGGCGGTGGCTGGTCTGCGACGCGATGACCTCGGGGGGGCTGCTCGCGGCGGTGCCGGCCGGGAGGGCGGAAGAGCTGCCGGGAGCGGTGGTCGGCCGGCTGGCGGAGGGTGCGCCGGGGACGATCCAGGTGATCTGACCGCCGCGTCTAGCGGCGCGCCAGCTCCACGCGGGCCAGCGGCACGCCGACGGCCAGCGCCCCGAGCAGGCCCACGCCATCGGAGACCCAGGTGGAGCCGTTGACGGCCAGCGGCATCAACGCGACGGCCACGGCGATCACCGCTGTGCCGAGCAGGTCGCCGTCGATGTCCTCGCCGCGGCGCAGGGCGAGCAGGTCGGGCAGCACCCAGGCGATCAGCAGCGCCAGGGCCGCGCCGTTGGCCCCGAGCACGGGGACCGCGCCCACCGCCAGCGAGGCGGCGGTCCCGCCCACGCCGCCGATCGCGAAGAGAACGATGACCACGGCGGGATCGTGGCGGCGTTCCAGCAGCGCACCGTAGAGGCCGATCGCGCCCAGGGTGACGAAGGCGTAGCCGGTGTTGTCGTAGACGAACGGCGAGCTGAGCAGCTGCCACCAATGCGACCCGGCCTTGTCGACGACGACGAGGTGGTCTGGGCCGATCGAGGTCCGCCACAGCAGGGTCCCAACCAAGCCGAGCAGGACAAGCAGGATCGTCGCGTAAGGACGGGCATCGGCACGGATGCCCGGGATCTCGTCGCGGCGTAGCCGGGGTAGTCCCGACGTCGGCGGACGCAGCCGGCGCCGGTCGGTGACGCGACCGTGGCGATCGAGCTTCGGAGCCCGCTTTCGCAGGCGGTTTCCGCAATAGGGGCACTCGGTGATGTACGGGCTCACCTCTGAGCCGCAGCTCTTGCAGATCACGAACAGGTCGGGTCCGCCGGTGCTCACGATCCGATTGTAGTTGGGGTGAGGGGGCCCGACCGGAGGCTTTCCGAGGCTCCGGTCGCCGCGGTCGCCTACACCGCGGTGGCCGAAACGATCTCCATCATCACCTCACGGAGATCGTGATTGGCCTCGTAGACCACCACCTGGCGGGCGGCCCCGTTGCCCCGATCCAGCAGGTCCTCAAGGGCCTCGAGCTCGCCCGCGGAGCCGAGTTGCTGGCAGCGTTCACGCGTCCGGTCGATCAGCCGCCGGGCCAGGTCGCGCGTCTGCACCCGGTCCGCGCTCGGCAGATCGACCAGCTCGCGGTCGAGCCCGTGACGGGCCGCCAGCCACTTGTTCTCGTCAAGCATCTCGAACGGATAGCTGGAGAGCTGCTGGCCGGAGTCGAAGTGATCGGCGAGCTCGTGTACGAGCCCCTGGATCAGCGCGGCCAGCCCCAGCGCATGCTCGATGTGAGTCTGGGAGTCCATCACCCGAATCTCCACAGTGCCGAACATCGGGTGGGGCCGGACGTCATACCAGAGGTAGGTGTAGTCCTCGATCACCCGGCTGCTGACCATGAAGTCGATTCGCTGCTGGTAGTCCTCCCAGTCTCGGTATGACGGCGGCATCCCGGTGCGAGGAAACGCTCGGAAGATCGGCGTGCGTACCGAGGCCAGCCCGGTCTGGTCGGCGCGCCAGAACGGCGAGTTGGCCGACAGGCCGAGCAGCAGCGGGATGTGGACGCGCATGCCGTTGGAGACGTGGATGGCCTTGTCGGGGTCATCGAGGCCGACGTGCACGTGCATCCCGAAGATCAGCTCCTGGCGGGCGACGAATCGCAGCGCCGAGATCAGGTCGCGGTACCGGGGGCGGGCGACGATCCGCTGGTCCTCCCACATCGCGAAGGGGTGGGTGCCGGCGGAGCCGATGGCCAGGTTGCGCTCCGACGCGGTGCGGGTTACCTGGCGGCGCAGCGCCCGCAGCTGCTCGCCCGCCTGGGCCGTGTCCCGGCAGGGCTCGGTCGAGACCTCCAGCACCGACTCCATCAATTCGGGCTTGATCTCCCCCGAGGGCGATGGCTCCAGCAGCGTCTCGATGGCATTGACCAGCTCCAGCGACTCGGCGTCCAGGATCATCAGCTCTTCCTCGATCCCGATCGTGAACGGCGACCCCCCGAACCTGTGCTCCACGCGCGGGAGCGTACGGGGTCAGCCACCGGTTAACGGGTATCGGGCCTAGACTTCTTCAGACCACCGCAAGCTTCAAGGAAGGGACGGTTCAATGGCTCTGGGATACGACGGGAAGCTCTACATCCTCGCGTTCGACCACCGTGGGTCGTTCCAGAAGAAGATGTTCGGTATCGAGGGGGACCCGACGCCGGAGCAGACCGAAACCATCGCCGACGCCAAGCATCTGATCTTCGAGGGGATGCTGGAGGCGGTGAAGCAGGGTGCCGAGGCCGGCGCGACCGGCGTGCTCGTCGACGAGGAGTTCGGATCCGACATCCCGGAGGAGACCCGAAAGAGCGACCTGAAGCTCGCCATGCCGGTGGAGAAGTCAGGCCAGCCGGAGTTCGACTTCGAGTACGGGTCGGACTTCCCGGAGCACATCGAGAGCTACGACCCGGACTTCTCCAAGGTGCTCGTGCGCTTCAACCCGGATGACGATGCCGAGATGAACCAGCGGCAGTTGAAGCGGCTCAAGGAGCTGTCCGATTGGCTGCACGACAATGGCAGGAAGTTCCTGTTCGAGCTGCTGGTGCCGGGGAACGAGGATCAGATGGGCCAGGTCGACGACGAGGAGGATCGTTACGACGCCGAGCTACGTCCTGAGCTGATGCGCCGGGCGATAGAGGAGATCCAGGACTACGGGATCGAAGTCGACATCTGGAAGATCGAGGGCGTCGACGAGCGGGAGGATGCTTCGATGCTCTCCGACCAGGCCCGCTCCGGCGAGGGCCGGGAGGGTGTTCGGTGCGTCGTGCTCGGCCGCGGGGCCTCCACGGACAAGGTCGAGCAGTGGCTCGAGGCGGCTGCCCCGGTCGACGGATTCATCGGCTTTGCCATCGGTCGCTCAATCTGGTGGGACGCGCTCAAGGCGTTCCTTGCCGATGAGCTGGAGCGTGAGGCGGCCGCGTCGCAGATCGCCGAGAACTATCTGCATTTCGTAAACGTCTACGAGCAGCAGAAGGTTCATTAGGGCCGGCGCTCGCCCCGCCCCGGGGCACCTGCACGAAACATAACGTCAGCCCGCCGGGACTGGTAGGCTCGCCGCGATGGCGATGAAGATGCGCCAGAGCCTCGCGCAGCTCGAGCAGGAGTTTCGGCACGAGACACAGCGCGACCGCAACCGCCGGGAGCACCTGCGGCGGAGCGCCGTCGTGCGCTCACGCAAGCGCACGCACCAGCGGGAGCAGAAGCGCAGCTCGGTTCGCTTCTGGATGCTGGTCCTGTCGCTGGTCGCCACTGCGGTGATCGTCACCGCGGCGATGTTCGAGTCGCTGTACTACCTGCTCGGCTGAGCGGGAAGCTACTCGCCCTCGCCGCCGAGGCCCTTGAGCGCGGCGTCGACTTCCTCTCGAGCAGCCTTGCCGGGGTCACCCTGCTCCTGCTGGATCTCCACGTAGACCTCCTTGCGAAACACGGGAACGTCCCGAGGGGCCTGGATCCCGATGCGCACCTTCTCGCCCATGATCGCCAGCACCGAAACCTCGATGTCGTCGCCGATCATGATGCTCTGGTTGCCCTTACGCGTCAGTACCAACATGGGAATGCCTCCCAGCTTGCCTGCGTGTCGATTGTGAGCGGCCGGACCCCTCGGTCGCCCATCAAGCGATCGCGCGTGCCCAGGGGCCAGCATACGTCAACCCTCTGCCGCGGACAACCTCCTCCGGCGAACGTAGGCGCCGCCGTCCGGCCGAGAGCTGTACTACTCTCCGCCGGCGATGCCACGTAAATCGCTGCGTCCGGAGCTGAATCGCATTCGTGCCTGGGTCCGCCAGGGACGAACCGATGCGTGGATCGCCCATCAGCTGGAGGTAACCGTGCAGCAGATCCAGGCGTTCAAGCGCGAGCAGAGCCTGGACCCTGCGGCCGAGGGTGAGACGCCGGTCGCCGCGGGGGATCTCGATGAGGAGATCGATCTCCGCGCCGAAGACGACGCGCTGATCGCCGCCGAGCTTGAGGCCGCGGCCGCCGAACAGGCGAAGGAGCCCGAGACTGCGGAGGACGAAGGCGAGCGGCCCGCCCGGCGCCGGCGCGGACGCCGTGGCGGGCGGCGGACCGGGCGGCCGAAGCCGAGCGAGGCCCTGGAGGCCACCTTCGATCACGGCGACGAGGGCTACGGGCTGTGGCTTGATCCGGCGGTGCAGGACGACCCCGTGTACGCGGAGTACTGGGCCGGGCACCGGCCGGTGGTGGTGAGCATCGAGGAGGAGCAGATCGTCATCCGGCGCTCGAATGGCGACGACGGAGACGATTCGGAGTAGCTGCTGCGGCCGGGCCGGGGTCAGTCCTCCGGCTCGCGACGGCGGCCACCCCCAAAGTCGCTGGCCTCCCGGAGGTAGCGCGCGAACGCGGCTCCAGCGACGGTGGTGAGATCCCAGGCCTCCGGAGTGGACGGAGCCTCGCGTACGGCGATGTCGAAGCACCAGTCGGTGCCGCCTGTGAAATAGAGGCGTGCCAGCTCGTCGGCGGTGAACTGGCCCCCGAGCCGCCGGCGCAGCTCGCCCACTACCGAATCGACCACTCGCTCCATCGTCTGGCGCTCGGCCGGCTCGGCCCGTTGCAGGCGCCGCTGCCCGTCCCGCCAGAGGACGATCGCCTCCTCGAAGCTCACCGTTGTCCGGGGTCGTGGCCCCGGGGGCCGTCCCCGGGGCCGCCCTGCCCCCGCGACGGGGGGCTCAGTGGCCGGGCAGACCGGTGATCGCGTAGGGCCGCTCGCCCGGCTTGACCATGCCCAGCGCGCGGGCGTACCGGGTGATCGTCGCCGGGTCGTTCAGCGACTTCTGCTGCTGGATCAGGCCTTGGTTCTCCCGGGCAAGCTTGTGGACCAGTGCCAGCTGCTGATCGGCCTGGGAGTGGGTGGAGAGCAGCGAGAGACCCTGCTTTGCGTAGAGGAGCACCACCACGGCGAACACCACCAGCAGCGCGATGCGGCCGATCCGCTCCCAGCGAACGCGAACCGGCGCGCCCCGCTGCGCCACTCCGCGCGGCCGGGACGGGGTCCGGGGGGCGCTCCGGGAACGGCGACGCGCTGGCGCTGCGGAGGAAGCCGAGGGCATACCGTGGCCCCTTCGTTCGCCACCGCCGGCTTCCTTCCTGCTGCAAGATCAGCTTCAGTGTCTCACCGCCCGCGACGATCCCCCGCCAGCCAGACGCGGGCTGCACGTCTTGAGACACCCTCTTAGCCTCGCGAAGCCGAGGCGCCGGACAGTGCGGAGAACGCGCGGCGCCCCGGGTAGTCCGCGTCGTCACCCAGCGCCTCCTCGATCCGCAGCAGCTGGTTGTACTTGGCGACGCGGTCGGTCCGGGACGGTGCCCCGGTCTTGATCTGACCGCAGCCGGTCGCGACCGCCAGGTCGGCGATGGTCACATCCTCGGTCTCACCGGAGCGATGCGACATCACCGCGCCGTAGCCGTTCTCCCTGGCCATCCGGATCGCCGCCAGGGTCTCTGTGAGCGTTCCGATCTGGTTGACCTTGATGAGGATGGAGTTGGCGACGTCGTTGTCGATGCCGCGACGCAACCGGTCGGTGTTGGTGACGAACAGGTCGTCGCCCACCAGCTGAAGGCGGTCGCCCAGGCGCGAGGTCAGCGCGCTCCAGCCTGACCAGTCCTCCTCGGCCATGCCGTCCTCGATGGAGACGATCGGGTAGCGGCTGGCCAGCTCCGCCCACAGGTCGATCAACCCGCTGGCATCCAGCGTCCGCTCTTCGCTGGCCAGCACGTAGCCACCGTCGCGGTAGAGCTCGGAGGTGGCGGGATCCATCGCGATCGCCACCTGATCGCCGGGGGCGTAGCCGGCAGCCTCGATTCCGGCGATCAGAACCTCCAGCGCCTCCTCGTTTGAACGCAGGTCGGGAGCGAAGCCGCCCTCGTCTCCGACCGCGGTCGAAAGCCCTCGCTCGCGCAGCGTCCGCTTGAGGTGGTGGAACACCTCGGCGCTCACGCGGACCGCGTCACGGAACGTGCTCGCGCCGATCGGAACGATCATGAACTCCTGGAAGTCGACGCGGTTGTCGGCGTGCGCGCCGCCGTTGAGCACGTTCATCATCGGAACCGGCAGCACATGGGCGCTCTCGCCACCCAGATAGCGCCACAGCGGCACGCGCTCCTCGGCGGCGGCCGCGTGGGCCGCGGCGAGCGAAACCGCCAGGATGGCGTTGGCACCCAGCCGCGATTTGTCCGGGGTCCCGTCGAGCTCGATCAGCATCCTGTCGAGGCCCGCCTGGCTGGACGCGTCCTGGCCGTGGATCGCGGCGGCGATCTCTCCGTTGACGTTGTCCACCGCCTGGGTGACGCCCTTGCCGAGCCAGTCGGAGCCCCCGTCGCGCAGCTCGGTGGCCTCGAACTCGCCGGTGGAGGCGCCGGAGGGCACCGCCGCACGTCCCCACGCCCCGGAGCGGACGCTGAGCTCAACCTCGACGGTCGGGTTGCCGCGGCTGTCGAGGATCTGGCGGGCGTGTACGTGCTCGATCTGACTCATCTCGGGTGGGGACCTCCTTCAGGTTGGGCGCCCAGGGCGCGCACGGTCGTAGAGGGCGAGCTGCTCCCCGGGTGCGAGATCGTTCCAGCTTCGGCCCTCGGATGCGGCGAGGTTTGCCGCAGAGGTGACCCGGGCGCGGAATCGATCGGCGGCAGCCCGGAGGGCCAGCTCGGGGTCCAGCTTCAGCTTTCGGCCGGCGGCGACCGCCGCGAACAGCACGTCGCCGAGCTCGTGGAATTGCTGCTCGCGGCCATCGGCCGCCTCCAGCTCCGCCAGCTCCTGCTGCACGGACCGGAGCGGTTCGGCGGCGGTCTCGAAGTCAAACCCGGTGCTGGCCGCCCGTCGCTGAACCTTGCGGGCGTAAAGCGGACCGGGGAGGTTCTCCGGGACCTCACCGAAGATCCCCGGCTCGCGGCCGGCCTCGCCCTGCTTGATCTGATCCCAGTTACGGAGCACCTCCTCGGCACTGTCGGCCTGCGCCTGGCCGAACACATGCGGGTGGCGTCGGATCAGCTTCTCGGTGCAGTGCTCCGCCACTTGCTCAAGGTCACCGGCCTCGCGCTCCTCCAGCAGCAGCGCCAGGAAGTAGACCTGGAACAGCACGTCTCCCAGCTCGTCCAGCAGCTTGCCGTCATCGCCACGGTGGGCGGCGTCGGCCAGTTCGTAGGCCTCCTCGACGGTGTGCGGAACGATCGAGCGCTCGTCCTGCTCACGGTCCCACGGGCACTCCTGTCGAAGCCGGCGAGTGATCGCCTCCAGCCGGCTGAGTGCCTGGAGTGTCTCGGCCGACCGCACCTGGCCGTCCTCCGGAGCTCCGGAGCCCACCTCGCTACGGCGCGCTGGAGCTGCTGGCGGCGCTGCTGCTGGCGGCGCCGCTGCTGGCGTTGCTCTTGGTCTTCGGCGCCTTGTAGTTGCTGCAGTCCGGCGTGGTGACGAAATTTGTCTGGCAGGTGGTCTGGTGCTGCCAGTTCTTCTTCGCCTGCGCGTCGAGCGCGGTCTGGGCGGCCTGCTGACCCTGGCTCTGCAGCAGCTGCTTGATCAGCGGCGTGGCCTGGGCCAGCGTCTGCTGGGTCGCCGGGTTGATGCTGGTCACCTCAAACACGTAGTAGCCGAAGGTGCCGTGGATCACGCCCGTCACCTTGTTCGCCGGCGCGGAGAACGCCGCCTGATCGAGCGCCTGCTCCTGCTGGCCCCTGGCGACGTTCTTCAGGATCCCGCCGTTGTTCCTGGTGGCGGTGTCGACCGAGTACTTCTTGGCCACCTGCTGCCAGCTCTGGCCCGAGCCCAGTGCCGCCTTCGCGGCGGCAGCCTGAGCGGCGGTGTGGGTCCGCACGATCCGAATGCTTCGCGTCTCCGCTTTCGCGAACTGGGAACGATGGCTGTTGAAGTAGGCCTGGATCGCTGCGGGGCTGGCCCCCGCCTTCTGCTGCTGCGCCAGCAGCTGCTTGAGGATCTGGTTGATCCGGACCCGGAACAGCAGGTCCTGCATGGTCTGGCCGCTCTGAGCCAGGAAGGTCTGGAGCTCGCCGGGGTTCGTGAACTGCTGCTGCTCGGCGACCTGGAAGGCCTGCTGCACCTGTTTGTTGGTGACAGTGATGTGCCGCTTGGCGGCCTCCGCCTGGTACCACTCGGCCTTGATCAGGAAGTCCATGACCTGACTGCCGAGTGAGGTGAAGAGCTCGTTGCAGTCGGTGCGGATCTGCTTGTCAGGCGTCTTGGCCAGCATGGGGATCTGCTTTCGCACCTGGGCGATGCAGTTCTTGAAGTCCGGAGGATCGTTGGCGATGATCACCGGAGCCCCGGGGCTCTGGGCGGCGTTGCCCTTGGCGGCGACGTACAGCCAGTGATTGAAGGTCTGGCGGGTGATCGGGTTTCCGGCGACGTCGGCGACCGAGTCGCCCGGTACGTCGCTACCGCACGCCGCCAGGGCGCCGGCAAGCACAAAAAAAGCGCAGAGCGCCAGGATCAGCTTCACCGTTCTCATCAGAATTGGGGCATGGTAGCGGGAGCGTGGCATCCTCAGCCGCAATGACCGAGGATCCTCCCGGCGAGCCGGTCCGGATGAGCGAGGGCCCGCTGGGCGAGCCGGTGGACTTCCCCGGCGCGCGCCTCCCTGTCGATGACCGGCCGCTCTCAGGCCGCCACGTGCTGCTGCGGGCACCGGAGCCGGCGCGCGACGCGCCGCCGCTATACGCCGCCTCCCACCTCCCTGACGGGGATCCCGAGATCTGGCGTTACCTGTTCACGGGGCCGTTCGCTGACGTGGCCGCGCTTGAGGCCGACCTGATGCGCTGCGTGGCCTCGGTTGATCCCCTTTTCTACGTGGTGGTGCCGTTGCCGGGGGCTCACGCGCTCGGGGTGGCGTCATTCATGCGGATCACCCCGGAGCACGGCGTGATCGAGATCGGGAACATCTGGTTCGGCCCGGCGCTGCAGCGGACGACCGCGGCGACGGAGGCGATCTACCTGCTGGCGCGCGAGGCCTTCGACGAGCTCGGCTACCGCCGACTGGAATGGAAGTGCAACGCGTTGAACGCCGGCTCCAGGGCGGCGGCGGAGCGGTTCGGGTTTGCGTTTGAGGGGGTGTTCCGGAGACACATGGTGGTCAAGGGTCGCAGCCGGGACACCGCGTGGTACGCGATCACCGATGATCGCTGGCCGACCGTGCGGGCGGGGTTTGAGGGCTGGCTGGCGGAGGCGAACTTCGACGGGGATGGGCGTCAGCGAGCGCCGTTGCGGGAGTTCATGGCGGCGGCTGCGGGTGCGGGCTCGTAGGGGAGCTGTGGGGAGAAATGCGTGTAGAAGCCGACTTACATCCCACACCCCCTGGCGACCGGGTGGTGGACGTGCAGCCCGGTGCCGCGCTACGCGGCCTCGCGGGTCACCGCCAGCAGCACATCCGCGGCCCTGACCACCGCCGGGAACCGCTGCTCCGGATCTGAGGGCACCCGCATGGACAGCTGCGATTTGCCGGACTCGTACAGCGCCTCCGGGATCTCCGCCCGCACCCGCTTGGCACGCACGGAATCGAGCTCCACCGGCGTGACTGCCAGCCGATCGCCGCGGAAGCTGACCGCCTGGGCGCCGGCCTGCCCGAGCTTGATGCGTGCCTGCTGCAGCAGGATCAGGTTGCGCAGCGGATCCGGCAACTCGCCGAAGCGATCCTCCAGCTCCTCTCGCAGGAGCGCGAGCTCGGCGACCTCCCGTGCGCCGGCGATCCGGCGGTGGATATCCACCTTGGCCTGCTCGTAGGGCACGTAGTCAGGCGGCACGTAGGCGTCGACGTTGACGTCGAGGCGGACCGGCTCCCAGTCGTCCTCCGCCGCGGCGCCGTCCGCGGCCGCCGCCTCCACCGCCTCGTCCAGCATCTGCATGTAGAGCTCGAAGCCGAGCGCGGCCACGTGGCCTGACTGCTCGTCGCCGAGCAGGTTGCCGGCGCCGCGGATCTCCAGGTCGCGCATCGCCACCTTGAAGCCGGCCCCCAGCTCGGTGTAATCCGACAGCGCGCTCAGCCGCTGCGCCGCCTCCGAGGTCAGCGCCGCCGCGCTCGGATACAGCAGGTAGGCGTAGGCCCGCTCCCGGGCGCGGCCGACCCTCCCCCGTATCTGGTAGAGCTGGGCCAGGCCGAACACGTCAGCGCGCTCCACGATCAGCGTGTTGGCCTGCGGGATGTCGATACCCGACTCGATGATGCTGGTGCACACCAGCACGTCCGCGTCGCCCCGGAGGAAGCGGAGCATCCGCTCCTCCAGCTGCTTCTCGTCCATCTGCCCGTGCGCGGTCTCGAAGCGCATCTCCGGGCACAGACCGCGGAGCCGCTCCGCCGTCTCGTCGATCGATTCGACCCGGTTGTGAAGAAAGAACGCCTGGCCGCCCCGGGCGTGCTCGCGCTGGAGTGCCTGCTTGACGAGCTCCTCGTCGTATTCCCCGACGTAGGTCTTCACCGGGCGCCGTCCCTCCGGCGGGGTCTCGATCACGCTGATGTCCCTGACCCCGGCCATCGACATCTGCAGCGTGCGCGGGATCGGGGTGGCGCTCATTGCGATGACGTCGACCCTCAGCTTGAGCTGGCGCAGCAGCTCCTTCTGCTTGACCCCGAAGCGCTGCTCCTCATCGACGATCAGCAGACCGAGCTCTTTGGCCCGCACGTCTTGGGAGAGAAGGCGGTGGGTACCGATGAGGATGTCCACCTCGCCGCGGCTGAACCGGGCCACCGCCTCTCGCTGCTCCGCCGCGGGACGGAAGCGGGAGACGTGCTCGATGCGAACCGGATAATCGTTCAACCGCTCGGTGAAGGTCCCGTAGTGCTGCTGGGCGAGGATCGTCGTCGGCACCAGCAGCATCACCTGCTTGCCGTCCTGCACCGCCTTGAACGCCGCCCGCAGGGCCACCTCGGTCTTGCCGTAGCCGACGTCCCCGCAGATCAGGCGATCCATCGGCCGCGGGGACTCCATGTCGGCCTTGACGAAGTCGATGGCGTCACGCTGGTCAGGCGTCTCGGTGTAGGGGAAGGCGTCCTCGAAGTCCCGCTGCCAGTCGGTGTCCGCCGGGAAGGCGTGACCCTCCCGGCGGCGGCGCTCGGCGTACAGGTTGAGCAGCTCCCCGGCGAGCTCCTGCGCGGCACGGCGGGCGCGGGCCTTGATCGTCTCCCAGCGATTGCCGCCGAGCTTCGACAGCGGTGGATGGACACCCCCCGCGCCGACAAAGCGACTGATCTTGGCCAGCTGGTCGACAGGGACGAACACCCGGTCGGACCCCGCGTACTCCAGGTACAGGTAGTCCCGGGTGACATTCGCCACCGTCTTGGTGTCGAAGCCGGCGAAGCGCGCGACGCCGTGATCCTCGTGGACCACGATGTCACCGGTGCGAAGATCGGTGAAGCTGCGCAGCATCCCCCGCCGGTGGGCCCGATCGGGACGGTCCGCGGAGCCCGCTCGCCGGCGACGGAACAGCTTGTGCTCCGGGATCACCGCGAGGTGGAAGCCCGGCGCGATGAACCCGGACGCCAGCCGGGCCTCCGCGAAGGTGATCAGACCGCCGGCGGGCGGGGTCTGGTCCTCGGGCTCCAGCCAGCGGACCTTCAGCCGACCGAGGTTGTAGGCCGCGCGCTCACCCTCCCCGCGGCGGGGAAACGCGACGATCGTGCGATAGCCCGAGCGAGCGAGCTTCTCGAGCTCGGGCTCGGCCTCCTTGATGCCGCGTGCGGCGATCTCCGCGGCCTGGGCGCGGAACTGGAACTCCTGGTCCTGATCGATGCTGGAGAGGCGAATCCGGGCGCGTTCGGCCAGCGTGGCCTCGATGCTGGCCGGATCGACGTACACCCGGTGGGCGTCCTCGCCGTGGAAGGCCGCGGAGACGTCCTGCCAGTGGTCGGCCAGCGCGGGCGCGAGGTCCTCCTCGCCGGCGATCGTCACCGAGGCGCCCGCCGGGGCCAGCGCCAGGAACGGGTGGAAATTCTCAACCGGCAGCAGCTCGGCGATGTCCGGGCGGTCGGCCTCCTGCTCCAGAGCGGCGATCTCGGCCAGCTCACGGTGCTCCTCGGCCAGCTCGGCGGCGGGCGCCACCTCCACTGTTTCGGCGTCGCCGAGCGAGCGCTGGGTGAAGGTGGAGAACCAGCGCAGCGATTCGATCTCGTCGCCGAACAGGTCGACGCGAACTGCGCGGTCCTCGGTGGCCGGGAACAGGTCGAGCAGCCCGCCGCGGATCGCGAACTGCCCGCGGTCCTCCACCTGGTCGACGCGCTCGTAGCCGGCGGCGACGAGGTCCCGAGCGGTCTCGTCGAGGTCCATCAGCTCTCCGGTACGCAGCGTGAATCCGTGGGGGCGGAGCGCCGGGTCGGGGACCTTCTCGGAGAGCGCCACCGCGCTGACCACGACCACCGGCGCGGCCTCCGGGTCCGGATCGCTCAGCGCGTCGAGCGCGGCGATGCGGAGCCCGACCAGGTGGGGAGGCGGGGCCAGATGAGATTCGTAGGTGACGCCGCGGCTCGGGTAGTAGCGCACCGGGCGCGGGGCGAGCCAGGCCCTGAGGGCGGCAGCGAGGTCTCGCGCGGCGCGGTCATCGCCGGCGACGACGATCGCCGGGGTTGAAGGATCCCCGTCGAGCAGCGCCGCGATCAGGTACGGACGCAGGGAGGCCGACACGAAGGCCCTGCCCCCAGTTCGGGCCAGCGTCAGCGTCTGGGGGTCGTGCTCAGCGTTGTCGAGGAGGGCTCGGAGCATCTCTGAAACCAGTCTAGGTCGGGGGTGGCAGCGTGCTGAGGTCCGGCGGCGCCGTTATTTTCCGGCCATGATGGCGATCAGAGGATGGCTTGCTCTGCCCATCGCGATGATGCTCATGTTCGCCGTCACCGGGTGCGGCGGATCGAGCTCCGAGCGCGACCAGCTTCTGAGCAAGGTGTCCTCCGAGCTTCCCACCAAGGGCACCGGGTCGCTTCCCCTGAGCGGGGACCCCGAGCTGGCGAGCTGCATGTCGGAACATGCGCACAACCTTTCCACCCCGCAACTGCGAGTGCTGGCGAACGCCGGCGCGACGGGCTCCGGGTCCGGCCCCAACCCCGCGGCTGTTCAGCCCACCTACCAGCTGGTGGGCACCTGCATCCAGCAGGGACGCGGCGTCGCCGCCCTGCGCGCGCGGATCAGCCAGGGCGTGAGCACCTCGCCGGCGACCTCGTCGCTTCCGCCCGCGCTGAGCAGCTGCCTCCAGACGAAGCTGAATGCCATTCCCGACTCCCAGCTCGCCGGCATCTTCTTCCGCAGCGAGCACAACCCCACCCTGGTCCGGCCGCTCGCCGCTCAGCTGGGAAGGCAGACCGCGCAGCGGTGCTTCTACGAGCCCGCGGTGGTGGCCGCGCTGCGCGTCCGGTTCGTGGCCCCATTCAGGCAGCGTCTGGGAAGCCTCTCGCCGGCGCTGCGCACCTGCGTGCTGGGCAAGGCCGAAAGGGTGTCCGACTCTCAGATCCGGCGGATGGCGCTGCGCCCCACCCGGGCCGCCGTGTACGGCGAGCAGCTGGGACGCACCTGGGCTGAAGCCTGCCTCGCCTCTGGGAAGAGCCCCTAGGACTCAATCAGTCGCTCGGCGGCGTCGGCTGCCTCTTCTACGAGGGTCTGCACCTCGGCGCGCGGCTCCGCGAAGCGGCCGAGCACGTAGGCGGCGACCAGTTCAGGGTCGGTGGTAGGTGGCCTTCCAACCCCGGCGCGCACTCGCCAGAAGTCCGGCGACCCCAACGAGCGCACCAGCGACTTCAGTCCGTTGTGGCCGGCCAGTCCACCGCCCAGCCGCACCCGCACCTCGCCGAAGGGAAGATCGATCTCGTCATGGAGCACGACCACGCGATCCAGCGGCACGCGCAGCGCACCCCGCGCCGGGCCGGCCGACTCGCCGGCATCGTTCATGTAGGTCTGCGGCAGCAGGATCGCCACCCGCCCGCCGCCGGGTCCGGCGCGTCCCTCCCGCAGCAGGCCGCGGAAGCGCGTCTTGGACTTTCGACAGCTCCCAGCGGTCGGCCAGCAGCGCTCCGACCTCGAAGCCGATGTTGTGGCGAGTGCGCGCGTACTCGCTGCCGGGATTGCCGAGTCCCACGAGCAGCCAGTCGACAGGGGCGCCGCCGCGACCCGGGGGCGACACGGGCGCGTCCGCTACTCGGAGGAGGCTTCGGCGTCCTCGCCCTCGGCGGGCTCGGCGGCCTCTTCCCCACCCTCGGTCTCACCCTCACCGACGAGCTCGGTCTCCTGCTCGATCTCGTTCTCGTCCTCCAGCTGCAGCCGTGGCGGGGTGACGGTGGCGATCACCGTTTCCGGGTCGTCGAGCAGAGTCACGCCGGAGGGCGCGGCGATCGAGGCAACGGTCAGCGTGTCGCCGATCTGAAGAGTGGAGACGTCTTGATGGAGGCTGTCCGGGATGTCGTTGGGCAGTGCCTCGATGTTCAGCTCACGGCTGACCTGCTCCAACACGCCGCCCTCCTTGACGCCGGGCGCGTCGTCGCCGCCTTCGAGCTCCACGACCACCGTCGACTGGATCGCCTGGTCGAGCCGGACACGGAGCAGGTCTACATGGAGGGTCTCACCGTTGACCGGGTGACGGGCCAGCTCCTTGAGCACGACGGGGCTACCCCGGCCGTCGTCAACCTTGAGGTCGATGACTGCTCCGGCGTGGGCGAGCACGTTGCGAAGCTCCCGGGCGTCAACCGCGAACGCGATGGGCTCCTCCCCTCCGCCGTAGACGATGCCGGGGACCTTCCCGGTGCGCCGCAGCCGGCGCACTTCACGGGATCCCGAGGCCTCTCGCTGAGCGACGGTCAAAGCTGTGGTGTCGGAGCTCGCCATTACGCCGGCGATGGTAGCGAGAGGGTGGCCAAACAGGGGTCTGCCGCGCTACGCTTGGGGGTATGTCAGGCGAAACTCAGCTGTTGCTGATGATCGCCGGAGTCCACCTCGTGGGCTTGGCCTGCGTCGCCGTTCTCATGTTCCCTGCGCTGCGCGACCAGCCCTATGCGCCACCGCGAGACGGCGAGTCCGATGACGGGTGGGGCAACCATCCCCGCCAGCCGCGTCAACCGCATGACGTCCCCGGCGGCGGTCTACCCCTGCCGGACGCCCAGCCGGCTCGGGTGCGTCTGCGTGGCCACGAGCGGTTGGGCGACCACACGCCCGCGCGTGAGCGGCGGCCGGCCCGGGAGCCCGAGCGCGAGCCAGCTCACCGCTGAGGGCTAGAACCGCGCGGGGCAATCGTTGCCCCCCGGGATCCGCGTGCTGATCCGCAACAGCTGCACGTCAAAGCCCTGCAGCACGTTTCCCGCGCGATGAACGCGAATGCACTGCACGACCGGGCGGGGCGAGACCGGCGTGTTCCACGCGACCCGCGCCACTCCGGTGCTGCCCTTAAGCGTGAACCCGGTCGAGGGCTGGAGCTCAAGAATCGCCACCTTGCCGCTGCGCCGCAGCTGCTCGCTCAGCACCCGCGCGCGCGCCGTGCAGCCCGCGCTGGCCTCGCAGTGGAGCAGATCGCCGGCCATCCCAGCCGCGTCGCCACGGGCCTCGGCCTCGACCAGCGCGGTGATGTCCGAGTGCTCGTTGCCGTCCGCATTCCACACCCGAGCCAACAGGATCGAAACGGCCAGAAAGGCGAGGATGCCGAGCCCGATCAGAAGCAGGTAGAGCCGGCGCACAGCGGCGCACGGTAGCTAGCTCAGGGGTCGCTCAGCTCCAGGAACCGTTCGACCGAAGCCTCCTGATGGTCAAGCCGCTTCGCCAGCGTACGGGCATGGGCGGAGGCGAGCTCCAGGAACTCCTCCACGCAGCGGCCGGGATCGTCGGCGAGCGGAAAGATGTGGGTGAAGTCCTGCTGCGCACATGCGATCCCTAGCGGGGGCTGACCGAGCGCCAGCGTCCGCGCGCTGCAGACGGGCGTCACCACCATCTGGGAGTCGGAGGCGACCAGCGCGGTGGGCAGCAATCGCGGAGCGGGGAGCCGGACGGTGAGGGTGGCCGAGCGCTCGACGGCGATCGCCGACCCCAGCACGTCACTGAGCGGCTCACGCCACACGTCCAGGACGACGTCGGCTCCAACCAGCGCGTCGCGCAGCGTGGTTGCCTGCTCGGCGTAGAGGCGCTCGGCCTCCTCGCGATCCTCGGCGTCGGCCAGATCCAGGTCGCAGGGCACCCGGAGCAGCTCCCCGGCGGACACGGTCGTCCCCGCGCCCCGGCTTCCGGGAGCGACGTAGGTCTGCAGCGTGCCGAGGTCGCGCCGCGCATGGAAGATCACCGTTACCGATTCGCTCAGCGGCAGCCCGTCGACCGGAAGCGAAACCGCAATCGAGCCAGCGTCATCGAGCAGGGCCCGCCGGAGCAGTTCCTCGGCTGCGCCATCATCGGGTCTGGGCTCTTCCTCGAGCATCCCAACGCTCCTCTTCGACCGGCCTGGGCAGTCTAATTCACCCAGGTCAGGCGTCGCGACACTACCGCCTGCTGGAGCAAGCTTTCCCGCCTTGATGCTCCTCGCGGCCGATCGTGCGTGCGAGGGGATGTGCGTGGGTAGTCTGGCCAGCGATGAAGCTGCTCTACAAGCCGTTCGCTCTCATCGCATCGGCGATCGCGGCCCGCATCGGTGCCGGCGTGTTCAAGGCGCTGTGGTCAAAGGTCGACGACGCCAAGCCGCCAGAGCCCTCGGTGGAGCACACCACCCTGCCGAAGGTCATCGGAGCCGCCGTATTGGAGGCGGCGATCATGGCCGGGGTCGGGGCGGCGGTCGACCGCGGCAGCGCCCGCGCCTTCCAGTACTTCACCGGCGCCTGGCCCGGCGACGAGTATCCCGACGAGGACGACGACGACTAAGCCGGGGCTGCCGTCCAGGGCTCCAGGCCGGCCCGCAGCCAGTCCGGAATCGGAGTCTTTGTCATGGTGGCTGCGTCGACGACGACGTGGCGCATCTGTCCCTCGGCCAGGAGATCACGCTCGCGCCGGATCTCGTGACGGCTGACGATGCTGGTGGTGCCGAGCCGGCTCACGGCTATCTCAAGCTCCAGCATCTCGTCGAAGCGCGCCGCAGCGACGAACCGCAGCTGAGCCTCCGCCACCACCAGGTCTATGCCTCGCTGCACCATCGCCGCGTAGCTGCCGAACGCCGCGCGCCACAGCTCGGTGAGACTGATGTCGAAGTAGCCGAGGTAATTTGCGTTGAACACCACCCCTTGCGGGTCGCACTCTCCGTAACGGACCCGGAGCTGGTGCCGGAAGCTCGCTGACATCCTGCGGTGGGTCAGTTGCCGCCCCGGAGCACGAAGCCCCGTTCGGCCAGATCGTCAAGCGCATCCTCGAAGGTGGCGAAGTCCCGCCGGAGCAGAGCGTCCAGGGGCCGCCCGTGGGCCCCCCGGGAGCGGACCCATCGCCGCAGGACGGCAGGACCAGCGCGCTCGGCAGGCTCCTCCAGCATCCGCAGGAGCACGGGCAGCTCACGACGATGCTGGATCTGACCGGAGAGCAGCGCCAGCGGATCCACCGCGAGCACCTGGCAGAGCTCATCCTCCGTGAGTCCCAGCAGCTCCATCAATTGCGCGGCTCCCTCGCTGGCGGAGTCCACCGCGCCGGCCGTCTCAGAACAGCTGGTTCTCTGCGCCATGTGTCGGTCCGTGTTGACGCGTGGCGAGAGCCATCGGATTTGCAGGACGTTGGCGCTGCCGGACAGGCAACCGATGATGGGACGTGCTGATCTGTTCTGCTGGGTTCATTGACATCACGTTGACAGCTCGCTCGGGCCGCCGCAGGTCAGTTGAGCAGGGTCGGCAACTCAACTCTCGGCCGTCGTGTCTCGGTTCGGCGGGACGACGTGAGCCGTCGAAAGCGTTTGCACCTGGTCCAGACGTACCGCCGTGCCTTCGGCTAGTACAGGTAGCCGTCGATTCTGACGTCGGCGCCGACCCTACCGCTGGTGAAATTCAGGTAGAGCGGCCCGCCGGGCTGGCCGGCCCGCACGCCAGGTACGTCCGGCGTGCGTCCATTCCATGGTGATGGAATTGCGGTGTAGGCGTAGTTGACGAAGTATTCGGCCTTACCGGGGCCGGGCACGGTACCCATTATCGACGCGAAAGGAACGGCGAGCGCTATCGCGTTGTACTGCACGTAACGTGAACTACCACCGCTTGCGGCCCAGCCAAACTGAGCGGCCGTGATCGCTCTGGCCACCGTCGAGAACACGCACCACGCAGTCGTGCCCGTGGAGCTTCCAATGCAGTTGCCGGCGCCGTCCGTAAAGCTCGAGCAATACAGTGCCGTGTCAAAGTGCAAATGGATTTCGCACCCCCCGCGGGCGGGACAAGCGGGAATGTTTGGTCCAGCCACGCCTGTCCGCTCTTGCATCACACCATGCGCGGTTACGCTGCGCGCGCCAGCGCATCCAGGCGCCGGCTCGACAACGGCGTACACGTGAGCCTTGTGTTCGCGCAAGTACCACAGTGGTTGGTCGTGGTTCAGTCGCGTCCTCGCCATGCCAAGCAGATGATTCCCGGGCCGTGAGTACACCTTGACCTCACGGCCGATGTCGCAGCGCGACTCAGCGCGGCTGTAGACATCCCCAAGCACCCCGTTTTCGTACGGCGCGATCGTCACCGTGGCACCCGCCGGCCGAGCCAGCGCGGCACTCGCCCCCACGGCGCTTACCAACACGCAGGCCAACATCGAGACGGCAACTGTCCAGGCGTGCGTCCTGCGGCGTGTACTGGCCACAATCCGACCTTTCGATAGAAATTCCCCTCGCCGCGTCCTGCGGCTCCGGTCCCTGAGCGGCCCGGCAACGTACACGGGCCTTCAGGCGGCTGTCAAGCAGACCCGATCGTCCGGGAAGATTCTTTCACTAAACCCGCTGCTTATCGCTGCGCTTGGCGTTTCCGCCAGACCGCGCGGTGGTCTTCGGAGACCCTCCAGCAACCTAGACGCGCTAGCAGGGATCTCCTGAGAGCGAGAAGGCTATGAGAGCCCTCCGCGCCATCTCAATCGGATGCTCTTCGAACGGTTGCTTCCGCCCCTCCCTGGTGCAGCGTCAGGCTCGCCATCACGCCACCGCCTCGGCAATCCGGCGCAGGCCAGAGTACGCGTCGAAATCTTCGTCGCCCACGTGCGTCTCCGTGAAGACGTGCTCAAGTTCCACGGCCTGACCTCTGGCCCACATCGCGGTTCCTCCGTAACAGGCACCGGTACGACTTCAGGCGCGTCGTCCGGCTCTTGCCAGCCGATCGCATCGAGCGCTCCGACCCATTGCTCGATCTGCGCGATCTTCTGCACGACACACGCTCGGTCGGGACCGCCAATGCGGTCAGGATGAAGGCCGCGCTCGATATCGCTAACCCCGCTTGCGATAGCCGGATTTCGCGACGATCGCCTCGCGCTGCGCCCGGTCCAGTCCAGCGAACTCAGCCATACCTACTCCTCTCGGGTGTGACACAGCTCGGGAAGCCGATCCATCCTCAACGTCTGACCGCGGCCTTCAGCCGGCATCGCGAGGCGGCAGGCCTGTCGTCAGGCTCGTGCATGTCCTGCGGCACACCGCAGCCCCCTTCGTCGTCGCTGCATGCCTTGGCGACGATCCGAAGACGGTCCTGGCTACCTACGCCCACCTGTTGCCGCAGTCCGATGAGGCCGCGGCCGACGCCGTCGCTTCAGCGCTCGTTGACAATCCGTTGACAGATCCGGTGGCCAGTTCGACCTGATCTGCCGCTCAGCAGGGCTTTTCTGAGCGCGACAAGGCAGACGCTCAGAACAGCTGGTTCTCGCCGCCGAACACGTCGCTGACCGAGCCGTCGGTGAAGATCTGGCGGATCGAGTTGGTCAGCAGGTCCGCGCAGGAGAGAACGCGGACGTTGTCCGGTGCTCCGGGAGGGAGCGGCAAGGTGTTGGTGACCACGATCTGCTCGAACCCGGCCGCGGCCAGGTTGTCCCACGCGTTGCCGGAGAAGATCCCGTGGGTGGCGGCTGCGTAGACCCGGCGGGCGCCGGCATCGAAGACCGCCTGGGCTGCCGCCTTCAGCGTGCCCGCGGTGTCGATGATGTCATCCACCAGCACCGCGGTCTTCCCCTCGACCTCGCCGATCACGTAGCCGATCTCGGCGACCTGCTGAGCAGGGCGTTCCTTGTTGAGGATCGCCAGGTCGGCGCCGAGGTTGGAGGCGAATTTCTTGTTCAGCTTCACTCGGCCGGCGTCCGGTGCGACGACGACCAGATCCTCCAGCCCGAGGTCGGCGAAGTACTGGGTGAGCATGAACAAGCCGGTCATGTGGTCGCACGGCTTCTGGAAGAAGCCCTGGATCTGACCGGAGTGCAGGTCCATGGTGAGGATCCGGTCGATCCCCGCCGACTCCAGCATCCTCGCCACCAGACGGGCGCTGATCGGCTCCCGGGGGGCCGACTTCTTGTCCTGACGCGAGTATCCGTACCAGGGGGTGACCGCGATCACGCGGTGCGCCGAGCCGCCGACCGCGGCGTCGATCATCGCCAGCAGCTCCATCACCGCGTCGTTGGTGGTCAGTCCGGTGGCGGGGTTGCCGCAGGTGGGCTGCACGATGAACACGTCGGCGCCTCGAACGGACTCCTCGAAGCGGCAGTAGACCTCCCCATTGGAGAACGTCTTGAGCGTCATGCCGCCGAGCTGCACGCCCAGCTTGGAAGCGATCCAGGCGGCCAGCTCCGGGTTCGCCCGCCCGGTGACGAGCATCAGGCGCTTGTCGTATTCGACCCGCAGGTCGGTGGGCGACGTCGGGTGCGTCTGCAGGACGCTCATGTCGGCGGGAGTCTACGGCGGGAGGGCGACGGGATGCTCACGACGAGCGACCCCCGAGGGCGTCCTTTCCAGGGGCGTCGTCTCCGGGCTCGGCCTCGCGCTGGCGGCGGCGCTCGCTGTAGCCCTGGACATTGCGCTGCTCGGCCCGTGCGACGCCCAACGCCCCCGCAGGCACGTCCTCGACGATCACCGATCCGGCCGCCGTATAGGCGTCGTCACCGACGTTCACCGGCGCAACCAGCGTCGTGTCAACGCTGGTTTTCACGCCGGAGCCGATCGTGGTGCGGTGCTTGCGGTAGCCGTCGTAGTTTGCGGTGACCGTCGCGGCGCCCAAATTCGTCCGCTCACCGATGTCGGCGTCGCCGATGTAGGAGAGGTGGGGCACCTTGGAGCCGGCGCCGACGTCGGAGTTCTTGATCTCCACGAAGGTCCCCGCCTTGGAGCCCTCTCGCATCACCGTCCCCGGGCGAAGGTAGGCGAACGGACCGACGCTGACCCGATCGCCTATCGCCGCCTCCTTGACGTAGGAGTGCAGCACGGTGGCCCCCGTGCCGACGTGGGAGTCCACCAGCGTCGTGTGGGGCCCGATCGCGCTGGCCTCGCCGATCCGGGTGTTCCCGTGGAGGGAGGAGAACGGCGCGATCACCGTGTCCTGGCCGATCTCGACGTCGATGTCGATCACCGTGGCCGAGGGATCGACGATGGTCACCCCTCCGTACATCAGTCGCTCGTGAATCCGCCGCTGGGCGATCGTTCGCACCCGCGCCAGCGCCACCCGATCGTTGATGCCGAGCGTCTGCTCAGGGTCGTCCAGCGGATAGGCCAGCACCGTGCGCTCGTGGGCGCGAAGGACCGGCAGCACGTCCGGGAGGTACATCTCCCCCTGGGCGTTGTCGGTGCTCACCTGATCCAGCGCCTGGAGCAGAGCGCCTCCGTCGAAGGCGAATATCCCGGTGTTGACCTCACGAATGTGGAGGTCCAGCTCGGTGGCATCGCCGGGCGCCTTGGTCTCCACCACCCGCTCCACCGTGCCGTCCGGCGCGCGGATCACCCGGCCGTACCCGGTGGGGTCCTCCAGGGTGGCGGTGAGCATGGTCGCTATCGCGCGCTCGCGCTGGTGCGCGTCGACCAGGCCACGGAGGGTCTCGGCGTCGATCAGCGGCACGTCGCCCGCGAGCACCACCACGGGCGCTGAGGGGTCGATGGATTGGGCGGCCGCGCGCACGGCATCCGCGGTACCGAGGGGCTGCTGCTGAACGGCCATCTCCACCGAGCTGCCAAGCACTGTTTCCAGCTGCCGATCGGGGGCGTCCACCACCACCACGCGCGCCGCCCCGGCGTCCAGCGCGGCGGCAACCGGCCAGGCGATCATCGGGCGTCCACACAGGGGATGCAGCAGCTTCGGAGTGGCGGATCGCATCCTCGTGCCCTGGCCGGCAGCGAGGATCACGACGACGGGCGCGGTCACGAAGGGTGCATCGTAGGTCATTGGCCAGCGGCTCCTGAAGCGTGAAGCCTGGTGGAGGGTCCGCGCGGTCGGTGGGGCCTGGGGCCGCCTGGGGCGGGCCTACAGTCTCCGCGATGGGCGAGGAGATCAGCTCTCACCAGGTTCGCGCCGCGCTCCCGGAGGCCGCGCTCGCGGTGGTGCGCCCGCACGCCCCCGAGGGAGTGGAGCTGCTGAGCGTCGATGATGACATCGACTTGGACACGATCGACTTCCTGGTGCCGAGATCCGGTCAGGCAGACCTGCTGGAGGTGTTGCCGGACCTCCCTCGGGTCGCGGTGATTCAGACGCTGTCGGCGGGCACCGACTGGATCGAGCAGTCCGTTCCCGAGCAGGCCACTTTGTGCAGCGCTCGCGGGGCACGGGACGCGCCGGTGGCGGAATGGGTCCTCGGCGCGCTGCTCGGCGCCTCCACGGGCCAGCTGGAGTACGCCCGGCGCCGGCAATGGGACCAGCATCACCTCCAGGATCTGGCCGCCTGGACTGTGCTGGTGGTGGGAATGGGCTCGATCGGGCGCCGGGTGCAGTCCCACCTGCTTGAACTGGGTGCCACGGTGCTCGGCGTCGCCTCCCGCGCCCGGGAGGATCTCCACGGGATCAAGGAGCTGCCGGAACTGCTGCCTCAGGCCGACGCCGTGGTCCTGCTGGTGCCGCTGTCCGCCGAGACGCACGGCCTGATCGGTCCGGCGGAGCTGGCCGCCATGCCCGACGGGGCATTGCTCGTGAATGCCGCCCGAGGAGCGGTGGTCGATACCGACGCGCTGGTGGCCGAGACGCAGACCGACCGGCTGCGGGCCGTGCTTGATGTCACCGACCCAGAGCCGCTTCCACCGGATCATCCACTGTGGGAGGCCCCAGGCGTACTCACCATCACCCCGCATGTCGGAGGCGATTCCCCGCGGGGCCACAGGCAGGCCGCGGAGCTGGCCGGCGAGCAGCTCGCCCGCTGGTGTGCGGGGGAGGAGCTGCTCAACGTGGTCAAGCAGGGCTCTGTCTGATCACACGGAGACCGCCCGGCGCTGATTGCTTATGCACGGATGCGCTCCGGTGGCAGCATGCCGGACCGTTCTCTCCGCATAGCACCTCACTGAATACGCACGACACTGGCACAGGACGCTGGATATTGACCGGCTCCCCTGGGTCTGCAGCTGCGAAATCCCCGCGATCGTCAGATCCACTGTTCGTAGTAGCCGCAGCCGTTGCCCGTGCGGCGTTGTCAGAAACCCAGTACTTATGCCTCCTAACCAAGAATCCTCAAGCTCGGCTTGAGGCTTGCTCTGCGAGTGCGCGGAACCTTGCGCGGTGAGGCTGGGGACGGCGCGGACTCTTTTGTGCACACGCACTTCTGCGAGCAGTTCTGTGCGGGCGTACTTCGGGACGAGGTCTCGCACAGCGCATGCAGCGACGCGCGCGCGGTTTCGCCCGGTTCTTCCGGGCCGCGCTGCGTGCCGAGAATGCCCGCGCAGTTCGGGCAGCTCAGCAATGAGGCGACGGGCTTCCTGGCTTTGAACTCGGAGTATCTCGGCACGAACGTATGTTCTCATGCGCCGTGAATGGAACCATCCCATCTAGAAACGCGCCAAACCGGATAAATTCAGGTGTCTCGCGGCCGCTTGACGTCCCTGGGGGGTCGTCTATCAGGCAAGACGCCGGGTTTTGGTCCCGGAAAGCGGGGTTCAAGTCCTCGTCCCCCAATCGCCTTCCAGCTGACCGCGCAGGATGGGCCAACCCGCGTCGGCCAGGGGCGACCCACGACGGAGCGGTGCACCGACCCCTGACGGCGGCAGTTTTCCCCGCAGAGGAACGTCCACGGCGCCCGTCCGGCCCTTGCGCCGGCGGCGACATCTGCCGATAGGAGTAAGCGAGTACTCCTGAGCCCGGAGGCGCAGCCACGGGCAGCCGACACGATGCGCGCGAGCCTCTATCGAGCAGATCACCGTTTTCAGCGACCGCGTGACGGCCTCGCGGCCGCTTTCGCATCCCTGAGCCGCGCTGTAGCCCGGCTACGCCGGGAAGAACGGGGCCTGACCCTGATCGAGCTGCTCGTCACGCTGATCGTGGGGATGGCGATCTTTGCCGCCACCACGTCGATCCTGATTTCCGGCCTGCACAAGCAGATCTCAACCCAATACAAGGCCAACCAGCTGGCGCAGGCTCAGAGCAGCGTCCAGCGGCTGGTGCGCGATCTGCGACAGGCGACGAGCGTCACTTACACCAGTGCCAGCAGCATCTCCTACAAGCTGCCTCAGTCCACGTCGACGACTTACACCTTCAGCTGCTCCGGCACCACCTGCACCAGAAACAACGGAAGCACCACGGTGACGGCGATAACGAGCCTGGCGAGTACCAGCGTCTTCAGCGCGTCATACAACAGCACCAGCCACCTCGATTACCTGGGCGTCAGCGTCCAGATCTCGGCCACCAAACACAGCAACGTCACGCTGAGCGACGGCGCAGACCTCCGCGACGTGACATTGGGGACGTAGATGACACTCAGACACGCCACCGGCCGGCTCCGCCACGAGGCCGGCTACACCATGATCGAGATGCTGGTTGCTTTGATAATCCTGGTCACCGGGGGCTTGGCCACCGTGGGCGCAATGGCCTCCTCCAGCCATGTCAGCCTGACCACACAGCGGGAGCAGGCGGCGTGGACTGCCGCCGAGCAAGCCATGGAAAAGCTTCGTGCGATGCCGTACGCAAACCTGGCGTTGTCCAGTACTCCTGCGCATGCCACCGACACGAACAGCAACCCCAGCAATCCCGACTACTGGGTCAGTTCCTCCACAGGGAATCTGATCATCCCCAACAGCTTCAACAACGAAAGCAGCGGAACGCTCAGCGGCGTCTCCAGCAGTGGGGAGACGATGGTCACCACCGCGACGGCCTGCACCACGGGAACAGCTGTCTGCGCAACCACCACAGTGTCGACCGGTGGCTACACCGTCACCGTCTACCAGTTCGTTACTTACATCAATGACACCTGCCTGTACAACAGCATTGAGCTGTGCTCGAGCTCGGGGCAAGACGCGAAGCGGCTCGTCGTCGCCGCAGTGGTCCCGTCCGAGCACAACACCGGGGTCCAGAAACCGGTGTGGCTAAGCACGATCGTCGAGAACCCGACCGCCTGATGAGCTGGCTGGGGGAGACATATGAGCGGCGTGTCGCCGGCAGCGGCGAGGAGGGCTTCGCGCTGGTCGGAGCGATCGCCATTCTGTTCGTGATGGTGGCACTTGGAGCGGCGATCACCGTCGCCACTACGTCCGGGCTCCAGCAATCGGTGCGTGGTACGGCGGATACACAGGCGCAGGAAGCCGCCGACGCCGCCGCCAGCCTCGCTTGGAACCGAATCAACGAGACACAGAGCTCAATCACCCTGAGCGCAAGCACTCCTTGTCCGTACTGGAGTTCGTCCGGGACCGTGACCGCGGCGGCGGGTACGACCTACTCCGGTGAGAGTGGGTACGTGTGGTGCCCCGCCACTTCGGTGCCACTCCCCAATGTGTCATCTGCCTCCTATCAGGTGGAGGAATTGGCGAGCAGCTACGCCCCGCAGGCAGTGGTCGGAACGGCGAAAGTCGGCGGCGTCACGCGGCGGGCGAAGATGGCATTGGCTTCCAGCGGTACCGCGCTTTTCGGTATCTATGCGGTTGAGTCCAAAACCTCCCTGGACTTCCAGAACGGCTCAGAGATAACCGGGGGATCGGTGCGAAGCGACATGTCGATCAAGCTGGAGGACACCCAGGTGCCATGTCACATCCCCAACGGGTCGGTGACCCCGGGCCCGGGCTACACGGTCACCCAGACCAACGGCGCCGGCCTCTGCGGACAATCAAACGCCCCAGCCACAGGCGCGATCAGCTGGCAGAACGTCACGGCACCGAGCACCGACAACGACTCGGACATCACCAACGGCGGCAACATCATTTGGAGCGCAGCCAACAAGACGCTGACGATCCAGAACAACGCCACGCTGACCCTGACCAACAACGTCTACACGTTCTGCAGTCTCAACATCCCGGGGGGCACACTCCAGCTCAACCCAAGCAACGGGCAGGCGGTCAAGATCTACATGCTCCCACCGAGCTCCTGCTCGGGGACGGGCCAATACAGCGGGGCCAACGTCACCACGGGGGCAGAGAGCTTAGATCTCCAGAACAACAACTCGTGGATCGAGAACAGCACCAACGTCGGAGGTAACGGGCCATCCGCCCAGGGCGTGCAGGTGTACCTCACGGGGGCCACCTGGGCGTACCTCAACAACAGCAGCAGCTACCAGTTCAATGGTGTGATCTACGCGCCGAACAACCCCAGCCCGGCCACGTACGCCGTTGAGGTGATCAACCAGGCCGCGATGAAGGGGGCGATCGCGGCCTACTCCTCGGAGTGGACGGCGAACGCAGTCCTGGCCTACGACTCGACAGCTGCGAACGTCACCTACGGTTCTGGCGGCACCTACACACAGTCGGGATACAGCGAGTGCACGCCATCGGCCGGCAGCGGCAATGCGCCGGACACGAGCTGCTGAGCGGGCGCCAGAACTCACCCAGCCAGTAGCCGGCGCAGGCCATCCGGCAGCAGCGGATCCGCCAGCGCGGCCTCCACGTCGGGTCCGCTCCGCAGCGGCCGCTCCACCCGCAGCATCCCGATCTCGGCTTCTCGCCCCGAGAGCCCGGCCAACCGAGTCAGGTCCCCCTCCCGCAGGAGCTCCTCGGAGAGGGCGAGTCCCGGCCGCGCAACGCCGATCAGGTAGAAGCCGCCGGAGGCAATGGGACCGAGCACGAGCTCGCAGCCGGCATGAAGGTCGCCGAGGACCGCCCCAGCGAGGTCGGCTCGGAGCAAAGGCAGCTCCGGGCGGACCACGACCACCGGCCCAGAGGAGAGCGCACCGGCCAGCTCGGCCACCCCTTCGGCGCGCCGCACCGCCCCAGGGGCGACGCTCTCAGCCCACTGAAGCGCCTGTCCGACCAGCGCATCCCGGAGTTCGGCAAACCGCCGGGCGCCCAACAGCGACGCCAGCTCCGAGGACCCATCGGCGAGGGCGTCGGTCATGACCAGCGCGGAGACCATGGTGCTCAGCCGAAGCGGTAGACCGTGCCGGCGGGCCGCGGCAAGGCGCCCGCAAGCGCTCGCACGGCTCCATCGAGCACGTCGGCGAACACCTGCGAGCTCCGGCCCATCAGCGCGATCAGCTCCTCCACCGGGGTGGTCGCCCCCGGCCTGACCTCGTTGGCGTAGTCGGTGACGAACCCGATCAGCGCATAGGGAAGCTCAAGCTCCCCGCACAACACCGTCTCCGGCCCTCCCGTCTGACTGACCGCGACGACCCCGGAGGCGCCCAGCTGGCCGATCTCCGCGGGGGTGTTGAAGCGGGGCCCATCGACGTGACCGTAGGTGCCGCCGTCACGAGCGGTGCGACCGGCCGCGGCGGCAGCCGCCACCAGCACGGACCGCACCTCCGCGGAGAAGGGGCCTCCGTGGAGAATCCAGTGGCCGCGGGGCGAAGCGCCAGGCTCGGTGAAGAAGGTGCACAGGCTGCCGTCGGGGAGGCGGTTGGAGATGAAGTGGAGGTCATCGAAGACCACCAGCGAGCCCAGCTCCAGCGAGGGCTCGACGGCCCCGCAGGCGGTGCAGCCGATCACCGCGGTCGCCCCGAGCTCACGCAGCGCCCAGACGTTGGCGCGATGGTTCACGTGGTTGGAGAGCCGCTGATGGCCCTCCCCGTGCCGGGAGACGTGCAGGGCGGCACCACCGGCCAGCACCCCCCGCGTCAGCGACACCTCGCCGAAAGGTGTTGCGACCGACACCGCCTTCTCATCCTTGAACCCGGGCAGTGCATGGGTGCCAGACCCGGTGATGATCCCGACGGTCACGCGGAACGGCCGCTACCGCGGTACCCGTCCGCCGCCGGCGCCGGGCTCGCTCGCCGGGCCGCGGGGAGCGGCGATCCCCAGCACCCTCATCGCCTTCAACCCGAGCGAGAGCTTCTCCCGTCCGTCGGTGGAGGAGACATCGAGGCCGGTCAGCTCACGGACTCGCTCAAACCGGTAGCGGATGGTGTGCCGGTGGGTGATCAGGCGGGCAGCCGTGGCATTGACGTTGGCGTCGCAATCAAGGAACGTCGCCAGGGTGCCCAGCAGGTCGGTCTCGTACTGCTCGTCGTAGCGCACGAGCGGCCGGACGGTCTCGTCATAGAAGCGCCGCAGCTCGACGGGGTCGTTCATGTGCGGAAGCAGCAGCTGGTAGGTGCCCGTCTGCTCGTAGCCGAGCTCGGCGCGTTCGGGGTCGCCCTCCACCACGTTGGCGGCGAGCAACGCCTCGTTGCCGGCCCGCCGCAGCTCCAGCGGATCACCGACCTGCCGGCTGCGACCGATGGCAAAGGCAAAACCGGGCAGGCCAGACTCCAGCTCCCGCAGGACGGCGGCGCAGACGCGGCGCGCGGCTTCACCATCGCCGTCTGGCACCAGCACCGTGATCTCACCGCCCTCGGTCTCGCTGGGGGTAGCGATCGCCCCGGGGGCGATTGAACGGGCCCCGCGCGCGGCGACCGACAGCAGCCGGCGGCGCCAGTCGTCCTCGGTGGGGTTGCGGGGGTGGGCCCGCACCATCACCACGCTGGCCCCTGAGCCGAGGTCGGTCCCGAGCTCCTTGCCGCGGGCCAGCAGGTCCTGCCGGTCGCCAAAGCGGCCCTCCAGGGCATCGTGGAGAAAAGCGGTGGCGGCCTCCTCCGAGGCGCGTTCGGGGGCTCGCACCCGCTCCACCTCCGAGGCGATCAGCGTGGTCACCAGCCGGAGCAGCGAAGGATCGGCGCCGCCCTGGCGGGCGCGCATCCGCAGCTGCCCCACGGGCGTCTCGGCCACCCTGAGCTCGATCGAGACGACATCCTCGGCGTCGCGCATCAGCGAGCGCTCGTCGGCGGGAGAGCGGGCGGCGACAGCGAGAACCGCTGCGGAGCGATCGATCAGGATCAAGCTCGCGTCGAGTGCGCGCGCGGCCGCGCGAAGAATCTCCGGCAGGCCGGCCCCCCCTTCCACCGCGTCGGTGATCTCGGCCAGCGCCGCGAGGTCAGGGGCTCCCCCGCCCTGTGCCGCGTGACGTGCCGTCGGCTCGGCCACCTCAGGCCTCCCTGTCCGCCGTCCGGGGCGAGCGCGCGGAGCTCAGAAGAAGCGCGGCCATTCGAACACCACCAGGGCCCCGAGCAAGACGCCCAGGCCGATCAGCGCCGCCAGCACGTAGAGCGAGAGGATCACGGCAGCAGCCCGTTCCAGCGGGCGCTTGTAGGCCGAAAGTGCCGGGGCGATGACCAGCGCGCCAAAGGCCGCGACTCCAAACACGCCGAGGCAGGCGCCGACGAGGTAGGTGATTGCCTCGTTGGTCATATCCGGACAGATTGTGCCTCAACGCGCCGATGCCGCAATCTCAGGGGCTCCGAACTCCGCTCCTACCGGCTCTGCGACCAACGCTCCTGGGTAGCGAGGCCGCAACCGATCGACGCACGAGGTCGCTCTGGCGAGTGCCTGCTCGCCCCAGAAGAGCCCGGCGCTGGTTGGGCCGGAGCCGCAGACGAGGGTCTGCTCCGCCCCTGCGGCCGTAATCTCTGCCAGCGCTGTGGCCACCACCGGCGCCAGCGAGGTCGCCGCGGGCTCCAGGTCATTGATGACCAGCGCCCCCGGGAGCTCCTCCGCGGGACGAAGAGCGGTGAGCAGCCGTGCATGACCCGAGGACAGCTCGCTCAAGGAGCGGCCGAGCCCAATGCGGTCGGCCTCGCCATAGACATCGGCCGTCGATAGCCCGCTGGGCTGGGGAACGATCGCCAGCGCGTGGGGGGCCAGCGGCAAGCATGGCTCCAGCTGGTCGCCGGCGCCGGTACCGAGGACCAGGCCCGGCGCCAGCTGGCTCGGCACGTCCGATCCAAGCGAGGCCGCGATTTCGGCCACCTCCTCCGGCCGTCCCGGCGCCAGCGCGAGCGCCAGGCGCAGGGCTGCAGCGGCGTCGGCCGACCCCCCACCCATCCCGGCCGCGATCGGGATGCGCTTGGTCACCTCTATCCGCACCGGCGGGGCTTCCCAGCCGCGCCGGCGCAGTGCCGCCAGAGCGCTCGAGACGAGATTCTCGCCCTCGACCCCCGGACAATCGACCACGTCTCCGGCGCCGGTCCTCCTCCAGGGTCAGCGTCAGCTCGTCGGCCAGCGAGAGCGACTGCAGCAGCGTGACCAGCTCGTGACGACCATCCTCGCGCCGCGGGCCGAGCAGCAGGCAGAGGTTGACCTTGGCGGGCGCGAGCGCGCGGAGCCTCACCGTGAAAGCCTTGCCGCCAGCTGCTGGAACTCGGTTGGCGAGAGTCTCTCGGCGCGCTCATCCGGGGGATGGCCGAGCGCGACGAGTGCGGCGCGGGCTCGCTCTCGCACGTCGGGGTCTTCGCGGCGAGACAGCGCCAGCGACCCCGACAGCGCCTTGCGCCGGTGCGCGAAGGCGTCGCGGACGAGCGCCGCGACGGCCGGCTCGGCGGCGGGAGCGATTCGCCGCAATCCGATCAGCGCGGAGTCGACTCTGGGCACGGGGCGGAACACCGTCCGGCTCACCTGACGGAGGATCCGCACCTCGCAGGCGTGCTGGGCGAGCACTGAGCTGATCCCGTAGTCGGCGGCGCCGGGCCGGGCTGCCAAACGCTCCCCCACCTCGCGCTGGACCATCACCACCCAGGAGCGCACCTCCGGCAGCTTCTCGATGGTGCGCAGAAGCGCGGTCGCGGCGACTCCGTAGGGGAGGTTGGCCACGACCTTGTTCGGCGCCGGCGCCAGGGAGGCGAGGTCGAGCCCGAGCACATCCTGGAAGTGCAGGGAGACGTTGTCGAATGGCTCAAGCGCGCCCTCCAGCTGCCGGCGGAGCCGCAGATCGACCTCGACGACATGGAGGTGGCGGACGTGCGGAGCGAGCCGCGCAGAGAGCCAGCCGAGCCCGCCGCCGATCTCCAGCACGACATCCCGAGCAGAGAGCTCGGCCAAGCGCTCGATCACCTGCAGGACGTTGGTGTCGACGAGGAAGTTCTGCCCGAGGTCACGGGCGCGGCCGCTGGCGCGGGTCCGGGGCCGGTCCGGGCTCACCATCCGAACACCTCGGCGGCGTTTGCCTGCATACCCGCCTCCAGCTCCGCGTAGGGGATCCGGCGCCCCACCGCGATCGCCTGGGCCGTGTGCACCACGTATGCGGGCTGGTTGGGTCTCCCCCTGACCGCCTGCGGCGCCAGGTACGGAGCGTCGGTCTCCACCAGCAGCCGGTCGGCGGGCACCCGCAGCAGCGCATCGCGCAGCGGCTCGGCGCTGGGGTAGGTGACGTTGCCGGCAAACGAGATCCACCAGTCCGGGTGGGCAAGACACTGATCGAGGCGCTCGGGCATGGAGAAGCAGTGAAGGATCACCCGGACCCCGTCGGCGTGCTGATCGAGCAGCGACAGCGTCTCGTCCTCGGCGGCCCTGGTGTGGATGACCAGCGGCTTCTGCGTGGCCCGCGCCAGCTCGATCTGGGCCAGGAAGGCCCGGCGCTGATCCTCGGCCGGTGCCCCCTCGCGATAGAAATCGAGTCCGGTCTCGCCGATGGCAACGCACCGTTCATGTGCGGCCAGCGCCTCCAGCTCGGCGAGATCGGCGTCGTCGAAGCCGGCGCTGGAGTTGGGGTGCCGGCCGACGGCGGCGAACACCTGCGGGAACGCCTCCGCCGCGGCGAGCGCGGCGCGGCAAGCCGCGCCATCGGTGCCGACGGTGAGCATCCGTCCCACCCCCGCCGCGGTCGCCTCCTGCACCAGCTCGGCGTCGGGGGGATCGCAGAGCCCGAGGTGGGTGTGGCTGTCGATCACGGGTTCTTTGGGAACAGGGGCGGCAGCCCGGCGACCGTGGCGCCGGCGCCTGGCGAGGCGAGCGTAGCCGCCCGGTAGTCCGTGTCGGGGGCGCCAAGCGCCTCCAGCAGGCGGTCGGTGCTCTGCGGTATGTAGGGGTGCAGCAGCACGGTGACCACACGGAGGCCTTCGGCCAGCGTGGCCAGCGTCCGGTCCAGCGCGGCTGCCGCCGTCTCGTCTCGCGCCAGCTGCCAGGGCGCGCGCTCCTCCACGTAGCGGTTCAGACGGCGCACGCGCTGCCAGATCATCTCCAGCGCCTGGGTGGCCTCGGCTCGGTCGAGCAGTGCCGCCACCTCGGCGGCGAGCATCGAGAACTCGGCCACCACCTCCGGGTCAAGCTCCACCGCCGGCACCTGACCCGAGCGGTAGCGCAGCAACATCGCGATCGTCCGGCTGGCCAGGTTGCCGTAGTCGTTGGCCAGCTCGCTGTCGTAGCGGGAGCGCACCGCGTCGATTCCCACCGCACCGTCGCCGCCGAACGCCACGTCCCGCATCAGATAGAAGCGCAACGCGTCGGTCCCGAGCTCGTCCATCACCGCGAAGGGGTCGAGCACGTTGCCAAGCGACTTGCTCATCTTGCGTCCGTCTGCACCGAGCAGGAAGCCGTGCACGAAAACGTGCTCTGGCAATGCCAGCTCCGCCGCCAGCAGCAGGGCGGGCCAGAACACCGTGTGGAACTTGAGAATGTCCTTTCCGATGATGTGCAGAGTGGCCGGCCAGAAGCGAGCGACCAGGTCCTCGCCCGGCCGGGCGTAGGCCAGCGCCGTGTAGTAGTTGAGCAGCGCGTCGAACCACACGTAGAACACGTGGCCCGGGTCCCAGGGAACGGTCACACCCCAGTGCATTCGGGCGCGGGAGAGGGAGACGTCCTGAAGACCGGAGGCGATGAACGAGCGCGCCTCGTTGAAGTGCCTGCCGGGCACCACGAAGTCGGGGCGCTCGGCGTAGAGCTGCTCCAGTTGATCCTGGAAGGCGGAGAGGCGAAAGAACCAGTTCTCCTCCTGCTCCCGCGTCAGCTCGATCTCGTGAATCGGGCAGCGATTGCCCTCCAGGATCTCGTTCTCGACCTTGAAGTCGGCACAGCGAGGGCAGTACCAGCCCTCGTACAGGCCCTTGTAGGTGAAGCCGTTGTCGTGGACCCGCTGCAGCACCTCCTGTACACGACGCTTGTGCTCCTCGTCGGAGGTGCGGATGAAGAAGTCATTCGAGACATTCAGCTGAGGCATCAGCGCCTGGAAGCGCTGGGCGTTGCGGTCGGCGAGATCCTGCGGAGCCAGTCCCTGGGCACGCGCGGCATCTGCCACCGGCTCCCCGTGCTCATCGGTGCCGGTGAGGAAGAACACGTCCTCACCCCGCTGGCGCATATGGCGCGCCAGCACGTCGGCGGCGATCGACGTGTAGGCGTGGCCGAGGTGCGGCTGCGCGTTGACGTAGTAGATGGGGGTGGTGACGTAGAACGACACGGCGACCCCTAGGCTATCCCGAGCGGCGCGCGCCGCCGGGGGCGCATCTCAGTAGCGCAGCGAGTGGGACTCGGTGCCCTGCGCGCCGATCGACGCGCTCACGCTGACCCGCCTGTGGGTCCCCTTCGGCAGTGTGAGCGTGTAGGTGTGGCACGGCACCAGCGTCCGCTTGAGCACCACGCGACGGCGATGGCGCGCGGTCACCGTCACCCGCAGGTAGGAGGCACCGACCGAGTACAGCGTCAGATACACGCGGTGGTGGGAGTGAACGAGCCGGACCCCGCTCGGTCTCGGTGCCGGAGGGAAGCCGGCCGTGGCGTGGCCACCACCGCCCGCGAGGGGGCGCACGCGAAGATGTCAGACCCGAACGAGCGCTCTCCGGGAAGCTGCGCGTAGCCGATGTGAGCCGAGCCCGTACAGGTCCTCGACGCTCCGCAGCATCGTGTAGTGGTTGTAGGGCCGGCTGAGAGACGGTGCCGGCGTGGATGTAGGGGGAGAGCAGCACGGCGCCGATCTGTCCGCCGCCCCGGCCCGGTCGCGCCCGGGCTCGGGGCTGCCGGGACCGGGGATCTCGCCGCAGCAGGCCGGACGCGTCGCTGGTCTCGGCCTCGTCGAAGGTGATGATCAACAGCCCACCGTCGTGCTGGTAGGACCACGAGTGGGTGATCTGCGGGACCCACTCGCGCAGGAAGGCGTCGGCCTGCCCCAAGCCCGCCGGGTCCGCCGTTGGCGCAGGTGGCGTCGTGGCCGTCGTTGCAGAGGTCGGGGGTGATGAACGCGTAGTTGGCCGGAGCCTGGTAGGTCAGGTCCTGGGGCAGCGCGTCGAGGTTGACCACGTGGGTGTCGCACAGCGTGGTGTCGTCGATGATGGAGTGGAAGTACATGAACGGGTCGTGGCGGGTGGCGTACTGGTCGGTGGCCGTCGCGTTCTGGGTGCCGTCCTGCTGTTCAACCCCGGGGTGGCCGCACACCGAGGACTCGCGGGTGGGATCGTGCCCCCATGCCTCGTTGTAGTCACGCCAGGCCAGCCCGACCTGCTGCAGCTGACTGGCGATCGTCGGCACGGCGGCGGGGTAGATGCACCCCACCCCCTCCTCCTGCCCGTAAGGCCCGATCGAGACCGACGGGGAAATCGGTGTAGAACTGGCAGTCGGCCTGGGTGTCGGCATTCGGCGCCTGGCCGGAGATCATCGCGATGTAGTTGTCGTTGCTCTGGTGCCCGATGCTGTAGTAGTTGGGCAGGTAGGCACCCTCGCTCCGCAGCGTTCTTGGACAGGTAAGGAGCCGGGGAGCCTGGCGCCGAACGTGGTGGAGGCGCTCTTCGTTCTCCAGCACGATCACGTACACGTGGTGGATCGGCGGCAGCCGCGCCTGTGCGGTACCCGGCCTGAATGCGCACGGCGTCGCTCCCAGCACGACGGCGAGCGCTGCCAGCAACCGCCTCACAGCGAGACCCCGGAGCCGCACGCTGTCCGGGCCCGCTGCTTCTGCCGGACCGCCGCGCGCGGTCACTGGGCGACCGCTCTCGCCGCCGCGGCGCCGGGCGGCGGCTGCCGTGGGTGTGTCGCAGCCGCTTCCGCGCCAGGGCCAGCACGCGGTCGAGGTGGTCGAAGCGATCGGCCGAGGCGGTGCATGGCCGCGAGACGTTCACCTGCAGGTCGTTGGTGTCGTTGGCGAACGACTCGTAGTCGTCGTCGAGGAAGGCGCACACCTTCTGCACGCCGTAGCCGTCGGGACGGCCACCGCCGCGCGCCTCGCCCGGAGTACGGCAGGCCGGGAATGCGGCTGAGGGTTGAGCGGGGCGTTCAGCAGCACCGACGCCGGAGCTGTAGGCGAAGGTGCCGCCGCACTCCCCGGGGGTCAGCTTGACCTGTGCCCTGATCGCGCCCCTGGCGGACGTCGAGCACGCCGCGGTCGGCGCTCACCGACACGCGGATCGGCAGCGGCCGGTCAAGCCGGGCGACGGAGTTGACGGTCACCGTCATCTGGACCGGAGTGAAGCTGTCCGCGGCGGCGGCTGGCCGGGAACAGAGCGCACGCCAGGAACGCCGCAGCGCCCCACTTCTTCACGGACGCATCCCCAACTTGGAAGGATGGCGGTACATCGTCGCGGGGGTGGCAGGCCGGTACTTGAACCCGAGCCGCTCGAGGTAGCCGGTGTAGTGCAGCTTGGCGAGGTCATGGGGCTTGTCGCGCGCGGGCAGCGGGGGAAGCGATGACAGCGAGCCCAGCGGACCACCGTCCAGGCCGCTGATGCCCACGGGAAGCCCCCCGCCGCTGAGCAGCGAGGAAGGAGAGCACGCCGTGCTGATGATGTGGGCGGGCGTGGGGAGGTCCGGTGGAGTGAAATGAGGGTGCTCGAAATCAAACGTGGTGCCGATGTTGTTGGCGTACAGGTCGCGTGGGGTCAGCGGAGGCAGCCCGTACCGGTACCGGATCAGCTTGAGGATCGACTCGAAGCCGAAGATGGTGTGGTCGACGTGTCCGACGCCGGGCGTACGGCGAGACCACCGTGGCGGGGATCCGGAAGCCCATCTGGCCGTAGTCCTTGTTGATGTTGCGACTGGAACGCAGGTCCGGAACCCGCGGCGGGACGACGTGGTCGAAGAACCCGCCCCACTCGTCGTAGACGATGAAGAGCGCGCCGCGCTTCCACTGCGGGGACTCCATGAAGGCGTGCACCACGTCGGAGATGAAAGCCTGGCCCACCCGGACGTCGCCAAGCGGATGCTCGTCGCCGGAGGTTCCCTGATCCTCACCCTGGAACGAGGGATCGACGTAGGAGACGGCGGGCAGGGTGCCGGCCTCGGCAGCGCTCGTAGTACTCCTGAACCTGCCCGGAGCGGCGCAAGCCCGCGGTGCCCCACAGCGCGGAAACCGGGATGTCGGTGAAGAAGTAGCGGTTGGAGACCCCGGCTCTCGACAGCGCGGCGAAGATGGTGGTGTCGGGGAAGCCGCCGGAGGACGCCGGCACCGTGTTGTCGACCATCCCGTAGGACTGGCCGGAGTGCATGTACTCCCGGTTGGGATAGGTGGAGGCAAGGATGGAGCAGAAGAAGCGATCGAAGGCGGTGAAGCTCTGCGCGAGGTGAGGCGTGAACCCCAAGTCGTGCTGGGTGTAGTAGCCGATCGAGAAGACGTCGCTCTGGGCTCGCAGGAAGCCGTCTACCCGGCCGTTGTCAAGCTGCGTGCGGCCGCCCTGCCAGGAGTGATCGGGATCCATGAAGCCGCAGCCCTGGAAGGTGCCGTTCAGCCGGTGGGTGGAGTGCAGCTTGCCCTCGGTTGTCCCGGTAGCGCAGGCCCGCCTGGCGACCATCCGCTCCGGGGAGCCACCCCAGGTAGTGGTCGAAGGAGCGGTTCTCCATCATCAGCACGACGATCGTGTCGATGGGGAGATTCCTCGGGGAGGGCAGGGGCCGGTTGTGGCTGCGGGCCGCGGCGGCCAGCAGCGTGTCGGGGTCCAGCGTCAGGCCCAGACCGGCAAGGCCGGCCGTTGCCGCCGTGCGCTGAAGAAAGTCTCGGCGGGAGTGAAGCTCGTCCGGAGCTTCGGCCTCGAGCCGCTCCGCCTCATACGGATTGCGGATATCGGAGATGGGGCGATGCTACTCCGGTGCACACCGGATTTGCGACCATTTGGTGAACGTCGCCTCAGCGGCGCTCGCTGACCGCCGAATACAGGCGATTGGCGGCCACGCCGGTCAACTCGGCCACCACCCCGGCCGCGGCACGCGGCTTGGCTCCAGCCTCGATCAACCTCCGCAGAGCGTCGGCCGCGGGAGCCAGCGCGGCCTCCACATCCGTCCGCCCCGCCCCGATCACCAGCACCACTTCTCCCCTTGGCACCTCCCCGGCGTAACGCTCGGCGAGCTCTCCTCGCCTTGCCCCTGACCACCTCCTCGTGGAGCTTGGTCAGCTCCCGGCAGACCGCGACCGGACGCTCGGGGTCAAGCGTCGCGAGCGTTTGAGCGTCGCGGCGACCCGGTGCGGCGACTCGAACGCCACCACGGTCTCGGTGGAGGAGAGCACCTCCACCAGGTCGCGGTTCTTGCGCGGGGAGGAAGCCAGCGAAGCGCCAGTGCTCAGCGGGTAGCGCCGAGGCCACGAGCGCGGCCAGAAGCGCGGAAGGGCCCGGGAGTACCTCCACCGCCAGCCCGGCGGCGACGCACTCCCGGACGAGCACGAAACCGGGGTCGGAGACCAACGGCATGCCGGCGTCGGAGACCAGCGCGACCACGGCGCCGTCCCGCATCTTGGCCACCAGCTCCCGCGCTCGCTGCGCCTCGTTGTGCTCGTGGTAGCTGATCAGCTTGGCGCTGACGCCAAAACGCTCCAGCAGCACCCCCGTGCGGCGGGTGTCCTCGCAGGCGACCAGGTCGGCATCACGCAGGCTCGCCAGGGCTCGCAGGGTGATGTCCTCCAGATTGCCGATCGGCGTCGGGCAGACGATCAGCCGACCGCCGCTCACCAGGGGCCTGTCGCGGCCCTCCAGGCCCTCCCGCGCCAGCGTGGCGGCACCGACCATGCCGGCCTCGATCCCGAATCTCGCCGGCACGATGGCAACCTCGTCCCGCGAGGGAGGCAGCGCTCGCTCGGCGACCACTGCGCGCGCAGGCTCCAGCAGCAGCTCGCCGGCGGCGATCACTCCACCCCCCACCACCACCACCTGAGGATCGAAGATGTTGACGTAGCTGGCGATGGCCACTCCCAGCCGGCTGCCGATCAGCCCGACAGCCTCGATCGCGGCTACGTCCCCGTCGTGGGCGAGCTCGGTGATCAGCGGGCCCTGCAGCGCCTGTCCCGCACTCACCGCCGCCGCCAGACCGGAGTCCGGGACGCTCCTGGGCGATCCGGGCGGCCTCACGAGCGAGCGCGGTCCCGGAGGCCAGCGTCTCGACGCAGCCACGGTTCGGACAGTTGCCCTGGCAGGGCGGCCCGTCCATGTCGATGACCATGTGACCGAGCTCGGCACCCGCGCCGATGGCGCCGCGGTACAGGCGGCCCCCGAGGATCAGATCCGCCGCCGATCCCGGTGCCGATGGTCAGGATCACCGCCTCGGTGGCGCCGTGTGCGGCCCCGGCACGATGCTCGGCCAGCGCGGCCAGGTTGCCGTCGTTGTCGACGAACACCGGGAGGCCGAGGCGCTCGGTCATGATGTCGGCGAAGGGGACGTCGGCGAGCGGCAGGTTGACCGCCATCAACCCCTTGCCGGTGCGCTGGTCCATCAGGCACGGAATGCCAAAGCCGACCGCGGCGATCTCGCCATCGGTCTGCGGCGCCCGCCTCCTGCACGGCCTGCACCGAAACATCGAGCAGAGTGCGTTGATCGAGCCCGGTGACTGTCCGCTGTGCGCGGTGGTGCACCGCCAGCCGTTCATCCACCGCTCCAGCGAGGAGCTTGGTTCCGCCCATGTCGACGCCAATGGTGCGTCGAGACGCCATATCGTCACTATATGCGGGTGCCGAACATGCCCGATGATCCCCGCAAACCGCCTCAATCGGAGGAGCGCCCGTACCGCACCTACGGTGGAGGGGGTGGCGGCGGCTGCGGCTCGCGCGGAGGCCGAGGCTCCGGCGGAGCGGCAGCGGCAGCGCGCGGCAGCGGGGGCAGCGGCGCCTCGGGCGGCGGGCGCGGTCCGGCCCGCCTTCCTCAGATCGCCCATACACGACCTATCGAGCCCGGCCCCGCGGGCTGGGAGCACTGCTGCGCGGCGAGGAGGACGCGACGGTTCGTTCCCGGGACGTGGCGATCGGCCAAGCGGCGAAGGAGGCGGCCAGGGCCGGCGGCGACGCGCGCGGCGGATACTGAAGTACGTACTTATCGCGATCGTGGCCTGGCTGCTGCTATCGCTGGTCCTGTTCATGTCAGCGCCCAGGAGGAGCAGAGCAACCTGCCGAGCTCCGCCAGCTCAGCCCTCCACCCCGGTGGCAACATGCTGACCTCCGCGAACACGGTGCTGATCATCGGTACCGACCAGCGACCGAAGGGCTCCAAGGAGCCCGGGGCCAACACCAATGACGCGGGCAGCCGCTCGGACACGCTGATGCTGTGGCGCATCGGAGGCGGAACCTCGCGGCGGCTTTCGATCCCCCGAGACACCGTGGCGACGATCCCCGGCCATGGACTCAGCAAGATCAACGCCGCCTACGCTTCGGGGGGCCTGGGCTGACGATCCGGACCGTGCGATGCGTTCACCGGTATCCCGATCAACCACGTGATCGTGGTCAACCTCTCGGCCTTCCCTGACTTCATCAACGCCATCGGCGGCGTCGACGTAACCACCGGACGGATGTGCTCGGACATCAGCGGCGGAACCCGCAATGGAGGCTTCTCGCTCTACCTAGCTCCCGGCACCCACCATCTCAATGGCATCCAGGCACTCACCCTCGCGCGCACGCGGGAGAACAAGTGCAACCCGGCCGAGAACGATCTGACCAGGGCGAAGCGCCAGCAGCAGATCCTCAACGGGGTCAAGAGCAAGCTGCTCTCCCCCACGACGTTCTTCCGCCTCCCGTGGGCCTCCTACGAGGCGCCCAAGGTGCTGCGCACCGACATGGGGGGATTCACCCTGCTGAGCCTGTTCGCCGCCTCGGAGATCGGCGGATCGGCTCCGCCGGAGGTGTTGAAGCCGGGCGGCGCGACGACGCTGCCCGACGGAGAGTCAGCACTGACCACCTCACCAGACGCGGTCCGGCAGGCGGTTGGGCGCTTGATGACCGGCTGACGCCGCGCTGGCGGGCGCTGTCCCGCAGAGCTACTTCGAGGTGGAAGCCGAGCTTCCGGACTCGGTCTTCTTGCGTCTCGGTCTTCTTGGCCGACTCCGCCGGAGTTGCTCTCGCCGCCGGAATCCGACCGGTGCCCCCGTGCCGCCGTCCGAGCTCGAGCCGGACTTCTTCTCCGAGCCCTCGCCGGACTTGCCCTCCCCGCCCCGTTCTCCTTCTCACGGGCCCGCTTGCGGGTTCCGTAATCGGTGTTGTAGAAGCCGGATCCCTTGAAGTGCACGGCGATCGGATGAAAACCCGCTGGACCGGGGCCGAGCAGGTCGTGCAGGTGACGACCGGATCATCGGAGATGCGCTGCATCACCTCGAAGGTGTGGCCCTGATCGCAGCGGTACTCGTAGATCGGCATCATCCGAAAGTATAGCTTTGGGCGCTGGCACTCCCGGGGCGCAGAGTGCCAGCGAGACGGCGCCGCAAGGGACGTTTAGCATCCGCCGCCGATGGCGGAGGACGTGGTGACGATGGAGAAGATCGTGTCGCTGTGCAAACGACGCGGCTTCGTGTTTCCCAGCAGCGAGATCTACGGCGGTCTCGGCTCCAGCTACGACTACGGCCACTACGGCGTGCTGCTGAAGAACAACGTCAAGGGCCAGTGGTGGCGCGCGATGCTGCAGGAGCGCGAGGACGTCGTGGCGCTGGACTCGGCGATCATCCAGCACCCGCACACGTGGGAGGCCAGCGGGCACCTCAGGCGGGTTCACCGACCCGCTGGTCGACTGCCGCACCTGCAAGCTGCGCTTCCGCGCCGACCATCTCGATCAGTCCGCGTGCGGCCGTAAGCCCTCAAAGCGACCGGGCGAGACGCCGGACTGCGACCTGACCGAGGCGAGGGACTTCAACCTGATGTTCGAGACCACGATGGGGCCGGTCAAGGAGGAGGGGTCGACGGTGTACCTGCGCCCGGAGACGGCCCAGGGCATCTTTCTCAACTTCCGCAACTACCTGCAGTTCTCGCGCAAGAAGCCGCCGTTCGGCATCGCCCAGATCGGCAAGAGCTTCCGCAACGAGATCACCCCCGGGAACTTCATCTTCCGCACCCGGGAGTTCGAGCAGATGGAGATGGAGTACTTCGTGCCGCCGGACGAGGCCGAGCGCTGGTTCGAGCACTGGCTGGAGCAGCGGATGAACTGGTACGTGGACCTGGGGATCCGGCCTGACCACCTCCGCCTGCGCGCCCACGAGTCCGACGAGCTCTCCCACTACTCCAGCGCGACCAGCGACATCGAGTACCGCTTCCCCTCCGCGGGCGACGCCGGCGAGGAGCGGTGGTCCGAGCTGGAGGGGATCGCCAACCGAGGCGACTTCGACCTTCGCCAGCACGCCGCCCACTCCGGCCAGAAGCTGGAATACGTCGATACCGCGAGCGGGGACCGTTACGTGCCGCACGTGATCGAGCCCGCGGCCGGTGCCGACCGGGCGCTGCTGGCGTTCCTGGTCGATGCCTACGACGAGGACGAGATCGGAGGCGAGCAGCGCACGGTGCTGCGGCTCCACCCCCAGCTGGCACCGGTGAAGGTGGCGGTGCTGCCGCTGGTGCGCAAGGACGGCCAGCCCGAGCTCGCCGGCGAGGTCTACCGCGCGCTGCGGGAGCGCGTCCAGGCCGAGTACGACGAAGGTGGGGCGATCGGACGCCGGTACCGCCGCCAGGACGAGATCGGCACGCCGTGGGCGGTGACGGTCGACCACCAGTCGCTGCAGGACCGAACGGTCACCCTGCGCGACCGTGACAGCCTGGAGCAGGAGCGGATCGAGATGGACCGGCTGGGCGAGGAGATGGAGCGCCGCCTGCGCGCGCCCTGGCGAGTCGCCGAAGCTGCTAGGGGTGGCGACTCAGTGCAGGTGGCCGGTGGCCGCCACGGTGAAGCCGCCGGGGGCGTTGGCGGCCGACAGCGACTGCACCTCCAGGTGCGGATCGGAGAACACGGTGACCGTGGCGAGCCTCCCGAACGGGACGTCGGGCTGGACCAGCAGGCTGCCCGTTGACCGCGGCCACGGTGGCGTTGACGGTGGCGGTGACGCCGAGCAGGCGTCGCGGTGCCGCGGAGAACCAGCTGTCCGCCGCCGAAGGACGACCGGGGTGACCTGGTCCAGCACGGGCACCGCCGCGCGCAGGTCGGCCTTCGTTGACCAGCGCGCTGCCGGACACCGCGTCGCCCCGCTTGCGCAGGCTGGCGTTACGAAGCCTCAGCAGCCCGGCACTGAACTGTGCGGCGGAGGCGTCCAGCGAGCCGACGTCGCCGAGCTGGTCCAGCAGCGAGCTGAGATGGCCGGAGCTGCTGCGGTAGCTGGCCATCCGGATCACCACCCGATCGGCGTGATGCCACAACAGCTCGATCGCGGGGAAGGCGTGGACCTCGAACCTGCAGCACCTGACCGGAGCGTGCGAGAGCCGGTCGCGGAGCCGCTGGGCGGCGATGCCGGGGAGCAGCAGCTGGCTCAGCACCAGTAGCAGGACGATGACCGCGACCGTCGCGAGCAGAGCGAGCCGACGCATGCCGGCCAACGGTAAACGAAGAGAGGCGCCCCCACCCGGGGACGCCTCTCCGCGTAGCTGGAGGTGTCAGCTGCCGGTCAGGCAGCGCCGACCGGCGAGGCCTGGCGTCGACTGCGAGGAACCGGCGGGAGGCGTGTACTCGAACTCCTCCTCCTTGCCGAACAGCGCGTCGAGGACCTTGGAGCGCAGCGACTCGCTGCCGGCGAGGGCAACACCGCCGCCGATGCCGACGATCAGCATCTTCCGGCCGCAGCCGAGACCCTTGCGCGCCCGCTTCTTGGGCCCTTCGGAAAGCGACGCAGAGGCCTCGCGCATGGCCTCGTAGGCCTGACGAAGGTCCTTCTGGAGCTTCTTGTCCTCGGTCAGTGCCTTGTGCGGGGCCTTGCCGTTGGCCAGCCGTGCGTAGGCGCTCTTGCTCGACTCGTAGGCCTTCTGCACGTTCTCGCGCAGCTCGGCGTCGTCGATCAGCCGCTGGATGTACGGATTGGCCTTGGCGATGTTGGCCACGTTGGTGGCGTTGGACGCCACCGACTTGGCGGTCTTGGACTTCTTTGATGCCATAGATCTCCCTCGTGCGTGTGGCGGGTGGGGTGGCGCGGTACCACCAGCGGGGAGAATACCCTCAGTTCGCCGCAGAGACACGAAATTTGCCCCAGAACCGGCTCATTCTGGTATCCGGGACGACGCGGTCAGTGCCGATCGGTGTCGCCGCGACGCGAGGGGTCGAGCACCCAGCCGAGGAACACGGCGAGGAGCACGAACGCGATGAACCCTCCGATCAGCGGCCAGAACATGCTGGAAACATACCGCCCCCAGGGGCCGCACGCGTGCGCGAGCAGGCGCTAGGCGTGGAGCGCGACCTGCTCGCTGGGTGACGGGAACGCCCAGGCGACCTGGAGCCGGCGCTCCTGGCGGAAGACGAAGCGAAGCTGGCGCGGCGGGCGAAGACCCTCGGGATGGGCGGGGCGAAAGGTGGCGCACGAGCCGGCCTCGGAGACTGCGCAGAGCATGTTCTTGCCAAAGAAGCAGTCTTCGCAATTCGCCTTTGCTGCGGTGCGCCCAGTTGCCATGCGTGAGAGACTCCGTTTCGGTCTTGATCGAGGAAGCTGGCTCGGCACAATGATCAAAGCGAATTCGCCCCCCGCCGGCAACGGCGGAATCCGGAAATCACGGGAATCTTCGCTTCGGCTGAAGAGCTGCAGTTTTCCGGGCAAAACGAATAGCCACCAGAGAAGCTGCCGCATTTTCCGTAGCTTTCGCTCGGGCGATGGCACACGAGCCAGCGAGCGGGACGGCGAAGATCTCCGTGGCGGACTACGAGGCCGCCGCCGAGCAGACGCTGGACCGCCGGGGCACACGCCTATTACGCCGGGGGCGCCGGCGACGAGCTGACCCTCCGCGACAACGTCGCCGCCTGGCAGCGGCTGGCGATCCGCCCGCGGATGCTCACCGGGGTGGCCGAGCGCGATCTCGGGGTGCAGGTGCTCGGGCGCCGCCGGCCCCATCCGCTGATCGTGGCCCCGATGGCCTTCCAGCGGCTGGCGCACCCCGAGGGGGAGATCGAGATGGCGCGCGGGGCGGCCCAGGCCGAGGCCATCATGTGCCTCTCCACGCTGGCCACCACCGGTGCCGGCGAGGTCGCGCAGGCGGTACCCGGAGCGCCGCGGTGGTTTCAGGTCTACGTGTTCCGCGACCGCGGGATCACCCGGGAGCTGATCGCCCAGGCGGCGGACCACGGCTACGAGGCGCTGGTGGTCACAGTGGACCTGCCGATTCTCGGCGTGCGCGAGCGGGAGCTCCGCACCGGGGTCAACGCCGCCGCGTCGGCCGTCGCCGGAGCCCGGGCCGCCGGCGCCTCGGGGAACCTGACCCCGGCGGACTTCGCGGGACTGCTCGATCCGGCCTTCGCTGGGACGACGTGGCGGAGATCGCGCAGGACAGCGAGCTGCCGGTGCTGGTGAAGGGGGTCCTCACCGCCGAGGACGCAGCGCTGGCGGTGGAGCATGGCGCTCGCGGGGTGATCGTCTCCAACCACGGCGGGCGGCAGCTGGACACCACCTTCGCGACAGCCGACGCCCTGCCAGAGGTGCTGGAGGCCGTGGGCGACAGGACCGAGGTGCTCGTCGACGGCGGGATCCGCCGGGGGACCGACGTGCTCAAGGCGCTGGCGCTGGGGGCCGCAGGCGGTGCTGGTGGGCCGGCCGGCTGCTGTGGGGCCTCGCGGTCGACGGCGCAGCCGGTGTGCATGCGGTGATGCAGATCCTCCTGCGGGAGCTCGACAACGCCCTGGCGCTGTGCGGGGTGGCGAGCGCCGCGGAGTTGACGCGCGGACTTGTTGACGGCGGGGTCCGTGGGTAACAGGTGACCGAGCGATGAATGTCCTCGTCACCGGCATCACCGGCTACGTAGGCTCGCGGGTGGTGCCCCGCCTGCTCTGCGACGGGCACACCGTCCGCGGGATGTCTCGCCGCGAGCCACCGCCCCCATCTCCCGCGCGGCGGGATGGAGGTCGTGCAGGCCGACGCGGTCGAAGGAACGGGCCTGGAGCGGGCGATGGAGGGGATCGAGGTGGCCTACTTCCTGATCCACTCGATGGACGCCGGCGCCAACGGCAGCTTCAGCGACCGCGAGCGGCGAGGCGGCTGAGAACTTCGCCGGGGCAGCCCGGAGAGGCGGGGGTGAAGCGGATCGTCTACCTGGGTGGCCCGGTGCCCGCCGCGCGGCCGGCTCTCTGCGCATCTGGCCAGCCGCCTCGCCGTGGAGGAGATCCTGCTGGCCGCGAGCCCCGTGCGCGGTCGCCCTTCGCGCCTCGATCGTGATCGGTGCGGGATCCCGACTCGTTCCGGTTCATGGTGCGGCTGGTGGAGCGGCTGCCGGTGCTGGCGGTGCCCGCCTGGGGCAATAACCGCAGCCGGCCGATCGACGAGCGCGACGTAGTGGAGCTGCTGAGCGCGAGCCGCGGTGAGCGACGCCGTCTGCGGCGAGTCGCTGGACATCGGCGGGCCGCGACGAGGTCACCTACGGCGAGCTGATCGACCGGATCCGGTATCACCTGCTGCTCTCCCGCCCCACGGTCTCCTTCAAGCGGCTCACCCTCACCCCGATCGCCAGCCACATCGCTTCGGTCATCGCCGGTGAAGAGCACGAGCTGATCGGGCCGCTGATGGAGAGCCTCGACAGCGACCTGTTACCCCGAGATGACCGCGCCGCAGAGCTGCTCGGCGTGCGGCTGCACTCACTTGACGCGGCGATAGAGCGTGCGCTGCGCGACTGGGAGCGGGTGGAGCGCCTGGCCGCGCGGTAGCAGCGCTGACCGCCGGTCGCACCTCGCCAGCCGTTAGTGTCTGCCCGGGATGAGCGAGGTGCGCGCCAGCATCGAGATCAATGCCCCCCGCCAGAAGGTGTGGGACACGGTGATGGATCCATCCCAGCTGTCGGATTGGGTAACCATTCACAAGTCCGTCAACGGACTATTCCACGCCCTTGGAAAGGGGATCGACGATGGAGCAGTCGCTGCAAATGCGCGGCATCTCGTTCAAGGTGAATTGGACACTTGGAGGACGTCAGCGAGCCGGAGGTGGCCGAGTGGGACGGGCGCGGACCAGCGCGGTCCAAGGCCCGGATCCGTTACGAGCTGTCCCCCAAAGGTGACAATTGCACCTTTTTTGAGTACACCAATGAATTCACCACACCGGGCGGTGCACTTGGAAAGGCCGCCAGCAAAGCGATCGTCGGGGCTGCCTCCGAGCGCGAGGCCAACAATTCACTGAGCAAGCTGAAGTCGTTGCTGGAAAGCGATTGATGGTGCACTAATCGCTCACCTGTATGGTGTCAGCGACAGACAATTTCAGTAGAGGGAGAATCCGGTGGCAGATTTCGTCGACGCTACGGTCAGGGACATCGACAACCGGCTGAGCGAGCTTCAGGAGGAAGTGACTCGGCTGGAGGCAGCGCGTTCCGCGCTGCTCGGCTCAGAAGCGCGGCCCGGGGCGCCCGCGAGGATCCAGCGGAGGGTCGTCGTCCGGCGGCCGGAGTCGCGGTGGCAGGCGCAGGCCGGGCCGGCCACGCGGGCGTCGCGGCGGTAACACGCGCTCCAATCAGGCGCTGGAGCTGGTGCGCAGTCAGCCCGGGGTGGCGATCCCGCAGATCGCCGAAGAGCTGAAGATCGAGCCCAACTACCTGTATCGCGTGATGCCGAAGCTGGTCGCCGAAGGCCAGGTGAGGCGTCGAGGGTCAGGGGTGGTACCCCGTGGACGGAGGCTCGACCTCCGAAGCGCCGCCCTCCACGCCGGCAGATTCCATCTTCTCCAGCACCGAGGAGTAGCTCAGCCGAGCGGCGGCCCCCGGCCTGGCTGAGAAGGCGCTGAACGGCTTCGCTTTCTCGACCAGGCCGGGTGACCACCGGCGGGTCTCGGCCTAGATCAGGTCCAGCTTTCTGACCGCCTCGCGCTCCTCGGACAGCTCGTTGACGGTGGCGTCGATCCGTTCCTGGGAGAAATCGTTGATCTCGAGGCCCTGGACGATCTCGATCGAGCCGCCTGAGCAGGTCACCGGGAAGCTTGAGATCAAGCCCTCCTGCACGCCGTAGGACCCGTCGGAGGGAATCGCCATCGACACCCAGTCATCCGACGGGGTGCCGAGCACCCAGTCGTGGACGTGGTCGATCGCGGCGTTGGCAGCCGAGGCTGCACTCGAGGCGCCCCGGGCGTCGATGATCGCTGCGCCCCGCTTCTGCACGGTGGGAATGAAGTCGTTCTCCAGCCACTCCTGATCGTCGATCTTCTCCGCGGCATCCTCACCACCGACCTTGGCGTGGAAGATGTCCGGGTACTGGGTGGCCGAGTGGTTACCCCAAATGGTCACGTTGGTGATGTCCTTGACCGCGGCGCCGGTCTTCTTGGACAGCTGAGCGATCGCTCGGTTGTGATCGAGCCGCGTCATCGCGGTGAACCGTTCACGCGGAATGTCAGGCGCGTTGCTCTGGGCGATCAGGCAGTTGGTGTTGGCAGGGTTGCCCACCACCAGCACCTTCACATCGGAGGCGGCGTGCTGGTTCAGCGCCTCTCCCTGAGGCTTGAAGATGCCGCCGTTGGCCTCCAGGAGGTCGCTTCGCTCCATACCCTTGGAACGGGGCCGAGCGCCGACCAGCAGTGCGACCCCGACGCCGTCGAAGGCCTGATTGGGGTCGTCGTGAATGTCGATTCCGGCCAGCAGGGGGAAGGCCGAGTCGTCAAGCTCCATCGCGGTCCCCTCGGCGGCCTTGACCGCGTCCGGGATCTCTAGCAGCGACAGATGCACCGGGGTGTCGGGGCCCAGCAGCTGGCCGCTGGCGACTCGGAAGAGCAGGGCGTAGCCGATCTGGCCGGCGGCGCCGGTGACCGCCACGCGTACGGGAGAATCGCTCACAGGTCTTGATCTCCTAGGGTCGAGGTCGAAAGTCCGGCCCGACTGTACTCCCGCGGGTCCGCCAGACACCCTCTCAGCGTATACCCGCCGGTCGCTGGGGGTAGGGTGCAAACCGACCCACGACATGAGGATCGTCTACACCCACACCGACGAGGCCCCGGCGCTGGCCACCCAGTCGCTGCTGCCGATCGTCAGGGCCTATGCGTCCGCGGCGGGCATCGAGATAGAGCTCCGCGACATCTCACTGTCCGGGAGGATCCTCGCCCAGTTCCCGGAGCGCCTGGACGAGGACCAGCAGGTGGCCGACGCTCTGGCGGAGCTGGGAGCGCTGGCCCAGACCGCGGATGCCAACATCGTCAAGCTGCCCAACATCAGCGCCTCGGTGCCGCAGCTCAAGGCTGCCATCTCCGAGCTGCAGGAGCAGGGGTACGACATCCCGGATTATCCGGAGAGCCCCGCCGACGACGAGGAGCGGGACGCGCGGGCTCGCTACGACAAGGTCAAGGGCAGCGCGGTCAACCCGGTGCTCCGCCAGGGCAACTCCGATCGCCGCGCCCCCGCCTCGGTCAAGGAGTACGCCCGCAAGCACCCCCATTCGATGGGCGAATGGTCCTCGGACTCACGCTCCCACGTGGCCACGATGAGCGACGGCGACTTCCGCTCAACCGAGGTGTCGGTGACGGTGGAGCGCGAGGGAACGGTGCGGATCGAGCACGTGGCGCAGGACGGCACGGTGACCGAGCTCCGGGATGAGCTGCCGGTGGAGGAAGGTGAGGTGCTCGACGGATCGGTGATGCGAGTCGAGGCGCTCGACCGCTTCCTCGCCGAGCAGATCGCCGATGCCGCCAACCGCGGAGTGCTGTTCTCCGTGCACCTGAAGGCGACGATGATGAAGGTCTCCGACCCGATCATCTTCGGCCACGCGGTGCGTGCCTACTTCCCCGACCTGTTCGCCGAGCACGGCGAGGCGCTGGCCTCGGTGGGCGTGAGCGCCGACGACGGGCTCGCCGCGCTGCTGAAGGCGGTGGAGCAGCTCCCTGAGGATGAGCGCGACGCGATCCGTGGCGCCGTCGACAGCGCGCTGGAGCGAGGCCCGGGGCTGGCGATGGTCGACTCCGACCGCGGAATCACCAACCTCCACGTCCCCAGTGACGTGATCATCGACGCCTCCATGCCCGCCGCGATTCGCTCCTCGGGCAAGATGTGGAACGCCGATGACGAGCTGGAGGACGCGAAGTTCGTGATCCCCGACCACTCCTACGCGCCGCTGTACGCAGAGACGGTGGAGCACTGCCGCGAGCATGGCGCCTTCGATCCCGCGACGATGGGGACCACGCCGAACGTCGGGTTGATGGCAAAGGCCGCCGAGGAATACGGCTCGCACGACAAGACCTTCGAGATCGATCGGGAGGGCGTGGTGAGGGTCGTCGACGAGGACGGTGAGACGCTGCTGCAGCACGAGGTGAGCGAGGGCGACATCTGGCGGATGTGCCAGACCAAGGACGACGGTGATCAGGGACTGGGTCAGGCTCGGCGTCGACCGCGCGCGGGAAACCGGCGCACCGGCCGTCTTCTGGCTTGACGAGTCCCGCGCCCACGATGCCCAGCTGCTGGCCAAGGTGCAAGCCCCGAGCTGGAGCAGGCGGATACGGACGGGTTGCAGATCGAGATCATGGACGTCGCCGAAGCGGCGCGGTTCACCCTGGAGCGCGCCCGAGGCGGCGAGGACACGATCTCGGTGACTGGAAACGTGCTCCGGGACTACCTCACCGACCTGTTCCCGATCCTGGAGCGTGGGCACCAGCGCGAAGATGCTCTCGGTCGTGCCGCTGATGGCCGGCGGCGGATTGTTCGAAACCGGCGCCGGCGGCTCGGCCCCCCGACATGTTCAGCAGTTCCCAAGGAGAACCACCTGCGCTGGGACTCGCTCGGGGAATTTCTGGCCCTGGTCCCGTCGTTGGAGCTCCTGGCCAAGGCCGAGGACAACCAGCGGGCCCGGATCCTCGCCGACACGCTGGATCGGGCAACCGGACGGGTGCTGGAGGACGACCGCTCGCCTCGGCGGGAGGTCGGCGAGCTGGACAACCGCGGCAGCCACTTCTACCTGGCGCTGTACTGGGCCCAGGAGCTCGCCGCCCAGGACGAGGACAGCGAGCTGGCGGAGCGCTTCTCCGGCTTGGCCGAGCAGCTAGCCGAGAGCGAGGAGCGGATCGTCGAGGAGCTGGACGACGCCCAGGGGTCCTCGGTGGACATCGGCGGGTACTACCGGCCCGATCCGGAGCTGATGGCCGCGGCGATGCGCCCGAGCGAGGCCTTCAGCGACGCGGTGTCCGACCTGGCCGAGGGCGCGGCGAAGCCGAGCTAGAGCGCAACTCCGTAGACGTCGGAGAGCTTGGTCCTCAGGTAGTCAAGGAAGGGGCGCACCTCGATACCTGTGCCGAGCACCCGCGGCAGCAGTTCGTCGCTGCGGAACTTCGCGCCGTGTCGGTGCACCTGCTCACGCTAGCCACTCCCGTAGCGCACTCAGCTCCCCGGCGGCGAGCTGCTCGTCCAGACCGGAGAGGTCATCGTGCACCTTGGCCCAGAGCTGACCGGCGATCAGGTTGCCGAGCGCGTAGGTGGGGAAGTAGCCGATCATCCCCGCCGCCCAGTGCACGTCCTGGAGCACTCCGGCGGCATCGTCGGGCACATCGAGCCCGAGGTAATCACGGAAGCGCGCGTTCCAGGCCTCCGGAAGGTCGGCGACCGCCAACCGCCCTTCGATCAGCTCCTGCTCGAGCTCGAAGCGGAGCACGACATGCAGCCCATAGGTGGCCTCGTCGGCCTCGACCCGGATCAGCGATGGCCCCACCTTGTTGACCGCTCGGTACAGCGTGCGGCCGTCCAGGTCCGCCAGCGAGGAGCCGAACAGCTCGGCGATCCGTGAGGCCAGCACGCCGCAGAAGGGAAGTCCGCGGCCGACCATGTTCTCCCACAGCCGGCTCTGGGACTCGTGCAGGCCGAGCGACTCGGCGTGGGCGAGCGGCGTGCGGCGCAGCTCCGCCGCGATCCCCTCCTCATACAGGCCATGGCCGCATTCGTGCATCGCGCCGTAGAGCCCCGAGGGGAAATAGCCGGAGTCCCACCGCGCGGTGATGCGGACATCGCCCTCACCGATCCCGGCCGCGAACGGATGGACGGTGTCATCCAGACGCCACGAGTCCGGCGTAAAGCCCATCAACGTGAGCACGCCACGGACCAGCGCGCGCTGATGCTCGACGTCGAAGCTGCCGTGCAGGATGCTGTCGTCGACGTCGCCGGCATGATCTCGGAGCGTCGCGATCAGGGGCACGAGCCCCTCCTTGAGCTCGGCGAACAGCGTCGCCACCTGGGCGCTCCTGGCCCCCGGCTCGTAGTCGTCGAGCAGCACGTCGTAGGCGCAGTCGAACCCGTCGAAGCAATCCACGTAGCGGCGGGCCAGCTCGACGTTTCGCGTGAGGTAGGGGGCGAAGGCGAGCTGAAGTCCGAGCGCTCCCGGGCGGCGGCCCAGGCCTCCTGGCCGACCGACGCCGCGCGCGCCAGCTCCGCGGCCAGCTCGCTCGGCACCCGCCGCGCCTTCTCGTAACGGCGGCGCGTGGAGCGCAGAAGCGATCCGTCGTCGGAATCTGGCGCGACATCCGTCCAGGTCGCGCTCGGCCGCGCTCAGCAGCCGATCGGTCTGCTCGTCGATGAAGCGCTCGTGGGTGATCCGCTCAAGAGTGGCCAACGATTCCGCTCGCGCGCCGGCGCCCCGGGGGGGCATCATCGTGAGCTGATCCCATCCCAGCAGCCCCGAGGCATAACGGAGATCCTCGATCTCCGCCAGGTGCTCACGCAGTTCGGTCAAGGAATCGGCCACGCCTAGCTCTCGCCTCCTGCTCGTAACAGATGACACGTCCGGCGATTCGCCGAGACGCCTGTGCCACCATTGCAGCATGGTGCGACGCTCCACCGGGATCAAGCTGGTCGATGTAAAGGGGATCAGGATCAGCGCGGACGTGAGCTGGTTCGTAATCCTGTTCCTGGTGATCATCTGGCTGTCCCCATCGTTCCGGGGGGCGCTGCATTCCTCCGACACGGTCGCCTACGTCACCACGGTTTCGGCGGCGCTGCTGTTCTTCGGATCGCTGATCGTGCACGAGCTGGGACACGCGATCGTGGCCCGCCGCCAGGGAATCCAGGTTCGCAACATCCAGCTGTTCCTGTTCGGCGGGCTGACCCAGATGTCACGTGATGCGCGCTCGCCCGGGGAGGAGTTCAAGATCGCCGCGGCGGGGCCGGCAGCGACGCTGGCAGTCGTGCTGGTGTTCCTGGGAGTCGATCTGGCGATCGTCGGGCCGGGTCGCCTGTGGCACGCGTTCGTGCTCGACAGCAGCATCAGGGTCACGCCGGTCCTGCTGGCCCTCAGCTGGCTGCTGCTGATGAACGCCGTGGTCCTGGTCTTCAACCTGGTGCCGGCATTCCCCCTCGACGGCGGCCGGATCGCACGCGCGATCGTGTGGCGGGCGAGCGGCGACAAGCGCCGGGGCACCGTCGTGGCCGCCAAGCTGGGCCAGGGCTTTGCCGTATTGCTCGCCGGCCTGGGCATCTGGCTGATGCTCTCCGGCCACGGCTCGTTCGGCGGGCTGTGGCTGGTCTGCTGGCGTTCCTGCTGGGGCAGTCCGCTCGCGGAGCGCTGGTGCAGAGCACGGTGACCGAGAAGATCGAGAGCGTGCGGGTGGCCGACATCATGGATCGTCATCCGGTGGCGATCCCGGCCGAGACGACGACTGCCCAGGCGCTGGATGAGTTCTTCCTGCGATACGGCTGGTCGTGGTTCCCCGTGGTGGACGAAGGCGGCCGGTTCCTGGGCATCGCTCAGCAGGAGCGAGCCCAGAGCACCGTCGACGGCGGCGAGGGATGGCTGACCATCGGCTCGGCGCTGGAGCCCGCCGGCGCCGAGGGGTGGCGAGTTGAGGAGTCGCGCCCGCTGAGCGAGGTGCTCTCCTCGGAGTCACTCGGGCGACTGGGTGCGCTGATGGCGGTCGACGGCGAGGGCGTGCTGCGGGGCGTGGTCACCGTCGAACAGATCCGCCGCGCCATCGGCTCCGCACTCGGCGCGCCGGCGAGCTAGACCCTCAGGGGCTATCGGGACAGGCCCTCAGGGGCCACCGCTTGCGCCGCCCAGACCGCGCAGCGCGGCCAGCGAGATCGTCTGGCTGGGTGGCGGCGGCTGGAGGCTCACGGGCGTGGTCATGCTGTGCAGGTCGAGCACGGTGAAGATCTGCCCGTGGGTCGATGGAGTTCAGCTGCGTGACCGTGCGGATCAGCGTGCCCGACGCCGTCACGTAGGAGGTAACGACCTCGCTGGTTGCGCCGATGCGGCGCATCGTCGCCTTCAGCTGGTGGATCAGATCAGGAGACAGCACCGAGGTGTGGAAGTTGCTGAGCGTGATCGTGCCCCGGTAGCCGAACGCACGCTGACCGTTGATCGTCACCGCCCCGATCGGCCTGAAGGTGTTGACCCCCTGCAGCAGTCGAAGCGACTGGCTGGGATCGGCGTTACGGAGCTCTGAGAGCAGCTCCTGAAGGTTCAGGCCGGCCTGGTTACCCGCTTCGCGTGAGGCTGACCGCGACCCAGGGCTTGCCCCCGTCGCGAGCGGCGACGGCGGGTATCTTGACGTACACGTTGTTGCTCAGCAGCCGCTCCTGAAGTGGCCCCTGCGCGACTCTGGACGACCATCGCGGCCTGGATGCTCGGATGGATCTGCATCGTGGCGGTGATCGTGGTCTGGTTGGCGAGACCGCCGGTGCCCACGCAGGTGCGCTGATGGAAGGAGAAGGAGCGCGGTGGATGCAGGACGCCCTGCTTGAGCACCGTCTTGAGAGCCGGCGTTCCGGCGGTCGGACCGGTGGGCGAGGCGGCCGCCGCGATCCGCGCACAGGGGGAGGATCCGGCGCTCACCGAAGCCGCGGAAGCTCCGGCGCTGCTGCTCGCGCTGCCGGCGCTGCTGCTACTGCTGCTGCTGGAACCGCAGGCTGCCAGCACCAGCGTCGCGGCGAGCGCGGAGGCTGGCACGAGCCAGTGTCGGCAGAGGCATGCGGGGATGCTAACCGAGCGCCTAGAGAGCGCGCCAGGAGCCGAGAAGCGGACGAGAGCGGCGGCCGCTTCCATAGAATCGAAAGAGTGCCTTCCCACGACGTGCTCATCATCGGCGCCGGACTGGCCGGCCAGCGGGCCGCGCTGGCTGCGGCGCAGACGGGTGCGACGGTGGCAATCATCTCCAAGGTCCACCCCGTCCGCTCTCATTCGGTGGCCGCCGCCGGGGGCATCAACGCGGCACTGAATCCCGAGGACACCTGGGAGTCACACGCCTTCGACACCGTCAAGGGGTCGGACTACCTCGGCGACCAGGACGCGATTGAGGTGATGTGCCGCGAAGCTCCGGACGAGATCCTGTGGCTGGAGCACGCTGGGGTCACCTTCCATCGGAACGGGTCCGGGCACCTGGGCACTCGAGCTTTCGGCGGCGCCTCCGCGGCCCGCACCTACTACGTGGCCGACATCACCGGCCACGCCATCCTTCATGTGCTCTACGAGCAGCTGATGAAGCACTCCCACACCGTCGATCGATACGAGGAGTGGTTCACCACCGACCTGCTCCAGGACGACAACGGGCGGTGCGTGGGCGGCGATCTGCCGCAACCTCCGTGACGGCCACCTGGAGGTGTTCAACGCCAAGGCGGTGATCCTCGCCTCCGGCGGTGCCGGGCAGGCCTACCGGCCGACCACCAACGGGCTGATCGTCACCGGCGACGGCATCGCCCAGGCTTTCCGCATCGGTGCGCGGCTGATGGACATGGAGATGATCCAGTACCACCCCACCACCCTGGTCGGGAATGGACTGCTGATCACCGAGGGAGCCCGGGGGGAGGGCGCCTGGCTGCTCAACGGCGAAGGTGATCGGTTCATGGAGAAGTACGCGCCCAACAAGCTGGAGCTGGCCTCCCGTGACGTCGTCTCCCGCGCGGAGCAGACCGAGATCGACGAGGGCCGTGGCTTCGAGGACGGCAGCGTCGCGCTCGACGTGACGAAGGTCGCCCCGCCGGCGCACGCTGGAGGCGCTGAGGGAGATCGTCAACATCGGTCGCGACTTTGCCGGCGTCGACATCACCCGGGAGCCGATCCACATCAAGCCCGGCCAGCACTACATCATGGGCGGCGTGAAGACCGACATCCACGGCCAGACCTCGGTGGCCGGGCTGTACGCCGCCGGCGAGGTGGCGTGCGTTTCGGTGCACGGAGGTAACCGGCTCGGGGCCAACTCGCTGCTCGACACGCTGATCTTCGGCCGGCGCTCCGGCGAGCACGCCGCGCGAGCGCGCGCGTGCAGATGACGATGCCGGAAACGCCGCCCGCGCGGGTCTCCGACACCGAGCGCAACATCGAAGCGATCCTCTCCCGTGACAGCGGTGGCCGCCGCGTGGCCGCGATCAAGCGAGAGCTCGGCGACACGATGAACGAGTACGTCGCAGTGTTCCGCGACGCCGAGGGCCTGGCCAAGGCCCACGAGATCATCCGGCGGCTCAAGGAGGAGGCCACCACCGCCACCATCGATGACCACGGCCAGGTTTTCAATCAGGACGTGATCGGCGCGATCGAGCTCGGGTACATGCTGGACGTGGCCGAAGCAACCGTCGTCGGCGCCGAGGAGCGCAAGGAGTCAAGCGGGGCGCAATCACGCACGGACTTCCCCGAGCGCAACGACGAGGACTGGCTCAAGCACATCGACATCTCGATGAACGGCGCCGACGTGCCAACGGTGAGCTACTCGCCCGTGACGATCACGCGCTGGCAGCCTGAGGAAAGGACGTACTAACCGTCATGCCTGAGTACACGCTGAGGATTCGCCGCTACGACCCGCAATCGGGCGAGGCGCCGTACTGGGACGAGCACACGGTGGACCTTCTCGAGACGGCGTCGGTGCTGGACGCGCTGCTGAAGATCAAGGACGAGGTGGACGGATCGGTCGGAGTCCGCTGCTCCTGTCAGCAGGCGATCTGCGGCTCCTGCGGCGTACGGATGAACGGCAAGCCAGGCCTTGCCTGCAACACCCATCTGGGAGAAGCGGCGGCCCGGGGGCATGGCGTCGGCTGGAACCCCGAGGAGGGCGAGGACACCGAACCGGCCAAGAATCCCGAGTTCATCGAGGTGGAGCCGATGGGCAACATGCCGGTGATCCGCGACCTCATCGTCGACATGGACGCGGTGCACTGGACGAAGATCCAGCGAGTCACCCCGTGGCTGATCAACAAGCAGCCGCTGCCCGAGCGCGAGTACATCGTTCCCCACGAGAACATGGTCGACGTCACGCAGACGATGGCCTGCATTCAGTGCGGGGCCTGCGTGTCGGATTGCCTTTCCATGGAGGTCGACCCGCTGTTCATCGGCCCCGCCGCACTGGCCAAGGCCTACCGATTCGTCGGCGACCCGCGTGACGCCGAGCATCAGGAGCGGCTGCTTGATTTGTCAGAGGACTCGCACGGGATCTACGACTGCACCCACTGCTTCAACTGCATCGACGCGTGCCCGAAGGGTGTCGACCCGATGAGCCAGATCATGCGGCTGCGCCGCAAGGCCGGTTCCGACTACGAGATCGAGGACGACAACAACGGCTATCGCCACGAGCACGCCTTCGTCAAGAACATCGAGAAGAACGGGCTGCTGCACGAGGCAGACCTGCTGCCCGACTCCTACGGAGGGAAGTTCCATCCCCGCGCGGTGCCGGAGTTGATCAGCTCGCTGCCGATCGCCGCGACGGCGCTCCGGCGGGGGAAGATGACCCCGAAGACCGCCCTGCTCCACCCCCACAAGGCGCCCGTCGGAGGTCAAGCGGATCTTCAAGGAGGTTGAGGGCCGAGACGAGCGGTTCGAGCTGAACCTCTATGTCACCGGCTACGAGGACGACCCCGAGGGGGGCGAGCCAAGGAAACCGCCGATGCCTCGGAGCCAGACCAGCAGGGCCAGCCGGACCCTGAGGGGGCCAAGGACCGCGAGCCCTCTCCCGAGACGGCCAACGCCGACGTAGTCGAGTCCGAGGCCACGAACGAAAGCGAGGAATCGTGAAGGTTGCCTACTGGCCTGGCTGCGTCAGCCGCGGGTTCACCCCGGAGCTGCACGGGTCGATGGCGGCGGTCGCCCCATTGCTGGACATCGAGCTGGTGGAGCTCGACCGCGCTGCGTGCTGCGGCGCCGGCGTGATCGCCGAGCACAACCAGGAGCTGGCCGACACGCTCAACGCGCGTACCTTCGCGCTGGCCCAGCAGACCGACGGCGAGCTGATGATGAACATCTGCTCCACCTGTCAGGGCGCCCAGTCCGAGTGCCAGGAGCGTCTTGATGCCAACACCGAGTACCGGGAGCAGATCAACACGAACCTCAGCGACGAGGGGCTGTCCTACGAGAAAGGGCCTGACCAACAAGAACTTCCTGTGGCTGCTGGTGGAGGAGCTCGGGCTCGACGCTCTGCGCGAGCGGGTGAAGCGGCCGCTGAACGACCTGCGTGTCGGCCCCTTCTACGGCTGCTACATCGTCCGTCCGGTCAACCGGCTGGGAATCGATGAGGAACGGCCCCGCGACCGCTACATGCACTGGGTGATCGAGGCGCTCGGAGGGACGGTGGTCGACTACGCCGGCGTCTACAAGTGCTGCGGCTTCCCGATCATCACGATGAACAAGGAGGCCTCGCTGCAAGCAGGCGGGCCGTCATGTCGGCGACGCGATCGACGCCGAGGCCGACTGCCTGGTGGTCCCCTGCCCGCTGTGCCATCTCAACCTGGACATGCAGCAGCCCGGCGCCGCCAAGGTGGTGGGGCGTGAGCTCGGTCTGCCGGTGCTACATCTCCCCCAGCTCGTCGGCCTTGCCCTGGGGCTCTCCCCCAAGGAGCTGGGGATGGGCAAGCATGTGGTCAAGCCGACCTCGGTGATCGACTGGTCGACGTCGGTGGTGGCGGGGTCTTCTCAGGGCGGCTGGTAGCGCCCGCGGCCTAGAAGGCCTCGCCCCAGCTCTCGGCGAAGGCGAACTCCGCCACACCGTTGCGGCTGAGCCGCTTCGGCCAGTCGCCGTCGCGGTAGCCGACCGAGATGTGGCCGGCGAGCGCCACGTCCTCGGGGAAGCCCAGCAGCTCGCGGACCTCGGGCTCGGCCGGAGTGAGCAAGGTGGTGAACGAGGCGCCCAGTCCCTCGGCCCTCAGGCCGAGCAGCACGTTGTGCACGAACGGGTAGATCGATGCCCCGCCGACGATGCTGGGACGCTCCAGCGAGCGGTCGGCGAGCAGCCAGCGCATTCAGCTGGGCGCAGATCACCAGGTGGACCGGTACCCGGTCGAAGTGGTGAGCGTAGTCGTCGATCTCCCGCATGATCCGCCGCCGCATCGGAGGGATGTCCTTGGCGATCTCCGGGTCCTCCAGCGCCGCCCGCATGCCGTTGTCCTCGGTGTAGCGTCGCCACGGCTCGGCATAGAGCTCGCGCATGCGACGGCGCTTGTCGGGATCTGTGACCACGATCACCCGCCAACCCTGGCGATTGCCGCCGCTGGGGGCGAAGCGAGCGTTCTCCAGCACGCGCTCCAGCGTCTCCCGGGGGACCGGCTCGTCGGTGAAGCGCCGCGTCGAGGGCGTGCAGCGCATGACCTCGTAGAGGTCAGCCAACTGGTGCCGCCCTGCTCACGCCGGCCACCAGCTCGGCGATCTGGATGGCATTGGTGGCCGCACCCTTGCGCAGGTTGTCGGCCACGATCCACATGCTGAGCGCGCGCGGGATGCGAGTCGTCGTCGCGCAGCCGGCCGACGAACACCTCGTCGCGTCCCTCGCTGCGCAGCGGCGTCGGCACGTCCTCCAGCGCGATGCCCGGCGCGGCGGCCAGAAGCTCACGCGCCTCGGCGGCGCTGAGCGGTTCACGGGTCTGCACGTTCACCGCCTCGGAGTGGCCGACGGCGACCGGCACGCGTACGCAGGTGACCGACACTCCGATCGAGTCGTCCTCCAGGATCTTGAGCGTCTCGAACATCATCTTGCGCTCCTCGTCGGTGTGGTCGTCGCCTTCGGCGAAAGTTGCCGGCGGCACCGATCACGTTGAAGGCGATCGGCTCCGGATACACCGCCGAGGGCGGCATCTCCTCTCCCTGCAGATGCGCGTTGGCCTGCGCCTCCAGCTCATCGAGCGCCTGCTTGCCGGTCCCGGACACCGACTGGTAGGTGGCGACCACCAGCCGCTCGATCCCGGCCGCTCGGTGGATCGGCGCCAGCGCCACCATCATCTGCATAGTGGAGCAGTTCGGATTGGCGATCAGTCCGCGGTAGCCATCCAGTACGTGGGGGTTGACCTCGCTGACCACCAGCGGGATCTCGGGGTCGCGGCGGAACGCCGAGGAGTTGTCGATCACCGTCGCGCCGGCCTCGACGAACTTCGGACCCCATTCCCGGGAGACCGACGCCCCGGCCGAGAACAGGGCCAGGTCAAAGCCCGTGATTGACTGGTCGGTCAGCGGCTGGACGGTGCGGCCGTCGCCGAGCTGGCGTCCGGCCGGACCGAGCGCCGAGGCGAAGGGGACGACCTCAGCGGCCGGAAACTCGCGGGCTCGCCAGCAGCTCCAGCATCGTCGTGCCGACGACGCCGGTGGCGCCGACGACGGCCACGCGGGGCCCGCCGTTCATCGCGCCTCCTGGCCGATCGGGCGCTCCTCCCGCACCTCGGACGCGGCCAGGTCGAAGGTGGTGTGCAGCGCCCGAACCGCCTCGTCCACCTGGTCGGCCCGGATCACGCAGGAGATCTTGATGGGGGAGGTGGAGATCATCTCGATGTTGATGCCCGAGCTGGCCAGCGTCTCGAACACCTGCGCGGCGACGCCCGGATGCGAGCGCATGCCGGCGCCGACGATCGAGACTTTGCCGATCTCCGGGTCACGGTCGACCCGGCGATTCCCAGTCGCTCAGCATCGGCTCCAGCGCCAGGTCGACGGTATGAAGGTCCTCGGTGGAGACGGTGAAGGAGACCTCGGCGTCACGGCCCTCCCCGCGTGGCTCGTTCTGGATGATCGTGTCGACGTTGCAGCCGGCGTCGGCCAGGGCACGGAAGATCGAGGCGGCGGCCCCGGGACGGTCAGGCACGCCGAGCAGGGTGATGCGCGCCTCCTCCTTGGAGTGGGTCACGGCGGTGATGAGGGGGTGTTCCATCGTCTCGTCTTCTCCGAGGACAACGGTACCGGGGCCGATCCTCGAAGCTGGAGCGGCAGTGGATCCTGACGCCATGGGTGCGGGCGTACTCCACCGAGCGCAGCTGCAGCACCTTGGCCCCGGAGGCGGCCATCTCCAGCATCTCCTCAAAGCTGACGTAGGGAAGCTTGCGGGCCTCGGGGACGATGCGGGGGTCGGCGGTGAACACGCCCGAGACGTCGGTGTAGATCTCGCACACATCGGCCCCGACGGCGGCAGCCACGGCGACCGCGGTGGTGTCCGAGCCGCCGCGGCCCAGCGTGGTCACGTCGCGGCTGGTCGAGACCCCCTGGAAGCCGGCGACCAGCACGATCAGGTCGTCCTCCAGCGCCTCGCAGATCCGCTCGGCCCGCGACATCGAGGATCCGCGCCTTGGTGTGCGAGGCATCGGTGACGATCCCGGCCTGGGAGCCGGTCAGCGAGATCGCCCGATGTCCCAGGTCGTTGATGGCCATCGCGCACAGCGCGCAGGAGATCCGCTCGCCGGTGGAGAGCAGCATGTCGAGCTCCCGAGGATCGGGAAAGGCGCGAGACCTCGGCGGCCATCTCCAGCAGCTCGTCGGTGGTCTTGCCGCGGGCGGAGAGCACCGCGACCACGCGCCGGCCCGCCTCGCGCTGGGCGACGATCCGCCTGCGCGGCACGCTTGATCCGCTCGGCATCGGCGACCGAGGTCCCGCCGAACTTCATCACCACGGTTCCGGAGCTGGACACTGTCACGGAGGTTACGAGGTGGCGGCCTGCCGGCTTGGCCGAGAGCGCGGAGCTTGCTTGGCTACAGCGAGCGCCGGCCCGGCCAGGGCCCGGCCCAGCGTCAGCTCGTCGGCGTACTCCAGGTCGGCGCCGACGGGAAGCCCGCTGGCCAGCCGCGTGACCGAGACCTCCGGGGTCAGCTCCCGCACGGTGCCGGCGATGTGCAGCGCCGTGGCCTCCCCGGTGGTGGTGGGGTTGGTGGCGATCACCACCTCCCGGACCTCGCCGCTGCGGATCCGGTCGTAGAGCTCGGCGAGCTTCAGATCCTCCGGGTCGACGCCGTCGATCGGCGAAAGCGCGCCACCGAGCACGTGGTAGCGGCCGGCGAACTCGTGCGTGCGCTCGATCGAGATCACGTCGGAGGGCTCCTCCACCACGCAGATCAGCTCCGGGTCACGCCGCTCGTCGGCACAGATCCGGCAGCGGGGGCCGTCGGCAAGGTTGAAGCAGAGCTCGCACAGGCCGATCCGCTCCTTGACCTCCCGGATCGCCTCGGCCAGCGCGAGGGCGTCGTCGTCGCTGGCGCGCAGCAGGTGAAAGGCGAGCCGCTGGGCGGTGCGGCCGCCGATTCCCGGCAGCTTTGACAGCTCGGTGATCAGGCGCTGGACAGGCGGCGCGTACACAGCGGTCTAGAGACCCGGCAGTCCGAGTCCACCAAGCCCGCCGGCGATCCCGCCGAGCTTGCTCGAGGCCAGCTCCTGCGCGCTGCGCAGCGCTTCGTTGACAGCGGCCAGGACCATGTCCTGGAGCAGCTCGACGTCGTCTGGATCGACCGCCTGCGCATCGATCTTGATGGAGTTGACGTGCAGCTCGCCGGTGACCTGGACGGTGACCATCCCACCGCCGGCGGAGGCCTCGACGACCTCGTCCTTGAGCGTCTCCTGGGCCTCCATCATCTCCTGCTGCATCTTCTGGACCTGCTTGAGCATCTGGTTCATGTTGGGCTGCGGTGGCATCTAGTGATCCTCGCCTTCGTCGGAAGCGTCGTCATGAAGCTCTTCAGCGTCGAACTCCTCCAGGAAGCGTCGCACGAGATCCTCGCCGGAGAGGGGCGGGGCGCCGGCCGGCTCCTCGGCCAGCTGCTCGGCGTCACGCAGCTCGTAGCGCAGCGCCAGTGCCTGGCCGGTGACGCTCCGGAAAGCGTCTGCAGCCACCCGGCGGTGATCGTCCTGCTCGGCCTTTCGCTTGAGGAACGCGGCCCCGGAGGGGAACGCGACGATCAGCTCGCGCTCGGTCTACGTCGGTGGGCCTGGCGTCGGCGAGCAGCGCCGCGAGCATCGCATTGTCGGCGCGTACGAGATCGACCACCGCAGGCCACGAGGTGACGATCGTCGGGAGGTCCAGGGCGGACCGGGGGGCCTCCGCCGGGGGCGCGTCGGCGAGCGGGGCCGGGGCGGCGGCGGTGGCCGCCGCAGGCCTCGCTGCGGGAGCGGGAGCGGGGACGGACGGCGCGGGCGGGGCTGCGGCCGGGGACGGGGACGGCGGCGGGGCGGATCGTGCCGCCGCGGGCGGACTCTCGGGGCTGTCCTGCACCGACCGCAACACCCCGGGGGCGCGGAGGCTGCCCTCCAGCCGCTCTATCCGCGCCAGCAACGCTGTCATCGACGGGTCCGCCTCCGGCGCCGCCGCCTTGATCAGCACCAGCTCCAGCTGAATCCGGGGCTGAGCGCCGTTGGCGGTCGCCTGCAGCGCCGCCCCGACGAGCTCCAGCAGGCGAACGGCATCGGTCTCCGCCAGCGCGTCAGCCTGCTCGGCCAGCCGGCGGTCACGTTCCGGGGTGACGCGAAGCTCCGGCGGCACCTCTCCGAGCACCTGCACGCTCAGCAGCTCGCGGCCGTGCACCTCCAGATCACGCAGCACCTGTCCGGGGTCTCGCCCGGACTCGGCCAGGGCCGCGGCGGCACGCAGTGCGCCGGCCGGATCATGGGCCAGCACCGCGTCGATGGCGGCGAACAGCTGCTCGGCATCGGCTACCCCGAGCACGGCGAGCACGTCGGCTGACTGAATCCGGTTCGGCCCGGCATAGGTGACCAGCTGCTCCAGCGTCCCCAGGGCGTCGCGAAAGCTGCCGGTGGCATGTCGGGCGACCAGCGCCAGCGCGCCGCCGTCGATGTCGATCCCCTCCTGCTGGGCGACGCGACCAAGGACCTGGCCCACCTGCTCCACCGAGGGGCGGCCGAAGTCAAAGCGGTGGCAGCGATCGACCACCGTCGGCAGCACCTTCTGAGCCTCCGTGGTGGCGAGCACGAAGATCGTCCTCGGGGGCGGCTCCTCCAGCGTCTTCAGGAAGGCATTCCACGCCTGCTGGGAGAGCATGTGGGCTTCGTCGACGATGTAGACCTTGTGCTTGCCGGACACCGGCGCGTAGGCGACCTTCTCCCGCAGATCGCGGATGTCGTCCACCGAGTTGTTCGACGCCGCGTCCATCTCGATCACGTCGAGCGAAGTGGCATTCTGGATGGAGACGCAGGAATCACAGACTCCACAGGGGGTGATCGGTCGGACCCTCGGAGCAGTTCAGGCAGGCGGCGAGGATCTTGGCCATGCTGGTCTTCCCCGTCCCGCGAGAGCCCACGAACAGGTAGGCATGGTGGACCTTGCCCTGGGTGACGGCATTGCTGAGCGTGCGCACCACGTGCTCCTGGCCGACGACATCGGCGAACGTCCGGGGACGGTGGCGGCGGTAGAGCGAGGGACCGGTCGACACGGCCACCGAGTCTAATGGCGTGTCCGGCCGCGGTCGGCGCGGCTCGGCGACCGCGATCCACCGTGGTCCGGCGGCGCGGTCGCCCGAGCAGATAGCGGACCGTGCACCCTCCTTCGAGGCTCGTACCGAGGCGCTGCCGCTACTTCGTTGACTCCGGCTCGGCAGTCCCCGCTGCGCCTGGAGGTGACCGCTTAAGGCTGCTTCCTTCCGGACCTGACCTGGTTCACGGGTCTCCATCGCCACGGGACCGAACCATCACCGCCACGAGCAGGGCGCTGACCTCGGAACTGCAGCCCCTCAGAGAGGGAATTCAGCCCCGCTAGAGCGGATTGCGGGTACAGGGCACCGCTAGCACCCCGCCTAGCACGGTCCAGTCGGAATGCTAGACGGTGTTGCGCCGGAGGGGGCGGTTAGCGTACGCCGTGGCGACGTAGAATCGTCCCGCATAGGGCGCGTAGCTCAGTGGGAGAGCGCTCGCTTCACACGCGAGAGGTCGCTGGTTCGAGCCCAGCCGTGCCCATCCAACTTATTTGACGCGCGACCAAACGCCGACCGCGACCGCCGCGACAAGGACCAGTCCGATCCCGCTGACCAGCACCTTGAGCCAGCGTGGTTGGTCCGCTATCCAAGCGGTCCATTTCCGTACGGCGGATCGGACATGTTCCAGGAGGGACTTGGCCCAAGCGAACTCGGTGGCCCAGATCCCCAGGCCGGCGAAGATGACCAGCCAGCCGGGACCCGGTACGGCGAGCAAGACGACCCCGACGACGACCACGACCAGCCCCGTAAGGGCGATGCCCACGCGCCAGATCTGCGTACCGCCGCGTCGCTGGCGGACCCGCGACCGTAGGCTCCGCACGTGTCGCGTGAGCCACTTTAGGGTGCCCGCAGCCTGCTGTTCTTCTGGTTCAAGATGGGGCAAGACGAGAGGCGCCGCGGCATGGTGGTGGGAGGGAGCACGTATGGGCTGAGCCGAGGCTGGATCGCAAGGAGAATCGTCCCAGAGCCCGCGGGTCCCGCACCGAGGGGCGTCTGGTGTCGGTCAGGCGTACCGAGACCGAGTCAGAGCGGTCTCCGGGGAGTAATCAACATGAGCTACGCCCGGGTCACGAGCGCGATTGTGCTGGTGCTGAGGCCGGCCGCACTCAGCGAAAGGCTCAGCCGCAGCGTCGATCTGCCCGGGCGCACGCGCACGACGACGCTGCGTGAGGCCGGCCCAGCCGCGAACCGCTGGGCCCGTGACCCGGCGCCACGGATGACGAGGCGGGCCGGCAGCGAGCTCGTGACGTGCAGGCGCAGCGAGCGGGTATGTCGGCCGATCCTGCCCGGGACCCTAAGCGCGATGAAGACCGGCCGGCTCGCTCGCAGGCGGACGAGCACCGAGGCCGACGCGGTGCGGCCGAAGCGATCCCGCGCGATGAGCCTGATGCGCTGGCGGCCTGCCGGCAGGTCCGCGATGGAGATCTGGGTTCCAGTGCCGAGCAGTCGGCGGCCGAGCATCCAGCGGAGCCTGCGACCGGTCAGCATCCGCGTCTGGTCGTCGAACGCGGCGCCGCTCAGCAGCAGCGGGGCGTCGTTGGGCTGACGCTGGCCACTCGCCGGGCTCTCGATTTGAACTGAGGGGGCGCCACCCGGGGACTTGAAGCGTCGCGAGGTGGCTGTGGCGTCTGAAAGCCGTCGTGCGCATCGATGCGTATGCGCGCGTCCGGGCTGCGGAACAGATAGCGGCTGGGGACCAGCGCCTGCCCCAGGTTTGGGCCGATCCAGATCGGCGCCCAGCTCCGGCCATTATCCGCTGAGTACTGCACGACCACGTCCAGTGCCGCCGGCCCGGAACCCTTCGCGCGCCAGCGGATCTGCGCCAGGCCGCGATGAAGGCGTGGCAGGCCGTTGAGCGTGACCGTTGGAGGCCGGGCGGCCTTGCGGCGGACCGCGAGTGTGACCCCAGCGCTCTTGATGGCCACCGCGGCGGTGCTGCCGGCCGGAACGATGCCACGCAGGCTGAGAATCGGCACCGGCGGCTGCCCGTCGATGTGCCCCGAGGAGATCAGCATCGGCACATCGGAAAGCGTTCGTCCGCTCGCGTCTGTGGCCGCCAGGTGGTATGCGGACGGACGATCCGTCGGCAGCGCGGCCCGGATCGGAGTCACGTCGTCGATGGTGACGGCGCCGCCGGGCCTCACGGTCGCCGCGACCTCCAGGGCGGAGGTGGGGTGGCTCACGGCCTGGCGAAGTGTACCGTGGCGAAGCGCGCCGGCAGCACTGCGGTCCCGGGCGGGGCCCGTGTCATTCATGATCGCGTTCCAGTTGTGCACCGAGACCCACGCGTTGGCCGTCGAAGCGATCGGGTTCTGGCCGCTGGTGCCGCAGTAGGACATCAGGTCATATGACTGTCCTTTGCGCTGAGGAGAACACCGTGAGCGGGTTGGTGGAGCCCGGGGTGTGGGCCAGGCCGACGCTCTGGAGCTGACCCATCAGGTCCGGCGGCCAGGGTTCGACCGGAATCGACGCGCCGCCGATGGCGACGTTGGCTCCAGTGCACGCCAAGCGTGCAGCAGTCCGAACAGGTGGAACAGCTCGTGGGCCACGCTTTGGATCGGCTCGGGGGCGTTGACGATCGCGAAGTAGATGTCGTGCCACCCCGGCGGCAGATAGTCCGCACACCACGATTCCTGCTGAGCCGAGCGGACGTTGGCGTGCTCGACCCCGATCACCCAGCCATGGGCCGGCGACCCATTTGCACACACGTAGTCGCGGATGTCGTTGAGCATCGCGACCGTCTGAGAGCCGTTCTGGTCGGGCTTGGCCAGCACATCGGAGATGTCGATAGTGCTGGCGTACGGCTCGATGATCAGCGGCCTCGGGGTCACCTCACGCGCCCAGCTGAACACCGACTCCGGATCAGGAAGGGTCGCGTCATAGGGGTGCTTGACGATCATCGCCACCGGCCGGATCGTCGCCGGAGCCACCGAGCGGAACGGGACCCCACTGATGCTGAAAGTCTCGAGGTCGTGACACTTTGGCCCGGAACACGGATAGAACGGGGTGCGCGTGCCGGTGTCGCCGCTGGCGTGAACGCCGCCGGGCAGCCCGCTGACCGGCTGAGGCAGCAGGTCCGCGGTGAGCGTGATCGAACCGTGCGTCCATGACTGAGGCAACACGAAGTCATAGACGTCCCCGGACCCTGAGGACAGATCCTGCAGGTCTGGGATGCGCTGCGAGAGGCCGAGAACCAGCTCATCATTCGTGCTCAGCGGCAAGATCGGACTGCCGGGCAGCTCCACCCGCTTCCCCCCCTCCATCCGATAGCCATGCAGGACAGCGGGCACACCGATCTCCGAGGCCGGACCAGACGCCAGCTCACCGAACACCCGCACGAACGTGGGCTTCGACGAGGCCAGCTCAGCCAAAGCCTCAAGCGACCCTGGCATGGCCAACCGCGCAATCGATCCGTAGGGGATCGCCGCGGTGGGATTCCGGAAGTTGCGCTGCGGGAGCTCGGGCAGCTGGGTCCCCTGAGTCACCTGCATCGAATCGATGACGGGCGAGTACTGCGCCTGGCAGCTACCGGCCACAGTAATCGTCGTAGTCCGGTCGGCATACGGAGGCGCACTGGCATGAATCGTGACCGTCCGCGGGAGCGGGTTCTGACCGGTCTGCAGCGTCGAGAGCGTAAGTGTGGAGGTCCCGGTGTTCACCATGGCCGGGAAGTTGACCGTGGATGGATCAAACGCCGACGACACACCCGACGGCACGCCGGTGACAGACAGTCCCACGGGGCCCCCGAAGGACCCAGTGCGCGTGAGCTGCAACGGAACGCTGATCGAACACGGGGCGAGACTGAAGCTCGTCGTACCGACCACACTGACGCTAAACCCAGGCTGAATGCTGAAGCTATGGGTGGTGACGGTCGCGCCGGGAGCCACATCGTGAAAGCCGATTGTTGTGTCGGCCACTGCTCCGGCCGGGAAGAACGTGCACGCGGCGGCTGCCAGCGCTGCGGTCACCCCGACGAGCCCAGTCCTCTTCACCCAAGGCTCAGCCTAGCTAGTTCCCTAACAGGGGGCGTGCTCGCGCCTCCCACGGCAACATGGGGGAAAGCGAGCCCTCGGGTCCTACGGGACGGATCAGCTGCCGTCCGCCACCACCTGACCAACCCGGCGCCGAGCCACGACGCGCCAGACCTCGAGGAGCGCGATGGCTGCTGCGGCCATCAGAGGCCCTGCCATCGGGACGGTGTACCGGCCGATGTAATTGCCGTCGAGCACGGGCGCCGCGAGCAGCGCGAGCCCACCGATGCCGAAGAGGAACACGCCGGCGCGTGAGCGCCGGGTGCCGATCAGAAGTCCGATCAGCGTCAGCAGCGTGGTTATCAGGAGCGCCGTCGCGCCGAACCCAAACACCTGCTGCCACCCGTGGAGGAACCGCAGGGCTCCTCGTCGCTGGCGGACCGTGAAGGGGTCGAAGTACGACTCCAAGTCGTGCTTGATCGCGGGGGCGAAGAACGGGTTGGTGAAGGTGAAGTCGAGCCCAGGTTCCAGCCCGGCACCAGCTGCGTGAAACCGTGGCGGCGCCGACCCGGGAACGAAGTAGGTCCGCAGATATGTCCAGGCCGTGCTGAGGAAGTCGCCGGGCTGAGCCAGCAGAGCCCGCCTCGCCCAGGCACCCACCAGGCCATCGTCGGTCCCGATGCGTCCGAAGTGCTGCGGTGCCGGCGCCTGCGGCTCGTAAAGGTAGTAGTGGGGGCCGCCCCGCTCATTCGGCGGCAGCGTCTGGCACAGCGCCGCGGTCTGCGGCGGCGGCGTGAACTGCTTGCAGTCGGCGAACTGCGCAACGTCTCCGTACAGGTACCAGCCCGGGGACGGCGCGAGGCCGAAGCCAGGGCCGAACCGGGCATTGGCACCCGCGAAGACGAACAACACGATGATCGCCGTACCAACCACGGCCAGCGGCGCGCGCCACGCCGCCGAGCGGTGAATGATCATCGCCCCCGCCGCGACGGCGACAAGCGGGAGCGCCGCAGTCCGGATCATCACCGCCGCCGCCATGACCACGCCGGTCAACAGTGGCCAGCGCCACCACGGCAGGGGGTCATCCATTGTCCGGGCGGCCGCGTAGAGCCCGGCCGAGCCGGCGAGGACCTCCCAGCTCTCTGACATGGCCACGTGCTCCAGGAAGATTTGGTCGCCGCCAAGCAGCACCATCGCTGCCGGGAGCAGGCCTGCCCACGCCGACCCGGTGATGCGGCGAGTAGCCGCGAACAGCAGCGCCGCCGAGGCGATCCCCAGCACGTGCTGAAGCAGGATCAGCACAGCCACCCGCCGGGTGACCGCGCCGAGCGCCGCGATGATCAGGGCGTACCCGGCAGGGTGCTGCGGATCCATGAACGGGTTCGACCCGGCGAAGACCTGGTAGCCGTCGTCAAGCGTCGGCAGCGTCGGCCACGAGCCCAGCATGGCCAGGATCCGCAGCGCGAGCCCCAAGAAGATCAGCACGGCCAACGCGTAACCCGCTCTGCCCGCCGGCCACCACGCCCGGACCCATGCCACCGTCCGGCGCGCACCGTGTCGCCCTCGAACCATTTAGAGGACTACAGGTGAAGGTCCAGCAACAGTTGAGTAAAGGGGGGTCTCCTCGGCGCGTTCGGCTCCTCAGAGCTGGCGGCAGTTCCGGAGACCAAACTCACCGTGAGTGGCACGAACCGATTCTCCCATTCCGGCCGGACCGTCACCGCTCGCAAGTTGCATGGCGCCCGGCTGGCGCCGCCTCTATGTGGGCCTGACACCAAGCTTCGAGAGCGCGGCATCCATCGCCTGGTCCCAGGTGTCGGCGATCCGGGCGGCGGCGTTTCGCTCCTCACCGGCGATGCTCCTGGCGGTGGCGACGGTTTCGAGATCCCCCGCACGGTCGGCGACCCGACCCAGCAGCTCGTAGGCCGCCAGCTCGAGATGCTCGAACGCGTAGGCAAACCCGGCGAGCTTGGCCGGCGTGTCAGGCTGGGCGGCGAAGAACGCGGCGAGATTGAGCCCGCCAACCCGCAGTGCGCCGTCCTGCAGACGCGACGGGCGAGCGTCGTGGGCAGCGAGCCGGCCTTCGACGAGGCGCCGGTGCTCCTCAGTCTCCACGAGATGACCGCGGAGGACCTCGGCGAGCGGGGCCGTCCCCGCGATTCGCACTGACGCCTTCAGGAACTGGACCGCCTGGGTCTCGATGGCGTGAGCGTCCCGCAGATAGCCAACGAGCTCGCCGCCGAGCTCCTCAGCGTCCTTCTCGGCCAGTGACGCCTGGACTGCACGATCGAACCCATCCTCCAGCCGTCCCGCCATTGTCCGCTCCTCGCCGGCAATGCGCTGGGCGAGCCTCACCAGCTCGTCGTCGCCCGCCAGATGGGCAGCGCGCTCAAGCAGCGCGTAGGCGGCCAGCTCCATGTGCTCATACGAGAACGCGTGCGCGGCGAGCTTGCCGGGCGTGTCGGGATTGAGCCGGGCGAAAGCGATCATCGCCCATCCCCCGGCCCGACCCGCGAAATCCTTTACCGCCGAGGTATCTCCCCCACGTTCCTCGAGCGCCTCCCGGACGAGCCGCTCGTGGTCCCGGGTCTCGCCGAGGTGCTCCCGGAAGACGGCGGCGAGTTGCGGGTCAGCGACGATCCCGGGGGCACGTTCGAGCTGGGCCAGCGCCTGCACCTCGATCGCGTGGACATCCGCGAGGAAGCGGATCAGCTGCTCCTGGACAGTGCGCTTGCTCACGCCGCCCCTGTTACCGCTCCTCCGCCTCCGTAAACGCATCGACCCGCCGCGGGCATTCCGCGGTCATCGGAGTACAACCCCCCAACGGCTGAGGAGGCCGGCTATCCAGTCGTCGACCTCAGACGGCTCGGCCGGGGGCGCTTCCACCAGCACCAGTTCACTCACCCCCGCCTCGGCCAGGGCTCCGACGTCGCCGGGCTCCCCTCCCTCCAGTGCCACCGCCAACGCTAAGTCGCGGATATCTCGCCCCACTTCCCGGCACAGGTCGCCCAGTACAGCGACGCGCTCCCGGACCGCCTCCACGCCCGCGAGATTGAACCCGTACCAGCCATCTCCGAACTCGGCCACGCGGCGAAGCGCAGCGTCGCTATTGCCACCAAAGATGACCGGGAGCTGGCGGTCCCGAAGCGGCTTTGGGTTGACTCGCACGCCTGAGAAGGACACGAACTCCCCCGCAAAGGAGGCGACATCCTCACGCCACAGGATGCGCATCGCGCGCAGGTACTCCGCCGCCCGCGCTCCACGCCGGGCGAACGGGACGCCCAGCGCAGCGAATTCCTCCCGTGACCAGCCCACCCCAGCACCGAGGATCAACCGGCCGCCTGAGAGCACGTCGAGCGTGGCTGCCTGCTTGGCGAGTAGTACGGGGTTGTGCTCAGGCAGCAACAGAACCCCGGTGGCTACGTTGATCCGTCGGGTCGCCGCGGCAGCGAAGCTCAGGGCCACAAGCGGATCAAGCCAATCGGCCTGCGCCGGTACGGCAATCTGGCCGTTGCTCGCGTAGGGATACCGGGACTCAGACCGGTCCACCATGACCACGTGCTCGCCCGCCCACAGGGTCCCGAACCCGGAGCCCTCCGCGGCTGCGGCAACGGCATCGATGACCGTGCGCCGTGCGCCCGTTCCTATTCCCAGTGCGTGGAGCCCCAGCCGCATCTATGCCGAGCGGCCCGGCCGCCACCAGATCAGCATCACGCCGTCGCCGATGGTCAGCAGCACATTGTCGGTGCGCTCATCCTCCTGGGCCCGGCGCGCGAACTCCTGGATCCCAGCGGTGCCCTCGTCCTGTGGTGCGGGCCGGAGAGCTGCTCCAGCACGGAACAGGTTGTCCGCCACGATCACGCCTCGCTCGGCCAGCTTGGGTAGGACCGCGTCGAAGTAAGCCGGGTAATCGGCCTTCCATGCGTCGATGTAGACGAGGTCGAACGGACCCTCCAGCCCGGCGACCGTCTCCAGGGCATCGCCCACGATCAGGCTGACTCGGCTCCCGTGGGGACTCTGCTCGAAGTGCCTGCGTGCCGTCGCGGCGGTGGCCTCGTCGACCTCCAGTGTGGTGATCCGTCCATCCGGAGGGAGCGCGGCGGCCATGGCCAGCGTGCCTACACCGGTGAAGGTGCCGATCTCGAGCACCTCCCGGGCGCGCCCGACGGTGATCAGCGCCTGCAAGAGCCTGGTCTCGGCCAGGCCGCTCATCATCCCCGGAGATGAGGTGTTCTGCTGGGTCCACGTGGCCGCAGATGCAAGCTCGGCGGCGAGCGGGGTCGTGTGCTCCTCGGCGTACCGCCCTGCGGAGGAATCGATGAGCTCGCCCACCGGCTCAGACTACCTACCGCACCACGCTCCGACTCTAGGCGACCAGGGTCGGCTCACGGGGCAAGGCTCGCGTGTGCGCTTTAGGCGAGTGGGCACCGGGTAGTCCCAGCGCTGCGGAGCTACAAGCGCTGCGGAGCCATAGAGGCTTCTTGCGTGAGTGAGGAGAGGAAAGGTCGCATGGTTCAACGCCTATCTGCCCAGCAGGAGCTGTCGCTCGCCGGTTGACCGGTGGCGACGAGGTAGCGCGCGTGGCACCCGATGGCCACCCTCTAAGTGAGGCGGCCGGGCCGATAGAGCCATCCGATCCGACGTCCGTGCCGGCTACTGCCGTCGGCCTGGGAAGCGACGAGGCCCTGCTCGAGGACCCTGACCCTGTCCGCGAGCTACGCCGACGCGTGGAGAAGCTGGAGCAAGACCGGCGCGGAGAGACCCCCCGCCGGGAGGTCACCATCACCACGCGTAGCGTCATCGAGATCCTGGCCGTGATTCTCGGCACGGCCGTGATTGTCGGTCTCGTCTACGTGGCTTGGGGAGCGATCACGCTGGTGCTGGTAGCGCTGTTGATCGCGCTCGCGCTCAACCCCGCGGTGGAGTTCTTCGTCTGCCGCGGGGTGGGGCGCGGTTGGGCCGCCGTGCTGGTCTTCCTGCTTGCGCTGCTGGCGTTGGCCTTGTTGGGGTTGATTCTGATTCCGCCGCTGGTAACCCAGGTCAGCCACTTCATCAATACGGCGCCGGCACAGCTCTCTGAGCTGAGCAAGGGCCACGGAGCGTTGGGTTTCCTCGAAAGAAAATTCCACATCGTCGAAGAGGTCAAGAAGATCGCCTCCGGCAAGGGTGTGGGTTCCGCCGCCGCGGGTGCGGCGGGGTCCGGACTCGGCGTCGCACTCGGCGTGATCGGCACCGCGGTCGGCCTGGTCGTGGTCGCGTTTCTCACCTTCTTCATGCTCCTCGAAGGGCCAGCGTGGGTGGAGCGGTTCATGGTCCTCCTTCCGGACCGGCTTCGGCCACGCTACCGGCGGATCGGCGTGGGCATCTCGCGCACCGTTGGGGGCTTTGTCACCGGAAACCTCTTGGCGAGCCTGCTGGGCGGAGCGGTGACCACCGGTGTGCTCTTCGCCGCGGGGCTGCCTTACCCGGTCCCGCTTGGCGTGCTGGTGGCCTTCCTCGACCTATTCCCCATCTTCGGTGCCTTCGTCGCGCTGGCGATCGTCGCCGCGGTGGCGTTCGCTCACGGTCTCGTGACCGGGATCGTCGTCACTGGGATCGTGTTCCTTTACCACCAGCTGGAGGTCTACTACCTGCGTCCCATCATCTACGGGCGCATGGTCGAGCTCTCCCCTCTGGCGGTACTCGTTGCGGCGGTCATCGGGACCGCCATCGCGGGGCCCTTGGGGGCGATCGCCGCGATCCCCGCCGGCGGCGCGATCCAGCTCATACTCGCGGAAGTGTTGGACGCCCGGGCCCAGAACCCCGCAACGTTCAGCAGCGAAGCCACCGCCAGTTCTGCCGGAGCCGGAGCGACTGACGCCTAGCCGTAGCGGCGCTCAGCTCGTCAACCGGAGCTTCCGAACAGGAGCCTGGGCAGCTGGTGCGGCGGTGGGGTGGCGGGAAGGTTCCGCCACGCCGGCGGTGGCGGCGGCGCACTAGACGGGCCGCCCGCCGGTGACATCTTCGCCGCCGACGTTGCCCTTGCAGCTGTGCCGCCGCTAGCGCCCCCCGGGAGCTCAAGATGCAACCGGGCGTAGTTGAAGCCGTAGGCACCGGCGCAGCTGAGGCCACGGTTGCAGCCGTCAAAGTTGGCTGCCCAAACCATCCACAGGTCCAGGCCGTTGGGACTGATCCACTTGATCGGGAAAGTGGGGTCGTAACCGTTGGAGGGCCCGAAGTAGGGATCCTGGGTCACGAATGAGAACGGTCCCCACGGATGTGGTGCATCCAGCAGGACCATGTCGGCGCCCGCCTTCCACACCGCCGGCACTTTGGCTCCATACGAGTAGGTGAAGCTCAGCAGGTAGCGGTGCAGTCCGGGGTCATAGGTCTCACGCGGATAGGTGATGTGATTGCTCCACCTCAGGATGGGGGTGGCCTGCGCGACCGAGCTTGACCAGGTTGGCCGCCTGGTGGAACGCACAGGCGCTCCCGAGGCCCACTGCCAACGGCTCGGGTCGGTGATGTCGGCAATGTCAGGCCGACTGCGGCCGAGGACCAGTGTGCTGGCGTTGAACTCCCGCTCGCTGGCGATCGCGTACACATAGCCGTCTGGCGCCCCTCGGGCCCGCCCCCACTGCACCCAGTTGAGATTCCCGATGTGGCCAGGGAACCGCTTGCGCGGAAAATGCCAGTGGCCCCCTCGGTCGGTGGAATAGGCCATCCCGAACAAGCCGCCGAAAGGCTTGTTGGCGTTCCAGTTCCAATCGTCGTCCTGCGTGGCGAAGAACACGTGGTTGACGATCGTGAAGCCCGTCGAGTAGTGGTGCCCAAGCGGACCGCTGTACCGCTGGCGATTGGCAAAGATCTGGCCCCACGTAGCGGCCGGAGGAGTCGCGCCGATGCGCCGGAACTTCAGATGACCGGGCGAGCCGGAGATCTCGGCAAACGAGTTGCGCCACAGGGCGCCACCCGGGGGCGCATCGGTGCCGCCGTCGTCCATCAGCACGTAGAGGTGACCGTCGTCAGCCCAAGGCGTGGGAAGGATGTCCCCGAACTGGTTGGAGGGAGGCCCGTGCCGTGCGCTCGTCCACGCTGCCCCCGACAGGACCTTGCTGCTGGGAAAGGGGGTGTTGTTACGGCTCGTCAGCGCCAAGGCGGCCGGGGCCGAGAGGCCGATCAGCCCCGTGGCAGCGCAGGCCGAGATGATGCGCGCCTTCCAGCACATCCCTCCCACGGTCAGACGAGCAAGTTCTCGGACGTAACCCATAGCTGCCTTTAACCTCCGCGCGCGCTCAGAGTCGCGCTGCTCTATGCATTCTGGACGCGACCGTCTGCTCCTTGCCGTCGGTGAGGATTGCCAACAGCTGCCCCGCGGTGAGGTTGGGATTAGGAGATCACCGGGGACGAGCGACGAGCACCGCGTCCTCAAGCGTGTTGAGGATACTACGAGCGACTTCCTCTACCGAAACCACCTTTGAGCTTGGCGCGCGCATCGGACAGATCGCTGTCGTGCCCGCGGTGACCGGCGGCGTCCTACTGGTCCAGAACGTCGATCACCTCATACACGCCGGAGACGTGATCGTTCTCGACGAACGCCGAGAGCTTGTCGACGCGCTGGTTCTCCTCCGCGTCATCCTCCTCACGCCACCGGCGATAGTCATCCTCGGTCATGTCGAACAATCCGAACGAGATGATCTCGTCCTCGTCGCGGATGTTGCGCGCGTGGTAGGCCCGCTGAAATCCCGGGGGCGGGGAGTCCCCCGGATCCCAGGCCCTCCGGAATTGCTCCCAGGACCCCGGCTTGAGTCGGCGGGCAGAGAACATGACGATCATCTCGCGACCTCCCGGTCTGGTTTAAGGTTTACCTCGGACGGTCGTGGTGGCCCCCCGAACATCGAGCGACACTAGTTCGCGGTGGCGGCCAAAACAAGCCTCGCGTGGTGAGGACGCACCCGCGAGCTTCCGCTCGGCTGGGCGGAGGCGGTCAGACCAGACAACGCCGTCTGGTAAGCCGCGGCGGACTGTCCGAGCCGGCCTACGCCGCGAACCGCTGCTCGGCCCGGGCGCGGGCCTTCGCTGCTTCGGCCTCCCGATCCTTCGGAGGAGCTGCGGTGACCAGTTCGTCCAGCAGCTGCGATGAGGTGAGAGCGACGGCGTCCACCGCGCGCTGAAAGGCTTCTTCATTTGCGCGGGAGGGCTTCGTGAACCCGCTGATCTTCCTCACATACTGCAGCGCGGCAGCTCTGACCTCATCCTCGTTGGCCGGCGGATCGAAGTTATGAAGGGTGCGGATATTTCGACACATCGCCTTATCGTAAGGCAGACGCGAAGGACACCTCAGCGGAGCCGGCCGCAATTAGACTCGTAGACGTGGCCGCCGGCTCTTCCATCCCCGCCTCGCGCGCCGATTCCGCCCAGCACCAGTCCGACCACGGTGGACAGCCCGGCGCCGCGATGGCCGGCGTCGCCATGGCCGTACCGTCGCGCCGGGTGTCAAACGAGCAGATCGCAGGGCAGCTGGGGGTTGAGGAGCACTGGATCGCAAAGCGAACAGGTACCGCCGAACGGCCCTGGGCGGTCGCCGGGGAGCGTCTGAGCGAGTTTGCGGCGCAGGCGGCACGGGACGCACTGGCGCGCGCAGGTCTGCAGGGGGACGACCTTGACCTCGTCATCGTGGCCACCTCCACCGCCGATGAGATCACGCCGAATGCTGCGCCCGTGGTGGCGGGACTGATCGGGGCGCACCACGCGGGTGCCTTCGATGTCGGTTCGGCCTGCACCGGCTGGCTTGCCGGAGTGGCTATGGCGTGCGGGCAGATCGAGTCCGGCCGGGCTACCCATGCGGTAGTCATCGGCGCCGACTTTCTCTCTCGCTTCCTCGACCTCTCCGATCGGGAGACCACGCCGCTGTTCGCCGATGGCGCCGGCGCGGTGGTGATCTCGCCCGCGGGCCGGGGAGGGCGCATCGGCCCAGTGCTCCTCCACGCCGACGCCGCCGGCGCCGAACTGATCCGGCTCGAACGCAGTGGCCGTATCCAGATGAACGGCCAGGAGACCTTCCGCGCCGCAGTGGAGTCGCTGGCAAGTGTCACCAGGCAAATCCTCCAGCAGGCCGAGATGACCGTGGAGGACATCGACCTCTTCGTCTACCACCAGGCGAACTCACGGATCATCCGGGCCGTGGGGCAACGCCTGGGCCTGCCGACCGAGCGAGTCGTGGATTACGTCGGACGATTCGCCAATTCCTCCACAGCCACCCTTCCGATCGCGCTGTCTGTAGCCGAGCAGGAAGGGAGGCTGCGGCCCGGCGCACGGGTTCTGCTGGCGGCTTTTGGCGGGGGTTTCACCTGGGGGGCGACCATGTTGGAGTGGTCCCCGTCGAATGCCGGCTGAACGGAGGCGGGTGCCAGTCCGCCAGCGCGCGACTCAGCCGAGCCGGAGCCGCGTTTAAGCCAGGGTCCGCTCGTAGACGCGGAAGCGCTTGACGATGCGGCCGCCGAGAGCTTCCATGGCATGGTTCATGGAGTGGTTGGTCTCGAGGATCCAACCCATCTCCCCTCCCTTCTGCCTGGTTCGCTCAGCGGAGCGGTACTGGGCCATGTAGAGAGCCGCACCAGCGCCGGTGTGCTGATGCTCGGGGGCCACCCCGAGGAAGCCGACCCTGACCTGGTCGATGATTCGATTGCGGTTCAGGTAGTACCACCAGCCGAACGGCAACAACCGTCCCCGCATCTTCCTCAGGACCTGGTTGATATCGGGCACGGTGATCGCCAGCCCGGCGGTCTCGCCGTCGACCTCCGCGATCATGAACCAATCCCGCGCGAAGACCAGTTGGAGGTCAAGGGCATAGGCATCAAGGTCTTCCTTGGAGTAGGGAACGAAGCCCCAGTTCCTGGACCACGCCGAGTTGTAGACCTTGGCGAACTCGTCGAGCTCGCGGCGGAGATGGCGCCGCGACATCGACCGAACGCGCACCCCGTAACGGGATTTGGCGCGCTCGGCAATCCGCAGCAGCCGCGGACTGACCTGCCCGGCGTCGAAGACGTGGCGCTCCCACATCAGCAGGTCCATTGCCTTCTCTAGGCCTGCTTGCTCGCAGCGGCGCTGGTAGTACGGGGGGTGCCACGGCTGCTTGATCATCGGCGCCCGGTCGAATCCCTCGGTCAGAACGCCGCTCTCGTCGTTCATCTGAAAGTCCATCGGCCCGACCATCCGGTCGCATCCGCGGGCTGAAAGCCACTCCTCCGCGGCGGCCAGGAGGGCTTGCAGGACCTCTGGATCGTCCTCGAACTCCAGAAACCCGAACATCCCCCAGCGGTTCCCGTGAAACTCGTTGAAGGCACGGTCGATCTGAGCGGTGATCCTGCCGACGACGCGTCCGTCCTTGCGGGCGAGGAAGTACTCGGCGTCGCCGTGGGTGAAGTAGGCGTTGAGTCGCCGGCTCAGAAACAGGTAGCGCTCCAGCCTCAGCGGTGGGACCCATGGCGTCCCCGCGTGTAGTCGGAACGGCAAGGAAACGAACGCGCGCAGCTGGAGGGGGCCGCGCACGGGACTGACGTCCACGGTCATCGCTGCACCGTACTGAATTGGCCTACCCTATTTCCGTGGTTGGCGCGGCTCCATCCGGGGTGACCGTAGGTCGATGAACCCTTCGGTGCGGGAGCGACGGCAAGCGCTTGGCGAGGCCTACCCGCAGTGGGTTCCGATGACCCTGTCGTCCGCCCTCGACGCCGCTGCGCAGCGTCACCCGCAGCGTCCGCTGGTCCTCACCGACGGACGCACCTACACCTACGAAGAGACGCGTGACTGGTCACGGCGACTGGCTGCGGGGTTGGTCGCCAGCGGCGTCGAGCCAGGTGACCACGTTGCCTTGGTGATGGCCAACTTCCCGGAGTTCGTCACCCTGAAGTTCGCGATCGCCCGTGCGGGTGCCGTAGCGGTGCCGATCAACTTCCTGCTGCAGCCGGCCGAGCTCGGCTACGTCCTGGGGCAGAGCGATGCCCGGCTGCTGGTCACGATGGCGGAGTTTCGCGGACGCGATCATCTCGCCTCACTTGATCAGCTGATGCCGGGATGGGAGCGCTCAGGAGGCGGTGATGCCTTTCCCGCTCTGCGGGAGGTCGCTGTGCTCGCGCCGGAGGGAAGCGTTCGGCCCGGTGCGCTTCAGCTGACCGAACTCGAGCGACGGGCCACCGCGGAGGCGCTGAACGAGGTCGATCGTCGCGAACGGGACGCCGACCCCGGAGCTGATGCCGACGTGATCTACACCTCAGGTACCGGTGGCGCGCCAAAAGGGGTGATGCTCTCGCACGATGCCCTGTTGCGTAGTGCGTACGGGTCCGCCTTGACGCGCGCCTTCCAGGACGGACGCCGCATCCTGTTCGCGCTCCCCCTCTACCACGTCTTCTCCTATGTGGAGGGTCTGCTCGCGGCTCTGTTCGCCGGCGGGGCGATCATCCCACAGACGATCTTCGATCCGGAGACCACGCTGCGGGCGGTGGAGCGCCACCGCGCCGACGAAGCGCTGTTCGTCCCCACGATGACGATCGCGGTGCTGGAAGCGGCCAGGTTGGCAACGTACGACGTGAGCTCGCTTGGGGCCGTGATGTCGGCGGCCGCACCGGCCCCCACGCGGCTCTGGCGCGCCGTGCAGAAAGAGCTTGGCGTAACGGAGGTGGTCACCGCCTACGGCATGACCGAGACCAGCGCTGCCACGACATACACCGAGCCCGATGGACCTCTGGAGCTCGTTGCCGGCACGGTCGGCGCGCCAAAGCACGGGGGCGTCGCGGGGGACCCCGAGCTGGGGGGCCTGCTGGCCGTCTACAAGACGGTGGACCCGCTCACCGGCGCTGACCTGGCACACGGGAGCGAGGGGGAGCTGGCCGTGCGCGGACCGATCGTCACCCACGGCTACTACCGCAACAAGCGGGAGACCGATTCGCTCCTGGACCGCTCGGGATGGCTGCGCTCCGGCGATCTTGGGCGAATCGACACCGACAACGGCCACCTGGTGCTCACGGGCCGGAGCAAGGAGCTCTACAAATGCGGCGGCGAGCTCGTCGCGCCGAAAGAGGTGGAGCAGGTGCTGAGCGACCACCCGGGGGTCGCTCAGGCCTACGTGGTCGGTCTTGCCGACGAACGAATGGGCGAGGTCGGCTGCGCCTGGGTGGTGCCCCAGGGCGACGAGCCGGTCACCGAAGAGTCGCTGATCCAGCACTGTCGCGAGCGACTGGCCCGCTTCAAGGTGCCGGTGCATGTCATCTACACCACCCCGGACCAGCTGCCGGTCACGGCGACGGGGAAGGTGCAGAAGTTTCGCCTCATCGAGGCGGCCCAGGAGCAGCTGGCCGAGGAGCTGCCTGGCGCGTGAGCTCACCGCCGCTTTGCGGCGGGTGTATGGTGGGTAGCAGGCTAGTTCTCGCCGGAGCGTCAGATTCGACCCCGCCGAGACGGGCTGGTTGCTCGGACGGATCCTCCGTCTCCTCCTTTCGCGGCAGCTGATGTTCACAGGAGCCGAGATCGGACCAGCTATGCCGGGTGCATCTGAGCATGTCCAAGATGGACGGCTGGCATCGACGATCTCCAACCGCGTCGTGCGGGTGATGAACGAGGTGACCGGCCGAGGGCCGACACAGGCGCGGACCTATTTGCACGACGACCTGATCTCGGTCATCGTCCGAGACACGCTGACCCGAGGCGAGCGCAGCCTCGTCGCCGACGGCAAGTCAGCAGTTGTGATCGAAGTGCGTCACGAGTTTCAGAAGACGATGCAGAGCGAGCTCTGCGCGGCGATCGAGGAGCTGACCGGCCGCGAGGTCATCGCGTTCTTCAGCGCCAATCACATCGATCCCGACACTGCGCTTGAGTCATTCCTGCTCGCTCCCCAGGTGAAGGATCAAGCCGCGGAGCGCTCAGGCGGCGCTTAGAGGATCTACCGGGCAGCCCGGAACAGGCCCGGCCGAATGGATCGCAGGTGCTCCTGACGGTCCACCTGGCGGCGGGCCCAGGCGTACAGCCAAAGAGCGGCGCGGTCGTCCTCGCTGAGCGATTCGCCCTCAGCCACCGCCTCTTCTCCAGCGTCCGGTGAGCCATGCGACTGGACCTGCTCGCATAGGTACTGCCATCTGTAGGGGTTCATCGGCGTCCTTGGGTTCGTACGCCCGCTTGAGTCCGCCGCGATCCGCGCTGACAGTCGCGTGCGCCTGTCAGGGCGTCCAGCCAGCCACCACAGTCCTTCACATCGCCCCGAGGCATCGGGAAAGACCGCAACTCGACGCTAGCTTGCGATTTCCACTCCGTCAACCCCGTTAAACAAGAGTTTGACCCGGGTCCGACCCCCAACCCTTCCGACCCCGCGAGTAGCCCACCAGCCGAAAAGACGCAGTGAATTCGCTGGACGGGCCGCTGGTGGGTGCTAGCTTAAACTGAAATACAGGAGCTGGATGGGCGGAGGGCTGAGGCGCTTCGACATAAAGCTCAAAATGACCGTCGATGGATGACCAGACCCACATCGGGGCTGCGGCAGACCTCGGAGGACACAGATGCAGGGCAAACCGATAGAAGCGGAGCGGGGGTTCGAGCCCAGCAGCAGCCCCCCGCCCCAAAGACTCTCCGGCGGCCGATTGCTGTCGGAGATCTCCACCGCCATCGTCAGGCTGCTGCGTGAGCACTACGGCCGGGGGCCAATCAAGGCCAAGACCTACGCGCTGGACGACATCGTCGTGGTCGTGCTGCGAGGCAGCGGCTTCACCCCGCTTGAGCAGACCATGATGGACAGTCCGGACGAAGACCGTACGGAACGCGTGGTGGCACTGCGGGAGGACTTTCAGCGGATGATGGCCGCTCGCTACCAGGAGACGATCGAACGGCTCACCGATCGCAAGGTGCTCGCGTTCCTCTCCCAAGCCCACGTGGAGCCCGATATCACGATGGAGGTCTTCTTCATCGACCGGCCCCTGGAAGGCTTTGGTGCCGTCGAGATCATCGACGGCGGCAAGTCTCAGGACTGACGGCTCAGGCGGCGCAGGCCGCGAGCAGGACTCAGCGTTCGTCCCGAGCCCGCTCGGGCGGGAACGACTCCAGCTCGACGATTAGCCGACCGCGGGCGAGGCAACGCGGACAGTAATGCGGGACGAGAACCGCCGCGCGCGGCCGGATGACGAGCCGGCAGCGCGGACATTTCACTCCAGGACGGGACGCGGTCCCGTTCACTTGCGTGGCGCTCATCCCGAGAACGGACGGACGATGGCCAGGTTCCTTGCCCTATTCCGGGAGCCCGTCACGGTGGCGCCGGCGTGACGGAAGCGTTCGTGGGTCGCGCACCACCCCTGAGCGCGCGACCCACAGAACTGGCCCCCTCATCCGCCGCACCCACCCCGGTGCGACCCCCCGACCCGGTGCTGCACCGCAGTCCCCACAGCGGCGCCCGAGCCCCGAGACAAGTCGATTCCTGAAGCGCCCATCCGCGTCGATGCGTGCGGCACCACGGGCCTGCTGTCGCGCGTGATGACGACGACACGACAACGTTCCAAATTGACCAAGCGAAGGCGGCACGGCATTCCTTCAAGCGAATTCGTTCTCGCCGCGAGCCACAAATGACAGCCACCGAGTGTCTGCCAGCGTGTCCAGCCGGCCACCACAGACCAATGCGCCGCAACGTGGCAGCGCTGTGATCCGCAAGCGGCACCATACCCGCCAGCCCGCGCCAGGTCAAGGCAATCGCACCCGCCGATCGGGGGGTGGCGTCCGGCTGCCGATCCGGTCGCGCTCGCGCCCGGCGGCCGCGTGCCTGCAGCGGACGCAGCCCTGAGGCGTTGCCGATCTCGCGCACACCCCATAGCGTGTCCACCCTGGAGCAATCGGACTAGGAGCCAAGACGCGCACGAGAGTCGGAATCGTCGGTGCCGGTCCCGCCGGGCTGACGCTCGCGTTACTGCTAAAGCGCGCGGGAGTCGACTGCGTGGTCCTGGAGCGCTGCGATCGGGAGTACGTAGAGCGACGAGTGCGTGCGGGGCTGCTTGAACAGAACACCGTCGATCTGCTTCATCAGCTCGGCGTTGGTGAGCGTCTGGAACGAGAGGGCCTTCGTCACGACGGGATTTACCTCCGCCGTCAGGGAGCGACGCAGCGCATCGCTATCGCCGAGCTGACCGGGCGGCACGTGACGATCTACGGACAGCAGGAGGTGGTCAAGGACCTGATCGATGCTGCGTTGAACCGTGGCTGTGAAATCCGCTTCGAGGTCGACGAGGTCACGGTCCACGACCCGGAGTCAGAGCAGCCGCGGATCACCTATCGGGCGGGGGGAGAAGTGTGCGAGCTGGAGGGCGACTTCATCGCCGGGTGCGACGGATTCCACGGGGTGTCTCGCTCGGCCATCCCGGAGGGGATCCTCACTCACCACGAGCTCGCCTATCCGTTTGCCTGGCTGGGCATCCTTGCCGAGGCACCGCCCACCACCGAGGAGCTGATCTACGCCTGGCATGAGAACGGCTTCGCCCTCTACTCGATGCGGTCCTCAACGATCAGCCGGCTCTATCTCCAGGTGCCCGCCGACGAGTCGATCGAGGGCTGGTCGGATGGGCGCATCTGGGAAGAGCTGCAGGTGCGGTTGGGGACGCCCGGCTGGCACGTCGGTGAAGGGCCGATTCTGGAGAAGGGGATCACGCCGATGCGCAGCTTCGTCTGTGAGCCTATGCAGCACGGCAATCTGTTCCTCGCCGGCGACTCGGCCCACATCGTGCCCCCGACCGGAGCCAAGGGCCTCAACCTGGCGGTCAATGATGCCCGCCTGCTCGCCGGCGCACTCGTATCGCGGTACACCACCGGTTCCACCGAGGGACTGGAGACCTACAGCCAGAGGGCGCTGCGGCGGGTATGGCGGGCCCAGGACTTCTCCAACTACATGACGCAGTTGCTCCACGACCTCGGCCACGGCCAATTCGAGCGGCGGCTACAGCTCGCGCGCCTGGAATACCTGGCGCGTTCGAGGGCGGCCGCCACCAGCTTGGCCGAGAACTATGCGGGGCTCCCGGTTGCGGAGGACTTCTAGCCCGGAGACCTCAGCCAGCCGAACGTGCCTCAACTAACCGAAATACTGCACATCCGCGCCGGTCATTGTTTATGTTGATGCGACCGTCGTCCCTGGGGCCTCGGGACCGGCACTAGCTCACCAACTTCAAAGAAGGGACTGGATGAACCACATACCCAAAGCAACCAAGGCCGTGGGTCTAGCCGCCGCTGTGGTGGCACTGCTCGGCGTAGCCGGCTGCGGCAGCAGCAGCAGCTCGTCATCTTCGTCGGCCAAGCCCGCGATCACCAAGACGGCGTTCCTGGCCAAGGGGAACGCGATCTGCGCGAAGGGCAATGCCCAGCAAAACGCCGAATCCGCGGCTCTGGGCGCCAAGCCGAGCCAGGCCCAGCTGACGAACTTGGTGCAGACCAAGCTGGTTCCGAGCATCCAGTCTCAGATCAACGCCATTCGGGCGCTGGGCGCACCAGCGGGCGACGAGGCCAAGGTCACGATGATGATGGACGTGGCGCAGGCCGATCTCGACAAGGTGAAGAAAGACCCGTCTCTGATCACGAGCAACAGCCTCTTCAACAACTTCAGCGCGATCGCCCACCCCTACGGGCTGACCCAGTGCGCTAGCGGCAGCTGAGCGACCGGGGGCTGGGCGCGTCGCTCAGCCCCCCACCGCTTGCTCTCGATCCTCGGTCGGAGTAGCGTCCGACCGGTGAGACGCTTCGTCGCGGGGCTCGTCGTAGGCACGCTGATCAGCTGCGGTGGGCTTGCACTTGCTGAGACAGGTGGCTCGGCGAGGAAGGTCCAGGCGCTCAAGCTCGGCCAGGCTCCCCACGTCGCGAATCTGCGCGGGCAGCACTACTACTTCGGGCCGGCCGTGCTGGCCGAGCCGGCCGGATCTCGTGGCGTCTCGACGCTCGCCTACTCGATCGCCAAGTGCCCCAAGCACAGACACGCCATCGCAGGAGGCTGGAACAGCAATGACACCACCAACGATCCCATCTCCATCACCAGCAACCTGCCGTCTCGCGGTGCCGATGGCTGGATCGTGATCGCCAAGGACCAGAGCACCAAGGACAACGGCGACGGCTACGTGTTCCAGGCCGTCGTCTCCTGCGACTGAGCCGGGCGCCGAACTCGCGCTTTACCGGCTTTTAGCAACCGGCGCGATCCGGCTGCTACTTCTAGTCCTATGCCTCGAACAAGAGACAATAAACACAATCATCTCCCTGTGAACAAGGTGCGAGCCGCCGGCAATGCGCCGGCGAAGAGCCTCGGGAAGACCTTCCAGCACCCGGCGGATCGGGCCGAGGATCACCGTGGCCGGTTTGACGGATTCGCGCAGCGGGCCTCGTTCATGGCGAGCTCCCCCCTGTTCTTCGCGGTCTGCCTCGCGCTGGTCCTGGTCTGGGCGGTCGGGCTCGCGCTCGGAGCGAATGCTCGCTTCGAAGCCGCCACGGCCGGCCTGATGTCAGCCGTGACGCTGATCCTGGTGGCGGTGCTCAAGAACTCCGAGCTCCGCAGCGAGCGTGCGCTGCAGATCAAGCTTGACGCCTTGGCCACCTCGCTGCTGGAGGACCGACGTGGCTACGAGGGTGAGGCCGAGCGCCAGCTGGAGGAGTCGATCAGCGTCCACGAGCACATTTGACGGGATGGGCGGGTCCGCAGGACCGGCCCATCCCGTCCCCCTAGGCCGCCTTGGCCACCGATCCGTGGGGGTCGATGACGAACTTCTTGGCCGCGCCTTCGTCGAACTCGTGGTAGCCGTCGGGGGCATCGTCCAGGGTGATCACCGTGGCGTTCACGGCCTTGGCGATCTGGCAGCGGTCATGGAGGATCGCCTGCATCAGCTCGCGGTGGTACTTCATCACCGGCGCCTGCCCGGTCACGAAGGCCAGTGACTTCGCCCAGCCGACCCCCAGGTTCATGGAGAGGGCGCCCTCCTGGGCCTCCTCGCTCTCGGCTCCGGGGTCCTCGGTCACGTAGAGGCCGGGGATGCCGAGCCGGCCGGCCGCTCGAGTGACTTCCATGAGCGAGTTGAGGACCACCGCGGGCTGCTCTTCGCCGCCGTGGCCCTTGGCCTCGAACCCGACGGCGTCGACGCCGCAGTCGACCTCCGGCACGCCGAGGATCTGGTCGATCTGGTCCGGGATCGACGCGTCGGCCGAGACGTCGACCGTCTCGCACCCGAATGAGCGGGCCTGCTCCAGCCGTTCCGGGATGGCATCCCCAACGATCACCACCGCGGCCCCCAGGAGCTGGGCGGAGTGGGCGGCGGCCAGGCCCACCGGGCCCGCCCCAGCCACGTAAACCGTGGACCCTGTCCCCACTCCGGCCGAGACGCAGCCGTGGTAGCCGGTGGGGAAGATGTCCGAGAGCATGGTCAGGTCAAGGATCTTCTCCATCGCCTGGTCGCGGTCGGGGAACTTGAGCAGGTTCCAGTCGGCGTAGGGGACCATCACGTACTCGGCCTGGCCGCCGATCCAGCCGCCCATGTCGACGTACCCGTAGGCACCGCCGGGCTTGGCGGGGTTGACGTTGAGACAGACATCGGTGTGGCGCTCCTTGCAGTTGCGGCAGCGACCACAGGAGATGTTGAACGGCGCAGACACCAGATCGCCCTCGCGGATGAACTCCACGCCAGGTCCGGCCTCCACGACCTCGCCGGTGATCTCATGGCCGAGTATCAGTCCCTCCGGCGCCGTGGTCCGGCCGCGGACCATGTGCTGATCCGAGCCGCAGATGTTGGTGGAGACGAGCCTGATGATCGCGCCGTGGGGAAGCTCGCGACCGACGCTCTCCGACGGGACCCCCGGTCCATCCTTGATCTCCCACGCCGGGTAGTCGATGTTCTGAACCTCGACCTTGCCCGTGCCGAGATAGGCGACTCCGCGGTTATCGGACATTCGTACCTCCCTCGTAGGTGCCTGATTCAGGCCTACCCCGAACGATCATCGATATTCCGGCCATCGGTTCGGCACGGCCAACCCGCCGGTGGGTGAGGAAACCATCGCCCGCGCGTGACTTACTCACAGAACGCGGCACTCCGGCCTGCTACACCGATTAGTCCATGGCCCGCTGACGGTCTAAGGGGGTGAGCACGCGACCACGGAGGCAGCATGGCCCTACTAGAAAGCCAAACAACCCCACAGACCGAACCCGATCGGCGGCGCTGGATAGCGCTGTACGTGCTCTGCGCCGGGATGCTGATGATCGTGCTCGACGTCACCGTGGTGAATGTGGCGCTACCCACGATTCAACGCCAGCTCGGCTTCAGCCAGTCCAGCTTGGCCTGGGTGGTCAACGCCTATCTGATCACCTTCGGAGGCCTGCTGTTGCTGGCCGGACGCCTCGGCGATCTCCTCGGCCACCGGCGGGTGTTCCTATCCGGCCTGGCCGTGTTCACGGTGGCGTCGCTGGCCTGCGGCCTCGCCGAGAATCAGACCGTGCTTGTCGTCGCCCGCTTCGTGCAGGGCGCCGGGGGAGCGATGACCTCGGCGGTGATCCTCGGGATGATCGTCACCATGTTCCCCGAGCCGCGCGCCCAGGCCAAGGCGATCGGGGTCTACGGTTTCGTGGCCTCAGCGGGAGGCTCGATCGGACTGCTGGCGGGCGGCGTCCTGACGCAGTCGTTGGACTGGCACTGGATCTTCTTCATCAACGTACCGATCGGGCTGCTGACCGCGGTGCTGGCGCTGCGCCTGCTCGATGCCGGACAACGCCAAGGCATCCGCGGCGGTGCCGACCTCCCGGGCGCGCTGCTCCTGGTCGCGGCGCTGATGCTGGGCGTTTACACGATCGTCGCTCCGGCCGCCCAGGATGGCTGGGGCTCCAGCCGGACGCTGGCCTTCGGCGCGGGAGCGCTCGGCCTACTGATCGCCTTCATCGCCCGGGAGGCCACCGCCCGGCAGCCCCTGATCCCGCTGCGGGCGTTCCGCTCTCGCACCCTCTCCGGCGCCAACGTCGTGCAGGCGCTGCTGGTGGCAGGAATGTTCGGGACTTTCTTCCTCGGCGCGTTGTACCTGCAACGGGTACTCGGCTACGACGCTCTCCACATCGGGCTGGCGTTCCTGCCCACCACGCTGGTGATGGGCACGCTCTCCCTGCGCTACTCCGATCGCCTCGTCGCGCGGTTCGGCTCGACCCGGACCCTGCTCGGGGGGATGGCGCTGGTGGCGGTGGGACTTGGCCTCTTCTCGCAAGCGCCCCCGGACGGCTCCTATGCCGTACACGTGCTTCCCGCACTGCTGCTGCTCGGCGCCGGAATCGGGAGTTCCTTCCCCGCGCTGATGTCGGTGGCCATGTCCGGGGCCTCTCCACAAGACGCCGGGCTTGCCTCCGGCCTGGTCAACACCAGCGCTCAGGTCGGAGGGGCACTGGGCCTGGCCGTGCTGGCGACGCTGTCGGCCAGCCGCACGCAGGCGCTGCATCAGGCTGGAAGCAGCCAGGCTGCCTCGCTGACCGGCGGCTACCAGCTGGCCTTCATCATCGCCACCGCGCTGGTGATCGTGGCGATCGTTGTGGTGGCGACCGTACTGCGGACGCCGGCCCCAGCGAGCCGCGGCGAAGAGGCGGAGCTGGCCGAGAGCGCGGTGTGCGCAGAAGCCGGCTGAGGCTCCGCGCCTGACCGGGGGTGGGTCCGGTTGAGGTCCCCGTCCAGACACAGCGATCAAACCTGATCGGTTTCGTGGCAACACCCTCGGGGAATTTGTACGGAGAGGAGGAATCGGATGGAACAGGGCTCTGCTGGTCCACCGCAGCGACGGCAACGTGGGCGCCCCGGCGCCGGGCGCCCCGGCCCGCTGGCAAGGCTCGACCGGATCCCCGTCTGGCCCTACGAGCGCAAACTGCTCTGGCTCGTCGGCGCCGGATACTTCTTCGCCTTCTTCGACATCGTCACGATCTCGTTCGCGGCTCCGGTCATCGCCAGCCAATTCCACGTCTCCAAGGACACGGTGACCCTGTCGGTTACCAGCAGCCTGGTCGGATACATCATCGGCGCGTTCGCCGACAGCACGATCGCCGACAAATGGGGCCGCAAACTGAGCCTCAGCCTGTCGGTGGCGGTGTTCTCAGTGGGCACGATCCTGGCCGCGCTGAGCGGCAGCGTGACCATGCTGATCATCTTCCGCTTCATCGCCGGCCTGGGCATCGGTGCCGAGATTGCCGCCGTCACGACCTACATCGGTGAGATCGCACCGGCGCGACTCCGCGGTCGCTACACCAGTTGGGCCACGGTGGCCGCCTACGCCGGGTTCGCCGTGGTCCCGTTCGTGGCGCGCGTCCTGGTTCCGAACTTCGCCGCCGGGTGGCGAATCCTGTTCGTGCTTGGCGCTCTCGGCGGCGCGACGGTTTTGTTCCTGCGCCGCAGCCTTCCCCCCTCCCCGCGGTGGCTGGTCACGCAGGGCCGGGAGCGGGAGGCCGGCGAAGTCGTCGCGGAGGCCGAGGCGAAAGCTCGAGAGGACGTGGAGGGCGAGCTGCCCGAACCCGAGCCGGTCCCCGACGAGGCCGTGGCGGAGCGGTTCCCGATCGCGGCGCTCCTGCGACGGCCCATGATCGGCCGGGTGGCGCTCTTCGTCGGCATCTGGTTCATCTACTACATCGGAAACTACGGCTGGCTGACGCTTGCGCCGACGCTGTTCACCGACAAGGGCTACAGCCTGGCCAGCAGCACCAGCTACCTGCTGGCCTCGGGCATCGGCTTCCTCGTCGGGGCGCTCGCTTCCACCCGGCTCAGCGATCGGGTGGAGCGGAAGTACACCTGTTCGGTCGCCGGGGTTGGGTGGGGGATCTCCTTGCTGGTGATCGGCTACGCCGCCTCGCCGGCGATCATCATCATCTTTGGATTCATCGCCTCCACCACCATCGGGCTGCTGGTACCGACCCTCTACACCTACACCGCCGAGCACTTCTCCACCAACGCGCGCGCAACCGGGGTAGCACTCAGCGACGGTCTCGGTCACATCGGCGGAGCGCTGGCCCCCCTGATCGTGCTCGGGGCCAACACCGCCTGGGGATTCTCCTCCGCCTTCCTGGTGATGGCGATCAGCGGCTTCCTCGCCAGCGCCCTGATCCTGCTGGGGATTCGCGCCACCGGCACCTCCCTGGAGGCGGCGACCGAAGTGGGCATGCCAAAGGTCGCCAGTTCCTGACGGTCAAGCCACGTCCACGGGACGGGCCATATCGGTAAAGTGCTCGCGGACCGGGGCCGATACGGCACTGACCGCCGATGAGACGCCTGCTCGCCACCCCCGGCGCGCTTCTCTGCGCGCTTGTCATGCTCTGCGGCGCTTTAGCCGCCGCCGCGGATGCTTCGCCTGCGCTGGCTCGCGCGGTCGTGCACGGCAGCGCGTCAGGAACGGTCACCAGCGTCGGACAGTCGTGGCTCACGATCCAGACCAGGGGACGGCGCGTGGGCGTGATCAACGCGATGATCGCCACCGCGGACAAGCTGACCCGTGCCGACTACCCCTATGTGTGGGGCGGCGGCCACGACGAGGCTGGGGTGGCCAGCGCCGGAATCCCCGGCCCCGGCTACAACGGTCACACCGTCGGCTACGACTGCTCGGGCTCGGTCGCCGCCGTGCTCGCCGGAGCGGGCGTGTGGCCCGCCGGGAGTCCGGTGCCCAACGACGCCGGGATCATCCAGCAACTCTCTGCGGAGGGGCTGATCGCGCGCGGGCCGGGCCGATCACCGGACGAGGTCACGCTCTATGACTATCCGGACGTACACATCTTCATGAACATCGACGGGCGCTTCTTTGGCACCTCGGACGGCGCCGGCGGCGGCTCACGCCGCGGTGGTCCGGGGTGGCTCTACGACGGCGCGCCGGATGCTGGAAGTCGGAACTTCAGGGAGTACCACATCCTGCCCTCGGTGCTTCGGGATCGGACGAGATACGGCCACACGCTCACCTTCCAGACCGGCAGGTTGTGGAGCCTGGCGGAGGGAGCTCAGCCGGGTGACGCCGTGAAGGTCGCCTACAGCGAAACCCACTCCGGCACGATGAGCCTGCGGGCGCTGAGCTATGTGCATACGCGAACGCTCCGCGCGACGCTCACCTCGCTGTCCGGTAGCGGCACTGGCCTCACCGTGCAGGAAGCGAGCGGCAAGCTCGTCAACTTCGCCGCTCCCAAGGGCGCGCTCCTGCCGGGCAACCTTCAGATCGGTGACCAGCTCGCGGTGACCTACACCAAGAACACCGGCAAGCTCACCGAACGGGCGATCACCATCACGGCGCTACCGACCACCACCACCAGCACGAGCACCTCGGGGAACGGTCCGCAGGGGAGCGGCCCCGGCTACGGTCCTTCAGCCTCCTAGAGGCTGGAGCGCTCCCCGCCCGCTGCGTAGAGAACCATTCGAGTGGTCAGCTCAAGGACCGCGCGCAGGTCCGTGCTGGCCGAGGAGGCCGGCTCGCCGAGGCGCTCCTTCAACGTCGCCACGTAGTCCGGCGCTGCCCTGGCGACGAGCTCACAGCAGGTTCTGGCGGCGGTGCGCACGACCTGAGGCTCGACCGACCACACCGTCTCGAACCAGCGACCCACGTCGGCGTCGCTGAGCCGCTCCCAGCCCACCAGGCACGCGGAGAGACCGGGCGACTCGCAGACGAGCACCCACTCACGCAGGAGCGGATCGGCTTCGGTGACCGCCACCTCCGCTGGACCGCGCGCCGGCTGGCGGCACTTGGCGAAGTCGGCGAGCACGATCGCGGTCTCGGCGGTGCGGCTCAGCTCTCGCCACCGCCGCTCCGCCTGACGGTAGAAGCGCTCGTGCTGGAAGCAGGCCAGCAGCAGGGGATGCTGACCTCGCGCGCACGACTCGTCCTCGACGGCGTGACTCAGGGCAACCAACGCGCGCTTGGGCAGACGGCGCGGCTGCAGCTGCGGATAGCACTCCCGCAGCACCGAGTAGACCGAAGGCCGCCCCTCACGGGACAGGGTGGAGGCGTGCTCGATCGCGCTCGGAAGCGACAGCCCCTGCTCCCGTGCGCGGACCACCGCGCGGACCTGCTCCAGATCCTGGTCGGAGTAGCGCCGGTGCCCGCTGGCCAACCGCTGCGGCTTGGGAAAGCCATAGCGGGACTCCCACATCCGAAGCGTCCCTTCGCTGACTCCGCTCCGCGCTGAGATCTGTCTGATCGTCAGCTCCTGTCCATCGCCGTTCTCGCTCGTGTGCCGCGTTTGCATGCCGGGCAAACGTACTCGATCACCCACCCTGAAAGGGGGGACTAAGCGATCGGCTGACGGCGCGCCGGCTCGCGCCCGGGCGGTGAGCGAGGTGTCTCCCGCGCCGGCGCCTGCGGGATGTCTCGTGACACCGACCGCTCGGTGGTGACCTTGAAGCGATTGCCGTGGTGGCCGATCTCCAGCGGATCGCCATCCAGCAGGACGTAACGCGCCGAATCGTGATCGACCTCGACCCGCAGCCGGCGCCCGCCGTACGTGATCCGGAAGGTCAGCCGGGTGATCGGCGCGGGAAGGCGTGGAGAGAAGTTCAGCTCTCCGCCGTAGTCACGCATCCCCCCGAAGCCCGCCACGGCGGCGATCCAGCTGCCGGCCAGCGAGGCGATGTGCACGCCGTCCCGCGTGTTGTGCTCAAGGTCGTCGAGATCCATCAGCGCGGCCTCGCCGAACAGGTCATAGGCCAGCTCCAGGTGCCCGACTTCCGCGGCGACCACCGCCTGGGTGCAGGCCGACAGTGAGCTGTCGCGCACGGTCAGCGGCTCGTAGTAGGCGAAGTTGCGGGCTTTCTGCTCCTCGTCGAAGGAGTCACCGCACACGTGCAGCGCCAGCACCAGGTCCGCCTGCTTGACCACCTGCTTTCGGTAGAGGTCGAAGTAGGGGAAGTGCAGGAGCAGCGGGTACTGGTCGGGCGCAGTGTCGGCGAAGTTCCAGAGCTGGTGCTCGGTGAATCCCTCCGCCTGCGGATGGACCCCGAGGGCCTCGTCGAACGGGACGAGGATGTCCCTCGCGGCGTCACGCCAGTCCGCGGCCTCCTCCTCGTCGGCCCCGAGCTGGGCAGCCGCGCGAGGATGCCGGGCGACGAGATCGGCGGCGGCGCGGAGGTTTCGCTGGGCCATCAGGTTGGTGTAGACGTTGTTGTCGCAGACCGCGCTGTACTCGTCGGGCCCGGTCACCCCGTCGATGCGGAAACGACCTGAGGCGTCGTGATGGCCGAGCGAGCGCCACAGTCGCGCGGTCTCAACCAGCAGCTCCAGTCCGGTGTCGCGGGCAAAGTCCTTGTCCTCACAGGCGGCGTTGACACGGATGACGGCGTCGGCGATGTCGGCGTTGATGTGGAACGCAGCGGTACCGGCGGGCCAGTACCCCGAGCACTCCTCGCCGTGAATCGTTCGCCACGGGAACGCGGCGCCTCGGAGGCCGAGCTGGCGCGCCCGGTCCCGTGCGATGCCGATCGACCGCTGCCGCCAGCGCAGCGCGTCGGCTGCCGCGTTGGGGGCGGTGTAGGTCAGCACGGGAAGCACGAAGGACTCTGTGTCCCAGAACGCGTGCCCGTCATAGCCGGGACCGGTCAGGCCCTTGGCCGCGATGGCTCGCTGCTCTCCGCGCGCTCCGGCCTGAAGGACATGAAACAGCCCGAAGCGAACGGCCTGCTGGAGCTCCGCGTCGCCCTCCAGCTCGACGTCCGATCGCTCCCAGAAGTCGTCCATGTAGGCACGCTGCTCCCGTCGCAGTCCTTCCCATCCGGTGTGCTTGGCGCCGGCCACCGCGGCGGCTACCTGGTCGCGAAGGGCAGGACCGGACCGTTGCGCCGACCACCCGTAGCCGAGGAACTTGACGATTCGCAGTCGCTCCCCCTTGGCCACGTCGGCGCTCACGGTCAACCGGGCGACGTCGGGAAAGGTCTCGATCGCGACGTCGATGTCATCCCGGCAATCGATGATGTGATCCATCGCCGCCCCCACGCGCAGGCCGCTCGAACGGGTGCGGTGGCCGAGCAACGCACCCAGGTCCCGAGAGCCGGAGTACTCGCCGATCAGCGGCGCCTCCAGCGCGGCCGCGGCACGCGGGTCGCTCTCGGTCCTCGCCTGTTCCTCGTTTGTGACCAGCTCGGACTGCGCCACCAGCGGAAGCGAGTCGTCCAACGGCTCCACCTCGTAGAGGATTGCCGCGACCGATCGCTGGGCGAAGGACACCAGTCGCGTGGAGGAGATCCGAACCCGGCGGCCGGTGGGTGACTCCCACACCATCGTGCGGTGGAGCACGCCTTCCCGTAAGTCGAGCACCCGTTCGTGGCTGTGGAGCACGCCGTAGCGAACGTCGAGCGGCTCGTCCTCGACCAGCAGCCGGATGATCTTCCCGTTGGTGACGTTGACCACCGTCTGGCCGTCGTCGGGGAAGCCGTACCCCGCCTCCGCATAGGGCAGCGGGCGTGCTTCGTAGAAGCCACCGAGGTAAGTGCCGGGCACCCCGAACGGCTCTCCTTCGTCGAGGTTCCCGCGCATCCCGATATGACCGTTGGACAGGGCGAACACCGACTCGGTCTGCGCCAGCTCCTCGAGCCGTAGCTCCTGCTCGCGGACGACCCACGGCTCGATCGGAAACGCGGGGTGCTGAATTGCCACGTCTAGGTCCGCCCGCAGCCCTAGAGCAGCTCGTCGAGATCTTGCACGACCACGTCGGCCCCGTGCCGACGGAGTGCCTCGGCATGACCGACGCGGTCTACCCCGACCACGATCCCGAAGTCGCCGGCCCGGCCGGCCTCCACCCCGGCAAGCGCGTCCTCGTACACCGCTGCCACGCTCGGCTCCACCCCCAGCGCCCGCGCGCCGGCCAGGAAGGTGTCCGGGGCCGGTTTCCCCTTCAGCCCCTCGCGATCGGCCACGTGGCCGTCGACGATCTCCTCGAACAGGTCCTCGATCCCGGCTGCGCGGAGCACGTCCCGGCAGTTGGTGGAGGAGGAGACCACTGCCAGCCGCAGGCCGGCTTCCTTGGCGGCACGCACGTAGCGAACCGAGCCCTCGTAGGGATCCACCCCGTGGTCATGGATCAGCGTCAGCACCAGCTCGTTCTTGCGGTTGCCCAGTCCATCGATCGTCTCCTGGCCCGGAGCATCGTCGGGGGACCCCTGGTCGAGGTCGATGTTCCGGGACTCCAGGAATGAGCGAACGCCGTCGTACCTGGGCTTGCCGTCGACGTACTCGTTGTAGTCCTCGACAGGGTCGAATTCCACGAACCGGCTGCCTTCCCGCTCGGCACGCGCGCGCAGGTAATCGTCGAACATCTCCTTCCAGGCGGCGGCGTGAACCTTGGCCGTCTGGGTCAAGACTCCGTCGAGGTCGAACAGGCACGCGGTGACACCATCGGGAAGGCCGAGCATCAGACGGGCAAGCTACCTGAGGGCCCGAGACGAGGGGTTAACCGGTTGACAACGCGGCGGTCTGCCCCCCGGCCCTCCGCTCCGGGATCGTCTAACGTTATGCGTCACTAGGGGCAAACCGATCAGGAGCCAGAAACCGAATGCCGACTCGCGACGAACTCTCACTTCAAGGTGTCTCAGGTGTCCGCGGCGCCCCCATAACCCGGGACCGCAGCCGCACGGTCTTCGGGCAGGTGATGGGCCTGGTCGCGCTGACCGTGGGCTGTGCCGCACTCGGCGCCTACATCGGTCGTGACCTCACCGGCAGCACCGGGCTGTTCCTGTTCATCGGCGCGTTCGCCTGCATGTTCGGCCTGCAGTTCGCCACCCGGCGGGGCCACGAGCAACTTGCGGTCACCCTGCTGTTCGGCTTGGGGCTGCTTCTGGGAATGGCCGTTGGGCCGATCCTGGCTCAGTACGCGAAGTCCGATCCCGCTGCGCTGTGGCAGGCGTCGGGTTCGACCGCCGTGTTCGTCGCGGGCCTTGGTGCCTACGGCTACGCGACTCGGCGGGACCTCTCCTCCTGGTACCGGGGGCTGTTCTGGGCACTGCTCGGGCTGCTGGCCTTCGGGCTGGTGGGAATCTTCGTAGCGATCCCCGGCGGCAACATCATCTACTGCATCGCCGGTCTCGCAGTTTTCGGGGCATTCACCATCTTCGACTTCAATCGCCTGCGCCGAGCGAACATGGGCTCGGCGGTGCCGATCGCCGCCAGCATCTTCCTGGACATCTTCAACGTGTTCCTGTTCATGCTGTCGCTGTTCGGCGGCGGCGGCCGGCGCTAGGCGCTCAGCGCTCCTTCACGTAGTGGCGCCCGCCGATGGCGTCGACCCAGACGCGGATGATGCTCCCGCTGCGCGGGTCCCGGAAGCGCTCGTTGGTGGGCTGCCAGTCCGGAGATGGCGCGTCGGCCTCGCCATGCCCTCGCCTCCGCCGTACCCCCTCACTCCTGGGCGTGTGACCGCCCGCCGACGTTCCCGCATCCGGCAGCGGAGGCAGATCGCGTAGCGCCTCCGCGGCCTCCTCGTGCGTCTCAGCGGCGGCGACGAGGCCGACGCGACGCTCCAGCTCGGCGAGATCCAGCCGGCCGTCGGCCGCATGCCGGTTCAGTTGCTCGAACAGCTGCTCCCGTTCGCGGTCGCCGAGCCGCACTCGGTCAGGCGGCTCGCAGCTTGACCGCGGTGCCGTAAGCGACGATCTCGGTGAACTGCTGGCCGATCTCCGAGGAGTCGAAGCGAACCGCGATCACACCATCGGCCCCCATCAGCTGTGCGTTCTCGACCATTCGATCGATGGCGTGGCGACGGGAATCCTCCAGCAGCTGCGTGTACTCGGAGATCTCGCCTCGGCGCAGCGCCTTGAACGAAGCGGTCACGCCCCCGGCGAATCCCATGCTGCGGACCACCAGGCCGTAGCAGACCCCGAGACTCTCGCCGATCTCCCGTCCCGGGAATCCGAGCCCCGTGGTCATCGGAAGCGGCGCGTCTGGCATCGCCCGCCAACCTATCAACGGGTACCTTGTGCTGCCAATGACGGCAGCTCGTCAACTTCTGGCGCTGGTCGGCTGCGCGGCCCTGCTGGCCGGATGCGGCAGCAGCTCCGCCTCGTCGTCCTCGTCCTCGGCGGGCGCATCGGGGTCCAGTGCCTCGGCATCCTCCGCCGGCAGCTCGAATCCGGCCACCCCCGGCTTCGAAGGGGTCCCGATCGAGCAGGGGCCGACGCTGGCCCCGGCCAGCACTACCGGGACCGGCGCGGTCAACGGGATCCGTTGCGGCGCGACCGAGCAGCTCGCCTACCACATCCACGCCCACCTGGCGGTATTCGTGGGAGGCCAGCTCCGCGCTCTACCGGGGGGGATCGGGATCCCCGGCTCCACCATTCAGCAGACCTCCGAGGGACCCGTCGCCTTCGGCGGCCAGTGTTACTACTGGCTGCACACCCACGCCCCCGACGGCATCATCCACGTCGAGTCGCCGACCGCACGCATCTACACGCTGGGCGACTTCTTCGACGAGTGGCATCAGCGGCTGACCGCCGACCAGGTCGCCTCCCACAGCGGAAAAGTGACCGCATTCGTCGGCGGCAAGCTCTGGCCCCGGGACCCCCGCTCGATCCCGCTCAACCCCCACGCGGTGATTCAGCTCGACGTGGGCGCGCCGACGGTGGCCTTCCACCCGATGTCGTGGGCGGGGCTGCAGCTCTAGCGCGTTTGCGCCGCACCGCTGATTCTCAGACCTGCGGCTGCCGAGCGCTGACCCGGCGGCGGTGCACGACCCCGGCCAGGACCCCTCCCACGATCAGCACCGCCAGACCCGTGCCCATGACCCAACCGAGGTCGTCTACGGCATCGACGACCGGAGGCCCCACGAAATATGCCCCCAGGCCGATCCCGGCCGCCCAAGCGGCGGCGGACAGGGCGTTGACCGGCAGATAGATGCGCGGCCTGACCCGATGGATGCCGGCCACCCATGACGGCGCCAGCACGATCGCGATCACCGGCACCTTGGTGAAAATTTCATCGCCGCGATTGAGGGCCTTCAGACGCATCCGTAGAAGCGGGCCTCGGGCGGTGAGCACGGTACGCCCCGCCTTGATACCGATCAGCCACCCCCCGACCCCACCGAGGGTTGCACTGACCCAGGCGACGAGCAGCACCGACCCGATGTCCAACCGATGGCGAGCGGCAAAGATCCCCGCGGCGATGAGCAGCGGCTCGCCCGGCCCAGGGACCCCGATCCAGCTCGCGGCCGCCCCCGCCGCGAGTGCCCAGTAATCGAACGGGGGACCGTGGAAGTGATGGTGGAGGTGAAAGGCGAACGCCAAGATCAGCGCAGCGCGTGCGCCGAGGGCGCCGACTATGGACAAGGCGAGGTCTCCACCGAACGATCGTTGCACACGCCCCCGCGGACTCGGGCCGGTGCCGGGCTCGCCATCGGTAGCTGCAACGCTCCACCAGGGGTCTCGCCGCACGCTCCAGGTGGATAGCCCGGGCCAACGATCCTTGTCCGGCAGGCCAGTGCCCGACAGCTTCCCGGCGCGGCAGGATTCGCCGTCGATGAGCACCCAGATCATCGTCTCCTACGACGGCACGCCGAATGATGACGACGCACTCGCGCTCGGCCGCATGCTGTCTCGCGGTGGAGCTTCGCTGGCGCTGGCCTACGTCAGGCACTCACGAGAGTTCGACCCCCGCCGGGAAGAGCTGGCGCAGCACGACGCCAACCGCCGGCTCCTGCAGGGAGCCACCTGGCTAGGCGACCCCGAGATTCCCCGCCACGTGGTGGTCCACGCGTCCACCTGGGAGGGGTTGGCTGAACTGACCGCCAGCGAGGGAGCGTCGCTGATCGTCTTCGGATCGGACTACCGAACCTCGCCCGGGCGGGTCGCGCCTGGTACCACCGCCCAGCACCTGCTTGAGGGAGGCCCGGTCGCGATAGCGGTCGCCCCGGCCGGACTGCGCACACAGCCGGATCTCGCGATTCAGTCGATCGCGGCCGATGCGACCGAACCGGACAGCGCCGCTGAACAGACCGCACGGGTTCTCGCGGAGAAGCTAGGGGCTTCGGTGACCACCAACGGGTCGGGCCCGGCTGAGCTGACGGTGATCGCCGCGCAGGCGGGCACCAGCGCCGGGAAGCTCCGCCTCGGCGGTGCTGCCCGCAACCGGCTGGACTCGATACGCGGCGCCGTGCTGTTCCTGCCGGCCGGCGCGCCGCTGCAGCTCTAGCACCGCGCTGCCTGCAGACCGGACCGTTTGCGGATGGCGGTTTGTGTCTCTTTCCGGGGACTTTTAGATCGGTTTATCCCAATGTCCAGCACCCCCCTGCGATCCCTGGACTGAAGTACATGGCTCGGCCGTAGGTGGGCCAGCAACATGACCTGGAGAGTGGGCTCCTCAGGCCCGGCCACCCAGCGGTGGCGTCAACCGAACCGTTCCAATCGGAAGGGAGATCAACTACATGTGGTCCGCCTATCCATCGTGGCTGAGCGCAGGAGACAACGCGTGGCAGATGACTGCCGCCACGCTCGTTGGTCTCATGAGCGTTCCCGGCCTCGTGGTCCTCTACGGCGGTGTGATGCAGAAGCGCTGGTCGATCAACAGCATGATGCTGACCTTCGCGGCATTCGCCGTCGTACTCGTGATATGGGTCCTGTGGGGCTTCAAGATGGGCTTCGGCTCACCATTCCACGGAATCTCCAGCCACGGCTTCTTCGGCAACTTCATCGGGAAGCCCGGCACCGTCCTCAACCACAAGGCTGAACAGGGCCAGGCCGTTATCCCGTTGGCCACGACCGGGCCATCGTTCAGATTCCCGCAGGCGACACTGGCGTACTTCCAGTTCGTGTTCGCGGGGATCACGCCGATCCTGATGCTCGGCTCGGTGCTGGGGCGTGTCAACTTCAAGGCGTGGATCCCATTCGTCCTGCTGTGGTCCAGCATCGTCTACACCGTCGACGCCTTCTGCATCTGGGGCGGCGGCTTCTTCGCCCAGCACGGCGCCGTCGACTACTCCGGCGGATACGTGATCCACCTCTCGGCAGGAGTCTCGGGATTCGTCGCCGCGGCGGTGATAGGGCCGAGGTTGCAGCGAGACCGTGAGATCGACGCACCCAACAACGTGCTGATGGTGGCTGTCGGTGCCGGATTGCTGTGGTTGGGCTGGAACGGCTTCAACGGCGGCGACCCGTACTTTGCGGGCGCATCCGCGTCCGCGGCGGTGCTCAACACCAACCTGTGTACGGCGGTGGCGTTCCTGATCTGGGTCGGGTGGGACTACATCACCGGCCGCAAGCCGGGGCTCATCTCCGGGGTCAACGGCATGATCACGGGCCTGGTGGTGATCACACCGGCGGCGGGTTACGTCAACGGGTGGGGCGCGATCGCCCTCGGAGTCATCGGCTCGACGATCGTGTACATGTCGCTGAACTACCTCAGCCGGCTGCGGCCCTTCCGCCTGGTCGATGACACGCTCGGGGTGATCTACACCCACGGCATCGCCGGTCTCGCCGGCGGCCTGCTCACGGGTATATTCGCCGACCCGAACGAGGTCGTCTATCAGGGCCAGGGCAAGACGGCGAGCGTCTCCGCGCAGGGCTTGATCCACGGCAGCGCAACATTGCTGAAGTGGCAGTTCTTTGCGGCGCTGTTCGTGATCGTCTGGTCCAGCGTGGCGACGTTCATCCTGTTGAAGCTAGTTGGCCTCTTCATTCCTTTGCGAATGTCCGAGGAGAACATGGAGATCGGCGACGTCGCCGAGCACGGGCACGAGGTGTACCCGTCCGACGTGCCGTCGCTGGGGTATCCCAGCGGGGTTCCAGGCCTCGTCGGGGGAGGAACCGAGCCAGCGCCAGCTGGGGCATAGGCGAGAGCTCTCTATGGCCGGATGCCAGAAGCACAGCCACTAGAGAGCTACCCGCCGGCGGACGACCGGGGGGCCCAAGGAGGGGCTCCCCGGTCGACCCCGCTGACCGTCGTCTCGGCCGCGGCGGCTGGAGACGACCTGGCGGCGATCGCCGCGGCAGCCGGCCAGGCCGTGGGGCAACCGATCGCGATCGTGCTGCCAGACCTCGCGGCGCTGGAGGTCTGGCCCCCGGGGTCGATCACCACCGAGGGGCTGGAGAAGGTGGTGGAGCACACCGCCGAGGTGCTGGCGGGCCTGGCCCCGGTCAACCCGGGCCTGGTGAGCGTGCCGGTGCGGGTCGGTTGCGACGTCGTTGGCGTCACCGCGGCCCTCAGCCAGAGCGAGCTGGGCTCAGAACAGGCCACCTGGCTGGAAGCCGCGGCCGTTGCTGCGGCCGTCAACGCGCTGATGCGCAAAGCCCATCCGTCCGACCTGGAGGACGCGCGAGCGGCGCTGCTGCGAGCGATCGCCGCTGGCCCGCCGGCGGACGTGACCGCGGTGGTGGCCCAGGCCAGACGGCTCGGGGTCGACCTCGGAGATGGCGGAGTGGCGATCTGCGCCCAGCTGGGCGCCGGGGTACCGCCCCCCTGTTGCGTGAGCACGCCGCGCTGATCAGTATCGACGAGGGATGCCGTCTGCGGGCTTTACTGGCGGCCGGCGCAACCACCGAGCAGTTGCTTGACGCGATTCACGGACCGGAGACCCTGGTCGCCACCGCGAGCCGGCGTGAGCCCGGGTTGCTGCACCAGGCGCTTCGGGAGAGCGAGCTGATGGTGGAGCTGGCCTCGCTCTCCGAGGGACTGCCGGCAGGTCAGGAAGAGACCTACCGGCTCCTGATCGGGGTCCTGCTCAGGGATCGCGATGAGCTCGAGTCACTGTGCGCCACCACCATCGGCCCGGTGGCCGGCTACGACGACGAGCACCTGACGGAGCTGGTCGCCACGTTGCAGACCTTCCTACGGCATCACGGGTCCACCACGGAGACCGCGGAGGTGATGCGGCTGCATCGCCACACTGTCGGCTATCGCCTCGCCCGCGTGCACGAGGTCTCGGGCCTCTCACCGTACGAAAGCGTGGGGCGAGAGCGGCTGAGCCTGGGCCTGAAGGCGCAGCAGATCCTCGCCGCCGATCGGCGCCGCAGCCAGCGTCAGTAGCCGCCCCTTCAGCCCAGCACGAGCTCGGCGGCGGAGCGCAGCGTCGGCGCGTCGCCTGCGATCAGCAGCGTGGTGACGATCGATTCCCGCCAGGCTTCGAGGTCGTGCCGGATTTTCTCCGGGGGACCGATCAGCGTGAGCTGTTCGACCAGAGCCGTGGGCACCGCGGCGGCGGCCTCCTGCTTGTTGCCCCCGAGATACAGCTCCTGGATCTTCTCCACCTCACGCTCGTAGCCCATCCGGATGGCGACGTTGGCGTGAAAGTTGGTGCCGCGGGCTCCCATCCCGCCGAAGTACAGGGCGTACATCGGCCGCAGCGCCTCCGCGGCCTGCTCAACCTCGTCGGTGATGATCAGCGGGACCGTGGCCGCAACCTCGAAGTCCTCAGCGGTGTGGCGGGCGCCGGGACGGCCGAACCCCTCCTGCAGCGCCTCCCGGTAGAAGCCGTCGTGGTGGGGGGAGTAGAACAGCGCGAGCCACCCATCGCACAGCTCGCCGGCCATGGCCACGTTCTTCGGTCCTTCGGCGGCCAGATAGATGGGAATCTCTGATCGCAGCGGATGGATGCTGGACTTCAGCGGCTTGCCCAGCCCGGTCCCGTCGGGTAGCGGAAGCGGATAGTGCGAGCCTTCGCTCACCACCGGTCCTTCCCTGGCCCAGATGTCCCGGAGGATCCCGATGTACTCCCGCATTCGCGCCAGCGGCTTGGCGAACGGCTGGCCGTACCAGCCCTCCACCACCTGGGGACCCGAAACACCCAGACCCAGGATGAGCCGGCCACCTGACAGGTGGTCCAGCGTCATCGCCGCCATCGCGGTCGCCGCCGGGGTCCGCGCAGAGATCTGCGCGATCGCCGTCCCCAACTTCAGTTTGTCCGTCGCTGACCCCCACCAGGCCAGCGGCATCAGCGCGTCCGATCCGTAGGCCTCGGCAGTCCACACGGAGTCGAAGCCGAGACGTTCGGCCTCGACGACGACCTCGGCCGCGCCCGGGGGAGGGCCTCCAGCCCAGTAGCCGAGGTTCAGCCCCAGTCGAAGATCGCCCGCCATGCTCTCGGCAGCCTAGCCGGGTCGGCGGCCGCGCAGCCAGGCCAGCGCTTGCCGCCAGCGCGGAATCGGGCCCGGCTGCTGCTGCTGCCACTCGTTTTGGGTCGGCAGGTGTCCCCTACCTCTGGCTTCGATCACGCAGCGCTGGTGCGCGTGGCGGCGGCGGCGCCAGTCTCCCTCGGGGGCGATCAGCACGTGCTCGCTCAGGGCCGGCAGGTACTCACCGCAGAGGGGACAGCGGTACGTCGCCGGCTTGCGGTTGTGTGCCGGGCGCATCGACCACCACCTCGCGCGTTGCTGGTCACCCATCTTCTCGGCGCAGGATGTCAGTGCCCTGCTCTATCTTGCCGCCGGTGGAGCACCGTGACGAGCGCATCGTGGTCGAGACCTCCAGCCACCGCATCACCGGGCTGCTGAGCATGCCGCGGGACGGCTACCGCAGCCGACTTTCGGATTACCTCAATGCGGGTGATCACGCCTTCCTGCCGCTCACCGACGTGGAAATGCAGTCGCTGGGCAGCGGTGAGTCTGAGCACCGTGAGTTCGTGGCGCTTTCCATGGCCCACATCGTGCTGGCCATGCCAGTCGACCCCGGAGCGGGCGAGGACGGCAGCACCCGCTGAGGCGCGTCTGAACGGCGCTTTTGCCGATTTCCGGCGCCCGGGAGCTATCCTTTTTGGCGTCATGGCTACGCAACACGCAGACGAGCTGGACGGCCTCAGCCGCAGCGACATCCTGAAGGCTTCTCCTCGGATGTTCGACTCCGAGGTCCTGGACAAGCTCTCCCGCGTGCATCCGATCGTCCCACCGCTCGTGTTCCTCCCCGCGATCGTGTTCATGGTGGTGGAGGGGCTGATCCGAGGGTCGGGCTGGCTCACCCCGGTGTGGCTGCTCGGCGGATATCTGTTCTGGACGCTGACGGAGTACTGGCTTCACCGCATCGTCTTCCACTTTGAGCCGGAGCAGGGAATCGGCGCTCGGCTGCACTGGATCATCCACGGGGTCCACCACGACCATCCCAATGATCCGATGCGCCTGGTGATGCCCCCGTCGGTCAGCATCCCGCTGTCTTCGCTGTTCGTGTTCGGCTTCTATCTCGTGCTGGGCACGCCCGCGTTCCTGCCATTCGGCGCAGCGTTCCTGGCCGGATACCTGTTCTACGACATGCTCCACTATCACGTGCATCATCACCGCCCGAAGACCGCCCTGGGCAGGCGCCTGCGGGAGCTGCACATGCGTCACCACTTCCAGGACCATGACCGCGGCTACGGCGTCAGCGCCCCGTTCTGGGACCACGTTTTCCGGACCGCGCCAAAGCCGCGGTAGCTCAACGCCGGCGGGTTTGCGGTCGCCCGGTCGGCAGGGGGTTAGCGGCCCCGAGCGGGTTAGCGGCCCCCGGGGAGGCCCGCTTGGCTGGCTAGTAGCGCCGACGGCCGCGGCGCCCGCGTGACATCGCGCGGAGCGCCCCGCCGGCCGCAGCGGTGACAACCAGGGCGATCTGCGACCGGTGGGTACGTAGCCACTCCTGGTTGGGGCCGAGCGTGCGCTGGGGCGGCTGTCCCGGTGTGGCGCGCGAGGGCGCCGGTGCGGGGGTCGCCGCCACAGGGGCTGTCGGTGCGGGGGTGGCCGCCACGGGCGTCGGCGAGGGCTCAGGCGCTGCCGCGGCAGGCTCGACGGGGGCGCTGGCCACGGGGTCAGCCGCCCCATGTGACACGCCGGCGGCCGGCGCGGGATCGACTGCCGGCTGCGCGGCAATGGGCTCCCAGGACGCGGGCTGCGCGGCAATGGGCTCCCAGGCTGCAGGGGGCTCCCAGGCTGCAGGCTCTGGCGTCACGGGCTCGTCTACCAGCGGCTCCTCTGGGACTGACTCCGCTTCCACGGGCGCGGGTGGAGGCGTCTCGTCGACGACCGGTTCGGCCGCGGCCCTTGGTGGATCGGCCACGGCGCTAGAGGCGACGAGTCCGGTGGCGGCCGCTGCACCCACCCCCGGGACGGCCGCCCCGACTCCACCGGCTGCCGTCGCCTCCGCCATGCGCTGTTCCCGCACGGCCAGTCGCCGGCCGACCGCGGAGAGCGCAGCGAGGACCGCGAGCAAGGCGGCAGCGATCAGCACCATCAGGCGGCTGGTACCGCTGGAGGGCAGGCGGCTGATCGCAGCCCGCTGAATCGCCACCGAGGCAGGCGGCGAGTCGCTCCCACGGTGGGCGCTGGCAGCCTTGACAGCACCGGGCTTGTGCCCGCTGGATCCCTGCGAGGTGGCTGACCCTCCCAAGAGCGAGGCGGTCTGGTCCTGACCCGAGCCGGAGCCGGAGCCCGAGCCCAGGACAACGTGGTTCACGGCGGCCATCAGGTTCTGCGTGGCCACCTGGATGACGGCGACGGAGCCCGGCCCACAGCGGCCGGATGCTGCCGATGCCTCCAACTGGCTCACGCCGGAACGCTCCAGGCTTCCCTCCTGCCCGGAGCTGATGTGCAGCTGCGCAGCGACCTGACTACCGGATTCGGCCGGGGTTGAGCCGGCACCGCTCGCCAGCAGCAGCACTTCTCTGCTCTGCGGGCTCAGCGTGGACAGGCAGCCATCCAGACGCTGGACGAGGTCTCGAAGCTGGCGCTGGTGCCGACGCTCCGTCGCTTGCCGCTCGTGACGCTGTCTGATCAGGGTGGCTTCAGTCGGGGAGCCCGTGCCAGCTGCACCGGATGAGTAAGACGATTGGTCACCGGACCCGCTGGCGGTATCCGACGAGGAGCCGCTCCCGGTGGAGGAGTAGCCGGAGCCGACGCTCAGACCGCCGCCATCGCCTCCACCGCCGAGCGAGACGGAGGGAACCGGCCCGACCGAAGGAGTACTCAGCGACGGAACGGAGCCCGCCGGCGTGCTGATCGACGGGGTCGAGACGCTGGGGGTGCTGATCGACGGCGTGGAGACAGACGGAGTGCTGCCGGCCGGCGTCGAAACCGGGGGGACGGTGACCGAAGGCACGGTCACTGAGGGCACCCTGACCGACGGCACGCCCAAGGCGCCCGCGGAACCCGGACCGACGGCGAGCACCATCGCCAGGGCGAAAGCCAGCAGCGTGCCGGTGCCCAGTGCCCTACGGCCACTGAACCTTGTGCGAGGGGCCCCACGAGACCCGCGGACGGCGCCGCGGCGGTTGGATCTGCTCTTGGTGCTGCGCATCCTGCGAAGTGCCACTGAAAGTCCTCCCCACCTTCACGCCGCCCTCCAAGGCGGACAACGACGAGGAGGTTTTACCCAGTTTTGCGGCAGGTCTAACGGTCGGACCGTTTGCGTTCAGACCGTTTTCCGGGGTGAGGATCCGAAAACAGCCGCAGCGGCTGGGCGCACGAGCGGTTTCAAGGCTCCGGGTGGAAGCGCACGCGCGCCGACCCAAGAACGTGAACCGGCTCGTGTTTCAGCACCGAGCCCACAACTCCAAGGAGAGCTGCATGAAAGTGCTCATGAAGGCCGTCGCCGTGCTTCTCGTGGCGATCGGGCTGTTCCTCGTCTACGCGGTGATCCATGCCATCGCCTCGCCAGGCGGGGCCCGGGTCCCCGTGTGCATCGGCTACGTGGTCGGCGCCATCGTGCTCGGCTACCTCGCGAGCTGGCTCTGGCGCAGATCCTCGGCCAGGGGTGTAGCCGTCCGAGCCTGAGAACCTACGCCCGCCGACTGATCAACGGAGGGGGCGGGATTCGAACCCGCGGTCCGGTTTCCCGGACTCTGGTTTTCAAGACCAGCGCATTCGACCACTCTGCCACCCCTCCGGGGATTCGTCGGGGGCGATGCTATCTCCGTGCCCTCTCCTCACGTACCGGGCGTGAGGGGAAGGCACGCGCCACGGTCTAAACTGCCCTCGACCGGGAGAGGTGGCCGAGTGGCTGAAGGCACTCGCCTGCTAAGCGAGTATGGGGGTCAAACTCCATCGCGGGTTCGAATCCCGCCCTCTCCGTTGCCGATCACCTACCTGTTCGCCGGCATCCCGATGACCGGCGGAAATGCACTTGCCCAACGGGGATCCACGCGGTTGCCGCCGAGCCGGTGACCGGAATGGTCCGGTGAGCATCACCGATCCCGACGGCGACGCGATCATGCTCGCCCAGGCAATCAATGCCGCTTTCCGATCACGTCTTCCAGTACCACCGTGCTTATGCAGAGCTGCGTCATGCCCGTGTCGCACTGTCGTGTTCGTTCACGGACGGTGCTGCACAAGGCTCGCTTCTCCTGCCCTAGCCGCTGGGACGGGGCTACCAGCCCGACGGCGCGCTGGGCATTGGGGTGGAGGCGGGAGTGCCGGTAGCCCTCCTGGCGGGGCCTTTGCCGACGTGCCAGGTGCCGCCGAAGCTCTGAATCCCCTCACCGTTCGCCATCCGAACGTGCGGATCGCCGGCGAAGTTGTAGAGCGGATGACCGGAAAGGGTTACCTGGAGGAAGCCATCCCGCCGCCAGGTCCCAAGCCGTCCCCTGACGCTGCCGGCCTTATTGAGCCTGTGGGCGGACCGAACCGTGACAGGAGGCCAGAACGCGAAGCAGCCGTTGTGCGCAGTGCACTCGGGATGATGGGCACTGTCTCCGCTTAGGGTGTAGACCGCACGGCCTCGTCCGGTGACGACAATGTTCTCGTGAGTCACCTGGCCCTGCACATTGGTGACTCTGGCACCGTGCGCAACCGTGAGGGTGAATGTCTTGGCCAAGGCGATTCCCACCAGCGATAGCGCGGTTATCGCCACTACGACGGCGCCGACGCCAGCGAGCAAGCGCCGGTGTGCTCGCGAGGACGGGGAGTTGCGGTCAGACATGGATTTCCTCCTGTTGTGTGCTTTTGTCATCTTGGATTGACCCATCAGGTCACCGTCAGCGTTCCTTGCATGCCGGCCATACGGTGGCCTGGAACGCTGCAGTAGAAGGTGTAGGTGCCGGGCTTCAGCGTGGCCGTGACCGTCTTGGCGCCGCCTTGGAATGTCGGCGTCGCGGCGATTACCTTGCTCCCTTGCGCGATGGTGAGGTTGTGCCCCAAGGAGGAGTGGTTGCTGAAGTTGATGGCGACCTTTCCCGCCTTGGCGTTCAGCGAGGTGTGGTCGTACCTCAGCTGACCGGTCGGATCTGCCGCCAGGACCAGCCCGCCGCCGGCTTGGCCCTGTCCAGCCACGCTCGGCGCCGGGGTGGATGCAACGGTCGGCGTCGGCTGGGCGCTTGCAGATGACGAGTTACTGCTGCTGCTTGATCCGCCGCACGCGGCAAGACCGAACGCTGAAAGAGCGGCAAGGGCGAAAGCCGGGAGCGTGCGCATAGTGATCTCTCCTCTGAGTGGATTACGGCCCTGTGCGAGAGGGCGGCTCGATGATTAGGACGCCGCCATGCCGAGATCCTTCCCGACGGGATTGGGCGGAAGAGTGGGGCTATGCTGCCGCGAGGGGATGCCTGTCCAGCGCCAGCTCGATCCTGAGGGTCTAGGCGACCACATCGATCGGCTGTACCGAGCCGCCTGGGGACTATGCGGATCACGCGAGGAGGCCGAGGACCTGGTGCAGGAGACGTTCGCGCGGGTCCTGCGCAAGCCGCGCTTTCTGCGCAGCGAGGATGACATCGGCTATCTGCTTCGCGTGTTGCGCAACACGTTCTTCAGCAGCCGCAGGGCTGCTGCCCGCCGGCCACAGACCAACCCACTCCCAGAGGATCTCGGTGTGGTGGAGGATCACCAGGGAGTCCGAGCGGAGTCACTGGCCGAATCGTCCGAGCTCTACGCGGCAATCGCCTCTCTACCGGAGGAGTTCCGTGACGTTTTGGTGGCCATCGACCTGGTCGGGCTCTCCTACCGCGAAGCGGCGCGCTCACTTCGTGTTCGCGAGGCCACCGTGACGACCAGGCTCCATCGCGCCCGCCAGCGTGTTGTAAGGGCGCTGGGTGAAACCACCACCGAGCGGTCTCACCCACCGCGGCCGGCGCGCTAGTACTGGCCGGTGGACCTCCACGCGGCCAGCTGGCCGAGCTGGTGCGCGGTTACGTCCACTCCGGACAACACGCAGGTGTTGTTACCTCGGCGCCAGGTGATGATCATTCGACCGCCGGCGGACAGGGCCCGCAGTTGCAGCCCATCCATATCGAAGTGGCGGCCTGTGGGCTGGGCAAGTGCCGGCGCACCAACGATTGTGTAGGCGACCGCTCGGCCATGGCCCGAGTAGTAGACGGTCACCGCCTTACGGTTACCCACGCGGTCGACTCGCTGGCCGGTCGCACGCCAATTCAGTCTGCTCGTCCAGTTGGGAAAGTAGGTCTCGTCAACCGCCTGAGCGAGCTGGAACGCTGGACGATGGGGATCTGGAAGCGGAGCGGGACGGGTCGGCCCTCTGGTGGCCAGCGCGGCGGCGTCCGAGAGCGTCGGCGCACCCGGCGTGCCTCCTGGCAGGAACAGCGCGATGGCGATGACCGCCAGCGCAAACGCTCCCGCGAGCGCGCCGCTGTAGGTGAGCCGCCGGCGGGCCGCGATTCTGGGCGTAGGCCGGTCGGCCTCGATGCGGGACCTGAGACCGGCGGGGGCTCGATCGCGCTCACGCGCATGTCTCAGCAGCTCGGCGGCGCTGCGCTCTTCTTGGTAGGCGGCACTCAGCCGGGGTGAGCTTGCGACCATCGCCTCCACCTCCGGTCGTCGCTCCTCCGAGAGCGTCCCGTCAGCGAGCGCCGAAAGCTCGGCGCGCTGGTCGGTGCTTATCTGGGGTTGGTCGTCAGAACCCATTCGCTCACTCTGGACGTTTAAGCTTAACGACGCTCTGACGGTCGAATCCTTCCCTTGGCGGACTTGCGCCTCGTCCCCGCCGATGGGTAAAGTCGGACGGCAATGGTGGAAATCGCCGCACCAGCCGGGGTGGTGCACGAGGCACCGGAGTCAGCGGTCGATCACGGGCCGCCGGACTTCGAGATCGTGCCGAGGGTTGGGCTGTTCCTGGCGGCGATCGCGGCCTTGTTGCTGATCGTTGCGATCGCGGTGAACAAGCTCTGGCCGCTGGAGTTCTTTCACGTCGCCGGCGGAGCGGCCTGGACGATCATCGACCTTTTCCTCGGCTTGGTGCTCGGGCCGATCATGGGCGGGATGTCGATCCCGGCACGAGTGGAGTTCACCACCAAGCTGATGCCCAAGATGGTGGTGATCATGCCCGTCGTAGTCACGCTGACGCTCGCGGCTGGCTGGCAGCTGTCAACCAAGCTCGGGACGAACGTGACCGGCCAGCCAGACCATGCCTGGGTGGTGGCGAGCATGATCGTGGTCGGGGTGATGGCCGTCATCGCGCTGGGTCTCTTGGAGCCGGCGAACATCGCCGTGCTGATCGAATTGAAGAAGCCGCGCCCCAATCCCGAGGTGATTGAGCGACTGATGAAGCGCTTCATGTACTCGGCCGGCGTGCTCGGAGCGATGCAGATCGCCACACTGGTGATCATGACCAAGCTGGGCTCCGGGTGACCGAGCGTCGTCTGCCGCCGGTCACCCAGGTCGGGATGGCCTCGCTCGCCCTGATCGTCATCGGCGGTATCTACCTCTCGGCTCACCTACCTCAGCACGTCCCCCTTGCGCCCGCGGTGATTCTGCTGGCGGCCTCCGCGCTGCTACTCGCGGGCAACCTCATCTCCCTCTCACGCGTGCCGGGTTTTGCCTGGGATCGCTTCTTCGTGGTGGCCCGCTGGTCGCTCCTGGCCTACGCGGTGATCGCAGGGTTGATCGAGTACTCCTTTCTGCGCAATCACGTGAAGGGCGGGCCGTTGATCGTCCTGACCCTGTCGCTCGTGGTGTTCGCGGTGCATGTGCCGACGCTGGTCGGCTTCACCGTCGCGCGGTACTACGAGCCGGTCGAAGCGTAGGAGGGTTCGCCCGCCAGTCACCGCGCGGCCGCTGGACCGCGTCTAGAATCGGCCGCCCAAGCGCCCGTAGCTCAGCTGGATAGAGCGTCGGTCTACGGAACCGAAGGTCGGGAGTTCGAATCTCTCCGGGCGCGCTGAAAAGCCCTGCTGAACGGGGCTTTCTCTTTTTCGTAGCTGTCGGTTCAGGGCGAATATGTCCCAAATCCGTCCCGGGACCGGCGTACTATTCCTGCCGTGAGCACCGAGGTCCAACCGCCGACGGGACACGTCTTCAGGGTCAAGCGACAGCGCGGACCGGTGTGGTACGCCAAGCACCGGCTGTCTGACGGGCGCCGTCCACAGCAGACTTGAACGAGCGCGCAGCAATGGTCCCGAACTGCGCGTCGCCAGACTTGTAGTCCGGACAGCCCGTGGTCGCCACGGAAGGACTCGCGAAGTGCGCATTAGCTACCGCCTTTCAAGCAAAGCCCGACCAAGATTTCTAACCGTCGCTGCTGCTGGCACTGTGCATGGTCGGTCGTTCGGTCTCCTGATCCGGACGGCGGGAATGTCTGGTTCGGTTCGGCTTCCCGTTCCCCTCGCCTGGCATCGTCTCTGTGTCCGCGTGAGCGGGTGGTTTACGCACGGGCGGCACGGCGTAATTCGAAGCACAGAGGTGTTAAGAGCGACCTACACATGGTCGCATGGTCGATTTGTATTGGTCCGGCGCTAGTCCTGGCATGCAGCGGGTCCGATACGGCACGCTCGGCATCACGGTCTGCGTCGCCAGCTTCTTCGCCGGTTTTCTTCTATACGCAAGGGTGGCGTGGGGCATTTGCGGTCAGGGCCTTACACCTCCTGGACGGTGTGATGGCGTGGCTAACCGCAGCGCTTGGCTCTTCGGGATTGCGCTATTGCCGACCCTCTTTACGGCGATAGGCGCGGTCCTCGCCGTTGCTCGTTCCTCGCGCACGCCGCTGGTCAGTTCGCTAGTGCCCGCAGCCGTGGTCTTCATTGGCATTACTGTGAAGTTCTGGCCGCTCTAACCTCACGAGTTCGGGCATGCCTCGACCGGTTGGACGGGCGTGCGGTGGTCCCAGTTCGCTCGAGCTCACACGCGAGAAGTGCTCTCGCAGGAGAGGTCAGGTGATGTTTCTGGAAACGACAGACTAAGTGCTCGGGGCGGCGAGAATGCGGGAGCCTGGCTTTCTGCTGGAAGGGCTGCTTCTCCAAGTCCATTGGTAGGCGTCTCCTGCGAAGCTCTAGCGACGGTTGACGGCGCGGCCTTCAGCGCGGAGGGCACGCCGGAGGAGCATGACGCTGCTCGCCGCCAGCCAAGCGAACAGTGCCACCGCGCCGAGGAGAAGTACGCCGTAGGCCGCGGAGCTGTTGTTAGAGGGCCCCAGCAGCGTCGTTGCGGTCGCGAGTCCCAGCACGGCGCCGGCCACGCTCAGTCCCCACAACCAGATCGGGAGCGTCGGCTCGCGCCGCGTGGCGGCTGCGAATACACCCGCGGTCAATGCGAGCGGTACGCCGATCGCGGGACCGCCCGCGAGGTAAGAGAGCACGAGCAGCCCGTGAGTCAACGCCGGGTCACCGGCCACCGACCGTTCCGCGAGCACCCGGTAGCTGAGCGCTGACAGCGCCAGGAATGTCGCGCCGATGATCCCGCCGGTGAGCGCGAGCGCAGCCAGACGCACGCCCGCTGCTCGCAGCGTGGAGTGCAGATACGACGCAAACGCCGCGAGTGCGACGGCCGCGAGCAGATGAAAGAAGCTCAGCGCGCGCACCTCCGAGACGTTGCGCGTGAAGTACTGGCGCAGCTGGAGTGAGCTCGCATTGAGCGCTGGGTAGTGCGTTGTCCCGAGAAGATCACCGAACAACAAGCCGCAACCGAAGAGCACCACGGCAAGCGCTCCTGTCGCCGCCCACGCCGCCTCTACGCGCGAGCCCAACGCCACCCGATTCGCGTCGTTGATCACGGCCCGGTTCCACCATCCCAGGGCGGACACGGATCCCGACCCCATCTCAAGTTCGCTGCCAATTAGTCGGAGGCATCTTGAAACACGGCCAAACCTCCGGGTCTCCCGCTGCGGAACGACCTCTGGTCATCGGACGGCGCTGCGCGCCATGCTCATCGGTCGGCGTGCTCGCCGCGTGGCGCTCCCGGGCCGGGCGGGAGCTCGATCTCTCCGCGCGCCGCGTGTTTGCCGCACTGGTCGCAGCGGAGGTCTGGGCCGATGTTGCCTCCGCAGCCGGCGTGGAGGGTGAGTCGGGGTGGGCCGCCCGGCGTCGGGTAGTGGCGGTCGCCCCATTTCAGGAGCACGATCAGGGCGGGCGCGAGCTCGCGTCCCTTGTCGGTGAGCACGTACTTCGGCCGGCCGGGTCGCTCTGGGTCCGGAACGCGTTCGAGTAGCTCCTCGTCGCACAGCAGCTTGAGTCGGTTGGTGAGAACGTTGGAGGCAATCCCGAGCTTCGTCTGGAAGTCCTCGAACCGCGTTAGGCCGACGAGGGCGTCGCGCAGGATCAGCAGCGTCCAGCGTTCTCCGACGACCTCCAGTGATCGGGCGATCGAGCAGACCTGGTCTGGATAGTCGCGTTGGAGCACGCTCCCAATCTAGCTGACTTGCTTGACAAAAGCCAGAGCCCCGCGTAGGTTGTCTTGCATGACGCAAGTTAGCCACCCTGAGGAGGAGTCGTGAAACGCAAGCCCCTGATCCTGCTCTCGCTGCTGCTGGCCGCGTTTGTGATCAATCTCGACACGACGATCGTCAACGTCGCGTTGCCGTCGCTGGTGCGTCAGCTGCACGCATCGGACTCGCAGCTGCAGTGGGTCGTGGACGCTTTCAACCTGCTGTTCGCCGGCTCGGTGCTGGCCGTGGGCAGCCTGTCTGACCGCTTCGGGCGCAAGGGGATGCTGCTCGCCGGCCTGACGGTCTTCGGTCTCGCGAGCCTGGCTGGCGGGCTGATGGACAATCCCGGCGCGCTGATCGCCGCGCGTGCTGTGATGGGCTTGGGTGCGGCGATGGTGTTCCCCTCGACACTGTCGCTGCTCACCAACGTGTTCACCGAGCGGGGCGAGCGCGCCCGGGCGATCGGCTTGTGGGGCGCGATCACGGGCGTGGCGATCGCGCTCGGGCCGATCGTCGGCGGCTGGCTGCTCGAGCTATCCGACTGGCGCAGCATCTTCTTCGCGATGGTGCCGATCGCCGCGATCGCCGGTGTCCTGGCCGCCCGCTATGTCCCGACCTCGCGTGACCCGCACGCGCCCCGCACCGACCGCGCCGGGTTCGCACTGTCGACCGCGACAATCGGGCTGCTTGTCTACGCGATCATCGAGGCCCCGAATCACGGCTGGGGCAGTGCGCGGACGCTCGGCAGCTTCGCGCTGACCGCAGTGCTGGCGGCGGCGTTCGTGGCCTGGGAGCGGCGCACCGAGCAGCCGATGCTCGACGTGAGCCTGTTCCGCAACCCCCGCTTCACCGCCGCGAGCGCGTCGGTCGCGATCTCGTTCTTCGCGCTCTCCGGGTTCATCTTCCTGGCCACCCAGCTATTCCAGTTCGTAAAGGGCTACGGGCCGCTGTCAACCGGCGTGCGCCTGCTGCCAGTCGCCTCATTCGTCGCGATCTCCTCCATCCTCGGCACCAAGCTCGCCGTCCGGTTCGGCACGAAGCTGATCGTTGCCTCCGGTCTGTTCTTGATGACGGCGTTCTACCTATGGGTTTCGACTTCATCGGCCAGCACCGGCTACGGGACGATCGCCGCCCAGATGGTCGTGCTCGGGACAGGCATGGGCCTCACCAGCGCGCCCGCGACCGAGGCGATCATGGCGTCGTGCCGAAGGCGAAGGCCGGCCTCGGGTCGGCGGTCAACGACGCCACACGCCTCTGGGCGGCACCCTCGGCGTCGCCGTTATCGGCAGCGCTTACGCGTCGCTGTACGCCAGCCGGCTCACCAGCGCGCTCCCTTGGGCTGCCAACCACCATCACGCGGACCGCGCACGCATCCGTCGGCGCCGCGCTCACCGCCGCCAGCAAGCTGGGGTCGGCCGGCCATCCGCTGCTCGCGTCAGCCATCCACAATGCCGCTAACTCGGCCTTCTTCCACGGCTTCCATGCGGCCAACTACCTCGCCGCGGGCATCGCCGCCGCAGGCGCCGTGATGGCGCTAGCGCTGCTGCCCGCCCAGCCCACCACCAGCAGCGACGACACCACAGCTGCCAGCACCAGGCACCCCCGCCACAGCCGCAGCGCCCAGCTGACCCTGACCCCACCCCACGACAACCACCTGAGCAAACCAGCCACACACACCGCCCGCGACCGCGGCCGGCTCCGGGATCGGCCGGGCGAGCGGGTTTGAGCTGGCCAGCCGCGGCCAGCCCAACCTTGGCGACATCCCGTCCGCGCTCGAACACAACCGCGCGTTCGCCGCTGCCGGCGGCCATCAAGGCGCCGTCTGTTCCCCCATCTGACACCTGTTCGTGATCACCTACCTCGACCCGCGCGTGGACCCCGCACACTTTCTTGGTCTCGGCCTCGGCGACGCGATGGTCGTCCGCAACGTCGGCGGATGGGTCACCCCGGAGGTGATCAACGATGTCGCCTTCATCGGCCAGCTCGCCGAGCGCACTACCGACAGCCCGCTGCTCGAGGCCGCGGTGATCCACCACACCCAGTGCCGAACTGGTCCTCGCCGACGCGACCTCCGCCACCGCGACGCTCAGCGGACCGGCGCCGAAGAATCGGCCCTGCGCGACCGCGCCGTGCTCGACCCAGCGGCGACCGTCGCCCACGACGTCGAGCGCCTGCGCTCCGCACCGCGATCCCCCCGCGTGAGTCCTGGTTCGATCTGACGTGATGCTTCCCCTATCGGCGCGAGCGGAGGTACTCAGCCGACCATCCGCGTGGCACCTCGGCCTCGTCCACACCACTGCTGGGTACGATGCCGCGGGCGCTTGCCCTCTGTGGAAAGCGGTGGTTGACCCGCGGGTGGCGTAGGTGCTCAGTCGGCCAGCGCCGGTCCGGGTGGCCGGTGCTCAGCTACGGCGCCCGGACCACATTCCGACCGGACGTCCTCGTACACGAGCAGCTCGCCGCAGCGCGTGCAGATTTGGTGCGGTCCTACGGTGCCGCCGCAATCGACGTGGCGTAGGATCCGGGGGGGCCCTCGGGCTCCGGGGCGTAGCGGTCGCCCCATTGCAGCAGCTCGACCAGCACTGGCCAGAGCGCACGCCCCTTCTCGGTGAGGTGGTACTCGTGGCGAACGGGTCGCTCGCCGTAAGGTCGGCGCTCGAGAATCTGCTCTTCGACCAGCCGCTCGAGCCGGGAGGCAAGCACATTTCTGGCAATGCCGAGCTGCTGCTGCTGATCGTCGAAGCGGTGCAGTCCGAGAAAGACGTTGCGCAGGATCAGCAGCGTCCAGCGCTCCCCGACGACTTCAAGCGCCCGCGCGACCGAGCACGTCTGGGTCCGATAGTCGCGATTCAGCATTGGCCGGGTGAGAATATCAAGTTAGGTTGCGTCACGCAACTTTGCCGGCGAGGGTCCCGGCGAGTCCTTTCATAAAACCGGGGCTTGCGAGGGAGGGCGGCAATGATCGCTCAGCGCAAATCGAAGGTCATAGGCGTGGTGGCTGTGGCGGTGTTCATGGCGAGCCTGGACCTGTTCATCGTCAACATCGCCTTCCCGCAGATCGCTAAGGAGTTCGCAGGAGCGAGCTTGAGCTCGCTGTCGTGGGTGTTGAACGCGTACACGGTCGTGTTCGCGGCGCTGCTGATCCCGGCCGGTCGCTGGTCTGACGCGGTCGGGCGAAAGCGTGCGTTCCTGCTGGGCGTGGGTATCTTCATCGCCGCTTCGGCGGTGTGCGCCGGTGCCCCGTCGATCGGGTTCTTGATCGGTGCCCGCGCAGTGCAGGCCGGCGGCGCGGCGCTGCTGATGCCCGCCTCGCTCGGTCTGCTGCTGCCGTCGTTCGCGCCCAAGCGCCAGCATGTCGCGATCGGTGTCTGGGCCGCGGTCGCCGGCGTCGCTGCCGCCGCGGGACCCCCGCTTGGGGGCCTGCTCGTACAGGCCAGCTGGCGCTGGGTGTTTCTCGTCAACGTGCCGGTCGGACTGGTCACCCTGGCGCTCGGCTGGAGGTCGCTGCGGGAGATCCGTCACGCCGACCCGGTGCGTGCGGATCTGCTCGGCGCGGGGATCCTGACGCTGAGCATCGGGGCCGCGATCGTGGCGATCGTCAAGGGCCCGGACTGGGGCTGGACCAGCGCCCCCATCTTGGGCCTGTTCGTCGTAGCGCTCGCCGCGTTGGGCTCGCTCGCGCGCCGCAGCAGCACCCATCCTGCGCCGATCGTCGAGCCCGAGCTGCTGCGCGTGCGCGCGTTGAGGATCACGACGCTCGGCTCGCTGCTGTTCTTCGTCGCGTTCACCGCGATGCTGCTCGCCAGCGTGCTGTTCTTGACCGAGGTCTGGCATCGCGACATCCTCACCACTGGGCTGATGATCGCCCCCGGCCCCGCTCTCGCGGCGCTGTTCGCGGTCCCCGGTGCGCGGCTCGGGGCGCGCTTTGGCCCCGGTCCCGTCGGCGCTGCCGGCGCCGTGCTGTTCGCGCTCGGCGGTGCGATCTGGCTCGCTCGCCTCGGCCCGACCGTTCACTACGCCGCCGATTACCTCCCCTCGATCATCACCGGCGGGACCGGCGTCGGACTCGTACTGCCCTCTCTGACCTCCGCCGCGGTCGCGGCGCTACCGCCCGCGAGGCTCGCGACTGGGATCGCCGTGCAGACAACCGGCCGCCAGATCGGATCGGCGCTTGGTGTTGCCGGCCTCGTCGCGGTACTCGGCTCCGCGCCCGGAGTCGCAAACGACTTCGCCGGCGCATGGGAACTGATGATCGCCTCCGCGCTCGGCGCGGCGCTCACGCTTGCGAGCATCCGCCGCGCCGGTCGGCCGGTGATCGCCGCATCGCCCGCCCTGGCACGTGCGGCAACGAATGAGAGCTCGATCGGCCAGGCAGCCACGGCTGGCCCACCTGGGCCGCTGGTCGCAGGAACCGCCTGAGCCGTGGTCTTCGACCCACCAGCGACCTCGTGTAGCAGGAGGACGAGGCGATGACAAAGAGCTATCACGGCAGCTGCCACTGCGGGGCTGTCCGGTTTGAATGTGAGATCGACCTGGCCCACGGCACGAGCAGGTGCGACTGCTCGATCTGCGCCAAGTCGAGGTACTGGAAAGCGATCGTCAAAGCCGACGCCTTCCGGCTACTGCAGGGACACGAAGCTCTCTCAGAGTACCGGTTCCCTGGCAACACGATCTACCACTGCTTCTGCCGCCGCTGCGGTATCAAGCCGTTCGGGCGAGGGCACTGGAACGAGCTCGGCGGCGCGTTCTACGGGGTCAACGTTGCATGCCTGGACGACGCCACCACCACGCAACTTGCCGAAGCCACAGTCCGCTACCAAGATGGGCGAAACAACAACTGGAAGTCGCCTCCAGCCGAAACGCGGCACCTGTAACGCTACATGCCAAACGTCCGCCGAGCTGGCCCACGTCAGATCGCCGCCAAGCGACTCGGGTCGCCGCGCTTGGGCTCATCCGTCATCAAGTGAAGCCGGGACAGTCCGAGGTGTTCAGGGGCCTGCTCGGATCCTGCCTGAGCGGGACACAAAGCGTCCGGGCTTCGCGCCGAGCCAGAGCCTGCCCTTCAACAAGCCTTGAGCGTGTTTCGGCGGCGCTACTTGCCGCGTGAGAGCCAGGGCTGAACGATGCGTGTAACGACGGGCATCACTACAAACGTCATCAGCGTCAGCAAAGTCAGCGGAAGGATCGCCGATCGCAGGAGCAGTGGCCAGGTCTTGATGGAGGGAACCAGCAGGGCCTGAAACGCGACGACGAAGGGGTAGATCGCGAGTAGCGAGACGAGCCACATCTTCCAGCGCGGTGGTGGTTTGATGGTGGCTCGATGCGGAAGCGTGAACCAGCGCTCAAGTCCTGTCAGGGGCGGTAGCCGCAGGTGGGCGGTGGCGATCTGGTCGGCTCGCGTCAGTAGCTGTCCTCGCTGCGTGGAATCGAGCCACGCTCGGAGTGCCGGTTGGTCGGTGAAGCTATAGAGCAGCGTGTAGTTAGGTGAGCCCGTCTCGTGCAGCATGGTCGCGCCGAACTGTCCGGGAAAGGCTTCCGACGCCTCGATCATCTCGCGTGCCAGTGCCTCGTATCGGAGTTCGTGGCCGGGCTTGACACGGCGGGTGAACACTGCCGTCGCTGGTTCACGGCGGGAGGGCTGGGAGATCTCATTGCTGCTGGCCCTCATGGGTTAAAGAAGAGGCGCTCGAACCCGGTGAACGGCCGCAGCTCGATGAGTTCGAACTCGATGATCTCGTTCTCGACGAGCGGTAGGTCGGCCAGCCTTGCCTCTGCCGCTGCAACGGAGCTGGCTTCGAGGATGAGCACCGCGCCGGGCCCGCGTGGAGAATGGATCTCGCGCACGAACCCGTCGCGGTAGAACGCCCAGAGCATGCGCAGCTCATCGACTGCGTGATGCGCGATCGCCGCGCGCGTCTCGACGCCTGGTCGGGGGCGGCCGATGGCGAGGAGCTTCACAACACGGGTTCCGATCCCAGGAGCACGCTGTCCCGCCGATGTCAGGCGCTGGCCTTGGCGACGGCTGCCTCCGCGATACGCCGATCCTCGGCCCCGGTCATCGCGCCAGCTACCCCGATCGCGCCGGCCACTCTCCCGTCGGCGATCACGGGAAGCCCTCCCGCGATCAAAGCCAATCCGGGTCTGGTAGCGAACTCGGCGACAGCGGCGCCGTCGGCCTCGATCACGGAGTAGAAATCATCCGGCGGCATTCCGATGGCCGCCGCGGCATACGCCTTGTTGACAGCGGTCTGCACGCTCACAAGCGGCGCGTCATCCATCCTCACCATCTCCTTCGTGACGCCCGACTCGTCCACGATTACGACGGTGACCGACACCGAAAGGCCAGTGGCCTCGGCCACGGCTGCGTCAACCATCAGCCGAGACGCCTCCCCCGACAGAGTCGGTCGCGTGCTGAGCGCTGGGCGTGACTCGGGCAACTGCACCACCTCCTTGATCCGAATCGGAGTCGATGCCAAGGATGAGCCGGCGGGTCAGCAAAGTCCAAGATCAGTTCTCCGTCGATCAGTAGGCTGCACCTATGGATCGGCTCGATCTTCGGCTCGTCGAGTACTTCTTGGCCGTCGCCGAGGAGCTTCACTTCGGGCGCGCAGCGGAGCGGCTGCACATCGCGCAACCCTCGCTCAGCCAGCAGATACGGCGACTCGAGAACCAGCTAGCCGTCACGCTGCTCGAGCGCAACAGCCGCCATGTCGAGCTCACCGATGCCGGACACGTGCTGCTACGCGAGGGGCGAAAGACGCTCAGCCAGGCTCAGCACGCGATTGGTGCCACGCGCGCCGCCGGCACCGGAACCCTGAAGGTGGGCTTCTATGGGACCTCGGCCGCTGGCCTGCTCCCCGAAGTGCTCCGCGCGTTCAGTGAACGTCACCCCGCCTACGCCGTCACGGTCCACGAGCTCCTCCTGGGAAGCATCGACGACATCCTCGACGGGAACGTGCACGTCGCGTTCACTCGGCTAGGGCAGGGTCAGACCGACCTCGAGGTAGAGGTTCTCGTCCAAGAGCCCCGGCTGGTTGCCGTAGCGAGCTCGCACCCACTCGCCCCCCGCGAAATGGTGACATACGCAGATCTCGGCGACGAAAGCTTCATCATCAACCCAGCGGTACAGAGCGAGCGCCCGCCGGCCAGATGGATCGACGAACAACGACGCCACGGCCTCCCCGGACGAGTCGCGGCCGAGGCCAGCAGCGTTCAGGAAGTCCTCGCGCTTGTGGCCGCCGGACGGGGAGTGTGCCTCCTGCCATCGACGGTCGCGCGCTACTACCCGCATCCCGACATCACCTACCTGCCATGCAACGACGCCGAACCCGCGCTGATCTCACTCGCCCGGCGTCCAGGATCCGTCTCGCCACTCGTCAACGCATGGATCGAAACCGCGCGCCGAACCGTCCGAGCCTTCGAAGGCGGCGCAGCAGGAGCGTCACTCTCGCCAGGCGATACCGCCATCAGCCGCGCTCCGAACGACGAGGCCCGGTGACGCACGCCACTAATTGAAAGCCGGCGACGCTGCAGCCTCCTGCGCTCGGCGCTTGAGGTCAGCCACGAACGCTCACACGCAGGCGGTCCGGGTCCTGGTTCGATGCCGCGATGAGCATCTCCAACCGTCTCGTGCTCGGTGGCACAGCATCCAAGTGAAGCTTGCGGAATGCACAGATGCGCGTGCCGCGCGGAGACCGTGGAGGGGTCTGTCGGAATCACCTGAGCCGGCCGGGGCGGTGTTTGGCCTGGCGACCCGACCCCAGCGACATCTAGAGTCGCTGGCGTGCTGATCGCAACCCACGACGGTTCCTTCCACGCTGACGAAGTGTTCGCCATCGCCGCGCTCAATCTGCTGGGCGAGCCGGTCGAGGTCGTGCGGACGCGTGATCAGGCGGTTGTCTCCAGGGCCGACCTCCGGGTCGATGTCGGCTTTCGCGACGATCCATCAACCGGAGACTTCGACCACCATCAGCGCGAGTTCGATCGCGCACGGGAGAATGGCGTGCGTTACGCGGCGTTCGGACTTGTGTGGCGTGAGTTCGGCGCGCAGATCTGTGCAGGCGACCAGGGCGTCGCCGACGCGGTGGACAGGACGGTCGTTCAGTCCGTCGACGCCAACGACACCGGTCAGCAGGTATCTCAGTCGCTGATTGAGGGTGTCCGCCCGATGACCGTCAACGCCATCATCGGCGGCTTCAACGCACGCTGGGATGAAAGCCTCACCCCCGAGCAGGAGCGCGAGCGCTTTGACGCGGCCGTCGCCCTGGCCCGGGGGATCCTCAGCCGTGAGGTAGCCGCTGCCGCATCCGGCCGGCGCTCGGAGCGCGTCGTGCGCGAGGCGATCGCCGCGGCCGAGGACCCACGCGTGGTCGAGCTGCCAGTCAACGCTCCGTGGAAGCAAGTGCTGGTGCCCGAGGCGCCTTACGCCGTGTTCGTGACCTACCCCAAGCGACAGGGCTTCGGGCTTGAGGCCGTCCCGTGCGAGCTCGGCTCATTCGAGAATCGGCGCGATCTGCCGGCCGCATGGGGCGGCCTGGAAGGAGCCGACCTGGTCGAGGTAACCGGCGTGCCAGACGCGCTGTTCTGCCACGCCAAGCGGTTCCTCGTCGTTGCCGGTTCCTACGCGGGGATCAAGCAGCTCGCGGAGCTGGCGCTCACGGAGCCCTGACCGTCCGCCAGGCCCGACTCAGCTCTTGACGCGGTCGTAGTTCAACCGCAACAGTGCAATGACCTCGTCGACGTCGGCGTCGGTTTCCATCCGCCGCGCCGCCGGACCCTGCTTACCAGGGAACACCGGGTGCTCGGTGATCCTTCCTTGGTCGTGCAGCTGGGTCCACATCTCCTTTGGGAAGCTGAAGTGGGCGGAGCGGTCGCCGTGCAGGTGACCGATCGAGCGGCGGCCGACGGTGAAGTCGAACTCGCCCCTCCGGCCTGGCCCGGCGGTCACTCCCGGCCAGGAGGTGACCTCGGTGGTGATGCGCTGACTGGCGGTGATCGTGCTCTGGCTCATGGCGCCTCCTCGGCTACTCCGATGGATGACGCAGCCTACAAGCTCAAGTAAGCTTTAGGTCAAGCCAATGTCTGAACTCCTGACGATCGGTGATGTGGCGAGGCGCAGTGGCGTCGCTGCCTCCGCGTTGCGCTTCTACGAGGAGCGCGGGCTGATTGCCTCCGAGCGTGCGGGCTCCGGGCATCGCCGCTACCCACGCCCGGTCCTGCGACGTATCGCATTCATCGTCTACGCCCAGCGCGTTGGCCTGACCCTGGAGGAAATCGGTGCGGAGCTCGCCAAGCTACCCCAGCACCACGCCCCTACCCGTCGCGACTGGTCTCGGTTGTCACGACAGTGGTCGGCGCGAATCGACGATCGCATCGACGAGCTGCAGCGGCTGAAGTCCGGACTGACCGAGTGCATTGGCTGCGGCTGCCTCTCGCTGGATCGCTGCCGCCTGGCCAACCCCAACGACCGCGCTGCCGCCGCCGGCCCAGGTCCGCGTTACTGGATCGCTGAGCGCCCGCTCAGCCGCTGAGCGCCACGGAGACCACGGGCTTCTCCGAAACTCAGTCCTCCAACAGGACCGTGTCCTCGTGCGAGTAAGCGGGCGAGCAGCAGCACAGCAGGACCAGCGGCTCCTGCTCATCGGCCCACAACTTGTGGGGTACACCGGGCGGGATGACCACGCAGTCGCCCGCCCGCACCGGCCGCCGCTCCTCGCCGAGCTGCATCCGCCCGCTGCCGCCGGTGAAGAGGTAGATCTCCTCGGTGCGGCGGTGGAGGTGGGCCACGGTGGTCCCGCCCGGCGGACACAACGGCTTCGGCCAGGCTCTGGTTCGCGGCGTTGCCCGAGGGGATGCCCGCCAGCTCTCGGATCGACGAGCCGTCCGCGGTGACGAAGGCCTCGCGTTGCTCGCGGCGCACGATATCCACGCCGTGGAGGCTAGACCCTGCCGCCGCCCATCCTCCCGCCGTGAGACCGAGAGGGAGCTCGGGGCCGGCGGGGCGACCGGTCGGGCACGGTCAGCCGGCGGCCGCGTCACCGAGCGCCTCTGCCCGGTGCCGGTACCACCGCAGCGCGACGAGCACCAGCACCGGCGCGGAGGTGATGGTGATCATCGTCAGATACCAGAGCTGGCCGGCATCGGTGCCCTCGACGAGGGTGTGGATCAAACCTGCCGCCCAGGCGATGATGGTGAAACGGTGTATGAGCTTCCATCGCTGCCGGCCGATCCGGTCACGGACGTAGAACGAAAGCCCCAGGCAGATCATCATCCAGCCGGCGAGGATCCCTAGGGTCGTGGCCAGCCGCTGAAAGGACCAGGCGAAGGGCAGCGGTCACGTCAACCAGGCTCGGATGCACGACGCTGTCCCCGAGCAGGGCAAGGCCGTGCACCGCGATCGCCACCATCACCGAGAGCGAGAGGATCTCGTGGTAGGCGCGCCGGTCGGGACCGTTGCCGCGTCCCACCCTGCCCGCCATCACCAGCCCCACGCACACCGACACGCTGGAGAGGATCGAGCGCGGTGGTGCCCGGCACCGCGGCTGAGGACCCAGAACAGCGTCAGTAGACAGGGCGGAACGCGAGCTCACGCTGCAACCACCTCACGGCAAGCAGCTGGCGCAGACATCAGCGCGGAGCCAGCCTCGATCACCTCGACGGTGGTGTCGTCGTGGACGATCACACCGCCATGCGGGAGCCAGTCCGCGCGCCGCTTCGAGGCCCGCTCAGGAGCGCCGCCTTGCTCCGCATCTCCGCTTCCACGCCGGTTGGCGCGAGCGCCGTCGATCTGGACCAGCCCTGTGAAGGCAGGACGGCCAGTCTGTGGAGTCGAGGAGGTGGTGGGCCGGCCTGCCATCCCCGTCGAGCCAGCTGCGGTGCGCGATGCTGCTGGTCGGCAGCAGCTCCCCGCCCCACCTCAAAGACGTGAATCACCGAGCCGTCGAACGGGCCGGCGATCTGCAGCTTGCGCCGGCGCAGCCCGCAGCGCCACCGAAGCGGAGATCGCCGCCGGCGTCGACGGCATAGCTGTCATGGAGCGCCAGATCGCGGGCGAGCACGTCACCGAAGAGGCCTTTGAGGAGCCCGCCGCCGTCGAGCTGGACACCCGGCGGCCGGTCAGACCGTGCCGACCGGGAACGTCGACTTCGATCTGCCGCCAGGCGAGCCTCCGCGTGAGGTCGCGCCGGAGCGCGAACCGGAGCCAACGCCAAGGCGATTGGCAGCGGCAGCGAGTGGCCAGCGAACGGCTGGGCGTACCCGGCGCGCCGCAGGTCACCGGCCAGTGTCGGGATCGACCAGTCCCTCGCTGGCGGCCCGCAACCGCTACCGCCGCTTGGGCGAACCGGGCCATCATCGGGCTGACCCTGACCTGACGATGCGGGTCCCCGATTCAGGCGAGAGAGCTCGCTGTCGGGCAGGAAGCGGGAGAAGCTGCTCGTGCCAGCCGAGGAGCCGGCGCTCAGCCTCCGCCGCTGCGGTCTCCGCGTCTGCGCCCGGCGCCGATCCGCAGACCAGGACCGCACACACCGGTTCCGAAGCACGCAAACTCCCGCCGGGTCTCGTTCATGACGCCCGCGAGGTCAGTGCCGAGGGACCATCCGGAGCCGGAGCTCGTCGACTGCGAGCCGCGTTCGAGCTCGTTCGACTGAGAGCGCAGCGGTGCTTGTCGGCTGAGCCGGTCGCAGTCACAGTCGTCGCGGAGGCAGCCGAATTCGAGGCGGTGGCGGTGCTCGCTCCGTCGCGGGCGAGCGCCGATTCGTGCGAGGCGACGAACTGCGGCAGCCGACGCCGCCGGTGCTGGCCAGGAAGGTCGCTGCCGCCGCGGCCAGGACGCGACGGCGGATCAGGCGGGTGCGCGCAGCGCCTGGCCTGAAGCGGGGAGGACCGGTGTTGCTGTCGGTCATCGAGCCTCCGGGAGGGATCGGGGACAGCGAATGTCGCACACAGATGCTCGCCTTGCTTGGCAACCCCGTAATGGGTTGTCTAAGCCGTACCTATGAAACGGCGACGGCTACGTCCCGCCTTGCCGGAGGCGGTCCCCCGTCAGTCCCCGGCGATGACGGCCTGCGGGCGGCGGTCTCGGCTCATCCGGCGCGGGACGCGCCCCGGGTAGGTCCAGCTCCAGCCTCGCGCCGGCATCGGTCGACCAGGGACGCCTGGACCCGGCCGCCGTGGGCATCGGCGATCGCCTGAACGATCGCGAGCCCGAGTCCAGCGCCGCCGCTGGCGCGGTCGCGGGCCTGGTCGGTGCGGTGAAAGCGCTCGAAGATCCGCTCGCGCTCCTCGTGCGGCGATGCCGGGACCATCGTCGATCACCGCGAAGCGGATCCAGTCGGCCCGACAACGTCGAGACCTCTAGTGCGAACGATGCCCCTCCGGAGCATTCGTGTGCTCGATCGCGTTGCGAATCAGGTTGCGAAGTGCCTGGGCCAGACGGTCGGGATCGGCCTCCAGCGTGGCCTGCGGGACGTCCGCCAGCTCGAAGTTGCGCTCGGAGTCCGAGCTGACGCCCGCCCAAAGGTCGCCAACGAATCGTGGGAGGTCGATCGTGCTGCGGGCCGTAGGAAGTCCGACCGCTCCGACCGCGACAGCAGCAGCATGTCGTCGACCAGCCGCGAGGTACGCGCAACCTCCGCGAGGATCAAGCCGTTGCACGCGGCGTACTGTCTTCTGGCGCAGGGATTGTCCTGCGCGGCCAGCACCTCGATCTGACCGGCGATCACCGTCAGCGGGGTTCGCAGCTCGTGGGAGGCGTCGGCGACGAAATCGCGTTGTGCTGAGAAGGCCTGCTCGAGCCGATCCAGCATGTGGTTGAACGACTCGGCGAGGACGCGGATCTCCGATCCCGCGGCGGCCGGAGGTTCCATCCGCGGCTGCAGATCGCCGTCGTCGACGCGGGCGGCGACCTTCGCCATCCGGCGGAGCGGCAGGGAGACGGATGCGCACCGGCCAGATAGGAGGCGATCAACGCCAGCACCAGCGCCACCGCGCCGGCGATGACGAACGACCGTGTGATGCTGTCGCCCGGCGCGGGTCACCACGGTGAGCGGCTCCCCGGCCCCCACACGGACCCGCAGGGGACCCACGTCGATGATGCGCTGATCCACGCGCACCTCGCCGAGATCCGGCGTGCGCTGGGTGGATAGCCCCAGCGGC
>CAVSVF010000005.1:0-130972 GCA_963731435.1 uncultured Solirubrobacterales bacterium
GGGCGCCGCGACGTGGAGGAGCTCTGCACGGGGGAACCTCGCCGGGCCTCAGCTGTAGCGGAAACTCGGCTTCTTAGTTGCGTTCGCAGTGCTTGCGCAAGTCTGACCGAAGCCTCGATTTCCACTCGCCTGATCGAGACGCTTTCCACGTTGATTCCGAACGGCACACCGAGGGTACGGCAGTAGCTCATCAGCTCGGTGGCCGTCGCCACGGCTTGCTTGTACGAGGCCTCGAGCGTATCGGCAGCGTGCTTGAGGTCATTCTCGATCCACCTCGGCACGTCGACACCCAACCACCGCAGAAAGTCCAACGTCTTCATCGATCCGCATACCGAGAAGGTAAAGACGAGAGGCGCTGGCGAGATCCCTCGCGCGCCGCATTCGTAGCGATAGTCCGAGACGAGGTTCTTGGCTGCGTTGATGTCGTAGACCACTTGGGTTACGAAGAAGCGACAGCCCGCGTCCTGCTTGGCGAGGAGCCGTAGGTGTTCATCGTCGCGGCGGGCATGGCGCTCCGGTATCGCCACACCGCCCGACAACACCCCGGGGTTGACTTCTCGTCGTATCGCGTGGGCGTCGCGCAACGAAGTCCGAGCCGTCGCGCTGCTTGAGGCTGCCCCCACGAGGACCGTCATTGTCCGTTCGGGATCCTGCGCAGATAGCCAGCCGCGAAGCTCAGCGGGAGCGTATTTACCGACTGCGCGATAGACGATCACGGGCGTGTCCCAGGTCCCGAGATGGTTAGCGAGGTAGTCAGCGGGGTCAAGTGTCGGCATGAACGGAAATGGACGCTCGGCCGGATTCCGCTCAGCTTCGTCGTCGATGTCGTAAAGGATCAGACCATCCAGACCCAGCGGACGAAGCCGAGCAACCGTCGCGTCGGCGATCTCCTGGGCGCGTTCGCGACCCGTCTCAAGGCGCGGCGGGGTGAGAGCAAAGAGCAGGAACTCGCTCTCACCGCCGTGGATACGACGGATCAAATTCATCGGCGAGGACGCTATCGGGATCGCAGAGGCGCCAGTGCGACGAGGCGTGGTACGACCAAAGCCGACCCGCAGTCAGCTCGCTGTGACCCATACTGCCCGCGCCCGCACCACCTCACGGTCTTCGACTCTTAGTGCGCAGTCGGCGAATGCCAGCGTCGAGCCCACCCGTTCGACCCGCGTGCGTGACTCGATCCAGTCCCCGGGGTTGGTCGGTTTGAGGAAGTCGACGGTGAGGCTCACGGTGGCGCGGTCCCGGCCGTCGTCGGCATCGGCCTCGATGGTGCGGCCGAGCGCGAAATCGGCAAACGAGGAGAGCACTCCTCCCTGCACCGTGCCGCGGTGGTTGGTGTGGCGCTCCTCCAGGCGCATGCCAAAGATCAGCTCCTCAGCGCCTTCCAGCACGTGAATTGGCCCAAGCCGCTCCAGAAATGGGCCCTGGATCTCGAAGGGGGTAAAGCCGCGGGGCACGTTCACAAGCCCGTCATACCCACGGCGCACCGCTTATGTGCATGCTCAAGTGCGTAAACGCTCCGACTCACCCGCGCCCTCGAACGGCAGCGTCTGGTCGCGATCACGATCGGGCACCAGTGCACTCAACCCCGGCGAATCGTGCCCAAACCGATCGGATATGGTGTCTCTCAGGGGGAGATCCGAGGCGGCGAAACCCCCGCGAGTGCTGAGTGATCCGCCCAGCGATCCGCATGACGGCTTCATCCTTTCACGCAGGAGATCACCGGTTCGAATCCGGTGGGGGGTATGGATGAAACCCTCGTACGCAAGCGGTCTGTGCGAGCAACCCCTCCTGGGGGAGACAATCGGCGCCAACCTCGAGCGCGCGGTGAGGCGGTTCGGCGACAGGGAAGTCCTCATGTCCCGCCACCAGGACCTGCGCTACACGTACGACGAGTTCAATCGAGAAGTAGACCGCGTGGCGCGGGCCCTGCTGGCGGTCGGACTCGAGAAAGGCGACCGGCTGGGAATCTGGAGCCCGAACTGCGCCGAGTGGGCGCTCGTCCAGTACGCGACGGCCAAGATCGGAGTCGTGCTGGTCAATATCAACCCGGCCTATCGCACCTCGGAGCTCGGCTACGCGCTGCGTCAATCCGGCTGTCGGATGCTGATCGCCGCGCGGTCATTCAAGTCATCGGACTACGTGGCCATGATCGAGGAGGTCCGCGCTGACCTGCCCAATCTCGACCACGTGACCGTTCTTGACTCGCCCGACTGGGCCGAGCTCCTCGATCAATGCGATCGCGTTGACCCCGAACGGTTGCGTCAAAGGTCCGCGGCCCTCGACTTCGATGATCCGATCAATATCCAGTACACGAGCGGCACGACCGGCTCCCCGAAGGGTGCCACGCTCACACACCACAACATCCTCAACAACGGCTACTTCGTCGGCGAGTTGTGCGGCTACACGGAGGACGACCGCGTGTGCGTTCCCGTCCCCTACTACCACTGCTTCGGGATGGTGATGGGGAACCTTGCCGCCACCAGCCACGGCGCCTGCGTCGTCCTCCCCGCACCCGCATTCGAGCCGGCGGCGGTGCTCGAAACGGTCGCCGCCGAGCGCTGCACCAGCCTTTACGGCGTCCCCACGATGTTCATCGCCGAGCTCGAGCATCCCGAGTTCGACTCCTACGACCTGTCCTCGCTGCGGACGGGCATCATGGCCGGCTCTCCCTGTCCGGAAAAGGTCATGAAGCAGGTCATCGAGCGTATGCACATGGAGACGGTCGGCATCTGCTACGGCATGACCGAGACCTCACCCGTCTCCACCCAGACCGCACCGGACGACGCCCTGCAGCGGCGGGTGGGCACCGTCGGACGCGTGCACCCCCATCTGGAGATCAAGATCGTCGACGAGAACGGCCACACCGTCGAGCGGAACACCGCCGGCGAGCTCTGCACGCGCGGCTACTCGGTGATGCTGGGCTACTGGGACGATGAGGAGCGCACCGGTGAGGTGATCGATCCCGCCCGCTGGATGCACACCGGCGACCTCGCCACGATGGATGAGGAGGGTTACGTCGCCATTGTCGGGCGCGCCAAGGAGATGATCATCCGCGGCGGTGAGAACGTCTACCCCCGGGAGGTCGAGGAGTTCCTCTACACCCACGGGGCAGTCAGCGACATTGCCGTCGTCGGAGTCCCGGACGAGCGCTACGGCGAAGAGGTCATGGCCTGGGTCATCGTGCGTGAGGGGGCAATGGTCACCGAGGAAGAGCTGCGGGACTACTGCAAGGGGAAAATCGCGCACTACAAGGTCCCCCGCTACATCCGGTTCATCGACGAGCTTCCAATGACGGCCACGGGCAAGATTCAGAAGTTCAAGTTGCGCGAGAAGGCAGAGGAGAACCCCCACGCACAGACTTAGCCTGACGGCTTCTGCGGCGCACCACGTCGTCACAGCGCGAGACTCTGTGTCCGCCGATTGCGGTAGCGGACGTCCGAAGAGGCTCGCAGCGATCCGGGCTTAGCTGGCTGTGCGCGCTTGTTTTGGGTGGTTCGTCGGTTCGCCGCGTGCTGCTTGGACCGCGGCGGTGCGGTTGGTCACCTCGAGCTTGGCGTAGATGTGTTGGAGGTGCTTGGCGACGGTGTGCTTGCTGATCGCGAGCTGACGGGCCACCTCCGTATTGCTGTGGCCGCCGGCTATGGCTCGGAGTACGAGCGCTTCGCGCTTGCTCAGGCCGAGTTCAGCGAGTGACGACAGGCTGAGCTCACCGCTGGGGCGGTCGAGTACGAGGACGCTGGGCTCATCACCGAATCCGTGCAGCAGGCGAGCGATGAGCGGCCCTTGCGGCCCGTTGACGACCATTGATCTGTCTCGCGCCGGTTCCCGAAGATGCTCGCGAGTCCACGACCGCAACGGCTCGGGTAGCGCGGTGCCGGTTGGGCTTCCAAGCTGGCAGAGCAGCTCAGTTGCCGCAGCGTCGGCTTCGGCGACGTGCCCGCTCGAATCGAGGGCCAGGATCAGCCGTTCTCCGGTGCTCGCCGCTTCCCTGAGATCACGGATCGTCGCTCTGAGCTCGTCGAGCGCTTCGAGAGCGTGCTTCGTCCGGGCTAGGAAGGGTCTCAGTGCGTTCAGGACGGCACGGTCCCGTTCGCCGAAGTCCGAGGATGCGCGACCGAAAACCAGACGCGTCTGGGTCGTTGCCGAACGCGTGGCGCTTCCCCTGGGGGGCAGGACGAGGGCAATGGCGTACTCAAGGCCGACCCTCCGATAGATCAGGTCGTACATGTCGAGCTTGTGCAGCGCACGTTGAGTGATGAAGTCCGAGATCACGACCGCGCTGCCGTCCGCGGTCCGGTCGAAGTACGAGACCGTCGGGTCTTGGTACGCGTAGCGGCCGGCGATCTTCTCGGCGTCGGGAAAGAGCACGCGCCGTGGTGCCGCGGCGACCATGGTGTGCGTGCGCAGATCAAGCTCGTTGTAAGAGGGGATGTCGCTGGGGAGCACCTGTCCCATCACCGCTATCACCGCGGCGGGAAAGTCGGCGGCGCAGCTCACCCCGCCGAGGTCGTGACCAGCCCCGAGCACCTTGCGCAGGTCGGCTGAGCGAAGTCCATTCATCACTGGTGAGTTCGTCCGAGGCAATCCCCCGGGCACCCCGAGGAGACAAAGGTACTCAATATTGAGTATTGACCGGCCGGGTGCCTGATGTTTTGCTTGGCGAGGCCTCGGGTCTGCCTGGGGGCGAACCATGATCCAGCACAAACACCACGGCTCGGCGCGCCGCAAGCAACTCGGGCGCGGACGCGTCCTCGTGATCGCACTGGTCGTCAGCATGGCCGGATTCGCGGTTGCGGCACCGGGGTCGGCGCTGGCGTTGAACGGCCCGTGTCCTGGCGGGCCCGGCAATACGCTCGGCGCCACGAGCTGGACCAACTCGAGCGGTGGGTCTTGGGATGACGCGGCCAACTGGAGCGACGGAACCCCTGACCCCTCGTGTACGGCAAGCATCACGCTCCCGGGCACCTACACAGTCGTGATGCCGGCGGGGGCGGACACTGCCGGTCTGTCGCTCGGCGGCACCGCGGGCGCTGGGACTCAGACGCTGCAGATCGTGGGCAGCACAGCGAGTGGCAACGCGCAGGATTCGTTATTGAATCCGAGCTACAGCGGCGGTACGTTCACGATTGGCGCGAGCGGCGTGCTGCAGCTGACCTCGTCGGGGTCCAATCCCGGCGGTGCGGGAGTGGGGGGCTCGATCGTGAGCTCCGGGCTGATCCGCACCGATCCGGGCGCACCGGGCCCGAGCACCTACCGCAGAATCAGCGCCAACGTCACCAACAACGCAGGCGCGACGATCGCTCTGCACACGAACATGGACACGTGTGGGTGCGGATCCGGCGGAACCTGGATCAACAACGGGACGATCACCACCGACGCGAGCACGACCTCAACCTTCACCCGCACGGGCGCGGGAATCTCCTTCACACAGCCCAGCGGCACGTTCAACAACAACGGTGCCGCGCAGATCTCAGGGGCGTTCACCAACTCCGGGGGCACGACAACGGGCAACCCGATTGAGCTCGCCGGCAACCTGGATGCCTCCAGCTCCGGCCACGCCAGCTTTGAGTTCGACGACGTCCCTGCGCTCGGCAGCGATGGCGGAGCGCTTACGAATGACATCGGCGCCAACACCACAGTGCTGATCCACAACAACACCGCCGCCAACGGGTCGATCAACGTCTCCGTCCCGGCCGACATCACCAACCACGGCACGCTCACGCTCGACGGCGGGCCCGGTCAAGATCAACTCCTCGGCAGCGGCGGTCACACCCTGACCAACGCCGGCACCCTGAACCTCTCGGCGGACAGCGGCGCGCCGTCGATGCACATCACTACCGCCCTGGCGAACACGGGCATCGTCAACCTGGCCGCCAATTCGAACGCTGACGCGACCGCGCTCCTCACGCAGTCGGCGGGCGCGTTCAACATCGGCGCCGGCGCCACCTTCAGCTCGGTCAACGGCGTGAGTCTGTCCGGCGGCACGATCGCCAACACGGGCACCTTTGACGGGGCCAACTTCAGCCACACCGGAGGCTCCACTACCGGCAACCGGATCGAGCTCTGCGGCGGCACGCTCACCGCCCCGGGTCCGGGAACGGCGAGCTTCGAGATAGTCGACAACGCGAGTTGTAACGGCGGGAACATCGCGGCTGGCTCGACGGTCGGGGGCGGCGACGACGTTCGCTTCCGTTCCTTCGCGGCGCAGAATGATGTCGGCAACGGCAGCTTCACCAATGACGGCACGATCACCTTGCAGAGCAGTGCCGGGCATCTGGTGCAGCTTCACGGCAACACGCTGACTAACAACGGCACGCTCAACTTCATCGGCAGCAGTTTGGCGATGACGCTCATCAACCACGGCACGGTGAACATCCCCAATGCGCCGGGGCTGGGCACGTACTTCTACAACCTCACCATCACCCAGGACGCGGGGACGCTGACCGACGATGGCGCGGTTAGCGGCGCCTCGCTGAACATGACCGGCGGGACGCTGCGGGGGGTAGGCACGTTCACGGGCACCGTGACCAACTCCGGCGGCACCGTGCACCCCGGTCATTCCCCCGGGGTCCTCACCATCACGGGCGACTACACCCAAGGCGCCGGCGGCACGCTTGCCGCCGACGTTGCGGGCACCACGCCTGGCTCCGGCTACTCCCAGCTGGCTGTCAGCGGCAACGTCACGATCGGCGGAGCGCTCGCGATCACGACCGGCGCTGGGTTTACACCGCCCACCGGCCACAGCTATCAGGTCCTCACCACCGGCGGCTCGGTCACCGGACATTTCGCCACCGTCACCGGCGCCAATCCGGGCGGCGGCGTGCACTACGTAACGCAGTACAACCCCCAGAACGTGACGCTCGCACCGACTTTCGACAGTTTCGCCGTGTCGGTCACCAAGGCGGGCACTGGCTCCGGAACCGTTACGAGTGACACCGGCGGGATCAACTGCGGTGCGACCTGCTCGGCGACTTTCAGCGCCGGTCAACGCGTGACCCTAACCGCCACATCCGCGGTCGGTTCCACCTTTGCCGGCTGGTCAGGCTCGGGTTGCTCCGGAACCGGGTCCTGCACAGTCACGATCAGCGGTGCCCAATCTGTCGCGGCAACCTTTGTCCGCGTCATACCCCCCAACCCCAAGGCGCCGACCCTGAGCGCTCTACGCATCTCCCCACGGTCGTTTGCCGCAGCATCCAGCGGTGCCAGCGGGACTCCGGCCCGGGCCACGAGGAAGAAGCACCGACACCCCGGCGCAACGGTGACCTACAAGCTCGACATCGCGGCGACGGTGCGTTTCACCGTGAAGCAGTCGCTCCCGGGGCGGGTGCAACGCCACGGCAGCCACGTACGGTGCGTGGGCGTCAGCAGGCACAACCACAAGGCGCACAGGTGCACGCGCGTGCTGACGCTGACCGGCAGCTTCACCCTAGCCGGCAAAGCCGGGACCAATCAATTCCACTTCTCGGGCCGCCTCAACGGCCACAAGCTCAAGCCCGGCAGCTACACCCTCGTCGCGACCCCAAGCGTCAACGGCAAGACCGGCCGAGCGGTCGCGACAAGGTTTCGGATCACGTAGCGGGAGTCGTGCCTGGTGGTAATCAGGCGCCCGTTGGGGCGTTTGGCGGCGAGCTTCCGCCGACCCCGCACTCAGCGTCGATAAGCGGGAAAGTCGCGAGCGTGTAGAGCGTTTTCACTCAGCTCAAGCGCCCACTGCAGCCAGAAGGTTCCGACGATCGGCGGTCCGAGCATCGACCCGCGGTCGTTGCCGCAAGCGCCGTCCGAGGTTCCCGGCGTTCCAAGCCAGTAGAAGGCGTCGGCTCGTGAATCGCCGGTATGAATGGTCGGGAGTGGTCCCAGGGCCCGTCCCTCCGGGTTGCACCAGACGTGGTAGCGCCTCCCTTGCAACGGACCCCGCCCATTGAGTGCGGTGTTGACCACGAAGTGCTTGTTATCCCTCAGGTAGTGCAGCACGCTTCGTCCGTAGCGGACGTTCGCACGGGTCCAGTCGTAGTGGGTGGTGTTGAGCGCGAAACCGCGCGCGTGGGCAATGCCCGCCCACCGCAGCAGCGTGGCGGCCCGATTCGCGGGCGCCCAATCCGAGGCTCCGGCATCGATGTAGACCGCCGTGTTGGGTAGGACGGCCAACTGCAGTACTTCGTGGGCAATGAGCCCGATGCGCGCTCTGAGGCGGCTACCGTGCAAACACGAGGAGCTCGCCACGCCGTCCGATTCGACGACGACGATCGCGCGGTGAGAACCGATTCCTCGCGCGAAGGAGCTGACCCACTCCGAGAAGGCTGCTGACGTGGGCGCGCCGCCGGGGTTATCCGCGCAGCCCATGCCGGGTAGATTCTCGGTAACGAGGACGGGGACGGTTGAGCCCCCCGACTCGCGAGCCACCCGGTCCAAGTAGTCACTGACCGACTGCTCTCCTTCCATCCACGGGATCCACCGCGCCTGGGTGGTGTTTGCGATGACCGACAGAAGCTTCGCGTCCTGCGAGTTGCCCGCGGCGAGCATGGCCCGCTCGGCATCCAAGGCCGGGTTCCAGTCAGGGTCGACCCACCATGGACCGTCACGGAAGGGGTTGCCTTTAAGCGCGGCGGCGGCTGGACGAGAGGTCAACCCGATCGTGACCAGCAGGATAAGAAGCACGGCGCCGAGGTGGACCAGCCAGACTCGGCCTCGCCGCAGCTGGCGGCGTTGCGGGGGTGCCGAGCCGTTGTCCACGCGGGCTCCTCCACGAGGGAGGAGAGCTAGCGCGGGCACGAGCGTATGGTCAGCGAAACGTCGGATGGTCCACTCTCCATCACGTTGCGAAGCGCACATCCAAGCAAACCTGGCCTTGGCCCGCCCGCGTTTCCTTCCAGCGGCATACATACGGCTTACATCGGCCCACGGATCACCACCAGTGAGCTTTGCGGCGGGTAGGCGGACTCGCATCAGCGCATGAACGTATCCTGTGGCCAAGCGCGTACAGGGAGAGGTCCCTGGGCCTGAACGCCGAGGACATGCCCGTCCGCCGCGGTCTTGACCATATGCCTCGTCCGCTGTGCGGATCCAGCCCAGCCGAGCGGCTCGCTCCAGATGTCTTCCACGCGAACCGAACCACCCCTAGCGGAAACCTCGCCCTCGGCGGCGCGTTCTACGCGTAGCCGGCTCGGGCTGCCTTCGAGCTCATGGCAGCTATGGCTGGTGGCGCCCGAGCGTAGGCGAACCTGTTTGATCGTCCTCGCGATCGCCATGGTGGGGTCGATCGCGCTGGGGCTCAGTCAGACCAGCGGCGCCACCTTCAGCACCGACGAGTACCTGTACTTCGTCGTGAACCGTGGCTTTCACATCACGACCCTGCTCAGTCCCCACAACGGGAACCTGACGCTCGTCATCCGTCTGCTCTACGCCGTGGTCTTCGGACTGGCCGGGCCCAACTACCTGATCTTCCGGATCCTCGAGTTTGTGGGGGTCTCTCTCGCCGCCGCCCTTTTCTATGTGCTCGTTCGCCGGCGGGTTGGTCCGGTCGCGGCCCTGGCGCTGACCCTCCCGCTGCTGTTCCTGGGTTCCTCGGCGGACATCGCCATCTCGACGATCGGCATCCAGCACCTCTTGTGTGTGAGCTTCTGCCTCGGAGCGCTGCTTGCCCTCGAGGCCGATTCCCGGCCCGGGGACGTGCTCGCCTGCCTGCTGTTGACCCTGGCCGTGGCGACGTTCTCGCTCGCCTTCGCGTTCATCGCCGCCGCGGCCGTTTCGGTGCTGCTGCGCGCCGATCGTTGGCGGCGGGTCTGGATCTTCCTGATCCCCCTCGCCGTCTATCTCCTCTGGCTCGTTGCCGCACCGAAGTACACCGGCGTCGGCTACCTGGGCAACACCCACATCGTCGCCACCAACCTGCTGAAGCTACCTGCGTTCATCGCCCAGGCCGCGGCGGCGGTGGTGGCGGGCGTCAGCGGCCTCAGCTACAACTTCGCGCCCAGCGGTCTGCCTTCGCAGGTGCTCGTCAATTACCTCTGGGCCCTGCCCATCGCAGTGGTCGCGGGCGTGGGACTGGTCTGGCGCGTGCGTCGAGGAGCCGTGGACCGATGGTTCTGGAGCTATCTGGCGATTCCGCTCGTCTTTTGGCTGTCGGTCGTGGTGGCCCTGGAGCCCAACCGCTACCCGAACTCCGATCGCTACATCTACGGAGGGGCGATCGCCGTGCTTCTCCTCGCTGCTGAGGCACTGCGAGGCGTGCGCTTCTCGCCCAGCGCCTTGGCCGGACTGCTCGTTGCGAGCGCGGTTGCCCTGACCGGGAACATCGCACAGCTGCGTGATGACGGGTCGATCTTGCGGACCACGGGGGCGAACGTTCGGGCAACGCTCGGGGCCATCGAGCTCGCGCGGGATCACGTCGCACCCACATTCCTGCCGCCCGGCGGGTACGAGGGGCTCCTGGTCAACTGGGGGGGTGGGGTGGGGCCCTATCTCCGCGCTGTCGCCCGCTACGGGTCGTTCGCCTTCACCGCCGCTGAGCTGCGGCACCAGACCCAGGCGGTACGGGAACGAGCGGACGCCACGCTCGTCGGAGCGCTCCGGATTCGTCTTCGTGCCGCGCCTGGCTTCAAGCCGAGCGCGCGGTGCTTGCGGGCGCCCCCCGGCAGCAAGGGCCTGACGCACCTCACCCTGAGGCCGCCGGGGGCGGTCCTGCGAGCGGCGGCGAGCGGCCCGGTGGCACTCGGTCGCTTCGGGTCTGCAGCCACGGTAAGGGTCGGCTCACTCCGGCTGGGGCAGTTCGCGGCGTTGGCAATTCCGCGGGACCGCACCCCCCTTCCCTGGAGGGTCTTCGCCCTGCGTGGCGTGCAGGAACTCTGTGCCCCCACGTCGTCCGGAGCGGTCGCGGGCGGGTGAAGCGCAGCTACGTGGGCTATCCCCGCTGCGCCAGGTCGGCCCGCAGGATGGCCAGCACCTCGTTGCGTCCGCGCGGGTCCGTCCGGCCGAGGTTGGTCGTATGGATCCGCCGACGCAGCACAAGGTCCGGCAGCATCACCGAGCCCAACCCCGCGCGCCTGGCCTTCAGATACCACGCCACGAACTCGCTTGCCCGGTAGCCAACCGGGAACATTCCGACGCGGGCGAAGAGCGACCTGCGGACCAGCATCGCTCCGGCGACGAGCCCTGGCAGCCGGGGGACCGGAATGTGAATCCTTGCCCGCTCGCTCGGACTCAGCCGGTCGCAGATGAACTGCTCCACCTCGCCAAACGCCGCTTCGCAACCGGGGTCCGCCTCCAGCGCCGCCAGCCGGCAGCGAAGGCTCTCAGGCGGCCACAGGTCATCGGCGTCGAGGAAGGCGACCAGTTCGGTGGTCGCCGCCTCCACCCCTCGGTTACGGGCCTGCCCCGGGCCGGCCGCGGGCTGGCCGATGCAGCGGACCGGCGCGCCGAACCCGCGCGCAAGCTCACCGGTGCCATCGCGCGAGCCGTCATCCACCACGATGATCTCGTGAACCGGCTCGGTCTGCGCGAGCACGCTCAGTACCGCCTCCTCCAGGTAGGCGGCCGCGTCCCGCGCTGGTATGACGACGGTTACCTGAGCAGCCACCGGAGGGTCAGGACGTTGGTGCCATCGCGCGCGCCATTTCAAATGCCTCCCGCATCATCGTCGGGATCTCGCCAACCTCACCGCTGATCCCAAGCTCTAGGCAGGGCAGTGATCGGCAGAGTGCGCTGAGCTCGCTCAGGGCGTTCTCATCGAACGACCCGAGCTGGATGATCGAGCTCGGCGCCAGGGCGCGCAGCGCTCGGCCCGCACCGATCGCCCGCACGCCACTGCCGCCGACCCGGGGTACGACCACCGAGCGGATGCGGAACCCGCCGGTGATCAAGCCGGGGCGGGTGAACATCACCGCCTTCTCGCCGGTTTGCACGCCGCGCTCGTTGTCGATCCTCGGCATCAGGGCAGGCCACCGCTGCCGATGATCGAGGTGCAGCAAGGTCGAGGTGTAGACGCTGTGGACGACCGGCGAGGACCCGTCCTCAAGCAGCACGTAGTCATCGCCGGCACAGAGCATCCCGTCGCCCAGGCAGGCGAGGGCCACCGTCGACTTTCCGCTTCCCCCGGAGCCGACAACGAGGGAGCCTTCGTCTCCTTCGCCCACCGCTGCACCGTGACACATGCGCAGGTTCATCTCCGATGCCCACGTGGAAAGGAGGACCCGCGCCGGATGCGCCAGCTCCCAGTAGGGGAGTCGGCGCGGATCGTCTACGTAGTAGTAGGCCTCACGAGCCTCAAGGTCGATGAGCCCAACTGCGGCGCCTAGCAGGATGCGGAACCGCTCATCGCAGAGGGACTCGATCAGCCCCAGCCGGCCGGCAGAGGAGACCAGGGATGCCGGAAGCTGCAGCCCGACCCCCGCGCTCTTCCGGTCCCATGCCTTGACTGTCAGCGCGGGTGATGGGTCAGTGGAACCGGGTGCTCCCGTGAGCGCCTGCAGCATGCTCTCTCCGAGACCGTTTCCCGCGAACGAGAACCGGACCGTATGGTCGGCGATGGTCCGTGAGACGTCGTGACTCTCCGACGTCTGCCGGGCGCGGTCGAACGCGGCAGCGAACTGCGCGCTCAGCTCGGGAGCGGAGTGAGCTGTCCCCCCGGTCATGGAGAGGCCGGCGCCCGGCTGGGCCATCCGGCCTCGTCGACCTCGTGGATCGGGTCGATGAGCAGCAGTTCCTGGAGCTCGTCATAGGAGCGCAGCCTGAGGCCCGGGAGTTCGTCGGCCTCGTCCGGCCCCCCGGGCACCGCCTTGACCGGCTCGCCCTCCGGCGGGCGGACAAGGCCGCGTTCGGACAGCGCGGCCAGCAGCCGCGCCACCGGCACCGCGGCCACGGACTGATCGACGACTAGTGCTTCCGCCGCCACTCTTGTCACCTCTTCACGGGAGGCTCCGTCGACCAGTGCCATCCAGACGGCGGCTCCGGCCCCCTCCAGGGTGTAGTAGGAGCCCGTCTCCAGATTGATGACCAGGGTCTCGCGCGTCGATGGTGTCGTGAACGACGCCTGGCGTGCGAACCGTGAACCGAGGCTCCGAGGCTGTCATCCCGCTGAGAGTATCCGACGCATCTGCGATTCGACGATCGACGAGCTGTGCCGCTGGCGCACATGTTTCAGCGCTGCGCCGGCAATATCATCGCGAAGCCCAGGGTCACGTTGGAGCCGCACGACGGCTTCCGCGAATCCCTGGGGCTCGTCGGCAACGAGCACCTCGCGGTTGTGGCGAAGCTCCATTCCTTCGGCGGCCACGGACGAGACCACCGCGGGCAGCCCCAGCGTCATTGCGACCAGCAGCTTGCCTTTGATCCCGGAGCCGAAGCGCAGCGGACAGACGAACACGGCGTGCTCGTCGAAGACGGGCCGGAGGTCGTCTACGTGGCCGAGCACCCGGACCTCCCCGCCATTGGCCAAGGACCGGACGACATCGGGCGGTTGTGTGCCGACGATCGTGGTGAGCGTGTCGCCGCCGATGCCGCGCAGCTCCGGAAGCACATCGTGCACCAGGTGCTCCGCTGCGTCGACATTGGGCGCGGCTTGAAGATTGCCCAGGAACAGGTTTCCTCGGCGCCCGGCAGCGTTCGCCGCTTGGCCCGGCTCGAGTTCCGGCGCCTGCAGGGTGACAACCTCCACACGGGCCCCCGGACAGCCCGAACGCAGCGTCTGTGCGTCGGCCTCGGTAACGGCCAGCGTGCAGTCCGCTGCGGCGACGCAGGCCAGCTCGCGTTGCTTTGTCGTCATCGCGCGCCGCAGGATCCGGGCGTTCCCGGTGGCTCGGGCTTGTCGGTACTCGCGCACGTGGTTCACGTCGACTGTGTCGAAGACGATGAACGCGTGCGGGTTGGCGGAGCGTGCCGCGTCGAGTACCCGGCTGGCCACCCGAGTCCAGCAGAGCACCACGATCTCGTAACGATCAGGGTGGGTGGACAGGTGCTCGACCAAGCTGGCCGCATCCGCGCACGCAAGCCGGTTGATGCCCAAGGAGTTCAGAGGAAAACCGGCTTGATCCTCGGTGGCAAACAATGCCGCAAAGTCGACGGCAAGCCCCAACCGGACAAGCTGCGACAACAGCTGCAGCGAGCGCTGCGAGGCCGCATCATCGTTCGGAGTGGGAAGCTTGACGTCAACCCAGAGCAGCCGCCGTCCGACCGGGCTCATCCTCTTCGTGTCAGGGGGCGGCCTGAAGCACGCAGCGATGGACCTTCAGTCCGAGCTGCCTGACGTCGTCGCTTGTCCGTCGAGCTGAGGGCAGCGATCGCGGGCTGATGCCGAGCCTGACTTCGAGTAGATCGTTCGCTGCCACTCCGTCCACTGGGAGCTCGAGACTCAGCTCCGGTCTCTGCGCGACGACGCGAACCGACGAGTGGCGCCGACCGTTGATGGCGACCGCGACGGTGACCGTGCTCGTGGGCTGCTCACCGGACAAGGTGCCCTCGACCGCGAGCTTCATCGAGGTGGCCGGACGATCAAGAGCCAGCAGCAGGCTTGCGTTCCCGGCTGTCCAGCGACCCTGCGTCTCGCCGGGCCACCAGCCTCCGGCCAGATAGCGCTCCGCGTTGCCGTCGGCCCCGAAGTGCAGCTCGGTGCCGAGCTCGTACCGCTCCGGTGCCGAGATCGTCAGCTCGGTGATGAACCATCCGAGCTGACGGATGTCCTCGCTGACGCCGAACGCCATGGGCGAGTGAGCGTCTGGAGTGCGTAGACGTAGATCGAGAGCGCCTCGGCGACGCCAGACCGAAGCGGGGAGAACCGCGGCCTGCTCCGACACGGAGTCCACGGCGGTCGCCCTCCAGCTGGCGACGCCGATCCCGTTGGCGACCACGGCTAGCCGCTGGAAGGGCCGGGCCGGGTGAACGAACGGACCACCGCTGACCCTGAGCACGGTGCTGCGCTCCGGTGGCTCGGTCAAAGGCACCGCAAAGCGGGCCTCGCGACCCACCGTCCAGCAGCCGCTCGCCTCGGGAATTCCCATTCCACGCACCACGTAGCGACCGGGCGCATGAGAGCGTCCAAGCCGGATGGTCTCGCCAAGCCTCACGGGGTGACGCGAGCGCAGATCGGACTCATCACCCCGGAGTCCCTCCAGCGCGAGCCGGACATGCCGGGCCGCCGAGAGCCCGTCGCCGGGGTCCACGAGCCGGCGGATCCTCGACTGGTGTGCCAGGACGGCCCGGTCAAACAAGGTGTGCTCATGCGCGGGTCGAAGGCGAGCCTGTAGCTCGGTTCGCTCAAGCAGTCCACCGCCCTGCTCTCCGAGCGCGTGAATGAGTTCGGTCGGGACGGCTGCTCCAAACTCCTGCTTGAGATAGGCGAGGCCCTCTCTCACCGGGACTGTGAGACGGCGCTTCCTCGCCTGGATCAGGACTCGGTCAAAGTCGATGCCCTCACGCAGCAGCAGCGATCCGTCGATCACCCAGCGGTAGGAGGGACGCATGTCCCACCACATCGCATGACAGATCGTGTGGATGAGCTGATCGGCCAGGTCGGGTACCCGGGTTTTCACGCCGGCGATCTCAACGTGCCGCGTCGCGGCCCACAGGTCGGCGTCGGCGTCGGCGTGGCGGGACTGGTGCATGGCATGACGGTGGAGGTCGAGCTGACGCCCTCCCGGGGTGATCAGGCCATGACTCCCGACAGACGCCTGAAGCACGCCTTCGATCCATGTCCGGTGAAAACCCCCGATCGGCATCAGCCCGGCCCCGGTGAGCAGGTCCATCGCGCGGGCCCAGTCGTGCTCCGGCACGAGCACGTCGATGTCCCTGACCGGTCGCATCCCCGGGTCCTCCAGCAACGGCATGAGCGCGCCTCCCTTGAGCACCGTGGTGGGGACGTCGCTCTTCTCCAGCAGGCCGACGAGGGGCATGACCTCTCCCAGCAGGAGCTGATTCTGTGCCCACAGGTACCGCCGGATGCCACGAAGACGCGCGTCGTCGCCGTCCAGTGCGTCAAGGGCGATCAGGTTGCGGTGGAGCACCGGCAGGACGGGCCAGGAGGCGTCGTCAAGCGCATCGAAGTCGAGCCGTGGGCGAAGCTCTCTCCATGCCCGGAGTCCGCGTTCGTCGCGAAGCAGTGCCGCCTTGAGAAGAAGCTCTTGATCATGCGCAGGGCGAGTCCGGCGCCACTGCGCCGGCTGTCCCCACGAGGGCACGGCCGGAAGGTAGGAGTCCCGCTGCTCCCGTGAGATCGCCCAGCTTGAGAGCAGGGTCTGCCTGACGGTCTCTAGACCACTCTGTAGCACGAGCGGACCTAGCTCATGAACTCGCCGCCGGGAGCATCCAGCCCACAAGCGCGACGTAATACGCCGCCGCCGCCAGGATCACGAGCGCGTGAAACAGCTCGTGGAAACCAAACGTGCGCGGCCACGGGTTTGGGCTCTGCAATGCGTAGATGACCGCGCCGATCGAATAGAGGATCCCTCCTCCGGCGATCAACAACAGTGGCGCCAGCCCCAGGTTCGCGGCCAACTGGGGCATGGCGATCACCGCGACCCATCCGAGCGCGAGGTAGCTTCCGGCGACGACGAACCGGGGTGCCTCGATCCATCCCATGGAGAACACGACCCCGGCGAGGGCGCCGAGCCAGGCAAGGCCCATGACCACCCACACGAGCGCTCCCTGTAGCACCACCAGTGCGATCGGTGTGTAGCTCGCGGCGATGAAGACGAAGATCACGCTGTGGTCAACGCGACGCAGCACTCGCTTCACTCGTGTCTGAGCAGGCCAGCGGTGGTACACCGCACTTGCGCCGAAGAGAGCAACCAGGCCCACGCCGTAGATCGCGGCGGCGACCGACGTTCTGCCGCTCGGCGCGAGCACCACAACGACCACCGCTGCCACGATGGAGAAGCAGAACGCGACGGCGTGTGACACGCCACGCAGCCGCGGGACGATTACATCCACCCCGCCCGTTGTTACCTGGGGCCCCTGCACGATCAAATCGGCGGTGAACTCATGGCTCGAGGCAGATGCTAGCCGCGGAGCGGACCCGTCAGGCACCCCCGAACATCCGCTCGTGGTAATCGCGCCGTGCCACGGGGTCAGCCTCGCCGGCGATGCGTCCGACCCCCACTGCTCTCATGACGCCTTCACGCGCCCGCCGCGGTAGAAGATTCCCGAGCTTGACGCTCAGCGCCTGAGAGGACGGCACCCACACCTCAAATTTGTTCTCCGCGACAGCGTCAAGCACCGCTTGCGCGACGTCGTCCGGGGTGACGAGGGGCAGCAGGCGCGGCCGGGGCTGGCCCTGGATCATCGCCGTCTCCACTTGGGATGGGTGCACGAGGGTGAAGCGAATGCCGCTCCCGCGGTATTCCATTCGCAGCGACTCGGTGAGCCCGACGATGCCGTGCTTGGTGGCGGAGTACACCGCGCTGCCGGGCAGTGGCACGCGGCCGACACCAGAGGCGATGTTGACGAGATGGCCCTGCCGGCGGGGCAGCATCCGCCGCAGAGCCAAGCGGGAGCCGATGATCGTGCCCATCAGGTTGACCTCGAGCTCCCGACGGCTCGCCTGGTCGGGCTCTTCATGGAAAGGACCCACCCAGTCAATGCCCGCGTTGTTGATCATCACCCTGACTGGCCCGTGGCGCTCCTCAGCGGCGTCAAGGAAGTCGGCAAACCCTTCGCCGTCCGTAACGTCGAGCGCGAGGCCGATGGTCTCGCCGTCGGTCTCCGCGGCCAGCTGCTGCGCTGCCTTCCCGTCGAGATCGCCGATGGCTACGCGCGCGCCCGCGCTCGCGAAGTGTTGGACGATCGCACGGCCAATGCCGTGGGCGCCGCCGGTCACAGCTACCGGCGTGTCGATGAGTGCGTCCGTGGCCATCGGCCTACTCGGTGTCTGGGAGGTCAAACGCAACCGAGGCAACGCTCCCCGCGGTGGTGACCTCAACCTCAGATGCGTGCTCGGAATGACAGACCCAACCCTCGAGGGCAAGGTCCTCATCGCAGTCCCGGCAGTGGATGGCTTCGCAACCGCACGGCCAGAGGACGATGGAGACGTGGTGGCCGGTGTGCATCAGAAGTGGTGGCGGTCCAGTCGAGCTCACAGCGCTTCGTCCGCCGCCAGGAGCCGTTGCTCCTCCAGCCGGTCCAGCTGATCCTCCGCGCGCGCAACCAGGCGCGAGAGCTCGGCGGCGTCCAGTCTGGCTTCCCGTGGCTGCATGCGTTGGAGCGAGCGCCACAGGGCGAGTTTGCCGCGGACCCCGAGCTGTAGCAGCTCCAGCTCGGAGAGACGGCTGAGCGGCGAGTATCCGACCAGCTGGCCATTGAGCTTGGCGCGGCTGAGCTTCTCCCCGCTCCACGCCGCGAGGACCTTGAGACGATCGATCCCCACATCGAGGGCCCGCATGATCTCGAGCAACGACTTCCGATCCTCCTCAATCTCCTGCGCCAGCTCCGCGAGGACCGGGCCGTAGCCCGTGTCGCGGTTCTGGCCCGCCGTGCGCCTGGACAGCTCCCGCCCCAGCGTCGCTCCGGCCAGGTGGTCATTCAGATAGATCGCCAGGAGCATCTCCCTACGGTGCCATATCCTCCCCCTGGCCGTAGATGGGGCCCGGCGGACCAGGAGCATTTCGACCGCATCATCGTCTCCGTCACCGGCAGCCCTCAGTCCGCGGGCACTTCTGATCTGCCGGATCAGTATCCACCGCCACCGCCACCGCCACCGCCACCGGACGGAGCGGCCGGCGCCGGCGCTGGAGCGGCTGTCGGCGTCGTGCTGGGACCCGTGGTCACTGCGGTCCAGGTGCCGACATCCTTGACGCCCTGGCCGTTGGCCTGCCCGGGAACCACGTCCTGGGCGAAGGAGTACAACGGCTGCCCGTGGTAGGTGACCTGCAGGACCCCGTTCGGACGCTTGACCGTCCCTAGGGAGCCGACAGCGCCGGCCGGCGCGGCGCTGGAGGTGGTCGCGAGGGGATGCCAGATGCTTACGCACGCGGCGGTCGTGCAGATGAACCGTCCGCCGTGCTCGGCACTGAGGTGGTAGAGCGTCAGTCCCTGTGCGTCCACTAGCACGGTGCTCCCGAGCTTGGCGTTGACTGCCGTCTTGACGAGCGCGCTCGATCCGCTGGGGGGTGTGGCCGCGGCGGGCCTGGCTGGAGACGCGACAGAGCTGCTGGAGGAACTGCTGCCACAGGCCGCCAGCAGAACTGAGGCGGCCAGGGCCGGTAAGAGGAACTTCAACGAGTTGCGCACTGTGACTCCTGTCTGGCGGATCAGGGATCTGGTCGTCCCCGTTACTGCTAGGGACGCTTCTCGTCCGGATTCCTTCCGCGCACCCTGCTCTAGCGGTGACCCGCCGCGTAGCGCAGGATGGAGAGGTCGGTGAGCCATTCCACCGGCGCCCTGTCGTCGGTGTAGACACTGCCGCCGGACAGCGGGGGTCCCAGCCGCTCTGCCACTGCGGTGGCGAGGCCGCGCAGCGGCGAGGCCATCTCGGGTTCCGAGTCCACGATGTGTGCGCTTGACAGCGGTGTCCTACTGGCCACCACCAGGGAGTTGGTGGAGCTGAACCGATCGCTGAGCACCGAAGGGAATACCGACCGTACCGTCGCGGTGACCACCTTCTCCAGCGAGCTGGAGTCCGGAAGATGACCGACGTTGATGATCAGCTCGCCGCCTGGACGCAGGTGCTCGCGCACCAGGGCGAAGAACTCCTTGGTCACGAGGTAGAAGGGGATGTACGGCTGGCGGTAGGCATCGAGAAAGATCGCGTCATAGCGTGTGCCGCTCGCCTCCAGCCAGGGCCGCGCGTCGGCCGTGTACAGATGCAGTCGGGGTCCCCTGAGGTCGAAGTACCGCCGGCCGATCGTGGTCAGCTCCCCGTCGAGCTCGACGGCGTCGACGCGAGTACCCGGAAAGAAGTGGCCGTAGGCGCGAGCGACCGTGCCCGCGGCGTCGCCGAGGATCGCGATCCGGCGCGGCGGCCCCGCGCCGTTGGCGTAGGGCAAGGCGAGGAAGTCGTCCCAGTAGCCGTCCGTGAGGAAGCTTCCCGGCCGGTAGAGCGAGTGCACGGCAACGCCTTCGTTGAGCTGCAGCCACCGCACGCCGGAGCGAAACTGGATGACACGCGCGTACTGGTACTGGGTGTCGGCGTCGAAGATCACCCGCCCCCCGGGGACGCCTGCGCCGATCGCCGGTGCCGGAAGCGCCAGCAGCGACGCGATCCCGAGCGGCACCAGCAGCAGCCGGCGGGAACCGTGCGCGGCCACCGCGGCCAGCGCCAGCGCCAGCGCGAACACGAGGAACGTGCGGTGAGCGCCGATCAGCGGGATCAGCAGCAGCGCGGCGAGGAACGTCCCCACCAGCGATCCGGCCGTGGAGATCGCGTAGAGGCGCCCCGTCACGGTGCCGGTCTGGGTCACGGTGCCGACCGCCAGTCGATTGGCGTACGGCGCTACCGCGCCGAGCAGCACCACCGGCACCGCCACCAGCACGAGCACGGCGAGCAGCGAGCCGAGGAACCCACCTGCTGAGAGCGACCCCAGGGCGGCGACGGAGAGGCGAAGGAACGGATCGGCCACCAGCGGCACCAGCGCCAGCAGGACCGATGCCACCAGCACGATCGTGCACAGACCCTTCATGTCACCGCGGCGATCGGCGAGCCTGCCCCCGATGGCGTAGCCGGCCGACAGGGCCACCAGCACGGTGGCGATGGTGTTGGCCCAGATGATCGTCGAGGCCCCGAAATACGGCGCCAGTAGCCGGGCCGCGGCGATCTCGGCACCCAGGCTTGCCGAGCCGACCACGAACACCAGCGGGCGGATCAGCTTAGGAGGTGCGGACGCGTCCTGCGGCTCCAGGCTCGCGACCCCGTCACCATCCTCCTCAACGCGCGTTGGCCGGGTGGCGCTCACCAGCGCTAGACCGTAGCGTGGCTGGGGCGGCAGGGGCTCGCCTTCGCCCGCCGAACTCCACCGGTATGCCCGCGCCCGCCCCTGACCGTCACCGCCCGTTCGGCGGCGATCGCTTCGGCATCCTCGCCGAGCGCTTCGCCCGGTTCTTCGGCACGCCCAACTTCATTCTCGGCCAGACCGGGATCATCATTGTCTGGATCATCGTCAACGCGGCGGTGGTGACGTTTCGCTGGGACCCCTACCCGTTCATCCTGCTCAACCTCGTGTTCTCGACCCAGGCGGCTTACGCCGCGCCGCTGATCCTGCTGGCGCAGACCCGGCAGGCGGACCGCGATCACATCCGTGACAAGGCGGCGCATGCTCACGCCGAGCGCCAGGCCGAGGCCGCCGAGAAGTTCAATCAAAGCCAGGCGGAGATGCTCGCCCAGGACAAGGAGCTCGCCGAGCAGCATGCGCGGATGCTGGAGCAGAACACCGAGCTGACGCGACAGGTGGCCAGGCTGACCGAGGACCTCCACCGCGCGCTCATCACCGGCCCGGGGAGTCCGCCGCCTCAGCCGGCCTAGCCGCGGGCGGGCTGAAGCGTGACCGTCGCGCGGCGTCCAGGTTCAGTGATCAGCGTGCGCCGGTTGGAGGGCTCGCCCCCGCCCGACTCCGGCGAAAAGGTGAGCCGCTCCAGGATGGTTCCCAGCACGAGCCGCGCTTGGGTCAGCGCAAATCCCGCGCCGATGCAGCGGTGCAAGCCGCCACCGAACGGGATCCAGGTGTAGGTGCGCGGGCGGGACTCCAGGAATCGCTCCGGACGGAAGCGCCGCGGCTCTGGATAGATGTCGGGCCGGAAGTGCATACGCTCGATGTCGGTCGCCACCACGGTGCCCTTGGGAACTCGCAGATCGCCCAGGTCGAAGTCGGCGGTCACGTATCTGAGCGTGACCGGGACCGGCGGTCGCATTCTCAGCGTCTCCTGCACGGTGGCGACCAGGTATCGACTGGCACCCGTCGCGGACGTCCTGCTCGCAGCGGGCCAGCGCGTCAGGTGCTCGAACCAGCCGCTCGGCGGTCCACGCGAGCGTGTTGGCGGTGGTCGACCACCCCGCGATCACCAGCACGCGCATCGCGACCACGATCTCCTCGTCGGTCATCGCGTCGTCGCTGCTCGGCTCCTGGTTCAGGAAGCGGTTTAGACAGTCTGAGCGATCGGCGCTGGGCGCGGCACGGCGCTCGGCGATCTCCTCGAGCGTGATGGCGGCCAGCTCAGCGTGGATCGATTGGATCCGCGGAAAGGGGGCCCACCACCCCCGCATCAGGATCGCCGCGGCGAAGCGCCCTGCCAGCTCCACCGACTGAAACACGCGGTCAAGGCGCTCCAGCGCGGCATGCATCCGAGCCGCCCGCCGGGGCTCGGTGATCCCGAGCACGGTGGACACCACAACATCCCTGACCAGGTCGTGCATCAGGCCGGCGAACGGCACCACGCGCCCGACCGGCCATTGCTCGACGCGGCGCCGGGTCGCATCGATGATCGCCTGTTCGTATCCCTTGAGCGCCTCGCCGTGGAAGGCAGCGGTCAGCTGGCGGCGCAGCCTGGTGTGCTCCTCGCCGTCCAGGGCCGAGATCGCGTCATGCCCGAACATCGCCTCATGCGGCGCGAACCGGCGTAGGCCCTCGCCGAATAGCAACACCCCCTCCCGCTCGGTGAAGATCGCCTGACAGTCTGCCGGCGAGCAGGTCAGCAGCATGGGGGGCGACAGCGGCAACCTCATCAGATAGCGCTCCGGCACCTCGTCGGTCCAGCGAAGGAAGCGCTGGGGCACGAACCATCGGTCGATCCCTCGGAACAGACCTCCCGGTCGCGCCACCGACTCGAACCCTGTGAGTGCCTCCGGCATACCCGCGCCCGCCATCAGAACGCAAGCGTACATCAGAACGTCCTAGTACACTAGAAGTATCGGAAGCCTCGCCGAAATCCACTCGCCGCGGGGGCTGCCACGGGGCCGCGGAAGCCTTCCGCCGGCCGATGTGGCACGCGCGCAGCGCGAGCGGATGCTGCGCGCGGTCACTTCGGCGGTCGCGGAGTACGGCTACCCGGCCGTCCGGATCGCCGACGTGGTCGATCGCGCCCGCGTCTCCCGGCAGTCCTTCTACGCCCAGTTCGCCGATAAGGAGCAGTGCTTCCTGGCCGCCCACGCCGACGGTGCCCAGCTGATCCTCACAAGACTGGGGGAATGGGCCAACGACCACGCCGACCTCGACCCTCGCGCCCAGGTCCGGGGGGGACTGAGGGCCTATCTGGATCTGGCCTCCGATGAGTCGGAGTTCGCCTACTGCATGCTCGTCGAGCTGCAGGCGATCGGTGTGACCGGACTGCGGGCACGGCTCTCCGTGCACGACCAGATCGCCGCGCTGCTCAGCACGTGGCATCAGGGGGTGCGTAAAGCGGACCCCGTCTGTCCGGAGGTCCCGCCCAGCCGTTACGCCGCCGTCGTGGGTGCGGTGCACGACCTGCTGTTCGATGTCGTGGCCCGGGGCCGCGCAGACCTGGCGCCATCGTTGGAGGACCCCGCCGTCGACGTCACGCTCACGCTCCTGGAGATGACCCCGGAGGCGACAGCGCATGAAGGAGGCCCGGCCGGGGTACAACCGCGGACGTGAAGGTCTGCGTCACCGGGGCAACGGGGTTCGTCGGCGCCCATGTCGCCCGCGCGCTGGCCGAGCGAGGAGACGAGGTGCGCGTCGTCTACCGCAACCCCGACCGTCTTCGTGCGCTCAATGGCGTCCAGTACCGCCGAACCAAGGCCGACGTCCTCGAGTACTGCCGCCCTGCGCCGCGCCTTCCGCGGCGCCGAGCTGGTCTTCCACATCGCCGGTTTTGTCGGCTCCAGCCCGTCGGAGCGAGTGTGGCGCTTGAACGCCTACGCCCCGCTGGTGGCGGTGGAGGCGGCCGCTGCCGAGGGAGCACGGCGCATCGTCGTCACCTCCACGATCTCGGCGATCGGGGTGGCAAACGGAGCGGCGCCGGCCGACGAGGACACCGAGTATCCCGACGATTGGCTGGGGCTGGCCTACCCGGACTCCAAGCACCAGGGGGAGCGCGCCGCGCTCGACGCCGGTGAGCGTCACGGGATCGAAGTCGTCGTCGTCAACCCCGCCTACGTCCTCGGCGTGCCGGTCAACCGCGATCAGCCGGGGGAGACGTCCACGCGGACGATTGGCAACTATCTGCTCGGCCGGCTCCCGGCGGTGGTGGGGGCACCGATGAACTTCGCCGACGTGGAGGACGTGGCTCAGGGACACCTGCTTGCCGCCGAGCACGGGACGGCCGGCGAGCGCTACATCCTCGGGGGCGAGAACGTCACCTGGCCGCGGCTGATAGAGCGGGTGGCTGAGCTCTCCGGGGCGCGGTTCCCGGTGCTCGTTCTGCCCCCCGCCATCGCCAGGGTGGGCCGGATCCGCGAGGCCGCGGGCATACCCGGGCCGATGCCCGCCGAGGCCTCCGACCTGATGGGACGCGATTGGCGTTTCAGCACCCGGAAGGCCGAGGACAAGCTCGGCTATTCCGCGCGACCTCTCGACGACACCCTCCAGGCGACGATCGACTGGTACCAGGCACTGATCGAAGAGGGCATCTTCGGCGAGCAGGCTGCCTCCTCGCTCTCGCGCATGGCCAGCGGAGTGCGAACGGCGTCGCGCTTCGGGGTGCTGATGCCCTTCCGGATCGGCGAGCGGGTGACCAGGCGCCGGATGATCGTCGGGGTTTGAGCAAGCTGCGGAGCCGGTTCGCGGTCGGGAGCGTTCTCCGACGGGGGGCTCTGTGTGCTCGTACCTGCCCCCGCGCATCATTGACGCGACAGCGGCGATCAGGCAGGCGGCGATCGCGAAGGCGAACGCCTCGTGAAGACCGCTGCGAAATGGACCCGAGATCAACTCAGGGAAGAAGCTGCGTCCGGTGAGGACCGCATGGCTTTGCGCGTGCAACGTTGCCAGTACGTGCGTCCCGGCCAGGTGCTGGATCGGGTTGTAGCCGAGAAACGCGGCGAACAGGACGGAGACCGGCGGAGTGTGCGATATCCGGTGGGCATCGGCCAGGCCCACGCCGTTCGCGTGGAGCCCGGAGGCGAGCGTGTGGGGAAGCGAGCTGGCCAGTCCGGCGATCATCAGCGAAAAGAAGATCCCCAGCGAGAGCACCTGAGCGGAGTTCTGAAGCGTCTGGTTCATCCCGCCGCCCGCCCCACGGTCGCCCGGCGGGAGGCTGTTCATCACCGCCGCGCGATTCGGCGAGGCAAACAGGCCCATCGAGACGCCGTTCATCAGCAGCACCAGCGCGAACGCCGGGTAGGAGAAGTCGGTGGGCAGCAGCCACAGCGCGGCGAAGCTCAGCGCCGCGCCGATCATCCCCCCGGTGGCGAAGGGCCGGGCGCCGAAGCGGTCGGATAGGTAGCCCGACACCGGCCCGGACACCAGCATCCCGACGGTCAGCGGCAGCATGTAGATCCCCGCCCACAGCGGCGTCTTGGTGAAGTCGTAGCCGTGCAGTGGGAGCCAGATTCCCTGGAGCCAGATGATCAGGATGAACATCAGCCCGCCACGCGCGATCGCGGCCAGGAACGTCGAGAGCGTGCCGAACGTGAAGGCCCGGATCTTCAGCAGCGTGAGCCGGAACATCGGGTCGCGCGCCCGTCGTTCGATCACCGCAAAGGCGATCAGCGAGGCGACGCCGCCCGCCAGCAGCAGGACGACTCGAGTGCTGGTCCAGCCGGTGGGGTTCCCCCCGGCCGGCCGGATGCCGTAGGTGATCGCCACCATGATCAGGATCAGTCCGAGCGCGAAGGTGAGGTTGCCCGGCCAGTCAACGCGCGTACGCCGCGGAGTGCTCAGCTCCCGCAGCTTCAGGTAGGCCCACACCGTCCCGAACAGCCCGACAGGCACGGAGATCAGGAACACCATTCGCCAGCTGATCGGCGCCAGCAGGCCGCCCAGCACCAGACCGACGAACAATCCGGACACGCCGACGATGTTGTTGATCCCGAGGGCCGTCCCCCGCTGGTTCGCAGGGAAGGCGTCGGTGAGGATCGCTGCAGAGTTGGCCATCAGGCAGGCGCCGCCGATCCCCTGCACGATCCGAAAGACGATCAGGTAGGTCGCGCCGGCGCGGCCGTGCAGCCAGTCGATGGTCAGCAGCAGCGAGGCGACGGTGTAGATGACGAAGCCGAGGTTGTAGATCCGCACCCGCCCGAACATGTCGCCGAGCCGGCCGAGCGAGACGATCAGGACGCTGGAGACGACCAGGTAGCCGAGCACCATCCACAGCAGGTAGAAGCTGTTTCCGGCCACCAGGGGGTCGAGCCCTATCCCCCGGAAGATGGCGGGCATCGCGATCAGCGTGATCGAGGCGTCAAGGGTGGCCAGGAGCACCGCCAGGGTGGTGTTGGAGAGGACGACCCACTTGTATGAGTCCGGCCGGTCGCCGTTACTGGCCGCCGCTGCGCCGAAGCCGTTGACCCTGGAACGGATGGCGGTGGAGAAGGCCACTGACGGCGTAGTTTAGAAGGTAAACTTGGCAGTCTGCCTTCCGGGATCGTATAGTCGGCGAGGTGGCCATCGGGACCGATACCGGCGTCCTCGCGTCTGAGCTGCGGGTGGTACTGGGGCGGGTCGTTCGCCGCCTTCGCACCGAGCACCGCTTTCCGTTGACCCACGGTGCGGTGCTCGGCAGGCTGGATCGTGAGGGGTCTCAGAGCACGGTGGAGCTGGCGGCGGCAGAGCGCGTCCGGCCGCAATCGATGGGCCAGGTGGTGGCCGAGCTGGAGGGGGGAGGACTGATCCTCCGCCGCCCCGATGAAGCGGATCGCCGCCGCACCCTGATCGAGATCACCGACCACGGGCGCACCGTCCTGGCCGAGGACCGCCTGCGCCGCGAGGGGTGGCTGGCCGAAGCGATCGAGACCGACTTCTCGGCGGCCGAGCAGAAGGTGCTCAGGCGGGCGATCCCGTTGCTCGACCGGCTGGCCGGGGCCTGAGGCGAACCTAGGGCTAGATCCGCGCGCGGCGCCGGCTGTGGTGGCCGGGGGACCGGCCTGCGGGGGTGAGGACCGGCCGTGCTGGTGGCTGCTTGACGAACAGGAATCCGCGTACTGGGACCCCGCTGGTGAACACGTCGGGCCCCTCCACCCTGATCAACCGCAGCGACGGGTCGTGCTCCAGCGCGTGGACCCAGCGCAGGCTGTCGCGCTGGATCAGCTGCATCCACAGCGGAACCTTGGGGAGGTCCAGCGGGATCACCAGCAGCAGATGCTGGCCGCTGGTCACGGAGTTGACCATCGGCGTCAGCGTCCGCCTCACCGAGGCGTGCTCCATGCGTGTGAGCGCGTTGCGCCAGTCGACGATATGGGGGTCCGGAACTGGACCGAGCGTCGTCCCGAACCGGGTCACGCGAGGGAGGTAGTAGGAGAGAGTTGGCACCTGCTCCGGCTGGGTCGAGACGATGAGCGAGCCCGGCCCCATGTCCGGCCGAACGTTCGCGGCCACGAGGGCAGCGTTGCTCTTGTAGTAACGCCTGGTGGGGATCGGGTCAAGCACCCAGAAGCACGCCAGCAGGACCAGACCGACGATGCCCATGCGTCCGGCGCGAGTCAGCCCCAGTGCGGTCAGCAGCATCAGCGGGCCGACGGTCACTGCGAGGTAGCGGTCCGCCCAGGCAGGGCTGATCTTCGAGTAGGCAAACGCCAGCAGCAGTGTTCCGAACCCGAGCGTCAGCAGGCACAGAACCGAGAGCAGCTCGCGTGCGCGCGGAGGCTGGAGCCGGCGGAGGGCGAACAGCCCGCTGCCCCCGGCAAGCAGGATCACCATCGCCGCACCACGGCCTCCGACGATCGCGTAGGCCCCCTGGGTGACTGACCAGAACACCGGCGCCGCGTCCCACGGCGCTCCGGTGTGCTTGGCCTGGTAGATCAGGGTGGGTAGCCAGGGCAGGTAGAGCAGCGCGACCGCCCCATATCCGATGGCGGCGTCGCGCCACAACGCTCTGCGCTCTGGCCGGGGAAGCTGACGCAGACAGACGAGGAACGCAAGGACGCTCATCAAGCGCCAGGAACAGCGCCCAGTTGTGGCTGTAGAGCGCGGCGGTCAGCGACAGCGCGAATACCGGCAGGTAGCGGCGGCGGTGGAATACGAACACTTGCACGAACGAGCCGGCGACCAGCACCCCGAGCAAGGTGACCAGCGCATACATCCGCGTCTCGTCGGCGTACTGGGTGAGGTAGGGAACCCCGGCGGCCAGCCCCGCGCAGACCAGGCCGATGCGGCGCCCGAACAGGCTGGCCCCAGCCCAGTAGGCGGCCGGGATCGTCAGGATCGCGAAGATCACCGACAGCTCGTGCGTGGCCACCTCTCCCTTGCCGCGCAGCGACATCCACACGTGCAGGATCAGGTAGTACAGCGGGGGCGAACCGTCCTGGCGCAGCAGCGAGGGGATATGGCGCAGTGGATGGGAGGCGATCCCCACCGACAGCCCCTCGTCCACCCAGTAGAACATGTGCAGGTTGCGGATCCGCAGCAGCAGCGAGACGACCATCAGTGCGCCGAGGATCAGCAGCGCCACCGTCCGCGACAGGCGCAACGACCCGATTGACGGCAGGCGCCGCCGGCGGGAGGGACTCGGTTGTAGATCGGCCGGCGGTTGCTCCGGCACCTGGGGGATCGTCTCTACTGACATGAAGGAATGGCCCGCTAGCTGAGGAGGTGGACTCAGTGCGGCTCGTTGCTCAGGCGGAGCCGCTCAAACCCTCGACAAGCAGGATAAGTATGCACGGTTAATCGGCCGACAGGGCGGCCCGCGAGCGACTCCTAACCAAAAGTACGCAGGCGGACACCGGGGGTTACCGGCCTGTGGTCCGCTTGGGCTCTGGCGGCGCGTCTGGAGCACCGGGGTACCATCGGCCGCCCGGGCGGTTAGCTCAGCTGGTAGAGCGCCTGCCTTACAAGCAGGAGGTCACTGGTTCGAGCCCAGTACCGCCCACTGCAACCCGCCCCAGCCACAGCCAAGATCGTAGAAACGCAGAGAGCGATGCCCATTCCGTCGGCACGATGACCGAAACGCCATGGATCGTCGCACTGGGCGGCAACGGGCTCAACGCCGGGCTTCAGGTGGTTGCTCGCCGGCGCGGCGCACGTCTCGTAGTCGTCGATTGGAACGACCGGCCGCCGTTGACAGGCGACCGTCACCTCCAGCTCGACATCAAGGACTCGGACCGGGTCGTGGAGGCGCTTGCGCCGCTTGTGGACCGGCTGTTGTTCGCGTACACGTCGTCGGATGTCGCGACCGAAACGGTCGCTCGCCTCCACGCGGCGCATGGACTCCTGCGACCCGCAGCAGGAGCGCTCGCGGTTGCGCGTCACAAGCCGACGATGAACGCGATCTGGGCCGGTCACGGCTTGCTGCCCAAGTCCTTCCGCGCATGCGCCAGCCTCGGCGACGTGACCGACTTCCATCGGAGCAACGGATGCGACTCGATCATCAAGCCGGCGGCTGCTGCCAGCTCCCGGGGCGTCACGGTCATCAGGTCGGGCGACTGCGACGAGGCGCTCTCACGGGCTTGGGCCCGAGCGCATGACAATGACCCGACCGGCGAGGTCATCGCGGAGGAGTTCGTTCACGGGACAGAGTTCACCGTCGAGATGATTGGCGACTGCGAAGGGCACGTCCAGGTGCACGCGGTTTCACGCAAATACCATTCCGCCAACGCCGGGCGCAACCGCGTCGCGACCAAGCTTCACTACAACCCTCCGGATGTGTCGCGCGCGCGAACGCTCAGGATCGCCAGCTGCGCTCGCCGCTGCTTTCAGGCGCTCGGGTTGCGGACGTCCCTCGGCCACCTCGAGCTGATCGAGCGCCCGGACGGACAGCTCGTCCCACTTGAACTCGCGCGCTCGCTCCAGCGGGTTCGTATCAACCCACCTCGTGGACGCGGTTACGTGCTCTGACCGTACGTTTCTGGGTGTTTACGAGGCAGTGCTGCGAGGGGAGCTCGTGACCGACACGATGGTGCCGCCTCGGCGCTCTTCGATGTGGTTCTCCTATGACTTCCCCGACGGCGTCGGCAGCCGCTCCGGGACGAACCTGATGCAGTTCATGCCGCCCGGAATCGAGTCGGTGGCGTACGACCGGTCGAAGTTGATTGGCGGCGCGCGCTTCGGAGAGATTGACGGTGACGCCGAGCGACACGGTTTCGAGATCCTCGTCGGAGACGCCGGGGCCCTCACCATCGAGGCCGTCGCTCGAGCAGAATCCGCCCACAGGCGGGAGTTCCTGGACATGCGGCAAGGGCATGCCGGCGGCTCGGCATCCGCGACGATGGCGGGCGCTGCGTGACCGGGGAGGAGCGGCCACGCTTTCACGATGCCCATTGCCATCAGCCGGGCGAAGCCGCGGGAGGATTCGTGATCGCACTCGAGGGGCTACCTGTGTTCCCCGGCACGCTCACCAACCCCGACGTGATGCGGCTCCACGATCCGGGTCGAAAGCTGATCGCGATCCCGTACGCACGGGCCGGATCCGAGCTGGAAGGAGCGAGGGTCAAGTACCACCCACGATTCGAGGGTTACGAGCCCGGGTGGATCCACGCCGACATCGGACGCTTCGGGCGGCGTCTGGTGCTGATCGACACACTCAACGCCGTCAGGTGGTCACCGCGGGCCTACCTGGAGCTGGCGCGCGCACATCCGGAAGTGGAGTTCGTGATGTGCCATGCGGGCGGATACGACATCGTCGAGTTCGTGAAGATGTGCCGCTTTCTGAAGAACGTGTGGATCGACTTCTCGGTTACGCAGCACGAGTTCGGATGGGTTTCCGGTGAACGCAGTCCGTCCTACGTCGGAGATGTCATCGATCACGCGCTAGGCGAGCGGCGTATCGCGCCCAAGGTCCTGTTCGGGTCAGACTTTCCGCTGCTCGGGCAGACCGATGCGGTGGAACGGATCGTTGAAGCGGTCGAGGATCCGGAGCCGTTTCTGATCTCGAACTTTGAGCGGTTGCTGGACTCCGCTGCAATCGGGTGAGAGCGACTTTCGTCGAGTCGCGCGGACGGATCACCTGCGGCTCAGCAGCTCGAGGAACTCGCGGCGGTCATGCACGTACTCATCATTCTGATACGGGCCCGACGCGAGCACAAGACAGAGTGCGTCGGGGGAGAAGCTGTCGAGGTGGTGAAACACCATCGGCGCCAATAGGAGGCCGGTATCCGGCGAGTCCAGCACGTAGGTGCTGCGGGCAGCGCCGTCGTCGCAATGGACGGTGAACGAGCCACGGGCTGCCACGAGCAGCTCGTGCTGCTCGCGATGCGCGTGATGAGCGCGCTCGCCATGGGCGGGTACGTCGAAGATCCAGTACACGCGCTGGATCTCGAACGCGACGTGTCGCGCGACCTGCGCCACGCAAAGCGTGCCGCGCTGTTCGCTGACCCGACCCAGCGGCACGAGTTGGCAGCGACCCGCAGTCGATGATGGGATGCGGATTGACATGACGTCAGCTTCTGGAGACGTCCGCTTCGCTACCCGGACCGGGGTTCGATCAGCAGTGCGCGCCCAAACGCCAGAGGCTCGCCGGTGAGGGAGAGCACTGCCGCTCCGGCCCGCCGCTTGCGCCCTTCGGTCTCGATCGGCCAGGCACTGACGACGTACTCCTGCCCCGGAGCGATCGGGGCGCTGAGTTGCGCGGTGAGGCCCGCCAGGACGCCACCACCCAACTCGCTGTTCATGTAGGTCGCAAAGTACGTCGGACAGTCCAGCACAGCCCACACCAGCTCCGGCCTAACCGCTCCGGTTGGCCCGGCCGTCCACAAGGGTGGGATCCACGGCGATGCGACGATCTGGCGATCGCTGACCGCGCCGGCGAACACCCCGAACGCGTCGACCCGGGCGCGGCCACAGACGAAGCATCGACTGAAGGGCCCCTCGTCCAGCCCCCTGTAGGCCTCGGCGGCCTGGCGCGCCTCTTGCAGTCCGACAGGCTCAGGCAGCTCGAGGTTGAGGTCATAGACCGGACGCCCCGTGGCGACGAGCGTCTCGCCGTCGACCAGCTGCACGGAACCATCGCCGCTGCGCACCACATCGAGCCGGGTGTCAAGCGGTACGGGGCTTCTCAGACTGACTTCGGCGGTTCCGCCTACGAAGCCGGCCACGAGGCCGGAGGAGTATCCGCCGTTGCCGCTCTCCAGTGGCCCATTGAATCGGCGCGGTACTACGACCGACTCGGACATCGGCCGACTATGGCACGGCGTCGGTCGGCGGTCCAGATTCCGTCCCGCTCAGCGGGGTGGTGTGGCAATGCCGGTGCGATAGGCGTAGTTGATCGCCTGCGCGCGGTCTGCGTTCTTCAGCGAAATCCCCGGGTGATCTGGTCAGCGCTCAAGTATTGCCACCAGCCCCAGGCTCACGAGCGCCGAACCGCCGCCAACGGCAAGGGTCGCCGGGAATGCCCCTTCGGGAAGCTGTTCGCGGCCGGCAGCGGTCGCCATCACATCGGTGAGATCCCCCACGACGCTGCCCAGCAGCCATGGCGTGAGTCGGGTGCCTCGGAGCGCGGCGATCACTGCGCCGGTGTGCAGTACGACCTCACGGGCGCCGAGCGCGCGCAGCGGGATCTGAGTGGGGGCAGCTCCGGCCGGCAGACCGAGCCATCGGCTCGCCAGCCGGGTCGGCGCCAGCACCAGGCCGGCGCCGTAAGCCACCCGCAGAGCGAGCACCGCCACCGTCGTCCTGCGCTTGATCGGCCCGCTCATTCAAACCTGCCCTTCTACTCGTGACGAGCCACTGAATCGCCGATCAGCCACAGCGTCGGCGGCCACAGCCCGACGAACAGCGCGCGGCGCTCGGCATTCCCGCGCTCGTCCTGATCGACCGTCTTGGCGCGGATCCAGAGACCTGTGCACAGACCCACTGAGCCGAGCGAGAGGATCTGCATGTGCCAGGACCGCACTCCGCAGCGAAACAGGAACTTGATCAGCATCGACCGTCGTGGTACCCGGAAAGCCGTGATCAAAGCGCAGACCGTTGGGTACCCTCGCCACCATGCCTCGCCGCCCCAGCGCCGCCAGCCGGTGGCTCACCGCTCTCACCTGGCCGGCGGGAGTCACGCTGACCTCATGGAACTACATGTGGCGCACGACGGTGATGCACCGTCGCGAGGTGCCCGAGCAACCGTCGCCCCGCCACCGGCCGCCTGCGTTCCCGACCGGCGTCGAGCACGCCGAGCTACAGAGCGCCGAGACCGGTTGGGGGCCGCTGTTTCACCGCCGCTACCGGACGCGAATCCGGGAGACCCCACTCGACGCTCCGTCGCTGATGCTGAGGCTCTCGGGCGACCTCAACCAGGCCGCGCCCACCAAGCTCGCGCGCTTCGCGAAGGTGCTCGGCGAGCCCGGCGAGCTGAAGGTCGGCGACGAGTACGTGGTCCGCATGCCCGGCCCGTGGGACGGTCCGGTGCGCGTGATCGCCACCGACGAGCATTCCTTTCGACTGGCCACGCTGCGGGGTCACCTCGAGGCAGGGCAGATCGAGTTCCGGACGCTGCCCGATGACCCCATCGGGTTCGAGATCGAGTCGTGGGCGCGCAGCGGCGACCGCCTCTCCAATGTCCTGTACCACCGGCTTCGTATGGCCAAGGAGATCCAGCTGCACATGTGGATCTCATTCCTGGAGGGCGTCGTGGCGCTGGCGGGCGGCCGGATGACCGGCGGGATCGATATCGATACGCGCCGGGTCGACGACCCCTATCCGGCATGAACGACGCCCTGCGCCGGCGCTTGGACGAGCTCGCCGCCAAGCCCGTCAACTACGACGCCGCGACCGTCGATCCCGTCGACCCGCCGCCCGGCTGGAACGTGGATGACCGCTGTCAGCCGCTGCCCTCCGAGTCCCCGGGCGAGCCTGAGCCCGAGGGCAGCTGGGAGATCGCGCGGCGTCTGATCCGCGGCTACGAGTTCGCCGACCCCTCGCTGGTGCGGGCGTTCTATGACCCCGAGCACCCGCTGGAGGGACGGGAGATGCTGCTCGAGCTGCGTGCGCTTGGCCTGGTCAGAATCCACGTCGGGGTGCGCGTGGTCCACGTCTACGACGAGGTCCGCGCCCGCGGCGGCCGGCGCGCTCGGGTGTTCGGCTGGGCCTACCGGACGCTCGAGGGCCACGTTGAGCAGGGTCAGATGGACTGGCAGGTCTGGAAGTGGATCGACAGCGGCGAGGTCCAGTTCCGCGTGCACGCGGTCTCACGCACCGCCGCCATCCCCAATCCGGTGATCCGGCTCGGCTTCTGGCTGCTGCGTGACCACGAGCGGACGCTGTTCCTGGACAGCACCAACCGGCGAATGAAGTCGCTGACTGAGATCAGCCTTCGGCGCGAGCGCGTCGGCGAGGCCGTGCGTGAGGCCAGCTCCGCACTCACCGTCCGGCGGCTGGCCGGCGACGATCCGGCTCATGAGCGGCTGGCGCGTCAGGTGGAGGATGATCAGAAGGGGGCGGGCGGGGACGCGCGGCGCGCGAGTTAGCCGCCCATTCCCCCGAAGACCGAGAACGGGTTCCACCCCAGCTCGTCCTCGACTGCGAAAGCTGTCCCCTCGACCTTCACCGAAACCACGCCGGGGGCGCGAACCGAGACACCGTTGGCCAGCTCCTGAGCTGCGTCCTCGTCCAGCGCTCCGATCAACACGTAGTGCGAGCGCCGAACGTTCGCGGTGCCGCTACCGCGAAGCTGCTCCGAGAGAGCTCGTGCCTCCTTGCGGGAAGCGCATTCCACCCGCACCTCGTACTCGGGGAAGCCGCGCTCCCGACTTTCCTGCTGCTCGGAGCTGATCAACGTCTGGTGCTCCTGCTCGGGATCGACCGGCTGCTCGGGAAGCTCCCAGGATTCGCTGACCTCATGCCAGCGCCGCAGCTCGGAGCGAACCTCGACGTCTGAATCTGCCGCGATTTGAGAGATCACTCGCTGGACCTCGTCGGCCTGGGCCGGGGAGCTCATGTAGCAGAACACCTTGTGCCCCTCGCGCGAAACGGCGATCCGATTCTCCAGCGAGCGTTCGAGCGCGTGCTCGATCCGGGTCGCCTCGATCCGCTCCACCAGTCCGGCAGCAGCGCCCTCCTCGTCCACCTCGACCTGCAGCCGCCAGTCCTCGCCGTCGTTGAGGCTCACCATCATCGAGGCACATCTTCTCGCATCTCATGTCAGACCGCGGCTTCCGGCGCTGGCCACGGACATAATGTGACGCGTCGCGGGCGCGGCCCCCAGCCAACCGAGCGCCGGCGCGCCGCCGAACCATCCGATGACTCGCACCTCGGTCACGACCCTCGCAGCCATAGTGCTGCTCCTGCTGCTCCTAGCCGGTTGCGGATCACGGCAACAGCAGACCCACTCGACGACCAGCCCCACCAACGCGAGCAATTCCCTCCCGACGCCCCACCCGCAGGTGGTCGAGCCAACCGTAGGGACCCAGGCGCCGACCGTCGCCCCGGAATCGGCGATCGTCGGGAATGTCCATGACCATGCGCCTTCGCTGGCCGAGGTCAAGCGCGAGCTGAAGCTCCTGAACAGCTGCGGTGGGGTCACCAACAGCGCCGATGCCGCCCCGGTCGTCAAGGGCGCCGGTCCAGGCTTTGTCGCCGATCCCGGCACCAGCCAGACCGAGGGCCAGCTGCCGATCCTCACCGCCCAGCTGAACGCGCTGGCCAAAGCCCTGGGGGTGACGATCTACGGCATCAGCGGGTACCGTTCCCCGGCGCGCAGCGTCGCCGTCGGTGGCTTCGCCGATGACCCGCACACCAAAGGTGAGGCCGAGGACATCGGCGTCAACAGCCTGCTTCGCTCAAGCGCGGCATCGATCACCGAAGCGGAACTGGCCCATTTCGGGCTCTACCGGCCGTTTGACCCCTCCGACGATCCGAGCAACACCGAGGTCAACCACATCCAGCTGATCCCATCCGGCGGGCCGCTGTCGCTGGCGCAGTCGACCGCCACCCTCAACCCGGACCCGCGCTGTCGCTAGACCCCGCGCGGCTCACTGGCCCAGCCCCGGAAGCACCTCCTCGGCGAAGCTCTGGTTGGACCGCGCCATGGCCTCGGGATCGGCGTCCAGCGACCCAGGCACCACGATCAGCCGCTTCAGCCCGTGCTCGCGGCCGAGCCGGGCCAGGCGCTCGCGAACCTCCTCGGCGGGCCCGCACACCGCAAAGCGGTCGATGAATTCATCGTCGATCTCCTGCGCGTAGCCGGCCGCGGCCTGGCCGTGACGGTCGGGCTGGTAATCCTGGTGGAGGCGATCGACCGCTTCCCGCGTGGTGGCGGGGAGCTCGGGGGCCGACCTGGTCTCCGCTGCGAACCGGGCGAGCGTCGCCACGCTGCCTCGGACGAGCTCGCGGGCCCGTACGTGGTCCGGGTCCACCGCGACGTTGACATACGCACCCAGGGTCAGTTGGGCCGGTCCGGCGCTCCGGGCCGTCTCCACACCCCAGTGCAGCCTTTCAGGCTCGGCTCCAACGGTCAGATCGACGCCGTCGGCGTGCCGTGCCGCGGCGGCGATCGTCCGCGGTCCGGTGGCCGCCACGTGCACGGGGACCTTCGGGACAGCCACCCCCGTCAGCCACCGAAGCGCGCTACTGATGCCGTTCAGCGGCATCTCCTCGCCGCGGAGATACCCCTGCACCAGCTCCAGCGCCCGTTCGAACTCGTCCACCGAAAGCCGCCGCGCCCCAATCTGGCTGAGCGCGGAATCTCCCTGGGCGAACCCGAGCTCGGCCCGCCCGCCCGTCTCAACCTGAAGCGTCAGCGCCGCCGAGGCGGTCACCGCGGGGTGGCGAGTGACCGGGTTCGTGACGCCAGGACCGAGCCGCAGACGTGAGGTCGCCGCCCCCGCCAGCGCCAGCTCCACCCAGATGTCCGCGGTCAGGTTCTGGCTGTCGGCGAGCACCATCCCGGTGAAGCCCCACGCCTCGGCCTGGCGGGCCAGCGTCGAGACCCGGCCCGGCACCGCAAAGGCGTGCAGCCACAGCTCCATCGCCGTTGATCATCCTGGGGCGCCACGGCCGGACGCGCCAGCGTCAAGACCCGGCCCGGGCACGTTCCGGAACCTGAATGGCTCCGGCTCACGGTGGGGCTGCACGAACCACGCCTCACCGGTGCCCTCGCCGGTGGCGATCCGGACGACCGTCTCGGCTACCACCTCAGCGGGGATCAAATCGACGCCGGAATCGGCCAGCGCTTCCCGGAGGTTGTCGATGATCCTGGAATCGGCGAAGCCAGGGCACACCGCGTTGAAGGTGATGTTCTGCGGGGCCAGGGCGGGCCCAAGCGATCGGGCCAGTCCCACCACAGCATGCTTGTTGGCCCCGTAGATCGGGTCGAAGGGCACGGCGGTCAGACCGGCCAGGGAGGCGGTGGCCACGATCGCGCCGCCGCCACGAGCCTGCAGCGCCGGCAGCACCGCGTGCGTCCCGAACACGACGCCGTCGAGGTTGGCGCCATTGGCGCGCCGGTAGAGCTCCAGGTCGAAGTCCTTGCCCAATCCGCAACCGGTAGAGACCCCGGCATTGAGGTACGCGACGTCGACTCCTCCGCAGCGCTCGACCGCGAAAGCCACCATCGCCTCGTTGGCCTCCAGCGAGGAGACGTCGCATCTCGTGGAGTGGCCGCCCACGGTTTCCGCCACGCTCGCTGCTCCTTCGGCGTCGATGTCGGCAAGGACGATCTCAGCGCCTCGCTCCGCGAAGGCGTAGGCGGCAGCCCGGCCCAGTCCGCTCGCGCCCCCGGTGATCAGCACCACCTTGTCGTGCAGGTCCATCATCCCTCCAGCTCCAGCACCAGCTTGCCGACGTTCTCACCGCGGAACAGCATCTGCAGCGTCTCCGGGAAGTCGGAGATCGTGCCGGACACGATGTGCTCCTTGGTCTTTAGACGGCCTTCGCCAACCCATTCGGCCAGCTGCGTCGAGGCCTCCTGGTAGCGCGGCGCGTAGTCGAACACGACGAACCCCTCCATCCGCGCGCGGCGGACGAGCAGGGCCATGTAGTTACTCGGCCCCTGGTGACCGCCGGCGCTGTTGTACTGGCTGATGGCGCCACACAGGACGACCCGAGCCTTCATCGCCAGGTTGGCCAGCGCCGCATCGAGAATCTCCCCGCCGACGTTGTCGAAGTACACGTCGATGCCGTCCGGGCACTCCCGGCGAAGCGCGCTCCGCACATTCCCCTCGCGGTAGTCGACGCAAGCATCGAAGCCGAGCTCGTCTGTGGCCACCGCGCACTTCTCGGGGCCACCGGCGATGCCGACCGCACGGCAGTCCTTGATCTTCGCCAGCTGCCCGACTACTGAGCCGACCGCGCCGGCCGCCCCGGAGACCACTACGGTCTCGCCCGGCTGCACCGCGCCGACGTCGAACAACCCGAAGTAGGCGGTCAGCCCGGGCATCCCCAGCGCACCGAGAAACGTGCTCAGCGGGGCGAGCGACTCGTCCACCTCGAGCGCGCCGCTTCCATCGGAGATCACATGCTCCTGGACTCCGAACATCCCCACCAGGGTGTCGCCGGGGGCGTAGTCAGGGTGTTGTGAGGCGGTCACCTCCACTACCGAGCCCGCCCGCATCACCTCGCCCAGTCCCACGGGCGGCACGTATGACGGACGGTCATCGAGCCACCCTCGCATGGCGGGATCCAGCGAGATGAACCGGGTCCGGGCCAAGAACTGACCCTCGCCAGGCTCTTCTACCGGTTCCTCGCGGTGCTCCCAGTCAGACGGCTTGAGCTCGCCGTCGGGACGAGCGGCGAGGCGGATCTGGCGGTTGACTTCGGACATGTGTCTCCGGTCGATCGAGGGCTGGCCTGGGACGAGACTAGTCCGTCAGCGCGCTGGCGGTGAAGAGCTTTGGGCGAAGTGCCGCCGCGGCCATCGCCGCGCCCAGCGAGAAGGCGGCACAGACCAGCCAGGCCAGGTGAAAGCGCATCACCGTGTCGCCGCTGCCGGAGTCGATTGCGGCGACTGCCGAGGCGACCCCCAGGGCCGCGCCGAGCTGCCGGGCGCACTGGTTGATGGCCGTCACCGCCGCGAGCTCGGTGGCGGGCATGTCGGCCACCGCTGCTGCACCCAACAGCAGGTAGCACAGGGCGATGCCAACGCCGATCAGCGCGGCCACCGGCACCCAGGTCACGGTGAACGATCTTCCGGACTGGATCATCACGTCGATCAGCAGGCCCGCGGCGATGATCGCCGCACCACCCGAGAGCGGCATTCCGAAGCCGACCCGCGCCGGCAGATCGCCAACTCTCAGGGAGAGCAGCACGACCATCGCCGCCATCGGGGTGATGCACAGCCCCGCCTCGACGGTCGACAACCCCCACGCGCTGGTGAGGAACAGGACGAAACTGAACAGCAGGCCGAAGAACCCGGCGGCGTAGAGGACGGTGGTCACGGTGAGCAGCGCCTGGCGTGGGTCGCGCAGCAGCTCGAGGTGGAGCACTGGATCCGGCACGCGTGTACAGCGGACGATCAGGACCGCCCCCAACGCCGCCCCCACCGCGAGGCAGGTCAGCGTGCGCGGGTCCACCAGTCCCCAGGTGGTCACCTGCGAGATGCCCAGGGCAAGCGCGGCCGCGGAGCCGGCCAGCGACACCGCCCCGACCGGGTCGGGCAGGGAGCGCCCGGGATGCCTGGTTGTCTCCGACAGCGTCCGGTAGGTCAGCATCACCGCCGCTGTCACCAGCGGCACATTGACCAGGAACGCCCAGCGCCAGGAGGCGAGCACGGCGATCGCGCCGCCGACCACCGGCCCCAGCGCGATTCCCACCGCGCCGGCCGCAGCCCACCGAGTCGCGAACACTGAGCGTCGCGTGGCCGGCGTCACGCTCAGCAGGAGTCCGAGCGAGGCAGGCTGCGCCGCAGCCGCGCCCACCCCCTGGAGAACGCGACCCAGCAGCAGCACCGGCAGGCTGGGAGCCAAGCCGCACACCGCCGACCCACTGGCGAAGACGATCAGCCCGACGACGAACGTGCGGCGGCGGCCGGCCCGGTCGGCGATACGCCCCGCCGGAACGAGGGTGGCCGCGAAGGTGATCGCGTATGCGGTGATCGTCCAGGAGATCCCCGCGGCGCTGACGCCGGTGAAAGTCCGGCCGATCGCCGGCTGAAGCGCGTTGACGATGGAGACGTCCATCGAGATCAGGAACGAGCCCAGCATGGTCAGCGCGACGGCGAGGCGCGTCACCGGAATCGCCGTCCGCGCGCTGGTCATTGCGCCAGGTGGGCGGCCGCAGCCTCTAGGTGGTCGTCGCCATAGAAGATGGCGCCGTTCACCTCCAGCGTGGGAACACCACGGACGCCGAGATCCCAGGCGCGGTCCGTGGCGCTTCTGAGCTCGTGCTTGACCGTGCCATCCCGGAGTGCCGTGGCCATCTCGACGGGGTCGAGCCCTGCCTGGGCGGCGCAATCAGCCAGCATCGGTTCCGAGGTCAGGCTGTCGCCTTCCACGAATTGGCGCCGGAAGACGCCGGCGACGAACGACTCGGCTCGGCCGGCCCGCTTAGCCCAGATCGCCGCCCGCATCGCGGCGAGCCCGTTGGCGGGCCAGTCGGCCGGCCAGACCAGCGGGGGCAGGCCGTAGCGCGCGGCCCGGGACTCCACCTCGGCGATGCCCTGGGCTCGGGCGGGACCTTGTGCCCACGAACCCCATCCGCGCCGCTGAAAGAGCGCCCCCACCAGGATCGGCTCCAGCTGCGGGGTGACGCCAAGCACCGCGGGCGCTCGTGCCACCGCCAGGTACGCGTAGGGCGAGCCGAGATCGAAGTACAGCGTGGGGGCGGCCACCGCTTCATCATAACTTGCTGAACGTTCAGCTAACATCTGACCTGTGTCGCCAGTGGCAGTCGAGAGGATCCGTGACGCCGAGCGCAGCCGGAAGGCGATTCTGGATGCGGCAGAGACGCTGTTCGCCGAGCATGGGTACGACGGCGCCAGCCTGCACGACATCGCCGTGGCTGCCGGGCTGTCGCGGGGCACACCCAGCTACTTCTTCGGCGCTAAGGGAGTGCTCTATCTCGCGGTGCTGGACCGGGCATTCGCGGTCCGCGAAGCGGCCACCCGGGCTGCGTTCGTACCCGTCCACGAATGGTGCGCGGGCCAGGAGGGACACGCCGCTCTGCGCAGGGCCCTCGCCAGCGCGGCCGACGACTACATGAACTTTCTCGCCGGACAGCCGAGCTTCGTGCGGTTGGTGATGCAGGAGGAACTGGCCGGTGCCAGCCGTCTCAAGGCTCGTCGGAGGACGACCACCGCCATCCAGGATGCTTTCGAGGCGCTGCGCCGCCAGGGGCCTCGCCGAGGGCTGCGCCGCTTCCAGGTGCAGGAGGCCATCCTGCTGTTCATCGCGCTGACCTTCGCCCCCATCTCGTATCGCAACACCCTGATGCGGGCCGTGGAGCGCGACCTGGACGATCCGGCAGGCCGCCGGGAGCAGGTCAGGCTCGCGGTCGACCAGCTGATGCATCTGCTCGTGCGCTCCGGGTCTCGTGCTGCTTGACGAGCTGGGTACTCCGATCGTCCTCGCCCCGCTCGCCGGAGGTCCGTCGACTCCTGAGCTGGCGGCAGCGGTCTCGGGGGCCGGAGGCCTGGGCTTTCTCGCCGGCGGCTACCTGCCCGTGGGCGAGTTGATGGAGGGGATCCGAGCACTCCGTGAGCTGACGCCAGGTCCTTTTGGGGTGGGCCTGTTCTGCCCGGGGGCCGGCCCGGCTGACCCCTCGGCATACGCCGGGTATCTCCAGGAGCTGAGGACCTGGGCGGCGCGCGCCGGAGCCGAGCTGGGCGAACCGCGCTACGGCGACGACGACTGGGCGGCGAAGGTCGACGCGCTCTGTGCTGAGCCGGTGCGGGCGGTGTCGTTCACGTTCGGGTGCCCATCCACGGACACGGTCGACCGGCTGCACGCCGCCGGCAGCGAGGCCTGGGTCACCGTCACCGCTCCCGCCGAAGCCCGGCAGGCCGAGGCGGCCGGCGCCGATGTCCTGATCGTTCAGGGGGCGGAGGCCGGAGGTCACCGCGGCGTGTTCGAAGACGGGCCGGATGTCTTCGCTTTCGGGCTGCTGCCGCTGCTGGCGCTGGTGGGCGAGGCCACGTCTCTACCGCTGGTCGCCGCCGGAGGGTTGGCTACCGGCGAGGCCATCACCGCCGTGCTGGCGGCCGGCGCTCGTGCCGCGCAGCTCGGGACGGCGTTCCTGCTCACGCCGGAGGCTGGCACGAGCCCGGCTCACCGAGAGGCGATTCGCAGCGAGAGGCCGACGGTGATGACGCGCGCGTTCACCGGTCGCGCGGCCCGGGGGATCGCCAATGCCTTCATCGCCGAGCACGAAGCGCACGCCGCGTGGGCCTACCCGGAGCTTCACTACGTGACCGCGCCGATGCGACGGCGCGCCCGGGAAGAGGGCGATGCCGAACGGATCAACCTGTGGGCCGGTGAAGCCCATGCGCTGGCGCGGGAGCGGCCCGCGGCCGAGCTCGTCCACGATCTGACCGTCGAAGCACAACGCGCGCTGGCGGCCGCCGGTCAGCGGCTCGGGCGTTCAGACCCCTCCGGCTAGGCGCGCACCCGCCCGACGCCGCGATGAATGGCGATTCACTTCGGAGGGCCCGAAGCAGGACGCCAAAGTTCGGCCGGTGGCGCTCAGCTGCGGGACTTCGCCTCGGCCTCGGTCTCCGCCTCGGCGGCCTCGGCCTCGGTCTCTACCGACTCCTCGGCCGCCGCGTCCTCGGCCGCCACCGACCTCCCGGTGCTCGTCTCCCCGCCGGCAGCCTCGACCAGCTCGGCCATCCCCCGCTCGATCCCGGCACACAGCACCTCGATATCCGACGCCGAGTCGTAGTCGCCCGTCACCCCGAACTTCAGCGCGCCGTCGTAGGAGAAGATCGCCACACCGACCCGCACCTGTCCGGCCAGCGGCACGTACGGGCACCGCCTCCAGCATCCGCCGGCCGGTCAGGAACAGCGGCTGCTGGGGACCGGGGACGTTGGTGGTGACGGTGTTGATGCTGCGCTGGGGCAAGCGGAGGGCCAGGCGCATGCCGAGGGCCAGCAGCAGCGACGGGGCGAAGCCGCTCATCGAGGTCAGCACCTCGCCGGCGACCGCCTCGTGCGAGCGCTTCAGTCCCTCCATCTGCGCGCTCACCGCCCGCAGCCGCTCGATCGGCGTCCTCGATCTCCACCGGCAGCTCCGCGAACATGGCGGAGACGCGGTTGTTGTAACTGCTCTTCTCGCCCGGGCGGCGCACCGAAACCGGGAACCAAGGTGCGCACCTTCAGCCGGGATGGGATCTTCGCCCCGCGTGCTCAGCAGCTCACGGAAGCCGCCGCTGATCGCCGTCAGCACCACGTCGTTGACGGTCCCGCCGAGCCCGCTCGCGCACGACCTTGACATCGCTGAGCTGGGCATGGGCCCAGTGCCAGCGCCGGTGGGGACCGATAGGGCCGTTGAGCGAGCTGCGCGGCGTGGGGCGGAGCAGCCCGCGCATCGCCGCGGTGCCCTTCACCGTCGCCATCGCCAGGCCGGCGATCTGCTTCGGAGCCTGCAGCACGCTGCGCACCGCTCCCACCGCGTCCACCGGGGTCATCAGCCGCCGTGCCAGGGGCTGGGCCACCAGCTCGCTGGCCGAGGGCTCGGGCTTCGGGGTCCAGCGGGCGGACGCGGGTCGGCGCGGGCTCGCGCTCGTCGTCGAGCAGCACCGAGAGCAGGTCGGTGGCGGAGACGCCGTCGACCATGCAGTGATGGGTCTTGGAGACGAGCGCCCAGCGACCGTCCTCCAGGCCCTCGGCGATCCACATCTCCCACAGCGGCTTGCTGCGGTCAAGCTGCTGTGACATGACCCGGCCGACCAGCGTGCGCAGCTCGTCCTCGCCCCCCGGGCGAGGCGAGCGCCGTGCGGCGGACGTGGTAGCTCAGGTTGAAGTGGGAATCGTCGATCCACACCGGCGGCCCCACGTGCAGCGGCGGATAGCGGACCTTCTGCCGATACCGAGGCACGAGGGGCAACTTTGGCGCCGATGGCCTCGAAGCAGCTCATCGCGGCGCGGGCGGGGGACCCTCAAAGATCCCCACCGAGCCGATGTGCATGTGGCTGACGTCGTCCTCGATCTCCAGAAACGAACTGTCCTGTGCGCTCAGTGGCTCCATCTCGTCCTCCCTCTCCGCCTGCCTAAAGCTGAAGTGATTTCACGGTTTGGAACTCGGCCAGGCCGAAGCTCCCGAGCTCGCGCCCGTGACCCGACTGCTTGTAACCGCCGAACGGCGCCATCGGGTTGAACGCGCCGCCGTTGATCTCCACCTGCCCGGTCCGGATCCGCCGGGCCACCCGCTTGGCCCGCTCCTCATCCCCGGACCACACACCGCCGGCCAGGCCGTAGTCGGTGGCGTTGGCGATCCCCACCGCCTCGTCCTCATCCTCGTAGGGCATCAGCACCAGCACGGGTCCAAAGATCTCCTCGCGGGCGATGGTCATCTCCGGGGTGACCTCGGAGAACACCGTTGGCGCGACGAAGTAACCCTGCTCCAGGCCCTCGGGCGACTCAGCCCCTCCGGTCAGCAGCTTGGCGCCCTCCTCGGTGCCGGTGCGGATGTAGCCGCGGACCCGCTCGCGCTGGGTCTCGGAGACCAGCGGACCCAGCGTCGGTCTCCGGCGAGAAGGGATCGCCGGGGGCGAACTGCTCGGCGACGATCGCCGCCAGCTGCTCGGCCTCGGCGAGGCGAGCGCGAGGCACCAGCATCCGGGTCAGCGCGCTGCAGGTCTGCCCGGAGTTGAGGAAGCACTTGGCGACGCCATCGGCGATCGCCTCCTGCAGGTCGGCGTCATCGAGGATCACGTTCGGCGACTTGCCGCCCAGCTCAAGCGCCACCTTCTTGACCGTGCCGGCGGCGACCTCGCTCACCCGACGCCCGGCGCGGGTCGACCCGGTGAAGGAGATCATGTCCACGTCGGGATGAGAGACCAGTGCCTCACCGACGACTGGCCCGTAACCGGTGACCAGGTTGAACACTCCCGGCGGGAAGCCCGAGCTCGTCGAGGATGTCGGCGAGCAGGAAGGCATTCAGCGGAGCGACCTCGGAGGGCTTGACGACGATCGTGCAGCCCGCCGCCAGGGCCGGGGCCACCTTGGCCGAGATCTGGTGCAGCGGGTAGTTCCACGGGGTGATCGCGCCGACCACACCGACGGGTTCGCGCACGATCAGGGAGTTGCCGACCTCCTCCTCCCAGATGGTCTGGGCCATCACCTCGGGCATCGACCCGAAGTCCATCGTGGGCAGCCCGGCCTGGATCATGTGTGCGAGCTTGATCGGCATCCCCACCTCCTCGGCGATCAACGCGGCGATCTCCTCCATCCGCTCGCCGAGGGCCTGCGCGATCGCCCTGCAGCCAGCCGGCGCGCTCCTCCACCGAGGTCTGCGACCAGCCGGCAAACGCCTCCGTGGCGGCGGCGACGGCGCGGTCGACGTCGGCCGGACCGCCTTCGGGGATGGTGCCGATGACCGCCTCGGTGGTGGAGTTGACGACGTCGATGGTGCCGCTCCCCGAAGGCTCCACCCATTCGCCACCGAGGTAGAGCCGGCTGCGAGTCCGCTGTGAATGGTCGGTGGTGGTGGCCATGGTGTGCTCCTCGGTTTCTCTACGGGGCGGCGGTGGTGGTGGCTACGGGCGAGGCGGCGGCGACAGCCTCGGCGTTGCGATGGGCCAGGGCCATGATCGTGATCATCGGGTTGGTACCCGAGGAGGTGGGGAAGGCGCTTCCATCACCGATCCAGACCCCCTTGGTGTCGTGCAGCTGGCCCCAGGGGTCGGCGACGCTGGTGGCCGGGTCCTCGCCCCATCCGGCAGCTGCCCATCTGGTGCGCTGCGAACAGCGTCCAACCTCCCGCGCGGAGCGGGATCCGCTGGACACGAGCCACGAAGGCCTGGAGGTCGTCGCCCCAGCGCCAGGTCGGCGAGCCCGCGGCCGCGGCGACGATCTGCTGGGCGCCCGCCGCCTCGTGCAGCCGCGCCTGGGCGGCGATCCCGCGATGGGTGTTGCGGATGTCGAGCTCGTCGATCAGCGCGTAGCTGGGCACCGACAATCCGTCGCGATCGATCGTCACCCGCCCGTGGCCGTGGTCGCGCAGCAGCGCTATGAACGTCGCGCCGTGGCGGAAGTTGCGCCATCGCGGCCTTGTGCGTGGGCCCGTCGGTGTAGGCCAGCGCGGAAGCAGCCAGCCCGGTGGTGTACTGGGCACCCTCGATCAGGAACCCGTAGCCGTCCTCGACGTTCTCGAACTCGTGCACCAGGCCGGCGTGGGGAGCTCCCCTCCACGCCTGGGTGTCCTCCGGGTAGTAGCCGAACAGCGCGGTGCACGGATGCAGGCGAAGGTAGTCGCCTACCGCCCTTCCTCCGATCCCGCTTCGCAGCAGCAGCGCCGGCGACTCGAGCGCGCCGCAGGCGACGATCACCTGGGGGGCCTGCACCGTAACGCTGGCGTTGTGGCCGCTGGCCGGGTCGGCGAACCGCGCCTGCACGCCGGTGGCGCGGTCGCCGTCGAGCAGCACCCGCTCGGCGAAGCAGTTGGCCACGATCACCGCGCCGCGATCCTGCGCGTCCTGCAGATAGGTCTTGGCCGTCGACTGCTTGGCCCCGCTCTGGTCGCCGAAGCCGATGTAGCCCGCGGTGTCGAACGAGTAGCGGATCTCGTCAATGTTGCGGCTCGGCATGGGTGAAGCTCCACCCGAGCGCTTCGGCCCCGGTCTTCATCCGGCGCTGCGAGCCGTTCAGCTCCGAGCAGCGGTCGTTGACCCCGAGGCGCTCCCATACCGCATCGAGATGGCGATCGAACTCGGGACCGGCCAGTCCCTCCAGGCCGAACTCCCGCTCCCACTGCTCGCGCACCCACGGGGTGGTCCGCAGCGAGTTGGTCCAGTTGATCACCGTGCCGCCGCCCACACACGCCCCGGCCTGGAGTGAGACGTTCAGGTCGGCCGTGGTCGTGGGGCCGCCGCGCCAGTACAGGTTCTGATAGGCCGGCAGCTCCAGCTGGGTGAAGTCGCAGTCGTCGAAGTAGCCGCCGGCCTCCAGCACGACCACCTTCAGCCCGCGGGCCGAGAGCTCGCCCGCCATCACACCTCCGCCGGCCCCGGACCCGACGATGCAGACGTCGGCCTCGAGGGTGGTGTCGCTCGTCCGGCGCGAGCGGGATGCAGCGGCCGCTCGGCGGCCGGCGGCGGACTCACCGGACCCGGGATAGCCGAAGGTCGTCCAGTTCGGGTTCTGTCCGCGCTCGTCAGGCAGCCCGTAGTAGACGAACAGCGCCGTGTAGATCAGGGCGCTGACCCCGGCCGCGGCATCCGGGCCGATCAGGGTGATGTTGCGCATCAGCTGCTCTCGAGAGCGCCGCGAGGAGCGCAGGAACCCCTGCTCTCCAAGTGCGTCGAGCAGCTCGGTAGAGCCCGCTCCTGCTGCTCGGCCGGCAGGCGCGGCGAGGAGCTGCTCCATCGCCTAGTGGCACGCCGATGTCCGAACCCGTTGCGGGCGAAGAAGCCATCGGGGTCGGGCGTGCGCTCCAGCGAGGGCACGACCGTGTCGCACAGGGCCGCGAGCACCTCGCGGCGGGTGTCGGTGAGCTCGGTCATGCTGGATCCCTCTCTCCTGGCGCGGGGTTACTGCGGCTGTCCCTAGCTGCTTATCCCTCCGAGGCCCCGACTGTCAAGCTAACAGCTGTGATGCAGAGCACTCGGCGGCGGGTAGGGTGAGCGCAGGAAGGACAACGACCACGGAGGAGAGCTTCAGTGAGCAGCGTGGCCAGCAACGGCAGGGTCCCGGTCCCACGTGACCGCGAGAACGACTACGGAGCCGACGCCATGGCTGCTCGCCAGGAGTTCATTCGCGAGCGCACCGGGGTCTCGCTGGAGCACGTGTCCAGCTACTCCTTCGACCCCTCCATCACGACGGGCAACGTGGAGCAGTTCCTCGGTGCCGCTCAGGTGCCGATCGGGCTGGCCGGCCCGCTGCTCGTCAACGGCGAGCACGCCCAGGGCGAGTTCTACGTCCCCATGGCCACCGCCGAGGGGACGCTGGTGGCCAGCTACAACCGCGGGATGCGGCTGCTCTACGAGGCCGGCGGTGTGACCACCACGGTGCTCGCCGACCGGATGCAGCGAGCCCCGTCGTTCATGTTTCCCAGCGCGCGCGAGGCGCGCGACTTCGGCCGCTGGCTGGACGAGCACTTCCAGGAGATCAAGGCGGCCGCCGAGGCGACCACGAAGTCGGGCAAGCTGCAGGACATCGAGCAGTACCCGGCCAGCCGGATTCTGTTCACGCGCTTCAACTACACCACCGGCGACGCCGCCGGCCAGAACCTGACCGGCAAGGCGACCCAGGCGGCGTGCCAGTGGATCGTGGAGCAATACCCCGAGCATCGAGCATACTTCCTGGAGTCCAACTTCGCCACCGACAAGAAGAGCTCCCAGGTCAACATGCTGCGCACGCGGGGCAAGAAGGTGGTCGCCGAGGCGGTGATCCCCGACGCCCTGTTTTCCTCGCGTCATGCGCTCCAGCACCGAGCTGATGTACCGCGCGCGCCAGGTGTCGAACCTGGGCGGCTTCATGTCCGGCGTGAACAACAACGGCTCGCACTCCGCCAACGGGATCACCGCGATGTTCATCGCCACCGGCCAGGACGTCGCCAACGTCGCCGAGTCCTCGGCGGCCTTCGTCTACTCCGAGCTGCGCGAGACAACGGCGACTACTACTACTCGGTGACGATCCCCGTCGTTGATCGTCGGCACCTACGGCGGGGGCACCGGGCTGGCGACCCAGCGCGAGTGCCTGGAGATGCTCGATTGCTACGGCGCCGGCAAGGTGCACAAGTTCGCGGAGATCGTCGCCGCCACGGTGCTGTGCGGTGAGCTCTCGCTGGGCTCGGCGATCGTCGCCGAGGAGTGGGTCAAGCGCGCACGATCTCTATGGCCGCAATCGCTAAAGGAAGGATTCGATGACCAACTTCACAGAGCTCCTCGCCACCGCCGCCGATGACGCCGGTGACCGCCCCGCGGTCAGGCTCGACGACAACACCCTCACCTACGGCCAGCTGGACCAGGCCGTCGCGCGTGCCGCCGGCCTGCTGCGCGCTCGCGGCGTGGAGCCCGGAGATCGTGTGGGGATGCAGCTTCCCAACGTCCCCTACTTCCCGATCGTCTACCACGGGATCCTGCGGCTAGGGGCGGTGGTGGTGCCGATGAATCCGCTGCTGAAGGGGCGCGAGGTCGCCTATCACCTGTCGCGATTCGGGTTCGCAAGGCGTTCGTCGGCTGGCAGGACTTCGCCGACCCGGGCCGCGAGGGCGCCGAAGGAGGCCGGGGTCGAATGCCTGATCGTCGAGGTGGGCGAGTTCGAGAAGCTCCTCGGAGACGCGGAGCCGGTGGAGGACGTGGCCGACGCCGATGACGACGATCCGGCGGTGATCATCTACACCTCGGGCACCACCGGCACGCCCAAGGGCGCGACGCTCACCCACTCCAACATCAGCTCAGGTGCCGAGGTCGGCCGGGAGCTGGTGGACGCCGGTCCCGACTCGGTGGCGGTGGGAACGCTTGCCGCTGTTCCACGTGTTCGGGATGAACTCGATCATGAACGTCTCGCTGCGGGCGCGCGGGACTGCTGACGCTGGTCACCCGGTTTGAGCCGGGGAAGGTGCTGGAGGTGATCGAGCGCGACCACGCCACCACGTTCGGCGGCGTCCCGACGATGTACGCGGCGCTGCTCAACCATCCCGACCGCGACGAGCACGATCTGTCGACTCTTGATCTGTGCGTGGCCGGGGGCTCGGCGTTGCCGGTGGAGGTCCTGCGGGGCTTCGACGAGGCCTTCGGCGCCAAGGTGCTGGAGGGATACGGGTTGTCTGAGACCACCGGGATGGGCTCCTTCAACACCCGTGATCGCGAGCGCAAGCCCGGCTCGATCGGCGTTCCGGTCGGCGGCACCGAGATCAAGCTGGTCGATGACGACGACAATGAAGTGCCGGACGGCGAGCCGGGCGAGGTGGTCATGCGCGGCCCGTTCGTGATGAAGGGCTACTGGAACAAGGAGGACGCCACCGAGGAGGTCATGCGCGGCGGCTGGTTCCACACGGGCGACATCGCCACCAAGGACGAGGATGGCTACTTCTTCATCGTCGACCGCAAGAAGGACCTGATCATCCGCGGCGGCTACAACGTCTATCCGCGCGAGCTGGAGGAAGTGCTCTACGCCCACGACCAGGTGCTTGAGGCGGCGGTGATCGGCATCGCTCACGACTCCCTCGGCGAGGAGGTTGCCGCTGCGGTCGCGCTCAAGGAGAACTCCTCGGTGACCCCGGAGGAGCTGCGGGACTACATGAAGGAGAAGGTGGCGGCGTACAAGTACCCGCGTAAGGTGTGGCTCGTCGAGGAGCTGCCGAAGGGGCCCACGGGCAAGATCCTCAAGCGAGAGATCGAGCCGCCTGAGCAGGACGACTGAGGTCCCGGGAAGCTCGGCTCCGTGGACCACGAATTCGACGTCGTCGTCGTGGGCGCCGGTCCGGCCGGCGAGGTCATCGCCGGCCGCCTCGCCGACAGCGGCCGGCAGCGGGTGGCGATCGTGGAGCGGGAGCTGGTCGGGGGCGAGTGCTCGTTCTACGCCTGCATGCCGTCGAAGTCGCTGCTGCGCGCCCCGGAGCTGCTGGCGGAGGTGGGCCGCGTGCCGGGCGCCTGCGGAGGCCGTCAGCGGCGAGATCGACCCTCAGGCGGTGATGTCCAGGCGGGACGAGGTGATCCACGACCTTGACGACAGCGCGCAGCTGCCGTGGCTGGAGGATCTGGAGATAGCGCTGTTCCGGGGCGAGGCCCGCCTGGAGGGCGAGCGCCAGGTGCGGGTGGGGGACGACGTGCTGCGCGCGGACAAGGCGATGGTGCTGGCGGTCGGCAGCGGCGCGCTGTTCCCGCCGATCCCGGGCCTGGCCGAGGTGGGCGCGTGGTCGAACCGTCAGATCACCACCGCCTCGTCGGTCCCGGGGAGCCTGGTGGTCCTGGGCGGCGGGGTGGTGGGAGTGGAGATGGCCGACGCCTGGTCGGCGCTCGGCTCGCAGGTGACGGTGATCGAGGCGCTCGATCGGCTGGTGGCCCGGGAAGAGCCCGTCGCCGGCGACGAGCTCCGGCGAGGCGCTGCAGGAGCGCGGCGTCCAGTTCCGGCTCGGGGTCCGCGCGAACGCGGTCAGCCGCGACGGCGAGCAGATCACGGTTGAGCTGGAGGACGGCTCGTCGGTCGGCGGCGAGCGGCTGCTGGTGGCGATCGGCCGCACACCCCACACCGATGATCTCGGCTTGGAGTCGGTCGGCCTCACGCCCGGCGAGTACGTCGAAGTAGACGATCACCTCCGCGTGCTCGGCCATGACTTCCTCTATGCGATCGGCGATGTCAACGGTCGCTCGTTGCTGACCCACGCCGGCAAGTACCAGGCGCGGATCGCCTCCGACAACATCCTCGGCGAGGACGCCGTAGCGGTGGCCGACGGCCCCGCCATACCGCGCGTGATCTTCACCGACCCGCAGATCGCCGCCGTCGGGCTCACCCTTGCCGGCGCCCGCGAGGCGGGCCGCAACGTCGAGGCGATCGACCTGCCGACCTCCGGCACCGCCGGAGCCAGCTTCTATGGACGCGACACCCCCGGCACCACCCGGTTCGTGGTCGATCTTGACCGCGAGGTGCTGGTCGGGGTCACGTTCTGCGGCTTCGAGGTCGCTGATTTTCTCCAGGCGGCGACGATCGCCGTGGCCGGCGAGGTGTCGCTGCACACGCTGGCCCATGCGGTGGCGTCCTTCCCCACCCGTAGCGAGCTATGGCTGAAGATGGTCGAGGCCTACGAGAAGCTCCGCGGGCGGACCGTCCACGCGCGCACCGAGACCGCTCCGGGTCCGGCGAGCCCACTCGGGAATCGCGGCGCGAGCTAGTCACTGAGCACCGGCACGGAGATGCCCGGGTCGTGACCCACCAGCACGCCCCGGGTGATTGCGGTGCTCCCGTAGCGGTTGCGCACGTGATCGACCACGTCGTCCAGACGGCGACCCCGATCGAGGGCCAGCGTCAGCTGCAGGTTGCGCTCGTCCACGAGGTTGGTCAGCGCCACCCCGACCAGGGTGATGCCGCGCCGCCGGATCAACGGAGCCGAGTGCGAGAGCAGGTCCAGGGCGACGGCCAGGATCGTCGCGGTCTGGGTCGAGGGCTCGGCCATCGTCCGCGACCGGGTGGCCCGGGTGAAGTCGCCGAAGCGGAGTCGCAGCACCACCGTCCGGCATGCCCGCCTGGCCGTGCGCAGCCGGCGGGTTACCCGGTCGACCAGGCCGGTGAGGGCGATCACGAGCTCCTCCCGCGCCCGCGGCCTGCGTCCGAGCGCGCGCTGGGCGCCGATGGAGCGGCGACGCCGCCCTCGCTGGACGGGCCGGGGATCGTGGTTGTGCGCCAACGCGTGTAGCGAGCGTCCCGAGGCCCGGCCCAGAAGCCTCACGAGCTCCTCGCAGTCCAAGCGGGCGACGTCGCCCACCGTCTTCATCCCCGCCCGGCGCAGCTTGGCCGCCGTCACCGCCCCGACGCCCCAGAGCCGCTCGACGTCGAGGGGATGCAGGAAGGCGAGCTCGCTGTCGGGCTCCACCACCAGCAGCCCGTCGGGCTTGGCCACGCCACTGGCGACCTTGGCGAGGAACTTGGTGCGGGCCACGCCGACGGTGATCGGCAGGCCGACCTGAGCGAGCACGCGCCAGCGAAGGCACGCGGCGATCTCGGCAGGGGTCCCGGTGATTCGCTCCAGTCCCCGCACGTCGAGGAACGCCTCGTCGATCGACAGCGCCTCCACCGTCGGCGCCAGATCCTCAAACACCGCGAACACGGCCTTGCTGGCGGCGCTGTAGGCGTCCATCCGCGGCGGCACCACCGCGGCGTACGGACACAGCCGTTTGGCAGTGCGTACTCCCATCGCCGTACGCACGCCGCACCGCTTGGCCTCGTAGGAGGCCGCGAGCACCACCCCGCCGCCGACGATCACCGGCCTGCGGAACAGCCGCGGGTCGTCCCGCTTCTCCACCGAGGCGTAGAAGGCATCGAGATCGGCGTGGAGAATCGCGGCGATATCAGCCACGAACGTATGTTCGCCTACGGACCGGACGGCACGGTTTTTTCCGCACACGGGCCCGGGTAGCCTGAATCCGTACGCCGCGCCTGCCACTCGCCGCGTCCGGCGAATAACGGCGTGAGGTCGTCGCTGGAGGAGGAGAGGATGTACAAGCAGGTTCTCGATCCGGTGTCCCACTCCCTGGGGCTCACGTCGATCTTCGCCGTGCTGCCGCTCGTCGTGCTGTTCGTGCTGTTGGGAGTGGTGCGGCTCAAGGCGCAGTGGGCCTCGCTGCTGGCACTGGCGGTCGCACTGATCGTCGCGTTGGTGGTCTACAGCATGCCGGTGGGCCAGGGATTCGACAGCGCCGCGGAGGGCGCTGCGTTCGGGTTCTTCCCGATCATGTGGATCGTCATCAACGCGCTGTGGATCTACAACCTGACCGTGGAGACGGGCCACTTCGCGGTGCTGCGCCGCGCGTTCAGCGAGGTGTCCAACGACCTCCGCGTCCAGGTGGTGATGATCGCCTTCTGCTTCGGCGCGCTACTGGAGGCGCTGGCCGGCTTCGGCACGCCGGTGGCGATCTGCGGGGTGATGCTGGTCGCCGTCGGGCTGAAGCCGGTGAAGGCCGCCGCGGTGGCGCTGGTCGCGGACACCGCTCCGGTGGCCTTCGGCGCCATCGCCATCCCCATCACCACGCTCGCCCAGGTGACCGGGCTGCCCAAGCACGAGCTCAGCCAGATGGTCGGGCGCCAGTGTCCCTTGCTGGCGCTGCTGGTCCCGTTCCTGCTCGTGGCGATGGTCGACGGCCGCCGCGGCCTGCGTGAGAGCTGGCCTGCGGCACTGACCGCCGGCGGGGTGTTCGCGTGCGTGCAGTTCGCCTCCTCCAACTACATCTCTCCCGAGCTGACCGACATTCTCGCCTCGCTGGCCTCGGCCGCTGCGCTCTTCGCGCTGGTCCAGGTGTGGTCGCCCACAGAGCGGCAGGAGGTTCCCGAGCAACGGCCCGCGATCGCGGGGGCGGCGCACGCCGATCCGGCGCATGAACGACGGGTCGCGGCCGAACAGGGCCAGCCTCTCTCTCGCGTCGAGGTCCTCACCGCATTCGCGCCCTACGTGATCGTGATCCTGGTGCTCGGGATCTGCGCGCTGAACGGGATCACCACCCAGTTGGACAAGGCCACCGACGCCTTCAGCTGGCCCGGCTTGCACGTCTTCAACGCCAAGGGGAAGGCCCCGGACAGCGAGACGTTCAAGCTGACTTGGCTGAGCGCGGCGGGAACGCAGTTGCTGGTGGCGGGTCTGTTGAGCGCGGCGGTCCTTCGCGTCAGGCCGCAGCGAGCCGTCGCGGTGTATCTGAACACGCTGCGAATGCTGTTCTGGCCGATCGTGACCGTGTGCTCGGTGCTCGCGCTGGCCTACGTGATGAATCTCTCCGGCCAGACGTTCACCTTGGGGACGTGGGCGGCCGGGGCAGGCGGCTTCTTCGCCTTCCTCTCGCCGCTGATCGGCTGGTTCGGCACGGCCGTCACGGGCTCCGACACCTCCACCAACTCGCTGTTCGGCGCCCTGCAGGTCACCGCGGCCAAGCAGGCCTCCCTCTCTCCGGTGCTGTTGGCGGCCGCCAACAGCTCCGGCGGCGTCCTGGCCAAAATGATCTCGCCGCAGAATCTGGCCATCGGGGCCGCGGCGGTGGGCCTCGGGGGACGAGAAGGTGACATCTTCAGAAGGGTGATCGGTTGGAGCGTGGTGATGGCTCTCTTGATGGCGGTGCTCGTGTTGCTGCAGTCGACCGGCGCTCTGTCCTGGATGGTCCCCTAGTGGCCGCGTCCGGACTCGTCGCCGAGCTTGCCGCGATCGTCGGCGAGGAGTGGGTCTACACCCAGGACCATCAGCTGCGGACCTACGAGTCCGACGGCCTGCTGCAATATCGGGCGATCCCCAAGGCAGCCGTGTTGCCGGCAGGGGCCGAGGAGGTCGCGGGGGTCGTCGGCGCGTGCGCACGCGCCGGAGTGCCATGGGTGGCTCGGGGAGCCGGCTCTGGCCTCTCGGGTGGCGCGCTTCCTCACGAGGACGGCATCCTGATCGTGCTCTCGCGGATGAAGCGAATCCTCGAGATCGACTTGGAGAATCAGCGAATCTGCGTTGAGCCCGGGGTGACCAACGCCTCGGTCTCCGCGGCCGTGGCGCCCTCGTTCTTCTACCCGCCGGATCCCTCCAGCCAGATCGTCTGCTCGATCGGCGGCAACGTCGCCGAGAACTCCGGCGGCGCACACTGCTTCAAGTACGGCTTCACCAGCAACTACGTGAGCGGCCTGGAGCTGGTGCTGGCCGATGGCGAGCTGGTGCAGCTCGGCGGCAAGCTCCTCGATCCCCCGGGCTACGACCTGCTGGGAGCGTTCGTCGGCTCCGAGGGCACCCTGGGCGTCGCCACCAAGATCTGGCTGCGGATCGTGCCGGCCCCCGAATCGACGAAGACCCTGGTCGCATTCTTCGATCACACGCGCGACGCTGGTGAGGCAGTTTCGGAGATCGTGCAGAGCGGGATCGTGCCGGCGGCGATTGAGATGATGGACGAGAAGACGATCGAGGCCTCCGAGCAGATGGCTCACGCCGGCTTCCCGGTCGGCCGCGGTGCGGCGCTGCTGGTGGAGCTCGACGGAGCAGAGCGCGAGTGCGACGAGCACTTCGATGAGGTGGTGCGCGTATGCGAGGAACGCGGCTCCGACGACGTTCGCGTCGCCGAGGACGAGGCCGAGGCCGAGCGGTTCTGGAAGGCTCGCAAGGCGGCGTTCCCGGCGATGGGCCGGATCAGCCCCAACTACTTCGTGCAGGACGGGGTGATCCCCCGCACCAAGCTCCCCGAGGTGCTGGAACGAATCGAAGAGCTCGGTCGCGAGTACGAGCTGATCGTCGCCAACGTTTTCCACGCGGGCGACGGCAACCTCCACCCCCTGGTGTGCTTCGACGCCGAGGTGGAGGGTCAGGCCGAGGCGGCGGAGGAGCTCTCCGGCAAGATCCTGGAGGCGTGTCTGGAGGCGGGCGGCTCGATCACCGGCGAGCACGGGGTCGGCGTGGACAAGAAAAAGCACATGCCGAAGATGTTCAGCGAGCCCGATCTGGACTGCTTCCAGCGGCTGCGCTGCGCCTTCGACCCGGCCGGGCTGGCCAACCCGAGCAAGGTGATGCCGACCCCCCGCCTGTGCGGCGAGGTCCCCGGTCCCTACCGCCAGCATCCGCTCGAGGCGGCTGGACTGGCGGAGCGGTTCTGAGCAATGGCGAGCGCCGCGCCGACGACCGAGCGCCCCGGCTCGATCGAGGAGGCCAGCGAGCTGATGCGGACGCTGGGGGAGGCCCGGCAGGCGCTACGGGCGCGGGGGGCCGGCACCAAGCTCGCGTGGGACGGACGCGCTGTGGCCGGCGAGGTGGAGGTGTGCACCGGCGAGCTCACCCGCGTGCTGGAGCACAACGAAGGCGACTTCACGGCGGTGCTCGAGGCGGGTGTTCCGCTCGCGCACGCGCAGGAGCAGTTCGGCCGCGCGGGCCAGATGCTCGCCCTCGATCCGCCGCTGGCGCCCGCGGGCACGGCCGCCGAGGCGGCTACGGTCGGGGGAGTGGTCGCCACCGGCGATAGCGGCCCGCTGCGCCACCGCTACGGCGGCGTGCGCGATCTCATCCTGGGGGTCACCGTGGTGCTCTCTGACGGGACCGTGGCGAAGTCTGGGGGGCGAGTGATCAAGAACGTCGCCGGTTACGACCTCGGCAAGCTGTTCACCGGCTCGGAGGGGACCCTCGGGATGATCGCGGCCGTTTCCGTGAGGCTGCATCCGCGCGCCGAGGGCACCGCGACGGCGTGCGGCACCGGCTCTGACCCGTCGATCCTCGCGCAAGCGGCGCTGCGGCTGGCAGCGCTCCCGCTCGGAGCCGAGTCCCTCGACGTCGCGTGGACGCCGCGGGGGAGGTGCGGTACTGGCCCGCTTTGCCGGAGCTGCGGCGGACGGGCAGGCGCGGGAGACCGCGGAGCGGCTGAGGGCGAACGGCCTCGCCGAGGTGGAGGTGGTCGGCGAGGACGAAGAGCTATGGGAGCGCCAGCGCCGCGGACAGCGCAGCGAGGGCGCCGTGGTCAAGGTGGCCAGCCTGATCGGTCAGCTTGAGGCGGTCCTGAGCGCGGCCGAGCGCGCCGGCGCCAGCGTCGTCTCGCGCCCGGCCCTTGGCCTGTCGTGGATCACCTTGCAGCGGGGCGGAGACCTGGCCGCGCGGGTGGACGCGCTTCGCCGGATGCTGCCCGATGCATCGCTCACCGTGCTGGACGGCGCCGCCGCCGTCGCCGACCCGCGGCCGGTGCCACCTGCCGCCGCGCAGCGCGTGATGGAGCGGGTCAAGGCTCGCTTCGACCCCGCGGGAGTGTTCCGCCCCGGTGCCTTTATGGGAGGTTTGTGACGTGGCCGCCTGGGACGAGGTCCGCCCGCCCGAACCCGAGCTGATCCGCGACTGCGTGCACTGCGGCTTCTGCCTGCCCACCTGCCCGAGCTATCTGGTGTTTGAGGAGGAGATGGATTCCCCCCGAGGGCGGATCGTGTTGATGCGGGTCGGGCACGAGCAGGACGAGCAGCTCTCCGAGCAGATGACCACTCATTTCGATCGCTGTCTCGGCTGCATGGCCTGCGTCACCGCGTGTCCTTCCGGCGTGCAGTACGACCGGCTGATCGAGCGCACCCGACCGCAGATCGAGCGCCACGGCCCCCGGCGGCGTCGGGACCGGCTGCTGCGGGGAGCCATCTTTGCCCTGTTCACCCACCCGGGGCGGCTGCGCGCGCTCGCCCCGGCGCTCGCGCTGTCGGACCGGCTAGCGCTGCGAGACCGGCTGGGAGAGCGGCTGCCGATGGTCAAGCTCGCCCCGCCAGCGAGACTCAGCGACACCGTTCGACGGCTGCCGGTCGTCACGCCGGCCAAGGGGACCAAGCGCGGAACGGTCGCGTTCATGCAGGGCTGTGTGCAGCGGGCGCTGTTCGGCGATGTCAACGCCGCCACCGTGCGCGTGCTGGCGGCCGAGGGCTTCGAGGTCCATTCGCCGCGCAGGCCACGGTGTTGCGGAGCGCTCCAGTTCCACTCCGGGGAGGAGGATCCGGCGCGTGAGTTGGCGCAGGCGACAGTCGCCGCCTACGAGGGCTACGACGCGGTGCTGACCAACGTCGCCGGTTGCGGCTCGGCGATGAAGGACTACGGTCACCTCTTCGAGGAGGACGAGCGGATGACGGCGTTCTCCTCCAAGGTCCGCGACGTGCACGAGTTCCTGGCCGAGCAGGGGCCCGTCACCGCGCGCCGCCCGCTGCCGATGCGAGTCGCCTACCACGACGCCTGCCACCTCGCCCATGCCCAGGGTGTGCGTTCGCAGCCGCGGGAGCTGTTGCGGGCGATTCCCGAGCTTGAGCTGGTGGAGCCCGACGAATGGGAGCTGTGCTGCGGCTCGGCGGGCATCTACAACCTGACCCAGCCGGAGGCCGCGAGCGAGCTCGGCCGGCGCAAGGCCGCGAACCTGCGTGCCACCGAGGCCGAGGCGATCGCCGCTGCCAACCCCGGCTGCGCGATCCAGATCGGCGCCTATCTCGACCGACCCATCTACCACCCCATGACCCTGCTTGACCATTCGATCCGAGGGAGCCGCCCATGAGCCTGCACACCGCCCCGCCGCCAGCCGAGCGCACCGAGGAGATCCTGTCTCGAGGAGGCCCTGGCGTTCGTGGAGCAGCTGCACGCTCGGTTCGGTCAGCGACGCTCTGAGCTGCTGGAGGCCCGGGAGCGGACGAGACCCGCCCTCAGGCTTTCTGGAGGAGACCGCCGAGATCAGGGGCGGCGAGTGGCGGGTCGCCGAGATCAGGGATGACTACGCCGACCGGCGGGTGGAGATCACCGGGCCGACGGACCGCAAGCTGGTGATCAACGCGCTCAACTCCGGCGCCAGGGGCTTCATGGCCGACTTCGAGGACGCCAACTCGCCCACCTGGCAGAACCAGATCGAGGGCCACGTCAATCTGATCGACGCGATCGAGGGGACGATCACCTACGACGGCGCCGACGGACGCCACTACGAGCTGATCGACGACCCCGCGACGCTGCTGGTGCGCCCCCGGGGATGGCACCTTCCGGAGAAGCACTTCCTCGTCGACGACGAACAGGTCGCCGGCGCGCTGGTCGACTTCGGCCTGTTCGCGTTCCACTGCGCCGAGCGGCTGCACAGCCGCGGGAAGGGGCTGTACCTGTACCTGCCCAAGCTGGAGCATCACCTCGAGGCGCGGTTGTGGAACGAGGTGCTGAGCTTCGCCGAGAACGAGCTGGATGTGCCGGGGGGGACGATGCGGGCGACCGTGCTGATCGAGACGCTTCCAGCCGCGTTTCAGATGGACGAGATCCTCTACGAGTTGCGCGAGCACTCCTACGGCCTGAACGCCGGACGGTGGGACTACATCTTCTCGATGATCAAGTGCTTCAGGGAGGACGACCGTTACGTGCTCCCGGACCGCACCGAGGTCAAGATGACCGTGCCGTTCATGCGGGCCTACACCGAGCTTCTGGTCAAGACTTGTCACGCACGCGGGGCCTTTGCCATGGGCGGGATGGCGGCGCTCGTTCCCTCGCGCAAGGATTCAGAGGCCAACGAGCGGGCGATCGACGCGGTGCGTTCGGACAAGCGGCGGGAGGCCGAGGACGGTTTCGACGGAACCTGGGTCGCCCATCCCGACGTCGTGCCGGCGGCGATGGAGGAGTTCGACCGCGTGCTGGGCGAGAAGCCCAATCAGGTGGAGCGTCAGCGCCCCGACGTGGAGGTGACGCCGGAGCAGCTGCTCGACGCCGAGTCCACCCCTGGCGAGATCACCGAGGAGGGCCTGCGAGGCGACGTCAGCGTCGGCTTCCAGTACATCTCGTTCTGGCTCGGTGGGCGTGGCGCAGCGACGATCAACAACCTGATGGAGGACGCGGCCACCGCGGAGATCGCCCGCTCGCAGATCTGGCAGTGGATCAGGCACGGCAAGGTGACCCGGGAGCACGTTCGCGAGGTCCTCGACGAGGAGATGCGCCGGATCCACGAGGAGGTCGGCGACGAGGTCTGGGAGGAGGGCAGGCCCGACGAGACCCGTGAGGTGTTCGAAACCGTCGCCCTCGGCGAGGACTTCCCCACCTTCCTCACGCTGATCGCCTACGAAGCGATCGACTAGGGAGCGGGCTACAGCGAGCGCAGCGCGGGCAGCAGCTCGCGCTCGGCCCACTGGATGAACGGGCCCTGGTGCTCGGCGCCGATCTGCACGAGGGCCACCTCGGTGAAGCCGGCCTCGATGAACGGCTTGATCTTCTCCACGTGCGTCTCGACGTCGGGTCCGCACCCGAGGCTCTCGGCGACCTGCTCCTGGGTGACGAACTGGGTGGCAGCTTCGAATCCCTCCGGGTTGGGGAGGTCGGCGTTCACCTTCCAGCCGAGGCCGAACCAGCGGAACTGCTCATGTGCTCGGCGTATGGCGGTGTCGCGATCCTCGTCGTAGCAGAGAGCGATCTGCCCGACCTTGGGCTTTCCGCTGCCGCCGGCCGACTCGAACATCTCCACCAGCTCGCCCTTTGGCTCCACCGCGATCATCAGGTCGGTCTTCTCCGCGGCCAGGCGGCACGAGGCGCGCCCGGACACGGCGACCCCGACCTCGACCCGCTGATCGGGCAGGTCCCACAGCTTGGCCTGCTCAACATCGAAGTGCCGTCCGCGGAAGTTGACGCTCTTCTCGCCGTCGAACAGGGCGCCGATGATGTCGATCGCTTCGACCAGCATCTCGTGCCGGACGCCGACGGCGGGCCAGCGCTTGCCCACCACGTGCTCATTGAGGTTCTCGCCGGAGCCCAGGCCGAGACGGAACCGGTTCTCGGAGAGGATCTGAAGGGTGGCCGCCTTCTGGGCGACGACGGCGGGGTGGTAGCGGAGAATCGGACAGGTGACGTAGGTCATCAACGGGATCCGCTCCGTGGCCTGCGCCGCGGCACCCAGAATCGACCAGGCGTAGCCGGAGTGGCCTTGCTCGCCGAGCCACGGCTGGTAGTGGTCGCTGGTCACTGAGAAGTCGAAGCCGGCTTCCTCCGCAGCGACCACATCCCGAACGAGCTGATCCGGGCGGGATTGCTCGCACATCATCGTGTAGCCGAAGTCGGTCATCGGCCACTCCGGTACCCAGGCGGCGCGGGCTCTAACCGGACGACGAAGCCGACGAGCCGCTTCCGGACGAGCTCCGCCCGGACGAGCCGCTTCCGGAGGAGCCCCGCGACGACGCGCTCCGGCCCGACGACGCGCTCCGGCCTGATGACGAGCCCCGGCCCGATGACGAGCCCCGCGACGACGAACTCCGCCCCGCCGACGAGCTCCGCGAGGACGAACTCCGCGAAGAGGCCGAGCGCGAACGCGAAGAGCCGCCCCCGGTCCGCTTGCCGCCCGTACGCCCGCGCGCCTTGGTCTTGCGCTGGCTCCGCGGAATCTGCTCGCGCACGACGTCCTTGACCAGCCGCTTCAGCTCGGCGTCAAGATACTTGGCCATGCGCTCCTCGTCGCGCCTGATGCTCCTGGCCAGCTTCGCGGTCTCACTGTCGCCGACTTCCTCGGCGATCGTCTCCAACCGGTTGTAGATGGCGATCTCCACATGCTCCTCACGGAGTTCCTCCTGGGCGTTACGGAGGTGCGTCTCAACCTGGGGAGTGGTGGCGGCCCGCGCCGCGCCGACCTGACCCTTGACCGCCGCGACCGCCTTGCCGGCGACTCCTCCCACCGCGGCCGGGACACCCGACGCTCCCGGCAGATCCCGGCCGGAGCCACCGCCGAGCGCCTTGATCCGGGCGGCAACGCGCCGCTTGTGGTCCCGTGTCTCGGTGAGGTGCGAGCGCAGCCGCTTCTTGTAGGCCATCTTCGCAGTCAGCGCGATATGCGCGGTGAGGTCTGCTTCGAGCTCGGACTCCTTGGCGTGAGCCTCGCTCAGCCACTGCACCAGCTTTGCATCGCGCGCGTTCATCTCATCCTGCTGAGCCATCAGTGTTACCTCTATCTATTTGGTGGTGTCTGGGGGAATGTTCTGCTTGCGAGCCAGCCCGCGAGCCAGGGCGTCGAGGACCGTCTCGCGGCGGCGGTTGGCCTGCTCGTAGAGCTCTGCGGCTGCGAGCTCCACGTCACTGGCTTCGTCCGCGCGAGCGATTACGTCCTTGGCGTTCATCCGGCTGTAGCCCTCCCACGGCTCCTCGATGGTGACCTCGGCGCCGGCGCCATCCTCGGCGCCCGGCTCGGCGAAGGACTCCACCAGCGTGGCCTCCTCGGAGACGTGCCCACGGTCCTCAAGCTCCGTAAAGACATCCGGGAGTTCCTCGCCACCGGGCTCACCAGGTGGGGCGAGGTCCGGGTCTGTCGCTGCCGGAGGCGCGAGGTCGGCTTCTGCCACCGGCGGCGAGGGCGGTGGCTCAAAGGTTGGGGTCTCGAACGGCGGGGGCTCGGCGACCGCCGAGGCGCCGTTGGACTCCGTTCGGACGCGGGGATCCGAAGCGGCGCTCGCCTCTGGTCCCGGCGCCGGCGTGGAGTCCGTTCCCGGCCTGACGACCCTCGCCACGGTGGAGACGACCGCCACGGCACGTTCGGCGGATTGCAGGCCCACGCGCACGCCGAGACTGGCTACGCGGAGGCCGAAGCGCACAGGAAGGGCTACTAGGTCGGCGGCCATTGGCTCGTGTTACCCCCGCCCCCCGCCGGTCAACCTGAGCCTGCGAATTGGCTCAATTGGCCGGGCGGGAACAGCGCAAATCCGGTAAATCGAAACCGCATGCATCCTACGATCTCGATTAGGGTAGGGGCCAGCACGATGGGCCGTATCAATTTGCAGGGAGGAGAGACCGATCGTAGACCTTGACCCCAGGGCACTGCTGGAGCTGGATCCCCGAGCACTACTCGGGGGCGCCACGAAGCTCGTCGAGCGACTCGGAGACGAGGCGTACTTCGCCGCGCTGTGCGTGCGAAGCGGCCTCGCCGGACCCGAGCTACCGCACCGCGTCGCCCAGCTCGCGCTCGCGTTTGAGCGCTACGGCATGCTCGGTGGCGCAATCACCGCCGGAGGGATCCGTCACGGCGATCGGGTTGCCCTCGTCGACGAGCGCGGAAAGCTCTCCTACAAGGAGCTCGATCGCCGCAGCAACGCGCTGGCCAACGGCTGGCGAGATAAGGGCCTGCAGGCAGGCGAGGGGGTCGCGATCCTGGCGCGCAACCACCGCGGCTTTCTGGAGGCAGTGTTCGCGGGGGCCAAGTGCGGCGCCCGGGTGATCCTGCTCAACACCTCGTTCGCCGGTCCGCAGATCCGTGAGGTGGCCGAGCGCGAGGGCACCGAGCTGCTCGTCTACGACGACGAGTACGCGGAGATGCTGGAAGGGGTCGAGCTCCCGCACGGTAACTGGCGCGCCTGGACCGACGACGAAGATGACGGCGAGGACACGCTGGAGGCCCTGATCCGTGCCAGCTCCGACGATGCCCCGCCGAAGCCGGACGAGTCCCCCAAGATCACCATCCTGACCAGCGGCACCACCGGAACCCCGAAGGGCGCCCCCCGCAGCGAGCCGCGTTCGCTGGCGCTGATCGGAGGGCTGCTCAGCAAGGTCCCGTTCCGCGCGCGGGAGACGACCGAGCTGTGCGTGCCGATGTTCCACGCACTCGGCTTCGCCCAGGCAATGGTCGGCATCGCGCTGGGCTCGACTCTGGTCGTCCGTCGGCGCTTCGATCCGGAGGAGACGCTGGAGAGCCTGGACAAGCACCGTTCCTCGGCGATGGTGATGGTGCCGGTGATGCTTCGGCGGCTGCTCGATCTGGGCGAGGAGAAGATTCGCGACCACGATCTCTCCGAGCTGAAGATCATCTTCATCAGCGGCTCCGCGCTCGGCGCCGACCTGGCCGAGCGGGCGATCGACATGCTCGGCCCGGTCGTCTACAACCTCTACGGCTCGACCGAGATCTCCTACGCGACGATCGCGACCCCGGAGGACCTCCAGACCGATTCCTCCACCGTCGGCAAGGTGGTTCGTGGCTCGGTGGTGAAGATCTTCGACGACGACGACAACGAGGTGGAAGAGGGCGAGAGCGGGCGCGTGTTCGTCGGCAACATCTCCCAGTTCGAGGGCTACACCGGCGGAGGCGGCAAGGACTCGGTCCAGGGGCTGATGTCCTCAGGCGACATCGGCCACTTCGACGAGGAGGGGCGGCTGTTCATCGATGGCCGGGACGACGAGATGATCGTCTCCGGTGGCGAGAACGTCTTCCCGGGCGAGATAGAGGAGCTGCTGGCCTCCCACGAAGAGATCGAGGAGGCCGCGGCGATCGGCGTCGACGACGAGAAGTTCGGCCAGCGCCTGAAGGCCTTCGTCGTGCTGCGGGACGGAAGCAGCCTGGGCGAGGACGACGTCAAAGGTTACGTTAAGGAGAACCTCGCAAACTACAAAGTGCCCAAGGAAGTTGCCTTCATCGACGAGCTGCCCCGCAACCCCACCGGCAAGGTCCTCAAGGGAGATCTGGAGGACGACGAGGGCGACGAGGGCGATGACAGCGGCGACGACGCGGGCGGGGACGCCGACGACAGCGCCGCCAGCGACGGCAAGCAGGACGGCAACCAGGACGGAAAGGCCAAGTCCAAGCAGGGTGCGAAGGCCAAGAGCAAGAGCAAGAGCAAGAGCGAAGCGAAAGGCAAGAGCAAGAGCGACGATGATGCTGACGAGCAACAGGACGACGATGAATAAGGCCGCTGTACGGCTGGCCAGGTTGGGAGGCGCCGCGGCGCTGCTCCTCGTTCTCATGGCAATGTTCGCCGCCGGGGCAGAGGCGCTCCCGGGACTCGGCTCGCTCACGCGAGGGCCGGTGGCCGGTGCCCACGTTGACCTCGGCTGCTCCAACCCGGCCAATCACCGCAACCCCGGCCAGGTTCTGTCGGCGGCCCAGGTCAAGGCCGGCGGGCCGGTTCGCTGTTTCTCCAAGGCGATCGCCTTCGGCCGTCGACAAGGCCCGAAGCTGATGGCCGGGCCCACGGGCCTCGGGCCCAAGCAGATCCAATCGGCATACAAGCTGACCGGGCTGCTCTCGCACGGCAAGACCGTGGCGATCGTCGATGCCTACGACGATCCCAAAGCGGCCAGCGACCTTGCCACCTTCCGCAGCGCCTACGGCCTGAGCGCCTGCACCACCGCCAACGGCTGCTTCACCAAGGTCAACCAGAGCGGAGCCGCCAGCCCGCTGCCCAGCGGCGACTACGGCTGGAGTGAGGAGATCAGCCTCGATCTCGATGCCGTCTCCTCTGCGTGTCCCGACTGTCACATCGCGCTGGTCGAGGCCAACTCGGACAGCACCTCCGATCTGACCACCGCCGAGGACACGGCAGCCAAGCTGCACCCGGCGGCGATCTCCAACAGCTGGGGTGCCAGCGAGGATTCGACGATCCTCGCGCAGGACGTGCACTTCAAGCATCCGGGGATCGCGATCACCGCCAGCTCCGGCGATAACGGATACGGGGTCAGCTGGCCCGCCTCGTCGCAGTACGTCACCGGGGCGGGCGGCACCACCCTGGCCACCGCGAGCAACGCCCGCGGCTGGACCGAGACGGCCTGGTCGGGCGCCGGCAGCGGCTGCTCCGCCTACGAGCCCAAGCCGGCCTGGCAGCACGACAGCGGATGCGCCAAGCGGACCGTCGCCGACGTGTCCGCCGACGCCGACCCCAACACCGGTCTGGGCGTTTATGACACCTACAACAACTGCGGATCCAGCCGCTTCTGCGACATGCTGATCGAGTACGGGATCGTGCAGGGACTCGACGGATGGGCACAGGTCGGCGGCACCAGCCTGAGCTCGCCGCTGATCGCCTCGAGCTACGCGCTCGCCGGCAACAGCGGCTCGGTCACCTATGGCAGCTATCCGTACGGGCACACCGCATCGCTGTTCGATGTCACCAGCGGCTCCAACGGCACGTGCTCACCGTCCTACCTATGCACCGCGGGGTCGGGGTACGACGGGCCCACCGGGCTCGGAACACCCGACGGTACCGCGGCCTTCTAGGTCACTCATAGGCGGAGCCCGCTCGCCGCGGCCGGGGCCGAGTGCCCGGGCCGGCGGCGGGCCCGCCAGCCTGCCCACGTAGACTCGGCTCGTGCTGATCCTTCCCCCTGGGCATGCCGTCGAGACGGCGCAGCGCCGCCGGCTAACCCTGCGGGAGCGATGGATGGTCGGGGGGGTGCTGGGCGTCGTGCTGGTGCTGGCTGCGGCGGTGGCGGTCGCGCTCGGCACCGGCGGTCACTCCAGCGCGAATGGCTGCGTGTCGGTGAACCTCCCGTACTCGACCGGTGGTCAGGAGTTCTACGCGTGCGGCGCCCGGGCGAGGGCGATGTGCGGCGCCGTCGGCACTCCCGGCGCATACACCGGGGCAGCCGGTCAGGCGGTCAGCACGCAGTGCCGCAAGGCGGGGCTCCCGGTCGGGAGCGGCCACGGCCGGGACGGCGGATGAGCGACCCCTCGGAGTTCCGAGCCCTGTTCCCGGTGCTGGAGCGGGTTTCCTACCTCAACGCCGGCACCGAGGGACCCATCCCCTCGGCCGGCGGGCAGGCAGCCAGAGCGCGAATCGAGCTCGAGATGGAGCGGGGGAGAGCCGGCCACGAATACCACGAGTCCGTCAAGGACCTGGCGGCGCGGCTGCGCGAGGGCTATGCACGCGTGCTCGGCAGCAGCCCAGAGGAGGTCGCGCTGACCGGGTCCACCACCGACGGTGTGAACACGGTTCTCGGGGGACTCGACCTCCAGGCCGGCGACGAGATCCTCACCAGCGACGAGGAGCATCCGGGCTTGCTGGCGCCACTCGGCCGAGCCCGCCTGCGTCAGGGGGTGACGGTCAGAGTGGTTCCCTTCACGGAGCTTGCGAGTGAGGTGGGTCCAGCGACAAAGCTGATCGCCTGCTCCCACGTCTCATGGGTGAACGGCCGGATCATGGACGTGGCGGCGCTGCGAAGCACCGGGGTCCCGGTCCTGCTCGATGGTGCTCAGGGAATCGGTGCGGTCCCGGTCGACGTCCGCGATCTGGGCTGTGATTTCTACGCCGCCTCGGGACAGAAGTGGCTCTGCGGACCGGAGGGAAGCGGGTGTCTCTATGTCCGGTCGCAGCGGCTGGATGACCTGCTCGTGCCGTGGCCCGGGTACGGCTCGCTGGAGGATCCCGAGCGCGCGCTGGAGCTCGTGCCGGCGGCCGCCGCTGCTCGCTTCGATCACGGCTTTCCCGTGGGGGTCCGGAGCGCCTGGGCACTGGGATCGCTGGAGGTGTTTGAGCAGGCGGGGTGGCCGTGGGTCCACGAGCGCTCGGCGTCGCTGGCGGCGTGGCTGGCCGAGGAGCTGCGGGAGCACGGGCTGAAGGTCGCTCCGCGCGGTCGTTCCACCCTGGTCTCCTGGGAAGCCGCCGACGCGGAGGCCGAGGTGGATCGGTTGGCCGCGGAGGGCATGGTGGTGCGCAGCATCCCTGCCCACCAGCTGGTCCGGGCTTCCGTAGGTGCGTGGTCCTCAGAGGAGGAGCTGGACCAGCTGGTCCAGCTGGCGGCCGCTTAGAACTGGTGCGGCGATGGATCGCCGCTTATAGTCGGCTGGCAGTCACCGAAGGGAGAGAGATGTTGGCCGCCGTCCAGAAGCGCGCGTCGCTGGTCCGTGGCATGACCGTTGCGCTGGTGGCGACGCTGCTGGGCGCGTTGCTCATCATCGCTCTCGCCTCCAGCGCGCCAGCGCGAGCGGTGAGCGGCGTGAGCAGCGCCGGCCGTCCTGCCGCCGACTGCCAGCCGTACGCGAGCTCTCCGTGCCTGCTGCCGTTCCCCAACAACCTGTTCACGCGGCGCGACCGGCACACCTCCACCGGGCTGCGGGTGGCATTGCCGTCGAGGGCGATGCCGATCAACAAGAACGGGAGGCGCATCGGTGTCGGCGACTACGACCGCGCCGACGGCTTCAGCCCGGGCAGCGCATTGATCGTTCACATTCCCGGGCTCGACAACGCTCGCGCCTTCCGGCGCACCGGGGCCGTCGGCCTGCTCGACATGTCGCGGGCATTCGCCCGCCGCCAGCCGATCGTGGTGATCGACGAGCAGACCGGCAAGCGGCAGCTGATCTGGTCAGAGCTCGACGCCAACACGAGCACCCCGCAGAGCACCAGCCTGCTGATCCATCCGGGCAAGAACTTCACCGAGGGCCACACCTACGCGGTCGCCCTGCGCTACCTGCGCAACTCCCGAGGGCACGCGCTGGGCGCCCCCAGCTGGTTCGTCCGCCTGCGGGACGACCAGCACCTGCTCCACCAGGAGCTCTCCCAGCGCGGCCGCTACGCCAGGATCTTCCGAGTGCTGGGCCGCGCCGGGATCAGCCGCCGCAACCTGTACGAGGCGTGGGACTTCACCGTCGCCTCGCGGCCTGACCTCACCGCGAGGTTGCTTTCGATCCGCAACAACGCGTTCGCCCAGCTCGGCGATCACAACCTCGCCGACGGCAAGGTGCAGGGACGCGCGCCGGCCTATCAGGTCACCAGCTCCGACAGCCTGAACTCGCACGTTCGCCGGGTGGTTGGCACGTTCCAGGTCCCCTGCTACCTGGTCACCTGCGGGCCCACGGCCACCACCAGCTTTCACTACAGCTCCCGCAGCCTCGACGCCCTCCCCACGCAGAGCCCGGGCAACGTCGCCCACCCAACGTTCGAGTGCATCGTGCCCACCTCGGCCAGCCCGACTCATCCGGCGCGGCTCGTGCTCTCTGGCCATGGCCTGCTGGAGACACATGCCGATCTGGAGCTGCCCTACAACCAGGCGCTGGCTGCCGAGCACAACCTGGTCATCTGCGCCGCGGACTGGTGGGGGTTGTCTGCGCCCGACGAGTTGTTCGACGCCGGCGCAGTCACCGACCTCAACCAGTTCCCGATCATCGTCGATCGCCTCCAGCAAGGGGTGCTGAACACGCTGTACCTGGGGCGGCTGATGCTGAACCCCGCCGGCTTGGCGGCCAACCCGGCGTTCCAGTCCGGCGGGCGGCCGGTGATCCACGCCTCGCGCCTGTATTACAACGGCAACAGCCTCGGAGGCATCGAGGGTGGGACCACCACCGCCGTTTCACCCGACGTCAGGAGGGCGGTTGTGGGCTCGACCGGAGTCGATTTCGGTGGCCTGCTGGTTCAGCGCAGCACCGACTTTGCGCCCTTTGCGCAGATCCTGCTGAGCGCGTATCCGGACCGCTCGATGTACTCAGTCACGCTGGACGTGATCCAGCAGCTGTGGGACCGCGGCGAGCCCGACGGTTACGCCCAGCAGATGACCTCGCATCCACTGCCCGACACCCCCTCGCACACGGTGATGATCACCGTGGCCTATGGCGATCATCAGGTCACCCAGTACGCCGCGGCGGTGGAGGCGCGGACCGATCGGGGCCCGTTACCAGTCTCCGGCGCTGGCCCGCAACACCAACCGCTCCCACGACCGCAACCTGTTCTACGGGCTCTCACCGATCGGCTCGGCTCCCTACCACGGATCGGGGATCGTGATCTGGGACAGCGGTCCCGCCGTGGTGCACCCGCCCCCCGTGGGCAATCTGGCGCCGGTGGGCTCCCCCACGAACCACGATCCCCATTACGACCCTCGCGCCACCCCGCTCGATCGCTTGCAGATCTCCGCCTTCCTGACTCCGAACGATGCGCTGGTGGACGTCTGCGGGCGCCGGCCCTGCCACAGCGTCGTCTATTCCGGCCCCACTTAGCCGGCGACTCGCTCCGCGCCCGCGTAGACGTTCACTCGGTCGCCCCGGGCAAAGCCGCAAAGGGTCACGCCGCGGTCCTCGGCGAGCGCGATCGCCAGCGAGCTGGGAGCGCCGACTCCCACGAGTACCGGCGCGCCGGCCACCGCGGCCTTCTGGACCAGCTCAAACGACAGCCGGCCGCTGACACAGAGGAGCCGTTCGAAGAGAGGCACGACACCGTCCAGCAACGCGCGTCCGATCACCTTGTCCATAGCGTTGTGACGTCCGACGTCCTCGCGCACGATCAGCGGCTCGCCGTCCGCGGTGAAGAGGCCCGTGGCGTGTACTCCGCCGGTCTGCTCAAAGGTCGGTTGCCGCAGGCGGCCCGGAAGCTCGGCGAGCAGCGAGCGGGACACGAGGGGCCCGGGACCGAGCGGCCGGCTGTCCACGGCCACCTGCTCCAGTGCGCCCTTGCCGCAAACCCCACACGAGGAGCTGGTGTAGAAGCTGCGCCGGCCGGGATCCCGCAGCAGCGGCCCTGCCACCTCGATCGTGTTGGCCGCGAAGTCCTCGGTCAGCCCTGCCGCTCGCGGCTCATCGATCAGCCCTTCGGTGAGCAGGAACCCCAGGGCCAGCTCCTCGTCGTGGCCAGGAGTGCGCATCGTCACCGCCAGCGGCTGGCCGTCGATCCGGATCTCCAGCGGCTCTTCGACGGCGACCAGGTCACGGCGGCCGTCGTGAATGACCTCGACCGAGGCGCTGCTCATCATCCGCCGCCGCGGCGGATGGCGTCCTCGATTGCGGCCTTGGGCGAGGGCACGGCGGGACCGTGGCCGACGACCAGCAGGGACGGGTCAAGGGCGCTCACCGTGCGAGCCGACTCCAGATCCTTGGCACGATCCCAGGTCCCCATCGTCGCGAGCGGAAAGCGCCAGTAGAAGTGGTTGCTTACCGCCACCCGGCCGAACGAGGTCAGCACGTCGCCGGCGATCAGGGTCCGGTCACGAATGTCGAGAAAGGAGATGTGTCCGGGGGTGTGGCCCGGCGTTGGGATGACCTCGAGACTGCCGACTCGGTCGCCCGCGTCAAGCTGGATGTCGGGCCGGGTCTGAAGCTTCGGCCACGAGCCGGGCAGCTTGCCGTCCACCACCTGCTCGCCAGCGTGGATGCGCGCATCCAGTTCCGGCATCGAGACCTCCACGCCGGATCCCAGCCGTTCCCGCAGCCCGTCCAGCGAGCCAACGTGATCGCCGTGGCCGTGGGTCAGGGCGATTCGCCGGATCTCCCCGCCGGCGGAACGGGCGGCATCCAGCAGATCATCGGTCGCGTTCATCGTGGTGTCGACCAGCGTGAAGCCGTCGTCCTCGCGAACCAGATACGCGTTGATGAAACCGAGACGAGTGAGCTGGGTCAGCGTGTCGGTGACCTGGGTCGTCTTCATGTTCGGTTCTCCCCGTTGCTTGACCCCGACATTGTGCCGGGAGGGGGAACCTGATCACCCCAAGGCAGGCTCGGCCCGAAGCTCTGTCTCGAAGGGCAGCGCCTCCCGCTCCAAGGCCCCGTCCTCAGAGAGACGGTAGGCCCCGGTGCGGACGAGTGGGGGCGAGTAGGCGTGAATCGTCACCGCGCGCGTCTCGCCCGCATGGAGCACGCGGTGGATCGCCACCGGAGGCATGGTGAAGACCTCGCCACTCTCCAGCTCCCGTGACCGCGGCGGCTCGCCGACCCGGAAGCGCTCCTCCCGGATGCGACCGGAGATCACGGCGATCGCGGCCGCTGACTCGTCGTGATCGTGAAAACCGGTGTCCTGGTCCTCGCTCCAGCAGATCACCCAGGCGTTGACCTCCTCGTCGTCCCAGATCTGCTCGTAGACCCGGACGTCATCACGATGGTTTACGAGGTGGGCCCACTGCTCGGGGCAGGCGGCGAGATCCTCCACAAACCGCGTTAGCTCTTCGGCGGTCAGGCTCATGCGGGCACCCCTGCGGGCGCGGGCACCCACGCGGGCGCGAGCAGACGGACTCCGTTGTCCTGGAGGGTCGGCTCCAGCCCGGTTGACACCGGCTCCATCACCGGCCGATCGGAGCCGTACACGAGCTGCTCCTGACCCACGCGGCCTGCCGTCGCCTCCACCGCTGCGGGCCCGTAACCCGAGGTCTCGTAGAAGATGGTCGGGTCACCCAGCTCGACGGAAGGTCCGCCCCGGGCGGTAAGCCGCTCGCTCAGCAGTGGCGCTCCGCCCGCAAGCATGGCGAACAGGATCTTCAGCTCAGGGTGCTCCCGCCGTCCGAAGGCCATGAACGCCAGCCACGCTGCCTGCATCTGGGCCACGTAGCCGGTCAGCGCCTGCCACCACAGAGGCTCGGTCAGGCTCGGCTCGTGCACGGGCTGGCCCGGGGCACGCCCGGGGTGGACGAACAGAGGGACTTGGTGCTCGGCAACGCGGGCCAGCACGGGCCCCAATGCCCGGATCGGGTCCGGTCCGTCGAGCGCGGCCGCGGGGATCGAGACGCCCACGCAGCCGCGATCCAGCAGGGCGTCGACATCATCGGGTTCGGGGTGATCCAGGGCGAGAGGCCCCCACACGGCGAAACCGTCTCCCAGGGTTCCCACGCCGTCGAGATGAGCTTCGATCAACCGCATTGCCGCCGGACGCGGCAGGGCCTCGATGCCGATAGGACTTGACAGCGCGATCAGCGCCAGGTCCACTCCATCGGCCGACAGCAGTCCCCGGCGGCGCTCAGGCGCTTCCGCTTCGACATCGATCAGGTACGGGGGCTCCCCAGCCGAGTGCAGCACCGTCAGGCCGGCGTCAACCCGGACGAAAGGCAACGACTCGCGAGACGCCAGCTCGTCGATCAGCGAACTGGTCCAGAGGTGTTGGTGAACGTCGATACGCACGGTGGCTCCAGTAAAAGGCAGCTAACTCGATCAACTTTATCAAGATTGTCGGGTAGGCGACACCGATGAGCAGCACGCGCTGTCCGGTGCGCTGTGTTGGCGCAGTGGCCGGGGGACGACTGAGGTTCGACTGAGGGCTAGGCCACTGGCCGCAGAGCCACGGCCGCCGTGTCGTCGACCTGCTGGCGGTGCTGGAACTCGTCCAGTCTCGCCTCCAGCGCGCGCAGGTGCTCCGCCGGGCCGCTGCCGGCCCGCTCGCACAGCGCCGCGTACAGCCGGTCCATGCCGAAGCGCTCGGTCTGGCTCCGGGTATCGGTCACGCCGTCGGTGTAGAGGAGCAGCATCTCCCGCGGAGAGACCGTCCGGACCTCATCGACGTAGGAACAGTCAGGCCACGCGCCGAGCAGCGGACCGGCGGTCGCCAGCTCGCTCACCTCCCCCTCGGCGTCCACGACCAACGGAGGCTCGTGCCCGGCCGTGCTCACCACCACGCGCTCACGCTCAAGACGCAGGCAGAGCGCGGTGCACAGCCACATTCCGCGCTGCTCACAAAGGGCGTCGTTGAGGTTGCAGAGGATGCTGCTGGGACTGGGGTCCTCCCGCGCGAGGAAGTGTGCTCCGTGGCGTACCAACGAGGTCATCGCCGCGGCCTCCACGCCCTTTCCGGTGACGTCCCCGAGGATCACGATCCAGCCGTCGTCTGTCTCGACGAAGTCGTAGAAGTCGCCTCCCACCTCCACTGCCTCGGTCGTGCTCGCGGCTCGGTACAGCGTTGCCACCTCCCAGCCCGGAATCGCCGGCACCACCTCGGGGAGCAGGCTGCGTTGAAGCGTCGAGGCGATGTCGCGGCGTGCGGTGGCCAAGCGCGCGTTGTCCACCGCGACCGCGGCGCGCGTGGCCAGTGTCTCGGCGAACTCGAGGTCGGATTGCTGCAGGCGGCGTGGCGAGTCAGAGGTGACGAGGGTCATGACACCGAATGACCGCTCCCGGTTGCGCAGCGGGACCAGCAGGGCCGAGCGCATGTTGATCTCTTGCAGCAGGGCCAGATGCTCGGGGCTGCGCGCGCTCTCGATCAGCGCCTCCTCAGGGATCTCGCGGTAGAGCTCGGACTCTCCCGTCGCCAGTACCCGACCCACGCCCTGGTCGGGATTGGGCTCGGCCGGCTCGAACGCGCGTAGCCGCTCGGCTAGGGCGACCTTCTCGGGATCCTGATGGGCGACGGCAACCTGCTGGCGACGCCCGTGCTCGTCGACCAGGTCCACGGCGCACCAGTCGGCCAGCTCCGGCACCGCCAGCGCGGCGACGTTACGCAAAGTCTGCTCGTAGTCCAATGAGGACATCAGCGTCTCCGTGGCGCGAGCGAGGAAGCGCTCCTGAAGCTCGGCGGTCTTGTCCGCGGTGATGTCCTCGATGATCGTCACCGCTGCGACCAGACGGCCATCCGCATCATGGAGCCCGGAGGCCTTCAGCAGGTTCCAGTGAACGAGACCGGTCTCCCGGTGGATGGTCCGCATCACCAGGGGCGTGGGCTCCTCGCCGGCGAGCAGACGGACGGACGGGACATCCTGCATGTTCAGCTCGCGCCCGTGCTCGTCGTGGACGGCGTAGTCCCCCATGATCGAGCGCGGCGGCGTGCTCTGCATCTGCGCCAGGGTCTCGAAGCCCATGTGGTCCAGCGCGGCCCGGTTGGCGAAGACGATGTGATCGTCGGCGTCACGGATCGTCACAGCTTCGGCCAGCGCGTCCAGCACCCCGGCCAGACCCGGGCCCTCCATCACCGAGCGCCACGCCTCCGCGCCGCCGTTCGACCGGCTCACGCCGCTGCTCCTGGGGAATGAAAGGTGGTGGCCGAGCCCATCGAAAGCCGTTTGTCGATCCCGCGCCGCTGCTCTGGAGAGGGCGCGTGGCCCACTCGCAGGAACACTCGCAGGAAGGTACACGCTGGATCGGTCTCGCCGGCGTCCTCTGTCAGACGCGACAGGGGCCTACCACGAGCCTGTACCACTGTTGGCACTGCGCCAAGAAGTGCTAACTTGCGAGATCGCCTGACTACCGGCGCGTGAGGCGCGGGCCGCCGCGCAGCAACCCCACAAAGGAGCAATCTGACCATGGCCGCCAGCGAAGCACTGGTCTTCGACGCGATTCGCACCCCCCGAGGCAAGGGCAAGGTGAACGGCTCGCTACACACAGTCAAGCCGGTCGACCTCGTCGTCGGCCTGATGCACGAGGCGCTCGTCCGCAACGAGGAAATGGACCCGCGGGGCGTCGACGACGTCGTGCTCGGCTGTGTCTCTCCGGTCGGCGATCAGGGAGCCGACATCGCCAAGACGGCGGCGATCAAGGCCGGGCTTCCGGACACCGTGGCCGGGGTCCAGCTGAACCGCTTCTGCGCCTCAGGGCTGGAGGCGGTCAACATCGCCGCCCAGAAGGTGGCCTCGGGCTGGGAGGACCTTGTCATGGCGGGCGGCGTGGAGTCGATGTCCCGCGTACCAATGGGCACCGACGGGGGCGCTTGGGCGATGGACCCGGAGACCAACTACGACACGTCGTTCGTTCCTCAGGGGATCAGCGCCGACCTGATCGCCACCGTCGAGAGCTTCAGCCGCGAGGACGTAGACGCGTACGCCGCGCAGTCCCAGGAGCGGGCGGCCACGGCGCAGTCCGAAGGTCGCTTCAGCGAGTCGGTGATCCCCGTGCTGGACATCAACGAAAGCGTGGTCCTGGACCGCGACGAGTTCATCCGGCCGGGTACCACCGTGGAGGCGCTTGGCGGGCTGGGGCCCTCCTTTCAGATGATGGGCGAGATGGGAGGCTTCGACGCCGTGGCGCTGCAGAAGTACCACTGGGTGGAGAAGATCGAGCACGTCCACACTCCGGGCAACTCCTCGGGGATCGTCGATGGCGCGTCGCTGATGCTGATCGGCAATGAGGAGGCCGGGGCTCAGCACGGGATGAAGCCGAGGGCCCGGATCCTGGCCACCGCCGTCTCCGGCGCCGACCCGACGATCATGCTCACCGGCCCGGCGCCCGCGAGCCGCAAGGCACTGGCCAAGGCCGGTCTTGCGGTAGAGGACCTCGATCTCGTGGAGATCAACGAGGCCTTCGCCGCGGTGGTGCTGCGCTTCGTGCGCGACATGGGCCTCGACATGGAGAAGGTCAACGTCAACGGCGGCGCGATCGCGATGGGGCATCCGCTGGGCGCCACCGGCGCGATGATCCTCGGGACGCTGATCGACGAGCTGCACCGGACCGGCGGCCGCTACGGCCTGGCCACGCTTGTGCGTAGGCGGCGGCATGGGAATCGCGACGGTCGTGGAGGCCATCTGAACATGAGCCCTGAGAGCACCACCATTCGCTGGGAGCAGGACGGGGATGGGATCGTCCTGCTCACCCTGGATGACCCCAGCCAGTCGGCGAACACGATGAACCAGGCCTACGCGGAATCAATGGCTGCGACGGTCGAGCGCCTCGAGGCCGAGAAGGATTCGATCACCGGAGTCGTCATCACCTCCGCCAAGAAGACCTTCTTCGCCGGCGGCGACCTCAACGACCTGATCAAGGCCACGCCGCAGGACGCCGGTCAGATCGCGGACCACGTCCGCGAGGGCAAGCGCCAGCTGCGCCGCCTGGAGACGCTCGGCAAGCCGGTGGTGGCGGCGATCAACGGCGCCGCCCTCGGCGGTGGCCTGGAGATCTGCCTGGCCTGTCACCACCGCGTGATCGTCGATGACCGTTCAAGGCTGTGATGGGCTTTCCCGAGGTCCAGCTCGGGTCTGCTGCCCGGCGCCGGCGGCGTGGTTCGCACGGTGCGGATGCTGGGGATCGCCGATGCGCTTCTCCAGCTGCTGATGCAGGGTCAGCGCCATCGCCCGGCAAAGGCCAAGGAGCTCGGGATCGTCGACGAGGTCGTCGGCATCGGTCGACGAGCTGGTCCCGGCGGCCAAGGCATGGGTGCGCTCAAAGGCCGGCGAGGAGGTCGCGCAGCCGTGGGACGTCAAGGGATACAAGATCCCCGGCGGGACCCCCAGCAACCCCAAGCTGGCCCAGAACCTGCCCGCATTCCCCGCGAACCTGCGCAAGCAGATCAAGGGCGCCAACTACCCGGCGCCGCACCACATCATGGCCGCCGCGGTGGAGGGTGCGCAGGTCGACTTCGACAACGCCATCGAGATCGAGGGGCGCTACTTCGTCGACCTGGTCACCGGCCAGGTGTCGAAGAACATGATCCAGGCGTTCTTCTTCGACATGCAGCGGGTCAGCGGAGATCGCGATCGGCCGCAGGGGATCGAGCCGTTCCGCCCGCGCAAGATGGTCGTGCTGGGCGCGGGGATGATGGGGGCCGCCATCGCCTACGTGTCGCGCCCGCGCGGGCATCGAGGTGGTGCTGAAGGACGTCTCCCGCGAGGACGCCGAGCGTGGCAAGAGCTACTCGGCCGGGCTGCTGGAGAAGGCCGATCTCCCGCGGCCGCTCCACCCAGGAGCAGGCCGACGAGCTGCTGGCCCGGATCACGCCGACGGCGATCCGGCGGACGCCGTCCGGCGCGGAGCTGGTGATCGAGGCGGTGTTTGAGGATCCGAAGGTCAAGGCGCAGGTGTTCGCCGAGATCGAGCCTCACCTGGCGGACGGAGCGCTACTCGGCTCCAACACCTCTACCCTGCCGATCACCGGCCTGTCCGAGGGAGTATCCCGTCCGGAGGAGTTTATCGGTCTTCACTTCTTCAGCCCGGTGGACAAGATGCCGCTGCTGGAGATCATCAAGGGCGAGCAGACCAGCGAGGAGACGCTGTACCGCTCGCTGGACTTCGCCAAGCTGATCAAGAAGACGCCGATCGTCGTCAACGACAGCCGCGGCTTCTTCACCAGCCGGGTGATCGGCACGTTCATCAACGAGGGGATCGCGATGCTGGTGGAGGGCGTGCCCGCCCCGAGCATCGAGCAGGCCTCCTCGCAGGCTGGTTATCCCGCTCCGGTGCTGCAGCTATCCGATGAGCTGAACCTGAAGCTGATGCGCAAGATCCGGAATGCCGCCAGGGAAGCTTCCGACGCCGCCTCCAGCGGCTGGGACGCCCACCCCTCCGAGCAGGTGATCGATCGCATGCTGGACGAGTACGACCGGCCGGGCAAGCTGGAGGGCCGGGGCTTCTACGAGTACGCCGATGGCAAGCGAGCCGGTCTGTGGAAGGGCCTGCGTGAGGCGTTCCCGCCGGTCGACGATCCCTCCTCCATCTCGCTGCGAGACCTGGAGGAGCGAATGCTGTTCGCCGAGGCGCTGGAGTCGGTCAAGTGCCTGGATGAGGGCGTGATCGAATCCGTAGCCGACGCCAACATCGGCTCCATTCTGGGGATCGGGTTTCCCGGCTGGAGCGGGGGAGTGCTGCAGTACATCAATGGATACGTTGCCCCCGACGGCGGGCACGGGCCTGCCGCCTTCGTTTCTCGCGCGCGTGAGCTGGCCGAGCGCTACGGCGAACGCTTCAACCCGCCCGCATCGCTGGTGGAGAAGGCCGAGCGGGGCGAGCTGTACCGGGATGATGTCCCGGTAGCCGCCTAGGGCCTGGCGGCAGCGGCTGAGCGGGTCGCCGGGCTGAGCGCATGCCACTCCGGGCGATGCCCAGGGTCGGCGCCCCCGTCACGGTCGTCTACCTGGATGCTCGCGTCAGCGGGATCGTTCACGAGGTCCTCGAGGGCGGTCGCCGCTTGATCGTTGCCACGGCGGACGGTGAGCAGATCGAGTTTCGGTTGCGACCGGCCACCGCCACGTTCACCGCCGATCAACGCTCTGGCGGTGCACGGCTGGTATTCGTGGAAGCGTGATCCATTTCACGCTGACGACGGCCGTGCTGCTGGGGCTGCTCGGGTTCGCCGTCGGTGCATTCGGGACGCTGGTCGGCGCGGGGGGCGGCTTCATCCTGACCCCGGTGCTGCTGCTGATCTACCCCGGCACCAGCCCGGCGCTGATTACGGCGATCAGCCTGCTGGTCGTGTTCTTCAATGCCGGCTCGGGAACCGTGGCCTACGCTCGTCAGCGGCGGATCGACTTGCGCTCGGGCGTTGTGTTCGCGGTCTGCACCCTGCCGGGCTCCGTGCTGGGCGTGATCCTCGCCGGGAAGATCGCCCGCCCGGCCTTCGACGTGATCATGGGGGTGAGCCTGGGGCTGCTGGCCGCCTGGCTGCTGACCGGCGCCGGCACCGCCGGCAGACAGAGCAGGCGACGCCGGCTCCCCGCGTGAGATCACCGATCGTGATGGCAACGAGTACCGCTACCGGGTGAGGGTCCGCCTGGGGGGCGGGCTGAGCGTCCTCGTCGGCTTCATCTCAAGCTTCCTCGGGATCGGTGGCGGCGTCGTGCACGTACCGATGATGGTCGGACTCCTCGGCGTGCCCACCCACATCGCCACGGCGACCTCGCACTTCGTGCTGGCCTTCATGGCCCTGGCCGCCTCCATCACCCATGTCCTCGCCGGCACATTCCACGGTGGGGTCGGACTGCGTCGGGCCGCGGCTCTGTCGGTGGGGGTGGTTCTGGGCGCGCAGGTGGGCGCATGGCTGTCCCGGCGCATCGAGGCGCCGATGATCGAGCGGCTGCTCGCCCTGGGACTGCTGGGTCTCAGCGTCCGGCTGGTCCTCAGCGTCGTGCTCTAGCGGCCTCTCAGAGCAGCTGCAGCTGACGGAGCCGCGCCCGGAGCGCCGCCGGGGAGGTGAAGTGGATCGTCTGCATGCCGAGGCGTTCCGCGGTCTGGAGGTTGGCGGTTGAGTCATCGATCATCAGCGTCGTCTCCGGACGAAGACCGAAGCGCTCCAACATCCGGCGGAAAAGCTCGGGATCGGGCTTGGCCAGGCCCTCGTGGGCCGAGACGACAGTGCCGGCGAAGCGGCGCAGGAAAGGAAACCGGCGCAGTCGGCGCGGATACGTTTCCCGCTCCATGTTGGTGAGCGCATAGACCGGTACTGGCCGGTCCAGCAGCTCCTCCAGGATCTCCACCGTGCCAGTGATCTCCCCGCGGTCCATCTCCTCACTGCGCTGCTCCCAGGCCATGATCAGCTCGGCCTGCTCAGGGTGAGCCGCCAGGAGCCCTGCGGATGACTGCGCGAACGGGACACCGCGATCGTGGGCCGCGTGCCACTCCAGCGTGCACACCTCGGAGAGGAAGCGCTCCATCTCCCGCTCGTCATCGAACAGCTTGCGGTAGAGGTGGCGCGGGTCCCAGTCGATCAGCACGCCACCGATGTCGAAGACCACGGCGGTGACCATGCTTCTGTTTACCCGGTTCGGGGCGGGTGGTTAGGCTTGGCTTGCGATGCGTGCACTGGGGTCACTGGCGCTGGCCGGCGCCGGCGCTCTCTGCCTGCTGGCTGGTTGCGGTTCCAGCGGCCCGAAGCACTCAACCGCTGCGACGCACTGGACAGCGCTGCGGCGGGTGACCGTCACGACCAGCCGGCCGCTGCCGCCGCCATATGGCGGGCCATTCACCACGTCGTTCACCACACGCGTCGAGCTGAGCCGGGTGACGACTGCGCTGAACACACACCGGATCTCGCAGGCGCCCGCGAGCACGTCGAATCCCGGGTGCGCCGGAGGCACCCGGATCGACATCACGATCGTTGAGATGCGGGGGAATCAGGTGCACCTCGCGTCCTACCAGTGCGCCAATCAGACCAGCGGTGACATCGCCGGAGATCTGACCGGCTTCCTCTCGGCCGCCGGAGTTTCGACGACCTAAGACCGGCGGTCCACGCTCAGCACTGGATCCCTTCGGGACTGGCGGCCTCGCGCTCCAGCTCAGCGAGCGTGATCCCGGGCCGTTCCTGACGGCACAGGGACAGCTCCGACTTGGCCTCGGCGATCTGCTTTGCCGTTGGACCGCCGGTGCCGCCGGAAGGCGACACTCCACCACTCGGCGGGGGGCTAGGGGCGGGCGGGGAGTGCTCGGAAGATGGGCTGGTGCCAGGTGCGCCGGAGGGGGATGTGGTCGGCGCCTTGGTGGCGGAGGTGGTGGTTGACGATGACGTCGCGGTGGGCGTAGACGACTGGGTTGATGTGGTCGCCGCCTTCGCGCTACTGGAGCTCGCTTTGCTCGAGCTCGAACTGCTGCCGCCGCACCCCGCCAGCGCGATAGCTGCGAGGCCGATGATGATGAAGAGCTTTCTCACGTTTCCACCCTGGTCGGTTGCGGAAGGCGTGAGAGGTTAGCCCGCGTCGCGGGATTGAGCTCCCACGGGGTCGGGAAGGCCCAGGAAGTCCAGCGGAACCAAAGGGGAAGACCATGGACTCGACTGTCACTGCTCGCGGCGGGAGTGCCCGCGGGCGCGCCGCGGTTGCCGTCGTGGCACTCACCATCGCCAGCACGTCGGCGCTTCTGGCCGGCCCCGTGTCGGCGGCTACGCCCTCGGTGCCGATCACGCTGGGGATCCACGATGGCGCCATCAACATGTGTGATCGCAATGGCGCCCAGACCACCCCGCCGACTCCCAAGGAGCTGGCGGCGGCTTCCAGCTCGTTCACCAACCGGTACTGGGCGGCGCTGAAGGTCGCCACCGTCCGGTTCAGTCCACCGTGGGATATCTGCCTACCACCATGACGGCGCGGCGAACTCGAGCGCCAACCGGAAGCTTGCGGTGACGCAGACCTGTCTGGGAGCCTGGCTCGCCGGCGCCGAGCGGGTCGGCGCCCGGCCGGAGATCGCTTTCAAGCCTGACCCCAACTACCACTCGCCCAATGGCGTGTTCGTCGGCGCGCCGGACATTCACACCTACCGTCTGGCGATCGACGCCTTCACCGCCGAATACAGCAATCCGGCGAGCACGGGGGCGATGGCAAGGGTCCAGATCATCTCCCCGTGGGGGGAACCTGATTTGCCAGTAGGGGGCAAGGGCCGGATCTTCATGCCCAGGGGCGGCCATGAGTTCTCCGATCCCAACTGTCACGGCTCGCCGAACGTCAACACCTGCGGACCGATTCTGGCCGCCCACATGTGGCAGGCGGTGCATGCCAGTTGCAGCCAGTGCACCCTGCTGGGACAGTCCCCCGGGTCTGGAGTGATCGCCGGTGACTTCAGCAGCCTCGGTGGCATTCGGCGCCCGGAGGCGGGACGGCGAGGGTTGACCGGGTCCTACCTGGACACCTACCGGCGGAATCTCGGTGGAAACCGGCCAGTGGTATGGGCAGTGCATCCCTACAGCGACATCCAAGGATTCGAGAGCGCCTATGCAGCGCACCGACCGGCTCCTTCAAACACCCTCGTCGGCGCGTTCGCCCGGGACCTGAGCATCGTGGGCTACCACCAGCGGACGCAGATCTGGCTGAACGAGATCAGCGCCTTCCAGGGTTACAACATGAGCGGTAGGCGCGAGAAGCACTGGACTGCGAAGGTGCAGGCGGCGGCGGGTCACTACCTGCTGTTCGGGCTTCCCTTTGCCGCTTCCGGTGTCCGCGAGCCCTCGGTGACCCGCGCGTACTACCTGAACTTCCAGGCGGCCGACCGAACCAACTCGCGGTGGGCCCTGGTACTCGACGGTGGTCGCAAGCCCCAGCCGATCTACAGGACGTTCACCCAGCGGTAGCTGCCTGCAGACGGACCGCCCCGGACGCCCGCCAGCAGCGCGGGCGTCCGGGGACGGAGCTCACAGCCGATGCGTCCGGATCCTGCGGACGCGCTGGCAGCCGTGACGGCTGGCGTAGCGCATGCCCTCCGCGTTCACGTACGCGAGGTTGCGACCCTTGCCGCAGTCGATGTAGACCACCAGCCCCGGACCGTAGATGCGGTCGTTACCGGTGCCCCCGGACAGGTGATCGCGGCCGGTGCCGACGTAGATGCGGTCGTTGCCTGGTCCTCCCCAGATGCGGTCGTTCCCGTTTCCAGCGGAGATGTTGTCGTTACCGGAATCACCCCAGACCCGATCGTTGCCGCGTCCGGCGGCGATGCGGTCGTTACCGGAACCGCCGTGGACCTGGTCGTTGCCGTCGCCCACGAAGATGCGGTCGTTGCCCGAACCTCCCCAGACGACGCTGTTGCCGTCGCGCACTGAGATGCGGTCGTTGCCTGACCCGCCGTAGACGCGGTCGTTGCCGTTGCCGGCATAGATGCGGTCGTTGCCCGCCCCGCCGTCGATGCAATCGTTGCCGCCCTGCCCCGCGATCCGGTCATTGCCGCCGAGGCCAAGGATCCGGTCGGCGTGGACCGTGCCCTCGATGCGGTCGGCGTGGTTGGTTCCGACGATCGCGAACTGGGGGCCCTTCCCATAGAGACAGGCGCTGCGGTAGTGCTTGCGCGCCACCGACAGGGCAACCACGGTGGCGCCGGTTGGGCCCGCGAACGGACGGCTGACCACGATGGTTCCGCCACCGGGGAGGATGATCTCGCAGAACTGGGTCGCGGGGACCAGGGTCGATCCGGCGGGGCATGGGCCGAGTGAGGTCCCGCCGCCACCGCCCCCGCCGCTGCCGCTGCCGCTCGTGCCCGCGCACGGGCTGGTCCCCGCCGTCGAGACGGTGGCCTCGCCGAGGACGTAGTCGCCAACTCCGGCGACGTGCATGAACTCCAGCCGCTCGGTCAGGGAGGTGGGGGTCTGCACGCGCTGGTTGATGGTCACGTAGGACCCGCCCCCCAGCTGCGTCGTCTGCTCCGCCCCAGGACTGGACGGCCTCACCGTGGTGCCGTTGACTGTCGCCGCGCTCACGTCCGAGCTGCCGCTGGCAACCGGCTGGCCGTTCACGCACTCGTAGGAGGCCTGGGCCTGGGCCGGCCCGGCGATCGCCGCGGACTGGGCGCCCGAGTTGATCGTGCCGCCGTTGACCGACGCGACCGCGCTGGCCCCGGGGGCCTGCGATCCGACCTGCGACTGCGTCGGCGCGTTGTATGTGTACGCGCCGCCGGGACCGGCTGTGCCCATTGTGCCCTCGCTTGCGTTGCCCGTGGTGCCGGAACTGGCCCCGGCGCTGTCGGTCACGCACGGTGACCCTGGCCGGTTGGCCACGTACGGCTCGACCGTGGGCAGGCCGCTGGTGGGTCTGACGGCCGACACGCTGGCGCGGCAGCCGAACGGGGTCGTGGCCGCAGCGGCCGAGCTCGCGCCCAGCAGGACGGCGGCGAGACCAACCATTGCCGCCAGGGCCTTGACGATGTGGTGTGCTCTGAACACGTTGCCTCCATGCTCGACTGACGCAGATCAGGTTCGTTTGATTCTGGGAGTGATGTTCGGCCGGATTCCGGTGCCAAAAACGAAAGTGGACGTTCGTATGAGTGGAGCTCCCGGCGCTAGTACGTCGGTCGAGTAGCGGTGATCCGCTTGTAACCGCCGTCCCTCGGGCCGACAGAGAACTCATGGCTCTGCCCGAATGGCCCGCTGAACTGCTGCCGGTCCCCCCGCCGGAAGTCACCTTGTCCCCGCCCGCCGACGCCGGCGCTTCCCACTCGCCGGCGGCCACCGGCGTCGAGTCCCTGTCTTCCGACGCGCTGGCCCACCTGGCTGAGCTGGCCGGTGAGCCAACCCTCCGACGCGCAGTGGGCTGCGTGCGTGAGTTTCTCCGGATGGAGGTCGCCTTCCTGGGGGAGATCGCCGGCGAGCGCCAGGTCTTTCGCGTCGTGGACGGCGACGGGAGCTCGTTCGGGATCGAGGAGGGCGGCGAGTGGAAGCTGAAGGACACCTACTGCCAGCGGATGCTGGAGGGCCGGCTGCCGAGCCTCATCCCGGACGTCCAAGCGGACGAGCGGGCCGCCGCGCTTTCGCTGAGCGATACGGCGAAGGTGGGCTCGTTCGTCTCGATGCCGTTGCGCTTCCGCGCGGGCGAGCTCTATGGAACGCTCTGTGCCGCCAGTCACGATCCCAGAACCGATCTCGGCTATCAGCAGTTGCAGGCCCTCGGCGTGTTCGCCCGCATGGCCGGCGACATGCTGGAGCGGGCGGCGCTGGCGCAGCGGCTGGGCGATGCGCGGGTCCAAGGAGACCTGGTCGAGGTGCTGATCGCCGCGGCTGACAATCGCGACGCCTACTGCGTCCAGCACTCGAAGTGGGTGGTGGAGCGCGCGGTGCAGGTCGGCCGCAGGTTCGGGTTGACGCATGAGCAGCTTGCCGACGTGCGCAACCTCGCCCTCCTGCACAACGCCGGCAAGCTCGCGATCCCCGACGAGATCCTGCGCAAGCCTGGGCCGCTCAGCGACAGTGAGTGGAAAGTGATGCATGCGCATCCGATCGAGAGCGCCAAGCTGCTTGCCCGCGTACCGAGCCTGCGACACCTTGCCGCGGCGGTCCGTGCCTGCTACGAGCACTGGGACGGGAGTGGCTACCCCGACGGACTCGCCGGCGAGCAGATCCCGCTGGCCAGCCGCATCATCCTCGTCTGCAACGCCTTCTGTGCTCTCACCAGCGATCGCTCCTACCGGCGGGCGCTCTCGCTGCAAGACGCCGCACATGAGCTGGTGGCGCACCGCGGCACCCGGTTCTGCCCCCGCTCGGTCGATGCTTTGCTGGCAGCGCTCGAGTCCGATCCCGCCAGCGCGGTGGCCCTTGGTCAGGCCGACCGAGGCTCCTCCACTCCGGACCCTGCCTCCAATGGGGCCCCCGCGTTTCACCGGGCGCGATGTGCCTGCCAGAACTGCGGAGCGCACACGATCAGCGCTGTGGGGTACAAGGTTGGCGGTCAGTGTCCCAACTGCGGCTCCTACGAACTGCGGGAGATCGGGCCGGCCGACGAGCAGCCGAGGCGCTGAGGATCCACCCCCGGCCTCAGGCCGCGTCTTCAACTAGCCGATAGTCCCTGTACTGGGCGGCATTCGGCCACCCTCGGCGTTCCGCGGCGAACCACAGCCACATTCCTGCACCGATCCCCAGTCATGGCGAAAGACCGATCTCGGCACGCTGAGCTGTCCGCCCGTGAAATCCTTGACAGCGCGGTGGACGCCTTCGTGTCGATCGACGCGGAGGGCCGAGTGCAGTGGTGGAACGAGGCGGCAGAGCGGATCTTCGGGTGGAGTTCGTCCGAAGCGCTCGGTGCCGAGCTGGCTGAGCTGATCATCCCCCCTGGGCTCCGCGCCGATCACCGTGCGGGGCTACAGCGCTGTCGCGCTACAGCTCCCGGAGGAGCAGCTGCGGCGCCGCATGCAGCTGCAGGCGGTTCGCCGCGATGGCACCGAGATCCCGGTGGAGCTGAGCATCGTGGCTCTGTCCACGGAGGACGGTTTGACCTTCAACGCGTTCCTTCGGGACATCTCCGACCGGGTGGCGGCTGAAGCTGAGCTGCAGGACGCCGAGACCGTTTCGAGGGCGCCTTTCGCAACGCCCCAATCGGGGTCGCGCTCGTCGCCCACGACGGGCGCTTTCTGAGCGTCAACCCGGCCCTGTGCCAGTTTCTCGGTCGCACCGAGGACTGAGCTCCTGGCGTCCGATTTCCAGCAGCTGACCCACCCGGAGGATCTCGATCTCGACCTCTCGCTTTCCAAGGAGGTGCTGGAGGGCAAGCGCACCAGCTATCAGCTGGAGAAGCGCTACCGGCACGCCGAGGACGATGGGTCTGGGCGATGCTCAGCGTGTCGGTGGTGCGCGACAGCGACGGGGAGCCCTCCTACTTCGTCTCCCAGATCCAGGACATCACCGAGCGCAAGCACGCCGAGCAGGATCTGCGCCGTCAAACCGAGCAGCTGCTGACCATGGCCGGCCAGGATCCGATCACCGGCATGTGCGACCGCAACGCGTTCATGGTGCGCCTGGTCGAGGAGCACGAGCGGGCCGGGCGTTACGGCCGGCGCACTGACGGTGCTCGCGGTTCAGCTGGCGGGACTCCCGAGGGCTGCGTGCGGCCTGCGGCGACACCCTCGGCGATGGCCGGCTGCGCGCGGTGGCCGCGGAGCTCGGTGAGCTCCTGCGGAGCTCCGACCTGATTTCGCGCGGGCCGGGCGACGGTTTTCTGGTGATGCTGCCCGAGTCCGGCGAGGAGGAGGCTGCTCGCAGCCTCGCCGAACGGCTGGACGAAGCCATCGGTGCCCTGGATCAGCGGCTGGAGCCGGTGTTCGGATCGGCGAGCTTCCCCAAGGTGGGGAGCGCCCGGCAGCTGATCGCGTTGGCCGAAGGCGACGCCTATGCCCAGCGGGAGCTGACGATGGCCGAAGGCGGATAGCCGGGTCGATGGAGCTCAGCGCTCGATCCGGCGCGTGCTCCAGCTCGCCTGCGAGCAGCTGGGGATGAAGCATCGCCTATCTGGCTTCCCACGCCGACGGTGAGCAGCGCTTCCAGGCCATCACCGGCGACGCCGCCGCCCTCGGTTTGAGCACCGACACCTCCATCCCGCTGGGGGAGACCTACTGCCAGTACATGCTGGACGGAAGGCTGCCCCATGTCGTCTCCGACACCCGGGAGCATCCGTCTGAGCGCGGACCTGGCAGCCACGCGCCAAGTCGGGGATCGTCGCGTACGTCGGGGTGCCGGTGACCGGCTATCGGACGGGCGGATATACGGCACGCTGTGCGCGGTCGACAAGGTCCCCCACCCGGACCTGGGCGAGCGTGAGCTGGCGCTGATGCGTTTCCTTGCCGCGACCGTCGAGCGAGCGGATCGAGCACGATCAGCACGCGGCCGAGCAGCGCTCGGTCTACAGCCAGAGCAGCGGCATCCACGCCCTGCTGGCCGCGCTCGATGCACGTGACCGCTACACCTCCGAGCATTCCCAGCAGGTCGTCGCGCTGGCGGTGGCGGTCGCCGAGCGCCTGGGGCTGCCTGAGGAGACGGTGAGGGAGGTGGAGCAGATCGCCCTCCTGCATGACATCGGCAAGGTCGGGATTCCGGACGCCATCCTGCAGAAGCGCGGTCCGCTGAACGAGCAGGAGTGGGAGCTGATGCGCCAGCATCCGGTGATCGGAGCGCGGGTGCTGGAGGCGACCAGCACGCTCAGTCACCTGGCGCCTGCCGTACGTGGCGAGCACGAGCGGTGGGACGGCGCCGGCTACCCGGACGGCCTGGCCGGCACGGAGATACCGATCGCCAGCCGGATCACGCTGGCCTGCGACGCCTACCACGCCATGACCAGCGATCGGCCCTACCGAGATGCCCTGTCGCAGAGCGAGAGGCGCTGGCCGAGCTGGAGTTGCAACGCCGGCAGTCAGTTCGATCCCGCGGTGGTGAGCGCGCTGCTGGAGATCATTCCCAGTCAGCTCGCTGTCGTAAGTCACTGAGACCCCCGCAGATCTCACCCTCTTGTGCCGGCGACGAGCCGTTCTCGGTCCACCAGCCTTGACACGAGCCGCCAGCCGAGCCTGTTGGCGGCTAGCAGGCCGATCCCGAGGGCGAGCACGAGTCTTGAGGTTGGGTGGATTACGTTGGTCGCAATCAGCGTCGTCACTGCGATCGTGGGGAGGCTGGCGAGCGTGCTGAGTTGCTGTGCGACTCGCACTTCGCCCACCCGGGTCGAGATTCCGATCCCAAGCCAGATCGACCACCCGGCCAGCAGCGGGGTGAAGATGACCTGCGCCGCGACGTCTGGCGCTCGGATCAGCGCGGATGCCACTCCTGGGTGAGCGAACAGGGCTACCAGCGCAACGTATGCGGCGAAGACGGCGTACGCGATCACGACCGATGGGACCAGCACTGCGAGCGCTTTGCCCAGCAGCAGCTCCTCGCGACGGATCGGCGTGCCAAGCACCGGCTCAAGCGTGCCCTGTTGGCGCTCGCCGACGATCGCGAAGGCGGCCAGCGTGGCCGGCACGAGCGCCGGAATCGCGAGCATGTAAACGAGCTCGTGGTGATGGTGGAGCTGGACCGATGCGGCGGCGGAGGTCGCGAACGCGGACACCAACGGCTGGACCAGGAAGATCAGCGGAAAGATCGACATGCCGACGACGATCGATCGGTTGCGGCGATACTCGCGCAGCTCCTTGCGCACGATCGCACGGACACGGCGGCGGCTGAACCTCATCGCCGGCCCACCTCGGCATCCTCGTCTATCAGCTCGAGGTAGACGTCCTCAAGCGAGTGGTGGGACTGCGCGATGCTCAGCACCTCGGCACCGGCTGCCACCAGCGCGCGGGCGATGGCCGGGGCGGCAACATCGCCGTCCGAAACCGTCGCGACATATCCGCCGTCTCCGTCCCCGCGCCATCCTTCGACGGCGGGAAGTCCGCCGAACACGCTCTCGGGGGCAGCGAGCGCGGCGACCGTTCTGACCGTGATCGTCTTGGCAAACAACCGGTCACGCAGCTCGTCGGGTCGGCCGATCGTGCGCAGGGCGGTGTTCAGAATCGCGACGCGGTCGCACAGACGCTCAGCCTCCTCGAGTCGATGCGTCGTGAGGAAGATCGTCACCCCTCTGCGACCAAGCTCGGCGATCAGCTCATGGACCTCGCGGCTGGCGACCGGATCGAGGCCGGCTGTCGGCTCGTCGAGGAACAGGACCTCGGGGTCGCTCAAGAGCGCCCGCGCGAGGGCGACGCGCTGGCGCAGGCCCTTGGACAGGGTGCCGCACGGATCGTCCGCCCGTTCGGTCAAGTTCACCGCGTGCAGCGAATGCTCGATCCGAGCCGTCGGGTCGGACACTTCGTAAAGGTCAGCAAAACACTCGAGGTTCTCCGCCACGCTGAGACGCTGGTAGAGGCCCGGCGACTCCGGCATGATCGCAATACGCCGGCGGATCTCGACGCCGTTCTCCGGAACCAGCGGAATGCCGGCGACCGTGGCGGAGCCGGCGCTCGGCGCAATCAGCGTACCCAGCGTTCTCACGGTGGTCGTCTTTCCGGCGCCGTTGGGTCCGAGAAATCCAAACACCTCGCCATAGGCGATCTCGAACGACACGCCTTCGAACGCGACCCGGTCACCGAAGCGCTTGCCCAACCCATTCACGGAGAGCGCCGGACCACTGCTCGCCTGACTGGATACCTCCGCCTGCTCCATCGATGCGAGCATAATCCGCGCACCGGCCTGGCGTCTCCGGACTGCTCCGAAAGCGGGAGCGACGGGACTCGAACCCGCGACCTCCGGCGTGACAGGCCGGCGCTCTAACCAACTGAGCTACGCCCCCGGAGGGGCCTCCAGTGTAGGCGACCGTTTTTTTCTTGGAGGGCCGCGCAACTTCTGGCGACCGTGCACTGTTACAGCGGGCGAACGAAGTCCCGGAGGACACGCCCCTTCCGGCCGCGGGCGTGTTTGGGATCAACGACGGGGACCCCCTGGGTCCCCTCGTGGTTTGGGTCGGTCCTGCGGCTGAAGGTCAAGTGGAGGCCGCAGGACCGCCAAGCCTCTGCGCGCCTCAGCCGTCGCCGCCGGGTCGCATCAGGGCCATGAACGAGGCGACGAACCGCTCGTAGCGCACCGGCGGGTAGCGGATCGGATCGGTCAGCACCATCCGCCCAGCCTCCTCAGCCAGGTCACGGATCGCCTTGGCCGTGAGCTCCGCATCGAGCTCTGGCCAATGGCCTCGTTCCAGACCGACCCTCACCATCTGCTCGATCCGCTCGACCGTCCGCCCGCGATTACGCTCCACGTGCTCGCGTACCAGCGCCGGGGTGCCCGCGGGTGGCAGGAGGATGAGCCGCCAGGTGGCCGGACGCGCCGACTATCTCCTCCAGCAGCCGACGCACACTGGTGGCCAGCGCCTCACCGGAGGTAGCTCCGTCGAAGTTGCTCCGGGAACACTTGTTCAAGCTGCTCCAGTGCGTAGCGCTCCTCCCGCTCGATCAGCGCGTAGAGCAGGCGGCCCAGGTTGGGAAAGTGGTCGTAGATCACCGGCCTGGTCACCCCCGCGGCTCGGGCGGTCGCCTCGATCGAGACTCCGCTGTACCCCTCTTCCAGAATCACGCCGAGCGCGGCGTCGAGAAGCTGCTCGCGTCGCTGCTCCGGCGCCATGCGAGGGGCGTACGGACGACGAGCCTTACCCACCGCGTCGGAGGTGCCTTGCCCGGGGCGCTGCGTCGCCACGGGGGCGAGGCTATCGGAGCCGGCCGCCACAAGACGGCTAGGATGCCCGCCATGGCGACCTTCACGCTCACCGCGAGCATCTCCGCGCCCATCGAGACGGTGTTCGAGGTGCTGAGCGACCATCGCGGCTATGCCGAAGCTGACTCCGCTGCGCTCCTCGACGCTTGAGCGGGAGGGGACCCCGGCGCCCAACGGTGTGGGCGCGATCCGCGTGCTGGCCCTGGCCGGACCGCCCATCCGTGAAGAGGTCACCGCCTACGAGCCCCCGCGCGGCTCGCCTACCGCGCACTCTCCGGGGTTCCCGCCAAGGAGCACCAGGGCGAGGTGAGGCTTCGAGCCGAGGGCTCAGGAACGGCTCTGGTCTGGCGGGTCGACTCGATCCCGAAGCTCCCCGTCCCGGACGCCGTCTATGTCGCGGGGCTCAAGCTGGCGATCGGTCAGCTCCTCAAGGGCATCGTCAAGGGCGCCGAGCAACGCGCTGGCTCCGGCGGCGGCGCATCGGGCTGACACACCGCGCAGCGAGTCCCACGGGAAGGGCGTGGCGAGCGCCCGCAGGCGCCGGTCGGTGTGGCGCCAGTCGCGATGGACGTGCCGGCCGATCACCACCGCGGCGACCCGATGCGCGCCGGCATCTTTGAGTGCAGCGGCCGCGCTCTGGGCGCTCGCGCCGCTGGTCCAGGTGTCGTCGATGAGGAGAACCGACTCACCCTGCAGCGGGCCTGAGACCGAGAAGCGCTGGCGATCGAAGAGCGTGGAGAAACCTCGGCGGCGGAGCGCCGCAGCAGCCGCTGGTAGCGGTTGCGTACCGGCCCACCATCTCCCCGACGATCCTCCGCAGGGGGTGCTCGCTCGTGCGCCTGCGTGCCCGCGGGCACCGTTGGTCACGACGTCGAACTGGCTGGTCCCCGCCGCCCGCGCCACGCAGCGCTCGTGCATGTTCCAGATGCCGCCAGAGGATTGCCGCCAGGGCCAGGCGCAACGGCGCGGCGACCGCCTCCCATCGCAGGCGCTTGTAGCCCGCGAGCACGTGATGGAGCTGCTCGTGCGCGATGCTGTAGGAGATCGGGGCGACGGCGTCGAGCCAGTCGCCGCCCCGTTGCGCAGAAGTAGCACCGCGAGTAACCGTCGGTGAAGTTGAAGCAAACCCCGCATACGCCGGGCCCGGACCGCGGGCTGAGCATGAAGTTGCCGTAGGGCTCGGTCAGCTCGACGACGCTGGGCAACGGGTCCCCTCATCCTTCGAGCACACCGGCGTCGGTGAGCCGCTCCACCAGTTCGGTCACATCCGCGAGGCGAGTCGACGACATGCGTGCCAGGCAGCGCGGCGAGATCTCGGGCCCACGTCTGGCTCAGCAAGGAGCGGAGCAGCAGCACGGGCCGTCCGTGCGCGAGCGCCGGTCTCGCCTGCGTGCGCGCGCCGCTTCGTGGTGAGGCCTCGACGATGACGTTGGCCCGCGCCATTCCGGACATCACCGCGTTGCGCAGCGGGAAGGTCCGACGGGAGGGGGGCGTGTCGGGCCAGAACTGAGAGACGACCGCGCCCTCGGCGGCCAGTCGCCGCTGCAGTCCGGCGTTCTCGGCCGGGTAGCGTGGTGCAGGCCGGCGCCCACGACCGCCACCGTGCGACCGCCCGCGCGCGAGCGCGGCGGTGTGGGCGGCGGTGTCGATTCCCGATGGCGAGTCCTGAGATCACTGTGTACTTAAGAGCGACCAGGCGCTCGGAAATCACCCCCGCCATGCTGCAATCCCTGCTGGCGAGGCGTTGCGCGACCCGATCACCGCTACCGAGCGGATATCGGCCGTCGCCAGCTGCGCCCGCGATGAATAGCAGCGGCGGGCGGTCGTGCACCGTTCGGAGGTTGGCTGGGGTAGTCGCTCGTCGAGCACGCTCAGCGCTCGGATGCCCTCGGCCTCCCAGCGTTCGCAGATCCGCGCGGGCCTCCCGCAGCTGCTCCTCCGAGCGACGGTGGGCGGGGGGTCGAGCAGGCTTGGCTGGCGCTCGCTTGATGCGCTGACGCCTCTCCAGGAGGGCGAGCGCCCCGCCCTTTTCCTCCACCAGCTCGGCGGCCCTGGCCGCCGGCACCGCGCCGGTTCGCAGGAGGCTACGAGGGCGGCCGTCTCACTCCCAGCCGGGCATAGCCGCAGGCTAAGCGCGGCGGCGGACCCGGCTCAGCTGGTGTGCTGCTGCCGGCTCTTGGGCCGGAGGCGCGCTGGTCTGCTCCGCCGGTGGCTGGGCCGCGCGCGCTGGTGTACTGCGCGGGCTCCTGGCGGCGTTTCCGCCAGCGGGAGCCGATCCGGGAGAGGGATCCGGGTGATCCTGGTCCTCGCCGCTGATCGCCACCTTGAAGTCCCGGATTCCGCGCCCCAGCGACCGTCCCACTTCCGGGAGCCGCTTGGGTCCGAGCACCACCAGCGCGATCACCAGCACGAAGAGCAGGTGCGTGGGCTGAAGGATGTCGCCGACCACCTGACAGAGCTTAGCTCAGCGAGCGTCACTGGGGCTCGCCCACCCGGGGGACAGGCGCTCAGCAGGGACGGCCGCGTTCCCGGGTCCCACCGTCACCGCGGACCGGCCCGGACCCAGCCGGAGCGAACGGGTAGTCGGTCTCGTACAGGGTGGAGACGGCGAACCAGAAGCGGTCCGTTCCGCGTCCGGGGTTGAAGCAGTAGGTGACGTGGAAGCGTCCGTCCCGGCGGACGTCGGGGATGCCGATCGTCTCCGAGATCCCCCGGATGCCGATCCTCAGCCGCAGCAGCTGCGAGACGGCCGTCCGGCTGGACGGGATGTAGCCGCCACGCAGGCGACCGCTGATGACGATCTCGCTGCCCCAGTCGACCTGGCGGGGGGAGATGCGCATGGACAGCGACGCCGGAACCGAGGTGCGGACCTGCGAGGAGATGGTCGGCTGGTTGGAGCCGTCGCCGCCGTAGACCGCCTCCACCAGGCGGGACGGCCCGGGCGGGATCGCAGCGCGCCAGGAGCCATCGGCGGCGGTCTTCACCACCGCGTCCCGGCGGAAGGCGCCAAGGCCGTCGTCCGGCGCCGTCAGGACCTCGACCGGCTGACCGCCGAGGGCTGTGCCGCCGGGACCGCCAAGCCAGCCATCGACGACGGTGCCGCGTCCGTGAGCGACCGATTCCGCGGTCACGTTGATGCGTGCGGGGAGGTAGGACCACCCGGACAACCCGTACGCGCCTGACCCTGACCGATCCTGCCGCCACGGCGGACGGAGGTCCAGACGACAATCCGACGCCAGACGGTGCGCGGATGGCAGCGGACCACTCCGACCAGCTTGGACCGATGTCCTGCTCCTACGCGGACGCGGACGCGCTTGCATCGCAGAGCATTGACGATCTTCCTGAACGAGATGCCGAGCACAGCGGGTTGTCTGATCCGCACGGTCCATCGGGCCGGGGCGGAGGCGCCGAGCCTGCCCGAGGAGTCGCGCGCGTTGTTGTAGGAGGTGCAGGTGACGACGTGGGTGCCGACGCCGTTGACGGCGATCTGCTCGGTGTGAGACCGGGTGCCAGCCCACAGCGGAGCCGTCCAGCGAGCATGACGAGGCCCGCGACGCCGGAAAGCCCGGCGACGCCGCTGGCGGTGACGTACTGGGTTCCGGCGTCCGAGGAGACGTCGGTTGGACCGGAAAGGTTGACCGTCGGAGCCTGGTTGTCGACGTAGACGGTCTTCTGAGATGTTGCTGGTTACCTTGGCCGCGTTGGTGGCGGTGAGCCGCAGCGGCATCGCGCCCTCGCCTAGGCCGGCGGTGCCCTCGGATGCTCGGGTGTCGAGGGCTACGCCCACGTTCTGGTCCGCGCACTGCTTCCACGTGTGGTGGTTGGGGAACTCCGGCTGGCCCTCCACCGCGGGCAGGCTGCCGAACACCGCCGCGGCGCCGCAGACGCCGGAGGGGTCGCCGGCTAGGAAGGACGCAGGCCAGCTGCCACGGACCCAGCCGGACGGGGACCACAGGTTGTCGGCGCCCTCGACGAGGATGGTGGGTCCGCGGTCCTCTTCGGCGGTGAGTTGGAGCTCGCCGACGGTGAGGTCTGCCTGGTTCGTGCAGAGGGACCAGCCGCAGGCGAGGAACCAGCCGATCGCCTGGCTGTGGAGGTTGCGTCTGCGAGCAGCATCCTCCGTACTGGAAGCTGTCGTTGAGCGGGCCGCTGTTACCCGCTGGGCCGGGGCCGCCGCTCCAGTAGAACGTTCCCCACCAGCCCGCGTTGTCGCCGACGTTCGACGAGTAGGCGCCGATCACGTGGATGGCGTTGATCACGATGCCCTGGACGGCGCGGTGACGGTGAAGCCTGCGCTCGAACCCGTTCGACGCGTCCTTCAGGTAGCCCGGGTAATAGGCCTCCAGCCCCTGGCCGGCCGGACAGCCGACGGCGGCGTCCATCCATGGCGTTGCGTTCCAGCCCAGGCCATCGCCGGTGTCCGTGACCCAGTTGCCGGCGTCGCGCGGGCTCGAGCCGCAGATGTCGAGCGAGAGCGTGCCGGCGCTGGCGGTTGAGCTGCACAGCCAGCAGACACGCCGACGCTCGCGATGAGGATGGCCAGCCGCCGCATCGGTCGTCACGGGCAGATGATCATCACGAACGCGGCCTGCGGCCGTCGCGAGCCGTCCGGCCCGAACCCGAACAGGACGACGTCGTGGTCCGCCGGGCCTGAACTGGGCGTTCACATAGCCGGTGTTGGCGTTGGCGTTGAAGTTGATCTGCGGCGTGGCCGACGCGATGCAGTTCTTCGAGAAGCGCTGGTGCGGCCACACCACGTCGACGCTCTGATTTGTGGTGAACACCCGCGTCGGACTGCTCGACGCGGCAACGTGAGCGGTGCTCTGCGAAACCTGCACATTCGCCCACGCCCTGCACCGACGCCGCAATCGACCGCGGGTTCAGCTTCACCCCGGTGATCGAGCGGTTGCGGATCTGCCGCGGCCCGACCGAGTTGGCGGGCAGCGACATGGCCGCGTACCCGGTCCCACCGAGCGCGACGAACAGCGCGAGGTAGGCCACCACGTTGCTGCGGAGGTGCTGTCGGAGGCGCTTCACCGTTGGTCCTTTCTGGGGGTCAGCAGTTGCAGTGGCCGGGGCCGAGGATGGCCGCGGGTCCGGTCGGGCCGGCGGGATAGCTGGAGCTGGTCGAGCGCGGTGGCCGGAGATGGGCTGCCGGGGTCCCGGTGTCGGAGACGACGATGACGACGAGCCGCCGGCGCTCGGAGCGTACCTGCGGCCGGAGTCCGGGACGACGATGTAGACTCGGAAGCCTCCCGCGGTGTAGTCGACTGGGGTGGCCTCGCGCCGCCGCGGCAGCTGCTGGTGCCACCGCGGTGTGGGCGGCGCGATCCGGGCGCGCGGCGAGTTGCGCCTCGCCTCGTGCTTCTGCTCCAAGGCCGACAACCTCCGGGGCACCTGCGCCTCCCCGGGCCGCACGCTCGGCGCTCGACACGGGGATGCGAATCGTGGCGATCTTCGGAGGAGTGGCCGGCTGGGGTGGGCCCGCCGACCCGGTCAGCTGCGACGATCGCCACCGCCGCGAGTAGAACCAGACATCCCGCTATCGCCATCGGAACGGCGAGCGGAGGGCGGCCCGCCGCCGGAGGGCGGCCAGTCGCGGGCCCCTCTCGCGCTGTGCCTGCGGCGTCGGTGCAGCGGACGGGTCGTCGGGGGGCGACGGTGCCTCGATGACATCCTGCAGCGCCGCGGAGTGCTCGCCCCAGAAGTCGGTTGCGCTCGGCGGCGCGTCCTGGGCGGCCGTCGCGCTCGAGCGCGCTGCTGCTCCAGCTCATCCGCCCTGGGGCCGAAGGGGACCAGCTCGTCCCTCGGCCCGAGCCAGTCACGCGGTAGTCGCACGACCTTGCGGCTCGGGTCCTCCGGCTGTCCTTTTGCTCCGGTTTCCCGCTCATCCCTGCCCAACGCCGCAGCGCCTCCTTCGATGTTCAGCGGCGGTGCCGTCCGTACCAACGCGCTAGAGTATACCCATCTGAATTGAATCCAGTTTGACTCAATTGGCAAACAGGATCTGATGGAACGAGCTGAGCTGGACGAGGACTTTCTCACCGTCGCCGAGGTGGCGGAGATGCTGAAGCTCAACCAGCAGACGATCCGCAATTGGATCGATCAGGGGTCGATGCCGGCGCTGCGGGTGGGCCGCCGGGTGCGGATCAAGCGTTCTGATCTTGATCGGCTGCTGGCCGACGCTTACAGCGGGTCGACCACGCTCGGCCCCCGAATCCGAGTCCGAGTGCGGAAGGGTTCTGGAGCGGGGAGGCGGTCGGCGTGGCCGAGCCGGCGCCGGCGCGGAGTCGAGGCGCCGGCAACGGAGCCTCGGTGAGCTGCGGGGGCGCGATGAGCTTCGGCGATGACCTGGACCGTCAGCGGGCGCGGGTCATGCGGGCGGTGCGTCAGGCCGGCGCCGGCTGGGCCGAGGCGATGCGCGCGCACACCCTGGCGCCGCCCGGATCACGACTTTGCCGACGGCTCGCGGCGCTCGCCCGCGCGGCGGAAGACGAGCAGGTGGCCTGGGAGCATGCGCACGCCGCGGGACTGCTGTGGCGTCCGGTGCCAGGGGCCGAGCAGGCCGAGCCGCCGTACGAGCTTCGCCCGGGCACCGGCCGGAGGGGGCCGGCGGAGCTGTGGGAGCGGTTCGACGGCGCGGTCGCGAGCCTGAACCGCGCCATCACGGGCTCCGACGCGGCCACGGTGGCTGACGCGTTTCGGGGACATGGCGGCGGCCGCGAACAAGCTGGCGGAGGCGGTCGCCGGGGAGGACGAGGCGGCGAGCTTGCCACGCCGGTCACGCGCAGTGGGAGCCTCGCGTGCGCGGGACGTTGCATAGCTCACGGTAGGCACGACGGGGCTGTAGGCTCGCGGCTTCGATGCCGCCCGTGCCGCGACGCTCGATCCATCTGCCGGCGCCGGGAACCAAGCGGGCGGTGGTCATCGGCGCGGGATCATTCGGCACGGCCGTGGCGGTGCTGCTGGCTCGCGGCGGGTTGCGCACCACGCTGCAGACCCGGACCGCCGAGCAGGCCGAGGAGCTGGACGGACCAACGGGAGAACCAGGCCTACCTGGACGGCGTGGAGCTCCCGCGGGAGCTGCGCATGGAGCACGCGGAGGCCGGCCTCGCCCGCGCGGACTACGTGTTCCTGGGGGTGCCCTCCAGCGGCCTGGACGAGGTGATCGACGGGCTGGAGGCGCCAAGAGCTGCCGGACAAGGCCGCGGTGGTTTCGCTGGCCAAGGGACTCGTCCCTCCCGACGGGATCCCGCCGACGCTGCTGCTCACCCGGCGCTTCGGTCCGAGCCGCACCGGCTGCGTGGGCGGACCCGCGCACGCGCGGGAGATGGTCAGCGCAGGCGCCGGGTTGGTCGCCGCCTCCACCGAGGAGTCGCTGGCCACGGCGCTGGCCGGCGTGTTCATCCGCGCCGGCGTGGTCTGCGAGGAGTCCAACGATCCCACCGGGGTGGAGCTGGCCGGGGTGGCCAAGAATGCCGCCGCGCTGGCCTCCGGCGCCACCGAGTCCCAGGGGCTCAACGCCGCCGGCGCCGCTGCCGGACACATCTTCGCCGAGGTCTGGCGGTGGGCGGAGGCGCAGGGGGCCCGGCCAGAGTCGCTGATCGGACTCGGCCGGCACCGGCGACCTCGTGGCCACCGCGCTGGCTCCGGAGAGCCGCAACCGGCGGGCCGGCGAGCTGCTCGCCCAGGGGGTTGCCTCGGGCGAGATCCCGGCTCGGGTCGGTCAGGCGGTGGAGGCGCTGGAGACGGTGCCGCTGCTCGCCCGGGCGCTGGACGGCTCCGGGCTGCAGGCCCCGGTCACCCGGCCCTCTCCGATCTGATCTCCGGTCGAGCTGCCCCTGAACGACTGGGTGGAGGTCGTGCGGACCACCGTTCCGCCTCCGGCGCGCTGGCGCCCGGCCGGTGCGGCCCGGCTTCTGGCGTCGCCTGCGTGAGCGGATCCGCAACTGGTTCCGGTGGCGGAGAAGACAGGGCGGACGACGCCGGTGACCAGGAGCGGCGCGAGGCGAGGTCGGACCGTGCGCCGACCGACGCCGGCGAGGCAACCGGCGGCTAACCGCCCGCCAGCGTCGTGACCACCGCCTCGTAGACCCCGGCCCCGTAGCCCTCCTCGGCGATCCGCACGCCCGGCCGGCCGATCACCTCCTGCTCCAGCGTCGGATCGCGCTCAAGCGCGTTGCCCACCAGCCAGAAGGTGCCGACGACCGTCGCGGCATCCATGTCCTCCCGGGAGTCGCCGACGGCGATGCAGTCCTCGGGGGCTGTAGCCGCGGGCCTGCACGGTGCCGGGCAACCGCCCGTGCCTTGGAGGCGGTGGCGCGGAACCAGGTGATAAGCGTGAACGATCGGCAGTCCCGGCATCTGCTCGGCATGCGCGCGCACGACGCCGTTGTCGACCACGCGGAAGCCATCCAAGCCCTGCGTCACGCAGCACTGCGTGGGCCTCGGCCAGGTCGAGCGAGCCCCTGAACAGGTGCGAGACGTCACGGTCCACCGACCACGGGCGTGTGGTACTCCAGCCGGTCCGTCGAAATGTGAGAGCAGCAGCTCCGGGGCGCCGCTGGCGGTGATCTGGTCGTAGATCGATCCAGCCTCCCGGGAGGGCTCGAGGCCGCCGGTCAGCCACTCCAGTTCGCCATCGAGGACCAGCCCGCACCCCAGCTCGAAGATGTAGGAGGAAGCAGCCGATCAGGCGCGCGAGCTCTCAAACACGCTGGACTGCCTGCGGCCGGAGTAGAGCACCACCTCCACCTCGGCCCGCCAGCAGGCCTCCAGGGCCCGGACCGAGAACGCCGAGAACTGACCGTCGGCACCCCGCAGCAGCGACGCGTTCGGTCCCAGCAGAGTGCCGTCGAGATCGACATACAGGCAGCGCACGGCGGGCGACCGTAGCAGCTGACGCCATACTGGCTTTCGTGTCGATCACCCGTGCCAGCGACCCGTGGGAGGCCCTGCTCGAGACCGGCCGAGAAGACCAGCGGCTGGTCCACGAAGACGAGTACGGCGCTCACTCTCCCGCCTGACCTCGGTACCGGAAGAGCTTGGGCCAGCGGCGCGGGAAGCGCTCGCTCGCGTCGGGATCGACGAGCTCTACGCCCATCAAGCGCAGGCGCTGTACGCGGCTTTCGACGGCCCGACGATCGTCACCACCGGCACCGCCTCCGGCAAGTCGCTGTGCTTCCAGCTGCCGACGCTGGAGGTGCTCACCTCCGACCGGACGGCCCGCGCGCTTTACCTCTATCCGACCAAGGCGCTGGCCCAGGACCAGGCGCGCGCCCTTCACCGCTTCGGGCTGACCAAGGCGGTCAGGCCGGCGATCTACGACGGCGACACGCCGCGCCACGAGCGCGCCGCACTGCGCCGGCGGAGCAATCTGCATCATCACCAACCCGGACATGCTGCACGTCGGCATCCTGCCCCACCACCCAACTGGGACGAGCTGTTCGCCAACCTCGCCTTCGTGGTGCTCGACGAGGCGCACGTCTACCGCGGCGTGTTCGGCTCCCACGTGGCGAACGTGCTTCGGCGTCTTCGGCGCGTCGCCGCGATCCACGGCAGCGCTCCGCGGTTTCTGCTGACCAGCGCCACGATCGCCAATCCGGTCGAGCTGGCCGAGGGGCTCACCGGGCTGACGCCGTTCAACCTCGTGGACGCCGACGCGGCGCCAAAGGCCGCTCGAAAGGTGGCGATGTGGAATCCGCCGCTGCTCGACGAGGAGCTCGGCACCCGCGGCTCGCCGCTGTACGAGGCGGCCGAGGTGTTCTCCGAGCTGATCGCCGCCGGCGCGCGCACGATCTGCTTCATGAAGTCGCGAAAGGGGGTGGAGCTGATCCTCCGCCACGCCGTCGACCGGCTGGATCCGGAGCTGGCCGAACGGGTCGCGCCCTACCGCGCGGGCTATACCCCCGCCCAGCGGCAGGAGATCCAGCGTCAGCTCAGCGATGGAGAGCTGCTGGGAGTGATCGCCACCGATGCGCTGGAGCTCGGGATCGACATCGGCGAGCTGGACGCGGCGATCTGCGTCACCTTCCCCGGGACCGTGGCCAGCCTTCGTCAGATGTGGGGGCGGGCCGGGACGCCGCGGACGCGGACTGGCGGTTTACGTGGCCGGCGAGGACGCGCTGGATCAGTTCTTCTGCCGCCATCCGGACGAGTTTCTCCAGCGGCCGATCGAGGCGGCGATCATCGACCCGGCGAGCCCCGAGATCCACGCCGAGCATCTGCAGTGCGCCGCGCACGAGGCTCCGCTCAGTGACGAGGACACCGAGTTCCTGGGCGCCAATTGGCGCACGCGGGCCGAGGAGCTCGCCACCGCCGGCCTGCTGCGCGAGCGCCAGGGTGGCTTTGTCCCCGCGCGTGCCGACGATTACCCATCGCGCGCGGGTCTCCTTGCGTTCGGCTTCCGCCGACAGCTTCATCCTGATCGACTCCTCCTCCGGGGAGGTGCTGGGCACGGTCGAGGCCGCACGCGCCTACACCACCGTTCACGCCGGAGCCATCTACCTGCACCTGGGCCGCTCCTACCACGTGCGTGAGCTGGATCTGGCCACTCGGCGCGCGTTGCTGGAGCCGTTCTCAGGCGACTACTTCACCCAGACCAAGCGCGAGAGCATGACCTATATCCAGCAGCTGGAGCAGCAACGAGACGCGTGCGGGGTGAGGCTCTCGTTCGGTCAGGTCGTCTACTCGGAGACGGTGCTCGGCTATCAGCGCAAGGCGCTTCAGGACCACCAGGTGCTCGACTTCCAGACGCTGGACCTCCCCACCACGGAGTTCGACACCCGGGCGCTGTGGTTCGAGCTGGATGACCTCCTGAGGCGCGAGCCGTTTCCCGCCGAGCATCTCCTCGGGGCTCTGCACGCGCTGGAGCACGGACAGATCGCCGTGTTGCCGCTGCTGGCCATGTGCGACCGCTGGGACATCGGCGGCCTCTCCACCAACGCTCATCCACAGACCGGTGGCCCCACCATCTTCATCTACGACGGCCACCCCGGAGGCGTGGGGATCACCCGCCAGGGCTTCAGTCGCTTCGAGCGGCTGGTCTCGGACGCGCAGCGACTGATCGGCGAGTGTGCTTGCAAGGACGGCTGTCCGTCCTGCGTGCAGTCGCCCAAGTGCGGGAACCTCAACGAGCCGCTGTCAAAGCGCGGCGCCTTCGAGCTGTTGCGGCGCATGGCGCTCCGCGCGCCGGCGCTACTTGACGGCCAGCGACGAGTTCCCGGTGATCCCGCTGGGGCTGGCTGCGGTCCATCCGGTGAGCGCCCCCAGCTGACTGAGGATCGCCTGCGCCGCCTGAGGCGGCGCGTGCTTCAGCGCCAGCGCCAGCACTCGCTGCAGGTCGAGCCGGAACGCCAGTGAACCTTTCGCGCCCGTCGCCGGGACGGTGCGCCACCGAGGCAAAGCTCCGCAGCTGTCCCGGAGAGGCACGACCGACTACCAGCTGGCTGCCGACCACCCCGATGGTCACTGGCTTTCTCCCGGACTGGAAGATGTAGAAGCCGCCGGGGAGCTTCGTCACCTTGGCGCGGCGGGCGAGAGAGGTCGCTAGGGTCGGACGCCAGCTTGGCGAGGTCGTTGGTCGCGGTGGCGCCATTGCTCACGCCGACCTTCCCCAGGGTGGTTCGCGTGTCGCTGGAGACGATTAGATCGCCGGTGAGCAGCTTGGCGAAGTCATCGAGGTTGATCCCGGTCTTGGCCCGCAGCGGCGCCTCCTGCCGGAGGAAGCGCGCGTAGCCTGCCGAGGATGACTGCTGCTCGGAGGTCTTGATGAACGAGTAGATCTGGTAGGGGTCGTGGATGCCGGTGGTGATCGGCGCGGTAGCGTCGAGCGTGGGGGTGGCCGTACCGCCGGCGAGCGGAAGTTGCGCAGGGGCTCAGCGAGGCGCCAGCCGTGTTTACGTGGTAGGCGATCGTGAACGCCGACGAGCTGGCGTTGACGGTCACACCGTAACCGCGCAGCGCGGCCACCCACGGCACTCGGCGGGCCTTGGCCGCCCGCGGCGTGGAGAGAACTCCGGAGAGGTTGCCCGCCATCTCCACCAGGCTGTCCTGTGGCAGGCCCGGTCGTGTCCTGGGCGTATTGGGGAGCTGATCCCGCCGCCGTGCTGGTGACGGTCAAGCGCCGCCGTGATCGTCGTGAAGTTGGGGCCGAGCATCAACGTCGCCCCCGACACGGCGAGCGCGGTGTTGCCCGCGACGTACAGCGTGGCTCCGTCGTGAGAGCCGGACGCGTGGGCGCCGAGCTTCTTCAGCAGCGCGTTCAGCTTGCCCGAGTCCTTGGTCGTCCATACCACCAGGAACTGACGTCCGGACGTGGAGTTCAGCGTCGTGCCCGTCGCGCCGACCGTCGCCGGATAACCGAACAGGGGCCGGATGTCGCTGTCGTAGTTGATCCCGACCTGTTGCAGCCTGCTGCTCAGGGCCGCCTGGCCCAGTGACGCCTCCGGGAACCTGTTCTCCAGCGCCTGCGCGTGCTTGATCGCCGGGGAGTTCGGGTCGGTCGCGACGCTCAGGACAAACGGCGAGGACGAGGGGAAGTAGGAGAGCTCGGCCTGGCGAACACTGCTGGCCGTGGGGCCCGAGGAGCCGCAGCCCGCGAGGACGAGTAGGACGAGGACTAGTGGAAGAACGATCAGGCGCAGTCGCATTCGGCGAAGCGTATAGGCACACGAAACCGAACGCATGTCTACGCTTCACGCACGGAGGCGTGGTCAGGTCACGGGGCGTGACCCGGCGCCGCTCGGCTCGCAGCCCTCAGTCGCTAGCATCGCCGCGGCTAGGCGAGATAGCTCAGCTGGTAGAGCACACGACTGAAAATCGTGGTGTCCCCGGTTCGAGTCCGGGTCTCGCCACTGCCCTCAGCCCGGAACGACGGGCTTCCAGCACGCTGTGGTACCAGTCGTGGTACCGGAACTACTGCTCCGGCACCTTGGTCGCGAGATGGTGCCCCACCTGCTTTAGATGCTCGATCTCATCGATCTCTTGATCCAACCTGGACAGCTCGGGACCGGTTGGGCTCGCGTATCTCCCACGATATGGCTGATCAGTCGGATTTCGTAGGTAGAGTTGTGTGAGGGTGCGAGGGGATCGACTCGAACTTATGCCGCGCCGTGTGGGTCTTATTTGTGTAGCCGCTGTGGCAATCTTGCTGTTCGCGGCCTCAACTGAGGCCGTGGGGCGTGGGCGCAAGCCGCTGCCGCGCGTGGCCGTGAACGTGTCGCGCAGCTCCTCTGGCTCTTCGGCAGTTCCGTTGAAGAGTCAGACGATCGCCGGCAAGGCGTATGTCGTGGTGAGCGCCAAGGGTGTGCGGCGTGCGCGGGTTTATCTTGATGGCAAGGTCATCGGGAGGCCGCGTTTGAGGCATCATCGGCTGACCTCAGTCGCGCTAAGTACCAGTAGGCTGCGGGATGGCAGTCATGTGGTGGTGGTCAAGGCGGGGCGAACGGTGCGGGTGCGCTTTCGGGTCTCAAACCATGGGCCCGCGACAGGGGCGTTGATCGCGAGCGCTTTGGCGCATCACAGGATTGATTACGGGACGTCGCTGCTGTATCGGCTGTATGCGTTCTGGGGTGATGGGCGTTTGCCGTCGGCGTATCGGGGCGGCACGACGGGTGAGGACGATGACGTGGCGATCGAGGCGGCGGCGGCGCTCGAGGATAAGAAGGTGCGGGGGGCTGAGGCCAGGCGTATCCGGTCGTTTTTGCTGCGGCCGACCAATCCTTCGAGCGCTTTCTATGTCAAGCCGCCGCGCGGCAAGAGGACCACGGTTCACGCCAAGAAGAAGGGTTGCGACATAGGGCCTGGCGGTACCGTTGGATTGCTCGGCGTCGCAGGCAGCGGAGTAATCCTCTGGGCCAATGACGCTCCCGGCAATGAGAGCCTTGAGCGCAGTTTTCTGTCCGAGGTCGAGAAGCCGTTCGCTGCCGAGCGTGCCGATATGGGGACGCCCGTGGGGGATTCGCCGTACAGCTGCAAGCTGGCCAACCCGACTTCGGCGACTGACATCTACTTCCTGGCGCAGGGGGTGCGTTTGTTGCGCGATCCGTCCGCCGCAACGCAGACCGGGCAGCTCGCGATCACGGTCCCCCAGTGCAACGGGGCGCGCTGCTCGTCGTTCATCTTGGTCAATAACGCATATCTGAGGGATCTGGATTCGCTGCGTAGCACGTTGATCCATGAGTACTTCCACGTGTTGCAGTTCGCGCATGTAAAGGATGGTTCGCAGATGAGCAACTGGTTTACTGAGGCCAGCGCGAAGTGGGCGGAGTTTCATTACGACCAGCCCTATCCTGGTTCTGATCCGGCGGCACTGAGCTACTGGTATGGCGTTCTGCAGGAGGCGCCTGACGCGCTTGCGCATTCCTGCGAGGAGTGCTTTGAGTCCTACGGGTCGTGGGTGTTCCCGTTGTTCATGGACCAGGAGAGCGCGGGCAGTGTCGCGGAGGTGTGGCGGCGGATCGGCGCCTCGGGAGGCAGCTCCAACGAGGCGGCGAGCCGCGCGATCGATGCCGTGTTCCCGCTCAAGGACAACCTGATCGACTTCGCGGTACGCAACCTCAACCAGCCCTACCACCTGCAGGGAGGCGACACCGGCCCGCGGCTGCAGGACGCCTACCCCAAGTTAGATGCGACAGCCCCTGCCAACACCACCGGGGATCCGATCACGCTCAACGAGGGCGATGATCAGCAGGGTACGACGGTTGCCCCCGGTGACCTTGAGGCGTGGTATCAGCCGGTCACTGTGCCCTCCAGCGTCCGCTACGTCAAGCTGGACTTCAGCGGTCTGCCCTCGACGGTTGACGTGGCCGCGCTCGTACACGTCGCCGGCCAGTCCGAGCCGGAGCTGCGCAAGCTTTCCTCGCGACAGCTCGAGTTCTGCCGCGATAACAAGGACGACGACATCGACTCTATGACGCTCGTGCTCGTTAACCACACGACAACCCCCACACTGTTTGACCCCAACGCCAGCTTCAAGTATCGCGCCGCTGCCGCCTGCCCACAAAGCGTCAGCGGCACGCTCACGATGACGATGGTCCACAACGACTCGTGCGATCCCGACAGCGGAGACGGTAACGATCACTCCAACTGGAGCATGTCGGCCAACCTCGACAACAGCCTCGACCCCACTGGCGATAACCCCGAGGAGCAGGACAACTCCCATCTCCAGGCGAACGGCAGTTGGCATGGTGGGGGCTGCCCGGGCGTCAACCCGGGAGACCCCTCCTCCGCCACATACGTCGGCAGCGCCAGCGGCAGCATCACGGGCCTCGAGAACGCCGGCATGGGCGGCACCAACATCGACTACAGCCAGCTGACCTATCCGGGCCAGTTAAAGGTCAGCCTGTCCTTTCCGGTCAACGGCGAAAATTCCAACAGCGATGAGGGAACGAGCACCGTGGGCGGCAATATGGAGGTCAGCTTCCTCGTCGACATTCCGCCCAGCGGCACCGGCACAGTCACGATCAACAAACAGCTCTCCTACGATGGAGACCCGGAGGAATGGGTTGGCGGCGTCTATGGCGTGTACGGCTCCCCCTATGACTTCGGTACGGACATGACGGTCACCGGCACCCTGCAGGTAAAGGCGAAGAAACCTGGGTCCTAACCGGGCCGGACAGCGGGATGGACGATCCTCACCCCCGCCTAACCGAGGCCGTCAGACGCCCGTTGCCGGCGGAAGCGCCGAACAGTCATGCAGTGCGCCCGCAGCGAGGCCCCGCGACGGTTGTGCCACGAGGATGCAATCTCGATAGCAGGCCGATACAAGCCCGACACAATGATTCGTGGTACCAGCCGTGGTACCGACTGCTGCGTCTTATAGGTCCATCATATCCAGCCGCTGGGACGCATGGGACGAACGGGACGGTGTTGGAGGCATCTGGCGGATCCGTTCCCGGTTCGAGTCCGGGTCTCGCCATTTGGGGGGGAGGCACGCACGAGGGCACCCTCGGCTGGGCGTGATTGACGTTCCTGGGCTCCGGCCCGCGGGTCAAAAGATCAGAGTCACCTCTTATGTACTTTCGGGCGTCACTCCGGTAGGTTCGCCTCTGGGATGAGGATGCTCGGGGCGCGCATCGGCGCGAAACTCGCTGCGGATCTGGTGCGCCTGCGCCGGGAGAACCGTCGCATCCTTGCACAGCTGTTGGGGGTGTTGGCGCTTGGGGCCGGTGTGCTGGCTTCCGTGGCGGTGAGCGCCTCAGCGGACAGTTCGGATTCGACGAATCCTGCGGTCCAGCTCCACTTGGACACCATCGAGGGCAGCGGGACGTCGTCGGACGGTACGACACCGTCGGGCCCGACACCCGACTCCTCGCCCAACAACCTGAGCGCTACCGCCAGCGGAACCCCGAAGTCCGACGGTCGTTTCCAGGGTGCGCTGGACATGGGGTACTCCGACAACGGAGTGACGGTTAGTGACGCGACGCCGCCGCGGCTGCAGCCGCCGAACGGGGTGACGGTGATGGCATGGGTGCGCGACTACGCGAGCCCTCCGGGGCCGGGGCGAACCGTCTGATAGTGGGCAAGCCGTTCCCTCAGCGTGGGTGCGGCGAGAACTCCTACAGCCTGACCACCGGGGCGACCGGGGGAGTGCAGTTCAACGTGACCGCCGATCATGGGGATCTAAACGGCGGGATCGAGGATTCCTCCACTCCGGAGAGCTCAACTTCGATCTTGGGCGGGCACTGGCACGCGGTGGCGGGCATCTACGACGGAAGTACCGCCAGCTTGTGGGTCGACGGTGTGCAGCAGTCGAGCACCAACGTGGGTGACAACCTGCCGCTCGTGTACGACAACGCCTCGTCATCCGCCCTTACCGGCCTATTCGCCGGCCAGGCCACCCCCCCATCCGGGTGTGATGAGTCTCAGTACAGCTATGGCGGCCAGATCGACGAGGTCCGCGTCTACCCGCGGGCGCTCAGCACCGCCGAGATCCGCGAGCTCCAGTCAGGCACGGCAACGGCCCCCCCAGAGCTGGGCGCCGACTCCACCTCCACGAGCGTCAACTGCGCGCCCGGGTCAACGACGACGGGCTCCTCCACGACTTGTACTGCGACGGTCAGCGACACGGCCACCGCGCCCGAGGCGGCGCCGACCGGGCACGTCTCGTTCATGAGCGACTCGTCGGGAACATTTAGCGGCCCGGGAGCGACGTGCACGCTCGCTCCGGCGGTCGGCACGACGAGCACGTGCCATGTCAGCTACACGCCGACGGCGGTCGGGAGTGGTCTTCATCACATCAGCGCCGCCTATACCAGCGACGCGCAGGACGGCTCCAGCACCGGCACCGCCGCGGTCGGGGTCACCGCACCCAGCGGGCCACCGCCGACCACGACGACAACCACAACGACGACGTCCAGCGCCCCACGTCCGCTGCCGAGCTTCACCGGCCCCACCCTCGCCAGGGCGGGGACGCTGTTCACGCTGAACGCTGGCGCGACCCGCGGGGCTAGCACCCTCGTCTGGAGCGTCAACGGCCAGCCGAAGGCCAGCTGCAGCGCCCAGACGCCGGACGTCTCGCTCGTGGCCTACAGGACGGCCAACGTGACCCTGACCGCCATCGGTCCCGGCGGAAGCTCGTCCACGTCTCGGATCGTGACCTTCAACGCCAACACCCCCCTGCCGCCGAGGGGCAGCTTCACCAGGCAGGCCACGAGCATCGCCATCTGCTCAGGCGGCTTTGCGACGCTTGACACCACCGCCCACGGGGGCCCGCCCGCAGGTTGCACGACCACGGTAAACGCCGGCATCACCTCTGCCGTCGGCTGCTTCACCCAGATCAGCGATCCCTCACAGGTGCCGCGCGGCGAGGCGGGCATCCTCAGCGGGATGCTCAGCAGCTACGAGGCCGATCCGAGCTGGCAGCAATACGGGCAGTGGTACTGCAGGAACATCGCCAACTGTACGAAGGAGTTCCGAGGGACGATAGACGGCATACGGCTGGCACCGATTGTCCTGACCGCCGGGCTGTACATCTCACACAAGCCGGTGCGGATCAACGGCATCGACTTCACCCCTCTGGGGAACGCGACGATCGCGTACTCGCCGGGATTTCAGCGCGTGGTGTCATCGAACGCACTCGTCAAGGTGGGAGGGGTACCTATCAAGTACGGGCAGGTCAACCTCGACCTTTCGAGCAACTGCGGCTCCTGCAACGACGCCGAGCAGCCGATCGCGTCCTTCGACTCTCGTGATTTGCCTGGCCTGGGCGGGAGCGACTTCCCATTCACGGGCACCGCCGACATCAGCTTCGTCAAGAAAGGCACCGATCTCTACAGCGAGATCCACGGCAACGTGGTGCTGCCGCCGAGCCTGGGCAGCACCACCGTCGACGGCAAGCTTCGAGCCGACAATGCCCACGGGATCGAGCCGGAGAGCTTCCACGTCCACATCGACAATCTCGGCTTCGATGACATCGGCATCTACGACGTCGATATCTACTTCCAGGCTCCCGGCGACTGGGGTTTCTTCGGCTACATCGGCATTGGGAGCGCCTCGATCGAAATGGTGCCCACCCCGGAGCACCCGTTGAACGGGATCGTGTTCCATGACGGCTCGTTCGACCACGGTGGGGTGACCGTCAATCTGATGGCCGACCCGCCGGAGATCGCCCCCGGGGTCAGCCTGGAGTCGATCAGCGCGAGCTTCGCTACCGACGCGACGGTGCTGCGCGGCGACATAACGTTGGCCGCTCTCGGCGTGGCTGACGTGAACGGCCGTATGGTGCTCGCGTTCCCCTCGCAGCGGTCGCAGTTCCAAGTGTTTCCGTCCGATCTGCCCGGCGCTCCGCAGGCGCTGCTTGACCAGAAATACCCCACCGGTCCTGTGATCGGCTTCGGCGGGTCGGTTTCCGTCATCATCCCGGACGTCGGCGAAGTTCCGCTCGGCGGCGGATACCTGCTCTACGATTTCCCCGGCTACGTCGCCGCCGGCGGGGAGCTGGACGCCGGCCTTGAGCCCGTGCTCACGATCCGGGGACGGGTCGACGGGCAGTTCAACGTGGTCAACCGCCGCTTCAACCTCTCAGGCCAGGTCAAGGGGTGCGTCGAGGACATCTGCGGCGATGTCGATGCGACGGTATCGAGCGTGGGCGCTGGTATGTGCTTCGGCGACTTCGGCGGGGGCGTCAAGTGGAGCGATTTCCCCACGCCCCACCTCTACGCCAGGGTGTCCGCGTTCGGGGTTGGGTTCGGGACCGCCTGCGACGTTTCGTTCTTTACCGAGGATCATGTGTTCGCCACCGGCAATCGGGCCCGCGGGGCGAGCGCGGCACGCACGTTCGTGGTCAAGCGGGGCAAGCCGTTGCCCGAGGTCCGACTCGACGGTGACACCGGGGCCCCGAATGTGAGCGTGACCGGCCCCGATGGCCAGTCGCTGACCGCGAACGGACTCGGTGTCCACCGCGCCGGGAGCATCATCGTGATCCAGTCGGAGCGGATGCGCCAGACCATCATTGGCGTGACGCGCCTGGTGCCTGGTACCTACACGGTGACGCCACTGCCGGGCCCGGCGGTCGTGCACAGCTTCCACGCTTTGGAGCCCTCGCGGCTTTCGGCCCGCGGTCACGTGACCGGCAACGGGACACGGCGCGTGCTTCGCTACGACGTCTCCCGGCAAGCCAACACGCGCGTCACCTTCTTTGAGGTCGTCCACGGAATCCCGCGGGAGATCGGTTCTACCTCCGGCGGCCGTGGCAGCATCCACTTCACGACGCTGCCCGGCCACGACAGTCGCACCATTGTCGCTGCGGTGGCGCGGGATGGATCGGCGTCGCCGGCGCTCAGCGCCTCCGTGTAGCTGGCTTCAGGGGCCCCGGCTTTGTGCGCCCGGGGCGGCCCGGCCACCTGTCGGCCCGCTGGCGTCGTGGCGTGCTGCTGGTGTCGTGGGGCCGGGCTCGGAGCGCCGTGCGGTACGCCGTGACGCTTCGCGAGCGCCACGGCGGGCTGGTCAGGCTGACGACCCGCGCCCACGCGCTCCGGCTCAAGGCCGCCCACCCTACATTCGCCGGCGTCGTATCGGTCCAGGCGCTGAGTGCTGACGGCAGCCTCGGTGCCGTGAGGAGGGTGCGCTACCGCGCTGAGCGCGCGGCCGTCAACCGCTTCCTGCGCTTCTCCCAGCTCCGGGTAAAGCCCAGGCCGAAGCCGCGGCATAAGCGCCGCTAAGCAGCCGGGGTCAGGAGGAAGCAGGCTCCATGACTGGGGCAAAGCTCCGGGCGCGCGATCTCGGCGATCGCATTTCTTGCCCACGGGCAGCCGCGGATTTCCGACCTGAGAGACGATGCACCTCTTCGTGGTACCGGGCGTAGTACCGACTGCCGCGTCTCATCCGTCCACCGTGTCTAGCTGACGGGACGTGCCGGACGCGACGGACGCTGCTGGAAGCATCGTGCGGATCCGTCCCCGGTTCGAGTCCGGGTCTCGCCATCGCCATCAGCCGGGAACGATGGCCGCTCGAGCGACCGTGGTACCAGCACAGCAACAGTTACGGGCGGAACTGGTTGACCACCTTCGGCGGCTGCGGACGCGGACCGTGTTGAGGATGATGCCCTGCGGATCCTCCCTCGGTAGGTTTGACATGCGTGCGCGTCCTGCTGAGCTTCGAGAACTTCACCGGCTTCGGTGGGACCGAGACCTACACGCTGACCGTCGCGATGGAGCTCGACCGGCTCGGACACGATGTCGCTGTCTACTCTCCGAACCACGGCGCCATGGCAGAGTTCGCCCGCGGCGGTAGGTTTGACACGCGTGCGCGTCCTGCTGAGCTTTGAGAACTTCGCCGGCTTCGGCGGAACCGAGACCTACACGCTGACCGTCGCGATGGAGCTCGACCGGCTCGGACACGATGTCGCGGTCTACTCTCCGAACCACGGCGCCATGGCAGAGTTCGCCCGGGAGCAAGGCGTCCGCGTCATCGGTAGAGGCGAGCTTCCTCGCTCCTTTGAGCTGCTCATCTCCTCGGATGCGGCCACCTGCCATGAACTGGCCGGGCACTGTCACGACGCGGTGCGCATCTTCGTCGCTCACTCGGTGGATGTCATGCTGCAGGCTCCGCCGCAGCTGTCCGATCGCTGCCAGGCGGTCGTGGTTCTGAACGATCGCGTCCGCCGCGCGGTCGAGGCCCGGGCGTGGCACGCACCCATCGTCAGGCTGCGCCAGCCGATCAACCTGCCCCGTTTCGAGGGACTTGGCCCCGGACGGGCCAATGCCCAAACGGCGGTGGTGCTGAGCAATTATCTCAGGGGTGCTCGGGCCCGGCTGATCGAGGATGCGTGCAGGGCCAACGAGTTGGACGTGAGATGGATCGGCGCCAACGGCGATCCAACCCCGTCCCCAGAGCTCGCCATCGCCGGCGCAAAGCTCGTGATCGGGCTTGGCCGCAGCGTGCTCGAGGCGATGGCGGCTGGACGCGCCGCTTACGTCTACGGCGTAATCGGCGGGGATGGCTGGGTCACGCCAGAGCGCTATCCGGCCATGGAAGCCGACGGGTTCGCTGGCACTTCGGCAGCCAGGCGTGACCGATGCAGCTCGCCTAACTGATGACCTCGGGTGCTGGGAGGAGACCATGGGGGAACTCAATCGCGACCTCGCCGCCGCTCACCACAGCGCGCGCGAGCACGCCGTCGAGCTCGTGAACCTAGCGCGCACACTGAAGAGCGCTCCGTCGGTTGAGCCGTCCCATGGCGAAGAGTTCGCCCACCTGCTCCGATTCCAACGGCAGACCGAGCTCCGGGCGATCACGGCCCTCTCCGAAGTGGATCGACTGAGGTCGCTGTTGGCCCAAGCCGATGCCAATCAGGATCAGATGAAGTCCGCCGCGATGACGGCCAATGAGCGCCTGCAAGCGCTTCAAGGCACTCGCCGATTCCGCCTGGCCTCCCTGATCGCATCGCCGCTGGACCGGCTGCGGACTCGCCTCGGCATGACCCGCTGAGCGCTACCGCAGCACCGCCGAGAAGCGTGCTACGGCCATCAGAGTGTCGCTTCCAGCTCCTCGGTCAGGATGCGGTCTATCGCTCCGGTGAAGCGGTCTTCCGCGAAGCGCTCGGCGGATTCGCGGCAGGCGCGTGGACTCAGGGAGGAGCTTTCGAGGGCCCGCACGCTCTCGGCGATGGAGCGTGGATCGGGACGATCGAGAAGGATCCCCGTCACTCCGTCTCTCACTGCCTCCGGGGCGCCGCCGGCCCGAGTTCCGATCACGGGCGTTCCGCAGGCCTGCGCTTCGGCCATCGCGATCCCGAAGGTTTCGACTGACGGGCAGATCAGCGCCCGGCTTGACCGATAGTGCCCGAGCAGGGCGACGTCGTCGCATGGACCCACGAATCTCACGTTGGCCGGCGCTCTGCGGCGCAGCTGCGCAAACGCGGGCCCGTCGCCGGCGATGACGAGCTCTTCCTCCAGGCCCCGGAAAGCCTCGATGACCATGTCCACACGCTTGAAGGACACGAGCCGCGCGACCATGAGGAAGGCTCGCCGATCCGCCGGGCCCGGGGTGAAGAAGTGCGTTCGCACGGGCGGGTGGACGACGTCAGCTGTGCGCCCATGGACCCGTTGGAGCTCACGTGCCGAGAACTCCGAGTTGGCGATCAGCCGCTGGGGCCGGCGCAGCATCCTGTGGTCGTACGCGCGCAGCGCCGGTAACGCGGCACGGAGCGCCGGCTGCAGCGCCCTGGGCTCGTCGTTGAGGAAGCTTCTTGAGAATCCGTACAGATGCGGCGGTAGGCCAGAGCTGTAACAGACGTGAGGGGTTGATGGCGCTACCCGCGCCGCCAGGCTCCAGCCGCCCTGGGTGATCGAGAGCACGACATCTGCGTCCTGCACCCCCGCGGACGCGACGCGCATGCCATAGAGCGGCGCCAGAAATGCCCGGCGCCGGTCGGCGCCGTGCCCGAGAAGTCGCGTGCGGCGGTCCCAGGAGGTACGGTGGCCCGCGGGGCGGTTGGTGGCGACGAAGCGGGGGGCCAGCGCCGTTGCGTCCGGGTAGTGCTCCATCAGCGCCTGCACAGCCCGTTCCTGACCGCCCAGATCCGCGGCCTGGTCGTGCACTATCACCAGGCGGCGAATCAACTCGCACCTGCCGGCACCGACCAGCTCACCTCATAGCGGATGATGCACGGGGCGATGGAGCAATTCCAGCGGTCCGCCGTTGAGCCCCGGTAGCTGCGTGCGGTATGCCGCGAGCGCGTGGAGCTTGCGCCGCGCGTCGGCGGCGGAGAGCGCGTGCTTTGCCGCCGGGAGATCGAGGTCTGAGGGGAGGAACCGCCGCCACCACTCCTCTACCACCAGGTGGGGGTCATCACCCTCCGCGCTCACCCAGCCTGGCCATCCGTACTTGACCGCGTAGGGCAGCTCGGCGTAGAGCTTCAGCGGCGCGACCTCCGCTGCGGGCAAGCTCGAGCGCCGCCTGCCTGATTTGCACGTGATCGTCGTGGCCCCCGATCCCGGCCGGTGCCCACACCTGCGCAGCAGCCATCAAGAATCCGCTTGAGCGCGTCATGGAGAGCCTCGGAGTCGAGCGGCCCGTGACGATACTGCGTCTCTGGGAAGTCGAGCGATGTCGCCTCCCGTCCGGCTCTGGCCAATGCCACGCGGTCTTCCCGCAGTCGTTCGAGCATCCGGGTGCGTGAGTCGGTGGCACCCGTCAGACGGTCCCACGGCGAGAGCAGGTCGCTCTTCGGAAGACCGCTGCAGACGTTCACGACATGGACCTCGCCCGGGACCGCACAGCACCGACCAGGCACTGAGCACCGCATCATCGAGGTGTGGTGAGAGCACGACGACGCGCCCGGCGGATGCCTCAGCCACGCGCCATCACGGGACCGCTTCGGCCTTTGCCAGATCCACGCTCGCGAGCATCACAGTCTCCACCGGCGCGTCGTCGTTGGCAAAGCGCAGCTTGTAGGGCTCATCGCCACGAAGCAGGCGGTACTCGTCGACCCCGTCGTTCAGGGCTGCGCGGATCGTATGCGCGAGCAGGACGAAGCCGATCGACAGCCTGTCATAGCGTCGATCGCGTCCAGCCTGGTAGTACCACTCGGCATTGGCATAGCGAAAGCCATACCAGGCGGCGGCAGGGGACCCGTCGAGCTCTGCGATCCACAGCCGCAGCCATCCTCGCTGAAGCGCCTTGGCCGCGAAGGCGCGGTGGAGGGTTGCCCGGTCGCCGGCGAACGATCTCGATACGCCGGCCCACCGGGCCTCGTGCAACCGCAGCAGCACGTCGAGGTCCGCGTCCAAGCGCGAGGGGTCCTTGGCCAACCGGTAGCGCAGGGCGTGCTCGCGAGCCAGCCTCCTTTCGCGGCGGCGCGCCTGCTGGCGGAAGTTCGGGCTCCGCATTGCCAAGAACGTCTCCCAGTTCCTCCCCTCACCGCGCAGAACCGGGCTGCTCGTCAGACGCACGCGGCGGGCGCCGAGCGTTTTGCCCCACCCCGCCTGCGCGGGTAGGTCGTCGCCGACGAACACGTCGAAGCGGTCCCGGCTCTCGCGTAGCGCCTGGCGCATCGCGTCGGCCACGGCGAGGCGGTCGCGAGGAGCGCACACGGGGCCCAGCAGATCGGCCTCGCGATGACCAAGGAACCGCAACTCGCGTTTCGGGCCTTCCGAAGACACGTAGAGCGGAAGCAATGCGACCAGGGATCCGTCCGGATGGCGGCAAGTGAAGGACATCAGCGACCCCCGGTGGGCGAAAACCTCCCACCAGGTCGCGATCCACTCGCGGGTCGCGAACAGGTTTCCGCAGCGCTGCGCGAGCCGATCCCACTCCCCGTCCTCGATCTCCGCGAGGTCGCCCACGGGCTCGATCCGCAGCCGCTCGTCAACACGCGCCCCCGCGTGCCCCTTGGTTGAATTGGCGAGCCTGCCCCCGGAGCGGATCACAAACGGGCGCAACGGTAGCGTCTTCGCCGTGGAGCTGATCTCGGCGCGACCTGATGTTCCACCAGGGCCGTATCTCGTCGCCGGCTTGCGCAGAGCCGGCCTCGCGGCGGCGCGGCGGCTCGTGGCGCTCGCCGGCGCCGACGCGGTGGCCGCGTGGGACGGAGGCTCAAGCGACGCCGTAGCGCACCGCCGCGCGCGAACTGACGCGCGAGGGAGTGCGGGTGGCGCTCGGCGGGGATGGTCTGCGCCTTCTCGAAGGGCCGGCGTCACCGAACTGCGTCGTCAAGAGTCCGGGGATCCCACGGACGGTGCCGCTACTGATGCACGCGCGGCGGCAAGGGATTGCGCGTAATCGACGAGCTGGAGCTGGGCTGGCGGCTGGACGGTCGGCGAGTGGTCGCCGTGACCGGGACCAACGGCAAATCCACCGTCGCCTCGCTGGCCGTCGCTCTGCTCCGCGCCAATGGCGCCCGGCCCGCGCTCGCGGGCAACGTCCATCCCGGACCGGCATTCAGCGCGCTTACACCCGGGGACGGAGACATCGTCGTCTGCGAGGTCTCGAGCTTTCAGTTGGAGGAATGCCCGGCGTTTCTGCCCGAGGTCGCGGTGCTCACCAACCTCACCCATGAGCACCTCGACCGGCACTTGACGATGCACCACTATGGCGCCGCCAAACGCCGCATGTTCGTGCGCGGGCGCGCGTGCACTTCAGTCGGGGTGGTGCACGTGGACGGCAGCTTCGGGGCGCGGCTCGCACAGGACGTCCGTGATCGCGGCGGGACCGTGCTGTGCTTCGGCGAGTCTGAAAAGGCCGACTACCGCCTCGCCGGGTGCCGCTGGACAGCCCGCGAGGGCTGGCTCTTGGCCGAGACGCCGCGCGGTCGCGTGGAGCTGAGGACACGGCTCCCCGGTCCACACAACGCGCTTAATGCGGTGGCCGCGCTCGCGCTTGCGGACGCGTTGGATGTGCCTCCACGCGCTCCGAAGCTGCGATCAGCTCCGCCCCGGGAGTCCCCGGCCGCTTCGAGGTGATCGACGGCGACCAACCGTTCGATGTGATCGTCGATTACGCGCACAATCCCGACGGCCTGCGCCGCGTGCTGGAGGCAGGACGGGAGCTGCTAGTCGGGCGCGGGGCGCGCGCCCGCCTGCGACTTGTCTGCTCCGCGCCTCGCATCCGCAACGAGCACCAGCGCCTGATGATGGGGCGGATCGCGGCGTCGCTGGCCGACCACGTGGTTCTCACCAACGAGCGCTGGCCGGAGACCGACGCCGCTACGGAGTTGCCAGCAGGCTTTGAGGCGGCCGCCCGCGAGTGCTCGCGCGGCCACTGCGAGGCTGTGCTCGACCGCTCCGACGCAATTGAGCACGCGCTCCGCGCCGCGTCCGCCGGCGATGTCGTGATGATCGCCGGTCGCGGCGCTCTCGCGGGCGAGCTGGTTGGCCGCGACGGGCGCCTCCGCTCGTTCGACGACCGTGACGCGGCCCGCCGCGCCCTGGCCCGGATCGGCCGAGCAGTTCAGCGTGCGTAGAGGTGGGCGGCGATCTCCGCGGCATCACGCCAGCGGGATCCCAGCGGCGACCCTGCCTGGGCCAATGAGCTCAATTAGGATCGCGGTCGATGCGGATACTCGATGTGTCGCCACTCGCGGTGAACCCACCGCGTCGTGGGTCAGCGGTCCGCACCTACAGCCTCCTGCGCCATCTCAGCGCCCGTCACGAAGTGCGCCAGTTCTCGTTGCCCTGGGACGATCCATTCAGCCTGTGGCCGAGGCTGGAGCAGACGCAAGTAACGCCTGGGTACAGCGAGCTGTGCTTCCGCCACCCGCTGGCAAGCGCGGCCAACCGGCTTGGCAAGCGGGCCTGGGTCAACGCTCCCTTGCTCAGCGGGCTGGCGCTGGAGATCACACGGCCACCGGCGCTCACCCGCCTGCTGGGTTGGGCCGACGTGTTGCTCGTCGAGTTCCCCTGGCAGTTCGAGTACTGCCGGCGCCGGTCGACGGCGCCGTGCGTACTGGCGTCCCACAACGTGGAAGGTCTCAAGTTCGCCTCGTGGGCCGAGGCCGCGCGCGCGTCGCTGACCATCCGTCCGTGGCTTCGGCATGTGGAGCGCATGGAGCGGCGCGCCGCGCGGGCGGCGGGGCTGGTGCTGGCTGTCAGCGCCGCCGACCGCGAGCACTACATCGAACGCTATGGAGTCGATCCCGATCAGGTGGTGGAGATACCCAGTGGAGCCGACACCGAGCGGTACTCACCGATCGAGCCCGAGGCCAAGGCCGCGGCGAGGCGGCGTTTGGGACCTTCCCGAGCGACCGACCTTGATCTACGTGGCCTCGGCGATCCCGCCCAACCGTCCGCGGGGCGGACTGGGTCCGCCGGCTGGCGGCGACGGCCGACCGCTTCACGTTCTTGGCCGTCGGCGAGGGGGCGCAGGTGGACGATCCTCCGTCAAACATGGTCTCCACCGGTTTCGTCGACGACCTCCGGCCTTATCTCGACGCGGCCGACATTGCTCTGTGTCCGATTGAGCACGGTGCCGGTACGAAGATCAAGCTGCTGGAATACATGGCGTCGGGACTGCCGACGGTCGCCTTCCTTCCGGCTCTTGGTGGCCTTCTCGTCCGCGACGGCGTTGAAGTCCTCGTCGCGGAGCCGAGCGTTACGTGGGTTGCGTCAGGCCACCGAGCGCCTCGCCGATGACCGGGCGTTGGCGATGCGCATCGGCCGCGCGGCACGAGCACTCGCGGTGGAGCGATACGACTGGGCGCGCATCGCTTGCCGGCTCGACGACGCGCTCATCGCGATGCTGGATGGAACGCTTGACGCGGACGCTTCCCCGAGCAACCTTGAAACCGCTCGGACGTCCCCGAGAGCCTCAGCCGGATGACCGGCGCTCGTGCCGCATGGTCTGCGACCTAGGCTGTGGCTTGAGCGTGTCGCAGGAGGTCGACCAGAACAGACTCAAGCCTGCGCGCAATCGCCTTCCAGTCGTGGCGGATGGAGACGAAGCGTCGCCCCGCGGTCGCCAGAGCGTTCGCGAGGCCGGGCTCGTCGACCAGCCGGCGGACGGCGCGTTCCAGCGCGGCCTCGCTCTTTTCGGCCACGATGACGTGTTCGCCGTCTCGTAGCGTCGTACCTCGAATCGTCTCTGCAAAGGCGACCGTGGCGAGCCCGGCAGCGAGTCCGTCCAAGACCTTGATCTTCGTCCCGCCGCCGTGCTGGATTGGGCTGAGCGAGATGTCCGCGGCCTGGAGGTAGGGACGGTGGTCAGCGACGAGGCCAGTGGCGATGATGTTGCCCTCGATGTACGGGCGGGCCGAAATGCCGCCGACGATCAGGAATGTGAGGTCCGGCTGCTCGCGGGCCACGCTGCCGACCCACTTCAGGCCTTCGATGTCCGGGACCTTAGGTCCCGAGGCGAGATAGACCACGGTCGGCTTGTCCGGAAGCCCCAGCTTCGCCCTCAGCGCTCGCTTGGTCGCCGGGCCGAGCGGGAGGAGGCCCTCCGTGTCGGTCCCGTTCGGGACAGTGACCACTCGGTCCGCGTCGACACCGTAGCGCCGGACGTACTCCCGCCGGTCGTCCTCGCTAACAGCGAGGATCAGGTCCGCATGCGCGACCGCGTGCTGCTCCTGCCGCCGGACGAGCCGGAGCAAGGGGCTGCGCTCGACTCGGACGCCAGCCGCCCGCGCATTCGAGCTCCGGGTCAAGACTTCAACGTTGTGCGAGGCGAACACCATCGGCAGGGCTGGCGCCGCGCGACGGCAGTAGGCGAACTGCCAGGGGAACTCGACGAGCGCCACCTCGGCCCAACGCAACCATTCGCGCAACCGTGCAGGCCGAGTCAGTCGCAGGCACGCGCCGCTGAAGATGGCCTGGGGGCGGATCCAGGAGCGGTGGCACCACTCCGAGGCAGCCGCGGCGATCAAGCTCCGGTTGCGATACTCCTGGTAGGTCCGCGTCGGCCATACCTCCGCCGTGAACTGCCGTTGGCGCACCTCGCTGAGCCGCGCCTGGGAGAACTGGCGAACCTCGTGATCACGGCTGAGCTCGCGTAGGAGGTAGTACATCCGAGCGGAGGAGCCGTTGTCGGGCGGCCAGACGAGCCGCGGGGAGACGTCGAGGATCCGCATCGTGTGCGCTACGGGAACGGTCTACTTACGCATTGTGCGTGGTGCCGAGTGCTGGGTCCTATCCGTCCAGGATGTCCGGACGCCGGGACGGATGGAACGGACGGACCGCTGCTGGAAGCATGTTGCGGATTCGTTCTCGGTTCGAGTCCGGTCTCGCAATTGCCGTCAGCCCGGAACGGCGGCCGTTGGTGACGTGAAGGGGACCTGGTGTCTGGCTCGCGCCATGCAGCCCCCGTCGGCACCCTGGGAAACACACGACCGGGATTAGACTCCGCTGGCATCGTTGCGTTGCGTCCAGAGCTCTCGTTCGGAGCGCACTCTGCTACTGAGGTACTCGAATGCCCTCGATGAGGTGGTCCCTGCTTCCGTGGGCGTCGATCGTGGTCCTGCTGGTCGCCCTCGCGTTCGTGTCGGGGGGGAAAGGTGCTCGGCGCCTCCCCAGCGCTCGCCGCGCTATGAATGTGACGGGAGCGCCTGCCCGGAAGCCGGCGAATCGCCTCAGCATGCGGATGCTCGCCGGCGAGCGGATCATCGCCGGGTACACGGGAACAACAGTGCCCGACTGGCTGCTCGCACTCGTTCGCCGGGGGGAGGTGGGCGGAGTCATCGTCTACGCCGGGAACGTCGCGTCCACGGGTGCACTCGCCGCCCAGATGCGTCGTCTTCAGGCCGCCGCTCGTCCTCTCGGGCTCGGCCCGTTGCTGACGATGATCGATCAGGAGGGAGGCGAGGTGAAACGTCTACCCGGACCGCCGAACGGCTCGGCCGCCGAGATGGCTCCACGAGGGTCGCGCATGGTGCGCCGGCAGGGCCTCGCCACCGCTGCCCTCCTTCGTCGCGCCGGCATTAGGGTCGACCTCGCCCCGGTCGCCGACCTGTCACGTCCGGACGGCTTCGAGCGTGCCACCGGACGGTCCTTCGGAGCCACGCCAGCAACGGCGGGCTCCCTGAGTGCGGCATTCGCCCAGGGGCTGCAAGCCGGTGGGATCGCGGCGACGCTGAAGCATTTCCCTGGGCTCGGCTCGGTGACACAAGACCAGGATCGCTACCCGCAGACGATCACTCTCTCGCGGGCAGTCCTTCGGCGGTCCGACGAACAGGCGTTTGTCCCCGGAATCTCCGCGCGAGCCCATGTAGTGCTCATCAGCACCGCGCGGTATCGTGCGCTCGCGTCGGTCCCGGCGGTTATCTCACCCAGAGTGATCACGGGAGAGTTGCGCCACCGACTCGGGTTCGCAGGCGTGGTGTTGACCGACGACCTCGACGTCCGCTCGCTCCGTGGCTTCGGCACGCCGGCGGACCTTGGGGTGCGCGCGACGCTCGCCGGTGCCGATCTGCTCGTATTCGCCCACAAGCCGGCCGACATCAAGGCCGAGGTCGCAGCCCTCACCCACGCCGTGCAGACGGGCCGGGTACGCCGGACGGTGCTCGTCGCGTCGGCACAACGGATACTCGCACTGCGCGCCTACCTCAGCGGTGGACGGTGACGAGCGTCAAGCGATGCGACCGCGTGTGGTACCGGGCGTGGTACCGACTGCTGCGGCGTATGCGTTCAGACCGTCGGGACCCATGGGACGGACGGGACGCTGCTGGAAGCATCGCGATGATCCGTTCCCGGTTCGAGTCCGGTCTCGCCATTGTCTAGAGGCGGGGGACGGAACCCTTAGAAATGTCAGGGTCGACCCTGACGCGAAACCCGCAGTGGTCTGCGATGGTCGGCGAATCGGATTAGGCGCCAGGGTCATACCGGGGTGGATCGCGGGCGGCAGGCATGCCATCGCCGTACTCGCCGTGCTAGCCGGAGTGCTCTGCTTCTCCTCGGTCGCCTCGGCGGCGTTGACCGTCACGAGCGCCACGGACTCCACCAGCGGCTGCTCGCTTCGCGCGGTGATCGCGGATGCCGCCGCTCACACCGCCGGCGGCTGCGGGACGATCGACGGGCCACCGGTGACCATCATCGTGCCGGCGGGCCATTACCAGCTCACCCTCGGTGAGCTGCAGGTGCCGGCGAACGCGAACTTCGTGCTCACCGGCGGGGACGCCAGCCATCCAGATATGACCAACATCGACGCGACCGGCCACCACAGCTCGCGTGCTCGAGGTTCTGTCCGGCGGGTCGGCGTCCTTCTCGGACGTCGAGTTCACCGGCGGGCAGACGGCCAGTGGCGCGGATGCGACGAGCGCGGGGGCGGCTGGCGGCTTCGGTGTCGACGGCGGCGGGATCCTCAACCACGGCTCGCTGACCCTCCAACACGCGTTGGTCACCGGGAACGCCACCGGCCATGGTGGCCGGGGTGCCGACGGCGCCGATAGCAACACGTACCTGCGCAACGGTGTGGGCGGCGGCGAGGGCGGGAACGGCGGCGGAATCTACAACGACACCCAAGCCACCCTTCAGGTATCGAATTCCACGATCAGCAGCAATGCGACCGGCTCCGGTGGTGACGGGGGCAATGGCGCCCGCGGCACGGACGGGTCGGGAGACATCGCCGAGGGCGGTGGTGCCGGCAACGGCGCCGCCGGCGGGGCGGGGGGCGGCATCTGGAACGACGGCACCGCCACGATCGCCACCACGACGATCGCCAGCAACGGGACCGGCCGGGGGGGCACCGGCGGCAGCGGTGGCGACGGCGCCGATCAGGGGAGCTTCGCGGCGGGACGGGGCAACGACGGCGGCTCCGGAGGCGGTGGAGGCCTCGATGCGCCCGGTGGCGTCAGTTTCTCCACCAGCCAGGGCGGCGGCGGGATCTACAACACCGGCACGCTCACCCTGTCGACGTCCACGCTGAGCGGCAACACGACTGGCGCCGGTGGCAACGGTGGTCCCTCGGGGAACGGCGGGAGGACGACCAACGGGTTTGACGATGGTTATCAAGGCGGTCCCGCCGGGTTCGGTGGCGCCGGCGGGGGGCTGCTCACGTCTGGGTCTGGCGCCACGCTGACCAATGTGACGATCGCCGGCAACCGGACCGGTGACGGTGGTAACGGGGGCAGCGGCCCGCAGGCCGGCGCGTGCTGCAGCGGCGGCAACGGCGGCTACGGCGGTTATGGCGGCGGGATCTGGGCGCAGTCCGGCGGCTCCGGCGACTACCTGTCGCTCATGCAGGCGACGATCGCGGGCAATGGTCGTCGGCGGGGCGGGCTCCGTGGGGGCACCTGGAACTGGAGGAGGCGGGGGTGTGGCGGGAACGCGCGGCCTCGGCGCGGGTCTCGCCGACGCGTACAGCAGCACCACGGCCGTCACCGACAAGAACTCGATCGTGGCTGGCAACGGCAACGCGGGCCTGGGCGACCAGAACTGCAACCAGACGGTGGCCGGGAGCATCGACAACCTCGGAAACGATCTGGCTGGCGACGCCAGTTGCCCGGGTACCGTGGCTGACCCCGCGCTCGGGTCGCTGGCTGACAACGGCGGCCCGACGCAGACCATGCTGCCCGGCTCAGGGAGCCCGGCGATCGACGCCGTGCCCCTGTCGGCCTGCACGGTCCGCGCCGACCAGCGGCTCTACCCGCGGCCGGACGGAAATGAGATGACCTGTGACATCGGTGCCGTCGAGACCGTTGACAGCGGCACCGTGACTCCGACCAGCACCGGCCTGACCTCGAGCGAGAACCCGTCGACCGCTGGTCACGCGGTCACCTACACCGCCACCGTCACACCGATCCACGATGGTGGCACCGTCGCGTTCACCGACGGCGGCACCCCGATCAGCGGGTGCGAGGCGAAGCCAGTTCCGGCGTCAGGCCTGGCGACCTGTGGGGTGACCTACAGCGCCACGGGGTCGCACTCGATCGTCGCGACCTACTCCGGTAACGCGTCGTTCGCCGGGTCTCCGTCGGCGACGCTCACACAGGTGGTGCAGGCAGCGGGTTCTGGGACCGGGGGGACGGGCGGTACTGGCGGGACGGGTGGCACTGGCGGAACGGGCGGCACCGGCGGGACGGGGGGTGGCACCGGCGGAATGGGTGGCACCGCCGCCATCTTCACCCCGTCGATCACGCATCTGGGCGAGAATCATCACCGCTGGCGCGAGGGCAGCCATCTGCCCTCCATCGTCCGCGCCGGCGCGCCCGTGGGGACGGTGTTCACGTTCAGCCTGAACGAACCGGCCAAGCTGAGCCTGGCGTTCTCCCAGAAGGTCGCAGGACACCGCTCCCACCATCGTTGCCGGCGCGGGGGCACGCCCCACCGCAGCCTTCGGTGTACGGCGCTTGTGGGCCGCGGCACCGTGAAGCTGAACGGGCACAGCGGGACCAATCACATCAGCTTCCAGGGGAAGATCAGCAAGCACAAGCGACTGCCAGTCGGCAGCTACCAGCTCGTTCTCACCGCGATCAACTCACTGGGCCATCGCACCCACCACACCATCAACTTCACCATCGTCCACTAGCTCACCCGCACACGTGGGAGGTGGTGGACGTATCCCGGCGGATGCGCTCCCGGTTGGCGTCTGCGTCTCGCCACCAGCGCAGGTCCCGGTTCGAGGTCGGGAGCCCTGCACGTATAGCCGCGCCCCCTTGTGCTCTACCTGTAGGAACGCCCTCTCAGAGGTCGCTGCGGGATCGGGTCATCCCGCGCATCTTCGTTGGGTCGCTCTTCGATCCGCCCGGTCGGAGGCGTGCTCGAACCAGACCCGGCCCTGGCGACCCAGGCTGTCCAGCGCCGACCCTGATCGGAACAGGAAGAAGGCACCGACCAAAATGCCCGCCCCGCACACGCTGATCAAGAGGATCGCAATCGTGGTCATGTCAGTGCCAGCGTTTCGACCGGCGGGGGATCCTCGCCCTGGACCGACGCGAGCTGGTCGCCGTACTTGGCCATGAAATGTCCGAGCACCGGTGCAATCTGACCGAGCAGATCTGCATCGGGAGCAACGCTCGCGGTGAAGCCGGTGAGGTAAAGCAGGTTCTTGAAGAACAGCACGAGTTCCTTGGGCAGCCGAAAGCGCCGGGCCGTTAGCACGCGGAGCACCCTGCTCAGGGGCTCGCCGATGTCCGCATAGCCGAGGCTGCCGCCGGCCGCCGGGTCGATCAGGTCAAGCTCGGCTTGCAGCTCGACGCTGATCTCATCCAGGTCAGCGTCCGTCGGAAGCGCGCCGAACTCAGTCAGCGCCTGCAGCTGCTTGCGGGCATCCATCTCCGCGAAGGCGAGCATGAAGCGGATCAGAGCCGCTCGCTGACCGGCATCGATCCGGCCGCAGATCCCGAAGTCGATGAGCGAGAAGCGGTCGCCGCCCTCGATAAGGACGTTTCCCGCGTGTAGATCGCCGTGGAAGAGGCCGTAGATCAGCGTGGTCTCCAGCACGCCGGTGATCGCCAGCTGAAGCAGACGATCACCATCCAGAGCGGAGCCGAACTCTTCGGGCGCGCGGTCGTAGGGCACGCCGGGAGCCAGCTCCATCACCAGTGCTCCCGGAGCGACGAGCTCAGGGATCGGTCGCGGTACCGTGCAGTAGTCGATCCCGGCGGCCTGGAGGGCCGTGCCGAGCTCGACCATGTTCAACGCCTCCAGGCGGAAGTCGAGCTCCTCCAGGGCCAGCGTCGCGAACAGCTCCACGAAGCCGCTTAGGTTCCCGGTCCGCGCGGCCGGGTGCAGCCGTTCGGCGACCGCGGCGACCAGCGCCATGGTCTCGATGTCCGAGCGCAGCTGCTGGTGCAATCCGGGCCGCCGAAGCTTGACCATCACCGATCTACCGTCGTCGAGGACGGCGGAGTGGACCTGGGCGATCGACGCGGCGGCGACCGGCTCCGCGTCGAAGTCGACAAGGCGTTCACTCCGCTCACCGAACTCCCGCTGAAGCACCTGCTGCGCGGTACCGGCCGGCAGGGCAGGGGCCTGATCACGGCACCAGGCGAACGCCTCGACCCATTGGTCAGGCAGCAAACCGCGTGCGCTGGCGATGAACTGACCGAGCTTGATGTAGGCGGGCCCACCCGCCCGAACCAGGCGCTGGGCACGTTGCACCGTGCCCCTGTTCGCCCGCGGAGGAGAGATCGGCAGACCGGCGGCGGCCGCGGCGGCGCTCAGAAGGGCAAATGGAGCATCGGGAGCGGCGGCACCGGTCACCTTCCACCCGGTGGAAGCAAGCGAGCCGAGCGTGTCGAGCCATAGGCGGGGCCGAGCAAGATCAAGCGCCTCCTTCGCAAGCTCCCCGCGGACGGCAGGCAGTGTTCGTTGCCATCGGCCGGCCTGAGGTGCGAGCCCTGGCATCGCGGCAACCCAGGCGGACTCCGCCACCAAGGTCCGAAGGTCAGGCAGAGGGGGCGGAGTGGTCGGCATCGAGGTCGGCTAAAGCTAGCACAAGTAATGTGACATAAACATTGGCAAACGAGCCTCTAGCTGCGATCGCCGAACTTCTTGAGCTGCCTTTCCACCTGCTGGCTCATCGCGTTCTCGAAGCTCGCCCGGATCGCCTCAAGCGCCATTGGACGCAGCCGTTCCAGCGCTTCGTGCAGCCAGCTCCAATCCTCGTCGGTCGACTCGGAGATCTTCCCGCCACCGAGAACATCGGAGATGAACAGGCGGACATAGGCCTTGGCGATCGCCGTGGTGTGGCGGTCGATGCTCTCGCCCACAGCGAGGGCATGCTCGACGGGGATCCCCATCGCTGCGAGCTGTTCGCCGGCTCCGACCAGCGTCGGGTTGCGGATCTCCCATTGGTCCTTGCCGACTGAGCGGATCAAGCCAAGCTTCTCGGCCTTGCGGAGCGCGCGCGGGTTTGGCTCCCCGCCGAAACGCGCGGTCAGCTCGTCGGTCGTGGCGAACTCCGGCGCGGCGGTGCCAAACGAGTTCCGCAGCGCCTGGCCGAACTCGAGGACGTGCTCTACCGCCCCGCCCGGGCGATCCAGCAGCCGGGCGATCGCCTCCAGGCGAAAGCCCTCCTCCTGCAATGCGCGGATCATCCGCAGACGGAAGACATGCTCGGGCCCGTAGTAGCCGGTGCGTGCGCGGATCGTGGGAGGGGGCAGCAGGCCCTTCGCCTGGAAAGCCCTGATGTTGCGTCCGGTGACATCGGTCTCCCGTGCCAGCTCGTCGATCGTCAGCTCATCGCTGGGGGCTTTCGGCATGCTCGCATCGTAGAGCGCAGAGCCGTGCCATCGACTGGGTGACACAGCTTGTATCGCATTGGAAGGAGCGAGGCGCGGGCACCCTCGGCTCCGCGTGAACGAGGTTCACGGGCGCACGCTCGCAGGTTAAAGAGATCAGGGTCACCTCTTATGTACTTCGTGGGGGCGTGAAGGTAGGTTCGCCTACGGATGAGGATGCTCTGGACGCGCATCGGCGCGGAACTGGCGCGCATGCGGCGCGAGAAGGTTCGTGTTCTCGCGCCGCTGTTTGGGGTGTTGGCAATGGGGGTCGGTGTGCTGGCTTCCGTGGCGGTGAGCGCATCCGCGGATAGTTCGGACTCGACGAATCCTGCGGTGCAGCTCCATCTGGACACCATCGAGGGCAGCGGGGTGTCTCCGGACGGTACGACCCCGTCCGGTCCGACGCCTGACTCGTCGCCCAACAACCTGAGTGCCACCGCGAGCGGCACGCCCGTTTCCGACGGACGCTTTCAGCGCGCGCTCGCCATAGGCTATGAGGGCTACGACGACAACGGGGTGACGGTGGCTGACGCGACGCCGCTGCGGCCACCGACCGGGGTTACGGTGATGTCCTGGGTGCGCAGCTCAGTCAGTCCGGGAGCGAACCGCCTGATCGTGGGCAAGCCGGTCCCGGATAACCAGTGCGGAGCGATGTCCTACGGTCTGGGCACGGGGAGCGGCGGAGGGGTGCAGTTCAACATCACCGCCGACCACGGCGATAACAATGGGGGGATTGAGCAGTCCTCCACCCCGGAGACGACCTCCTCGTCGATCTGGGACGGCAATTGGCACGCTGTGGCCGGTAGCTACGACGGGAGCACGATGCGGCTCTGGGTCGACGGCGTCTTGCAGCAGACCACGTCTGTGGTCAACAGCCCCCCGCTCTTCTACGACACCAGCGATCCTGGTCTGACGGACCTGTACGCGGGGCAGGCTAAGTCCTCCACCGGGTGCGACGAGTCCCCCTTCCGCTACAACGGCCAGATCGACGAGGTCCGCGTCTACCCACGTGCGCTCAGCGACGCCGAGATTCGCGAGCTCCAATCGAGCTCCGCGACGAATCCTCCGGAGCTCGGAGCCGACTCGACCTCCACCGGCGTCAACTGCGTGCCGGGCAGCACGACGACCGGCAGCCCCACGACGTGCACGGCGACGGTCAGCGACACAGCCACCGCGCCCGAGGCGGCTCCGACTGGACACGTCGCATTCATGAGCGACTCGCCTGGGACATTCAGCGGCCCGGGGGCGACGTGCACGCTTGCTCCCGCCGCTGGCACAACGAGCACGTGCCATGTCACGTACACGCCTACGGCGGTCGGGAGCGGCCTTCATCACATCAGCGCCGGCTACACCAGCGATGCTGCAGACAGCTCGAGCACCGGCTCCGCCGCGGTCGGGGTTACGCCACCGACTGCACCACCGCCGACCACCACCACCACGACGACCACGACCAGCACGCCACCACCGCCCACAACCCCACGTCCGCTGGCGAGCTTCCTCGGCCCCACCCGCATCAGGCTGGGTACGCAGTTCACGCTGAACGCCGGCGCGACCCGCGGGGCCAACACGCTGATTTGGAGCGTCAACGGCCAGCCGCAGGCCAGCTGCCCCGCCCAGACGCCGAACGTCACACTCGCGCTCTACCGGCAGTCCAACGTGACGCTGACCGCCATCGGTCCCGGCGGAACCTCCTCCACCTCGCACATCGTGACGCTCAACGGCAATTACGGCCCCCCGCCGAGAGGCAACTTCACGCGGGCCACGAACATCACCACCTGCTCGGGCGGCTATCAGGCGCTTGACATCACCGCCCACGGCGGCCCGCCCGCCGGTTGCACGACTACCGTGAACGCCGGCATCACCGCCGCAGTCGGCTGCTTGACCCAGATCAGTGATCCCTCCCAGGTGCCGCACGGCGAGGCGGACATCCTCAACGGGATGCTCAGCAGCTACGAGAACGATCCGAACTGGCGGGCTGACGCAAAGTGGTACTGCGCGAACATCGCGAACTGCACGAGGCAGCTCAACGTGCACGCCATCTTCGGCAATCGGCTGATACCGATTATCCTGACCGCCAAGCTGTACATCTCGCACCAGACGGTGCGGATCAATGGGATCGACTTCAGGCCCCTTGGGGGCGCGGCGATCGCGTACTCGCCGGGATTCCAGCGGGTGGTCTCCTCAAGTGCGGTGGTGACGGTCGGAGGGGTGCCGATCAAGGTCGGGCAGATCAACCTCGATGTGTCGAACAACTGCGGCTCCTGCAACCCCGCCGAGCAGCCGATCGCCTCGTTCGACTCACGGGGGCTCCCCGGCGCCGGCGACTTCCCGTTCACCGGCACCGCCGACATCAGCTTCGTCCAGAACGGCACCGACCGTCACAGCGAGATACATGGGCACGTGGAGCTGCCGCCGAGCCTCGGCGGCATCACGGTTGACGGCGTCCTGCGCGCCGACAACACCAACGGGATCCAGCCGAAGAGCTTCCATGGCCACCTTGATGGCATCGGCTATGAGGACGTCGGCCTCACCGACGTCGATATCTACTTCCAGGCACCCGACAACTGGGCGTTCTACGGCAACATCGGCATCGGGACGGCAGAGATCCGGCTGACACCGCTTCCGGAGGAGCCGTTCAACGGGATCGTGTTCCACGACGGGTCGCTGGACCACGCGGGCGCGACACTCGATCTCACCGACGACCCGCCGGAGATCGCGCCGGGAGTCGACCTGGAGAAGATCAGCCTCAGCTTCGCCACCCATCCGACGGCGCTCCGCGGCACGATCACGCTGGGCGCACTCGCGGTGGCAGACGTGGCCGGGAACATGGTGCTCGCGTTCCCCTCGCCGTCGACGCCGCCGTTCCGGGTGGCACCGACCGATCTCCCCGGGGCGCCGGCGGCGCTCCTCCGCCAGAGCTACCCGACAGGCCCCGCCATCGGCGTCGGCGGGACCGTTAACGTCAACATCCCCGATATCGGCCAGGTGCCCCTTGGCGGCGGCTACCTGCTCTACGACGCCCCCGGCTACATCGCGGCCGGCGGGGAGATGGACGCCGGCATCAAGGACCTGCTTACGATCACCGGCCGGCTCGACGGCCAGTTCAACGTCGTCAACCGCCGCTTCAACCTCTCCGGCGAGGTTCAGGGGTGTGTGGAGGACGTATGCGGCGACGTCGATGCGGCCGTCTCGAGCGAGGGCGCTGGTTTGTGCTTCGGCGACTTCGGCGGGGGCTTTAAGTGGACCGATTTCCCCAATCCCCACCTCTACGCGAGGGTTTCCGTGTTCGGGATCGGAGTGGGCACCGCGTGCGACATCACAGAGTTCACCGAGGACCACGTGTTCGCCACCGGCAACCGGGCCCGCGGGGCAAGCGCGGCGCGTACGTTCGTGGTGAAACGGGGCAGGCCCATACCCGAGGTCCGGCTCGACGGCGACACCGGGCGCACCGAACGTGACCGTCACCGGCCCCGGTGGCCAGTCGCTGACGGCGAACGGGGTGGGTGTTCACCGCGCCGGGAACCTCATCGTGATCCAGTCGGAGCGGATGCGTCAGACCATCATCGGCGTGAGGCACCTGGTGCCTGGGACCTACACGATCACGCCGTTGCCGGGTCCGGCCGTCGTGCACAGCTACCACGCCACGGAGCCCGGGCCGGTTGCGACGCGCGGGCACGTGACCGGCAGCGGGACTCGGCGCGTGCTGCGCTACGACGTCTCCCGGCAACCCGGGGCGCGGATCACCTTCTTCGAGGTCGTGCACGGAATCGCGCGTGAGATCGGCGCAACCTCCGGCGGCCGAGGCAGCATCCGCTTCACGACGTTGCCTGGCCACGACGCACGGACGATCGTCGCGGCGATCTCGCGGTACGGGATCGGCGTACCCGGAGCTCAGCGTCTGCACGTCGCTCGCTTCCGGGGCCCCGGCTTCGTGCGCCCGGCGCGCCCCGGCCGGTTGACGACCCGCTGGAATCGTGGCTTCCTCACGGTGTCGTGGCGGCCGGCCCGGAACGCCGCTCGTTACGTCGTCACGCTCCGCGAGCGCCGCGGCGGGCTGATCAGGGTGACCAGCCGCCACCACTCGCTCCGCATCAGCGCCACCTCGACGCTCGCCGGCACGGTCTCCGTGGTGGCGCTGAGCGCTGATGGCAGCCGCGGTACCGCCAGAAGTGTGCGTTACCGCGCCGAGCGCGCACCCACTGACCGCTTCCTGCGGTTCGCCGAGCTCCGGCCGCGCCCGAAGCCAAAGCATAAGCGGCGCTGAGGGGCCG